>NZ_CP046257.1:2240000-5039827 GCF_009720185.1 Gordonia sp. 135
AATGCAGGCATGAGTAGCGAAAGAAGAGTGAGAAACTCTTCCGCCGAATGACCAAGGGTTCCTGGGCCAGGCTAATCCGCCCAGGGTGAGTCGGGACCTAAGGCGAGGCCGACAGGCGTAGTCGATGGACAACGGGTTGATATTCCCGTACCCGTGTATCCGCGCCCATGCTGAATCAGTTGTACTAACCATCCAGATCCCCCAGGAGCACCTTCGGGTGCCAGGTTGGGGTGATGCATGGGACCTTGGCTGGTAGTAGGCAAGCGATGGGGTGACGCAGGAAGGTAGTGGGGCCAGTCAGTGGTTGTACTGGTGTAAGCCTGTAGGGCGTGTTCTAGGCAAATCCGGAACACATCAAGCCTGAGAGGTGATGCGTAGCCGTAGCGGCGAATTCCATGATCCTATGCTGCCGAGAAAAGCCTCTAGTGAGTTGGTACACGGCCCGTACCCCAAACCAACACAGGTGGTCAGGTAGAGAATACTAAGGCGATCGAGAGAACTGTGGTTAAGGAACTCGGCAAAATGCCCCCGTAACTTCGGGAGAAGGGGGACCCAGACCGGTGACGGGATTTACTCTCTGAGCGGGTGTGGGTCGCAGAGACCAGAGAGAAGCGACTGTTTACTAAAAACACAGGTCCGTGCGAAGTCGTAAGACGATGTATACGGACTGACGCCTGCCCGGTGCTGGAAGGTTAAGAGGACCGGTTAGTCACCTTTGGGTGGCGAAGCTGAGAATTTAAGCCCCAGTAAACGGCGGTGGTAACTATAACCATCCTAAGGTAGCGAAATTCCTTGTCGGGTAAGTTCCGACCTGCACGAATGGCGTAACGACTTCTCTGCTGTCTCAACCACAGACTCGGCGAAATTGCAGTACGAGTAAAGATGCTCGTTACGCGCGGCAGGACGAAAAGACCCCGGGACCTTCACTATAGCTTGGTATTGGTGTTCGGTTCGGTTTGTGTAGGATAGGTGGGAGACTGTGAAGTGGGCACGCCAGTGTTCATGGAGTCGTTGTTGAAATACCACTCTGATCGTATTGGACTTCTAACCTCGGACCCTGATCGGGTTCAGGGACAGTGCCTGGTGGGTAGTTTAACTGGGGCGGTTGCCTCCTAAAAAGTAACGGAGGCGCCCAAAGGTTCCCTCAGCCTGGTTGGCAATCAGGTGTTGAGTGTAAGTGCACAAGGGAGCTTGACTGTGAGACGTACATGTCGAGCAGGGACGAAAGTCGGGACTAGTGATCCGGCACCGGCAAGTGGAAGCGGTGTCGCTCAACGGATAAAAGGTACCCCGGGGATAACAGGCTGATCTTCCCCAAGAGTCCATATCGACGGGATGGTTTGGCACCTCGATGTCGGCTCGTCGCATCCTGGGGCTGGAGTAGGTCCCAAGGGTTGGGCTGTTCGCCCATTAAAGCGGCACGCGAGCTGGGTTTAGAACGTCGTGAGACAGTTCGGTCTCTATCCGCCGCGCGCGTAAGAAACTTGAGGAAACCTGTCCCTAGTACGAGAGGACCGGGACGGACGAACCTCTGGTGTGCCAGTTGTCCCGCCAGGGGCACTGCTGGTTAGCTACGTTCGGAAGGGATAACCGCTGAAAGCATCTAAGCGGGAAGCCTGTTCCAAGATGAGGTTTCTCACCCCCTTTTGCGGGGTTAAGGCCCCCTACAGACCATGGGGTTGATAGGCCAGAACTGTACGCACAGCAATGTGTTCAGGTGACTGGTACTAATCGGCCGAGGACTTACCAACAACACCCACACACCACAGAAACACGTTCTCTGGTGTGTTCGCATCCACTATGACACTTCTGAAACAACACACACATAAATAAACAACTGTGTGTGTGGTTGTTTCATAAAGTTACGGCGGCCATAGCGGAGGGGAAACGCCCGGCCCCATTCCGAACCCGGAAGCTAAGCCCTCCAGCGCCAATGGTACTGCACCTTAATCAGTGTGGGAGAGTAGGACACCGCCGAACACAATTTCAGAAGGGCCCCGTATTCGATGATTTCTTTCGTCGGATACGGGGCTTTTCTCGTTCGCGCACGTCGTCTCGACGTGGCCGGCGATGCTTCCCATCAAGGTTCGAGGGCATAGATTGGCAGCTATGAGTGATCGTGATCGTCCGCGTCGTGACGGACGCGGTGAACGTGATACGCGAGATCAGCGCGAGTCGCGGGGCCAGGGTGGCCCCCGAGGTCAGCGGGGATCCCGTGGCCAGGGCGACTCCAGCCGTGGTGATTCGGGCCGGGGGCGTCGCCCGGACCGTCCGGGGCGTGAGCGCGGCGACGGTGGCCGACGGCAGCAGGGTCCGCCGCTACCCGATGACCTCAATGCGTCGGATCTCGATCCGGAAGTTCGTCGCGACCTGCTGACCCTCGACAAGGCGAATGCCGAGATCGTCGCGAAACACCTGGTGATGGTCTCGCGTCTACTTCTCGAAGAGCCGGCTCTCGCCCTCGAGCATGCCCGTGCCGCACGAGGCCGTGCGTCCCGTGTCGGCGTGGTCCGGGAGACCACCGGTATCGCCGCGTACAACGCCGGCGAGTGGCAGGAGTCCGCCACCGAACTGCGTGCTGCCCGTCGTATCACCGGCAACAACGCGCTGCTGCCCCTCATCGCCGACTGCGAGCGTGGGCTGGGACGTCCGGAACGTGCCGTCGAGATCGCCCGCGGGGACGAGGGCCGTGCGCTGACCGGTGAGGAAGCCACCGAGATGCGCATAGTCGAAGCCGGTGCGCGTATCGACCTCGGCGAGCCGGAGAAGGCCGTGGTGACGCTGCAGGCCGAGAACCTCAAGCCGGGACAGGTGGGAACCGGTCCCGCACGCCTGTTCTACGCCTACGCATCGGCGCTGTACGCGTCCGGTCGTCGGGACGAGGCCATCACCTGGTTCATGAATGCGGCCGCCGCCGACATCGACGACGTCACCGACGCCGAGTTCCGCCTGACCGAGCTCGCGAACGACGACACACCCGTCGGGAACGGCGAGCCGGACGTCGACGGAGTCGATGTTCTCGCCGACAGCGCGGTGTCCGAGGTTCCGGCGGCCTCCGAGCAGGCCAAGCCGGAGGCGGTAACTGCCGAGCCTGTGACTGCCGAGCCTGCTCCGGCCGAGACGAGCCCGGCTCCCGAGTCCGTTGCTGACCCTGAGCCGGTGGCTGCACCTGAACCGGTCTCCGCACCCGAGCCGATCGCTGCTCCTGAGCCGGTTACTGCACCCGAACGGGTCGCCTCTTCGGAGCCGGCCGACACCGACACGATCGACAGCCTGGAAGGCACTGCCGACCTGTCGGCGACGTCCAGCTACATAGAAGAGGGCAGTACCGGGTCGCAGGCACTCGTCGATCGATACGATGCGCTGCTACTGGACCTCGACGGAACCGTCTTCGCGGGCCACCAGGCACTGCCGAACGCGGTCGACACCCTCGACCGGCTCGACATACCTCGCTTCTTCGTGACGAACAATGCGAGTCGTCGTCCCGCAGAGGTCGCCGCCCACCTTCGTGAGCTCGGCTTCGATGCGACCGACGACCTCGTCGTCACCAGTGCTCAGTCGGGGGCGCGGTTGCTGTCCGAGCATCTCCCTCCGGGGTCGCGGGCGCTGGTCATCGGCACCGACGGGCTGGCGCAAGAGGTGCGCGAGGTCGGCATCGGCGTCACGCGCAGTGCCGACGACCGTCCCGCAGCCGTCATCCAGGGACACTCCACCGACACCGGTTGGGCCCAGCTGTCCGAGGCCGCGCTGGCGATCCGGGCCGGCGCCCTGTGGGTGGCCACCAATGTCGACGCCACACTGCCGTCCGAGCGCGGTCTGCTCGTCGGCAACGGTTCGATGGTCGCCGCACTGCGTAACGCCACCGGCAAGGAGCCGCTCGTCGCAGGCAAGCCGGCTGCCCCGCTGATGGCGGACGCGATCGCCCGTGCTGCGGCGAATTCACCGCTCGTCGTGGGCGACCGTCTCGACACCGACATCGAGGGCGCACACGCCGTCGGCATCGAGAGTGCACTGGTTCTCACGGGCGTCAGCACGGTCACCGACCTGCTGGCCGCTCCGCCGGAGCAGCGTCCCACCTACGTCATCGACGATCTGGCCGGCGTGTTCGACGAGATCGACGCGGTTCGCGTGGCCGATCAGCCGGGCTGGACCGTGAGCGTGGAGGCGTCCACCGTGACTGTCTCCGGCTCGGGCGACGTAATCGGACTCGTTCCTGCTCTGGCAGCTGCCACCTGGGCCGCGGTCGATGCGGGCACCGCTGATCCGGAGGAACTGCGGATTCGTGCCGAGGGCCCGGCGCGCGACAAGCTGGCGTCGCTGGGTGTCACCCTGGTCGGCTAGCGTGGGTGACGATGACTTATCCGAGTGACGAGAGCAGTCCTTCGGGCCTGAGCAGCGTTCCGACACCGAACAGCATGGCGCCCCGACCCGGTCCGGGCGCCATGCCGCGTCGTCAGTACGACCCGATGGCGGCACTCAACGACGATCCCTCGTCGGGCGCAGACGCCGCACTCGACCTGCCCGACGTCGAGGCCACCGTCTCCGAGCTCCTCGTGCAGGTCGACGATCTCCGGGAGTCGGTCGGTGACACCTTCTCGCTCGCTGCCCTCGAGCGTCAGGCCAACCTCCTCGAGCAGGCTCACGACGCCCTCACCGCGGCGCTCGACGCGGTGGACCGCCGATGATCCGACTCCGGACGCGGCACTGACGATGGCCACCAGAGCGCGACTCGACGCGGAACTCGTCCGGCGTGGCCTGGCCCGATCCCGGGAGCAGGCGCGCGAACTCGTCGATGCCGGCGTCGTGAAGGTCAACGGAACGGTGGCGGCGAAGGCCGCGACCGGTGTCACCAGGGATACCCCGATCGTCGTGGTGGAAGCACCGAAGGACGACTGGGCGTCGCGCGGCGCCCACAAACTCCTCGGTGCTCTCGAGGCGTTCGAGCCCCAAGGGCTGTCCCTGGCAGGTCGCCGATGCCTCGATGCAGGTGCCTCGACCGGCGGCTTCACCGATGTCCTGCTGCGTCGCGACGTCCGGGAGGTCGTCGCCGTGGATGTCGGTTACGGACAACTGATCTGGCGTCTGCAGAACGACGACCGCGTTCACGTACACGACCGCACCAACGTCCGGCACCTCGAACCGGAAGCGATCGGTGGTCCGGTGGACGTCGTGGTGGCCGACCTGTCCTTCATCTCGTTGGGACTCGTCCTGCCGGCGTTCGCGCGCTGCGCGGTGCCGGGTGCCGATCTGCTGCCCATGGTCAAGCCGCAGTTCGAGGTGGGCAAGGACCGCGTCGGCTCCGGCGGCGTCGTGCGCGACCCCGCTCTGCGTGCCGAGGCCGTGCTGGCGGTGGCGACAGAGGCGGCCGCACTCGGGCTCGTGACCCGTGGCGTCGTGGCCAGTCCGCTGCCGGGCCCGTCGGGCAACGTCGAGTTCTTCCTCTGGCTGCGCAACGAGCCCGGTGGCCGGGCGGGCGAGGAGTCGGGGGAGAGCGATAGGGTCGACCCGTCGGCATCGTCCGACGAACTCCGCTCCATGATCGAGCGTGCGGTCGCGGAGGGGCCGAGCTGAGTCCGAATCGGCCGGCGCCTGCTCATCTCGTTCCTGCTCGACCACACACGTCCGACCACACTTCTCTGGGAGGGAACCACCAGTGACCGACGATTCGGTAGCCGAGTCCGCCGGTGCCCGCGAGTTCTTGGTGGTCGCCCACACCGGACGCGAGAACGTCCTCGAGACGATCGAGGCCATCGCCCGCCACTGCGGTGCCGCCGGTGTCGCGCTGCGCGTCGTCGACCACGACACCCTCGACCGGGACGCCCCCGATCATGACGTGATCTACCGCAACCGCGACGATCAGCAGTCGCGACCCGGAAACGTACCCGTCGATCCCGAGTACCTCCGGTCCCTGGGCGCCGTGGTCGAGGTGACCACCGCCGAGTCCGCCTCGGCCGAGGGATGTGAGCTCGTCATCGTCCTCGGCGGCGACGGGACGTTTCTCCGCGCCGCCGAGTTGGCATGTCCGGCGGGGGTGCCCGTGCTGGGCATCAACCTCGGGCACATCGGCTTCCTCGCCGAATCGGAGGCGCACAAGGTCGACGAGGTGATGAATCAGCTCATCGCCCGCGACTACCGCATCGAACCGCGGATGACGCTCGAGATCGACATCGTCGACCCGGCCGACCCCGACCCGCCGACGGCGAGCAGCTGGGCGCTCAACGAGGTCGCGATCCTCAACACCAGCAAGAACGGTGTGCTCGAACTCGTCACCGAGGTCGATGGTCGCCCGGTATCGGCATTCGGCGCGGACGGCGTGCTGGTCGCGACCCCGACCGGGTCGACGGCCTACGCATTCTCCGCGGGCGGCCCGGTGATGTGGCCGGACCTCGAGGCCATCCTCGTGGTGCCCAACAACGCCCACGCGCTGTTCGCTCGGCCCATGGTGACGAGCCCGCGGTCGCGCATCGCCGTGGAAGTGGACAAGAACGGACGCTCGGCGGTGGCGCTGTGCGACGGCCGTCGAGCACTCGACGTGCCGGCCGGCGCCCGCGTCGAGGTCGTACGCAGCGATCGTTCGGTCAACTGGATCCGGATCGACTCCGATCCGTTCGCCGACCGGCTCGTGACCAAGTTCGCCCTCCCGGTCACGGGATGGCGAGGGAGGCAGGCATAGGGGTGCTCGAAGAACTGTCGATCACCGGACTCGGTGTCATCGAGGAGGCGCAGGCGCGTTTCCACCCGGGCTTCACGGTGCTGACCGGTGAGACCGGCGCGGGGAAGACGATGATCGTCACCAGCCTGCACCTGCTGTCGGGTGCGCGCGCCGACGCGACCCGCGTCCGAACAGGTAGCGCCAAGGCGATCGTCGAAGGTCGCTTCCGGCTGGCGAACGCCGAGGGTGTGCAGAAGGACCCGGTGGTCGCCGACATCCTCGACTCCACCGGAGCCGAACTCGACGACGACGACACCGTGATCGCGGTGCGCTCGGTGAGCGCCGACGGGCGCTCCCGCGCTCATCTGGGTGGCCGTTCGGTCCCCGCCGGCGTGATGGGTCAGCTCACCACCGCGGTCCTGGCCATCCACGGACAGAACGATCAGTTGCGTCTGCTTCGTCCGGAGCATCAGCGTGCGGCTCTCGACACGTTCGGCGGATCGAAGGCATCGTCCGCGCTGGAGGCCTACCGCAAGGCGCGGACCGCGTGGGTCGACATCCTCGACGAGCTCGATGCCCGTCGCGCCAACTACCGCGAGCTCGCACAGGAAGCCGACCGGCTCCGCTTCGGCATCGACGAGATCGCCGCGGTCGATCCGCTCCCGGGCGAGGACGAGGATCTGACCGCGACGATCAGGCGTCTGTCCGACCTCGAGTCCATCCGCGGGGCCGCCGATCAGGCCCACCACATCGTCGCCGGCGACTCGGGGGCATCGGTCATCGAGGGATTGGGCTCCGTCCGCACACTCCTCGAGGGCGCCGCCGACGACACCCTGCGAGGACTGGTCCCACGCGTCTCCGAGGCGCTCACCGTCATCACCGACGTGGGGGCCGAACTGACCGCGTTCACCTCGAGTCTCCCGGCGGATGCCGACGAACTCGACAAACTCCTGGCCCGCCAGGCCGAACTCAAGTCCCTCGTGCGCAAGTACGCACCCGACGTCGACGGCGTCATCGATTGGCGGCACAAGGCGCAGGCCCGACTCGCCGAGATCGAGGACCCGCGGGCATCCATCGAAGAGCTCGAGTCCGCGGCCGCTACGGCGCTGGAGAAGGTCGAGGCCGCTGCGGCCAAACTGCACTCGCTGCGCGTCAAGGCGGCGTCGTCGATGGCGGACAAGGTGTCCAAGGAGCTGAAGGGCCTCGCCATGGGCGACTCGGCTCTGGCGGTCTCCGTCAGTCCCGAACCCGCCTCGCCCGAGGACCGGCTCGCGATCACGGTCGCCGGGACCCGCGCCCATGCCGGGGCCGACGGAGCCGACAAGGTCGAGTTCGCGCTGGTCGCGCACCCCGGGGCCACGCCGCTCCCGATCGCGAAGTCGGCGTCGGGCGGTGAACTGTCGCGTGTGATGCTCGCGCTGGAGGTTGTCCTCGCCGCGCCGACCTCCGGTTCGGTCATGGTGTTCGACGAGGTCGACGCCGGCGTCGGCGGTCGTGCGGCGGTGGAGATCGGCAAGCGTCTCTCGCGGCTGGCCCGAGCCCATCAGGTCATCGTGGTCACGCACCTGCCGCAGGTCGCGGCTTTCGCCGACAACCACCTCGTGATCGGCAAGTCCAAGAAGGGTGCGCTGGTCACCAGCAGTGTGCGGACCCTCGACCGTGACGAGCGTGTCGCCGAACTCGCACGCATGCTCGCCGGCCTGGGGGAGTCCGACACCGGACGCGCGCACGCCGAGGAACTACTGGCCACCGCGGAGGCCGAACGGGCCGCGCACTGAACTCGGACGGGCTGGTGCCCGTGTTGCTTGTGTGACAAAAGTTTCTCGTGTTACGGCGCGCCTCCCGGGCTCCGTCGTGTGTTCGGTCAATCATTGCGGGCATGAAGATGCCTGCACTGCTCGCGCGTAACACCGAAGAACTGCCTGGCGTGACCGGTATCGCCAGGATCGACAAGAACACCAAGCGGCTGCTCAGTCGGGTCGGCCCGGGTGACATCGCCATCCTCGACGAGGTCGACCTCGACCGCGTCACCGCCGACGCCCTCGTCGAGGCCAACGTGGTCGCGGTGGTCAACGTCTCCCGCTCGATCACCGGCCGCTACCCGAACCTCGGCCCGGAGGTGCTCGTCGCCTCCGGCATCGTGCTCCTCGACGATGTGGGTCCGGAGATCTTCAAGCGTGTCAAGGACGGCGCCAAGGTGCGCGTCCACGACGACCGCCTGTTCGTCGGTGAGCGTCGACTGGCCCTGGGCACCGAGCTCGACGAGCGCGACATCGCCGACATCATGATCGGCGCCAAGGCGGGCCTCGTCGATCATCTGGAAGCGTTCTCGGGCAACACGATCGAGTTCATCCGCAGCGAGTCCCCGTTGCTGATCGACGGTGTCGGCGTGCCGGACATCGACGTCGACCTCGCCGGCCGGCACGTGATCATCGTCGGCGAAGGCGCCGACCGAGCCGCAGATCTGCGCGCACTCAAGCCGTTCATCAAGGAGTACCAGCCGGTGATGGTCGGCGTCGGTACCGGTGCCGACACCCTGACCAAGGCCGGCTACAAGCCCGCGATCATCGTCGGCGATCCGGAGAACATCAAGACCCCGACGCTGAAATCCGGTGCCCAGTTGGTCCTTCCGGCCGACACCGATGGCCACGCCGCAGGCCTCGAGCGCATCCAGGATCTCGGTATCGGTGCGACCACCTTCCCCGCGGCCGGTTCCGCGGAAGACCTCGCCCTGCTGCTGACCGACTACCACGGTGCCGACCTGATCGTCACCGTCGGCTACCCCGGCACGCTCGACGACTTCTTCGACCGTTCGCGTCGCGAGAGCAACCCGTCGATGTTCCTGACCCGCCTCAAGGTCGGACAGAAGCTCGTCGACGCGAAAGCCGTTGCGACGCTGTACCGCAGCCGCGTCTCAGGTGCCGCGATCGCATGTGTCGTCCTGGCCGCACTGGTCGCCGTGATCGCGGCGCTGCTGCTGTCCAACACCGGCGCCGACGTCACCGATTGGATTGTCACGCAGTGGAATGCGCTGCTCGACTGGGCACGAGAGGTCTGGAACCGATAGGCGATGATTTCGCTACGACAGCATGCGATCTCACTGGTCGCGGTATTCCTGGCATTGGCGCTCGGACTGTTCCTCGGCTCGGGGTTCGTCGGCGATCGCGTGAACTCGATGACCGGCACCAGCCGGGACCGCATCGGTGATCTCGAGAACCAGCGCGACGACCTGAACGCGAAACTGAACGCGGCCAACAGTTTCGACCTGGCGATCGGGCCCCGGCTCATCGCCAACACTCTGCGCGGCCAGTCGGTTCTCGTGGTGACCGCGCCGAACGCGGCCGAGGCCGACGTGGACGCCGTGAAGGAGAACATCTCGGGCGCCGGCGCGCGCTTCGCCGGTCAGATCGCGCTGACCGAGTCCCTCCTGAGCGACCAGAACGCCGAGCAGCTGCGCACCATCGTTGACCAGACGATCCCGCCGGGAGCGATCCTGCGTGCCGAGCTGACCGACTCGGGCAGCCGGGCCGGCGACCTGCTCGGAACACTCGTGCTCTCCGGGAAGACGACCCGCCCAGCGTCGTCCGCGGACCGCCGGACCGGGTTGGCCGCCCTGCGTGACGGTGGGTTCATCGACTACGCCAACAACGCCGTCACACCGGCCGATCTGATGGTTGTCGTGACCGGCGACGAGTTCGGCCCCGACTCGGGCGCCCAGGGTGCTGTGGTCGCACGCCTGGCCGCGGCGGCATCCGTCCGTGGCGTGGGCGGAGTGCTCGTCGGTCGGACCGGTTCGGCGAACGGCGGCTCACCGATCGCCGTGGTCCGCGCCGACCCGTCGTTGACCAACGCCGTGTCCACCGTCGACAACGTCGATCAGCCGACCGGCCTGATCACCACCGTCCTGGCGCTCGCCGCCGAGGGCAAGGGTGCGACCGGGTCCTACGGAACCGGCGCCGGCGCCACCGCGGTCACCGTCGGGGCCGACGGCAAGCCGGCCGCCTGACACCATCGGGACCGCCGCAATCGAGCCGATCACGTCGTCGGAGTGAGTACCGCCACGCCGCGCGTCGGTGTGGCGGTACAGCGCGGCGGCACAGTGGTGTTACCCTGGAGTCCCGTAGGTAATCAGGGCATCCGCCCCGATTCGGCCGACGGGAGACACGCTTTTGCGACCTTTGCGACACGTTCACGACACCAAGCACATCTTCGTCACTGGTGGCGTCGCTTCTTCACTGGGTAAGGGCCTCACGGCCTCGAGCCTGGGTCAACTTCTCACTTCTCGGGGCCTACGGGTCACGATGCAGAAGCTCGATCCCTATCTGAACGTCGATCCCGGCACGATGAACCCGTTCCAGCACGGAGAGGTCTTCGTGACCGAGGACGGCGCCGAGACCGACCTCGACGTCGGACACTACGAGCGCTTCCTGGACCGCAACCTCTCGCAGTCGGCGAATGTGACCACGGGACAGGTGTATTCGACGGTCATCGCCAAGGAGCGACGCGGCGAGTACCTCGGTGAGACCGTGCAGGTCATCCCGCACATCACCGACGAGCTCAAGTCCCGTGTGCTGGCCATGGGCGAGCCCGACGCCGACGGCGAGGTTCCCGACGTCGTCATCACCGAGATCGGTGGCACGGTCGGCGACATCGAGTCGCTCCCGTTCATCGAGGCTGCGCGCCAGGTGCGCCACGAGGTCGGTCGCGACAACGTCTTCTTCCTCCACGTCTCGCTGGTCCCGTACCTCGCGCCGTCGGGTGAGCTGAAGACCAAGCCGACCCAGCATTCGGTCGCCGCGCTGCGCAACGTCGGTATCCAGCCCGACGCGCTGATCCTGCGCTGCGACCGCGACGTGCCCGAGGGACTCAAGAAGAAGATCGCGCTGATGTGCGACGTCGAGCTCGACGGCGTGATCTCGACCCCCGACGCGCCGTCGATCTACGACATCCCCAAGGTGCTGCACAACGAGCACCTCGACGCTTATGTGGTCCGCAAGCTCGGGCTGCCGTTCCGCGATGTCGACTGGACGGTCTGGGGCGAGCTGCTCCACCGCGTCCACGAGCCGCGCGAGACGGTGCGGGTCGCGCTGGTCGGCAAGTACGTCGACCTGCCCGACGCCTACCTGTCGGTCACCGAGGCCATCCGTGCCGGCGGCTTCGCCTGGAAGGCGCGCACCGAGATCAAATGGGTGCCGTCGGATGACTGCGACACCCCGGCGGGTGCGCAGGCCGCACTCGGCGACGTCGACGCGATCCTGATCCCCGGCGGCTTCGGCATCCGCGGCATCGAGGGCAAGGTCGGCGCGATCTCGTATGCACGCCGCCGGGGCATCCCGCTGCTCGGTCTGTGCCTGGGTCTCCAGTGCGTGGTCATCGAGGCGGCACGCTCGGTGGGTCTCGACGAGGCCAGCTCGACGGAGTTCGATCCCGACACCCCGCATCCGGTCATCTCGACCATGGCCGACCAGGCCGACGCGGTCGCCGGCGAGGCGGACCTGGGTGGCACGATGCGCCTCGGCGCCTACGACGCCGTCCTGAAGGCGGGTTCGGTCGTGGCCGAGTCCTACGGCTCCCGTGAGGTGTCCGAGCGTCACCGTCACCGCTTCGAGGTCAACAACGCCTACCGCGACAAGATCGCCGATTCGGGTCTGGTCTTCTCGGGCACCTCGCCCGACGGGCACCTCGTCGAGTTCGTCGAGTACCCGAAGTCGGTTCATCCGTTCTTCGTCGCCACCCAGGCGCACCCGGAGCTCAAGAGCCGGCCGACCCGTCCCCATCCGCTGTTCCGCTCGTTCATCGAGGCGGCACTGAAATACAAGGCAGCCGAACGGCTTCCGGTGGATCTCGGTGACGACTACGAGTCGAACGACGCGCCCGCCGACACCGTCGCGGCGGTCAACGACGTCACCGTCGAGCCGGTCGCCGGGATCGACCAGACCGGCACCGAGGGCTGACGGGCTTGGGTGGCCACGAGTTCGACGTCACCGGCACCCGCACCGTCTACGACGGGGCGATCATCACGCTGCGCGTCGACGACGTGGCCATGCCCGGGGGACGTATCGCGGAGCGGGAGGTCGTCGAGCACTTCGGTGCGGTGGCGGTCCTCGCCCGTGACGAGAACGGCCGGATCGCGATGGTGCGTCAGTACCGGCATCCGATCGGCCGTCGACTTCTCGAGTTGCCTGCCGGCCTTCTCGACCAGGACGGTGAGGCACCGCTGACGGCGGCGCAGCGCGAACTGGCCGAGGAGGCCGACCTGGCCGCCGGCACCTGGCACGTGCTCGTCGACCTGGCGTTGTCGCCGGGGTTCACCGACGAGGCGCTCCGTCTCTACCTCGCCGAGGACCTGCATCACCTCGACGAGGCGGAGCGCGTCGACGAGGAAGCCGACCTGGAGGTCGAATGGGTGCCGCTCGACGACGCCGTCGCGATGGTGCTGGCCGGGGAGATCGTGAACGCCACGAGCGTCGCGGGCATCCTGGCCGCCACGGCGGCGGAACGGTCGGGGACCGGTCTACGGGGCGTCGACGCGCCGTGGACCGACGAACCCACCGCGCTTCGCGATCGTCGGCGCCGCTCGTGAGTACCCCAGCCGTGAGTACCCGAGCGGTGGGTCGCCTGTGACGATCGCCGCCGACATCTCGCGTTTCCTCGATCACCTCACCGTCGAACGGGGTGCGGCGGCCAACACGGTGTCCTCGTATCGCCGGGACCTCGAGCGGTACAAGCGGTATCTCGAATCGCGCGACATCGCGTCGCTGGACGCGGTGGCCGAGGAGGACGTGCGCGAGTTCCTCGTCGATCTTCGTCGAGGTGATCCCGATGCCGGGTTCACGCCACTCGCGGACAGCTCGATTGCGCGAACCCTGGTGGCGACGAGGCGTTTTCACAAGTTCGCAGTCGAGGAGGGGATCGTCACGACCGACGTCGCGCATGCGGTCCGTCCGCCGCGTCCGGCGCGGCGTCTGCCGAAGTCGCTACCGGTCGACGAGGTGCTGGCGATCCTGGAGGCCGCCGGCGCCGACGACCATCCCCGCGCCCTGCGCGACCGTGCCCTGCTGGAGTTCCTCTACAGCTGCGGAGCCCGCATCTCCGAGGCGACCTCACTCGACATCGACGACCTCGACCTCGACACCCGGGCGGTGCGTCTGCGGGGCAAGGGCGGCAAGGAACGTCTCGTCCCGCTCGGCGGACCGGCGATCGACGCCATCGACGCCTACCTGGTCCGCGGTCGTCCCGCGCTGGTGTCGCGGGCGACGCCGGCGCTGTTCCTCAACGCCCGGGGTGGGCGCCTCTCCCGGCAGTCGGCCTGGCAGGTACTGGTCACCGCCGCCGAACGTGCCGGGCTGGACAAGGCGGTTTCCCCGCATACGTTGCGGCACAGCTTCGCGACGCATCTGCTCGACGGCGGCGCCGACGTCCGCGTCGTCCAAGAGCTCCTCGGGCACGCATCCGTGACCACCACGCAGGTGTACACACTCGTGACGGTGAACACGATGCGTGAGGTCTATGCCGTCGCACATCCGCGTGCCCGCTGACCGCGCGCCGACCGCGGGTGAACGTCCGCGATGTCCTAGGCTGATACGAGTCGTCGACCAGGGACCGGCATCCGCCGCCCGGCCGACACGCATCGGACACCGAAGAGTGAAGGGAGCGGCGGGCACGTGACCACTCCGAGCGCACCGCGGTCTGGCACCCGCCTCGAGTGTTCGGGGACGCGGTCGTGACCTCCGCGGGGGATCAGTACAGGATCCAGGTCTCACCGGGTCATGACGCCGACGAGGTCGACCACCACGCGGCCGACGAGATCGGCCCCACCGGACGTCCCTATCGCGAGGTTCCCGAACCGCGACCCCTCGACCGTCACGGTCCGGCGACGGTCATCGCCGTCTGCAACCAGAAGGGCGGGGTCGGCAAGACCACCTCGACCATCAACCTCGGTGCCGCGCTCGCCGAGTACGGCCGTCGCGTCCTGCTCGTCGACCTCGACCCGCAGGGTGCGTTGTCCGCGGGTCTGGGTGTGCCGCACCACGAACTCGAGCAGACGGTCTACAACCTCCTCGTCCCGCCGCAGGTGGCCACCGACGAGGTGCTGATGCGGACACGCGTCGAGGGACTCGACCTCCTGCCGAGCAACATCGACCTCTCGGCAGCGGAGATCCAGCTCGTCACCGAGGTGGGGCGCGAACAGTCCCTGGGCCGTGCGCTGCACCCCGTCCTGGACCGCTACGACGTGGTGCTCATCGACTGCCAGCCGTCGCTGGGCCTGCTCACCGTGAACGCCCTCGCCTGCTCGGACACCGTGCTCATCCCGATGGAGTGCGAGTATTTCTCGCTGCGCGGCCTGGCGCTGCTCACCGACACGATCAACAAGGTGCGCGACCGTCTCAACCCGCGCCTGGACCTCGGGGGCATCCTCGTCACCATGTTCGACGCCCGCACGCTGCACTCCCGCGAGGTGATGGCGCGTGTCGTCGAGGTGTTCGGCGAGGCCGTCTACGACACCGTGATCTCCCGTACGGTCCGTTTCCCGGAGACGAGCGTCGCCGGTGAACCGATCACGTCCTGGGCACCCCGCTCGGCCGGCGCGAAGGCGTACCGGGCGCTGGCGCGCGAGGTGATCGCGCGCAACCTCAAGGGCGCATGACCGTCGACACCGACCCGGCCGTGTCCGATCCTTCTGCACCCGAGGTGGACGGACCCGATGCGCCGGCGCCGGTCGAGGTGTCGGAGCCGGTCGGCGACACCCCCGCGGAGAACGACGCCGCTGAATCCGAGGCCCCCGAATCCGGTTTCCGCGTCAAACTCCGCAACTTCGAGGGCCCGTTCGACCTGCTGCTGAACCTGATCTCGCAGCACCGGCTCGATGTCACCGAGGTCGCGCTGCACGTGGTGACCGACGACTTCATCGCCTACACCCGCGAGCTCGGACCGGAGGTCGGGCTCGACCAGACCACCGAGTTCCTCGTCGTGGCGGCCACGCTGCTCGATCTCAAGGCGGCACGGCTGCTGCCGTCGGGCGAGGTCGACGACCCCGAGGACCTCGCACTCCTCGAAGCCCGTGACCTGCTGTTCGCCCGACTGCTCCAGTACCGCGCGTACAAGCAGGTGGCACAGTTGTTCGGCGAGCTGGAAGCCGCTGCGCTGCAACGCTATCCGCGCGCAGTCTCGCTGGAGCAGCGGTTCGAGGACCTGCTGCCGGAGGTCACGCTCGGCGTCGACGCGAACGGGTTCGTGCAGGTGGCCGCGACCGCGCTGACCCCGCGGCCGGTGCCGACCGTCGGACTCGACCATCTCCACGACGTCCAGTCGGTGTCGGTGCCCGGTCAGGCCCGGCGGATGGCGGCTTTGCTGAGCGCGTCGGTCGGGGAGTGGGTCCACTTCCGCGATCTCACCGCCGACTGCGAGAGTGGGCTGGAGATCGTCGGTAGCTTCCTGGGTCTGTTGGAACTCTACCGCGAGCAGGCCATTACCTTCGAACAACCCGAGGCGCTCGGCGATCTCGCCGTGATGTGGACCGGTGAGCGCCAGATCGACGACCTGCGCATCGACAAGGCAGAGGACTACGGATGACCGACGGACCGATCGACGACGCCGACGACGTGAACGACGAGGCGGTGGCCGACGAGGCCGAGGTCCTCGACGATGAAACCCTGCGGTCGGCGCTGGAGGCCGTGCTGCTCGTCGTCGACACCCCGGTGACCACCGAGGAGCTGGCCAATGCCGTCGACCAGGACCGGACACGGGTGCGCGAGA
This sequence comes from Gordonia sp. 135, assembly GCF_009720185.1. Lineage (NCBI taxonomy): Bacteria > Bacillati > Actinomycetota > Actinomycetes > Mycobacteriales > Gordoniaceae > Gordonia > Gordonia sp. 135. Next base: position 2,256,409 of record NZ_CP046257.1, read on the forward strand.
TGCTCAATGCCATGTCGTCGGAGTTCACCGCGGCGCGCAGCGGTTTCGACCTGCGTTTCGCCGGCGACGGCTGGCGCTTCTACACGCGGGCCGACTACGCGCCGTATGTGGAGCGATTGCTGCTCGACGGAGCGCGGTCCAAGCTGACGCGCGCGGCCCTGGAGACGCTCGCGGTGATCGCCTACCGGCAGCCGGTGACGCGTGCGCGTGTCAGCGCGATCCGTGGTGTGAACGTCGACGGTGTGATCCGGACGCTCGTCGCCCGCGGCCTGATCAACGAGGTCGGCCAGGACCCGCAGACCAACGCCACGACCTACGCGACCACCGAGATGTTCCTGGAGCGGCTCGGCCTGGCCTCGCTGTCCGAACTGCCCGATCTGGCGCCGCTGCTGCCCGACGTCGACCTCATCGACGACCTCGACGAGGAGTTGTTGTCGGATCCCCGATTCGCCAAATTGTCACCTCAGCCGTCAGACTCGAAGGTACTGGCCACCGACGGTGACCTGAACGATGACTAGATCCGCATGGATCTGCCGAACACAGGATTGAGAACAATGGCTTCCGCTGGCCGAGATGGCTCACCGGGAAAACGCCGTAAGGGCGCCCCCGCACAGCAACCGCGAACGAAGAAGACGCACCGCAAGGGGTCGTCGAAACCCAACGCCGACGTCGGGAAGATCCGGCTCAACAACGCCCGGCCCGCACGCCACCAGGTGGCACCGGAGCAGGTGAGCGGCAACGGGCCGGAATTCGTCGCAGACGGTGTCCGACTCCAGAAGGTCCTGGCACAGGCGGGTGTGGCCTCGCGCCGCGGCGCCGAGGAGATGATCGCCGCCGGACGTGTGAAGGTCGACGGCAAGGTCGTCACCGAGCAGGGTCTGCGCATCAACCCCGACACCGCGATCATCCACGTCGACGATGCGCGCGTGATCATGGACGAGACCAAGCAGTATCTCGCCTTCAACAAGCCCAAGGGCTGGCAGTCGACCATGGCCGACGACCAGGGCCGGCCGTGCGTCGGTGACGTGGTCGCCGAACGCGTGATGGCCGGACAGCGCCTGTTCCACGTCGGCCGGCTCGATGCCGACACCGAGGGCCTGCTGCTCCTGACCAACGACGGCGAGCTGGCCCACCGGCTGATGCACCCGTCGTTCGAGGTGCCCAAGACCTACCTGGCGACCCTGAAGGGTGAGGTGCCGCGCGCGATCGCTCGTCACCTGCGCGAGGGCATCGAACTCGAAGACGGCCCGGTAAAGGTCGACAAGTTCACCGTCATCGAGGTCCACGAGGGACAGTCGCTGGTGCGCATCACCCTGCACGAGGGACGCAACCGCATCGTGCGCCGCATGATGGACGAGGTCGGTTTCCCGGTCACGAAACTCGTTCGCACCCATGTGGGTACGGTCGCGCTGGGGGAGCAGCGACCCGGTAGCCTGCGTGTCCTCGGCAGCGACGAGGTCGGCGGCCTGTACAAGGCGGTCGGACTGTGACCGCTGGCACGACGCGCGTCGTCGCCATCGACGGGCCGGCCGGTACGGGCAAGTCGTCGGTGTCGAAGCTGCTCGCCGACAAGGTCGGCGCCAGCTATCTCGACACCGGGGCGATGTACCGCGCGGTGACCTTGGCGGTTCTCGACGCCGGTGTGGCACTTGACGATCCGGCCGGTATCGCCCGGGTTGTCGACGCGGTCGACATCGAGCTGATCCCCAACGGCGACGGGTCGTCGACGGTGCTGCTCGACGGTCGCGACGTGTCCGGGCCGATCCGGACCGACCATGTCACCAGTGCGGTGTCGGCGGTGTCCGCGGTTCCCGAGGTGCGCACCAAACTCGTTGCGCTGCAGCGACAGAACGCGCAGGGGCGCTTCGTGGTGGTCGAGGGTCGCGACATCGGGACCGTGGTGTTCCCGGCGGCCGACGTCAAGATCTTCCTGACCGCCACGCCGGAGGCACGAGCCGACCGGCGGCACAAGCAGAATCTGGCCGCGGGACGCGACAGCGATTACGCAGCGGTCCTGGACAGCGTGAACCGCCGCGACCATCTGGATTCGACGCGCGCGGTGTCTCCGCTGCGTGCCGCCGATGACGCCGTCGTCGTCGACACCAGTGACAAGACCCTCATGGAGGTGCTCGACGAACTGAGCGGCCTCGTCGAGACCCGGATCGGAGTATCAGAACGGTGAGCGACAACTTCGAGACCGACCTGGCGGCATTGCCCGGAGACGGTATCTGGTCGGACGAATCCGACTGGCAGCTGACCGATATCGAGGGCGCCGACGGCGCCGCCGAGGTCGAGCACATGCCGGTGCTGGCGATCGTCGGACGCCCCAACGTGGGCAAGTCCACTCTCGTCAACCGAATCCTCGGCCGGCGTGAGGCCGTGGTCGAGGACATCCCGGGTGTCACGCGTGACCGCGTGTCCTACTCGGCGAGCTGGTCCGGACGTAGCTTCACGGTCGTCGACACCGGCGGCTGGGAGCCCGACGCGAAGGGCCTGCAGCAGGCCGTCGCGGCCCAGGCCGAACTCGCGATGCGGACCGCCGACGTGATCGTCGTGGTCGTCGACGCGACCGTCGGTGCCACCGCGACCGATGAAGCCGTGGCGCGCGTTCTGCGCCGGTCCAAGACGCCGGTGATCCTGTGCGCCAACAAGGTCGACAGCGAGCGGATGGAGGCCGACACGGCTGCCCTGTGGTCGCTGGGACTCGGTGAACCGCACCCGGTGTCGGCGGCGCACGGCCGTGGTGCCGGTGACCTGCTCGACGTCATCCTGCAGAAGCTGCCCGCGACTCCGCGCGAGACCCCGGTGCTGGGCGGCCCGCGTCGTGTGGCACTCGTCGGCAAGCCGAACGTGGGCAAGAGCTCGCTGCTGAACAAGCTGGCCGGCACCGAGCGTTCGGTGGTGGACAACGTCGCCGGTACGACCGTCGACCCGGTCGACGAGATCGTCGAACTGGGCGGCAAGGTCTGGAATTTCGTCGACACCGCAGGCCTGCGCCGCAAGGTGCGTACCGCGAGTGGTCACGAGTACTACGCCTCGCTGCGCACGCGGGCGGCCCTCGACGCCGCCGAGGTGGCGATCCTGCTGATCGATGCCTCGCAGCCGATCACCGAGCAGGATCTGCGCGTGCTCTCGCTCATCATCGAGAGCGGCCGTGCCCTGGTCATCGCCTTCAACAAGTGGGATCTGGTCGACGAGGATCGTCGCTATCAGCTCGACAAGGAGATCGACCGCGAGCTCGCCCGCGTGCCGTGGGCGCGTCGGGTGAACATCTCGGCGTCGACCGGTCGTTCGGTGCAGAAGCTGGTGCCGGCGATGGAGAGCGCGCTCGAGGCGTGGGACAAGCGCATCTCGACCGGGCCGCTGAACAGCTGGCTCAAGGACGTCATCGCGGCCAACCCGCCGCCTCTGCGCGGTGGTCGTCAGCCGCGCGTGATGTTCGCGACCCAGGCGTCGGTGCGACCGCCGACCTTCGTGCTGTTCACCACCGGCTTCCTCGAGGCCGGTTATCGCCGCTTCCTGGAGCGTCGTCTGCGCGAGGAGTTCAACTTCGACGGTTCACCGGTGCGCATCAACGTGCGTGTGCGCGACAAGCGGGAGCAGCGCCGCAAGCGCTGACCGCCTCCGCAAGCCCACCTCTTTTCGGTAAACCCGCCGCCTCCTCGGCTGGAGCGTTTACCGAAAAAGGGTGGGTTTGTGCGTTCCTGGTGCGGCTGTGACTGATGTGGGAGGCGCTGTGAGATACTGCCTCTCGTGCTCATCTTGGCAAGCATCGTCTTCGGAATGGTCATCGGTGCTCTGGCTCAGCTCATCATCGGTGGCAAGAACATGTGGAGTATCGACTGGGGTCTGGCGCTCGTCGCCGGCGTCGTCGGCTCCTTCATCGGCGGGTTGCTGATCAGCCTGATCACCGGTCACGGCATCGAACTCCACGCCAGCGGCATCATCGGTTCGCTCGTCGGCGCGCTCATCGTCACCGGCGGCTGGATCTGGTTCAAGAAGCGCTCCTCGACCAACTGACCGGCGGAGGCCGACGAGTCGGGGAACACCCCTTCTGACCAGGCGATTGGTACAGAACAGCACTCGTCGGCTAGTCTTTAATCCGCCCGCTCCGGTGGGCAGTCGAAAGACCGAGAGGTCCGAAGACAACGGGCTGTGGCGCAGTTTGGTAGCGCACTTGACTGGGGGTCAAGTGGTCGCAGGTTCAAATCCTGTCAGCCCGACAATATGGCCAGCACCGACGGTGCTGGCCATTGTCGTTTGTGCCTCCGGCCTCAGCGATGCTCGAGCTCACCGAACCGGGCGAGCAACCGGTTGATCGCGCTGCAGTCCTGGAGGAAGTGCCGGCGGTCGGGGTCCTCGGCGACGTCACGCAGCATCTGATCTGCATCCGGGACCTGCTCCGCGGCCAGAATCGCCGACCACACAGCCCCATCGGTGGCGGTGAACGCGTCGACGCCGTCCCGCAGCGCGCGCGCCAGGAAGCTCCGGTCGTCCGAATCCAGCTTGTCGTGCACCATCGCGATCATCTCGGTCGCAACCGAGGCGTGAGCGCGTTCGTCGCGGCGGTGTAGCGCGATGGTGGCCTGGTGCACGGGCTGGATCGTCCGGTCACCGGCGATCAGGCTCAGGTAGTCGGCGATGGAGGTCTCGGCGACCGTTGCGTATGCCAGAGTCGTCAGCGCCGCTGCTCGCGGGGACTCTGCCTGCGCGAACGACTCTCGGTGCCCGCGTGCGGTCGACGACTCCGGCAACGTCGAGTCCGGTAGTGCCCAGCCGCGACGACGACGAGTCAGCGCGGACGCGTTCAGGTGCATCAGGGTGTGGTACTCCTCGTCGACCATCGACTGCACCACCGCCGCCCGGTCCGCATCAGAGAAGCCGGTGCCGAACACGTCCCGGAACAGCAACCCGAAACCGGGTGTCACGACGTCCTGTTCGATGTCGACGACGTTCTTGTTGTAGGCGATCCACGCCCAGGCCCGGACCCGGGTCCGGACGTCCTCGTCGAGCCGCTCCCAGCTCGGATGCCCGGCGAACGGGAGCAGCACCTCGGGATAGTCCTCGCGGGTGTCGTCGTAGAGGTCGTCCATCGTCGGTATGTCGAGCTCGGGTTCGGTGCGCCGCACCGTCGCCCGCCGTGGCCAGCTCCGCACGAGGCCGTCGATGACCGCCGACTCCACCGGGTCGGACGCGTCGTGCTCGGGCAGGTGGCCGGTCACGTGGACAGCCTCTCGAACATCCGCGCACACAGTCGCGCGTAGTCGTCCGCGTGGCCGCCCAACGGACCACCGGCCTCGGTGAGCAGTGCCGTGAAGTCGTCGGTGTCGCCCGCGGACGCAGCGGACACCCGGCACACGGCCCGCGCCAACGCCTCTCGTGCGGCGGGTGCACACGGGTTTGACGCCTGCACGTCCCGATACACCTCTGGTGTCCCGCCGGTGATCCGTGCCTGTAGTGCCGACATCGTCGTGAACGGCGGAGTGGCCAGGGCGGCTGCCTCGTCGGCATCGATTCCCAGGTCGGCGAGCGCGCACCCGAACGCCAGGATCGTCGCGTGGGTGAGGGCCTGCACCGCCGCGCACACCCGGTCGTGCCGATCGGCGGTCGTGATCTCGACCCGCGCGCCCCACCGAGACAGGTCGTCGCGCAAGCGATCCGCACCCGGACCGTCACGATGGACGACGACCGCGACCGCCCGGCCCGAAAGACCGAGGGACGGAGCGAACATCGGGTTGATCCCGACGATCGGACCGCCCCTGTCGACGTCGTCCCCGTCGAGTTCGGCGACGGCCGAGGAGAACCGCGTCTTCACCGACAACGTCTCCACCAGCAGCGCCGCCGCGTTCAGCAGAGGGATCACCGACTTCACGGCCTCCAACGCCACACCCTCCGGGACCGCAAGCACCACGACATCGGCCTCCCGCAGTCGTGACTCCGCCCCCCGGTCGGGGTATCGGATGTCGTCACCGTGGCGGGCGTCGAGCACGTGCACGGTGTTCCCGTCACCGCGCCACCGATCGGCGAGCATCGTCCCGACGGCTCCGGCACCGCCGGCGACGACGATCGACCGGGCTTCGGGCGCGGGCGATCCGGTCACGGTCCACTCTCGTCGGCGACGGACAGACAGCGTCGCATCGACAGCGCCTTCACCATCGTCTCCTCGAACTCGTCCTCCGGATCCGACAGCGCGACGATCGCACCACCGACCCCGAACGTCACCTCGGACTCGGTGGCCACCATCGTGCGGATCACGATCGACAGGTCGGCGGTTCCGGTCAGTGAGAAGTAGCCGATCGCCCCCGAGTACACCCCCCGCGGACCGGCCTCGAGTTTGTCGATGATCTCCATCGTGCGGATCTTCGGCGCCCCGGTCATCGACCCGCCCGGGAACGCCGCCCGCACACAGTCCACCGCGGACACACCCGCGCGCAACGTTCCGCGCACCGTCGACACCAATTGGTGTACCGGCGAATAGGTTTCGACGGCGAACAACGACGGCACGTGCACCGAGCCGGGCTCGCAGACCCGCGACAGGTCGTTGCGGACCAGGTCGACGATCATCAGGTTCTCCGCCCGGTCCTTCTCGCTGTGTCGCAGGTCGTACTGAAACCCCTCGTCCTGCACGGGATCCGCGGACCGTGGCCGAGTGCCCTTGATCGGTTTCGACTCCACCGTGCGATCTGCCCCCACCTTCAGGAACCGTTCCGGGGATGCGCTGAGCACCGACAACCCCGAGAACTGGAGCAGCGCGCTGTAGGGCATCGGGCTGATCTCGCGGAGGCAGGAGTACCCGGACACCGGGTCGAGGCCGCGGTGCACGGTTGCCGAGTTCGTCAGGCACACCTCGTACGACTCCCCGGACCGGATCTCCGCCAAGCACTGCTCGATGAGCCTCAGGTAGGTCGGGTGGTCGTGCCGGAACACGATCGGCACCTCGTGCGACTCCTGGACCAGCGGGGGAGCGGTGACCATCGGTTCGGAGGCATGATCCTGCAGCTCCCGGATGGCCGACGCCGTGTCGCGCAACCACCGCGCGGTCGCAGGGTCCACGGTGCCGGGCTCCGCGTCATCGACCGGTTCGAGTGCGAGCAGGTATGCGCACCCGCGTTCGTGATCGATCACGACGGCCCGGTCCGCGAACACCAGTGCCGCATCGGCCTGTTCAGATGCGTGGGCCAACTGGCCGCCGGTGTCCGCTTTGAGTTCGTAGCCGAGATAACCGACGTAGCCGAGACAGAACCCGAATGGCAGATCCGGCCGGGGCGCGACCGACCGCTCCCGTAGCCGGGCGTCGAGATAGTCGAAGAAGGTGCTGCGGATCTCCTCCTCGGCCCCGTCCGAATGTTCCACTCGCACGGTCATTTCCGGAATCCGGTAGGTCACGTACTCGGCGCGTGGGCCCGAGCAGTCACCCATCACGGAAAACCGGCTCCCCGATTCGTTGGCCGCCGACCCGTCGAGCCAAAAGCTGTTCGGTCCATCAGCGAACAGTCGCTCGTACACCGCAGCCGGGTCGACGACCCGGTCCACCCGCTCCGACCGCACCCGGTAGTCGTGTTCCGGCCTCATCGGTGCCGCCTCGGCCGGCCGCTCCGTGGAGGTGTTCCTCGGCGCCGCCGGTATCGGTCGCCGCATCCGCACCGGGGTGGCCGCGGCGAAGTTCGAGAGCAGCTCCCGCCCGTACTCGGTGCAGATCGACTCCGGATGGAACTGCACCCCCCACAGCGGGAGTTTCCGATGACGCACCGCCATCAGGACGCCGTCGTCCGACCACGCCTGGGCCTCCAACCCGTCCGGGACCTCCAGGACCGCCAGCGAGTGGTACCTGACTGCCCGGAACGGGGACGGAAGACCATCGAACAGGCCCTGCCCGTCGTGGTGCACCGCGCTGATCCGTCCGTGCCGAGGCTCCGGGGCCGAGACAACCGGACTGCCGAACAGGTGACACAGTCCCTGGTGGCCCAGGCAGACTCCGAGGACGGGAAGTCCGCTGTCGGTCAGGGCCCGCCCGCTGATCCCGAAGTCGCGGGCGCAGTCCGGACGCCCCGGACCGGGGGAGACCACCACGTTGTCGAATGCCGTCAGGTTCACCGACGACCACGGCGCATCGTTGGCGACGACCACCGGCTCCGAGCCGTTCACCTCCGTCAACAGGGCATGGAGGTTGTAGGTGAACGAGTCGTAGTTGTCGATCAGAAGTGTCCGCACCGCGTCCGCCTCAGTCCACGCTGGCGTCGGCGGCGCCGTCCACGGCTGTCCGCTGGACGAGGACGCGATCAGGGCCCGCATGCGCGACCGGAGCCCCGTTCGTCCGCAGTTCATCGGTCGCCACGATGAGGTCCTCCACCCGGCAGGTCTCCGAGATGAGCAGGTCGTAGAGGTCGTGCAGGAACTGTGGGGAGAGTCCGTGGTCGAGGGCGTAACGGTGGGCGTGATCGTGCACCGCTCCGACGCGGCGCGGCTGCATCACGGGAATGGCGTGGCGCTCCTTGAGGTACGCGATGCGAGTGCAGACCTCCAGCCGGGCGCGGACATCGTCGAGCAGCCGGTTGTCGATTGTGTCCAGTTCCGCTCGGAGGTCGGCGAGCTCGCGCTCGCCGAGGTCGCCCTCGGTCACCGTCTGTCCGTTGTTGCCCGTCGATTCGCTCACCGCTCGACCACCTTGCACTGTCCGAAGGGAAGTGCGGCCCGCCGACTTGAACCGCTGAAACGCGACGCGGGCCCGAACTGACACTGCGCCCGGTCCGCGCTCGCGAACCGCAACCCCGACTCGGTCCATGGTCGCACCGACCATGCGCACCACGAGGGCGTAAGCGTCACCAGGAGATCACGATTCACCAACGACACTGCCGTCACCGTCATCCGTTCGGATGGTTGGATGCCCGTTTTTTCGCACTCGGTCCTCGACGATCCCGTCCACCCTCCACCGACGGCAACGTTGTGTCACGGCCCGGGATCCGGCTCCGATCGCGCGCCGCTCGCGGTGTGACAGAGGGAGAAGACGCTCAGGCGAGCAGCGGCACCCCGACGTCGGCTCCGCCCTCTTCGGTGATCCGGCCTCCCATCCGGGTGAAGGTGGGCGTGGTGATGAACCCGCCCGCGAAGAGCGCTTCGCCCTGACGGAACTCGGGCGACTCCGCCAGCATGTGTTCACCGACGAACCCGAAGGTGTCGGCAAGTTCGGCCAGATCGCGCGGCGCGTTCATCCGCATCAGGCACAGGTTGTCGCACTGGGACAGCACGTTGGGGTGGATCTTCGTCGGCCGTTGCGTCGACAGGAGGAGCCAGAGTCCGAACTTGCGTCCCTCGGCGGCGATCTGCACGACGCGGTCGATGAGGGCCTGCTCGACCGCGCTGGTGGCGACGGGAGGACAGATGTTGTGGGCCTCGTCGATCACGATGAGCACGGGTCGCCGCTCTTCGCGACGCGCCCACAGGTGTTCGAGCGCGGAGAGGGCGGCCACCTTGGGTTCTGCCGGGTGGGCGAAACCGCCCAGGTCGAGCACGGTCGCCTGGGGGCGTTCGTCGATGATGTCGGTGGCCGCGACCTCGCCTCGAGCCCACAGGTCCCAGTCGAGGACCTGGAGATTCTCGATCCGCTTGGCCAGTCGCTGGTGACCGGGATCGTCGGACGCCCGCAGCGCCGAGATGTAGGTGCTCTGGTCGGGTGTGTCGCCGGCGCCGCCGCTGAGGGTGGCGTCGGCGTGCAGCAGGACGTTGTACTCGTCGGCATCGGCGATCGGATCCAGCTGCAGGACGGCGGCCTTCGCGGTCAACGGCAGATCGGTGAACCGCGCCCGCAACTGCGGGAGATCGCGTCGTGTCGAATGCAGCACCTGGATGTCCGATGCGGCGATGGCCGCGGCGAGTTCGGGATCGGTGGTGTCACGCGTCTCCGGAAGCCGGGTGAAGTCGGCGTTCGGATCGAGGATGAGCAGTGGCAGGCGCGTGTTCAGCAGCAACTGCTCCAGCACCACCCCGAGTGCGTAGGTCTTTCCCGAACCGCTCTGGCCGCACCAGAAGGTGTGCCGGTTGAACTTGTGTGCGGAGAGGACGACGTCGGACGTCGCGTCGTCGCGATGGCTTCCCACTGTCAGCTGAACCACGCCTGAAGAATACGGCGTCGAGGGACACGGCACCGACTCGCAGCGCCGCGCGATGTGTGCCGGACTTTCGCCGGGAGATCGTCAGAGCCGCTCGACCTCGACGAAGACAATCGTGTTCGTCGAACCCCGGTTCTCCACGCGGTGTTCGACACCGGCGATCCGGGTGTAGCTCTCGCCGATCCGGAGTTCTGCGGCGATCTCCGAACCGTCCGGTGCGACGGCATACATCGTGTCGTCGACGAGCGGTACGACGACGTAGTCGTGCTCATGCCGGTGCATGGGGATGGCTCCACCCGGCTCGATGGTCCACCGGGTGACTCGGAACCGTCCGTCGTCCTGCTGCACCTCGGCGTGTGAACCCGTGCCCATTGCGTCCTCCGTGTCGTCGATGCTCACCTGCCGGCGTGCCGCAGGTGCCCGTACAGGGCCGCGCGGTAGCCGCGGGTGTAGCTGGGTTCCTCGTCGTCCGGGTCGGGCGGGCAGTCGAGGGTCGACGACGCGAGCTGACGTGCCCACGGTGCCGGGAGAGCGCACAGCGCGGCCTCCGCATCCTCGAATCCTTTCTGGAACAGATCGGGATCGAGGTGCTCGTCGAGGTCGGCATCGTAGATCGGGAAGGAGGTGGGTAGCCGGGTGACGACTCCGTATTCGGTGACGATGTCGAGTTCGGGAAATTCGTTTTCGTGGTTCGTCAACGGACCGTGCGCCTTTCGGCGAGCGTGCGGTAGAGCGTCGCACGGCTGACCCCCAGTGCCTGGGCGATCCGCGGCACGGATTCGCCTGCGGCACGCATCTGTTCGGCGCGGAGCACCTGCTCGTCGTCGAGGACGCGGGGCCGTCCGACCGTCGACTCCGACCGCCGGCGCGTCGTCAGTGGTCGCGCCGAGGTGAGCGCGGGGGAGGGGTCGTCGAGTTCGGCCAGTGAAGCCAGGACGCCGACGACCATCGCGCCGGTCGGATCGTCGGTGTCGATGCCCTCGCGCAACGAGCGGAGACCGATGCGTCGTTTCGCGAGTTCACGTGTGATGGCCATGACCTCGCGGATGTTACGGCCCAGTCGGTCGATGCCCACGACCACCGTCGTGTCACCGGCTCTCGCATAGTCGAGTAAGGCGTTCATCCCCGCCCGACGGTCCGCGGGCTGCGCCCGATCGGCGGCGTCGGTGTAGATCCGACCCGGATCCACCCCCGCCTCGGTCAGTGCATCGATCTGTGGTCCGAGAGCGTGCGCTCCCGGGGTCTCGCGCGCGTATCCGAGGGACATCCCCGGTGCGCCACCTCTCGCTTGGTCCGTCACGAGAGGGACTCTATCTCAAAAGTCTCGATACTGATTCTGAGACGCGCCGGGAATTCGAGACGTCGGTTGCAAAAGTCTCGCGATAGGAGCCATTTCGAGATCGTCTGTCGCAAAATAGGGGTCTCATAAGTTTCGAGACGTGACCTTGGGGGCTGGACTGCATCCGGGCCCGGTCGCCGACGCGGATCCGGCTGAGCGTCATCGGCCGAAGTCGTCGAACCCTGATCGACATCGCGCGCGACCTCATCTCGGCATGACAGCACGACGGGCCTGGTGACGGAATGTCACCAGGCCCTTCGAGGTTCGTCGCTATGGCTCCTCACACCTCAGGGAGCGAGGGGGGCGTCGCTATGGCTCCTCACACCGCAGGGAGCGAGGGATTGTTGCTGCCGTTCCCTCTCTTGCAGGCAAGATGTCAGAAGTACCCGTTCGCCGGGAGGGGAGTGCCGTTGACCAGCAGGTCACCGAGCGCGATCGCCTTGTATGACGTCGGGTTGTGCAGCGTGACCGTGCGGATGTTGCGCCAGTGCCGATCCAGGTTCTTGGCCCGGCTGGCCGACGACGCGCCGCCGACGTCGAACAGATCGGCGGCAGCACGCAACCCGACGCGGTCGACGTGGACCTTCACTCGCGCGGCCGCCGTGGATGCCCGGACGAACAGGTCCGGCTCGATCACGCCGCTGCGTGCCGGCGCGAACGCCTCCTCGATCGTCCGTGCGGCATCGAGGACCGCGGCCCGCGCGACGTGGGCGGCCGCGTCGATCTCACCGACGGTGCCGAGCAGCACGGGGTCGTGGCGCGGCGACTCGGCGGGCGCATGGTCGAAGGTCCGCGTCCGTGACCGCAGGAGCGCGGTCGCATCGTCGCTGACCGACAACAGGATTCCGGTGATCAGCGCCTGTAGGTAAAGCTGCAGGAACGGTCCGTCGTTGGCGATCGCGGCGGTCGACGCCGGGTCGGTGAAGGCCAGGATGTCGTCGGCGGTCACCCGGACGCTGTCCAAGGTGGTGGTGCCGGTACCGGTACGGTTCTGTCCGATCCCGTCCCAGTCGTCGACGATGGTGACGCCGTCGCGGTCGACGGGCAGGACGATCCGAGCGACCTGACCGTCGAACTCGCCGCCGCGAACCGTCGCGGTGACCGACACGTAGTCCGAGAATGCGGTGCCGGTGCTGTAGAACTTGGCCCCGGTCAGCAACCACCCGCCGTCGACGGCACGCAGTTCGGTCTGGAACGAGAGCGAACCCGCGCTGCCGGTGCGTTCACTGGTCGCGTTGCCGAACACCCTGCCCGCCGCGATCTCTGCGACCCAGCGGTCGCGGACGGGGCCGTCGGGGAACCGGCGGATCTGCTCGACGAACCAGAAGTGCGCCCGCAGGATGTGGGCGACGATCGGATCGGCACGGGCGAGATCGATGAGGAAATCGAACAGCTCGGGGGCGCCGGCACCGGGGCCTGACGACTCGTCGAGAGTCACAGCGGTCAAACCGGATTCACTCAGCAATCGCACCTGGGCGTGCGGGTCGATGCCGGTCAGTTCGCGCACGGCGGCATCGGCTGCGATCTCGGACAGGATCGTCGAACGATCGGAGACGACGCGGGTCAGGACACTCATGCCGGCACCTCGACCTTCTCGGCGAACGCGCCGCGGTACGCCGCGGCGGGATGCGTGTCCGGAAGGGTGTCCCGGCCGGTCAGCTTGCGCCGGCTCGTGCCCGGCGCGTATTCGTGCTGGGCAAGTCCGCGCTCTCGCAGCACCGGCAGGACATGCTCGGCGAACTCGATGTAGCTGTTCGGGATCGTCGCGTTGATGACGTTGATGCCCCCGACGCCGGCGTCGCGCCATTCCGCCAGTCGATCGGCGATCTGCTCCGGCGTGCCGACGACGCGTCCGCTGCGGCTACGCAGTTCGGCCAGGTCGCGGACGGTCGGCTCACGATCGGGTACGGCCTCGCGCAGCCACAGCAGGGTGCTCTGCGTGCCCTCGGTCTTGATCTCGCCGATCGGGGTGTCGAGGTCGTAGAACCCGAGATCGAACCCGAGACCACCCGCCGAGTGGGCGATGATCGTGCTCGGGTCGATGTACTCGTCGAGCTCGGCCGCCTTTCGCCGTGCCTCCTCCTCGGTGCTCCCGATGACGAACGAAAGACCCTGGAAGAACTGGATGTCCTGAGGATCGCGGCCGGCTCTGGCGGCCAGACGACGGGTGTCGTCGACGAGTCCCTTGGCTGCTTGCGGTGTGGGCGACACGATGAACTGCGCCTCGGCATTTCGTGCGGCGAACCGACGGCCCGTGGGTGACGAGCCGGCCTGGAACAGCACCGGTGTGCGCTGCGGCGACGGGGCGACCAGGTGCGGTCCCTCGACGCGGTAGCGGTCGCCGACGTGGTGGATCTTGTGGACCTTGTCGAAGTCGGCGTGGATGCCGCGGATCCTGTCCTGGACCAGGGCGCCGTCATCCCAGCTGCCCTCCCAGAGCTTGTAGGCGACGTCGACGTACTCCTCGGCCCACGCATACCGGTCGTCGTGCGCGGTGATGCCGTCGTATCCGAAGTTGCGCCAGGCATTCTGGGACAGGCTGGTCACGATGTTCCACGCGATACGTCCGTTGGAGGCGTGATCGAGCGTGGAGATCTTGCGGGCGAAGTCGAAGGGATGTTCCTGCAGGATCGAACTGGTGATGGCGATGCCCAGGTTCTCGGTGTGCGACGCGAGCGCAGAGGCGAGAACCAGTGGATCGTTGCTCGGGATCTGCAGTCCGGTGTCGACGAACTTCTTCCAGTCGCCCTGGTAGTCGTCGTAGAGTCCGACGACGTCGGCGAAGAAGATGAAGTCGAATCTGGCTTCCTCCAACGTCTTTGCGAGGTCGATCCAGTGCTGGAGGGAGTTGAAGTCCGTTTGTCGCGCATCGGGAGCACGCCACGCCCCGTGCAGGATGTGGGACGTCGTGTTCATCACAAATGCGGCGAAACGCAAGGGTTTTGGCTCTGACACCCGGATGACGGTACTCACGCCCCCCGCTTCGTGCGTCCTTGTGCTCAGGGTGAATCCAAAGCCTGACGTCGACGTCGCCGATCACTACCGTACGAGCTGACCGCGGGTCGCCTCTGCAGCTTCTACGTGCCGCGACACCGGCGCCGACCCGCCGGCCCCCGTGGTCCGAACTTGTTCTTCTGTTTTCCATCACTGTCGAAATCACGACTCTCGATCTCGAGGAGTACCTGGCGTGTTCAGATCTGTCCGTTCCAGACGGACTCGAACCCTACTGGCAGTCGGCCTGTCGGCCGCTGCGCTGCTGTCGGCGTGCGGCGAACGCCCGGCCACCGGAGACGGTACGTCGACGGGCGTGCCCGCAGCGGCCGGTGAATACCTCGACGGCGGCGTCATCGAGTACGGACACGAACAGGAACCGCCGTGCATCCACGGCGGCTGGGTCCAGAACGCCTACCTCGCAAGGCAATACCTCGACAACCTCGTCTCACTCGACGACAACGGGTCACCGGTGCCGTGGCTGGCGACGAGCTGGGAGATCTCGCCCGACCGCAAGACCTACACGTTCCGCCTCAAGCCCGACGTGAGGTTCAGCGACGGGACCGATCTCGACGCGGCCGCGGTGAAGACCAATTTCGACAAGTACCTCGATCCGGACGCTCCCAACGGAACGGTGATGGCCTATATCGGCCAGTACTACGCCGGTGGCGAGGTTCGCGATCGCAACACCTACGTACTGCACCTCAAGCAGCCGTACAGTCCGCTCCTCACGGTCCTGACCCAGGGCTACTTCGGGATTCAGTCGCCGACCGCGCTCGCGCGCGGGAAGAAGGAGAACTGCTCGAAGCCCGTCGGGTCCGGGCCGTTCATCATCGAACGCTGGGATCGCAACCGCAGCATCACCTTCGTGCGGAACGCGAACTACAACTCGGCGCCGGCCAACGCGAAACACCAGGGACCGGCCTATGTCGACAAGGTGATCTGGAAGTTCCTCAAGGACCCGGTGTTACGGTACGGCTCGCTGACCAGCGGATCATCCGACGTCATCTACAACGTCCCGGCCATCAACTGGGCCGACGCGACAACTCGGTTCCAGACCAGGCAGTACGTGACACCGGGACGCCCCAACGCGATCACGCTCAACGTCGATCACGCACCGTTCGACGACGTCCGGGTGCGTCAGGCGTTCGCCTACTCTGCCGACCGCGAGAAGGCAGTGGAGACAGCATTTCTCGGCGTCGTCCCGTTCAACTCGAACGGAGCGCTGAGTCAGAGCACCCCCGACTACGACCCGGCCGCCGGCGCCTACGTCCGTGATCCGGAGAAGGCGAATGCACTGCTCGACCAGGCAGGTTGGACCGCGCGCGACTCCGACGGCATCCGAACCAAGGACGGCCGCCGTCTGACCGCACGCGTGGTGTACGCGGCCGACGCCATCGTCGGACCCGAGGGCGCGGCGATCCTGCAGAACATCGCCCACCAGGCGCGCGACGTCGGCTTCGACATCGAACTCGTCCCGGCGACGCAGAGCGAATACTTCGGCGGCAACTACGCCAAGGCGCCCACCTACGACGCCTACGTCGGCTACTGGACGAGTCCGACCCCGGGGCTGCTCTACATCAACTGGCGCCAGCGACTCGAGGATTCACCGAATCCCCACAACACGGCCTACTACAACGATCCGACCCTGCAGGGCTTCATCGAGAAGGCCAACAGTGCGGCAGACCCGGCCGAGCAGCGCGAGTTCTACCGCAGGGCCCAGAAGCTGATCGGCGACGAGGCACTGTCCATCGGCCTGTACACACAGACGACCTCGATCGCGGTCAACCCGAAACTGCACGACGTGTGGGTCGAGAAATCCCAAGGTGAACCGGTGTTCGCGGATGCGAGGTTTGTGCGATGACCATACAGGTCGACAAGACGACGATCATCGACCCGGAGTCGGCCGGCGAGCCGACCCGACGTCGACGCCGCGGGGGTTCTGCGGTGTGGCTGCGGTGGTTCGGCAAACTCGGCTCGGCCGTGTTCGTGCTGTGGGCGGCTGCGACGATCACGTTCCTCCTCCAGGTGCTCGCGCCCGGTGACCGCGCCACGCTGCTGCTGAACCTGTCGTCGGGGGAGAGCCGCGAACGCACCCCCGACGAACTGGGCCCGGTCAACGACCAGTTCGGGTTCACCGACTCGATCTGGCAGCAGTACCTGCACTACCTACAGGGTCTGCTGCGCGGCGACCTCGGGACGTCGTACCAGCTGAGTGAACCCGTCACCGAGGTGATCGCCGCCCAGCTCGGTCCCACGCTGGTGCTGACCATCAGTGCGCTGATCGTGGCCTGGCTGCTTGTCCTGGTGACCACGACGCTGACCGCCGGCCGCCGCGGTCCGGGCGGAGCGCTCGGCGCCCTGCTCGAGACCGTGAGCGCCGGGCTCCCGCAATACTGGCTGGGTTCGATCCTGCTGGTGGTCTTCGCGATCAACCTCGCCTGGTTCCCGGTCGAGAGCGGTGACTCGTTGCGCGGTCTGGTCCTCCCGGTTCTCACGCTGGCGATACCGCTGGCCGGATTCCTCGGCAGCATCGCCCGCGACGAGTTCGCCCGGGCGCTCGACCAGCCCTTCGTTCTCACCGCTCGGAGCCGTGGTCTCGGCGATCTGTCGGTTCGCGCCCGACATGTGCTGCGCCACTCGGTGATTCCCGCCGTCACGGTCTCCGGTTGGGCCATGGGGGCGCTGCTCTCGGGTGCGGTCATCGCCGAGACCGTGTTCGCGCGGGCCGGCATCGGGCAGACCCTTGTCGCGGCGGCCGGCTCGCGTGACGTCCCACTGGTCAGCGGCATTGTCGTGCTCGTCGCCGCGATCTACACCGTCGCCAATCTGCTGGTCGACTTCCTCTACACCGTCATCGACCCCCGGATCGAGGTCCCGTGACCATCCAGAAACCGTCCACCGGGACGGCACCCGACACGACGTCACCGGACACGACGTCATCGATCAAGACCTCCCGCAGCACGGTCACCGCGCTGCCGGAGAGCTCGCGCCGACCGTGGGCGCTGCCACCCACCCTCATCGCCGCGCTCGGAGTCCTCGTCCTGCTCGTCTTGGCAGCCGTCGTGCCGGGGCTGATCGCGCCGTACGACCCGCTCGCCATCGACCTCGACGCGACGCTGTCGCCGCCGACGTGGGCGCATCCGTTCGGCACCGACCTGTCGGGCCGAGATCTTCTGAGCCGGATCATCTTCGGCACCAAGCAGTCCCTCGCGATCGGCCTCGGCGCGGTGGCGGTGGCACTCGTCCTCGCCGTGGTGCTGGGAATCACCGCCGGTCTGTCTGGACGGATCGCGCAGGCCCTCGCCAATCGGTGGATCGATGTGCTGTTCGCCTTCCCGACGATCCTGCTCGGACTCCTGCTGACCTCGGTGTTCGGCCCAGGGCCGTACACGCTGATCTTCGCGATCGGGATCGGCATCGCCCCGGGATATGCGCGGATCATCCGCGGCCAGGTCCTGACGGTCCGCAATGCCGCCTACATCGAGGCGGCGACGGCGCTCGGGCACTCGCGGACGCGAATCCTCCTGCAGCACATCGCTCCCAACGCGCTGCGGCCGATGATCGTCACCGCGACACTGGGTATCGGTCAGGCGATCATCTGGGCGTCGGGGCTGGCCTACCTCGGTCTCGGCGTTGCGCCCCCGTCGCCCGAGTGGGGCGCCCTGCTCGACGCCGGACGCACCTACATCACCGTGGCCTGGTGGCTCGAGATCTTCCCCGGTCTCGTCATCGTGATCACCGCCCTGGCATTCACCACCGTGGGACGCCACCTCGGCGCCCGTCTGGAAGGAACCACCCGATGACCGTAGTCGCGACTCCCCTCGAGGACCGGACCGACGACGTCGCCGACCCCACCGGCACCGACGACTCGACGGCCCCACTCGCCGAGATCCGGGACCTGCACGTGTCCTTCGGCGGCCGCGAGGTGGTCAGGGGCGTCTCGTTCTCGGTGAGCGCCGGCGAATGCCTTGCGGTCGTCGGAGAATCCGGGTCGGGCAAGTCGGTCACCGCACGCACGCTCATCGGGCTCACCGGTGAGGGCGCCCGGATCAGCGCCGAGACAATCGCTTTCGACGGTCGGTCGCTGCTCGGGTACAAGGACCGGGACTGGCGCCGTCTGCGCGGCCGGGACATCGGATTCGTCCTCCAGGACGCCCTGGTGTCGCTGGATCAGCTGCGCACCGTCGGCAGCGAGATCGGGGAGGCCCTGACCGCCCATTCAGACTCCCGTGGCGGCGGTCTCTTCCGGAATCGATCACCGCGCCGACGCGCCGAACGCGACGAGAAGATCGAAGAACTGTTGACCCTGGTCGGGGTTCCCGAGCCCGGAGTCCGTGCAGCGCAGCGCCCGCACGAGCTCTCCGGTGGTCTCCGTCAGCGCGCGCTGATCGCGTCGGCTCTCGCGCAGGACCCGAAGCTGCTCATCGCGGACGAACCGACCACCGCCCTCGACGCCACCGTCCAGGCCCAGATCCTCGACGTCCTCGGCGAGGCCAAGGATCGTGGCAACGGCGTCATCCTCATCTCCCACGACCTCGCGGTCGTCGCACGTCTCGCCGACCGCGTCGCGGTGATGCGGCACGGTGAGATCGTCGAGTACGGCTCCACCGACGACGTGCTGCGCAATCCCACCCACGACTACACGAAGAGCTTGCTCGCGTCGGTGCCGTCGCGCACCTCCAAGGGCACGCTCCTGACGAGCGGTGAGACGCTCCCGGAGACCCTCGTGCCATCGCATACCGAGGCGCCGCCCGCGCTGCGTGTCCGGGATCTCCGAAAGTCGTTCGACAGCAAGGACAAGACGGCACGACCGGCGGTGCGCGACGTGAGTTTCGACGTCCTGCCCGGTAAGACACTGGGCATCGTCGGCGAATCCGGATCGGGCAAGACGACCACCGCCCGCATGGTCCTCGGGCTCACGACCCCGGACACCGGGACCGTCGAGCTGAACGGGCGACCGTGGAGCGCATTGTCCGATGTCCGACGACGCGCGAACCGTCACCAGATTTCCGTCATCTACCAGGACCCGCTCAGCTCGTTCGATCCCCGCTGGAACGTCGAACGCATCCTGCGCGACAGCCTGCGTTCGCGGAATCTGCGCGGCACAGCACTCGACGACCGCATCTCCGAGTTGCTCGACAGCGTCGGACTGTCGGACGCGTTTCGCCGGCGTCACCCGCTGCACCTGTCCGGCGGGCAGCGACAACGAGTCGCCATCGCCCGTGCGCTGGCTCCGGAACCGTCGGTGATCGTGTGCGACGAACCGGTGTCGGCTCTCGACGTCTCGATCCAGGCCCGCATCCTCGACCTGCTCGCGATGTTGCAGGTGGAAACCGGTGTCTCGCTGGTCTTCATCTCGCACGATCTCGGGGTCATCCACCACGTCGCCGACGACATCCTGGTGATGCGCGGGGGAGAGGTCGTCGAATACGGCGAGGCCGATCGCGTCTTCGGCAGCCCGGAGCATCCCTACACGCGGGAACTGCTCGCCGCGGTTCCGACGATCGGTGACGGGGAGCCCATCGCGTGAGACCACGCCCCGCTCAGAACAGCGTCGGCGGGAGCGCACCTTCGAATTCGAGGAGCCATCGTTTGGTCGCCGGACCTTCCCCGGTGAGGCCGCCGGAGAAACCGCCCAGGCCGTCGCCCGCGACGACGCGGTGGCACGGGATCAGCAGGGGGACCGGGTTGACGCCCATGATCGAGCCGACGCTACGCGCCGGGATGCCGGCGCCACTCATTGTCGCGAGCTCCCCGTAGGTGACGGTCGCGCCATACGGGACGTCACGGTGGAGGGCGTTCAGGACCGCACAGGCCGCTCCGGACACCCCGGAGAGATCGATCGGGAGATCGAACGTGGTCGACGAGCCGTCGAAGTAGGCGTGGAGCTGACCGACCGCCTCGACGAGGAGTGGTTCCGTCGGTGCCCCATCTCCTGGCTCGGGTGTCTCCCGCCAGGCGACACGAACGATTGCCCGTCCGTTTCCGGTGATCGTGACCGGGCCGACCGGAGTCGAGACGGTGGCCGTCGACGTGGGGTCGCTGTCTACCCGAGGTGAGGTCATGGGTCTGCCCTTCGCGAGCGTGCGAACCCACGGTAACCGGCCACCCCGACATTCATGGCAGTGTCCGGAGCCGTGCTCGCGGGAATAAGCGCGGACTCTGCGGCGTTTCCGAGCCCATGAGTGCCAACGCTGAATTGAGTCCTGAAGGCTGGGTCCGCGAGCAGACCGAGAAGATCCTGGAGCAGGGCACCACCGACGGGGTCCAGGTCATGGACCGCCCGATCGTCCTGTTCACCACCACCGGTGCGAAGTCCGGCAAGAAGCGGTACGTCCCGTTGATGCGGGTGGAGGAGAACGGCAAGTACGCGATGGTCGCCTCCAAGGGCGGCGCCCCCGAACATCCCGCCTGGTACTTCAACGTCAAGGCCAACCCGCACGTCACCGTGCAGGACGGCACCGAGATCAAGGAACTCACCGCGCGCGAGATCAGTGGCGACGAGCGCGCTCACTGGTGGGAGCTCGCGGTGGCGGCGTTCCCTCCCTACGCCGAGTACCAGACCAAGACCGACCGAGAGATCCCGGTCTTCATCCTGGAGTGATCCTTCTGCAGCCCGCGGGCACCAGAGCCCCCGACGACGTCGGGGGCTCTGGTGTTGTGGCCACCGAGTGTGCGTCAGCGAAGCGGGAGTGGGCATGAGACACGTCGTCGATTTCACGAACGTCTCCACGCAGGGCGACATGATGATCGCCTCACGTCCGCTCGAGGTCAGCGACTTCGAGGTCGACGGCCTCCACGTGTCGTACGTGTTCTACGACTCGGGACTCGCGATCAACGTCGTGTACAGCATCGACCCGGCTATCAAAACGCGCCGTCGGCTTCACACTGTCCGACGGCACGGACGTGCCCGGAGAACTCGAATCGAGGCTCGAGTTCGCGCGGCAGAATTCGACACTCGCCGGCACCGTCCGCGGCTCGTACTTCGTCGTCAAGGGCGAGTACTGACCGAGTGTTCGTCGTGGGAGCGATCCTCGTGTGCCGGACAGGCGTGGATCAGCGCACTGGTGAGCTTCGGAACGGCATGGGTCAGCTCGTGTTCGGCGTCCTGCGCGATGGTGTGCACCTCGATGAGCCGCAGGTTCGGGTCGACGTCGAGTTCGGCGTCGACATGGAGACGGTGGCCGATCCAACGCATGCGGACGCTCCGGACGGCGAGCACTCCCGGACGTTCGGCGAGGGTTCTCTCCGCGGTCTCGACCAGGGCCGGGTCCACGCCGTCGAGGAGGCGGCGGAAGACGTCGCGCGCTGCCGTGCGGAGCACCGCGAGGATGGCGACGGTGATCAGCAGGCCGATGATCGGGTCAGCGAGTGGAATCCCGAGTGCCACGCCGGCTGCGCTGAGCAGCACCGCCAGCGACGTGAAACCGTCTGTGCGCGCATGGAGTCCGTCGGCGACGAGTGCGGCCGAGCCGATGCGTCGGCCGACCCGGATGCGGTAGAGCGCCACCCACTCGTTGCCGATGAAGCCGACGAGTCCGGCCAGTGCCACCCATCCGACGTGGTCGATGGGGCGGGGATCGACGAGTCGGCCCACGGCCTCGTATCCGGCGATCACGGCCGACAGCGCGATCATCGCGACGACGAACAGACCGGCCAGGTCCTCGACCCGTCCGAACCCGTAGGTGTAGCGGCGAGTGGCACGCCGGGTGCCCATCGCGAACGCGATCCAGAGCGGTAGCGCGGTGAGCGCATCCGAGAAGTTGTGAATCGTGTCCGCGGCCAGCGCTATCGAGCCCGATGCGGCGACGATCCCGGCCTGCGCCACCGCGGTGACGCCCAGGACCACCAGGCTGATCTTCACGGCCCGGATACCCGCTCGCGACGATTCGAGCGCCGAGTCGAGGCTGTCGGCGGCGTCGTGGGAATGAGGCGCGAAGATCTCGCGTACGACTCCGGCGAGTCCGCGGCGGTGCGAGTGGCCGTGGTCGTGCGAATGGCCGTGGGCATGGTCATGCGGGTGATCGTGTGAATCCTGTTCACGGCGAAGGTGCGTCATCGCTCAGGCCTCCCGCTCGGTGTCGTGATCGACGGCGCGCAGAGCGGCGTCACCACGATGGTGCGGCGGCACACCCGGCCCGGCGTGCTCGGCGTTGAAGACCGCATCGGTGACGAGCCGTCGGACGTGCTCGTTCTCTAGGGAGTAGTGGATGGTGGTCCCGGCGCGTCGGGTCCGGACGAGCCGCGCCATCCGGAGCTTGGCGAGGTGCTGTGACACCGAAGGCCCGGGCTTGCCGACCACTTCTGCGAGTTCGCTGACCGACATCTCGGTGTCGGCCAGCGCCCATAGCAGTTGGATACGGGTCGGATCGGCAAGCATCCGGAAGACCTCGACCACCAATCGCACCTGGTCCTCCGCGATGGGAGGGTGGGCGTTCGGTGAATGCTTATCTGCATTCATATGCAGATAGTAGCGGGTTCCGATGAGGGGCGGAACCGGCGTCAGGAGAAGCGGATGTTCATGGTCGCGAGGCCGAACACCTTTCGGCCGCCCGACTTCGCGACGATGATGACGACGCCGGTCCGGGTCTCCGGGTCCAGCGACTTGATGCGTCCGCTGAACTCGATCTCGCCACCGTCGACGGCCGACACGGGAACGGTCTGCGACAGGCGGACCGAGTAGCGAGTGACAGCGCCGGGGTCGCCGGACCACGACGCGACGAATGCTGCACCGAGACCCATGGTGAACATTCCGTGGGCGATGACGTCGGGCAGGCCGGCGAGCCTGGCCACGGCTTCGTCCCAGTGGATCGGGTTGGCGTCGCCGGCGACACCGCCGTAGTTGACGAGGTCGCCGCGGGAGATGCGGGCGGTGTGGATCGGCAGTTCGTCGCCGACCGACAGATCGTCGAAGGAGCGGGCGCCGGACGGGCGCGTCGCGCCGTCGGCGACGCGGATCTCGCCTTCGGGCCGGACGGTCTTCTCGTACAGGTGGTGGGTGTCCTCGTGGCTGAAGATGTTGACGTCGTGCATCATCACCTTGCGTACCGCGGCGCTGAGGCCCGGATCGACCTCTTCGGCGGTCACGCCCACGACGGTGGTGTGCATCGTGTGCACCTTCTCGCCCGCGGCGTCGGTCATGGTGTTGGTCACCGTGATCAGTTCGCGGCCCGCGACCTTGCGCACGCCCGACAGTTCGACGTCGGTGACGAGCTCGTCGCCGGCGACGATCGGCCGGTGCTGTTCGAAGGCCTGCTCGGTCTGCACGTAGGTGTCGTAGCCGACGATCACGGACTCGAACAGCTCGCGGTTCGCCGCCATCGCCGGGATGGAGGTGAACGTCAGCGGCGCGACGAGTCCCGAATACCCGAGTGCGGCAGCAGCTTCGGGCTCCCAGTGGGCGGGGTGGTAGTCCTGCACCGCGCGGGCGTACTCGCGGACCTTCTCGCGTCCCACCTCATAGGAGCCGTCGAGGACGTAGTAGTGGCCGACGCGCGTCTCGAGGTCTGGCGCCTCGCCGGCTGCCGTCGGTTCCGTGATCGGGGGTTGGGTCATTTTGACAACGCTAATCGCGCGGGTTCCGTCGGCAAAACCGTGGTCGGTGTCCTGTCACGTACTCGACCGTGTCGGATGGAAGGTCACCGTCGCAATCCCTTGCCGTGCGCGAACTCCGCGGGGCGTCCCGAGGACTGCCAGGCGTGCCAGTTCTCCCGGTGCCGGCACATCACCTTCTCGTGCAGCCGACGGAACGTCGGGGAGATCCGGCGCAGCGTCTCGACGAGCGTCACGGCCGGCAACCGCAGGAGGATCAGTGCGAGTCCCGGGATCGGGTTGGGCATGTCGTAGCGGAAGCGCGTCGTCGGCATCATGTAGATCGTCGAGTAGGCGGCGTACATCATGGCGTTGTACTTGCCGCGGATGCGCTCGAGGCCCGTCGCGCTCTCGTTGGCGAACGCGGCCGGGAACGATTCGATGAGTTCGGCGCCGTCGGCGCCGGCGTCGTAGCTGCGGGTGGTGTTGACGAGGGCCAGCAATCGCAGTGAGTCGGCGATGGTCTCGGGGAACCACTGGGTCCGCACGCCGAGGAGGTGCCCGAGGTAGCGCTGGTAGTGCAGCAGCACCCGGATCTCTCGGGGTGTGGTCTGGACCCCGGTCAGCCACAGCGCCGACGCCGGCACGACGCTGCCGCCGAGCAGGGTCAGCAGCTGATACGACTGGCTGATCGGCTCGCCCCACCGTTCGACGTCCCACTCGGGGTGCTTCGCGACGGTGCGTCGGACCCACACATGCATCACGCGGACCCGCATCGCCGTCGCCCGGCCGGCTGATCCCGGGGTGAGCAGCGCGCCGGGCTGGGACACGTCGATCCAGAAACGGGAGGTCTCCAGGAATCGGCGCAGCGCGTTGTCGCCGGCATATCCGCCTGCCAGTGACAACGGCTTGGCGACCGCGGCCTCGGTGTACATCTCGAGAGTGATCCCACCGGCGACACTGAACAGGCCGGTACCCCAGCGGCGCCAGATCGCCTCACCCTCGGCGATGAGATGCGGATCGACCCAGTCGGGAACGGTCTCGAACTCCTCGAACAGTTCGACGAGTGCGGGCGGCGGGTTCTCGACGCTGTCGAGTCCGTCGGTCAGGGCCTTGTCCAGCAGTGTGCGCGCGGCTTCGGGGCCGAGCGTGCCGTAGACCTCGTCGACGAACCGCTCGGCCACGGGATCGGTGCGGAACATGTCCTCGGCGAAGGTGTGCAGGTGTTCGGGCTCGGGGTAGAGGTCCTTGCCGGTGACCTTGCGGACGAGGGCGCGCGTACGCCGGAGCTTTCGGTTCGACATCGCGGCGTCGTAGCTGACGGCCCTCGGGAAGCCGGGGGCGTCGTCGATCGGTCGACTCGGCAGCACTGCGGACACGGGAACCCCCAACTGTTTGAGACGAATCGAATCATGTGTATCACTCGAGGGTTGACCAGCGCACGTTCGCCCTTGACCTGAAGTTCACTTGAAGTTGCACGGTGGGGGCGGAGCCGTCACCACTCAACGAGGAGATCCGATGCGACAGGTGCTACCCGACCTCTGGGAGACAACGACCGACAACCCGTTCCCCGGTCTCACCACCCATGCGTATCTGTGGACGTCCGACCGCAACGCGCTGTTCTACTCGATGGCATCGGATGCCGAGTTCGACGATCTGGAGAAGCTGGGCGGTGTCGACGACCAGTACCTGTCCCATCAGGACGAGGCCGGCCCGATTCTCGGTCGTGTCGAAGACCGGTTCGGGGCGACGCTGCACGCGCCCGCTCCCGAGGCCGAGCGGATCGGCCGCTTTGCGCGCGTGGACATCGCGGTCGCGGAACGGTACGTCGACGACAACGGGGTCGAGGTGATCCCGACTCCGGGGCACACGCCCGGCAGCACGTGCTACCTGGTGCCTGGTGATGACGGTCTTCGGTACCTTTTCACCGGGGACACCCTGTATCTGAGCGCATCCGGGGAATGGGCCGCCGGATACCTACCGTTCAGCAATGCGAATACCCTCGCGGAGAGCCTGCATCTGCTGGCGACCCTCGCTCCCGACGTGGTCATCTCGAGCGCATTCGCCGGGGAGTCGGCGGTGAATCAGGTTGCCGCGCAGGACTGGTCGGGCTACATCGAGCAGGCGCTCGAAAGATTGGCAATCGCGTCCGGAACAACACGTTGATGTGCGGGTGATCTGCTGGTGAAGCCTGTGGAGCTTTCCTGCGTGACGACGGATTCGTGTGTAACATCGAACATGCATTCGAACCGCGGAATCTTGGGGGGTGACCGTCGTGGCCGTTGCTGCAACTGTCGACGCCGCCGACCCGGCACCCTCTGACGCGGTCGCGATCATCGAGCAGATGCACGCCCTCACCGACCGGTTGCAGAATGTTGACCTCTCTCGATTGTCCGATGTCGAGGTCGACCAGGTGGCCGCCGAGAACGAGCGTCTGATCGCCCGCCTGACCTACGCCGGCAACCAGCAGATCGTCGAGGTCGAGAACCGCAGCCTGGCCCGAAAGACCGGTCACCGCAGCATCATCCAGTACATGCAACACCGCCTGCGGATCGCCTTCCCCGGCCGACGCCACGCCGAGGTGAAAGCCACCGCCACCTACACCGACCTCACCACCGGACAACCACTCGAACCCGAACTGCCGACGCTCGCCCGAGAATTGGCCGACGGCCGGGTGGGGTCTGCCCACGTTCATGCGGTGATGGACGTCGTGGACCAGATCCCACATGCCGTCCCACACGATGTGCGCGCCGCCGCCGAGCAAACCCTGGCCGAATACGCCGCCACGCTCACGCCCGCCGAGATCGGTCAGGTCGGTGCCCGACTGCTGGCACACCTCGACCCCGACGGAACCCTCACCGACCACGACGACCGCGTACGCCGCCGCAACCTGCAGGTGAACCGGCAACGCGCCGACGGGACCTCCAAACTCATCGCCAACCTCACCCCTCTGGCGCGGGCGCGGATCATGACTTTCCTGGCCGTCTGGGCCCGACCGGGCATGAACAACCCCACCGATCCCGAATCGCCGTGCGGTTCGATCGAGGACGCCGACCCCGAGGTGGTCGCGGCAGCAGCCGACCGCGACCACCGCACCCCCGCACAGCGCAATCACGACGCCCTCAACGCACTGCTGGAAGCGGTGTTCGACGACGGAATGCTCGGCAAGACCCACCGAGGCCTGCCGGTCCAGCTGATCGCCAAAGCCGAGCTCGACGACCTCATCCGCGAAACCGGGTCCGCCACCAGCGCCGACGGCACCCTGATCCCCATCGCAGACCTCATCGCCATCGGCGCCGACGTGCAGCCCTGGTTGGCGGTGTTCAGAGACGCCACCGCGGTCCCGCTGTACTTCGGACGCGGCAAACGACTCGCCACCATGGAACAGCGGCTCGTCTCGTTTGCCAGACCTGACGGCGAGATGTGCTCCAACCCGGACTGCGACATGCCCACCACACACGTGGAAATGCATCACGCCCACACCGATTGGGGTGATGGCGGATTCACCGACATCGACAATCTCACTCCGGCCTGCACCCGCCACCACCACATGGTCGGTGACCAACCCGGTCAATACTCGACCCGGATGATCGCCGACGGCGCCGACGAAGGCAGATGTGTCTGGCAGTTGAACGCCGAACCAGGGGCGCCACCCAACCCCGAACGCATCAACCGGCGACCCGACATAGCCGGACGGTTCCGCGAAGTCCTCACCGACATTCGTGACGCCATCCACGGACAACTCGAACCGTTGTCCGTCGATGCACCACGCCCACAACTACGGCAGGTCATCGATCTGCAGGAGGCGTCACCCGCCGAACTCGCCATTGCCTCGGTGTTGCTGAATGCTGCCTACCTGAACTGAGACGGCCTGCCGAGTATCCAGAACTGGTGGCAGTCAGTCGAACAGTCGCCGGAACACGTTGGTCTCGGCGAGATCGACCAGCTCGTCGCCCCGGCCCGACAACACGGTGCGGAGGGCGTAGAGCGTGAATCCCTTGGCCTGGGCGGCAGTTACCGTCGGCGGGATCGAGAGCTCCTGGCGGGCGGTTGTGACATCGAGTAGCGCCGGTCCGTCGTGGGCCAGGAATTCGTCGATGGCCCCGGCGAGATCGTCGGGCTGCTCGACCTTGCGTCCGCGTATCCCGACGGCCTCGGCGAGTTTCGCGAAGTCGGGGTTCTCCAGATCTGTCCCGTAGTTGACGAACCCGGCCGCTTTCATCTCCACCTCGACGAAGTTCAGTGAGGAGTTGTTGTAGACGACGATCTTCACCGGCAGTTTGTTCTGGGTGATGGTCAACAGCTCGCCGAGCAGCATCGCGAGTCCGCCGTCGCCGGCGAGTGCGATGACCTGGCGCCCGGGGAAGGCGGTCTGCGCACCGATGGCCTGCGAGACCGCATTCGCCATCGACCCATGGGTGAACGAACCGATCAGGCGGCGGGCGCCGTTCATCACCAGATAGCGCGCCGCCCACACGACCGGGGAGCCGACGTCGGGGATGAACACGGCATCCGCACCGGCCTTCTCACTGATCAGCCGGGTGAGGTACTGCGGGTGGATGGGTGCCCGGTTGCGGTCGTTGTCGGCCAGTTCGTCCAGACGTCGACGCGCCTTGGTGTAGTGCGCGAGAGAGGACGTCAGGTGTTCCGGATCGCGGCCGGTCGAGACCAGCGGGATCAACGCGCGCACGGTGTCGCCGACGTCTCCGACCAGCGGTACGTCGACCGGGCACCGGCGGCCGATCTGCTCGCCGCGGATGTCGACCTGGATGATGGTCGCCTTCGACGGGTAGAACTGCTCGTACGGGAAGTCGGTGCCCAGCATCAGCAGGGTGTCGCATTTCTCGATTGCGCGATAGCCCGACGAAAAGCCCAGCAGCCCGGTCATTCCGACGTCGTAGGGATTGTCGTACTCGATGAACTCCTTGCCGCGCAACGCATGCACGACCGGTGCTTGTAGTGTGCGGGCCAGTTCGACGACCTCATCGTGGGCGCCCTGCACGCCGGCGCCCGCGAGGATGGTGACGCGCTGGGCGGCGTTCAGGGTGTCCGCGGTGCGCGTCAGGTCGGCATCGGTGGGCCGCACGACGCGCCGAACCTGCCGGATCGGGGCTCCCGCACGGCGTTTGGGGCACGGCTTGAGGAACAGCTCGCCGGGGATCACGAGCACCGCCACGTCGCGTCGCTCGACCGCGGTCCGCAACGCCACATCGAGCAGTCGCGGCATCTGGTCGGGGGTGCTGACCATCTCGCAGAATGCGCTGCACTCACGGAAGAGCTGTTCGGGGTGGGTCTCCTGGAAGTAACCGCTGCCGATCTCGGGGCCGGGGATGTGGGCGGCGATGGCGAGCACCGGGACGCGGCTGCGATGGGCGTCGAAGAGTCCGTTGATCAGGTGGAGGTTGCCGGGACCGCAACTGCCCACGCAGACCGCGAGTTCGCCGGTGAGAGCAGCCTCGGCGGAGGCAGCGAAAGCAGCGGCTTCCTCGTGGCGGACATGCTCCCAGGTGATGGCCTCGGCGCTGCGTAGGGCGTCGGTGAGACCGTTGAGGGAATCGCCCGGAAGCCCGTATACACGCTGCACTCCGGAACGATCGAGCTCTTCGACGATCCTCTCGGCGACTGTTGTCGACATGGCGATCCATTCGGTCGAGTCCGTGTGAACCCCGACTATAGACGCGACGCCAGCGGTACCGACCTGGTTCAACTTTCGTGCGCGATGATTCGCGGCGTGGCGTTCGGTTTCGCCGATGACACCAGCTGTCCGGCACAGCGCGGTGAACCACTGCAGAGACTCCGTCGACCTCCTCAGCGGCGGACGCCTCAATCCCGGCGTCGCCGTGAGTGTTTCGATGCGCTACGACGATTTCAGGCCCCACTCCACCCGGAAACCCATGACATCGAGAACTTCTCCAAGGATCGCGTCGTCCCAGGGTCTCGTCGTCATCCCACGGACTCGGCGACCTCGCCCGACGACTCGGACCTGTGCTGGCGGGGTAGCCCCGGCGCCTGTGGATGCCGCCGGGCTGTGGATGGCGTCGTCGGCCACGACGCTTCTCGTCGGGGTCCGTCGTCACAGTGGATCGCACCACGCCGGGCGGCGTGGGCCTCGTGTTCTGCGAGGTGGATCGACACACGGGAGTCGCTCATGAAAGTCCTGACCGCCACCTCCTCCGGTGCCACCCGAGAGGATGACTTCTGCCACGCCGTCGAGGGCGAGATCGTGCTGCCGTCGGTGGTGTGCGATTCCCGGACCTGCGGATGCGACCGCGCGTTCGGCGGACTCAACTCTCACCAGGCCACCACGACGATCATGGTCCGCGACCTCGACCTGACCGTCGAGGATCTGGTGGCGGCCGCCTTCGGATATCTGGAGTCCGCAGGATGGGCCGATCTGCTCAGGTCCGATGTCGTGCCCGAAGAGCCGGCGGACCCGGTTGCGGCATACGCCCTCGAGCTGCTGGTGCCGACGCTGGTGCTGGCCGCGCAACTCGATCCCGGAGTCATCATCCGGGTCGCCTACAACCGCAGAGCCGACGCGTGGGAGTACGCCGTGGCGAGCTGATCACCACGCCTGCTCGCCGGCAGACAGTATTTCGGTGATGCGTCCTCGGTCGAGGTCGCATCACCGAAACGAAGTCCCATGGACTCAGCCCTGGTGATCCGAGGTCACCGCGAGGTCCTTCGCGGCGTCGAACTCTGCCCGGAGAGTGTTCAGCCGGGCGTCGGCGAACTCGAGTGAGTCCGAACCCAGGAGCTGGTGCAGCGGCGCGTCGCCCTCCACGGCGACGGTGATGATGGCCGCCGCGGCGCGGACCGGATCGCCCAGCTGGGTGCCGGGCATGGCCTGGTGTGCCCGGGTCATCTCGCGGATGGCGGGATAGGCGTCGACCGTGGACTCGGGCAGACCCAGCGAGGTGGCACGCAGGAAGTCGGTCCGCAGGTACCCGGGTTCGATCAGGTTGACCGAAATGTCGAAGTCGGCGATCTCGGCGGCGAGCGACTCGGTGAGGCCCTCCAGTGCGAACTTGCCTGCGCTGTACAGGCCCCAACCGGGGAACGTGGTCAGGCCGAGGATCGACGACACGTTGATGATGTGGCCACCGCGGCGTGCCCGCATCTGGGGGAGCGTTGCCCGCAGCACGTTCCAGACCCCGAAGATCTGAACGTCGAACATGTCGCGGGCCTCGGCGTCGGTGACCTCCTCGACTGCGGCGAGGAAGCCGTAGCCCGCATTGTTGACCACCACGTCGATGCCGCCGAACCGATCGTGCGTGGCCGCGACCGCAGCGGTGACCTCGGCTTCGTCGGCGAGCGACACCTGCAGGGGGAGAAAGTGACTCGTGTCGATGCCGGCGAGGGCCTCGGTCAGTCGATCCGTCGAGCGTGTGGTGGCGGCGACGTTGTCACCGCGCTGCAGCAGTTGCGTGACCAGCTCCAGGCCGAGGCCGCGCGAGGCGCCGGTGACGAACCAGGTGGCCGGACGATCGGTGGGGTAGCTCATGATTGCCTCCTGTGTGCTCCGGCTCGTCTCTCGAACCGGTGGCACCAGAATCGCGCCGCGAAAGGCCCTGTGGGACGTCATAACTGATCACGTCGAACCCAGGACCGCGCAACCTGGGATTGAGAGACCCAGGCACGGTCCGCACCGGACGCGCATGATGTGGTCATGGCCGATCTGAATCGAGAACTCGCGGATTTCCTCCGCCGTGCTCGGGCCGCGCGCGATCCGCAACAGGCCGGCCTCCCCGATGACGGGCGGGTTCGCCGCGTCAAGGGACTGCGGCGCGAAGAGGTGGCCGTGCTCGCCGGGGTGTCCACCGACTACTACACGCGTCTCGAGCAGGGCCGGCGCATCGTCCCGTCGACGCAGGTCATCGACGCGGTCGCGCGTGCCCTCGGGCTCGACGACGTGGGGCGTACCCACCTGCATGACCTCGTCTCGGCGACGCGGACTTCGCGGGCGGCTGTACGGTCGCGTTCAGCGGTGCAGCGCGTGCGACCCGGACTGCGCCGGTTGCTCGACTCACTCGACGCGCATCCCGCGCTGGTCCTCGGCCGCCGGACCGAAGTGCTGGCGGCCAACCGGATGGCGTGTGCGTTGTTCGCCGACTTCGAGCGCATGCCCGGACGCGAACGGAACTACGCCCGCTGGATGCTGCTCTCCGACGACGCGCGCAGCCTCTTCGTGGACTGGGAGGTGCAGGCCCGCAACGCAGTAGAGGCGCTCCGGCTCGAGGCCGGACGCGCGCCGGAGGATCGCGACCTCATCGAACTGGTCGGGGAGCTGTCGGTGTCGAGTCCGGAGTTCCGGCGGTGGTGGTCGGAACATCAGGTCCACCAGCGGACCTTCGGTTCGAAGCGACTCGTCCACCCGGTCGTCGGCGACCTCACCGTCGATTACGAGACCTTCGAGTTGCCCGGAGACAACGAACAGGCCCTCTACATCTACACGACCGAGCCGGGATCGTCGTCCCGCCAAGCGATCGCGATCCTGGCGAGCTGGAGTCAGCCCGCGCGCGAACCGGAGTCCGAACCATCGGACGGCTGAGGTGCACTCGCCGGGACGCGCCCGCTGAAGCACATCAGGATGTCGCGGATCGGAGCCTCGACGACCTGACCCGACCCGGCTGCGAAGTCGACGTCGGTGGCCTCGAACCGGAGCCCGCGGTTGCGGCGTCGGGCGAAGAACGGGAAGGCGACATCCCAGATCTCCTGTGCCGCGGCCGCGGCGGCGTCGACCGGCATCGGTCGATCGATCCCGAGCGGAACGGCGATGTCCTGGCCGTGGAGGAGGGAATCGATGAGGGGCGCCCGCTCGTTGGTCGCGAACGGGTGACGTCGTGAGCCGACCATCGCGCGGAGTTTGTCCGCGGCCTCGCGCGGTGGTGTCTGATCGCGGACGGCCATCTCGCGGATCATCGTGTTGAACCGGAAGCCGTACCGAACGGCTGCCGGGATGACCTGGCGGGCGCCCGCGTGTGATTGGGTGAGATGCACTGCAACGTCGCGGACCGTCCATCCGGCACAGAGCGACGGTGTCGCGAGTTGTTCTTCGGACAGGGATTCGATCAGTGCGGCGAGGTCGATCCGCTGCTCGTCGATGTGCTTCCACAGGGTGTCACTGTCCATGACGGGCTCCCGTTCCGAATTAGTCAGGGTGCCTGACCATATTAGTCAGGAATCCGTACTAACGTCAACGGCGTGACCGACGAACGACCGGCCCTAGGCGTCCTGATGTTCGTGGCCCACCGGTCCATCGAACGGCGGGTCATGGCACGGCTCGCCGCCGTCGGGGCCGACGACATCACCCTCGCGCAGAGTCGCGTGGTGCAACGGCTCGCGCCCGAGCCGATGCGGCTGACCGACCTCGCCGAGCAGGCGGGCGTCACCAAGCAGACCGCCGGTGGCATCGTTGACCAGCTCGAAGCCGCGGGATACCTCGTCCGCGTCCCCGACCCGTCGGACCGCCGGGCCCGGCTGGTGACTCTCAGCGACCGTGGCGTCGAGCTGTGTGAGATCGCGGCGCGGGAGGTCGAGGCCATCGAACAGGAGTGGCGCGATCACCTGGGTGCCGACGACTTCGCGGCTCTGGAGAAGTCGTTGATGCGCCTGCGTGAGGTCACTGACCCCTATCGCTGAAGTAGATCTCGTCGCGCCGACGGTCTCGATCGCGGCGGCGATCAGGTCGTCGGGCAACCACTCCGGGATCATGATCATGAGTGTCCGGTCATCGGCTAGGAGGTGATGGCCCGGCGTTCGTAGGTGCGCAGGGCGAGTCCGTACGATACCGCGCCGATCCCCAGGCTCCAGGCGATCGCGGCGATCACACTGCTCGTGGAAACCGTTGCGGCGGTGAGGGCTCCTCGGAGAACCTCGATCACCGGGGTGAACGGCTGGTACTCGGCGAACTGTTTGACGCCGACGGGCAACGAGTCGGCGGGAACGAAACCCGTGCTGAGGAACGGCATGATCGTCAGGAACATCGGCGAGTTGCTTGCGGTTTCGACGGTGTCCGCGGCGAGGCCCAGGTAGATCGCGAGCCAGATCAGGGCAATCGAGAACAACCCGGTGATGCCCAGGGCTCCGAGCCACCCGAGTGGGTCGACGTTGGGGCGGAAGCCGAGGGCGATCGCCACCGCGAGAACGACCGCGATGCTGAACAGCGCCTGGATGAGGCTGGCCAGGACATGTCCGACGAGCACCGATGACCGTCCGATGTCCATGGTGCGGAAGCGGTTGATGATCCCCGAGGTCATGTCCATCGCGACGACGATTGCCGAGCCTTGCACGGCTGACGCGATCGTCACCAGGATGATGCCGGGGACGACGTAGTCGAGGTATGCGGCGCGCCCGGTGGCCCCGCCGGACGTGGTCATCCCGGCGCCGAGCTGCCCGCCGAAGACGAAGACGAACAGCAGCAGGAACACCACCGGCAGACCCACCAGCATGATGGTCAGCGACGGGTACTTGACGAGCCGCCGGAGGTTGCGGCGCAACATGACCCGGGAGTCGGACACGGCATAGGTGAGTGTGCTCATCACGCGGCTCCGGACGTGTCGGCGTCGGTCTCGACGGGTTCCTCGGCCGGCGCACCGGTGAGGGCGAAGAAGACGTCGTCGAGGGTGGGGGTGTGGACGTGGACGTCGGCAACCTCCACGTCCGCAGCGTCGAGCAGATTGAGTGTGGTGCGGATGGTGGACACCGTGTCGTCGGTGGCGATGTCGAGCCGGTGTGACTCGACGATCGGCCGTGCGGAGGGGAGCAGCCGTCGGGCGGAGTCGAAGGCTTCGTCGTCGGGGAACGTGAGACGCACCTCGGAATCGTGCACCCGCTTCTTCAGTTCCGCCGCAGTGCCTTCGGCGACGATGTGGCCGTGATCGAGCACGGCGATGCGATCGGCGAGCTGGTCGGCTTCCTCCAGGTACTGGGTGGTGAGGAAGATCGTGACCCCGTCTCCGGCGAGGCCGGTGATGATGTCCCACAACACCCGTCGGCTTCGCGGGTCGAGCCCGGTCGTCGGCTCGTCGAGGAAGATGACGCGCGGGGTGGACACGAGGGTCATCGCGAGGTCGAGGCGGCGGCGCATGCCGCCGGAGTAGGTCGACACCGCCCGGTCCGCGGCGCCGGTGAGGTCGAACTGTTCGAGCAGATCGTCTGCGCGCCGCCGGCCGGCCGCACGTCCGAGGTGACGGAGATCTGCCATGAGGGTCAGGTTCTCGCGGCCGGTGAACAGGTCGTCGATGGCGACGTACTGGCCGGTGACTCCGATGATCGATCGCACCGCGCGGGCATCGGTCACCGTGTCGTGGCCGTCGATGGTCACACTGCCGGAGTCGGCGGGGAACAGTGTCGAGGCGATGCTCACCGTCGTCGTCTTGCCCGAACCGTTGGGCCCCAGCAGTGCGGTCACCGAACCGGCTGGAACAGTCAGATCGATACCGCTCAGAACCTGGTGCTCGCCATAGCTTTTCGCCAGTCCGCGGATGAGGATCTCGGCGCCGGTGGTCTCTCTGTGGGTCATGACCGTGTGCCCTCCGGCGGGGAGGCCGGGATCTCGCCGGCCGCGATGAGCACCTCGCGTTCCTTCTGCCATTCGGCGTACAGGGCCGGGATGCGGTTGGTGAGGAACTCGGTGAACGCCGCGATCTCACTCAGGACCGCGCGACGTTCCGGCGGGGCGTCGCGGAGGACCTCGAGTCCCTCGCGTGCGAGCGCCCCCAGTTCCTCGTACTCGGCGTTGTCCATCCCGAGGCCGCGTGCCGACGTGATGTCGATCGAGATGCGATCCATCCGTTCACCGGCCGCGCGCGACCGCTTCACCTGGCCCACGGACTCCAACGTCGTGATGGCGTTGGTGATCGCCGAGCGACTCGCCAGCAGGGCGTCGCTCAGTTCGGCGATCGTCGGGGCGGGCGGCTCGCACACCGCCAGATAGCCGAGAACGCGACCGACCATCGGCGGATAGCTGTACCGGCGCGCACAGAACCGCGCCATGTGATCGGCGAACGTCAGCTGGGCGTCGAGTGCCATGCATCACAGTGTGCGCGCATGACTGAGATGACACAAATATGTGTCATCTGAAGCGACTACCTTCAGTCGTCCTGCGCGTCGAGCTTCGCGGCGACATCGGCGGGGAATCCGCCGGTGGCGATCGGTCCCCAGTGCGTCGGGGTGACGCGGATCAGCGACTTTCCCTGCAGACGCATCGCGGCGCGGTACTCGTCCCAGTCCGGGTGCTCTCCGGAAATGCTGCGGAAGTAGTCGACGAGGGCATCCTCGGCGTCCGGCATGTCGAGGACCTCGGCGTCTCCGTCGACCTGGACCCAGGCGCCGTTGAACTCGTCGGACAGCACGACGACGCTCGCGACGGGGGTGTTGCGGAGGTTCGCGGCCTTCGCCCGGCCGGGGTAGGTCGAGATCACGATCCGACCGTCGGCATCGACTCCGCCGGTGACCGGGGACAGCTGTGGCCCGCCGTTGGATCGGACGGTGCCGAGGATCATCTTGTGGCGTGGCCGGATGAACTCCAGCAGTGCTTCGCGGTCGACGGCATCGGCTTTCGCAACGGTTCTGGCCATGCCGACGACCCTACGCCGCAGCGGTTCAGGGCAGAGCGGAGATCAGACCGGCGAGAATCGCCGACACCGGCGACTCCTGCTTGCCGTCGACGGTGATGTCGTCGTCGCTGTTGACAAGGATGATGATCGTCGTGTCGGAGTCGTAGTCGTGGAACAGCGACGAGTTGAAGCCCGGGAAGTCGCCGTCATGCCCCCACCAGCCGTCCCGGTTGCCGATACCGATGCCGTAGCCGGCGGTCGCGGTGTTCGGCGGGGGAGACGTCAGGATCGAGTCGCGCCGCAGTTGCTGTGTCGAAGGATTGAGCACGCCCCGGCCGGTGAACAAGGCGTCACCCCACCGCTGCAGATCGTCGAGGGTCGAGATCACCGCGCCCGCGGTGAAGGCGAAGGACGGGTTCCAGTTCGTTGAGTCGACCGTCTTGCCGGCCGGCTGCCCCTGGCTGGTCACGCCGTCGACGTGCGGATCCGGGATCTCGACGGACCCGCCCGGCCACGACGAATCGTTCATGCCCAGGGGACGGAAGATCCGGTCGTCGAAGGCGTCGCGAATCGGCTGCCGCAGAACCCTTTCGATGAGCAGCCCTAGCAGAACGTAGTTGGTGTTCGAGTACTGCCAGCCCGCCCCGGGTGCGAATGCTGGCGGCAACGACCTCGCGGTGTCGACGAGTTGGGTTGGCGGCCAGTCGTATCCGGGATCGGCGAAGAACCTCTGTGTGAAGGCGTCGGACAGGGTGTAGGACGGGATGCCGCTGGTCATGTCCGCGACCTGACGGACGGTCGCGTTCCCGTTGGGTGCGTCGGGGACGTACTCGCTGATCGGATCGTCGAGCGAGACCCGCCCGTCCTGGACGAGTTGCAGCAGGATCGTCGCGGTCATCGTCTTGGTGAGCGAGCCGATGCGGGTGTGATCGGAGGCGGTGATCGGCCGGTCCTCGCCCTCGACAGCAGTGCCGGCCGTGCCCGTCCAGATGCCCGCCGGCGAGATGACGCGAGCGATGACGCCGGGGAATCCGCCGGATGATCGGAGGTCGTCGAGCACCTGCTGGAAGGCCGCGCCGCTCTCGGCGGACACCGAGGTCGGGGTGGTGCTCGACGACTCCGAAGTCGTCTGGGATGGCGAACAGGCGGCGATGCCGAGCACGGCGGTCACACCGCACACCAGAAGTCGTAGGGCAGTGGGGCGCGCGGGCCGACGGGTCATTTTGTGATCCTCTCCCGCGGATGCCGGAACAGCGGGCACATCGGGCGATCCCGGCGCAGATTCCGCGCTGTCGGAGGTGTCAGGCGCGGTGTGCGAACAGCGGGGCCACCGGATAGATGTCGAGTGCGGTGGCGACCTTGGCTTCGATGGCGCGCGTGCGGTCCGTCGTGCCGAAACCGCCGGCGGTGGGGCGATCGGGGATCGTGTCTCCGGAATCGACGACGCTCCAGGCCGATCCGGCCTCGACGAGGGATCGATGCTTGGTCGAGTAGTAGACCGGCATCGGCACGATCGCCACGCCCGGGTCTCCCGCCGCAGCCGCGATGAGGTGCGGGTGGAAACGCGTGCTGATCCAGGTGCTGCCCTGCCCGGCGGGCAGCCCGCCGAACCAGACGTCGCAAAAGTTGAGGACGCGCGCACCGTCGAGACGCGAGCCCAGACGGAAGGGCACCTCGTAGTCATGACCCGGGATTCCTTCGACGACAGTGACCGCCGATCCCGGGACCTCCCAGGCGTCGAGAGTGTCGTGGACGAATGCTGCGAGCGCCTCGACGCCCGATCCGCTTGGCCCGGTGAACTTCTCGGTGAGGTCCGACTGCAAGCAGAGCACGACGCCGCCGCCCTGCCCGGGTGTCTCGGCAGGTACCTCGTCGCGGTAGACCGCCGGTTGCGGCCGGTGCAGCGCGAGCCAGGCATCGTCCCCGGACTGCCGCACGTCGACCGCACCCTCCAGCGCCTGCGCCGATGCGGTGTCGCGCACGTCGACGATGTCGAACGCGCCCAGCGCCGTGACCAGAGCCGTCCACGCCGGTTCCTCGACCGTCGGCACCAGGCCCTGCCCGGTGGCCACCACCTTCGTCCCCGATCGGCCGGAGA
Organism: Gordonia sp. 135; assembly: GCF_009720185.1. NCBI lineage: Bacteria > Bacillati > Actinomycetota > Actinomycetes > Mycobacteriales > Gordoniaceae > Gordonia > Gordonia sp. 135. The sequence continues at coordinate 2,295,037 of NZ_CP046257.1, forward strand.
CCGCGGCGGCCGCCACGAGCAGCGACACGTGGTGCGGCCACACGCTGTTCACATATCCGCCGCCGAGCAGGTGGATGGTGGTCGCCGAATGCAGGAGGTCGATGCCGGCGGTGAGACGTGGCGCCAGCCCGGCATCGAGGACCGCTCGACCGACCCACGACCACGGGGCGTCGGGTTCGGTCTCGGCGGCGTGGTTCGAGAGTTGCCACAGTGTGTCGACGACGCGCAGATCGGGGTGGGCGTCGCCCATGAGCGCGCTCGCCGATCCCGGACTGTGGCAGTCCAGGATCACCTTTGCCTGGGGGCGGATGCGCGCGAGGCGGCGCAGCCACGTGCGTGCGATGAGCTCGTCTCCGTAGTTCGGGTAGCCGGTCGGTGCGATCAGGTAGATGACCTCGCCCGAACCCAGGGCGCGACCGACAGAGGACTCACTCGCCCGGCGTCGCGCCGATGCCTCCACCCGACCTGCCAGCGCGCGAACACGCTCCAGCTGCCCCCATTTCGTCATGGTGAGAGATTACGGTGACGGCTCGGCTGCGCCACTCGGCGGTCCGGGGACCGGGGTCGCCTCACGCGAACGTGGCACGGAGGTACGCGAGGACCGTGGCGGTGTCGTCGAGCGGCCCGCGGTAGCCGAGATAGCCGTCGGGGCGGATGACGAAGGCCGTCGATCCGTCGGGGAGATATCCGGCGGCGAAGCGGTTCTCGGTGTCGCGGAGCAGCGGCAGGTCGGTGCTGCCGACCTGCGCGGTCGGCGCGGCCACCACGTGCGCGGTCATGTGCCCGCGGGCCGCCTTGGTGACCTCGGCGGCGAGATTCTCGAGCACGGCCACGTCCTCGGCCCCCGCGGCGGCGTCGGCGTACAGCACGAGAGCGTGGTCGACGCCGCTCAGCAGCGAGTACAGCCGGAGCGGATGATTCACCGAGTCACGACCGAGTCCGGCGGCATCCGGGGCCCGTTCACCCGCCCGCGGTGCGGCCGGCGCGGAGGGGATCGTCGAGCCCGCGGTGATCGGGCTGTCGGCGTAGGAGATCAGCAACTGGGCTTCGCGGCGCGTCACGAACTCGACGTCGGTGGAATCGGATCCGATGCCTTCCCGCGCGTCGCGGACCGTTCGCCCGACGACTTCTTCTCCGACGGGGCGTCGTTCCAGGTCGTAGCTCTCGAGCAGGCCGGGAGCCGCGTCGCCCGCGACGGCCAGCGCCAGCTTCCACGCGAGGTTGTGGGCGTCCTGCACGCCGGTGTTCATGCCCTGCGCGCCGGTGGGCGGATGGATGTGCGCGGCGTCCCCGGCGACGAAGACTCTTCCGCGACCGTAGGAGTCGACGATCCGGTGGCTGATGCGGAAGACCGACGACCACCGGAGGTCCGACACGGTGGCGGGTTCGGGCGACAACCGGTCGACGACGGCCTGGATGTGCGACAGCTCGGGAGTGCGGGTGCCCTCGAACCCGTGGGCGACACCGTCGCCGCCGGAGGTCGGACCGATCGCGAGTTCGTCGGGTACGAGCATCGACATCCGATACCGGCCCCGTCCCGGCAGCGGGATGCACACCAGCAGGTCGTCGGTGGTGCCGTCGTCGGCCTGGTGCATCGCGCGGATCGCGTAGCCGCGGGGCATCGACCAGTCCACGGCCACGTCGCCCAGCATGTACTGCTCGGTGAAAGCCCCGCCCTCGAAGCCCAGACCAAGTCCTTTGCGGACCGTGCTGTGGGCGCCGTCGGCACCGATCAGATAGCCCGCGCGGACCGAGGTCTCGGCGCCTGCCGCGTCGGTCAGGGTGACCGTGACCCCGTCGTCGTCCGGTGTGAACGCCGACACGCGGACACCGCGCTCGATCTCGGCGTCGAGGTCGGTGAGCCGGTCCCGCAGGACGCGCTCGGTGGAGTACTGCGGCAGCAGGTGGAACCGGAAGGGCACGTCGGCCGGCGTGACCAGGTCGATCCGCGAGACCTGAGAACCGTTGACGAACACGAACTGCCCGCGCATCTCCATGCCCGCGTCCAGGATGTGCTCGAGCACCCCCATGCCCTCGAACACCTCGAGCGTGCGGGGTTGGATACCAACGGCTTTCGCGTACTGGGGAGGCTCGAGGAGCGGGTCGACGATCCGGACCCGCACACCTCGTCGGCGGAGTTCGATGGCGGCGGTCAGGCCGATCGGGCCCGCGCCCGCGATCAGTACGTCGACGTCGTTCATACAGAGCCCCTTCGTCGGTGGTCGTGTGCGGTGTTCCCGGACCGGATTATTCGCTGGACCACCGATGCCGGTGCGGTACTCGGTAAATGTGGCACGGCATCGTTGGGGACTCAGCGCGGGATCGACGACGGTCCGAGGATCTCGGCACCCAGCTCGGTGACCCGGGCGCGCAGCTCGCGATCGGCGGTGACGACCACTCGACGGCGGCGGGGGTGGTCGCCGACGACGTCGACGATCGTGTCGTCGCCCGACGCCGGGGCCTCGACGACCGTCACTGCGGGAACCGACGCGATCCCGCGCGCTCTTCCCTCCACGACGAGCACCACCTCGATCGGGCCGGTCAACACGTCGAGCCCGGGCTCGGCGAGTTGCGCGAGCCGGTCCCGTAACCGCTGCGCCGCACCCCGGCGGTCCCGCCACCAACCGTCCGGCACGGATCCGACGACGTTCGCGCCGTCGACGACGAGCAGCGGGACGTCGAGGCGGGACGGCGTCGGATCGTTCATGTGCCCATGAGCCCACGGTCGGCGCCGTCGCGCAAATCCGATGTCCCTCGACGGTGTTGATCACGCCGCCGAAACCTGGTCTCCACGAACCACAGTCCCACTCCGGTGACCGGAAACGCGGCGCCCAGGACGCAGACGGCCGACCAGCCGAACGATGCGAAGACGAGAACCGACAGGATGCTGCCGACCGATCCTGCGGTGAAGTACGTGGTCATGTATGCGGTGTTCAGCCGACTCCGGGCATCCGGCCGCAATGGGTAGAACACGCTCTGATTGGTGATGTGCGTGCCCTGGATTCCGAGGTCCAGGAGAGCGACACCGAGGCCCATCGCCACGATGGAACGCTCTCCGGCGGCCAGCAGCAGGAAACTCGCTGCCGTCACAGCCAGCATGAGACCGGTCTGTTGGTGTCCGTATCCGCGGTCGACTCCTCGGCCGGCCCCTCGTGCGGCAAGTGCACCGGCGACCCCGGTGAGCGTGAAGAGCCCGATGCCGGCGTCCGACCAGTCGTATCGTGGTCCGGCGAGCACGAATCCGATGCTGGTCCACACCACGCCGAACGACGCATAGGTGAGCATGCCGTAGCCGATCCTCCAGCGGAGCACCGGCTCATCGGCCACCAAGTGGACCACCGATCGCAGCAAGGCGCCGTAGGTCAGCTCGGTGGTCGGTGGACTGGTGGGCAGCGCGGCGACGGCGATGCCCGCGACCGCCATCAGGACCGCGGCGGTCAGAAAGACCGTACGCCAGCCGGCCACCTCCGCGATCAGACCGGCGACCACCCGCGACAGGAGTATCCCGAGCAACAGGCCGGTCATCACGTTCCCGATGACGCGCCCACGTTCGGCCTCCGCGGCAAGTGTCGCGGCGAGAGGGACGAGAAGCTGGCCGACGACCGAGCCCGTGCCGACCAGGACCGCAGCAGATGCGAGCACCTGCCAGGACGGCGCGCACGCCATGACGGCCAGACACACGCCGGTGACAATCAGCATCGCCCACAGCAACTTGCGCCGATCCAGTAGATCGCCGAGCGGCACGAGCAGGGCCAGACCGATCGCATAACCGATCTGGCTCGCCGTCACGACAAGTCCCACGCTCGTGGTCGAAGCATCGAGATCGTTCGCGATCAGGGCGACGATGGGTTGCGCGTAGTAGCTGTTGGCGACGACGAGTCCGGATGCGAGTGCCATCAGGAGAACGGATCGCCGACTCAGCGAGTGTGCTGCCGTCGTGGAGAGTGACATGCACCGATCGTTGCCGAGGCCTTTTCAGCTGTCCAACAGATAGACTTGATCGTTCCAAGCGACTGGACCGATGGATGGCGTGCTGGATACCATCCGTCGATGGAACTCCGGCAGTTAGAGCACTTCCTGGTGGTTGCAGACGAGGGAAACTTCACTCGCGCAGCAGCTCTCGTGCACATGTCGCAGTCGGCGCTCAGCTCCTCGATTCGCTCTCTGGAGCGGCAGTTGTCCGCAGAGCTTTTCGAGAGAACCACACGACGGGTGCTGCTCACCGACGCGGGCGTGGCGTTACGTGATCACGCTAGGCGGATCATCGGTGAGGTCGCCGCTGCGCGCCTGGCGGTGGAATCCATCACCGGCGTCGATGCGGGAACGATCGACATCGGAACCGTGCAGACCTTCACCGCGATCGACCTTCCCGCGACGATGGCGCTGTTCCATCGTCACCATCGGATGGTGCAGATGCGACTCCGCGAGGCGACCACCACCCAACTCATCGAAGCGCTGATCGAAGGGGAACTGGATCTGGCATTCGTGGCTCTCGACGCGACGCCACTGCACACCTCCCTGACGGAGGTGGCGAGATACGACGAGTCGCTCGTCGCGATAGCGGGCCCCGACCACCCGATCTCGGTGAAACGCAGCGTCGACCTGGACGAACTCGCCGAGCACGGCTTCATCGACTTCGAGGCCGGTCCCGGACTGCAGACCGTTGTGGCGGACCTGTTCTCCGCCGCGCGCGTCCAGCGCGAGATCACCTGTCGTGTCGGTGACATGGGTCGGTTGGTCGATCTCGTCCACCATGGTCTCGGTGTTGCCGTCGTACCGGCTCCGGTGGCGCACGCGGCGAACCTGGTGGTGGCCGTTCCATTGGAGACGACCCCGCCGGCCACTCGGTCCCTGGCGTTGTTGTCGAGGACCGGAGGACCGACCAATCCTGCTGCGAAGCGGTTTCTCGGCCTGCTCGACCATCCGCGCTGACCGGTGTTCGATCGACGGCCCGCGTCAGCCGATGTCGCCGTGACAGAACCGGTCGTACGGGTCGAGCGTCGCCTTGATCTCCAGCAGCCGACGGCGGTGCTCGGCGCTGTAGGCGTCGGCGGCGCGGCCGGCGCGCTCGGCACCCGAGGTGAAGTTCAGATACGTGGCGCCGGTGACGTAGGGCGCGAGTTCGGTGCGGGTAACGCGCTGGGTCGATTCGACGGCGAGCGCCACCTGGGGGTCGGGGACCATCGAGATCAGTTCGAGGAGGAACCGTCCGGAGCGTGCCCGGTCGTTGGCGGCGTGCGCCGCACCTCGGGCGATCGCGCCGCCGGCGTGACGGATCTCGGCGGACATGATGAGCGGTGCCGAGCCCGGGGCCGGACGAGCGCATCCGGCGATGATGTCGATCGCCTCGTCGTGCAGATCGTCGAACCACTCAGTGGTGACCATGACCGGCATCGGCTCGGTGGGGTCCATGCTGATCGCGTCCGTTGCGGCGAAGGGCATCTCGTCCCACATGTCGACCAGGGGTGTCCGCCAGTTCCGCCACCCGTCGACGATCGCCCGGCCGGTGGCGAGGTCTCCGGACCAGCATCCGCGCACCACTGCGAAACTGCCGCCGCGCAGCGGTTCCGGGACGTCGTCGGTGGGCGGCAGATTCAGGATGGTGACGGCCGAGGTCAGGGCTTCCGGCTGAGCCGGTGCCCAGTCGCGGAACCGACGTATGATCTCCTCGGCCTCGGCGGCCGGGTAGAAGAGGTTGCCCGCGTACACCGTGCTCACATCGGCGAGGGCGATCTCCATCGAGGTGACCACACCGAGGCTGCCGGCACCCCCGCCCTTCAGAGCCCAGAAGATGTGCGGGAAACTCGCGTCGCTGACGCGGATCGGCGTCCCGTCGGGGATCACGAGATCGAAGGAGAGCACGGAGTCCGACGCCAGCCCGAACCGTCGGCCGAGCCAACCGAAACCGCCGCCGAGGGTGTAGCCGATCGCGCCGACGATGCTTGCCGAACCCATCAGCGGCGCAAGGCCGTACGGAACCGCGGCGTCGAGCACCGCCTTCCAGGTGGCGCCGGCGGCGACGCGAGCGGTCCTGGTGACAGGGTCGACGGCCACCGCGGTGAGCCGGGACGTGTTGATGAGCAGGCCGCCATCGGCCGCCACCCCGGTCCCGTGACCGGTGGCCTGGACCGTGATCCGCAGATCCTCCTCGGCGGCGAACCGCACGGCCTCGACGACGTCGAAGTGATTCTCGGGAACGGCGATGACCGACGGGCGGTGGATGACGAGTCGGTTGAATCCGGCGCGTGCCTCGCGGAAGCCCGCGTCCCCGGGGCCGAGGACCGCGCCGGCGATCCGGTCACGCAGTTGTGCGAGCACCGAGGTGCGGGTGCGGACGATCAGCCGTTCGGGGCGGCCGGTCGGTGAGGTGGGAGTCGCGGTCATACGGTGAGTCCTCGGGTGTGGCCGGCTTCGCCGGGCGTTCGGTCTGGTTCCGGGCAGGCCGGGTTCGTCAGACCAGATTCACCGACGGTTCTTGAGGGCGACTTGAGGCGGACTTGGGGCCTACGCGGTCGGGGAGACGCCCCATGCCGAGGCGACGGCGTCGACCCGTTCGACCAGCGCTTTTGCCTCTTGCGCCACGGCGGTGGCGCGAGCCCGTCCGAGGGTCGTGCCGAACGTCGACGCCGGGCGACCGTTGGCGTACTCGTAGCGGGCGCGAACGAGAAGACGGTGTGCGTCCCCGTAGTGTTCCCCGGTCCGTTCGGCGAAGTCGTCGGCTTGATCCAGGAGGGCGGCCGCGTCGGTCAGCTTGCCGGCGGTGACCAGTATCTCGGCATGCAGTCCGAGCCAGAATCCGTCGCCGGTGCGCGGCCGGTCGGCGTTGCCGGGTCGGTCGGGGCCGGCGTCACCCGTCTCCAACCGGTCGATGCGGACCAGGGCGTCGTCGATGTCGCCGGCCATGGCGCGTGCCCACCAGTACATGCGTTCGCCGCCGCGACGCAGATAGGCGAGCGGGCCCGCACTCTCGGAGTCGATGATCTGTCCAGCGTGGAGCGCCCACTCCGCATCGCCGATCGTCGCCGCCGCGCCGACCGCGAAGATGGCGGTGCCCAGCCGGGACCTGGGGTCGGGGCGTGCGTCGGTGATGCTTGCGAACAGTGTGCGGCCGGCATCCCGGCCGAGGTGGACCGTGGCGGCCCAGGCCCGGAAGCCGCGTGCCATCGTGAGCTGGTCGTCGCGGAGCCCGTCGACGTCGTCGAGCGGCCCGTAGGTCTCCAGGATGCGATGAGCCGCACCGTAATTGCCGCGGGTGAACTCGTCGATCCCGGCGGCCTGCATGCCGAGGTGGACGACGACGGGATCGTCGGACCGTTCGGCGCGGACGCGTAGGTCGTTCGCGAGCCGGTGTCCGGTGTGCGCGTCGGCGACCTGGATGTGCGCGGCACAGCGCGCATAGTCGAGGGAGGCCAGCAGCCGCCGGTCGCCGAGCGTGGTGGCCAGCGTGCGGGCGCGTTCTTGAAGGTCGGGATCGGCGGCGAAGTAGCCGTGTACGGAGACCTCGCCGGCGAGTTGGGTGGCGATCGCCCGGAGCTCGGCCTGCTGGTCGCCGGTGGCCCGTGCCAGGGTCGACGCGTCGCCGAAATGGCGCTTCGCGCCGTCGAAGTCGTAGGTGCGCAGAGCGATGTCACCCGCGGTCAGCAGCGCGCTGGTCGTGCGCTCCCGGTCGGCGAGCGGACCCGCCGACCAGAGATGGCGCGCGACCCGGCTGACCGCATGCGGCGAGGAGTTGCCGGCGAGCGCATCGGCGATGGCGAGGTGGATACGCCGCGCGCGCATCGACGGAATCCCGTCGGCGATCGCCTCGCGGATGATGTCGTGGCTGAAGCTGAATCCGAACGGGTCGGCGGGTCCGAGGTCGACGACCCCGGCGGCGGAGGCGGGTTCGAGGGTGTCGAGCGCCTCGTCCACCGGTCGTCCGGCCGCGGTCGCGAGCAACACCAGATCCACCCGGGTGCCGATGAGAACGGCGATGTCGAGGAGTTCGGTTGTCTCCGGGGATAATCCGAGCAGTCGCTGGCGAACTACGTCACGCACCCCGGACGGCACGGCATTGCCCGCGATCGAGCCCCGATCGGCGAGGATGCGTGCCAGTTCGCGGACGAAGAAGGCGTTGCCGCCGGTGCGTCGCTCGATCGAACTGACGGTCGCGACCTCCGGCCACTGTTGCGTCTCGCGGCGGATCAGCTCGGAGATGTCGTCCCCGCGGAGGGGGCCGACGTGGATACGGCGGTGCTCGGGGAGCCGCGCCAGTGTGGCGAGGGTCGAGGCGACGACCGGCCGGTGGGTCGGCGACCGCAGCGAGGCGAAGAACGTGACGCCCGCTGTCCGACGAGAGGCCATGTGTGCGAACAGTTCCAGCGAGGCGCCGTCCGCCCACTGGAGGTCGTCGAGGACGATGATCAGCTTGGTCGTCTCGGCGACGCCGTCGAGGAGGTCGGCGGCCTGGTCGTAGAACTGGAAACGTGCTGCGGCGTCTGGCATCTGACGCGGTGGCGGGATGACGTTGACGCCCTCGGTGACCATTCGGCCCAGCGAGCTGTCGAGGAGTCGTTCCCGGTCGGCCGGATCGAGCTGGGGAAGTACCGTGCCGAGGATCTGCACCCACGGCCACATCGACGGTGCCGCAGGATCGTCCACGCACCGTCCCCACAACACCCGTAGGTCGGCGGCCCCGGCCGCTCGCCGTCCCGCCTCGTCGATCAGGGCCGTCTTGCCCGCACCCGGTTCGCCTTCCACCACGACGACCCCGCCGTGCCCGGCCATCGAGGCGAGGACGGCGCGGTGCAGCGCGGCCAGTTCGTCGGTTCGCCCGACCAGCGTCGGCGCGTCGTCGAGAGGTTCGGGGGCGTGTGTCGCCGCGGTGGGTTCCACGGCATCGGTGCTCAGGGAACCGGTTGCAGCGGTGACGGACCTGCGCGACGCTGCCGGTGCATCGAGGTGCGGTGCGTGATCGAGGATGTCGCGTTCGAGCTCACGGAGTCGTGGGCCCGGGTCGACACCGATCTCGTCGGCGAGGATGCGTCGGGCGCCGGCGATCGCGCCGAGCGCATCGGACTGCCGTCCGAGCCGGTACAGCGCGGTGGCGAGCAGAACCCACAGTCCTTCGTCGAGCGGCGATCTCTTGACGGCGCCGTCGAGTTCGGTGACGAGGAGATGATGGTCGCCCGCGGCCATCCGCGCCTCGAAGGACATCTCCCGCGCCGCGCCGAGCATGCGGTCGAGATGGTCGGCGGCCTCGTCGCGGAATGCCAGTCCCTCGAACTCCGGGAGGATCGGCCGGTAGGACTCGAGTACCTTCTGCAGGAGTGGGGCCGCGGCGGCGGTGTCGCCCTGCTGCATCAGGGTTCGCGCCGAGGCCAGGTCCGTGGTCAGCCGGCGCAGGTCGACCTGGTCAGGGGTCGTCGGCAGGCTGTAGCCGGTTCCGTGGGTGAGCAGCACGGTCGAGGGACTACGCGGCTTACGGTCGGGTTCGAGGGCCTTGCGCAACCCCGAGATGTAGGACTGCAGCGACACTTCGGCGCGGTCGGGTGGTGAGTCGCCCCAGATGCCCTCGATCAGCCGGTCGGCACGTAGCGGTGCACCCTCGGCGAGGACGAGCTGCGCGAGTGTGGCCCGCTGCTTGCGGGTGCCGAGTTCGACGGGATCGGAACCGATCTGGGCGCCGAGCCCGCCCAAGACCGTGTACGAGAGTCCGAGCATCAGCGTGAGTGTAATGCTCCACAACCCCTCGAGGGAGGGGTTGAGGACCAGGACCGGTCCTTCGTCCGACAGACGCGGACGCCAGATGTCGGTGGGCGGCGATACCTTTGTCCGCATGACTCTCACAGTGGGCATGATCACCGTCGACACCCTTCAGCCGATGCCGCTCGCCACGTGGTGGGCCGAGGCCCTCGGTGGCCGGATCATCCAGGAGAACGAGGGGTTCTTCGTCGTCGTCTCCCTCGAAGAGGGGGCACCGCTCCTCGCATTCCAGCAGGTCGACGACCCGACCCCGGGGAAGAACCGCATCCACCTCGACCTCACGACCGAAGATCGCGAAACCGAGGTCGAACGACTCATCGCCGCCGGCGCGACGAAGATCGCCGACCGTGAGATGCCCGGTTTCGGCTGGGTGACGCTGGCCGACCCCGACGGCAACCAGTTCTGCGTCGCCGGACGGCACGAGGCCGAGGGGACCTTCGACTGACGTCTAGCCTCGGGGGATGGGATTCACCAGGGCCGAACTCCTCGAGTTCCGGGATCGCACCGTCGACGACCTCGTCGGTGACGACTGTCGATTGCTGTTCGTCGGGATCAACCCCGGCCTGTGGACCGCCGCCACCGGCGCCCATTTCGCGCGCCCCGGCAACCGCTTCTATCCCGCGCTGGCACGCGCCGGGATCGTCGACCGGATCATCGACGCGTCCCGCGGCATGTCCGAGGCCGACGCCGAGTTGCTGACCGGACGAGGAGTCGGCATCACGAACGTCGTCGCCCGGGCGACCGCGACCGCCGCGGAACTCACGGTCGAGGAGTTTCAAGACGGGGGTCGTCGGCTGCGGGAACGTGTGCGTGAGATCCGGCCACGAGTGGTGGCGGTCGCCGGGATCACCGCCTACCGCAGCGCCTTCGGGCGTCGCGACGCGGTGTCGGGTCGCCAGGATGAGACCTGGGACGGGGCCCAGCTCTGGGTGGTCCCGAACCCCAGCGGACTCAACGCGCACGAGACCGTCGACTCGCTGGCCGCCGCGTATCGGGAGGCAGCGGTCGCGGCCGGCGTGGTCTGAGCGGGCGTCGCCGAAATCTGCCCGAAAACGACCCTGGACAGTGCCACGGGCGACCCAGCGTCCGTCGGCTTCTGGAGGGCGGATTCCGGGGGCGCTTCTCAGCCGGACCTTCGGCCGGGTCTCAGAGGTCTTCTGAGTTGAGGATCCGACGCCGCACCGAGAGGAGCTCCACCTCGGGATGGTTGGCGGCGGACCGCTCGACCGCATCGAGCACATCGACGACGTGGGTCCGGTCGGCCGCCACCACGCTCGTGCCGATCACCGCGCGCCGATGCATGTCGAGGTGACCGACCTCGGCCGCAGACACCGAGAACCGTCGTCGGAGTTCGGCGACGATCGGCCGGACGATGGACCGTTTTTGTTTCAGCGAGTGCACGTCACCGAGGCGATAGTCGAACTCGGCGAACCCGATCCACATCAGAACGCGATCAGTGGTCGGTGCGGATCAGCGTCGCCACGTGGTCGGGAACGTACTTGGACAGCGATCGCGGCGGCCGGTGATAGTTGCCCGACTGGATCGGTTTCTTCGGCAACGTCACCTCGGGGCGGGGTACCTCGCCGTACTCGATGTTGTCGAGCAGGTGCGAGATCATGTTGAGCCGCGCGTGCTTCTTCACGTCGGATTCGACGACGTACCAAGGGCTCAGGGCGGTGTCGGTGTGCACCATCATCTCGTCCTTGGCGCGCGAGTAGTCCTCCCAGCGGTACACCGACTCGAGGTCCATCGGGCTCAATTTCCACTGTCGCACCGGATCTTTCATCCGCTGCCGGAACCGCTTGAGCTGTTCGTCGTCGGAGACGGAGAACCAGTACTTGCGCAGGATGATGCCGTCGTCGATGAGCATCTGCTCGAAGATCGGTGTCTGCCGCAGGAATCGGGTGTGTTCCTCGGGCGTGCAGAATCCCATGACCTTCTCGACTCCGGCACGGTTGTACCAGGACCGGTCGAACAGCACGATCTCACCCGGCGCCGGGAGATGCGCGACGTAGCGTTGGTAGTACCACTGCCCGCGTTCACGATCGGTCGGCGCGGGCAGCGCGGCGACGCGTGCGATGCGAGGACTCAGATATTGGGTGATCCGCTTGATGGTGCCGCCCTTGCCCGCGGCGTCGCGGCCCTCGAAGACCACCACCACGCGAGCGCCGGTCTCGCGCACCCATTCCTGGAGCTTGACCAGCTCGGTCTGCAGCCGGAACAGCTCGGCCTCGTAGACATTGTTCGGAATCTTCTGAGGCCTCTGCTTGTCCTTCTTCGCCATGGGAAGAGACTACGGGCTGCGGAGGCGATCAGGAGGTCAGAGCAGCGACGCGTTCGGCTTCGAGTTCCGCGACCGAAGCGTCGATGCGTGCCCGGGAGAACCCGTTGATCTCGAGTCCTTCGACGATCTCCCATTGTCCGTCGACCGAGCGCACCGGGAACGAGCAGACAATGCCCTCGGGCACGCCGTACACGCCCGGTGACGGGAGTGCGGTGGACGTCCAGTCGTCGGCGGGGGTTCCGAGCACCCAGTCACGGACGTGATCGATGGTCGCGTTGGCCGCCGACGCCGCCGAGGACGAGCCGCGCGCCTCGATGATCGCGGTGCCCCGACGTGCGACGGTCGGGATGAAGTCGTCGACGAGCCATTCGCGGTCCGCGGCGAGGTCGGCGCCGCTCCGGCCGCCGACGCGTGCATGGAAGATGTCGGGGTACTGCGTCGCCGAGTGGTTGCCCCAGATGGTGACCCGGCTGATCTCGCCGACCTCGACCCCGGCGCGATGGGACAGCTGGGCGATCGCGCGGTTGTGGTCGAGGCGGGTCAGCGCGGTGAACCGTTGGGGTGGCACCTCGGGAGCGTGGGCAGCGGCCACCGCGGCGTTGGTGTTCGCGGGATTGCCCACGACGATCACCCGGACGTCGTCGGCGGCAACCTCGTTGATGACCGCTCCCTGTAACGCGAAGATGTCGGAGTTGGCCGCGAGCAGATCCGCGCGTTCCATGCCCTTGGACCGTGGGCGAGCGCCGACGAGCAGAGCGAAACTCGCACCGTCGAATGCCTTGCGCGGGTCGTCGAAGACGTCCACGGACTTCAGCAGACCGAACGCGCCGTCGTCGAGTTCCATCGCGGTTCCCACGGCGGCCGGGACCGACTGGGGCAGCTCGAGGAGTCGGAGGGCGATGGGCTGGTCGTGGCCGAGCATGGCGCCGGCGGCGATCCGGAAGACGCTGGCGTACCCGATGCTCCCGGCCGCACCGGTCACGGTGACGACAGCCGGTGCGGAACGTCTCACGAGTACTTTTCCATCAGGAGGACCTGGGTTCCCGGTCCGGAGAGTACGAGTGCGTGGCCCGCCGAGTACCAGGTGAGGGGCTCTCGGGTGAGCGCGGTGATCCACTCGTCGGCGCCGGCGCGTGGACCGGGGCACGCCATCATCGTCGAGGCGAGCGAGCCGACGCGCAGCACCGATCCCTCCACGGTCATCTCACCGACGTGACGGTTGCAGCCGGCGAACAGGGAGATGCGGTTGGCGGCGGTGAAGGTCAACTGGAGGGGGCCGCCGCCGGGGATCTCGGGGCCGGTCACCGCCGTCGACGAGTAGGACTTGCCGACGAAGGGCGGAACCGCAGGCGCGGCGTCACCCCGACCGGCGGCGAACGCACCGAGACCCGACACGAACAACACCGCGCTGACCAGCGCAACAATGCGTAAGCTGATGCGATGTTCGCGGGCTGGGCGGAGTACGCGTGCCGTCTGTCGGCGATCCCCGAGGCTCACGTTCACTACGGTAGCCGACCGGATGGGGGATGCGATATGGCCATCGGAGGTGAGATGTGGTTCCGGTGACCTGCCGAACCGAATATCTGACGGGGCGCCACCACATCTCCGCGGGGGCCGCGTGGATCGTCATGATGGTCGCGATGATCGCGCTCGTCGGGCTGAACATCGCCGGCGTCGACGGTCTGCTCATCTCCGCAGTGGTCGCCGGACTGCTCGCCTTGTCGCTGTTCGCGGCTGCATACGGCCGACTGGGCGAGCGCGGAGCGGTGCTGCTGACCGTCGACGACGACACCGTCTACTTCGGCAACGAGGACCGCACGCTGGTGTCCTACCCCCTGAGCGCGCTGCGCTCGTTCGCGATCGGCGGACCGGCGGACGACACCTCGCCGATGACCGGCCGGCGGGCCCAGCACCTCACCGTCTTCGGACAGAAGTACCTCAAGCTGACCTTCGCGCGAGAACAACCGCGCGCCGGCACCGGAGCCGACGAAGATCTCGACCCCGACTTCTGGCGGGTCGCGATCATCGAGGGCGATCCGGCAGCGTCCGCGGTGATCGACAGGCTACTAGTCCATGCGCCGCAACGTGTTTCGACGGAAAAGAAGGCCGCTCCGCCGAAGGAGAAGGCGTCGGTGGCGACGGTGCCGCCCGACCACGACCCCTCGAACGACGAGCACTCACCCGTCGATCTGCGCCGGCCTCGCATCGCCGACGCGGGATCGGACGAGGCCGCCGAGCGGTTGTGGGAGGAAGCGACGCGGCGCCACGACGAGGTGCTCAGCGCGTACGGGAGCTATGAGCTCGATCCGGCGCTGCTGTTGAAGTATCCCGCGGTCACCGACGTGACCGTCGATCAGACCCAGACCTTCCATCTCGCGCTCGACGAGGCCACCGCCCTGCGCACCGACTCCTACCCGGGCAATCGCGGTCGCGCCGACGCCTACCAGCAGTCGGTGGCTGCCCTGCGGCGTGCCTGGATCGCCTGTGAGAAGCACGGACGACGCATCGGGGCCGGCTACCTCGAACCCGCCGACCAGAACGCCCTCGACACCGCACTCAAGCTGTACAACCATGCCGAGGCGAGCAGCACCCCGGCAGAGCAGGCGACGTACTACGGCCGGGTTCGCGACATCGTCACGACGATGACCGACCGCGGGGTCCTGCATCCGCCGGAGGCGGCGGTCGCTGAACTGAGCGCCGTCACGCGTCGCGCGCTGGAGGCCGGCAAGTCCAACGCGTGACCCGTCGACGATCTCGGGAGGAATCATGCGGGGATACCGCGGCGGGTCAAGACGTTCGCGATCGTCCCGATCGGCTGGCCGCGAGGACGTTTCGGACCGGTCAGCCGGTATGACCCGGAGACCGTCATCCATCGCGATCGCTGGTGACCTCGGGTCGACGGCGCCGTCCCACTCGGAGTCCGGCCGGTGCCGAGTCAGTAGTGCGCGGCCTTGATGAACTGTCCGTCGAGTGAATACATGCCCTTCGACGCGTCGACCCGCGCCATCTCGATGCGGATCACGAAGGCCGTGTCGTCGCGGAGATGCGGCTCGATGACATCGATGGCGACGGCCCCGTGATCGTAGTCGGGGACCGAACCGCGCTTCATCGCGTCGTCGCGCACACGGTCGAACAATCGCGGTGAGATCGCGTCGAAGGAGAAACCGTCGGGCCGGTAGCTTCCCTCGACGCCGCTGACCGCCGGGAACTTGCCCGGCACGATGACGATCTGCCCGTCACTGGTGGATGTCCGGTACTGCATCAGGACACCGCCACTGTTCTGGATGCTGCTGGCGCTGATGATCGGGGTGTTGTCGGCGATACCGCGGATCACGAACTGGTCGAGGGCCGCTGCGTTAGGGGCGATGCCGGCGAGCGGCAGCGCGGCGCGGCCCACCGCGAAAGCGGTGTCGAAGTCCGCGGGGTCGAAGAACGTCGCGACGGTGCCGTCGGAGCGCGCCTCGATCTCGACGTCGTGGATGAAAGCGTCGCCGGGATCGAACGAACCGGTGAGGACGACGGGCTCGTTCGCCGCCGGACGTCGGATCTCGAATCCGTCGAGTTGGGCATCCGGCACGATGGGCGTGACCTCGGCGTGCATGGACCCGACGATGTCGCCCAGCGAACCCGGGTTGATCGAGGCCGCGTCGAAGGTCTTGTCCGCCCGGTCCATGGTGCGGGTCGCCGACGCATTGGAACCCCCGTCCCAGACGTTGATGTTCGTCGCGCGGCCGTTCGTGGGATCGAACACGATGGCCTGATCGGAGGTCGAATCGAGATTGTAGCTCAGGCGCAACAGATTTCGGGTCGCGCCGGGTCCGAGGTAGTCGACGATCTCGTCGAGGAGTCGTTGGTGGCGCTCGGCGAGTGTGGCCTCGGCGTCGTCGGCGTCGTCGATGTCGACGGCCGAACCGAAGGACGGCATCGACGGGACCGAGATCGTCCAGCTCTCGGCGACACCGAAGAGCAGGGCGACGGCCGTCACGAGGGTCACCGCGGGATAGATGACCGCCCACCGGCCGGGGTGGTCGTCGAACTCGGGGGTGTCGGTCTGATCGCGCGGCGGCAACTGGTCGGGCGGCAGCGTCGTGAACGGGCTCGACGCCAGCGCCTGGAAATGCCCCTTGCTCATCGAGGTGATCCATCGCGCCTCGTAGGCGGTGTCATTCGGCGGGTTGACGGTCGCGGTCACCATCGTCGGCTGCATGTCCTCGGCCCCGAGGCTGCTGCGCGTGAGCGCCCCGACCTCGATCTGCGGTGCGTCTCGCGTGACACCGCGCCGGAACTCCGGCAGCTCGGACACCCGCGACGCGCGCGGACTGATCGCGATCCCCAGGAAGACCAGCGGAACACCGAAGGACAAGGCGACCCACCAGGCGTTGAACGCGCCGAGCCCGATACCGGTCGCCACCAGCATCCCGGCCAGGACGGCCCGGACCAGACGTAGGCGTGTCCTGCTCGAGAGGGTCGCGCTCATCAGCCGTCCTAGGGTGAGGGGAGCAGGGGCGAAATGCGTCAGGGGCGAAATCGGTGGACTGATCATAATGTCGCCGACCCTGCGCTACCAGGGGCCGCGTACCGTTGTTGCTGACCTGACGGCGCCGCGAGGCCCGACGGGTCGTGTAGGTGGCCGGGAAACGATCAGGAGAAGTGTTTCGGTGGGAAAGCTGAGCAACAGCATGTGGCGACTTCTGGGCGCCCAGTCGACTCGCAACCAGTCGAAGTCGCTGAGTGTGATCAAGGAGGCCGAGACCCACACCGATTGGGCAGCCGAACTCGCCGACGACGCCTTCGTCGGTGAGGCCGAGAAGCTCGACATCGGGTCCAAGCCCGGCGACCGGGCGAAGTTCCTGGCGCTCGTCCGGGAGGCCGCGGACCGCTCGATCAACCTGCGCCCCTTCGACGTCCAGCTGCAGGGCGCGCTGCGTCTCCTCGAGGGCGACATCGTCGAGATGGCCACCGGTGAGGGCAAGACGCTCGCCGGTGCGATCGCCGCGATCGGGTATGTCCTCGAAGGACACCAGGTCCATGTCATCTCGGTCAACGACTACCTCGCCACCCGCGACGCCGAGTGGATGAAGCCGCTCTTCGACGTCTTCGGCATTGCGGTGCATGCCATCTCGGAGAACTCCAGCCGCGAGGAGCGTCGACGCGCCTACGCCGGCGACGTCACCTACGGTTCGGTCAACGAGATCGGATTCGACGTCCTCCGCGACCAGCTGGCCCTGTCCGAGGCCGACCTCGTCTCACCCAAGCCCGACGTCGCGATCATCGACGAGGCCGACTCGGTGCTCGTCGACGAGGCACTCGTGCCGCTGGTGCTGGCCGGATCGACCGAGACCGAGGTTCCCGACCAGGCCATCCACGACGTGGTGTCGCGGATGAAGAAGAAGCACTACGAGGTCGACGCCGAGGGCCGCAACGTGACGCTCACCGACGAGGGTGCGGCCTTCGTCGAGGAGGAACTCGGCGGGATCAACCTCTACAGCGAGGAACACGTCGGCTCCACGCTCGTGCACGTCAGCATCGCGATGCACGCCCACTACCTGCTGGAACGCGACATCCATTACATCGTCCGCGACGGCGGGGTCCACCTGATCAACGCCTCGCGCGGCCGCGTGGCCCAGCTGCAGCGTTGGCCGGACGGCGTCCAGGCGGCCGTCGAACTCAAGGAGGGGCTCGCCCAGACCGACTCGGGCGAGGTCATCGACACCATCACGGTGCAGGCGCTCATCGGCCGCTACCCGAAGGTGTGCGGCATGACCGGTACGGCGCTCGCCGCCGGAGAGCAGTTCCGGCAGTTCTACGACCTCCGGGTGTCGCAGATCCCGCCGAACACCGAGAACATCCGCACCGATCTGCCCGACCGGGTCTACGACACCAAGGCCAACAAGGTCGAGGCGATCGTGGCCTACGTCAAGGAGATCCACGAGACCGGCCAGCCGGTCCTCATCGGCACCCACGACGTCGCCGAGTCCGAGGAGCTCGCGTACTTCCTCGAGAAGGCGGGTGTGTCGTCGGTGGTCCTCAACGCCAAGAACGACGCGCAGGAGGCGAAGATCATCGCCGAGGCCGGCGCGCTGAACGCGGTGACGGTCTCGACGCAGATGGCTGGTCGTGGTACCGACATCCGGCTGGGCGGCTCGGCCGACGACGCCGCCGCCCGCGACGCGGTCGTCGAGCTCGGTGGACTGTGCGTGGTCGGCACCGGACGGCACGACACCGAGCGTCTCGACAGCCAGTTGCGGGGTCGCGCCGGACGCCAGGGCGACCCCGGCACGTCGGTCTTCTTCTCCAGCCTCGAGGACCCGGTCGTCACCAAGAACCTCGCGTTCAAGCGTGATCCGGTGTCGCCCAACGAGGACGGCTCGATGGGCAGCAAGGGCATCGACCTCATCGAGCAGGCGCAGCGGATCGCCGAGGGCGTCCGCCTGGAGTTGCACGCCAACACCTGGCGCTACAACAAGCTCGTCAACCAGCAGCGCGACATCATCGTCGACCGGCGCATGAAGATCCTCACCACGGACACCGCGCTCGACGAGCTCGCCGAACTCGAACCGGAGCGCTACGCCGAACTGACGGGGGAGAAGCCCACGACGTCGGGCGACGCGGAGAAGTCGGACGAAACGTCGAAGGCCGCCACCGAGACCGTGCCGCGAGAGGTGCTGAGCCAGGCGGCCCGCGAGATCGTGCTCTACCACCTCGACCGTGCGTGGGCAGACCATCTCGCGTTCGTCTCCGATGTCCGGGCGAGCATCCATCTGCGGTCGTTGGGTAAGGAGAGCCCGCTCGACGAGTTCCACCGGATGATCCTCGCGGAGTTCTCCGATCTGCCCGCCAAGGCGCTCGAGAAGGCACGGGAGACGTTCCGGGAGGCCGAGATCACCGCGGACGGAGTCGACCTCGGTTCCTCGGATCTGCACCGCTCGACGACGACGTGGACCTACATGGTCCACGACAACCTCTTCTCCTCCGGCGGGGCGAAGACGCTGCAGGGCATCATCGGGATCTTCCGGTGACCGAACCGGAGGCGGCACCCACGCCGGCTCCGGACCGGATCGTGACGGTGCCGAACGCGCTCAGCGTGCTTCGGCTCGTCCTCATCCCGGTCTTCCTCTGGCTGCTGCTCGTCGAGAAGGCCGACGGGTGGGCGTTCGCGGTGTTGATCTTCTCCGGGGTCTCCGACTGGCTCGACGGGAAACTCGCGCGGCTGCTCGATCAGTCCTCGCGGATCGGGGCCCTGCTCGACCCGGCGGCCGACCGGCTGTACATCGTGATCATCCCGCTGGCCTTCGGCGTGCGGGAGTTCATCCCGTGGTGGCTCATCGGCATCATCATCGGGCGCGACGTACTGCTGTTCGCCACGGCACCGCTGCTGCGCTCGCGCGGTGTGTTCGCACTCCCGGTGCTCTACATCGGCAAGGCGGCGACCTTCGCGCTGATGAGCGCGTTCCCGTGGCTGCTCGCCGGACAGATCGATGCGGTGAGCGGCTTCGCCTACCCGATCGGGTGGGCGTTCATGATCTGGGGCGTGGGGCTCTACCTGTGGTCCTTCGTCCTGTACTGGTATCAGACGATCCTGGTGATGCGACACATGCCGTCGCGCCGTCAGGCCGACACCTCCCCAGACAGTAGAGTCTGACGGGAACGAAAGGGGCCCTTGTGACCGACAGCAAAGTGCCAGAAGACCTGCGCTATACCGCAGAACATGAGTGGATCGAGAAGATCGGGCCGACGGCCGTGCGCATCGGCATCACCGACTTCGCGCAGGATGCGCTCGGCGACGTGGTGTTCGTGCAGCTGCCCGACTCCGGTGCAGAGGTCACCGTCGGCGAGTCCTTCGCCGAGGTCGAGTCGACCAAGAGTGTCTCCGACATCTTCGGGCCGTTGACCGGTACCGTCAGCGCGGTCAACGACGCACTGGACGCCTCACCGGAACTGGTCAATTCGGACCCGTACGGTGAGGGCTGGCTGGTGGAGATCGAGGCCGCCGACGAGGCGACCCTCGACGAGCAACTGGGTGATGTTCTCGACGCCGCGGGCTACCGCGCCGTCATCGAAGGGTAGGACTTCCCGCCGATACGCCCCGGTGGCTCTGATCGACCTGGCTGATCGCCCCGGTGACGATATGATCGACCGTGCCGGAGTCGACTCGCTCGCCGGTGCGATCGACATGACCGGTACGGTTACGGCAGTGGGAAAGAGGCGTGACGTGAACCAACTTCGCGATCATGCACCGAGATCTACCCGTCCGCACATGTCATGTAGATTCAACCGGCCATCGTGGCGAGAGCCGACTCCGAGCCGACGCGAGACCGCGATCGGGACCGGAGACGTGGACGGCCGGACAGTGCGGCTGGCCGAACAGTGCGGTGTGCACTGACAGTGCGATTGCACTGACGACGACGAAGGAGAAGTGGTGAGCGAAAACGACAGGGACTTCGAGGCGCCGGTGGAGACCACCTCGGTGTTCCGGGAGGAGTTCATCAATGAACTCGATGCCGGAACCAGCACCTCGAGTGAGCCGGCCGAGACGGGAGTCGAGCGACTCGCTCCCGGGACCGCGCTGCTTGTCGTGAAGCGGGGACCCAACGCGGGATCGCGGTTCCTCCTCGACCAGCCGACGACCTCCGCAGGTCGGCATCCCGACAGCGACATCTTCCTCGACGATGTGACGGTCAGCCGTCGTCACGCGGAATTCCGTCTCGGCGACAACGAGTTTCAGGTCGTCGACGTGGGCAGCCTCAACGGCACCTACGTCAACCGGGAGCCCGTCGACACCGCATCGCTGAGCAACGGCGACGAAGTCCAGATCGGCAAGTTCCGTCTGGTCTTCCTCAGCGGACCACGCGACGAAGCCGACGCCTGATACGTCGTGACGGCGTCCACAGCCCCCCGCGGCGAGGGATCGATGTCCATCGGCACGGTCCTCGCCCAGTTGCGTGATGACTTCCCAGACATCACGATCTCGAAGATCCGGTTCCTGGAATCGGAGGGTCTGGTGACCCCGGAGCGGGCGCCGTCCGGCTATCGGCGATTCAGCGAAGCCGACTGTGAACGGTTGCGCTTCGTACTGACCGCCCAGCGGGACCGGTATCTCCCGCTGAAGGTCATCAAGGAACAGCTCGACGCGATCGACAACGGGAACGGTGGCTTCGGTTCCGGCGGGACCGTGGCGTTGTCCACGGCCCGCGGCACCGTGGCCCCCGCAACCGATTTCGGTGCGCGCGCCGGGCGGGTGTCCCGGGAGACGCTGATCGAGCGCACGGGCGTCGACTCGGCGTTCGTGACCGAACTGCAGCGCAACGGACTGCTGACCCCCGGACCGGCCGGCTTCTTCGACGAGGATGCGGTGCGCCTCGTCGAGGCCGCCGCGGCGCTGGCCAGCTATGGACTCGAGACGCGCCATCTGCGTGCCTTCAAGGTGTCCGCGGACCGGGAGGCCGGTCTGGTCGCCCAGATCGCCAACCCCATAGCCAAGGGCAAGGGGACCGGTGCGCGAGACCGCGCCGAGGAACTCGTCCGCGAGATCGCGGCGCTGTCGGTGACCCTGCACACGCAGTTGGTCAAGTCGGCCGTCCGCGACGTGCTCGACTGAACTCTTCCTCGACCAGCACACTCCGCGTTCCCCGGGGTCCTCATCGGGCCGGAATGATCGTGTCGCGCAGCAGCGAGTCGGCCGCCGTGTATCGCCTGAGCGGTGTAGCGTCGAGGTCATCAATCGATCGCCCTACGAGGCGTCTGGGAGGTGCGAGATGAGCGAGATGCGTGTGGTGGGCATCAGGGTCGAGCCCCCGCAGAGTCAGCCCGTGCTCCTACTCCGTGAGGTCGACGGCGAGCGCTACCTGCCGATCTGGATCGGACAGAGTGAGGCCGCGTCGATCGCCTTGCGTCAGAAGGGGATCGAGCCGCCCCGCCCGCTGACCCACGACCTGATCGTGAACCTCATCCGCGAGTTCGGCCAGACGCTCCTCGAGGTGCGCATCGTCGACATGCAAGAGGGCACCTTCTATGCCGAGATGATCTTCTCGGGCGATCTCCGGGTGTCCGCGCGGCCGTCGGATTCCATCGCCGTCGCGATGCGTGCCGAGGTGCCGATCATCGCCGACGAAGAGGTCCTCGCCGAGGCCGGTCTGCTGATCCCGGAAGAGGAGCCCGAGGACGCCACCGCCGAGTCGGTCGACGGGACCAAAGAGGACGAGGTCGAGAAGTTCAAGGAATTCCTCGACAACGTCTCGCCCGACGATTTCAAGGCCAGCGGCGCCTGAGGCTGTACCCGGTCACGGAACGGCAACCGAGAGGTCACCGTATGTCTCAATCTCAACTTGAGGTTGAGCCACATGGCGCGTCGCGTTGATCCGGTGTCCCGCGCGGCATAGCGTCAAACCCGACATCGAGCACCACTCACGGGCCGATGAAGATGTGATCGGCTGACCCGAGCAGGGCCTGGACCGCGTACTGTGGACGTGGATGTCAGGCATGTGATGCGGCATCCGGTCCGAGCTTTGCGAGGGAGACATCAAGTGGGCGATCGTCCGGTCGACAGTGAAGTGACGTCGAGCGACCCGTCACCCGACCACGCTGTGTCCGATCGCCCCGCGGGCCCGACCCAGGGCAGCCTCGAGGAGATCGCACCGGGTCTCTTCCCCGACGACACCGTGCCCGACGAGCTCGTCGGCTACCGCGTGCCGAGTGCCTGCCAGATCGCCGGCATCACCTACCGCCAGCTCGACTACTGGGCTCGCACCTCGCTGGTCGTCCCGTCGATCCGCGGCGCCGCCGGCTCGGGCAGCCAGCGTCTGTACTCGTTCAAGGACATCCTCGTCCTCAAGATCGTCAAGCGACTGCTCGACACCGGCATCTCGCTGCAGAACATCCGTGTCGCCGTCGACCACCTCCGCAAGCGTGGCGTCGAGGATCTGGCGAAGATCACCCTGTTCTCCGACGGCACGACCGTCTACGAATGCACCTCCGCCGAAGAGGTGGTCGACCTCCTCCAGGGTGGGCAGGGAGTGTTCGGCATCGCGGTCAGCGGTGCGATGCGCGAGCTGACCGGCACCATCGCCGATTTCCCGGGGGAACGCGCCGACGGCGGCGTCAGCGAGACGGCACCCGAGGACGAGCTCGCGGCGCGACGCAAGAGCCGCACCCGTCGCACCGGTTAGCACCGCCCCTCACAGCATCCCGTCACGTGATCCTCACGACTCTCGCGATGTCGTCTGGACCAACACGGCAACGACCTGCGTACACTGGTGCGCGCGTCGCTACGCCACGGGAGAGCGTCACCGAGCAGTACGGGTGACCGCCGAAGGAGCAACACCTCTCCGTCAAACTCTCAGGCACCCGGACCGTGGTGGTGACGGCGTCTCTGGAAAGTGACGATCAGTCGTCCGCCCACGGTGAAAGGTCGTCACGCAACGTCGCGTGGCACCGAATCTCTCAGGCGTCCTCCCGGCCACCGGCCGGCGACATGACAGAGGGGGAGGGCGAGCCTGCCGGCACCGCGCCGGCGCCTGCGAGAGGTTGCCCTCATCATGCCCTCAGCCGACCCGTCGTCAGCGCCAGTCACCTTCGTGGACCGCCACGTCGGACCCGACCCCGACGAGACGCAGCGCATGCTCTCGGTGATCGGTGTGTCGTCGCTCGACGAACTGGCCCATCGCGCCATCCCCGCGGTCATCGCGGACGAACTCGACTCGAACGTGCTGGGCGCACTGCCGCAGCCGCAGAGTGAGAGCGAGGTGCTCGCCGAGCTCAGCGGGCTCGCGGCCCGTAACACCGTGGCCCGTTCGATGATCGGCCTCGGCTACTACGGCACCCACACGCCCGGCGTCATCCTGCGCAACGTCCTGGAGAACCCGGCCTGGTACACCGCGTACACGCCGTACCAGCCGGAGATCAGCCAGGGACGCCTCGAGGCGCTGCTGAACTTCCAGACCATGGTCGCCGACCTCACCGGCATGGAGGTGGCGAACGCGTCGATGCTCGACGAGGCCACCGCGGCCGCCGAGGCGATGACGTTGCTTCGGCGCGCCGGCAAGTCCAAGTCGCCACGTGTCGTCGTCGACGCCGATCTCTTCCCGCAGACCCGTGCGGTGATCGAGACCCGCGCCGAGCCGCTCGGCATCGCGGTCGTCGAGGCGTCGCTGGATTCGGAGCGGCCGGACCACGGCCTGCCCGACGGCGACTTCTTCGGCGTCATCCTGCAGGTGCCCGGCGCGTCGGGCCGCATCGTCGACGCCGCTCCGATCATCGCCGCCGCGCACGAACGTGGCGCCCTGGTCGCGGTCGGTGGCGACCTCCTCGCACTGACGCTCATCACGCCGCCGGGGGAGCAGGGCGCGGATGCGTGCTTCGGCACCACGCAGCGTTTCGGCGTGCCGATGGGCTTCGGCGGTCCGCACGCCGGTTACCTCGCGGTCGGTTCGAAGCACGCCCGCCAGCTGCCGGGGCGACTGGTCGGCATCTCCAAGGACGCCGACGGCAACCTCGCCTACCGCCTGGCCTTGCAGACCCGTGAGCAGCACATTCGCCGTGAGAAGGCCACCAGCAACATCTGTACGGCGCAGGTTCTGCTCGCCGTGATGGCCGCAATGTACGCGTCATACCACGGACCGGAGGGGCTCCGGGCCATCGCGCGCCGCACCCACGACGCCGCGGTCCGCCTGGCGAACTCGCTGGCGGCGGGCGGCTTCTCGGTCGCACACGGCTCGTTCTTCGACACCGTCGAGGTCCGTGCTCCCGGCCAGGCCGATGTGATCATCGCCCAGGCTCGCCGCGAGGGCATCAACCTCCGCCGCGTCGACACCGACACCGTCTCCATCGCCTGCGACGAGACCACCACCGAGGCCGACCTCGACGGTGTACTGCGGGCGTTCGGCGCCACCGGTGTGCAACCGCTCGACTTCGCCCAGCCCATCGAGAACCGCACCAGCGAGTACCTGACGCACCCGGCGTTCAACCGGTACCGCACCGAGACGGCGATGCTGCGCTACCTGCGGGCCTTGTCCGACAAGGACATCGCGCTCGACCGCAGCATGATTCCGCTCGGCTCCTGCACCATGAAGCTCAACGCGACCACGGAGATGGAACCCATCACCTGGCCCGGGTTCGCCGGTCTCCACCCGTTCGCGCCGGTGGAGGACACCGTCGGCATCCGCGAGCTGATCTCCACCCTCGAGGACTGGCTCGTCGCCGTCACCGGCTACGACCGCGTGAGCCTGCAGCCGAACGCGGGGTCGCAGGGTGAGTTCGCCGGACTGCTCGCGATCCGGGGGTACCACCGCAGCCGGGGCGACATCGACCGCGACATCTGCCTGATCCCGTCGAGCGCCCACGGCACCAACGCCGCGTCGGCGGTCATGGCGGGCATGCGCGTCGTCGTGGTCGGCTGCCGGGAGAACGGCGACGTCGATCTCGAGGATCTGCGCGCGAAGATCGCCGCGAACGAGGGCCGGATCGCGGCCATCATGATCACCTACCCGTCGACGCACGGCGTTTTCGAGCACGACATCCGCGACATCTGCGGTGCCGTCCACGACGCCGGCGGCCAGGTCTACGTCGACGGTGCCAACCTCAACGCCCTGGTCGGCGTGGCACGTCCGGGTCATTTCGGCGGCGACGTCAGCCACCTGAACCTGCACAAGACCTTCTGCATCCCGCACGGCGGCGGCGGCCCGGGCGTGGGTCCGGTTGCGGTACGCGAGCACCTCGCACCGTTCCTGCCCGGGCACCCCCTCGCCGACGAATTGCCCGGCACCGCGACCATCGCCGCGGCACCGTACGGGTCGGCGACGATCCTGCCGATCACCTACGCCTACATCGCGATGATGGGTGCGGCCGGTCTACGCCGGGCGACGCTGACGGCCATCACCGCGGCGAACTACGTCGCCAAGCGGCTCGGCGACCACTACCCGGTGCTCTACACCGGCGAGGGCGGCTTCGTCGCGCACGAGTGCATTCTCGACCTCAGGGCGATCACCAAGGAGACCGGCGTTTCGGTCGACGATGTGGCAAAGCGCTTGGCCGACTATGGTTTCCACGCGCCGACCATGAGCTTCCCGGTGGCCGGCACGTTGATGGTCGAGCCCACCGAGAGCGAGAATCTCGACGAGATCGACGCGTTCTGCGACGCCATGATCGCCATCCGCGAGGAGATCGACCGGGTCGGCAGCGGCGAGTGGCCGGTCGACGACAACCCGCTGCGCGGGGCACCGCACACCGCCGAGGCGCTGGTGGGCGAGTGGGACCACCCGTACTCGCGAGAGATCGCGGTCTACCCGCAGGGACTCCCGTCGGCCGGTGCCCGGGCCAAGGTGTGGCCCTCGGTGCGTCGTATCGACGGCGTGTACGGCGACCGCAACCTGGTGTGCAGCTGCGCGCCGATCGAGGCCTACAGCAGCTGAGGGCTACCCGCCCGCGGTTCCCGAAGGTGCCGGCGAGACCGCAGAGCTCGCCGGCACACTCGTCGGTCCGTAGACGACGCGGTTGATGGCGACGATCGCGCCGTCCTCCGGCGTGGGCATCGGATCGCGGGTTCGCGGGAAGGTGACCGTGGCGGTGGCCGACGGCATCGGGGCGTCGCCGCGGAAGCCGAGTTCGGTGAGCAGCTTCAGCTGTTCGGGCTGTGATGCGTAGGAGATGAAGTCCGCGACCGCGTCGGCCGCGACGTCTCCGACCTCCGGGCCGGAGAGACGGATGATCGGGTAGTCCGCGATCGGCGTCGGTCCGGACGGGATCACCTCTGACAGCCGCGCGGGCTGGTCGGTCTTGGTGATCTGGTACAGCCGCTGCTCGGTGATCGGCACGGCGTGGATCTCGGCTTTGGCCGGGTCGGCGGCATTGGCGATCGCGGTGGCCGCGCCCTGCGGGGTTCCATCGGGCGAGAGCGGCGCGCCGCCGAGCATCGCCTTCACGCTGGAGGTCACCCGCGGCGACTCGGCGTCGGCGGTGGTCAGCGGGCCGGTCGTCCGTGTCACGCGGGTGGCGACGGCCTGCGCCGCCAGTGCACTGGCATCGGACTGGGCGCCGATCGGCATCGCCATGCGCAACGAGCCCCAGCCCTGCAGGCCGAACTCGGTGAGCGAGGCGTCGCGTTGCTGCAGGAGCGGGATCTGCGACCAGTCGAGCTGGTCGCCGGCGGCCTTGGCGAGTTCGGGCGAGACCGCGAGAACGACCGGTGTCGAGACGAGTGAACGGGAGTTGCCCTCGATCAGATCGGGTTTGGCCGTGGCCAGATCCGCCGACCACACCGACGACTGCGGCACCCAGGCAGCGGGGTAGGCACCCATCGACTCGGCGTCCCACTTCCCGGTCAGGCCGTCGAGGGTGATCTTCGCGTCGCCGGGCCGGACGGCGATGGTGACGCAGTGGTCGCGGACCACCGGTTTCGTGTTCGTGAAGGAGGTCGCGATCGCGGCGAGCCCGGGTGCGATGTCGGGGTCGGCGATGATCGGCACCGACGTGGCGCCCTCGACGCATTGGGCGGCGGCGTCGTCGGCCTGCCGGTTGATGCGGTCACCGAGGTCGCGCCAGGTGACCACGATGGCGGCGACGAGCAGAATCGACAGCAGTGCGAAGACGACACCTCGGCTGACGCCACGGTTGCGGATACTCTCGCCGCGGTTCCGATGATGTGCCAACGCCGATGCCCTCCCTGCTCTGAGCGTGCTGTCCCCGGGCTCCACCCGGTCGATGTGCAGCGCAGGGTACGACGATACGCCGTGCCGGTCCACCGGGGACCGGCACGGTCGTATCAGTGCGTCGTGACCGAGGTGTCAGCCGGCCGCGTTGGCGGCCTTGTACTCGCGGCGACGGCGATGCAGGATCGGCTCGGTGTAGCCGCTGGGCTGCGTCGTGCCCTCGAGGATCAGCTCCTTGGCCGCCTGGAAGGCGATGTTGGAGTCGAAGTCCGGGGCCATCGGCTTGTAGGCCTTGTCGCCGGCGTTCTGGCGGTCGACGACCGGGGCCATCCGCTCGAGCGATGCGACGATGTCGGCCTCGGAGACGATGCCGTGGCGCAGCCAGTTCGCCAGCAGCTGGCTGGAGATACGCAGGGTGGCGCGGTCCTCCATCAGTGCGACGTCGTGGATGTCGGGCACCTTCGAGCAGCCGACGCCGGCATCGATCCAGCGGACCACGTAGCCCAGGATCGACTGGCAGTTGTTGTCGAGTTCCTGCTGCTTCTCCTCGTCGGACCAGTCGGTCTTCGCGGCCAGCGGCACGGTGAGGATGTCGTCGACCGACGCCGGGTCGCGCTTGGCGATCTCGTCCTGACGTTCGAAGACGTCGACCTGGTGGTAGTGCAGCGCGTGCAGGGTCGCGGCGGTCGGCGAGGGCACCCATGCGGTGGTGGCGCCGGCCTTGGGGTGACCGATCTTCTGCTCGAGCATGTCGGCCATCAGGTCCGGCATGGCCCACATGCCCTTGCCGATCTGCGCCTTGTGCTGCAGGCCGGCGTGCAGGCCGGTGTCGACGTTGAAGTCCTCGTACGCCGCGATCCACTTCTGCTTTTTCATCTCGGCCTTGCGCACCATGGCGCCGGCCTCCATGGAGGTGTGGATCTCGTCGCCGGTGCGGTCGAGGAAGCCGGTGTTGATGAACACCACGCGCTCCGAGGCGGCCTTGATACATGCCTTCAGGTTGACCGTGGTGCGGCGTTCCTCGTCCATGATGCCGACCTTGAGCGTGTTGGCGGGCAGGCCGAGCACCTGCTCGACGCGACCGAACAGCTCGACGGTGAAGGCGACCTCGTCGGGGCCGTGCATCTTCGGCTTCACGATGTAGACCGAACCGGTCCGCGAGTTCTGCAGACCCTCTGCGCTCAGGCCGTGGATGCCGATCAGCGAGGTGACCAGGCCGTCGAGGATGCCCTCGGGAACCTCATTGCCGTCGGTGTCGAGGATCGCGTCGTTGGTCATCAGGTGACCGACGTTGCGCACGAACAGCAGCGAACGGCCGTGGAGGTCGAAGCCGGTGCCGTCGGGAGCGGTGTACTCGCGGTTGCCGTTGAGCACACGGGTGAAGGTCTTGCCACCCTTGGTGACCTCTTCGGACAGATCGCCCTTGTTCAGGCCCAGCCAGTTGCGGTAGCCGGTGACCTTGTCCTCGGCGTCGACCGCGGCGACCGAGTCCTCGAAGTCCATGATCGTGGTGATCGCGGACTCGACGACGACGTCCTTGATGCCGGCCGGATCGGTGGAACCGATCGGCGAGGAGGGATCGATCTCGATGTCGAGGTGAAGACCGTTGTTGCGCAGCAGGATCGAGGACGGTGAGCCGGCGTCGCCGCGGTAGCCGACGAAGGCGGCCGGATCGGCCAGCGTCGAGGTCGCGCCCCCGTCGAGGGTCACCTGCAGGGCGCCGTCCTGAACGGCGAAGGACCGCACGTCGGTGTAGCTGCACTGCTCGAGCGGGACCGCCTTGTCCAGGAAGTCCTTGGCGTAGGCGATGACCTTGTCGCCGCGCACCTTGTTGTACGACGAACCCTTCTCGGCGCCGTCGGTCTCCGGGATCGCGTCGGTGCCGTACAGGGCGTCGTAGAGCGAACCCCAGCGGGCGTTGGAGGCGTTCAGCGCGAACCGGGCGTTGAGGACCGGCACGACCAGCTGCGGACCGGCGGTCTCGGCGATCTCGCGGTCCACATTGCCGGTGGTGATCTGGAAGTCGGCCGGGACCTCGGCGAGGTAACCGATCTCGGTCAGGAAGGACTTGTAGGCGTCGAAATCCGCAGAGCCCGGGGTGAGGTCGGCGCCCTGGTGATCGCGGTGCCAGGCGTCGATCTTGGTTTGCAGATCGTCGCGGACGGCGAGCAGCTCACGGTTGCGTGGGGCGAGGTCGGCGATCACCGATGCCGCACCCGACCAGAAGGCGTCGGCCTCTACACCGGTACCGGGCAACGCCTCGTTGTTGATGAAGTCGTACAGGACGGAAGCGACCTGCAACCCGTTGACGGTGATCCGGTCCGACATGATTGCCTTTCTCGAGCGAATGAAGACGACATCCATGCTACTAGCCGGTAACGCTGAACCGTACAGGCGTCCTGTTTAGGCGTGGCGAGCGATCTCGGCCAGGTGCGTACACCGCCCCAACACCTCCGCGCGGAGTTGTGTTCCGGCGTCGGCGATGGCCGATTGTTCCCGGACGTATTCGGCTCGTCCGGCGGGGGTCTCGATCGGGACCGGCTCATATCCCAGGTGGCGCAGGTCGTACGGACTCGCACGCATGTCGAGGTCACGAGCGCGCAGCGCCAGTTCGAAGCAGTCGACGGTGAGGTCGGCGGGCAACAGCGGCGCCAGGGTGAAGCAGTGCCGGTAGAGGTCCATGGTCGCGTGCAGGCACCCCGGCTGTTCGTGGTCGATCTGCGACGCACGGTTCAGCTCGTTCTCGTTGCGCGGCCGCGCCGGCTCGGTGAAGAAGCGGTACGCGTCGAAGTGCGTGCAGCGCAACGGCATCTGTTCGACGACCCGGTCGGTGCCGGCGGCACCCAGACGCAAGGGGATGTCGTGCCGGGTCTCGTCGGTGCGGTAGACCATGGCCCACTCGTGGAGCCCGAAGCAGCCCAGCCGGGCCGGACGCGCGGCGGTGGCGTCGAGCAGATCCACCGTGGCCTGCAGTGCGTCGCGGCGGCGTCGGACGTAGTCGATGCCCACGTGCACACCGGAGTCGGCACGTTCGTAGCCGCGCAGGGGCAGGAACTCGTCGGCGTCCTCGAGACGCACGCCGAAGCCCGGATGCCAGCGCAGCACATGGGACGGCCGCGACGAGTAGTAGGTGAACAGGAAGTCGACGACGGGATGCTTGCCGCCCTTGCGGCGCGCCTCCAGGTACGGACCGATGAGCGCGTCGACGCGTCCCTGATGCTCGTCGCGCCGGGCCCGCCACTCGCGGCCCGTCAACACGGTCTGCTCTTCCACGTGCGCGGTCACGGTCGTCACACCCGGTGGGTCTCGTCCCGGACGTTGCCGACGAACTCCTCGACGAGGTCGGCGAGCGGGACGATGCCGATCGTGCGGCCGTTGTCGTCAACGACGGCGCCCAGGTGCGAGCTGGTGCGGCGCAGCACGGTGGTCGCCTCGTCGAGGGGTGTGTTGGACGCGATGACCGGCAGCGGGCGGATCTTGTCGACACCGATGATGGTGTCCGGGCCGATGTGCTCGTCGAGGATCTCGTCGAGGACGTCCTTCAGATGCAGGTAACCGGTGAACGTGCCGTCGGATCCGCGGACCGGGAAGCGGGAGAACCCGGTCTCGCTGACGGCCTTCTCGACGGCGCCGAGTGTCGGGCCGATCCCGCCGGTCGCCGACACCTGGACCTTGACGCTGCGCATCTTCTCGAGGGGGATCATCACCTCGGCGACGGTGCGGCCGATGGACTGCAGAGCGCGGGTGAGGCGCTCGTGTTCCTCGGCATCGATGAGACCTTCCTGCTTGGACTCGCCGAGCATCTGCGCCAGCTCGCCCAGCGACACCGTGGACTCGAGTTCGTCCTTCGGTTCCACGCGCATCAGGCGCAGCGAGATGTTGGCGAGCCAGTTGTAGAAGGAGATGAGCGGACGCACCAGGCGGATGAACATCAGGTGCACCGGGACCAGCAGCATCGCCGCCGACTCGGGTCCCGCGAGGGCGATGTTCTTCGGCACCATCTCACCCAGCAGGATGTGCAGCACCACCACCAGCGACAACGCGATGGCGAACGAGATCGGGTGCAGCAGCGCGTGCGGCACGTGCGCGAGTTCCAGCGGTTTCTCGATGAGGTGCGCGACCGCGGGTTCGCCGACGCGGCCGAGCAGGATCGAACAGATCGTGATGCCCAGCTGGGCGCCGGCCAGCATCAGCGACAGGTTCTCACCGGCCTTGATGACGGTTCGTGCACGACTCTTGCCGCTCTCGGCCAACGCCTCGAGCCGGTCGCGGCGCGCCGAGATCAGCGAGAACTCGGCGCCGACGAAGAAGGCGTTGCCGCCCAGCAGTGCGAAGGCGAGGACGACAGCCCAGAGGTCACCCATCTCCGGCCTCCGTGTCTCGTGGCTCGTCGCCGAGGGAGTCGCCGGCGGGGGCCGGTCGCAATGCGACGACGTCGATGCGTCGGCCGTCCATCTGGGCGACGGTGGCCCGCCAGGTGATGTCGTCGCGGGCTTCGGGCATCTCGGGCGAGTCGTCGTCGCCGTCGCCGACCGGGGAGCGGCGGGGCAGGTCGACGACGTCGTCGACCGTGGGAATGCGTCCGAGGCAGTACATGATCAGGCCGCCGAGCGTGTCGTACGGACCGTCGGGGGCGTGATAGCCGGTCGCGTCGTAGAGCTCGTCGATGCGCAGCAGCCCCGCACAGAGATAGCCGTTGCCGTCGATCGCGACGTCGGCGCGCTCGTCGTCGTGTTCGTCGGTGACGTCGCCGAGGATCTCCTCGATGAGGTCCTCGGTGGTGACGATGCCCGCGGTCCCGCCGTATTCGTCGATGACGACGCACAGCTCCATGCCGTCGGCGCGGATGCGTTGCATCAGAGCGTCGCCGTCGAGGCTGGCGGGGACGCGCGGCACGCTGCGTGCGATCGAGGTGACGCGCGTGGTGGCCTGACGCTCGGGCGGGATGGTGAACGCCTGCTTGATGTGGACCACGCCGACGAGGTCGTCGAGGTCACCGTCGACGACGACGGGGAAACGCGAGTGCCCGGTGCGCGACGACGCCATCACGAGATCGCGGACGGTGTCCTCGCGGTCGAGGGTGTCGATGGTGACTCGCGGCGTCATCAGATCCTCGGCGGTCAGCTCACCGAAGCGCAGCGAACGGTCCACCAGCGTGGCGGTCTGCTCGTCGAGCGCGCCGCGCCGGGCCGAGTTGCGGACCAGCGACACGAGTTCCTGCGGTGAGCGGGCCGAGGCGAGCTCGTCGGTCGGTTCGATGCCCAACCGGCGGACGATCCAGTTCGCGGTGCCGTTGAGTCCGTTGATCGCCCAGCGGAAGACCGCGGAGAACGCCGTCATCGGACCCGATGTGGCACGGGCGACGGCCAGCGACTTGGCGATCGCGAGATTCTTCGGGATCAGCTCACCCAGGACCATCGACAGCGACGTGGCGATGACGAGAGCGAGGATCAGCGACGTCGCCGAGGCGACCGAGGGACTCACCCCGGCCGCTTCCAGCGGCGGCTTGATGATGCGGGCGAGGACGGGTTCGGCGATGTAGCCGGTGATCAGCGTGGTGATCGTGATGCCGAGCTGGGCGCCGGACAACTGGAACGACAGCGTCGAATGCGCGCGCTGCACCAGCCGTGCGCGCCGGTCCCCGCGCTTGGCCACGTCCGCCGAGATCGTCGAGCGTTCCAAGGCGGTCAACGAGAACTCGGCAGCGACGAACAGCGCCGTGCCCAGCGTGAGGGCGATGAAGCCGATCAGGCTGGCGACGAGAAGCAGGATCTCCACGTCACCACCCGCCCGGCAGGGGACGCCCTTCGGCGAAACCGGCGGGCGACTGGACTCCGAGGACGACCTTGTCGTGCAGTTCCCGCAGGTTCCTGGCCCCCGTATAGGTTGCGGTGCTGCGAATCCCGGAACAGATGTGGTCGATGAGGTCCTCGACGCCGGGACGATCGGGATCGAGCCGGATCCGGGACGACGAGATGCCCTCCTCGAAGAGACTCTTGCGGGCACGGTCGTACGGGCTGTCGCCGGTCGACCGCGCGGCCACCGCCCGCTTCGACGCCATACCGAAACTCACCTTGTACGGGCCCTGCTCGTCCTCGAGGAGATCGCCGGGTGATTCGTGGGTGCCCGCGAACCACGAGCCCACCATCACGTTCGACGCACCGGCCGCCAGCGCCAGGGCGATGTCGCGCGGATGACGGACACCGCCGTCGGCCCACACCGACGCACCGTGACTCGCTGCGACCCCGGCACATTCGGCCACCGCGGAGAACTGCGGCCGACCCACGCCGGTCATCATCCGGGTGGTGCACATCGCGCCCGGGCCGACGCCGACCTTGATGATCGACGCGCCGGCGGCGATGAGGTCGAGGGTGCCCTCCGCGGAGACCACGTTGCCCGCCGCGATCGGGACACCGAGTCCCGCATCGGCGACCGACTTCAGTGCGGTCAGCATCTTCTCCTGATGCCCGTGCGCGGTGTCCATGACGAGCACATCGGCACCGGCCGCGACGAGCGCGCGGGCCTTGCCGACCACGTCGCCGTTGATCCCGACGGCCGCGGCGATCCGCAGCTTGCCGGACGCGTCGACGTTCGGTTCGTAGATCGCGTGGCGCAGCGCGCCCACGCGGTTCAGGAGACCCGCCAGCTTGCCGTCGGCGTCGACGAGCACGGCGACGCCGAGGTGGAGGTCGCCGAGCGCGTCGAACACCTCGCGGGGCGGGGTGTCGACGGGCAGGGTGACGATGTCGGGGTCGAGGACCTCGCGGACCCGGGCGAAGCGGTCGACGTCGCGGCACCGCTTCTCGGTGACGACACCCACCGGGCGTCCGTCCTCGGCGACGACCGCGACGCCGTGGGATCGCTTGGGGATCAACGCGACCGCATCGGACACCGAATCCGACGGGGTGAGCGTGACCGGGGTGTCGGCCACGAGGTGGCGCGATTTCACGAACGCGATCGACGACGCGACGGCCTCGATGGGAAGATCCTGCGGGAGGACCACGAGTCCGCCGCGGCGCGCGACCGTCTCGGCCATGCGCTTGCCCGCGACCGCCGTCATGTTCGCCACGACGATCGGGATGGTGGTCCCGCTGCCGTCCGAGGTCGACAGGTCGACATCGAATCGCGAACTGACATCAGACCTGTTGGGGACGATGAAGACATCGTCGTAGGTCAGGTCGTGGGTCGGCCGATGGCCTTCGATGAATCGCACCGGTTCTCGCAGGCTCCTATTCGGTCACTTCCGAGCGGTCGCCGCTCCACAGCGTGTGGAAGGTGCCTTCCTTGTCCACGCGCTTGTAGGTGTGGGCGCCGAAGAAGTCGCGCAGGCCCTGGGTGAGGGCGGCCGGCAGGCGCTCGGCGCGCAGGGCGTCGTAGTACGACAGCGACGAGGCGAAGGCCGGCACCGGGATGCCGAGCAGGGTGGCGGTGGCGACGACGCGGCGCCAGCTGTCGATGCCGACCTCGACCGCTTCGCGGAAGTAGGGGGCGAGGAGCAGGCTGGGCAGCTCGGGATCGTCGGCGTAGGCCTCGCGGATGCGGTTGAGGAACTGCGCGCGGATGATGCAGCCGCCGCGCCAGATGGTGGCAAGCGATCCGCGGTCGACGTTCCAACCGTATTCGGCGCTGCCGGCGGCGATCTGGTCGAAGCCCTGGGCGTAGGCGACGACCTTGGAGGCATACAGCGCGGTCTTGATGTCGGCGATGAACTGCGCCTTGTCGGTGGGCGCGTCCCCGAGGTTGCCCGACGACAGGCCGCGGGCGGCGACGCGCTGGTCGGTGGCGCTGGACAGGGCGCGGGCGAAGACGGCCTCGGCGATGCCGGTGGTCGGGATGCCCAGGTCGAGCGCGGACTTCACGGTCCAGCGGCCGGTGCCCTTCTGGCCGGCGGCGTCGACGATGACGTCGACGAGCGGCTTGCCGGTCTCGGCGTCGACCTGGCTGAGCACGTCGGCGGTGATCTCGATGAGGTAGCTCTCGAGTTCGGTCCCGTTCCACTCGCGGAAGACGTCGGCGATCTCGGCGACGGGCATGTCGAGGGCCTTGCGCATCAGGTCGTAGGCCTCGCCGATGAGCTGCATGTCGGCGTACTCGATGCCGTTGTGGACCATCTTGACGAAGTGGCCGCTGCCGTCGGGACCGATGTGGGTGCAGCAGGGTTCGCCGTCGACCTGGGCGGCGATCGACTCGAGCAGCGGGCCGAGTGATTTGTACGACTCGGCGGGTCCGCCGGGCATGATCGAGGGGCCGTTGAGGGCGCCTTCCTCACCACCGGAGATGCCGGCGCCGACGAAGTTCAGTCCACGCGCCGACATCGCCGCCTCGCGGCGGATGGTGTCGGTGTAGAGGGCGTTACCGCCGTCGATGATGATGTCGCCGGGCTCCATCGCGTCGGCGAGCTCGTTGATCACCGCGTCGGTGGCGTCGCCGGCCTTGACCATGATCAGCACGCGGCGCGGGCGCTCGAGTGCGGCGACGAACTCCGCGACCGTCTCGGTGCGGATGAAATTGCCGTCGCTGCCGTGGTTCTCGAGCAGTGCGTCGGTCTTGGCGATGCTGCGGTTGTGCAGCGCGACCGTGTACCCGTTGCGGGCGAAGTTACGCGCGATGTTCGAACCCATGACGGCCAGACCGGTGACGCCGATCTGAGCTTTCCCGGACGGTGACGATGCCTCGACGTTGTTCATGTCCGACAGCCTATTGCCTCACGATCCGATCCGGCGATCTGCCTCACCATTCGGGCCGCGCGCGGAAGGTGTTCAACCGGTCGGGGGTTGGCGGACTCAGAAAGCCGACATCAGGCGGTTGAGCTCGGTGAGCCAGGGGATCGCGACCGCGAGGGTCGGCAGCACCAGGATGACAGCGGCAGTCGCGTAGGCGCCGACCGCGATCCAGTGGGCGGGGCGGTCGTCGCGCAGGCGGTGGACGCGGGTGAGCGTGGTCGGCCCGCCGACCGCCATCGCACCGCGGGGGGCCACCGCGTCGGCGCAGGCGACGAGCGCGCGGCCGAGGGTCGTCGGTGCGGTGGCTCGGACGGCCTGGTCGTCGGCGAGCGCTTCGAC
Source organism: Gordonia sp. 135 (assembly GCF_009720185.1). Classification (NCBI taxonomy): domain Bacteria; kingdom Bacillati; phylum Actinomycetota; class Actinomycetes; order Mycobacteriales; family Gordoniaceae; genus Gordonia; species Gordonia sp. 135. Next base: position 2,331,768 of record NZ_CP046257.1, read on the forward strand.
GAGCAGTTCGGCGGCGCCGAGAGCGGACCTGGAACGGACGAACCGCGGGAAGGCCTCGTGCAGCGCGATGAAGGCCTCGAGCACGAGGTCGTGTCGGGCCCGTAGATGTGCGCGTTCGTGGGCGATGACGGCGATGAGCTCGTCGCGCGTCAGTCGGTGGACGACACCCTCGCTGACGACGACGCGCTGGCGCAGACCGGGGAGGCAGTAGGCGAGCGGCTGCTCGACGTCGATCATGCGGACGTCGCGGGCGTAGAGGGGGTCATCGGCGTCGGTCCGGTCGCAGCGATCGAGGATGTCGATCAGCTGGCGGTGGGCCTTGCGACGGGCGCGGGTGCGCAGTCCGACGCGGATGGTCGTGTAGAAGAGGCGGGCGCCGACCAGCAGGGTGAGGATGAAGACGCCCACGCAGGTCAGCCACAGGGGGAGGCCGAGGCGGTCGATCTCGCGGAGCGGATGCGTCGTCGGCGTGCCGTCGGCCCCGATCACCAGGAGGTTGGCGGCGATCGCCAGGCCACAGCTGAACGCCGACAACACGGCGGCGAGTGCGATGGCCTGCCACAGCGTCATCGCCGCGCGTGGCGCTCGGATCGGCCACTGCGCCCGAGATAATGCCTCGGGTACGGGTCCGGCGAGCACCAGGCTGACGATGCCGAAGAGCAGGGCGGTCATCCGGTGGGCTTCCTCAGGGGTGGGCTGTTGGGGGTTGTGCCGCGAATCTAACCGGTGTCGCGGGTTCCTCGGGCGGCTTCGAGTTCATCGAGAGCGTGGCGGAGCGCCGCGGCTTCGTCGGCACCGACCCGTCCGACGAACGAGACGAGGGCTGCGTGCCGCGATCCGGGCGCGTCGGCCTCGCTGAGTGCGTCGACCATCAGACTCGCGACCAGGTCCTCGCGGGGGTGGGTGGGGACGTACTTGTGTGCGCGGTCGTCGCGGATCTGTGTCACCAGGTTCTTCTTCGCGAGACGCTGCAGAACGGTCATGACCGTCGTGTAGGCGAGGGATCGATCCTGGGACAGTTCGGCATGCACCTGCCGGACGGTCTTCGGTTCGGAGCCCGCCCACAACGTGTCCATCACCGCGCGCTCGAGGTCGCCTAGCCCATTCATCTTTCGCATTTTACTGCTGTGCCTTCCGTTGTGCGCCCTCGGCTCACGTCTTCATCTGGTTGTCGCGTCCGCGGAGGCGATTTCGCCTTTCACGTGGCCTTACGCCCGAGCCCTTGACACGTTGGTAAGGCTAGCCTACATTAAGTGTCACGTCGGACCGCGCGAGAGTCCTGAGGGCTGCAGAGACCCCCGGTTCACGTCACGGAGGGCCCCGCATCTCATCGAGGTGCGGGGCCTTCCGCTTTCACTGGACAGACAACGCCGGGGCCGGCATCGGTGTTCCCGGGTCGGTATCGCGAACGCCGGACGGCCGTGCCAATGTTGACGCCATGACTGCGAACAGTGCGGACGAGATCCTCCGGAACTCCTTCGGCAAGGGACTCGACGGCGTGCTCGGACTCGAGGTCGTCGAGGCGGGTCCGGATCGGATCGTCGCCACCATGGAGATCACCGAGAGTCACCATCAGCCGTTCGGGATCGTCCACGGCGGCGTCTACTGCGCGATCGGTGAGAGCGTGGCGAGCATGAGCGGATTCATCTGGCTGCAGGAGACCGGCATCGGCGGTCACGCGGTCGGCGTCAACAACAACACCGACTTCCTCAAGTCCGTCAGCGCCGGCACGGTCACCGCGACGTCGACGCCGATCCACCGCGGTCGGCGTCAGCAGCTGTGGGCCGTCGACATGGTTGATCAGGATGGCACGCTGCTCGCCAGGACCCAGGTGCGACTCCAGAACATCGAAGCCCGGTAACCGGTCGGAGCTCGTCTCGCGAATCCCGGTCCGAGCGGTCACGGTCTCACCGCCGGAGTACTGATCTCGCGATCACCGGCGAACCCGGTGGCCGTCGGCGAGCCGAGGCCTCCTCGGCGTGGCAGGATGTCTCCACTGCCATCAACGACGACCACCCGGTCGGCCATCTGCGAGGAGCGAACTCGGTGCGACTGTCGCCGCATGAACAAGAACGGCTGTTGATCTCGTATGCGGCCGAGCTCGCGCGACGGCGGCAGGCGCGCGGCCTGAAGCTCAATCACCCCGAGGCGGTCGCGCTCATCACCGATCATGTTCTGGAGGGGGCCCGCGACGGTAGGTCGGTGGCCGAGCTCATGACCTCCGGTCGTGAGGTGCTCGGACGCGACGACGTGATGGACGGCGTGCCCGAGATGCTGCACGACGTCCAGGTCGAGGCGACGTTCCCGGACGGCACCAAGCTGGTGACCGTCCACGACCCGATCGCCTGAACTCCGCTCCGCCAACCGATCTCCAGCTGTCGAAGAGAGGCCGAGATGTCGGCTACGCCACCCACTGCCACACGCTCCTCGCTCGTCCCGGGCGAGGTGATCCCCGCCGAGGGCACGATCGAGTTGAACGCCGGCGCGGACGTGGTCGAGTTGAGCGTCGTCAACTCCGGTGATCGCCCGGTGCAGGTCGGCAGCCACGTCCACTTCCCTCAGTCCAACGCCGCCCTCGACTTCGATCGCGCGCTCGCGCACGGACGGCGCCTCGACATCCCGGCCGGCACCGCCGTGCGGTTCGAGCCGGGGATCGAGATGACCGTGGGTCTCGTCCCGCTCGGGGGAACCCGTGAGGTGTACGGGATCTCGATGGATCCGCCGGGTGAATGCGGGCCGGTGGGCTCGCCGGCGCGCACGACCGACGCCGACGGGAGCAAGTGACATGGCGACACTCGGACGCGACCGCTACGCGCAGCTCTTCGGTCCGACGACCGGCGACCGGATCCGACTCGCCGACACCGATTTGCTCATCGAGGTCACCGACGACCTCTCGGGCGGACCCGGCCGTGCGGGCGAGGAGGCGGTCTTCGGCGGCGGCAAGGTGATCCGTGAGTCGATGGGCCAGAGCCGGGCGACCCGCGCCGACGGGGCGCCCGACACGATCATCACCGGCGTCGTCATTCTCGATCACTGGGGAATCATCAAGGCGGACCTGGGAATCCGCGGCGGACGCATCGTCGCGATGGGCAAGGCCGGCAACCCCGACACGATGGACGGCATCCACCCCGACCTCGTCATCGGACCGTCGACCGAGATCATCGCCGGCAACGGCAAGATCGTCACCGCCGGCGCCATCGACTGCCACGTGCACTTCATCTGCCCGCAGATCATGGACGAGGCACTCGGCAACGGCATCACGACGCTGATCGGCGGCGGTACCGGTCCGGCCGAGGGCAGCAAGGCGACCACCGTCACGCCGGGCGCCTGGCACCTCGCGTCGATCCTCGCCGCGACCGACCACTGGCCGATGAACATCGCCCTGCTGGGCAAGGGCAACACGGTCAGCGCCGCGGCCATGCACGAGCAGATCCGCGCGGGCGCTTCGGGTTTCAAGTTGCACGAGGACTGGGGGAGCACCCCCGCCGCGATCGACGCGTGCCTGCGGGTCGCCGACGAGACCGGGGTGCAGGTCGCACTCCACTCCGACACCCTGAACGAGGCGGGCTTCGTGGAGAGCACGCTCGGCGCGATCGCCGGCCGCAGCATCCACGCGTACCACACCGAAGGTGCCGGCGGCGGCCACGCGCCCGACATCATCACGGTCGCGGCATATCCCAATGTGCTTCCGTCGTCGACGAATCCGACGCGACCGCACACCGTGAACACCCTCGACGAACACCTCGACATGCTGATGGTGTGCCACCACCTCAACCCGACGGTGCCGGAGGACCTGGCCTTCGCGGAGAGCCGGATCCGGCCGTCGACCATCGCCGCCGAGGACCTGCTCCACGACCTCGGTGCGATCTCGATGATCGGCTCGGACTCGCAGGCGATGGGACGCATCGGCGAGGTGGTCCTGCGCACCTGGCAGACCGCACACGTCATGAAGCGCAAGCGCGGTGCGCTTCCTGGTGACGGTCGCGCCGACAACAACCGGGCCCGGCGGTACATCGCCAAGTACACGATCTGCCCGGCCGTCGCGCACGGCTTCGACGACGAGATCGGGTCAGTCGAGGTCGGCAAGCTGGCCGACCTGGTCCTCTGGGATCCGGCATTCTTCGGCGTCCGGCCCGATCTGGTGATCAAGGGCGGCGCGATCGCGTGGGCCGCGATGGGCGACGCGAACGCGTCGATCCCCACCCCGCAACCGGTCCTGCCTCGCCCGATGTTCGGTGCCGCACCGAAACTGGCGGCCGCGACATCGGTGAGTTTCGTCGCCCCCGGCGCGGACCCCGACCTCGCCGAACGGATCGGCGTCGATCGTCGTCTGGTCCCGGTCAAGAACACCCGAGGCGTCGGCAAGGCCGACATGGTGAACAACGACGCGTGCCCGACGATCGAGGTCGACCCCGACACGTTCACGGTGAAGGTCGACGGCGAGGTGTGGGATGCCGAACCGGTGTCCGAACTCCCGATGGCACAGCGGTATTTCCTGTTCTGATGTCCGACCGTCCGGAACCGCCGCCGTCCTCGCCCGCGCCCGCCCCGTTGGCGATGATGTTGTCGCTGGCGGACTCCCGGCTGCCGGTCGGCGGGCACGTGCACTCCGGTGGTGTCGAGCAGGCGATTGCCGACGGATTCATCCGTACGGCAGCCGATCTCGCCGACTTCCTGTACCGCCGCGTGACGACGAGCGGTCTCGTCGCGGCATCGGTCGCCGCCGCGGTCGCCGACGGCGTGATCGAAGTCGGCGCGGCGCAACGAGAGATGGACGCCCGCACCCCGTCGGCCGCGGCCCGGAAGGCCTCGCTCGCGCAGGGTCGCGGGATGGTCCGGCTCGCGCGCCGGATGTTCCCCGACCACGACTGGTCGGCGCATCGGCCGACGACACATCTGCCGGTGATCAGCGGATCGATCGGCGCGGCGTCGTCGCTGTCCGGATTCCACACCGCACTGGTCCTCGTGTACACGACGATGAGCGGGTCGGCGACCGCCGGCCAGCGCCTGCTCGCCCTGGACCCGGCGGATGTGTCGATCATGATCGCCGATCTCGGCGCCGAATGTGAACGCGTCGCGGCCGAGGCGGCGGTGGGCCTCGCCGATACGTCGGACCCGGTCCTCGACATCTTCGCCGAACGTCATGAGCGGCAACCGATGCCGCTCTTCATGTCCTGAACTACCCGCAGGTACCTGACTTGTGGGTCCGACCAAGAGGAGTCAACGATGCCCCCGCATCTCATCGACGGGCAGCCCCACAGCCACGACCACGACCGGCCCCGCCGGAAGCGTGAACCCGGTGAGGCGCTGCGCATCGGCGTCGGCGGTCCCGTCGGGTCCGGCAAGACCGCCCTCGTCGCGGCACTCTGCCGCCAGCTGCGCGACGAGCTGTCGGTGGCCGTGCTGACCAACGACATCTACACCACCGAGGATGCGGACTTCCTCCGCCGCAACGCGGTTCTGCCCGACGAGCGGATCACCGCCGTGCAGACCGGCGGATGCCCGCACACCGCGATCCGCGACGACATCACCGCGAACCTCGATGCCATCGACGACCTCGTCGAGGCGAACCCGCCGCTCGACCTCATTCTGGTCGAGTCCGGTGGTGACAACCTCACCGCGACGTTCTCGACGGGCCTCATCGACGTCCAGATCTTCGTGATCGACGTGGCCGGCGGCGACAAGGTCCCGCGCAAGGGCGGTCCGGGCGTCACCTTCTCGGATCTGCTGGTGATCAACAAGACCGATCTCGCCGAGCGCGTCAACGCCGACCTCGGGGTCATGCGTCGCGATGCCGACAAGGTTCGCGAGGGGCGTCCGACGGCGATGATCTCGCTGACCGACGATCCGGCGGCGACCGATGTGCTGGCCTGGGTGCGCGAGCAGCTCGCCGCGCCCGTGACGGCCAGGTAGCGATGCGCACCGACGTCGAGATCGTTGCGACCGCCGACCGCGGTGTGCGGCACCGCGCGACGGGTGGTCTCGCCGTCCGGGTGACCTCACCCGGCCACGCCCAGCTGATCGGCACCGCGGCCACACCGCTGGGTGGTGACGAGATCGTGGTCCGCATTCGCGTGGAGCCCGGAGCGCATCTGAGCGTCGGCAGTGTCGCCGCCACGATCGCCCTGCCCGCACGAGACCGCCTGGACTCCCGGGTGAGATGGGAGATCGAGGTGGGTGCGGGTGGCCGCCTGCGCCTCGATCCGCAACCGACGGTGGTCGCCGGCGGCGCGATCCACACCTCGGACATCGTCGCCGCCCTCGATCCGTCCGCGGTCCTCGATCTGTACGAACACGTCCAGATCGGCCGATCCGTGCAGATAGACGGGGCGACCACCACGGATCTCGACCGGATCGAGCGCGACCGCACCGGCGCCTGGACCGGAGGTCTACGGGTGACGGTCGGCGGAGAGGTGTGGCTGGCACATCGCGTGGCGCTGGGCGCGTCGACACCGGCCGCCGCGATCGGCCATCGTGCGATGAGCAGTGTCTTCCGCTATCCGGACGATCGCGCCGAGGACGTGCACCCGAGCGAGTTCGCGGCCCGCCTACGGCTGGTCGGCGAAGCGACCCTCACCAGTGCGCTCGGCTCGTCGGTGACGGCCACTCGCCGCCTCACCGATGCCCTCGACGCAACAGCGCTGGTCCCCAGCGGATAGGGAACCAGCGCTGTTGCGGGTCTGCCGGTCTCGGCGTCAGCTGGCCGCTTCGGACTGCTTGCCCACAGCGTCCTTGCCTTCTGTCGGTACCGATCCCGAGGCGTCGGTGGCCTTCGAGTCGACCGTTCCGGAGTCGGTCTCGGCGGCCTCGGCGTCGGGTCCGCCGCCGTTGCCTTCTGCGGCCTGCTTCTCCAGCGCCGACAACTGTCCGATCGCGGTGCGCGCGTACACCTGCTGTTCGGTGACGGCGAGCTGTGAACGGCCTCGGGTGGTGAAGGCGAAGAACCAGTTGATCAGTGTGTTCAGTCGGTTGCGGAACCCGACGAGGTACACGAGGTGCAGCGCGAGCCAGCCGAGCCACGCGAAGTAGCCCTCGGTCTCGAAGGGCTTCTTGAAGCCCGGGACCGGAACCTGCATCACCGCGGAGTACCGCGAGATGGTGGCCATCGAACCCTTGTCCCAGTAGCTGAACGGCTTGCGCTGGTCCGGCGTCTGGCCCTTCAGCTCGGCCTTGATCGCGTCCGCGGCGTAGCGGCCGCCCTGGATGGCGCCCTGCGCGACACCGGGCACGCCGTCGACGGCCATCATGTCGCCGACGACGAAGACCTCGGGGTGACCCGGGATCGTCAGATCCGGTCCGACCTTCACGCGGCCGGCGCGGTCGAGTTCGACGCCGGACTGTTCGGCGAGCTGCTGGCCGAGCGGGCTGGCCTGCACACCGGCCGACCACACCTTGCACTGCGACTCGATGCGACGGGTGGTGCCGTCCTTCTCCTTGACGACCAGGCCGTCGTAGTCGACGTCGACGACCATCGCGTTGAGCTGGATCTCCACGCCCATCTTCTCCAGGCGGGCTGCGGCCTTGCCGCCGAGCTTCGGCCCGAACGGCGGCAGCACTGCCGGGGCGGCGTCGAGGAGGATGACCCGCGCCTCGGTCGGATCGATGTTGCGGAACGCGCCCTTGAGGGTCTTGTCGCTCATCTCGGCGATCTGGCCGGCGAGCTCGACACCGGTCGGTCCCGCACCGACGACCACGAAGGTGAGCAGCTTGGCGCGCTCGGCGGGGTCGTGGGACAGCTCGGCCTGCTCGAAGGCGCCGAGGATACGGCCGCGCAGTTCGAGGGCGTGGTCGATGGTCTTCATACCCGGCGCGTACTCGGCGAAGTGGTCGTTGCCGAAGTACGACTGATCGGCGCCGGCCGCGACGATCAGGTCGTCGTACGGCGTGACCGTGATGCGCTCGAGGAGTCGCGAGGAGACCGTCTTGGCCTCGAGGTCGATGTCGAAGACGTCGCCCATGAGTACCGAGGTGTTCTTCTGCTTGCGCAGGACGACGCGGGTCGCCGGGGCGATCTCACCCTCGGCGACGATGCCCGTCGCAACCTGGTAGAGCATCGGCTGGAAGAGATGGTGGGTGGTCTTGGCGATCAGCGTCACGTCGACGTCGGCCTTCGCCAGACGCTGGGCGGCGAACAATCCGCCGAAGCCGGAGCCGATGATGACCACTTTCCTGCGGTCGGTGGCCGCTACAGCGGGGGCCTGGACGGCGGGGCTGCTCATCTCCAGACATCTCCTTCTCGCTCGATGGGGGACGGTTTGTGCTTCGGTACCGTGTGGATTCGTGTCGTGACGTGGCCGAACCACGTGACGGGGATCGAGGCAAAACCGTACTTGCCCACAACGGTAGTCAATGATGCGCGACCGGGCGCGACCAGGACGGCGTGGCGCGACGCCCTGAGCGCGGTCACGGCCGTGCGGACGGTGTCGCCACAGGGGTCAGGCTGTCAGATCGCTGGCCGATGACCAGCGCAGAGATCGTCGCTGCCACTCGGTCTTGAGGATCTGGTACTCGACCTCGTACCGGTCGGGACCGAGATGGAGCGGATGCGTGGGCATGCCTGCTCCAACGGTTTCCTCGCCCACGTGGATTCCCGACAGCGTCATGCCGAGTTTCTCCATGACGCGCCGCGAGGGCATGTTGCCCGCGACGGTGCCGGCGAAGACGCGTTCGGTGTCGAGATGGTCGAAGGCGAATGCCATCAGGGCGAATGCGGCCTCGGTGGCCAGGCCGCGTCCCCAGACCGTCCGGCGGATGCGGTAGCTGAGTTCGAGTTCGGGGCGTCGGCTGTGACGCGGAGTACGCAGCGACGCCCAGCCGAGGAATGCGTCGGTGGCGGGATCGCAGAGCACCCAGGTGCCGGTCCCGTACATCCGGCGCTCGGACTCGGCCCGGGGCACCACCCAGTCCTCGATGACCGCCCGGGGGGTCGGGGTGCCGCCGCTGACGAAACGCATGACCTCGGGATCGCTGTCGAGGTGGACGAGGTCGTCGATGTCCATCGCAGACACCGGGCGCAGACGTGCCCGTGCCGTGTCGATGTTCACCCGAGGCCCCTCACTGCCCGACTTGAGCCCGCGAATCGCGCGGACGCACCGTGGCGGAGACGCGGGCGGCGACTGCCTGCCTGCGCATCTCTGCCGTTTCCCCGGAGGCGAGTCTACGGTCTCGACACGGTCGGTACCGCAGTACGCAGCGGGCGTGTCCCGCCGTTATGGTTGCTGCCGTGGCCTCTGAACGATCTGCACCGGACTATGTCCTCGAGATCCCCGTCCATCTCCGATGGGGCGACATGGACATCAACAATCACATCAACAACGTGCAGATCTCCCGCCTCTTCGAGGAGGCGCGTGTGCGTTCCTTCCACGAGTGGATTCCCGACGGGCCGCGGAACTTCTCCTTCCTCGTGGCACGCCAGGACATCGAGTTCTCCGCACCCGTCCACTACTCGACCCACCCCGTGACCGTGCGTTCGTGCATCGGGCGGGTCGGTCGATCGTCGTTCACGATGGCGCTGCGCCTGTTCGACAAGGAGGGCGTCCTCTGCGCGACGGCGGAGACGACGCTGGTGGTCGTCGACCCGGCGGTGGGCCGGCCGACGCCGATTCCGGATCAGCTGCGGGAGGTCCTCCTCAACAGCCTGGGCGAACCGGTGAAGTTCCATTCGGCACGCGCGAACACCGCCGGCTGACCGAGCCTGGTGCTGATCCTTCATCGCGCCGAGCGCACCGACACCCTGGCCGACACGTTGGCCGAGGTGCTGGCCACGCCGCTCGACGATCCGATGCGTACCGAGATCATCTCGGTACCGGCGGCCGGTGTCGAACGCTGGCTCGCCCAGCACCTCGCCCGCCGGCTCGGTTCCGGTCCCGAGCTGTCCGACGGCATCGCGGCCAACATCGATTTCACCGGTCCGGGACGGCTGTCGGACGCGATCTCGGCGGCGGTCCTCACCGGTGACCGCTTCGCGACCGACACCCCGTTGTCGACCGGGAATCCCTGGCGCGCTGCGGAATTGACCTGGCCGGTGCTCCGAGTCCTCGATGAACGGATCGATGACCCCGAGCTGACGGTGATCGCCCGTCACGTCGGTGCGGGCGACGACGCGTCACCCCGGATCGGCCGCCGTTACGCGACCGCGCGACATCTGGCCGAGCTCTTCGAGCGATACGGACGATCCCGTCCGTCGATGATCGCCGGCTGGGCGGCGGGCGACGATCTCGACGGGGCGGGTGGGCCGCTGCGGGACGACCTGGCCTGGCAGGCGGGGTTCTGGCGTGCGGTGCGAGCCGAGATCGGACAGCCCCATCCGGCCGAGGTCCTGGGCGAGGTGTGTGACCGTCTACGGTCCGACCCCGGGGTCGCCGACCTTCCCGACCGCTTCTCGGTGTTCGGCCCCACGCGGATCACCGAGTCGTTCCGGAACATCATCTCCGCGGTGAGCGTGCACCACGACGTCCATCTGTTCGTCCCGCACGCGAGTCCCCGTCTGTGGGAAGAACTCCGAGCCGCCGCCGGGGGAGAGTCCGCCGGGGGAGCGGTCGGCGTGAGCGTCCCGCCGCGCCGGCGCGAACGTCCGGTTCCCGAACTCCGGAACCCGTTGCTGGCCGGGCTGTCCCGCGACCTCCAGGAACTCCAGCTGCGGCTGGGCGACGTCGTCGACCGCGACGTCCGTCATCAGCCGAGCACGCCGCTGCCCGACACGTTGCTCGGTGCTCTCCAGTCGGGTATCCGCGACGACGCCGACCCCGGCGCGGCACCGTCTGCCGAACTCACCGACGACGGGTCGGTCGAGGTCCACGCGTGCCACGGTCCCGAACGGCAGATCGAGGTGCTGCGCGACCGGTTGCTGCACCTCTTCGCCGACGACCCGACCCTCGAACCCCGCGACGTCCTGATCATGTGCCCCGACGTCGAGACCTTCGCGCCGTTGATCCGGGGTGCCTTCGGACAGGCCGGGTTGCCGCACCCCGCCTTCGATCTCCGGGTTCGCCTCGCCGATCGCGGTGTGCGTCACGTGAACCCGGTCATCGACACCGTCGTCGGCGTGGTCGAACTCGCGGCCGGCCGGGTCACCGCGGGCGACGTCCTCGATCTGCTCGGGACCGAACCCGTCCGGACGCGGTTCGCGATGACCGACGACGACCTGGACCTGGTCCGGGAATGGTTGGGCCACAGCAATGTCCGCTGGGGACTCGGCACGGCCGAACGTGCCCGGTTCGGTCTCGAACGTTTCCGCCAGGGCACCTTCGACGCCGGTCTCGACCGCATCGCGCTCGGGGTGGTCGCCGAGGAGACCGACGACGAATGGCTCGGCACCGCACTACCTCTCGCGGGTGTGGAGAGCACCGGTATCGACCTGGTCGGCCGGCTCGACGAGTTCCTCGATCGCCTCGGGCGCGTACTCGCGGAGCTGACCACGACCGCACCCGCTCATCGGTGGGCCGAGACGCTCGTCGAGGCGGTCGGGTCGCTCACCGCGACCGCACCCGCCGACGACTGGCAACGCGCACAGGCCATCCGGATGCTCGAGGACGCTTTCGGCACCACCGAGGAGGTACTTCGTCTCGCCGACGTGCGCGACCTGCTGTCCGCCCTGATCGCGGGACGTCCCACCCGGTCGAACTTCCGGACCGGTGAGCTCACCGTGTGCACGATGGTCCCGATGCGTTCGGTGCCCCACCGCGTCATCGTGCTGCTCGGTATCGATGCCGAGGTGTTCCCGCGCGTACAGCGCATCGACGGGGACGACGTGCTCGGCGTCGATCCGCTCGTAGGGGAACGTAATCCGCGGGACGAGGACCGGCAATGCTTCCTCGACGCGATCGGCGCGGCGCGGGACAATCTGCTCGTCTTCTACAGCGGTGCCGACCCCGTGTCGGGCCGGCACATCCCACCCGCCGTGGTGGTCAGCGAACTGATCGACATCCTCGACGGTCTCACCGGCCCGGACCGGCCGACGATCGTGCGGCGACATTCCCTGCACGGCTTCGACGCCCGCAACTTCATCGACGGCGGCGTCCCCGGCATCGCCGGACCGTTCAGCCACGACGCGTCATTGCTCGCGGGGGCCAAGGCCCTGCGCGGACCGGCCGACCCGGTCGTTCCCGCCGCCCGGGAGGCCCTCCCCGCGCCCGAACCGACGCCCGAGCTCGCCGACATCGACCTCGCGTCGCTCATCGACTTCCACGTCGACCCGATCACCGCTTTCGTCCGCCAACGGCTGGGCGCCCGGATTCCCGACGACGAGACACCGCACGACGACCAGCTCGACGTCGAGCTCGACCCGCTCGACAAGTGGGGGATCGGCGACCGTTTCCTCACCCGGATGCTGTCGGGTGTGCCCCTCGGCGACTGTGAGGCCGCCGAACTCCGTCGGGGCACGTTGCCGCCCTTCGCCTTCGGCACCCGCGAACTGCAGGCCATCTCGCGTGCGGTCACCCGGCTGCACGGCGTCGTCGCACCGCTGCGTCCGGGATCGCCGGAGACCCTCGACATCCTCGTCACACTGCCGGACGGGCGACGCGTGCACGGTACGGTCGGCGACGTCTTCACCGGCGACGGACAGGCCCGCCTCGTCCGCGCCACGTACTCGCGCCTCAAGGCCAAACAGCAGCTGAGCGCCTGGATCACGTTGCTCGCCGTCGCGGCGGCCGCGACCCAGGGCAATGCCGGCGCGGCACGGGTCGGTTCCGCGGTGTCGGTCGGTCGCGCAGCCCGAGGGGGCGGGACCACCACGCTCACGCTCCGGCGCCCGGAGGATCCGGTACCGCTGCTCGATCAGCTCGTGAGGCTGCGGGACGAGGGTCTGCGCCGCCCGCTGCCGCTGCCGCTGGAACCGGCGTTCACCTTCGTCGACAACGACGGGCCCGGTCGACGGAGCCACTGGGCACTGAACAGTGCGCGCAAGGTCTTCGACGACACCTTCGGTCCTCGCCACGACCGGTACCTCAAGCTCGCCTTCGGCGGCGATGTCCTGGCCGACGTCGAGTTCGACGTCCTGCTCGAGGAGCCGGCACCGGCCGACCGCGTCCTCGGCGGGGTGGAACTCGCTCTGGCAGAGGACGAACCGCTGTTCACCGGGCTGGCCCGCGCGGTCTGGGTTCCCGTCGGCCAACACCGGGAGGGCACATGAGACGCCCGGAACCCTTCGACATCACCGCCGGACTGCCGGAGCACACGACGGTTCTGGAGGCGAGTGCCGGGACGGGGAAGACCTATGCGATCGTCGGGCTCGCGGCCCGGTATCTCGCCGACGGCGTACCGATCTCGGAGATGCTGCTCGTCACCTTCAGCCGGGCGGCGACCGCCGAACTCCGGGAACGGATGCGCGCCCGTGTGCGTGAACTGCTCGACGTCCTCGCCGATCCCGCCGAGGTCCTGTCCGGGCCCGCGCAGGCCGACGACGACGCACTGCTGCGACAGCTGGCGAGCGGCACACCGGAGGAGGTCCGCACGCGCCGCGGGAACCTCGCCCGCGCACTGAGCGACTTCGACGCCTCGACGATCGCCACCACGCACACGTTCTGCAACCGGATGCTGGAGGCACTGGGCTTCCTCGGCGAACGAGAGCTCGTCCACTCCATCGTCGAAGAAGTCGATGAACTCACCGAGGAGGTCGCGCTCGACCTCTACCTGCGCGGCTTCTGGGCCAGTGACTCACCGGAGTTCAGCTTCGCCGAGGCACGGGAGATCGCGCGCGACGCCGTCCGCCAGGCGTCGGTGGCACTCGCCCCGGACGAGCGCGCACTCGCCGACGGGCCGGCCGCGGACCATGTCGCCGCGCGCCGGGTGAGCTTCGCCAAGGCGGTCCGGCAGCACGTCGAGACCCGCAAGCGGGATGCCCGCGTGCGCACGTACGACGACCTCCAGGCGATCCTGCACCGGATCGTCAACGACGACGTGGTCGGCGACCGTGCGTGCCAACGGATTCGCGACACCTTCTCCGTGGTGCTCGTCGACGAGTTCCAGGACACCGATCCGCTGCAGTGGGACATCCTCCGCCGCTGTTTCCACGGCCATCGTCGGATGATCCTCGTCGGCGACCCGAAGCAGTCGATCTACGGATTCCGTGGTGCCGAGGTGCTCAGCTACCTCGCCGCGGTGTCGTCCGCCGACACGCTGAAAGCGCTCGACGTCAACCGCCGCTCTGACGGTGCACTCGTGGGAGCCCTTCAGCACCTGTACGGCGAAGCGACACTAGGGCATCCGGACATCGTGGCGCGCCCGGTCCAGGCCGCCTTCGCCGGCAGCCGGCTCGAAGGCCGTCCACCGTTCCGACTCCGGGCGTTCCTGCGCCGGGATTTCGGCGCCCTCAACTCGTTCAACCTCCCGGGCGTCAAGGAGGTGCGGTCACGCATCGCCGCCGACGTCGCCGACGACATCGCCAACGTCCTGGCCGTGGGCGACCATATCGACCTGAACGGTGTGTCCCGGCCGGTCGACCCCGGCGACATCGCGGTCCTCGTGCGCCTCAACAGCACCATCGAACCGCTGCAGCGGGAGCTCGCCGAACGCGGCATCAACTCGGTGATCGGGTCGGGTGTCAACGTCTTCTCGACATCGGCTGCCCAGCAATGGCTGTGGGTGCTGCGTGCCGTCGAACAACCGTCCCGTCCGGACCGGGTGCGCATGGCCGCCCTGACCGCCCTCTTCGGGTGGTCCACCGCACGGGTGGCGACCGCCGCCGAGCCGGAGGTCGCCTCGCTCGGTGCCGAACTGTCCATGCTCGCCCGGGTTTTCGCGCAGGGCGGATTCGCCGCGATGGCCCAGCGCCTGTTCGACGCGCACGAAGTGGCGGCGCGCGTTCTCACGGTCGAGAACGGCGAACGCACCCTCACCGACCTCATCCAGGTGTCGGCGCTGTGCAACAAACACGTCGTCGAGACCGGTGAAGGGCTGAGCGCACTCGTCGAGTGGCTGACCGAACGGATCACCGACACCTCGTCGCGGCAACGTTACGAGGACCAGAGCCGACGCCTCGACCGCGACACCCAGGCCGTCCAGATCATGACCGTCCACGCGAGCAAGGGGTTGCAGTTCCCGATCGTCTACGTGCCCTACGGGTGGGACGGCACCTGGGTCAACGACCGCGGCAACATCACCTACCACGACGAATCGGGAACCCGTCGGCTCGACGTGGGCGGCCAGCAGGCACCGGACCGGGCCGCGCGACGCCGTCGCTACGCCGACGAGGTCGCGGGCGAGGATCTGCGTCTGCTCTACGTCGCGCTCACCCGCGCCCAGTCACAGGTCGTGGCCTGGTGGGCGCCATCGCGGAACACCACGACCGGACCGCTGCATCGGTTGATCTTCGGTCGCGAGAACGCCATTCGGTCCTCGACGGGGGACCCGGAATGGACGGTCGCCGGAGAGGTGCCGATCCCCGAGGCCGATGCCGACTGTGTGGGCATCATGCGCACCCTCGCCGAGCGGGACCCGTCGATCTCCGTCGAACCGGCCGGCCGACTCGACACGGACACCGTGCCTCCGGCCGCAGGCGACGGAGACAACCCCGCCGCCCTGGACATCGCGCACTTCGACCGTCGGATCGACCAGGACTGGCGTCGCACCTCGTACTCGGCCCTCACCGCCGATGTCGCCCACGGGGCGCACGGTTCACCCGGTGGGCCGTCGACCTCGGTCGTCGAGACCGGCAGCGAACCCGACGACGAGGTGACCGACATCCTCGACGACGAACCCGTCGCACTTCCCGGCGACGTCGCCGAGGATGTTGAAACCGATTCGGCCACAATGCGTCACGGGATGCCATCGCTGATGAACGGTCTGCCGTTCGGTGCGGCCTTCGGAACCCTCGTCCACGAGGTTCTCGAATACGTCGACACCTCGGCGCCCGAGATCGACGCCCATGTCCGCGAGCTCTGTTCGCGAGCACTCGGCGCGCTCGCCGGCGACATCGACCCCGACCGGCTCGTCGCCGCCCTGATCGGTGTGCTCACCACGCCCCTCGGTTTCGGGAATCTCTGGAGCATCGACCCTCGTGATCGCCTGGCCGAACTCGATTTCGAACTGCCGCTCGGCCCTGCGGGCGAGGCGGCATCCGACGGCGGCACGACCCTGGACCGTCTCGCCGACCTGATGGAAGAGCATCTGCCGGAGTCGGACCCGTTGCGCGCTTACGCCGACCACCTGCGTGCGGTGCCGGGCCGCCGCCTCCGCGGATTCCTCACCGGCAGTATCGACTCGGTGCTGAGGATCCCCGACGGCCGCTACGTGATCGTCGACTACAAGACCAACCGCATCCGACCGGGTGACCTGGTGGTGGAGGACTTCGACGCCGAGGCCATGGCGGGCGAGATGATCGCTGCCCACTATCCGCTCCAGGCCATGCTGTATTCGGTTGCGCTGCATCGGTATCTGCGCTGGCGGGTGCCGGACTACGAGCCGGCCCGGCATCTCGGACCGGTGCAGTACCACTTCGTGCGCGGCATGGCCGGGCCCGACACCCCGCCCGGCTGCGGTGTCTTCGAGTGGATGCTGCCCGCCGGGCTCGTCGTCGACCTGTCCGACGCACTGGCCGGTGCGGAGTCGAGCGCCGGTACCGGAGGGAAGATCCGATGAGCACACCCGATGTCCAGCGTGTCGACTCGGCGACGGGCACGCTCGCCGACTGGAACGCCGCGGGCCTTCTCGCCGCTGCGGATCTGCACATCACCGACCGCTTGGTCCGGATGTGTGGCGAATCCGTGTCCGACGACGCCCGTCTCGGTGCGGCTCTCGCCGTTCGCGCCGTCCGCCTCGGCTCCACCTGCCTCGCCCTCGACCGGATCGGGGAGCTGGCGGCGGGGGAGGACACCGCGGAGATCGAGATGCCCTCGCCCGGCGACCTTCTCGACGCGTTGGCGGCGAGTCCGCTCGTCGCCGGGAGCGACGCCGGACCGTTGTGCCCGCTGGTGGTTCGCGACTCGGTCGACGGCCCGCTCGTCTACCTGCAGAAGTACTTCCGGCAGGAACAGACGATTCGGGAGATCCTCGACCGGCGGTCTCGGACCGCACCCTCCGTGGACACGGCGGCACTCCGCGAGGCCATCGCGGCGGTCTACTCCTCGCCCGACGACGGCGCCCTCCAGAAGCTTGCCGCCGCGGTCGCGGCGACCCGCTGGACGACGGTCCTCGCCGGTGGTCCGGGAACGGGCAAGACCTACACCGTCGCCCGTATCCTCGCCGTCCTCGACCGTCTCCAGGGACCCGGCCTCCGCATCGGACTCTGCGCACCCACCGGGCGAGCCGCTGCACAGCTCCAGGCCTCCGTCGAGGCCGAATCCACCCTCCCGGTCACCGCCCACGCGGTCACCCTGCACTCTCTGCTCGGCTGGCGCCCCGGTTCGAATCCCCGGTACGGACGCGGGCGCACCCTGCCGCACGACGTCATCGTCGTCGACGAGACGTCGATGCTGTCGATGACGGCCATGAGCCGGCTGCTCGACGCGGTTCGTCCCGACGCACGGGTCGTGTTCGTCGGCGATCCGCACCAGTTGGCCTCGGTGGAGGCGGGCGCCGTACTGGCCGATCTCGTCGAACGAACCGACGTCCCGGCAACCGCCGAAACAGACGGGTCGCCGACGACACCGACGCAGGCGTTCGACGCCGTGGGCCTCGATCCCGCCGCCGAGGATCTCGATCCCGACGACGTGGCACGCATGGCCGACGGCGTCATCACCCTCCGGCGGCAGTTCCGGTTCGGTGGCGGCATCTCGCAGGTCGCGGCCGCCGTCAACGCCGGCGATCCCGATGCGGTCCTGGAACTGGTCACCTCACCGGAGATCGGCGACGTCGAACTGGTCGCCCCCGACGACCTCGACGGGGTGGCCGGCGACATCCTGTCGTGGGGCCGTGGCCTGCGCACCGCGGCTCGCCGGGGCGACGCGGCGGGAGCCCTGGACGCCCTCGACTCTCACCGGGTCCTGTGTGCGCACCGCGAGGGCTCGTGGGGCGTTCGCGGATGGACGACGCGGATCACCGACTGGCTGGGCACAACCGAGGCCGAACACATGGGTTGGTATGTGGGACAACCCATCCTGGTGACGGCGAACGATCGCCAGACCTCGACCTTCAACGGTGACACCGGTGTCGTCATCGCCGGCCCGGACACGGAGCCGCAGCGCGCGAATCGTCCCGACTCGTCGGATGCGGTCCGGGTGGCGTTCCGGCGCGGCGGTGAGGTCCGGTTGCTTCACCCGACCCAGCTCGCCGACGTGGTGTCGGTCCACGCGATGACGATCCACCGCAGTCAGGGCAGCCAGTTCGATCAGGTGACCGTCGTCCTGCCGCCGGCCGGCTCGGAACTGCTGACCCGCGAGCTCCTCTACACCGCGATCACCCGCGCGCGGAGCCGGGTGCGCATCGTCGGCACCGCCGACGTGCTCACCGCGGCCGTCAACCGACGCGTGCAGCGGGCCAGCGGGTTGCGGTCGACGCTCAGCGCGATCTGACCCTCAGATCAGCTCACACCCACCCGGCACCAGGTCGCGGCGCTGGTAGCACTCGACGCTCAGCAGCTTGTGCTGGACGTCGTCGGGCAACGACAGGAATCCGGCGATCGCGCGGCTGCGGTCGACCTCCGACCGGTGTGCGGTGACCCCCGCCTTCTTCCGTGCCGCCAGATCCGACACGTCGACGGTCACGTCGATCTCGGAATCCGGTGTGCCGGGCAGCTGATCGCGGGGGATCTCGGGAAAGAGGCTGGGGGCGAGCAGGTCCATCATCCACTCGGGGATCGTCGCGAAGTACAGCGAGCGGACCCGCCAGGCGGGCCCGGCCCGGTGGTAGAGCTTCGTCGAGGCCGCGGCGTCGGCGGCGGCGCACGCCAGCCGGTGGGCGTGAACGTGGTCGGGGTGACCGTAGATGCCGAGGGCGTCGTAGGTGACGACGATGTCCGGCTGGAGCTCGCGGATGTGGGCGGTCAACGCCCGGACCTGTTCGTCGAAGGACGCCGCGCACAGCCGGGGGGCGTCCGGTGCCGATTCGGGCCGCCGGTCGTCGGCGTAGCCGAGCATGATCGGTGGGCGGGGCATGCCGAGGATGCCGACGGCGTCGGTCAGCTCCCGGTGCCGGACCGTGCCCTCGGCCCAGGTGCACATGACCAGGTCGGCCTCGCCGCCGGCGTCGACGTGACGGGCGGTGAGTCCGCCGGTCCACAGCGACTCGTCGTCGGGGTGTGCATGCACCAGCAGCAGTCGAGGCGTACCCATCCACCTGGCTTCCTGATCGTTCCCCGCGGACGGCGCTCACTCGGGCACCATCCGCAACCGGGGTAGTCGGTCCCCGACCCAGGGTAGCCACACCGGCGCTCGGTAAAGTCGGTGTCCGTCACGACGTGTCGCGCCCGGACCCGCGTCCGACACCGGACCCAGCACCGAAACGCCACGTCCACAACTGAACACGTGACTACCGAACACACGAGAACAGAACATGGAGGTTTGCGATGAGCGCTCAGCCCGAAGTTCATGAGTTCCAGGCGGAGACCCGGCAGCTGCTGGATCTCATGGTCCACTCGATCTACTCCAACAAGGACAGTTTCCTGCGTGAGCTGATCTCGAACGCATCCGATGCGCTCGACAAGCTGCGCCTGGAGTCGTTGCTCGACAAGGACCTCGACGTCGACACCTCCGACCTGCACATCACGCTCGTCCCGGATGCGGAGAAGCGCACCCTGGTCGTCGCCGACAACGGCATCGGCATGACCCGCGACGAGGTCGTCGGACTGATCGGCACGCTCGCCCGCTCGGGCACCGCGGAGCTGCGCCGCTCGCTGGCCGAGGCACGCGAGAAGGGTGTCTCGGACGCCGCCGCCGAGGAACTGATCGGACAGTTCGGCATCGGCTTCTACTCGACGTTCATGGTCGCCGAGAAGGTCACCCTGGTGACGCGCAAGGCCGGCGAGACCACCGGAACCCGCTGGGAGTCGACCGGCGATGGCACCTACACGATCGACGACGTACCGGACGCCCCGCAGGGCACCTCCGTCACCCTGGCACTGAAGCCGGCCGACACCGAGGACCACCTGTACGACTACGCCGACAAGTCCAAGCTCCGTCAGCTGGTCAAGCGCTACTCGGACTTCATCGCGTGGCCGATCCGCATGGACGTCGAGAAGACGGTGCCCGTCGAGAAGCCCGAGTCCGAATCGGAGTCCGCCGAGGACGACAAGGCTCCCGAGACCAAGACGGTCATCGAGGCCGAGACCATCAACTCGATGAAGGCCCTCTGGGCCAAGTCGCGGTCGGAGGTCTCCGAGGAGGAGTACCACGAGTTCTACCGGCATGTGTCCCACGCCTGGGATGCGCCGCTGGAGACCATAACCCTGCAGGCCGAGGGCACCTTCGAGTACCAGGCGCTGTTGTTCATCCCGACTCAGCCGCCGTTCGACCTGTTCATGCGCGACAGCAAGGTCGGCATCCACCTCTACGTCAAGCGCGTGTTCATCATGGACGACTGCGCCGAGCTGATGCCGGAGTACCTGCGCTTCGTCAAGGGTGTCGTCGACGCCGCGGACCTCTCGCTCAACGTGTCCCGCGAGATCCTGCAGCAGGACCGGCAGATCCGCGCGATCCGTCGTCGCCTCACCAAGAAGGTCATCTCGACCGTCACCGAGATGCGCGACAGCCGGCCCGACGACTACCGCACCTTCTGGGACGGTTTCGGTCGCGTCTTCAAGGAAGGCCTCGTCAACGACCCGGACAACCGCGACGCGCTGCTCAAGGCGTCGTCCTTCGCGAGCACCCACTCGGAGGAGGAGCTCACGACGCTGGCCGACTACATCGCCCGGATGAAGAGCGGTCAGGACACGATCTACTACATGACCGGCGAGTCCCGGCAGCAGATAGTCAACTCCCCGCACATGGAGGCGTTCCGCGCCAAGGGGATCGAGGTCCTCGTCCTGTCCGACCCGGTCGACGAGATGTGGGTCTCGGCCGGTGCCGAGTTCGACGGCAAGTCGTTCCAGTCGATCGCCAAGGGTGCGGTCGATCTCGACGCCGACGACGAGGACTCCGACGACACGTCCAAGGACGAGCGGGAGAAGGCCTACGCCGACCTGCTGTCGTGGCTGACCACCACGCTGTCCGACGACGTCAGCGAGACCCGGCTGTCGTCGCGTCTGACCGAGTCCCCGGCCTGCCTCGTGGGTGACACGTTCTCGATGTCACCCCAGCTGGAGAAGCTGTACCGGGCCTCGGGACAGCAGTTCCCGAAGTCCAAGCGGGCGCTCGAACTGAACCCCGAGCACCCGTTGGTCGAGGCGCTGAACAAGGCGTATGCGAACGGCGACCACGAGAAGCTGGTGCCGACCGCGAAACTCGTCTACGGCATGGCCGTGATCGCCGAGGGCGGCGAGCTCGAGGACCCCGCGGAGTTCGCGAAGCTGCTCGCGGGCAGCCTCACCGAGTCGTTCGCGGCCGGATCGGATTCCTGATCGGGTTCGCGCCGCCCCGGGCAGGTTGCCCGGAATGACCCGTCGCGGGTGGACGATCACCATCGGCGTCGGGGCTCTGGTCCTGGCGGTCGTGCTGGTGTCCGCTCTCCTCGTGGGACTGTCCCGCCAGGACGAGCGGGCCCGCACGCCCGCCGACGCCGTCCGGACCTATCTCACCGCGCTCTCCGGCGCCGATGCCTCGGCGGCCCTCGCCGTCGTCGCCCCGCGTCCGGACGCCCGGTTCCTCACCGACGGTGTGTTGCGCCAGCAGCGTGCCGAGGCGCCGATCTCCGACATCGAGGTCGACGATCCGGGGGAGTCCGCGCGGACTGTCCGGGCGCGGTATCGGCTGGGGTCACGTGAGGTCGACACGTCCATCAGGGTGACGCGGGCCGGGGACGGCTGGGCGGTCGTCGACGGCGCGGTGAAGGTGCGCATCGAGTCCCTGTTGGTGCCCGGGCCGACGCTGTTCGGAGCCCAAGTGAAGGCCGGGGACACGGTCCACCTCTTCCCGGGTCCGCAGCGATGGGGTTCCCGGGACATCGATTTCGTCGGGCGGCCGACGGACGACCCGCCGACCGGTCCCCATGCACCGATGACGGTCATGGTGGTGGCCGAGCTCAGCCCCACCGGGGTGTCGGCGGTCAGCGACGCCGTCACGGCACAGCTCACCCGTTGCGCGGCGTCGACCCGTGCCGACGCCGGAACCGACATGCCCGGTTGTACGCAGCGACTGTTCCGGTCGGCGGCGGCCGGCAGTGTGCGCTGGACCGCCCCTCGTGACCTGTCTGGTCTGCGGTACCTGCTCCGACGCCCCGATGCGAGCAACGATGCGACGCCGAGCGAGAAGGACCTCGGCACGGTCGACGTCGCGGGTGCGGTCGAATGGCGGGTGGCCTACACCCCGGACTACGACCGGGACGGGCCCCGCGTCGAGACGACCGACATCCAGTACCTGGTCGGGGAGGTCGATCTCACCGCCGACACACCGTCGTTCACCGCCGAGCCGGTGTCCTGACCTCGACTCGGTGCGGCTACCCGGCGGGCGGTGCGGGGCGGAGCCGGAAGACCGGGATCCGGCGGTCGGTGCGCTTCTCGTACAGGTCGAAGTTGGGCCACACGGTACGCAGCTTCTGCCACGCCGCATCACGGTCGGCTCCCTCGAGTTCGGTCGGGACCGCGACGGACACCACTCCGGCGACGACGATCTCGATGGTGTCGGCGGCCCGTATGTTGTACACCCACGCAGGCATTTTGGGTCCACCGAAGTAGGAGCCGGCGATCAGCCAGTCGTCGCCGTCGGGAACTGCGAGGAGTTGGGTGGTCCGGATGGCACCGGTCTTGCGACCCGCCACCCGGATGGTGATGTTCGGGAGATCGGCGATGTCGAGCAGGGTCATCCGTTGACCGGTGACGGTCTGAATGGCGTTGTCGCCCACCACGATCTGTGGGAGAAAACGAGGCATCCAGGGGATCGACCCGATCTTGATCGCGAGGCTGCGCCGCACCTTCATCCGCCCAGTGTGACATGACATCGTCGCCGCGTCGGCACGGTGCCGGATAGCGTGCACATCATGGGCGGCCACACGACGGGACACATCCTCATCGACGGCGGGCAGACGGGAACGCGTCTGCGTGTCGAGACGCCGGCCGGTACCGACGACTGCGAGCTCGGAGCGATCCGCACGGACCGGCCGGTGGTGGAACAGATCGCGCAGGCCGTCCACGACGCCGGGATACCGGAGGCCACGTGGTCGTTGGCCGCCGGGGTCTCCGGACTCACACCTGAGGCTGCGCGCCCGTCGGCGTTGCTCGCCGCGGTCGCCGACCTCGGGGTGACGTCGGTTGCGCTGGCACACGATTCGGTCACCGCGTACCTGGCCGCGAACCGGGACGGGTTCGGCGTGGTCACCGCGGTCGGTACCGGCGTCGTGACACTCGGCGTCGGACCCGCCGGGGTCCACCGGGTGGACGGCTGGGGCCATCTGTTCGGTGACGCGGGCAGCGCCTATTGGATCGGACGAGCCGGGATCGATGCCGCGCTGCGTGCTTTCGACGGACGGGGGAGCGCGACGGTCCTACGGGATCGGGCCGCCGAGATGTTCGGTCCGCTCGACGAGCTGTACATGGTCGTCCAGGGTGATCCGGACCGCGTGGCGCGGGTGGCCGGATTCGCCCGCGCGGTCGACGCGGCCGCCCGGGATGGCGACGTGGTCGCGCAACAGATCATCGACGACGCCGCGGACGAACTCGCCGGGTCGGCGCTCACCGCGCTGGAACGCAATGGTCACCGACCCGGCGAGAAGGCGCGGATCAGCTGGATGGGCACGGTGATGACGGCCAACCACCGACTCCGCGGGCGCTTCGTCGTCGTGATCGGCGAGGCTGCGCCCGGTGTTGACATCGGGGCGCCGCACGGGCAACCCCTCGACGGCGTGCGGCTGCTGGCCGGGCTGGCCGAGTCGCACCCGCTGGCCGCGGAGGTCCACCGCAGCCAGTTGTGAGGTCAGCGCCCCTTGAATTCCGGCTTGCGCTTCTCGAAGACGGCGGTGATTGCCTCGGAGAGGTCCTCGCTGGGGAGGAATGCCGAGTTCCAGGCCGCGACGTAGCGCAGGCTGTCGTGCACGGCGGCGCTGCGGGAATGGTCGAGGACGTCCTTGATGCCGTGGACGACGAGCGGCGGGTTGTCGGCGATCTCGCGGGCGGTCGCGCGGGCGAGCGCGAGCACGGCGTCCTGATCGTCGGCGACGTCGTTGACCAGCCCGATCTTCTCCGCGCGCGCGGCGTCGATGTCCTTGCCCGTCAGCGCCAGTTCACGCATGTGGCCGTCGCCGATGATGTAGGGCAGTCGGGCGAGAGTGCCCACGTCGGCGACCATGCCGACCTTGACCTCACGGATGCTGAACTTGGCATCGGCGCTCGCGTAGCGGACGTCGGCGGCACAGATCAGGTCGACGCCGCCGCCGATGCACCAGCCCGAGACCGCGGCGACGACCGGCTTGCGGCAGTCCGCGACCGCGGTGATCCCGGCCTGCAGCTTGCGCAGCGACTCCAGGAACTCGGTGCGCGCGGCGGCCTTGGCGTTGTCGGCCAGGACGTTGGCCAGGGTGCCGGCCATCGCGACGAGGTCGAGTCCGAAGGAGAAGTGTTTGCCGGCGCCGGTCAGCACGACGGCGCGCACCTCGGGATCGGTGTCGATGTGGCCGAAGATCTCGGGGAGCTCGCGCCAGAAGTCGGGGCCCATCGCATTGCCCTTGCCGGGGCCGGTGAGCACGACCTCCGCGATGTGGTCGGCAACGGTGACGTCGAACGCGGTCCAGTCGCGTTCATTCCAGGCTTGCGCTGTCATGCGAGGGAGCTTACTCGGCAGTCAGGACGTCCGATGGGCGGACTGCCGGAGCCGCCCTGTTAGATGAAACCCATGAGCGGATACATCCAGGAGGACATCGACCCCGAGGAGCTCGCGCATCGTTCCGAGCTCGCGTCGTCGATCGCCGGGAGCGTGCGCGAACTGATCGACGCGACCGTGCGCACCGAGGTCGGGGAGGCCGACATCGCCGAGGCGCGCCGGCTCATCGAGGCCGCCACCGAGATCCTCCGCAGGGACCAGCTGCCCGGCGCCTACGGCATCCGGTTCAACTCCGACGGCACCAAGCGCTCGTGGGGCAATGCCATTCTGGGGCGGCGCAATCCGATCGCACCGCCCGTCGAGCTGCACCACGAGTCCGAGTTCAGTTGGACCGAGGTCGAACTCGGGGCCGCCTACGAGGGCCCGGCCGGGCTCGTCCACGGTGGTGTCCTGGCCCTGATCCTCGACCAGCTCCTCGGCTCGACCGCCGAGTTCCAGGGCGTCCCGGGAATGACCGGCACCCTCAGCGTCCGCTACCGGAGTGCGACGCCGCTCGGCAAGATCCGTGGCGAGGCGCGGGTCGACCGCGTCGAAGGTGTGAAAACCTTTGTCACCGGCACGATCTCGAGCAACGGCAAGGTCAGCGCCGAAGCGGAGGGGATCTTCATCCTGCCCAAGTGGGCTCGCGGTGAGGTGTCCGACGTGTTGCGCAAGTCGGTGGGCGAGGGCTGAGTGTCCGGAACTGCGCGTAGTGCCTCAGACCTCGCCGAGCCGAGTCCGTGCTCCGATGAGTGAGTAACGCGCGCAGAGGAATGCGCCGTTGCGGGCGAAATCCTGTAGTTCGAGATCGTAGCGTCGCGGAAAGAGGGGGCGTCCGGCCCCGAGGGTGACCGGCGCGATCGAGACGATCATGTCGTCGAGCATCCCGGCCTCGGCGAACTGCGCGGCGAGATCACCTCCGCCGACGACCCACACGTCCTTGCCGCCTGCTGCTTCCGTCAGCCGGTCGCGGTGGTCGGCGGGGTCCCCGTCGAGGACGGTGATGGAGTCGGCCACCGGAGTGATCGTGCGATGGGTGAACACGAAGGACGGGATCTCGTACGGCCACGGTTTGCCGTCGGCGAGTTCGTTGTCGAGGAGCCACTGGTAGGTGGTGTATCCCATGACCGCGGCGCCGACCCCGGCGTAGAAGTCGTCGTAGTTCATCGGACCGCCCTCATCGAGCGGCTGGGTCAGCAGCCAGTCGAGGCTGTCGTGGTCGTCGGCGAGATAACCGTCGAGAGTGGTCGCGGTGTAGTAGCGGAACGCCATCTAGAAACCTCCGGAGTGTTTGCGGTGCCACATGATCGGATCGGGGTCGAGGGCCGCGACTCCGACATCGACGCCGGCGTCGCGCAGCATCCACCGCGCGAGTTGGCGACGATGAGCGGAGAAGGTCAGTACATGCGCGACGATCTGGGAGAGCAGAAACGATTCGGGCGGATCACACAGTGCGTCGATGACGCGGTCCTGCCAGGCGCTGCGCCGGTCGATGTCGCGGATCAGCGCCAGCCACCTCGGTGTCAGTTCGCGGTGGAGTTCGACGAGTGCGCACAGATCCGACGGCGGATCGGGCGGCATGTCGGCGCCCTCGATGGTCGCCAGCCAGGGCTGCTTGTCGGCGACGAGATGTGACATCACCTGCGCGAGCGACTCTTCCGGGCCGTTCCAGTGCAGCGGTTCGTGACCGGGAAGTCGTCGCCGGGTCCACTCGTCGTCGTCGACCCCCTTGGCGGCGTCCAGCAGGACCTCGACGTCGTCGAGGTCGTGTCGCACCATGAGCATCAGGACGTCGCCGGCGCTCTCCGTGGTGGGAGTGCCGCTGTCGACGTAGAGCACAGTGGGCGAATGGAAGTGGATGCCGTTGGGCGCCGGCAGCCAGTGGCTGTGCTCGGCCGGTGCGGCGGTCGACGCCGCTCGTCCGGGACTGTGCCCGAAGGCGCGTGTGAAGGCCCGGGCGAACCCGTCGACGGACTCGTAGCCCGAGTCGAAGGCCACCTCGGTGACCGTCTTGCCGTGCTGCAGCAACCATGCCGCTCGCTCCAGGAACACGCGCCGACGAAGCGCGACCGGCGACTCGCCCGCACCTCGGCTCACCTGCCGGGAGAAGTGGAACGGCGACGAGAATGCGCCGGTCGCCATCTCGTCGAGGTTCGAGTGCTCGTCGGCCAGCACGGCGTCGAGCAACTCGCGCAGACGATCACGGTCGTTGGGGGTTGGGCTCACCCATCGAGTATGGAACGCCTAAGGCCTTCCCGACCCGACCGATCTTGCTCGTTCGCAGAACCGCCTCGGGTGCCGCTCAGTCGCGATTCAGCAGCGGGATGAGCTTCTCGGTCTTCTCCGGGGTCCAGCCCGGTGGCTGCAGGATCTCTGCCCACGCCGCCGGGATGGCTGCCAGATAGAAGTGTCCATGACCGTCCGGGACTCCGGTCGACACCGCCATGTCGGCGCTGACCTGCAGGAAGGTCACGAAGGGAATCCAGTGCATCGCCGGCAGGACGTCCCGTCCACGCGCTTCGTTGAGCCAGTCGGGCTCGCGCAGGATCAGGCGCGGGGACCACCACGAGATCGGGTCGGAGGCATGCTGCAGGTAGACCGCGCGACCCGGGACCCACTCGCCCTTGGCGTTGTACAGATCCGGAGCGTCGGCGATGAAGCGGACCTGTCGGCCTTCGTCATAGGTCGGTTGCCACTCGGGCGTGCCGGGGTCGCGGTTGGTGGTCGTGTCGACCCACAGCGAGTTGTTGAACGTCGGGCCGACGAACAAGGCGCCGTCGGTCCGGGCGTTGAGGGACGGAATCGTGCCGAAGGCCGACTCGGCGGCGAACGAACCGAGACTCTCGCCGAAGACCACGAGCTTGGGCCGTTGGACCTCCGGGATCGCGCGCACCCGCTCTGAGACGGCCTCGAACAGCGCCTGACCGGCCTGGCGGGCCCGCTCTTTGTCAACGAGGAAGGAGAGCCAACTGGGAAGGTAGGAGTACTGCATGCTGACCGTGGCCGTGTCGCCGTTGTACATGTACTCCAGGGAGTCCACGGTGGCCTGATTGATCCAACCGGTGCCGGTGGTCGAGGCGACCGCGACGACCTTTCGCTGCAGCCCGCCGGTGCGTTCGAGTTCTTCGGCGGCCAGTTTCGCGTTGGCGCGCAGGTCGTCGCCCGAGCCGAGTCCGACGTAGGCGCGGATGGGTTCGATTGCAGGCGCGCCGTTGAACGCGGAGAGTTCCTCGACGCTCGGACCGACCGAGACGAAGATCCGTCCTTGACGTCCCAGTGAATCCCAGGTCACCAGGGAGCCCGGACCACCGGAGCGAAGCGGCGAGGTCGGAGGCTTCGAATCGGCGGTCGTCTCGTCGTTGACCGCGGCGAACGACGAGTTCAGAGCTTTCATACCGTAGTTCGCGACCACGCCGTTGAGCACGAAGACGGTGACGAGGATCGCGACGACGATCGCCGCGACCGCGGAGATTCGCGGCGGCGCAAAGCGGTTCATCGTCCGGACGAGCCAGACAACCCCGTCGCCCCATGCCTGTCCGATCAGGATGAGCAGGAAGAACACCACCACACAGATGATTGCGATCTGCGGGTATGCGGTCCAGGACAACAGGTCGACGCTCATCATCGTGCGGATGTCGTCCTGCCATCGCTGGAACATCACGAGCATGACGACCGTGCCGGCGATCGCGGCGAGTCCGAGGGCCGCCCAGACCCGGTGCATCGGGGCCGGCCAGGGCTTGTCGCGCGAGATCATGAAGCGGATCAGCCATGAGAAGAACACGCCGAGCGCGTATCCGACTGCTGCGGACGCACCGCTGACCACGCCCTGGAACAGCGCGCCGCGGGGCAGTAGCGACGGTGTCATCGACAGCCAGAGGAAGACCAGGGCGACGGCCAGCCCGACACAGGAGAAGCGGTCGAGGCGGCGTCGCCACCAGGCCGGGCGGGCGGCATCGCCGCTCTCGACGTCTGCCGGCGACTCCGCGCCGAGGTCCGCAGGTGCCTCGACCGGAGGTTCGGCCGGGAGTTCTGCGACCGGGTCGCTGGTGGGGGTCGACGACGACACGTGGGTTCCTCATTTCTCGAGAACCTGGCAAACCTAGCAGCGAATCATCATCCGCGACACGGGCTGTGCCCACTTCGGCCCAATACTGCTCCCGCACGGTTACCGCCGGCGACGTCGAGCCGCCGGCGGTTGGTCGTTGCGTGCCTGATCCGGGCGAGTTGTCCTACTTCACCTCCGACCGCATGACCCGCAGCACTCCGACGCCGAGGGGCAGAGCGATCCAGATCAGGCCCGACACCAGCAGTCGGGCCCATTCGCCGCCGGTGGCCCATTCGCCGGACTGGAAGGGCATGTTGGTCAGGGTGGTGTCGACCCACTGGCCGAGGTTGTTCTTGAACCAGGGGACCAGTTCGCTGACCACCGACAAGGCGGTCGGGAGCGCGAAGTACGCGACGATGGCTCCCGGGGTGTTGAGGATCAGCGCTGCGAAACCGAAACCGAGCAGCAGCCCGAACGCCTGGATCGCAAAGGAATTGACGAAGCCGGCCATGCTGAGCCCCCAGGACCCGGCCGGGTCGGCGAAGGCGATGGCGGCGATACCGTTCCCGACGATCCCGAGGACCAGCGCCACCGCGACCGCGGCCACCGCGGTGATCAGCGACGCGACCAGTTTCGCGCCGATGATCCTTTCCCGTCGGGGTTCGAGTGTGAAAGTCGTGAGCGCGGTGCGTTGGCTCCACTCGCCGGTGACCAGGAGGATCGCCAGGATCGGCAGGATGATCGCGGTGGGAATGTTCATCATCCCGAAGAACTCTCCGAGGTTGAGGTTCTCGGGGTTGTTCCGGTTGGCGATGAGCATCGCGACCATGACGATCGCCGCGAGGACGCCGATCGACGCGGTCAGCCAGAAGCCGGCCCGGGTGTCGACGAGCTTGCGGAGTTCGACCCGCACCAGGCGCGCGAACGGGATTCCTGGGCGCGTGACGTCGATACCCGCCGTCGGTGCGAGCGGTGTGCTGAAGTCGGCGATGGTCATCGGAGGGCTCCTTCGAGGGTGGGCTGCTCGCGCTGCGTATCGGAGGTCAGCTGCAAGAACATGGCTTCGAGTTGTGCACCGTCGGCGGGACGCAACTCGGTGAGGACGACGCCGACCGCAGCCGCGGCGCGGCCGACCTCCACGGGCTCGGCGTCCACGTCGAGTCCTCCGGATGCATGGGGGCGGGCGATGATCTGGGCCGCGGTCAGTGCTCGCAACAGCGCTTCGTCGTCGAGTGAGTGGACACGCGACCCCGCGCCGGCGAGCAGTTCGGCCTTGGTGCCCTGCGCGACGATCCGGCCGTTGCCGATGACGACGATGTCGTCGGCGATGATCTCGATCTCGTGGAGCAGATGCGAGGACAGCAGAACCGTGCCACCTCGATCGGCGTAGTCGCGCAACAGGGTTCGCATCCAGTGGATTCCGGCCGGGTCGAGCCCGTTGGCCGGTTCGTCGAGGATCAGGACCTTGGGATCGCCGAGCAGGGCCGCTGCGATACCGAGCCTCTGGCGCATGCCCAGGGAGTAGTTGCGGACCCGACGGCCCGCCTCCTCCGGCGTGAGGCTGACCATCTCGAGCATCTCGTCGACGCGGTCCCGGTTGATGCCCATCGTCATCGCGGCGAGGCGGAGGATCTCGGCGCCGGTCCGTCCGGCATGCTGTGCCGACGCGTCGAGCAGGACGCCGACCTGCGTGGCCGGGTTCGGGATGGTCCGGTAGTCGACGCCGTAGAGGTGCGCGACCCCGGAGGTCGCCGGGGTGAGCCCGGCGATGATGCGCATGGTCGTCGACTTGCCGGCGCCGTTCGGGCCGAGGAAGCCGGTGACCTGTCCCGGTCGGCAGGTGAAGGACACGTCGTCGACCGCTACGTGGTCGCCATACCTTTTCGTGAGGTTCTGCACTGTGATCATGGGTCTCATGGTCGTCGGCGCAGGTGATCACCCGCATCGGTCACCGGTCCACAGCTACATCAGCCGAAAGTCGTAGACGTGTCGTATCCGATGGTCGGAGGTCGCGCCGGAACTGTCCGACTAGCGTGAACGGATGTGAAACCCGAGCAGTACCAACCCCCGCTCACCTGGGCCGGTCACGCGTGGCGACTCGCGCTGATGCTGCTGGTGTCCGCGGCCGTGTTCAGCACCCGCGCCGGATACCTGTGGAACGAGGTGCGCTGGTGGTTTTTCGCCGACCTCGCACTCGGCGTGGCGTCGTACACGGCGGTCTGGTGGCGGCGTCGGTATCCCGTTGCGGTGACCGTGTTCACCAACCTCGCGGGGATCGTGTCGACGACGTCGCTCGGACCGGCGACCCTCTCGTTGGTGTCGATGGCGACCCGCCGGCGGTGGGTCGAGATCATCCCGCTGACGCTCCTGTGCGTGGTCGCGAATGTGGTCGCGTCGCAGTTCTTCTCGACCCCCGCCGAGCAGAACGACCCGGCGATCGTGGTGTTCGCCGTCGTCGTCGCCATCACCGCGGCGATGGTGTCCTGGGGTATGTACATCGGCTCGCGACGCGAACTCCTCGCGAGCTGGCGGGCCAGGGCTCTCGCGTCGGAAGCCGAGCAACAGGCCAAGGTGCAGCAGGCCCGATCGTTGGAGCGTGCGCGGATCGCGCGCGAGATGCACGACATTCTCGCCCACCGGATCTCGGCGATGAGCATGTCGGCCGGGGCACTGGCCTACCGGACGGACCTGACCGGTGAGCAGGTGCGCGAGACGGCACGCACGATCCAGGAGACCTCACACCTCGCGCTCACCGAGTTGCGCGAAGTGCTCGGAGTACTACGGGAGGGCCCGGGCGACGCCGCGCCGGAAGAACCGCAGAACGCACCCGACCTGATGGCGCTCGTCGACGAGGCACAGCGGCTGGGGATGCGGGTCGACGCCAGGTGTGAGATCGATGTCGCCGCACTGTCTCCGGCGATCGCCCGCACGCTCTACCGCTGTGTGCAGGAGGCCCTGACCAACGCCCGCCGACACTCGCCGAGCGCGCCGGTCACGATGCACATCCGCGGTGGCCCCGACCACGGCGTCGACCTCCTCGTCGAGAACCCGTTGCCGCTGACGGCCGGAGCCGCCTCACCCGCCCCGGGTTACGGCCTGGTCGGACTCGCCGAGCGCGTCGGCCTGCACGGTGGGCGGCAGTCGGCGACCGTCAGCGACGACAAGAGATTCTTGCTGCACGTCTGGCTACCGTGGCAGTCATGACCGCACGCATCATGATCGTCGACGACGACCCGCTCGTCCGATCGGGACTCCGGCTCCTCCTCGGGGGCGACGCCGAGCTCGACATCGTCGCCGAAGCAGGCAACGGGCAGGAAGCCCTCGACAGCCATCGCGACGATCCGGTCGACCTGATCCTGATGGACCTGCGCATGCCGGTTCTCGACGGCATCGAGGCCACCGGACGATTCAAGGCACTGCCGGCGCCGCCGGCGGTGATCGTGCTGACCACCTTCGACGCCGACGACTTCGTGGTACGCGCGCTCGCCATGGGCGCCGACGGCTTTCTCCTCAAGGACACCGCGCCCGACCAGATCGTCGCAGCCATCCACAACGTGCTCGCCGGGCAACCCGCGCTGAGTCCCTCGGTCACCGCCGCGTTGATCAAGCAGGTTGTTGACGGCGGGGGAGCCCGATCATTCTCTGCCACAACCCGTATCGAGTCGCTCACCGCCCGGGAGCACGACGTCGCCGTCGAACTCGCGCGGGGGGCGTCGAACGCGGAGATCGCCGACCGGCTCTACATGAGCCTCGCGACGGTCAAGGCGCACATCTCGCACATCTTCACCAAGCTCGACGCCTCGAACCGCGTCCAGGTCGCGATCCTCATGCACGACGCCGGAGTGGTCTGAGAGCGCCCCGACGTGCCGCACGGCTGAACGCCCACACGAGGAGCACCATCCCGATCAGCTCGACGAGCGTCTGGGTGATCACCGTCGCCGCGGCCAGCTCGGCGCCGACCGGAAGCGCCAGTGCCAGCGGGAGCACCACGAGCGAATTGCGGGTCGCGCCAGAGAACACGACGGCTGTCCCGGACGCCGGTGAGAGGTGAAGGGCGCGGGCGACGCCGAGCCCGACGATCGCCATGAGGATCAGGAACAGGACGTAGACCGGGATGACGCCGGCGATGTCGTCGAAACGGGAATCGATCCGCGGGACCTGCGATCCGACAGCGGTGACAAGCACCGCCATCATCAGCGGGACCATCGTCACCGACACCGCGTCGCCGGTACGACGCCCGACATCGCTCCGGACGGCCCATGCCTGCGAGAGCCAGGCCAAGACCAGGGGGAGGGCGATGAGAACCGCGAATGCCCACAGGAACGGCTCCGGATCGAGCGCTGCCCGGTCCTCGCCGAGCAGGAGTGTCAGATACACCGGGACGATGAGCATCTGGGCGAGCAACAGCAGCGGCGTCGCCGCGAGCAGGCGCTGCCGGTCACCCCCGGCGAGACCGGCGAAGACGACGACGTAGTCGACGCACGGACACAACAGCACCAGCAGCGCACCAATCCGGATGGCGTCATCAGCCGGTAGAAGGGGAGACAACGCCCAGACCACGAGCGGCACGAGAACGAAGTTCACCGCCAGCACCACCGCCAGAAACCTTCGGTCGCGCAGCGAGGCAACGAGATCTGTCGCCCTGACCTGGAGGAAGGTGGCGAAGAGGAGAGCGGCCAGCAACGGGGTGACCGCCACGTCCATCGACTCGGCCGCCGACGGCACCGTCAGCCCGAACGTCAGGCCCACGCCGATCGCGAGGAGATACAGCGCGACCTGATGTCGTTCGAGACGTTCGGGAACGCGGACGGTGTCGGGCACGGCACCATTCTGGGCCACCGGGCGTCGATCGGCGCCACGGGCCGCGGTACTGCGCGACACTCGACGGATGACCGCACCGTCCCGACGCCACGACGTGGCTCTGCTCGTCGTGATCGTCGCGGCCCTGATCGCGGTCAACGTCGCGGCTCACCGCTCGAGTGGCGTGTTCGCGGTGCTGATCATCCCGGTGGCGGCGATCCTCTTGCTGCTCATAGCGCGGCTCGGCGGACTCGACTGGCGCGAACTGGGACTGAGCCGCGCCGAACTGCGCGCGGGTGTCCCGTTCGCCGTCGCCTCGGTGATCGTCGTGGCGGCGATCGTGTCGACCGCCGTCGCGATCCCGGCGACCCGTGACTTCTTCCTCTCGGACCGCTACGACGACACATCCGAGGCGTTGCTGGCCGCGTTCGTCGTCATCCCGCTACAGACCGCCATCCCCGAGGAACTGATGTTCCGCGGCGTCCTGCAGGGAACCCTCGGCCGGTTGTGCGGTCCGACCGGGACCCTTGTCTACGGCGCCGTCGCCTTCGGACTGTGGCACATCCTGTCCTCGACGGGACTCACCGAAGGAAACGAAGGACTCAGCGACACCCTCGGGTCGGGCACCGTCGCGCAGGTCGCCGGGATCGCTGGTGCGGTTGTCGCGACCGGCCTCGCGGGCTTCGTTCTCGGTTGGCTACGGCAGCGCACCACGAGTCTCCTCGCCCCCATCGCCTTGCACTGGGCCCTCAACGCCACCGGCGCGATCGGTGCCGCGGTGGCGTGGCAGGTCTCCTGACCGGCGTGCGCTCACGCCGTCCCGAAGACCCGATCACCCACATCCCCGAGGCCGGGTCGGATGAATCCGTCGGCGTCGAGTTCGCGGTCGATCCCGGCGGTGTAGACGGGAACCTCGGGATGTGCCCGGTGCAGGACGTCGATGCCTTCCGGACAGGCGACGAGGCACATGAACTTGATCGATCGCGGCGCGTACTCCTTGATCCGGTCGATCGCCGCGACCGCCGAAAAGCCGGTCGCGAGAAGGGGATCGACGATCACTACATCGCGCTCGTCCAAATCCGGCGGCATCTTGAAGTAGTACTCGACCACGACCATCGTCTTGGGGTCGCGATAGAGGCCGATGTGGCCGACCCGCGCGCCCGGCACGACGGTGAGCATGCCGTCGGCGATCCCGGCGCCGGCACGCAGGACCGCCGCGAACACCAGCTTCTTGCCGTCGATCACGCTCGCCGTGGTGGTCTCCAGCGGTGTGTCGATGGTGATCTCGTGCATGGGGATGTCCCGCAGCACGTCGTAGGCCATGAGGGTGGAGATCTCGTTCAGCAGGCGCCGGAAGTCGTTGGTGGACGTGTCTTTCCGGCGCATCAGGGTGAGCTTGTGCTGCACCAGTGGATGGTCGATGACGGCGACGGTGCCCATGGGTTCCCCTATCGTGGTTCTCAGAAGACGGTTCCGGTGCTGCGGATCGACAAGGGCGGCAGCCCGTTCCGCAGGCGGGTGGCCAGGACCCGGCCGGCCGCCCAGGTTCCGCCCTCGAGGATGCAGGCCAGCGGCATCGTCGCCGCGTCGGTCCCGAGCCGTTCGCGGACGAGTCCGGCGATCTCGTCGAGCAGGGCGACGGTGAGGGCACGCCATTCGATGACGATCTGGTCGCCGACCTCCCATTCGACGTCGGCCCAGTCCTCGTCCCGAAGTGTGAGCACGCCGGTGTCGAGGAAGAGTCCACCGTTGCGGTACTCGGGGAGACCCGTCAGCTCGTCGAGGCCGGTGACCTCGACGCCGGACCAGAGGAACGGTTCCAGCAGCGAGTAGGTCAGCCACTGGGACAGCTTGTGGAACGGGATCCACCCGGCGGTGAGACCCGGTCCGGTCACTGCGCGGTGAGGCCAGCAATCGCCCAGCGGCACGGACCCGATCCTGTTGTCCGACGGCCAGATCGGGCCGAGGTGAGTCAGCACGGCGCCGAGGATCTCGGCAGCGGTCACCGTTCCGCGACCGTCCGCGGTCAGGTGATCGAACAGCCGTCCGGGCCGGCCGTCGGGGCCGAACACCGTCGGCTCATCGGCGAGGACGTCGCCCAGCCGACGCAACAGTTCGACGCGACCCGCCAATCCGGTGAGCGGATTGGTGGGGGAGACCTGGAAGGCGCCGCCCAAACTCTCGATCGTCACCGCACGGAGGCCGGCCGCGTCGACGCGGAGGGGTTGCGCCGCATCGTCGGAGAACAACCCGGCGGTGAACGCCTGCCAGCTGGCGACGCCGAGTCCTTCCGAGCGGGTCAGGACCAGGCCGCTCGACTCCTCACGATAGGACCACTCGGGACCGGCCCCGGCGTCCAGGAGCACGCTGACCAGGACGACGTCGATGAGTGCACGGGTGTGGTCGGGGGAGTTCGTCGACGGTAGTGCGTCACGAAGCGCTCCGAGCCGGTCGACGCCGCCGGCCTCGAAATGGCGCCAGCGACTGTGGAATGGGATCGTGCCGTCGGGATAGCGACCGCGGGTCGTCTCGACGACGATGTCCGCAGCGACACCGAGGGCATCGTCGTGAACCGTGAACCAGGGGGACCGGCCGTCGCGGGCACGCTCGAGGAGCCGGCGCGAACGCTCGCGAACCGCGGTGCTCGTTCGCAGCAGCGCGGCCGCGGCGACGTCATTGTCGGGTGTCCTCGCGGACCGGTCGGCGGTGCCGTTCCGCACGGTGCCGCTCACTCGAGCCCCCGGCCCTTGACCTTTCGCAACGCCTCGGCGTCGGGCACGGGTCCCGGGGTGAAGTAGCCGGCGGCCATCTTGGCGTCGATCTCCACCCGGGCATCGGCCGGGACCAGCTCATCGGGGATGTTGACCCGCTCGCCGACCTCGATGCCCGAGCCGGTGATCGCGTCGTACTTCATGTTGCTCATCGAGACGAGCCGGTGGATCTTGGTGATCCCGAACCAGTGCAGCACATCGGGCATGAGTTCCTGGAAGCGCATGTCCTGAACTCCGGCAACACATTCCGTGCGGGCGAAGTACTGGTCGGCGGTGTCGCCGCCTTCCTGTCGCTTGCGGGCGTTGTAGACGAGGAACTTCGTCACCTCGCCCAGTGCGCGCCCTTCCTTGCGGGAGTAGGCGACCAGGCCCACGCCTCCGCGCTGGGTGCCGCGGATGCACTCCTCGATCGCGTGCGTGAGGTACGGGCGACAGGTGCAGATGTCCGATCCGAACACGTCCGAGCCGTTGCACTCGTCGTGGACGCGGGCGGTCAGCTCGACCGTTGGATCGGCGAGATCACGGGCATCGCCGAAGACGTAGACGGTCTGGCCGCCGATGGGTGGCAGGAAGACCTCCAGGTCCGATCGCGTGACGAGTTCGGGATACATGCCCCCGGTTTCCTCGAACAGCACCCGCCGCAGCTCGGCCTCGGAACAGCCGAAGCGCTCGGCGACACCGGGCAGATGCCACACCGGCTCGACCGCGGCCTTGGTGACCAGGGCGGCGCCGCTCGGGAGCAGCAGCTTGCCGTCGGGGACGAGCCGCCCCTTCTCGATGGCCTCGGCGATCTCGGGGAGGATGACGTGCGCCTTGGTGACCGCGATGGTCGGTCGGATGTCGTAGCCGGCGGCGATCTTGTCGGGGAAGCTCTCGGCGACCGTCGCTCCCCAGGGATCGAGCGAGACGATCGCCTTCGGATCTCCCCATTGCGGATACGGTCCGATGTGGTCGGTCGGGGAGGTGTTGGTCAGATCCGCGCGATGGTCGCGGGCCAGCGCACCGGCGGCCACCGCCAGCGCACGGTAGACGCTGTACGACCCGCTGTGGGTGCCGATCACGTTGCGGTGAGCGCGAACTCCGGTCGTCCCGATGACCGGCCCGCGCTCGGCCGCGGTGGGTGCCCCCCAGTGGATGGGCGGGGCGTCGACTCCGCCGCTGTGCGAGGTCAGTCGGATGTGCCCCAGGGATTTGTGCTCGCCGGACATCGCGATCTCCTTCTGTCACGACGGTCATCCGCCACCTCGAGGAAAGCGCCAGCATAGTTCCGAATTCGCGATCGTGCCGGGCGGAACGACTGCGTTCCTCGGAGACGACGATGCGGTGACACCCGGGTCGGATAACACCGCATCGTCGTGTGAGAGGCGATCAGCGAGTCAGCTGACCGACGGATCGGCTCAGACGTCGAACCGGTCCAGGTTCATGACCTTGTCCCACGCCGCGACGAAGTCCTTGACGAACTTCTCCTCGGCGTCGTCGGAGGCGTACACCTCGGCCAGGGCGCGCAGCTGCGAGTTCGAGCTGAACGCCAGGTCGACGCGGCTGCCGGTCCAGGTCTGTTCACCGGTTGCGCGGTCGGTGCCGACGAAGACGTTCTCGTCGTCGGTCTTCGACCACTTGGTGGACATGTCGAGCAGGTTGACGAAGTAGTCGTTCGTCAGCACGCCCGGCTTGTCGGTGAGCACACCGAGTGCCGAGTTCTGGTAATTGGCACCGAGCACGCGCAGGCCGCCGATGAGGGCGGTCATCTCCGGCGCGCTCACGGTGAGCAGATTCGCCCGGTCGAGCAGCGTGAACTCGGCCGGCTGTGAGGCACCCCGCTTGCCGTTGTCACTGCCGAGGTAGTTGCGGAAACCGTCCGCGGTGGGCTCGAGGTATGCGAACGAGTCGACGTCGATGTCGTCCTGCGCCACGTCGGTGCGGCCCGGCGTGAACGGCACGGTGACGTCGACTCCCGCATCGCGAGCTGCCTTCTCGATGGCGGCGACGCCACCGAGGACGACGAGGTCGGCGAAGGAGATCTTCGCGCCCGCCTCACCGGTGAACGACTCGGCGATGCCCTCCAGCGTCGCGACGATGTCGGCGAGTTCGGTGGGCTCGTTGGCCTCCCAGCTCGCCTGCGGTTGCAGACGGAGGCGACCTCCGTTGGCGCCGCCGCGGAAGTCGCTGCCGCGGAACGACGATGCGGCCGCCCATGCGGTCTTCACCAGCTGCGAGACCGACAGGCCCGACCCGAGTAGCGCAACCTTCAGTGCGGCGATGTCTGCCTCGGAGACGAGCGGTCCCTCGTGCACCGGCACGTTGTCCTGCCAGTCGTAGGTGACGTCGGGAACCAGCGGTCCGCGGTAGCGGATCGCGGGTCCCATGTCGCGGTGGAGCAGCTTGAACCAGGCCTTGGCGAACTCCTCGGCCAGCTCC
Source organism: Gordonia sp. 135 (assembly GCF_009720185.1). Taxonomy (NCBI): domain Bacteria; kingdom Bacillati; phylum Actinomycetota; class Actinomycetes; order Mycobacteriales; family Gordoniaceae; genus Gordonia; species Gordonia sp. 135. The sequence continues at coordinate 2,370,620 of NZ_CP046257.1, forward strand.
TCCGGGTGATCCAGCCAGCGGCGGGTGATCTTCCCGTACTCGGGGTCATAACGGAGTGCGAGGTCGCTGGTCAGCATCGACGGGTGGGTCTTGCCGTCACCGAAGGCCATCGGCACGGTGCCCACGCCGGCGCCGTCCTTGGGACGCCACTGGTTGGCGCCCGCCGGGCTCTTGTACAGCTCCCACTCGTAGCCGTAGAGGGTCTCCAGGAAGGCGTTGTCCCACTGGGTCGGGGTCGGGTTCCAGGTCACCTCGAGACCACTCGTGATGGTGTCGGCACCGTTGCCCTCGCCGTGCGAGCTCCGCCAGCCGAGACCGGCGTCCTCGAGTGCGGCGGCCTCCGGCTCGGGACCGACCTGGCTCGCATCCCCGGCGCCGTGCGTCTTGCCGAAAGTGTGACCGCCGACGATGAGTGCCGCGGTCTCGACGTCGTTCATCGCCATCCGGGCGAAGGTGTCCCGGATGTCGGCGGCCGATCCCAGGACGTCTGGATTGCCTTCGGGTCCTTCGGGATTGACGTAGATGAGACCCATCTGCACAGCGGCCAGCGGCTTCTCGAGTTCGCGGTCACCGGAGTACCGCTGATCGGCCAGCCATTCGAGTTCGGGACCCCAGTAGACGTCATCGGGTTCCCACTCGTCGACGCGGCCGAAGGCGAAGCCCGCGGTCTCGAATCCCATCGACTCGAGTGCGACGTTCCCGGCGAAGACCAGCAGGTCGGCCCACGAGACGGCCTGGCCGTACTTCTTCTTGATCGGCCACAGCAGACGACGCGCCTTGTCGAGGTTGGCATTGTCCGGCCAGCTGTTGAGCGGCGCGAAGCGCTGCATACCGGCCCCGGCGCCACCGCGTCCGTCCCGGACGCGGTAGGTGCCCGCCGCGTGCCACGACATGCGCACCATCAGGCCGCCGTAGTGGCCGAAGTCCGCGGGCCACCAGTCCTGCGAATCGGTCATCAGGGCGATCAGGTCTGCCTTGAGGGCCTCGACATCGAGGCCCTTGAGGGCCTCGTCGTAGTCGAAGTCGGCGTCGAGCGGGTTCACGACATCCGGATTGTGCTGCAGTATCTTGAGATTCAACTGGTTCGGCCACCAGTCACGGTTTCCGCCGCCCTCGGTGGGCTGCTTGGCCTGGCCGTGCATGACCGGGCAACCGCCGGCGGGCGGTTGCGTGTTGGCCTCGGCGATCGGCGGGTGTTCTTGCGCCATGTCATTCCTTTCGGGAAATGGTGATGGTGGCTGGGCGCAGCCTTGATCCCGCCCGGTCCACAGATGTGGACCGGGCGGTCAGGTGTGGTCGGATCTTCGGTGGTTCAGGCCTGGCAGTCGGGACAGAGGCCCCAGTAGACGACCTCGGCCTCGTCGATGACGAAGCCCTGGTCGTTGGACGCGGTCAGGCACGGAGCTGCGCCGACGGCACAGTCGACGTCCCCGATCGCACCGCACGAGCGGCAGACCACGTGGTGGTGGTTGTCGCCGATCCGGGACTCGTAGCGAGCCACGTGCCCCGACGGCTGGATCCGCCGGATGAGACCGGCAGATGTCAACGCGGCCAACACGTCATAGACGGTCTGCTGGGAGACGTCGGCGAGTTCGGCTCTCGTGGAGCCGAGCACGGTGTCGGTGTCGGCATGGGGGTGTGCATGCACCGCACGCATGACCGCGACCCGCGGGCGGGTGACGCGGAGTCGAGCCGAGCGCAGCCGGGTGGCGCAGTCGTCGTCGGTGAGCATGTGGACGAGTATGCACCCATTTCTGGAACTGTTCAAGTTTAGGCCGCCGTGATGTGTCGGATGACGGGCAGTCGGAGACGTACGATCGGCTCATGTGGAAGCGACATCCTGCCGGTCGCGGGTGATGTGATGTCCCGGTACGACGAAACCGTCGACGAACTCTACGGCCTGACGCCGGACCTGTTCGTGAAGCGACGAAACGAGATCGCCAAGGAGGTCAAGGCCGATGGCGAAACCTCTCTGGCCAAGGACATCTCGAAGTTGCGCAGGCCGACGCAGGCCGCCTGGGCGATCAACCAGTGGGTGCGCGCGAATCCCGACGACTGCGACCAGGTCACCTCGCTGGCCGCGGACCTGTCTGCGGCGCAACGGCGTTCGGCGGTCGACACGATGCGCGAACTGTCCCGTCGGCGCCAGGAGTTGATCAACGACTCCGCCGACGGCGTGGCCGGCACCGCCTCCTCGCTCGGAGTGCAGCTGTCCGACAGCGCGGTTCGCGAGGTCGCGACGACGCTGCGCGCCGCGATCGCCGACGCCGAGATCCTGGACGATCTCCGACGCGGACGCCTCGTCACCTCTGCGGAGTACAGCGGTTTCGGCCCCGCAGGGGTCTTCGTCGTTCCCGACCCGCCGGCCGAGTCGAAGCGCGCTGCCGGGCATGGTCGCGGTGCCGGCCCGGAGGATGTCGGCGAGGAGTCGGCCGACGAGGCCGGGAGTACAGATGAGGACGACCAGACCAGGCGTGAACTCGAGGCCCGGATCGCCCGGGCCGAGGACGACGAGCAGTCCGCGCGCGAAGGTCTCGGCGACGCGTCCTCCGCGGTGGACGAGGCGTCCGCGGAGGTCGACGAACTCGTCTCTCGGGCACGGGAACTCCGCGAGCAGTTGTCCCGCGTCGAGGACTCACTGCGCTTCGCGCGTCAGCGATTGTCGACCGCCGAGCAGGGCCGATCGGAGGCCAAGCTCGCACTCCGCGACGCGGTCTCCGAGGCGAACACGCTGAGAGCGGCGCTCGCCGATCTCTGAGTGTTCAGATCAACCGCAACGAATCGTCGCGTCGAAGTGCGAAGAAGTATGGTGCCGGCGAACCCTTGAGATCCATGGCGCCGATCACCGCGTCGTCGGAGATGCGGTGGAAGACATCGTTGATCGGCAACTGGTCGTAGACCATGGTTGCGTTGTCGGTGCCGCGATAGCGAGTGGTGCGCAGCCGTGCGCGCGCCTTGCGGGTCTGGCTCAGCAGTCGGGTGGCAGCGATCGGTGTCGCGAACGACATGGCCTTGACCTGAGGAGTCTTCTCCGCGACGGAGAGCCCGCTGAAGGCGATCGCCGGGTTCATCGCCCAGAGCGCGGTGTGGTCGCGGGTGGGGAAGAGCAGCGGGTGGACGGTCTCGGCGTCGACGAACTGCTTGCCCCACCATCCGCTGGCGGCGAGGAAGCCGTCGAGGGGATGGCCCGTCGGCAGCTCCGCGCCACGCCAGGTGCCGATCATGAACTCCGGGTCGATCGCGTCGCAGGAGTCGAACAGCTCGAGTGCCTCGGCGGTGTCGGTGGGAATGGTGGTCAGGATCTCGCGCACGTCCATGTCGCCGATCCTACGGCCAAAGACACAAATAGAGAAGAATGTTGCAATGTCAGGAGGTCGAACCTGCGGCAACTCCGCGCTGCGCGTCGTTGCCGTCGGGTTGGGAGGTGAGCCACGCGACCGCGAAGGCGCCCGCGATCGCACCGACGAAACCGACGTAGGCGAGCCACCCGAGTCCGTCGACGGCGCGGTCACCGAGGAACAGCACACCGATCACCGACGGAATGCCGACCTCGCCCACCACCAGAACGGCGGTGACGGCGTTGACCGGACCGAGCTGGAGCGCGACCGTCTGCACGTAGAACGCAAGGGCACCGGCGAGGGCGATGGTCCAGGCCGCCGGATCGGTCAGCAGCGCCGCGGGGTCGAATGGGTGCACGCCGTCGAGGACGCGCACCGCCACCGCGAGGGCGCCGTACATCGCGCCGGCGAGCGCCCCCGCGAGGATCGCGCCGCGCCTTCCGAGGAGGTGCACGACGATCAGGCCCACGACCGCGACCACCGTCGACACGATGAACAGAGCCCAGTGGAAGGCCATGTCGTGGGCGGTCGCGGCCTCATGCGACGCCGACGCGCCGAGCATGCAGAGTGAAGCGACGACGATGCCCATCGCGGCCAGGTCCCGGCCACGCAGCTTGGTCCCGAGCAGGACGCTGCCGAGAAGCGCGGTGACGATCAGGTTCCCGGCGACAATCGTCTGTGCGAGGAAGAGCGGGAGCAGCGTGCGGCGACGGCGCCACCGGCGAAACCGAGGACCACCATGAGGGTGCCGACGAGGAAGGCCGGGTCGCGGAAGGTGTCGAGCGTCGAACGCAACGACGGCCCGCCCTTGGCCGTGACACCGGCGGCGTCGGGTCCGGCGGCGTTCCGGGCGCCGAGTGCGCGAAGGACCGTCGACAGTCCATAGGCCACCGCGGCAAGCGATGCCGCCACTATTCCGATCGTGAACACCGTATGAAGGTATAGGCCCTCGTGGTCCGATGTCCGGGTTCCGCGCCGGGTCCGGTGCGTCCGTCGCGCCGGAATAGTCGCCGACCGAGGGCAGTTGCCCAGACCATGACCACCTCTGAGTACGACCCGCGCGACCTTCTCGCCGAATCACGTCTCGGTGTTCTCGCCACCATCAAGTCCTCCGGCCTGCCGCAGCTTTCGCCGGTGACCCCGTTCTACGACCGCGACGCGGACACGATCTACGTGTCGATGACCGAGGGACGGGCCAAGACGGTCAACCTCCGCCGCGATCCGCGCGCGGCGCTCGAGGTCACCGGACCCGACCGTTACACCTGGGCGACCGCAGAGGGCGATGTCACGCTGATCGGGCCGGGCGCCGATCCCCACGGCCCCGAGGTGGAGGCACTGGTCGACTACTACCGGAAGGCCGCCGGCCAGCACCCGGACTGGGATGAGTACCGCAGCGTGATGGTGTCGGATCGGCGCGTGTTGATGGTGATGTCGGTCAAGCGGGTGTACGGCGAGCGGCTTCGCTGATCCACGCCTGGGCTTCCTTGCGATGAGGACCGTGGCTGTCCTCGATGTAGGCCACAGTGGAGATATGACCAGAGAGATGCAGGTGACATTCGACTGTGCTGCTCCCGCGGCCCTTGCGGCGTTCTGGGCCGAGGTGCTCGGGTACCGGATCCAGGCGCCGCCCACGGGGTTCGACAGCTGGGACGCCGCGCTCGATGCGATGGGTGTCCCGCCGGAACGCAGGAACGACGCGTCTGCGGTCACCGACCCCGACGGTCGCGGTCCACGGATCTTCTTCCAGCGCGTGCCGGAAGGCAAGACAGCCAAGAACCGGGTACACCTCGACGTCCGGGCCGCATCCGGCCTGACCGGTGACGACCGCCTCGCCGCGCTCGAGGCGGAGTCGGCCCGCCTCGTGGTCCTGGGTGCAACTCGCGTTCGACGAGTTGAGCCGGAACCGCCTCTCGGTGCCGGGCACATCGTCATGCGTGATCCCGAGGGCAACGAATTCTGCCTGGACTGAGCGCATTTCGTAGCAGACGACGACGCTATGTCCCCACGCGGTCGACGGATTCGTCCGTCAGCGACATGTCGGCTGCGACGTGCAGCTTGCCGTCCAGGTCGGGCTGTTCGAACGTGACCCGCGCGTCCCGTCCGTCGACGATCAGGGAGGCGATGGTGTTACCGAACAGGGGGCCGAGCGCGTTGTGCCACGTGACGGGGAGTTGCGGCGCTCCGCGGGAACCGGCCCAGCGTCGGACGATCTTGGCAAGACGCGGCGACCAGCCGAGCCGGAACACGCCCTTCATGTACGGCGGTATGGCGTTGTGCACCGGTGAGCACACCAACTGATAGACCACCGCACCGGTGGTTTCGGCGAAATCCGCTCGCGCGGCATAACTGTGGTGGACGTCGCCCGACAGGACACTGATGGTCGCCGGACCGAGGGTTCGATCGCTGTTGCCGAGGCCGGCGACCCCACTGATCATCCGACTCAGCCGGGTGAAGGAATCGAAGAAGGCGGGCCAGTGCTCCAGGTCGGCACCCTGCCGGATCTTCTCGGCCAGCTGTCCGACCCGGCCGTCGTGGCGGGCCCCGATCTCGTTGAGCGTCTCGACGTCGCTGAGGACGGGCGGGAGCAGCCACGGCAACGACGACCCGAGCACCAGGTGGTCCACCGACTCGACGTCGTCGTTGACCTGGTCTTCGATCCAATCGAACTCGGTGTCACTCAACATCTTCCGGACGCCACCGGCGAGAATGCGGCCGTTACGTGAATCGATCATCGTCAGTCGCGTCGCGCCGAGATCCCACCGGAAGCTGAACCGGATCCCTTTGACGCCGTCGGTTTCGGAATCGGCGCGGTCGGCGAGATCGACCAGATGCGGCCAGCAGTCCCCGGCGATCTCCCTCACCTGGCGGTAGCCGTCGGAGGCGTCCAGTTCCGCGGGGGACAGGTTACCGAGGTGCTGATACACCCAGTACGACGCGAGTCCGGCGCGTATCCGGTCACGCCACCAGGGTTGGTCGTCCATCTGCCGGCGCCAGGTGTCCGAGGTGTTCCAGTCGTCGCGGATGTCGTGGTCGTCGAAGATCATCGCGGTCGGGACGGTGGACAGGATCCAGCGTATCTCCGGGTCGCCCCAGGTGTGCCGGTAGAGACCCTCGTACTCCTGGAAGCTCACCACCTCGTCAGACGGACCGGCGGTCGAGGTCCTGGTCGACTCGAGCTTCTCCTTGACCTGCGGCGTCAGTTCGTCGGCGTAGACCTGATCGCCGAGGAGGATGAGGGTGTCGGGCCATTCGTCGACGGGCAGGTGGCGCATGCGGACCGCATAACAGTCCAGTGCGTCGAGTCCGAGTTTTTCGTCGACCTTCGGGTCCTCCGCCTTGGGGTAGCGGCACGACCCGAAGACGAGCCGGTGATGGCGGGCGCTTTCGGGTCCGCGCGTCCGAATGATGCTGGGCGGAAAGTCGGAATCCGGCAGTGGCCATTCCCGAGAACCGTCGACGAACACCTCGTATTCAGTCGTGGTGTCCGGCGTCAGACCGGTGACCTCGACGAGCGCGTAGTGATTTCCGACGACCTCGAAGGTGTGCGAGCGGCTGCCGAGGACCTCCACCTCCGCGGGTCCGTCCGTCTGGACCCAGACCAGCGCGGATGTCTCGTCGACGTGCCGAAGGATCGGACCCAGTACCAACGCCATCCGCCCAGACTAGGCCCGTGGAACGGTGTCCGTGGGCCGATAACCTATCTGGGTGGAGACCGGAGACGTCGTGACCGAAACCGCCGACACCGAGGCTGCCGTCGCCCGGGTACTCGCGGAACTCGCCGAACTCGAGGACCCGAAGATCCGCGCGGTCAACGAGAGGCACGGAGACGACCACGGCGTCAATCTGACCAAGCTGCGGGCCGTCGCCAAACGTCTGAAGACCCAGCACGACCTCGCTTCGGCGTTGTGGGCTACCGGTGACACGGCCGCTCGACTGGTCGCAGTGCTCATCTGCCGACCGAAGGCCTTCGACGTCGCGCAGCTCGACACGATGGTGCGCGAGGCCGGTCGCCCGAAGGTGCACGACTGGCTCGTCGGTTACGTCGTGAAGAAGAACCCGCACAGGGAAGAACTGCGCGTCGCGTGGATGGACGACGCGGACGAGGCCGCGCGCAGCGCCGGCTGGGTCCTCACCACCGAACGGGTGGCCAAGAAGCCCGACGGACTCGACCTCGTCGGGCTTCTCGACATCATCGAATCGGAGATGCGGGACGCCCCGGACCGCCTGCAGTGGGCGATGAACACCTGTTTGGCGACGATCGGCATCGAACACCCCGGATACCGGGCGCGCGCCATCTCCATCGGTGAGCGCCTGAGGGTCCTCGAGGACTACCCCACGTCACCCGGATGTATCTCACCGTTCGCGCCCACCTGGATCACCGAGATGATAAAGCGACAGCAGGCGTGAGCGTCATGCGTCGGTGTACTGCACGGCGACGTCGAGGATCGCTGTCGGTCTGTGCGCTTCGCTCGCGCGATTCGATGCCGATGTCGAGGTGATCGGCCCGAAAGAGCTGCGGACGGCCTTCGCGACGCTGGCGGAGCGGTCGGCACGAGCGTCCGGGGGAGTCGCGTCAGATGGGGCTCTCCCTGATGGTCTCGGTGAAGCACTCAGATCACACCGGGCGGTACGCGGTCCTCTATCCCGCGATCGCCGAGGCGGCCCGACGCTGCGCCGCCGAGCGCGTAGGGCTGATCTCGACGACGAGCTCGATCACGCAGAATCATCTCCACCGCAACAGATTTCGGGAGATCCGATCATGACGCTGTCGGATGCGGTCTCGTGTGTCCCGGATCGGGCGCTGCCTCTGGTCATCACCGCCTGGTCGCTGTCGGGGTTCTCGCCGGAGAGACGACGCCGATTCGTGCATGCGTTGGAGGAGCTCTCCTCGGCGAGAGGACTGCCTGGGTGTCGGTCGAAGGGGTCGGGGTCGCGCCCACCATTCCGGCCCTCGGGGATCGTCCGGCGTCTGGGCACAGCATCATCGGGCTGACCGTGTTCGAGCCGTCAACCACATTGCCGCGCTTCGATGTCGCCGGCGACGCGGTCGGCCGGTGCTGGTCCCGCGGACGGTTCATGTCCTGGTTCGCCTGAGTGGTCCGCGCGGTCCGCGGGCACCCGGTGACCGGTGCGGTCGAGTGCGGACACGGCGATGGACGCACTCGACAACACCGCGGCCACGACGAAGGCGAGCCCGTAACCCGCGGCGGTGATAGTGGCACCGAGGGCGATGGCACCCACTGCCTGCCCGAACATCAACGCGATGAACAGGAGTGCGGTACCCGCAGCCGATCGTGCCGCATCGATGGTCGAGGTCCAGGCGATGAGCGCGGATGTCGCCGAGGTGAAACCCCACCCGAAGAAGAGGCAGCCGACGAGCGTGACCGCCATCTGTCCCGGAGCAGCGGCGACCAGGAGAATCCCGACCGTCATCGTTCCGCAGCTGAGTGTCCACGCCGAGGTCGCCGACCACCTCGCCAACGGTGTGGCGGTGAGAGCCACTGCGGCGCCGCCGATTCCGATCATGATCCACGCGATGATCGTGCCACGTTGGGATGATCCGCCGGTGTCGACGAGGATCGCACGGCCGTACGTCCACATGGCGCTCGACGCCCCGCCCAACAGGACTGCGGCGGTCAGTGCCGTTCGGTGACGACGGACCCAGTCCGCGGACATGGCATTTCCTTGCTCGTTCCGATCGGCGGGATCGGGCCGGTCGGCCGTCAGGAGAGCGATCGCGATGAGCACGGTGATCACGCCGATGACGGCCCAGGTGAGTCGCCATCCGGGGAGGAACAGCAGCGCCAGCAAGCCGGCGCCGACAAGGCCGGGGCCGGTGCCGGAATTGACCATCGACTGCGCCCGATCGATGCGCTTCGCGTCGATGTTGCGCCTGACGACACTCACCATCGCGGGCGACGCCAGGCCTGCCCCGACCGACGCGATCACGGCACAGAGTCCGAAGACAACCAGATGCGCCGCTGCGGCCATACCCCAGACACCGCCGGCCGCGGTCGCCGTGGCGACGACGATCAACATGCGCGGGCACTGTCGTCCGAAGAGGAATCCGCACAGCGCGGCCAGGCAGTAGACCAGCGACGATCCCGCGGAGATGTATCCCGCCCCGGCCGAGTCGAGGGCCAGGTCTGTCTGGATGTCGGGCAGGAACAGTCCATAGGCGAGTCGCACCAGCCCGTAGGTCGCGGCGATGAACGCGATACCGGTCACGATGACCAGCCATTCGCGATCCAGACCAAACGAAAACGCGCGTTTCATATTTTCGATACTAGGCTGATGACCATGCCGGTGCGCAAGAGCTCCGAGGAGAAACTGCTCGACGCAGTTGATGACCTGGTGTTCTCGCGTGGAATCGAGACGACACCCGTCGACGCCATCCTCGCGCGTGCGGGTGTGTCGGCCGCGACGCTGTACAGGGGTTACCGCAGCAAGGAGGCGCTCGTCGCCGCCTCGCTCGAACGACGACACGAACGCTGGCGCGAGACATGGGGGAGCGCGATCGCCGCCGCGGCCGACGGCGAGGGCCGACTGCTCGCCATCTTCGACGCCATCGACGAGTTCGCCGCGCGGCCGGACGGCGCGCGATGGTGCGCGTTTCTCGGAACCGCGGCCGAGATGTCCGACCCGCCGGCCGAGATCGCCGAGGCGGTCTCGCGCGACACCGACTACATGCGCGAGACGCTGCGCGATCTCGCCGCACGAGTGCCGTGCGCGGACCCGGACCACCTCGCCGAACAGATCCTCGTCGTCGTCACCGGCGAACTCGCGATGCGTCTGCGGGACAACCCGTTACGGAAGTCGACGCTCGGCCGGGAGGTCGCCACGACCCTCATCGCGAACGCGGGCACATCTACTACGAATTGAGTACCCGTCGGCGTACTGCGGTTCGAGTACTGGCGAACCGACTCACTCGAAGTACGAGGCGTACTTGCTGTAGGGCACCTGGCCGTCGGGACTCGCCGTGATCGCGGCGGCCACCGGCTGCGGGATGGGCGCCCAGTAGGCGGGCATCGCGGCAGCCAGCGACGGTTTGACGATGTAGAGCAGCGCGAAGTTCACGATCCAGAGCGGGGGAGCCATCGACATGCCGACGGTGCTCGTCAACCCGGCCTTGGTGTTCGTCACCAGCTGCGCGGTTCCCGACATCTGTTGCGCGACAAAGCCGAATGGGACCTCGATGGTGTACGCCGACCGATAGAGCGCAATCAGGCTGTCGGTCGCTCCGTTGTTCCGCAGCCACGTACCGACGTAGCCCCCGGGGGCGATCAGCGAATTGACCTGTCGCGTGGGCGCACTCGCGTTCGCGGGACTCTGCAGCATGCCCTGCGCGTCGACGTACAGGCCGTAGCTGCCGACGACGGAGTCGCCGAACATCGGGCGACCGGTGGTGTTCGTCAGGATGAGCAGGCAGGCGTCGATGATCTTGGCGGCGTCGCGGCTGCCGCCGATACCGCCGCCGGTGAGGAGTGCACGGTACTGCTGTTCGGACAGTGCATCTTTCGGCGACAAACCGATGGCGGCGGCCACCCGATCGGCGGCCGCGGGACCGAGTGGTCGGTTCAATTGCGACGGGTCGGTGAGCTTGGGTGGCGCGACGCGCTCGAAGGCCGGAGCGCCCGAGAACGGAAGGTCGAAACCGGTTGTACTCCCCGGGGCCGCCGCTGCTCTCGGGGCGATGCCGACGGTGAGGGCGAGCGCCGCGACCATTGCGAGGACCACGGCAACGGGCCCGGATCGCAGCCGCGCGACGGGGTGACGGTGAAGTGGAGAGACCTCGATGTGCATGTGGGACCTGCCAATCGCGCCGACCTGTGAGTTGGCCAAGTGAAACCCGTGGTCACCGAGGTGTCAATAGTCCGCGCGGCCGACAGCGCCGTCGAAGAAGCCGCCGGTTCGCGGGTGAGCTCGCGAACCAGCGGCCGGTCCGGGTCAGATCAGACCGAGAGCCAGCATCGCATCGGCCACCTGGGTGAAGCCCGCGATGTTCGCGCCCATCACGTAGTTGCCGGGAGCGCCGTACTCCTCGGCGGTGTGCAGGCAGTGATCGTGGATGGAGGTCATGATCTCGGAGAGGCGCTCCTCGGTGTAGCCGAAGCTCCACGAGTCGCGAGATGCATTCTGCTGCATCTCGAGTGCGCTCGTGGCCACGCCGCCGGCGTTCGCCGCCTTACCGGGCGCGAAGCTGACGCCCGCTTCGCCGAAGATGCGTACGGCCTCGGGGGTGCAGGGCATGTTCGCGCCCTCGGCGACGATGCGGACCCCGTTCTTGACCAGCTGTGCGGCGTCGGCGCCGTTCAGTTCGTTCTGCGTCGCGCACGGGATCGCGATGTCTGTGGGCACGTTCCACAGCGAGCCTTTGGTGACGAACCGCGCCGAGGGGCGGGCGTTCACGTAGTCGCCGATGCGACCCCGCTGGACGTTCTTGATCTCCTTGAGGAGTTCCAGGTCGATGCCCGCTTCGTCGACGACGTAACCGCTCGAGTCCGAGCAGGCGACGACGCGGCCACCGAGCTGCTGGATCTTCTCGATGGCATAGATGGCGACGTTCCCCGAGCCGGACACGACAACCGTCTTGCCGTCGAGTTTGTCGTCCACTGCGGCGAGCATGTCGCGAACGAAGAAGACCGCGCCGTAGCCGGTGGCCTCGGTGCGCACCTGCGACCCGCCCCAGGCGAGTCCCTTGCCGGTCAGGACACCGGACTCGTATCGGTTGGTGATGCGCTTGTACTGGCCGAACAGGTAACCGATCTCGCGGCCGCCCACGCCGATGTCACCGGCGGGAACGTCGGTGTACTCACCGATGTGGCGGTAGAGCTCGGTCATGAAGGACTGGCAGAACCGCATGATCTCGAGATCCGACTTGCCCTTGGGGTCGAAGTCCGAGCCACCCTTGCCGCCACCGATCGGCAGGCCGGTCAGTGCGTTCTTGAAGATCTGCTCGAAGCCGAGGAACTTGACCACGCCGAGGTAGACGCTGGGGTGGAAGCGGAGGCCGCCCTTGTAGGGGCCGAGCGCCGAGTTGAACTCGACGCGGAATCCGCGGTTGACCTGTACCTGGTTCTGGTCGTCGATCCACGGCACGCGGAAGATGATCTGCCGCTCCGGTTCGGTCAGACGCTTGATGATGCCGGCGTCGGCGTAGTGCGGGTGCTTGGCCAGGACGGGTCCGAGGCTGTCGAAGACCTCACGAACGGCCTGATGGAACTCGGCCTCCCCGGGATTGCGGGTAATCACCTGTTCGTACAGATCGCTGATCTTCTCGTCGAGCACGACCACGGTGGCCACCACTTCCTTTTCGATTTCTCCAGGGAACGCCGGTGCACCCTGAACCGGGTCACCACCCCGCAGCCTATCGAGCGGCAGGAAGTATCTATAAATCCACTCGGCGCCGCGCCCAGGCGACGATCGCCGGGAAGTTCTCGGGGGCGCAATCCGACGCGCTCGTCACAAGATAGAAAGCCGAGGTCAGAGCGTTTCCATTGACGGCGGCCTCGTAGCCTGCGACACGCGCGACGTGTCGGGCACGCTCTCGTGCGACCTCGGTCTCACCCGGTGTTGATGCCTCGGCGACCACGAGCAAACCGAGCCTGCGGGCGTTGGACGCGGCAGTCAGCACGGCGTCTGTCAGTTCGTCCTCCTGCCGCCGTTCGAGCCGACGGCCACGCCAGTCCCACCATCTGCGCCGCGGCCGTGGCGCGCGACCCAGCACGGCGATGCACGACCTCGCCCCGACCGGTATGCGCCGCGCCGGGACAGGGTCGTAGCGGTCATCGCGAACCCCCGGGCCATCGAACCCGAGGTCCACGACCTCGATGCTCAACCCGTGGTTGCGGAGGGTTCGGCACAGCCTGGTGGTCAACGCGCCCGGTCGTCCGATGACGAGGACATCGGCAGTCGCCGTCGGGTTCCGAGTCGGAAGCGCGGACGGCCGAAGGTCGCTCGACGAGACCTCTGCCGGTCGTGCGCCGGCCCTCATCGGGGCGCCGCCGGACGGGCGCGACCGCGAGCACACGGCCACGCTGCGTCAGAGAAGCTCGATCCGGTGGTCTTTCACCGCTACCGTGCTCTCCTGCCCGTTGGGCAGCCGATAGGTCCGAACATCGCCGACGTCGGCGCCCAGCACCGCACGTCCGAGCGGTGAGTCGGGTGAACAGACGTCCATCCCCAGCAGGGCATACTGCTCCGGAGGTCCCACCAGGAAGGTGGTGACGTCGGTCGGATCGTCATCGAAGACGACCGTGACGACCGAGCCGACCTGCACGGTGCCGTCCGCTGCCGGTTCGGCGTCTGCCGTGGACAGGGCGGCATACAGCTGTGCGAGATGCCGGTCGAGGGTCTCGAGGCGCGCCAGGGCGCGGTGGTAGGCGTCGTTGTTGTCCAGATCGCCGGCGGCGCGGTGATCGAGGACCTCGGCACTGACGACGGCTCGATCGCGGATCTCGGCGGCCAGTTCGCGCTCCAGCAGATGTCGGGTCAGGCGGGCCCTCGGGGCAGGTGTTGCGGTGGTCATCGTTGCTTCCTCTGCTTCAGTGGCAAGAGAGTGTTGACGTCCCGGTCAGGACGTCGCGATCAGGGGCCTCGCGCGGAGCTCGAGCATCGGATGGCGTGCCGCGATCTCCGCACGCGCGATGTGGTCCAGGTCGGTGCTGAGGGTCAGAATCCAGGGCACCGACTCGGCTGCCCCGCCCGCGGGCGATCCGACCCCCGAACTCGAGTCCCACGGATCGAGCTCGAGATCGCCGAGAATGTCCCGCGACAGGCTTTCCAACTTCGATGCGGTGAGCCGGCCCGACGGATCCGCGAACGCGAAACAGGCGTCCTTGCCCACCGGCACGCCGAAGTCGTCGACATCGTTTTCCCGATGCCACTGCCGGCGCAGGAGCAGAGAGTCGGAATCCTCGACGACAAGCGAAGACTTCACCGATTTCGGAAAAGCGTTGAATGCGCGCGACGACGCCTGGTCGAGAAATTTCCTCACCCGACTCTTCGATGCGCAGACTCGGATACGACATTCCATGACAACCGCTTGCACGGCGACTCTCCCTTTCACTGAAAACCGGCCTGTCGGGCCGGTGTCACGGACTCTAGCCGAAAAAAATATAAAAGCCAGTCGGCGCCGACCCCGGGCGACCGGTCTGTGAGATCTGCTGTTCAGCAGCAGATTCGGCGACTGGACTTTTATTTTTTCTGGGCTATGGTCACGGAGGTGAGTGGGTGCCCAACCCCACTTCATCATTCATGTCAGCGAGGAATCATGGCAGAGAAGAATTCCAGTTCGAAAAAACGCCGCCAAGAGTTGAAATTGCGACGCGAGAAGAAGCGTGCGAGTGAAGACAGCTCGATCATCCGAAAACGGAAGAATGTGGGATGACGTGGATCAGAACACGCGCCTCGCAGAGGTTCTCACGTATCTCCACGACCGTTTCTCGACGCTGGCCGCGGTCGAGCGGCCGCAGTCGGAGCTCCTTCGCGGATTCCGGGCGGGCATGACGTTTGCACGTGTCTGCGTCCTCGACGAGATCACGACCGAGTCTCTCCGTCCCGACGCGTTCGTCGGCGCAGCTGTGTACTCAGGGGGTCTGCGCCGGGACTTCGACATCATCCAGGGACTGGCAGACCGGCTCGAGCGAGAGGGTCGGTGGGCCGCCGACCCCGATGACAGTGAGTTCCGGGTCGGCTACCACGCCGCGTTGGGGATCGCCCGCCATCACCTCGACGTGGCTCGCCGGACGCTCGACATCCAGGAAGCGCCGGCGGGAGTGCACCGGCCGGTCCGCAGCCGATCCCGACGAGCCGCGGCCCTCACCGCCGGATAGGCGCACCTGTGCGTGGGACGGGGCGCGAGGAGCACGTCCCACGCACGGCGCTGGTCGGATACGGTCAGCGTCGGACGCCGAGGCCCTTGGCGATGGTCGGCCACGCACGGTGGAGGTCTTGGTTCCAGTAGCCCCAGGAGTGCAGTCCGGACCTGAAGTCGTAGGTGACCTTCACGCCCGCCGCGTCGGCCCGACGCTTGAAACTCTGCGTGCACTGGAGAACGACACCTTCGAGAACACCGCCCACCGGGGAGGCGAGGCCGGCGATGCCCAGCGATGGATCGGGCAATCCGTTGCCGACGGCGACGTACATCGGCTTGCCCTTCAGTACCTCCACATGAGCGGCCGGGTTGTGGTCGTCCCACGTCGAGTGGCCCACCGGTCCCCACATGTTGTCGGGGTTACCGCCGCGGGTCGACACCGACGCGGCCGTGGCCTGACGGTATTCGGGTGAACCCTGGTCGAGGCAACCGCTGAACGCCGCGACACCGCGATAGAGGTCGGGATGGCGGACGGCGATCGACATCGCGCCCAGAGCGCCCATCGACAGTCCGCCGATGACATTGCGACCGTTGCCGTTGAAGCGCTTGTCCATCAGCGGGGGCAGTTCCTCGGTCAGGAACGTCTCCCATTTGTTCCGTCCCAGAACAGGATCGGTCTTCTGCCAGTCGGTGTAGTACGCGGCCATGCCGCCGATGGGCATGACGACGTTGACCGGTTTGTCTTCCATGAACTTCACGATGTCGGTCTGGAACGTCCAGCCGCTCTGCGTGTAGTTGGTGTAGATGCCGCCGTCGATCCCGTCGAGAAGGTACAGAGTCGGGCGGGGCTTCTCACGATCTCGGGGGAGCAGCACGCTCACCCGAACGGGTCGCTCCATGGCGGCCGAGTAGACCGTCACGGTCGAACGCGTGGGCGTCGTCGGCGACACCGACAGCACGCGCGTCACCTCACGACTCGGCGTAGTGCTCGGCGCCGCGGCGACCGATCCTCGGACGGCCAGGCTCGCGGTCATGACGACGACGCCCACGCACGCGAGTACGACGGCTCTCTGCCAGATCGACATTTCTCCCCCTACTGCTTTCCGACGGTGCGCCCCCACGCTCCGCGTCGGCGATATCCGCTCAATCATGTACTAGACGCCGCCGACCCGCCGAGGTATTGGACGAGTGTCCGCGTGTCCGCCACCTGAGCTTCGCCGAATATCGTCCGAACGGACTAGCACGACCGTCTGGAGTGGACCCTGGTGCTCGTGTTTGCGTCGAGATCGCGCGGGTACCCGTTCGTGACCAGGGCCGGCCCCATCGAGTGGGCTCATCAACGCGGCCGATCTGAACCACCGACATCGGAAGGACGGTTCTCAGTGAGCACCTACGTCACCGCGAATCCCACCACTGGCGTCACCGACCGGGAGTTCCCCGGTCTCGCCGACAACGAGATCGACGGGCTCGCGGCACGGTCGCTCGAAGCTTTCGAGAGCTGGCGGCGCACCCAGGTCGCGGAGCGTGCGGCCATCCTGTCCCGGACCGCGGATCTGTACGAGCAGCGTGCGGACGAGCTGGCGTCGACGATCACGACCGAGATGGGCAAACCGGCCAAGGAGGCGGCAGGTGAAGTGCAGCTCGCCGCCGACATCTATCGCTGGTACGCCGACCATGGCCCGGACCTGCTGGTCAGCGAGGAACTCGATCCGCAGGGCGCCGAGTCGTCGATCGTGCAGACGGCGCCGATCGGGCCGCTGCTCGGTGTGATGCCGTGGAACTACCCGTACTACCAGGTGGCCCGGTTCGCAGCTCCGAACCTGCTGGCCGGCAACACGATCGTCCTCAAGCATGCGTCGATCTGCGCGGCGTCGTCGGCGTTGATGGCGGAGATCCTGCACGATGCCGGGGTGCCGCAGGACGTGTATGCGAACGTGTACGCGAGCAGCAACCAGGTCGCGGAGCTCTTGGCGCATCCGGCCATCCGCGGGGTGTCGTTGACCGGCAGTGAGGGTGCCGGCGCCGCGGTGGCCAAGGTCGCCGCCGAGAATCTCAAGAAGTCGGTCCTCGAGCTGGGCGGCTCGGACCCGTTCATCCTGCTCGACTCCGCTGACATGGCCCGGACCACTACGATCGCCGCGCGGGCCCGGCTGTCCAACGCGGGCCAGGCCTGCAACTCGCCGAAGCGATTTATCGTGCTCGACGAGCTCTACGACGACTTCGTGCAAGGGCTGGTCGAGAAGTTCGAGGCGACGACGGTGGGGGACCCGGGCGATTCGTCGACGCGCATGGGACCGCTGTCGTCGATCTCGGCACGCGACACCGTCGCCGACCAGGTCAAGACCGCGGTGGACCAGGGTGCGACGCTGCGGACCGGCGGCGCCGCGCTCGATCGTGACGGTGCCTTTTTCCAGCCGACCGTGCTGACCGATATCACTCCGGACATGGATGCCTACGCCGAGGAGATCTTCGGCCCGGTGGCCATGGTCTACAAGGTGTCCTCGGCCGACGAGGCCGTCGCATTGGCCAATGACGTCGAGTTCGGTCTGAGCGGTTCGGTGTGGAGCACCGACACCGCGAAAGCCGAGGAGGTCGCCGACCGACTCGAAGTGGGTATGGCCTACGTGAACGAGCACGGCACCACGCTGCCGGGTCTGCCGTTCGGCGGCGTCAAGCGGTCGGGCTACGGCCGCGAACTCGGACGTTGGGGCCTGGGCGAATTCGTCAACACCAAGCTGCGGCGCACGGCAGCGAAGTAGTTCGCCGGAACCCGCGGAAGTTTGGACAAGACCGGGGGTTCCTGTAAGCGCCCCGGCCTCTGGTTCGACAAGCGGGTTACAGCACCGCGTGAACGTGAGCCCGAGACTAGCAGGTGGATTCGTCTTCCGACGAATCCGTGATCGGGTACTCATCGCCGCGAGCGGTTGACCCTCACCTCGACATCCTCGGGGTCGAGGGTCTTCTGCTCGCCGGTCACCACCCCGACGCGAACCGGATTCCGGGATGCGTCGGTGATCGTGAGCGGTGCGCCGTCGGGCTGGAGATGCTCGTTTCCCCACTGCATCAGCGACATGACGACCGGGAACAGGTCGCGGCCCATGTCGGTGAGCAGATACTCGTAACGGACCCGCTGGCCAGGCTCCTGATAGGGGACCTTCGAGAAGACGCCCGCCTCGGTCAGCTCTTTCAACCGGGCCGACGCGACCGCATCGGTGATGCCGACCCGGCGGGCGAACTGGTCGAACCGGGTCGCGCCGTAGAACGCCTCGCGCAGGATCAGGATCGCTGATCGGGTACCGACCAGCTCGACCGCCTTGGCGATCGAGCAATGCGTCGCCTCCCACCGATCTCGTTCCGCGAGCGGTCCCACCAGCTTCATCATGTGCTCCATCCTACCCTGACTTGACAAGTCCATAGTCAGGGCGTAGACCTCTGACTATGGCAGACAAAAGTCAGCCACACGGGGATCGTCGTCGACGATCCGACACCGATGGAGGTCAGACATGGCAACTGCAGTCATCGTGGACGCGGTACGCACGCCGATCGGCAAGGGGAAGCCGTCGGGCGGGCTCCACGACGTCCATCCGGTCGACTTACTCGCACACAGCCTCCGGGCGATCGTCGACCGTACTGGCCTCGATCCGGCCGAGATCGACGACGTGATCACCGGAGTCGTCAGTCAGGTGGGTGAGCAGAGTTTCAACATCGCACGGCGCGCCCTGCTGGCAGCAGGTCTTCCGGAGTCGGTGCCCGGTGTGTCGATCGACCGCCAGTGCGGCAGCGGTCAGCAGGCGATCGCATTCGCCGCCCAGGGGATCATCGCGGGCACCTACGACGTGGTCGTGGCCGCAGGGGTCGAATCGATGTCACGGGTGCCGATGGGTTCGGCCGCGGCCGGGACGTCGGACCTGAACGGTGTCGCGTTCGACGAGCGCTATCCCGACGGGCTCGTCGGGCAGGGGATCTCCGCGGAACTCATCGCCGCCCGGTGGGGAATCGCCCGCACCGCGATCGAAGAATTCTCCCTTCGGTCACACGAATTGGCGGCGCAGGCGACCAAGAACGGGATGTTCGACGACGAGCTCGCACCGATCTCCGGTCTGACCGCCGACGAGGGGATCCGGTTGGGCGGCACCCTCGAGAGTCTGGCCGCCCTGCGGCCCGCCTATTACGACGAGGCGATCGCGCGGCGATTCCCCGAGATCGACTGGAGGATCACCGCCGCCAGTGCCAGCCAGATCAGCGATGGTTCGGCCGCCGTCCTCGTCATGAGCGAGGAGAAGGCGGCGGAGCTCGGGTTGCGGCCGCGGGCACGGATCCACACCATCGCGGTCGCCGGCGACGATCCGCTCCTCATGCTCACCGCGATCATCCCGGCGACCCGAAAGGTGCTCGCGCGCAGCGGACTCGACCTCGCCGACATCGACCTGTTCGAGGTCAACGAGGCCTTCGCTCCGGTTGTCCTGGCCTGGACACAGGAGCTCGGCGTCGACCTCGACAAGGTGAACGTCAACGGCGGGGCGATCGCACTCGGTCACCCGCTGGGAGCCAGCGGTGCCCGCCTGGCGACCACCGGGCTGAACGCGCTGGAACAGCGGGGCGGACGATTCCTGCTCCAGACGATGTGTGAGGCAGGCGGTCTCGCGAACGCGACGATCTACGAACGCCTCGGCTGAGTCGCGCAGGCGCCGGTCGGTGTCAACTGTCGGTGTGGCGTGCGCGCTCGACGGCCGCCGCCACACCGTGGTGCCACGGGACGCCATGCCCGGGCAGGACGGACTTCGCGCCGGTGGCGGCGAGTGCGTCGAGTGAGTCACGGTTCCGCTCGAAGTCGGCGGTTGCCGACCCGGCGATCAGCCGGGGCCCGTGCGCCCCGGTATACGGATCGAGGGTGACCAATGCGTCGCCGGCGATGACCGCATCGCGGTCGGGAAAGTAGAGGGATACGTGGCCGAAGGTGTGCCCGGGCGTCGGGATCACCTCGGCCCCTCCCGGGAGCTCGCCGTTGTCGGCGAAGGCGGACACATGGGCTTCGTCTATTCCGCGGACCCTGAAGGCTCCGGCAAAGGCCATGCGACTGAGCAATTTCCACGACGGCGGGTTGCGCAGCGGAACTCCGACGCGCGTGGCGTTCTGGTGCGCGTACCGATAGGGATGAGCGGCGAGCCACACATCGTCGCGATGGATGTGGACCGGGATGCGCCACTGCTTGGCCAGGCGTCGTGCGGTGCCCACATGATCGAAATGCCCGTGGGTGACGATCAATGCAGACACCGCATCGACGTCGTGGCCCAGATGGTGGATCGCGTCGACCAGGGGACCGTACGAGCGGGGCAGTCCGGCGTCGACGATCACGAGTCGGTCGCCGTCCTCGACCAGGTACTGGTTGGTGTACGCGTGTTCCAGGCGATGGATTCCCGGTGCGACGTCGCGTTGGAAGACCATGCCTCAGCGTAACCCCAGGAACCGACGTCGGCGACCCACGGTTCGTCGAGTTGGTGGGCGAATCGTCCCTGGTGAGCCCGTGGTTCCGCGAGCTGTGGGCTCGCACGACGTCTTGCGGAGAAGCTGTCGCTGTTGTCCTCGGCGGCGCTGCCATCGGAGGGTTCTGACGCCGGTCGCAAACGGTCGGAACGGTGACGCGGGGCCGGGCTCGGTCCCACCGAATTTTCAGTTGGTGTACGGGATTTCGAGTGTCCGGGGGATGTCGCTGAGGTCCTCGTTGGCGATCGAAGTCGACAAGACCTCCCGAACAGTTGACCAATGGCCCTGTGACAGGGGGCTCCGCAGAGCGATTCTGTGAGAATGCAGGACTATGAAGTGCATGGAGGAGTCCCGGACCGCCCAGGTGACAGCCGTTGCGAGGTCCACGTTGGCAGTCGAGGAGATCGGGCCCTGGCTGAACAAGACCTACGGGGACATCGATCGCGTGCTGTCGGAACGTCAGGCGGGTCCCACCGGGCCGCCCTTCGCTCGCTATCGCATGCTCGGTGAAGGCCGATTCGAGATCGAGGCAGGGTTTCCCACGACGTCGCCGATCGACCCGGTCGGCGACGTCGGGCCCTCCGAACTACCGGGCGGGCAGGTCGCCGTCACCACCCACGCCGGACCCTACGACGCGATGGAGCCGGCGTACAAGGCTCTGGAGACGTGGGTGAACGAGCACGGCGGGAAGGCCGGCGATCCCTGGGAGGTCTACTTCAGTGATCCCTCCACCGATCCGGCGGGCTGGCGAACCGAGATCGTCCAGCCCTTTCGACCCACCGAACCGGAGTTGACGGCGGGTACCGGTCGCTGAGGCCCGCAGTTCGGGCGGCGTCGTAGCGGCGACGATCCCGGGAGGGTTCGTGACCTCGAGCGTTCGGCGAATCCGCAGTGGTCCGACCGCCAGGTGACCAGAAGCGCCAGAGCCGGCAGGAGTTCGGCGATGTCGGCCCAGTAGTACGTGAGCGCGACTAGGCCGGCCCGGTTTGCGACGACGCTCGTTGCACTGCCGCTTCGAACGCTTGAACCCGGTGGCGGGACACGTCGTATCCCGTCCTGGCCAGGAGTGAGTCGCGCATCCCGGTGTTGACCCGGCCGGCGATACTCGTCCACCACGGCTTGTGACTACGGGGTAGATCCGCGAGCAAACGGTCGGAGGCGACGGTGAACACCGGTGCGAGTCGCAGGTAATCGGGACGGAACTCGCGAAGGTCACGGTCGGGGTATCGGTCCAGGTGAAGCGCGGCCAGCGCACGCGGTAGGTCGGCGTCGATGTGCGCGGCCACTCCCGCGAGGAGTCCTTTCACGACCGGCTCGTGCGGCCGGTCCGGATCGACGATCTCGCACGTCGACCACGCGACCTGCCATGCGTCCTCGACTACACCCCCGTTGCGGTAGGCGTCGAGGTTGCCGGCGTAGTACCGGTGGAAGACCGGGATCAGGGCGAGGACCCAATCAGGGTGTGTGAGGCCGAGTTCCAGTCTTCCGGTGGCCGCCTCGATCATGGTTTCGGTGACGTACTGATAGACCCTGGCGAACCACTGCTTGGGGTCGTCCGCGCCGGCGAGCTCGTCGGCGATCTCCTGCTGCAACACACGGATCTCGAGGGCTGAGGAGACGAGGTCGTCCAGGTTGTGAGCGGTCCTCCGGGGAAGTTCGTCCGGAGAGGTCAGCGTCGCCGTGTCGAGGTCTCGGGCCAGCGACTCCATCTCCGTCAGCGAGCGCTGCACCTCGCGTCGGATCTGCCAAGCCATCAGATGCGACAACGGACGGGGGAAGAGCGTCATGTCCACCGTCCACTGCACCTCGACACCCTCCGAGGTCTCGACGACGCGCTGCTCGCCCCGATGTTCCACCAGCAGCGGACCCCCGTCGTAGACCCGGTAACGGAAGGTTCGTGGGAACTCTGCGTACTCGACGACTTCGCGGAGCCGGATCCTTCCGCCGGGGAGCGTGACCATCCGCAGCGCACCGGCGGTGTCGGGACGATCCTGCGGGCCGAGTGAGATAGGAGTGATCGGCGCGGTCGACCACCGGCACATCTGGTCAGGGTCGGTGAGTAGATGCCAGGCGGCCTCCGGGGTGCAGTCGAGGTTCTGCCGGAGGGTGAAAGTGGCGGTCATGCAACGGTCTCCAGGTGTCCTTTGTCAGCGGAGTCATAACGGTTCGAGGCGATACGGCGGAGGTCGAGCCCCAATCTCGAGGTGACGAAACGGAGTTCGCGGCGGGCCACCGCGTGCTCAGAGCCGAGCAGACCGAACCAGCGTGCGATCTCCCTGGACCGGATTGCCGGCCGAGCCAGGGTCACGAGGTGGTGCATCGGTGTGGAGCGCAAACCCATTGCGGTGGCGACCTCGTCGTCAACCCATCTCGCGGACACCGATTCGAACAGAGTCCGTAGGAACGGACGCGACAGGACGTGGACGATGTCGTTCAGTGGACCAGGTAGTCCGAGGTTGGTGCGATAGCCGTCGTCGAGAAGCGCTTTGACGAGTTCCCTGGACTCCGGCGGCGGTTCCAGGCGGAAGTCCTGCGCGATCCGATCAGTGCGGCGAGCGTCGCCGAAGTTGCGGGGGAGTCGGTGCTCCTCGATTCCCATCACCCAGCCGACCCACCTCCAGAGGTGGGTCATCGCTTCCATGTCAGCGCGCGTGTAATGGATTCCGAAGTCTTTGGCGACTCGCAGCGGCAAGACGAGGAAACCTGCGGTGATGGTCAATTGGGAGTAGGTCTGATTGATCGGGACGCCCCACTGCTCGTCGTCCCAGTGGCCGTGCATGTGGAGGTGATGCCGAACCATCGCATGCACCAGCCGGATTCGTAGCGTCTCCGACCATCCGGGTTCGCCGGGGTCCATCATCCCCGGGGCGGTGGCCAGGGTGACCCATCGGCCGGTGGCGACGACGCGATCCCAGGTGCCCTCGGTCAAGCGGCCCGTGGCGACCAGCGGCCGGGTGAATCCGCGTGCCCGGTATCCGTAGATCAGTGACTGGTACAACGTGCTCGACTGGAGTGACCCGAAGCGCCACCAGGCCTCGGCACCCGCACGCGCGAGGGCGGGATCGAACCAGGAGGGAAGGTCCGTCGCCACCTCGAGGAAATGACGCAATGCGGGTGGTGCATCGGAGATCTCGGTGGGGCTGTCGAGGGCCGCGGTGATGTCCGACCATGCCCAACCCCGGCCGGAATACATCTCCGCGATCACCGCATCGGCTGCGGCGTCGCCGAGCATCAGGCCGTCGGCCATCGCGTCGACGGCGTCGGGATGCTCGGCTCTCACGTCCGTCCAGTTGCGCGCGCCGGTGATGGCGGCTGCGCGTTCGGGACTGACTGTCCACACCGAGGTCATAAAATACAGTGTGTCTTTTAGGTGGGCGTCGGTCAAGGTCTGCTGCTCGGTGCTGCGCCTCCCGCGCCTTCGAAGCCTGACCAGATGAGTCGATGCAAGTGGTCGACGAGGTCGGCACGAGGGATGCTTCGCGTTCGTGACCACCATCCGACGGCCGAGGAAACCGCTCCGACGAGGGCGTATGCCCAAGGTTCGGCGGGGGAGTCGTCTGCGCCGCGCGCCCGGAAACCGGCTCGCAGGATGTCTGCGACGGTTTCGACGATGGCACCGGGAGTGTTCTCGGCCGTCTGATCGAGCCGTCCGGTCAGTAGGTGGGCCAGCTGGGGTTCGTCGTCGAACCAGGCGGCCAGGATGTCGATGGCGGCGCGCGTCTGTTCGGCGGGATCGGCGGTTCCGCCGACGACCGAGGTGAGTCGCTCGACAATCCGTCGTGCATGTCTGGTTGCGAGCGCGTCGACCACCCCATCGCGGTCGTTGAACGCCGCGTACACCGCGGAGCGGGTGAGGCCGGCAGCTTTGGCGACTTCCGCGAGCCCGACCGCGGCGCCGGACTGGCGGATGGTCGCCTCTGCGGCGTCGAGCAACATCTCCCGTCGCGCGTCGAGGTCGACCGGGGGTCCCGGTGGTCTACCTCGACCGCGCCGGGTCGATTCTGCGGCCATCTGCACCTCCCGGTCATATCTGCGGTCCTCGTGACCTCAGGACTGCCCGGGGGACAACCCTACTCGCGCACCCGGGGGCGAAGGGGCGGCCAGATCGGTCGAGCCCTACTCGCTGCGAAGCCTGTCGAGGTCGGTCGTGGCCACGACGGAGAGGCGGTCCAGGATCTGCTCGTACGCAGGAGATCGTCGATGCACCAGCGAGGTGTGGGTTTCGCCGGCCACCAGGTGCAACTCGGCGCTGCCGCCCGCCGCCCGGACTGCGGCGGTGTAGTGCCGCGAGTTGTCCGGGTCGACGTCGTCGTCGGCGAGACCGTGGAAGAGGATCACCGGCATTGCGGGATCCAGGTTCTGGATCGGGTCCACCGATGCGTACCGATCGGGCACCTGTTCCGGTGTGCCGCCGAGGATCTGCTTGATGACCCGTCCGTTGCCGTGGTTCACGGCGTAACGCATGTCCAAGGGGCCGGAGATGGAAACCACTCGGGATGGGCCGAATGCCGGACGTGAGCCCACTTCATCGTCGTCGAGGCGGTGTCGCGTGCCTGCCCAGACGGCCAATTGCGCACCGGCACTGTGGCCGATCACCAGCTCGTCGTCGATGCTGAGTTGAGGATGTGCCTCGGCAATCGCGGGTACGTGGTCCAGTGCGCGGGCCACGTCGTGGAAGGTCGTCGGCCAGCCGCCGCCCGTGCCTACGCGGCGATACTCGACGTTGTAGACGGCGAGTCCGCGGGCGGCGAGATCACGGGCCATGTCGTCGAACTGCTCTGCGCCGGCGCGACTCTCCCAGCCGCCGCCGTGAATGATGGTGACGAGAGGAACGGTTCCGTCCCCGTGGTCGCCCGCGGGTAGGTACAGGTTGGCCCAGTTCTCGGCCGGGTCGGCGTCGG
The DNA here is from genome assembly GCF_009720185.1 of Gordonia sp. 135. Classification (NCBI taxonomy): domain Bacteria; kingdom Bacillati; phylum Actinomycetota; class Actinomycetes; order Mycobacteriales; family Gordoniaceae; genus Gordonia; species Gordonia sp. 135. The sequence continues at coordinate 2,396,158 of NZ_CP046257.1, forward strand.
CGGGATCGAGATACTCGATGCGTTCGATGTCGATTCCGTCGGAACCCTGCGGGACCGGCGGAGCTGCGGTGGGCGCGTGGGTGGTCTCGGTTGCCGCCGTGGACGAGGGCTGCGGGGATTCGCCGGAATCGGTGGAACATCCGGCGGATCCGACGACGAACACAGCCGCTGCGGCTGTTGCGATCAAATGATGTACGCGCACGCCGAATTCAATCATGCCGGCGGCGGTCTCGGGGTGGGGAAATCGTGACCGAAACCGCGGGCGCCCGGCCGGATCAGACCTCGGCGTCCTGAGGGTCGGGGTCGGTACGACGGTCGGTGTCGGAGAACACGTCCTGTCCGGGTTCGCTGTCGAGGACTTCCCGCCGGAACATCAGCATGAAGCCGAAATACAGACAGCCGACCAGGATCAGCCCGCCCACGATGATCATGGGGACGGTCGCGTCGATGGGGGAGAGCAGGATGACGACAGCACACACCGACCACACCAGGGCGGCCACGGCCACCGGCAACTCGAACCGACCGAGGTCGAAGGCACCGCGCTTGCGGTCCAGGCGTTTGCGGACGGCCAGATAGAGAATGACGACGAGTCCGTAGGTGATCGCGGGGAAAAGAGTGCCCGCGGTGATGAGTTCGATCAGCGCGTCGCCCGGCAGCACGATCATCACGACGATCCCGATGACCAACGGGAGCACGGTGGCCGGGATCGGGGTCTGGGACCGCTTGTTGACCCGTCGCATCACCTGATGCGCCGGGAACCGCCCGTCACGCGACATCGCGAACACCATGCGTGCACACGACGTCAGCGACACCAGTCCGCCGCCGAAGAATGCGATCGCGATCACCACCAACAGGATTCGCTCCATCGGAGCTCCGAACTGATCCCGCATGATGGTCGCCACCGGCGATTCCGACGCGGTCACCTTGGTGATGTCGTCGATCGCCACGGTCAGTCCGATGAGGAACAGCATTCCCAGGATTCCGGCCGCTGCGACCGAGCCGACGATGGCCCGCGGCACCGTGCGGTGCGGATCCTTGGCCTCCTCAGCCATGTTCGCCGCGGAGTCGAAGCCCACCAGTGTTGCCAGGCCGACGATCATCACGGCCATCAAGCCGCCGCCGAAGGCGAAGTATTCTGTTGAATCCGCTGCGACGCCACGTGATCCGAGGTTGGCGGCCGAACCGTCGCCGGTCACGGCGACCGCCACCAGCAGCGCGACCACCAGCAACACCACGATCGTCACCTCGACGCCCACTGCCAGCGAGTTGATCAGCCCGACGAGTCGGGTCGATGCGATCGCGAGCGCCGCTTGCACCAGCAGAATCACGACGGTGAGGATGCGGGCGGTCTGCTCGTCGGGGGTCATGTTGAACAATGGCATCAGGCACTGGCTGGCCATCGCGAAGTCGATTGCCATGAGTCCCACAACGAGGTAACAGAAGGTCAGCCAGCCGAAAATCCAACCCACGCGAGGGTTGGCGAGCCGAGACGCCCACTGGTACGACGATCCACTGAGCGGGATGCGGGCGGCGAACTGGGCGATGACCAACGCCACCAGCATCTGACCGGCCAGCGCGATCAGCCAGGTCCAGATGCCCACCGGGCCCGCGTTGTTCAGCAACATGCCGTAGGTGCCGAAGATCCCGACGGCGACGGAGATGAACGCGAACGATACGGCGAACACCTGGAACGAGCCGAGCGTGCGTTTGAGCTCTGGGGTGTAGCCGAACTCGGCGGACACCTCGTTCGCATCACTGTGGGATGACTGATTGCTCATCTGGCCTCCGCCGCTCAGGTCAGATCAAACCTAGACAGCGACGGTCACGAACGACGCAAAACGCCGAAACGTCCTCCGGTCGGCCTACGCGGTGAACGGGTGCACGAACAGCGAGGGCCTCGGACGGGTCAGTGTGTGTGGCCCTCACGCAACACTTCGGTGACCGAGCGGAACATCGTGGACTTGATGGCGCCGAGGGTGTTCGAGTCCTTGCCGACGAGCGGCTTGAGCCGATCGAGCGCGCTGGAGACGATGGCGTGCTCGTCGGCCACCGAGTCGGCCAGTCCGACTGCGACCGCTTCCGGTCCGGCGTAACGGTGTCCGGTGGTCATGGCGGTCAGTGCGGCCTGGGGTGTCAGCTTGGCCTGGATGAGCGCAGCCATGCCGGGGGTGAACGGGATTCGGATGTCGACCTCGGGGAAGCAGTAGTAGCCACGATCTTCACGCATCACGCGATAGTCGTGAGCGAGGGCGAACATGGCGCCGGCGCCGAACGCATGACCGTTGACCCCGGCCACTGTCGGCAGCGGGAAGTTCAACAGCCGGGCGAAGAGTTCCTGCACCTGTCCGACGTAGGAGTCGGCCTTGTCGCCGTTGGCGAGGAGCCAGTCGAGGTCGAGTCCGTTGGAGTAGAACTTGCCCGAGCCCACGGTCACCAGACCGCGGGCGTCGGATTCGACCTTGTCGAGATGGGTGCTGACTGACTCGAGAAAGCGGGGGGAGAAACGGTTTTCGTCCTCGCCGAGGATCAGGACTGCGATGTCGTCGTGGAATTCCAGTGTTGCGGTCATGTTCGGTTCCTTGTCCGTGGAGAGTTGTTGTCGCAGCGGCTGATCAGTTGGTTCCAGGAGGGGCGAGTGACAGCACGGCGCGGACGGCCGCGGCGAGGCGTTCGCGGACCGCGGCGTCGGCGGTACGTCGGCCGCGGAGAAGGAGGGCGGTCGGGAGCTCGACGACGCAATCTCTGATGACCTCCACCGTCTGGCGGTCGGTGCGTCCCCAGACCGCGTGCGCCAGCGTCCGGAACAGGTCGACGAGAGCTTGATCGAGGTCCCGGAGTTCATCGGCCAGATCGTCGGGTAGATCGGCGTTCCCGAGTAGTTCGCTTCGGTCCACGGTGAGCAGGAATCGCCCGGACAGGGGCTGATCGAGAGCGAAGCGCGCCGGGGCGTCGGCGGCAACGACGACCGCCTCGACGGCGATGTCCCGGCCCCGCCCGGAGTCGAGGGTCGCCTCCACTGCCTCGCGTTGCGCGGTCAGGAAACGCTGTGCGGCGCGCAGCCATACCCGCCCGACGAGACCCGCTCGCGAGCCGAAGGCGTGATAGATCGCACCGTTGGACACTGCCGTCGACTCTGAGAGGGCTCGCACCGTGACTGCAGCAGCGCCCGATTGGACCGCCAGCGCCTCGGCGGCATCGAGCAACTGCTCGAGGTCATGAGTTCTGGGCCGGGGCACGAGAAAACGGTAACAGAGCAGTTGCTCTGTTACCCGCTGTGATCCCCGCCATGCGACTGATTCGTGACGACGCTCGTGAGCTGCCCTAACGATGTACCCGTTGCATCCGTATGATCACGCCCATGTCTGGTCTCTCGTCCCTGATTCGACGCGCCTCACGTGACACCCGCCCCGCCGCCGGCCGTAACCGGTCGCGGTTTGCCTCGGTGGGACTGGCGATCCTGGCCACCGCGATGTCTCTCGTCGTTCTCGCTCCGAACGCCCAGGCCGATCGGGTGATCAACGGGATCGTCGTCGGCGGGAAGATCGAGGAGGCCTACTCCAAGACCGGCGGTTTCTGGAAGTGGGGCGCACCGACCGGTCCCGAACGGGCGTCCGCCAAGCGTGGCCGGTACCAAACCTTTTCCCGCGACGTGTCGTTCTACTGGCACCCGACGGTCGACGCCGGAACGGCTCATCAGGTCGGCGGCGCGATCCGGACTCGCTGGCAGAAGATCGGCGCCGAGCGCGGCGCGCTGGGCTTCCCCACGACCAACGAGTACAAGTCGGGCAAGGGGCGGACCAGCGACTTCCAGGGCGGCACGATCACCTGGTCCAAGAACGGCGGCGCCCAGATCGTCTGGGGCGGGATCTTGCAGAAGTGGCGCGCGCAGGGGGCCGCGAAGGGGTACTACGGCGTTCCGCTCGGCGGCGAGTACCGCATCGGCAGCCGCTTTGCCCAGGACTTCCAGAACGGCACCATCTTCTGGCCCTGATCCCCGGGTAGCGTGGGCGCTCATGATGCGTGTGCGCGCCGCGGTGGTCCTGGTCGCCGCTGCTCTCGTCGTTGCGGGCTGTTCGGCTGCCGACGGTGAGCGTGACAGTGACGTCGGTGTCGCCCCGACGGTGACCGAGACGGTGACGTCGACGCCGCCGTCCGAGACCGGTTCGACGGCGTCCGATGTGCCGACCGATGGCGAGAGCGCCGGTCCGAAGACCGCGCCCGCAGGTGAGGGCGCTCGACTAACCGTCACCGACATCCGTACCGGCTCGCACGACGGATTCGATCGGGTCGTCTACGAGCTCGGGGGCAGCGGCCGGCCCGGTTGGCGCGTCGCCTATGTCGACGAGGCGCTCCAGGACGGAAGCGGCTTCCCGGTCGATGTCGCGGGTGGAGCGATCCTGGAAGTCCAGATCACCGGGTCGGCGTACCCCTTCGACAGCGGGGTCGAGCCGTATGCCGGTCCCGATCCGATTCGTGCACAGCCAGGCGGGTCGGTGGTGGAGGTGCGGGGCGCGCTCGTATTCGAAGGTGTCACACAGTCTTTCATCGGGGTGTCGGAACGCGGAGCTCCTTTCACCGTCGACGTGCTGACCAACCCGACGCGACTCGTCATCGACGTGCAGCGCTGACCGCCGGTGTACCCGCCGCCGTAAACCTAGTACGGTGTACGGAGTAAGGCGCCGGAAGGAGCGAGCATGCCCACGTCACCGCGAACTGTCACGCCGCCGCGCTGGCTCAAGCCGATGAACAAGGTGTTCCTGTTCCTGCAACGCTTCGGTGGGATGAAGGAGTTGCCGGTCCTGATCGTGCCCGGCAGAAAGAGCGGGAAGCCTCGGCGGACGCCGCTGACCGTCGTCGCCGTGGACGGGGGCCGCTACCTCCTCGAAGGATTCCCCGGGGCCGACTGGGCTCGCAACGTCCGCGCCGCCGACGGGCTGGCGCAGCTGTCGATTCGCGGGGACGTGACCGATGTCCGTCTTGTCGAACTGCCCGCCGACCAGGCGGTGCCGGTACTCCGCGCCTGGCCTGAACTGTCGGGCAGTGACGGACCGAAGATGATGAAGGATGCCGGCGTGGTCACCGACGTCACCCCGGACGCTTTCGCCGCCGTTGCGGGACGCTGTGGGGTGTTCCGAATCGACCCCCGCTGACCCGCGCCGCCGGGCTGTGGTGACCTTCGGTCGCCGACGACGGCGATGCGATGTTTACCGATACGAACGAATGGCTATATTCCCTCCCGGTCAACGTATCGGAACACCAGGAGGAACGACGCATGGTCGCACTCATCGTGGGACTGTTCGCCCCAGTGGGGCTCACGGTGTTCACTGTCGGCATGGATCGTTTCCAGCGCCGCATGGAGTATCCCGGCGGCAATCGGCGACGCGACTCGCTCGACACGGCGTCGGAGGCCGGCGCCACGACGCCATGTCCCGACCAACTCCCGCGTGCGGAACCGGCAGTCCTGAAACTCGCCTGACTTCGGTTTTGTTGGTACCGGTTCTCGAGATGGCCGACTGTGGCGCGCCGGCGGCGGAAGTCTGACGGCCGAAGGGGTGCCCCCGGTGCTCTGGCGATGAAGCCTCTGCAAGTCGTCCGGTATCGGTCGCCCCGGCACCGCTGACCGGCCGCCCTGTGCACGGGTCCGTCAGTGTGCGTATTCACGGGAATCGGTTGTGTACTCAGGGATTCCGTAGTCGTCGAGGCGCCTCCTGACGAGTTCGGTGATGTATTGATCGGCGAGATTCTGCAGAACCGGGAGTTTGCCGGCGATGCGGACCGCGGCGAACCGGCCGGTCAACCACGGCGCGGTCGCGGCTGCACGCGCGAGGTCGGCGATCGAGAGGTCGACGCCCATGTCGGCAGCCTTCCTGAGGTTTCCCTCGCAGAAGGCGGCCGCGAAAGCGAGCTTGCTGTAGCTCTTTTCGACGGCGTCGGCTACACGGTCGAAGGGGCTCTCCGTTGGGCGCAGGTAGGCGTCCATCGTGGAGCTGACGAGTTTGCGGCAGTCGTCGTCGTAGCCGTGGCGCAGGGTTGCGGCCCGCGCGTTGAACAGGTCGACGATCTCCTGCGCGGAACCGGGCAGCAGTTCCTCGGGGAGTCCGAGCAGGAACCCGCGGTAGCGATGGAACTCGACCATCGCCCGCTCGTCGTAAGGGAGTTCACGGTTGGCCCTGACTGCCTTGTCTGCCTTCTGATAAGGGCCGATCATGCCTGCGGGGAACTGGTCGATCTGGGGGACCGGCAGGCCGTAGATCCTGGTGTCCCAAGTTCGTTTCCTGCTGTTGCCGTGGCCGGTCCGCTGCAATGCATTGAACCGGACCATCGAATGCATCAGGCGCACCATCACGGTCGCCTCGAAGCCCGGACCGAAACGCCTGAGACCGCCCGGTAGCGCCGTGACCGCGAAGTAGGCGGTGGTCTCGTTGACACGGTGTGCGGCTCGGGTGCCCGACAGCGCGCCGGTGATCGTCATCGGCAGCGCCGCATAGCTGTTGGTGAAGGTCGCGAGGAATGCGCCCCGGGTCATGAAGGGTGACACGAGCGCGGCATACAGACGGGAGTATGCGGCGCCGTCGTCGATGAGATCGAAGTCGATCCAGTCGGGCTTCTCCTGCATCACGGCGATGAGTTCGCCGATCTCCGGGGGAGCGTCCGGAACATTCTCCGCGCCCGCGCGGCATACGCGTCGAACGAGACTCACGAGTTCGGAGACCGGATACTGCGCAGACAGTGCAGCCACCCGATCGGCGGGCACGTCGGCCAGAAACGTCGATGTGTGGACCAGTTCCATCAGACGCGGGTCGTTCAAATACTTGCTGCGATCGCCCAATCGACTCGGCAGCGCAGACTCGACATCGGGGTCGGTGGTGAAACGTTCCGGGGTCGTGTCGAAGTCGAAGTCGCCATACAGCTCGGGCAACTCGTCGGCCTGCCGTGCGACCCGCTCCGCCAGTTCTGGGTAGTAGTGCGCCATCCCGACCTCTCAGTCACCGTCGACGAGTCATTGCTCTCATCGCCATTGGAGCAGGTCTGGCGACCTGCCATGACCGATTTGGGACATTGCATCGAAAACGTCTCACCTGGTGACATGGCATCGAATCGTGTCCGCCTACGATGAGGACCTGCCGACGTGGGGCGTCGAGCCGCTAGACTCCGACACGACACTGGTTCGCGCGTACCGGATTCGCTACGTGTCGATGTCCGAGAGGAAAACATGACGCGTGTGGCTCTCCGTCTTGCCAACCTTGCTGCTGGAATGTTCGTCGTCGCGCTGATCGCTGCCGGCTGCGGTGGTGCCGACGCGAACGACACGTCATCGAAGGCATCATCGGCCGAGGCTTCCGTCTCCCCGTCAGACGCCGACGATCGGACGGTTGCGGAGACCAGCACCCCGGGGACGCCCGCTACGGTGACGATCACGGGGGTGGACGACGTCGCGGTGACTCTGGTCGGCCCGCTCGCAGTCAAATACGCGGCGGCGACCGACGCCCAGAAGCGGGCCATCGGCATACCGCTGACCGGGGATCACAATGCCGGAACCCGAGACAGCGGCGTCGTGTACCAGCAATTCCAACGCGGCGTGATCATCGCGAAGAACGCCAACCCCGGGACACCCGCGTATATCGTCACCTCGGGAAAGATCCGGGATGCATGGAATACCGAACGTGCCCCGGACGGCGTGCCTTTACTCACCGGCAAGAACGGCTCGGCCGGGCCGCTCGGTGTGCCCACGAGCGACGTGACCACCGACGGTGACCTCGAAGTGGTGACTTTCGAGTACGGCACCATCTCGGAGAACACAGCAACCGGCGACGTCATCGTGACGGTCAACGGCAAGGTCGTTCCGTCGGGCCTGAAGTGAGCGGCGGCTGCGTAGGCGAGGAGTTCGCCGGGTTCAGACGATCAGGCCGACGGCGAGCGCGATCACTGCGAGCGAGGGAACCACGCCCTGCTTGAGTGCGGCCGCGATCTTGTCGGGGCTCGAAAGCGCCAGAACCAATGCCGCAGCGACCATCGACGCGGTGCCCGTGAAGACCAGCGTCGCCCCGACGGCGTCAGATCCAATGGCGTACAACACGATTCCGACGAACACCGCGATCGCGAGGAACAGGTTGTAGAACCCCTGGTTGAAAGCGAGTTCCTTCTGAACTGTCGCTTCCTCCACCGTCCCGGTGCCGAACGTCGCGCGGGCGCGCTCGCTCGTCCAGGCGATGGATTCCAGATAGAAGATGAGGACGTGGAGGAGCCCCGCGACCGCGGCGAGTACCAAACCTGCGATGACCATTGTGAACTCCTCACGCGTGCTCGCTTCGTCGGAAGTAGTGCGTTCCGACCAGTGTGCCACTGGGGCGCCTCCTCGGAACCGCTGCGCCCGCCGCGGGATCTTGCCCGGAATAGTCGGTTGCTGCTGCTGACGTGCTCTGCATTCCGAATTCCACCCGGCCCGGAGCGGTATTGGCGTGCACCCATAGACTTTCCGGCAGCCGGCGCCTGCTTACGGCCGCCGAACGGGAGATGAGCGTGGAGGCTGGAGTATGGCGGAGACCGGTAGAAGATTCTCGTGGGTTGTGGCGCTGGCGATCGTGGTCGGCCTGATGATCGCCTATGTCTCCGTCCTGGTGGTCTACGCCAAAGGTGGAACCGATGACGGTGCGGAAGCAAGTAGACCAGTGGCGAACGGCGTCGTGGTGTACCTCGATATCAACACGGTCAACGGCGCCGACTTCGAGGTGGCCGGCACCGTCTCGATCGATGCCGGTGGTGATCTGCTCGATGGTCGAGGCGACCTCAAACAGGATCTGACCGTAGACGTTTCGCCGACGGTCTCCGACACCGAGCTGACGTTCCCCGCCGGTACACGCCCCGGGGTTCTGCCGGTGTCGTTGTACAGCGACGGCGACATCCGGCTCTGGCCGTTCGACAGATACGTCGCGGAGTCGGTGACGGTACAGGCGTTCGGTCCGAACGATGCCGCGTTGCCGACAGAGGTCGTGCTGATCGACTCGCTGATCGGCTGGGACATCAAAGCCGGGGACACCGTCGCCGGCGGAAAGGCGTTCCCGGTCACCTCGTCCAGGGCGGCCGCATCGCTGGCCTTTGATCTCGCGTTGTGCGCGATGCTGGTCGTTCTGCCGATCTGCACCCTGTTCGTCTCGATCCAGACGGTCCGCCACCGCAAGGCGTTTCAGCCTCCGATGGTGACCTGGTTCGCCGTGATGCTGTTTGCCGTGCTACCCCTGCGCAACATCTTCCCCGGTTCGCCCCCGTTCGGATCATGGGTCGACTACTCGGTGGTTCTCTGGGTCCTCGGTGGTCTCGTCGCGTCGCTCGCGCTGTATGTCGTCGCGTGGTGGAAACAGGCTCCCTGATCCGGGGCACGTTGAAACGCGCGTAGCCTTTGCGGGTCCTCCCGGGATCGCGGTGACGACGCCTGGGCGCGATCGGTTCGTCGTCAGGTTTGGCCGGCACTCACGTAGACAACCCGGGGCGCTCGTTCACAGGCGCACCCTACTCGCGCAACCCAGATGGACGGCCACGTCCGGGAGTGGCGACGAGTGCCGTCCCGACCACGTTCTGCGACGATGGTTCGATGTTGCGTAACACCTTCGACCACGGCAGTCCTGCACCGCGGGGGTGGAAACGGCTGCTGCAAGACGTCGACTGGGCGCGGGAGCTGTTCGGTCGGGCCGAACGATGAGTTGTCCGGCGACTCCAGCGTCGCTGATGTCGGCTCTGCGGGTCCGCACTTCGTTCCGCCACGGCATGCCGACGACCGAATTGCGGATGAACCTGCCCCCCGAAGCGGTGTGGGCAACGATCACCGATGTGAACGCCTGGCCGAGATGGGGGCCCACTGTCACAGGGGCACGCGTGAACGGAGACGTCGAGTTGGCGTCCGGGGCACGCGGGACGATCACGACTATCGCTGGGGTGCCGCTGCCTTTCGAGGTCACCGAGTTCGTGGATGGACGGTTGTGGGCCTGGAGGGTGGCAGGTGTGAACGCGACGCGGCACGAGGTGATTCCGATGGCGGGCGGCTGCGTTCTCAGCTTCGGCGCGCCGGTCTGGGCAGCGGCGTATCTGCCGGTGATGGCCTTTGCGTTGCCGCGCATCGAACGGATCGCGGCGCGTCTGGAATAGGGGACGGGCCGTGGTGTCAGGGTCGCGTGCGCTGGGCCTGGTATTCGACCATTTCTTGGGAGAGGAGTTGGCGTATTCGTGGATTGTGACTGCAGGCGACCGCGAGGAGTGTCAGTAGTATCCAGCTGCTCAGTGCGCTGGCGACGACCACGACGAAGGCTGTGGTGTTGCCGCCGGTGATGTGGTCGCCGGCGCTGTGGCGGGCCTAGAGCCGCCAGTAGATCATGAGGTTGACCGTGAGCCCGATCCCGTAGGACAGCAGATACGGGACCCAGGTGCCGTCTCGCAGACGAGCCGAGAAGGGCTCTTGGCGTAGGGGGAAGACCACCGAGAGTACGTTGCCCACTCCCAGCCAGATGAAGACCATCGTGATGAACTGGTCGACCATCGCGATGGGGTTGGTGCCGGCGGTGAGGGAGAGCACGGCCATCACCGGCGTGCCGGCTGCCGTCACCAGGACCGCCATTGCGAGATTCTTGACGATCAGCAATTGCCAAAGGCGTTGACCACCTGTCAGCCGGCGGCGTACTCGGCCGGCTTCGAAGCACAGAGCGTTGGTGCACACCACGCTTCCGACGATCACCGAGAACACATACAGGGTCAGTGATGCGGCGTCGTCGTACCGTCTCCATCCCAGGGTGTGGTAACTCACCACCAGCGCCGCGCTCAGAGCCAGGGTGATGGCGATACGCAGCAGTATCGAACGCGGTTGCCCGGCGACTATGTGACGTATTTCGGCAATGACGTCGCGGCCCAGCCCTGGGAGGGAGTCGGTGAACCTGAGTGCGGCGATTCGGCTCAAGGCTCGTCGGTTGGGCGTGGGCGTCGGTATCCCGGCTGCCCGCGCCGCGGCCAGAGTCGCCTGAGCGACAGCAACGTTGGCCAGAGACGCTGCGATCACGGCGTCGGCCGTCGCTTGATGTGGCGTGGGTGCTGTGCCGGAGTCGGCCACGACTGCGAGCACAGTGTTTTCGGCGCGTTGGGTCCAGAGAGGTGAAGCCCCCTCTGCGGCAATGTCTTTGATCGGGCCATCGGCGAGCCGACTAGGACGTCGGGATCTTCGCCTCAATGGGCGTTCCAACCCAACGATGCAGGAATGCGCGTAGTTCCTCTGGCGAACGAGGAGGGTCGCCGGGGTCGACGAGGAGTGACTGGACGAATCGGAGCATGACCTCGAGTTCGCGGATGATGCAACTCGCTACCGACTACTTGACATAATTACTATTATCGGCACTTGTAAATCACTGGGGGAGAGTATCTTTCAAGCGCTCCTTACATAACATCGAGAGATCGCGGGGACCTGAAGTGTTGCTCGTGGCGGTGCTCGCGCATCGATGTCAAACCATCTGGGCCGGCGTCACCCTCGCTGGTCCAAAAGGTTGGTGGAGAACGCCCCGGCCGGCGGCGACGGCGGAGTAGCGGCCACGCCGATCGGCCACGCCTGCTGTACTTCGTAGCGCAAACCTTCGAGCGGGTCATCCGCAGCATCTGACCAAACGAACTCGACTTCCGTCCCCGGACGCAAACCCATCGAAGCGAGTGGATCGTTCAGATCGGCTACCGCTAGGAGTCTGAGCGATTGAGCGTCGGCGTACACCCCGCCGGGAGTGTCCGGTGAGTCGAACACACCCCACCCTTTACTGAAATGCCATACCCGCACAACGCCCGTCGACGACATTGCTTAACCGTAGCCGTCACAGCTCCGCGGGGAGACGTCGCGAAAACGTTGATCGTGAGGTAGGACGGGCTAGGAACGAAGTCAGCGCGTAGCGGGTGGCAGCGGGTTGAACGCGTCGTGAGCCATGATTCGTGGTCGAGTTCGATGTCCCAGGCTTCCAAATCGGGGGCGAGGACCAACTCATCGATGCAGGCGGCGGTCCCACCGACGAAGAAGATAGAGCTACTCCCCCTCCGTCAGCGCCCTCCAGCCCACCTAAACTACTATCTAGCATAGTTTCAAGGTTGGCTGTTGGAGGCGTGGTGATCGCAAACATTGTGGCCCAAGGGACACTCCTGGGACTGTTCGGTGCGGTCGTAGCGTGTGGTGTCGCCGCTGCCCGCCAGCCGGATCGAGGTGGGGAGGCGTGGCGGGCGCTTGTTTCGTGTGCGGTGGCCGTGAGTGCGGCCGTCGGCGTGATGGTGGTTGCTCCCCCGGTGTGGCTCATACTCTGCGGCAGTTCAACCCTGAGCTGGAAGTCGTGGGCGTAGACACCATCGGCTCGACGATCTTCGGCCAGCCCGCACAGTCACGGATCATGCGGGGACTCGGCTCGAGCATCTACCCCCGCAACGTCGCCTACGACCAGTTCAGTGAGGTGCACTGGGTGGCGCCGGCCGAAGCAGTCTGGGCATGCCGCACCCTGGCCGCCACGCAGTACGCCACCGGCGGCTGGAGCGTGGGCGCGGTGGCCCTGGTCTCGGGCTGGCTGGCTCGCACTCGTTCGGCCGATACGCGCATCGCGGCGGTCTTCCCCGATGGCCCCGCCCGCTACTACGGAACCATCTACAACGACGAGTACTGCCAAGCTCACGACCTGATGGACGCCCCAGCGCCCACTGCCCCCCACACCATCAACGATCCGCTGACCCAGGTCGCGAGTAGCTGGACCCGGTGCCCCACCATCATCGACCCCACTCACATGCCGCACACCGAGCCCACGAGCTGACCTATGCGACGCCTCTACCGCAGTTTCCGCAGCTTCGATCGCCCCAGCCAAGTGCTGATGGTCAACCAGTTCACCATCAACCTCGGCTTCTACATGCTCATGCCCTATCTCGCCGCCTATCTCGCCGGCCCGCTGGCCCTGGCGGCATGGGCAGTGGGCCTGGTCCTGGGGATACGCAACTTCTCCCAGCAGGGCATGTTCCTGATCGGGGGAACACTCGCTGACCGCTGGGGGTACAAACCGCTCATCATCGCCGGATGCCTGATGCGGGTCATCGGATTCATCCTACTGGCCCTGGCCAGTTCGCTGCCCGCGATCCTGATCGCCTCGGCGGCAACGGGATTCGCCGGGGCGCTGTTCAACCCCGCCGTCCGCGCCTACCTGGCCGCCGACGCCGGTGAACGTCGCATCGAAGCATTCGCCGTGTTCAACGTCTTCTACCAGGCCGGCATCCTGCTCGGGCCGCTGGTCGGACTGGCGTTGACCGCTTTGGATTTTCGGCTCACCTCCCTGTGTGCGGCAGCAGTTTTCGCGGTCCTGACCCTCGTGCAGATCAAAGCGCTACCCGCAACAACACCAGCCCCAAGCAACACCTCGATCATTCAGGACTGGCGCAGCGTCGTACGTAACCGGCGATTCCTGCTCTTCGCTGTGGCGATGGCCAGCTCGTATGTGCTGTCCTTTCAGGTCTACCTCGCGCTGCCCCTGCACGCCGACCGCATAGCGGACAACCCCACCCTCGCCACCAGCATTGTCACCGCAATGTTTGTGGTGACCGGTCTGGTGGCCATCGCCGGACAGCTACGCATCACCGCATGGTTCGGCAACCGCTGGGGCAGTACCGGCAGCCTGAGCGTGGGAATGACACTGATGGCTGCAGCTTTCCTGCCCCTAGTCGCCAGCGCCGCAACGCATCAGCGCAACATCGCCCTCAACATCGCCGCACTGCTACTCACCGCAGCCCTGCTCGCCGCCGCCACCGCAGCAGTGTTCCCATTCGAAATGGACACTGTGGTGGGACTGGCCCGCGGCACGCTTGTCGCCACCCACTACGGGCTCTACAACACCATCGTCGGGATCGGGATTCTGCTCGGCAATGCCGCGACCGGGTGGCTGTTCAGCGCAGCCACCACCCGCGACATGCCCGAACTGGTGTGGATCGCTTTGGTCCTCACCGGCATAGCGGCGGCGTCCGCCCTGTTGATGTTGCACCGCCGCGGATGGCTCAGCGTCTCCGCCCCCACCGAAGCTCAACCCACCTCCACCCATTGATTACCCTAGGGGGGTAGGGTATAAAGGTGGTGTGGCGAGACGCCACAGCGACAGGCCTCCTGAGGGTCGTCGGCACCACTGCTGTACCGAAAGGGCACATCTCATGAGCACATCGACAGTGATCGTCTCCGGAATGACGTGTGGGCACTGCGCGTCGTCGGTGCGTGAAGAAGTCGGAGCACTGGCCGGCGTGACCGACGTCGAGGTCGACGTGGCCAGCGGGCAAGTCACCATCTCCAGCTCGGCCCCGATCGAGCCCGACGCGATCCGCGTCGCGGTCGAAGAGGCCGGCTACCACCTGGCGCAGTAGCCGATGAGGGGCTGAAGTGTCTGCCCACTGGCGACTTCAGCCCTTCTCCGGGCGGCGTGTGTGTCGCCACCACCGATGACAGGAATCCAGCGATGAATGTTCCAACCAAGCTCGGCGTCTTCGCTGCGGCTCTGCTGATAGTTTTCGCCGCGGCCTATGCCATCGCCGCGGGTGTCGCACCCGATCGGCCACGACCGTCGTCGGCCGAGTCCACCCATGTCGGCCACACTGCCCAACCGTCATCATCTGCGTCCCCCGGTGCCGATCAGGTTCGCGGGGTTTCGCTGGCAGCAGGCGGCTTCATCCTGGGAAATGTGGTGGCACCCCATGCGCCCGGGATGCAAGCACCGCTGAGCTTTGAGATCCTCGACGCCGCCGGGGCCGCGGTCACCGACTTCGCCACCGAGCACGACAAGCAGCTGCACCTGATCGTCGTCCGCGCGGATGGCGCCTACTTTCGACACGTGCACCCCACTCTCTCGCCCGAAGGGCGCTGGTCGCTGCCCTGGCAGTGGGCGACGGGAGGCAGCTACCGGATCTATGCCGACTTCGTGCCCGCCGCCACCGGTCAACCCCTCACCCTGACCAGCACCGTCGAAGTCAGCGGTGACTACCAGCCGGCCCCAGCCGCCGCCGAATCACGACAGTCATCCGTCGACGGGTTCGACATCGAGCTGGCCGGGCACCTGCGCGCGGGAGCCGAGTCCGAATTGACCGTCACCGTGCGGCGAGCAGGACAACCGGTCACTACCTTGCAGCCGTATCTGGGCGCTTTCGGTCACTTGGTGGCTCTGCGTCAGGGCGACCTGGCCTACCTGCATGTTCACCCTGAGGGCGCGGCACCGACCGCCGGTCAACTCGCGGGACCACAGGTCCGCTTCGCCACCACCGCCCCCACCCCGGGCCGCTATCTGCTCTACCTCGACTTCCAGGTCGACGGCGCTGTGCACACCGCCACCTTCGTTCTCGACGCCCCCACCGGCGCCCCGGCCCCGACAACCAACTCCACGGCCCCCTCGGCCGATCCGCACGCCGGACACTAACTCGCTAACCAGCGCCACCCCGGGGCCACTGCACCGAGGCACTGCGCCGAGGCGCTCACCCTTCGAGGAACTTCCCCATGACCACCTCAGCTCCGATCCACCCACCTGCGGCCACCGCCGAGCAGACAGGCACCGTCGATGTCGAACTCGCCGTGTCGGGCATGACGTGTGCCTCGTGCGCGGCACGCATCGAACGCACACTGAACAAACTCGACGGAGTGAGCGCCTCGGTGAACTACGCCACCGAAAAAGCTCACGTCAGCGCACGCGCCGGTGTCGACCCCCACCTGCTGATCGAGACCATCGAACAGGCCGGGTACCGCGCTGCGCTGCCCGCCATTCCCACAGGCGCCGACCCCGACGACGACCCTTCGGACGACGACGGGGAGCTCGTGGCCTTGCGTCACCGACTGATCGGTGCGGTGGTTCTCTCGGTACCGGTGATCGCGCTGGCAATGGTCCCGACGTTGCAGTTCACCTACTGGCAGTGGGCGTCGTTGACGTTGGCCGCGCCGGTGATCGTGTGGGCGGCCTGGCCGTTTCATCGCGCCGCGTTGCTCAACCTGCGCCACGGCGCGGCCACGATGGACACTCTGATCTCGGTCGGCACCACCGCGGCGCTGTTGTGGTCGTTGTATGCGTTGTTCTTCGGCACCGCCGGACAACCAGGCATGACCCACGGATTCACCTTGACGGTCGGCGCCTCTGACGGTGCAGGCAACATCTACCTCGAGGTCGCCGCGGGGGTCACGATGTTCGTCCTGGCCGGCCGATACTTCGAGAAGCGGTCCAAACGGCAAGCCGGTGCGGCGTTGCGGGCCTTGTTGGAGCTGGGCGCCAAAGACGTCACGGTGGTCAGGGACGGCCACCAGCATCGGATACCGATCGGCGAGCTCGCCGTCGACGACGAGTTCATTGTGCGGCCCGGCGAGAAGATCGCCAGCGACGGTGTGGTGGTGTCTGGCACCTCGGCAGTTGACGCCAGCATGGTCACCGGCGAGTCGATGCCAGTCCAGGTTGCCCCCGCCGACACCGTGACCGGCGGGACAGTCAGCGCCGGCGGACACCTACGGGTGCGGGCGACCCGCGTGGGGGCAGACACCCAACTCGCGCAAATGGCCGCGATGGTCGAACGCGCCCAGACCGGCAAGGCCCACGCCCAGCGACTGGCCGACCGGATCTCAAGCGTCTTCGTGCCGGTGGTCATCACCGTCGCCATCGCAGTCCTCGGCGCGTGGATCGGCGCCGGCTATCCCCTGCAAGCGGCGTTCACCGCCGCGGTCGCTGTGCTGATCATCGCCTGCCCCTGCGCGCTGGGACTGGCCACCCCGACCGCACTGCTGGTCGGTACCGGCCGCGGAGCCCAACTCGGCATCGTGATCAAAGGCCCCGAAGTCCTCGAATCCACCCGAACCATCGACACCGTTGTCCTAGACAAAACCGGCACGGTCACCACGGGCCAGATGACACTCGTCCAGGTCACCACCTCCCCCACCACCACTCGCGCCGACGTGCTCGCCCTCGCTGGAGCGGTGGAAAACGCCTCCGAGCACCCCGTCGCGGCCGCCATTGCTGCTGGTGCAGCCGCCGAAGTCGGACAGCTCGACGAGGTCGAAGACTTCCGCAGCTTCGAAGGTCGAGGCGTGCGCGGCACGGTCCAGGGACGAGTTGTCACCGTCGGGCGTCCGACGCTGCTGGCCGAACACGACATCGCCGTGGATGACCCCCACCTCAACGAGGCACAGGCCGCCGCTGAGGAAGCCGGACAGACCGCCGTACTCGTCGGCTGGAACGGCCGCGCTCATGCGGTCCTGGCGGTCGCCGATGCGATCAAACCCACCAGCGCACACGCCATCGCCCGGCTCACCGCACTGGGTATGACGCCCATCCTGCTGACCGGCGACAACCAGACCGTCGCCGACACCGTCGCCGCTGAGGTCGGGATCGACACCGTCATCGCCAACGTCTTGCCGGCCAACAAGGCCGCCGTCATCACCGATCTGCAATCCGAAGGCAAGGTTGTGGCCATGATCGGCGACGGCGTCAACGACGCCGCTGCCCTGGCCCACGCCGATCTCGGGCTGGCGATGGGCACCGGCACCGACGCCGCCATGCATGCCGCCGACATCACCCTGGTCCGCGGCGACCTCAACGCTGCCGCCGACGCGATCGCCTTGGCACGCAGCACTCTGAAAACGATCAAAATGAACCTGTTCTGGGCATTCGCCTACAACATCGCCGCGATACCGCTGGCCGCGCTGGGACTGCTCAACCCCATGCTGGCTGGCGCCGCCATGGCGTTGTCCAGCGTGTTCGTCGTCAGCAACAGCCTGCGGTTACGCGCCTTCACCAGCCCGCCCCACTCATCGACCACAACTCCATCCACCACCCCCTCGACGTATACCCCCCAGAGGTATAAGGTGACGGTATGAACGAGCACTCCTCCTCCGAGCACTCTTCCCCTGAGCACGCCGGTCACGACGCCGCCGACGAACGCCACCACGGCCAACTCGCCGCAGCGTCACACAACCACCACGATCACCATGCTGAGCGCGCCCGCGCAGACCATGATCACGCCGAACATGATCACGCTGGGCATGGCGGGCATGCGGGCCATGGTGATCACGTCGGGCAGTTCCGCCGGCTGTTCTGGATCATGGGTGCCCTGGCTGTGCCGGTCGTAGCCTTTTCACCCATGTTCGCGATGCTCATCGGCTACGACCTACCCGATAGTCAAGTGCTGCAGTGGGTCTCACCGGTGCTGGGTACGGTGATGTACTGCTGGGGTGGGCGGCCGTTCCTGGTAGGCGCCTCTGCAGAACTGCGGTCGCGCGCACCGGGAATGATGCTGTTGATCGCCTTGGCGATCACGGTGGCCTTCGTGGCGTCCTGGGGTGCGAGCATCGGTGTGTTGCACCATGAACTGGACTTCTGGTGGGAACTGGCCCTGCTCATCGTGATCATGCTGTTGGGGCATTGGATCGAGATGCGGTCGTTGGCCCAGACAACTTCGGCCCTGGACTCGCTGGCCGCGCTGCTGCCCGATGAGGCCGAACGCGTCGAGGGCGACCACATCACCACCGTTGCTCCCAGTGAGCTGCAGGTCGGAGATGTGGTGATCGTGCGCCCCGGGGCCAGCGTCCCGGCCGACGGTCGCGTCGTGGACGGCTCGGCCGAGCTCGATGAATCCATGGTCACCGGAGAATCGCGCACGGTGCGCCGCGGCATCGGCGATCAGGTGGTGGCCGGCACGGTGGCCACCGACTCGGGGCTGCGGGTCCAGATCACCGCCACCGGCGACGACACGGCGCTGGCCGGGATTCAGCGCCTGGTGGCAGACGCGCAGAACTCCACCTCCCGCGCCCAGCGGTTGGCCGATTCCGCCGCAGCGCTGCTGTTCTGGTTCGCGCTCGGCTCAGCGATCATCACCGCCATCGTGTGGACGGTCATCGGTCAACCCGACCAGGCGGTGATTCGTACCATCACCGTGCTGGTCATCGCGTGCCCTCACGCACTCGGTTTGGCTATCCCTCTGGTGGTGGCCATTGCCACAGAACGCGCCGCCCGCGGCGGCGTGCTGGTCAAAGACCGGTTGGCACTTGAGGCCATGCGCACTGTGGATGCGGTGCTGTTCGACAAGACCGGAACCCTGACCAAGGGTGAGCCCACCGTCATCGAGATCGCGGGCGCCGACGGTGTCGATGAGGACACCGTGCTCACCCTGGCAGCTAGCGCCGAAGCCGACAGCGAGCACCCGCTGGCGCGAGCAATTGTCGCAGCGGCCGGCGACCGCGCCCAGCCGGTTCCCGCGGCCACCGACTTCACCTCGTCACCGGCGGTTGGTGTGACCGCTCGCGTCGAGGGTGCCACGGTGCGGGTGGGCGGGCCCCGCATGCTCGAGGAACAGGGCCATCAGGAACTGGCCATCGCTGATCGCTGGCGCGCCGACGGCGCAATCATCTTGCATGTCACCCGCGACACTGAGCTGATCGGAGCTGTCAAACTCGCTGACGAGGTGCGTGGGGAATCCCGCCAAGCCGTCGAGGCGCTGCACGCCCGCGGGGTCGAGGTCGTGATGATCACCGGCGACGCTGAAGCGGTCGCGCACACCGTCGCTCACGACCTCGGTATCGACCGGGTGTTCGCCGGTGTACGCCCGGAAGACAAAGCCAGCAAGGTGGCTGAGTTGCAGCACGAAGGACGCAAGGTGGCGATGGTGGGCGACGGCGTCAACGACGCCCCGGCCTTGGCCCAAGCCGATGTGGGCATCGCGATCGGGGCCGGTACCGACGTCGCGATCGCCTCGGCCGGGGTCATCCTCGCCAGCGACGACCCCCGCTCGGTGCTGTCGGTCATCGAGCTGTCGGACGCCAGCTACCGAAAAATGAAGCAGAACCTGTGGTGGGCAGCGGGATACAACCTGATCTCGGTACCGCTGGCCGCTGGAATTCTTGCGCCCATCGGGTTCGTCCTGCCGATGTCGGTCGGAGCGATCCTGATGTCAGCCTCGACGGTCGTGGTCGCACTCAACGCGCAACTGCTGCGCCGACTCGACCTGCACCCAGGCGCGAGTACAGTGCGTGCACTGCAGCACAACCGACCGCGATCCACTGAGAAGGTGAGTCCATGACCACTGCCTCCGCCCCGGGAAACTCCTCCGCACCGGAACACTCCTCCCACGGTTACATCAGCGACAAGGGCAAATACCTGGCCCGGCTCAAGCGCATCGAAGGCCAATCCCGAGGTATCCACCGGATGGTCGATGAGGAGCAGTACTGCATCGACATCCTGACCCAGATCTCGGCGCTGACCAAGGCACTGGAGGGGGTGGCGCTGGGCTTGCTCGACGACCACCTCACCCACTGCGTGCTCGATGCCGCCCACTCCGGCGGCGACGAGGCACAGGAGAAGATCGCTGAAGCCTCGGCGGCCATCGCTCGCCTCGTTCGTTCCTGACCCACCACACCGCGCTGGCTCGTCACAGGCGTCGTTCGCCGACCCACTGGGGCACCACCGGCCCCGGCGCGGGGGCGTCGGCATCAGCGGCCATCGCCAGAACCACCCCACGATCGGCCAGCCACTGTGCCGGATCAACGTTGACTCCCGTCGGATCGAGAACCTCGAAATGCAGATGCGGGCCGGTCGACACCCCACGGTTGCCCACCGTGGCGATCGATTGCCCCATCCGTACTCGCGCGCCCTGCTCGAGCAGATTCTCGTCGTTGTGGCCGTAGGTGGTGATCGTGCCGTCATCGTGGCGGATCCGCATCCACAACCCGAACCCCTCAGCGGGTCCGGAGGTGATGACTTCCCCGTCAGCCACAGCGACAATCGGCGCACCCAGATCATTACCGATATCAATGCCCTGATGGCCCCGTCCGTCACCGAAGGTGGACGTGATCTCACCCGCAGTCGGCGCCACCGCGCCGCCACTACCGGGCAGCAGCGGCGTCGGCGTTCCGGGTTCCTGCGGTTGGGGGCCATGCGGCTCGTTCGGATCGTGCGGCACGATCGCGGCGATCAGGGTGGCCACCAGCCGGGCCAGCGGTAACGCGTCGATGATCCGGAACCCGTCTATCGGATCGATGCGCGAAAACGTTCCGAAGCACTGCAGCGCGGCCACACTGCCCGCATCGCCGACACTGCCCGACTGGGCCTGAGCGCCCAGGCAGGACGCCGCCTGCGTGATCGGCTCCCCCAAACTCGCCGCTGCAGCACCACCCAATGCGGCCTTCACCGAGTCCTGCACGATCGCGATCAACTCCCCGGCCACATGTCCATCGGTCGAGGCCGCCGCCGGTGCGGTGGCGATCACAGGCGCAACGCCCACACACACCGCCACCGCCACCCCCAGCGCCTTGGGGCCCCACCGCTGCCCCGCCTTGACCCGTAGCGATGTCAACACCATCTGCATGCGGTCGCACCTTCCCCACGGACGTCGTAGACCCTCGCACTAGTGCCATGCGTGTACCCGCGAGATCACACCACAAGTCACTTGTGCCCCACCAGTCACACAACATCCCGCCACGAAGCGAACTAATCGGGCATTAGCGGCGTTGTTTGCGCAGTTCACAGCCCGTTTTCCCGGCACCGGACAGGCGAGTAACTACTATCGGCGTTAGTAGAATCGTTATCGAAGCGCCGCCGGGCGGTGGCGAAGTAGCACCCTTGAGGAGGAGATCGATGAGAGCCACACGAACCGGTGTCGTCGTTGCTGCCGCAGCGGCTGTTCTGACAGTGGTGGCCGCGTGTTCGGACACCTCGACTGAGGATCATTCCTCGATGTCGGGGATGGGTACCAGCGCGGCCAGTACCGAATCCTCAGCGGCGGCCACTGCCGAACACAACAGCGCGGACATCTCGTTCGCCCAGCAGATGATCCCGCACCACACCCAGGCGATCATGATGAGCGACATCCTGTTGGAGAAGGACAACATCAACCCCCAGGTCGTCAGTCTGGCCCAGCAGATCAAAGACGCTCAGCAGCCCGAGATCGAGCAGATGCAGTCGTGGCTGAAGCAATGGGGAGCCCCACTCGAGGGCCAGGGGCACAACATGGACATGGGTACCTCGATGGCACCGGGTACCTCCCCGATGCCGTCGATGATGGGCATGATGTCGCCAGAACAGATGCAGCAGCTACGCGACGCGCAAGGCGCCGAGGCGTCGCGCCTGTTCCTGACCCAGATGATCGAACACCACCGCGGCGCCATCGCCATGGCCAAGACCGAGATTCAAGACGGCCAATCGCCCGAGGCGATCGCGCTGGCACGCCAGATCGTCACTGACCAGGAAAGTGAAATCGCCAGGATGCAGCAGCTTCTCAACAACCCCTAGCGGCCCGACCCGCCCGGGTTTGCCTCGGCTACACACACATCGCGATCACCATCGCCGCGACGACACCGGATGCCGCCAGCGTGGTCGGTACCGCCACCACACCAGCCACCGCCGCGGCGGCACCCACATGATGACGCCGCGACCGGCACCGGTGACCGGAGTCCAAGCGGCTCAGCCGCGGCCCCACGGACGACGAATCGCTGATCGACAACACACCCACCGGGCCCGCCACGGGCCCCGAACGGGCCAACGTTCCCAACGCCGAGCAGACCGCCCGCGCACCCACCAGCTGGGCGGCGCGGGCATCGGCGGCTTGCTCGACCAAGCCGGCGACCTCACGGCCCGCGCGGCTGAACAACGGAATCAGCGGAAACGCACGCCCGAGAGCGCGGGCCGCCAGCACCACGGTGTGATGACGTTGCCGCCGGTGCGCGCGCTCATGGGCGACGACGGCATCGAGTTCCTCACCGGACAACGCCGCCTGTAACCCAGTCGTGGCGGCGATCCCGGCATCCTTACCCGGCAGACAAAACGCCATCGGCCGCCCGTCGGCGAGCCACCACACGTCGGGATAGCGCTCACTGCGGGCGCCCACCAACCGCAACGACTGCAGATACTCCTCACGAGCACCACGCATCCGCACCGCCGATCGCACCGCGATCGTCACCGCTCGGACAATCGCTGCCCCGGTCACCACCGCCAGCACGCCACCGGAGATCGCCTCCACCCGCGGGGATGCGCCGTGTGACAACACCCGCAGACACGACACCACCTCGGACAACGAATGGATGCCGAAATGGCCGGGAACCGCCAGCGTCACAACAGCTCCCACCCACAACATCGCAAACACGACCTGCGCGGCCGGCCAGGCCACCAACACCCAACGAGCATCGATACGGCCCTGCACCCGAACCATCCATCGAGGCCACAACCAGCCCAGCACACCCGCGGCAACAACTAACACCACCGCTGCACTCATGGATGCTCACCCATCGTTCGCCTCGATCCTCGACGCCCCGCCGTCAGCTCGCTGAGACCCACACTCAACACACCTTCCCGGCGACCCACCACCTGCACCACCAGCCAGTATGCCCCAGAAGTTCGTCGGTGACGCCGCAACTCAGGCACCGACCGCGCCGCCAATTACTAGGTTTTATAGTAGTTAGTTGACGCGGGTTGACCCGGCCTGCGCGTACCAGTCCGAGGAATGCGCCGTGACCGAGAACCCGAAGGAGACGCACTCGCCCCCCGACGACCACCGTCGTCAGTATCTGCATGCCATGCGAGACGTCTACCGAGCACCCACGCCATACTCGACCCACCAGTTTTTCCACCGCGCCCACCACCTCAGCGTCACCTCGAACCGACGCCGCCACCTCGCCGCACACATCGGTCTCGTCCGCCACCTCGCTGCGATCGGCGACCTCTCCGGGGCACGTCACCACCTCGGCAACGTCCTCATCTCCCTCGTCCTCCAAAAGCATTGCGGCCAAAAGCCTTCACAGCCTTCCACCCCCATCCAGAAGTCGTGACCACGACACCCCCAGAGGGTTAGGGCGGCTCCTACCCGGTCTCGCCACCACCCCGATCACCACACCACCCACGCCCGAACTCAGTCCTACCCACACGAAAGTCCTAGCCGCTTGCCTGCCTCAAACCCGTCCAACCGCACCGCTGCGGTCGTCCTCGCAGTCATCGCCACGCTGATTGTGCTAACCGGCTGCTCCACCCGGGAACAACCCACATCCCCACCACCGTCGGCAACCTCAGCAGAGAGCGCAACACTGACCCCAGAACTCGACCACCTCCACGCCCTGCACATCCGCGCCGACGGCACTATCCTCGCCGGAACTCACACCGGCGTAATCGCCCTCACCGCAGATGGAACCACCAGCCGGGTCGGCGTCTCCGACGACGACTTCATGGGACTGGCCGGGGTAACCGGCTCTGATCGGATCTTCGCCTCCGGCCATCCCGGCCCGCGGAGCTCGGCACCCAACCCGCTGGGACTCGTCGCCAGCGAAGATGGCGGGCAGACATGGACACCGAGATCGGTGGCCGGCGACATCGACTTCCACGCGCTCGCCACCAACGGACAACTACTCGTAGGCTTCGACGGAATCAACGGCCTGCTCGTATCGACCGATGACGGGAGAAGCTGGACCCCCGGCGCGCCCCTGGCCGCAGCAGCACTCGCGATCACCGACCGCGGCGTATGGGCGACTACCCCAGATGGCCTGCAACACAGCACCGACGACGCCCAGACCTTCGCAACCGTTCCCGATGCGCCGGCCCTAGCTCTCCTGGCGGCCGCACCCGATGGCACGCTCTGGGGCATCGACACCGCCGACACCGTCTGGCGCAGCCCAGACGGCACACACTGGGAACAACGCAGCACCATCAATAGTGTCAACGCGCTGGTCGCCAGAAACGCCGAAAATGCATACGCCGCAAACGAACAATTGCTCTACACGCTCAGCTAACGGACTCGTGTGGAGCAACGAAGGAAGGAGGCGACTCAGATCCGGACGCGCTTTTGATCACGTCCACTCCACCCACTCCACGAGCAGGATCTGACAGACGGTGGCACCCGGCCGACCTGGGTGGTCACTCTCGACCACCTGACGGCACCCAGAAACGCCACGTCTTCGAAGACGTCACTGTCGTTATCGATGAGACGAGCAGCCCCGACTACCCCACGAACTTGCTGCGCGTGTCACAGCTGCGTGAGCACACCGAACCCGCGACCTCAAAGATCGCCTTGGGCGGGGACGGTTATCGAAGGCCGCCGGCTTCGGGCTGTGGATGCGAGTGCTGCAAGACGACGGCACGATCGGCGTGTATGGGCACATCAGCGAGACACTGGTGAGCGTCTGGCAGCGAGTCCTGGCCGGCGCGCAGATCGCAACGGTAGGAAACCGCGGCTACTCCACCGGCCCACACCTGCACTACAAGGTGTGGCAGCAAGATGGACCCAAACTCGATCCTGCACCGTGGTTGAGAACCCGGGGAGTCTACGTCGTCGGACGACCCGCCTTATCGGCGCGCGGGAGGTATGAGGACGAGTGGTCCCGCAGGTGTCGCGAGAGTTGTCGCACCACGGCCTCGACGTCGGCGAGCGGTGGCGAACACGCATCGGCGGGGACTACCTGTGGGGTGTCGCCACACGGCAATAATGAGGTCGACGTGACCGCTCGGCGGTCGCCCACCACGAAGACGTTTCGAACCTTCTCTCGCGCTGTGCAGCGGGTAGAGGAGCGCACAGCATTCAACTACTATCGTGGATAGTAAACCTAGTCCAGGCGCCGAGTGAGAGGGTTCGCCACAATCGATGGGCCGCGTAAGAAGGACTCGAGCTATCGAAGAGCCACGTGATCTCTTGGCGGCTTACGGTGCGCAGCCGCAGTGCTCGAGCGCTCGTGGATGCCGCGGGTCGGTCCGGGCAGGTATTCCGCGACTGCTGATGCTCGCAGCCCTGACGGCTGTGGTGATGTTATTGACCTCGTGCAGCTCAACCGGAGGCGCCGCCTACAGCAACGAGATTCAGGCCGTTGACAGCTTCGCCGACATCGCACAGCCTTCCATTGCTGTGGCCACCGAAGGTGGCGGTCGACTCGCGCCCAACGCGGTTGTCGAACCTGGGCTTCCTATTGTTGTCACGGCCAGCCGCGGCGCGTTGACAAACGTCCGTATCCCCACAGCCAGCGGCCGTCCCTTGGCGGGCTCACTGAGCGAGGACGGCTCAACGTGGACAAGCACCCAACCCCTGGGATATTCGAAGCGGTATTCCGTTCAAGCCGAGGCCGTGGGCGTGGGCGGTCGATCGGTCGTCTCGCAGCGCTTCACCACGACCTCACCGGAGTCACTGACCAGCGCTGCCATCCTCGGCGAGAAAACCGTCGGGATCGCCCACACAGTCGGGGTGCGGTTCGCCGATCCCATCCCCGACCGAAAGAAGGCACAGGCGGCGATCACCGTGTCGTCTGACCCCCAGATGCGGGGTGCGTTCTATTGGATCAGCGACTCCGAAGTCCGGTGGAGGCCCGAACGCTTCTGGACGCCGGGCACCAAAGTCAGTGTCGCCGTCAACATTTACGGAGTCGACCTCGGCGACGGGCTCTACGGCGACGAGAACTTGTCCTACGACTTCACGATTGGCCGAGCTCAGGAAATCGTTGCCGACGACAACACCAAAACGATAGTCGTCAAACGAGACGGCAAGGTCATCCGCACGATGCCGACCTCGTTCGGCAAAGACAGCACTCCGACGCCCCGCGGTATCTACATGATCGGAGATCGCGTCGAGCACATCATCATGGACTCGTCCACCTACGGAGTGCCTGTCGAGTCCGCAGCGGGATACCGCACACCCGTTCAATGGGCGGTGCAAATGTCCTACAGCGGCATTTACATGCACGGCGCACCGTGGTCGATGTCGGCGCAAGGCAGCAGCAACGTCAGCAACGGTTGCCCAAACCTGAGTCCCACTGACGCGGAATGGCTCGTGAAGAACACCCTGCGCGGTGACCCCGTCACGGTCAAGAACACCAACGCCGACACACTGCCGGGAGTTGATGGACTCGGCGATTGGAACATCCCGTGGCCACAATGGAAGAACGGCAACGCAGACACCTAGGCGCCCCCGCCTGGCTGGAGTTCGTCGACGCTCAGCACGTTCTTCCGACCATGCACGGCCGGGGCGAGTTCACGACGGGCTCACCCGCTCACTGTCTCAGGCGCTTCTCGCGGTGTACAGAACTTCGCTCGAATGCAGCACACCACCACTCGCGACGAGTGCTACTACCGGTCACCCACTGAGCCAGGGGTTAATTCACGAGGGCCGTTGGTCAGTCATGTCGAGACCCTGTGCGGGCGAACCGGTGCCGTGAGGATCAACATCAATAACGAGCAGCGGCGGCATAGCGTCCGTCGGTACTACCTGTGCGAGGCGAGGCTGATCTGGCCGCGTGGGACGACAACCACGCCGCGCGCCGTTCGGGTCTTCTTGGCCGATCCCGGCGTTCGTTTGGCCGGCGGACCGTGCACGGAGTGTCGTCAGAGACGTCAACCCGCACTTCGCCACCTTCGGTGCCAGCTCCCTTGCGGTTACCAACATTCTCGCCGACCCGCACGTCGACACCATCGACGACGACCCTACGGTCGATCCACCGCGCTACCTCTCGCGGCGAGCCCGCACAGGATCGGTGACTCGCTCCACCTCCGGGAACACCTGTTTCTGAGTGAGCAACCCGGTCACGGGTCAGGGCTTGCGGTGCACCACCATCACCGGGCACGGCGCCACTTGCACCACGGCGCGACTCGTCGACCCCAACAGCAATCCCCGAATACCCCCGTGTCCGCGGGTCCCGACGACGACGAGCTGCGCGGTCTGAGCCGCATCGAAGATTTCTTCGGCAGGTGAGGCGATGCCGACGTGACGCTCGATCTGCACATCGGGGTAGTCCTCGGGATACCCGGCCAGTTGTTCACCCAACAGTTCTTCGGCTTCGTCCTCGAACTGTCGAAGGGTCCTCTGGTCTGCGCCGTAGAACGCTGCGCCCGAAGACCCTCCATATGCGTGCACCCCGAGCAAAGATGTGTTCAACAGGTCAGCTTGACGGAACGCATGGGCGATCGCCGCAGTCGAGGTAGGCGACCCGTCGACACCGACGACCACGGGGCCGGTCGTGGGCGCCGGCCCGCCCACAACCACAACAGGGCACTCCGCATGCGCGGCGGCGTCGGTGCTGACCGATCCGAGGAGCAGTCCGCGCACTCCGCCGAGACCACGCCTGCCCAGCACGAGCATGTGCGCCCACGCGGACGCGTGACGAAGCGTCAGCATGGCCGACCCGCTCACAGTCTTGCCTGCAACGTCCACGTCAGGGTCGACATCTGCGACGACCTGAGTCGCGGCCTCGATGGCCCGCGCCGCGCCCGCGTGCATCGCCTCGACCACTGCCGGGGACGTCAACGTCGCGGTCGGCGCGTACGCGCCCGGCACGATCCCCACCGCAGAGATCAGCCGCAGGGGTCGTCGCTCCCGAACTGCAGCACCGGCCGCCCACCTCACCGCCATCAAAGCGGAGTCCGAACCGTCTACCCCGACGACAATCGGTGCGGTCGCATCGGTCACTGAATCAGTCATGGTTTGTCTCCTACCCTGCACAGCCTGCGGCAGCAGTTCCCCTCGACTCCACTCATCCTCGCCCCGCCACCGCCGACAAGCCGGAGTCGAAGGTCATCGGCATGACGTCGAAAGGTCCTGACCCGATTCGACCAAAAAGAGAATCGTCACACGCGACAAATGCAGGCCCGTTGAATCGACGGCTGCAACTTAGGCAATTCTCCGTCCGTGTTAGTCTCATCAGCACCATCAGTAACTTGAGCACCACGATCTGGAGTGCCCGAATGCCCTTGCCGTACGGCCGTGACCTACGCCGGCGCCTCGGCATTCGAACCGTGCTGACCGCGGCGGCCACCGCCCTCGCCCTCGTCTGCGGACTCGCCCACGCCGGCGGGGCCCGGGCAGCGGACGGATACCCGTACGTCAATCTCGGTGACAGCTACAGCGCAGGCGCATCGGTATTCCCCCAGGCGACGAATGCGGCAATGTTCTGTTCGAACTCGCTGGTCAACTACTCCCATCTCGTCGCGGAGAGACGCGGGCTCTCGGTCGCCGACGTCAGTTGCTCAGGCGCGTCGACCGAAGACCTGACCCAGGCGCAACACTTGTGGCAGGGACCGCAGATCACCGCGGTGGGGTCGGCCACCCGCTTGATCACCTTGACGATCGGCGCGAACAACAACGGGCTCTTCAGCTTCTCGACCTCGGCTTGCCAGCAGGCCTGGCTGGCGGCGCCGCTGTCGGCCACCCCGTGCCGCGACAAGTTCGGCACCTCGTTTGTCGACAGGATCAACTCCGCGACCTACCCCGACCTCGTGAACGCGTTGCGCATCATCAAACGCGCCGCGCCGCGAGCCCGCGTCCTTCTCGTGGGGTATCCGCAGATCTTCCCGGCGGTGGGCTCGGCGCTCTGCTCGGCGTCTCTGCTCACGACGCCCGGAGACACCGAATACCTACACCGGGCCTTCGCCGCCCTCAATGACGCCATGCGCCGCGCCGCCGCAGCCACGCGCGCAACCTATGTGGACATGACCAAGGTCTCCGCAGGCCACGACGCCTGCGCGGGCGATCGGCGATGGGTCGAGCCGACGTTGGGTGCGGTCAGCTTCCCGGCGATGCACGCCAATGCACTCGGTCAGCGGGCGATGGCCGACCAGGTCGTGGCCGCACTGCGCTGAGGGGCCGCCTCGAGTACCTGCTCGCCCGGTGCGGCGATCGGGCTGGTCCGTGTCCGACGTCTCGCGGCTCGCACCCTGGGACGGGCCCTGCCCGTTCGGGCAGTGCGCAACCCTGGCCAACTCGGTTGCAACGTTGCTCGCCTTAATGTCAGGCGTCACGTTCACGGACCAGTGTGGCCTGGATAACTGGGTCTAGGTCCTTCTCCCGAGGAGGCCGGTTTGGCTATCGACGAATCGAAGAGTTCGCACCACACCGGTGGCGTGGACAGTCACGCAGAATCGGCGGACTATCTGGCGAAGCGTCAACTCAAGGGCGGCACCGCCGGGTGGCTGCTGCTCGCCGGTCTGGGTGTGAGTTACGTGGTCTCCGGCGACTATTCGGGATGGAACTTCGGCCTCGGACACGGCGGCTTCGGCGGCCTGGCGATCGCCGCGGTCATCATCGCCGCGATGTACTTGTGCCTGGTGCTGGGGATGGCTGAGCTGTCCTCGGCTCTTCCAGCGGCTGGAGGTGGTTACACGTTCGCCCGCCGGGCACTCGGTCCATGGGGCGGATTCGCCACGGGCACGGCGATTCTGATCGAGTATTCGATCGCGCCGGCAGCGATCGCGACGTTCATCGGCGCCTACGTCGAGTCGTTGAACCTGTTCGGTATCACCGACGGCTGGTGGGTCTATCTGGTCGTGTACATGATCTTCATCGGAATCCATCTGTCCGGCGCAGGCGAGGCGTTGAAGGTGATGTTCGCGATCACTGCCATCGCGTTGGTCGGTCTGGTCATCTTTGCGATCACTGCCATCGGCCACTTCGAGATCGGCAACCTCACCGACATCGCACCCACGGACGCAGCCGGGTCGTCGTCGTTCCTGCCGTTCGGTTACATCGGGATCTGGGCGGCCATTCCGTTCGCGATCTGGTTCTTCCTGGCGATCGAAGGTGTACCGCTGGCGGCCGAAGAGACCGCCGACCCCGAACGAAACGTTCCGCGGGGCATCATCGCTGCGATCAGCGTCCTTCTCATCACCTGTGTCACCGTGCTGTTCCTGACGACCGGCGCAGGTGGTGCAGGTCCGATGTCGGAGTCGGGAAATCCGCTGGTCGAGGCACTGGGTGATTCGTCGATGGCCAAGGTGGTCAACTACATCGGGCTTGCCGGTCTGGTCGCGAGCTTCTTCTCGATCATCTATGCCTACTCGCGCCAGCTGTTCGCACTCTCACGAGCTGGTTACCTGCCGACGGTGTTGTCGGTGACCAACCGACGCAAGGCCCCCACGCTAGCGCTGATCGTGCCCGGGATCATCGGCTTCCTGCTGTCGCTCACCGGCAAAGGCGACCTCCTGTTGAACATGGCTGTCTTCGGTGCCGCCTCGAGCTATGTGTTGATCATGGTCAGCCACATCGTTCTACGGCGCCGCGAACCAGATATGAAGCGCCCGTACCGCACCCCCGGCGGCGTCGCGACCACGGGCTTCGCACTCGTCGTCGCAGTCATCGCGGTCATCGCGACTTTCCTCGTCGACGTGGTGGCAGCCTTGTGCTGCCTCGGAGTGTTCGCCCTGTTCATGCTCTACTTCGCCCTGTACAGCCGACACCGGCTCGTCGCGAACTCGCCCGACGAGGAATTCGCAGCGCTCGCCGAAGCGGAGGACGACCTACGATGATCTACACCCAGTCGATCTCGGGCACGACCTACACCTTCGACGGACTCGTCGAACTGATGGCCAAGGCCACCCCCCGCCGCTCCGGCGATGAACTCGCCGGGTGTGCTGCCGAGTCCGATGCCGAACGCGCCGCTGCGGCATGGCAACTCGCAGATCTACCCTTGACGACCTTCCTCGAAGAACAGGTCGTTCCGTATGAGACCGATGAGGTCACCCGACTGATCATCGACACCCACGACCGGGTGGCGTTCCAGTCGATCGCGCACCTGACCGTCGGCGGACTGCGTGACTGGTTCCTCGAAACCGCGGTTCGCGACGACGGTGCCGCTCGAGTTGCCGCTGTGGCAGCAGGTTTGACCCCCGAAATGGTTGCCGCCGTATCGAAGATCATGCGCAACCAGGACCTGATCCTGGTTGCCTCAGCCGCGACCGTCACCGCAGCTTTCCGCACCACAGTCGGCCTGCCGGGCCGCATCACCACCCGACTGCAACCCAACCATCCCACCGACGATCCTCGCGGCATCGCGGCGGCGACTCTGGACGGATTGTTGATGGGATGCGGAGACGCGGTGATCGGCATCAACCCGGCGACCGACTCGCCACACGCGACCTCGGAGCTGCTGTACCTGCTCGACGACATCCGACAACGCTTTCAGATCCCGACGCAATCCTGCGTTCTGTCACACGTCACCACCACTGTGGACCTGATCGATAAAGGGGTACCGGTCGACCTGGTCTTCCAATCGATCGCTGGGACCGAGGGCGCCAACCGCAGTTTCGGAATCGACATCGCGATGTTGCGAGAAGCCAACGAAGCAGGCCGCTCTCTGCACCGCGGCACCGTCGGTGACAACGTCATGTACCTCGAGACCGGGCAGGGATCCGCGCTGTCGGCGAATGCGCATCTCGGCACCGGCGGCAAACCCGTCGATCAGCAAACACTGGAAACCCGTGCGTATGCCGTGGCGCGTGACCTCGAACCTCTCCTGATCAACACCGTCGTCGGCTTCATCGGACCCGAGTACCTCTACGACGGGAAACAGATCATTCGCGCCGGTCTCGAAGACCACTTCTGCGGGAAGATCCTCGGTCTCCCGATGGGTGTCGACGTCTGCTACACCAACCATGCCGAAGCAGACCAAGACGACATGGACACTCTGCTGACCCTGCTCGGTGTCGCCGGCGCCGCGTTTGTCATCGCCGTCCCTGGCGCCGACGACGTCATGCTCGGCTATCAAAGCCTGTCCTTCCACGACGCGCTCTACGTGCGTCAGGCACTCGGCCTCCGTCCCGCTCCGGAATTCGAGGCCTGGCTGGCCGGACTCGGTATGGCCGACACCGACGGACGCATCCTGCCCGTCGACGTGCTCGACTCTCCCCTGCGTGCACTGAGTGCGGCCCGATGAACGCCCGCCAACCGGCCGAGGACCATTGGGCTGGACTGCGACTGACCACCCGAGCACGGATCGGATTGGGCCGGGCCGGGAATTCACTCCCCTCGCGTCGAGTACTCGAGTTCAAGGCTGCCCACTCCGCAGCCCGCGACGCCGTGCACGAACCGCTCGACGTGGCCGACCTCAACGATCAGATCAGTGATCTCGACATCGAGCCAGCACTCCATGTGCACAGCGAGGCCGGCTCCCGAAGTGAGTACCTGCGGCGACCAGATCTCGGGCGACGGCCCGCGGATCTGTCTCACCTGCCCGACACCGGAGCCGACCTCGCCATCGTGCTCGCCGACGGACTCTCACCGCGTGCGCTCGCCGACCACGGACGAGGATTGCTCGAAGCGCTCCTCGACACCCTCGCCCCGCGCTACTCCCTCGCTCCCCCGGTGATCGCAACCCAAGCGCGCGTCGCCCTCGGCGACCACATCGGCGAAGCCCTCCGCGCCCAGACGATGATCATGATCATCGGCGAACGCCCCGGCCTATCGGTCGCCGACAGTCTCGGTATCTACCTCACCCATCTCCCGCGAGCCGGACGCAGTGACGCAGACCGCAACTGCATCTCCAACATCCACCCGCCCGACGGCCTCGACTACACAACCGCCGCCGCGATCACCGCGGCCCTGGTCGACGGCGCCCGCAAACTCGGGAGATCCGGAGTCGCGCTCAAGGACACCTCACGCGACCAACTCAGCGGGAGTGATGCACGAATCCTGGACGGCTAGATGAAGTGACCTGAGAGGTTGCTGGGCGTGCCTGCTCGAATGGCGATCGCGGTCTACGCGGCGTCGGGTGACGGCGACCTCGAGGCCTTCCTCGGCCTGTTCGATCGGCTCGACGCCTACTTTGCTGAGGTCATCGGCGCGGCGACGTCCTCAGAGGAACACCCGTCGCGGCATCCGTCGGACTGAGGGTGCAACCCCGCTGCAGATCGAAAAGCCATGTGCCGTAGTCTTTTCTCACGTGAATTCCGCTGCTGACGATGCTTTCATGACCGACCTCACTTCGCGCGTGTGCGTGTGGTGCTCGTCCACCGAGGACATCGCCGAGTTCCGTGGTGAGCCGCGGTGCGGGCGCTGCCGCACTGCAGAACAGACCATTGCTGCGGCCCGCGAGTTCGTCGGTTTGTACGGTCTGCGGCCCCTGGGTGGATCGCTCGCATCGGAGGATGAGGAAGAGCACGAGCACCGGGTGGCCGCTCGCGAGGCCCGTGCGCTGCTGAGCCAGACCCGCTTGCACACCCCTCCGCGTGCCAAGTCTCGAACCGGGCAGCGCGTCACGACCCGCACCACGACCACCGCTCCGAAGGCGAGCACCAAGGCGCCTGCGACCAGGACGCAGAATGACAAGTCCGGAGTCACCCGCCCCGACCGCGCCGAGCTCATGAGCCGCGCCGAGAACCTGCTGGCGCAGCTCGCGGAGATCGAGGAACGCTTGGCGATCGCGCAGAAGGACTCCGGCTTGAGCGGCAAGGCCAAGGTGTCGGACCTGACCGCGAAGCGGGATTCCGTCCTGCGTACGCTCGCCGCTCTGGAGAAGGCGAACCGGGCGCTGGAGCCGGCCTGACCCCAACCGCTGGGGGTTTCGTCGGCCGGAAACAATGAGTCGCAACCTGTTCGGTCTCCTCGTACCTGAGCCCGCCCACCGACCGTCATCAACGCACACCGGCCGTGCATCGGTCGGTTCCCCTGCGTAGTCGTCGACGACGCGTAGCATTCGGGTCGCACCTGCAGCAGCGCGGGACCGCGCAGGGGCGGTGCGTGGCGCCTGCCCCGCGTTCCGAGAGGAATGGCGATGACTGCGAACCAGCGGGACCACGAGGACGACCGACGCGCGGCCGGTCGCGCGGACGGCCCCCTCGAACAGCAACTCGAGGAGAGCTTCGACGAAGTCGTGACCGAGGGCACCGAACGCCTGTACCGGGCGGTGCGCACAGTTCTCATCACCGGCTTCTTCGGTGGGCTGGAGGTCGGACTCGGCGTCATGGCGATGCTGGCCGTCGTCCACGAAACCGGCAGCCACCTCCTGGGAGGCCTCGCCTTCAGCATCGGACTCATCGCGATATACCTCGCGCACAGCGAGCTGTTCACCGAGGACTTCCTGATGCCCATCGCCGCGGTGGTGGCGCGTAAGGGGTCTGTTCTTCAGCTGATCAAGCTCTGGGTCGGCACACTGCTCGCCAACCTCCTCGGAGGTTGGGTCATCATGTGGCTGATCACGCGATCGTTTCCGGAATGGAACGAGACCCTGTCGGAGTCGGCACACCACTTCGTCGACGCCCCGCTGTCGTTGCAGAGCATTTGTCTGGCGGTGCTCGGTGGAGCCGTCATGACTCTC
Source organism: Gordonia sp. 135 (assembly GCF_009720185.1). Classification (NCBI taxonomy): domain Bacteria; kingdom Bacillati; phylum Actinomycetota; class Actinomycetes; order Mycobacteriales; family Gordoniaceae; genus Gordonia; species Gordonia sp. 135. Next base: position 2,431,178 of record NZ_CP046257.1, read on the forward strand.
CTGACCCGGATGCAGCAGGGCACGTCGTCCGACCCGGCCAAGATCGCGGCGACTGTCGGAACAGCGTTTCTGCTGGCGGGTCTACAGCTGTTCCACTCCGTCCTCGACTCGCTGCTCATCTTCGGAGCGATCCAGGTCGGCGGCGGGGTCACCGTCGTCGGGTGGTTGTCATGGTTCTGGTACACCGTCGTGTTCAACATCATCGGCGGCATCGTGCTGGTGACGGCCTTGCGCCTGCTCCGGACCAAGCAACTGGTCGAGCAGGAACGCCAAGCGCCCGGGCCCGACTCCGACCGCAACGACGTGCCCTCAGGCAGGAAGTGAGTACTACCCCGTCGACGGCGTGTTCGCGAGTTCGACGGCCCTACGCAGCGTCTCCCGGTCGACGACATCGGCGGCATTCATCGGTCCGGTCAGGACGCCCGACTCGGTAGCGATGTCGATCATGAATTCCACACTCTCGTCGGAGAGCCCGCCGTCTTCTGTCCAGAACGGGTACTTCTGGATGAGGTCGTAGAGCTCTCTGAGTGACTGTTCGGACGGCGGTTCTTCGACGTACTCGCCGACCGCAGCCCGGAAGACGGCGAAGTCGCTCTTCAGTTCCTTCATCGCCCGCAGCGTGGTGGCGCAGTACTGCGCGGCCAGTTCACGGTTCTGTACGAGCCAGTCGGCCTCGGCGGCTTGGGCCACCTTGATGAAACCGGGGGCGTTCTCGTAAAGGGTGGCGATCAGGACCGGCCGGTTCACCGTTGAGTGGGCGGCGTCGTACTGCGTGTCGTGGATGACGGTGGCGTCGAGCTGTCCTGTAGCCCACGCTTCGGTTCGGGCGCTTGAGCTTTCGATGATCTTCGGATTCGGGATCTCGTGGACGTCCCGGGGCTCGCCGATGCCGCTCAACAGCGCGTTGAGGACGATGGCGCCGGCGCCGCCCGGGCTGTCGATGCCCACGCGGGTCGACGTCTCGAACAGCTGGCCGGCCGTGTTCACACCGTTCGCGCCGGCCAGAACGAAGTCGTCCATGCTGACGTACGGGCAGAACACCTTGAGGTCCTCTCCCCGTTTCCGCGCATCCAGAATCGCGGAGAACGACGTCGCCAGAACCTCGGCATCGGCGTCGGACAAGGTCTTCACCGCGTCGGTGTGCGTGTCGGTGATCGTGACGTTCTGTTCGACGCTGAGGTTCAGCCCGAGGTCACCGCCGTAGTGGTCGACGCCGTAGACCAATGGGATCTGCGACGCCTGTGGAGGCGAACCCAGCACAATCTGCAGCGACTCCCCTGTGCTCGCGTCGGATTCTTGGTTGCACGCAGAGCTGACAATTGCCAGACCGCTGACGGCTATGGCGGCGATCAGGCGCGTCGTACGACACCGACGACCTCTCGTTGACATCCGGTACCTCTTCCGCGGTATTCGATCGTTCCGGAGCGGCGTTTGCTGCGGACTCGCCCGTGCGGAGATACCCGAATCCCTCGGCATTGGGTTCAGGTGAACATACGTCAGCTCAACACCGGTGGTGGGCAATCCGTGGAGAAGTGTCGAAACGTCGTGCGACGCAGAAGTTCACGGGTCAGCCGAGCGGGGCCTTCAGTCCGTGCAGAATCGTGCCGATGAGTCGCTCGAAGTAGTTCTCGTGCTCGGCTTCGGGTAACAACCCCAGCGGTCCCTTGATGCAGAGTTCGGCGAATCCGTGAACCGCTGCCCAACAGACGATCTCGGAGTCCGGGCGGCGTTCCGGCGGGATCTCCCCGACTGCCACCATCTCGTCGAGGACGCTGTGCAGGATGGCGTACGGGCCGTCGCGGCGCGCGGACACGTCCGGATTGACACCCGGTCGCGAGAACTCGGCGTGGAACGCCACCTGGAACAGATGCGGTTCGTCGATCGCGAAGAGGGCATAGGCACGTGCGGTCTCCCGGAACCGGGATCGTGCGACCTCCCCGGGGGCCTGGTCGTCGGGAACCGTCGCGATCCGCTCGCGCATCAAGTCGGCGAGTGTTGCGAGGGCACGATCGGCGATCGACGTCATCAGCTCCTGGCGGTCCGCGAAATGCCGGTAGGCAGCGTTGTGGGAAACGCCGGCGCGACGCGCCGCCTCGCGGACGGTCACCTTCTCTGGCGCGCTGGTGCGCGCCAGCTCCCACGCCTCGTCGATGAGGGCATTGCGAAGGTTGCCGTGGTGGTAGGTGCTGCGCTCCGATGCCATGGCGGTCACTCTACCGACGCGTGTGCAGTCCTCCTACCTGGGTGAACGCGACACGGGCAACATGTGTGCCAACGGATGTTGACAAGGACAACATCGTGGGCCATTCTCATGTTGACAGCGCCAACACGTGGCAATCGTCACACCGGGGGCAGCCCAACCCGAGGAGGAAGTCATGGCCAGCGTCACCTTCGTCACCCACGACGGCGAAAAGCAGGAGGTCCCGTTCGTCGAGGGACAGAACCTGATGCAAGTAGCGACCGACAACGGCGTGTCGGGAATCGACGGTGACTGCGGGGGCGACGCCGCCTGCGGCACCTGCCACGTCATCGTCGAGCAGCAGTGGGCCGCCGCGGCCGGCAGCCGCACTGTCGCCGAAGAGCAGATGCTCGAGATGAATCCCGACTGCCAGGCGACGTCGCGTCTGTCGTGCCAGATCGCGCTGAACGCCGAGCACGACGGCCTCATCGTCAATCTTCCCGAATTCCAGTTCTGAACCGATCGGAGAACCACTGATGCAGATCCTCGACCGCGTCGTTGAGACGGTGCAGGCGAACATCCCGCTGGACCGTCAGGTTCAGGGCCTCCAGCTCTTCCACAAGACGCGTGCTCGCCTGCTCGGCGAGTCGCGGCCGGAAACCTATGTGGAGCAGCCTATCCCGCCGGTCAACGAAGTCGGTCTGGACGAGATCGACATGAGCAACCCGTTCATGTACCGGCAGGGGCAGTGGGTTCCCTACTTCGCTCGCCTCCGCGCCGAGGCGCCGGTCCACTATCAGCCGGAAAGCCGGTTCGGCCCGTTCTGGTCGATCACCCGCTACGACGACATCATGACAGTCGACAAGGACCACGAGACCTTCTCGGCCGAACCCTTCATCGTGATCGGCACTCCCCCACCGGGCCTCGACGTCGAGATGTTCATCGCGATGGACCCGCCGCGGCATGACGAGCAGCGTCGCGCCGTTCAGGGCGTCGTCGCCCCGAAGAATCTCAAGGAGATGGAAGGGCTGATCCGGGAACGCGTGTGCGAGGTTCTCGACAACCTTCCCGTCGGCGAACCGTTCAATTGGGTCGATCGCGTTTCGGTCGAGATCACCGCCCGGACCCTGGCGACCATCCTCGACTTCCCGTACGAGCAGCGGCGCAGTCTCGTCCGCTGGTCCGATCTCGCGTCCGGCAGCGAACAGGCCACCGGCGGCGCCAGCGATCCCGACGAGGTGTACGCGGCAGCCCTGGAGATGACCCGTGCCTTCAGCGCGCTGTGGCACGACAAGGCCGCACGACGCGCCGCCGGCGAGGCACCGGGATTCGACCTCATCAGCATGCTGCAGTCCGATCCGAAGACCGCCGACCTAGTGAAGCGTCCGATGGAGTTCATCGGCAACCTGACGCTGCTGATCGTCGGCGGAAACGACACCACGCGCAACTCGATGTCGGGCGGTGTCTACGCACTGAACAAGTTCCCCGCCGAGTTCGAGAAGCTCAAGGCTGATCCGAGCCTGATCCCGAACATGGTGTCGGAGATCATCCGCTGGCAGACCCCGCTCGCGTACATGCGACGGGTCGCGAAGAAGGATGCGATTCTCAACGGCCAATTCATCCGCAAGGGCGACAAGCTGGTGATGTGGTACGCCTCGGGCAACCGGGACGAGACCAAGTTCGACAGCCCCGACGAACTCATCATCGACCGGCCGAACGCCCGCAACCACATGGCATTCGGTTTCGGTGTGCACCGGTGCATGGGCAACCGTCTCGCCGAACTGCAGCTGCGCATCCTCTGGGAAGAACTGCTGCAGCGCTTCGATGACATCAAGGTCATCGAGGAACCCGAGTACGTGCAGTCCAACTTCGTCCGTGGTTACAGCAAGCTGATGGTCGAACTCACGCCGAAGACACGGTCATGACCACGGGGCGTGCGGTCGTCGTCGGGGCCAGCCATGCCGGCGCCCAACTGAGTGCGCAGCTTCGGTCGTCGGGGTGGGACGGCGAGGTCGTCCTGGTCGGCGACGAGCCGTACCTGCCGTATCACCGTCCGCCGATGTCGAAGACGTACCTGGCGGACACCGTCGGGATCGACGACCTGCTGATCCGCGGCACCGAGTTCTACGACAAGCAGGACATCGAGGTTCGTCGTGCTCGAGTCGAACGCATCGACCGCGCCGAACAGCGCGTCGTCCTGACGAATGGCGAGTCGGTGTACTACGACCGGCTCGCCCTGTGTACCGGTGCTCGCCCAGTGCGCCTACGGATTCCGGGAGCCGACCTCGGCGGCGTGTACTACCTTCGGACGGCCGAGGACGTCGAGGCGATCCGCGCCGATGTTCCCGGCAGCAAGCGCGCCGTCATCGTGGGCGGCGGATACATCGGACTCGAGACAGCGGCATCGCTGCGCAAACTGGGTCTCTCTGTCACCGTCGTGGAGGCGGCCGACCGTGTCCTGCCGCGGGTCACCGCTCCGGAGGTCTCCGACTACTTCCGTCGAATCCACGAAGCAGAGGGCGTTCACATCCGGACCGGTGCGACCGTCGTCGGCTTCGAGGGCGACGACGACACAGATCGCGTGACGGGGGTACGCCTCGCCGACGGCGAGACTGTCCCTGCGGATTTCGTGATCGTCGGGATCGGCGTCCGGCCGAACATCGAGCTCGCGCATGAAGCCGGGCTCGCCGTCGACGACGGCATCATCGTCGATGCGCACGGCCGCACGAGCGACCCCCACATCACCGCGGCCGGAGACTGCGTCGCGTATCACGATGAGCGGTACGGGAAGACGCGACTCGAGTCGGTGCCGAGCGCCGGTGAGCAGGCCAAGGTCGCCGCCGCCACCATGTGCGGCAAGGAGGCGACGATCTCGGCTCTTCCGTGGTTCTGGTCAGACCAATACGACCTCAAGCTGCAGATCGCCGGACTCAACACCGGGTACGACAGCGTCGTACTCCGCGGGGACCCGACGTCGGACCGCGAGTTCGCCTGCTTCTACCTGCGAGCGGGAGAACTGATCGCAGCCGACTGCGTCAATCGTCCGCAAGAGTTCATGTTCAGCAAACGTGTTCTGACACAGGGCCTGCCGGTCGATCGCGATGCACTTGCCGATCTCGACATACCGATCGCGTCTCAACTCGCGTCGGTTCGCAACAAGGCGACCGCATAGCGCGATCACCCCGGCCAACCGGTGACACGGCTGACCTGAGTCGCTGGACGACCGCTGCGGCAGTCGATCGAGCCCGTCGCCGACTGGCCTTCTCCAGCCCGGGCCCGGTTCCGGTCGATGTCGGCAGCCGTCAGCGTGATCTCACCGTGAGACGACATGACACCACGACCCAGAGACAAACCGCAGTTCGAAGCGTCACGTTGAGACAATCGCAGGTCGGATCGATGCCGTGATCGTATCGACCCTGCCGATACTGCTAGGTGCGCGGGACAACGGCATACACCCTTGTGGCGTGCATGATCTTGACGATCCGTATCCAGAACTGTCCGCTCTGACCCGAGCCGCTCCTGTCAGCCGTGTCGGTGACTCGAACTTCTATCTCGTCACGGGATGGGATGCGATCGCCGAGGCGGTAGCACGGCCCGAAGATTTCTCCTCCAACCTCACCGCGACGATGGTGTGGAAAGAGGGCGGCAAGGTCGAGGAGTACCCGATAGCCGAGTTGGGCTCCCCCATCCATGTGTTGGCCACGGTCGACGACCCGAGTCACAAAGCCCACCGTGCGATGGTCATGCCGTCGTTGGTGGCCAAGCGGGTTCGTGCACTCGAACCGTTCATCGACGTCACCGTCGAGCGCTTGTGGTCCGAAGGGCTCCGCGACGGCCGGATCGACTGGGTCGCCGCCGTCGCCCAACGTTTGCCGATGGCGGTTGTCGCCGAACTGCTCGGATCCCCACCGTCGACACCGCCGATCCCCATTGGGAGCGAAGCCTTCTCGTCCGCCGCCTCCGGTCGCTGGCCGTCCGAGTCCACGGCTGATGGGATCTCCGACTTCGGCCATCACGGCCCTGCTGCGCAGTTACGTTCAACGCTTGGATGGCGGTGACCTCACAGGTGTCGCAGAGCTCTTCGGCCGAGCGGAAGTGTTCGTCTCCGGCAACCGGGTCGGTGCGGGCAGCGTACACGGTGGTGCAGCACGGGCCGGACGGAGAGTACGTCGTCATGATCGGCCGACACCACGACACTTTCGTTGTCGACGACGGTGAGTGGCACTTCGCGAGTCGCGACTACGGCGACATCACCCACGTCGGCGACACCTCGATGCACCTTCGTTCCTGACGGATCCTCGCCGGCGCGCAGCGCAGGAAACTGGCTGACAACGACCTCTGTACGGACACGGCCGAGGCCCCGGTTTCGACACCGCAGAACGATGGTCCTCGCAGGTCACAGCCGCGGACGTCCGCCCCGTAGTCGTGGCGTGTGGCACACCACCGCGATGTCAGGGTCCAGCGAACGCCTCACCCATGTACGCGTTCTCGATCACCTCGGGTGTCGCGGCCAGCTCCGACGCATTGCCCTGCAGTACCTGATTTCCGTGCCGCATGACCATCGCGGTATCCGCGACACCAAGGGCGAGTTGCACGTGCTGTTCCACGAGAATCACTGCGGTGCCGGTGTTGTCGGCGACGGCGCGGACGATAGGCAGCAGGCGTTCGACGATGACCGGCGCCAGGCCCATGCTGAGTTCGTCGATCAGCAGGACCTTGGGGTGCTGAACGAGAGCCCGTCCGATCGCGAGCATCTGCTGCTCGCCTCCGGAGAGTGCACCAGCGGCCACCTTGAGCCGGTCGGCGAGCTGGGGGAAGGTCTCCACAATGGTGTCCCGTTCCGTCGGCCAGGAACGCCGAGACCGGACGGAGAGCCGCAGGTTCTCCTCGACGGTGAGCGAGGTGAACAACGAACGGTCGTCGGGAACCAACACCAGTCCGGCCTTCGCGGCGCTCCGTGCGTGTCCGGACTTCACCTTGTGACCGTCGATCGACACCTCGCCGGCCAGGCTCGGCAGCAACCCGGCCAGTGTCATCAGCACCGTCGTCTTGCCCGCCCCGTTCGGCCCGAGGAGTGCCAGCACTTCCCCGGCCGCGAGTTCGAGATCGAATCCGCGGACACACGGGCGGCCGGTGTACCCGGCGTCCAGACCTGTGCAGGTGAGTACGTGGCTCATGCTTTCAGCTCCTCACCGCTGTGGGTGGCGCCGAGGTAGGCGCTGGCGACAGCGGGGTCGGTGCGGATCTCGTCGGGTGTGCCGATCGCGATCACCTCTCCCAGGTCGAGGACGACGATCCGATCGCACACTGCGAGAACCAGTTCCATGTCATGGTCGATCATCACGACGGTCACCCCCGCATCACGGATCGCACGCAGGCGGTGTCCGAGCCAGACGCTCTCGGTGCTGTCGAGGCCGGCAGCCGGTTCGTCGAGCAGGACCACCCGAGGTCGTCCGGCGAGTGCGCGAGCGACCGAGACGAGTTGCCGCTGCCCCTGCGAGAGTTCCTTCACCTGCCGGTCCACCACCGGGGTGAGGTGCAACAGCTCGAAGAGGCGGTCCAGGTCCTCGTCCCCCAGCGTCGCGGTGTCCGGGCGATGCCGGGCGGCGGTGGTTCCGACCGCGACGTTCTCACGGACCGACAGGTCGTCGTACAGTTCGATCCCCTGGAACGTGCGACCCAGGCCGTGGCGGCTGCGCTGATAGGGGCGCTGCCCGTCGAGGCTGTCACCCTCCAGGGTCACGCTGCCGGTGGCGTCGGCGAACCCGCTGATGGCGTCGATGAACGTGGTCTTCCCGGCACCGTTGGGACCGATCAGGCCGATGATCTCCCCGTCCCGCACGTCGAACGACACATCGTCGACGGCGGTGACCCCGCCGTATCGGACGCCGATCCCCTTCGACGACAGGATGACCTCTCCCGGTGCGCGCGAAAACCCTTCGACCGTCGTGTGGGTCCCGGACGAGAGTGCGAGGTCGAGGTCGGCATCGGTTTCCTTGCGGTTGCCGAAGATTCTGTTGCGCAACCAGTTCGTCGCCTTGTGGACCTCGGAGATGATGCCCTCGGGGTTGGCGATGATGGTGATGACCAGGAGCACGCCGGTGATGACGTGGTAGTAGGTGCCCAGGTTGACCGCGCGATCGAGCAGCACGAACAGGATGCCGCCGGCGCCCATGATGCCCGCGAGGACGCCGCCGGAGACGCAGGTGACGCCGGCCAGGTACACCAGTGCGAACATGCCGATTCCGGCGATGGCGGCATAGGATTCGGGAACCACCACCGTCTGTTGATAGGCCATGAGGGAGCCGCCGATCCCGGCGATGAACGCGCCGATTGCGAAGGCCACCAGTTTTGTTCGTGACACGTTGACCCCGGCGGCGGCGGCGGAGCGTTCGTTGGCGCGAACGGCCAGCATCGAGGCACCCAGACGACTGGTCCGCAGCCGGGCGACGCCCAGGCCGACCAGCGTCAGGACGATCAGACACAGGATGCCGAATGCGATGTTGGGATAGGTACTTCCGGAGCCGATGCCGAGGTCGAGACCGAACAGCGACGGATCCTGGACGACCGCCCCGTCGATCCCACCGTTGAACTCGTTGTTGCGGAACCAGAACGCCTCCAGGAACACCGCGAGACTGAGCGTCACGACCGCGACCGGCAAGCCCCGGATCCGCAGTGCCGGGAGTCCGACGACGACACCCACCACCGTCGCCACCAGAGCCGCCAACACCGGCGCGATCGGGAACGGAACGCCCCAATCGGTGGTCAGGCGCGACATCGTGTACGCGGCGACTCCCGCAAGGGTCAACTGCGCCAACGAGATCTGACCGGCGAACCCGGTGACCACCACTTGCGACAGGGCGATGATCGCCACCGTGAAGGTGACGATGACCGCGCCTCGGATACTGCCCTCGGTGAAGATCAGGAACCCGAGGGCGACCACGATACCGACGATGGCGGGGATCAACAGGTTTCGTGGTCGCGGTGCGGCGCCCAGAGTGTTCTGGATGATGGCACCACGGGTCGGCAGGGGTTTGCCGCGCACCACCAGGAAGATCAGGATCATCGCCAGGGGTATGAGCTCGGCCATCCCGGACTGTGGCATCCAGCTGACGGATGCCTGGAGATGTGTCATCTCCGACTGCAAGACACCGATTCCCAGACCGGCGGCGACCGCCGGACCGATCGCGGAGAAGTTGCCGACCAGCGCCGCGGCGAGGGCCGGCACGATGAAGAGCGTGTAGGACACCGGGATCAGCGGGACGATCGGGGCGATCAGGATGCCTGCCAGACCTGCGATCATCGTCGACAGTGCCCAGTTGGCGTAGGCGATGCGCTCGGGTGACAGGCCCGCGACGATTGCGCCCTTCTCCGATTCGGCGGCTGCCCGGGTGGCCAGACCGAATCGGGTCAGGCGGAAGGCGAGGATCAACAGCACCGTCAGCACGACGACCAGTGCCGCGATCCACACGCGATCGGCGGGAACGCGGATGTCTCCGATCTCGATGATGTCGGTGGGCAGGATCGCATCCACCGACACCGGGCTGGTGCCCACCCGGGCGGCGAGCAGAGCCTGGATCACCAACATCACGGCGATCGAGGCGACCGCCTTGGCCGTGGCTGGTGCGGTCCTGAGCATTCGGAACACGCAGAGATAGAGAAGGGCGCCGAGGCCGGCGGCGATCAGGAGTGCGATCACCATGGCGGGTGCCAATCCCAGGGGTCCCCCGAGATCAATTGTCTTGGGGAACCCCGGGATCGGGATGAGAAGCTCGCCGTCGCGCAGGTACGCGTACGTGTACGCGATGTACAGCGCGATGGCACCGGTGGCGAAGTTCACCACACCCGAACTCCGATAGGTCATGACCAGGGCCAGTGCCAATGCTGCGTAGACAGCGCCGTTGCCGAGCCCTAGGAGCAAGAACTGAATATCTTGGGTCATCTACCGACTTCCGGATGATCGTGCGGGTGTGGTGAACGTTCGTCAGGTCAGACGAGCTGGGGGTCGACGAGCTCGCCGTTTTCGAAGGTCTCGACGATTCCTCCGCTGCCGCACACCGAGACCATGCCGGGCATCGCCTTGCCGTCGCAGGTGAACTTGAGACCGTAACCGGCCGGCAGGACAACGTCCTTGGCGGACTTGATCGCGGCGGTCAACGCGGCCGGCGACGTGTCCGTCCCCTGGACCGACTCGGTTGCGCGGACCAGGCCGAGCATGCCCTGGTAACCGATGATCGCGAATCCTTCGATGTCGGTGTCGGGCGCGTACTTGGCCATGATCGCCTTGTAGAGCTGCGTCTCGGGATCGTCGGCGTTGATGACCGAGGCGGTGAAGACCTTGGTGCCGTTGAGGTTCTGGTTGCCGACCGCTTCCACCACGGCCGGATCGGAGCACGGCTGGATGGTCATCTTCTCGGCCGTCGTCGATACCGTGCCCAGTGCCTTGAACACCGATGTGCAGAGGGTGGATTCACCGATGACGACCACACCGTCGGGGTTGTCGCCGAGGCCCGCGCTCACCTGCGGAGTGGCGTCCGGGGTGCCCGGCGGGATCGGAACGACCTTGAGGTTGACTCCCGCGGCCTGGAAGGCGGGGGCGCCCATCGCCTGGACACCGGCGGTCGCTGCCGGGACGTCGATGACGTAGGCCGTGACGTTCTTCATGCTCTGGTTGGCGGAGTACTTCGCCATCGAGGTGAGCGCGCCGGGCAGGCCTGCGGTCCACATGAACGCACCGTCGGTGGTCAGCTCCGACGATGCCTGACCCGCTGCGGAAACGTAGGGAATGCCGGCCCCGGTGATGATCGGGACCATCGAATTGCCCTGGCCGCTACTGGTCATGAGGACGGCAGAGACCTTGGCCTCCACCATCTTGTTGGCACAGTCTCGGGCCTGATTGGCGTCTTCACCTTGCTTGCAGATGACCAGTTCGATGGGCCGGCCACCGATTCCGCCGAGGTTCTCGTTGGCGTACTTGACGACGGCTTCGGCCGATTCCCGGTTCTCGGGCATCGAGATGGCCTGTCCGCCCTCGTTGTTGATGAGACCGATCTTCACCGGCTCGCCACTGGCCGCATTTCCGGGGAACGAACCCTCCGGTGCGGCGACACTCTCCGACGCGGAGCCGTCACTGCTGTCGTCACTGCTACATGCAGCTGTCGCACTGAGCGCGACCACCGCGATCGACGCAGCCACCACCTGGGCGACGCGCGAGCCTCTGAAGGGTTTCATAGGTGTCCTTTTCGATTGGGGATCAAGTACGGCGCCGCCGTCCTCTGTCACTTAGATGACTAAGTGGCATTGGATAACTATATGGGCGTCGAGTGACCTGTGTCACCAAAATCGAATGATGGGCGATTGACCCATAGCCGGTGCGCTGACCAGTGGGTTCGAGGGTGGAAGCTACGAGTGGGTCGACAAGGCCGGCTCTAGTCTGTGTCGCGGAGGAGCTGCATCCGGCTCATCATGCGGATGCGAAGATGCTCCATTTGCTGTACGTCTATGCCCATTCCAGGTACTGAGACCTCTTCGCCGTTGAGCGGACCGTGCCGCAAAACCCGCACATCGAACCACGAGTCGCCGAGCGGTCGTTGCCGGTGGAGGACATCTCGAAGATGGCTACACACCGCGGTTTTCGATGCCCCTCAGGTCGATCAGAAGTCGAATCCTCCGCCACCGAAATCACCGAAACCGCCGCCGTCTCCACCGAAACCACCGTCTCCGCCGAAACCGCCATCGCCGCCGGGGGCACCCCCGCTTAAGTCGTCGCCTCCGGCGCCACCGTCGATGGCTCCCATTTCGGATCCATCGCCGATGCCACTCTCGAAGCCCTGGGCGTCGTACGGGACGCCGGCCATGCCGGAGAACATCGCGGAGAACAGGAACATCGATCCGACACCCCAGGCGCCCGCCACGAGCGCCGGCCGCCACCAGGGCTCGGAGTACCAGCCGGCCGGAACCGGCCGCCCGGCGACACGGCCACCCGGGTAGTAGTTCGGCGTCCGATCAGACGGGTTGGGCGACGCCTCGACCTGGCGTCCTTCGAACTCGACCTTCCGATCCTCGGTGACCTTGCCCGCCCTCTGCCGGCCCTCGAGTTCGGGGATGGCGGGACCGGGATCGAGGTTCATCGCGATCCGCGCCGCGCGGATGTAGTACAGGCCTTCGATGGCGGTCTGCTTGGCCAGGCGCGCCTGCGCGGGTGAGTTGGCCTGCTCGATCTGCGACCCCGCCGCGGTATAGCGCTCGCCCGCGTCGGCGAGAGCCTGCTTCGACGCCGGGCCGTCGCCGATCAGCATGAACACCTGCCCGCCGAGCCGTTCGATCGCCTGTCGGGCGTCGGCCTTCGCGTCGTCCAGGTTTCGGGCCGCGTTGGTGCCCGAGCGCTGCTGAGCGATCACCACCACCCCGACGACGATCAGGACGATGACGGCGATCAGGATCAGTGCTTCCATGGTTCTCTCCAGCTCGTGCGTGTCCGACGGGCTCGTCCGGCGCAAGCCCGCGAGGGCTGACGGACCTGGCGGACAAATCGCGCACCATCGAGCGTACCGACCGGAACGCACTCGCACCGGAGCCAAGTCAGGCGCGCGGCCACCGCTGGTCAGCGAGTGCGGGCCACCTCGACGACGACGCGGACGTCGTCGACGACCTTCAGCGTGCCCATCATCAGCGAATACGGTTTGATCCCGAAGTCGCTCTGAGTGATGGTGGACTCGGTCGAGATCTGCCAACCATCGGCGGTCTCGACGACCTGCAGGTCCAGCCCATGCGGGTGTGACCGACCGTGGATCGTCAGCACTCCGTCGGCTCGGTAACCACCGTCCGTAGTGCTGAATGTATCTGCCGCATAGGTGATCTCGGGGTACTTGTCGGCGCCCATGGACTTCAGGGCGTTCATGCGGGCCAGTGACCTCTCGGCACCGGTCATCGGGGTGAGTCCACCTTCCCCGGATTCCACGTGCATCGAGTCGACCGCGATCGTGGCGCTCAGGTTCGTCGGCACGAGGTCGTCGGTCAGTGTCACCGACGCCGACCAGGTGCGCATCGCGATCGTCAGTCGGTGGCCGGTGCGTGCCGCCCGCCCGCCCACATCGGTGTGCACGACGACCGAACCATCGGATTCGGTGAACTCCCAGACTGATTCCGCCACCGCCGTAGTGTAAGCGCTCGGAGTACGTGGCCGGGCCCATCGCACGGCCGACGACACACGGCGAGGTGGTGAAGACGATGACGGAACAACGGATTCTGCTCGATGTCGACGATGCGGGCGTCGCGACGGTCACGCTCAATCGGGCGGACAAGCACAACGCCTTGGACCCCGCGATGTTCGACGCGTTGCTCGCGGTGACGGGCGACCTGGCGGCGGATCGTCGAGTGCGGGCGGTCGTCGTCCACGGAGCCGGGAAGAGCTTCTGTTCCGGCCTCGACATCTCATCACTCGGCGGCGATGGGCTCGCCGACTCTCTGCTGGATCGAGACGACGCCGACCGCGGAAACCAGGCGCAGCGGGTGTCTCTCGATTGGGGTCACGTGCCGGCGCCGGTGATCACCGCGATCCATGGCAACTGCTTCGGAGGTGGCCTGCAGATCGCGCTCGGCGCCGACATCCGCTACGCGACCCCCGACGCACGACTGTCCATCATGGAGGTGAAGTGGGGCCTGGTGCCGGATATGGGTATCACCCAGACGCTCCCGCGCCTCCTTCGGGCCGACGTGGCCAAAGAACTCACCTTCACCGGTCGTGTGCTCTCGGGAGCCGAGGCCCACGAGCTCGGGCTGGTCACCGGCACGGCCGACGACCCGCTCGCCTGCGCCTTGGACCTCGCCCACCAGATCGCGGCGAAGTCGCCCCACGCGGTGCGCGCCGCGAAGCGCCTCTACGACGAGACCTGGACCGGTACCGACCCATCGGCCGCGCTGCTGCTGGAGAGCACACTGCAGGTCGAGCTGATCGGTTCACCGAACCAGCTCGAGGCCGTGCACGCCGGCCTGGCCCGCCGGGAACCTCGGTTCACCGACCCGGACTGAGGCCTGAACTCTGGCTGCGGCGATAAACTGGTCGGTGCGTCCGGAGTTCCCATCCGGCGCCCTTCCTGGGAGGAGGCATCCGATGCCTGCATTTCCCGCTCTCACCCACGTCGCGATCACCGTGAGTGACCTTGCTGCGAGTACCGCTTGGTACCAGACCCTGTTCGACGCCAAACCGGTCTTGGACGAGGACGAGGAATCCGGCAACTTCCATCACACGGTCTTCGCACTCGCCGGCGGAACGCTTTTCGGACTCCACACCCATAGTTCGAGCGGGTCGGATGCTGACGGTTTCGACGAGCGGAACGTCGGACTGGACCATGTCGCATTCGCCTGCACTCGGCCCGAACTCGAAGAATGGGTTGCCCGTCTGGACAAGGCCGGAATCGCGCACAGCGGCATCAAGCACGCCCACTACGGATCAGGGATATCGTTCCGGGACCCGGACAACATCGCGCTGGAGTTCTTCGCCCCGCCGGCCGGATGAACTCGAGTCAGCTCTCGGCGGGCCCGACGTCGAGGTGAGCGAGCGCTGCTCGTGCGTTCTCGAGTTCGCGCGTCAGCTCCTCGATCTTCCTCTGCGCGGCCTCGCGCGCGGATTCGATGACCTCGTCGACGGCCGTGATCGCTGCGTCGTCGCCGAGTTCCTGCATCGCGCGGGCCACGCGGTCAGCGGTCACCTCAGCAGGCTTTCCCTTCTTACTCCCGTGCGCCACCGACACCGTCCAGAGGCTCTCACCCGCTGACGTGATGGTCACGCTCACCGCCGCTGTCGTGTTCTTCGACCGTCGAGCAGCTTTCGCCGGAGCAGACTTCGGCGCGGCCGATCGCGGCGGTGCGGGCTCCGGACGCGTAGTGGGCTCGGGCGTCGGCTTCGGTTCCACTGCAGCTGCTTTCGGTGTCGGCGCAGGGCGTACCGACGGTGTCGGGTCGGCAGGGGCGGTCCTGGGCGACCGTGGGGCTGCCTTCGCGGGTGCTGAGGCGGAACGTGCGCGCTGCAGTTCGTCGGCCTCGAAGGGCAACTGATCGTCGACGCCCTTGGGCCGCACCGTCACCGTCGAACCGTCGACGGACAGAACCCGCGCCGAAGTCCCGGCGTCGAGTCCGAGGGACGGCATCGGGTCACGGAGGTAGACGGTCACGCGCTTGCCGGCCGCGAGTGCGGCGGACAGAGATTCCAGGTCAACGGCGGTCAGGCCGGTCCTCTTCTGCGAGCTCACGCGTCCATGTTCGCACACGCGTGCGACTGACGGGTGCCGGGTCTCGATCCAGTCCGGACGGGCCGGTCGCGGTCGTGCATACGATGACGGAGTGTTCTTCGTCTTCGGATACGGCCCCAAGCAGCAGCAACTCGGCGCAGGACAGACCCGTACGTGCCCCCGTTGTCACAACACCACCCAGTGGACCCGGATGCGGGAGTTCAAGCAGTTCACCGTGTTCTTCATCCCGATCGCGCGCTGGGGACGGCGCGAGTTCGAGGCCTGCGGCATCTGCGGCGCCGCCATCGCACTGTAGACATCAGCGAAAGTCGGGCAGCGCGACGAGTGGTTACGCTCGAAGAGTGGCTGCCACCGACTCCCCCGCCCGCACGTCCGACGCGATCACCGGCTTCGAGAGCACTTTCGTCGATGAGCTGACGCCGCTCACCGTCGAATGGCGGGGAGCCGACGTGCCCGATCCGCAGCTCCTCGTCGTGAACGAACAGCTCGCATCGTCGTTGGGGTTGGACGTCGAGGCCTTGCGCTCCGACGACGGGGTCGCGATCCTGGCCGGCGCAGCCGTGCCCGCCGACGGGCAACCGGTGGCGACGGCGTACTCCGGACATCAGTTCGGCGGATACGCCCCACTGCTCGGCGACGGGCGGGCACTTCTGCTGGGTGAACTGCTCGACGTCGAGGGTCACCGCGTCGACATGCAGTTGAAGGGCTCTGGTCCGACGCCGTTCTCGCGAGGAGGAGACGGTTTCGCGGTCGTCGGACCGATGCTCCGCGAATACCTGGTCAGCGAAGCCATGCACGCTCTCGGCGTGCCCACCACCCGGTCACTGTCGGTGGTGGCGACGGGTCGCGGCGTTCACCGCACCGGTGTCGAGCCCGGAGCCGTGCTCGCGCGCGTCGCAGCGAGTCACCTGAGGGTCGGTACCTTCGAGTTCGCCGCCCGCAACGGCGACATCCTGCAACCCCTCGCCGACTATGCGATTGCTCGCCACTACCCCGACCTGTCCGACCTGCCGACCACCGGTGGTGGGAACCGCTACGCGAAGCTGCTGGAGGGCGTTGTCGACCGTCAGGCCCGCCTCGTCGCCCAGTGGATGCTCGTCGGGTTCGTGCACGGTGTCATGAACACCGACAACACCACCATCTCCGGCGAGACCATCGACTACGGGCCGTGCGCATTCGTCGACGCCTTCGATCCGGCAGCGGTGTTCAGCTCGATCGATCAGGGCGGGCGTTACGCCTTCGGGAACCAGCCCGCCGTCCTGAAATGGAACCTTGCACGGTTCGCCGAAACGCTTCTCTTGCTGATCAGCCCCACGCCGGACGAGGCGATCGCCATCGCGACCGCCACGCTGTCCACCTTCGACGGTCTGTACGAGCAGCACCTCAACGAAGGTCTGTCCGCCAAGTTGGGGCTGGCCGATACCTTTGTCGACCACGCATTGATCGACGACCTGCTGGCCCTGATGGCAGAACACCGCGCCGACTGGACCGGGGCCTTCCGGGCGCTCGCCGACGAACTCCGCGGACGAACGGCTCCACTCGACCTACTCCTCCCACGGGAGGTCTCGGCGCCCTGGCTCGCACGATGGCGCGAGACGCTCGCCGATCACGGCCGGGACGACGACACCACCGCAGACGCGATGGATCAGGTCAACCCGCTCTACATCCCACGCAACCACATGGTCGACGCCGCCCTCCGCGCCGCGCACGAGGGTGACCTCGCGCCGTTCGAGGAGTTACTCGACGTCGTGACGCACCCGTTCGAGCGGCGCGTCGAATGGGTCAAGTACACCGCGCCTGCTTCGGACGAGTTCAACTCGTCGTTCCAGACGTTCTGCGGGACCTGAGTGTCGGGAGTGTTCCGCGGAACACCGGTGAGTTGCCCCCGAACCCCCTGCGTGCGTGTTCCGACTGCGCGACCATGGACATCATGTGGACACTCACCCGCGATGAGACTTCTGTCGTCGAATCACCCTCGACCGTGAACTCGACCGCGGTCGCCGGCTCGATCGCGACCACGTCGAGCCTGGCGGTGGCCGGTTCGGCCGGCACCGTCGCGAGCGCTGCCGTCGCCGGGTCGGCCGGCACGGTGGCCAGCGCCGGTGTCAGTTCCTCGGCGGCTACGGTCGCGAGCGCGATCGTCACGGGTTCGGCGGCGACGATGGCCAGCC
Source organism: Gordonia sp. 135 (assembly GCF_009720185.1). Lineage (NCBI taxonomy): Bacteria > Bacillati > Actinomycetota > Actinomycetes > Mycobacteriales > Gordoniaceae > Gordonia > Gordonia sp. 135. The sequence goes on from NZ_CP046257.1 coordinate 2,448,778, forward strand.
TGCTCGTCGCCGGAAGTGTCGCCACCGCAATCAGTTTCGGGGTCGCCGGCAGTGTCGGTGTCGTGGCCTGTCTGCTGTGCCGGCGGTGCGCTGGATGTGTCGGCTGCGTGGGGTGCGTCAACTGTTCAGGGTTGCGCGGCGCCGTCGGTCTCCGCGACGTTCATGCGTGACCGAGAACGTCGTACCTGCGGCGTACAACTTGAGCCGTGAGTCGACCACAGACCTGGGCTCGGTCAACGTGATCCACTCCGACCCGAACTCCGGCCCGAACCAATCGGAAGCATCGCTGATCGCCGAGCGCGAGAGAACCGCGACGCTCATCGAATCACTGTCTGCGAGTCTGGCCGCCGTCATCGAGTCGACCGCGGACGCCGCCTCCGACGATGAACACGATCCGGAGGGGACGACACTCGCCGTCGAGCGTGGCCAGTTGGTCGCCCAGCTCGAACGATCGCGGGTTCGTCTGGACGAGATCGACGCTGCTCTCGAGCGCGTCGGTCGCGGAGCGTACGGCCGCTGCGAGACGTGCGGCGAGGTCATCGACCCCGAGCGACTCGAGGTCCTCCCCGCGGCCCGGCAATGCGTGCGATGCGCGGCACGGAACCCATCCCGCCGGTGGTGAACAGGAAGTTGCCACGCCGAGCGGATTGTGCCGAGTTCGACGGAAGACGCATGGCTTTGCGACCGACCGAGTAGACCGGAAGGCGGGTCCACCATCCGCCGGATCGAAAGGTATGCGCATGAAGGCTATTCAGGTCGTCCAGCCGGGCAAACTGCCGGAGCTGCGTGAGGTCGACAAACCCTCGCCGGGTCCCGGACAGGTGCTCCTGAAGGTGACGGCAGCCGGCGCCTGCCATTCGGACGACTTCGTCCTCAACCTGCCCGAAGAAGGATTCCCGTATCCCCTTCCGATGACGCTCGGCCATGAAGGAGCCGGCGTGGTCGCCGAGGTGGGCACCGGCGTCACCGGTATCTCCGAGGGCATCTCAGTGGCCGTGTACGGAGCCTGGGGTTGCGGCGTCTGCCACTTCTGCTCCCGCGGCTTGGAGAACTACTGCAGCCGAGCCGGCGAACTGGGCATCGCACCACCGGGTTTGGGCAACCCGGGCGCGATGGCCGAGTACCTGCTCGTCGACAATGCGCGCCACCTGGTGCCCCTCGGCGACCTCGATCCGGTGGATGCAGTCCCTCTCACCGATGCCGGCCTCACGCCCTACCACGCGATCAAACCCTCGCTTCCGAAGCTGGTCGGTGGCACCACGGCAGTGGTCATCGGAGCCGGTGGTCTCGGGCATGTCGGGATCCAACTGCTTCGGCACCTGACTCCGTCGCGAGTGATCGCCCTCGACGTGAGCGACGAGAAGCTCGAGTTCGCGCGCGAGGTCGGGGCCCACGAGGTGGTGCTCTCCGACGCCGATGCCGTCGCGGGCGTCCGCAGGATCACCGGGAACGACGGTGCGACCGCAGTCTTCGACTTCGTCGGCCTGCAACCCACTCTCGACATCGCGATGGGCGTCGTCGGGACCATGGGTGACGTGGTGATCGTGGGCATCGGCGACATGGTCGCCGCGGCGAAGGTCGGCTTCTTCACCCAGCCCTACGAGGTGTCGGTGCGCGCGCCGTACTGGGGAGCACGCGACGAGCTCATCGAGGTTCTCGACCTCGCACGAGACGGTGTCCTAGAGGTGGCGGTCGAACGGTTCTCGCTCGATGACGGGGTCGAGGCCTACCGGCGATTGGCCGCCAATGACCTACGTGGTCGAGCCGTCGTGGTGCCTGACTGAACATCGCCCCGGCATGGACTCAAGCCCCCCACCTGCTGTTCTTCGTCGTCCACAGACAGACTGGTTTCGCCGTTCCTTGGGCATGACAACTAACCTACGGTACCGTAACTTACGTGGATGTGGAGCTCACCCGGTCTGAGGCCGTATACGCGCATTACCTCGATCACCAGCAGGATCGCGTACGCGCGAAGTTGATGTACGGGGTGCTCGCCGCCAAGATCAGGCCCGTCGTGGGGTTCACCGCCCGCGATCGTCTGGTTCGCGCGGTCCGCAGCGGCAAACCGTTACTGGTCGCGGCCAACCATGTGTCCGAGCGCGATCCGCTGGTGTTGGCGGCGGCAGGCTTCCGCTCACCGCTTCGTCCCCGCATCGGTCACCTGCGCGTGCTGGCGAAAGACGAACTCTTCGAGGACCCGGAGCAGCGACGCAAGATCGACACCCTGGGCGGCATTCCGGTCTTCCGTCAGAAGGACCACGGTGTCCGGGCCGCCGCGGAGGCCGGTCGCCAGATGTTCGGCGTCTGCGTCGAGCGAATGGTCCGCGGCGACAGCATCGCCGTCTTCCCCGAGGGGACCTGCAACGAGGGTGACGTGACCCGGTTGCAGAAGCTCGGAACCGGGATCGGCCACATCGCCTACCGTGCGTTGAAAGCGGGCGTCGACGTCACGCTCGTGTCCGCCGGTATCGCCTACTCATCGGAGAGCGATCGGGCCCGACCGATGGTGACCTTCGGGGATCCGGTCGACCTGACCGGCTTCAAGGACGAGACGCCTGCCGCGCTGACGAGGATGATCCAGGGCGACCTGCAGGGTGTGGTCGACGAAGTGTGTCGGATCGCAGTCTGATCCGTCGAGTTACTCCGCCACCGACGGCGGCAGATTCTCCCAAGCCCAAGCGGTGAGGGCGGTCAGTGCCGGCATGAGTGCGCGCCCCGACTCGGTGAGCTGATAGGACACCGACACCGGCGGTCCGGGATCCACCAGGCGTTCCACCAGATTGGCCGCGGTCAGTTCCGAGAGTCGGCCGGACAGCACCGAATCGCTTATTCCTCCGACGGCGCAACGCAATTCGGCGAACCCCGCCGGTCCGTTCATCAGCGTTGCGATGAGAATGCCGTTCCACCGCTTGCCCAGGAAGCCGAACGCACGACGCAACGCATCGTCGCATGTGCGCGGCGCGTGGCCGGTCGCGGAAATATCGGACATCGACCACATCCTAGTCGCCCGGTGGCGCTTCGACGACGACAGTACTACCTTGTGAGTAGTCACTTCTAAATACCTAGTCACTCCCGAGGAGTTCGAATGTCTTTGTTCCGTCTGGATGCCAGCATCCTCCCCTCCACGTCGTCGAGCCGCGCCCTCGGCGACCTCGTCGAGCGCGAATGGACCAGCGCTCACCCGGACTCGACGGTCACACGCCGAGATCTGTCGACCGATCCCGTTTCCGCGACTGTGTGGCGCGATGCCGTGATCGCCGGAACGGTCCCGCCGGCCGACCGCGACGCTGCGCAACGCGAGGCAGTCGCCCTCGCCGCCGAGATCGCGGATGAGGTCATCGGGGCCGAGGCGTTGCTGCTCACCGTTCCGCTCTACAACTTCGGTGTTTCCCAACACTTCAAGGGCTGGTACGACCTCGCAGCTACCGATCCGCGGATCGGCGTCGACCCGGCCGCGCTGCGTGGCAAGCCCGCGGTGCTGGTCACGACCCAGGGCGGCAACTACGACCCGGGAACGCCGAGGGACGGCTGGGACCACTCGACGCCGTGGCTGCGCCGCGTCCTGGAGGATGTCTGGGGACTCGACCTCCGGATCGTCAAACGTCAGTTCACGCTCGTCGGTGTGAATCCTGCCCTCGATGCCTTCGCCGATATCGCGGCCGAACTCAAGGTCGAGGCCGAGGAGAACGCGCGCATCGCCGGCCGCGAGCTCGCGCTGTCACGTGTGGTCGCCTCCGCGGGCTGACCGCCACCGGGCGCGCTCCCCCGTCCCGCCTGGTCAAGGCATGGAGAGTTTGGTCTGCGAACCCGGCGGCTACACCGGGGTATGAGCAAGGACGAGCAGACCATGGACAAGGCCGGCCGGGACGTCGAAGACGACCCGACTCTCGCCGATCCAGACGATCCACGTAAGCCCGAATCGCCCACCGACCTCACCAAGCCGTCGCTGATGTTCGTGCTGCGAAAGACGGCCCGCGAGTTCTCCCGTGATCAATGCACCGACCTGGCGGCCGCGCTCACCTATTACTCGGTGCTGTCACTGTTCCCCGCACTGCTCGCCATGGTCTCGCTGCTCGGTGTCTTCGGACAGGGAGAGAAGACGGTTGACGCGGTGCTGACGATGGTCGAAGACCTGGGCCCGTCGGATGCGGTGGACACGCTGCGTGCACCCGTCGAACAACTCGTGTCCGCGCCGAGTGCAGGCCTCGCCCTCGTGATCGGTCTCGCCGGCGCTCTGTGGTCGGCGTCGGGATATGTCGGCGCATTCGGTCGTGCGATGAACCGCATGTACGAGGTCGATGAAGGCCGTCCGATCTGGAAGCTGCGGCCCGCCATGCTGCTGGTGACGCTGGTGGCCCTGATCCTCGCCGCTGCTGTGGCGCTGATGCTCGCGGTCAGTGGACCGATCGCACGTTCCATCGGCGATGCGATCGGTCTGGGCAGCACCGCTCTGACTGTGTGGAACATCGTGCGCTGGCCGGTGGTGCTGGTCTTCGTGGTGGTGATCGTCGCTGTCTTGTACTGGGCGACACCGAATGTGAAACAACCGAAGTTCCGGTGGATCAGTGCGGGCGCAGTCCTGGCGATCGTCACCTGGATCGTGGCCTCGGCGGCGTTCGCTCTCTACGTGTCGAATTTCGGCAGCTACAACAAGACCTACGGCGCGCTGGCGGGTGTGATCGTCTTCCTGCTGTGGTTGTGGCTGACCAATCTGGCCCTGCTCTTCGGCGCGGAGTTCGACGCCGAACTCGAGCGTGGTCGTCAGCTTCAGGCGGGTATGGCTGCCGAAGAGCGGCTACAGCTTCCCCCTCGCGACACCACCGTCTCGGACAAGAACGAGAAGATCCACCAGGAAGACATCGAGAAGGGCCGAGCCCTCAGGGAATCCCACGGCGGTTGAACGCCGCACTTCTCCGGGCTTCGTCAGGCGAACAGCGCAACCGTCTGTGAGGCCTGGATGATCGGACGCCATGCACTGTCCCACAGGGTCATCGACTGATGGGAGTAGCCGTCGCGCGTGAAGGTGCTCGACGATTCCAGGAGCATCCAGTCCGTCGGCTTCGGCAGGTCGTCGGTGCAGATGTGCAGCGACCAGCTCATCGTGCTGATCGGCGCCCACTCGGTGAACGCGGCCGTGGTCGCCGGCGGCAGGGCGTCGGCGAGGGCGACCAGCGCGATCGTCGGATCCACTCCCTCGGCACCGCGATGCCGCACCCAGGCGAGGAACCGTGGGTCCCCGTCGTCACCCAGCGGGACGGTCCCACCCGCCCGAACCATCTCGACGTTGTCGACGAACGCCGGACGAAGGGGCGCCGAGGCGTCGCCGAACGGCCCACAATCCTCGGGTGCCGGAACCTCGGGAGCGCCGACGAGGTCATGGCTGATCGCACTCGGACGCGGCTGCGCGAAGATCAGCGACGCGTGCGCGGCGATCTGTCCCCCGCTCACGGTTTCGACGGCGACGCTCGAGGCTGATCGCCCTTCGCGGAGTCGGCGGGCGGTGAACGTCGCGGCGTCGACGACCGGCGCGCTGAGCAGGAACTGTGCCGACTTCAGTGGCGGTAGCGGCTTACCCTCGGTCAGCTGCGCGGCGAGTACCGACATGGCCGCGGTCAGCCCGCCGTAAGCGGTACGACCCTGCGTCCACTGGGTGGGGACGACGAATTCCGAGGTCGGATCGAAACCCGAGACGAGTTCGGCGAGTGTGGGCATGGTAGGACTCTTCCTCACGCGACTATGACGACCGCGATAACGCAGTGCACGCTACTCTATGACGGTCGGCATATAAAACCGCGCTCGTCAGGCGCCGAATGCCCGCTGCCCTTCCACGGCTGAGGACGCCAGATCGTCTTTGTCGAGCGGGTCTCCACCGGCGCTGGCGTCGATCCATTGATCGGTGGTGGCGACCGCGGCGAAGTTGGAGTGGAGGATCGCCATCAGCGTGTTGTGAACCTGCTCGGCCGAGGCCTTCCCGGCGGCGTTCGCGATGTGGATGGCGCCGGTTGCGTCGGAGACCACCTCGGCGGCGATGCCCAGTTCCTCGGCGCCCGCGGCCGAGGCCAGGTCGCAGTTGTTCGTCATGTAGCCGGCGAACGTCACCGTGTTCACGTCCTGGGCTCGCAGCCACTCCGCCAGGTCGGTCCCGGCGAACACGCTGCCGTGGATCTTGCGCACCCGCTTCCACGACGGTGTCGCCCGCGAGGCGACGTCCAGGTGCAGTTCCCACGATCGCGACCCCTCCGCGAACGCCGGCGCGTCGGCCGGGTACGTGTGCTGGACGGCCACCACCGGGATGCGCTGCTCCTTCGCGTGGTCGATGAGTCGGACGATGTTCTGCACGCTCATGTCACGAGGCGGGTACTGAATGGCCAGCGGGCCGTCGAAGTACTGGTTCTGGACGTCGACGAGGATCAGTGCGCGGCGGATCGTGGTCATGGTCGGGTCTCCCATCTGTCGGCGGCCGGGGGTGTCGACCGACCACCTCACTATGCGTCGTCGCAGAGTACGGTCGGGAGTGGCGCGAATGGCCGGCGGCGAGGTCGGCGTCGGCGAGGGGTACAAGATCTCCGGTCTTGTGGGACCGGAGGCTGCCGCAGATGCGGACATGATCGTCGTGCCGTCCTGGCCCGAGGATCTCCCGCCGCTCGACGCCTCTCTCCGCCAGATCCTCATCGACGGCCACGACCGTGGCGCGGTCATCGTCGGGCTGTGTCTCGGCGCGATCCCGGTCGCCGACGCCGGCCTGCTGTCCGGGCGATCGGCGGTGACCCACTGGGCGGCGATGGACGCGTTACGCAAGCGCCACAACGACATCCCGCTCGACTCGCTCGTACTGTACGTGGACCACGGTGACGTGTTGACGTCAGCGGGCACGGCGTCGGCGATCGACGCCTGCCTGCACCTCGTTCGCGAACGGTTGGGTGCCGACGTCGCCAACGACGTCGCCCGCCGCCTGGTCGTCGCGCCGCACCGGGACGGCGGTCAGGCGCAATACACCCGACAGCCCGTCCCGGTGACGGCAACAGGCAACCCGATCGGCGAACTCATGGAGTGGGCCGCGCAGCATCTCGACGACTCGCTCACCGTGCAACATCTCGCCTCCCGGGCCGCCATGAGTACCCGGAGCTTCGTGCGGAACTTCAAGATGGTCACCGGAACGACGCCCGCGCAGTGGATCCTTCGGCAACGCCTCGATCGTGCCCGGGTTCTCCTCGAGACCACCGACCTCGGAATGGACACCATCGCCGAACGATGCGGCTTCGGCAGCAGCGTGACGATGCGACAGAACTTCGCGGCGACGTTCGCGACGTCGCCGACCAGTTATCGCCGTCAATTCCGGGTCACCGGCTGACTCCTCATCCCGAGGCGCATCGGGTGGGCATCCGAACGCGTTGTCGATCAGCCGATCACGATTCTTCGACCGCCCGACTCGCGGCCGCATCACGTGCCACCGCCTTGCTCAGCAACTGACCGCCGTTGGTCAGCACCGCCCGCCGCCACGGCAGAGTGCCCTCGATCTCGATCTGAATGGACATCGACAGCACCGTCCGGATCACCACGATGATCCCCAGAATCAGTGCGTCCTCGATCGAGGGCTTCGAGGTGATCGTCCGGATGAGGTCTGCGGCGACGAGGATCTCGAGACCGAGGAGGATGGCCGAGCCCAGGGTTGTCCGGAGGATCGAGAAGGCTTCGCTGCCGGATTCCCTGCGGGACAACGACCGCGCACCGAGGACGAGCGCGATGATGAAGCCGGTGATCATGGCCAGTGCGCCGAGCGCTTCGAATGCGACCGCCACCGCGGTGAAGATGTCCTCGAACTCCATGCACGTCAGCCTATCCGCGTCCACCCGTGTGCAACGGCTGTCCGGAGCGAGCCGACTTCTGGATTCACGACGTGGCGAAGCTGCCTCACGTGGACTGATCTCGCTGCGACCTACCTGATCAGCGCGGCCGGCCGGGATAAGATCCGACAATGCTGTCACGTGGGCGAGGTCGATGACTCCCGCACTGATCGCGATCGTGGTGATCGTCGGGTGGACCCTGGTCGCGGGCCGGTTGTCGCGGCTCCAGATCTCCGGGGCCATCGTGATGGTGGTCGCCGGCCTCGTGATCGGGCTGACCACGAACAACTCCATCGGCAACGCACTCGACACCGACGCAGCCGAACCCTTCGTCGAACTGATCCTGGCTCTCCTGTTGTTCGTCGACGCCATCGAGGTGCGAGGCGGCTACTTCGCCGGTGAACGTCGAACATCTCTGCGGCTGTTGCTCATTGCGATGCCGCTGTCGGTCGCCCTGGCGACCCTGCTGGGTGTCGCGCTCCTGCCGTCGATGGCGGTCGGCGTCGCGCTGCTGATCGCCTGCGTGGTGACCCCGATGGACCTGACGCCCGCCTCGTCGCTGGTACGTGATCGGCGGTTCCCCACGCGGGTGCGACACCTGCTGAACATCGAGAGCGGTTACAACGACGGCATCATCGCGCCGCTCTTCGTCTTCGCCCTGACGCTCGCAGGCGACCACAAGCACGCCTCCTCCCCCGCCGAAGCACTCGAACAGGCGGTGCCGTCTGCGCTGTGGGCGGTGTTGGCGGGCAGCGTCATCGGACTCCTCGCCGCGCGACTGACGAACTTCACCATTCGCCGCGGGCTCGCCACCGAACAGTCCATCCGGATCAGCCTCGTCCTCATCCCGATCCTCGCCTACGGATGTTCGGTGCAACTCGGCGGCAACGGCTTCGTGGCGGCATTCCTCTGCGGTATCGCCTACAAGGCGGCCCGGGCCGACGGTCCGGGCGACGAGCAACTGCGCCTCGCCGACGATGTCAGTGCGCTCGCGGCCCTCACGATGTGGTTCGTCTTCGGCTGTGCCGCCGTGCTGGTCTTCGAACTCGGGTTCGTCTGGCAGATCGTCGTTCTGGCCCTCGCCGCGCTGACCGTCCTCCGGATCGTTCCCGTCTACCTCGCGCTGCTGCGCACCGACATCGGCCCACGTGATCGACTTCTGATCGGCGTCCTCGGGCCACGCGGAACCGCGTCGATCGTCTTCGGTCTCCTTGCTTTCAACGAACTCGACGGCATGGTCGCCAACGAGACGCTGTATGCGATGACTGTGACGGTCCTGGCGAGTGTCGTGTTGCACGGCTTCGGGGTGGGTCTCGTGGCCCAGCGACTGAACCGGCGAGAGGCCGCGAAGGACTTAGAGTTCGACTGATTGTTTCGCTTGCCCGACAGGTGAAGCCGGCGAGGTATGTCGTTCTGTCCGTGTTTCCTACGTGAGAACCTCCGGTTGCCGCGCCTGCGCAAACCGTAGATTCTCGTCGGCGACATCGCCTTTGAACAGGCGACGATCGGCGTAGTAGCTCATCGACATCACCCACGGGGCGTGCGGTCCCTGTTTCGGCAGGGTGTCGAGAGCGCGCTGGACGTACCCGGCGCCGAAGTCGAGCAACGGCCGGGTGGGCATGCCCGGGTCGGCTACCGGCCACACCGCGTCGTGACCGTGAGAGTCCATGTACCCGAGCAACTTACAGAAGTACTGGCACAGCAACCCGATCTTCAGTGTCCAGGATGCGTTGGTGTACCCGATGGCCAGTGCGAAGTTCGGCACATCGGACAGCATGATCCCGCGGTAGACGACGGTGTCCGGTAGCGAGACCGGGTTGCCGTCGACGGTGAGGTCGATGCCGCCGATGATCTTGATGTTGAGTCCCGTTGCGGTGACGATGATGTCGGCTTCGAGTTCGGCGCCACTCCGCAGGAGGATGCCGGTCTCGGTGAACGACGTGATCCGGTCGGTGACGATCGACGCCTTGCCCGACCGGATGGTGCGGAAGAGATCAGCGTCGGGCACCACGCACAGGCGCTGATCCCACGGGTCGTAGGGCGGGTTGAAGTGGACGTCGACCGGAAAGTCCTCCGGGAGTTGAGACTTGTTGATCTTCCGGATCATTCGTCGCGCCACCTGGGGGAACCGCTGACACAGTTCGAACAGGATTCGCTGCTGCGCGACGTTCTTCTGCCGAGTGAGCGCATATCCCCGCTCGTCGCCGAAGATCTTCTTCAGCGAGTTGGCAATTGCGTCTTCACGCGGCAACGGGATGACGTAGGTCGGCGTGCGCTGCAGCATCGTCACGTGCGCGGCCTCCTCGGCCATTGCGGGCAGCAGCGTCACGGCCGTCGCACCGCTTCCGATCACCACGACCCGCTTCCCGGCGTAGTCGAGATCCTCCGGCCAGTGCTGCGGGTGCACGATCTGACCGCGGAAGCGGTCCTCGCCGGCGAAGTCGGGACTGAATCCCTCGTCGTAGTCGTAATAGCCCGAACCGCAGAAGATCCACCGCGCGCTGATCTGCGTCCGCTCCCCGGTGTCGGTGCGCTCGAGGTCGACGAGCCACCGTGCGTCGTCGGAGGACCAGGCGGCGGCCATGACCTTGTGGTGGTACCGGATGTGGCCGGTGAGGTCGTTCTCCTCGATCGTCTCGTGGAGGTAGTCGAGAATTCGCGGGGCGTCGGCGATCGCCTGCTTGTCGGTCCACGGCTTGAACTCGTAGCCGAAGGTGTGCAGGTCCGAGTCCGAGCGGATGCCCGGGTAACGGAAGAGGTCCCAGGTTCCGCCGGCGGCTGCACGAGCCTCGACAATGGTGAACGTCTTCGACGGACGCTTGGTCCGTAGGTAGCGGGCGGCCCCGATGCCCGAGATCCCGGCTCCGATGATGAGGACGTCGACGCGGTCTGGTGCGGTCACTGTTCACTCCTGGCTGTCCGACGTGGTGCTGTCTCCAGGATGCCAGCTCCGACAAGCCCACCACTTTTCGGCAAACGCACCCCCCATCAAGGTGGTGATTGTGCCGATAAAGGGTGGGTTTACCGCACAGCGCGGAGTGCTACTGCTGTCCGTGCCAGACGGCGTCGAACGGGGCGGTCGAGCTGATGCGACCGACGATCCCGCGGTGGGTGAATTCTTTGGCCGCGCGCACCGCGTCGAGGACGTCGGCGCCCTTGGTCAGTCCGGCGGTGGTCGCGGCGGCGAACACGCAACCCGCACCGGACACGCGCTCGTCGCCCACCTTGGGTGCGCGGAGGATGGTGATGTCGGTGCCGTCGAAGACCACGTCCACCGCTTCGTCACCGGCGAGTCCGACCCCGCCCTTGACGACGACACACTTCGGCCCGAGATCGGCGATCCGGCGAGCCGCTTCGGCGAGGTCGTCGACACTGGCCAGTTCGTCCATGCCGGCGAGGGTCGCGGCCTCGAACAGGTTGGGCGTGACCACGGTGGCCAGCGGGAGGATCTCCGAGCGCAGGGCATTGTCGGTGTCGAGAGCCGCACCGGGCTCCTGACCCTTGCAGATCAGGACGGGGTCGACGACCACGTGCCGCCAGGTCCGCGATGCCAGTGCCTCGGCAACCGTCGAGATGGTCGCGGGCGTGCCGAGCATGCCGATCTTGACGACCTCGGGCTCGTGCGCGACCGTGGCCGCCTCGATCTGGTCGGCGATGACGCCGGCGTCCACCGGCACGAAACGATGGCCCCAGCCGGCCTTCGGATCGAAGGACACGATGCAGGTGATGGTTCCGACGCCGTAGGTGCCGAGCTGGGCGAAAGTGCGCAGGTCGGCCTGGATTCCCGCGCCTCCGGTCGCCTCGGACCCGGCGATCACGTACGACACCACTGACATTGCTCGATCCTTTCGGGGTTCGCAGATGAACCGGGTCCTTTTGTACACCCCCAGCCCTACCCCGTTTGCACCGGAGTCGGCCGTCGCAGCCTCCCGACCGTGACGTTTCCCCGAGCAAACAGCCTGGTGTCCGACACCGCATGGCAGCATCGACGAGCACGGACACGATGCGCGCCATCGTCTGTCGCGGGCTGTGCAGGATCGTGTCGAAGGAGAAACGGACACCCCCATCGAGCCTCCCCCGCCGGCGGGTCGGAGACGCGCGCCGCCCTTGGGAGATTTTCTCCAGACGGTTGACACGGGACGTGATCTATCCAACTAATTAGAACATGTTCATCGGGGGTCAGGGTCGACGTCGTCTCGTGCGCGAACAGTCTCGCGCACGCTTTCCGAGAGGTGGTCGTCTTCGTCGACGTGCCCTCCTCGCCACCTGCGCGGTGGCCGCCACCGCCACACTCGCCGGAATCGGTCCCGCGTCGGCGGACCCGTATGCCGGGTTCTACAACCCGCCGTCGGGCTTCGACGCCCGTCCCGGATCGCTGATCCGATCGGCGCCGTCGTACGCGGCTGTCATCCCGTTCACCGGCGCGAACATCGACGCCCGCACCACCACGGTCATGTATGCGAGCACCGGCGCTCGGAACCGTCCGACGGCCGTGACCGGCAGCGTCCTGGTCCCCCGCACTCCGTGGGCCGGGCGCGGTGAGCGTCCGGTCGTGGTGGTCGGTTCAGGGACCATCGGTGCCGGCGATCAGTGCGCACCGTCACGTCTGCTGCGGTACGGACAGGCCTACGAGGAAATGGCGATCGGAGCGTTGCTCGCCAATGGCTACGCGGTGGCGCTGACCGACTATGAAGGACTCGGCACGCCCGGCGATCACCCCTACCTGAACCGTAGGTCGCTCGGGACATCGATGCTGGACATGGCCCGTGTGGCGCGCAACCCGAAGTTCGGTGTGAGTGCGCAGGCGCCCGTCGCCCTGTGGGGGTACTCCGAGGGTGGTTTCGCGTCCGGCTCCGCCGCCGAACTGGCCGGCTCGTACGCCCCGGAACTCCCGATCTTCGCGGCCTTCGCGGGGGCACCGGCACCGGACCTCGCCGACCTGGCCCGACTCGGAGACGGGAGCCTCCTGGGAGGTGGCGTCGGGTGGGTCGTCAACGGTTTCATCGCCGCGTACCCCGAGCATCGCGCGAAGTTCCTCGCCGCGTTCAACCCGCTCGGTCGGAGTGTGCTGCGAGATGTCAACTCGTACTGCGTGTTCGACGTGATGAGGATGCTTCCGTTCGTGCCGACGACCTTCTACACCAAGGACGGCCGGCCGATCGCGGCGCATCTGCGCAAGGAGCCGTGGCTGACGGCGGTGAACGATCAACGACTCGGCGGGGTCGCCCCGCGGATGCCGGTCCTGGTCAGCCAGAACCGCGGCGACGACGTGGTCGATCCCCGCGGCACTGATCGCATGGTGCGGTCCTGGCGTGCCAAGGGGGCCGACGTCACCGTCGAGACGATGCATCTGCCGGTGTTGTTGCCGGGTACGTTCCTCGGCCACGGCGTGGGCTTGGTGTCCGAACTCGAGGCGCTGAGGTGGCTGAACGCCAAAGCTGCCGCCCTGCCGAAGAACTAACTGATCGGAGAGACGTGAACACCCAGGAGATCGCCGACCGGTTCGAGATCGCCGACGTCCTCTACCGATACGCCCGCGCGGTCGACACCAAGGACTGGGATCTGTGGCGCTCCGTGTTCACCGCGGACGCCACGGTCGACTACATCTCGGCTCCGGCCGGACGGGCCGGGAGTCGGGACGAGATCGCCGCATGGCTCGAGGAGAACTTCGCGTTCGTCACCGTCAGCCAACACTTCATCACGAACATCGAGTACTCCTTCGAAGGCGACCGCGCACAGATCCGGGCGATGTTCTACAACCCCATGCAGTTCGTGGGGATGACCGAGCTCAGCACCTGCGGCGGCAACTATCACCACTCGATGGTCCGCACCGAGACCGGTTGGCGGAGTGAACGTCTGCACGAAGAGAGCCTCTGGTTCGTGAACTCACCACTCGAAGAGCGCGACGCCTGACCCGGCACCGCCACGCGTTATCAACCTGTGGCCGTAGGGAACGATCCGGCACCGACACCCGGCGACCGGGCCGCGGTCGACGTTTCCACTCCTAGCCTGAGGGGTACCGCCCGAAGGTACAGAGGAGTCATGTGAACGAAGCGCGAACCTGTCTGGTCACCGGAGCCACCGGCTATGTGGGAGGCCGTCTGGCACCCCGGTTGCTCGAACGTGGGCACCGTGTCCGCGCGCTGGCCCGGACGCCGTCGAAGCTGTCCGACGCGCCGTGGACGAACGACTCACGTGCCGAGGTCGTGAAAGGTGATCTCTCCGACCGGGACTCGCTTCTCGCTGCCTTCCGCGGCGTCGACGTCGTTTATCACCTCGTGCACTCGATGAGCAACGACGCGGATTTTGCGGCCGAGGAACGACGCTCCGCAGAGAACGTCGTGGCAGCAGCACAGGCGTGCGGCGTGTCCCGGATCGTCTACCTCGGCGGGTTGCACCCCGAGGGCACCGATCTCTCCGAACATCTGGCATCGCGAGCCGAGGTCGGCGACATCCTCATCGACTCGTCGATCGAGACCGTCGCACTGCAGGCCGGGACGCTCATCGGGTCCGGGTCGGCATCGTTCGAACTCATCCGCCACCTCACCGAGCGGCTCCCGGCGATGACGACGCCGCGCTGGGTGAGCAACAAGATCCAGCCCATAGCCGCTTCCGACGCGCTGTACTACCTGGTCGAGGCGGCGACCGCGGAGGTCCCGGAGTCACGGACGTGGGACATCGGCGGTCCGGACGTCCTCGAGTACGGCGACATGATGCAGGTCTACGCGCAGGTCGCCGGTCTTCGTCCGCGCACGATGGTCGTCCTCCCGTTCCTCACGCCGTCGGTGGCGAGCCGCTGGGTCCGCCTGGTGACCCCGATCCGAGGGAAGATCGCGCGACCGCTGATCGAGTCGCTCGAGTGCGACGCCGTCTGCCGGAACCGCGACATCGACTCGATCATCCCCCGCCCGCCGGGTGGCCTGACCCCGTACCGCCGAGCGGTCGCCGAGACGCTGAGCCGCGCCGAACGCGGCTCAGAGGCCGCGACGTGGGCGAACGCGAACGCTGACACCCCCGCAGCCGAACCCATCCCGACCGACCCGGACTGGGCCGGCGAGGAGGTGTTCGAGTCGACGTCCGCAACCGTCCAGAACGGCACACCCGACGACATCTGGGACTCGCTCGAACGGAGGGGACGCGTAATCGCGGAGAAGCAACCGGAGTTCCTCCGCGTCCAGGTCAGCGAGAACTCGCGCGGCAACGGGTTCGTCGAGTACGCACTTCGTGACCTCGGCCAGAAGCCTGCACGCACCGAGGTCACCACCACGTGCCGCTTCTTTCCGCACGGGGTCGTCGGACTTGCCTACTGGCGGCTCGGGTGGCCGCTGCGCAAGCTCGGTGTACCAGCCGTGGATCCGTTTCACTGAGGCACAGATCGAATTCAGTGCGGTACGGACCGGGCTACGGCTGATCGGCTGTCGGCCGGGATACAGTCAGCACACCCGCCGCCCGGGCGGTGCCGGCAGGACCGGCTGAACGACGAGCAGAAGGTGAGCGGGTGTCGCTGTCGGAACGGATCGACGACTTCCAGCGACGACACCCGGCGACCGGGTTCCCGCTCGCGGTGATCTACAAGTTCGTCGACGACCAGGGCGCCTATCTGGCCGCCCTGTGCACTTACTACGCGTTCATCTCGCTGTTCCCGCTGCTGTTGCTGTTCTCGACGATCCTGGGCATCGTGCTCGCCGACAATCCGGCTTTGCAGGAGCGCATCCTCGACTCGGCGATGAGTCAGATCCCGGTGATCGGCAGCCAACTCGGCGAGCCCGAGAAACTCAGCGGCGGGATCCCGGCGCTCATCATCAGTGTCCTGGTCTCGCTGTACGGCGGTCTGGGAGTCGCCGTCGCGGCCCAGAATGCGATGAACACCATCTGGGCCGTCCCCCGCAACGAACGACCGGATCCGATCTTCGTGCGCCTGCGCGGCCTGGTCCTGCTGTCGACGGTCGGCCTCGCCGTCATCGGACTGACCGTCGTCAACGGCATCGCCGCCGGCATCGAGCTCGGCGTCGCCGGCCGCTGGTTCGCGATCCTCGGCTCGGTCGTGCTGAGCACGCTCGTGTTCATCGTGGCGTTCCGGTTCGGCACTGCTCGCGCCCTGTCCGTCCGCGACGTGCTCCCCGGAGCGCTCGCGGCCGCAGCATGCTGGCAGGCGATTCAGACCTTCGGCGCGGTGTACGTCGGGCGCGTCATCGCCAATGCGAGCTCGACGAACGGGGTCTTCGCGATCGTTCTCGGCCTGCTCGCGTTCCTCTACGTGACCACGATCGTGCTGGTGTTCTGCCTCGAGGCGAACGCCGTCCGCGTGGACCACCTGTACCCGCGGTCGCTGCTGACGCCGTTCACCGACAACGTCATCCTCACCGAGGGCGACGAAGCCGCGTATGCGGCGCAGGTTCGGGCGCAGCGGAACAAGGGGTTCCAGGAGATCGACGTGACCTTCGACAACCCTCGTGAGGGCCGGACGAACGGCGAGAGCTCCCCGGACGGTCAGCCCGGCGACGAACCGAGCTGACCACTCAGCGCATCGAGCCGGTGTCCAGGAACCGCTGGTGGAAGCTGAACGCCTCGTCGAGGATGTGCGGGGTCTGGCCGGCCGCGGGCATCGCCTCGGCGCGGGCGAAGTAGTCGTTCAGCATCGGCCGGAACTCCGGGTGCGCACACTTCTCGATGATCAGCCGGGCACGGCGTCGGGGTGACAGCCCACGCAGGTCCGCCAGTCCCTGTTCGGTGACCAGCACCTGGCAGTCGTGTTCGGTGTGGTCGACGTGCGGCGTCATCGGGACGATCGACGAGATCGCACCGTCCTTCGCCGTGGACGGGCTCATGAACAGCGACACGTAGCCGTTGCGCGCGAAATCGCCCGAACCGCCGATGCCGTTCATGATCTTGGTGCCCATCACGTGCGTCGAGTTCACGTTGCCGTAGATGTCGGCCTCGAGCATGCCGTTCATCGCGATCACGCCGAGACGACGAACGACCTCGGGATGGTTGCTGATCTCCTGCGGACGCAGGGTGATGTGGTTCCGGTAGAAGTCGACGTTGGCCGTCAGCTCCTCGATGCCGGCCTCGCTGAGTGCCAGAGCGGTCGACGACGCGTGTGCGACGGTCCCGTCCTTGATCAGCCGCAACATGCTGTCCTGGATGACCTCCGAGTAGCAGGTCAGACCTTTGTAAGGGCCGCGGTCCAGACCGCCGAGGACGGCGTTGGCGACGTTGCCGATGCCGGCCTGCAGAGGCAGCAGTGTGTCGGCGGGCAGCCGACCGTTGCGGACCTCGTAGTCGAAGAACTCGAGGACGTGACCGGCGATCGCCTCACTGATCGCGTCGGGCGGGGTCACCGGGCTGGCGCTGTCGCGTTGGTTGGTCTCCACGACCGCGACGACCTTGGCCGGGTCGACCCGGAACGTCGGCTGCCCGATTCGATCCTGCACCCGGGTCAGCGGGATCGGCTTGCGGTGCGGCGGCAGTGCGGTGCCGTAGTAGACGTCGTGCATGCCCTCGACGGCCTCGGGAATCCACGAGTTGACCTCGAGGATCACCTTCTTCGCGACGTCGAGCCAGGTCTTGTTGTTCCCGATGGACGCGGCCGGAATCAGCTCCCCCGATTCGGTGATTCCGGAAACCTCGACGACGGCGACGTCGACCTGGCCGTAGTAGCCCACCCAGACCTGCTGCGCCACGTGGGACAGGTGGATGTCGACGTAGTCCATCCGGCCGTCGTTGATCCGCTTGCGGGCCGTGCTCTCCGACTGGTACGGCATGCGCAGCGCGATGCCGTCGACCTCGGTGAGGAGACGTTCGGTTTCGGTCGAGACCGAGGCGCCCGTCAACAGGTTGATCGTGAAGTTCGAGCCGTTCGCCCGGGTGTTCTTGATCTTGTCGGCGAGGGCCGGGATGACGACCTTCGGGGTTCCGGCACTGGCAAAACCGCTGATCGCCACGGTGTCGTCCGGCTGTATGTACTTCACGGCGTCGTCGGCGGACATCACCTTCGACGCGAACGCGGTGTTGCGAATACGTCCCGATGGCACGGAACTACCTACTGAGGGGGTCACGTTCCCCAGGATAAGCACAGATGCACATGGGCAAAATCACGGATTACCGAGACATGTCGATTCAGACATGGTATAAGCCGCCGTGTGAGAAGGTCGCTTGACCAACACTGCAGAGTCTCAGTGCACTGCGCTCAGTTGAACAGGACTCCTTCATCGGTGGAGAGGCGTTTGCGCGAAGCCGCCCCGAGAACGGTACGGACCCGCAGCCGTGGGCTGCGGGTCCGAAATCGGGTGTGCGTGGGGTCAGTTGGCGGAGCCGACCGTCGCCGCCGGTCGACCGCTGTCGACGGCGAGCCAGGGCAGCTTGGTACCCAGAGCCGCGTCGACGCTGAAACGGCCTGCGCCTACGACCGCGAGGAGGAGCGCGCCGGCGCCGAGGGTCAGGACGAACTCGTAGCCGCCGTCGGACGCCCAGAGACCGTTGTCGATGTGGGTGATGAACACCGCGCCCAGCATGTCGATGACGAAGAGGATCGCGACGACCGGGGTGAATGCGCCGACGATCAGTGCGATGCCGCCCAGGATCTCGAGCCACGTGACCAGGAACGCCGAGACCGCAGGCAGCGGAACGTCCATCATCTCGAACCCGGCCTTGGGTCCGGCCCAGCCGTTCTGCTGGAACTTCTGCAGGCCGTGGGCCAGGAACACGACGCCGATCGCGATGCGTGCGAGGAGGATTCCCACGCTACGGACGATGGGATTGGACATGGAAACCGCCTTGGATTCGAGAGGGATGACTTGACGTGTCAATTGACGAACCTAAGTGGATTGAGTTGAAGAGTCAAGTGAAGCTTCAAGTGAATCGATCCGATAGACTGCCCGGGTGTCCGGAGAGCAAGAGCCCGAGTGGCTCGACGACGAGGAGATGGACGCCTGGATCCAGGTGGCCACGGCGCTGGCCCGGCTCCCCCATGCCCTCGACGCACAGCTGCTCCGCGACGCTCAGCTCACCCACTTCGAATACGAGGTCCTCGCTGCGCTTTCCGAGGCGCCCGATCACACATTACGGATGAGCGAGCTCGCCGAGATGTCCTACGGCTCCCTCTCACGGCTCTCCCATGTGGTGAGCCGGCTGGAGAAGCGCGAATGGGTCCGCCGCTACCAGTGTCCGGAGGACGGACGCTTCACCAACGCCGTGCTGACAGCGGCGGGATGGGAGAAAGTGGTGGCCACGGCACCCGGCTATGTCGCCAATGTGCGGCGGCTGGTCGTCGACCGTCTGACCCGCACCCAACTACGGCAGGTGTCGGCGATCGGACGGCGGATCAACGACACCGAGTCCGGTTCGCGCTGAGGGTCATTCGCGACTCGGATTCAACTGCTGCGTCCCCAGGACGTTGAGCAGTTCGATCTTCTCCGCGGCATCGGTTCGCGGAGCGGCGGTGAGGACGAGAAGTACCTGGGCCTCGTCCTCGGTGAACAGAGCCTGGCAGTCGACCTCGATGTGTCCCAGCTCGGGATGGATGAGGGTCTTGTGGTCCTCGAATCGCCGACTGACCAGGTGTGTCTCCCACAGCGCGGCGAATTCCTCACTCCGGCGGCACAGTTCGCGCACCATCTCCCCCGCGCGCGATCGCGCTCCCATCACGCCGTAGGCCGCTCGCAATGACGCGACCTGCGCGCGGCTCTGGCGGTCGTGATCGTCCTCCGGGTAGCGGCGCCGCTCGACATCGGGTTGGGTGAACCACCGGTAGATGGCGCTGCGCTCGAAACCGGTCAGGTGGCTGACATCGCCGAACAGGGCTCGGGCCGAATCGTTCTGAACCAGCGTCTCGCCCAGCGCGGAGAGGATCAGCGCCGGGGTGCCGGTGAGGCGGTCGAGAACTCGGAGCAGACCGGGGGCGATGTAGTCGGAACCGACGACGCGATCGGGAGCACTGTGCCCGGCGACGCGATACATGTAGTCGCGTTCGTCCGGCGTCAACCGCAGGGCACGAGCCAGCGCCGCGAGCATCTGGGTACTCGGTTGTGGCCCACGACGCTGTTCCAAACGGGTGTAATAGTCGGTCGACATCGTCGCGAGCTGCGCGATCTCTTCGCGCCGCAGGCCCGCGGTCCGACGCCGCGCACCGGTCACCAGCCCTACATCCGAGGGCTGGAGGTTGTTCCGCCGACTGACGAGGAAGCCGGCGAGCGCGTCACGATCCATCGGTGCAGTATCGCGCGCACGCCGACGCCTCAGCCAGGGATCGCCGATCCCCCGATGAGCGCACTCTGGATGTCCGGCCGGCTCCGACGAACACTCGAATGCATGAACATCACCGGAAACACCATCTTCATCCCCGGCGCCACCAGCGGCATCGGACTCGCTCTGGCACTCCGCCTCCAACAGAAGGGCAACACCGTCATCGTCGGCGGTCGGCGCACCGAACTCCTCGAACAGATCCGTACCGAACATCCCGACATCCACACCGTGGCCATCGACACCGCCGACCCCGGCAGCATCGACGCCGCGGCCGCTTCGGTCATCGCCGAACATCCTGACCTCAACGTCCTGGTCACGATGGCCGGCATCATGCGGGTCGAGGACTGGACCTCCCCCGCCGGATTCCTCGCGACCGCGGAGGCCACCGTGACGACGAACCTACTCGGGCCGATCCGGCTGATCGGCGCCTTCATCGAGCATCTGCAGACACGTCCGCACGCCACGATCATGACGGTATCGTCGGGTCTGGCGTTCACCCCGCTGCGCGTCACGCCGACGTACAACGCCACCAAGGCGGCCATCCACATGCTCAGCGAGTCTCTCCGACTGCAGTTCGACGGAACCACGGTCGAGATCGTCGAGCTCGTACCGCCCGCGGTCCGCACGGATTTGATGCCGGGACAGCGCGACAGCGAGTTCGCCATGCCCCTCGACGATTTCGTGACCGAGGTCATCGAACTCATCGACACGCAGCCGGACGCCACCGAGATTCAGGTCGACCGGGTGAAGTTCCTACGTCATGCCGAGTCCCGAGGGGACTACGCCGAGGTCGTCGCAACGCTCAATCGGCTTGACCCGCACTGAACTCGTCCCGCGCGATCCGTACTGCCACCGGCACGGGCAGTGTCGGCCGATCACTCCGCACGAGGCGCGTGCAATCTGTCCAGGAACGGAACCACCGCCGGATCGACGTCCCCGCGGCCGGTCGTGCCGAGTCTACGGACGAGCTGTCGCACAGCGGGTCCCGCGTCGAGCACGGGTTGCACGAGACCCAGACGCGCACAACGATCGAGGATCGGAAGCAGGAGTTCTTCCGCCTCAGAAGCAGATCCACTCGCGGCGACGCATTCGGTCAGCAACAGTCGGGCCTTGAGTGCCGCTCTGGGTCGGGCCTTCGTGTCGATCGACGCGGTGAGGGCGTGTGCGCGGCGGCACGCGGCGCGGTGGGCGTCGTCGGCGCCGACGGCCAGCAGTGCCCGGATGGCAGCCTCCTCGGTCTTCTCGGCGGTGACCTGGACGATCCCGTCGGGAAAGTCGTGTGGCATCTCGGCCGGAAACGAGTCCGCGGACAGCGCCGACGCGCCGATTCCGGAACGGAGGCGCTCGGCGGTGATGTGCGCCGCCATCCGCGGCAGGTGCAGCGCCTGTGCGAGCCGATCCCCGGTGTCCAGGCGTTCGGCAGCCTGATCATCCTGTCCGAGAGCGTGTTTCGCGCGTGCGCCGACGACATGGGTGGCAAGCATGATCTCCACGATGCCACCCTCGGCGCCCAGGTTGTAGGTGTCGTCGAGGAGCTGCACTGCCTCCTCGACCTGACCGCGCTCGTAGAGCAACTCCCCGAGTAGTGCGCCGCTGAGGCGAGACCCGTAGGACCGGTCCTCGTCGGAGGCGCGGGCAAGGCTCATCGCGTGCCGGAACGCCGCCTCGGCAGAGTCGAAATCGAGCTGTTCCCGCGTCGCCACGCCGTCGAGGATGTATCCGTAGATGACGCTGAACGGCCCTTTCGTCCGCCGATGGTGCGGACGCGCCCAACGCTGCCAGTCTCGTGCCTCGTCGTAGGCGAACCGCTGGACCTCGCGGAACGATCCAATGGCGGCGACACCGGACAGAACCCACGGGCGGAGGTTGTCGGCGCGCACCACGCACGCCTCGACGGCTTCGTCGATGCCGTCGAGTTGGTCGTCGAGAACGGTCATCGCGGCACGGATGAGTGCCGTCTCCGCGCGTATGTCGGCGACGTCTTCGTCTGTGTCGGGCCCGGGCGGTAGGGCTGCGTCGATGTAGGCCAGTGCTGCGTTGGCCGGCGCCCGGTGGTGCAGGAGCGCGTGAGCCCAGGCGATCATCAGTTGCAGGTCGGGCCGCTGCCTACGGGCCGTGAGCGGGAGCTTCGCGGCGAGGCCGAGCACGGTGATCATCTTGGACTGCTCGAGCATGTCGTAGCCCTCGCGTTCGACCAGTTCGATCGCCTCGGATTCGTCGCCGGCAGCGAGATGGTGGTCGACGGCTGCACTGAACATGCGCCGTTCGGCGAACCACCTGGCAGCCCGCCGATGGAGCTCGTCGCAGCGGTCCGGCTCCTGCTTCTCGAGCCGGCGACGCAGGAACTCGGCAAACAGGTGGTGATAGCGGAACCACTGTCCTTCGGGGTCGAGCCTGGTGAGGAACAAATCGCGTTCCTCGATGTCCTCGAGCACGCTCTGCGCGCGTCGTCGACCGGTCAACGCGGTCGCGAGAGATGCGCAGATGCGCTCACCGACCGACGTCGCCAGCAGGAAGTCGAGCAGATCCGGGTCGAGACTGTCGAGGACGTTCTCGGCGAGGTAGTCCCCCAGCTCGCGGTGATTCGCCGAGAACTGACGAATGGCGGCGCGGGGATCATCGTGCTCGCGAAGCGCCAGCGACGCCAGTTGCAGGGCCGCCACCCACCCGTCGGTGGTCTCCTCCAGCTCGGCGACATCGGTGTCGTCGATCGACAACCCGGTGCCCCCGATGAGTAGTTCCCGCGACTCGTCGATGTCGAAACGCAATGCCGTAGAGTCTATTTCGATCAGTTCGTGCTTCACCCGGAGGCGACTGAGCGGCAGATGCAGACGAGTCCGGCTGGTGACGACGAGCTGCAGGTGATGGCAGCCGTTGTCGATCAGGAACCGCGCGATCGCCCGGCTCGCCGGGTTGGTGATCCGGTGCCAGTCGTCGAGCACGACCCGGATGTGCTCGTCGGTTGTGTGGGCTCGATTGATCAGCGTGGTCAGCACGTATCGCTCGGCGCCCTCGCCGTACTCCTCCAAGGTGCGGGTGAGCTCGGTCCCGAGGCCGGGAAGTGTCACGCTGATGGCGTCGACGAGGTGGGACAGGAACCACGCGGGGGTGTTGTCGTCCTCGTCGATCGCCAACCACGCGGTCTTGCCGCCGGAGGCCTCGGCCGCCTGGACGTACTGGATGGCCAGAACGGTCTTCCCGTACCCGGCGGGTCCGTGGATCAGGATCAGGCGGGTTCGGTTGTCGGTGGCGAGTCGCTCGAGCAGTCGGATGCGCGGAACCGTGGCGTGGGCCATGACCGGTGGCCGGTATCTGGTGGCGACGACGGGAGGGCACCCGGCATCCGATCCGTTGCCGGGCGTGCCCAGATGGAGATACCCCGAGGTGTCGATGGACGAGTCGGCGTCGGTGCGCGTAGGACCGTCGATGCCGGCGAGGAGCGGAACGGGCACGTCGGCAACGGGGAGGCCGAGTTCGAGGCCGGCCCGCCGCAGTGCCTCGCCGAACTCGAGTGCGGTTGCATAGCGGTCCGCCGGTGTGCGGGACACCGACCGCGCGATGACGGTCCACACGGGCTCCGCCACACCCTGTACGCGCAGGTCCGGGAGCGGATCGGTGGTGATCCGCAAGAGCTGGGCGACCAGGTCCTCGTTCTTGCGGCGTCCGTACGCCGGTCGACCGGCAAGCGCCGCGTACAGAGTGGCGCCGAGTCCGTACACGTCCGAGGCCACCGACGGCGAGTCGCCCCGCAGCACCTCCGCTGCGGTGTAGGCGGGGGTTCCGAGGACCAGCCCGCGGCTGGTGTCGTCCCGATCGGCGAGGCGGGCGATGCCGAAGTCCGTCAGCTGTGGTTGCCCGTACTCGGTGAGCAGGATGTTCGAGGGTTTGAGGTCCCGGTGCAGGACGTCGGCTCGGTGCGAGGTCTCCAGGGCCCCGGCCATCTTGATACCCAGGTCGATGACGTCGGCTACATCGCAGCGTCCCTGTCGCCGGAGTCGGGTGTCGAGCGATCCGCGGACGTGAAAAGGCATGACGATGAACGGGAATCCCGATCGCGTAACGCCCGCCTCGAGGATGTGGACGATGTTGGGGTGACCCGACAGGCGTCCCATCGCCTGCTGTTCGCGGAGGAACCGCACTCGATCGGTCTCGTCGCCACCGGTCCGCAGCACCTTGACCGCCACCTCACGGTCGAGCGCGGGCTGTCGGCACCGATAGACGACTCCGAAGCCGCCACGACCCGCGATCCGGGCGTCGGTGAAACCGGCCGCGCTCAGATCTTCCGCGATCTCCCGGGCAGGGGGATCGGGGGACTTCGTGACTGTCCGGCGGGCCATCGAGCGTTCTAGAGGTCAGATCGTGGCATCGTCGATCGCGGTCGGTCGGCTGGACTTTCGGAGTCCGGTTCCGGCCACTGTTGCATCGCAGGCTCGCTCATGGCGTCCCCTCGGGTCGTGCCACGAGTCTAGGCGCCACGGCGCGGCGGCGGGCGCGACATGGATCAGCCTAGACGGCGGATCGTTTCCGTCGCGGACTCGACGACGGCTTCGCGGAATCCGGTCCCGGCCCAGAGGTTGATGCCGTCGGGATCGGTGGCGGCTGCGCGTCGGATGCCGCCGGTGAGCTTGTTGACCGCCGGGTACTCGGCGACCGCGGCCTCGGAGAACTCGTCGGTGAAGCGGTTTCGCAGCGCTCGCGCGGAACGTCCGCTGAACGCTCGGGTCACCACAGTCTCGGTACGCGCCGGATCGGCCAGGGCGTCGGCGTGTGCCGGCTTGGTGCCGGCCTCCCGGGTACGCAGTAGCAGCGTGCCCACCTGGACGGCGGCCGCCCCGGATGACCGCAGCCGGTCGGCTCGATCGCGGGTCGCGACTCCCCCGGCCGCCACCAGCGGAACTGCGACGCGGGCACGAACCTCCTCGACGAGGTCGTCGAGGGGCTGGGTGGGTGGTTCGGTCCGGCGGTCGAAGACAGATCGATGGCCGCCGGCGTCGGGTCCCTGCGCGCAGAGCCAGTCGGCTCCGGCGTCGGCGGCGAGAACCGCGTCGTCTGCGGTGGTGACCGTGACCCCGACGCTGCATCCGTGTCGTCGTAGTTCGGCGACCGCGTCCGCCGGTGGGCAGCCGAAGGCGAAGGAGACGAACGGGATTCGCTCGTCGCACATCAGCGCGATCTTGGCGTCGAAGTGGTCGTCGTCATCCCCGAGCTCCTCGATGGTGGGCAACTCCACGTCGAGCGAGGCGGCGTAGTCGAGCAGACGGTCGCGGTAACGGGCCACGGCGTCCCGGTCCACCGGCTCGGTTTCGGGGACGAAGATGTTGACCCCGAAGGTGTCGACGCCGCCGGCGCGTACGGCGGCGATGTCCGCCGCGACGCGCTCGGGCGAAAGATAACCGGCGGCCAATTGGCCGAGCCCGCCGGCGGTGCTGACGGCGACCACGAGCTCGGGCGTGGTCGGCCCGCCGGCCATCGGCGCCCCGACGACCGGCACCGCGAGGTCACGAAGGTCAGCCACGGGCCGATGCTCCTGTCGTCATGCCTGTTCGCGCGTTCCGCGGGCAGCGGTGACCCGGGACAGACGGGACTCGGCCACCGAATCCATGTCCTCGAGTTCCAGCCCCTTGGTCTCCTCGACCTTCTTGAAGACGTAGATGAAGGACGCGGCGGCGCAGAAGGCGAAGAACCCGTAGATGATTCCGAGTCCGACGGCCTCGGTCATCGGCGGGAACAGCATCGAGATGGTGAAGTTGGCGAGCCAGTTCACCGCGGTACAGACGCCGAGCGCGACACCACGGATGCGGTTCGGGAACATCTCCCCCAGCATCACCAACATCACCGGACCCCAGGTCGCGGCGAACGCGACGACGAACAGGTTCGCGCCGACCAGTGCGATCACACCCCACGGGTCCGGCAGCGAGATGTTCTCACCCTCACCGATCTGCTGGGTGAACGCGACGCACGCCATCAGCAGGCCGATGAACATGCCCACGGACCCGGCCAGCAGCAGCTTCCGACGACCGATTCGGTCGACGAACAGGATCGCCACGAAGGTCATGGCGACGTTGATGACCGCCGTGATCACCGACGTCTTGAACGAGTCGCTCTCGGAGAATCCCACCGACTGCCACAGCGTCGTCGAGTAGTAGAAGATCGCGTTGATGCCGACGAACTGCTGGAAGACCGCGAGCCAGATGCCGACCCACACCAGCGGATGAAGCCCGAACGACGGCCCGGTGATGTCCTTGATCGACGTCTTGGACTCGCGCTTGACGGTGAGCTTGATCTCCTTGACCCGGTCGAGCGGGTTGTTCTCTCCGGTCACCGTCTGGAGGATGCGTGCGGCTTCCTCATCGCGGTTGCGGCCCACCAGGTATCGCGGCGATTCGGGGATCAGCAACGCGAGCACGCCGTAGACGACGGCGGGCACCACGCCAACGAGGAACATCCATCGCCAGGCTTCCAGACCCCACCAGAGGTCGTTCGATGCGCTGCCGGCGGTGTCGGCCAGGATGGCGTCCGACAGCAGAGCGGCGAAGATGCCCATGGTGATGGCGAGCTGCTGCATCGAGGCGAGCGCGCCGCGATAGCGGGCGGGTGCGATCTCGGAGATGTATGCCGGAGCGATCACCGACGCGATGCCGATGCCGATTCCGCCGAGGACGCGCCAGAGCAGCAGGTCCGGGATCGTCTGCGTGTAGGCGGTCCCGATCGCCGAGATGATGAACAGTGCGGAGCCGAGCAACATCACCCGCTTGCGGCCCCAGACGTCGGCCAGTCGTCCGGCGAACCATGCGCCGAGTGCACAGCCCAGCAGGGCGATCGCGACGGCAAAACCCGTCATCAGTTTGCCCAGACCGAAATTCGATTCGATCGAGTCGACGGCGCCGTTGACCACGGAACTGTCGAAACCGAAGAGGAAACCACCGACGGCCGCGGCGACGGTGACGCCGATGACCTTCGCGGTGTGTTGTTCGGCGATCTCGCGTTGTTGCGCGTCGGCCATCACATGACCCCGATCGCCGGTGTGGTGCAGCACGAATCCTGGGGCATGTCCGTGACCTCGCTGTCCGGTTGCATGGTCGTCGTCTCCGACGTTTTCGCGCCCAATCTACTCGCGGGGTGAGGTCAGGCGGCGCGCATCCGAACACGCGTCGGTATCGATCTGGTCTGAATCGACTGGTCAGGCGTCGGGCTGCGTTGCGGTCGTGGTCGAGATCGCCAAATTCCCGGCCACGATCTCGGCGAGCGGTTTCGGCCGTCCATAGTGATACCCCTGCGCGAAATCGCACCCGACGGCCGCGATCGTGGCTGCCTGGGTAGGGGTCTCGACACCCTCGGCGATCACGCGGACACCCACCGCGTGTGCGACGTCGACGATGCCCGCGAGGATCGTACGGGCGTTCGGGTTCTCCCCGAGGGCGTCGACAAAGGCCTTGGCCGTCTTCAGGATGCCCACCGGCAGTCGGTAGAGCTCGCTGAGCGAGGAAGCGCCGGTGCCGAAGTCGTCGAGCGAGATGCTGACGCCGAGGGTCCGGATGTCGCGAAGCAGGTTCAACAGGTCGCTCTCCAGCGGCGCGAGTGCGCTCTCGGTGATCTCGAGGCAGAGGGAGCGAGGATTCATGCCGGTCTGCTCACACGTCTCACGGAGACGGCGTAGAAACTTCCCGTTGGTGAGTTCGCGTCGGGATACGTTGACGCACAACATGACCTGCTGCAACTGAGGTGTTCCGGCCACCTCGGCGCAGGCCGTGGCCAGGACGTGGGCGCCGACCTTGTCGATGAGCGTGGATTGCTCTGCCAGAGGGATGAACTCGGTCGGAGGGATCGAACCGAGTTCGGGGTGGTTCCACCGCAGGAGGGCTTCGAGTGCGACGAGTGTTCCGCTATCGGTGGACACGATCGGCTGATAGTGGATCTCCAGCTGGGAAGGGTCGACGGTCAGTGCGCGACGGAGCTCCTCCTCGATGCGTTGGCGGCGCTGCAGCTCCTCTCGGTGATGTGTCCGAAATTGGACATAGGGTTCTCGAGATACCTTGCGCGCCTGATACAGAGCAATATCGGCGTCGCGAAGGAGGTCTGTCGGGGTGTAGCGGTCGCCGGCCGCCACGGTGGCGACGCCGATGCTCACCCGCACCGTCAGGGGTTCGCTGCGGTCGGTCACACTCAACGGCGGCCGGATCGCAGCGCGTATCGACTCGATCCGGCGCTCGATCTCCGCGGGCGTGTTCGCTCCGGTGTGGGTGGTGACCAGGACGAACTCGTCACCCCCGATCCGGCCCACCGCGCCCTCCCGGGGCGTCGCACCCGCGAGCCGTTGGGCGACGGTGTGCAACACCTCGTCGCCGACGGCGTGACCGAGCGAGTCGTTGACCAGTTTGAAGTTGTCGAGATCGATGTAATAGATCGCCACGCAACCCGTTTCGTGTTCGGCGAGTGCATTCAGGTGTGACTCGATCTCGTTGAGGATCCCGGCCCGGTTGTACAGCCGGGTCAGCGGATCGTGGACCGCGTCCCACGCGAGCCGGGTGCGTTCGCGGTAGCGCACGGTGATGTCGGCGAAGGACACCAGCACGACCGCTTCCGCGGTGTCGTCGTCGATCGGCCGGCAGCTGCACGACAACCACCGTTCGCCGCCCGGTGTGCTGATCGTCGCCGTGGCGTCGGTGATCGCGGTCCGCGTCCTCAGGCAGCGGACAATCGGTGACTCTCCGCCGACGAAGTCGAGCGGCAGATCGTGAACGAACGAACCGGGAACGCCGTGCGGGCCGAGCATGGTCGCGGCGGCGGGATTCGCGAGTTCGATCCCGCCGTCCGCCCGCACCACGATGACCGCCTGGTGGAGGGCGGCGAGGATGGTGCCCAGGCGTTCGATCAGCGGTCTACGGGTGGGTTCGGCGACGATCAGGAAGCCGTCGTCCATCGACGTCACCGAGATGTGGGCGAGGAATGTCCGGTCGTTGTCGGCGCGGCGGTGAAGCTGGTCGACGGTGCCGCCCAGGGCCACGGCGGCCTCGACGTCGAGATCGCCGCCGGTGACCGAACCCAGCTCGCGCCCCACGGCGTCGCCGGCGGTGATGCCGTACATCTGCTCGGCCGCCGGATTCCACGACCGCACCGTCATGTTCCGGTCGACGGCGATCACGGCGTTGCTGACATGGTCGAGCAGTGCCGCCTGCCGTCGAAGCGCCGCCTCGATGGCCTTCTGCGCGGTGACGTCCCGCAAGATCACCTGGTATGCGGGTTCGTCGTGCCAGACGGTGCGTACGGAGGTGACCTCCATCGGTCGCGACACCCCGTGGGCGTCGACCATCACGACCTCTTCCGGGTACGTCGCCGCACCGGCTTCGTCGCCCATGCTGACGATCCGCTCGATCATGTGTGGGAGTTCATCGGGGTGGACGAAGTCGGTGATCGGGCGGCCGAGCATCTCGTCCCGGTCGGTGACCCTGGCGAAGTCGAGCGCGGCGGAGTTCACGTAGACGATGACGCCGTCCTGGTGCACGGCGATCGCGTCCGGGCTCAGTTCGAGGAGGAGGCGATAGCGTTCGGCCACCGCAGCGTCGCTGGATCGGGTCATGGGCTCGGCATGAGGTGCGACGAGATCGCTGTGGCCACCGTCCGTAGGCGTCGATTCCGGCACTGCGTCAGTCCCTCCCCCGCCCTGTTCCGACCCCCGGTGTACATGATCCCCCAAAAAGGGGGCGCGGGGTGGGCTAAAACGCCGCCGAGTCGTGCGAAAGTCGAATTGGCGACCCCGCCCGTCGCGAAATGAGTCGAATGCCGCTTTCCGGGGGATTCTTGAGGTGGCATTCGGTCGGATCACCTGGCAGAACTGCCGACAATTCCAAATCCATGAAGAGGATTCACCAATGACGAATCAGCGATCGACTATTTCGGGTGTGGGGGCCGTGACCGGATACGGCTGGGGGCGAGAGGCGCTGTGGAGTGGCCTCATCTCCGGCAAGTCGGCGGCCGCATTGCACGAGGGTTTCGGATTCGGTTCCGGAGACGACGGCGGTCCGGGGTGGATCGTGCGCGTGCCGGAGGGCGGCGACCAGGCCGACGGGAGCACCCGCTTCGCGCGTGCGATGCGAAGTGCGGCGCGGGAGGCCATCGAGGATGCGACCGAACGCGGTTGGCGCCCGGGTTCGCGTGTCGGTTTGGTTCATGCGTGTGTGCTCGGTGATCTCGAGATGTATCCGATGGTGACTTCCGGCGTCGGGCAGTACACCGGTCGGCAGTATCTGTCGGTGACACCGTCCACGCCGGTGTCGTTGCTGATGCAGGAGTACGGCTTTCACGGTCCGGCGTTGAACGTGTCGGCGATGTGCACCTCGGGTTCGGCGGCGATCGTTACCGCGAAGTCGTGGCTCGACGCCGATCTCGTCGACGACGTCCTCGTCGTCGCAACGGATCTGTCGGCCAAGCCGGAGGTGGTCGGGATGTTCGTTCAACTCGGCGTCGCCATCACCGACACCGACGCACTCGACGCCTGCCGTCCGTTCCAGGAAGGCAGCCGGGGCTTCACCTTCGGCGAAGCGGCCATCGCGTTCACGATGACCAACGCCGAGACCGACGGTTACGCAGATGTGTTGGGCGGGGCCATGTCCCACGACGCCTATCACGTCACGTCGATCGATCCCCAGCTCACCAATGTGGTGGGCTGCGTGGAACAGGCCCTCTCGACCGCCGGTGTCGCCGGTGACGAGATCCGGTACCTCAACGCACACGGTCCCGGTACCCGGCAATGTGACCGCGCCGAGGCGACAATCGCCGAGACGATGCTGCCCAACAGCGAGGTGTTCTCCGTCAAACCCCTTGCCGGGCACTGCCAGGGCGCGGCGGGTGCGGTCGAGCTGGCCGCGTCGCTTCTCGGATACGACCGGGGTCGGATCCCGGCGACTCCGAGGGTTTCCGACGGGATCCCGCAACTGCTGGACGGCCTCACGCCGCTTGCAGCGGGACCCACACTGAAGACCTCGCTGGGCATGGGCGGCCACAACTCCGCGGTGGTGATCGCGCCCCAGAGCTGATCGAGCGCGACGATGTTCCGCGGATCTACCGAGTTTCCTGCGGAAAACCGCAGCGAAGCCGCACAATTCAGGCATGACCAACTCGCCGGACAAACCGGCGGCCGATCAGCCGACGGTGAGCACAGTGCAGGCGACGGGGGCGCGGCGCGTCCTCACCGCATTCCTGAACTCCCCCTTCGCGGGGATGTCGCCATGGATCCTGATGGCGCTGCTCACCGGTCCGGGTCGCTTCGAGGAAGCCGCGGCGTCGGCATTCGTGTTGTCACTGCTGCTCGTCGTGGGCGGACATCGACGCGGCTCCAAGATCAAGCTTCTCGAGGTCTTCGACGTCGCCTACTTCGGGACGATGGCCGCCCTGGCTCTCTTCGCCTCGGAGAGCGTCATCGACTGGCTGGAGAAGTGGGGCGGCGAGATGACCAACATCGCGCTGGTCGCCTTCGCCTTGGGCTCGATCCTGATCCGCCAACCGTTCACCCTGCAGTACGCGCGCGAGTCCACCGACGAGGAGGTCTGGGACAGCCCGCTGTTCCTCCGGATCAACTACGTCATCACGTGGGCGTGGGTCGTCGGCTTCGGCGTCGCCGCGGTGTCCGGTGCTGTCGGTGACCTCGTCCTCGATGATCCGAACGACTTCTGGACGGGCTGGATCATCCAGATCGGCGGTACCGTGTTCGCCATCGCGTTCACCGAGTTCTATCCCGACTTCGCCACGTATCGCGCCGCGCTCCGTGAGGGTTGGGACGCCGATGAGAAACCGCAGAGCATGCTCCACCTCTTCGACTGGGTACCGATCTTCGTCTTGGCGATCGGGATCGCGGGATTGCTCACCGACGAGTTCAGCACGGTGACCGGGATCGTCGTCATCGTGGTCGGTGCGGTGGGCATAGGAATCTTCCGGCAGCTGACCTCGTCCCTCGACGCCCGCCTCGCCCAGACGGCGCCGGGAGCATCTGAGACGGCATGAACCCGGCATTCGCGCTCGATCGCCGAGGCCGTCGGTAGTGTCGAGAGCATGAATCTCGATGGGGTAGGAATCTGGAGTTCACCACTACGGTACGGAGACGCAGGGGAGGCCGCGGAAGCCGCGGCCGAGCTCGACGAGTTGGGCTTCACCGCCCTCTGGATCCCCGACGTCGGTGGCCCGGTTCTCGATTCGGTGCGCAACCTGCTCGGTGCCACCAAGAAGACCGTGGTCGCGACGGGCATCCTCAACATGTGGATGCACGAGCCGCACGACGTCGCGGCTGCGCACGCGAGTTTCGCCGACGAGTTCGGTTCACGCTTCCTGCTCGGGCTGGGCATTAGCCACGCGCCGCTGATCGACGCGCAGGAGGCCGGTCGCTACCGGAAGCCGCTCGCGACCACCCGCGCCTTCCTCGACGGACTCGATTCGGCGCCGCAGCCGGTCCCGGCCGACAGCCGGGTTCTCGCGGCCCTCGGGCCGAAGATGCTCGGTTTGGCCGCTGACCGGACTCTCGGTGCGCATCCCTACCTGGTGACGCCGGACCACACCGCGACCGCCCGTGAGACCCTCGGCACCGAGCCGCTCCTCGCGCCCGAGCAGACCGCCATCTTCGCCGAGGACCGTGACGAGGCACGGTCGATCGGCACCAAGTGGCTCACGGGTTACCTCGCCATGCCGAACTACGCCAACAACCTTCGTCGCCTCGGCTTCACCGACGAGGACCTCACCACGGTCAGCGACCGGCTGTTCGACGCGCTGATCGTCTGGGGTGACGAGTCGGCGATCCTGTCCCGCATCGACGAGCACCGATCTGCCGGCGCCGATCACGTGTGTGTCCAGGTCCTGCAGAAGGATCACCGCGGTTTCCCGCGCGAGCAGTGGCGTCGCCTCGCGGCGGCCCTCGGACAGAACTGATCACGTTGCGCGATCGTGCGTGACTAGTCGGCCACCCGAATCTTCCGTATGACGTTGAACCCGGATTCCGGGTTCAACGTCATACGGATCTGAGCGACCTCACGGGATGTCGCGTCGTCGGAACCCGACGAAACCGATTGCAAGAAATCCGAGGGCGACGAGGCCGATCCACACCAGCCCCCACCAGTCGGGGTCGCTGACGACGACGTCGGGTACATGGTGGAACGGACTGAAACCGAGCGCCCAGTCGGGCAGTTTGAAACTGGGGCCAAGCACCGTCATCACGAACGAGACGAGCACGCCCAACCAGATCGCCGGACGGGCCGCCGGGCGGGCACCGAGTATGGCGACCGCGAAAGCGATGACCGTCCACGCTGCCGGGATGGTCGCGACCGCCTGCAGGAGGGCGTCACCGAAGGTGATCCCGATATCCGCGGTCGACGCGAAGACACCCACCACGACACCAGCGATCATCAGGAACGCCGCCGTCGCCAGCAGTGCGACACCGACATTCGTGGCGAGGTACCGGAGCCGGTGGACAGCCGTCGCCAGCACGGGCTCGGCTCGGTCATCCAATTCCTCGGTACGCACGCGGTTGACGATCTGCACGCCGGCGACCGAGACGATGATGCCGACGATGCTCAGGATGGTGGTGACGAACGCGGAGATCAGGTCGGCCGGGGATGCGGCACCGGAGGCGAAGATCGACGCCATCGCCGGGTTGCTCGTCAACAGGTCCTTCACCGACCGGGTGAAGTACCCGAAGACGACACCGAGACCGAGGAATGCCACCGCCCACGACACGATCGGTGCGCGGTTGAGACGAATCGCCAGGCTCAGAGGTGTACCGGCGCTCCCCCGCGGCGGCCCTGGACGGGACGGGATCAGACCCTGACCGAAATCGCGAGACGACTGCAATGCGAAACCGACGACCGCGACGACGACCGCGAACGCGACGCCGATGAGCAACGGCCACCAGCGGTTGCCCGATGCCGGCCGGGTCTCCTCGATCCAGCCGAGCGGATTGATCCACGACGTCCACACCGGTGCGCTGATCGAGAAGAGGAAACCTCGCAGGACGAACAGGATCCCGAGCAACGACACCGAGATCGTCGTCGCCGCACGGGCGTCGGCCCCTATCTGCGAACTGACCGCGGCGACGGCAGCGAACATCCATCCGGAGACCGTGAACCCGGCGGCGAGCAACGCCGAGGATGCCCAGTCTCCTCCGCACAATCCGGTCAGCACGCACGAGACGATGCCGATCGCGGCCGAACAGATCACCGCCATGACCACGGCCGTCAGGAGTCGCGACGACCGGCCCGAGACGCCGGAGGCCAGCAGTTCCGCCTGCCCCGAATCCTCCTGGCCGCGGCTGGCTTTGACGACGATGAAGATCGCGCCCAGTGCGGCGATGAACCCGCCGAGCGCGAGACTGCGCCACGCGTTGAACCCGTCGGTGGTCGACAGGTCGTAGGCGGGCCCGAAGATCAGTCCCAGAGCCGGATTCGCCCCGATCGTGGCCGCGAACGCCTTACGTTCCAGCGCGTCGGAGAACAACCAGGGATAGATGAGCACCGACGACACCGACAACGCGGTGGGTAGCAGAATCCACGGCGCGAAAGACCGGCCCTCGTGACGGAGTGAGGCATGGAGCAGTGGTCGGGTTCCGACCGTCGAGGAAGACGCCATCGCGCTGGTCACTCCCCTGCCGCCGGGTTGTCGGAGACGCGGACCCCGTCACTGTCGCTGTCGTAGAGCCGCAGGAACAGACTCTCGAGAGAAGGTGGTTCGACGGTGAGTGACCGCAGCCCGCTCGCCGTCAACACCTCCATCGCCGCGCCGATCCGATCGGAATCGACTGTCGCGCTGAGACGGTGACCGTCGACGTCCACATCGTGGAAGTCGGTGAGCCGATCGGCGGCCGGGACGGTGTCGAGTTCGGCGCGCACCGCGGTCCGGGTGTGACCGCGCAGCTCGGTCAGCGTGCCGGTCTCGACGATGACGCCGTCGCGGATGATGCTCACACGGTCGGCGAGGGATTCGACCTCGGCGAGGATGTGACTCGACAGCAGGACGGTCGTGCCACGCGCCTTGGCTTCCCCGACGACCTCCTGGAAGACGTTCTCCATCAACGGGTCCAGGCCCGATGTCGGCTCGTCGAGGATGAGCAGTTCGACGTCCGACGCGAGGGCGGCGACGATCGCCACCTTCTGGCGGTTGCCTTTCGAGTACTGGCGGCCACGCTTGGCGGTGTCGAGCTCGAAACGTTCGACGAGGTCGGCGCGTCGGTCCTCATCGAGCCCACCACGCATCGAACCGAGGAGATCGATCATCTCGCCGCCGGTCATCGACGGCCACAGCGAGACGTCGCCGGGCACATACGCCAGTCGGCGATGCAGTTCGACGACGTCGCGCCACGGATCCCCGCCGAGCAGTCGCACCTCACCCGCGTTGGCACGCAGCAAGCCCAGGAGGACGCGGATCGTCGTCGACTTGCCGGCACCGTTGGGGCCGAGGAACCCGTGGACCTCACCGCGGCGGACCTCGAGATCGAGTCCGCGAAGGGCCTCGAAACTGCCGAAGGACTTGTGCAGCTTACGGACGTCGACGGCGAGATCAGCAGGTGGCCGCCCGGTGGCGTCGGATACTCCGGTGGGCATGGCGAACCTCCAGATTCGGCGATCGCCATAAGCGTTGCACAGCAGCCGGTGAGGTAGGCCCGAAACGTGAGCGACTGCCGCTAAACCGCACGTTCGGCGGTATCGCACCGTCTACTTCTTGCTCAATGACGACTCCTTGTGGGCTGCCTTGGCGCCCGTCTTCGACGACTTCACGATCCAATAGGGTTCGTCCTCACTGGCTTTGAATTTCTGCCCCTCGAACGTGAACTCCTTGGTTCGCTTCTCCTCCGCGGTCCCCTCGGTCTGACCCTGCGAGGTGTTCCAGCGGACGGTGTCGTTCTTGTTGATCGCCATGCCCCGGAATGCCCACGGTCGATGTTCCGCCAAACCTCGCCACACAGCCGTCCCGTTCAGCTGCGCGTAGACTCCGCGACCATGGCGATCGTCAACCGAGGCTTCGTGGGCCGCCGCGACCGCGATGCCCGCCGCCTTCCACCGGGCCAGTACACGACCCTCGATTTCCCGGTGTTGTCGGCCGAGCCCACTCCATCGGTGCCCCTGGACAAATGGTCGCTCGCCGTGCAGTCCGCCGAACACCGTGCGACGACGTTCACCTGGGAGCAGTTCCAGGCGCTGTCCCACGAGGAGATCACGACCGACATCCATTGCGTCACACGGTGGTCGAAGTTCGCGACGCGCTGGCGCGGGGTTTCCTTCGACACTCTGGTCGGTGCGCTGCCCTTCGAACCGGCACCGTACGTCATGGCGCATTGCCACGGCGGGTACACCACCAACGTCCCGCTCGCCGACCTGACCGGCGGACGGGGCTGGATCGCCGACACCTACGACGGCGAGCCCCTGGCACCCGAACACGGCGGGCCCGCCCGGCTTCTGGTCCCCCACCTGTATTTCTGGAAGAGCGCGAAATGGGTTCGGCGCCTTCGGTTCATGCCCGACGACACGCCGGGTTTCTGGGAGGAACGCGGGTATCACATGTACGGCGACCCCTGGCGTGAGCAGCGGTACTCGTGACCGATTGGCTGCTCACCACGGTCACCTCCGTCGTCGACATCACCCCGTCCGCACGCACCCTGCGGCTGGCTCTCCCCGAACCCGTCCACGTGCTACCCGGCCAGCATGTCGACATCCGACTCACCGCAGAGGACGGCTACTCCACCGCCCGCACCTACTCGGTGTCGGACGCCCGGGAGACCCGATCGATCGAGGTCACCGTCGAACGCCTCGACGACGGCGAGGTATCGCCGTACCTGGTCGACGTCGTCGAGGTCGGCGACCCGCTGGAGATCAGCGGCCCACACGGCTGGTACTTCACCTGGGCCTCCGGCGACGACCGCCCGGTGCAGCTGATCGGCGGCGGATCCGGGGTCGCGCCACTCATGTCGATGATCCGGAGCCGCGAGGTCGACGCACCGCTCACGCCCTTCTCCCTGGTCTACTCGGTGCGCAGCCCCGAACGCGTCTACTACCGCGACGAGATCCGGCAGCTCCTGGAGCACCGCCGCATGGATCTCCATCTGGTCCATACACGCGTCGCACCCGCAGGTTCGCAGAGACCAGCAGGGCGCCTCGACTCGGAAGAGCTGGCCGCGCTCACCATGAACCCGTCGAAGTCGCCGACCGTCTACATCTGCGGACCGAACAGGTTCGTCGAGGGCTGTGCGACGTGGATGGTCGACGCCGGCCACGACCCAGCCCGGATCCGTACCGAACGATTCGGCGACTGACGCTCGTAGCCTGCGGGTTCGGTTCAATGCGTGCTGTTCTGGGCCGACCGGAAGTAGCGTGGCGACATGACTTCCGCGTATGACTTCACCGCGACCGGGATCGACGGCAACCCCGTCGACCTCTCGACGTTCCGGGGCGACCCATTGCTGATCGTGAACACCGCGTCGAAGTGCGGCTTCACGCCGCAATACCAAGGGCTCGAGACGCTGCATCGCGACTACCAGGATCAGGGATTGCGGGTCCTCGGCTTCCCGTGCGACCAGTTCGCACACCAGGAGCCCGGCAACGAAGAAGAGATCAAGAACTTCTGCTCGCTGACCTACGACGTCACGTTCCCGATGTTTGCGAAGGTCGACGTGAACGGACCCGACGCCCACCCTCTCTTCGAGTGGCTGCGCACGCAGAAGTCGGGGGTGTTCGGCGGGCGGATCAAGTGGAACTTCACCAAGTTCCTGGTCAATCGCGACGGTGTCGTCGTCGAACGATTCGCACCGGCCACCAAACCCGAGAAACTGGTCGGGTCCATCGAGCAACAACTGTGATCCGCCGACGGTAGGGACGAGACATCGTGAGCCGGACAGCGTCGTTCGTGCGTGTTGTCATCGCCTACGTGGTGGCACTGGGGGTCGCCGCCGCGTGGCTGTGGTCGGGACCCGACACCGGTCATCTGTGGCTCGACACCCTCGTCGCCGACCTCTGGGCGACTCTTGTGATCTTCGGCTTCAGCCGCTGGTACTCGAACTCGAGCATGTACGACGCCTACTGGAGCGTCATTCCGCCCGTGCTGCTCGTGTACTGGTGGGCTGCAGGCGATGTCGGCGTCGATGCCGTGCACTGCTGGGTCATCGCCGTCGTCGTCGGGATCTGGGCGATCAGGCTGACCGCCAACTGGGCGACCGGGTGGCCGGGTCTGGACCACGAGGACTGGCGCTACGGACTGCTCAAGCAGCGCGCCGGTGGTGCCGCGATCGTCGTCGACCTGTTCGCCATCCACGTCATTCCCACCATCCAGGTGTTCCTGGGCATGGTCCCGGTGTATGTCGCAGTGACCCATTCGGATTCGACGATCGTCTGGCTGACCGCACTGGCCGCGGCCGTGGGGTTCGCCGCCATCGGCCTCGAATCGGCCGCCGACGCCCAGTTGCGTCGTTTCACGGCACAACGCACACCGGGAGCGGTCCTGGACACCGGTGTGTGGTCGTGGTCCCGACACCCGAACTACTTCGGCGAGTTCTCCTTCTGGGTTGCGATGGCCTTGTTCGGCATCGCCGCATCACCCTCTGACTGGTGGTGGTTGCTCCTGGGTGTCGTGGTGATGCTGGCGATGTTCCTCGGCGCCAGCATTCCGATGATGGAGCAGCGCAGCCTGTCTCGACGCCCCGGTTACGCCGATGTCGTCGACCGGGTATCGCTGTTCGTACCCCGCCCGCCGCGCGGTGCCCGACCACCGCAATCGACCGAGCACGTCCCCGGATGACCCGACCCCGCGTCGTCATCGCCGGCCTCGGTGACACAGGAATCCTCACCGCGATCCATCTGTCCGGGCACGCCGACGTCGTCGGGATCTCGTCGAAGCCCGGGCTGGTCAGCGGTCAAGAACTTGGACTCCGCCTCAGCCGACCCGACACCTGGGCCCGCGACTACCGGATCCCATTCGATCGGTTCCGCAAGCTGGACCGCGTCCGCACGGTCCACGGATCACTGACCGCGGCCGATCTCGATGGACGAACGGTCACGGTCACCGACGCCGACGGAACCGAGCACGTCGAACCGTTCGACGCCCTGGTCATCGCAACCGGGGTCCGCAACGGCTTCTGGCGGCGCCCGGTCCTCCAGTCTCCTGCCGACGTCGACCGGGACCTCGCCGCGGCGCATCACCGCCTGGCGGAGGCGGATTCGATCGCGGTGATCGGCGGCGGTGCCGCCGCGGTGAGCGCGGCGGCGAACCTGGCCGCGACGTGGCCGGGCAAGCGGATCGAGCTCTACCACCCCGGCGACCGCGCGTTACCCCGTCACCACCGGCGAACCTGGCAGAACGTGTCGACGCGGCTGCGCGGGCTCGGCGTAGGAGTGCATGGCGGACACCGCGCGCAGGTACCAGATGGCTTCGCCTGCGACGAGATCACCAGCGGACCCGTGCGCTGGACCACCGGGCAGGAGCCGGTGCGGGCGGACGCGGTGCTCTGGGCGATCGGTCGGGTGACACCGAACTCGGAGTGGCTGCCACCGGACCTCCTCGATCCGGGCGGGTTCGTGCGCGTGACACCGGAACTGCGGGTGCCCGGACACGGGTTCGTCTATGCCGTCGGGGACATCGCCGCGACCGACGCACTCCGGAGCTCGGCTCGCAACCGAGCCGACCGGATTCTCGCCCACAACATCCGTGGGGACCTGTCGGGTCGCCCCGACCGTGCGCGGAGCTATGTGCCACCCCGACGGCGGTGGGGGTCGGTTCTCGGCGCGCAGCACGACGGCCTCCAGGTGTTCGCGCCGAACGGCCGGGCATTCCGATTTCCCGCATGGTCGGTGGACGCGGTGCTGCAGCCGTGGGTCGTGCGGCGTGGAATCTACGGCGGGATTCGCGACACCGGTCCGCCGACGTCTGCCGATCCTCGGCGGCGTCGCACCTGAAAGGTCATCTTTCGCGCCTACACTCGGCCTCATGAGTAACGAGCAGTTCTCGGCCCATTCGTCAGATCCGGCCGGTCCGCCGCCCGGGTCGCACACCTCGCCGGTCCCGCCCGCGTCGACACCGGCAGGCTCGACACTGCCGGGTACGACGGCAGGCTCGACACCGCCGGCTACGCCGGGGACGACCGACACGTCACTGAAACCGACGGCTGCCGAACGTGCGAACACGATCGTCAAGAAGGTCGTGATCGGCCTGATCATCGCCGCCCTGCTGGTGATCACGTACTTCATCCTCGAGGCGTTCCTGCCGCGGTGGTGGGCCGGACAGATCGGTCGCCGGGTCGACGGGTCGATGGCCAGCGGTGTCTGGACCGGCCTCGTCCTCGGTGTCGTCTGCACCTTCGTGCCGCTGCTGCTGTTCACGTTCGCGTTCCTGAGTCGCAGCCGCATGCGAAATGTCCCCGCCATCGCGTTCGCCGTGGTCGGCGTCATCGTGGCGATCCCCAACCTGCTGACGCTGACCGTCGTCATCGGCGGCGGCAACGGTGCACACGCGGGTGAACGCATCTTCGACGTCGACGCACCCGGTTTCCGCGCCGCCACCGCGTGGGGCGTGATCATCGGCGTCATCCTCGCGATCGCCGTCGGCTGGTTCATCTGGCGCTACCGGCGGCGTGGCCGGGAGCTCGCGGCGACCCGCCCCAAGAAAGACAAGAAGAAGAAGTGATGGTCGGGCTGACCCGCCGCTGACAAAATCAACCCGCCACCTCTTCGAGGCGGCGGGTTGATTCGTTCGAGGGCGATTGTGGTCAGTCGGCCAGCCCGGCATCCTTGCTGCCATAGGTCTCGCGCAGTTTCGGCTTCACGACCTTGCCACCCGCGTTGCGCGGAAGCTCGTCGATGATGACGAGATCCTTGGGGTGCTTGAACCGTGCCAGGTTCTCGTTGAGGTGGGCCTCCAGGTCGGCCAGGGTCAGATCGGTGACGCCGTCGGCCAGGACCACGACGGCGACCGGCACCTCGCCCCACTTCGCGTGTGCGCGACCGATGATGGCGGCCTCCATGATCGCCGGGTGGCCGTAGAGGACGTTCTCGACCTCGGCGCAGTAGATGTTCTCGCCGCCGGAGATGATCATGTCCTTCGCGCGGTCGACGACGTAGAGAAACCCGTCCTCGTCCTCGCGCACGAGATCGCCGGAATGGAACCAGCCGCCGCGGAACGCTTCCGCGGTGGCTTCGGGCTTGTTCCAGTAGCCCTTCATCAGGTTGGGCCCGCGGTAGACGATCTCCCCCACCTCGCCGGGCTTCACGTCGTTCATCAGCGGGTCGACGATTCGCGCGGTCACCGCG
This sequence comes from Gordonia sp. 135, assembly GCF_009720185.1. NCBI lineage: Bacteria > Bacillati > Actinomycetota > Actinomycetes > Mycobacteriales > Gordoniaceae > Gordonia > Gordonia sp. 135. Next base: position 2,490,128 of record NZ_CP046257.1, read on the forward strand.
GGCACCACCTTGCCGATCGAACCCTGTTTGCGCAGTGCGTCCTTCCCCTCCAGGATCGTCGTCACCGGGGACATCTCGGTCTGTCCGAACGCGGTCATGTTGAGCGCGTCGGGGAAGGCCTCGCCCATCGCGTTGAGGACGGTGTCCGACGCCGGGGCGGCACCCCAGCTGATGTTGCGCAGGCGGAGCTTTCGCGGTCGCGCCTTCTGGGCTGCGCACACCGCTTGCCACTGGGCGGGCACCATGAACACCGAGGTGGTGCCTTCTCTTTCGAGGGTGTCGAGCATGGCGTCGGGGTCGAAGGCGCCGAGCGGGTGGATGACGGCGCGGATGCCGCGGTAGAAGACCGGGGCGAACGCGGCCAGGCCGGCGATGTGGAACATCGGCGGGACCACCGACGCCACGTCGTCGGCATCGGCCGACGCGGTGGTGGCCATCGTGGTCACCGCCTGCGCATGGAAGTTCTGGTGGGTCAGCATGGCGCCCTTGGGCTTTCCGGTGGTGCCCGAGGTGTACATGATCGCCGCGACGGTGTCTTCGGGGACATCGACCGCCGGCAGGTCCGCGTCGCCCTCGGCGAGGAGGCCTTCGTACTCCAGATGCTGCGGGTTCTCGCTGCCGTCGGCGACGATCAGGGTGTCGATCCCGCCGGTGGACGCACTCACGGCATCGGCCAGCGGCGCGAGGAGCTTCTCGGTCACGATGACTTTGGCGCCGCTGTCGGCGACGAGGTAGGCGACCTCGGCCGGGCTCATCCGGATGTTCACCGGAACCGGGATGGCGCCGATCAGCGTCGCACCCAGGACGGCCTCGACGTATTCGGTCCGGTTGAGCAGCACCATCAGGATGCGATCGCCGAACTGCACACCGAGTCGGCTGAGCGCCGTACCGAACGCCCGTGACCGGTCATCGAGTTGCTTCCACGTCGTGGACTTGTCCAGGTAGGTGATCGCCACGTTGTCCGGCGTCATCAGCGCATGTCGGTGAACCTGGTTGTTCCAGTGGTTGCGGCGTGACCGGTAGGGCTCGGTGGTCAGGTCGGCGGCGGCTTCGGTGGTTGCAGTCATTCACTGGCTCCCGTGTCGATCGGGCGATGGTCGACATTGTTGTCTGCGTCACACCCTACGCAGACTCACCGGGTAGCTCGCGAGATTTCGCCGGGTCAGTCGGACAGACCGGCGTCCTTGCTGCCGAAGCGCTGGCGCAGCACGGGTTTCGTGACCTTGCCCCCGGCGTTGCGCGGCAGTTCGCCGACGATGACGAGGTCTTTGGGGTGCTTGAACCGCGCCAGGTGCTCGTTCAGATGAGGCTCCAGCTGGGCCAGGGTCAGATTGCCGACGCCCTCGGCGAGGACGACGACGGCGACGGGCACCTCGCCCCATTTCTGGTCCGCCCGGCCGATGACCGCGGCTTCGGCGACACTCGGGTGGCCGTAGAGGACGTTCTCGACCTCGGCGCAGTAGATGTTCTCGCCGCCGGAGATCACCATGTCCTTGGCGCGGTCGACCACGAAGAGGAATCCGTCCTCGTCTTGGCGGACCAGGTCGCCGGAGTGGAACCAGCCGCCGCGGAACGCCTCGGCGGTCTCCTCAGGCTTGTTCCAGTACCCCTTCATCAGGGTCGGGCCGCGATAGACGATCTCCCCCACCTCGCCGGGCGCGACGTCGTTCATCAGCGGGTCGACGATGCGCGCGGTCACCGCGGGCACCACCTTGCCGATCGATCCGATCTTCCGCAGGGCGTCCTTGCCCTCCAGGATGCAGGTCACCGGCGACATCTCGGTTTGCCCGAACGACGTCATGTTGAGAACTCCGGGGAACGTCTCGTTGATGGCGTCGAGGACGGTGTCCGACGCCGGGGCCCCGCCCCAGCTGAGGTGACGCAACCGGAGTTCCCGGGGGCGCGCCCGTTGCGCGGCGCAGACCGCCTGCCACTGCGCGGGCACCATGAACACCGAGGTCGATCCCTCCCGCTCGAGGGTGTCGAGCATGGCGTCGGGGTCGAAGGAACCGAGCGGATGGATGACCGCGCGGATGCCGCGGTAGAAGACCATCGCGAAGGTGGCGAGGCCGGCGATGTGGAACATCGGCGGGACGATCGACGCCACGTCACCGGTCCGTGGATTCGTGGTGGAGATCGACGTGACGGCCTGCGACTGGAAGTTCTGATGGGTGAGCATCGCGCCCTTGGGCCGGCCGGTGGTGCCCGAGGTGTACATGATGATCGCGACGGCGTCCTCGGGGACGTCTACCAGCGGAAGGTCCGACGGGTCCTCGGCGACGAGGTCCTCGAACGAGAGATGTTCGGGTGTGTCGCTCTCGCCGACGACGATCACCGTGTTCGTGCCGCCGTCCAGGGCGCGTGCGGCATCGACGACGCCGGTCAGCGCCGTCTCTGTGACGACGACGGCCGCGCCGCTGTCGGTCATGAGGTAGGCGAGCTCGGCGGGACTCATGCGGATGTTGACGGGCACCGCGATCGCCCCGATCAGGGTCGCTCCCAGAATCGCCTCGGCGTATTCGGTGCGGTTGAGCAGCGCCATCATGACCCGGTCGCCGAATCCCACACCGCGTCGACTCAACGCCGCGGCGAAGGCACGGGACCGGTCCTCGATCTGCTTCCACGTGCGGGTCTCGTCGAGGTAGGTGATCGCGGGCTCGGCGGGGGTCATCAGCGCGTGCCGGCAGACCTGGTTGTTCCAGTGATTGCGGCGTGAGCGATAGGGCTCGGAGGTCAGGTCGGTGATGGCCTCGGCGATTGCGGTCATTACGGCCTCCCTACGGTGGCGGACACCCGTTGTCCGACTTGTCGTTCCGAGTCATCACCCTAGGCCGTGAGCCTGCGGAAAGCGCTGTGCGGCCGATGATTTGCACCTATGGCAGGGTTAGTCGACTCCTATGACCCCGGCCTCGTCCGTTGCGCCGGCGTCCGCTGCGGCGTGAATCGCATCAGCACACGTGGTCCACACGGCGGCGTAACCAGTCGCGGACACGCGGGTCACGCGACAGCACTGCGGCACGCTCGAAGTGGTGCCGTGCGGCCGCCGCAGACCCGGTGCGGGAGAGGAGATCCGCTCGTGTGGCGTGAAACGGCTGGAAGTCGTCGAGATCGTGCTCTGCTTCGAGTCGGTCGAGCAGAGCCAGACCTTCGGCTGGTGACCCCGCGCGCCCCACGATCGCGGCGTGAGCCACCTGTGCACCCACGGTCGGGGTGACGATGACGAGGGCGGCCGACAATGTCCGCAGAGCGTCCCAGTCGACGACGCCGGTGCGTGCGCGGTCGTTGTGAACCGACTGCATCGCGGCCTCGAGCTGGAACCGTCCCATCGGAGCGCCGAGGGCGGCGGCACGCCGGAGCATCGCTTCGCCGTCGCGGATCAGGTCTCCGTTCCACAGTTCTGGGTCCTGTTCCTCCAGCGGGACGAACGATCCGGTGCGGGCAGGGACGCGTGCCGACGAGAGGGCGATGAGAGCGGCCAGGCCCCACGCCTCGGGCTCATCATCGAGGAGGTCGGCGAGCGTCACCGCCAGATACAGCGCCTCCCCGGCCATCGAGTCGACGGCGTCGGTACCGGAGCCGGCCGGATCGTCCCAGGCGATTGCGAAGCACCCGTAGATCGCCTCGAGAACGGCGGACAGACGTGCTGGCATGGCCGCGCGGCCGGGAACGACGAACGGGATGCGGGCGTCCCGGATACGTCGCTTCGCGCGTACGAGGCGTTGCGCCATCGTCGCGGGGGCCACCGCGAACGCCGCGGCGACATCGGCTGCCTCGAATCCGAGCACCGCCTGCAACATCAGCGGTGTCCGGATGGCCGGGTCGATCGCCGGGTGTGCGCAGGTGAACAGCAGCTCGAGCCGCTTGTCGCCGATCGCATCGGGGTCGAGGTCGTCGATGGGTGTCACGCTGACCTCCGCGATTTTGTCGGCCCGATCGTCGAAGTCGACCGACTTCCGGTATGCGGCGGATTTCCAGACATCACGCTGGTGGTTGCGGGCAACGGATAGCAGCCACGCGGTCGGTTTCTCCGGCGTGCCGTGCTCGGGCCACGTGCTCAGCGCGCGTTCGAAGGCGGTCGACAACGCGTCCTCGGCGAGTGCGAGGTCGCCGGATGCGGCGGCGAGAAGCGCTACCAGCCGCGAATACGACTCGCGTGCGGCATGATCGGCGGCGGCGTGCGCCCCGTCCCGGGTCATCGGTACGGCATCATCCGTTGGGGGTCCAGGCCCCGTTCACGGTGTAAGTGGCACCGGGACGGATCTCGATGACACCCCAGTCGATCGGAGGCGCCTGACTTGCCCAGTCGATGGCGGCATCCAGGTCATCGACATCGATGACGATCGTTCCGCCGAGTTGCTCCTTGGTGTCTGCGAAGGGCCCGTCCTGGACGACGAGCTCGCCGCCGACCTTCCGGATCGTCGTGGTGGCGGACGAATGCCGTAGCACTTCGGCAGTCACGAGGACTCCGGCGTCCTGCAGCGCACGGGTGTACGCCGAGAATGCGGCCTGCCCGGCCTGGATGGCTTCCTCGCCGAGCGTCGAGGCGTCGTGCTCGGGGTAGTGCAACAAGATTGAGTAGTGCATGGTCGACCTCCTGATCACCAGGACCGGCTCTCGGTCCGTGTGAGGAGATGACGAGCGTGCGACCCGTCGATCGACAGCCTACGACCGTTCGGTCAGATTCCGCGCCGATCCGCCCGGACCGCGGCATCCGGCCACATCGGCGGACACGGAGTCCCCGGTGTGGTCGCGAGTTCGAAATGCCACCACTCGTTGACGAACGTCCGGCACAGCCCCCACCGGTGACCGTTGCGTTCGAGCCAGGCCGCACCGTCCCACGGGCCGACGTCGACCGCCTCGCCGCGAACGTGCGGTGACTCTTCGGCGGGCAGGACCCAGCGTCTGGCGGCCTCGGGACTGCCATAGGTGGCGATCGCGTTCCGCCAGAGCTGCCGTTGCTCGGCATCCGACCGCTTCCCCGAGGTGATCCAGATCGGAACACCCTGCGTCCGAGCCTCGTTCGAGGCGAGCGTGTACGACACGGCGAGGCCGGGAGCCAGGCCTTGTGTCCCTGGGGCAAGGACCGTGGGCGCTGCCGCCGCCGAACCGACTCCGAGCACGGCAGACGCGGCGGCGCCTGCGGCGAGTGCGGCGCCCATCAGTCGAGACGCGAGGTTGCTCATCAGACCAGTAAACCGTACGACTGACCCGGGCTGCGGGTACCGGTCTGCGGCGTTACCGTCGATGTGTCGGAGCCGTCGAAGCCAAGGGGCCGACATGAGGAAACGACTGATCATCTGCTGCGATGGCACCTGGAAATCGGCCAAGGATCCGCGGATCTCCAACGTGGAGAAGATCGCTCGCGCCGTGAAGACCGACGCCGCCGACGGCGCGGTCCAACTCGTCCACTACGTCAACGGTGTCGGTACGGGTTCCTCGTGGTCCGACCGCGTCTTCGGGGGCGCCTTCGGTCGTGGTCTGGACGCGAATCTTCTCGATGCGTACCGCTTTCTCGTCCTCAACTACGAGCCCGATGACGAGATCTTCGTGTTCGGATTCAGTCGGGGCGCTTACACCGCGAGGAGTCTGGCCGGGATGATCGGCAAGGTCGGTCTGATCACGCCACGCCAGCTGGCCGAGGACCCCACGAGCAACCTGTTCGAGAAAGCCCTGCAGCTGTACCGGGACAAGGAAAGACACGCTCCGCTCGGTCGCGAGGTCCCGGTCGCCTTCATCGGAGTGTTCGACACCGTCGGCGCCCTCGGCGTACCCGGCATCACCCGGCACAAACACAAGTTCCACGACGTGAACCTCGGGAAGCGGGTCGAGGTCGCCCGGCAGGCGCTGGCAATCGACGAGTGCCGGCTGACCTTCGATCCGTGTGTCTGGGAAAAGGCCGACAACACGCAGACGGACGTGAAACAGGTCTGGTTCGAGGGTGTCCACTCCGACATCGGCGGTGGGCTGGAAGTTGTCGAACCGTCCGAACTCACCCTTGCCTGGATGGTGTGGGAGGCGAGCCTGCGTGGCCTCGAGTTCTCCTACGACCGCTTCACCGCCATCCGGCAGCCCGTCGATCCGACGCTCCCCCGTTATGCCGCGAACAAGTCGATGAACGCCGCATATCAGATCGTCAACCTGGCCAAACTCGCGATCGGGCCATTCCGACTGCACGGCACCACCATTCGCCACCGACTCCAGCGACGCCGGCTCGAGATCGAGAAGGACCCGGCGACCCCGCTGCTGATTGCCGAACCCGCGCTGACCCGGTGGGAGTCCGATCAAGACGGTCGGCGACGGAAGGCGCCGAACATCGGATGGTGGGTTGCCACGTTCCAGGGCGACCCCGACGCGCTGCGAGCACGGGTCGTCGAGATCCCGCCGCTGACCAAGCCGCTCGTCGGGGTGTGACCGCGCGGATGCCGATCAGGCGTCCTTGATCGCGGCGATCTGGATCAGGTTTCCGCAGGTGTCGTCGAAGACGGCCACCACCGCAGTGCCGATGTCGGTCGGTTCCTGGGTGAAGACGACGCCTTGTTCCCTGAGTCGCCGGTACTCGGCCTCGACGTCGTCGACGGTGAACTGCGCCAACGGGATCCCGTCTTCGACGAGCGCATCCCGGTAGGGCTTCACCGCCGGATGCCCGGCCGGCTCCAGTAGGAGTTCGGCGCTCTCGGGCGCTTCGGGCGACTTCACGGTGAGCCACCACGTGTTCTCCCCCATCGGGATGTCGTGATGTTTGGTGAAGCCCAGTACGTCGGTGTAGAAACTCAGCGCCTTGCGCTGGTCGTCGACGAAGATCGAGGTCAACGTGATTCTCATGTCATGCCTTTCGTGTCACCGGCCACCGTCTGGCGATGTCCGCCAGTGGTGCCGGATCAAAGTAGTGGAACTTGGCGCGTCCGCGCTTCTCTGTGTGAACCAGCCCGGCGGCCTCGAGAACGCCCAGATGCTGCGAGATGGCCTGGCGGGTCAGGCTCAAGCCCCGCTTCGTGGTGAGTCGTCCGCAGATCTCGAACAGCGTCTGACCGTCACGGTCGGCGAGTTCGTCGAGGATCGCACGCCGCGTCGGATCGTCGAGAGCATGGAATACGTCTGCCACACCTGACGATAGGCAAGCGCACGCTTGCATGTCAACGATGCTGCGATCGGTTCTGCCGCCGACCAGCTCGCCGCGGTTGCGTAGAATCGACTTGTATCACTGGGTTTGACAACTGGGTGTATCAGATCGGCCCGGGGATCAGATCCGGTTCGGCCGCCGCCCTCACCTCGGGAGCGTCGGTGGTCAAGCACGAGGAAGGTACTCATGACCAAGCCCGTCAACCTGGCTCCCATGATGGTCCCCGCGACCACGAGCGGTGCGATCCGGTCCCCCAAGACCGCTGAGCTGGTGGCACGCACCCTGCGTCGGATGATCGTCGACGGTCGGCTCAAGGACGGCGATTTCCTCCCGCACGAAGCCGATCTCATGGCGCACTTCCAGGTGAGCCGCCCGACGCTGCGTGAAGCGGTCCGCGTCCTCGAGTCCGAGCGGCTGGTCGAGGTGCGTCGCGGTTCGCGTACTGGTGCCCGGATCCGTGTCCCCGGCCCCGAGATCGTCGCGCGTCCGGCAGGACTGTTGCTGGAGCTGTCCGGGACCACGGTCGCCGAAGTCATGCGGGCCCGCGAGGTCATCGAACCCGCAGCCGCGGAGATGCTCGCGGAGACCGGTGACACCAATGCGTTCGACGAACTCCAGGCGATCATCGACAACGAACTCGACGAGGCCTTCGAGAACGGCACCATGGCCCAGGCATCGGTCTGGTTCCACCGCCGCATTGTCGAGCTGTCCGGCAACTCGGCAATGGAAATGATCGCGGGCATGCTCAGCGAGATCGCCGAGCGCCACATCGCCAACACCATCGACGACGACCCGATGCCGCGCGCGCAGTACACCAAGCTCATCCGCTCCTACCAGAAGCTCGTCGACCTCGTCCGCGCCGGCGACGGCGCCGAGGCCGCAGCCCACTGGCAGCGTCACATGAAGAACTCCAACCAGGCGCTCCTCGCCGGACACGAGACCACCCGTGTCCGGGACGTGATGGACTGAAGCCCGCCATTGTCGACGACCAGGGCGACGAGGTGCCGCGACGGTCGGCCCGGCGAGATCATCTTGCGTCCGCGTCGCTCCCGCTCATCATGTTCGAGGGTTACCGGCGTCGTCCGGGGGCCACCCCCGCCGCAATCCTTGGTCACACACCGTGACATCAAGGTGGCCGCGATCCTCGTCGACGGTCGACGCTGACCGAGAACGTGTCGTGCGCCTGGTCGCTGGACAAGCTCATCAATCAGATGGTCCGACTGTCGGGTCTGTTTCGCAAGCACATGTTCGGGTGCTTCATCGAAGACCAGCACGGCATCGACACCGCTACGCGGTGGGAGTCGACAACATCACCTGGGAATGCGACTACGACCGGAACGCCGCGGAACAGTTGTTACGACGCCGGATCGAAGCGATGAAAGCCGCGCGCGAGTTATCTCGAGGGGTAGCGGCGCGCACCCGGATTGATGTCGCGTGCGAACTCAACCCGGCTGCACGACCTCGATCGAAGTCGTTGAGCCGCATCGAAGTCGCCCGCGACTTCATTTCGACGGATGTAGGCCCACTCGCTCCCTGCGGTGCGACGAACGAAGTCCGGCAACCCCACTCGCTCCCTGAGGTGCGACGAACGAAGTCCGGCAACCCCACTCGCTCCCTGAGGTGCGACGAACGAAGTCCGGCAACCCCACTCGCTCCCTGAGGTGCGACGAGCGATAGCGAGGAGCCACGAAGGGCCGGCGACCGTACCTCACCAGGTCTTCGTGGCTCGTCGCTCACGCTCCTCGCACCTCAGACATCAGGAGTGGTATCCCCAAGTGCATCGGACTATTCCGACGTGGCCGCCTTGTACGCCCCATGAAACGTCATCGGCACGTGATGCCGGAGCGTGGCGATGGCGACCGGGCCCGCGCTCGGGCGTTCGGCGTTCAACACGATCAACCGGGATCGCTTGTCCGACGGCCGGTGTTCGAGGCTGAGCAACCAGCCGCGACCCTCACCCGGGTTCTCGGGATCCTCGGCGAACAGGGGCTCGCACACGGTGTTGCCCGGCGTGGTGTAGCGATCCTGCGCTCCGGTCGTCGTGTCGACGGTCGTGATCGAATCGGGGTCGCCCCCGCGTACGGAGGCCTCCGCCAAGTACGCGTAGCGGTGTGCGGTGGTCACGAGCCGCGGATCCACCTGCGGGAACTCGCATCCGAGCTCGTTTAGTGGATCACGCACAACGGCTTCGGTGTTGCGGTTGATCCGCAGCCTGGTGAGGGTTCCGCCGAATGCGGGTCCGGCCTTGTCGCGGAAGTTGCACAGGTAGTTGTTCCACTGCGCCCATCCGCCGGTCGCGTCGTGGGCGACGATGTCGACGACGGTCTCGGGTCCGGCTTCGTAGGCATTCGCCACATGGAAGTGGAACAGCGAATCCGTCTCGATGCGTGTGGCTTTCCCACCGTCCCGCGGTACGAGGACGATGGTCGTGCCCAACTCCGGTTTGTACGAGAGCGCCTCACCGAACGGGCGCATCCCCAATGCGACCGGGATGGGCCGGCTGACGACCAGCGGTCCGAGGACGAAGACCAGGTGACGTTCGGTGAGCGCGAAGTCGTGCACGAAACCGAGCTTGGGGATCGGCACCGTGCCGACGTTGTGCAGGCGTTTGGACTTGTCGAGCCGGTAGCAGCGGATCATCGGCCGCGGGAAGAAGTCGAGTCCGAAGTTGAAGACGTCACCGGTGTTCGGGTCGACCTTGGGGTGTGCGGAGAACGCACCGATGCGCTTGAGCGCGCCGTCGAAGGATTCGCTGCCGTACGTCTCGAGCGTCTCGGCGTCGAGGCGGTGCGGTCGTCCGCCTTCCCACAGCGTGTAGAGCACGTCGTCGTGGACCAGAACGCTGGTGTTGGAGAGATTCTCGGGAAACTTCAGCGCGTTGGCAAGCGGTCCGCCGACGCGTTGGGTGTTGAACCCTTTCGGCGGGAGCTGAGTCTCGTTGGCACGCTTGAAGCTACGCGTGCGGACATAACGATTGCGGTAGTGGATGCGGTCGGGCGAGATGTCGAAACGGGACACCATGCCGTCGCCGTCGAAGATGTGGGTCATCGGATGTCCACCGATCTCGAAGCGACCGGGTCCGATGCGGAAGAGGACGCCACGCAGGGAGGACGGGATCTGACCCTCGATGTCGTCGATCTCGTAGTCGAACTCTTCGTGCTGAGAATCCCACGGGGATTCTCCACCGGTCTCACGTGAAGGCGCCCGGGTCGGGACTGATACAGACATGGCTGAAGAGTCTCACGCTTGAGACAAATCCCGCAAGGGTGTTTCACATGGGGTGATCTAGGATGGCGGAATGTCGAGCGGCGAAGACCTCACGAGTGCGGCGCGCGCGGTCGCGCGTCGTGTCGGTGTCGGTGCGCTCACGCTGGCCGCGGTCGCCAAGGAGGCCGGCATCAGCCGGGCCACCATCTATCGCCGGTACGCATCCCGCGATCAGTTGATCTCGGCCATCGTCTCCTCCGAGTTGGATGCACTCGAGCGGGTCATGTTGAGCCGCCTGCGGTTTGCCGACGACCCGCGGGGCACGATCTACATGCTCGTCCGCGAGGTCCTCGACTACAACGCCGGCAACGAACTGGTGCAGGCCGCGCTCCGGTACGACGCGGCGTCGCTGACACCTTGGTTGATCCGGCGCGAGGGACATCCGACGCTGATCGACATCGTCACCGACCGTGCGCTCGCCTTCATCACCGAGTCACCGATCGCGCGGCACCTGTCCCCCGGCCCCGAGGCCGCCGTCGAGTTCATGGTCAGCGCTGTGTGCGCCGAACTCCTGTCCCCCGCTCGGTTTCTCACCCACGCCGACATCGCCAACCGCATCACCGACGCCATCTACCGGCCGCAGCCCGAGACCGCCTGAGTCCAGACCGCCTACGCCGAGGTCCGCTGTCGCGCTGGTCGACGGGTCGGCTATGCGCTTGCGTGGGCGTCTACGCGCGTGCCGTCCCAAGGTAGGCCTCCTCGATCCGCTCGATGTCGGTCGACAGCACAGCGGCCGAATCTTCCAGCCCCACTTCGCCGTGGACGAGTACGACGGCCCGGTCAGCGATCTCGAGGGCCAGCCGCACGTGCTGCTCGACCAGGACGACGGCAGTGCGGTCGGCGTCGGCGACCTGACGCAGGACAGGCAGGATCGTTTCGACGACGATGGGCGCCAGACCCATGCTCAGTTCGTCGATGAGCAGCACCTTCGGGTTCTGTAGGAGTGCACGCGCGATGGCGAGCATCTGCTGCTCACCGCCGGAGAGGTCGCCGGCCGAGACCGTCAGGCGTTTGGTCAGCGACGGGAAGTGGCCGAGCACGTTGTCGACGGCCTCAGCACGCGCCCGTCCCCGCAGACGTGTTGCCAGGTGCAGATTCTGTCGGGTGGTCAGGCGGCGGAACAGCGCCCGGTCGTCGGGCACGAGGACAAGTCCGGCACGGACCGCCGCACGCGCGTCGCCCGGACGCACCGACTGTCCGGCGACGGTGACCTCACCACCGAGACGCGGCAGCAATCCTGCCAGGGTCGTCAGCAGAGTTGTCTTCCCGGCACCGTTCGGTCCCAGCAGGGCGACGATCTCACCCGCGTCCACGGACAGCTCGAGGCCGTGAACACACGGGTTCCCTCGGCTGTATCCGGCGTCGAGGCCGTGGCATTCCAGTACCGTCACGACATCTCCTTCACTGCATGGGGTTCGGCTGCCTTCGCCGACGACGGGGTGCCCAGATAGGCCCCGACAACGGCGGGTGACGTCCGGATCTCGTCGGGTGTGCCGTCGGCGATCACCTCGCCGAGGTCGAGCACGATCACCCGGTCACACAGGCTGAGGACGAGGTCCATGTCGTGATCGACCAGAACCATCGAGACCCCATGTGCGCGTGCAGCTCTCAGTCGATCGCCCAGCCAGCGGCTCTCGGTGCTGTCGAGTCCCGCCGCCGGTTCGTCGAGAAGCGCGACTCTGGGTTGGCCGGCCAGGACCCGGGCAACCGCGACCAGCTGCCGCTGACCCTGGGACAGGTCGGCGGCCGGAACGTCTCTCAGATGGGCGATCTCGAGCATCCGCAGGACGTCGCGCACGTTGTCCGAGGTGTCACCGGGTGCGCGTCGTGCCGCGATCGCCAGGTTCTCCGCGACGGACAACTCGCCGTAAAGCTCGATGTCCTGGAATGTGCGGCCGAGGCCGGCACGGCTGCGGCGGTGCGGGGCCAGTCCGTCGATCGCCGATCTCTCGAGTGCGACGGATCCCTCGGCTGAAGCGAAGCCGCTGATCGCGTCGATCAGGGTGGTCTTGCCCGCCCCGTTGGGGCCGATCAGGCCGACGATCTCCCCGGCGCGGACGTCGAAGCCGACGTCGCGGACGGCGGTGACCGCGCCGAAGCGAACGGTGACATCACGGACGGAGAGGACCACCGAACCGCTCGGCGGCGTCGGTGCGTCGGCGACGGGTGTCGTGGACGACTCCGCAGGTTGTTCGGCCGGCGGTGCGCTGCGTCGACCCGGGTACGGCAACGTGTGCAGGTAACCGACCAGGCCGTCGGGACTGGTGACGACGGTGAGGACCAGCAGGATGCCGCTGACGAGCATGTAGTAGTCGCCGAAGGACGCGTATTTGTCGACGGCGAAGTACATCACGCCACCGGGTGCGATCACGCCGGCCAGGATCGCACCGGAAATGGAGGTGACGCCGGCGACGTAGGTGACCGCGAAGAGGCCGATGCCGGCGAAGACCGCATACGTGCCCGCCGTGGCAAGCGTTTGCTGATACGCCAGCAGCGCACCGCCGAGGCCGGCGAGGAAGGAGGCGATGGCAAAGGCGATGAGCTTGGTGACGCCGACGTTGATTCCGGCTGCGGCCGCCGACCGTTCGTTGGCACGGACCGCCAGCATCGCCGCGCCCAACCCACTACGACGCAGCGCCGCGACACCGTAGGCGACGACCGTCAGGACGACGAGGCACAGGATGCCGAACGCGAGACGCGGATAGCCCTCGCCCGCACCGATGCCGAGATCGATGCCGAAGATCGACGGTGCATCCACCGGTGCCCCTTGCAGACCGCCGTTGAGCGACGGGTTGCGGAACCAGAACGCCTCGCAGAAGACGGCGAGCGCGAGGGTCGCGACCATCAGCGGCAAGCCCCGCACACGGAGGGCAGGCAGACCGACGATGACGCCGATGACGGTCGCAGCGCAGGCGGCGAGAAGTGGTGCAATCGGGAAGGGCAGGTTCAGGTCCTCGGTCAGCCTGCTCAGCGCGTACGCTCCCACGCCCGCCAGGGTCAGCTGAGCCAGCGACACCTGCCCCGCGTACCCGGTGACCACGACCTGGGAGAGCGCGATGATCCCGTAGATCATCGTGGCGATCACCGCGAGGCGGAGAGAGCCGGACGTGGTGAGCAGGGCGATGACGGCGACGACGACGCCGATGATCCCGGGGACCAGCAGATGTTGGGGACGAGGTGAGCGGCCGAGGTCCTGGCGGATGACCGCGCCTCGTCCGGGCAGCGGTTGCCCGCGAACGAGGAGGAATCCGATGATCAGGATCAGCGGAACCGCTTCGGCGACACCGGCGTCGGGCATCCAGTCCCACGTGGTCTGCAGTTTGGTGGCCTCGGATTGGAGCATGCCGATGACGAGTCCGGCGCCGACCGTCACCGAGATGGCGGTGAAGTTGCCGACCAACGCCGCGGCCAGTGCCGGCACGATGAACATCGTGTAGGCGACCGGGTTGAGAGGCACGATCGGGGCGATGAGTACGCCGCCCAGGCCTGCGGTCGCCGAGGACAATGCCCAGTTGGCGATGGCGATACGGTCAGGGGAGAGACCTGTGACGAGTGCACCCTTCTCGGATTCGGCGGCCGCCTCTGTAGCGACGCCGAATCGGGTGTAGCGCAACACGAGTCCGGCGCAGATGGCGAGCCCGACGATGACGACGGCGAGTAGTAGCCGGTCGGTGGGTACCGTGCTGGAGCCGATCTTGAAGGTCTCGACCTTGAAGATGGGGCCGACGCTGGGGGTGTCCTCCCCCACGCGCAGCGCGATGAGCGCCTGGATGACGAGCATCAGCCCGATGGCCGCGACCGCCTTGGCCAGCGCCGGTGCCGTCCGCATGGGCCGGAAGACGAGCAGGTAGAGGATGACGCCGAGGATCGCCGCGATCACGACGGAAATCAGCAGGGCAACAGCGACTCCCGCGTCCGATCCGAGTGAGATGGTCGTCGGGAATCCGGGTATGGGGTTGAGGAGTTCACCTTGACGCAGGAAAGCGTAGGTGTAGGCGGCATACAGAGCCACGGCACCGGTGGCGAAGTTCACCACGCCGGAGCTCTTGAAGGTCATCACCAGGGCGAGGCCGAGTGCGGCGAAGACGGCCCCGTTGCCGAGGCCGAGAACCAGGAACGCGAGATGGTCAGTCATGGAACTCCTCGATCGGGGCCACGCCGGAACGTGGCCCCGATCTGGTCGGAATCAGTTGTTGGTGACGACGGTGTTCTCGAGCTTGGCGTCCGCGGTCACGTCGCTGACCAGGATCGCCTTGCTGCACAGGGACGTCAGCGGCGGGAAGGCCTTGCCGTCGCAGGTGAACGTGATACCCGGCGCGGCGGGCAGCGGGACGTCCTTGGCCTCCGACAGCGCCTTCTTGAAGGCCTGAGCGTCGACGGTGCCCTCCAGGCCCTTCAGCTCACCCAGTGCGGCGACGACCTGGTAGCCGATGTAGGCCAGACCGGCGGGATCGGTGTCGGGGGCGTACTGCGCCATGACACTGCGGTACAGGGTGACGCTCGGGTCGTCGGAGCTGAGGTTGACGGTGGTGAACGCCTTGGACCCGGACACGGCCTCGTTGCCGACGGCGTCGAGGACCGGCTTGTCGAGGCAGCTGGCGATCAGGTACTTCTTGGCGTCCGGTGCAACGGTCTGCAGGGTTTTGAGCACCGAGATGCACTGGCGGGTGTCGCCGAGGACGGTGACCGCGTCGGGATTGTCGGCGAGGCCGGCGGTGATCTGCGGGGTCAGGTCGGCGGCTCCCACCGGGATGGTGACGACGTTCAGCTCGACGTTGGCCTGCTTGAACATCGGCTCGCCGAGGGCCTTGACCGATGCTGCTGCGTCGCCGGAGTCGCCGATGATGAGGGTGACCTTCTTGAGGCCGTCCTTGGCAGCGGTGGCGGCCTGGCCGGCGAGCACCGCGACGATGCCGCCGGAGAGCATGAACGAGCCGGGTGTGGCCATCTCGGCCTGCGAGACCGGAGCCTGAGCGACGTAGGGGATCCCGGCGCCGGCGACGATCGGCAGCATCACGGCACCCTGAGCACCAAGCGGCGACACGACGACCGAAACCTTCTCCTCGATCATCTGGTTGGCGCACTTGGTCGCCGAGGCGGGCTCCTCCTGCTGCTTGCACACCACGAGGTCGATCTTGTGCCCGCCGATTCCGCCACCGTTGTTGTTGAGGTACTCGACGGCCGCTTCGCCACCTTCGCGCACCATCGGCGTCGTCACCGCACCGCCTTCGGGCGTGATGAAGCCGATCTTGATCGGGTCGCCGGTTGCCGCGTTGCTGGGCAGCGAGCTGGTCTCCCCGGCGCTCGAACTCTCGGAACTGTCGTCGGCGCAGGCCGTGATGGCGCCGAGAGTCAGGACGCTCGCGCAGCCGAGGACGGCGGTCGTACGTGCGACGCGTTTGAGTGCAACTGGTGATTTCAACTGCGAACCCTTCGATAGGAGTTGACGCCCGCCTGATGATGTTGCGCGAGCAGGAGGTGAACTGTGGTCGGCGTCGTGGTGACTGTAAACCCGGATGATGTCGGGTATGAGTGCTTTCGGGAAAGTGCGGTGGGCTTCAGTTCTAGTGCAGCACAGTGTTTTACAGATGCGCGCGTACGACAAACACGACAACTGACGCCACCCCTGTCGACCGGGTGGCCGGTGCCGGCACACGTCATTCCGTCCGAGTGGCGTCACCTGATTCCCGCGAGGCTGCCACCCCGCCCCCGCTAGCCGAGCGACACGATCACCGCCGCCCTAGCCCTGCCGGCCGAGTGGCAGCAACCGGGATCACCACCGCCGCTCCACCCTGCCGGCCGAGTGGCAGCAATCGCGATCACCACCGCCGCCCCACCCCGCTGGCCGAGTAGCGTCGACCGAGCGCAGCGAGGACGCCGCGTATCGAGGTCACCGTGTCCCACATCACACTGGACTTCAAGGCAAAAGTTAGACCACCATCCAGAAATCGGTGGCCGAATGTAAGAATTGGTCCCTAGGGCGCCACCCGGCCGCTCGACGACCCGACGGAGGCACACCGATGACCGAGGTTGCGCACGTCGGACGTCGTGAACGGAACAAGCAGCAGACGCGCGATCGGCTGCTTTCCGCCGCTCGTGAACTTCTCGCGACGCGAGGCACCGATGCGACCGTCGAGGAGATCGCGGAACGCGCCGAGGTCTCCCGGGCAACCTTCTTCAACTACTTCCCCAGCAAGGACGACCTCGTCAGTGCGCTGTACGCCGAACTCATGGGCGTCTTCGGGCGGGTCGTCGACTCGATGCTGCGACGGCCGGTCAGCACCCACGACCGGGTGGTCGGAGTCTTCATCGACTTCGCCCAGTCGTCGATGGCCGATCCCGACTACATGCGTGTTGTGACCGGGGAGATCGAGCGACTGGCGACGGCGTCGGAGGGACTGAGCGAGCGCAGCCACCTGTTCACCGCGCAGGTGCGGCGCCTGTTGGAGCCCGGCCTGGAACAAGGCGATCTGCGCACCGATCATCCGGTGGAGTTCCTGGCCCAGATGGTGGCGGCGATCTACCTGTCGACGATGCGTTACTGGCGGATCGACCCCGACCTCGACATCACCGAAACCTTTGAACGCGCAGGGCGATACGCGGCCGAATCGATCGTTCCGCGCTGAGGGTCACCCGTCGCCCGGTCGCGGCACCTCGGTTTCCCAGCGCACACGACGCTCGTCGTCGGTCTGCTCCCACCAAGGAGTGCCACGCTCCCCCAAGGCGACTTTCGCAGCCTGGACGCCCGCACGGGATTCCGGTGCACCCTTCGTGCGTTTCACATCCCGTCGCCACGCCATCAGGATCGACTGGAGTTCGGACCGTCGTTCGTCCGGGATGAGCGGATCCGTCGCACGCCACTTGCGGCCGTTGATCACCACGTAGTGGCCGTCGGGCGTGTGCTGGGGGTTGGTCATGGTTCCACGGTGCCACGAACATGAGTTTCTGCGGCGTAGGCATTGTCTCCGGCCGGCAACAGCTATACCCTGTAGCTGTGGCTACAGCCTATAGCTCAGCGCGCAGGACCGATCGTCGGCAGTCGACGATCGATTAGGCACTCGGCCACGCTCGCAACATCATCGACGAGCAGGGTGTGGGAGCAGTCTCCATCTCCGAGATCGCCCGACGCATGCAGATGCGCCCCCCGTCGCTCTACAAGTACTTCCCGTCGCTGAATGCCCTGTACGACAGGCTGTTCGAGATGGGAAATGTCGAGCTGAGTCGGTACGTCGATGACGCACGACTCAGCCGTGAGCCCGGGTTGGATCAACTGCTCGAACAGTCACGGGCGATCATCCGCTGGTCGATGACCGAACCGGGCCTGGCGGCGCTGTTGTTCTGGCGACCGGTTCCCGGTTTCGAGCCGAGCGAGGCGGCGTTCGCTCCGGCGCGGGCGATCGTCGATCAGGCTCGTGAGGATCTGGCGACTGCTGTCGCACGCGGTGAATTGAGCCCCGGTGCCGATTCCGAGGATGCCCTGCGCCTCCTCACGTCGGTCGTCTCGGGCATCGGTTCGCAACAGATGTCGAATGAGCCGGGAGCGACCTACGAAACCGGTTCGTACACAGGACTACTCGATGACGCCCTGCAGATGTGGGTGCGTCACTATTCGCCCTGAGCGAGCCTCGGGGCACTCAGGAAGGACCATCATGCGTCAGGATCTCACCAGCGACTCGGTGTCGCGCCACATCGACGCGAGCCCCGAAGAGTTGTACGACATCGTCTCCGACGTCACGCGCACACCCGAGTTGTCCTCGGAGATAGCGGATGTGAGGTGGCTCGACGGGGCGACCAGTCCCGCCGTCGGAGCGCGATTCCGGGCCCGCAACAGCGCCGGCCGCGGACCGGACTGGTTCAACAAACCCGTTATCACGGTCGCAGATCGTGGGCGTGTGTTCGCCTTCGAACGGACGGAGTGGATCGGCGGGATCCTGCGGTGGGGCTACCAGTTCGAGCCCGACGCCACCGGCACGACCGTCACTGAATCGTACGAAGTGACCAAGCCGCTCAATGCCTTCGGGTGGTTCCTGATCGGCACACTCTACGGACTCAAAGACCGCAAGACCGATCTGCGACAGGGTATGACGGAGACCCTCGAGCGGCTGGCGGTGATGGTCCGGCAACCGGCCTGAGGCCTGTTCAGGCCGGGTCGGCGAACGTCCCCGCATGCACCGTGGCGTCGTCATCGAGTGGCCGTCGGAGAGACCACCGTTCGGTGAGGGTGCTGGCAGCCATCCTCCACTCGTCGTCCTCGACGACGTACTCGTCGTCGTACTCCCCCGTCATAACCGTCTCGGTGCGGTCGATCAGATTCACCTGTCGGAACTTCAGGGTCCAGCGCCCGGTCGCCGTGGTCTCCGACGTCAGGGTTATGTCGGGATGGAAGCCGTGGTGCATGTCGAAGATGACGTACTGTCCGTCGACCTTGTGGAGAGCGACCTGCTCGAAAATCTTCGCCATCGGCTCCGCATCGTCGAAGGTGCCCAGCGGGCCGTAGTCGACGCGTGCTCCCTGGGTAATGAAACACCTGCGAAAGCCGTTGACGTCCTTGGCATCGCACGCGCGCCAGTAGCGGTGCTTGAGTTGCTTGATGGATTCGATGCGGACAAGGTTGTCGAGGCGGTCAGTGCGGTCGGGCTTCATGTTGTCACCATAGGGTCCCGTCTGTTCCGGTGGGCGATTCCGACGCAGCGGACTGAGGACAATGGGTTCATGTATGGCGCTTGGCCGGAGCATTAATCCGGCTCTTCCTGATTCAGAGTGCGTCGAGGTGTTGTGCGAGGCCGCCGGAGTGGATGAGTGACCGCAAGATGTAGTGGTTGAGGTTGCGGAAGCCCAACGCGATCCCGCGGAGGTGTTCCAGGCGGCCGTTGATCGCTTCGACGGGTCCGTTGGAGGCGCCGGTGTCGAAGTAGGCCAAGATCTCGGCACGCCGCGCCCATAATGATCGGCCGAGTTGGGCCAACTCTGCCAGCCCGGACGGAACGCCGGTATGAATCCGTTTGAGCAGCTTGTACATCGCGATCTTGCCGTCACGCTTGTTCTCCTGGCCGTAGGCGTTGATCAGCTCTTGGTAGATCGTGTAGGTGACCGAGACGGCCACGTGCTCCTCGTGAGCCTCCAACCCGCTACGTAGCCGGGCCTTCTGCTTGTCTGTCAGCAACGCGATCCGGGTCAGCAGTGGTCGGCGGATACCGTAGAGCGGATCACCCGTGCGGCCGCGGTGCCCACACGTATCGTGTTGCACGCGTTGACGACACACTGTGAGCTTCTCGGCGGCCAGATGGACCACGTGGAACGGGTCCATCACCGCCCGCGCCTTATCCAATGCCTCGGCGGTCGCGGTGCGATACCCGGTGAATCCGTCCATGGTGACCACCCGGATCCGGTCCCGAAAGGAGTCATCGCGGGCATCGAGCCAGTCCTTCAACGCCGCTTTGGACCGGCCGCCCACCATATCCAGCAAGCGCGCCGACCCGGTCCCATCCACAATCGGTGTGAGGTCGACCAGCACGGTCACGAAACTCGAATCACCATTGCCGCGAACATGTTTCCACTTGTGCTCATCAACACCGAGAACCCTGACACCGTCGAGTCGGCCAGGCGCCGAAGCCACCGTACGCGCCGCCTGCAACGCGAGGGCATTCACGGTGTTCCAGCCCAACCCGACCGACGCGGCGACCGCAGAGACGCTCATCTTGTCCAGAATCATCCGCCGAAGAATCCACGCGATCGTGCGGCGCGTCACCGCCGCGCGCGGCGCGACGATCGCCGAGATGTCGGCGCGAAAGATGCCCTGACCACACGCGCCGTTCTCGCAGGCGTAGCGCGGCACCCTCAGATGCAACCGGGTCGGATGGCCCACGATCGGTAGATCTGCCACCTCACGATCGACATGATCACGCAACCGACCCGCCCGCTCGCACCTCGGGCAGCTACTCTTCGGGGCCAAGACCTCGCAGAACAGGTGTGTGCGATCCTCGCCGTCGAGAGCGGCATCGGTGATCGTCACCCCGAGTTCGATCGTGCGGCAAATCGTGTCGGCAATGGCGCTACGCTGCAACGAGGGTCCTGTCGGTGTGAGTGATGAGGTGTAGGGGCTTTCATCTTCACACCACAGGACCCGCCCGCATCCCCGGCTCGCCGCCGCCGAACCCGACCTACATCTTGTGCCCGGTAGAACCCGTTCTACGCACCGTCAATCAGGAAGAGCCATTAATCCTCGCCGTCAGAGATCTCTGACTGAAGTTCGCGTAGATTTGTGCCATGCGCGTCCCGTGCGGCATTGGTGATGTCTGTGTTCGGAATGACGAAGAAGCGAACCCAACCTTCGCGATACACCCGGTGGATTGTTGATGACTCCAGGTGTAGGTCGGTTCCTGAGATGGTCAAATCGAACAAGTCGCTACCGATTTCTACCTTGGAAGGCGTGAGCGAAACACTCCAACTGTAGCCAAGGTCGGCACGAACTGATGTGTCGTCAATGACCTGAACATCTCCAAGATAGAAGTAATTGTCGAGAGCCTTCCAGTTTGGTGTGTCAGGCAACTCAAGATAGATGACGGTCGACTCTGAGTACGTCTCAAAGAAATAGATCAGTGCGGTCCTGGAAAGCTCACATAATTCTCTGTTCACCCGTTCGATCCTGTTCTCAGAATGGCCTTGCTGATACCCGGAGCCACTCGCTGGGGATCCTCATGTCGGGGCGGAAGACAATCTGATTTCCACCTCCGAGCAGCACGCCGCCAGCGTACACGTCTTGCGGTGCGACAAATCCCTCGAAGTACCGGACACCGGCGGGTACTTCGATCGTCGTCACGGCCGTGGCTTTATTGCCCCACAAGGGATTCAGGGCACTGTCGATCCGCGCTTGAATCGGTCCGAGTGGTTCAACTCGTGTCCAGAACTTCCCGAATGGCCCTTCTCCCGCGGTTCCAACTCGATACAAGGTCATCGGTTCGGTCGTCACTTTCTCGGTGTAGATCGCCCCACGGAAGGAGTCACGCGTCTGTTCGGGTAGTGGGCCAGGATTGAGGGGTCCGTACGTGTCGACGATCTCGTCACCGGAACAGGGCATCAGCCCAAACGGATCGCAGGTTATAGCGGGGTTGGTTGGGTAAGTGTGCGGATTCGGTGCCGGCGCCAGACCGAGCGGGTCGGGACTCAGGTAGCGCCCGGTGTCCGGGTGGTAGTAGCGATGCCGGTTGTAGTGCAGCCCAGTCTCGAGATCGAGGTACTGGCCTGGGTAAGACCAAGGGGTCGATACGCCCGTCCATGCGGTTTCGCCGTAGAGGGTCCGGACTGATCGGCCGGCGATCTCCCCGCTGCCCGGGTCAACCAGCGCGGTCGGCGAGGCGATCTGGTCGGTGACGATCGCGAAGAACTCACGATCAATCTCGGACTGTGTCCATCGGCGCGCCGAGGGTGGCACAGCAGCAGTGTCGTTGCCGAGGTTGAGACTGAACTCACGGTCCTGGTCTGCTCCTTCGGAGGAGTCGACGTCGGTGAGGCCAATCGGCTCAGAAGTAGTTGTCTGCGCCAGCGGTGCGTACGCGGCCGGCGAGTAGGCCCAGGTTGTGGCCTGCAACCACTGATCGTCGTCGGGCATGGGGTCGGTCTGCTCGACGAGGTGCTCCCCGTGCCAATGGAAGCGCGTGGTTTCACCAGTCGACTGATCGGTCTTCGACAGTCGCCGTCCCACGTGGTCGTAGGTGTAGGTCCACACCGTCCCGTCCGACGTGGTCACCGACCGCAGATGATCGTGGGCATCCCAGGCGTAGTGCCACACATCTGGTTTGCGTGACAGTCGGCGACGACTCATCGAGATGACGCGACCCGCAGCGTCGTAGCGGTAGGACGTGCGACCGTCGTCCACGAGGAGAGTGCCGGAGTAACGGCGGCGGCCCTTCGTGCCCTTCGAGGCTCGGCTGGCGCCTCGCACCTCAGCCTGGATCCGTGGAGGGGTGTGGGGTGTCGGTGATATAAAAATGCCCTCTGAGCTGGGATGATTGGTGGTGTTGAGACACTAAACATCCCAGCTCAGAAGGCACTTTCAGTGAAAGTATCACACAGCTTCTCGGCCACGTCGGCACTCTTTGACGATGACAATCTGGTGTCGCATGCCGGGTTGGTGCCGGTGATGGAATTGGCTCACTCGACCGGGGTGGCCGCATTGCTGGCCGAACGGGTCGATCTGGGCACCACCCGGGTCGCTTCCGCCGGAGCCAACCTGGAAGCGAAACTGCTGACCGTGATCGCCGGGTTATGTTGCGGCGCTGACAGTATCGACGACCTCGACATCGTCCGGGCCGGTGGGCACACCCGCCTGTTCGACCGCGTATACGCCCCGGCCACGATCGGACAAACCCTGCGGGAGTTCACCCCCGGGCACACCCGACAACTCAACGCCGTGATGACGCGCTCGCTGCCGGCGATGTGTGCCCGGGCAGGATTGTTACCCACCGACGGTGCCCGCGTGTTCCTCGATATCGATTCCCTGCTGCGCCCGGTCTATGGCTACCAGAAGACCGGCGCCTCCTACGGACACGCCAAGATCGCCGGACGTGAACTGCTGCGTCGGGGCCTCTCACCGCTGATCGCCACCCTCAGTGCACCCGAGCACCCACCGGTGATCGCCAACGCCTGGCTGCGCGCCGGGCGCGCCGCCTCCGGCGCCGGAGCAGCAACGATGCTCGCCGAAACCATCGCCACCGCCCGCCGCGCCGGAGCCGCCGGTGAGATCACCGTGCGCGCGGATGCCGCCTACGGGTCGGCCGAGGTGATGGCTACCTGCCAACGCCTGGGCGCCACGTTCTCGCTGGTCCTGCGGACCAACACCGCGATCACCCGCGCAATCACCGCCATCGGCGACGACGCCTGGACACCGGTGTCCTATCCCGGGGCGGTCACCGACCCCGACACCGGCGAGTTGATCTCTGATGCCGAAGTCGCCGAAACCACCTACACGGTCAAACCACTCTCACCGCACCCGATCACCGCCCGACTCATCGTGCGGCGAGTCAAAGCCCATCACCCCGCCGACACCGACACCCTGATGCCGGCCTGGCGGTATCACTCGTTTTTCACCAACACCACCGACGACACCGTTACCGCCGACATCAACCACCGCGGCCACGCCGTCATCGAGACCGTGTTCGCCGACCTCATCGACGGACCGCTGGCGCATCTTCCCTCCGGCGTTTTCGGCGCCAACGCCGCCTGGCTGGCCCTGACCGCCATCAGCCACAACCTCATGCGCACCCTCGCCGCGCTCAGCGCGGCCCCCAGACTACGAGCCGCGCGCGGAGCGACGCTGCGCCGCACGCTCATCGCCGTGCCCGCCCGACTGGCCCGACCAGCACGAACACCCATCCTGCACCTGCCCCGACACTGGCCATCCCAACACGCATTCACCACCCTGTGGGCCGCGGTGAACACCACCTGACCCAACACCCCAACACGCCCACCCACGACCAGGAAACCCAGTGAAAAAGCTGACGCAAGATCAGCGAATACCCGACGCCCACAACACGATCAACCACTCACGCACACCCCACCACCACTCACCCACACCCCTCCACGGATCCAGGCTCAGGGAGCAGCGGGTCGGTAGCGCCACGCACCTCCGGGCTACTGCTGCTCACCCCTGTGGATACGTAGTCGGTGATGTTGCCCGTGGCGGCGTACGAGAACTGTTCGGTCCCGGCAGGACTGGCGGCCTCGACGACCCGCCCGAGCACGTCGACCCGATAGTCAGTCCGACCGGCAGCCAGTGTCGACGTCGACGCGGTGAGAATCCCGTCGGAACGGTAGCTGTACTCCGCGGCCGCGACCGTTCGGTCGGGCCGCCTCTCCCCCACGCCCGCTGCACCAAGTCCGAGGTTCAGCGCCGCCGGGCGCTCAGCAACAGCGATGACGGAACGTCCGGTGAGACGTCCCACCGGATCCCACGTCGAATCGATCGCTGCGCCTTCGAAGCGCCGCCGCTGTTCCCGTCCGGTCGGGCTGGTGGTGATGTCGCAGGAGCGTCCCGCAGTGGACAGGAAGCCGAGGACACCCCGCGGGTCGTAGCCGTACCGCGTGCTTACGCCGGTCGGCGACGTCAGCGACGCCAGTCGTCCGGCGCCGGTCCAGGCGGACTCGATGATCCAGTCGCTCCGACCGTCGTGAACACCGGTGAGCTGAGGTAAACCCGCGGCCGTGTAACTCGTGTGCCAGCGTCCGAAGACACCGGTTGCTGCGTCCAGTCGCCCCGCCGCATCGAAGCTGTATTCCGTTGTCTCCCCGTCGAGGTCAGCATTGACCGGATCAGCAGTCAGGTCGCCGATCAGTCGTCCGGCAGCGTCGTAGGTGAAGAACACCGTCTGCCCGGCAGCGTTCGTGCGTGACGCCAGCCGACCCTCGTCGTCGTAGGTGTAGCTCGTTGTTGCGTTGTTGAAGTCGGTCTCCGACGCCAGCGTGCCGTCGGCGTTGTAGGTGTAGGTCCACACCAGGTCGTCGGGGTTGGTGACCGCCACCAGCCGACGTGTGGCGTCGTAGCTGAACTCGGTGCGCGACCCGTCGGCGTCGATACGTGCGACCGGCAGGTCGTAATGCCCGTACTCCCAACGGGTCACCGCACCGACAGGATCGGTGTACGCGATGCAGTTGCCTTCGCCGTCGTACTCCCACCGCGACTGGCCGCCATCCGGTGCCGTGACACTCGTCCGGTTGCCCATCGCGTCGTAGGTCACCACGGTCTGTGCGCCCTCGGCATCGACGACCTCGGTCGGACGCCCCAATCCGTCGTAGCTGATTCGTGTGGTGTTACCGAGCGTGTCTGAGATCGTGACCGGGAGGCCGGCAGCGTTGTTGCGGTATCGCACGACGACGCCGTCAGGATCAGTGTGCGACTTCAGCGCCCCGTGCTCGTCGTACGTGTAGCTGGTCTCCGCACCGGCATTGTCGACGACGCTGGTCGGCGAACCGTCCTCGTCGTAGCCGATTCGCGTCGTGATGCCGCCCGGTTCGACGACCCGTTCCGGACGACCGGGCCCCGCGTAGACGACGTCGGTGACCTTCCCGTCCGGTGCCGTGACCTGCTCGACGTCGCCGAAGGCGTTGTAGTGCAGCATCGTACGCGCACCGCCTGGGCTGGTGATCGACAGCGGCTGACGGTTGGCGTTGTAGTCGGTGGCGGTGATCCGCCCGGCGGGGTCGGACTCCTGACGCACCCGACCGTCAGGGTCAACGCCATAGACGGTCGTCGCGCCGACAGCATCGCGATACGTGGTGTACGACCCGTCCCCGTCGGGACGCAAGTGATACTCGAACCGCCCCGACCAGACCCCGTTCATCCCGGACTGGATGGTCACCCGACCGAGATCGTCGTAGGCGTTCCAGTACTCCATGCCCAGCGAGTCGCGCCACCAGGTCATGCGCGCAGCGTCGTCGTAACCGAAATACGTTGTGGCGCCCTCCGCATTCGTCGACGCCGCGAGGTTGCCCTGGTGGTAGTCGAAGGTGCAGAGTTGCTGATCGACGGGTAGGCCGTCCAGTCCCGCGGTGAGCCGGTAGCCGAGGAGCCGCGCGCCGTCGCACTGTACGTCGATCCGGTAGCCGGCCGAGTGTTCCACCGCCGTGGGCCGTCCGCGTTCGTCGAAGATGAACTCGATCCGGTTCTGGTGACGGTCCGTCATCGCCGACACCGCAATGCTCCCGGCACGCACATCGATCCCGCCGAGTTCGGGGATCGGGACGAAGAACCAGCTCAGGCGGTCGCGGATGTGGGTGACCTGATAGCCGCCGGTCGGGGTGGTCCGTAGCTCCCAGTCGGTCGCGTTGACACTGCGCGACACCGAATCGCCTTCGGGCTTGGGGAAGTTCGTCATCGTGCCGTCGGCGTCGACGATGGTGACGAGGTCGTCGCCGACGATCGCCCGCGCGTCGAAGGTCGACGGTGTGGTCGGGCCCATCCAGCGGCCCCATCGATACCTCGAGCGATGACGATGCGTTAGGTGCACCGGGAGTACGCCCGGCAACTCGACGTCGGTCAGCGGCAGGAAGTACTCCCCCGATGCAACGTTGACCGGTTCGCCGTTGCTGCGGCATTGGGTCGGCGCCTCGTTGCCCTCGCTGGTGTCCGCCCGGTCCGGCGCGTGGTCGTCGGTTCTGCCGGGGTTCGCCGGGTCGTGGGGTTCCCGGGTGTCGTGGTCGATATCGGGCGTGTCCGAATGAGGACCGTTCGGTTGGCCGGGATGGCGCGGTGACGAGTCGGGATCCGGCGTCGTAGGACGTGGGTTCGCGGTGGGTGATCGGTCCGGTGCGGCCGGTCGGTCCGGGAACAGCGCCGCCGGGATCGGCCGGTCGTCCGGGGTGATCCGTGTGGTCGCGGGAGTCCCCGGGTCGCGGTCGGGCGTGTGCCGGACAGCGGGTTCGGGCGCGTGGTGGAGGTTCGACGGTGCCGGTCGGGCACCGTCACGCGGAGGGACCGCCTCGGGTGTGGCCCGGGCGGGTGGGGTGCGGTCGGGAGTGGAATCGGGTGTACGCGGCGGTGCCGCAGGCGCATCAGGCCTGTTCGGTGTGGCCGGGTTGACTGGTGCGTTGGCCGGTTTCGACTGTCCGGCGTCGGGGGTGCTGTGTGGCGTCGGTCCCGTGTGAGGTCCGGTGACCGGCGCGACCGGGGTGGTCGGCGAATCGTTCGACGGGCTACGGGACGGGGTGTCGACTCCCGGGTGGGGACCAGTCGCCGGAGCGTCGGCGTGCGGCGCCACGGGCGTGGGTCTGGCCGACCCCGGTGCGTCGGAGTCGGTGCGCGGAGCCGCCGTCCCTGGGCGATCGTCGGCCGCCTTCGGCGGGTGCTGACCGGTGGGCTCGTCGGTGCGGGCCGGGCCGTGTCCGCGGCCGTCTCCATCGGACTTGGACGGAGTCGGTTCCGGTGTGCCGGTGACCGGGGCACCGTCGCGGTCGGTGGCACCGGTGTCGTCGGTCCGGACCGGGTTCGGCTGCGCGGCGTCGCCGTCCGGGTTGTTCGACGGCGGGTCGTGGCGGTCGACGCTGGGCGCATCGTTCTGGTCGATCGGGGCGTGTGGCGTCGTGGACGGCGAGCTGGTGTCAGCTGCGCCGAGCCCCGTCGGCGTGGTCGTCTCACCGCGGTCGGGTCCGGGCGGGTCGTCGTCTCCCAGGGGCCGAGAGTTCGGGGTGCCGTCGACCGGATCGGAGGACGTCGGGTCCGGTCCGTCTCCGCGGGGCGTCGTTTGCTCGGGTGTCGAGGTGGGTGCGGGTCCGTCGGTGTGGGTTCCGACCGGTGGAGAGCCGTCGAAGGCGCCGCCGACGGGTTGATCCGGTGATGTCGGTGGAGCGTCGGGACGTGCCGGTGGTGCGTCCGGTGTCGGGGTGGGCGACGAATCGACGGCCCCACCGGCCGGAGTCCCCTGATCTGGAACCGAGGGCGATGAAGGCACGTCGGGCTGGGCACTCGTCGTCGAGCCATCGACCTGCGGTACCGGCGGGCCGTCGTGCGTGATCGGCAGATCAGGTCCGTCACTGCCAAGAAGGTCGGATGACGGTGTGGCACTGTGACTTGCGGGCGTTATGTCGGGCGTGGACGGTTGCGGGGCGATCGGCGACGGTCCGGTCTCGCGCGACACCGGATCGATGCGCGGCGTCGGCGAGGACGGTGTCGGCGAATCCGGCGTCGGGAGATGCCGCGTGGTCTTGAGGCCCGCGGTGAGTGCCGCGGTCCCCTTCGGGCCGGGCGCGACCGTCATCAGGATGTTGCCGGTCAGGTTACCGAGGGCCTGCGACGGGTCACCCGACCATCCGGAGCCGATGAACCCGCGGACGAACTCATCGGGGTGTGCCACCTGATGCACGAGGCCGGCAACCATGCCCGCGGTGTTGCGCGCGTATTGGTGGGGGTTGGTGACGTTGTAGATGTTGGTCGGGTTCAGCATGTTGAGGGCTTTGACGACCTCGGTCACCGATCCGATCATGCCCGCTTCGAAATGGTTGAAGGCGGTGAAACCGCCTGTGCCGATGTCCTTCGCACTCATCTGCGCCTGCTCGAACGCGGAGGGCATCGGCGGTGCGAGGTTCGCTGCGCCGCTGAGTTCCGCCTTCGTGCCAGGCGCCGCTGAATTGCGGTGTTCCCGGCCGATTTTCAGTATTCGACGCGCCTCTTCCCGGTATCCCGGCCAGGGATCTGGTCCCGGGTGAACGGGCGGGGTGTCGCGGCGGTTGTTCTGGTAGTCGTCGAGTTCGGAGTTGTACTGTCTCCGCTTCTCGTCCCACTCGGCCTGCTTGCGCTTGCCTTCCTCCCACACACGGACCGCCTCGGCCGCCTTCTGCTGGGCGAACTCGACGACGCCGGCCCAGCTCGTCAGCGCGGCAGCGGCTTTCGACGCCGCCTCGGCCGCCGCGAACCATTTCGGCACCTGGCTTCCGATGGCGTCGCCGAAGCCCTGCGCACCATCCCCGGTCCAGTCGCCGGCCGAGATTCCGCGTAGCCCCTCCCCGGCGCTGGTGAAGTTGCCGGCGAAATCGGTGAATTTCCCGGCGAGTTCCCGGATACCCGCCGGGTCACCGAGGACCAATTCC
The DNA here is from genome assembly GCF_009720185.1 of Gordonia sp. 135. Taxonomy (NCBI): domain Bacteria; kingdom Bacillati; phylum Actinomycetota; class Actinomycetes; order Mycobacteriales; family Gordoniaceae; genus Gordonia; species Gordonia sp. 135. The sequence goes on from NZ_CP046257.1 coordinate 2,519,091, forward strand.
TTGGGATTGTTGGTGCGCTCGAGCTCCAGCTCGTCGGGCATCGCACCCAGGGAGTTGGCGACGTCGTCGCCGAAGTCCTCGACAGTGGCCGCGATCTTGTCGAGGCCGACGGTGCGCAAGCCGCTGCCGAGGAGGTCGGTGGCGCCGTCGACCACTTCCCCGAGGAACTCTTTGCCGTCCTCGAGGAAGTCGAACATGCCCATTCAGGCTGCCTCGGTCATTGATTGCCGTTCGGTACGGCAGGATCGGGATCGGCTGGGGCGTCGGCGGTGAAGCCGTTCTCCTGGAATCCGCCGATCGTGTCGGTGACCGACGACACCGGGTTGACGGCGTGCTTCCCGATCGTCCCCATGTCGTCGAGGAACGTAGCTCCGGTGGCGCTGAAGAACTCCTTGTGGCGCTGCATCTCCTCGGGGGTCAGGGCCCACTGCGGATTCGTCACGGCGTTGCGGTTGTGGTCCCAGAGGTCACTCCAGGACATGTCCTTGCTCTGCTCGGCGGTCAGGTTGGGGTCGCCGATGAGGTCCATGGTCCAGTCCTTGAGCTGGTTGGCCGCCCACTCTTCCTCACGCTCATAGTGGCTGGCTCCCAGCCCCAGGCCCCGCGACACTTCAGCGGCACCGGTCACCAGGGCCCGCACGCCCCATTCCCAGCGATCGCAGTACTCTTCGAGCCCCGACTTCGGGTCGGCGTGACCGATGGTCTTGCCGTCGAGGTCGAGGTCCCCGTACCCGCGACCCAGGCCGGCGGAGTATCCGGAGCCGACGCCGGTCTGGCCGAGACCGTCGATCACCCCGTTGATTCCCGTGCTCGCCTTCTCCAGATCCGCCGGAGTGACGCCCAGGTTGTCGGTCATCGGACGATCTCACCTTCGTCGTCGTAGAAGCAGTGAGGTGTCAGTTCCTTGGTGGGCGGGAACGTCATCATCTCCGACGTCGCAGGGTCGACGACGAGGCCTGTCGGCTCGGGAGCTTTGTCGAGCACCTCGTCGATCAGTTGTTGGCCTGCGAGGTCGACGTAGGTGATCTCGGCCGGATCGCGGTCGGTGAGGTCGGCGAAGTCGCGCAGACGCTGTGGCGTCGTGAACGCGAGCATCCACGCAATGCCGCTCTGGGTCAGGGTGAAGAAGCGGCCGTGGACGTCGAGCGGCACCGCCAGGCGCGCCTCACGCAATGCGTCGTACAGCTTCGGCGGGTCGCCGAACCCGGACAGGTACGCGCGTACCTCCCCCGCATACGTGACAGTCATCGAATCCCCCGACATTCGTCTCCCCGTGCCGGATGATGCTAGATCACTCAGGGCCGGTTCTCCCGTCAGCTGTCCACAGCATCGGTTCCTCCGCGTCGTCGCGGCCGCCTACCGACTCGTCGAGATCGTGTCCCGCGTTTTTGCGACCCGGTCACCGCCCCCATCGCCCGGCGACGCGAGAAGCCACCTGCACAAACGTCACAGCGACTACGCCCGAAAGGTGACCGGGCCCACTTTGACCTCGGTAATCAGTCGCTCTGGAGTGAGCTCGCCCACCCTGAAGCCGTTCTCTAAGGATCAGCTCAGGTCCATGTGGGTAACCTCGCCGTGTCCTGCCCGATACCAAATCGTTACCGAGACGGAAAAGCTGTGCCTCAACACCCCAAGAACGCTCATCACTCGACGCAGACCCGCGCCCGGAAGGCGGTGCGAGCCGGTGCGCTCGTCGTCTTCGTCGGCGCCATCGGACTCACCGTTGGCAACGCTGCACAGGCTGCAGCCCAGCCCGCGCCCCAGCCGGCCAAGATCGCCCTGCCGGAGAGCGTGAAGATGCCCGCAGGCCTGGTCCTGCCGCCCGAGCTGGACAAGATCGCTCGCGACATCCTGCCGCCGTCGGCGTTCACCCCCGGCGTCCCCGGCCACCCCGGCATCCGCAAGGCGGTCAAACCCGTCAGCGGCACCGTGACCTCAGGCTACGGCCCGCGTTGGGGCACCAACCACAACGGAGTCGACATCGCCAACAAGATCGGTACCCCCATCTACGCCGTCACCGACGGCGTCGTCCTCGAGTCCGGACCGGCCTCGGGCTTCGGCCAGTGGGTCCGCGTCAAGCAGGACGACGGCACCACCGGTGTCTTCGGCCACGTCGACCAGAGCTTCGTCCGTCCCGGGCAGCATGTGACCGCCGGTCAGAAGATCGCCACCGTCGGTAACCGCGGCCAGTCCACCGGCCCCCACCTGCACTACGAGGTCTGGGATGCCAACGGCAAGAAAATCAACCCGCAGGTGTGGCTGAACCAGCGCGGCGTCCACCCGTGACGGACGCTTCTTCCTGAGCCCTAACGTCGGAGCCGGCGTGTACTGCGAAATGCGTACACGCCGGCTCCGACTGCTAACACGGCCATCCCGGCGAGCACGGAGGTGAGCGGCAACGTGAAGGCCACCACCACGCACCCGATGACACCCACCACGGGGATGGCTCGCGCGGGACGGTTCTCCTCGCCAGACAGCGTGAACGCCGACGCGTTGGCGACCGCGTAATAGAGCAGCACGCCGAACGACGAGAACCCGATGGCCGCACGGACATCGGCGGTGGCGGCGACGACGGCGACCACCGCACCGACCACCAGCTCGGCGCGATGCGGGACCTGCGTCCGCGGGTGCACCGCGGCCAGCGCCCGCGGCAGATGACCGTCGCGGGACATAGCGAGCACGGTCCTCGAGACACCGAGGATGAGTGCGAGCAGGGACCCGATCGCCGCGACCGCAGCGCCGACGCGGACGACAGGGACCAGCCAGTCGGCGCCCGCGGTTTCAGCGACGGCCGTCAGCGGTGCTGCGGCGGCACCGAGCCCGTCGGCCCCGAGAACGCAGAGCGCCGCGGTCGCGACCAGCGCGTAGACCACGAGGGTGAGTCCCAAGGAGATTCCGATCGCGCGAGGAATGGTGCGGGCGGGGTTGCGAACCTCCTCGCCCAGCGTCGCGATCCGCGCGTAACCCGCGAAGGCGAAGAACAGCAGACCTGCCGCCTGCAGCACCCCAAGGACACTTGCGTCCGAGCTCAGCGTCAGACGGTCAGCACTGGCGACATCGGACGTGAACGCGGACACCGCCACCGCGGCCAGCACCGCCAGCACGAATGCGACGATGATGCGCGTCAGCCACGCCGCCTTCTGCACCCCGGCGTAGTTCACCGCGGTCAAGGCGACCACGGCGGCAACCGCGACCGCATGAGCGTGCTCCGGCCAGACGTACACCCCGACCGTCAGTGCCATCGCCGCACACGACGCGGTCTTCCCGATGACGAACGCCCACCCGGCGAGGTATCCCCAGAACTCGCCGAGTCGCTCCCGGCCGTACACGTAGGTGCCACCCGAGACCGGGTAGAGAGCCGCCAGCCTCGCGGAAGATGTTGCGTTGCAATACGCGACGACGCCCGCGATCGCGAGGCCGACGAGCAGCCACGACCCGGCAGCGGCGGCGGCCGGCGCCAGTGCGACGAAGATTCCGGCGCCGAGCATCGCCCCCAGCCCGACCAACACCGCGTCGTGGAGACCGAGTGCGCGACGCAGCGGGGCCTGGGGGTCCGTCATGGAGTTCCTTTGTTCAGTGGTCGCACGACGCTGTGGAACCTGAAGCGTCGTCCGGTGATGTCGCGTGGCCGCTATTGAGTGTCGGGCCTCGGGCTCGGTAACCGCCACCCGAAGGTCGCGGTGGGTGGCGCATCCTTCGCGTACAGCCGTGCGGGACGACCGCCGCCAACGCGCGTCGCAGGATTGCCTTCAGCGTCGAGCTGCGGGGCGAGCAACGGCTGCGCCCTCCGGTTGAACGAGTCCCGCATGAGCCGCCGCCCGAGGATCGCTTCATGCAGTTCCCGCAGCTCCGACAGCGTGTACGGAGGTCGCAGGAGGTTGTCCGGGTCGGGCTGGTCTTCGTAACGTTCGCGGAGTTTGTCGGTGGCCGCTGCAATGATCTCGGCGTGGTCGTAAAGGACCCGCTCCCCTGATGCCAGCTGACCGGTTGGTGTCACGGGTGCGAGTTCGCCCGTGACGTCGGACAATTCGGCGGCCAGCAGGGCCACAGCATGCGCGACCGAGATCGTCCATCCCCGAGGATCCCGGTCAGGATCACTGAAGACCGCCAGCAGGTGCGGTCGGACGTGATCGGGCGAGAGCCCCAGTTTCAGTTCGAGCACCTCGCGCACCGTCTCCTCGACGGTGCGCCGCTCCCGGACGAACCGCCCCGGCAACGCGGCTCTCCCCTGCTCGTCGCGCTGGATCACCACGTTCAGCGCGCCGTCGGAAACGGTGAGGACCGCGATGTCGACGGCCACGTTCGGTCGTGGGTAGTCGGTGAGCGGCGTCGAACGAGTGGTCACAGCAGAAGGCTATGCGAATGTCTGCGTAAAGGTCTATTCTCAGATTCGCGCAAAGTCGCCGTCTCGATCGGATGCCGGGACGAAGGAAGGAAGAATGATGAAACTCTCCGCTGCTCTGGACGTCGAGATGGTGGCCCACGAGACCGCCGATGAAGTGACCGTTCTGCTGGAACTGCAGGCTCCTGCCGGGCCTGAAACCACACGCGCCCCCACTGCTATGCAGGTGGTGCTCGATCGGAGCGGGTCGATGTCCGGCAGTCCGCTCGAGGGCGCGAAGAAAGCGCTCGCCGGCGTTGTCGCGCAGTTGGATCCGTCGGATGCTTTCGGCGTAGTCACCTTCGACGACGATGCGCAGGTGGTCGTACCGGCCGCTCCCCTGTCGGACAAGCAGCGCGCGGCGGACGCGATCGGGTCGATCGTGACCGGCGGCTGCACCGATCTGTCGTCGGGCTACCTGCTCGGCCTGCGGGAGCTGCGGCGCAGCGCCCAGACGGCCGGGATCAAAGGCGGCACCGTGCTGATCATAAGCGATGGACACGTGAACCGCGGGATCTGCGAGGTCGACAAGTTCGCGAGTGTCACGTCGAAGGCCGCCGCCGACGGGATCGTCACGTCCACGCTCGGTTACGGGCGCGGCTACGACGAGACGTTGCTATCGGCAATGGCGAAAGCGGGCAACGGCAACCACGTGTTCGCCGACAACCCGGACGCCGCGGGTGCAACGATCGCCGGCGAGGTCGAGGGTTTGCTGGCGAAGTCGGCGCAGGTGGTGACGCTGACCGTGCGTTTCGTCCCGCAGGTGCAAGAGTTGTCGCTGTACAACGACCTGCCGGCACACCAGATCGCCGACGGCGAGGTGATGATCGAGCTCGGCGACTTCTACGCACTCGAAGAGCGGAAGCTGTTGCTGCGGATGAAGGTCGACGGGATGGCCGCGCTGGGTCTGGCTCAGATCGCGACGCTCGAGCTGCGATATGTGGAGACTGCGACACTCACCGAACACACGGTGTCGCTGCCGATTTCGGTGAATGTTGTTCCGGGTGACGAGGCCTCGGGCCGCGTGCCGGATACGAAGGTCGAGTCGGAGCGGCTGTACCAGGAGGGCCAGGCGGCGAAGCTAAGGGCGTCGGAGGCGTTCGAGGCCGGTGATGTGGGTGCCGGTAGTGCGCTCCTGGACGAGTCAGCGGACCAGCTTCGGCGGGCGTCGGCGTTCGCGACGCCTGAAGAGCACATGCTGATCGAGCAGGAGTTGCGGAGCATCGAGGCGCTTGGTGCGCAGGCAAGGGTCGAGGGTGCGGGGTACGCGTCCAAGATGTCGCGGGACTCGTACCACCTCGCGAACCGGAAGCGGGGGCGTCGGCGGGGGTAGTGGGTTGTTGTTCGGTTCTGGCCACCGGGCTTGTGCTCGGTGGCCACAATCGTGGCAGGTTCTCCCCCGATCTGTGCAAGTCGCGGGCACATCCTCAAGTCCTTGGGAGTTCGCCGATCTGGTCGTCGGGCCCGTAGGGCAGTCTGGGTTCAGACTCCACAGGTAGTGGGATCAGATGGCGGAATCGTCGGGTCAGGCTAGTCTGTTCGGCGAGGGTGGGGCGCCGTCGGGGCGCGCGAGCGTGAGGGGGACTTGTGTCGACACCGTTCTCGGATGACTCGCTATTGCCCAAACCAGCGCCATCGATGCCCGTGAGTCCGCATGGGGACGAGTACTTGCTGCGCTCAGAGCGCGCTCAGTGGGAGCGGCGAGCTGCGGTTGCCGCGGAGGTCGCGGCGATCCTAGACGATGCCATCTTTGATCTTGCACGGGTCACGTTCAACAATCACTTTGGCGAATGCATAGAGGGCCAACGGGTTTATGAGGGCTTGATCCGAGCGGTCGATTCGCTAACGAACCAGTTGACGAGCCACGCAGATGCGGCGCACAAGCTCGATGATTCATGCGTGCAAGCCGCTGACCGACTCGAAAACGCTGACGCAACTGGGGCGACGAACCTTGGCGCCTAGACGGATCGTCCACGCAGTCGCGAGCTTGTCCGCGGTGGTGATTGCCTCTCTCGGAGTCTCGAGTTGCGCGACATCGGGTACACCTCTACCTGCGTTGTCATCGCTGTCGACCGCCAGCAGCGAATCTAGCGTCAGACAGGTTGATGGCGCCGGTAATCGACTGCCTTTTGAAACGGCGTTTCCGAACCGCTGGAGTTCAAACAACGACGGAACTACGTTTGAGCCATGTACCCAGGTTCCCAAAGCTGCTATTGAGGACCTGGGTTTAGATGAAAACTCGGTAGACGACGCCGCGGCGTCAGATTTTCAAACCGCACGAGGATGCCAGTGGACGTTCATTTCTGACGGCAGATCGCGATTGTCCCAGTTCGTCGGAAATATCAATGGGACGGACACTACCCTCTCGGGTTACAAGACCCTCAATTCTAAGACAAAGACATGGTTTCCGGACACGCTAGTTGCTGGTCGGCGCGTGCTTGTCGGGTCCGGAATGCCGGCGGAATGCGCCGCGATCGTTCAGTCCGGCAGCGCGATCGTCACAACGCTAGTCATTCGCCTCGGGTCGCCAAGGCCGCCAACGCCCACAATCTGTGAGACAGCTATCTCATTTCTTCGTGCGACCATCACGGAGATCCCGCTCTGACCTGACCTTAACTAAGACTTTCGGGCGACACCGCTCGGGCGGATCGCGGACCCGATCGGCACCGCGCCGCTCTAGTTTCTCGACATTGAAGGCACCGAATCGTATGCCGCAGCGAACCTTAGAGCCTAGCCTGCAGTGGCCGCTGACGTGCCTGGGCGCCGGGGCACTTGCTCTGGCCCTTACTAGCTGCAGCACTACCGGTGTCGCCGTTCCTAACACTGCCGCGTCAAGTTCGGGGCAACCGTCAGGACAGCTGAGTATTCGGCAGACCGATGAGGCTGGACGTTCTCTACCGTTTGAAATCCAGTTTCCGAATCGCTGGAACATTAACAACGACGGAACAACTTACGAGCCCTGCACAGCGATCGAGCCCAGCACTGCCAGTCAGTTTGGATTGATCCCCGAGAGCCTGCGGGACGTCGCAGCCTCGGACTTCCAAACTGCTCGGGGCTGCAAATGGAAGTTTCGTAACGATGGCAGGTCTTCCTTATCCCAGGCAGTTGGAAACCTTATGCAGCCAGAGGAGGGCTTAACCGGCTCTTCCTGATTGACGGTGCGTAGAACGGGTTCTACCGGGCACAAGATGTAGGTCGGGTTCGGCGGCGGCGAGCCGGGGATGCGGGCGGGTCCTGTGGTGTGAAGATGAAAGCCCCTACACCTCATCACTCACACCGACAGGACCCTCGTTGCAGCGTAGCGCCATTGCCGACACGATTTGCCGCACGATCGAACTCGGGGTGACGATCACCGATGCCGCTCTCGACGGCGAGGATCGCACACACCTGTTCTGCGAGGTCTTGGCCCCGAAGAGTAGCTGCCCGAGGTGCGAGCGGGCGGGTCGGTTGCGTGATCATGTCGATCGTGAGGTGGCAGATCTACCGATCGTGGGCCATCCGACCCGGTTGCATCTGAGGGTGCCGCGCTACGCCTGCGAGAACGGCGCGTGTGGTCAGGGCATCTTTCGCGCCGACATCTCGGCGATCGTCGCGCCGCGCGCGGCGGTGACGCGCCGCACGATCGCGTGGATTCTTCGGCGGATGATTCTGGACAAGATGAGCGTCTCTGCGGTCGCCGCGTCGGTCGGGTTGGGCTGGAACACCGTGAATGCCCTCGCGTTGCAGGCGGCGCGTACGGTGGCTTCGGCGCCTGGCCGACTCGACGGTGTCAGGGTTCTCGGTGTTGATGAGCACAAGTGGAAACATGTTCGCGGCAATGGTGATTCGAGTTTCGTGACCGTGCTGGTCGACCTCACACCGATTGTGGATGGGACCGGGTCGGCGCGCTTGCTGGATATGGTGGCCGGCCGGTCCAAAGCGGCGTTGAAGGACTGGCTCGATGCCCGCGATGACTCCTTTCGGGACCGGATCCGGGTGGTCACCATGGACGGATTCACCGGGTATCGCACCGCGACCGCCGAGGCATTGGATAAGGCGCGGGCGGTGATGGACCCGTTCCACGTGGTCCATCTGGCCGCCGAGAAGCTCACAGTGTGTCGTCAACGCGTGCAACACCATACGTGTGGGCACCGCGGCCGCACGGGTGATCCGCTCTACGGTATCCGCCGACCACTGCTGACCCGGATCGCGTTGCTGACAGACAAGCAGAAGGCCCGGCTACGTAGCGGGTTGGAGGCTCACGAGGAGCACGTGGCCGTCTCGGTCACCTACGCGATCTACCAAGAGCTGATCAACGCCTACGGCCAGGAGAACAAGCGTGACGGCAAGATCGCGATGTACAAGCTGCTCAAACGGATTCATACCGGCGTTCCGTCCGGGCTGGCAGAGTTGGCCCAACTCGGCCGATCATTATGGGCGCGGCGTGCCGAGATCTTGGCCTACTTCGACACCGGCGCCTCCAACGGACCCGTCGAAGCGATCAACGGCCGCCTGGAACACCTCCGCGGGATCGCGTTGGGCTTCCGCAACCTCAACCACTACATCTTGCGGTCACTCATCCACTCCGGCGGCCTCGCACAACACCTCGACGCACTCTGAATCAGGAAGAGCCGCTTAACCGGATATAAGCAGCAATATGCTGCAACTATGGAGTGGCGATCAGACGTCGAGGTTCAAGGTCGCCGAGTGATTGTGGGCTCAACAATGCCCTCCGAGTGCACGGTGTTTGTGGCGTCTGGCGCCGCGGTTGTTGGCACGGGAGTTACCCGATTCGGCGCTGAGAAGCCCTCACTCGATGACACCTGCGAGTCCGCAATGAGCTTCCTACGGATCACGATCGACGACATTCCCGAATAGAACCGCCACCGCACGTGTGCGCCAACAAAGGCATCCGCACAACGGCGACTCGCCGTCGTACTTGCGGTCCAGCGGCCACGGATTCAAGCCATTTCTTGCTGGTAACCGTTGGTACCGACGTAAACCAACTTCACCAACTCCGCCCGGTTCCTCACCCGCGTAGCCACGAACACCCGGCTGACATACTTCTTCACCGTGTCGACTCCCAGGTTGAGTATCGACGCAATCTCCTCATTGGTGTGCCCATCCGCAACGAGCTCCGCCAGCTCAATCTGCCGCGGCGACAGACATTCCCGCCACGACGGCAGCGGTTGCCCGGGAAGCAATTTCGCAACGTTGGACAACTGCCGCGACAGCAGCCCCATCGCATGCAACCGGACGCGGTCCGGTTCCCTACCCTCTGAGTCGAACAACCCGACCAATCCGTGGCAGTCGTTCGCGAGGTCGAGATGCATCACGGAAGCGCTGTGTAACTGCTTGCGGTACAAGAAGTCTTGTAGATAGCTGACCGAATCGTCGGCGAGTCCGCCGAGCTTGTCCGCCGAGATCGCCGGAGTCTTCGAGAGCGCCGCACGCGACTGCGCGGACGCGAAGACATCCTTCGGGTACCACCGCGCTTGATACTCGTCGATGACCGGCGTGATCCGCCCAGTGACCACCGGGCTGGGATCCGAGAACGCGGTGACAAAGGTCGGACCGGTGAAGAACGTGGTGTTCAGGCAGTCGTAGTGCTCGTGCAGCGCACCCATCAAGACGTTCTTGAACGCATCGAGCGTCTCCGCCTCTGAGCATGCGTCGAGAATGGCGAAGACCCGTTCGTACTCGTCCACAGGCAGCACGACCGACTGACTGGCCAACGTCCACTCCTCCCTACGGCACCAATCCCCGAACTGTACCGGGTCAAGTGTGATGCGGAGCACATGCAACGCATTGCAACAGCCCACGCGCACCGAGGGCTCTGAGCAAATCGTCCACTTTCGTGCACTGTGTCGCCAGTCACACTCTTTCTAGTCTCGGGATCGTGGCCGACAGACCGCCGGCCGAGCAGATCGACAGGAGATCCCATGAGCAGGCTTCGTTTCGGATACTTCATGGCGCCGTTCCACGCACCCGGCCGCAACCCCACCGCAGCCCTCGAACGCGACCTCGACCTGGTCGAACACCTCGACCACCTCGGCTACGACGAAGCCTGGTTCGGCGAGCACCACTCCGCGGGCAGCGAGATCATCGCCTCCCCCGAGATCATGATCGCCGCGGCCTCCCAGCGAGCGAAGCGCATCCGATTCGGCACCGGCGTCACCTCGCTCTCCTACCACAACCCCCTGTGGGCGGCCGACCGCATCATGCAGCTCGACCACATGACCCGCGGCCGCACCATCTTCGGCGTCGGACCCGGCTCACTCCCCACCGACTCCGCGATGATCGGTCTGAACCCCACCGACACCCGGGAGCTGCTGCAGGAGAACCTCGACATCGTCGTGCGACTGCTGCGTGGCGAAACGGTGTCCGCGAAGACCCGCACCCACGAGCTGTACGACGCCAAGCTCCAGCTGGCGCCGTACTCGGCCGACGGCATCGACGTGGTGGTCGCGGCAGTGGCGTCGCCTACCGGGCCACGACTCGCCGGCACTCACGGACTCGGCCTGCTGTCGATCGGCGCGACACTCTCCGCCGACGGGTTCGACGCCCTCGGCCACCACTGGAACGTCATGGAGGAGCGGGCTGCGGCCAACAACGTCACCGTCGACCGCAGCAAGTGGACCCTCGCAGGGCCGTTCCACATCGCCGAGACCGAAGCCGAGGCGTATCGCCAGGTCGAGTACGGCATCGAGCAGTGGTTCGACTACTTCCAGCACGTCGCGGCGTTCCCCCAGATGGCCGTCTCCGGAAGCAAGCTCACGGAGATGATCGACTTCATCAACGAGGCCGGCATCGGTGTCATCGGCACTGCTGAACAAGCGCGAGCGCAGGTCCAGCGTCTGTTGGATCAGTCGGGCGGCTTCGGATGTTTGCTGCAGATGGGTCACGACTGGGCAAACCCGCAGGACACCATGCGTTCCGCGGAACTCTTCGCACAGGAGGTGTTCCCACACTTCCAAGGTCAGGCGCAGGCGACGCTCGACGCCGCTGAGCATGCTCGAGCCGTGCGGGAGGCCCATGCCGCGAAGCAGCTCGAAGCTGTAGACCACATGACGCGCAAGTACCAGCAGGAACTGGCAGAGAAGTCGTAGCTGTTCAGGTGTAGGTCGGTCGTCGTCGACACGCTCAACGACGACCGACTTCGTTGGCCACTGCTGCACGCCTTCGTGCCACGCCTTGACGCCCCGTGATGCGCACAGTCAGGTTTGCAACAATGCGAACATGATCGAACAAAGCCTCTGGATGCAGCAGGTCGCCAAGGATCCTGACCATTCCCACTGGTACGTCGAGCGCTTCCGCAAACTGGAGCGTGAAGGCAACGACGTAGTGGGCGAGGCTCGACTCATCGACGCGATGGCCGCACGCGGGTCGCACATCCTCGATGCCGGCTGCGGGCCTGGACGAACCGGTGGCTACCTACACACCGTCGGGCACCGCGTCGTCGGCGTGGATGTCGATCCAGTTCTCATCGCCGCAGCTGAAGAAGATCATCCCGGACCGCGCTGGGTGGTCCAGGACCTTGCGGAGCTGGACCTTCCCGCGGTCGCTATCCCCGACCCGTTCGACATCGTCGTGTCCGCGGGGAACGTCATGGCGTTCCTGGCACCCAGTACACGCGTCCCTGTACTGAACCGACTCCGCAGCCATCTGCGCGACGACGGCCGTGCGGTGATCGGATTCGGTGCCGGCCGCGGGTACTCGTTCGACAAGTTCCTGGCGGACGCCGAGTTGGCGGGGTTCACCAGTGACATGCTGCTGTCGACGTGGGATGTCCGGCCGTTCACCTCGGACTCGGAGTTCCTCGTGGCGGTGCTGCGGCCGAGGTAGTTGCTGTCCCAAACGGGCAGCAAACTGATTGCACGTGGGCCATTTGTCTGGCCGCTTGGCTCACTGATCACCTGACGAACTGCGAATTCTTCTGGCAGAAAGGATCATTCGTGTAACCGCGACCGGCCTGTGGACAACATCCTCGCTATCCCTACAAGCCCCGGTAGCGTCCCCGGGCGCTTGAAGGGTCGCGTAGTACGTTCGGACGATTTGCAGTCCGAAGCGATGGACGCTCGCACCGAGACGCTGGTTCTGTCAGCTGACTCCCCCCGGCGCGGCACCTCTCCTCGATCTTTGTCATGCTGTTGGCATGGTCGATCATCTCAGCAAAGACGGTCGCTCCCGCAACATGGCTGCAATCCGCAGTAAGAACACCAAACCAGAGCTCGCACTTCGAGCGGCGCTCAGGAATGAGGGGGTCACTGGGTATCGCATCCATAAGGCTGACCTCCCCGGTCGGCCGGACATCGCATTCACCCGTTGGAAGGTGGCAGTGTTCGTCGACGGAGTCTTTTGGCATGGCCATCCCGACCACTGGAACCCAGAGACAGCGTCGTCAGATTATTGGCGCCAGAAGATAGCTCGCAACATCCAGCGCGATCGTCTGGCCGACGAAGAACTCGCTCGAAATGGGTGGAAAGTCGTCCGTATATGGGATACCGAAATTCGTGACGATTTGTACGGCTCCGTAAGTAAAGTCTTAGCCACCCTAAGATCTGTCGGCAGATTCACACCCATTGAGCCTCACGATATTTAGCATTTTGGCGCAGATGTCGACGATTCAATCAGTCTTTACCATGTCGGCAGTCGATCTGCGACGGCCTCTCCTAATTCGCGAAGCGGGGAAGCTATAACTTCAGTCGGGATCTCGAGTTTACAGCTAGCCCAGCTACCGAATGGCCCCTGGTCACGAGGCACATTCGCTTCGATCCACTCATTCGAGACAGAACCAACGGCGGAGATATTCAAGTCCCCTGTTAAGCGGACCGCAACGAAAACCCACCTGTCGTCCCGCCTCATAACACTGTACTCGTGGCGCGATAGATAGGCGGTAAACCGCCCGGCACGCGTTGTGCTTTTTACCTCTAGATGCCCAAACGTTCTTCCGTGTGAGTACGAAATATCATATCCGAACCCATCCGACCATTCCGAGACATGGTCGACTCGGCTACCCGGGACTGATTCGAGACTCCTGACAAGTTGAGCCTCTCCCGCGGCTCCGACGCGCTCACGAGCTGCAGTATCCACCTTGCCCCAACTTGAGACGAGCTGGTGGTAGACCTCAACCTCATTGAGTCCTAGTGCCCTTCCAGCTGAGATGATGTCAGAAGGCAATTCGTCAGGCGACCGCACAAGCTGATCTGCGTCCGAGAACCAGGTGGGAGCCGCCCTCTCCAGGAGCGCACCCAAAACTCGGCTGCCCGGTGGAATAACGACCCGCCCGCCCTGGATCAGCTCGAGTTCATGCAGGAGCGTGAGCGCGCTGGCATATTGCGTCGGTGTCAGGTCACTGTATTTGACGTGTGTAGTGAGCAGCGCCTGTGCACGTGGAATCCCGCTACTTGTTGGAAGAATCTCGAGCCAGCGCTTTGCTGCGAGCAAGACACTCTCAGGAGGAAGGCGCATTTAGATGGTCCAGTAAGGCATTGATGTCTTGGCGGTCGAGGCCTCCTGCTACAGAGGGCTCTTCATCCAAGTCTGCGAGCTGTTGAACCGCAGGATCGTCAAGAATTCCACCCATGAACGCCAGTTTCGTGGACAGGCGCGCCGCGACAACCTCGTCAATTGTTCCGTCCGAAGCCAGTACGGTGATACGAGTTGTGACGCTATCAGGAAGACCGAGTCGGTGAATTCGATCGAGGCTCTGAAGAAAGCGCCCAGCAGCAAAGTCACGGTCCACATAGACAGCATCGTGGCACTCGTGATGAAGGCTTATTCCCTCGCCGAGTGTGGCGGGATTCGACAGCAGAACCATGCAATCCGGATCGAATCTAAAGCGCTGAATCTGCTCGTCGCGGTCTGCGGTACCTCCGTGGACCATCGCTGGACTGTATGGAGATAGAATCCGATCTAGGGTATTCAGGCTCCGAATAAATGTGGACCAGACCAATGTTTTTCGCCCGCGCCGTGCGTTCTCATCAACTAGAGATAGTACCTCCTGGTACTTTGGTGAAAACTCGTATGCCGGGAGATCTTGCATCAGTTTATAGAGAGCCGATCGTTGCGAGATTGGAAGTGGTGGCACCTGATATGCGAGTGGCTCGTACTTCGTGGCACCCACAGACAGCAACGCCGGGCTAGTCGCCGCCATTAGCATATAAACCATAATTCGGCCAAGTGCTTGGAAATCTCCCTCATTCCCTTTCGCTCGGGCGGAGAACTGGCCGACTAAGGCTCTATAGATTTCCGCATGTAGTGGAGGAAGTGTGACGGTCCGCAGTGTTGTCTCCACTGGCGGCAGCTGCAACTCGTTCTTCGTGGTTCTCGTAAACAACGGTTTGAGAGCGCGGCTAGCACTGGATAGGTCAGCGCTGTTGACCGCTCGCCGCACGCTCTGTCGCCCTGTACCGGGCCACACAAATGCGAAGAGGTTCTCTAGGTCTTTTGCGCCGTTTGGGGCAGGGGTGCCAGTCAGGATCAGCCGTCGTCTTGCGCGGGGACCGAGCGCAAGGCAGGCGGCCCCATAAGCGCCTTCAGCCCCGAGTTTCATTCGATGCGCCTCGTCGAGGATGATCATCGACGGTGATTCCATGAGCCAACGCCCAAGTGCGCTGACGAGCTTCGGAAGACGTTCGTAGTTAACGATGATCGCGTCTACGGTACTGGGCAACGAACCCTCGACGACGGCCATCGAAAGTGCAGGGGCGAGACATTCAGCGTTCTCGTCGAGCCACGCACCGTAACTCGACTTTGGACCCACGATGAGCAGTCGCCGAATGCCGTCCTGCTGGCGGAGCGCCTGAAATACAGCTAGTCCGACTCTCGTCTTGCCGGCACCAGGGACGGAGAAGTTCGCACCATGTCGGAGCGACAACAGCTTGGCGATGTCCCTGCGCTGAAACAGCGTTAAGTTGCCTATCCATTCATGCCCAAGTACATCGTTGACCGCCTCGGGGCCGAGCTCTTCTCTTGCCTCACGAAAGTCCAGCCGATCGGCGACACTGCGAGCGTCCTGTAGCGAATCGACGACCAACGCTTCCAGTTGCGCATCCCATACCACCTCGCCTTCAGCAGCGTGTGGCCAGTGGCTAAGCGCCTCCAGGTTAGTGAGCAAGGCGTCGAGTTCTATCTCAACTGTGCCCGGCGAAGGTTGGGTGCTAGCGGGGAACCTAACCGCGAGGCGACGTAGGTCACTCTCAAGCCCTTGCCGGGCCGTAAGACGCACACGCGTCACTTCAGACGCCAGACCAATTGAGAGGCTTGGTCTATCGGTCACCATTACGTGGTCCGTGCAGCTTCCAGGAGCCAAGCCACGCCTTCACCCGGCGTTGGAAATGCTCGACCAGCTTGCCGAGCGAGGATCATGAGACTGTCGCGGAGCAGGACAAGCGCATCGTCAAAGGCTTCCTCGTCTAACGCCCGCTTCGCTCGCGCCTCGGCGAACTCGTTAGCGCACTGCGTGACGTAATCCGCTGCATCGGTCAATCGTTCAGGAACGGCAGTCTGCCGCTTGACGAGCTGCGCGTTCTGACCGGCCATCTTGACGGCAACATCGAACGTCTCTCGTGCCTGCTTCATGACGGTCGACGCTTTAGCAACCTCCTCAGGACTTCCTTTGTCTGCGTTGCTAGTAATCGCTTTCGCGCGCAGGAGGCGACTGGTCAGAGCTTCAGCGGCCGCAGCGTCAGTGCTTTGGCTCGGGAGCGATGTCCCAGAGATACCTGGGACCGACACCGCAGGCACCGTCGCCACCTCGGGTTTTAGCTCCTCGGGCAGCCGCGTGGCGAGGTACCGCGTATGGAAGTCAGCTTCCGCGAGCCGCAATGACGTCTTGGGATAGTCAAGGAGCACCATGGCCAGGCGTGACTGGAACAGACGTTTCGCAGCGTCCGGATCTGTCACCGCAAGTTTCGAATAGTCGCGATGCAGCTCTCGCAACTTCTCCTGGTGCTGTTCGAAGTCAATCAATCGTAGCGACGCACCCGCCGCCGACTTACTCCGTTCGATCGCGTCAAGAATCTGGGAATAGACCCATCGGTCACGCTGGAGCGTGGCGAGCTTGATGTTGAAGTCCTTTGCGACATCGGCTTCCGAGCGGCCACGTCCCAACTCCTCGTCGATCGCGATCAGCCGATTGATGTACGAGTAGTCGCGTCGTCGATCCTTGCGAAGCTGGAGCGATAGCTCAACATTGTTGATGTCCTGGCGCGATGTGTCGTCCGGTAGAACACCAACCCGGATGTTCTGCACTCCGAGGTCGATCAGTGCGGCGGCCCTGGTATTGCCGTCCACAAGGATCCCATGCGGGCTGACTATCCCTGGCTCACGTTGACCTACGTCGTCCAGTTCCTCCATGAGCGCTGTGTATTCAGGATCAACTTGATCAGGATTCGACGGTCGCTGCCGCAACAAGTCATGGAGGTACTGCTGCGCCGTCTGGCCCCACGGATCGTCCTCGATCGCACGATTGCGCTCTGGGTCGAGTGTGCGCTGCGCTCGAATCCGGTGAGTATCCGGATTGAAATAGAGCATGTCGACTGGCATCGAGATCACGTAGACGTGCCGCTGTTCACCGCGCCAGTCGATCGTAACCTTCGCGCCGTCCTCGGTCATTGCGAGCTTGTATCGCTGATCGATGACCGCCTTGACCTCCTCACCCTTAGGCGGGATGCCGAAGTCTGACATGTAATGATCCTTTGTGTCGGGTCGATGTTGAGCTGTGGTTGCGGCCATCATTCCAAACAGGTCTGACAAAGCGATACCGGTCCGGCGGGGCAAAACGGTCTATCGAGAGGAATCACGTGAGTCAACCAACCTGGGACGACCCCGAATTGTCGGCAGGCGCGATGGTTCGCGGCGCCCTCTGGCTTCTACAGGTTGTCGGTGAGGGTAATACCTTCACGAAGACCCAGCTGCGCGATGCCTTTCCGGGCGTGTCTCAGGTGGACCGGCGTATCCGAGATCTTCGAGACTACGGTTGGGTCGTACACACGAACACTGAGGACGCCACTCTCTTGCGCGAGGACCAACGTTTCGTGAAAGCTGGGGTTCCGGTCTGGGATACTAAGTCCCGTCGCGCAGCAGCGCAGCAGAAGACCATCTCGAGCAAGGACCGCCAAAACGTGCTTGCCCGTGATGGTTTCATGTGCACCTTGTGTGGAATTGCCGGAGGCGAACCCTACCCAGACGATGAAGTCACTACGGCGGTCTTGGCTGTCTCGCGGCGCAAAATTGTGGATGTAGATGGTGTTGAGGCCGCCGAATTTGTTACCGAATGCAAGCGGTGCCGCGCAGGCAGCCTGCGAGACAGCGTCAGCGTGAGTGACGCAATTGCGGCCGCGGGCGATCTTGGTCCATCAGAGCTGCGCCGCCTCGTTCGCTGGATGAAACGCGGGCGCCGCGGCACGACTGAACTGGACCGAGCGTGGACATCTTACCTTCGACTGCCTCCAGAACAACGGAAGCATGTCATCAGCCGGGTGGATGGACTTCAGTAGCGGTTCACATCGATTAATGATCGTATTTGGCGCCCTCCTCCGTATGACACGCAGACGAAGCAGTCGCCGTACGAGCATCGCGGATGAAGCACGCGTCGCGCGAGCAACTGGCGTGGGAAGGCACTTCCCATTGGGGACATAAGGTCAGGTAGAGGTCCAGGCCCCCCTCCACGGCGCCAGCTAGAGCACGGTAACGTCCGCCCGTGTCCCTCGAGCTCAGACACACTTTGCCAGCGATCCCGCTTGCGTCACTGTCGCGAGCGAGTTGGAGCGACTGGACCCGGGGGCGCAATCACCGGACAGGTTCTACGCGACACATCGGCGCGCCGGCTCGGTCTCCCTGTGTCGCGGCGGTCAGAGTATGTCGCCGGCCAGGTCGCGCCCCCGGAACCCGGCTGGGAAGGAGTTGTCGCGCTCTGGCCGTCGGGTCTCGCGCTGCGACCCTCGAAATACGCCTCCCCTTCGACCCCCTCTGGTACGGGTCCCGCCGTCCGAGGTGACAATCCTCGATCCCAACCACGGCGCGCATCCCGGGATTGTCGGATGCCCCTGACATGATGGACAGCATTATGGAGGGGAAGACACGCGCAACCCAGCTGACCGCCGTAGAGATCTGCGCGGGGGCAGGAGGCCAGAGCCTCGGCCTTCACCTCGCGGGATTCAGGCACACCCTTGCCGTCGAGCTGGACCGCGACGCGGCAGCGACACTCGAACGCAATCTGACCCGTATTGCCTCCGAAGAAGGGCTGCCGTCGCCGTCCGTCGTCGTCGGGGACGTCGCCGACGACGAAGTGTGGAAACCGGAGGACCACCGCGGGGCATCGCTGCTCGCCGGGGGCGTGCCGTGCCCGCCTTTCTCGATCGCGGGCAAGCAGCTCGGGTCATCAGACGAGCGCGACCTCTTCGCGTGGGCAGTCGAGGCCGCGGGGCGCATGGAGCCGGATGCTGTCCTGCTGGAGAATGTCCGGGGGCTATCGATGCCGCGCTTCGCCGGGTACCGCCAGGCCGTGCTCGACCGATTTGTCGAGCTCGGGTACTGCGCGGACTGGCGACTGCTGGAGGCCAAGGATTTCGGCGTCCCGCAGCTGAGGCCGCGCTTCATCCTAGTCGCCCTGCGTGAGGAGTTCGCGCCGTACTTCTCCTGGCCTGAACCCACACCCGCGGTCCAGACGGTTGGCGCCGCCCTTTATGACCTGATGGCCGCGAACGGATGGCCCGGCGCTGAGGTCTGGGCGAAGCGCGCTGACCGTGTCGCTCCGACGATCGTGGGCGGATCGAAGAAGCATGGTGGCCCCGACCTCGGACCGACTCGCGCGAAGCGAGAGTGGCGGAAACTGGGGGTCGACGGCCTCGGGATCGCGGACACCGCTCCCGGACCCAGCATGCCTGCCAGCTTCGTGCCCAAACTAACGAACGAGATGATCGCCCGGATCCAAGGCTGGTCCGGACCCGGCTACGAGTGGGACTTCGGCGACCCGAAGCGCCGCAAGACGGCGATCTATCGCCAGATCGGCAACGCCTTCCCTCCTCCTGTCGCGCGGGCCGTCGGGGCTTCAATCGCAACAGCGCTGCGCAAGGAGGGCACATCGAGGGGCGATCACGGTGCGACCAGCCAATATCGCGACGAGGTGTATCGCGCGCTGAGGGAGCACGGCGGCTACGTCTCGCTCGCGGGCTTACGAAAGGCGCTTGGACGCTCACTGAGCGATGACGAGATCGAGCGCCGAATCGAGTTCCTTGGCCGGGACTTCGAGATCGACGTGCGCGCACGAGGCGGCACGCCTACCTACCGGCTGGGCGAGTGGCGCGCGTTCCGCGGCCAGGAGAACCACGCCCGCCACGCAGCATTCGCCACCAGCAGCCTTCGCTCAAAGATCAGCTGACGTATGGCGAGCGAGTTCAATGTGACTCAGCTAGGTGTTAGCCGAACCAACCTAGCCCTGTTCGCCGCGTAGTCAGCCCACGTGACAGGTCACCGAACCCGAGTAAGCGTTCGCCGCTTGGTGCCCGGCGGGTGCAACGCTCGTGGAACGTAAAATGCCCGGTAACTACTCGAGGGAGCCCTCAGATATGTGGGGCAGGACGTCGCGAACCCGGGGGTTTCAGACGATTTCAGTTTCGTGCTCGATGTCGGCTCTCTCGATCCCGGGGTCACGTCCGGGCGGTGACCAGACCCGTTTGGCGCCGACACCAGCGTCGGTCCTACAACGGCAGCGGTCGCGGGCTGCCTGAAGCCCGGTCACAACCCGGGATAGCGCCCCGTAGGGTGGTGGACTTCAGACCGGCGTGAGCCACGCGTTGTGATCAACGAGTCGTGGTGAACGTTAGGCGATTTGGCGTGTTTCGTCGACTGTTTCGGCAGCGCGGTGTTTGGCGGCGATTACCTTGCGAAGTTCGGCCATACTGATGTCGGAGAGGTAGCGGCGGGTGACTTGCCACTCGTCGTGGCCCTCGATCACGACCGCGGTCGCTAACCGCAGGAACGCGGCGGGGTTGGGGAAGATCTCGACGACATCGGCGCGGCGTTTGATTTCTTTGTTGAGCCGTTCGATGGGATTGTTTGACCAGATCTTCTGCCAGTGGGCCTTGGGGAACGCGGTGAACGCGAGCACGTCGGGTTTGGCATCGGCCATCATTGCCGCGACCTTCGGGAACGACGATTCCAGGGTGTCGGCGACCTGGTCCCACTGCGCGGCGACCTCGGCGGGCTCGGTGTGAGCGAAGATGGTCTTGACCGCCGCGGTGACCACGGGTGCCTGTTTTGCTGATACCGCACCGTGCAGGTTCCGCATGAAGTGAACTCGGCATCGCTGCCACGATGAGCCGGTGAACTGTTGGGCCACAGCGGATTTCAATCCGGCGTGGGCATCGGAGATGACCAGATGCACCCCAGACAGACCCCGCGCTTTTGAGGGAGGTGAGGAATTCACGCCAGAACTCGAAGGACTCCGAGTCGCCGACTGCGGTACCCAACACTTCACGGGTGCCGTCGATCGACACTCCCGTCGCCACGACCAACGCTTGCGACACCACGTGGGCACCGACGCGAACCTCGCAGAAAGTCGCATCGGCGAACACGTACGGAAACTCGGTGTGGGCCAGCGAGCGCTCGCGGAACGCGGCCACTTCGTGGTCGAGGCCGGCGCAGATGCGGGAGACCTCGGACTTGGAAATGCCCGAGGACACGCCAAGGGCGTTGACGAGGTCATCGACCGAGCGCGTGGACACTCCGTGAACGTAGGCCTCCATCACCACTGCGTGCAGGGCCTTGTCGATACGGCGGCATCGTTCGAGCAGGCTCGGGAAGGACGACCCGGATCGTAGCTTGGGGATCTTGACCTCGACATCACCCGAGGTCGTCGACACTGTCTTGGTGCGGTGGCCGTTACGGTGAGTCGAGCGTTCCGCGGGACGCTCATAACGGCCGGCATCGATTTTCTCGCTGGCCTCGGCCTCGATCAGGGCTTGTAGGCCAGCTCGGATCAGTTCGGCGAACACGGCCCCGGAATCAGCGGACGTAAGTGCGTCGAGCTGGGCGAGCAAGCCAGAATCGTCGTGGGACATCGCGTGTCAACGGCGGCCGAAAACTGACCCCTTATCGACGGTTGAAATTTGACCCCCTTTGGTGTGGTTATTGGTCGGCGTTGACGAGTTGTCGTCGGGTTTTGGTGCGGTAGGAGTCGCCGTCGATGGTGATGACCTCGGCGTGGTGGACGAGGCGGTCGGTGAGTGCGGCGGCGACGACATCGTCGGCGAAGACTTCGCCCCAGCGGCCGAATGGCATGTTCGAGGTGATCAGGATCGAGCCTTGTTCGTAGCGGTTGGCAACGAGTTGGAAGAACAGGTTGCGGTATCGGAGTCGAACGGCAGGTAGCCGATCTCGTCGATAATGATCAGCCGGTAGCGCCGTAGCCGTTTGAGTTCGGAGGCCAGGCGGCCGGTGGTGTGTGCCTAGGTCAGGCGGGTGGCCCATCCGGTGGCGGTGTCGAAGAGCACGGGGTAGGCGTTGCGCACGGCTTTGATCCCGAGCGCGATCGCGAGGTGGGTTTTCCCACTCCAGGTGGTCCGAGAAAGGATCACGTTGTCGCTCTTGGCGATCCAGGTGCTGGTGGCCGGGTGGGCGATCACATCGCGACGCAATCCTGGAAGGTGGTCGAAGTTGAAGTCCTCGAGTGTCTTGACCGCAGGGAAACGAGCGCCACTAATCCGTAGCACGGCGCCGTTGGCTTCGCGTTCACTGACCTGACGGTCAAGGATCGCGGCGAGGTTCTGCTCGTGGGTCCAGTTGTCGGAGCGGGCCGCTCGGCCAACTCGGCCCAGCAGCGGCGGATCGCCGGCATCTTCAACGCCCGCGCCGCGAACTCGATCTATTTACCTGTCTGGTTGTCGGACATGATATTTCACCTTTCAGCGATAGTGGACGTGGTGGGCGGGTGAGTACCTTGCGGGGTAGCAAAGTGCACCCCGAACAGCTCGTCGTAGTCCGGTAGCGCCCGGATGGGTACCTCGTGGCCGTCGGGGTGGGCGCGGATGCGGGCGGCGTTTCGGGCCCGGTGGAGGAGTTCTTGGCGGCGGTAGTCGCGGCGCAGTTCTTTGGCTGCCCGCACGTGCTGAGGATTAGCGATGGTGACGTGGTTGGCCCAGCTGCGAGCGTGGTCGGCGACGGTGACCTCACCGCACTGGATACGCACCTGCTGCAGGTCGGCGGTGATGTCGACGAAGCGACCGATCACCGACGGGTGCACCGAATAGTCATTGCCGGCCACACGTACGTAGTAGTCGCGACCGAGCCGCACCCGGCTACTCAACCCGATATGAGGTGCGCTCGGGGGAAGCCCGGCCATCTGATCGAGGTCCTCGGCGAGCACATCACACAGGCGTCGATCACCGATCGCGCGCACCACTCGGGTGTTGGCATGATCGGCCAGCCACCGATCGAACTGGGCGGTGAAATCGTCCGGTGAGGCGAACTGGCGGCCCGGCAGGAACGAGGTCTCGAAGAATCGGTTGTTGCGTTCGACCATGCCCTTGTACTCGGGGTCTCCCGGTGGCGCCAGCTCCAGCCGAGTACCCAAGGTGCCCACGAATCTTGCCGCCAGCCCGGTGGGCTTGCCCTTGGGGCCGATCGCGGCTTCACGGTCCCACACCAGCTTGCGGGTCACCCCGCCCAGTTGCGGCAGCAGCAGCCACATCCCCGTCAGGATGTCTCCGCCCTGGCGCGACGGGATCATCACCGCCGACCGGTATCTGGGAGAACGCTAACGTCATCGCCAACACCAGCAAAATGGCGAACTGATTGTGGCCCACTGGGATTCGGTAGTCGGGAACCACAGATCCCACTGCGAGCAGCCGCCGGGCTGATAGATCACCCGATTGACCGGATCTACCCCACGAAACTCCGAACGAATCGCCCGGACCCGGTCTCTGAGGACAGTCAACGACCTCGTCCACTAGATCTGCTCCGCGATCACCGTCGTCGGCATCGTCGGATACTCCCGCAACAACGCCCGGATCTGCGGTTCGAAAGCATCGACCACCGAGCCCTTCGCCGGTCATGAGTACTTCGGCGCCGTGTCTGAGGCCAACGCCGCCGCACCGTGTTACGGGCCACCCCCAACCGGCGCGCGATCTCCTTGATCGGCACACCCTCACTGCGATGCAAACGGCGGATCTCCGCACACTGCTCCACTGAAATCACCCTCCTAACAAGACGGGGGGGTCAAAATTCACCCGTCGTCAAGGGGTCAGTTTTCAGGCGCCGTCAACATCGCGTCGTGTGTCCTTCTGTTGAGTCACTTGGTAGGTAACTCCCTGACCACTACGCGATGGCCCGCCTCAACAGTGGCACCGACACGCAACGTGACGGCCTCACCTCAGCCCTGAAACCCCACCACACCAGGGGACTTACCCGTCTGACGTGCTTGCCGGGATGGTCGAAACATCGTCTGGTGACCCTCAACATGGGCTACCTCGAGATGTTCTGGGCTACTGACTTAGGTGGATACAGAACCGAGATCAGCGTCGGTGCTGTGTCCATGGCCATGAGAGAGTCCCCACTGGTGGCCAGGTCGAGGTCCCCGCTGGTGGCCAGGTAAAAGTCCCCACCCTGTGTTCGTAGTGTCGACCCGGAACTGAGCGCCCAGGCGATGACGGTGAAGGTGCCAACCGATCACCATCACCGCCCGGGAGTTCCATTGAAGTCTGCGAAGGACCGTATGGACATCATTTCTGCTTACCGAGAACTCGGAAGCTATCGCGCCGCAGCCGAGGTGTGCGGCACCACCCACAAGACCGTCAAACGTGTGGTCGACCGGTTCGAGGCGATGATCAGCCACCAGATCGTAAGGAACGGGCCCGCAACTACGACGCCGTCGCCGAACTGGTGGCAGAGCGCGTCGAGCGATCACACGGCCGGATCACCGCCAAACGACTGCTGCCGGTAGCGCGAGCGGCGGGCTATGCAGGCTCGGCCCGCAACTTCCGTCGTCTGGTCCCCACCGCGAAGACACAGTGGCGCCGCGATCACCATCGCGGCCGCCGCCCGGCAGTGTGGGCTCCGGGTGACTACCTGGTCATCGATTGGGCCGTGATCGGCGGCCTGCACATGTTCTGCGCGGTGCTGGCGTTCTCACGCTGGCGGTTCGTTCGGTTCGCCACCAACGAAACATCCACCACCACACTCGGATTCATCGCCGAAGCCTTCGATGAGATCGGCGGAGTGCCCAACAAGGTACTCGCTGATCGGATGGGCTGCCTCAAAGGTGGAGTCGTCGCCAACGTCGTCGTACCCACCCCGGCGCATGTGCGGTTTGCCACCCACTACGGATTCGCCCCAGACTTCTGTCACGGTGCGATCCGGAATCGAAAGGGATCGTGGAGAACCTCTGCGGGTACGCGCAGTCAGATCTGGCGCAACCGTTGTGGACCGAAGCCAAGATCGCCGCTGGTCGTGACGACGTGCAGCTGGATGTGCATACGGCGAACCTGGCGCGCGGGATTGGTGCGTTGAGGTCAACACCCGCCGCCACAGCGACACACTTGCGTTCCCGCCGAGCAACTCGCGATCGAACGAACCATACTGAGCGCGTTGCCATCTCTGCGTGCTTAGGTCGGTCCACCGCCGGTCACCCGTAAGGTCGACCGCCTCTCCCGTATTCGGTACGCCTCGGCCCGTTACTCGGTACCCAACCGGCTCATCGGCACCACCGTGACCCTCATCCAGGACGGTGCGCGGCTGCTAGCCGAACCCGCCTCGGGCGAGGTGGTCGCCGAGCATGTGTTGGCCGCACCCGGAGAGGTCGTCCTCGACGATGCCCACTACGGGGGGGCCACGCACACCGCCCAGTCGGGCGCCACGACCCAAAACTGCGGCCGAAAAACAGTTCTGCGATCTCGGTGAGGTTGCGGAGCGGTTCCTGGTCGGTGCCGCGGCGATCGATAACACCCGCCTGGCCCGTGAACTCGACGACATCCTCGGACTCGTCACCTCCCACGGCCGCGAACAGGTGCTCACCGCTGTGACCAGGGCGGTGGCGTTCCGGCGGTTCAAGGCCGCCGATGTGCGCTCGATCCTCGATGCCGGAGCCGGCACCCCCGACCCGCGACCGGCCGGCGCAGCACTGTTGGGTCACCTGCCTACCGCGCCCACCCGCTCGCTGGATGCCTACAAGCTCGGCGCCGACGATAAGGAGGTGTCATGACCACCACAACATCGAAACCAGTTGCACCCCAATCTGTCCGCCGTTGCCTGCCGACCTCGACCAAGCGCTACGCCGATTGAAATTGGCCTCGATCCGCCGCAGCGCACCCGAGGTACTCCTCACCGCGAAAACTCAGCGATGGACACCCGAGGAAGTGCTGCGAACCCTGGTCGAAGCCGAGATCGCCGCCCGTGATGCCTCCAACATCCGCAACCGGCTCAAAGCTGCCGGGTTCCCGGTCACCAAAACCTTGGAATCTTTCGACCTGACCGCACCCTCCATCCCAGCCAACACCTTCGAATACCTGTCGTCGCTGGAATGGGTTCGGGCCCAACACAACCTGGCCTTGATCGGCCCCGCCGGGACCGGTAAGAGTCACACCCTGATCGGGCTGGGGATCGCCGCAGTGCACGCCGGGCACAAGGTGCGGTACTTCACCGCCGCCGACCTCGTAGAAACCCTGTATCGCGGGCAGGCTGACAACACCGTCGGCAAAACCATCGACACCCTACTGCGTCAGGATCTACTCAACCTCGACGAGATCGGATTCGCCCCGCTCGACGACACCGGCACCCAACTACTGTTCCGGCTCGTCGCCGGCGCCTACGAACGCCGCTCCCTCGCGATCGCCAGTCACTGGCCCTTCGAACAATGGGGACGCTTCCTGCCCGAACACGCCACCACCGCCGCCAGCATCCTCGACCGGCTACTGCACCACGCCACCATCGTCATCACCGACGGCGACTCCTACCGCATGACACACCGAACGGAGGTGCCACCCACCTAGAACATCCCGCACAGGGTGGGGACTTTCACCTGGCCACCAGCGGGGACATCAAACTGGCCGTTGACATTACTGTACTACCGCCCGCCCGCGTGCAAAGCTGCGGAGGACAGTTGATTGTGATGCTTGGCTCCGACATGAGAATCGGACTGCACGCGCACTGCCATCTCGCCCGCGAGACGACCGAAGTACTCTGAGCCGAAGACCAGACCGTGATATGCCTCACCTCATACTAAGGTTCGGTCCGCTGTCACAGCCCTTCGCTAGTGTCATCGAAACAGATACTCGGTCGGTAAGGACATCAATTGCGCCTGGCTAACGAACCAAAGCACAGTACTGATACATGGAGGCCAAAAGGCACTCCGGCAGAGCGCTGGCAGCGTTACCTGGTGTGGAACGCCGCGGTCGCGGAGGTGATCTACCCCGAGACTGACGAGGCTGTGCCGGCCTACATGGATCTCGAGCAGGATCTCATCGATCAGATCGCGATCGCGGCCCAAGAAACGTCGTCATCTTCCCGCACTGCCCTTGCTGAAGTTGTCAAGGCGGTCACAGTAGATCGCGATGGCGTCTTTTCGCTGAAGACAATCGCTGCGAAGACACGCAGCTGGCGCTTGCAGTCGATGGACGAGCCGCCTTGTCTCGCTTTTCTCGCAGTAACTGTGATCGCTGCAGAGGAAATGGGCAATACCGAAAGCGGCCTAGCCTCCCACGCGTACTACGCCCGGCTTGCACGGCTCCTAGGACTCGACGACAACGATTCGGCGCTTCGGAGGCATTATCCTCAGTACGCGGAGTTCCTATGGAAGCGCGTCAACAAGTGGCTTGAGAACCTCGAGGGCGAACGTGGGGTACCAACCGCGTTTGCACTCACGCACAGGTACGTCGGGCTACCCATGTCTCAGGCCCTGGTCCGGGACGCTGACAGGCGCCGGTTCCCATCAATGTTCGCCCAGTACGGGCTGAGTCCCGGAATGCGCCTCGCCCCTGAAGATCTCACACCGTACCTCGGGATGTGGCTGACGTCTGATTCGTCCACCGCGACGGGCAACCTACGCCGCTTATGGAAACGCACCGATTCTCACGAGCGAATCGCTACCGTCGCCGCAGTCGAGCTCGCGAACTGGGATGGTGCACAACTGGATTCAGCCACGGTCGTCAGTTCCGCCCGCGCGTTGCTTGTCGCCAACTTGCGGAACGGCTTCCTTGGTTCATCGCTCGACCTATCGCTTGGCCTTCGCCCTATCGGCGACAGCATGGACGGCCACATGGAGGTTCTGGAGACCTCAGGGAAGTGGACAGCAATCGGCTTCACACCTGGTACTGCCGGCCTATGGCGGACCAGCTACACAGAAGAAATCGACTTCGGCTCAATGCTCGAGGGGCTGGTCCGAATACGACACTCGGAGACCAACGACAGCCTGGAGTACAAGCGGTATCCGCGAAACGTCGTTCCGCTTATCTACGACGACCTTCAGTCCGCATATGTGCAGGCAGAGCGTCTGCAGTTGGGCGTCGATTCCATCATCCTGGTTCGAACGACCGGAACTACCAAACTCGCCAGCGGCGCAGTCGAGGAAGTGCAGCGCGTCCTAGATACGTGTGCCCGACCTGGCTTCGAGATGGTCACGTCGTTCGCGGGGCTGCCCGATGGCTGGTCGTTGTTCAGCGGTGTCCAGCTGTTTACTGCTCCCGCATCCACCCGTTTCAACGAGCTGATACCGCTCGCAAGGAACCAGCTCACAGTCGCCGCAGGCCTGCAGATCCCGTCGCGAATCCGCAAATGGTCGACGGTCAGTCCGCCTGAGCTGCGCGCGACTGTCCAGAGTGAGACAGATCTTCGGGTCACGATCGCCGAGAGCGAGGCGAACACTCCGCTGAAGACCTGGGTATCTAATACAGGTTCCCTCGTGGCTCCCCTGTCCGGTCTAGGACTTACCGACGGGGACTACCAGGTGTCACTCTTTACCGGGACCAAACAGACACCCACTCAACAGATCTCGGTACGTCTACGCTCTGGTGAAGCTGTCGATGACCTGACGTGGGACCGCACGCCCCGGCTCGTGTACAACCTTGACAGACCCTTGGGAGTGCTTTCCGCGTCAGAGGGAGAGGCCACCGAAGTCGTTGTTGACGGTCTGGCCTGCGATGGAACTACGAGCATTGTCGCAACCGAAGTTGCGACGAAGAAAATCTTCTGGAGCAAACCACGCAAGACCCGCAAGGCCACCCGTGTCAGCATCGGAACACCCGACCCTACCTCCTGCGTAGCTACCGGCGCTCACCGCATTCAACTACCGACGTGGTACGGAGGCGATGCCCCCAAAGTCATTGAGGGAGAGTGCACCTCGTGTGGCCTGGTGAAGCGATATCCTGGCTGGTTGCCCCGCAACGGTGGGAAACGGACTTCACCCTCGCATGGCGAGTCAGCGACGCCTGAGATCCGTGTCGCGGATCTGCCGGAAGTTGCAGAGGCCAAAGTCGACTGGGACGCCGCACTCGACGCTCTCGTCCACCTCGGAGGAGGAACGTTCGGTTCCCTCGACAGCATCGCGCGTCAGCTGGAGGGTTCAGCGCTATTTGTTGACACCTTCACCCGGACGATGGAAGCTCTCGGGCATATCGCTGTCGAACGCGACCAGCGCGGACGGCCGGTCCGGTGGGAACTGTCGCCCTCCTGTCTTGCAGAGACGGCCAAGGGCCAATATCGGCTCATCGGGCGGTGGTCTCGTTCCACGCTGTCCGCAGTCACATCACAGTTCGGGCCTCGGGTTCTGAAGCAGATTGACGCGACGACCGGTCCCACTGAACTACTGCTCAATCCGGCGAGCGCAGAGGACTTAGACACAATCGCCGCCCTTGAGGATGGTACGCCTGCGCCGGATGCTGGTGCCGAGCTTCTCCGAGCACTGCCCCGGCTTTCCGACGTCGCTGCTGCTCTTGAGCGAGCAGTGTTGCCCGGCTTCGAGTCTGCAGAACGCTTCGACCTCAGCTCCGCGACGTGGGAGCCAACCGGCGATATCTCTATCCCGGGTGCGTACCGCCTCAAGCGCGGCTTTGAGAACCTCTACCTTTACCGCGGCAGCTCCGACGTGGAGGCGGGAACCGCGGCAGCGACGAGTGTTCACCTCGCGAAGCACCTCGCCGCAAACGCGACCGGTAGAACGTTCGCCTTCTATCTCGAGAGTTCCCAGTCTCTGCTCACTCCGCGTGGCTGTGAACTCCCGGGCCTCTACGAACGCGCAGCGGTCGCTTTCGCTGGCAAGCTGCCGTCGTCAAAGACGGTCACTATCGCACAGGCGAAACGTAAGTGCCTTCTGTACTCCTCGATCGACAGAGCAAGTGCCGATCTCCTGGTAACACTCCTGACTACGTGAGGCTTCGAATGGAACCGATTACCCCCGTAACCCTTTCGGACTCCCTACGCGATACCTATGTGCGCTACTTCGATACCGCATTCTGGCTCAACAATGATGCCGTAATGGCCGAGCGCCGGGCACTTCTCGCGAAACCAGGCGCGCTCGTGGGCAAGGTGATGATCGAACCAGTCATACCCTACCCCAATACCGCACGGCTCGACGATGTCACGTCTGATGCCGGCATACCGGCGTCGATTGGCCGCCGCGTCGCGACTGCTCTGTTCCCTGGTGCACCCGAGCACAAGATTACGCTGAGAGAGCACCAGGCGAACTCAATTCGTCACCACTTCCTGCCCGGCGACGCGGTGGGCCGAAATGTTGTCGTCACCTCGGGAACTGGTTCGGGAAAGACCGAATCATTCCTTCTCCCCATACTTCTGAGGCTGGTGCGCGAGTCCTCGACGTGGAGACCACAAACCCAGATCACCCCATGGTGGAAGGCAGCGAAACCTGACTGGACCTCGATCCGAAGCAACGAAGACCGCGCGCCAGCTGTCCGCAGCCTCATCCTCTACCCGACCAATGCCCTGGTTGAGGATCAGATGACCCGACTACGCCGCGCAGTCCGAAAGTTGCGCGACGAAGATCCGCTCCACCCCATCTGGTTTGGCCGCTACACCGGCAACACCCCCGGGTCGGGTCAGAAGTCGAAGCAGAAGGTTGCCGAGGTAGCCCAAGAGCTACGCGCCTACGCACGCCAATACGACTCCCTGGTTGACGCTCAGCGAAATGGCCGGTCTGACGTCGATCTTAGCCAGTTCCCTGATCCTCGCTCCGGCGAGATGCTAACTCGCTGGGACATGATCGCCCACGCGCCCGACATCCTGGTGACGAACTACTCGATGCTCAACACCATGATGATGCGGCACCGTGAGGAGCAGATCTTTACGCAGACCGCAGCATGGCTCGACGAGAGCACCGACAACGTCTTCACGATCGTGGTCGACGAGCTGCACTTGTACCGGGGAACGCAGGGTAGCGAGGTCGCAATGATCCTGCGCGCCTTGCTGCGAAGGCTCGGACTGGCTGCAGACAGCCCCCAGCTGCGTGTCATTGCAACGTCGGCGTCACTCACCGATTCAGACGAGGGCCGAAAATACCTCGAGGAGTTCTTTGGCGTTAGCCCAGACAGCTTCACCATCGAGGCCGGGCAGCACATCGCCATCACACCACCCGCCGCAAGCGCAGCTGAATCGCTGTCCGCCGAATCTATCGACACCGGCGATCTGACCCATGCGATCGCTGCCGCATGTCATAACGAGAATGAAGACCGCATTCGTGCGACTTCGCTCGAAACCATCGCAGCTCGTCTCTTCCCCGACGACACCAGCGGTCAGCTCATCACAGCTGCATTCAAGCAACTTGCAAACGCTGACCTGAGCACTGCGGCAACGACTCCCATTCCCATACGTGCCCACCTTTTCGTCCGGGTCCCCCGTGGCATGTGGGCATGCAGTAACCCGAACTGCTCGGGTGTGACAGAGCATTCCGAGGACCGGAGGATTGGCCGGCTCTTCAGCACACCGCTCGGCGCCTGCTCGGACTGCGGCGCACGAGTCCTCGAGCTCCTCTACTGCTACGAGTGCGGCGATATCAGTCTCGGCGGCTACATCATCGAGTCACAAGGGTCCGACGCGCTTCTCTCGCCGACACCGCTCGACGAGAGCCAGAGCGCGAAGCCTGTATTCCTCAGGCCTGCAAAACAATTCTTCTGGTACCGGCCGGGCACCCTCGGTGCGCTGAAACCGTGGAAACGCGACGATATCCAGCTGGCATTTTCCCAGGTCGCGTGGAACCCGGCGCTAGGCATCGCGTCAACCTCCGGAACACCGACCGGACTCGGGCTAGTCTTCACAGGCGATTCCCCCGAGGACCGCGTTCCGGCCTTACCCGATCGCTGCCCCGCATGTGCCTACAAACCCGGAGCTCCTTCCAAGAAGGGAGCGTTTCGGGCTGGGCAAGTGTCCTCGGCCATCCGAGCCCATACCTCGGGCGCGGCCGCCGCTACACAACTCTACTTGTCGCAGCTCGTCCGCTCCCTTGATGAAGGCCAGGACTCTGCCGGCGGCGCGAACTCCAAAACCATTGTCTTCACAGACAGCCGAGATGATGCGGCGCGCACGGCCGCCGGCGTTGCACGCAACCACCACCGCGACCTCATCCGGCAAGTCCTACGGCAGGAACTCGCCGAAGGGGCTGATCCACTCGCCGCACTCGACGCACTCAAGGCCGACCCCGCACAGCTCCATGCCAAGCCCGAGCTGCTGGCCGGCGCAATGGCGCGGATGAAACAACAAAGCGGATTCGAACTCACAAACGACGAGCAGGCCGCTCTCGATGAGGCGGTGAGCCAACTCAGCGCCATCCCCACGGTCACCTTCAGCGACATGTGCGATCGCATCACCGACGTCCTAGTGTCACTTGGCGCAAACCCTGGCGGAACCGACCCCTGGAACCAGCAGCTCGAGGATGACCTCGATGGCGAGACCCCCTGGTACCGAGCCTTTCGCCCACCCCAGCCTGGTCTATGGGCTGAACCGCCCATCACTAACGGGCAAGCCAAGCTGAAGTCTGCGCTACGTTCTGCGATCGTCGATGCAACCTTCGATCGCGCACGACGTGATCTCGAATCGGTTGCCATCGCACGGGTTGACGTCGATGGTTGGGAGCCGGTTCATGGACCGCTGAACGAAGCTGAACAAGCTCAGCTGCTTCACACGGTTATTCGGGTTCTGGGCCTTATGGGGAGGACCGAGGGCAGTAACCGCGGCGGTGTCGACGAAGTGGCGATCGCCCCGGCGCCGATCAACAAGTACTTGGCGGCGGTAGCAGCCGCGCTGGGTCACGACGAGGAACTGCTAAGTAACCAGCTCGTGGCTCTCATGGGTGACGCTGCAGTATCCCGCGCAGTCAGCGGGTGGCTACTCAAAACGAGTTCCGCTGATTCCACGCTCAGGTTCCACCCACCGGGTGAGTCCGAATGGCGCTGCAATCGCTGCAACTTTGCACACCTTCAGCCAAGCCTGGGAGTCTGCGCCAACCGTCAGTGCTTCGCAGCAGCTCTGGAGGAGTACCCGCTGTCCGCTGAGTCTGACGACTACTACTCATGGCTCGCGCATCGCGACCCGCGCCGTCTCGCGATCGCCGAGCTCACCGGGCAGACACGGCCACTTGCCGTTCAGCGCGATCGGCAGCGATGGTTCAAGGGCGCCTTTACGCAGTCCGAGAACAGCCTTGCCAACGGGCTGGATGTCCTATCTGTCACGACCACGATGGAAGTCGGTGTCGACATTGGCTCGCTCCGTTCCACTCTCATGGCCAACATGCCGCCGCAGCGCTTCAACTATCAGCAGCGCGTGGGGCGTGCGGGCCGATCAGGGCAGGCATTGAGCTTCGCGCTGACGATCTGTCGCGACAGGACACACGACGAGTACTACTTCAATCGGCCCGAGCGGATCACCGGCGACGTCCCACCGCAGCCGTTCCTCGACCTGGCCCGAACCAGAATCGTCCAGCGCGTCGTGGCAAGCGAGTGCCTCTTCCAAGCCTTTGCCGCTCAGTCACCAGCTCCCGCTTGGACACCAAATAGCAACCATGGATCGTTTGGCCAGATCTACGAGTGGCAACCACTGTTTCGCGACGGCGTTGTCGACTGGCTAACGACCTCGCCGTCTGTCGATACAATCGTCGACCGGCTGTCCGCACATACCCCCCTCCCACCATCCGATCGCAAGATCGTCCACGACTTCATCCGCACAGCGCTTGCTACACGCATCGACGAGGTCGTAGATGCTGAGAGCGGCTCAGCTGATACAGAACTCAGCGCCGCACTCGCCAGGCATGGCGTGGTTCCGATGTTCGGCTTCCCCACCAGAGTCCGCAACCTCTGGGGCAAGGAGGTCCGAACCCGCCGGGATATGGAGCGCAACGCAGTCAGCGACCGGGCACTCGAATTGGCAGTCCGCAGTTTTGCGCCGGGAGCCGAGGTCGTCAAGGACGGACTTGTCCACACTGCGAACGGATTCGCAGCATACGTCCTCAGAGGCAGCAAAGCCGAGGCCGTTGACCCGCTGGGAAGCCCACGCCAAGTGAGCACATGCGACGCATGTGATCAAACAACTCTGACAGCGCGCACAACGTGCAACGCATGCGGAAGCACCATGACTCAGATGAATCTGTTCGAGCCACGGGGATTCCGCACCACCTACTCTCCACGAGCTTTCAACGATGACCAGGAAGTGCTAAGCACGACATCATCACCGGCCCTCATACCCGGCGACTCGCCGACGCAAACTGCGCAGCTAGAACACCTCAAACTGGACCTCTACGAGCAGGCCCAACTCGTCACCGTCAACGACAACTTCGGCCGAGGCTACGAGTTTCAAACTCGCTACGACAAGACAGTCCTCGCGGAGACGCCTTCCGCGGCATCCGGCACGATGAACACCATCGGCGAAGTGCGTGTCACTGATGCACTTCTCATCACCCCAGGACCGCTTGACGTCGGCTCAGGCATCATTGCGCTCTACGACCTACCGTCAGGAAAAGCAGCCTATACGTCTTTCGCAGAGGTACTCCGCCGTGCCGCGCAGGTATTGCTCGATCTTGACCCTGTAGAAATCGCAGCCGGACTCGTCCCTATGCGCCTACCAGCCACAACGAACGAGGGCGACACTACCGAGCAGGTCGGAGCCGGGGTCTTCCTCGCCGACACGGCAGAGAATGGCGCGGGGTACGCACTAGAACTCGGAGATCCAGCCGGGTTCCAACAGCTGCTGACTGACGCACTTCGCGAACTCCGTAGCGTGTGGGAGGACCCCAATCACTCCGACAACTGCGATACCTCATGCCCCGATTGCCTTCGGTCCTACAACAATGCGCGTCGCCATCCGCTGTTGGACTGGCGGTTGGCACTCGACATGCTCGAGCTTGCTACCGGGTCGGTGCTGGATAACTCCCGTTCTATGGCGCCGACAGCACCGTGGATGGACACTGCTGCAGCAGCGTTGAACGGTGCCGTTATGCGCGTGGTGACCTCCGTACCGGCAGTGACCAGAGCTGACAAATGTGTGCTGCTGACTCATCCGCTGTGGCGGAGTGAACCAGGCTTTATCGGCTCACAACTCCAAACCGCGCTCCAGAAGGCCGAGCTCGAGTATCGAACGGTCAGGACGCATGACGTGCGTGAGTTCCGACGCAACCCAGTCTCGGTATGGAGGCACCTTCAGTAACCAACTAGCCCGGCGCTTTCACGCTGATCTCGTGTCGTAAACGAAGAAAGGTGCCCTGACCTGGGATAATTCGACTTGCGAAGGTCCGAACATCTCATGATCGAGGAGCACCAATCTGGTGAGTAAGTCTACGTCGCCGTACCGTCGTTGTCGGTAGATGGGTCCGTAACCGGGGTGGTGTCGCATGCCGGGGCCGCGGTGTTTCTGCGGACCGCGGAGAAAACGGGCCTGACCACCGGTTTGTCGACAGCGCTTGGACTGTGGCGTAAACCGTTGGCAACTCATGATCCGGGAAAGATCATCGCCGACCTGGCGGTTGCGATCGGCGGTGACTGTCTGGCCGACATCAACCAGGTCCGCGCTGATCCAGCGGTGTTCGGACGCGTCGCTTTTTATCCCACCGTGTCCCGGATGATCATGACGGCGCTCATCGAAATCCCCAGTGATGCTCATCTGAATTCCTCACCCGTGTGGCTCCGCCAGAGCAGGCGGACTTTACAATCGAGGACGGCGTCATCTAGGTGTAAACGTCTCACCGATGCCTTAAACCGAGCTCCGACAGTCGACTTCGACTTCGATTCAGGTGCAGTCCAAGTGACGGTGGTGAAGTATCTGTCGATCAGACTCGTTGACGTAGCCTTCGTTCACGTTCGAGGTTCTTCCTGGTAACCGAACTGATGGAGTCGTCGTCGGGCCACTGCTAATTCTTCTTCGGAGAACAACAAGCGAACTCGACAAGTCTTTCGCGGACGCGGCGAATGTTCTGCGCGATCCTTCGCAGGACTACTCCGCCGGACCGCTGGTGACGTTTCGCACAAGCATTTGGGACGACGGAGGCAGTACCTGAGCATAGACCAGCCGACGGTCGAGGCTCGCGGGCGGATATTGCCAGATCGTTGTGTGACCGACGGTCCTGCTCGCCCGGACCGGACCGACTTCCCACGTCCTACACCGACAACTGACGCCCCCGACCTACGCAACTCCGAGAACGCCTTGATCGTCGTTGACGTCGCAGTGGCAATCGGCCGCAGATTCGGGCCAGCCTCGACCTTCGGCACTATCACCACGTTGTCCACGTACAGCTGGATGGTGCTGGTGTTCTGCACCGTGGCGACGATGATCAGCCAAATTCCAAACTTGCGGAACGCCGACAGCGCTTGCTGGGCGAACTGCGGGTCGGACTTGGAGAAGCCTCGTCGAGCATCAGCTGGGCGAAGATGGGCCGGTTATCGTTGCTGTGCAGGCAGGCCAGGTTGAAGCTCAGCGCACCGGCGAGACAGAAGGTCATCGGCCTCTCCTGCTCGCCACCGAAGTTGTCGCCGGCGTTATGGGAGACGGACTGGAGCCAGCCCCGCTGGGCGCCTGACTGACCAACGGGCCCGGTCCAGTGATACGACTCCACCTTTCGAACGCCCCAATCGAATCCTCGCGCGGCGGACTGGACAGACCCACAAGCCCGGAGCACGCAAAGACGAGCGACCTCTGTCCAAGCTCAAGCGGACTACACCGTTTTGTGACGCAACGAGATCGACGCTGGCAAGATCTACGAATCGATAGCATCTACCCGAAGAAGGTCCTAGGTCACGCGAAATGAAACTCACTCACATCCGTGTCAAAGATCTGCGAAGTTTCTCTGGTGAGCACGAGTTCGACGTGTCCAACGGCGTCAACTACATTGTCGGCCCGAACAACTGTGGCAAGTCAAACCTCGTACGTGCACTGGAGCTCGCGCTCGACCCTGAGTCCGTGTACTCCCCCGCACATGACCGACCGACAAAAGACTCCCCGTCGGTCGGGGCCCCACCCTCAACCAGAATTGCGTTGACCTTTCAAGTTGGAAAATCCTCGCCCGAAAGAACCCTTCTGAGCCGGGCACAAGCCTACGAACTAGCAATCCGCAAGGCACGCAACGCATCTACCAAGGGCTCCGTGAAGACTTACGCGGCGGACAACGAAATTCGTATGGTCACCACTTTTGGTGCGCGCGGAACACGCCAAACTTCATTCCAGGCCAAAGGGTTCGGCGCCGCGTCGCTGCCAGCTCAGAGTGCCGAGCACACGAAGCTCGAGGCACAATTCCGGTCTGTGGTCCGGTTCGCCGTAATTCACAGTGGACAGGACCTCGAATCTCTACTGAAGGGGAAGTTCCGCGAGATATAGCAGCTGGTAATTTCCGATCATCTTGGAAGTGAAATCGCGAAGGCCGACGCCGCTCGTGATGAGTATCTGACATCATTGCAGACTCAACTCCTCGAGCCTCTTAGAGGTTTGATCCAAGAACGCGTTGGGGAAATGTTCCCTGAAATCTCCAATGCAGAGTTGGTGCCCGCAGTGCCCACCGTTTACGACACCCTCTCATCTGTTGAGATTAGGCTTGGAGACGCGGTTACGACTCCGTTGTCAGCGAAGGGCACTGGAATCCGTGGGGCAGTGCTCGTGTCGATGCTGCAGTATCTGGCCGAACAGAGTAAAAGGTCCCTCGTTCTAGCAGTGGAGGAACCAGAGGCGTTTCTTCATCCGGCCGGACAGGAAGACATTCGGGACCAACTCGAGGAACTAGCAACCCGCGCCGATGTCTCGCTTGTAGTCACAACTCATTCACCCTACGTGATATCGCGGAGGTCGACGTCTAGAATTACTGAGCTCCGAAAGCGTCCCGATGGATTCACTGAAAAGGCCGCCAGTGTCCGCGGAAACGAGAAAAGAGCGCAACTCCTAGGGGCACTCTACCGCGACGCCGGGCTCGCTCATGTTCTCGAGCGCAGCCTTGAAATTCCGGCAGGGACCGAGGTCGTTGTGGTCACCGAAGGGTACACCGATGGCCTCTTCATCAACCAGTGCTGCACCGCAGCGAACCGACATGATCTCGTCGAGGGAATCTATTTCATTCCTGCAGGTAACGCCTCAAACGTAGTCCCTCAAGCAATTCTCGCGGAAGCTGCAACCGAAGCACCGGTCATCGCCCTGCTTGATTTCGACGATCATGGACGCGCAGCGGCTGATAAATTGAAGAGTTTCAATTGGGAACCCAACAGACGCATCCTGACTTTGAACAAATGGGACGGCGCATGTACCAAACAGCACGATATTGAAATCGAGGACCTGCTTCCACGCCGAGCAGTCGAGCAACTCGTAGAGCAACTAGGTGAGGACGCCGCCATTGACGGCAAAGTAAAATGCGGAGGCAGCTGGCACCTACGAGTCAGCAAGACGTGGAAAGAGCACGCAATCTCCAAACTTGCTGACTACCTGGACGGCGATCCGGGCGGGATGGTGTGGCTCGCGAAGGAAGTGAGCGCGCGAGCCGCCAAGATTTCCGCCAGCAAGCTGAGCGGGTCCGGTAGTCCAGGAGGCAGTTAGCAAACTGATACCAATCCCGGGTCACAGTTGAAAGACAGTCGGGTGTTTGACCACCGGCAGTCGGTATCGGTTCAGAAGAGGCTATTCGCAATGCGGGACAGTACGCGCCTTGTCCTAGCCATCTTCCGGTAGGACGACTCGTCAACAATTACGTCTCCACCCATCGGTCTCCGTCCGCCAGGCACAAATCCACACCGGCTGATGCGCTCGATCGTACGAAAAATCGGTTCAGAGTCCGGGGTGGCGTACCTTGAATACGATCCTCTGCGGGACGGACCCCCTACACCGACAACTGACTCCCCGACCGCCGCAACTCCGAGAACGCCTTGATCGTCGTCGACGTCGCCGTGGCAACCGGCCGCAACTCCGGACCGACCTCCGTCTTCGACACCATCACCACGTTGTCCACGTACGGCTGGATCGTGCTGGTGTTCTGCACGGTGGCGACGATGATCAGCTGGAACCCGAACTTGCGGAAGGCCGACAGCGCCTGCTGAGCGAACTGCGGGTCGGACTTGGAGAACGCCTCGTCGAGCATCAGCTGGGCGAAGATAGGCCGGTTGTCGTTGCCGTGCGGGCTGGCCAGGTTGAAGCTCAGCGCACCGGCGAGACAGAAGGCCATCAGCTTCTCCTGCTCGCCGCCGGAGTTATCACCGGCGTTGGAGTAGGTGCGGATGGTCTCGCCAGACTCGGCGTCGTGCTCCTCGCAGTAGAAGTCGAAGCGGTTGCGCACGTCGAGGGCGTCGCGCGTCCACTGGCGGTCTTCCGGGGTGTTGCCGGCGAGGCGTTCGCGCAACAGCAGGATGTCGGAGTACTGCTCGAGGATGGCCTGCTCGTCGCCGAAGCTGACCGCCGTTGCGCGGTTGGAGATCTGGCGAGCCTTCTCGGTCAGCTCCTCCACCGCGGCGAGCTTCTTCCGGCCCGGGACCAGACGCAGGCGGGTTCCGCGGTTGAATGCCACCGCACCGAGGCCAGTGTTGACGCGCTCGATCTGCTCGACGATCCGTCGTTCCTCGGCGTCGGCGGCCATGTGGAGACCGAGAATCGCGCCGGGCGCCTGCTCGGTGATCAGGCGCCGCATCCGCTCATAGGCCGACGGCAGTTCGCGTCCGTCGATGCGACGGCAGACGGCGACGTAGTCGTGGATGCGCTCGTCGAAGTCGTCGCTGTCGTTGGGGATGGCGTCGGGGAATTCCTCGTCGTAGGTGTCGAGGATCCGGGCCAGCTCATCGCGGGAGCGTCGGGCGTCGGAGCGCATGCGGTCGCGTTCGCGGCCGGCGGCCTTGACGATCTCCTGGCGGTACGGCTCCGGGTTGAGGACGTCGAGGGTCGCCGAGAGGTCCTCGCGGAAGCCGTCGAGGGTCTTCTCCGCCTGTGCGGGAACGTCTTCGGGCTTCAGCCGGTCGATGAGGTCGAGCAGCTGGGTGCGGCGCTCGTCCTGGCGGGCGATCTTGTCCTTGACCAGCGCGGCCTGCGAGATCGCGTTGCGAACCTGCTCCCAGAGGTCTTCGGCCTTGCGCTGCAGGGCCTCGACGTCGGGGTGCTCCTCCATGAGGAGGTCGTACTGGTCGGTGAGCTGGTCGACGCGATCATCGACCGAGTCGACGTCGATCTCATTCCATTGCGTGAACTGCTCGCACACACGGCGGTAGGCGTCGCGGCGTCGTTCCTTGGCGGAACGCTCACGGTCGAGTTCGGCGCAGTCCTCGCGGGCGTCCTCGAAAGCGCGCTCCTCGTACGCGAGTTCGTCGCGCAGCGCGGAGATCTTGGATTCGACGTCGCCGACGAAGATGTACTGCGACCGGCGCAGCTGCTGGCGGTCGTCCTTGACGGCCAGCTTCGCCGAGTCCTTGCGCAGACCCTGGTCGGTGACGGCCTTCGCGTACTGGGAGAACTCGCCCGGGTTGTCGACGCACATGTGGTTACCCAGGCGCGCGAGGATGGTCATCGCCTCGGCGGCACACGGGTGGCCGGGGTCGACGGGACGCAGCTTGGAGGCCAGGGTGCCCGGCTCGACGTCGGGCATCGGGCGGGTCTCGGCCTGGTGCAGCTGGATCCGGCCGCGCATGTCGTGCGAGTTGACGAAGCGCAGGGCAGAGCGGAAGTGCTTGTCCGGAACGAGCAGCCTCAGGCCCGCGTTGCGCAGGACCTTTTCGACGGCCAGGCGCCAGCGTTCCTCGTCGGGGTCGAGCTCGACGAGCTCGGCGACATACTTCAGCTCGGACTCGTCGATTTGCAGCGCGTGCGCGATGACGCGGCGCATCTCGTGTTCGGTGCGCGGCAGGGCGGAGCCGGCCTGTTCGACGCGGCCGAGTTCTTCCTGCGCGGTGTCGCGGCGGCTACGCGCGGCGACCTCGCGGGCGAGCGCCTCGGCGTAGTGGGCGCGACCGGCGTCGAGCTGGCCGTCGATCTTGGTGGCCTCCTCGATGAGCTCCTCGCGCAGCGACCAGAAGCCCTCGGCGTTGGTAGGCGCGCTGAAGCCGAGTGCGGAGACCTTGTCCTCGTACGCGTTTCGCCGTGCGGTGACCTCGGTGCTGAGTTTCTGTGCGCCGCCGAGCTGTTCGCGCAGCGGGGCGAGGTCGCCGGTGGAGGTGGCGATGCGGGCCAGCAGCAGGCTGTGGTCCTGGCGCAGCTGGTCGTGCTGGGTAGTCAGCGCGGCGAGATCACTGTCGAGGCGGGTGATCTGGTCGTCGAGGTCGGCGACCTCGGGCTGCGCGTTGCGGATCCGCAGGTTGTTGACGTAGCCGCGGATGGTGTTGCTGTCGATGGTGTCGAGGACGCTGAACGTCGCCGACTCGCTCGCGTACCGCTCGTGGACCTCCTCGATGTTGCCGAGAATGGTGCGCTTGCGGCGCGCGACGTCGAGCAGCTCGCGGGCCTCGACGAGCGGGTCGATCTGTTCGAGGGCGTCGGCGATGCCGACGATGGACGTCGGGGCGTCGAGCATGAACTCCCGCACGAACTGTGCGAGACCGCCGACGCTCTTGAGCGACTTCGCTTTTCCGAGGAGCTGCTGCGCGGCGTCGGAACCCCGGATGCCGATGAGCGAGTACAGCGTCGAGAGGTACTTGCCCTCACCGGGTCCGCCGCGCCAGCCGCGGTCGCGGAACTTGGCCGAGTTGTAGTTGGCCGCGGCCCACTCGTTGCAGGCCTCGACGATGTCGGCGTCGCCGTCGTAGATGAAGTACGAGCTGTGCGCGTCGGTCATCTTGCCCGCGGCCAGCCACTTGAGGACCAGGCCGGTGATGGCGGTGCCCGACGTGGAGGTATAGGTGACCGCGATGGCCGCCCACGCCGGGCCGGTGCCGCGCAGGTACATGATCTCGCGGTGCGCGTTGGTGCCGTCGCGTCGCTCACCCCACGCCCCGCGCACGTACTTGCCGACGGTGCGCTTGCCGCTCGACGAGCCGGCGGCGGTGGCGTCGCCCGAGGCGTTGAAGTTGCGGCGATGGTCGGGCAGGAACGCCAGCGAGATGGCGTCGAGCAACGATGATTTACCCGAACCCGACGACCCGGTGATCAGAGAACCGTTGGAGCTGAACGGGATCGAGTGATACCCGTCGAACACGCCCCAGTTGATCAGCTGCAACCGGGACAGGTGGTACTGGTCGACGCTCACCAGTCGTCTCCTTCGTCGTCGCCGAAGCCGTCCTCAGCGTCGTCGGGCTGTGCGGGTTCGTCAGCCGCGATCTCCGGCGGCTCCTCCCCCGTGTCGCCGGAGCCGATGAACTGCTCGAACTGGCGCTGCAGATCGGTGATCACCGACGCCGTCATGACCGCGGAGATCACCGGGCTGACGGTGAAGGTGTCGGCGTCGTCGCGCTGCTTGCGCAGGAACTCGAGCTCTTCCATCTTGTCGATCGCCCGCTCGATGCGCTTGTCGAAGAGTGCGAGGTCGCGGTCGATGGTGTTGGTGACGCCGGCGAAGAGCTCGTGGATCTCCTCGCGGGTGATCAGCGCATCCTCGTCGCGGGCGGCCCGGATGTACTTGGCGAGATGCAGCGCCAGGATCGCGTCGTAGGTGTGGACGGTCTCGCGCTTGAGAATGCGTCGGCCCCACCGGGAGTCATAACCGGCCTGCGCGACGAAGGCGACCTGCAGTTCGTCGACGAGGCGCAGACGAAGGTCGAGTTCGGACAGCCGGATGCGCAGGACGTCCTGGTACTCCGACACCCACGACCACAGCTGCGGCTGCCGGTCGCCGCTGACGTAGCGGCGGGCGAGCAGGTTCTGCAGCGCCCAGCAGGCACGGTCGGGCAGCTCGCTCACGTCGCCGTCGAAGCGGGGCGCGCTCGGGGCGTGCGAGGTGGCGCGGTTGGCGACGGTGGGCAGGTCGTCGAAGCCGGCGAACTCGTCGGGCGTTGCGGGAGCCTCGGTCTCGGGGAGCTCGGCGCTCGTGTCGTCGGTGGTGGTCATTCGGCGTCGACCTCCGCAGTCGGAATCGGTTCGGTGAAGGTCAGGTCGGGGACTTCGATGGCATGGTCATGTCCGAGGAGGGACCGGAAGCGCACGGT
Organism: Gordonia sp. 135; assembly: GCF_009720185.1. Taxonomy (NCBI): domain Bacteria; kingdom Bacillati; phylum Actinomycetota; class Actinomycetes; order Mycobacteriales; family Gordoniaceae; genus Gordonia; species Gordonia sp. 135. The sequence goes on from NZ_CP046257.1 coordinate 2,561,961, forward strand.
GGTCATCGGCACCTTCTCCCCTGCTGCGGCCTGCTTTTGGGCCCAGGACCACAGCACGATGACGTGCGCGAGATACGCCTCGTCGAGACTTTCGATGACGTCGGTGAGCGCGACCGGGCCGGCGGCGACGGCGTTGTTGACGGTCTCGGTGAGTTCGACGGTGTCGACCTGCCCGGTCATCGACGCGAAGGCCGTCAGATCGGCGTCGGCGCCACCGGCGGGCAAGGCCGGGGCGGGTGGGACGTGTTCGCGGATCTCGAAGGCGAGGCGACCGATCGAGTTGAGGGTCGGCGCGGCGAGCGGGAGCTCGTAGCCGAGGCGACGGTCTGCGAGCGAGGACTTGAGCAGGTCGTTGGCGGTGGCGAGGGCGTCGTTGAGCTGACGGGCCAGACCGCGGCTCTGCTCGAGGGTGCCGGATGCGACGAAGCGTCGAATACGACGGGCACAGCGCTGACGGGTGCGGCCGACCTCGGCCATCTGCTGGGTGACCAGCCCGAAGAAGTTGTCCATCACCGACCGCAGCCCGGCGTCCATCCCGGGGAAGTTCTCGATGATCGTGTCGATGTCGACCTTGAGGCGGGCGCGACGCTCCGGGTCCTGGATCATCTGGGAAAACGCCTGGTACGACGCCGACTGCGACGACTGCAGTAGCGCCTCGTAGTCGTCGAAGAGCTGGCGCTGACGGTCGCGGTAGGCGAGGTCGGAGTCCCCCGGGTCGTCGAGCAGCGCGGTGGTGATGCGGTCGAGCATCGTGCCGTACTGGCCGATGTCGGAGATGATCTGCTCCATCTGGTAGCCGATCGCGCGGGCGGAGTCCTCGGCGACGCGGAGGTCGACCGGTGGGCGGCGGCCGGCTTCGAGGTCGGCGAGCTCGGCGTCGAGGTCGGACATCTGCGCCTCGAGCTCCAGGCGGATGGTCTCGGGGTCGTTGCTGACCTGTCCGGCGACGCGTCGGAGTTCGGCGGCGATACCGGTGATCGAGCCACCGGTGGCGATGGAGTCCTCGCGGCGCTGACGGCGCATGAAGTCCAGGACCGAGCGGGCCTCGCTGGTCAGATGGCAGAGGTTGGGGGCGTCGGGGTCGGTGGTGTCGGTGACGCGGTGCAGCCAGCCCTGACGGGCCCACAGCTTGACCAGCTCCAGGCCGGTGGGCTGGTCGTCGGTGAGGTCGAGTTCGGCGAGGTCGCGTTCGAGCCGCATCGTCAGCTCGACCTCCGACATCTTGGTGCCGTAGTCGAGGTGACGCTCCATCAAGGTGACGTAGAGAGCCGAATTGTTCGCGGCGAACAGCTTGACCGCCGCCGACTTCTGCAGCGCGCGGTTGGCCTCCAGGGCGTCACCCAGTGTGACCTGCACCGATTCCGACGGTACGACGGGTCGCCCGGCCTCGCGCTGAGCCGGGAAGGCAGAACTCTCCATCGCCGCCTCACGGGGTTCTCGGGGGACTACAGGACCCGCGACAGTCTGCCACGTCCGTCCGGGCGCACCCCAGTCCGGTGGTTGTGTGTTGAGCCGCCCGTGACCCACCTCGCTACCCTGAGCAGCATGGTGATGGCTGATCGTCCCGAGGTCGAGACCGCGTCCGGACCGCTGACGGCGCTGACCGTCGCCGGACTGGCGTCGAGCATGCTCGGCGGACTCGCGCGCGTGCCCTTCAAGAAGCCGTGGTCGGGTCCGTCGGGGCTGCTCGACAACATCGGCCAGGCCGTCACCCGGCAGTCCATCCGTACGTTCATGGGTTACTCGATGGGTCTGCCGATCGAGGAATTCCGGTCGATGGAGAAAATCCTCGACGAGATCTGCCGCGTGGTGATGCCACCGTTCGTCGAACTGACCGACGGGGTCGAACTGACCGACGACACCATCGGCGGCGTCCCCGGCCTGTGGTGTCGCGCGAAGGCGAGTACCGACGCCTACGTCGACGAGGACGAGGAGAAGCAGGAGATCGGCGCGACCATCCTGTACCTGCACGGCGGCGGCTACATCGGGACGTCGCCGATCATGTACTCGGCGTTCGCGTCGTCGCTGGTGCGGATCACCGGTTTCGAGGTGTTCATCGCCGACTATCGGATGGCACCCGAGTTCCCCTTTCCCGCAGGTGTTCTCGACGCCGCCGACGTCTACCGGGCGCTGCTGGGACGCGGCGTGACACCCGAGCACATCATCATCGCCGGCGACTCCGGTGGTGGTGGCCTCGCAGCGTCGTTGGTGGCGCACCTGCACGAGCAGGGTCTACCCAAGCCCGGTGCGATGGCGTTGTTCTCCCCCGAGATCGATCTCGACCTCGATCACCCGTCGATCACCGAGAACGCCCAGTACGACGTGCTGCCGTGGAACATCCCGGTGACGCCGTACCTACATGGTGTGCAGCCGAACGATGCTCGCGTCTCGATCATCCACGCCGACCCGGAGCCGGACTGGTTCCCACCGACTTTCGTGTGCTGGGGCAAGGACGAGATGTTCCGCGACGGCATCAGGGAATTCGCAGCGCGGCTGGAGGACTCCGAGGTGCCCACGCGCGCGCTCGAGGAACCGGGGATGTTCCACGTGTTCCCGATCCTGATGCCCTGGGCCGAGGCGTCGAAGCGGGTCTTCCGAGAACTCCAAGAGCTCGCCCAGGGCCACGTTGCCAGCGACCCGGACGCCACGCAGACGCACTGAGTTCGCCGTCAGGCCAGGACGAACGCGAGGAGGAAGCCCGCTGCAGTGGCGAGGCCCACCCACCAGCCGCCTTCGCGGTATGCCTCTGGCATCAGACCGTTCGCGAGGACGCCGAGGGTCGCGCCGCCCGCGAAGGCCTGGACGATGCTGACCGCGGTCGGCGAGATGGCGTCGGAGACTGCATAACCGCCCACGGTCACCGCGATGAGGATCGCGGCGGTGGCCACCCACATCACCAGCGCGTAGCGCAGCGACATGTCGTGTTCGCGTCTCATCAACGACGCCCCGCTGACCGCTTCCGGGACGTTGCCGACGGCGATCGCCACCAACAGGACGAGCGAGCCGCCAGCGGTGAGTGAGACGCCCAGCGCGCTGTTCTCGGGCACGCCGTCGAGGAAGACACCCAGCATGAGCGCCGGACCGATGGCGCGGGAGCCGAGTTTGGTTTCGACGACGTGGTCGGCGACCACGTAGACCGCGGTTCCAAGAAGCAGCGCTACCCCGGCGAGGCCGATGCCGGCCTGTGTGAACGCCGGCTGGAAGAGCTCGGTGGAGACCGCGGCGATCATCGTGCCTGCGCCGAAGGCCATCAGGGTCGCCAAGACTCGAGCCGGGAGATCCCACCGGAGACCGATCGCGGCACCGATCGCGATGGGTACCGCAGTCACGAGTCCGTAGAGGATCGCAGTGAGCATGGGTCCAGCTTGCGCCTCGTCGTTCGGCGAGATGGTGCGACACGTCGGACGAGATCGGTGTCGTCCAGGTGGACGACGGCGAACGACGGTTACGGAGCCGTAGAGGTCGGGTTCGTCCGGAATCCGTGAGAAACAGGTCACAGAATTGCGGATCCCGCGCTCGATCTGCGGCGACGCAGAGGATATGCTGTCTTACGTCCGATGAACCGGTCAGACCCCCGACCCGACCGGTTCGTCGGACATTTTAGTTGCCGGACCATCCTGCTGTCCTGACGAGCGGTTGAGGGACGGGCGCGCGTCGAGCGACGTGTTACGCAGACCGGCCATCCATTTATTCCAGCGGTAACCACCCGGTAATCGTCGAGGGGTGAACTGGTTCTCGTAGCGATCAGCTACTCGATGAGATCGAAGTCTTCCGATCCACCGCTCTTGGGCAATGATGCCCGATCCGCATTCGTCTCACACGCCGAGCCGCCAGGCGCCGTCGTCTCGCCATCCAGGAGTCCTTGTGCCCTCTTTCGACGAAACCATCACCGAGAACATCGCCGCGTCGCTGGCGGAGATCCCGCATCCCTCACTTCCCAAGGGCTCCAACATCTACGGCGGCACCAAGATCTTCCCGGATTACCAGGCCGAGGACGGTGAAACTTACTTCACGCTGGTGCACGGCATCGCGCATGAGTCCTCGGTGTCGTTCGTCGCGGTGCTGCAGGCGACCCGCGCCCTGCGCAAGGGCTTCGAATCCGCGATGTACTTCTACGGCCCCGGTGCCATCAATTGCCTTGCCACGCGCGGCTTTCCGACGACCGGCGACTCCGGCTTCCCCGGTGAGCAGAACATCAACAACGCGCTCGAGACCTTCATCTCCGAGGGCGGCACCGTGTTCTGTTGCCGCTTCGGGCTCGCGCTCCATGGCGGTCGCGAGGAGGACTTGATCGAGGGCGTCATCCCGGCGCACCCGCTCGACGTCCAGGACGCGATCATCCACTACGCACGCAAGGGCGCGATCATCAACTCGACGTACATGGTCTGAGTCGCAACACTTTCCGCACCACCGACCCTGGGACATTCCTATGACCACCATCGGAACCGTCGCGGCGAACTTCACCCGCGATCTCGAACAGAACTACGCGACGATCGAAGAGTATGTCGCCCAGGCGCGGGCCCGCGGCGTCGACTTCCTGGTCTTCCCCGAGGCGGCGATCGGCGGATACTTGTCGTCGCTGGGCAACCACGGCGACACCCGGAAGAACAGTGCACGGTCGCTGCCACCGGCGATCTCCCTCGACGGACCCGAGATCGCGCGGGTGCAGTCCATCGTCGGAGACCTGGTGGTGGCGATCGGGTTCTGCGAACTCGGCGAGGACGGCGAGACCCGCTACAACGCGGCCACAGTCCTCGACGGCCACCGGATCTACGGCAGCTATCGGAAGGTCCACCAGCCGCTCGGCGAGAACATGTCGTACTCGTCCGGCGAGGGATACGGCGTCTTCGACACCCCGGTCGGACGGGTCGGACTCCAAATCTGTTACGACAAGGCGTTTCCCGAGGCCGCCCGCATCATGGCTCTCAAGGGTGCCGAGATCATCGCCAGCCTCTCGGCGTGGCCGGCGGCACGCACCGCGACCGCCGAGAATCTCCAGGAGGACCGCTGGACCTACCGGTTCAACCTCTTCGACGCCGCGCGCGCCCTGGAAAACCAGGTGTTCTGGGTGGCGTCGAACCAGAGCGGGACGTTCGGGTCGTTGCGGTATGTCGGTAACGCCAAGATCGTCGACCCGGGCGGCAACATTCTCGCCACCACTCTCCTCGGCAGCGGTCTCGCGGTCGCCGAGGTGGACATCTGCGAGAGCTTCACCGCGATGCGCGCCGGCATGTTCCACCTGCGGGACCGCCGCCCAGAGAAGTACGGCCTGCTCACCGAACCAGAGACCGCCGACGACCTCGCCTGGCGGGACCTCGCTCATGCCTGAGATGACCGTCCAGGTGCGCTGGCCCGACGGGCTGTTCCGCCAGTACTACTCCCCCAGCCTCGTCCTGCACGACCACCTCGCGCCGGGTTCGTACCGCGTCGACGACTTCCGGGCGCGGGCCACCACCGCGCTCGACGAAGCCAGCGCACGGGTGCGGGCCAAGTACGGGTTCGCGTGCACCTCGGCCGCCGCGTCCGCTGAGGAGATCACCAAGGATGCTGCGCGGCATCCGGATTCGGCGGAGGTCGAAGTGGTCTCGATGTACCCGCCGCTACCCGCGCACACCACCGACCTACGGGAGCGCTCATGAACACACACGTACCGGTCGTCGTCATCGGCGGCGGGCAGGCCGGCCTCTCGGTCAGCTGGTACCTCGGCCAGGCCGGAGTCGAGCATCTCGTCGTCGAAGCCGAGACCGCGGTCCACGCGTGGGCCGACAAGCGTTGGGACAACTTCACTCTCGTGACACCCAACTGGCATTGCCGGCTGCCCGGATATGCCTACGACGGCCCCGATCCGGACGGGTTCATGACCCGCGACGAGGTCGTGGCCTGGCTGGAGGGGTGGCTGCAGACCTTCGAGCCGCCGCTCGTCGAACACACGCGGGTGACCCGTCTGCAGCGGCTCGGTGTTGACCGGTTCGAGGTGACCCTCGACGGTCCGGACGGCGTCACCTCCGTGACGTGCGACCAGGCGGTGATCGCGACCGGTGGTTATCCGCTGCCGGTGATCCCGGCGTTCGCGTCGGCGCTCGATCCGGCCGTCCATCAGATCCACTCCGAGGAGTACTTCAACCCGGACCAGTTGCCCGAGGGTGCGGTGTTGGTCGTCGGAACCGGGCAGTCGGGCACGCAGATCGCCGAAGACCTGCACCTGGCCGGGCGGCAGGTGCATCTGGCGGTCGGCAACGCGCCGCGGGTCGCACGGTTCTATCGCGGACGCGACTGCATGACGTGGCTGTCGGACATGGGGCTCTACGACACTCCCACCCAGGAGTATCCGGGTGGCCGTGCCGCGCAGGAGAAGACCAACCACTACGTCACCGGCCGCGACGGTGGCCGCGACATCGACCTCCGACGCTTCGCTGTCGAGGGCATGCAGCTCTACGGCATGCTGACCGACGGCAAGGACTCGACGCTGCGGTTCGCGCCGACGCTCAGCGATGCACTGGACAAGGCCGACGCAACCTACAACTCCATCTGCTCCGACATCGACCGGCACATCGACTCGCTGGGGATCGAGGCGCCGGAACCCTCGCGGTACGAACCTGTGTGGGCTCCCGACGAAGACCCTGCCGAACTCGATCTCGCAGCAGCCGGGGTGACGTCGATCATCTGGGCCATCGGGTACCGACCCGACTACCGGTGGATCGAGGCCAGCGCCTTCGACGGTGGGGGTCGCCCGATGCAGACGCGCGGGATCACCGAGGTCCCCGGGCTCAGCTTCGTCGGGTTGCCGTGGATGCACACCTGGGGATCGGGACGGTTCCTCGGGATCGATCGGGACGCGAGGTACGTGGCGGAGCACATCGTCGGTGTTCTGGACCAGGGGCGCCCGCGATTGGCGGCGGCGCAGTAGATGGCCGGGCGAAACGGAGGAGTTGGGTCCGGACCTCGAGGTGAACGCTACAAGCGGGCCGTGCGCTCGAAAAACTCGTCCCCCTCAGCGTCCTCCGAGGGCAATCTGCCCTCCGGCGGTGCTCACGGGGACGAGTCTTTTGGCAGATTGCGTCGCGACGCACGCGAAGACGCAACTCGCACCTCACGGGGCAATGGAGCTCGCACCTCAGGGAGCAGCAAGAGCTTGTTACTCAGGGAACAGGGGAAGTACCCATGACGGTAACCACACGAGTTGACCTGGCACTGCTCGGGATTCGGGGCGAGCCGCCGGTGCAGCGGACCGGCGGTGCCGGGCCGAGCGACGACGGCCACCTGATGGTCGACGGCCTGCACGCTGCGATCCCGCGGAACCCGCAGAGTCCGTTCGTCTTCGACGGCGAACGTGTCCTGTACGACGGAGTGGATGTCGGCATCGAGGTCGAGGCCATCGGACGGCCCCGGTTCTACGACCTGCAGACCGCCGACGGGGTCAGCTACGAGAAGATCGCCCGTCTACACGGTCGTAACGTCTTGGCGACGACGGTGGTCCAGACGTGCATCCGCTACGACGAATCGGAGCGGTGCCGGTTCTGCTCGATCGAGGAGTCACTGCGGTCGGGGTCGACGATCGCGGTGAAGAAGCCGGATCAGCTGGCCGAGGTCGCCCGCGCGGCAGTCGAACTCGACGGCATCACCCAGATGGTGATGACCACCGGCACCACCGGGGGTCGCGACCGCGGGGCCCGCCACCTCGCGCGGTGCGTCCGCGCGATCAAGGCCGCGGTCCCCCACCTGCCGATCCAGGTGCAGTGCGAACCACCCGCCGACCTCGCGGTCCTCACCGAGCTGCGGGAGGCCGGCGCGGATGCGATCGGCATCCACGTCGAATCCCTCGACGACGAGGTGCGACGACGGTGGATGCCGGGCAAGTCGTCGGTCTCGATGGCCGAGTATCGCGAGGCGTGGACTGAGGCCGTCCGCGTTTTCGGACGAAACCAGGTGTCGACGTATCTACTCGTCGGGCTGGGCGAGGACGCCGACGAGATGATCGCCGGTGCCAAGGAACTCGCCGACCTGGGTGTCTACCCGTTCATCGTGCCGTTCCGGCGTCATGCGGGAACGCTCGCCGTCGACGTCGACGATGCGCCGGCACCGGACCCGGCCATCGTGGAGAAGATCAGTCGCGAGGTCGCGCGCCATCTCACCCTGATCGGGATGGCGGGAGCAGATCAGCGGGCCGGCTGCGCGGCATGTGGTGCGTGCAGCATCCTCCCGACGGTGGGTGGCTGAATGAGGACAACCAGCACAGACGTCGTCGGCGGTGAACTGTCGATCCTCGCCGGTCGACGACGCGTCGCCGCACGGCCGGACTTCCTGATCACGGTCGCCGACACCGCCGTCGAGCACACCGCCTACCGTGCGATGCGGCACCACGAGTTCGTCGATCGACAGGGACTTTTCGCGCATTCCGACCTCGACGACACCGACGACGATCCGCGCACCGTGGTGCTCGTCGCGACCCTCGCGGACGGGACCATCGCCGGCGGAGTCCGCGTCGCACCCGTGCGGTGGGACGGAACGTCGGACATCGAGGACATCGGCTGGTGGTTCGGTAGCCGGCTCGTGGTCGCCGACCCCGGGCACGCAGCCGGGATCGGTCCGGCACTCGTGCGGGCGGCGTGTGCGCACGTCGAACAGCATGGCGCACTGCGCTTCGACGCCACCGTGCAAGACCGTTACGCACGCATGTTCCGGCGGCTCGGCTGGGACGACTGCGGGGCGGGTCCGGTGATCGCGGGTCAGGCACATCGGGAGATGCGATGGCCGATTCACCGCATCCAGCGGACCGTCGACGGAACCAAAGCCGTTCTTGCCGAAGCGCTTGCGCCGTTCGCGGAGCAGGACGGAGGGCTCGGCGCGGCAGGTTTCCGCGGCGACGACGGCGTGCCGCTGCCCGGGACGGACGTGATCGCGGCCTGCGACGCCATCATCCCGTCGATGATCGAACGTGATCCCGAGTGGGCCGGATGGTGCTCTGTGCTGGTCAACATCAACGACCTGTCCGCGATGGGCGCACGACCGATCGGACTCCTCGACGCCGTCGGCGCACCCACGACCTCGCATCTGACCCGCATCATCCGCGGTATCTCCGCAGCTGCACGCGCCTGGCAGACACCGGTTCTCGGCGGTCACACCCAGGTCGGGGTGCCATCGGCACTGTCGGTGACGGCGTTGGGCACCACCGGCAGTCCCCTGCGTGCAGGTGGCGGTGCGGTCGGCGACACCGTCACCCTGCACGCAGACCTCGGCGGGTCGTGGCGGCCGGGCTATCACGACCGGCAGTGGGACTCCACGAGTTCACGAAGCAGCGACGAATTGTGCTCGATGGCAGGTCATCTGGCGAGGGTTGGACCGGCGTCGGCGAAGGACGTGAGCATGGCCGGGATCGCCGGGACGCTCGGCATGCTCGCCGAGGCGTCGGGCACCGGAGCCGAACTCGACGTGACCGCCGTGCAGCGCCCGACCGGTGCGTCGATGGGCGCCTGGCTGACGTGCTTCCCCGGGTTCGCGATGCTCAGTGCGGACCGACCGGGTCGTCGTGCCGAGGTGCCGGCCCCGAACACTCTCACCATCGCGGACTGTGGTCGTCTCACCGCGGAGCCCGGCGTGCGGCTGCGGTGGCCCGACGGCGCGGTGACCGTCGCGGTGGCCTCCACGGTCACCGGGTTGGGGGCCGCGTGATCCGAGCTCGCGTGACACCTTCTCCGGACGGTCAGCCCGGTACTGTTCGACCATGAGCACGGTCACCCTCGGTGCTCTCGCCGCGCACTTCGGCCGCGACGTGGAGCGCGGCGTGTCCAAGGCCGTCGGCATCGTCGAAGCGGCCGCACGCGATGGCGTCGACCTGCTCGTCTTCCCGGATGCGACGCTCGGCGGCTATCTGGGCGACCTACGCAATCCCGATCCTGACGAGCTGCCACCGGCGCTAGATCCCGACGGCCCCGAACTGGCCGCACTGATCGCGGCCGCGGGCGACACGACGGTCTGCATCGGCTACACCGAGGCCGACGGCGACAGGCACTTCAACACCGCGGTCTGCGTCTCCGGGGACGGAATCCTCGGCACCCACCGCAAGGTCCATCAGCCCGCCGGTGAGTCCCTCGCCTACGCGGCCGGTAACGAGTTCCGCTCGTTCGACACCCCGGCCGGCCGGATCGGCATGCTCATCGACTACGACAAGACCTTCCCGGAGTCGGCCCGGACCCTTGCCCTCGACGGCGCGCGAATCATCGCCGCGCTGTCCGCATGGCCGGCGAGCGTGACCGACCGCGCCGCCCGACTCCCCGCCGACCGGCAATCACGGCTGTTCGACCTGTACGACTGCGCCCGCGCCGCCGAGAACCAGGTGTTCGTCGTGTCGTCGAACCAGACCGGCGTGATGGGCTCGCTGCGGTTCCTCGGGCAGGCCAAGGTCGTCGGACCCGGCGGCGACATACTCGCCACCACACGGTCGAAGGGTGGGCTGGCCAGCGTCACGGTCGACGTCGACGCGGAGATCGACCGCGCCCGCCGCGTGCTCAATCACCTCGCCGAGTTGCGCCCGGACTCCTACCGCAGTGCGAGCCACCAGTCCGGGACTGGCGCGGACCTATCATGACCGGTGTGGATTCCCCCTCCCCGCGAGTCGCCCTGCTGACCTATTCGACGAAACCGCGTGGCGGCGTGGTCCACACGTTGAACCTGGCCGAGGCGATGGCGCGACTCGGCGTCGACGTGTCGGTCTGGTCGCTGGCGCGCGGCGGTGACGAGGGTTTCTTCCGCGCGGTGGATCCGGCGGTGAAGTTGCGGCTGGTGCCGTTCGCCGATCGGGAGAACGAGACGATCACCGACCGCATCGTGCGATCCATCGACACCCTGCGCGGCGCCTTCGACGCGAGTGCCTACGACATCGTGCACGCCCAGGACTGCATCAGCGCCAACGCCGTTGGCACCTGTATCCGGACGATCCATCACCTCGACCAGTTCACGACGCCGATCCTCGTCGAATGCCACGAGAAGGCCGTCGTGAATCCGTATGCGCGGATCTGTGTCTCACGGGCGGTCGCCGACGAGGTGCGGCACGGGTGGGGGCTGGCGCCGGAAGTCATACCCAATGGTGTTGCCTATCAACGTTTTGCCGACGCGGCGTCGGACGCCTCGGCGGCGGTGGAGGCACGCGGCCGATGGACCTCGAAGCTCGGCGAGTACGTGCTGGCCGTCGGCGGGATCGAACCCCGTAAGGGCAGCATCGACCTGCTGAACGCATATGGCTTGCTGCGGGAGCGTCATCCGGAGTTGTCGCTCGTCTTCGCGGGCGGGGAAACGCTGTTCGACTATCGGGACTATCGCGCCGAATTCGACCGTCGCCGAGCCGAACTCGACGTCGAACCGATCGTCCTCGGTAACGTACCCGACGACGAGCTGCCGTCGCTGGTCGCCGCCGGCCGGGTGTTCGCTTTCCCGTCGGTCAAGGAAGGCTTCGGGCTGGCCGCGATGGAGGCGCTGTCCGCCGGACGGCCGGTCGTGACCCGCGAGCTGCCCATCCTCCGGGAGGTGTTCGGCGACAGGGTCGCCTACGCGTCGACGGTGCCCGAACTTGCCGACGCCCTGGCGGACGCGCTGACACCCGACCCGGAGCGCGTCAACGCCGGGCGATCGCTGGCGGCGTCACTGACGTGGGAGGACGCGGCCCGTCGTCATCTCGAGTTCTATGCCCGCCATCCGATGCCGACGCGCAGATGAGCGAGCATCCGCGCGCCGCGGAGCGCGCCGGGATCCTCGCCGTGACGCTCACCGCGTTCCTGTGGGGGACGTCGGGCACGGTCGCCGCGTTGGCGCCGGCGCTCAGCGCGGTCACGATCGGTGCCATCGCGATGTCGGGCGGCGGGTTGCTGCAGGGTGCGATCAACGCGCGTGCGGTGCGTGCTGCCTGGCCGTCGTTGATGCAGCGATGGCCGACGGTGCTGGCGGGCGGAATCTGCGTGGCGATCTACCCGCTGTGCTTCTACGGCTCGATGCGGATCGGCGGCGTCGCGCTGGGCACCGTGGTGTCACTGGCGTCGGCGCCGTTGTTCTCGGCGGTCATCGAACGGGTCGCCGAGGGGCGGGCGTTGACGACGCGGTGGAGCGTCGCGTGTGCGCTGGGTATCGCCGGCAGTGTCGCACTGGCGTTGTCGCGCAGCGAGTCCTCGCACGGCGACAGCGTCTCGGGCAGCACCGCGTCGGCCTGGGGTGTCGTACTCGGGCTCGGCGCGGGTGCGACATATGCGGGCTTCTCGTGGGCGATGCGTCGCCTGATGAACGAGGGACTGGCCCGCGGGGCGTCGGCCGGTGGCGTCATGGGACTGGGCGGAGTTCTGCTGTTACCGGTGGTGGCGGTGTGCGTGCCGTCGGTGATCGAGCATCCGGAAGGCCTTGTCGTCCTCGCCTACCTGGTCGTCGTGCCGCAGTTCCTCGGATACGTCTTGTTCAGCCGCGGGCTGCGACGGATCGACAGTTCGACCGCCACCACCATCACCCTCATCGAGCCGGCGGTCGCCACAGTGCTGGCCGTCGTCGTGCTGTCGGAATCGATCACCGCGATCGGTTGGGCGGGCATCGCGGTGCTGGCGGTGGCGCTCGTCGTGTTGATGGCTCCCGCGCGGCGACGGGGATCGGTTAGCGTCGAGCGGAGAAGTACGCACAACGGCGTCCCCGCCGTGGATGAGGAGGACATGCATGAAGCAGTTCCGAGAGGCCGTCGAAGCACGTGACGCGCAGGCGATGCAGGATCTGCTCGCCGACGACGTCGTGTTCACCAGCCCGGTCGCGTTCAAGCCGTACCCGGGCAAGGCGATCACCTCGGCGATCCTGCGGGGCGTGCTGCGCGTCTTCGAGGACTTCCGCTACGTCCGGGAGATCAACGACGAGGGCGGTCGGGATTCGGCGCTGGTCTTCGAGGCCACCGTCAACGGCAAGGCCGTCACCGGCTGCGACTTCATCCACATCAACGACGACGGGAAGATCGACGACTTCATGGTGATGGTCCGGCCGCTCTCGGGTGCGCAGGCACTCGCCGAAGCGATGGGGGCGCAATTCGACCAGATCGCAGCCGAAGCCGCAGCCGAGACCGCGGGCGGGGCGAACGAATGAAACTCGGACTGCAACTGGGGTATTGGGCCGCGCAGCCGCCGGCCGGTCACGCCGACCTCGTGGACGCCGCGGAGAAGGCCGGTTTCGACTCGATCTTCACCGCCGAGGCGTGGGGTTCGGACGCCTACACCCCCCTGGCGTGGCTCGGGTCGTCGACGAACCGCGTGCGGCTGGGCACCTCGGTCCTGCAACTGTCGGCGCGCACGCCAACCGCCTGCGCCATGGCCGCGTTGACGCTCGACCACCTGTCCGGCGGACGCCACATCGTCGGCCTCGGTGTGTCCGGTCCGCAGGTCGTCGAGGGTTGGTACGGGCAGAAGTTCGCCAAGCCGCTCGGCCGCACACGTGAGTACATCGACATCATGCGTCAGGTATGGGCGCGGGAGGCTCCGGTCACCAGCGCCGGACCGCACTATCCCCTGCCGTACAACGGCGACGGCGCATCGGGACTGGGCAAGCCGCTCAAGCCGATCACCCATCCGCTGCGACCGGACATCCCGGTCATGCTCGGCGCCGAGGGGCCCAAGAACGTCGCGCTCGCGGCCGAGATCGCCGACGGCTGGTTGCCGCTGTTCTACACGCCGCGCATGGCCGACACGTACAACGCCTGGCTCGACGAAGGTTTCGCCAAGCCGGGAGCCCGGCGGAGTCGCGAGGACTTCGAGGTCATCGCCACGGCCCAGATCGTCATCACCGACGACAAGGCCGCGACCTACGCCGCCATCAAGCCGTTCCTCGCGCTGTACATGGGCGGGATGGGCAGTGAGGACACCAACTTCCACGCCGAGGTGTACCGCCGCATGGGGTACTCCGACGTCGTCGACGAGGTGACCAGGCTGTTCCGCTCGAATCGCAAAGAGGAAGCGGCGCAGATCATCCCCGATGCGGTCGTCGAGGACTCGGCGATCGTCGGCGACCTCGATCACGTGCGCGAGCAGATCAAGGTGTGGGAGTCCTGCGGTGTCACCACGATGCTGGTCTCACCGCGCACCATCGAGGAGATCGACCAGCTCGCCGGGCTCATCAGCTGATGCTGTCGCCCGCCCGGTTCACGATCATCGACGACGTCGTGGCGTTCCCGACGCCCGTCGCGGATACGTTCGACTACCTCACCGACCCGAGCAATCGGCATGCGTGGCAGTCGAGTCTGCGCCGTATCGACGACCTGCAGGTGGTCGGCGACCGGGCGGGTGACGTCGGCACGAGCTGGACCGACGTCACCATCGTGCCCGGGGTCGGTCCGCGGATGGAGGTCACCGACTGCGAGCCGCATCGGTTGTGGCGGGAAGTCGGTGGATGGCGATCGGTCGACGCAGTACTGACGTTGGGCTTCGAGGAACGATCCGACGGCGGCACGGATGTCCACGCCGTGGCGACGTTGACGGTGCCTGCCATCGGCGTGCCCCTGCTGGCGGTGAACCGGTGGCCGGCGGCGCGGGCGATCCGCGCCGACCTCGCTCGTGCGGCCCGGCTCATCGCCGAGCATGATGGTCGGTGATCACCGGCCGCTCGGGTAGCGTGACCAGGGTGAACATGAAGAATGCGACGCTCGCGCTCGGCGCGGCCCTCGTCCTCGCGGTGGCCGGCTGTAGCTCCGACTCCGATTCCGATTCCGGCACAACCGAAGCCACCGGTACCGCCGCAGCCGGCAGCACCGACACCGGCTCGGCTCCGACCAGCTGCCCCACCGCGTCGGCCAAGGACGACGCCAAGCCGCAGTGGACGCTGAAGGGCGCCACCGGCGAGATGGAGATGGTCGCCGCCACCCAGAACGAGGCGCCGAAGATCACCGTCCAGGCGCCGTTCAGCGTCGACCAGACCGTGGTCGAAACCCTCGTCGAGGGCGACGGACCCGTCGTCGCCGAAACCGCCTCGGTCACGGTCTGCTACGTCGGCGTCAACGGACGCAACGGCGAGGAATTCGACAGTGCCTACCAGAGCGGCACCCCCGTCGACTTCCCGCTCAACGGCGTGATCCCTGGCTTCAGCAAGGCGATCGCCGGACAGAAGGTCGGTTCCAAGGTAGGCGTCGCGATGACGTCGGCCGACGGTTACGCCCAGGGACAGCCGAGCGCCGGGATCGAGCCCGGCGACACGCTCATCTTCGAGATCGGGATTCTCGCGGCGTCTTAGGGATCTAGAACGAAATACGAAGGGCTGGTGGCCGTTTGGTCACCAGCCCTTCGTGGCTCGTCGCTATCGCTCCTCGCACCTCAGGGAGCGAGTGGTGGCGTCGACCGCTCCTCGCACCTCAGGGAGCGAGTGGTGGCGTCGACCGCATCTTCCGACTGCCGAACCTCAACTCGACCGGCAGACGTCGATCGAGGTCTGCCGGTCGGGTTGAAGTCGACCGGTTTGCGGAGCCTCGTGCTGGACGGAAGAACTCGCTCGTTACAGCGCGCGGTGCCGGATGTCGATCGGCAGACCGTCGGCCGGGGTCGGGCCGGTGCCGTAGGTGAGTTCGGGCTTGTAGCCGGCCGGGACGGTCCACTCGAAGCGCTGCAGCATCTGGTGCAGGATCGACTTCACCTCCATGCCACCGAAGTACAGGCCGATGCACTTGTGTGCGCCGCCGCCGAACGGGGCCCAGGCGAAGCGGTGGACCTTGTCCTCGCGACGCTCGGCCGAGAAGCGCTCGGGGTCGAAATGGGTGGGGTTCGGCCACCATTCCTTGCGCAGCATGGTCGCCCACGGGTGGATGGCCAGCAGGGTGCCCTTCGGGATGTAGTGGCCGCAGATCTCGGTGTCCTCGATGGCCATCCGGAAGAGCATGCCGACGGGGGCGTTGAGGCGCAGGGTCTCCTTGAACGCGAGCTCCATGCTGGGGAGCTTGTCGACGTCGTCGTAGTCGATGGTCGACTTGTTGAGGGCCAGCGACTCCTCGCGCAGACGCTGTTGCCACTCGGGGTGGCGGCCGAGGAAGTAGGTGAGCATCGACAGCGCGATGGTGGACGTGTCATGCGCGGCCATCATCACGAAGATCATGTGATTGACGATGTCCTCGTCGGTGAAGGTCTCACCCTCGTCGCTCTCGCTGTTGCAGAGGACGGTGAACAGGTCGTCGGCGTCGCTGCCGCGACGCAGCGGGATCTCGGAGCGGAAGTACTCCTGCAGGACCTCGCGGCCGCGGAG
Source organism: Gordonia sp. 135 (assembly GCF_009720185.1). Classification (NCBI taxonomy): domain Bacteria; kingdom Bacillati; phylum Actinomycetota; class Actinomycetes; order Mycobacteriales; family Gordoniaceae; genus Gordonia; species Gordonia sp. 135. Next base: position 2,578,191 of record NZ_CP046257.1, read on the forward strand.
TCCCTGCGCCCAGGTCCAGTTGCCGACATCCTTGCGGACCATCGCCTGACCGCCACGGACCGCGGCCTCGAAGGCCTTCTCGAGGCGATGCGCCTCGGCTTCGCTCACGTGCGCACCCATGAAGACCTCGGTGGCAAGCGAGAGCGTCAGGTCCTTGGTGTTGGAGTACATGTGGAAGCCCTTGCCCACCTGCCAGTTGGCGAGGGTCTTCTCGATGTGCGGGGTCATGATGTCCAGGTAGCCGTTCAGGCGCGGGCGACTGAAGGCCTGCTGCATGATGCGGCGGTGCTGCATGTGCTCGTCGAAGTCCATGAGCATGACGCCACGGCGGAAGAACGGACCGATCATCGGCTCCCAGCCGAGCTCGCTGGAGAACGCCTTGTTGCGGTTCATCCACACGGCCTCGATGGCGTCGGGGCCGACGAGGGTCACCATGTTCATGCCGAGGGCACCCGACCAGGACACCTGGCCGTACCGCTCGAAGCGGTCCATCGCCGACTGCAGCGGGTCCGCGAGGGCCTGAAGGGTGTTGCCCAGGTACGGGATACCGGGATCACCCATGACCGGCTTGAGGCCTGAACCCGCAGGTGGCTCGGCCAGCGGGCGCTCTTTGCTCGGGTACATGCTGCTCAGCTTGCCGAGCGCGGTCTGCATCTGCTTCTTCCGACTAGCCATGTCCTTGCCACTCCCCGTTGATCCGTTGTGCCTTAGGTCACTATGCACCATTGGAACGGATTTTGACAGTTGTTTCAAGAGGCGAGTCTGTGTCAGCCGCTCAGTTCCCTCGGCTATTCACGATTTCACCGACAGAGTTCGAGGCCAGGCGTGGTGCGAGCACGCCGAAGGAGACGATCACGACCAGTCCCCAGACCAGGTACGACGACCCGATGACGTGCTGCCACCAGGCCCACGACAGCTCGGCGTCGTAGCGCTGCGGGACGTGCTGATGCGGGGCGTAGGCGAAGATGATCAGCCCGGTGCCGACCATCCACCACCAGATTCTCGACGCCTCCAGGCGTGCGGCCAGTGCGATCAGCACCAGGAGCAGCGGCACGATCCAGACCCAGCTGTGGTCCCAGGCGACCGGTGAGCAGAACAGCCAGGCGAAGGCGACGGTCATCACGGCCGCGACCTCGAGCGTCTCGTCGCGCCCATTCGCAGAGGCCTCCGACGCGGACAGCAGGCGCCACGCCGACCACGCGATGAGCAGTCCGACGACGAGAGCCGCGCCGAACCAGATGCGCTCCGACTCGAAGCCGAGTCGGGCCACCTCGCCCTTCACCGACTGGTTGTTGGCGAATTGCGGACTACCGATGCGCTCGGTGTCGAACAGGGTGGATGTCCAGTAGGTGACGGAGTCGTCGGCCGCCAGCAGATACCCGATGCCGGCATAGGCGACGGCCGACACCGCGCCGACGACGAGTGCTCGCCAGTCGCGTCGGAGGAAGAACAGCAGCAGGAAGACCGCCGGGGTGAGCTTGATCGAGATGGCCAGACCGACCAGCAGGCCGCGCCACCAACGCCCTCGCCCGAGCAGGGCGTCGACGACGACGAGGGTCATCAACACGATGTTGATCTGCCCGAAGTTCAGAGTGTCGCGGACCGGTTCGAGCCACAGGCCGATGGTGGTCGCGGCGGTCGCCAGCCACCAGAGATCCGACGACGAGCGGTCGGTCAGGTGGGCCACCACGATCCGGCAGACCACCAGCAGGCAGGCGATGGTCGCAGCGGTGAACAGCGCTTGACCCAGTCCCAACGGGACGACGGTGAACACGGAGAACAAGGCCGCCGCCAGGGGTGGATAGGTGAACGGCAGATAGGAGCCGCCGCCGAGCGTCGGAAGGGTGCCGTAGAGGTCACCGCCGTCGAGGAAGACGCGGCCTCCCATGCGATAGACGTCGAAATCGATGCGATAGGGCACCGGCGGATGGTTCGGGAGTACGAAGATCGCGATCGCCGCACTGACGAGGAAGACGACGAGCGTCAGCCTTCGCGCCCACGCCGAACGGAGATAGCGATCGATCACCGACCGGGGAATGTCCACAACTGTCACGAGCCCTCTCTTCCGAGCGGGATCGTATCGCGGTGGAGCTGAGAGTCAGCGGGGGCGGCGGTGACCCCGCTGAGGTGGTCGTGTGTGCAGGGCTCAGGCAGCGCCGGATTCTTCAGCGGTTTCCGACGTGGCTTCGTCGGGATAGCCGTCGAGCATGATCGTGGCGACCGCGCCCAACGCCTCCTCCCACGCCGAGGTCATCGCCGGCGTCCACGACTCACCGCCGATCTCACCCATGGCGGCGATCATGCATTCGGCGACCGCGCTGTACATCGGCCTGGTGACGCCGAGGCTCGCATGCCGCTTGCCGAGTGCGTGCAGATTGGTCGTCAGCCACGCCGCGTCCTCGAGGTGATCGAGGACCGACACCACTGCGGAGCGCAGCATCTCGGCCTGGACGCGGGTGTCCCGCTGGAACATCGGCTTCACGCCGGGATAGCGCTCGAAGAGGATCTCGTAGAACCGGACGGTGAGACCGGAATCGGGTAGATCGACGAGGGTCAGGCTTTCTTCCAATAGTTGTTTGTCCATGCGAAGACTCTCCGGCCGCGGCGTTGCGTCCGGAATGTCGCGCCGCAAGGGCTGGGTAACGGTGATCTCACAACCGCCTTGGGTGCGTGTGAGATGGACGCCGGGCGGTCGCCTCGGTCGACCGGATTGTTCTGCGAGTCCACCTCGTCACCGAGCAGCCAGAAGAGAATGAGCCAAGAAGAAAGACAAACCCACCCCTCTTCGTCCGCATTGCGTAACGCCTGTGACTGTTGATCACCAGAGACGACGATGCAGTTAACGAATGTGAAAGATATTGCAACTCCGCGTTTCTGACGTTCCGAACGGCTGTGGAGAAACCTGGTACCCGAACGTATGTTCGAGTACATTGGGGTCATGGCAAAGCTCGACTCCCTCCTCGACCAGCTCATCGCGATCACCCCTCCGGTTGACGACCCCTCTGGGAGAGCAACATTCGAAGAAATCGATTCATTGCGACAGATGCGCAACGTCGTCGACCACAAGATCGTCTGTCACACAGCGCAACTCGGCCAGAGTCAGTTGGCGGAAAGATCCGGTTCCACCACCAAGCGACTGCTGATCGAGATGGGATTCCCACCATCCGCAGCTTCCCGGCTCATGCGCATCCTCGCTGGCCTGTACGGCCTCGGCAAGGTGGTCGGACACGCTGCGGATGGGCGACTGTCGGTCGAGGTCGTCGATGCCGTCGTCAGCGGGGTCGCACTCATCGAGAAACGCTCGCCTGACGGCCTCTCCGACGGTGATCGGGCCGAATTCGAGTCCCAGCTCGTCAGCCAAGCCCTGTCGGGAGCGACGCCCGCCGAGGTCCAGACCTTCGCCCGGCGGATCGGCAACGACGTCGCCGAGTCAGTGGACACGGGCGTTCCCGCATCCGACGATCGCTCATTGAACACGCTCAATCACAGCGTGACGGATGACGCTCGGATCGACATCCGCGCCAATGTCACGCAGGTGATCGGTGAGAAGTTCGCAGCGATGATCGACGAGCGTGCGGCACCTCGCCCAGAGCCGGACGGCGCGGACGATCGACGATCGGCCGAACAACGCCGGGCCGACGCTTTCGAACTACTACTGGACCAGGCAGCTCTCGGCGCATCCGTCGACAGCGCGGGGTCGCCACATACCCAGATCGTGCTGACGATCCCGGCGGACGGTGAAGATCCCGCCGCGCTGCCGTGGACGGGTTCGGTCACGCACGCGACCGCGCGACAGTTGTCCTGCGACGGCTCGGTTTCCGAGATCGTCATCGACGCCGAGACCGTGCCGCTGCAGATGGGCCGTGAGCAGCGCCTGTTCCCGGCCCACCTGCGACGAGCGATCATCATCCGCGATGAGTTCTGCATCAAATGCGGTGCACCGCCGTCTCATACGCAGGTGCACCACGTCGAGCACTGGAGCGACGGCGGAAACACCGATCTCGACAATGGCTGCCTGCTGTGTCAGCGCTGCCATACCCAGGTTCATCACCACGGATGGGACGTCGTCATGGGATTCGATCGACACCCGTGGCTCGTCCCGCCCGTCGAGATCGACCCGCAGCGTCGGCCCTGCCCCGCCTACAACCGCCGCACCATGCGCCTCGACGACGCCGCATGACGCCAGCTTTCGCGTAGCACCTTCTCGCACCCGGCATACGAGCACAGAGCCGGGACCGCATTCGATCTTTGACAAGTACACAGTGTGAACACTGCGAGCCCACGGGCTCCGTCCTGCCCGGCAGTGGCGCTGGGCAGGACGGAACGCCGGGCAATCAGGCTCCGACGTACTCGGCCAGATGCTGTCCGGTCAGGGTGGATCGATCGGCGACGATGTCCGCCGGAGTCCCCTCGGAAACGATCTGACCGCCGTCGTGGCCGGCACCGGGGCCCAGATCGATGATCCAGTCCGCGTGCGCCATCACCGCCTGGTGATGCTCGATGACGATCACCGACTTACCCGAGTCGACGAGCCGGTCGAGCAGCCCGAGGAGCTGTTCGACGTCGGCGAGGTGCAAACCGGTTGTCGGCTCGTCGAGGATGTAGACGTCCCCCTTCTCCCCCATGTGCGTCGCCAGCTTCAGACGCTGGCGTTCGCCGCCGGACAGGGTCGTCAGCGGCTGACCGACCTTGATGTAGCCGAGTCCGACATCGACCATGCGACGCAGGATCTTGTGCGCTGCAAGTAGTTTGGCATCACCATCGGCGAAGAATTCCTCGGCCTGCGCCACCGACATCTCGAGGACCTCACTGATGTTGCGGCCGCCGAGGGTGTACTCGAGGACCTCGGCCTGGAAACGCTTGCCCTCGCACACCTCACACGGGGCCGCGACGCCGGCCATCATGGCGAGGTCGGAGTACACGACACCCGCGCCGTTGCAGTTCGGGCAGGCGCCCTCCGAATTGGCGCTGAACAGAGCCGGTTTGACGCCGTTGGCCTTGGCGAACGCCTTGCGGATCGGTTCGAGCAGTCCGGTGTAGGTGGCCGGGTTGGAGCGTCGCGAACCCTTGATCGCCGTCTGATCGATCGAGACCACGCCGTCGGCGCCGGCGACCGACGAGTTGATCAGCGAACTCTTGCCCGACCCCGCGACGCCGGTCAGCACGACCAGGACACCGAGCGGGATGTCGACGTCGACGTTCTGCAGGTTGTGCATGTTCGCGCCGCGGATCTCGAAAGCACCGCTGGGTGTGCGGACGTCGGGTTTGACCGACGCGCGGTCGTCGAGGTGACGGCCGGTCAGGGTGTCGGCGGCGCGGAGTTCTTCGACCGTGCCCTCGAAGACGATCTCGCCGCCGTCGGTGCCGGCTCGCGGACCGAGGTCGACGACGCGGTCGGCGATGGCGATGACCTCGGGCTTGTGCTCGACGACGAGCACCGTGTTGCCCTTGTCGCGTAGGGCCCGGAGGAGGTCGTTCATGCGCGCGATGTCATGAGGGTGCAATCCGATCGACGGCTCGTCGAAGACGTAGGTGACGTCGGTGAGTGACGATCCGAGGTGACGGATCAGCTTGGTGCGCTGGGCTTCACCGCCCGACAGCGTTCCCGCCGGGCGGTCGAGGGACAGATAGCCCAGGCCGATGTCCACGAATGCGTCGAGATGTTCGCGGAGCGACTTGATCAGGGGCGCCGCCGACGGTTCGTCGAGTTCGGCGACCCATTGCGCCAGATCGCTGATCTGCATCGAGCAGGCGTCGGCGATGGAGATGCCATTGATCTTCGACGACCGGGCCTCGGCGGTGAGTCGGGTGCCCTCACAGTCCGGGCAGGTCTGGAAGGTGATGGCGCGGTCGACGAAGGCGCGGATGTGCGGCTGCATCGCCTCGCGGTCCTTGCTCAGCATCGACTTCTGGATCTTGGGGATCAGACCCTCGAAGGTGACGTTGATGCCGTCGACCTTGATTCGCGTCGGTTCCTTGTAGAGCAGGTCGTTGAGCTGCTTCTTGGTGTACTTGGCGATCGGCTTGTCGGGGTCGAAGTAGCCGCAGCCGCGGTAGATCCGCCCGTACCAGCCGTCCATCGTGTAACCGGGGATCGTCAGGGCGCCCTCGTTGAGTGACTTCGACGAGTCGTAGAGCGCGGTCAGGTCGAAGTCGGAGACATCGCCGCGGCCCTCACAGCGCGGACACATGCCGCCGGTGACCGAGAAGCTGCGGCGCTCCTTGACCTTCTGGCCGCCCTTCTCAACGGTGACCGCACCCGCGCCGCTGATCGACGCGACGTTGAACGAGAACGCCTGCGGCGAACCGATGTGCGGTTTCCCCAAGCGGCTGAACAGGATTCGCAGCATCGCGTTCGCGTCGGTAGCGGTGCCGACCGTCGACCGCACGTTCGCGCCCATGCGTTCCTGGTCGACGATGATCGCCGTGGTGAGTCCTTCGAGGACGTCGACATCGGGCCGGGCCATCGACGGCATGAAGCCCTGCACGAAGGCGCTGTACGTCTCATTGATCAGACGCTGCGATTCGGCGGCGATCGTGCTGAAGACCAGAGAGCTCTTACCGGACCCCGACACACCCGTGAACACGGTCAACCGCCGTTTGAGCAGCTCGACGTCGACGTTCTTGAGGTTGTTCTCGCGGGCCCCGTGCACCCGGATGCGGTCGTGAGTGTCGGCGGGATGGGTGTCGTACTCGTCGACCGGGGCGGATCGGGGCGTCGACTTCGTGCGCGAGGCAGGGCTCATCGTGTCTCCATCGCGGCGGCGCGTCTCGGTGCGCAGCCATCGTCGTGATCGGGCAGGATTTCCGTTGGCGTACTGGTCTGACTCGATCCAACCAGGAGAGTCATCGGCGATTCGGCAACTCCCCCGGCGAGCGCTTCACGTGGCGGCAATCGACCGGCGCCGCACACCTTTCAGGCCGCCTGGTCGATACGGATCAGGTTGCCGGAAGGGTCCCGCACCGCGGCGTCGCGGACGCCGTAGGGCTGGTCCATCGGCTCCTGCACGATGTCGACGCCACTGGCCTGCAGCTTCTCGAACAGTCCGTCGAGGTCCTCGGTGGCGAGGGTGAGCGCGCCGTAGCTGCCCTTGGCGATCAACTCGAGGATGGTCTGCCTTTCGGCGTCCGTGATGCCCGGTTCGGCGGCCGGCGGGTACAGCACGATCGACGTGCCCGGCTGATTCGGCGGGCCGACCGTCAGCCAACGCATGCCCTCGTATCCGACGTCCTTGCGGACCTCGAAGCCGAGGATGTCGCGGTAGAAGCCGAGAGCTGCTTCGCCATCGGTGTGTGGGAGGAATGCGTACTGGATGCTGATGTTCATGGATGTCAGGCTAGGCATCCTCACCCCCGCTGCGCTTCTCGATTCCTGATCGGTCTGGTGATGTTCTTGGCCATGCATGCAGGGATTCCGTCGGTGGCATCGGCGGACTGCTCGCGATACACCTTCGGCGGTACCCCGACGAGCTCGGTGAACCGCGTGCTGAACGTCCCGAGGGACGAACAGCCGACCTCGAAACAGACCTCGGTGACGCTGAGATCGCCCCGGCGCAGCAGCGTCATCGCCCGCTCGATGCGGCGGGTCATCAGGTAGGAGTACGGCGACTCACCATAGGTCTGACGGAACTTGCGGCTCAGATGCCCGGCCGACATGTTGACGCCCCGCGCCAGCGCCTCGACGTCGAGCGGCTGCGCATACTCACGGTCGATCCGGTCACGGACCTGGCGGAGCAGGGTCAGGTCACGCAACCGCTGGTCGGAATCGGATCGGGGCACCCGTCGATCGTAGATCGTCAACCGGCGCGCGGGGCCCACTCAGCCGCGCAGAACTGCGGCGATGTCGACGCTGAGCTCTTGGAGCCGTTCGGCGGCGCGGAGGTGCGGGACCTCGGTGTCCGCACAATCGAGGACGACCTCGAGGTAGCACTTCAGCTTCGGTTCGGTGCCCGACGGCCGCACGACGACCCGGTCGTCGGCGGCCGTGCGGAGGACGAGTGCATCGGTGGGCGGAAGGTCGCCGGAACCCGTGGCGAGGTCGAGGACCTCGACGACCTGGGAGCCGGCGAGTGCGTCGATCGTCGTGGTGCGTAACCGGTCCATCATCTGTCCGATCTCGGCGACGTCGTCGACGCGAATCGTCAGCGGGGCAGTCGCGTGGAGGCCGTGGCGTCGGGCGAGGTCATCGAGGAGGTCGACGAGTGTGCGGCCGTCGGCGGCGAGTTCTTCGACGAGACCGATGACCCGGACCATTGCAGAGATCCCGTCCTTGTCGCGCACGGCCTCCGGGTCGGTGCAGTACCCGATGGCCTCCTCGTAGCCGAATCGCAGATCCGGTGTCCGGGCGATCCATTTGAAGCCGGTGAGGGTCGCCGCGAACCGAAGTCCGTGATGGCCGGCGATCTTCCCCAGCAGCCGGCTCGACACGATCGAGCAGGCGAGCGTGTTCCCGTTGCGACCGGCGTCGCGGGCGGCCTGTTCGCCCAGCAGCCAACCGATTTCGTCGCCGGTGAGCTGCCGCCAGCCACGGTCGGTGGGGGTGGCGACCGAGCAGCGGTCGGCGTCCGGATCGAGGGCGATCACCACATGTGCGTCGACGTGGCGGGCGAGATCGAGAGCACGGTCGAGGGCTCCGGGTTCTTCCGGGTTCGGGAAGGGGACGGTCGGGAAATCGGGGTCGGGAGAGAACTGGTCGCCGACGACGTGGACGTCGGTGACGCCTGCAGCGCTCAACACGGCGAGTGCCGTCGAACCGCCGACGCCGTGCATCGGGGTCAGGACGACGCGCACCGGGCTGGGGCCGGTGCCGGGCCGGAGTGCGGCGGCCCGGGCGATGTACGCCTCGAGAGTCGTACCGTCGAGGGCGACGACCGAGGCGGCGTCGCGGGTGATCTCGTCAGCCGGCGGCGCGGAGTCGATGAAGGCGGCGATCTGCTCGTCGGCGGGCGGGACGATCTGGACGCCACGACCGGCAGAGTCGGTGGCGCGGCCACCGAGGTACACCTTGTAGCCATTGTCGGCAGGCGGATTGTGCGACGCGGTGATCATCACCCCGGCGTCGCAGTCGAGCGCGCGGGTGGCGTACGCGGTCACCGGGGTCGGTAGCCGACGAGGGAGCGTCATCACGGTGACGCCCTGTGCGGCAAGGACTTCGGCGGCGGCGTCGAGGAAAGCATCGGAACCGTACCGGGCATCGCAACCGATGACGGCGCGCGCATCGGGCCCGACGGTCTCGATGAGGTGGCGGCCGAGGCCGTACGTGGCGCGGGTGACCACCGCGACGTTCATACGGGTCTCCCCCGCCCCGACCTCGCCTCGCAGCCCTGCGGTACCGAAGGTCAGCGGGCCGCGGAATCGGGAGTCGAGATCGGCGCCGGCCGCGGCGTCTCCGGATTCGGCTGCCTCGATGAGGCCGGCGAGTTCGGCGCGGGTCGCCGGATCCGGGTCGTGGTCTCGCCAGGTACGCGCGGTCTCGATCACCCGCGCGACGCTATCAGTCAGCGGATTCGGCGGTGACATTCGACGCGGTCGCCGAGAGCGACCTTCGCTCCCCGGAGGATCTGAGTGTCCATCCCCACGAGCGTGATCTTCTCGGTCGGCACCGGCCGGGTTCGGGGATGGCCACCGATCGTCGCCCGCGGCCCCACCCGGACCCGTTCGTCGAGGATCGACCACGACACGGACGCCCCGGTGCCGATCACGGAGTCCGCGAAGACAACCGAGTCGACGACGGTGGCCCCCTTCTCCACCACCACGCCCGGTCCGAGGACGCTGCGTCGCACGGTTCCGCACACGTGGGCGCCGCTGCTGACGAGGCTGTCCTCGACGACCGCCCCGGTTTCTATCCGGGCCGCGGCGCGCTGCGGCTGGTTCGTCAGGACCGGTCGCTCGGCGCGGAAGACGTCGATCCTGCCGTCGATCAGATCCCGATGTGCCTGCAGGTAGGTCTCCGGCCGGCCGGCGTCGATCCAGTACCCCGACATCGCGTGCGCAACCGTCTTTCCGCGGTCGACGAACCACGGCACGAGGTGTTCGCCGAAGTCGCCGAGCCCGGTGTCGTCCTCGGCCGAACCCACCGTCGTCTCGCGCACCAGGCCTTCGAGTCCTTCGATGAGCACCTGCGGGTCGTAGATGAAGATCTCGGTGGCGATCGTGCGGGTCGTCGCACGGTCGGGCTTGTAGCGGAACTCGCGGACGGTGCCGTCGCGGCGGGAGGTGACCGTGGCGTGCTGGGACGCCTCCTCCAGCGAACAGGTCGTGGTGACGATGGTGCATTCGGCGCCGCGGCTGCGGTGGGTGTCGAGGGCGTCGCGGAAGTCGAAATCGTAGACGTGGTCGGCGCTCATGACGATCACCTCGGCCGGTCCGTGTTCGGCAATGCGGTCGCGGATCCGGTAGAGAAGGTCGGCGTTGCCGGTGGCGAAGCCGTCCTCGGTCTCCGGGGCGTCGGTCTGCTCGGGAATGACGATCCGCAGTCCGCCGCTCGTGCGGTCGAGGTCCCAGGGGCGCCCGCCGGCGACCAGTTGGGTCAGCGTCTCCGCCTCGTACTGGACGCACAGCCAGACGTCGTCGACGTGACTGTGGTGCAGGTTCGACAGCGGGAAGTCGATGAGTTGATAGTTCCCCGCGAACGGCAGGGCCGGTTTGGCCCGTCGATCGGTCAACACCTCCATCCGGGAACCACGCCCACCGGCCTGCACGATCGCGAGAACATCAGAGTGCCGCATCAGCCCAGTGTGCCCGAGACCTCGATCTGTACCGGGATGATCGGATGGGCGAGGAGAAGGGAGAACCCGGTGGAACGGACCGATTGCCTGGTGGTGGGCGGCGGCATCGTGGGTCTGGCCGTGGCTCATGCGCTGGCTTCGACCGGGCGCGAGGTGATCGTCGTCGAGGCGGCCGACTCGGTCGGTACGCAGACGACCTCGCGGAGTTCGGAGGTCATCCACGCAGGGATCTACTATCCCGAGGGCAGTCTGAAGGCGCGGTTGTGCGTGCGGGGTCGTGAACTCCTCACCCGGTACTGCGACGAGCACGGCGTCTCCTGGCGTCGCCCGGGCAAGCTGATCGTGGCCACCGACGACGCCCAGACCGACCGGCTCGACGTACTGCTCCGGCACGGACTGACGAACGGTGTCGCCGATCTGCGACGGATCGACGGTGCCGAACTGCACGAACTGGAACCAGATGTGCACGGTGTGGCCGCGCTGCTGTCGCCGTCGACCGGGATCGTCGACGTCGACGGCATGGTCCGGGCTCTGCGACGGGACCTCGAGTCCGCAGGCGGCGCAGTGGCGTTGCGTAGCAGGGTGATCGGCGGGCGCGTCGACAGCGGCGGAGTCACCGTCGACACTGCGGAGGCCGGCTCGGCGTCGGCGAAGATGCTCGTGAACTGCGCCGGGCTGGGTGCGTGGGACGTTGCCCGCTCCCTGGACGGGTTCGACGGTCCGATCCCGCCGCGACACCTGGCGAAGGGCAATTATTTCGGATTGTCCGGTGCACGAGCACCATTCGAGCACCTGGTCTATCCCGTGCCGGTCGACGGCGGACTGGGCGTGCACTTCATCATGGACCTCGCCGGTGCGGCGCGCTTCGGCCCGGACGTGGAGTGGGTTGACGGCGAGCAGCTCGACTACTCGGTCGACGAGACACGCCTGGCCGGGTTCGAGGAGTCGATCCGCCGCTACTGGCCCGGATTGCCCTCGGGCACACTGACTCCCGCATACGCAGGAATCCGACCCAAGACCAGCGGCCCCGGCGAGGCGACCGCGGACTTCACCATCCACGGGCCGGCCACACACGGGCACGCCGGGCTGGTCACCCTGTTCGGCATCGAGTCGCCAGGCATCACCTCGTGCCTGGCGATCGGCGAGTACGTCGTCGGGGTCCTCGGTCTCTGAGCCGAACCGCTCATCATCTCTGTACCGGCTCACGATTTCCGCGTGAGCGGGAACGGAGATCGTGAGCGACCCGTGAGCGGAGCTACTTGGCGGCGTATTGGTAAGCGGCGCTCTGCTTCTCGCGCTTCTTCATGGCCTGGATCGCGTCGTGGTGGCGACGGGCGTGGTAGGCCAGCGGGAAGTAGGTCGCACGCTCGGGCAGGGTGCGGTAGGCGAACCGCAGGCGACGGTGGATCTTCTCGAGGTGGCGCTGCTCCTCGTTGGTCCACGTCAGCCCGAGGATCTCGCGCACGCGCGGATCCATGACGCCGACGGTCGTGAGGTAGTTGAAATCCTGGAACGGGACCGACGCGGTGGCGGCTACCTTCTTGACGGCCGGGCGCAGCGCCTTGGGAACGGTCTTCGGCACCGGCGGGGCGGCACGCATCTGCTCGATGAGTTCGATCGCCACCGGGTGACGGACCAGCTTGTTCTCGACGAAGTCGTCGAAGTACTCCTCGAACTCCTCGAGGGTCTCCGGGTAGCCCTTCATCGGGACCTGGACGATCTTCGCGATGCGACGGTTGTCGCGGAGTAGTTCCGTGCGCTCCTCGAGTGTGAACTCACGGCCGAGGACGAGCGGCGCGGCCGTGGTCATCGTCGGGAATGCGGTCGCGATGACCCACGCGTAGGCCTCCGGGTTGAGCGCACTGATGTGCTTGCCCTCGGCGTTGCGCATCTGCAGCGGCTGGTGCAGCTTCCGCAGGCGGTGCCCCTCGGCGATGGCTTCCTGACCGCCGTAGGTCCAGCGCAGCACCGAGTCGGCGGACCGGATCGCCCGCCCGACCGGGTCCGTGCGGAACACCGAGTACTTGTCGACGACATCGCCGATCACCGGATGCATCACCTGCATCACGAACGCGGCACCGTTGATCGGCAGGAACGTGTAGAGCCCGGTGAGCTGCGCGGTCAGCGAATCCGGCGGGATCAGCTCGATCTCGTCGTCACGGTGGTTGATCAGGCGATCGGTGTCCTCGAGTGCGGCGGTCGTCGGTTCGTCGTGTACCGCGGTCATGGTGCCCCCAACGTCGTTTTCGACAGCGTGTCTTTCGACAACATTCGTAGTCAGATTAGCGCAGGGGGCGCCGAAAACCCAGGTTTCGGCACTCAAGCAGGACCGATGATGACCGTGCGGGTGCCGAGGGCGCGTTCTCGGACGGTGAAGATGCGGGTGCCTTTCTTGCGGCCCGTACGGATCTCACTGAGTGCCAAACCCGCAGACGACAGACGCGCGTGGGTCACCTCGACGTCGGTGGACCGCCAGGCGACACCCCACAGCGAGGTCGCAGCGGGGGTCGGCGGCTCGGTCGAGGTCGCGGCGGTGACGACCTCGACGATGAGGTCAGCGGCGCGGAAGAACAGCTGCCGGGCGTTGTCGCCGAGCGGCTGGTCGAGCCGGAAGTCCAGGCCGAACACGCCGCCGAACAGCGCGACCGCCCGATCGCGGTTGTCGCAGGTGAAGACGAGGTGGTCCATCCCCGTCACATCCCCGGCATGTGTCGACTCCCCCACGGCCTCACGGGCGGCGACACCGAGCGGGGCCGTCTCGCCGAACACCCCGAGCGTCGACTCGACCACGGGGAAGCCGCGTCGGACCAGCAGCCGGTGCATCGCCGGGAGGTCGTCGGCCGTGAAATACACCCGGTGATCGGCTTCGGCATCAGCATCCCCGGCGGGTGCCTGACGCAACCGGAGCTCGGTGTTCCCGAGAACCACTGCCGGCGAATCGGCATCGGGCGTACCGGAGAGACCGAGAAGGCTCGCGTGAGTACGGGCGGCGAGTGCGGGGTCGGCGCAGGCGAGTTCGACGATCGCGGTCGGGAACGGGTTCGGCGGGATCACCGCTTCTTCTTACCCTTCCGCCTACGGGGTCCCGGCGGGGTGGGTCGGTACGTCAGCCGCGCCGAGCTGGTGATGTGCCAGGCACCGCACATGCACTCGTAGTAGCGGAGTGACAGGGTGCCCAGCGCTCGCCGCTTGATGCGGTCGATGCCGTCGAGCGCATCGGCCGGCGACGAGAAGGGAAGCTTGTCCGGTGTCGGACACTCGGCTGCCTCGATCCGACGCTCCGCTCGCGCCGCGGGGCGCCGGTGCATAAGCTCGTGGAAAGCCGTCCGTGCCTCGATCTCGCGGTAGAACGATTCGAGATCGTCGTCGGAGAAGGGCACGGATCGATTATCCCCTCACCGCGGATCGTCGGCAGAACCGCGCCCGGCGCGTGACTAGCGGGCCATCCACAGACGACGGCGGATGACCTCACGCATACGGCGTAGCTCGGCGGCGCTCAGGGCCTCCGGCGGATCGGCGTCGACGATCCGGTTGAGCTCGGTGAAGAAATCTCGATCAGACAGCCCGAATTCCTCGATGATCTGCTTCGACGACCCACCGCCCAGCGGGTACCAGTACTTCTCGAACTGGATCATCTGCTGCTGCCTGTCGTTCATTCCACCTCCAACTGCGTGCTGTTTGCGAAGTAGTGCCGGGGCACCTCGCCCCGGTCGCGCAATCCCGGGATCGTGCGTGACGCACGTCACCGACGGAGTCCTTTGTACACCTGTCGACCGACAGTCGGGAGCAAGTGACCCAGGGTGATTCGAATGTGTCTCAGAACGTTCACCGGAAGGTCATGAATTCCCGTCGAACGCTTCCGATCGGGGCATCAGGCGTTCACCGAAGACGGGGTTTTCGGGCGTCGTGAGTCGCGTCGATTCGCCCGGATGCTGCTCGCGAGCGAGGCACCGATGAACGCCACTCCGACGAGGCCGGTGACGATCTCGTCGATATGGAATTCCACGCCCAGAAGGAGGATGACGGCGAGCGCGCCGATCGCCCAGTGCGCTCCGTGCTCGAGATACCGGTACTCCCCCAGCGTGCCTGTACGCACGAGGTAGATCGTGATGGACCGGACGAACATCGCGCCGATGAAACCGAGGCCGAGCGCGATGATGATCGGGTCAGAGGTGATCGCGAACGCGCCGATCACGCCGTCGAAGGAGAAGGACGCGTCGAGCACCTCGAGGTAGAGGAAGAGGAAGAACGCGGCCTTGCCGGTCGCCCTGGTCGCTCGGGTCGGACCCGGCTCGTCGTGTTCCGGACCGTCGGACATGAACAGCGAACTGAGTCCGTCGACGGTGATGTAGGTGACCATGCCGAGGATCCCGGCGATCAGGACGGTGGCCCTGATGTCGTCGGACGCGAGGTACTCCGCGCAGAGCACGAGGCCGGTCGACGCGAGCACGACCGGTAGCTGGTCGAGCTTGCCGATCTTGGCCAGTGGGCGCTCGAGCCACGTCAGCCAGGTGCGCTCCCGCTCGGTCAGCACGAAGTTCAGGAACAGCAGCAACAGGAACATGCCACCGAACGCGGCGATCTGCGGATGCGCCTCGGTGAGGATCGTCTCGTAGCTGGGTTGGCCGTCGGCGAAGTGGGTCTGCCCCTCCGGCGGTGGGTTGGTGGCCAACCGCAGCGCCTCGGCCGGATTCAGGCCGCCGGTGATCCAGACGATCAACAGCGGGAACAGCAGACGCATCCCGAAGACCGCGATGAGCACGCCCACGGTCAGGAACATGCGCTGCCAGAACTCCGACATCCGCTCGAGGATGGTCGCGTTGATGACGGCGTTGTCGAACGACAGCGACACCTCGAGCACGCCGAGGATGGCGCACAGCGCGAGCCCGGTCCAGCCGAGGTAGAGATAGGCGACGATCAGCGCCGCCACCGAGACGACGGCGGACAGGCCGAAGATGCGCGTGATCACCGCAGCTTCTCGGCTTCCTTCGCGAGTTCGAGCAGGGTGTCGGTCAGCTCTGCCAGGACATCGTGGTCGGCGCGTTCGGCGACCGCGGTGCCGAGGTCCTCCGCGGCGCAGCGGAGGGCGAACATCCGGTCCCCGAAGTCCGCGGCCTCGGCCGCGGACAGGATCACGGCGTCGGCGGGAATGGACGTGCCCTCGAGGAGCGTTCTCTGCTCATAGGCGCGCTGCCTGCACGAACGCTTGCAGTACTTGCGGCGCCGGCCGAGTTCGGAGTCGACCATCATCGAGCCGCACCAGGCACAGTTGTACGGGCGGCGCCGGTGATGGGAGACCTGTTCCACATCGGAGACGGTACCCCGATCGGACGCCCGGAGACCGGCACGGCACGTCCGGCAGCCGCCACCGGCAACACGGGTCGTCGGCGGTGGCGAGCCACCGGGAGGAATGCGCGTAGAATGTTCCTGTTGACGACTCAGTTGGCTGCGTTCGATGGTGAACGCCGCGTGAACACAGCTGATAGATCCGGCAAACTGAGAATCTGACGAAGCTTTGAGAGGAACCCTTCATGGCAGATCGAGTACTTCGGGG
Organism: Gordonia sp. 135; assembly: GCF_009720185.1. Lineage (NCBI taxonomy): Bacteria > Bacillati > Actinomycetota > Actinomycetes > Mycobacteriales > Gordoniaceae > Gordonia > Gordonia sp. 135. The sequence continues at coordinate 2,594,472 of NZ_CP046257.1, forward strand.
TAGCCGCCTCGGCGCGGTGAGCTACGAGACCGATCGCGACCACGACCTCGCGCCACGTCGCATCGTCCAGTACCGCACCGACAACGGTGAGATCTTCGACGTGCCTTTCGCCGACGACGCCGAGGTGCCGTCGAAGTGGCCGTGCAAGAACGGTATGGAAGGCACGATCCTCGAGGGCGCAGAGCCCGAGGAGAAGAAGACGAAGCCGCCGCGCACCCACTGGGACATGCTGCTCGAGCGTCGCAGCGAGGAAGAGCTCGAGGTGCTTCTCAACGAGCGCCTCGACCTCCTGAAACAACGTCGCAAGGGCATCTCGCACTGAGCCCGACCGCTTGACATACAGACCGGCCCGGCAGGAACACCTGCCGGGCCGGTCTGTATGTGTATGCCGAGCTAGGAGTTCTTGACGAGGCCCAGGCGCTCGAGGCGGCTCTGGATGCCCCAGCGCGCGACCATCGTGAAGGCCTCCGACATGACGCCACCACTCATCTTGGACACGCCCAGCTCACGTTCGGTGAACGTGATCGGCACCTCGCGGACATCGAACCCGGCCCGCACGGTCCGCCAGGCCAGGTCGATCTGGAAGCAGTAACCGGCCGACTCGACCGTGTCGAGCTGGATCTTCTCCAGCACGCTGCGCCGGTAGGCGCGGAAGCCGGCGGTGATGTCGTGCACCTTGGCGCCGAGAGCGACGCGGGCGTAGGTGTTGGCGCCGCGCGAGAGGAACTCACGGTGCTTGGGCCAGTTCACCAGCTTGCCGCCGGGAACGTACCGGGATCCGATCACGAGGTCGGCGCCGTCGTTGATGGCGTCGAACAGGCGGTGCAGCTGTTCGGGGGCGTGACTGCCGTCGGCGTCCATCTCGACGATGACCGGGTAGTCGCGGCTCAGGCCCCACGCGAAACCGGCAAGGTAGGCCTTGCCGAGGCCGTCCTTCTCCTCGCGGTGCAGCACGTGGATGCGACCCGACTCCTCGCCCTTCTCGGCGTGTGCCTCGGCGTCCTGGCGGGCCAGCTTCTCGGCGACCTCGCCGGTGCCGTCCGGACTGGAGTCGTCGACCACCAGCAGGTGCACGCCGGGCAGGGCGGCCTGGAGGCGTTCGACGATCACCGGCAGGTTGTCGCGCTCGTTGAACGTCGGCACGACGACCAGTGCGCCCGCTCCGTCGGCGCCGACCACCGGCTGCGGCGCGTCGCCTGACTGCCGCTGTCCTGCCGAGGCGTCAATCCCCGATGCCATCGAGCTCCTTAAATGTCACCGGACGCCCGTGCGGCGTCCCTGCGTGGCTTGAGTGTGAACCTAGTACGCGAGGCCAGCGCAAACAAAAGACCACCCACCGCCACGACGATCGCGAGGGCCTCGGGCCACATCCCGAGGCGGGTCGCGAGGGTCGTTCCGTTGTGCAGCGGGAGGGTGCTGGTCAGCACGTCCGAGGAGAAGACGCCGGATTGTTCGGTGATCGAGCCGTCGGCGTCGATGATCGCGCTCACACCGCTGGTCGCGGCGACGACCACAGCACGTCCGTGTTCGACGGCGCGCACCTGCGACATCGCCAGCTGCTGGTATGTCATCTCGGTGCGGCCGAAGGTCGCGTTGTTGGTGGGGACGAAAAGCATCTGCGCCCCGTCGCGGATCGACTGGCGCGCCGCACGGTCGAAGGCGACCTCCCAGCAGGTCGCGACTCCCACCGTGACCTCACCCGAGCGGCCGGGCACGTCCACGACGGTGGGACCGGTGCCCGGCTTGAAGTTGCCGGCCATGTCCGCATACGACGAGAAGAGACGGAAGAACGGGCGCCAGGGCAGGTATTCGCCGAACGGCTGCACGATGTGTTTGTCGTAGCGGTCGACAGGTCCCTTCGCGCCGTCCCAGACGAGCACCGAGTTCGTGGGGCGGCCGTCGGAGTTGCGGATCAGGGTGCCGACGAGGATCGGGGCGCCGACCGCCTCGGAGGCGGCGGTGATCTCCGCGGCGGCGTCGGCGTTGTCCAGCGGCGAGATGTCCGAGGCGTTCTCCGGCCACAGCACGAAATCGGGCGGGGCGGCGAGGCCGGCGTCGATCGCCTGGGCGTAGCCGATGGTGGTGCGCACATGGTTGTCGAGCACGGCACGACGCTGTGCGTTGAAGTCCAGGCCGAGTCGGGGCACGTTGCCCTGGACCGCCCCGATGTGCACCGACTCCGACGAGATGGTGCGGTCGATGGTGGCCGGTGTGAGGGCGATCGCCGCCACGGGTGCGAGCAGCGCGATGGCGACGGCGAGGGTCGCGACCCGCACGAAACCCGAGGGCTGGTCACCGTTGAGCGCCGCCGCCGATCGGGCGGATCGGCGATAGGCGGAGACCAGGATGATCAGCATCCAGGCGACCGACGCGCCGAACAACGCCACGCCGGCGGACAGCCCGGGGGCGCCCAGCACGGAGGCCAGTGGTAGCAGTGGGCCGTCGACTTGACTGAAAGCGGCTCTCCCCCAAGGGAACCCGCCGAACGGGAACGCCGATCGCAGGGCTTCGACGAGCACCCAGGAGACCATGAACCAGACCGGCGGGACCGGGAGTCGCATGGTCAGGGTGGCGATCGCGCCGAACAGGGCGAGGTACCCGGACAGCAGCACCGACAATGCGAGCCACGGCAGCGGCCCGACATAGACGCCGATCCACGGCAGCAGCGGGATGAAGAAGGCGAGCCCGAAGACGAAGCCGACCCATGCACCCGTGCGCACCCGCGGGCGCCGCACGTACAGGGCGGTGAACAGCACGCCGAGCCCGAAGACCGCGAGGAACCACCAGTTGCGGGGCGGGAAGGCCGCCCACATCGCCAGACCGGCGACGATCGCGGCCAGGGTGCGGAGACTCCAGTCCCAGGTCAGGGTGAAGCGACGCGAACGCGCCTCGGTCTCCTCGGCGGACGTCATCGTGTCGGTGGCGTTCACCCGACGGCCCGGTCGTACAGGACCTGTCCGCGGTGGACGGTCCGGACGCACCGCGGCAGTTCGGCTCCCGGGGAGACGTCCGGCAGGGCGGGCACACGGGAACGCGGGTCGGTGGACCAGCGCTGCACCTTCTCGTGGGAGCCGGCGACGACGAGGTCGTCGACCTCCCAGACGGCGTAGCTCGCTGGCGCCCCGGGTGTCAGGGTGCCGGTGAGACCGTCGTTGATGCCGCCGGCGCGCCAGCCGCCGCGGGTTGCCGCTGCGAAGGCGCCGCGTGCGGAGATCGCGTTGGTCGGCTGATGATGGTGCACGGCGGCCCGGATCGTCGACCAGGGATCGATCGGCGTGACCGGAGCGTCAGACGAGAACGAGAGTGCCACACCGGTTTTCGCGAGCATCGCGAAGTCGTTGAGCGTTGCGGCGCGGGCCTTGCCGAGTCGGGCGTCGTAGAGGTCGCCTTCGCCGCCCCATTCGGCGTCGAAGTGCGGTTGCATGCTGGCGATGACGCCGCAGCGCGCCAGGACCTCCGCGTCGCGGGCGGTGACCATCTCGGCGTGCTCGAGCCGGTGTGCGCAGCGGGCGATCGCCGGGGTGCCCAGCTCGTCGGCGAGTTCGGTGAGCGCGGCGACGACGGCACCGGTGGCGGCATCACCGATGACGTGGAAACCGGACTGGATACCGGCCAGTGTGCAGCCGCGGAGATGATCGCGGATCGTCTCCATGTCGAGGTAGCTGATGCCGCGGGTGTCCGGGGCGTCGGTGTACGGCTCGTTGAGCCACGCGGTGTGCGACCCGATCGCGCCGTCGATGAAGAGGTCGCCGCCGAGGGCGTGGGCGCGGGTGATGGTCATCAGCTCGGCCGCGTGGTCGGCGTCGGTGACGGTCTGTCCCCAGTAGCGGCGGATCTCGACGGGGTGGTCGAGGTCGGCGATGGCCAGGAAGTCGTCCATACCGCTGATGTCGGGGCCGCCGTTCTCGTGGACGGCGACGACACCGTGCGCGGCGGCCACGTCGAGCGCACGACGCTGCGCCCGTTCACGATGTGCGGCGGTGACGAGGAGGCGGGCCGCACCGCGGACGAGATGATGCGCCTCGGCGACAAGCGGCTCCTCCGGGTGGTAGCCGACGGCGCCCGCGAGTTCCGGGACGAGACGACGGAGTGCCGTCGAGGCGACCGCGGAGTGTTCGTCGACGCGGGCCAGGTACACCGGGCGGCCACCGACCACGGCGTCGAGTTCGCTGGTCGTCGGGAACCGGCCGTCCTCGGGTTCGGGGCCCTCCCAGGTCGAGTCGTCCCAGCCGAGACCCCAGAGCAGGTCGCCCTCGTCGTGGCCGGCGGCGGCGTCGTCGGCCACCGCCTTCCCGACGAGACGCAGGCAGTGCGTCCGGCTCGTCGCCTCGTTGAGGGTGAGACCGTCGAGCGAGAGACCGGTCGACGTGAGGTGCACGTGCGAGTCGACGAAACCCGGGCTGACGAAGAGCCCGTTCAGGTCGACGATCTCCGCATCCGGGTGGAGAGCCCGGCCGATGTCATCGGTACCGACCCACACCACCACCCCATCGGTGATGGCCATCGCGGTCGCGTCGGGGGCGGCCGCCGAGTACACGGCACCGCCGAGAAGCAGTTGGGTTGCCACGATCGTTCAGTCTGCCTTGCCGTGAGTGAATGTGGCCGGGAGGGGTCGGGCGGGGCGTGCCCAGGTCAGCGCGTGGGCGGCAGCTGCGGGGTGGTCATCGGTGTGGTTCCTGGGCCGAAGCCGGTTCCGGGGGTGTCGGACTCCACAACCACGCCGTCGACGACGGTCCCACCACCGGGGACGCCGCCACCGCGGATTCGGCTGCCGTAGACGCCGGTTGCGTACAGGCCCGCGCGGTCCATCGCGGTCGCCATCCGCTTCGCGCCCACGGCCACCACGACCGGGCGCAACACCTTGCGGGTCGGCGGGAACAGCAGCAGGATGCCGGCGAGAGTCGAGACGACACCCGGGATGACCAGCAGGATCGTCGAGGCGGCGACCAGCGCGGTGTCGGCCAGCGGCGCCCGTGCGTCGACCTCGTTGTTGGCGGCGCGGCGCAACTCGCCGAACACCTTGCGGCCCTGCCAGCGCAGCGTCAGGAACCCCAGGACGCCGGCCGCGATGCTGATCAGCACGGCCCAGCCGAACCCGAGCCATACCGCCATCGCCACGAAGGCGGCGATCTCCAGCAGCGCGTACACGGCGAAGTAGCGGAGTGCCATGGTCGTCTCACCTGTCTTTCGGTGCCTTGTGGGCACCCTCGACGTCAGGGTCTGGCAGGTTAACGAACGACGGGGCGATTTTTCTCCCGGGGTTCAGTCTTCGCCGCGGGCCTCGATGTCGCCCTCGGTCTGCAGGTAGACGTTGCGCAGCTGATCGAGGAGGTCGGCGGGCGGTTCGTGCCACATGTCACGTTCGACGGCTTCCAACAGTCGTTCGGCGATGCCGTGCAGTGCCCACGGGTTGGACTGCTGCATGAACTCCTGGTTGGTCTCGTCGAGGACGTAGGACTCGGTGAGCTTCTCGTACATCCAGTCGGCGACGACGTCGGTGGTGGCGTCGTAACCGAAGAGGTAGTCGACGGTCGCGGCCATCTCGAAGGCGCCCTTGTAGCCGTGGCGCTGCATCGCCGAGATCCAGCGCGGGTTGACGACTCTTGCGCGGAACACGCGGGCGGTCTCCTCCGAGAGCGTCCGGGTGCGAACGGAGTCGGGCCGGGTGCTGTCACCGATGTACGCCTCGGGTGCCGTTCCGGTGAGCGCGCGGACGGTCGCGACCATGCCGCCGTGGTACTGGAAGTAGTCGTCGGAGTCGGCGATGTCGTGTTCGCGGGTGTCGGTGTTCTTCGCGGCCACCGCGATCCGCTTGTAGGCCGCGCGCATGTCGTCGACCGCGGGCACGCCGTCGAGTCCGCGCCCGTAGGCGTAGCCGCCCCACTCGGTGTAGACCCGAGCCAAGTCCTCGTCGCTGCGCCAGTCGCGGGAGTCGATGAGCTGCAGGATCCCTGCGCCGTAGGTTCCGGGCTTGGAACCGAAGACCCGGGTGACGGCGCGGCGACGGTCGCCGTGATCGGCCATCGAGGCGCGGACGTGGGCGGCGACGAAGTTCTGGTCGTCGGGCTCGTCGGCTGAGGCGGCGAGGGCGACCGCGTCGTCGAGCATCGCCACCACGTGGGGGAAGGCGTCGCGGAAGAACCCGGAGATCCGGACCGTGACGTCGATACGCGGACGGCCCAGTTCGGCGAGGTCGATGAGTTCGAGATCGACGACGCGGCGTGACATCTCGTCCCACACCGGCATGACGCCGAGCAGTGCGAGGACCTCGGCGACGTCGTCACCGGACGTGCGCATCGCGCTGGTCCCCCACACCGACAGGCCGACCGACGCCGGGTGGTGGCCGTGGTCGGCGACATAGCGTTCCAGCAGTGAGTCGGCCATCGCGCGTCCGGTCTCCCACGCCAGCCGCGAAGGCACGGCCTTCGGGTCGACGGAGTAGAAGTTGCGGCCGGTCGGCAGCACGTTGATCAGTCCGCGCAGCGGAGAGCCACTGGGGCCGGCGGGGATGAAGCCGCCGTCGAGGGCGTGCAGCACGCGAGGCACCTCCCCCGTGGTCTGCCGCAGACGCGGGACGACTTCGCCGGCGGCGAAACGCAGGACGTCGGCGACCGCGTCGGGCAATCCGGCGGTGGCCTCGGCGACGGCAGCCTCCGACCAGTCGTCCTTGGCACATGCGGCGACGAGTTCACGGGCCTGCGCCTCGACGGTGTCGACGGTCCCGCGTTCGGCGGTGCCGTCCTCGACAAGGCCCAGTGCCTCACGGAGTCCGGGCAACGCCGACGTTCCGCCCCACAGCTGACGGGCGCGCAGCATCGCGAGGACGAGGTCGACCTCGGCGTCGTCGCGGGGGGCCTCGCCGAGGACGTGGAGGCCGTCGCGGATCTGGACGTCCTTGATCTCGCACAGCCAGCCGTCGACGTGCAGGAGCATGTCGTCGAAGACCTCTTCGTCCGGGCGTTCGGTCAGTCCGAGGTCGTGGTCCATCTTCGCCGCGGTGAGCAGCGTCCAGATCTGCTGGCGGATCGCCGGAAGCTTCGCCGGGTCGAGGGCGGAGATGTTCGCGTGTTCGTCGAGCAGCTGCTCGAGGCGGGCGATGTCGCCGTAGGACTCGGCGCGCGCCATCGGCGGGATCAGGTGATCGACGAGCACCGCGTGGGCCCGGCGCTTGGCCTGGGTCCCCTCCCCCGGGTCGTTGACGAGGAACGGGTAGATGAGCGGGAGATCGCCCAGGGCGGCGTCGGTTCCGCAGTTGGCGGACATGCCGAGGTTCTTGCCCGGCAGCCATTCGAGGTTGCCGTGCTTTCCGACGTGCACGATCGCGTCCGCACCGAAACCGGCCTGCCCCGTTGCGTGTCGGGCGGCGATCCACCGGTACGACGCCAGATAGTGATGCGACGGCGGCAGGTCGGGGTCGTGGTAGATCGCCACCGGGTTCTCGCCGAACCCGCGCGGCGGCTGCACCATGATCGCGATGTTGCCGAAAGTCAGTGCAGCGATGACGATGTCGCCGTCGGGATTGTTCGACCGGTCGACGAACAGCTCGCCGGGTGCCTCGCCCCAGTGTTCGACGACGCCGTTGCGCAGTTCTTCCGGCAGCGTCTCGAACCAGTCGCGGTACTCCGCGGCGGGCAGGCGGATCGGGTTGGCGGCGAGGGTTTCCTCGGTCAGCCAATCCGGGTCCTGACCGCCCGTCGCGATGATCTCGTGGATCAGCGCATCCGAATCGTCTTCTGCCAAACCGGGTATCGCACCGGGACCGGATTCCGGTCCGATGTCGTAACCGGCCGCGCGCAGGGCCGAGAGCAGACGCAGCAGACTCCGAGGGGTGTCGAGGCCGACGGCGTTGCCGATGCGGGCGTGCTTCGTGGGATACGCCGACAGCATGACGGCGATGCGCTTGTCGGCGGCCGGAATTCGGCGCAGCTGTGCATGCGACACCGCGATGCCCGCCACGCGGGCGCAGCGCTCGGGATCCGGCCGATACCAGGGAAGGCCGTCGTCGTCGAATTCCTTGAAGGAGAACGGGACGGTGATGATCCGGCCGTCGAACTCCGGCACCGCCACCTGCGTTGCGACATCGAGCGGTGAGAGACCGTCGTCGCTCGCCTCCCAGTCCGCCCGGGAACCCGTGAGGCACAGGCCCTGCAGGATCGGGATGTCGAGTGCGGCAAGCTGTTCGATGTTCCACGCCTCGTCGTCGCCGCCGGCCGATGCGGTCGCCGGGGTCGCGCCGCCGGCCGCCAGGACCGTGACCACGAGAGCGTCGACCGTGCCGAGCAGCTCGATCAGGTCGTCGGGAGCGGTACGCAGGGACGCACAGAAGATCGGCAGCGCCCGGGCGCCTCGCTCCTCGATGGCGCTGCAGAGCGCGTCGATGTAGCGGGTGTTCCCGGCGAGGTGCTGGGCGCGGTAATAGAGCACCGCGATGGTCGGTGCATCGGAATTCTCCCGCTGCGCGCGCTCCAGGATTCCCCACGCCGGGGTCTGCTGCGGCGGCTCGAAGCCGTATCCGGTGAACAGCACGGTGTCGGAGAGGAAATGATGCAGGTTGACGATGTTCGCGACGCCGCCGGCGGCGAGGTAGTCGTGGGCCTGGGCGGCCACACCGGCCGGCACCGTCGAATGGGCCATCAGGTCCGGGTCCGGTTGCTGCTCGCCGGAACACACCACCAGCGGTTTGCCGGTCGCCTCGACCGCGGCGAGTCCCTCTTCCCAGGCACGCGTTCCACCGAGGATGCGGACGACGATCAGGTCGGCGTCGGCGGCCAGTGCCGGGATCTCGTCGATGAGCAGTCGTGCGGGATTCGCGCCGCGGAACCCCACTTCCGGGTTCGCCTCGCCGGCGGCCGCCGCGGTCAGCAGATCGGTGTCCGAGGTCGAGAACAGCAGGATCATCGTGTCTCCTCGCCGGGTTGTCGCGCCCGGAGTGTCGGGTGTGTGCGAGGGACTGGTCTGGCTGGGGCACCGGCGTCTACCGGGACCCTTCACAGTGGCGCGACCGCGCCGGAATCTCACCGGCTTCAGCCCGCTCGCGGTTGGGTCTCAGCCTACGGCGACCGGTCGGCGGAGTCGTCACCTGGTCCGGTCGTAGGCTGGTGGGATGACTGAAGCGGCTGAACCCGCTCCCGGCACGGCGATCCGGGAATCCGCGGATCGTTGCCCCGGCGTGTTCAGCACGCACGAGGCGCAGGACGGCGCACTGGCCCGGATCCGGCTTCCCGGAGGCCGGATCCGCGCTGATCAGCTCACCACCCTCGCCCAGGCTGCGGCTGCTCACGCCGACGGCTTCCTCGAGCTCACCGCGCGCGGGAACCTGCAGCTGCGCGGGATCGCCGACGTCGAGGCCGTGGCCGACGCCGTGGTGAGCGCCGGCCTCGCGCCCAGCTCGTCGCACGACAAGGTCCGGAACATCGAGGTCAGCCCGCTGACCGGCCGCATCGGCGGTGTCATCGACGCAGGTCCGCTGACAGCGGCACTCGACGACGCGCTGCGCGCCGATCCCGCGGCCACCTCGATCTCGGGACGCTTCCTGTTCGGGGTCGACGACGGTCGCGGCGACATCCGGCGCCGAGGCGCCGACGCGTGTGCCGTGGCGCGCTCGGCCGAACCTGTGGTCGCCGACATCCTGGTCGGCGGCGTCGCGGTCGGATCGGTCGGAGGGGTGCCCGGGATCGTCGAGGCACTCATCTCGGTGGCCGCCGGTCTGAACGCGGTGGCGCCCGGCGCCTGGCGCGTCCGCGATCTCGGCGCCGAGGACCGCTACCGCCTGGAGCGGCTCGTCGCCGAGAACCTGGCCCCCACCGTCGAATCCGACGAAGACGACGTAGCGGCCCCGGTGGAGCCGATCGTGGGCTGGTTCGACCAGGACGACGGATCGGTGCTGCTCGGCTCGGTCGTCGAACTCGGCCGCCTGCCCGCGCGCCTCGCCGAGTTCATCGGCGCGGTGGAGTCGCCGGTGGTCTTCACCCCGGACCGGGAGATCCTGATCTGTGACCTCGGTGAAGGCGTTGCCGAGACCGTGGTGCGGGTGCTCGCACCGATGGGCCTGATCTTCGACGCGAACTCGCCGTGGGCACGGCTCAGCTGTTGTGTGGGCGCCCCGGGCTGCGGATCGGCCAACGCCCCGGTGCGCGAGGACCTGCTCGCCCATGTCGAGGCCGGCCTCCCGGTAGGCGATCGCGAACACTGGGTGGGGTGCGAGCGTCGCTGCGGCTCCCCCGCCGGTACACACCTGTCGGTGCAGGCCACGCCCGACGGCGGGTACGACCGGCGTCGCCGCTAGGCTCGTGCGCATCATGACCGAGTACCTGCGCGACGGCGCCGCGATCTACCGCCAGTCCTTTGCGACGATTCGGGCCGAGTCGGACTTGTCCGCCTTCGGCTCCGACGTGTCGACCGTGGTCGTCCGGATGATCCACGCCTGCGGACAGACCGATCTCACACGCGACGTCATCGCGACACCCGGCGTCGTACGCGCGGCCCGCGGGGCACTCGAGGCCGGAGCACCGATCCTCTGCGACGCGTCGATGGTGGCGTCCGGCATCACCCGCAAGCGTCTGCCCGCCGACAACGAGGTGCTGTGCCATCTCTCCGAACCGGGTCTCCCCGCTCTGGCCGAGGAGATGGGCACCACGAGAACCGCTGCTGCCCTGCAGTTCTGGTTGCCACGCCTCGAGGGCGCGGTCGTCGCGATCGGCAATGCCCCGACCGCGTTGTTCGCCCTGCTCGACATGATCGACGAGGGCGCACCCCGCCCGGCCGCGATCGTCGGCGCGCCCGTCGGTTTCGTCGGCGCCGCGGAGTCGTGCGAGGCCCTCGCTGCCCGCACCGATCTCGAGTTCATCACCGTCACCGGTCGTCGTGGTGGGTCGGCGATCACCGCCGCCGCCGTCAACGCGCTCGCCACCCCTCAGGAGTGAATGTGCCTGCAGTCAACGATGATCAGCGGCCCGGCAAGCTCTGGGGAATCGGCCTCGGGCCCGGCGACAGCGAACTGATGACGGTCAAGGCCGCGCGGGTGATCAGCACCGCCGACGTGGTCGCGTATCACTGTGCGCGCCACGGCAACAGCATCGCGCGGTCGGTCGCCGAACCCTATCTGCGCGAAGACCAGACCGAAGAGCGTCTCATGTACCCGGTCACCACCGAGACCACCGACCATCCCGGCGGGTATCAGGGTGCACTCGACGACTTCTACGCCGAGAGCGCGGAACGGCTCGCCGTCCACCTGCGCGCGGGCCGGGACGTCGTCCTTCTCGCCGAGGGTGATCCGCTCTTCTACAGCTCCTACATGCACATGCACAAGCGGCTGTCCCCGCACTTCGATGCGGAGATCGTGCCGGGTGTGACGTCGGTGAGCGCGGCGTCGGCGGCCACCGGTGTTCCGCTGGTGGAGGGCGACGAGACCTTGACGGTCGTCCCGGGTACGGCATCGACGGAAGAGCTGCTGTTCCGCTTCCGTTCGGCCGACGCCATCGTGGTGATGAAACTGGGCCGCACCTTCGAACGGGTGCGGGAGGCGTTGCGCGAGGCCGGCCGCCTCGACGAGGCCTTCTACGTCGAACGGGCGTCGACCACCGTCGAGCGTGTGCTGCCGGCGGCGGAGGTGAATCCGGCTGAGGTGCCGTACTTCTCGATCCTCGTGGTTCCCGGCCGACGGAACAACCCGCGCTTCGAGCCGGAACCGGTACCGGGCGAACTGGTGGTCGTCGGTCTCGGACCGGGTCACGACAGCTGGACGACACCCGAAGTCCGCGCGGAACTCGCCACCGCGACCGACCTCGTCGGGTACACAACCTACCTCAAGCGGGTGACCCCGAGACCGGGCCAGCGCGTCCATGCGAGCGACAACCGGGTCGAGTCCGAGCGTGCCGAGTTCGCTCTCGATCTCGCCCGACGCGGAGCGCGCGTGGCGGTCGTGTCGTCGGGCGATCCGGGCGTATTCGCGATGGCGGCCGCGGTGACCGAGGTGGCCGCCGAACCGCAGTGGCATGACGTTCGGGTGCGCGTGGTTCCGGGGATCACTGCGGCGACCGCCGTCGCGGCGGCCGTCGGTGCGCCGCTCGGTCACGACTTCGCGGTGATCTCGCTGTCCGACCGGCTCAAGCCGTGGTCGGTGATCGAGCGCCGCATCCGTGCCGCCTTGGCCGCCGACCTGGTCATCGCGATCTACAATCCGGGTTCGGCCAGCCGGTCGTGGCAGGTCGGGGCCCTCAAACACACGCTGCTGCAGACGGTCTCATCCGACCGGGTCGTCGTCCTCGGTCGCGATGTGGGCGGTCCGGAGCAGTCACTGACCACGACGACCGTGGCCGGCCTCGACCCCGAAGTGGTCGACATGCGCACGTTGCTCATCATCGGTTCGTCGGCGACCCGAGCGGTGTCCCGCGCCGGGGGTCCGCTGGTGTTCACCCCGCGCCGGCACACTCCCACCGAGGAACCGGAACAGGTCTCAGCCGAGCAGCCGCTCGAGCCAAGCCTGGGCGGCAGCAACCTCTGACACCGCCGGGACGTCGGGCTCGATCGGACGGTCGACGACGATCACGTCGATCCCCATCGTCGCGGCGGCGTCGAGTTTCGCCTTCGTCAGCGATCCCCCGCTGTTCTTGGTGACCAGCAGGTCGATCCGATTCTCGCGCAGGAGTGCAAGCTCGGAGTCGTAGTCGTAGGGCCCGCGTGACCGCAGAATTTCGTGGTGCGCAGGGAGTTCCGCGGTCGGCGGATCGACGACCCGGATCAGGAACCAGACGTCGTCGATGCCGGCGAACTCGCCGACGTCCTGGCGACCCGTGGTCAGCAACACCCGGTTGCCGCGGTGCCGTACCTCGTCGGCAGCGGTGGCGAGATCCGGTACGCGGATCCAGCGGTCGGCGTCGGACGGGACCCAGGGTTCACGACGCAGCCGGAGCAGCGGCACCCCCGCTTCCGACGCGGCCTGCGCCGCGTTCCGGGTGATGGTCGCCGCAAACGGATGCGTGGCGTCGATGACGGCCTGAATCCGGTTGCTGAGCAGCCACTCCCGCAGGCCGTCGACTCCTCCGAAGCCGCCGATGCGGACCGGGCCCACCGGGAGGCGCGGATTGTCCACGCGGCCCGCGAGTGAACTGATGACCGACCTCCCGGTCTCGGTCAGGGACGCCGCCAGTGCTCGTGCCTCCCCGGTGCCGCCGAGGATGAGGATCTGTTCATCGGTCATGGGTGCGGTGTCTCGCGGAGTTTCGTCATTCGCGCGTGGGAGTACAGGTAACTGTCGGTGACCTCGGGATCCGTCATGGCGTCGAGCACGCGACCGACGAAGATGATCGCGGTCTTGCGGATGTCGGCGGCGTCCAGGGTCTCCGGTAGACGGCTCAGTGCACAGCGCACCACCTGCTGGTTCGGTCGGCTCGCGAAAGCGACGGTCGCCGTGGGACATTCCGATCCGTAGTGCGGTGCGAGCGCCTCGACGATCTGTCCGGCACGGTGTGCGGCGAGATGGAGGGCGAGTGTCACACCGGTTGCGGCGAGGTTCGCCAGGTCCTCGCCGTGGGGCATGTCGGTCGACAGCGTCGACACCCGAGTGATGAGCAGGCTCTGCCCCACTCCGGGGACGGTGAGTTCGGTGTCGAGAGCAGCGGCCGCGGCGGCGAACGCGGGTACCCCGGGCACGATCTCGTACGGAATGCCCCGTGCACGCAGTTCGCGTTGCTGCTCTGCCAATGCCGAGTAGATCGAGAGGTCACCGGAGTGGAGACGGGCGACGTCGTGTCCGCGTTCGTGGGCGGCGACGATGTGATCGACGATGTCGGGCAACGGCATTCGCGCCGTGTCGACGAGGACGGCGTCGTCGGGGCACAACTCGAGCATGTCGCCGGGTACCAGTGACCCGGCATACAGGCAGGTGCGGCACTCCCCCAGCAGCCGAGCGCCACGCAGCGTGATCAGGTCGGGAGCGCCGGGCCCGGCGCCGATGAAATAGACGGTCATGTCGTCGATCCCGCCTTGTCTGCTGTGTCGTCTCTGGTTGCGGCCCACTGGACGATCGGCAGCGCGGGCCGCCAGGTGCTCATCGTCCCCAGGGGTGCGACTGTTTCCACGGACAGGCGCCGAAGGGTGCCGCCGCGTTCCGCATGCCAGCGGACCAGGATCTCCTGGTTCTCCACGGTGACGGCGTTGACGACGATCCGTCCGGACGGTCGCAGTGCGTTCCACGCGGAGGTGAGGACCTTCTCGTCGAGGCCGCCGCCGATGAACACCGCGTCGGGAGGCGGTGCGTCGGAAAGGGCTTCGGGTGCGGCGCCGCGCAGCGTCAGGCGATGACCGACGCCGTGCCGGCGAGCGTTGGCGGTGAGCCGCTCCGCCCGGTCCGCGTTCTGCTCGAAGGCGACCGCCCGTCCCCGGTCGTCGGCGCGCAACCATTCGATGGCCACACTTCCGGATCCTGAGCCGATGTCCCAGAGGAGCTGCGCCCCGGCCGGTTCGAGAGCGGCGACAGTGATCGCGCGGATCGTGGACTTGGTGATCTGGCCGTCGTGGTCGTAGGTGTCGTCGTCGCGGCCGGGCATCCGGCTGCGACGTGGTCCGACGCAGTCGACGGCCACGATGTTGAGCGGGTCCACGGGTGAAGGTGCCCAGGATTCCGCGGTCGAGGAACGGATGCGCTCGTCCGGTCCACCGAGCTGTTCGAGGACAGTCATCGACGAATCGCCGAATCCGTTCTGCGAGAGCAGTTCTGCCACGGAAGCGGGTGTCATCTCGTTCCGACTGAGAACGAGGAGACGTCCGCCGCCGGTGACCTCGGTGAGGACCACCTCGGGGTCGGCGGTGACGGCACTGACGATCCTGGTCGTCGCAAGGTCCCAGCCGAGACGCGCGCACGCCAGACTCGCGCTGGACACCGTGGGGACGACCCGCACTTGATCGGGCCCGACCCGCGCGACGATGCTGGCGCCGACGCCGTGGAACATCGGATCGCCGCTGGCGAGGATGTGTACACGGCCGGTGGCGTTCTCGAGGACTTCGGCGAGATGCGACGACATCGGCGAGCGCCACACCTCACGCGTGCCGGTGAGCTCGTGCCCGGCGTCGTCGAGGAGTGCGAGTTGCCTTCTCGCCCCGTAGATCACGTGGGCACCACGCAGTTCGTCGCGTGCGGCGTCGCCGAGACCGCGCCAACCATCGGCGCCGATGCCGACGACCACGAAGCGCGGCGGAACACCCGAATTCGACGGTGTGGAACTCATCGGGGCAGTCTCCGCCACACCGCGCGAGGGAGCAGACGCATGCCGAAGAACATCGGGCGCAACACCGACGGGATCCAAACCTCACCACGCCCCTTGCGATACGCGCGGGCGACGGCATCGGCGACCTGGTCCGGAGTCTTCGAGAACGGTGCGGGTTTCACCCCGGACTCCATCAGTTCCTTGGTCATCGCGCCGATCACGAAACCGGGTCGGGCGAGGAGCAGCCGGACGCCGGTGCCGTGCAGCGAATCCGCCATACCGCTGGCGAAGCCGTCGAGCCCGGCCTTGGTGGAGCCGTAGACGAAGTTGGCCCGGCGCACGCGGATCCCTGCGACCGAGGAGAAGACAATCATCGTGCCGGACCCCTGTGCGCGCAGGGCGGCGGCAAGCGGTATCAGCACACTGACCTGGGCGTAGTAGTCCGTGTGCGCGATCTGCAGGGCATGCGCGACATCGGCTTCCGCGCGCGTCTGGTCACCGAGGATCCCGAACGCGACGATCGCGATACCGATCGGGCCGAAGTCGTCGAGCAGGGACGCGATCAGCCCGGGGTGGGTGTCGGTGTCGTCGGCATCGAAGCCGACGGTGTGTACGGCGGTCGCGCCCGCCTCGAGAAGCAGTGCGGTCTGATCGGCGAGGTCGTCGGGCCGACGGGCCGCGAGGACCACCGTCCGCCCGTCGGCCAAACGCTGAGCGGTGGCCACACCGATCTCACTGCGGCCGCCGAACAGGACCAGCGAACCCGCAGATGTCTCAGACGCCATGCACAGCAGTATCGCACCAGCCCCGACACGTCGAAGTCACCCCACCGGCGCTAGCGTGGCAGACATGTCACGTACCGCTGCCGACATCGGCCCCGCCGCACTCGAGTTCCTGACCGAACGCCATCTCGGCACCCTCACGACGCTGCGGGCCGATGGGACACCGCATTCGGTGGCCGTGGGCTTCACCTGGGACCCCGAAGCCGGGCTGGCGCGGGTGATCACCTTCGACGGCAGCCAGAAGGTGCGCAACGTCGAGCGCGGCGGCTACGCGGCGGTGACGAACGTCGACGGTCCCCGCTGGCTCACCCTCGAGGGTCCGGCGCGGGTCAGCCGCGAACCGGAACGCGTGCACGAGGCGGAGCAGCGCTACGCACAGCGGTACCGGCAGCCGAAGCCCAACCCTCGACGTGTGGTCATCGAGATCAGCGTGTCCCGGGTGCTCGGGTCGGCGTCGTTGCTGGGGTAGCTACAGCTGCACCAGCTGGTGCGGGCGGTTGTTGAAGGACTCGCAGCCGTCCTCGGTGACCACGACGATGTCCTCGATGCGGGCACCCCAGCGGCCGGAGAAGTACACCCCGGGCTCCACGCTGAAGGCCATGCCGGGGCGCAGGGTGATGTCGTTGCCGTTCACGATGTAGGGCTCCTCGTGGACCGAGAGGCCGATGCCGTGTCCGGTGCGGTGGATGAACGCCTCGGCGAGGCCGCGTTCGCGGAGCAGGTCGCGGGCGGCTGCGTCGATGGAGGCGGCGGTGACTCCGGGACGTACGGCGGCGACTGCAGTCCGCTGCGCCTCGTGCAGGGCGGCGTACGCGTCGGCGACGTCGGCGGCGGGCGGTTCGAAACAGTAGGTGCGGGTCGAGTCGGAGTTGTAACCGGGTTCGACCGGTCCGCCGATGTCGATGACGACGATGTCGGACCGTTCGATGACCCGGTCGGAGAACTCGTGATGCGGGTCGGCGCCGTTGGGTCCGGAACCGACGATGATGAACGCGGCCTCGGTGTGGCCCTCCTCGAGGATCGCCGCCGCGATGTCGTCGGAGACCTCCCGCTCGGTGCGTCCGGGCTTGAGCCATTCACCCATCCGGGCATGGACGCGGTCGATGGCCGCGCCGGCACGACGCAGGGCCTCGATCTCCGCGTCGTCCTTGAGCATTCGGAGTTCGCGCAGCACTGCGGTGGCGAGTTGCGGTGTGGCGCCGGTGTGCCGGGCCAGCGGGATCACGTGCAGGGCGGGCATCGAATCCGACACCGCGATGGTCGGATTCGACGGCAGACCGGAGAGCGCGAGACCGTGCGCGTCGTCGCCGTCGACCCAGTCGGCCACCTCGATGCCGAGGTCGCCGACGGCTGAGGCGGACAGCGACGGCACCTCGAGGCGCGCGATGACGAGTTTCGGGTCCCCCGCTGCGGGGATGACGAGTGCGGTGAGGCGTTCGAAGGTGTCGGCGCGCGAACCCACGAGATATCGCAGGTCGGGACCGGGCGCCAGCACCAGCGCGTCGAGGCCGGCGTCGCGGGTGAGTTCCGCGGCGCGTCGCATGCGTTCGCGGTACACCTCGGGATCGAACAGCGGTGCCGCCGGGCCGGCGGTGGTCGATGTGGCAGCCATGGTCGAAGACTACCGCCGGGTGTGCGGGTCGTGGTGACGCGGCGACACCGTCAATGCGAGAGTGTGGAGGTGACGGATTCGTTGATGCTGCTCGACGGTGCGAGCCTGTGGTTCCGGTCGTTCTACGCCCTGCCCGAGAAGATGACCAGCCCCGACGGGCGACCGGTCAACGCGGTCCGGGGATTCATCGACACGATCGCGAATCTCGTGACACGCGAACACCCGACGCGGCTCGTCGTGTGCCTCGACCTCGACTGGCGTCCCGAGTTCCGTACCGCCCTCATCCCGACGTACAAGGCGCACCGCGTCGCGGTCGAGGACGGTGCGACCGACGCCACGGGCACGGAGACCATCGACGTCGAAGAAGTGCCCGACACGCTGACGCCGCAGGTCGACATGATCATGGATGTCCTTGCCGCCGCGGGGATCGCGACCTCGGGGGCGGTCGGCTGCGAGGCCGACGATGTCATCGGAACACTCGCCTGGGAGGAGGCGGAGCATCCGGTGGTCGTCGTCAGCGGTGACCGCGATCTGCTGCAGGTGGTCTCCGATGATCCGGTCCCGGTGCGGGTGCTCTACGTCGGGCGCGGACTGGCGAAGGCGGAGATGATGGGGCCGGTCGAGGTCGGGGAGAAGTACGGCGTACCCGCCGATCGCGCCGGGATCGGCTACGCGGAGATGTCGATGCTGCGCGGCGACCCGTCGGACGGCCTCCCCGGTGTACCGGGCATCGGCGAGAAGACCGCGGCGAAACTGATCAGCGAATACGGCAGCCTGGACGCGCTCGAAGCGGCTGCCCGGGACTCGTCGTCGAAGGTCCCGACGCGGGCACGCAAGGCGCTGCTCGCCGCCGAGGACTACCTGGAGGCGGCCCGCACCGTCGTCTCGGTGCGCACCGACGCGGAGACCATCGACAGCGGCCCGGATCTGCTGCCGTCGGAACCGGCCGACCCCGAGGCCCTGGCCGCGCTCGTCGAGGAGCTGGGCATCGGGGCGTCGGTGGGTCGGTTGTCGAAGGCGCTGGGCTGGCCCAAGGCCTGATCAGCGCGGTCTCGTGTCAGCTGGGACGCGAGACCTCGTAGCGACCCTCGTCGTCGATGAAGGTGACGGTGACCTGCTGGTCCTGTCCGCCGACGGTCACCGAGCAGGTGAACGACGACCCCTCCTTGACGCGCTGGCCGGACGGGCACTTCACATTGCTGACATCGCTGGCCTGATAGTCCTCGGTGAGGATCTGCTGCACGCCGTCCTGGGCTGCCTGCTGGTCGAGGTTCTTCGGGGCCCAGCCGGGGGCGACGAAGGCGGTGATGAGGATGATCGCGGCGATCACGATCAGCGCACCGCCACCGGCGAACAGCAGCGTCCGAAGCGTCTTGTTCGACTTGGGCGTCGCCATGCCGCTGAACTGGTCGGGTCCGCCGAACTGGTTCTGGCCGTAGGCGCCCGGGGTCTGCTGCGGCTGACTGTAGGGCTGCTGACCGTACTGGCCGGGCGCACCGTACTGACCGGCACCGTACTGTCCGGCACCGTACTGTGCGGGGTCGGGCTGCTGACCGTAGGGCTGCGCGGGTCCGCCGTAGTTGGGCGCACCCTGGTTCGGGGCACCGTAGGCGGGCTGACCACCGGGTTGCCCGTACTGGCCGGGCTGCGCCCCGGGGTACCCGACCTGTGTCGGCTGGTTCTGGGCCGGCTGGCCCGGTGCCTGCGCTCCGGGCGCGTATCCGGGAGCCTGCTGGTAGGGGTTCTGCCGGTAGGGATTCGCCTGGAACGGATCCTGCTGGGGCTGTCCGTAACCGGGGTTGGGCGCCATCGTCGTGGGGTCGGCCTGCGAGCCGCCCTCCTGGGAACCGCCCGTGTTCACGATCTCGGTCTTGTCGCCGGAGCCGGGCTGGCCCTGCTGGGGCTGGGACGGATTCGGGTTGTTCGGGTCGGTCATGAGTCCCCTCCCACTCGGCTCCCACCTCGACGAGGTGTCGGCGAACTGTGACGTCACGCGACAGTGCCGGGACATCCCTCCCTGACACCGAATGCGGGATGAACGTTACCTCAGGCACACACGACAATCAGGCAACCTCGAGCAGGGTGGCCCGCAGCGTCGTCTGGTGAACCGACGGGCTCAACCGAGTTCGGCGGCCACCACTCCCCGGCGGATCGCCTTGACCGCGGATCGTGCGGTGCCGCCCAGGCGGGTGTCGGTGCCGACGCAGAGCCGGATCTGTTCCAGGAGGTCGATGACCTGACGATTCCACCGGACGAAGTCGCCAGGTGAGAGCAGCTGACCGCGTTCGCCCGCGAGGAGCAGTGCCTCGCTGAGCGATCGGCCCGACGCCCAGGTCGCCACCGCGAGCGAGAAACCGGTGTCCGGCTCCCGGGTGGGACTGACCCGGTGGCGCGACTCGACCGCCGTCACCTTCGACCAGATGTCCACGGTCGCGGCCATCGCAGTACGCAGCGAGGTGCTGCCGGGCAGCGCATCGACCCCGCCGTAGCTGTCGCGACGGCTCTCGTAGACGAGTGCGGCGACGACGGCGGCCAGGTCGGCCGGCGAGAGGTCGTCCCACACGCCCGCGCGAATGCACTCGGTCACCACGAGATCGCTCTCGCTGTAGATGCGGGCCAGCAGCTTGCCCGACTCGGTCACCCGCATGTTGTGGCCGGTCGATTCGGAGGCCTCGCGGACGCGTTCGACGTACCCGAGCTCGCTGAGGACACCGACGATGTGGTCGAAGGTGACACCGAGCGTCGAGGTTCGCTCACCGATGCTGCGTTCGGCGGTGACGATGTCGCGCAGCAGACGGTTGCGCTTCTCGGCGAGACGGAACAGCTCGTCGCCGTTCGGGATCTGATGCGCGGGATGGGCACGCAGCGTGCGACGCATCTGGGCCAGCTCTGGGTCATCGGCGGCGTCGGCGCGCTTCTTGGAGCGCCCCCGGGGCATCTCTATCCCGGTCGACCGCAGTGCAGACGCGAGGTCGCGGCGGCCGCGTCCGGTCCGGCGGTCGGCGTTCTTCGGCAACCGCATGTTGCCGAGGACCTCGGGCGGATTGACGAAGTCACGCAGCCCGATACGTCCGCACCAGGCGTCCTCGGTGACCACCAGCGGCTTGGGATCTGCTGCCTGGGTGGCCGGTTCGACGATCACCGCGAGACCCCGGTGGCGTCCGACGGGCACCCCGATGACGTGACCCCGTTTGAGCGCGGCCAGGTCGGCGACGATTGCATCCTCGGTGTTGATCCGCTTGCGGTACTTCAGGTCTCGTTCTCGACGGCGGATCTCCTCGCGGAGCGTGACGTAGCCGAGGAACCCGGCGTACGCCTCGGTCTCGCCCGCTGCCGGTGCCCCGGTGGCGTCGACTCCCCCGGGTTCCAGACCCCGGGCCTCGGCGGCGCGGGCCAGCTCGCCGTCGAGCTTGCGCAGCGCCCGCTGCGATTCGTGGAGCTTGCGGGCCAGCCCGACCACCGAGCGGTCGGCCTGGAACTGGGCGAACGATCGGTGCAGGAGTTCACGGGCCCCGTCGAGACCGAGCCGGCCGAGCAGGTTGACCGCCATGTTGTATTCCGGCGAGAAGGAGCTACGAAGCGGGAAGGTGCGGGCACCCGCGAGTCCGGCGACCTCCTCGGGGACGACCTCGGGTGTCCACACCACGACGGCATGGCCCTCGACGTCGATCCCGCGGCGTCCGGCGCGGCCGGTCAGCTGGGTGAACTCGCCGGGGGTGAGGTCGACGTGCGACTCGCCGTTGTACTTCACCAGACGTTCGAGGACCACCGACCGGGCCGGCATGTTGATCCCGAGAGCCAGTGTCTCCGTGGCGAACACCATGCGGACGAGCCCACGGACGAAAAGCTCCTCGACGGCGTGGCGGAAGGTCGGGAGCATCCCGGCGTGATGCGAAGCCAGGCCTCGGCGGAGACCTTCGCGCCACTCCTGCACGCCCAGCACGTCGGCGTCGCTGGGCGAGAGTTCGGTGAGGCGCCGGTCGACGACGGCGTCGACCTCGGCGGCCTCCTCGGGTGTCAGCAGCGCGATACCCGACCGCAGACACTGAGCCAGGGCGGCGTCGCAACCGGCACGGGAGAAGATGAACCCGATCGCGGGCAGCAGACCCTCACGGTCGAGGCGACCGACGAGATTCGGGCGCGAGAGCAGTGGACCCCGGCCGTCGCGTCGGCGCGGCTGTCCCCCGCCACCTCCCCGGCCTCGGCCCCGGGACGAATCACGCTCGTCCTCGGCGAGCAGGATGCGGTGACGGATGTGCCGCTTGAGTTCGGGATTGACCCGCGGACGCGACCCCTTCCGGTCCGCGGGATCGCGATCGGCCGGGTCGAAGAGGTCGAACATCCGTTGGCCGACCAGCATGTGCTGAGACAGCGGGACCGGCCGGTGCTCGTCGACGATGACGGAGGTGTCGCCACGGACGGTCTGGATCCACTCGCCGAACTCCTCGGCGTTGCTGACGGTCGCGGACAGGCTCACCACACGCACGGACGGCTCGAGGTGCAGGATCACCTCTTCCCAGACCGCTCCGCGGAAGCGATCGGCGAGGAAGTGCACCTCGTCCATCACCACATGCGACAGCCCGTCGAGCGCGCGGGATTCGGCGTAGATCATGTTGCGCACGACCTCGGTCGTCATCACGACGATCGGCGCATCCGGGTTGATGGAGCTGTCGCCGGTGAGCAGTCCGACCGACTCATGGCCGTGAACGGCGGCGAGGTCGGCATATTTCTGGTTGCTCAGCGCCTTGATCGGGGTCGTGTAGAAGCACTTGGTCCCGCCGGCGAGAGCGAGGTGGACCGCGAATTCGCCGACGATGGTCTTGCCCGCGCCGGTCGGTGCGCAGACCAGCACGCCGTGACCGGCTTCAAGAGCCTCGCAGGCACGGCGCTGGAACGGATCGAGTCCGAAGTCCAGCCGCGACGTGAACGCGTCGAGTTGACTCACAGGACGTCGTCGAATGTCTCGTGTGCCCGTGTCGAGGTCCGGGTGGCGTTCGAGGTGCCCGCGGCCGAGGTCGCGACCGGCGACGGCGACGAGACCGGGCGGGTCGGAGGCAGCGGGCTGGCCTCGTCATCGGAGAGTCCGGCCCAGCTCGGTGCCCGCCTGCCGCGTCGTTTGTCGGCGATGCGCGCGAACTGGATGGAGAACTCCAGCAGCACGGTCAGCGCGCAGGCCAGGGCCAGCATGGTGAACGGGTCCTGGCCCGGGGTGACGATGGCGGCGAACACGAAGACCGCGAAGATCAGGCCGCGGCGCCACTTCTTGAGCCGGTCGTAGGTCAGGACACCGACGAGATTGAGCGCGATGATCAGCAGGGGCAATTCGAAGCTGACACCGAAGATGACCAGGACGTTGATCATGAACCCGAAGTACTGGTCACCGGCGAGGGCGGTGACCTGGACCTCGTTGCCGACGGTCAACAGGAAGTCGAAGGCCTTCGCCACCACCAGATAAGCCAGAACCGCGCCGGCGACGAAGAGCGTGGTCGCGACGGTGACGAAGGCTATGCCGTAGCGGCGTTCGTTCTGATGCAGGCCGGGGGTGATGAACTGCCAGGTCTGATAGATCCACACCGGGCATGCCAGGACCACACCGGCGGTGAGCGCGACCTTGAGTCGCAGCATGAACTGGTCGAACGGGCCGGTCGCGAGGAGACGGCAGGAATCGTCGGCGGTCAGCGTCGCACGGGCCGAGGGCGGCAGGTCGCAGTACGGTCCGCGCAGCATGTCGCCGAGCGACGGGATGCCCAGGAAGCCGTGGCTGTACCAGATGAACCCGAGAATCGTGGTGGCCACGATCGCCAACAGCGAGATGACCATGCGGGTGCGCAACTCATAGAGATGCTCGACCAACGACATCGTGCCGTCGGGATTGAGTTTGCGCTTGCGGTGTCGGGGGTCGAAGGGGATGCGCACTCGGATTCTCCGACGCGCCCCTAAGCCGATTTCTTGGTGTCGGCGTTCGACGACGTGCCCGGCTGGGTGTTGTCAGCCGACGGGAGTTCCCGCTGCGGGGCGTCGGGAGATGCCGGTGCGGTGTCGGCAGGCTTGTCGTCCTTCTGCATCTCCTTGACCTCGCTCTTGAAGATGCGCAGCGACTGTCCGAGACCTCGGGCGGCGTCCGGCAGCTTCTTCGAGCCGAACAGGATCAGCAGCACGACGGCGACAATCGCCCAGTGCCACCACGAAGTGAAGCCCATGAGATCACCCTTCAGATCGGATCCAGACCGTATCCAATGCTACCCGAGTTGTCTGAGGCCGGTGGACCGCCCGGTTCAGCGGTAGCGCTCGCGCGCACTCGCCGCCGATTCCACGACCGCCGCCGCGACTTTCTGATCGTCGACGACGCGGACCGAGCCGCCGAAGCCGAGCAGGAAACGGGTCAGCCACTCGGGTGAGCCGTAGACCATGCGGGCGCGGACCGGTTCATCCGGATGGCGGTCGTCGATCGAGGTGGTCGGCTCCACCGGGTAGTAGTCGAGAATCCACAGGTGGTCGGGATCGATCTCGAGTTCGACCGCCGGCAGATCGGGGTTCTCCGGGACGAGCACCGACTGCGACGACCACTCGGCCTCGGCCGGCGGGTTGCTCGGTTCGTCCAGTTCGACGGCGGTGTCGATGCGGTCGAAGCGGAACAACCGCACGCCCTCGGCCATGCGACACCAGGCTTCGAGGTAGGTGTGCTGGTCCATCACCTGCAGCCGGATCGGGTCGACGACACGGTCGGTGACGCTGTCCCGGCTCGCCGAGTAGTAGCTCAGCTGAAGCGCACGTCCTCGACGCACGGCTTCGCGGACGGTGGTGAAGGTCGGGTTCTCCCCCGGCGATGCCTCGAACTCCGCACCGGAGGACAGACCCGGCACGGCGGTCGCCCCGACCGCCTCCTCGATCTTGGCGATGGCACGCCGCGCGGCGGTCACGTCGACCACACCGGGCGTCTCCACGAGAGCACGCAGTGCCACGAGCAGGGTGCTGGCCTCCACGGTCGTGAGCCGCAGCGGACGGTCCATGCCCGCGGTGAACCCGACGCTGACGAAGCCCTCGCTGAACTCGAGTTCGATCAGGTCGTCGGGGTAGTAACCCGGGAGCCCGCACACGAACAGCAACTCGAGGTCCTTGGTGAGCTGCGTCTGGGTGACGCCGAGTTCGCGCGCGGCCTGCTCGATCGAGATGCCGCGCCGAGCCTGGAAATACGGGACCATCGCCAGCAGCCGGTTCAGGCGCGACGGTTGTGCACCGGCCATCAGGCGCTCACCCCCGCCAGGCGGTCCAGGCCGGCGATCACGAGGTCGCGCAGCTCTGGCGGATCGAGGACGACCGCGTCCCGGCCCACGCCCAGCGCCATGCGCGCCACCGCCGACAGCGAATGGATGTCGAGGGTCAGCACGTCGCCCGCCTCACCGTCGAGGTCAGCGGGTTCGGAGGTGGTCGCGGCCCGGCGGAGTCCGGCGGCCCGGCCCGCGGCCACCCAGATGCGCGCGGTGCGACCGTCGGTGCCCGCCGCGGAATCGACCGCCGCGGAGACGATCTGCTGGAGGTCCGTGCCGACGGGCACGTCGACGGCATCGGCGGGTCCGACCGGCGTCACCGTCGAGATCCGCGACAGGCGGAACGTGCGGGTGGCGGCCCGGTCGAGGTCGTGTCCGACGACGTACCAGCGGCCGTGGTGGGACACCACACCCCAGGGCTCGACCCGACGGACGGCCGGGGTCGCGGTCGCCGACGACCGGTGGGTGAACTCGACGGCGCGCTTGACCTGGATCGCGCCGAGGAGTCCGGCGATGACCTGCTCCGAACCCATCGATCGCGTCGACCCGCCGGCGGTGAAGCCGAGGTCGTCCTCCGAGCGGACGTCGAGGCCCGCGGCGCGCAGCTTGAGGATCGCGGTCTGCGACAGCGTGGAGACCTCCGGGGTGTCCCAGAGCGCGGCGGCCATGGCGATCGCGGCGGCCTCGTCGGAGTCCAGGGAGATCTCGGGCAGCTCGTAGGTGTCACGGTCGATGCGGTATCCCTCGGCGCCCGCCGCCATCGGCGAACGTCCGGTGACCAGCGGGATGCCGAGGTCGCGCAGTTCGTTCTTGTCCCGCTCGAACATCCGGTTGAATGCCTCGTCGGACTTGTCGCCGTCCTGGTAACCGGCGACGTTGCGTCGGATGTAGTCGGCGGTGACGTACTGCTTCGTCCACAGCAGACAGATCACCAGATTGAGCAGTCGCTCGACTTTGGGAGTGGCCACTGCGTCAGGTTAGATCCTTGCCGATCAGGCGGTGCGGAGGCTCGCTCACATGGATGCGATCAGCCGGTCGACCCGCTCGTCGACGCTGCGGAACGGGTCCTTGCACAGCACGGTGCGCTGGGCCTGGTCGTTCAGCTTGAGGTGCACCCAGTCGACCGTGAAGTCGCGTCCCGCTTTCTGCGCCGCCGAGATGAAGTCACCACGGAGCTTGGCACGGGTGGTCTGCGGCGGCTCGTTGACGGCGGTCTTGATGGCCTCGTCGGTGGTCGCACGGGCCACGAGCCCCTTGCGCATCAGGACGTCGAACACACCGCGGCCGCGCTTGATGTCGTGGAAGGCGAGGTCGAGCTGCGCGATCTTCGGGTCCGACAGCTCCATCGAATACTTGTCCTGGTAGCGCTGAAACAGCTTTCGTTTGATGACCCAGTCGATCTCGGTGTCGACCTTCGCGAAGTCGTCGGCCTCGACCGCGTCGAGCATGCGGCCCCACAGGTCGACGACCATGTCCATCTCGGGGTCGGGACGGCGGTTGGTGAGGTGCTCGACCGCGCGGGCGTGGTACTCGCGCTGGATGTCGAGGGCACTGGCCTGCCGTCCGCCGGCGAGACGCACGGGACGCCGGCCGGTGGGATCGTGGCTGACCTCGCGGATGGCGCGGATCGGATTGTCCAGGGCGAAATCCCGGAACGCCACGCCGGCCTCGATCATCTCGAGCACCAGCGCCGCCGAGCCGACCTTCAGCAGGGTCGTCATCTCGGACATGTTCGAGTCGCCGACGATGACATGCAGGCGCCGGTACTTCTCGGCGTCGGCGTGCGGCTCGTCGCGGGTGTTGATGATCGGGCGCGAGCGGGTGGTGGCCGAGGAGACGCCCTCCCAGATGTGCTCGGCGCGCTGCGAGAGGCAGAAGGTGGCGGCCTTCGGGGTCTGCAGCACCTTGCCTGCGCCGCAGATCAGCTGCCGGGTCACCAGGAACGGCAGGAGGACGTCGGAGATCCGGGAGAACTCCCCCGCCCGCACGACGAGGTAGTTCTCGTGGCAGCCGTAGGAGTTGCCCGCGGAGTCGGTGTTGTTCTTGAACAGGTAGATGTCGCCGCCGATCCCCTCGTCGGCAAGACGCTGCTCGGCGTCGACGAGCAGGTCCTCGAGGACCAGTTCGCCGGCGCGGTCGTGGTTGATCAGCTGGATCAGGCTGTCACACTCGGCGGTCGCGTATTCGGGGTGCGATCCGACGTCGAGGTACAGGCGTGCGCCGTTCTGCAGGAAGACGTTCGACGACCGACCCCATGACACGACGCGGCGGAACAGGTACCGCGCGACCTCGTCAGGACTCAGCCGCCGATGACCGTGGAAGGTGCATGTGACACCGAACTCGGTCTCGATGCCCATGATTCGTCGCTGCACTTGACCAACCCTACTCGCGGGACCCGCGGCCGACCGGGCAGAAGCGCCAGGCCGACCGCGAGTCGTCGCGTTCTAGTCCGATCCGCCGGAAGAGTCGCCGCCGGAGGTGGTGTCGTCCGCTGAGGAACCCTCGGCCGGGGAGTTGGTCGTGGGTGCGGCAGCGGGCAGGAGTTCCTCGACCGCGGCCGAGGTCAGGCGCTTGAACGCCCGTCGCGGCCGGTTGCGGTCGAGAATCGCGACCTCGAGGTCGCCGGCGGTCAGCTCGCGCGGCGACGCCGGGGCTCCGTTGCCGGAGTCGGCCGGGGTGGCGAGCGCCTTGACCGCGACCCCGATCGCCTCGGCGAGCGCCATGTCGGGGGCATAGCTCTCCTTGAGAGCCGCCGCGATCGGTTCGGTCGCGCCGCCCATCACCAGGAACCGGGTCTCGTCGGTGATCGACCCGTCGTAGGAGATGCGGTACAGCTGAGACGGTTTCGGCTTGCCCGCCCGGGCGACCTCGGCCACGCACAGCTCGACCTCGAACGGCTTGGCCTGCTCGGTGAAGACGCTGCCCAGGGCATTGGCGTAGGTGTTGGCCAGGGACAGACCGGACACGTCGGCGCGGTCGTAGCTGTAGCCCCGCATGTCGGCGAGCTGGATTCCTGCCTTGCGCAGGCTCTCGAACTCGTTGTACTTGCCCACCGCGGCGAAGCCGATGCGGTCGTAGATCTCGCTCGTCTTCCGCAGGGTGTTCGACGGGTTCTCCGCGACGAACAGCACCCCGTCGGCATAGGTCAGGATCACCACGGACCGCCCGCGTGCGATGCCCTTGCGCGCGAGCTCCGAGCGATCGCGCATGATCTGCTCGGCACTGGCGTAATACGGGAAGGTCATCGGGCACCTCCCTCGTGCTCGGCGGCACGGCGTTCGACGACGGCCCGCGCCGCACTCTCGATCTCGGCCGCGTCCACCTCCCGTGCACCTTGTGCGTCGACGACCGCGGCCATCGGGAAGATCTTGCGGACCAGGTCCGGTCCGCCGGTCGCCGAATCGTCGTCGGCGGCGTCGTAGAGCGACTCGACCGCGATGGCGATCGCCTCGTCGGCGGTCAGGTCCGAGCGGTAGAGCTTCTTCAGCGACGACTTCGCGAACACCGATCCGGAACCGATGGCCGTGTAGCCGCCGAACTCCTCGTGACGGTCACCCGCCACGTCGAAGCTGAAGATCCGGCCGCGTTCGGTCGGGTCGTCGTGGTCGATGTCGTAGCCCACGAGAAGAGGGATCGCGGCGAGACCCTGCAGGGCCGCGCCGAGGTTGCCGCGCACCATGCTCGCGAGCCGGCTGACCTTGCCGTCGAGCGTGAGCGGGACACCCTCGATCTTCTCGTAGTGCTCGAGTTCGACGGCGAAGAGCCGGACCATCTCGATCGCGATACCCGCGGTGCCGGCGATGCCGGCCGCCGAGTACTCGTCGGTGATGTAGACCTTCTTGACGTCGCGCGTGGCGATCAGGTTGCCCATCGTGGCCCGCCGGTCACCGGCGAGCACGACCCCACCCGGATACGACACGGCGACTATCGTCGTGCCGTGCGGGATGTCTCCGGCGCCGTCTGCGCCCCCGGCGAACGAACCCACGCGATCAACCTGAGCCTGCGGAAGCTGCTCCGGCGCGTGCAACCGCAGGAACTCGGTGAACGACGAGATGTCCGCGCCGAGAGCAGAACCCGTACGAAATTGTGAAAAAGGGGGCAGTGATCCGAACCTGTCGCTCACTGGCCGCCCTTCTGCACGTAAGCACGCACGAAGTCCTCGGCGTTCTCCTCGAGCACGTCATCGATCTCGTCGAGCAGGTCGTCGGTGTCCTCGGCCAGCTTCTCGCGACGTTCCTGTCCGGCACCGGAATCGGGGCCGACGCCCTCATCGTCGCCGCCGCCACCACGCTTGGTCTGTTCCTGCGCCATCTGCTGCCTCCTTGAAACCGATCGCCCCTTGGCGGGCTACCCGCGACCGACCACCATCGGGTCTTGCGACCCCTGGGATCTCACCGGCTTCCGCCGGGCGCTGATCCCTGGTGAATCGGCCTCGGAATCGTGTGGTCCCACACTACCTGTGGCGGCGACAACTGGGGCGGAACAAAGCACATGCCCCGCGCGTGTCAGGTCGTCAGCTGGTCGACCAGTTCGGCGGCGGAGTTGACCGAATCGAGAAGCTTGCCCACGTGGGCCTGCGTCCCGCGCAGCGGCTCGAGCGTCGGGATGCGGACGAGGGAGTCCCCGCCGAGGTCGAAGATGACCGAATCCCAGCTGGCCGCGGCGACATCTGCCCCGAAACGACGGAGACATTCGCCGCGGAAATAGGCGCGGGTGTTGCGCGGCGGCTCGTGGATCGCGGCGAGCACGTCGTTCTCGTCGACCAGACGCTTCATCGAGCCGCGCGCGACGAGGCGGTTGTAGAGACCCTTGTCGAGGCGGACGTCGGAGTACTGCAGGTCGATGAGCTGCAGGCGCGGGGCCGACCAGGACAGGCCCTCACGCTGGCGGAAGCCCTCCAGGATGCGCAGCTTGGCCGGCCAGTCGAGGATGTCGGAGCATTCCATCGGATCGCGCTCGAGGCGGTCGAGCACATCCGCCCACGTCTCGAGGACGTGCTTGGCCCGCTCGTCGTCGGAGTGCTCCTGCTCGTGGAACTTCATGCAGCGTTCGAGGTACTCGCGCTGCAGGGCCAGGCCGGTGAGCTCGCGGCCGTCGGTGAGTGCGACGGTCGCGGTCAGGGTCGGATCGTGACTGATGGTGTGCACGGCCTGGACCGGGCGGGCGAGCTCGATGTCGGAGAAGTCGACGCCCGCCTCGATGAGGTCGAGGACCAGCGCGGTGGTCCCGACCTTGAGGTAGGTCGCGGTCTCGGCCAGGTTGGCGTCGCCGATGATGACGTGCAGCCGGCGGTAGCGCTCCGGGTCGGCGTGGGGCTCGTCGCGGGTGTTGATGATGCCGCGCTTGAGGGTGGTCTCGAGACCGACCTCGACCTCGATGTAGTCCGAGCGCTGCGAGAGCTGGAAGCCCGCCTCGTCGCCCGACTGGCCGATGCCCACGCGACCCGAGCCGGTGATGACCTGACGCGAGGCGAAGAACGTGGTCAGACCCGCGATGACCGCGGTGAACGGGGTCTCGCGGGCCATCAGGTAGTTCTCGTGGGTGCCGTACGAGGCGCCCTTGCCGTCGATGTTGTTCTTGTAGAGCTGCAGCTTGGGCGCACCCGGAACGCTCGCCACGTGGCGTGCGGCGGCCTCCATGACGCGTTCGCCCGCCTTGTCCCAGATGACCGCGTCCATCGGGTCGGTCACCTCGGGTGCGGAGTACTCCGGATGGGCGTGGTCGACGTACAGGCGGGCGCCGTTGGTGAGGATCATGTTGGCCGCGCCGATCTCGTCGGCGTCGATGATCGGAGCCGGTCCGGAACCGCGGCCGAGGTCGAATCCGCGGGCGTCGCGGAGCGGGGACTCGACCTCGTAATCCCAGCGCGTGCGCTTGGCGCGGGGCACGCCGGCGGCCGCCGCATAGGCGAGAACGGCCTGCGTGGAGGTCATGATCGGATTCGCGGTCGGGTCGCCGGGCGCGGAGATTCCGTACTCGACCTCGGTACCGATGATTCGCTGCATGCTTCGAGGGTAGAGGGTGATGCGGAGAGGCTCGCAGCGTCCCGCTCGCAGGGCGGGCCCGGCACCAGTACCGTCGTCGCCGTGAAAGCTTTCCGCCGGTTCACCGTTCGGGTGCCGCTGCCTCCCGAACTCGCCGCCCTCGGTCCCCTGTCGCACAACCTGCGCTGGGTGTGGAACCCGCCGACCCAGGAGTTGTTCGCCACGATCGACGCCGAGCGGTGGGAGGCGACGGGTGATCCGTTGCGGGTGCTCGCCGACGTCGACCCGGCCCGGCTGACCGAGCTGGCGGCCGACGGGGACTTCCGCGCGCGGGTCTCGGCGGCGCACGCGAGTCTCGAGGAGTACCTCGATGCGCCGCAGTGGTTCGGCGGGTACGCGCAGACCCATCCGGTCCCGCCCGGGATCGCGTACTTCTCCATGGAGTTCGGCGTCTCCGAGGTGCTGCCCATCTACTCCGGCGGGCTCGGCATCCTCGCCGGCGATCACCTGAAGGCCGCCTCGGACCTCGGGCTCCCGCTGATCGGCGTCGGACTGTTCTACCGGTCCGGCTACTTCCGCCAGGGCCTCGACCACGACGGCCGGCAGGTGGAGCGATATCCGGTCAACGACCCGCGGGATCTGCCGCTGACCCTCCTCACCGACGGGGACGCGCCCGTCGTCGTCGAGATCTCCATGCCCGACGGCCGGACCCTGTCTGCACAGGTGTGGGTTGCCAGCGTCGGCCGGATCCCGTTGCTGCTCCTCGACTCCAACATCGCAGCCAACACCGACGACCAGTTGCGCGGCGTCACCGACCGGCTCTACGGCGGCGACCAGGAGCATCGCATCCTGCAGGAGATCCTCCTCGGCATCGGCGGGGTGCGCGCGCTACGCGCCTATGTGCGGGCGACCGGCCGGGACGAGCCGACGGTGTTCCACATGAACGAGGGCCACGCCGGATTCCTGGGCACCGAACGCATCCGGGAGTACGTGGCCGCCGGGCTCGACTTCGACACCGCCGAGGCCGTGGTCCGGGCGTCGAACATCTTCACCACGCACACCCCGGTGCCGGCGGGGATCGACCGCTTCCCCACCGATCTGGTGAACCGGTACCTCGACGCCGACGCCTCCGGGACCTCGCGACTGCTGCCCGGCCTGCCCGCGTCGACCATCGCCGAGCTCGGCGACGAGGCCGACCCGGGCGTGTTCAACATGGCGCACATGGGCTTTCGGCTCGGCCAGCGCAGCAACGGCGTCTCGCAGCTGCACGGCGAGGTGAGCCGGGAGATGTTCGCCGACCTGTGGCCCGGCTTCGACGCCGCGGACGTGCCGATCGGCGCGGTGACCAACGGCGTGCACGGCCCAACCTGGGTGGCGAAGGTGTGGCGTGACTTCGCCTCGAGTGACGAGGATTCCGCGCCCGAGGTCTACGCCGGGCTGCCCGCCGAGACGATCTGGTCGACCCACGAATCGCTGCGGGCCGAGCTCGTCGCCGAGGTCCGGCGCCGGGCGCATGCGAGCGGACGCGAGCGTGGCTTCACCGACGCCGAACTCGGTTGGACCGCCGACCTCTTCGACCCGGGCGTGCTGACGATCGGATTCGCCCGTCGCGCAGCAACGTACAAGCGGCTCACGCTCATGCTGCGCGACCCGGACCGCATGCGCCGCATCCTCACCGACCCGGACCGGCCGGTGCAGCTCGTCATCGCGGGCAAGGCGCATCCGGCGGACGACGGTGGCAAGGCGCTCATCCAGCAGGTGGTGCGTTTCGCCGAGGACCCGCAGTTGCGCGACCGCATCGTGTTCCTGCCCGACTACGACATCTCGATGGCCCGCCACATCTACGCCGGCTGCGACGTGTGGCTGAACAACCCGGTGCGGCCGATGGAGGCGTGCGGGACATCGGGGATGAAGTCGGCGCTCAACGGCGGCCTCAACCTGTCCATCCTGGACGGCTGGTGGGACGAGATGGCCGACGACGACAACGGTTGGGCCATCCCGTCGGCCGAGGGAGTCGAGGACGAGAACCGGCGCGACGACCTCGAGGCCGAAGCTCTCTACGCACTCCTCGAGGACACGGTGATCCCGCTGTTCTATCAGCGGGACGAGAACGGGCTGCCGACGCGGTGGGTGGAGATGATGCGCCACACGCTCACCCGTCTGGGCCCCCAAGTCCTCGCCTCGCGCATGGTTCGCGACTACACCACCGAGCTGTACTGCCCCGCCGCGGCGGCCTACGTCGCCGCGTGCGCCGACGATCATGCCGGCGCCCGTGACCTCGCCGTCTATCGGCGGGAGATCGAGACCGGTTGGGGCTCGGTCGTCGTCGCGGGTGTGGACGAGGAGAGCGAGAACGACGGTCTCCGCGTGTCCGCCCACGTGGCGGTCGGCGAACTCGACCCCGACAGTCTCCGTGTCCAACTCGTGCTGGGCCGCGTGACCGACGACGGCGACATCGTCGACCCCGCGATCACCGACATGAGCCCGGCCGCCGAACGAGATGCGTCGGGTCGCGTGATCTTCTCGGTGCTGGCCACCCCGCCGGCGTCGGGCCACCTCGGCTACACGGTGCGCGTACTCCCCCGCCACGAACAGCTCTCGCACGACGCGGAACTCGGACTCGTCCGGTATCCGGTGGCGTCGGGCGATGCGGCGGGATAGGCGAAGGCCGTACGAGCTCGGCCCGACTGCCGAACCTCAGCCCCGACCGCCAGACCTCGATCGACGTCTGCCGGTCGAGTTGACGTCTACCGGTCGGGTGCGGCTGGCTCAGCGCTTTTTCAGCCGCAACCGTGAGTAGGTGAAGGCCAGCAGCAGGAAGCTGATGAAGGCGAGCACCGAGTAGGCGATGGCGCTGTGGGCGATCGAGGTCTCCCACAACGTGATCCGCTGGGGTGCGGCGACGTTGATGTTGTACAGGTCGACACTGCCGGCGGCGGTGACGTAACCCCAGAACGAGGGGAAGATCCACGACAGTTGCTGCAGGCCGACACCGTCCAGCTTGAACAGGCCGCCGCAGAAGACGAGCTGCACCATCACCACGATGACCAGCGGCGGCATCACCTGTTCGTTGGATTTCACCGCCGACGAGATCGCGAGTCCGACAAGGGTGCTCACACAGGCGAGCACGGCGACGGCGAACAGCAGGGCCAGCGGCGGGGGCAGGATCGGGCCGCCGAAGTCGGGTAGCCCACGACCGGCGAAGGTGATGCCGACCATGATGATCGTCTGCAGGATCGCGGCGATGAAGAAGACCACGATCTTCGCGAACAGGTAAGCGCCGGGACGCAATCCGACGGCTCTCTCCCGCTCGAAGATGTCGCGCTCACCGACGAGGTCGCGCACCGTCAGAGCCGCACCCATGAACGCGGCACCCACGACGAGGACCACCAGGATCTGGATCGCCTCCGCGCCGTCTTTGGGTGGCGGCGCGTTCGGGATCACCTCGAGTCGGGCGAAACCACTCGACCCCGGGATGACCAGCGTCAGCAGTCCGAGGACCACCGGCAGCAACACCAGGAACACCAGATAGCCGATGTCGGCGAAGACGAGCCGTACCTGGCGTCGGGCGATGGTCGACGCCTGTCTGGTGAAGCTGGTGTGCGGCACCGGTATCGGCGGGCCCGGAGGACGTTGCGGCGGCGGTGGATTCGGAGCACGCCGATGCCGTTCGAGGTAGCGCGTGTACGCGGCGTCGGGCTGGTCGGCGACATAGGCGAAGATCTCCGCCCAGTCGGAGGTCCCCATCTCCTGTTCGACCTGCGCCGGCGCACCGCAGAACGAGGTCTTGCCGCCCGGGGCGAGCAGCAGCACCTGGTCGCACATCGACAGGTACGTCAGCGAGTGGGTGACCACGAGGACGACGCGGCCGGCGTCGGCGAGGCGCCGCAGGGTCGCCATCACCTGGCGGTCGAGGGCCGGGTCGAGACCCGACGTCGGCTCGTCGAGGATCAGCAGCGATGGACCGGTGAGCAGCTCCATCGCGACCGATGCACGCTTCTGCTGTCCGCCGGAGAGCTTCTCGACGCGGGTGTCGACGTGCTCGGTCAGTTGGAGTTCGCCGAGGACGCCGTCGATGACCCGGTCGCGGTCTTCTTTCGACAGGTCGGGCGGCAGTCGCAGCTCTGCCGCGTAGCGCAGGGCCTGCCGGAGCGTGAGCTTGTGGTGGAGCACATCCTTCTGCGGGACCATCCCGATTCGGGTGCGGAGGGCGTCGTATTCGGCGTGGACGTTGCGACTCTCGAAGGTGACCAGGCCGCTCGTCGGCGAGTTCAGGCCCGCGGCGATCTTCGACACGGTCGACTTGCCGGCGCCGGACGGGCCGATCACCGCGGTGAGCGTGCCGGGACTCGCGCTGAAGTCGACGTCGGCGAGAAGCCGCTTACCACCGTCGACGATGAGGCTGACCCCGTGCACGTGGAGACCGTCGGCGACCGCCGCGCTCTCCTGGCCGCGCATGAGCGTGCCGCCGGACACCACGAAGTCGCTGTTGCCGATCGTGACCACGTCACCGTCGGACAGCGGCGCGTTGTTGACCCGGCGGCCGTTGACGAAGGTGCCGTTGACGCTGCCGAGGTCGTCGATGACCAGGACGCCGCCGCGGCTCGACACCTGCGCGTGGTGGCGGGAGGCGAGGACGTCGCTGACGACGATGTCGTTGTCCGGTGTGCGGCCGATGCGCTGCACACCGCGCAGCGAGATCGACTCGCGCTCGGGCGGAGTCGGTGCTCCCGGAAGCCGGTAGACCGCCGAGACGTTCTGTTTCAGCGCCTGCAGATGCGGGGCGTCGCGCAGCTCGGCGGGCATCGGTTCCGGCGCACCGGCGCGCGAGGGTCCGCCCGAGGATCGTGACGGGATGCGGCCCGACTGCGGCATGTTCGGTCCCGGGTGGCCGGGGGCGGCGAAACCCGCTGACCGTGGCCCCGGCGGGAACGGACCCGGACGGGCGGGTGCGGACGGCATCTGACCGCTCGGCGGTGGCGGGTAGGCGGTCGGATCGATCACCAGGTCGACTATCGGACCGGTGCTCACGTCGCCGAGCCGGACCTGCGTCGGGCCGGCGACCATGAGCTCGGCCAGGCGTCGTCCGCCGGCGAAAAAGCCGTTGGTGCTACCGATGTCGACGAGATACCACGCAGCCCCGCGCCACTCGATGGCGAGATGCCGACGCGACACCATCGGATGATTGATCACGATGTCGTTGTCGGGTTCCCTGCCCAGGGTGATGCGCGGGGATTCGCCCAGCGGATGAGGCGCCCCACCGTCGACGATCACCCGACCGCGAGCCATCGATGTACTGTTCATCGCCGCCAACTTTAGTGCTTGACGACGGTTTTCATGCCGTTCTGTACAGCAGACGACCGACCCCCTGGGGAGTCGGTCGTCTGCTGGATGAGGCGCGTGCTACAGGTATTGCCCGGTGTTCGTCTCGGTGTCGATGGCGCGGCTCGTCCCGGAGGACTTGCCGGTGACCAGCGTGCGGATGTAAACAATCCGCTCGCCCTTCTTGCCCGAGATGCGAGCCCAGTCGTCCGGGTTGGTGGTGTTGGGCAGATCTTCGTTCTCCGCGAACTCGTCGAGGATCGAATCGAAGAGGTGCTGCACACGCAGACCCGGGGCACCGGTGTCGAGCTGCGACTTGATCGCGTACTTCTTCGCACGGTCGACGACGTTCTGGATCATCGCGCCCGAGTTGAAGTCCTTGAAGTACATGATCTCCTTGTCGCCGTTGGCGTAGGTGACCTCGAGGAACCGGTTGTCCTCGCTCTCTGCGTACATCCGCTCGACGACCTTCTCGATCATCGCCTTGATGCAGGCCGTGCGATCCCCGCCGAACTCGCCGATGTCGTCGGCGTGGATCGGCAGTTCCTCGGTGAGGTACTTCGAGAAGATGTCGATCGCCGACTCGGCGTCGGGACGCTCGATCTTGATCTTCACGTCGAGGCGGCCGGGACGCAGGATCGCGGGGTCGATCATGTCCTCGCGGTTCGACGCACCGATCACGATGACGTTCTCGAGGCCTTCCACACCGTCGATCTCGCTGAGCAGCTGCGGCACGACCGTGGTCTCGACGTCGGAGGAGACACCGGAGCCGCGGGTGCGGAAGATCGAGTCCATCTCATCGAAGAACACGATGACCGGGGTGCCCTCGGACGCCTTCTCCCGGGCGCGCTGGAAGATCAGCCGGATGTGACGCTCGGTCTCACCGACGAACTTGTTGAGCAGCTCGGGACCCTTGATGTTGAGGAAGTAGGACTTCGCCTCCTTGGCGTCGTCTCCGCGGGACAGCGCGATCTTCTTGGCAAGGGAGTTCGCGACGGCCTTGGCGATGAGCGTCTTACCGCAACCGGGCGGACCGTAGAGCAGCACGCCCTTCGGCGGCCGCAGCTGGTAGTCGCGGAACAGGTCCTTGTGCAGGAACGGCAGTTCGACGGCGTCGCGGATCTGTTCGATCTGCCGGCCGAGACCACCGATGTCCTCGTACCCGACGTCCGGCACCTCTTCGAGGACGAGGTCCTCGACCTCGGCCTTGGGCACCCGCTCGAAGGCGAACCCGGCCTTGGTGTCGATGAGCAGCGAGTCGCCCGGACGCAGCTTGCGGCGCTTGCCGTCCTCCGCGTCGACCTCGCCCAGCAACGGCTCGGCCAACCACACGACGCGCTCCTCGTCGGCATGACCGACGACCAGCGCCCGCTTGCCGTCCCCGAGAACCTCGCGCAGAGTGCTGATCTCGCCGACCGTGTCGAACGCCAAGGCCTCGACGATGGTCAGGGCCTCGTTCAGACGCAGCGTCTGGCCCTTGGTCAAGGTCTCGGTGTCGATGTTCGGCGAGCAGGTGAGCCGCATCTTGCGACCGGAGGTGAACACGTCGACGGTCGCGTCGGGGTACACCTCGAGCAGGACCCCGTAGCCGCTCGGCGGCTGACCGAGACGGTCGACCTCCTCGCGCAAGGCGACGAGTTGCTGACGCGCTTCTTTGAGCGTGTCGAGCAGCTTCGCGTTGCGCGCCGTGAGGCTGTCGACGCGTTCCTGGAGGCTATCGGTGTCTGCCTGGCGTCCGAACGACGGGCGTTCGGAACCACTCCGCGCGAGAGGCGGGGTGTAGGCAGGGGTGAAGCCCTCGTCGGGTGCACTCGCTCTCTCGGGGACCGCACGGTCCCCGGTGGCGTCATGGCGGTCAGATTCGGTCATTGCTGACTCCTCTCCCCGGCAATCACCCGATCCCACGATCGGAATGCTCGCGCCGTATCCCTACGCTACCGGCACGGACGCAGAATCGCCCTTCACCGGACCGATCGGGGGTGTTGAGGGTGTGTTAAATGTGCGTCTTCGCAACGTGATCGCGATGTTGACCGCGGTCGGGACGAGCAGAACTCAGCCCTTGGTCGGACGACGCTGCGGACGCAACGTGGTGGTGCCGTCGGCCAGCCTCCGGGCGGTGATCAGAAACGCGGTGTGGCCTTGCATTTTGTGTTCGGGCCGCACGGCCAGACCCACCGCCGACCACTCACGCAGCAGGGTTTCCCAGGCACGCGGTTCGGTCCAG
The DNA here is from genome assembly GCF_009720185.1 of Gordonia sp. 135. Lineage (NCBI taxonomy): Bacteria > Bacillati > Actinomycetota > Actinomycetes > Mycobacteriales > Gordoniaceae > Gordonia > Gordonia sp. 135. Next base: position 2,632,867 of record NZ_CP046257.1, read on the forward strand.
CACTCCTGCTCGCGCAGCGCCTCGATCACGCGCGAGAGCTGGGTGACGGTCGCCACATAAATGGTCAGGACCCCGCCTGGTTTCAACACGGTGCGCACCACGTCGAGGGGCTCCCACGGCGCGAGCATGTCGAGGATGACGCGGTCGAAGCGTTCGTCCTGGTCGACGTTCGCGAGATCGTCGACGACGATGTTCCAGTTGTCCGGGCGGCCACCGAAGAAGGTCTCGACGTTGCGGATCGCATGCTCGGCGTGATCCTCGCGGATCTCGAAGGAGTTCACCTCGCCCTCGGTGCCGACGGCGCGGAGCAGTGAACACGTCAGCGCGCCGGATCCGGCGCCGGCCTCCAAGACGCGGGCGCCCGGGAAGATGTCGCCCTCGAGGACGATCTGCGCGGCGTCCTTGGGGTAGATGACCTGGGCACCGCGCGGCATCGAGAGCACGTAGTCGACGAGCAGCGGCCGCAACGCGAGGTACTGGGTGCCGCTGGTGGCCGAGACGACGCTGCCCTCGGGCGAGCCGATGAGATCGTCGTGCGAGATGGCGCCGCGGTGGGTGTGGAACTGCTTGCCCTCTTCGAGGAGCACCGTGAACTTTCGGCCCTTGGCATCGGTCAGTTGAACCCGGTCGCCGACGGCGAACGGTCCGGTGGTGGGCACTGGGTGCTTCCTCTCGTGAACGGGACGGAGCCGACGCCTCCGCGCTGGCGGAGAAGGTGGTGGTCGGGAGTCCGGTGGGCCGTGAGGACGATACCCGACCGCAGGTGGGTGTCGGACCGGCAGAGTGTCGGGGCTGCGGCCTAGTCTGCGAGATGTGAGCACGATGACCGGCACCGACAACCCCTCCGCCAGCGCGACCCCCGCGCCGGAGCCGCCCCCGTCGGAGGGGGCGCGCGGGATCGTCGGACGCCCCCTGGCTCTGTCTCCGTCGCGGGCGGCGGACTTCAAGCAATGCCCGCTCCTGTACCGGTTCCGCGCCATCGACCGTTTCCCGGAGACGCCGACCGCCGCACAGACCCGCGGCACCGTCGTCCATGCGGCACTCGAGAACCTCTTCGACATGCCTGCCGAGCTCCGCACCCAGGATTCGGCAGAGCTGCTCGTCGAGGGGGCCTGGGCGGCGCTGTGCGAGGAGGACCCGCAGCTCGCGCGGGTGATCGACGAGGGCGGTCAGGCGGCGTTCATCGCCGGTGCACACAAGCTCATCGCGACGTACTACACGATGGAGAACCCCACCGCCTTCGATGCCGACTCGGTGGAGGAACACGTCGAGATCGAGGCCGACGACATGCTGATGCGCGGCTTCATCGACCGTATCGACGTCGCACCGACCGGCGAGATCCGCGTCGTCGACTACAAGACCGGACGCTCCCCCGGCGAGGCCTACGAGGCCAAGGCGCTGTTCCAAATGAAGTTCTATGCGCTGGCGATCCTGCGGACGCGCGGCGTCGTGCCGGCCCGGCTGCAACTGATGTACCTGTCCGACGGCCAGCAGCTGATCTACCACCCCGATCACGACGAGCTGCTCCGCTTCGAGCGGACGCTGCGCGCGATCTGGCAGGCCATCCGCACCGGCGTCGCCTCCGGGGACTTCCGGCCGCGGAAGTCCCGGATGTGCCGGTTCTGCGAACACCAGTCGCGGTGCCCGGAGTTCGGCGGCGAGATCCCGCCCTACCCCGGTCCGCCGCCCGGGTTCGTCGCCTGAGGCACACCCCGGGACGCCCGATTATGTAGATGCACATAGGCTGGACACGTGGAGAGTTCGTACTACGTCCCCGTCGACGCCCCGGCGTCCGACGGCACCAGCCCGGCCGGCGACCCGTCGGCGCGATATGAGTACTTCCAGCCGACCGACGCCACCCTGAGCGTCTGGTCGCCGACCATGCAGCACGGCGGCCCGCCGTCGGCGCTGATGATGCGGTCGTTGCTGCGCTGCGACCCGGATCCCTCACAGCACTTCACCCGCGTGACGACCGAGATCCTCGGCCCGATCGGGCTGGGCGTCAACCGGATTCACGCTCGCGTGATCCGCCCGGGTAGGCAGATCAGTCTCGTCGAGACCGAGCTCGAGGTGCAGCGGGCCGACGGCTCGTTCCGCACGGCCGCGAAGTCGGTGGGCTGGCGCATCCGCGGCGCGGACACCAGCGAGATCGCCAACGGTCCCGCTCCCCTGACCCCGCTGCCCGACGAGCTGCCGAGCCAGATCGGGTTCCCCGACGACAGCGGCGAAGCAGTGAGCTGGGGAACGCTCGGGTTCATCGGAACCGTCGAATCGGCACGCACCGAGGGCCGCTACGGCGAGACCCCGGCGGTGTGGCTGCGCGCGGCCCTCCCGCTGGTCGAGGGCGAGAAGACCTCGGACCTCGAGGCCATGTTCATCGTGATCGACGTCGCCAACGGTGTGGGTACGAGACTGCGCCCGGACCGCTGGTCCTGGATGAACACCGACACCACCGTGCATCTGACGCGGGTACCGAGCGGGCCGTGGGTCGGCATCGACGCCAACATGGTCGCCGGACCCGACGGTTTCGGCGCGACCCTCGGCGACCTGTACGACACCTCCGGCTACATCGGCCGGTCGGCGCAGACGGTCTTGCTCAACGCCGTCGGCTGACCCTTCGAGGCGCTCGCAAGCTCGCTCCTCAGGGAGGAGAAAAGGGGCACCCCCGAGATTGGTCGAGGGTGCCCCTTTTCGCTCCCTGAGGAGGCCGGAGCCTGCGACGGACCGCCGTCCCCCGCCCCCTGAGGAGGCCGGAGCCTGCGACGGCCGTCTCGAAGGGTCAGAACCGGCAGGAGCGGATGTCGGTGGCGAGGATCGCCTTCGCGCCGAGCTCGGAGAGCTCATCCATCAGGTTCTGGTGGTCCTTGCGCGGAACCATCGCGCGGACGGCGACCCAATCGGGATCTGCCATCGGGGCGACCGTCGGGGACTCGAGGCCCGGGGTGATCGCCGTTGCCTTGTCGAGGAGCGACTTGGGGCAGTCGTAGTCGATCATCACGTACTGCTGTCCGAAGACGACGCCCTGGACGCGCGCGATGAACTGCTTCTCGGCTTTGGTGAGATCGGCGTCGCGCCGGGAGATCAGCACGGCCTCGGAGTCGCACAGCGACTCGCCGAAGGCAGCCAGCCCGTGCTGGCGCAGCGTGCGTCCGGAACCGACGACGTCGGCGATCGCGTCGGCCACCCCGAGCTGGATGGAGATCTCGACCGCGCCGTCGAGCCGGATGATGTCGGCGGTGATGCCGCGCCCGGCGAGGTCGTCGCGCACCAGGTTCGGGTACGACGTCGCGACGCGCTTGCCGGCGAGGTCGGCGACGGTCCACTCCTGGTCGGCCGGGGCCGCGTAGCGGAAGGTCGACGTGCCGAAGCCCATCGCGAGCTGCTCGTGGACCTGGGCTCCCGAGTCGCCGGCGAGGTCTCGGCCGGTGATGCCGAGGTCGAGGCGTCCCGACCCGACGTAGATGGCGATGTCCTTGGGACGGAGGAAGAAGAACTCGACGTCGTTGTTGTTGTCGAGAACCGTCAGATCCTTGGAGTCGGATCGTTTGCGGTAGCCGGCCTCGGAGAGAATGGCCGACGCGGATTCGGAGAGCGCACCCTTGTTGGGTACAGCCACTCGCAGCATCTCGATGTCCTTTTCGTGGGGTTGTGCTCAGCTGAGCGGGAGGTTGTGTGTCGGCGACCGGGGCTTCCGGTCACAGATGTCGGTACACGTCCTCCGGCTTGAGGCCCCGTTTGATCATCATCACCTGCAGCCAGTAGATGAGCTGGGAGATCTCCTCGCCGAGCGAGTCGTCGGACTCGTGCTCGGCGGCGAGCCACACCTCGCCGGCTTCTTCGATGATCTTCTTGCCCAGGGTGTGCACACCCGAGTCGAGCGCGGCGACCGTGCCCGACCCCGCGGGGCGGTTCTCGGCCTTGTCGCTGAGTTCGGCGAACAGCTCCTCGAATGTCTTCACGATTCCTCATTTTGGCATGTCGCGGTACGCGCGAGACCGCCGGTCCATGCCTCGGTGACGTCGTCGAGTCCCAATCCGACCAGAGAGCGTCGAAACACCCGCAGCGGTCCGGGTTCCACCGGTGCCGCGGATTCGACGACGAGGGTGAGACATCCGGCCGCCGTCGCGGCCTGAGCGCCGGTCGGGGAATCCTCCACCGCCAGGCATTCCGCGGTCGGCAATCCGAGCAGTTCGGCGGCGCGCATGTACGGGTCGGGAGCGGGTTTGCCGACGGCGACCTCGTCGCCGCAGACCGTGGTCGCGAAGCGATGACGGCCGATCGTCTCCAGGGCCACATCGGCTGCCTCACGCACCGTATTGGTGACCAGCGCCATCGGGATACCGGCACAGGCGATCAGTTCCAGCGCCTCGAGTGCGCCGGGTCGCCACGGGAGACCCTCCTGGAAGAGTTCGGTCACCCGGTCCAGCGTCCACCGTCCGTCCGCGGCGGGATCCCGGACCTCGGGCGACAGACCCGCGGCGTCGTGGACCTTCGCCAGCGCGTCGGGCAGGGAGTTGCCGAGCGTCGATTCGCGCAGGTGCGGGGTCATCGCGATGCCATGGAGCGCCGCCAGCTCGGACATCGCTATCTCCCAGATCGGCTCGGAGTCGAGCAGCGTGCCGTCCATGTCCCAGAGGACGGCGGCGGGGAGTCGGAATGCGGGATCAGCGGAGTCGGTCACCCCTGCATCATCGCAACCCATCGTTCCGTCGGCTCGTCGGCCGGGTAGAAAAGCTCGATCGTCAGCTCTTCGAGCGTGACATCGCGGGGTGAACCCAAGGTGGTCAGGGTGCTGAAGAAGGACAAGACCTCGTCGCCGAGTTCCAGCTCGAACGGCACCAGCAGCGAACCCACCTCTCGCGACCTGCCCGACACCTGCCCGCCGTTCAGACCGGACACGGTCGGATACGACGACACCTCGCGTTCGAGCTCGGCGAGTCGTTCGTCGCCGGTGATGCGCACCATCCGACGAAGGAGGTCGAGCAGGTAGGAGGCCCACTCGTCGAGGTTGTGCGTCATCCGCGCGAAGCCGTCGGGGTGCAGCGACACCCGGAACAGGTTGACCGGCCTGGCTTGGAGCTCGTCCGGGAGCAGGGACAGGAGCCGCATCGCGGTGTCGTTGGCCAACACGACGTTCCACGCGCGGTCGAGGGCCATCCCGATGTTGGGGTTGTGCGCGTCGAGCAGTCTCTTGACCTCGCCGCGCACGCGGGTCATCGTCTCCGAGTCGAGGGGCTCCTCGCTGTAGCGCGGTGCGTGACCGGCCGCGAGGAGGAGCGAATTACGTTCGCGCAGAGGGATGTCGAGACGTTCGGCCAGCGCGTGAAGCAGCCCCGGACTCGGGCGGGACTTACCCGTCTCGACGAAGCTGAGGTGCTTCGGCGAGACCCCGACCTCGTAGGCGAGGTCGAGCTGACTGATGGACCGGCGAGACCGCCACTGCTGCAGCAGAGTTCCCACCTCGACGGTCATGGGGTCATCGTAGACAGCTCTCGATCAGTTCGAGTGAGTACGCGATGGTCTGGGCGAGAACGTCTTCGGGCTCGCCGTCGAACTCCTTGCGGGTCGCGGAGACCCGGCCGCGATGGTCGAGTCCGAACCATACGGTTCCCGGTGCGGCCTCGTCGGGTTCCGGCCCCGCCTCGCCGGTCACCGCGACGACGATCTCGGCGTCGAACAGTCGCGCGGTGGTGGCCACCATGGCGCGTGCGGCCGTCTCGCTGACGACGGGCCCTTCGGGCACCTCGAGTAGGCCGAACTTCACGTCCTCGTGGTAGGCGATGACGCCGCCGCGGAACCAGTCCCCCGCCTGCGGGGCCTTGCTCAGCTCGCTCGCGAGGTTGCCGCCGGTCAGCGACTCCGCGACCGCGACGTGCACACCCTGCTCCACGATCGCGTCGGCCAGTCGCGCGCACGTCTCGGAGAAATCGGTCACGTCGGACATCGGTGGCTCGCCTTTCGGTCGGAATCTTCGATCACAGCACCCCGGCGATATCCGGATAGGGCCGAGATCAAACCACTACCTGGTAGGTAGTGGTGCCGGCGTCGGCGATGCGTCACTCTTGGGCCATGACCCAGACCAGCACAGATCGGCCGACCGCCATCCTGATCTCCCCGGCGATGGCCGTGCCGGCGCGGGTCTACCGACGGCTGACGGAGGCACTGACGGGATACGGGCTCGATGTCCGCGTCGTCGCGCGCCGCGGTGTCGAGGAAGGTACAACCCCGCCCTCCCACACCGCCGACTGGTCCTACGAGGACGAGGCCGCCGACCTCGCCGATGCGATCGCCGGCACCCGGGCCGACGTCCCGGGCACGCGGGTCGTCGTGGTCGGGCACAGCCTCGGTGCGCAACTCGCCGCGATGGTCGCCCAGTCGTCGGATCACACGCCCGACGGGATCGTCGCAGTGGGCGCGTCGGTGCCGGCGGTACGCCACTACGGGCTCCGCGGTCTGGCCCTGGGCGCGATCGCCGTGGCCGTCGGGCCCGTATCGGGTGCCGTCGGCCATTGGCCCCGGCAGGGTTTCGGCGGCCCCACGGCCCGAACGCTGATGCGGCAGTGGGCACGTATGGTCCTCACCGGTAGGGCGCCGTTCGCCCTCGACGGCTCGATCGAGACACCGACCCTGGCCATCCGGCTCGATGACGACGAGATCGTCACCGACGGTGCGGCATCAGCGTTCGACGCCGCGTTCTCGCCGGAGTCGATCACCCACTGGCGCTACGACGACGCACGATGCCCGGCGGGCGGCAACACGACGCACATCGGCTGGGTCCGTACGCCCGACGTCGTCGCGCAACGGATCGCGGAGTGGTGGGACTCGCAGGCAACCGGTGCACGGGCAGCCACCGAAGCCGACGCTCAGCGCCGGCCGGGGTAGGTCAGGGCACCCAGGTCCCCGACGTGGACTCGATCCGCTCGCGTGTGCGGGCAGCCGTTCCACGGGCCCACGCCCCCGTCGAGACGAAGGCGAGAACGAGGACCGTAGCGCCACACAGCGCCATGATCAGCCACACCGGGCGGGCGGCGGCGGCGAGCCCGTCGGCGACCGACCCCTCGATTCCGGCGAACGCCACCGCGCCGAACACCGCGACACCGAGCGCGGTGCCGACCTGGCGGCCGGTCGAGGCCATCGCCGACGCCAGACCCGCCTGCGTTCGGGGCATCCCCGAGACCGCCCCGTTGGTGATCGGTGCGTTGAGGAACCCGAAGCCGAGCCCGAAGACCAGATATGCGCCGCCGACGTAGACGAGGGAGGTGTCGTTGCCGAGGCCGGTGAGCATCAGGGCGCCCGCCACCATCCCGACTCCTCCGATCACCATCGGTGTCCGGGCTCCCCGATCGCCCACGAGCCGACCGGCGATGGGCGCGCAGACCACCGACGCCGCCGCCATCGGCAAGGTCATGAGTCCCGCGTGCAGCGGCGACATCTCACGAACCTCCTGCAGGTACAAGGTGTTGAGGAACAGGAAGCCCCCGGTGGCGGCGAAGGCGATGACCGCGCATGCGACCGAGCTCGAGAACGGCGCGCTCCGGAAGAATCGCGGGTCGAGAAGCGGCTCCTCGCGGCGACTCTCGTACGCGATCATCGCGACGAACGCGCCGGCCGACACGGCGAAACACGTGAGCACTCCCGGTGACGTCCACCCCTGGGGGCGTCCCTCGATGATGGCGAAGGTGAGGGTGGCGAGGAGGGTCAGGATCAACACCTGTCCGACCGGGTCCGCGCGGCGAGCGTGCTCGGCCCTCGACTCCGGGACGAATCGCATCGTCAGTCCGAGGGCGAGCAGGCAGACCGGAACGTTGAGCCAGAAGATCGCCTCCCACCCGATCCCGGAGACGAGGGCCCCACCGACGACCGGCCCGAATGCCAGGCTCATGCCGAACGCGGTGCCCCACAGTCCGATCGCCTGCGCACGCTCGCGAGGATCGACGAAGACGTTGGTGACGATCGACAGCGCGACCGGGTTGAGCATCGCGCCGCCGACGGCCTGCAACATGCGTGCCCCGATGAGGACCTCCGGTGTCGGTGCCAGCGAACACAACACCGAGGCGACGCCGAAGGTCACCAGGCCGACCTGGAAGATCCGCTTGCGGCCCAGGCGATCTCCGAGCGATCCGCCGAAGATCAGCAGGCTCGCGATCACCAGCGCATACGCGTCGAGGACCCACTGCAGCTGCGCCGGCGTCGCGCCGAGGTCCGAACTGATCGACGGCAACGCGACATTCACCGCCGACACGTCGAGGCCGACGATGAACAGGCTCAGGCAACAGGTGGCGAGGATGACGAGCCGGTCCCGCCGCGTCAGGGTGCCGTCGGCCGATCGAGCGCGCAACGCAGCGCGTGCGGCGTTCACGACTCGGCCGCCGCGCGGAGGAGATCGAGCAATTCCGCGAGCTGCTGGAGCTGCGCCTCGTCGAGCGCGGCGAACATCTCGGGCGCAGTCGCGGGGTTCGCGGTCACCTCGTCCATCACCCGGCGGCCGGCGTCGGTGATCGTGACGCGCTTACACCGGCCGTCGTCGGCGTCGGCCTCCCGGGTCACGAGCCCGCGGGCGACGAGATCATTGACGATGCCGCTCATGGCCGATGCATCCACACCCATTCGCTCCGCGAGGTCTCGCTGCGTCATCGGCCGCACGGCGACACGGCGGAGCGCGCGGAACCGGCTGAACGGGATGTCGATGACCTCGCTGATGCGGGCACGCGACTGCTTCTCTTGATCCCGCACGAGGCTGTTCATCGCGAACCACACCTCGGTGGTGGTCTGCGAGCGCACGTGGGCGTCCGTTGTCGACATAAAACGATTGTAGTTTTACAACTATCTCTGCGGCAATCATCGAACGTCGGAGCTCCGCCGTACGCTGGGATGCAGCAACGTCGAGCGAAAGCTGAGTCGCATGTCGAAGATCCTCGTCATCGGACACCGCAATCCCGACACCGACGCGATCGGGTCCGCGATCGGCCTGGCACGGCTCGAACAGGCACTCGGAGTTGACGCGGAAGCCGTCGCCCTCGGCTCACCCGGCCCGGAGACGGCCTTTGCGCTCGACCACTTCGGCCTCGCGGCGCCGCGCGTCATCGAGCACGCGAGCCCCCACGACGTGATGCTCGTCGACCACAACGAACGCCAGCAGAGCGTCGCCGACATCGCCGACGTCACCGTCCGCAAGGTGATCGACCATCACCGCATCGCCAACTTCGAGACCGCCGCGCCGCTGTACATGCGAGTCGAGCCGGTCGGATGTACGTGTTCGATCCTCACCCGCATGTACGCGGAGAGCGAGGTCGAGATCCCCGCCGACACCGCCGGGATCATGTTGTCGGCGATCATCTCCGACACCCTCCTGCTGAACTCCCCCACGACCACCGACTCCGATCGCATCGCCGCCGAGGAGCTCGCGACGATCGCCGGCGTCGACCTCGTGGACTACGGGAACCGATTACTCCGCGCCGGAACGGACCTCGGTGACCAACCGGCGTCGTCGATCATCGGACTCGACGCCAAGACCTTCTCGATGGGATCGGCCAGCGTGCGCGTGGCCCAGCTGACCACCGTCGACTCCGACGCCGTCCTCGCCCGCCGCGACGAGTTCTTCGAGGCCATGGCCGCCGAGAGGGAGACCGCGGGCCACAATCTGTTCCTGCTGCTGATCACCGATGTGATCGCCTGCGACTCAGACCTTCTCGTGGTCGGTGAACCCGTCGACGCCGTCGAGCGTGCGCTCGGGATCACGGTTGCCGACGGGCACGCCTTCGGCAAGGGCATCGTCTCGCGGAAGAAGCAGATCGTGCCGCAGTTGACCGAGGAGCTGACGAGCTGAGTTCGCCCGATTGACAGGTCGGACGGTAGCCGCGTTACCACACCGCACCGACAGTCTTGGCGACCGGAAGAACCGACGATATTCGTTGCACGACAACACAATCGCGGGTATTGTCGAACATACATTTCGCACCAGGTGTCGGGGGTGGCCGCCATGAGGGATACCTCGCAGGTGGACGTCGCCGACGAGCCCATCTCGCGTGCCGAGGAACTGGTGGGTGAACTCCACCGGATCACGACCGAACTGCAGGCCGTCGATCTCACGCAGTGCTCAGATGCCGCACTCGTCGATGTCGCGGCCGAGACCGAACGAGCCATCGCTCGACTGGGTTTCGCCGGTGACCGACAGATCGTCGAAGCCACCGAACGCGACCTGCCCCGCAAAACCGGCCACCGCAGCGTCATCCAGTTCATGACCCACCGCCTACGCGTCGCCCACCCCATGCGGCGCCGCGACCAGATGTCAGCGACCGCAACCTTTCCCAGCCTCACCGGCGAACCACTCCCACCCCAGCACCCCACCCTGGCCGAAGCCTTCGCCGACGGACGTGTCGGATCTGCCCACGTGCACGCCGTGCTCGACGTCCTCGACCAGATCCCCCACGCCGTCGACCACGACGTGAAAGTCGCCGCCGAACGACAGATGGCCGAGATCGCCGTCGACCACACCCCCGCCGACATCGCCGCCCTCGGGGCGCGCTTGCTGGCACTCGTGGACCCCGACGGCACACTCGCCGACGACACCGACCGCAAACGCCGCCGCCAGCTGTACGTGAACCGCCAGCGCGCCGACGGCACCGCGAAAATGACCGCCAACCTCACACCCGAACTGCTTGCGCGCGTCACCATGTTGCTTGCCGTGTGGGCCAAACCCGGCATGAACAATCCGGATGACCCCGAATCACCCTGTGGCTCAGTCGAGGATGCCGATCCGGAAGCAGTCGAGGCGGCTGCCGAACGCGATACCCGCACCCCCGCCCAACTCAATCACGACGCCTTCAACGCCCTCCTCAAAGCTGTCCTCGACGACGGCCTGCTGGGCAAGAGCCACCGCGGACTACCCACGCAATTGATCATCAAGGCCGACCTCGACGACCTGGTCCGCGAAGCCGGTTTCGCCACCACCGCCACCGGCACCCTCATCCCCATCACCGACCTCATCAAACTCGCCGCTGACACCCAACCCTGGCTGGCGGTATTCAAAGACGCCACCGCCGTCCCGCTCTACTTCGGCCGCGGCAAAAGGTTGGCCACCCGCGAACAACGCCTGGTGTCCTTCGCCAGACCCGACGGCGAAAGCTGCTCCACCCCCGACTGCGGCATAGCCGCCGCACACGTGGAAATACACCACGCCCAACTGGATTGGGGCCTTGGCGGACTCACCGACATCACCGACCTCGCCCCCGCCTGTCCCAAACACAACCGCCTGGTCGGCGACCAGCCCGGCCAGTACACCACCCGCATGGTTCGGGACGGACCCGACGAAGGCCGCTGCGCCTGGCGGCTCAACGCCGAACCCGGCGCACCACCCAACCCCGAACGCATCAACCGGCGACCCGACATACCCCGCCGATTCGCTGAACAACTGAAACAGGTGCGCACCGATATCCACTGACCCAAACCCGAGTCCGGCGATCAACCGCGCTTCGAGATGCGCCAGATCATCGACCTCCGCAACGCCTCCGACGCCGAAGCCACACTTGCCTCGATACTCCTCGCCGCGGCGTACCCGCGCGGGTGACGCCGAATGGTCTGTGAGCCTTCGTGGCTCGTCGCTTGCGCTCCTCGCACCTCAGGCAGCGAGGGCTATGTCGCGTTCTTTCGGATCAGGGAGCAGAGGTGATGCCCTGACCATGACGGCCCGCGCCGTCGGCGAATCGCGCGGCTCCTGCGACGGTGTCGGAGGCAAGTGACACCATCCCATGGCGCAGCTCGTTGACCATGGCGGCGTCGGTGTCCATGCCCGGCTGCTCGAGGACAGACAGACGATCCTGGCGAAGGCACGTCTGCGGGAACTGTGCGATCTGGGTCGCGAGCTCGACGGCGGCGTCGAGGGATGTCCCGCACGGTACGACCCGATTCGCGAGTCCGATCTGCAGCGCCTCGTCCGCGGCCACCGCGCGCCCGGTGAGGATCAGGTCGATCGCGCGGCTCTCCCCGATCAACCGAGGAAGCCGCACCGTCCCACCGTCGATCAGCGGAACGCCCCAGCGCCGGCAGAAGACGCCGAAGACAGCATCCTCCTCGACGACGCGCATGTCGGCCCACAGCGCGAGTTCGAGGCCACCGGCGACCGCGTGACCGGAGATCGCCGCGATCACCGGTTTGGACAACCGCATCCGGGTCGGGCCCATCGGGCCGTCACCGTCGAACTCCACCCGGTTGGGGGTTCCGTCGGCGATGGCCTTGAGATCGGCTCCGGCGCAGAACGTCCCGCCCTCGCCGTAGAGCACGGCCACCGAGGCGGTTTCGTCGGCGTCGAACCGACGAAACGCGTCGGCCAGGGCATCGGCGGTCGCCCGATCCACGGCGTTGCGGCGGTCGGGACGGTCGATCCCGATGATCCGGACCGGTCCCTGCGGCCGTTCGATCACTCCCGACCCGCCCATCGCCCCTCCGATCGTGGTGAAGACTCAGGTGTTGAAGTACTTGGCTTCCGGATGGTGCAGCACGAACGCATCCGTGGACTGCTCCGGATGAAGCTGCAGTTCCTCCGACAACTGGACACCGATCCGCTCCGGCTCGAGGAGCTCGATCATCTTCGCGCGGTCCTCGAGATCCGGGCAGGCGCCGTAACCGAACGAGAAACGCGCACCACGATATTCGAGGTCGAAGAAGCCCTGTGCGTGCTCGGGATCCTCGCTGTCCATCGACCGGTCACCGAACTTCAGCTCGCTGCGCACGCGCTGATGCCAGTACTCGGCGAGCGCCTCGGTCAACTGCACACCGATGCCGTGCACCTCGAGGTAGTCGCGGTACGCGTCCTCGGCGAACAGCTTGTTCGCGAAGTCGGCGATCGGCTGCCCCATCGTGACGAGCTGGAACGGCATGACATCGACCCGGCCGGCGGCCTTCGCGGCCTCGCGTGACTGGATGAAGTCGGCGATGCACAGGAACCTCGACCGCTGCTGGCGCGGGAACGAGAAGCTGAACCGCACCGGCGCATCGGGATCCGGCTCGGTCAGCACGTGAACGGTGTCACCCTCGCTGACCGCCGGGTAGTAGCCGTAGACGACCGCGGCGTGCTGCAGGATGTTCTCGGTCGCGAGCCGATCGATCCAGTAGCGCAGACGCGGCCGGCCCTCGGACTCGACGAGCTCCTCGTACGAGGGGCCGTCACCGCCGCGGGCGCCACGCAGACCCCACTGGCCGAGGAACAGCGCACGCTCGTCGAGCAGCTGCAGATAGTCGGCGATCGGCACGCCCTTGACGATGCGCGAACCCCAGAAGGGCGGGGTCGGGATCTCGTTGTCGGCGGCCACGTCCGAACGCGACGGCACCTCGACGGGTTCCTCGGCGGCCTTGCGCTTCGCGGCGATGCGCTTGGACCGCTCATGGCGTGCCTTGCGCTCGGCGGTCTTGGCCGCCTCGGCCTTGGCCTCGTCGCTGTCGGGGTCGGGGCCGCCACCGCGCTTGCGCGCCATGATGTCGTCCATCAGTCGCAGGCCCTCGAAAGCGTCACGCGCATAGTGCACGTCGCCCTCGTAGACGTCCGACAGATCGTTCTCGACATAGGAGCGCGTCAGCGCCGCACCACCGAGCAGGACCGGGTACTCGTCGGCGAGGCCCCGCGTGTTGATCTCTTCGAGGTTCTCCTTCATGACGACGGTCGACTTCACCAGCAGACCCGACATGCCGATGACGTCGACCCTCTTGTCGGCGGCGACGTCGAGGATGGTCGCGATCGGCTGCTTGATGCCGATGTTGACAACCTCATACCCGTTGTTGGACAGGATGATGTCGACGAGGTTCTTGCCGATGTCGTGCACGTCGCCCTTGACGGTCGCCAGCACGATACGGCCCTTGCCGTCCTCACCGGTCGCCTCCATGTGCGGTTCGAGGTGCGCCACAGCCGCTTTCATGACCTCGGCGGACTGCAGCACGAACGGCAGCTGCATCTGACCCGAGCCGAAGAGTTCGCCGACGGTCTTCATCCCCGACAGCAGGGTGTCGTTGATGATCGACAGCGGCGGGACCTGGGTCATCGCCTCGTCGAGATCGTCGGTCAGGCCGTTGCGCTCACCGTCGACGATGCGTCGTTCCAGCCGCTCGAACAGTGGCAGCTTGGCCAGTTCCTGGGCGCGCGACTCGCGAGCCGACGCCGCCGAGACACCCTCGAACAGCTCCATCAGCTTCTGCAGCGGGTCGTAACCCTCGCGCCGGCGGTCGTAGACCAGATCCAGCGCGACCTGACGGTGCTCCTCCGGGATGCGCGCCATCGGCAGGATCTTCGACGCGTGCACGATCGCGGTGTCGAGGCCGGCCTGCACGCACTCGTGCAGGAACACCGAGTTCAGCACCTGCCGAGCAGCCGGGTTCAGGCCGAACGAGATATTGGAGATGCCCAGCGTGAAGTGCACGTCGGGATGCGTCTCGTGCAGCCGGCGGATGGCCTCGATCGTCTCGATGCCGTCGCGCCGGACCTCCTCCTGACCCGTGGAGATCGGGAAGGTGAGGGCGTCGATGATGATGTCTTCCTCGGCGAGACCCCAGTTGCCGGTGATGTCGGCGATGAGGCGCTCGGCGACGCTGACCTTCCAGTCCGCGGTCCGCGCCTGCCCCTCCTCGTCGATGGTCAGGGCGACGACAGCCGCACCGTGTTCCACCACGAGTTGCATGATCTTGTTGAACCGCGAATCCGGACCGTCACCGTCCTCGTAGTTCACCGAGTTGACCGCGCAACGACCGCCGAGCGCCTCGAGACCCGCGCGGATCACCTCCGGCTCGGTCGAGTCGAGCATGATCGGCAGCGTCGACGACGTCGCGAAGCGGCTCGCGAGAGCGGTCATGTCCGCCGCGCCGTCACGACCGACGTAGTCGACGTTGAGGTCGAGCATGTGCGCGCCGTCGCGCGTCTGGTCCTTGGCGATGTCGAGGCACCTCTGGTAGTCCTCGGCGATCATGGCCTCACGAAATGCCTTGGAGCCGTTGGTGTTCGTGCGCTCACCGATGACCAGGAAGCTCGCGTCCTGATCGAAGGGAACCGCGGTGTAGAGCGACGACGTCTCCGACTCGTGCTCGGGCGTACGCGTCGCGGGGGTGACCTGCGCGACCGCCTCGGCGACCTGGCGGATGTGCTCCGGTGTGGTGCCGCAGCAGCCGCCGACGAAGGACAGTCCGAACTCGCCGACGAACTGGGCCATCGACTCGGCCAGTTCCTCCGGCGTCAGCGGGTACTCGGCACCGTTCGCCCCGAGGACGGGCAGGCCGGCGTTCGGCATGACCGACACCGGGATGCGCGCATGCTTCGACAGGTAGCGCAGGTGCTCGCTCATCTCCGCCGGACCGGTGGCGCAGTTCAAACCGATGAGGTCGACGCCCAGCGGCTCGATCGCCGCCAGCGCGGCACCGATCTCCGAACCCAGCAGCATCGTGCCGGTCGTCTCGACCGTGACGTGGCTGATGATCGGGATCCGGCGACCCACCCGATCCATGGCGCGCTGCGCCGCGATCACCGCGGCCTTCACCTGCAGCAGGTCCTGCGAGGTCTCGATGAGCACCGCGTCGGCGCCACCCTCGAGCATGCCGATGACGCATTCCTGGTAGGCGTCGCGGATCGTGGCGAACGTCGTGTGGCCGAGGCTCGGCAATTTGGTGCCGGGACCCATCGAGCCGAGGACGTAACGGCCGGTGCCGTCGGCGGACGGACCCATCTCGTCGGCGACGCCGCGTGCGATCGCCGTGCCCTTGTAGGCCAGCTCGCGGATGCGGTCGGCGATGTCGTAGTCGCCGAGGTTCGACAGGTTGCAGCCGAACGTGTTGGTCTCCACGGCGTCGGCCCCGGCCTCGAAGTAGGCGCGATGGATGCCTTCGAGGACGTCGGGCCGGGTGTCGTTGAGGATCTCGTTGCAGCCCTCGAGGTTGTGGAAATCGTCGAGGGTGAGGTCCGCGGCCTGGAGCATCGTGCCCATCGCCCCGTCTCCGATCAGCACGCGCCGCGACATCGACGACAGGAACGTCGTGTCGAAGTCGCTCGGTCGATGGCCGGAGTTTTCGAAGGACATGGTTGACAGCGTAGTTCGCCCTCTCTGCGTGTTCGGTCGTAGGCTGGTTCGGTGAACGCTGAGCAGATGTCGAACCTCCCCCAGCTGCGCAGACCCATTCTGCTCGCGGCCTTCGAGGGATGGAACGACGCCGGGGACGCCGCCAGCAGCGCCGTCGAGCACCTCGCCC
The DNA here is from genome assembly GCF_009720185.1 of Gordonia sp. 135. Lineage (NCBI taxonomy): Bacteria > Bacillati > Actinomycetota > Actinomycetes > Mycobacteriales > Gordoniaceae > Gordonia > Gordonia sp. 135. The sequence goes on from NZ_CP046257.1 coordinate 2,649,085, forward strand.
TCGAGTGGGACGCTCGTCCGCTCGCCGACATCGACTCTGATGAATACTACGACTTCCAGGTCAACCGTCCCACGGTCAAGCAGGTGGACGGCGTGACCAGGCGTATCGAATGGCCGACGACGTCGATCTCGTACTGCAGTCCGCGCGGCGCCGACCGCGACATCGTGCTGGTCCGCGGCATCGAACCGAACATGCGGTGGCGCGCGTTCTGCGCCGAGATCGTCGATCTGGCCCAGGAGCTCGAGGTCGAGACCACCGTCATGCTGGGCGCACTGCTCGCCGACACCCCGCACACCCGCCCGGTGCCGGTCACCGGGACGGCCTACAGCGGTGAGTCGGCGGCCCGGTACAACCTCGCGGAGAGCCGCTACGAGGGCCCTACGGGCATCACCGGCGTGCTGCAGGACCTCTTCGTGCAGGCAGGCCTGCCCGCCGTGTCCTTCTGGGCCGCGGTGCCGCACTACGTGTCGACCCCGCCCAACCCGAAGGCCACCGTCGCGCTGCTGACACGCGTCGAGGAGGTCCTCGACATCGAGGTCCCGCTCAGCACCCTGCCCGAGCAGGCCGAGGAGTGGGAACGCGCGGTCACCGAGATGACCGAGGACGACGAGGAGATCGCCGACTACGTCCGCGGGCTCGAGGAACGCGGCGACGCCGAGATGGATCCGGACGAGGTGATGGCGAAGATCGACGGCGACGCCCTGGCCGCCGAGTTCGAGCGATATCTGAAGCGTCGCGGCCAGGGGCCGTTCAGCGCGTGACGGCTCCCCGAAAGGCAGCGGCGAGCCGCGCCGCTGCCGTGGGTGCGGTGTGCATGTCCGTCGTGTCGGCCTGCGCCGCCACGTTTGTGACCCGCAACCTCACCTATGATCGCCGGGAGTCGTCCCTCCTCGCCTCGAGCGGGGTGACCTCACGGTCGGTCACCATGCCCGACGGCGCGGTGATCGGCTACGGCGAGGGCCCACCGGGCGGCGCGCCGCTCCTCCTCATCCCCGGACAGCAGGTCTCCTGGACCGACTACGCGTCCGTGCTCGGCGCGCTGTCGGACAACTGGCACGTCTTCGCGGTGGACTGCTTCGGGCACGGTGGGTCCACCAAGGATCCGGCGCACTATCCGGCTCTACGGCAGACCACGGCACTCACCTGGTTCATCGAGTCGGTCGTCGGAACGCCCGCGGTGGTGGCCGGGCACTCGTCGGGCGGGCTCCTCGCCGCACGCCTGGCAGCCGACTCCCCCGACCTGGTCCGCGCCGTCCTCATCGAGGACGCACCGTTCTTCGCCACCGAACCCGACCGCGCACCGGGCACCTTCGCATGGCTCGACGGCTTCCGGCCCATGCACGAGTTCCTGGCCACCCGCCACGACGCGTCGATGACCTGGACGCGCCACTGGGTGCGCCACAGTCACCTACGAACGCTGTTCGGCGACAAGGGCTGGACGCGTCTGGTCCGCGACCCGGTGGAGCGCCGGCTCGACCGCGATCCGCACCGAATCCCGCCTCTCTGGTGGCTGCCGCCGACGATGAACCGGGCCCTCGCCCTGACCGCCTGCCTGCAGGACGGCACCGGCGACTACGACCTCCGCTACGGCGAGATGTTCTACGACAACACGTGGTTCGACGGCTTCGACCAGACCGAGACCCTCACGAGGGTCCGCGCACCCGCGACGCTGCTGCACGCGACCGTGCACGAGCAGGACGGCGTTCTGCTCGGGGCGATGACACACGACGACGCACGTCGTGCCCATGTCCTGATGCCGGACTGCCTACTCGTCGACCGGATCCCGGCCGGGCACGACATCCATCGGCAGCGTCCGGCGCTGTTCGTCGACTCGATCAACGCCCTGAGCGGACGGATCAGGTGAGCGACGGCCCGGGTCAGCCGATCTTCTCGATGGAGACGACCGGCGTGGTGATCCGCCACGTCCGGACGTCGGGATCGTCAGCGGCCCGCACCCAGAACTGAGCCGATTCGCCGAGCCGGCAGGACTTCACCCCGAGCAGCGGGATGTCCTCCGAATCACGGCGCAGCCGACTGACGGTCCAGTCCTCGCTGTCCGTGCCGCCGACACCGGGAGCACGCAACAGCGTCATCTCCCCGAAGTCGAGGAGGTAGGTGGATGTCCGGGTGACCACGGTGAACACCCCGGAGTCGGTGTCTGGTCTGATCTCTTGCACGCGCGCCACGAGAGCACTGTACCCAGAGCGGCCACTCACTGTTCGCCCCGTACAACCCGCCCGACGTTTGCCGGCATCCGGAGAACGCCGGCGACCGGATCAGTCCTGACGGGTCGCCGGGATGCCGAGCAGCGCGTCGACCGCGGCCGCGAGTGTCGCGGGCGCCGCCGCCGACGAGCCGATGCCGCTGCGCACATCGGCGCACCAGGCGTCCACTGCGGCAAGCGCTTTCGGGGTGTCGAGATCGTCGGCGAGATGCTGGCGGACACGCGCGATCACATCTGCCGCGTCGGGTCCGGTGGGTGCGGCGAACGCGGTACGCCACCGGTCGAGACGTTCGACGGCGGTGTCGAGCACCGACTGGGTCCACATGCGGTCGCCGCGGTAGTGGTCGGCGAGCAGCGCCAGACGGATCGCGGCCGGGTCGACGCCCTCGCGTCGCAGAACCGACACGAACACCAGGTTGCCGCGGCTCTTCGACATCTTCTCGCCGTCGAGGCCGACCATGCCGGTGTGCACGTAGTGGCGGGCGAAGCGTCGCGAATCGGTGAGCGCCTCACCGTGGGCGGCCGAGAACTCGTGGTGCGGGAAGATCAGATCGTTGCCGCCGCCCTGGATGTCGAACTCGATACCGAGCCGGTTCAGTGCGATCGCCGAGCATTCGATGTGCCAGCCCGGACGTCCCGGACCGAACGGCGAGTCCCACGAAGGCTCGCCCTCCCGCTTCGCACGCCACAGAAGGGCGTCGAGCGGGTCACGCTTGCCGGCACGGTCGGGGTCGCCGCCGCGCTCGGCGAAGAACCGCGCCATGGTCTCCCGGTCGTAGCCGGACTCGTAGCCGAACTGCTCGGTGGCGTCGGTCCGGAAGTAGACGTCGGGGTACTCCGCATCGTCGACGGTGTAGGCGGCACCCGAGGCGAGCAGCTTCTCGACGACCTCGATGACCTCGCCGATCGACTCGACGGCACCGATGTAGTCGCGCGGCGGCAGCACGCGTAGGGCGGTCATGTCATCGCGGAAGAGCTGGGTCTCCCGCGCGCCGAGGTCGCGCCAGTCGACTCCGTCGCGGTCGGCGCGCTCGAACAGCGGGTCGTCGACGTCGGTGACGTTCTGCACGTAGTGCACGTCGTGTCCCTGGTCCCGCAGGACGCGGTTCACCTGATCGAAGGTCAGATACGTGGCGGCATGGCCGAGGTGGGTGGCGTCGTACGGGGTGATCCCGCAGACATACATGGTGGCGGTCCGTCCGGGGGTCACCGGACGCACCGCACGGTCGGCGGTGTCATAGAGACGAAGGGCAGGCCCCTCGCCGGGTACCTCCGGAAGTTCCACATCGGGCCACGACTGCATGCCGTCCACTGTATTGCCCACGGACCGCGAGGTGTTCACGGCCCGGTCCCAGCCTGCGTGGGCCGGCGACGCGGATCACAGTATGACGTCAGAACGGTGGCCACGGGATCGGCCGGTGCCCCGGCGGGAGTGGCATGGTCTCGCTCTCGGCGATGACGACCGCCCGGACCGTGAGTGCGTCGACCTCGTCGGCGGTGATGTGACGCTGCAGCTCGTCGCGCAGCGTGCACCCGTCGGTCTCCAGCTTCTCCGCCAGTTCGGCAACGTCGGCGACCAGGTGTCCGGGCACCTTCTCCCCCGCCCAACCCCACAGGACGGTCCGGAGCTTGTCTTCGGAGTGCAGGCAGATGCCGTGGTCGATGCCGTAGACACCGCCGTCGAGACCCTCGAGGACGTGGCCGCCCTTCCGGTCGGCGTTGTTCAGGACGACGTCGAGCACCGCCAGGCGCTGGAGTCTCGGGTCGTCGGCGTGGACGAGCACGACGGGTTCGCCGTACGGGTCGTAGGCCTGCAGGACGGCGAAGAAGCCGGTCGGCACCGTGTCGACCGGGCACAGGTCCACCAGGTCGATCCGCGGCTGGTTCTCGACGGGCGGGTGTTCGGTGTTGTCCGGCGTCTCGACCCAGCGCTGGACCATCCCCGGACCGACCGGCCCGTCCCGGTGGATGGTCGTCGGGATGGCACCCCAGCCGAGGGCCTCCGAGATCAGGTACGACGCGACCTCGCGGCCGGCCAACGTGCCGTCCGGGAAGTCCCAGAGCGGGACCTCGCCGCGGATCGGCTTGTACACGCAGCGGACCGACTGTTCGTCGAGCACGGCGTCGCACACCAGGGTGGCGTTGCTCGCCGACGGAATCCGGCCGAGGATGGTCAGCTCACCGTCGCGGAGGATGTCGAGCGATGACACCTCGGTCGGCACCGGGTCCGAGGGCTCGGGTTGCGGACTCGCGGCCTCCGTCGTCAACGACCGTGCCCCTGTCTCACGCCTGCGAGGGTCCGGACGTGCCCGGATCCTCGTCGTCAGGATCCTCCGGGTCGTCGTCGTCCTCGTCGACGAGGAAGCTCGGATCGGTTTGCGCCGCAAGGCTGTTGAACACCTCGGGGTCGATGAAGTCGATCGACTTGCTCAGCTGCGCATCACGCTTGTAGCCGTTGGTGCGAACGCACAGGTGGCCTTCGGGGTCGAGCGGTTCGCTGCACAGCGGGCACGGCTGGCGGCCGGCCGAGATCACCTTCGACGACCGGGCGGCGAATTCCCGTGCGGCCGTGGTGGTCAGGAACACACGCACCGCGTCGGGTCCCTCGTCGGTGTCGTCGAGTACGACGCTCTCGTCGAACTCCCCCTCGGTGATGGCGAGGAGTTCCACGACGACGGCCTCGGACTCGGCGTCCCAGCCCAATCCCATGGTGCCGACCCGGAACTCGGCGTCGACGGGCATGACGAGCGGGCTCAGGTCGCCGACCCGATCGGTCGCCGGCGGGATCGGCGTCCCGAACCGGCGATGGATCTCGTCGAGCAGCGCACCGATCCGGTCCGCGAGGATCTGGACCTGCTGCTTCTCGAGCATCACGCTGATGATGCGGGTCTCGTGGACGGCCTGGAGGTAGAACGTGCGGTCACCGGGTTGCCCGATCGTGCCGGCGACGAACCGGTCCGGGCTGCGGAACACGTGGATCGCTCGGGACATCACACCTCCTTGATTGTTGAGTTCATTATCCCGATGTCGCCGGGATCGTCGCAGTGGCACCGGTGTCCCCGCCCACGACGGCGTCGTCGGAGGACTGCTGGTCGTCGCCGGTGGGCGGACGCGGGGTCGGTATCGAGAGCTTCTGGGTGTTGTTGACGGTGTGCACGTACGGACGCGACGAGGCGTAGCGGATCACGCTGATCGACGCCGGTTCGACGACGATGCGCTGGAAGGCGTCGAGATGGCTGCCCATGGCGTCGGCGACGATCGACTTGATGACGTCGCCGTGCGAACACGCGACCCACACCCCGGAACCGTCCGGCCCGCCGTAGACGCGGTCGAGTTCGCGAATGGCGCGCACCGCCCGCGCCTGGACGTCGGCGAGACCCTCGCCGTCGGGGAAGACCGCGGCCGACGGCTGCTGCTGCACGACCTTCCAGAGCGGCTCGGAGAGCAGCTCGGAGATCGAACGTCCGGTCCAGCCGCCGTAGTCGACCTCGGCGAGGTCGTCGACGACGACCTCCGGCGGGCGGTCGCCGTTGGTGCCGAGTGCGGCGAGTAGCGGTGCGACGGTCTCCGCACAGCGGTCGAGCGGCGAACGCACGATCGCCCTGATCTCGGCGAGGTGGTCGCCGAGGCGGCTCACGAGGTCGTCGGCCTGTTCACGGCCCCGGTCGTCGAGGTGGACTCCGGGGCTACGACCGGCGAGCACACCCGAGGTGTTCGCCGTCGAACGGCCGTGCCGGAGAAGGATCACGGTCATGCCACAACCATAGGCATGTGCGCAGGCGACCCGCACACGACGAGGACCGCCGCGAACGTCAGGTCGCGGAGATGGCGCCGGTGGACAGCAGGATGATCAGGAAGACACCGAGGACCACGCGGTAAGCGCCGAACCAGTTCATCGAGTGATTGCTGACGAACTTCAGCAACCAGGCGATGGCGGCATATCCGACGATGAACGCGACGATCGTCGCGACCAGCAACTGGGGCCCGGTGGCCTCCATGCCCTCGCCGCTCGGATTGAACGCGTCCGGGAGGCTGAACAGGCCGGAGGCCGTCACCGCGGGGATGGCCAGCAGGAACGAGAACCGGAACGCGGCCTCGCGTTCGAGGCCGAGGAACAGACCCGCGCTGGCGGTCGCACCCGATCGGGAGACCCCGGGGATCAAGGCCATGCACTGTGCGCCGCCCATCACCAGACCGTCGCGCAGCGTCAGCTTCTCGAGCGGGCGCTGCTTCTTGCCGTAGCGTTCGGCCAGCCAGAAGACACCGGCGAAGACGATCAGCATGATCGCCACCAGCCACAGGTTGCGGCCGGTGGTGCGTATCTGGTCCTTGAGGACGAAGCCGATGATGCCGATCGGGATGGTCGCGAGGATCACATACCAGCCGATGCGGTAGTCGAGGCTGCGCTCCTCCGCGTGGAACAGGCCACGGAACCAGGCCGCGATGATGCGGACTATGTCCTTGGCGAAGAACAACAGTACGGCCGCCTCGGTGCCGAGCTGGGTGACCGCGGTGAACGACGCCCCGGCGTCCTCGCCGAACATCAGTTCCGAGGCGATACGGAGATGCCCGGACGACGAGATCGGCAGGAACTCGGTGAGACCCTGCAGCGCCCCGAGGACGATCGATTGGGTCCAGGTCATGGTGTCGGTCACGGCGCCCGATGCTACGCGGCGACCCGCCCGCCGACCCGGCTCGGCGACACGCGTCGACCCGCCTGAGCATCGCGCGCGACCGGTCACGCAAGATGGGTCCATGCACTCGTCTCGACGACCGCGCCCCCGTCACCAGCCCCCGAGAGGTCTCGCACGGTTGCGGCGCCCGGTCGCCGCGGCGGCGACCCTCGCCGTGGGTGTGGCGATGATCACGGCATGCGGGTCCGACGAATCCGGCACCCCCGACGTCCCGACCGTCGCTCCGGCGACCGCGGTCGAGGCGCCCGCGACCTCCGAGCCGGCCGGCCTGACGGTCCCCGCACCCGCCGGCTCCCGGGCACTCGCCTCCTCGGGTCGCACGGTCGCCGTAGTCTCGCCGGACGGCAGCCGACTGCTCCGCTTCGACGCCGCCACGATGACCGCGCCACCCACCCCGATCCAGGTGCCGGGCCTGACCGCGCTCGCCGCGGACACCGACGGCGGCTACCTCGGTGTCGGACCGGGTTCGCTGGTCGTCGTTGATGCCGAGGGCCGGGCCCGTACCACCGGAATCGACACCGACGAACCGACCGCGGTCGTGCGCGCCGCGTCCGGTGAGATCGTCGTGGGAACCGCCGACGGCCGGGTCCTGATCTACGACGCCGGGTCCGAGAACGGTGAGTTCCAGAAGAAGCACGACCTGCGCGAGTTCGTCCGTGTGGACTCGCTCACCGCGGCCCCGGCATCGGCTGAGGGCCTCGACGGCCAGGTCGTCGTCCTCGACCGTGCACAGTCGTCGGTGACCCCGATCGACCCGGAGTCGGGCGAGACCGGGCCTGCCCTACGTGCGGGCAACGGCGCCACGACCTCGACGGTCGACCGATTCGGGCGCATCCTGGTCGCGAACACCCGCGACGGCGAGATCCTCGGATTCTTCGGGTCACCGCTGGTCATGCGATTCCGCTACCCGGTGGCCGATGGCCCGTACGCCGTAGACTACGACGACACCCGAAACCTGCTCTGGGTGTCGACAACCGGGAACAACGAGGTGGTTGCGTATGACCTGGCCGACGGCGAGCCGACCGAGATGCAGCGGTTCGCGTCCGTGGTCCAGCCGGACACCATCACCGTCGACGATGCGGGCACCGTCTATGTCCTCTCGGCACGCGACGGCAAACTCCAGGTCGTCCCGCCGCCCGGCACCCCTCTCGGTGTCACGGCGGTCGAGCCCGGTCGGTGACCATGGGTTCTGACCGACGGCCCCATACGCGGCATTCACGGACCTTCGCCCGCGTCGGCGCGCAGTACCCCGCCGGCTGGGAGGTCACCTCGGAGGACGTCGAGTACATCCTGCTGAAGCTACCGCCGGACGTCACCCGGGTGACCGCGTCGATGCGTCTCGCGCTCGAGGCCGAGTTCGGCGGCTGGGAGCTGTCGCGGGTCCGCCTCTACTCCGACGGCACACGCAAGATCCTGCTCAAGCGCAAACGTCCGCCGCGCGGGGCCCGCGCGCTCGACGAGAACCGTTCCACCGACCACGATCCCCGGAGCGCCCAGGCATGCTGACCGCACGAACCGCCACCAAGGTGCTGATCGCACTCAACCGGCGGTGCTATCCCCTGCTGCTCAAGCTGATGTTCCTGCTGCCGCCGGAACGCATCCACCACATCGTCTTCGTGCTGCTGCGCGCGGTGAGCCGGTTCTCCGTCCTCTCCTTCCCGGTGGCCAAGCTGCTGGCCCACCACGATCCGGTCCTGCGTAGCCGTGTGTTCGGTGTGGATTTCCCGGTGCCCATCGGCCTGGCGGCCGGTTTCGACAAGACCGCCGACGCCGTGAACGCCTGGGGGCAAATCGGTTTCGGCTTCGCCGAGATCGGCACCATCACCGGCCAGGGACAGCCCGGCAATCCCCGGCCGCGCCTGTTCCGGCTCCCCGCCGACCGTGCCCTCATCAACCGGATGGGCTTCAACAACCCCGGTGCGCACGTCGCCGCCGAACATCTCAAAGAGGTCCGGCACGGTCCGGTGTCCGCCCCGATCGGCGCCAACATCGGCAAGACCAAGGTGGTTCCGCTCGACGAGGCCATCGACGACTACCGGCTCTCCGCGGGCCTCCTCGGGCCGCTCGCCGACTTCGTCGTGGTCAACGTGAGCTCACCCAACACCCCCGGCCTGCGTGACCTGCAGGCTGTCGACTCGCTGCGGCCGATCCTCGCCGCGGTGCAGGCGGAGGTCCACGTCCCGGTCCTGGTGAAGATCGCACCCGATCTCGTCGACGACGACATCGACGCGGTCGCCGACCTCGCCGTCGAGCTCGGACTGGCCGGCATCGTCGCGACCAACACCACCATCGGCCGCGAAGGTCTGCGGACTCCGGACGCCGAGGTGCGCGAAATCGGTGCGGGCGGACTGTCCGGTGCCCCGTTGGCCGACCGGTCGCTCGCCGTCCTCAAGCGGCTCTACAACCGCGTGGGCGGGAAGATCGCGATTGTCAGTGTCGGCGGCATCGAGACCGTCGACCAGGCCTGGGAACGTATCTGCGCCGGCGCCGATCTGCTCCAGGTCTACACCGGGTTCATCTACGGCGGACCGCTGTGGCTGTACGAGTTGCACTCCGGTCTCGCCGAGCGGGTCCGAGCAGGCGGGTTCGCGTCGATCTCCGACGCGGTGGGTTGCGCCGCCGCCCAGCAGCCCTAGCGAATTGCTCTGACAACAAAGGCGTCCCGACCTCCAGTGGTCGGGACGCCATTGTCGTTGTTCTGCTTCTCAGACGTTCTCGCCGGGCTGTTCGTAGGTGCCGACCAGGGTCGCACGGGCGATCGCGTGGGAGAACAGGTTGAAACCGAGGTAGGCCGGGGTGGCCGCCTCGGGCAGGTTCAGCGACTCGGTGTCGACGGCGTGCACGACGACGAAGTAGCGGTGCGGGCCGTGACCGGGAGGCGGTGCGGCACCGATGTAGCGGCGCAGCGAGGCGTCGTTGGTGAGCGTCACGGCACCGTCGGGCAGGCCCGAGCCGTCCTCATCACCGGCGCCCTCGGGCAGGCTGGTGACCGACACGGGGATGTCGGCGACGGCCCAGTGCCAGAATCCGGACGCGGTGGGTGCGTCGGGGTCGTAGACGGTGACCGCGAAAGACTTGGTCTCCGCGGGGAATCCGGACCAGCTCAGCTGCGGTGACAGGTCATCTCCACCCGCGCCCATGATTCCGCTCACCTGACCGTTGGCCAGCGGCGAGCCGTCGGTGAGGCTTTCCGAGGTCAGCGTGAAACCGGGCAGACTCGGTAGCGGGGAGTACGGGTCGAAGGACGACATGTGTTCACCTTTCTGACGTTTCGCGCATCGGAACGATCTGTCCAACACTCTATGTGAGCGTTCAGCTGTGGAGCAGGAAGTGTTCGAACACCTTGGTGCCGAACAGAACCGCGTCGACCGGCACCCGCTCGTCGACTCCGTGGAAGAGCGCCGCGAAGTCGAGGTCGGGCGGCAGTTGCAGCGGCGCGAAGCCGAAGCACCGGATCCCCAGCTTGGCGAACGCCTTGGCGTCGGTGCCGCCGGAGAGCATGTAGGGCACCGTCTTTCCCAGCTCGTCGTGGGCGAGGATGGCGTTGTTCATGGCGTCGACGAGGTCGCCGTCGAACGTCGTTTCATACGAATCGAGGTGGGTGATCCACTCACGGGTCACATTGGGCCCGATGAGCTCGTCGATCTCCTTCTCGAAGGCCTTCTGCCGTCCGGGCAGCACGCGGCAGTCGATGACGGCTTCGGCTTTCTGCGGGATGACGTTGGCCTTGTATCCGGCCTTGAGCATGGTCGGGTTGGCGGTGTCGCGCAGCGTCGCGCCGATGATGCGGGCGAGATTGCCGAGCTTGAACAGCGACGTCTCCAGATCGGGTGCGTCGGGGCTGAAGTCCAGTCCGGTCTCGGCGCTCACCTCGGCGAGGAACTGACTCACCGACTCCGTCATCACGAGCGGGAAGGTGTGCCGACCGATCCGTGCCACGGCCTCGGCCACCTCGGTCACCGCGTTGTCGGCGTGCAGGAATGAGCCGTGACCTGCACGGGCCTCTGCGGTGAGTCGCATCCAGCCCAGGCCCTTCTCCGCCGTCTCGACGAGGTACAGGCGCTTCTGGGTGCCGTCCGGTCGGTCGACGGTCAGGGAAAAGCCACCCACCTCGCCGACCGCCTCGGTGATCCCCTCGAAGAGGTCGGGCCTGTTCTCGACGAGCCAGTGGGCACCCCAGGTGCCGCCGGCCTCTTCGTCGGCGAGGAAGGCGAAGACGATCTCGCGCGGCGGGACGGTGCCGTCGCGCTTGAACTGGCGGGCCAGCGCAAGCGCCATGCCGGCCATGTCCTTCATGTCGACCGCACCGCGTCCCCAGATGTAGCCGTCCTTGACCGCTCCGGAGAACGGGTGGACGCTCCAGTCCGCCGGTTCGGCCGGCACCACGTCGAGATGGGCGTGGATCAGGAGCGCACCGCGGTCGGAATCAGGCGGTCCCGCGAGCCGTGCGAAGACGTTCCCTCGGCCCGGACGACCCGATTCGACGTACTGTGTGGTGTATCCCACTTCCTCGAGTTGCTGCGCCACCCATTTGGCGCACTCTTCCTCGCCTTTCGTGGTTTCCGGCTCCCCCGTGTTGGAGGTGTCGAACCGGATCAACCGGCTGACGAGATCGACTACTTCAGTGGTCGCAGACTGTGAAGACACCCCTCACTCCTACGGGATTTGGGATACACGGGCAACCTCGGTTAGTGTTATCCCGCTGCCGCGAGATGGCGGGGAGAAATCCCCACCGGAGCAACGCAGCAAAGCAAGTCCGAGTGGCGGAATGGCAGACGCGCTAGCTTGAGGTGCTAGTGTCCTATTAACGGACGTGGGGGTTCAAGTCCCCCCTCGGACACCGCAGAACAACGAGAAAACCCCCGGCTCCGGCCGGGGGTTTTCTCGTTGGTTCACCCTGATCGGAGGTCAGGTGCCGGCGGTCTCCAGCAACGAACCCCAGGCGCGCGAGTACGGCAGGGCGATGGAGTTCTCCACGAAGGCCTGCAGGATGGCGCGTCGCAGCCGGCGCTGCACGGCCCACTGCCCGTTCGGCTTGGTCTTGACCGTCAGGCGCAGGACGACCTGATCCGAGGACACCTCCTGCACACCGAGCATCTCGATGGCTCCGAGGATGTCGGTGTCGTCCTCCTCGACGGCCAGACGTGCCGCCTCGGCGGCGACCCGCTGCGCCTTGTCGATGTCGGCGCCCGGCGCAACCGGGGTGTCGACGCGAGCGACCGCGAACTCCTGGCTCATGTTGCCGACGCGGGCGATCTCGCCGTTGCGGACATACCAGAGGGTGCCGTCGATGTCGCGGAGCGTGGTGACGCGCAGACCCACGGTCTCCACCTCGCCGATGGCCTCGCCGAGGTCGACGATGTCGCCGACCCCGTACTGGTCCTCGAGGAGCATGAACACCCCGGTGACGAAGTCGCGGACCAGATTCTGGGCACCGAAGCCGATCGCCAGACCGACGATTCCGGCCGAGGCGATGAACGGCGCGATGTTCACGCCGAGGACACTCAGCACCGACAGCACCACCCAGACGAGCAACACGATCGACACCGTCGACTTCAACACCGAACCGATGGTGGCGGCCCGCTGCGCGCGCCGGGCGGCGATCTGGGCGCTGCGTTCGGTGGTCACCGTCTTGGGCCGCAGACCGCGCATGAGGGTCGCTCCACGCGACTTCTCGCCGTCCCGCGAGCGTGGACGGGTCGCCCGGTCGATGGTGCGGTGAATGGCGAAACGCACGACGAGTGCGGCCAGGATGTAGGCCGCGATGCGGATCGGATTCTCGATGATCCATTCGCGATTCGTCTCGGTCCATTCGAAGGCCAGGTTCTGAATGGTCATGACCCCGACCGTACGGACGTTGAATTCGTTGTCCAGTCGGGATCGACCCGAGAGCGTCGGTGTCGACGCCGAGAACCGTTGTCAGCCTGCGCGGAAGGTGACGACGTTCTGATCGAGGATCATCCGGTCCTGCTGTGTGGAGACGGTCACACCGGGCGCCATCTCGAGCGGCACACCGGTGCCCTCCGAGGCGTCGAAGGCGGCGGTGCCGGCCACCCGGCCGGTGATCGTGAACAGGTCGGTGACACTCGGCACACCCTGGGACATCAGGAACGACGGCCCGTTCATGACGTGGACGTGCAGGTGGGGTGCGACCGAGTTGCCGGTGTTGCCGACCTTGCCGATGACCTCGCCGCGTCGTACCCGGTCCCCCGGCTTGAATCGCACCGAACCGGGTTGCATGTGGGCGTAGTTCACGAAGAACCCGTCGCCGATGTCGAGGACGAGGTTGTTGCCGTCGGCCTCGGCGATCGGCAGGTTCGCGGGGAACTCCCCTGGTACCTGCTCGGGCAGGTCGTTGCGGCTGGCGACGACGGTGCCGTCGGCGACGGCGAGCACGTCGTCGCCGAAGATCCGGTAGCTCGCCGGGTTCCTGGCGTCGCCGACGAAGATCTTGCCGTCGGGTCCGGCCTGCTCCCAGTCCACCGCGTATCGCTGGGCGACGACGGGAGCGCCGTCCAACGGCAGGATCGCGCGCGTGTGCCGGACCGCGTCGCAGCAGGCGTCGGCGGCGATGTAGTGCTCGCCGATCAGGGGCGGACCCAGGACGGGGACCACACCGTCGTTCACCTCGACCTCCGCGATCCGCTCGGTGGTCTCCCGCATCTCCGGCGGCGCCCCGTCGGCACGGACCGAGATCTCGTGGACGAGCTTCGTCGGCGCCGCTCCCTCGAACTTCAGATGCAGGAACAGGACGCCGTTCTGCCCCGGTGCGAGCACGTCCGAGTATCCCTCGGGCACACCGGGTCTCGGCGGGACGGAGGGCGCCCCGGTGGGCTTGAGCCGTTCCCCGACATCGGCCTGGTCGAGGCCGAGCAGCTCGGGGGTACCGTCCACCCCCGCGTCGAGCGCCTTGACGCCGGTGATGGTCACCGGGGTGCGCATGAAGTTGGTCAGCGACACCTCGTAGACGAGGTGATCGGATCCGTCCGACCCGGCGAACGGCGTCGGAGCGAACATCACCGACCCAACGACCGGGGTGAGGACCGGGTCGGGCGGAACCGGTACCGCCGTACCATCTCCGTTCTCCTCGCCGCCGCCACAGGCGGACAGGACGAGCGCTGCGCACACCCCGAAGACCGCGAATGGACGTCGTGGTGTGTGCATGTGCGCTCCTCCGCGGCCGCGCCGACGGCGATCCGCCCCGGCTTCCTGCGTCGGAATACTAGGGACCCCCGGGCCGACGCGCCGCCCCCTCCGCACACCGGGCACAATTGTGACGTGACCCAGCGCCTGTTCTTCGACTGCGACACCGGCATCGACGATTCGGTCGCACTCCTCTACCTGCTGGCGCGCGCCGACGTCGACCTCGTCGGCATCGCCTCGACGGCCGGCAACGTCCCCGTCGACGTGGTCACCACCAACAACCTCGCCTGGCTCGAACTCTGCGGCCGCCCGGAGGTCCCCGTTCACGTCGGGCCGGCCGCGCCGCTCGTCGCCGAACTCATGACGACCGAGGACACGCACGGACCGCTGGGGGTCGGTCACGCGGCGCTGCCCACACCGACCAGCACGCCGAGCCACCTCGACGCCCCGGATGCGTGGATCGAGGCGTCGCGCACGCACGACGGAGAACTGGTCGGGCTGGTGACCGGTCCGCTCACCTCGCTGGCGACCGCGATCCGCCGGGACCCCGCACTGCCCGCCCGCCTCCACCGCCTCGTGATCATGGGCGGGGCCTTCCACACCCACGGCAACACGACGCCGACCTCGGAGTGGAACGTCGCCGTCGACCCGGAGGCCGCCGCCGAGGTCTTCGCCGCATTCGGTACCGACGGCGCGCCGGAGCCCATCGTGTGCGCGCTGGATCTCACCGAACAGGTCGTGCTGACCCCCGGCCACGTGGTGCGCCTGTCCGCCGCAGCGGGGAGTTCGCCCCTGGAACGCCCTGACCCGGGCGACGAACGGGGTCTGCGCTCGGTCGCGGACAACGAGATCATCCGGCACCTCACCGACGCCCTGCGCTTCTACTTCGAGTTCCACCACGACCACGACGAGGGTTACATCGCCCACCTCCACGACCCGTTCGCGGCGATGGTGGCCTTGAACCCCGACCTCGTCACGACCATCCCGGCGCGGGTCGACGTCGAACTCGTCGGCACCCTCACCCGCGGCATGACGGTCGCCGACGAACGCTGGATGTCGCCGCTCGGCCCGAACGCCCGGATCGCCACCGCCACCGACCTCGACGCCGTCTTCCACGACCTGATCGAGACGATCGGCGCCTTCGTCCGAAACCTCAGGCACGCACCCGCATAGCGTCGAACCGTGAGGCGACTCGGCTCAGATCGCCGACTTCACCTACCTGTTGTCGAAAGCGTCGACGATGCGCTGCGCGGCGAGTGCCGGCGTCAACACACCTTCGCGCAGCTCGTCCTCGACCTCGTCGCGGATGTCGCGGACGCTGGGCGACTCCGCGAGCCTGCTGAGCACGATGTCGTGGACCATCGACCACGTCCAGTCGATCTGCTGCTGGTTGCGGCGGGCGGTGAACTCGCCGGCCTCCCTGAGGGTCTGGTTGTGCTTGACGACCGTGTTCCAGAACTCGTCGACGCCGGTCTTCTCGATCGCGCTCATCGTCAGGACCGGCGGCGTCCACAGGGCGTCGTGCGGATAGATCAGCCCGAGCGCGTTGCGCAGTTCGCGCGCCGCGCCCTTCGCCTCGTTGAGGTGCTTGCCGTCGGCCTTGTTCACCACGACCACGTCGGCGAGTTCCAGGACGCCCTTCTTGATGCCCTGCAACGAATCCCCGGTGCGGGCCAGCGTCAGGAAGGTGAAGGTGTCGACCATGTTGGCGACGGTGACCTCGGACTGCCCGACGCCGACGGTCTCCACGAGCACGACGTCGAAGCCGGCGGCCTCCACGAGCACGATCGACTCACGGGTCGCCTTGGCCACACCGCCGAGCGTGCCCGACGTCGGCGACGGCCGGATGTAGGCGTTCTTCTCCGTCGACAGGCGGCCCATACGGGTCTTGTCACCGAGGATCGACCCGCGGGTGCGTGTCGAACTGGGGTCGACGGCGAGAACCGCCACCTTGTGCCCGAGCTCGACCAGGTGCATGCCGAGCGCTTCGATGGTCGTCGACTTGCCAACGCCCGGAACGCCGGTGATGCCGACCCGGAACGAGTTGCCCGCGTGCGGGGTCAGCTTCAGCAGCAATTCCTGGGCGGCGGCCCGATGATCGGGGCGCTTGGATTCCACCAGGGTGATCGCGCGCGCCAGGTCGGCGCGGCGATCGGCCAGGACGGCATCGGCCAGCGCGTCGACGTCGACCCGACGCCGAGGACTGTCCGCCATCAGTTCGCGGCCACCCCGGGCAGCTCCAGGCCGAGGGTGTCGGCGAGCTTGCCGATGAGCTCCACGGCCGAGTCGGCGATGACCGATCCGGGCGGGAAGATCGCGGCGGCGCCGGCCTCGTAGAGCTCGGCGAAATCGCCCGGCGGGATGACACCGCCGACGACGATCATGATGTCCTCGCGCCCCACTTCCTTGAGCGCCTCCCGCAGGGCGGGAACCAAGGTGAGGTGACCGGCTGCCAGCGAGGACACACCCACCACGTGCACGTCGTTGTCGGCGGCCTGGGCGGCCACCTCCTCCGGCGTGGCGAACAGCGGGCCCACGTCGACGTCGAAGCCGAGGTCGGCGAACGCCGTCGCGATGACCTTCTGGCCGCGGTCGTGGCCGTCCTGACCCATCTTGGCGACCAGCACGCGCGGCTGGCGACCCTCGGCCTCGGCGAACTGGCGCACTGCCTCGATGGCCGCGTCGATGTTGCTCACCTCGCCTGCCTCATGTCGGTACACCCCGCTGATCGTCTTGATCTCGGCCTGATGGCGACCATAGACCTTCTCGAGCGCCTCGGAGATCTCCCCGACCGTCGCCTGATGACGCGCAGCCTCGATGGCCAGGGCCATCAGGTTGTTCTCCATGCCACCCTCCGACGACGCCGCGGCGCGGGTCAGGTCGGCCAGGGCCGCCTCGACCGCAGCGGAATCACGCTGCGTGCGAAGGGTGTTGAGCTTCTCGAGCTGCTCGGCGCGCACCTTGGAGTTCTCGACCTTGAGGACCTCGATCTCCTCGTCGTCGGCCACCTGGTACTTGTTCACGCCGATCAGCGGCTGCTGACCCGAGTCGATACGGGCCTGGGTGCGGGCCGCGGCCTCCTCGATGCGCAGCTTCGGCAGACCCTCGTTGATGGCCTGCGTCATGCCGCCGGCCTCTTCGACCTCGCGGATGTGCTTGCGCGCCTTCTGCGCCAGCTGGTGGGTCAGCGTCTCGACGTAGTTCGAGCCGGCCCACGGGTCGATCGGGCGGGTGGTACCCGACTCCTGCTGCAGCAGCAGCTGGGTGTTGCGCGCGATACGGGCCGAGAAGTCGGTCGGCAGGGCGATCGCCTCGTCGAGCGCGTTGGTGTGCAGCGACTGGGTGTGACCCTGGGTCGCCGCCATCGCCTCGACACAGGTGCGGGCCACGTTGTTGAACACGTCCTGCGCGGTCAGCGACCAGCCCGAGGTCTGCGAATGCGTGCGCAGCGACAGCGATTTGGCGTTCTTCGGACCGAACTCGGCGACGAGCTCGCTCCACAGGAGACGCGCCGCGCGCAGCTTGGCCACCTCCATGAAGAAGTTCATGCCGATGCCCCAGAAGAAGGACAGACGCGGAGCGAACTTGTCGATGTCGAGACCGGCCTCGAGACCGGCGCGGATGTACTCGACGCCGTCGGCCAGCGTGTAGGCCAGCTCCAGGTCGGCGGTCGCGCCGGCTTCCTGGATGTGGTAGCCGGAGATCGAGATCGAGTTGAACTTCGGCATCTTCTGGCTGGTGTATTCGAAGATGTTCGAGATGATCCGCATCGACGGCTTCGGCGGATAGATGTAGGTGTTGCGGACCATGAACTCTTTGAGGATGTCGTTCTGGATGGTCCCCGCCAGCTTCTCCGGCGGCACACCCTGCTCCTCGGCCGCCACGACGTAGAGCGCCAGGATCGGCAGCACCGCACCGTTCATCGTCATAGACACCGAGACGTTGCCCAGGTCGATGCCGTCGAAAAGCTGACGCATGTCGAGGATCGAGTCGATCGCCACACCGGCCATGCCGACGTCGCCGGCGACGCGCGGGTGGTCGGAGTCGTAGCCGCGGTGGGTTGCGAGGTCGAAGGCCACCGACAGACCCTTCTGGCCGGCCGCGAGGTTGCGGCGGTAGAAGGCGTTGGACTCGGCGGCGGTCGAGAAGCCCGCGTACTGGCGGATCGTCCACGGCTGGTTCACGTACATCGTCGGGTACGGGCCACGGATGAACGGCGCCTCACCCGGAACCGAGTCGAGCGGGTACGGGTGCTCGGCGTCGTCGAGGATCGCGTTCCGGTCGGTGCGGGTGTACACCGGCGCGACGTCGATCTGCTCGGGGGTGTTCCAGGTGACCTGGTCGACCGAGTAGCCGTGCGCCGACGCCAGTTCCTCGGTGACGGGCGCGCCCGGTCCGGCTGCTGCTGCCGCCGTTCCGTCGGTGAGCTCGACCCCGGCGAAGCTCGGGATCGACCGGCCCGAGTTGGATTGTGACAGTTTGGGTTCGGTCTGGGTCATGCCGTCGCTCCCGAGGTTGAGAGAAGCTGATCGAGGAGTTCGGAGAGCGTGCTCACCGCGTCGATGCCGACACGCAGCGAACCGTCCGGACGATCGCCGGACTCGGGCCATTCCCGGTCCGGGCCGGCGAGCAGGACCTTCGCGAGACCGGCCGCGCGGGCGGCGGCGAGGGCCGCCGGACCTTCGTCGGCGTAGCGGGCCTTGGTGCCGCAGATGACCGCGATCGGGGTGTTCGCACCGGCAACCGCGTCGCCGATCCTGTCGGCGGTCAGCGGACCCGGGTTGACGACGGTGATGCCGCCGGCACCCAGCAGGTTGGCCACGAACGTGGTGCGACCGTTGTGTTCGGCGACGCTGCCCAGCGGGATGAGCAGGACCGACGGGCGCGCACCCTGCTCGGCGAGCACCACATCGGACCGGTCGCGCAGTGCTTCGAAGGCACGGCCGACACGGGCCAGCTTCGGGGTTCCGGTGACCACGTCGGTCACGTTCGACGCCGGGACGCCCTGGGCGTCGGAGAGGGCCCGCTCGTCGATGTTCGGGAACTCGTTGACACCGGTGACCGAGATGCGACGGTGCGCGACCTCGGCGTCGCGGCGGGCCAGCGAGGCCCCGACCTTCTCGGCGATCCAGCCGTTGTCCAGGGCGGCGCGGTAGCCACCGGCGGCCTCGACCTCGGTGAAGACGGCCCACGCGTTGGCGGCGAGGTCGTCGGTCAGCGACTCGACGAACCACGAACCGCCGGCCGGGTCGAGGACTCGTCCGATGTTGGACTCCTCGAGCAGCAGCAGCTGGGTGTTGCGGGCGATGCGGCGTGAGAAGGACGCACTCGAGGTGCGCTTGTCCGCCGGGATCGTCGCGTCGTAGGCCAGGACCGTCAGCTGGTCGGCGCCGCCGACACCCGCGCCGAAGGCGGCGATGGTGCTGCGCAGCATGTTGACCCACGGGTCACGCTGGGAGTACATCGACAGGTCCGTGACGCCGTGGGTGATCGCCCCACCGGCGTCGGGTGCACCGACGACCTCGGCCACACGGGCCCAGATCTTGCGCAGCGCACGGAACTTGGCGATCGTCGCGAACTGGTCGTCGTCGGCCGAGACACCGAAGGTGATCTGGTTCAGGGCCGCCTCGGCGGACAGGCCGGCGGCGGTCAGGTCACGCAGGTGCGCCACCGCGGCGGCCACCACGAGGGCGAGTTCGAGGCCGTTGTCGGCACCCGCGGTTGCGAAGTCGCTGCCGTCGACGCGGAAGGTCCGGACCCCGACGGGGAGGTTCGACGCGGCAAGTGCCGTGGCCTCGTCGGCGTCGACCGTGGCCCGGCCGGAGAACGCCGCGGTCAGCGGCGAGAGCCCGAAGGAATGCGTGGTCGCCGCGGTGGGAGCGGCGGCGACCGGTGCGGCCTGCGCCTTCTCCTTGAGAGCCAGCAGTTCCCGGGCGGCGGCGATGCCCTCGGTGCCGGCGTCGAGCGTCACCGGCACGAGGTCGAGGTAGACGCCGCGCAGGACGGCGGCGAGGTCGGTGACACCGAGACCGCCACCGGGCTTGCCGACGGACAGCCAGAGTCCGCTGGTGCCGTTGGTCATCGCCTCGAGAACGAGTTCGTTGACGTCCTCGGCCGGGGTCTCGTCGTCGCCGAACCGCTCGGTGACGCGCCACCCGGTGGTCACGTCACGGGCGGGATCGGCGCCGCGGACGAACGGGAACCGGCCCGGCAGGCCGGGTTCGGTCGTCTCGTCGCGACGTGTGTACAGCGGCCGGATGGTCAGCCCGTCGGCGGTGTCGGTCGAGAGCAGGGCCTCCGGTGTATCCGGGAGCTCGTCGACGTCCACCCGACGCGATTTCGCCAGAACGGCCGCGGCGGCCTTCGACCACGCCTGGTAGGCGCCATCGAGATCTGACTCGGGTTTGGGCTGGTCAGTTTGCTGTGGCATGTGGGGAAGCACACCTCCGTGAATGCTCTGTGCGAGCGCGTACACGACCTTAGCCGATCGCTCGCTCGGCCCATCACCGAGGTCGGCGTGAAATGGACCACGCAACGGGTGCGAGCAGGTCGCGACGTCGAGGCGCCCCGTGCAGTCCGGAGTAGAGTGTCCGGGTGCCCGAGCCAGCTCCCGTCACCGAGGTGACACCCGACGCGACGGGCAGCCGACGCCGCGTCACCTTCGACCGGCGGGTCGTCCGGCGCGCACTCGTCGCAGCGGCGGTCGTGGCCCTGGTCCTGCTCGGCTCCTACTTCATCCCGCTCCCCTCGATCGGCAGCGTCCGCGCCTGGGGCGACGACCTCGGTCCGGCCTTTCCGTGGCTGTTCTTCACGGCGTACGCCGTTGTCACAATCGCCCCGATCCCCCGCTCGACCTTCACCGTCATGTCCGGGATCTTCTTCGGCCCCGTCGTCGGCTTCGTGGGCGCGATGATCGCGTCGTCGATCGCGGCGGTCGCGGCCTTCGGACTCGTGCGTGTGCTCGGCCGCGACCGGGTGCGACCGTTTCTCAAGAAGCCGGTCGTCAAGGCCGTCGAGTACCGCCTGGAACGGCGCGGTTGGCTGGCCGTCGGCTCGCTCCGCCTGATCGCGGCCTGTCCGTTCTCCGTCGCCAACTACTGCTCGGCTTTGTCTTCGGTACGGCCACTGCCGTTCACCGTGGCGAGCATCATCGGCATGGCCCCCGGAACCGCGGCGGTGGTGATGCTCGGCGATTCGCTGACCGGCGACACCAACCCCGCGCAGCTTCTGATCAGCGGAGCACTCTTCGCGGTCGGGATCGCCGGACTGGTCCTCGACGCTCGGTTGCCGGTGACCACCGGAAGCCCTCAACCTCCCAGACTTGAGAAGGACGAATCAAGTTCTGATGATTGATCGGTCCAGCCAAAAGGCTTGATCAGTCCTAATCAAGCCAGTAGGCTTGTGTGATGTTCGTCATGACCGTCGACCAGCGCGGCAGCCGCACCGACATCGATCGCGTCGAAGCCGTGCTCGACCGGCTGCGCACCATCGACTCGGTTCGCCCCTTCGAGCGCACCGCGGGCGACGAGATCCAAGGCGTCCTCGACGACCCGGTGACCCTCGCACAGCTCGCCGTCGAACTGACCGCCGACGGTCACTGGAGCGTCGGCATCGGAACCGGCGACGTCGAACAGCCGCTCCCCGCCTCGACCCGCGCAGGCCGCGGAGCCGCTTTCCTCTACGCCCGGGACGCGGTCGAGGCGGCCAAGCGGCAACGCATACCGCTGTGTGTACGCGGCCCCGATGCCCGATGGTGCCGCCACGCACAAACCGCCGGCCGGCTGATCAGCGACATCGTCGCCACCCGAAGCGCTGCCGGCATCGAGGCGGTGGCACTCATGCGGCGAGGACTCACCCAGGCCGACGCGGCGGGCGTCCTCGACATCTCACCCCAGGCCATGAGCCAACGACTCCGCGCCGCCGGCTGGGATCTGGAACCCGATTCGCTGGACCTCCTCGCCGATGCACTCGCCGAGGCCGACCGCCTCCACGCCGTCGAGCAGGCGCCGGACGGGGAGGTCGCGCGATGACCGGGATCGCCCTCGTCCTGCTCGTGCTGACCGCCATCGCACCTGTGGGGTGGCTCGGGGTGGAGCGGCTCATGCGTGACCGCGCACTCGACGGTCTCACCGTGCCGCCGTCGGCGACAATCGTCCACGCCGTCGGACTCACGATTCTGCTGGGACTCGCCGGGGCGACGGCGGTCGTCGCCGCCACCGCCGGACCCGCAGCCGGGTTCCCCGCCGCGGCGGCGACGGTGATCGCGGCCGTGGCTGCGGTCACGGGTGGTGGCCCGGTGGTGCGGGCGGTCCTCAAACTGGGTGGTGTCCGGGCGAACCCGACGCCGACGCCTGACCCGGAGAGCCCCGATGACACCGAGACCCCGGACGACGCAGATACCGAACAGTCCGACCCGAACGAGGTAGGACCACTCCGGGGCGGCCGCGTCATCGGTCATCTCGAGCGGCTGGCCGTCGTCACGACGCTGATGGCCGGATGGCCGGAGGGTCTGGCGATCATCCTGGCGGTGAAGAGCCTCGCGCGCTATCCCGAACTACGTGCGCCGCAGGCGTCGGAGCAGTTCATCATGGGCACCTTCGCCTCGGTGCTCTGGGCGATCGGCCTCGCCGGGATCGCACACCTGGTCACCACCTGACGGCCGGTCTAACCCGGGGTGGTTCCGGTCTCCTCGATCGCGGCGCCGAGCGACGCATGACGTGACAACCGGCCCACACCGGTGCCGATCTCGGGGGCGACGGGTTTGCGGGCCACCGCCTCGGCCTCGGCAACGGCCTGCGCGACCTTGGGATCGGATGCCAGCGAGAACCAGTCCTCGGTCTCCGACTCGTCGACCTGTGAGGGCGGCGAGTCGGTCGGCTCGTACCGGAACACCCCGTCGTCGCCCTGGATGCCGAAGGACTTCGCGAAACCCTGGAGCGCCGAACCGAAATCGGAGGGCACCACCCAGACCTTGCTGCCCTCCCCCTTCGCCATCTCCGGCAACTGCTGGAGGTATTGGTAGGCAAGGAGTTCCGGGGTCGGCTTGGCCGCCTTGATCGCCGCGAAGGTCTTCTCGATGGCCTTCGCCTCGCCCTGCGCGTTCAGGTAGGCCGCCGCACGATCACCCTGGGCACGCAGGATGCGCGACTGCCGCTCCGCCTCGGCGGCGAGGATCGCGGCCTGCTTGGCACCCTCGGCGGCGAGGATCTGCGACTGCTTGTTGCCCTCGGCGGTCTTGATCGCCGACTCACGCTGACCTTCTGCGGCCAGGATCGTCGCGCGCTTCTCGCGATCGGCCTTCATCTGCTTCTCCATCGACTCCTGGATCGACGGCGGAGGCATGATCGACTTGAGTTCGACGCGGGCGACACGCAGGCCCCAACGGCCGGTCGCCTCGTCGAGCACTCCGCGCAGCTGCCCGTTGATGGAGTCGCGAGAGGTCAGGGTCTCTTCGAGGGTCATACCGCCGACCACGTTGCGCAGGGTGGTGATGGTGAGCTGCTCGACGCCGGCGATGTAGTTGTCGATCTCGTAGACGGCCGACCGCGGATTGGTCACCTGGAAGTAGACGACAGTGTCGATGGACAGGGTGAGGTTGTCCTCGGTGATCACCGGTTGCGGCGGGAAGGACACGACCCGTTCACGGATGTCGACCCGCGCGCGAATCCGGTCGATGAACGGCAGCAGCAGCGTCAACTGCCCTGACACGGTGCGCGTGTAGCGGCCGAGACGTTCGATCACCGCGGCCTCCGCCTGCGGGATCAGGGCCACCGATTTGACCAGTACCACCGCCACGAGCAGGACCAGCAGTACCACCACCACCAGGCCGAAGATCTGGAAATCGTCCACAATTCACCTTTCTCGCGAACCGTCGAGCAGGTCGGATCGAGCTATCAGACGTGCCACACCACCGCGGTCGCACCGTCGATCTCGACGACGGTCACATGGGTTCCGGGTTCGAGCACCTGTGCGGGATCGACCGACCGCGCCGACCAGATGTCACCGCCGATCTTCACGCGGCCGTCGTCGCCGTCGACCGTCTCGGTGACGACCGCCGGCTGCCCCTCCAGGGCCTCGGTGTTCATCAGCACAGAGGGGCGATTGAGCATGTGGCGCTTGGCAACCGGGCGCACCGCGACGAGCAGCAGCATCGACACCGCCGCGAACACCAGGCCGTCCACCCAGAGGGGCGGCTCCCACACGAAATCCACACCGGCCGCGGCCAAGGCACCACCGGCCAACATGAGCAGCACCAGTTCGCCACCGAACATCTCCGCGACCACCAGGACGATCGCGGCCGCCAACCACAGCAGGGCGCTCATGTGTCCAGTCTGCCAGAGATGTCCGAGCAGCCTCGGCGCGTTCGATGCGCGAGCGCGCGGATCCGACGCTAACCGGCCTCTTCGGCCGCGGTGACGAAGTCGATCAGTTCCTCCACCGATCGCAGGAGTGGCACTTCGAGGTCGCGGAAGCTGCTGACCCCGCCCAGCACCCGGCGCCAGCCGTCCCGCGGGTCGCCCCAGCCGAGCTCGGCACACACCCCGGTCTTCCAGTCGGTGCCGCGCGGGATCGTCGGCCAGGCCCGGATCTTGACCGAGGCGGGCTTCACCGCCTCCCAGACGTCGATGTAGGGATGCCCGCACACCAGCACGTGCTCGCCGACCTCTGCGGTGAGGTGGGCCTCTTTCGAACCGGCCACGAGATGGTCGACGAGAACGCCCGCGCGACGATGCGGCGCGGGCTGGAACTCGGCGAGCGCCTCGTCGAGGTTGTCGAGACCGTCGAGGCTCACCACGACCACGCCCTCGGCCCGCAGGTCGTCGCCCCACACCCGTTCGAGCAGGGTCGCATCGTGCACACCCTCCACGAAGATCCGGCTGGCCCGCGCGGTGCGAGCCCGGGTGCGGGGCGCGGCGCGGGAACCCGACGCCGTCATGGCGGGCTTCTGGGGTCCACGTGTGCGCGGCCGGACGAGGGTCACTGTCCGGCCGTCGATCAGGAAGGCGCCGGGGTTCATCAGGAACACGCGGGTCCGGCCGTGCCGGTCCTCGAGGCGGACGAGGTCACCGGCGTAGCTCTTCTCCAGGCCGACGACGGCACCACAGAAACCGGTCGCGGCGTCTTCCACGACGAGATCGCGTTCGGCCGCGACCTCCACCGGACGCGGCTTGGCCCGGCGTGGCTGAGACAGCACATCGCGCCCGTACCGGTCATCCATCGCGCTCCACCTCTTCGGTCCCTGGACATCTGCGCCCAACACCGTAAGCGCCCGGACTCCCGGCGGCGGGTTGCCACGCCCGGCGACCGGTCGGGGCCCGGTGGTATCCTGGCTCCTTGATGAATCGCAGCGACATCCTCCCCTCCACCGTCGCCTGGCCGACCTGCGCACTGGGCGCGTGGGCGGCCGCGTGGCTCGCCGGCCGCTGCTCCCCCGACGACGTGATCGAGGCGCTCGCCGAATCAGCCGACCGGCATGAGGTGTCGACCGAACAGTCCAGGTCCGCAACGGGATCCGGGAACCGCATGGTGAACCTGCTGGGTTCCCTGAAACCGGCCCGGCAGCTGGTGGTGCGCCTGCCCTCCACCGGCGATCCGCAGGGCCTGCCACCGCATCCTGCGACAGCGAAAGCGCTGGTCGCCGGCGAGGTACTCCTCGTCGACGACTCCGATACGGCCGGAACCCTCGCACTCGTCCCCGAGTTCTCCACTCTCGGCGTCGATCCCCCGTACGTGACGTGCCGGTGGACGACCTTCCGGTATGCGGATCGGCTGGACCTCGCCCACCTCGTGTCGTCCGGGCCGTCCGCCGGTGACCTGGAATACGATCTCCGGCAAGCCGTTCGCGATGCCGCGTCGATCATCGGCGGGCTCGGCGGACGCCGGTCGGTCGACGCCGGCGACCTCCGCAAGGAACTCGCGGCCCTCACCGCCCGGCATCGCGTCGCCCTGCCCCCACATGCGCTCGACACCCGCTCGACGCGCCTGATCGACACCGCCGCCCAGGTCGAGGCCATCGTCGATCTGGCGGGCGCCCGCCGGGTCGAGATCGGCGACACTGCGGGGCAATGGGATTCGGGCGACTCCGCCCTGCGCGGGTTGCAGACGCTCACCCGGACCGCACGGGCGGCCGCGGTCAATCACACGATCGGTGAGCTGCTCCGCCGCTGACCTGCGAGCGGTACGTGTCAGACCGGCTCGGACCAGGTCCGGCGCCGCGGTGGCCGGTCGGAGACGAGTCCGTACATCGTGATGCCGTTCCAGTCCTCGACCCCGAACTCGGTGGCACCCCAGACCTCGGTGTAGTAGCGACGCAGACTCTCCGAACCCGTCCACGCGTAATAGGGTCGAGATGCGGCCGTGCAGAACCGCTCCATCTCGCGCATCATGCCGATCGTGGCCCGGCCGCCGCGTTCGGATTGCGCCACGACCCCGATCCGGAGGTTGACCGCGTCGTCCGCCGGAGGCGCGAGCTTCGAACTGGTCAACAGCTCCGCGACACGTTCGCGCACCCCGGGAACGGTCGCGACCGCGGCGAAGTCGGCCGGCGTCAGCGGCGGCTTGCCGTCGACGGCCAGATCGGCGTCGTGCGGCTGAAACACCAGCAATCCGACGAGACGTACGCCGCGCCGGGCACCGACGACGCATTTCGCGTTCAGCAATGGTCGTACGAGGATTTCCGCCAACCATTTCCGCAGAGAGCGGTCGGCCATGTGTTCCCCGAGCAGCCACGAGTACAACGGAATCTCGTCGAGACCGTCTGCGAGCAACTCGATGACCGGGTCGAGATCGTCGCCGGTGAGTGTGACCGTTTCGATCGATTCGTACTGTTCATCAGTCATCGCAGCTCGCATTCCCCGGTGCGACATGCCGGAAACGACGCAGAAAAACGGGTGGGCCGCGTCATCGACGCGGCCCACCCGAGAAGACTTCTCACACGGTCGGCGTTTCTTCCTCGAGCGAGCCGGTGATCAGGGTGTCCAGGATCGGTCCGAGAATCTCGCCGTCCAATTCGATTGGTCCATCTGCCATTGCAGATTCCTCTCTCTGGTAATCGCTGCCCGGGGGGAGGCAGCGTATCCACAGAATGTCATCTGTCGAACAACGGAGCCATATATGACGACTCCTGTTATCCGATTGTTATCATCGCAAATGATGCAACGAACTCATCGAAACGATCGTTAACAATGGGCTTGAGATCAGCTGTCTCTACGTACCGTCAGATGCGTGGGCCGACGGCCGCGACGGCCGTGCGGCGGGCACACAGCAACGGTCTCGACACACCCGACCGTTGTCGCCGCAGCCCATCGCAGCGAGATCGCCGGCGCCGCCGACGTAGTTCTCCACGATTTCGCCGATCATCTCGACGAAGCGCGGATCAGTGCCGACGGTGTCGGCCCGCACGTAGTCCATCCCGAGTCGCTGCGCCGTCTCGGCTGCCTCGTTGTCGAGGTCCCAGATCACCTCGAGGTGATCGGAGATGAATCCGACGGGATAGACCACAACCCGGCGAACACCCTGCGCCGCAAGTTCTTCCAGATGATCGCAGATGTCCGGTTCGAGCCACGGGATCTGCGGGGGGCCCGACCGCGATTGCCAGACCTGGTCGAAGTCGTCGACGCCGAGTGCGTCGGCAACGGCCTGCGAGGCGGCCATCACCTGGCGCGAGTAGAGACCACCGCCCTCGGCAGCCGGTCCGGACGCGGCGTCGGCCGAGCTCGGGACGGAGTGCGCGGTGAACACCAGCCGCACCGGGTCCTCGGACTCGCCGAGCTTCTCGATGGCGCGACGGACGGCGTCGGCGCCGGCCGCGGTGAATGCCGGATGCGACCAGTACTGCGGCAGTTTGCGGAGCACCACGGCACCCTCGGGCGTCGTGGACCCGGGCTCACGATCGGCGAGTGCCTTGAGGGACCGGTCGATGTCCTCGTGGTACTGACGGCACCCCGAGTAGCCACCCCAGGCGGATGTCGGGAAGACCAGGATGCGACGATGCCCGGCCCGGTACATCTCGGCCAGGGTGTCCTCGGCCAGGGGGTGCCAGTTGCGATTGCCGAAGTACACCGGCAGATCGAGACCGCGGCGTGCCAGATCGGCGCGGAGGCCGTCGATCATGTCCAGGTTCAACCTGTTGATCGGCGACACCCCGCCGAAGTGCAGATAGTGTTCCGCCACCGATTCCAGGCGTTCGCGCGGGATGCCCCGGCCCCGGGTCACGTTCTCCAGGAAGGGCATGACCTCGTCGGGACCCTCGGGACCACCGAAGGACAGGAACAGGACGGAATCGAAGGCGGTCTCCACGACGTCTCTCCCCGGGCTCACGACCCGGAGGTCATGCCCTCCGGGAACCAGGTGTTGTGGCTGGCGCCGCCGTCGACGTAGACGATGGAACCGGTGGTGCCGGGCAGCCAGTCGCTCAGCAGGGCACAGACCGACTTGGCGACCACGGTCGGGTCGTCGACGTCCCAGCCGATGGGCGACGCGCCGTCCCAGTACTCGTTGAGCATGTTGAGCTGCTTGGCGTCGTCGGTCGCGGTGCCGGCGATGGCCTTGGCCGCGAGGGTCTTGATGGGTCCGGCGGCGACCAGGTTGGAGCGGATGTTCTTGGCGTTGCCCACTTCTCGCGCGACGTACCGGTTCACCGACTCGAGGGCGGCCTTGGCCACGCCCATCCAGTTGTAGTACGGCATGGCGGTGCGCGGGTCGAAGTCCATACCCACGATGGAGCCACCCTCGTTCATGACCGGCAGCACGGCGCGGGCCAGCGACGCGTAGCTCCAGGCCGAGATCTCGAACGCCTTGGCGGCGTCGGGGCCGGGACCCTCGAGGAACGGCTTGGCCTCCGGGCCCATCAGGGTGCGCGGCGCGAACGCGATCGAGTGCATGACACCGTCGATGCCCTGCGGGGCGATCTCGCGGATCTTGTCGGCGAGCGACTCGAGGTCTTCCTCGTTGGTGACGTCGAGCCCGATGGCCGGCGGCACCTCTTTCGGCAGGCGCTTGGCGATGCGGTCGATCAGCCGCAGCCGCTCCGGGATGCCGGTGATGATCACCGTCGCGCCCTGCTCCTGCGCCATGGCGGCCGCGTGGAAGGCGATCGACGCATCGGTGATGATGCCCGTGATGAGGACGGTCTTCCCGTCCAGGATTCCGCTCACGAAGATGTGCTCCTGAGATCGACGTTGATTGAGATGTGGTGTGGCCGTCGGCCGGTGGTGACCCGGAGGATCAGTGGCCCATGCCCATGCCGCCGTCGACCGGGATGACCGCGCCGGAGATGTAGCCGCCCTCGTCGGAGGCGAGGAAGCTGATCGCGGCGGCGACGTCCTCCGGCTTGCCGGTACGACCCAGCGGAATGGCCTGCTTGGCCATCTCGATGTAGCGATCCTCCATGGCGGCGGTCATGTCGGTCTCGATGAAGCCCGGCGCGACGACGTTGGAGGTGATGTTGCGCGATCCGATCTCACGGGCGATAGAGCGCGCCATGCCGATGAGACCGGCCTTGGACGCCGCGTAGTTGACCTGGCCGGGGATGCCCGACATCGCGACGACCGAGCCGAGGAAGATCATGCGGCCCCACTTGGCGCGCTGCATCCCCTTGGTGGCGCGCTTCGCGCAGCGGAAGGCGCCGGTGAGGTTGGCGTCGAGGACCTTCTCGAAGGATTCCTCGGACAGACGCATGAGCAGCATGTTGTCGGTGATGCCCGCGTTGGCCACCAGGATCTCCACCGGGCCCTGATGGGCCTCGACCTCGGCGAAGGCCGCGTCGACCGACTCCGAGTCGGTGACGTCGCACTTCACGCCGAACAGTCCCTCGGGGGCACCGGAGCCGCGATGGGTGACCGCGACCTTGTGGCCGTCGGCGGCCAGGCGCTGGGCCACGGCGAGGCCGATCCCGCGATTGCCGCCGGTCACCAGGACCGAACGGGAAGGGTTCTGCGCTTCGTTGCTGGATGCCGTCATGGGTGTCTAACCTATCCGTTCTGTTTGGGTCGGCGTCGCGGTGGTCGTCGGACGTGGCTGCCGGTGGCCCGGGCCCGGGGTCGGGTCAGGGCAGCCTGCGGTTGATCGCGAGGGCTGCAAACGCCGAGACCAGCGCGAACAACGTACCCGCGATCAGCCACGGCTTCGAGTTGTCCCCGCGTCGTGTCTCGTAGCCGATCTCGTTCTGCAGTTTCTCGTAGACCTTGTTGAGCTCGTCTAGGCTCGCCGCGGTGAAGAAGTCTCCGCCGGAGAGGTTCGCGATCTTGCGCAGCGAATCGTCGTCGACGGGGACCGGCACGCGATCACCCTCGAGTTCGACGGTGCCCGTCCGGGTGCCGAAGGAGATCGTGGAGACCGGGATCTTCTCTTCCTTGGCCTTCCGTGCCGCGGTGAAGGCGCCGCGCGGGTCGTCGGGATCGTCGGGCACGGTCTCCTTGCCGTCCGACAGGAGCACGACCCGCGCCGGCGGGGCCGCCTCTCCGCCGCCGAGAACGGCGTTGAGTGTGCTGATCTGCTGCAACGCTGCGAAGATGCCCTCGCCGGTCGCCGTCTTGTCGTCGAGTCTCAGCTTGTCGACGGCGACCTTGGTCGCGTTGTGGTCCGGGGTCGGCGAGACCAGACTCGCCGCGGTGCCCGCGAAGGAGATCAGGCCGAGGTTGATGCCCTCGGTCAGCTCGTCGGCGAACTTCTTCGCCGCCTCTTGCGCGGCTTTGATGCGTGACGGCGAGACGTCGGTCGCGTTCATCGACCGGGACACGTCCATCACGAGGATCACCGTCGCCTTGTTGCGCGGGACCTTGCGGTCGGCCTGCGGTCCGGACAGAGCCACCGTCAACAGGATCAGCGAGATGATCAGCAGCGCGATCGGCACGTGGCGCAGCCGGTTGCGGTCGGCGGGAGCGACGGACTTCAGGAGATCGAGGTTCGCGAAGGTCAGCGCCCGCTGCCTGCGGCGACGCAACATGTACACGTACGCAGCACCGAGTAGGGCCACGACGAGCAGCAGCAACAACCAGAAGGGGCTGGACAGCATGGGCTACCCCACCCCGGCGGCGAGGCCGCGTCGTCGCTGGGCGATGAACTTGACGGTGTCGGTGATCCACTCGCGGTCGGTGCGGAGTGACAGCGTCGCTCCTCCGCAACTGCGCAGCGTCCGGTGCACGCGCTGCTGATGGGCGCGGGCGGCGGCGGCGAAGTCGCGTTGCAGGTCCTCGGTGACGGTCACGTCGTGGATCTCCCCCGACTCGGCGTCGGCCAGGGTGACCTCGCCGATCGCCGGCAGCTCGAGGTCGCGCGGGTCCAGCACCTCGACCGCCAGCAGCTCGTGGTGGGCGCCGATGGCACGCAGCGAGCGTTCCCAGTCGATCGGCCCGAGGAAGTCGCTAATCACGACCGCGAGACCGCGGCGCCGCTGCGGACGGCGCAGCGCCTCGATACCGGCCTTGAGATCGCCGCGGACGCCGGGCGCACTGCGGTGCGTCGTCGCGATCGCCTTGAGGAGGTTCTGGGCGTGGGCGCGTCCGGCTCGCGCGGGCACCCGGACGACGTCGTCACCGGTCACCACGAGCGCCCCGTGCCGGTTGCCGCCGCCGGTGGTGAGGTGCACGATCGCCGCGGCCGCGGCCACTGCGAGGTCGCGCTTGGTACACCCGACGGTGCCGAAGTCGAGGCTCGCCGACGCGTCGACGACGAGCCACGTCTCGAGCTCGCGGTCGGCGATCATCTGGCGCACATGCGGCTGGGTGGTGCGGGCGGTGACCGACCACTCCATCCGACGGACGTCGTCGCCCGGCTGGTAGGTACGCGCCTCCCCCGGTTCCGAACCCGGGCCGGGGATGAGTCCGAGGTGCTCGCCCTGCAGCACGCCGTCGAGCTTGCGACGAACGGTGAGCTCCAACATCTTCAGAGCCGCGGTGAGCTGGGGCTCCTCGAGCAGCCCGGCACCGAGGCTCGGCAGGTCGCGATTAGCCGCCATACCGCGCATTCGGGTTCACGGGACCGGAACCCTGCGGAACCTGCTGTCCGGCATAGCCGTTGGCGCCCTGTGGGGCCGGTTGGGACGCACCGGCCCGGGGCGCGCCGGCCTGCCCCTGGCCCTGAGGTGCCGCCGGGTACGACGACTGCACCGGCTGCGCACCGACCTGCGGTAGTCCCACGGTCTGCAGCACCCGGGTGATCACCTGATCGGCGTCGATCTCGTCGGCCAGGGCGTCGTAGGACAACACCAGGCGGTGGCGGAGGACATCAGGCATGATCTCGACGATGTCCTGCGGGATGACGTAGTCGCGTCCACGGACCAGCGCGAGCGCACGAGCCGCGGCCACGATGCCGAGCGTCGCACGCGGCGAGGCACCGTAGGACAGCCACGACGCGACGTCGGAGAGACCGAGCTCGGCCGGACGGCGCGTCGCGTTGATGACGCGGACGACGTAGTCGACGAGCGCGTGGTGGACGAAGACGTTCGCGGCGGTCTTCTGCAGACGCAGCATCGCCGCGGGGTCGAGGACCTGCGAGGCCGTCGGCGGAACGTTGCCCATCCGGTAGACGATCTCCCGCTCTTCCTCGACCGACGGGTAGTCGACGAGCACCTTGAACAGGAAGCGGTCGCGCTGCGCTTCGGGCAGCGGGTAGACACCTTCGTTCTCGATGGGGTTCTGCGTCGCCATCACGAGGAACGGGTCGGGCATCGCGTAGGTCTTGCCGCCGATCGACACGTGCCGCTCGGCCATGACCTCCAGGAGCGCGGACTGCACCTTGGCGGGCGCGCGGTTGATCTCGTCGGCGAGGAGGAAGTTCGCGACGACCGGACCGAGTTCGGTGTCGAACTCCTCACGGCCCTGGCGGTAGATACGCGTACCGATGAGGTCGGTGGGCACCAGGTCGGGGGTGAACTGCACACGGGAGAAAGAACCGCCGACGACCTTGGCGAAGGTCTCCACCGCGAGCGTCTTCGCGACACCCGGGACACCTTCGAGGAGGATGTGGCCACGGGCGAGCAGGCCCACGAGAATCCGCTCGACGAGCTGGTCCTGACCGACGATGACGCGCTTGACCTCGTAGATGGCCCGCTCGAGCAGTGCGACGTCGGCGTCGCTCAGCACCGACGAGTCGGCGCCTGCCGCGGCCGGGTCCCCCGTGGCCGCCTTGTCGAGGGAGTGCGATTCGGTCAACCCGTGCTCCTGTTCGTCTGAACTCTGCTGCTCACTGGTGTGGCCACGTCGGGGCCGAAGACACCCCCGTGTGCTTGTGCCAGCCTAGCCGTGCGAACTGAAAAGGCGCCAAGAAGATGCGCGGCCCGTCGTTCGGACGTTCTCAGAGCAGCCGGACCACGTTGGGCATCGCACCGTTGGTGCGCAGGGGCGACACCTTGACGACGGAGCCGGACTGCGGGGCCTCGACCATCTTGTTGTCACCGAGGTAGAGCGCGACGTGCTGGCTCGCGTTCGGGCCGTAGAAGATCATGTCGCCGCGACGCATCTGCGAGAGCGGGAAGTGCGGTCCCGAGGTGTACTGGTAGCCCGTGTAGTGCGGCAGTTCGATGCCGACACCGGCGAAGGCGTAGATCATCAGACCCGAGCAGTCGAAGCCGACCTTGCGGTAGTCGCCATAGCTGTCGGCGACGCCGCCGTCGCGGATGCCCTGCGTCGGACCGTTGACGTCGCCTCCACCCCAGGCATAGGTGACGCCCAGCTGCGACAGTGCACGGTTGACGACGATCTCGACCGCCTGCGGGCCGCGCAGACCCGGCCGCACCATGCCGCCGGAGCCGCCACCGCCGCCGGAGCCGCCGAACAGGGAGCCGAGGCTTCCCGAACCCAGGCGGGAACTCAGGCTGTCGTTGCCGCTGCTGCCGGTGAGGTCCATGCCTCCGAGGCCGAGCTCGTTGAGGAGTTCGGACTGCGGGAGCCGCTGCTCGCCGATGATCGTCGAGAGCATCTGCGAACCCATGTCGAGGCCCATGCCGAGAGCCGCGGAACCCACGTCGACGGCGATCCGGGCGGCGGCACGCGCCGCGATCGCGAGCAGTTCGTTGTCGGAGACGTTGGTCGTCGGCAGGTCCGGGAGGGTCGGGGCCGCCGGGAAGATGTTCTTCAGCAGGTCACGGGTCGACGGTCCGGCGGCCTGCTTCTTGGGCACGTATCCGCGGATCGAGTCGATCTTCTTCTGCACGCGATCACGCTTGGCGACCAGCGAGGACTTGCGCTCCTGCTGGTCGGCGATGGCGGTCTTGGCCTCGGTGACCGCGCTCAGTGCGTCACGCTTGCGCTGATCGGCGCTCTTGGCGGCGAACGCCGCCTGCCGCCGGGTCGCCTCGACCGCGGCGAGGCGGTTGGCCTTCTGGTTGCGGGCGACCTGGAGACGACGGATGGTCTCCTGCTGCTTCTTGCCGACCTGGTCGAGAAGCTTCATCCGGTCGAGGACCGCCTGGGGGTCCGGGGACGCGACGTAGTTCGACATCGAACCCTGCTCCGGGCCCTGCTGATACGCGAGTCGGACGAAGTTGTCGAAGGCCTTCTGCGCCTCGGTGACGGCCTGGCCGGCGCGGTCGAGCTCGGTGCGCGCGCCGCGGGCGGCGACGGTCGCCAGCCGCCGCTGGGCGAGCGAGTTCTGGAAGTCGACGATCGCGCGGTTGACGTTCTCCTGCCGGACCGCGAGTGCCTCGTCGAGGTCGGCGATGTCCTGGTTCACCGAGGCGATCTCGTTGATCAGTCCGCTCACCGGCGACTCGGGCGCCTTCTTCGGGGTCGCGACGGCATGACCGGCGCCGACCGCACAGATGAGAACGGCAGCCATGGCCGCCGTGACGCGCGCCGGCCAGGACGCACCTGTTCTAAGTCGCCTCACCTGAACTCCTCGCGGTTCCTTCCGAAGACCTGTCCGATCCCCGGATGTCGATCGAACGGCCGCTGTGGGCCGCCCCGACCTCACCCTGCACATTCGTCGCATCCGCCCCTGCAGGAAACACAGGTCACACATGCGACATCAGAACCGTACGTCACATCAACCACACGAGAAAACCGGAAGTTATGAATTACAAAGAGGTGATTACCTGGGAAAATGCTGTGAACTGCAGATAGTTCACCACCATGGCCCAGGTCTCGAATTCGCAACAAACCGGTAGACGAACCGGTTCGGGCGCCACACGACGACGACGGCGCCGCCGGACCGCGGGAAGCGGTCGTCAGCGACGCCGGGGAACGACCAGATGAGAGGTCAGGTGGAGGCCGACGAGTCGGCCGGGGTCGCGTCGCGAGGGGCGTCCGCGTCGTCGGACGACGCGGTACCCGCCCCGGTGGGGGTCACGGGACCGAGCGCACCGGTCACGGCCGCCGCGCGGGCGCGCCGCGTGCGGAATCGCGCACCGACCGCACCGAGGACGACGACGAGGATGAGGAGCAGACCGACGACGGTCCAATCGATGTGCGAATCGGTCATCGAGTCGACCATCTGCCGGGCCGCCCCGGGCGGGTCGGTCAGGGTCAGGTTCTGCGTCGCCTGCTCCTGGATGACGCGGCTGAACTCCGGCGAGGAGCTGCCCACCGAGTTCGGTCCGAGGACGATGACGGTGCCGCCGACCTGCTCCTGGAGTTGATTGGCGATGTCGCGGTAGAGGCTGAACCGAGGCTGGACCTGGTCGACGACCACGAAGCTGAAGTCCTGGCCCTTGCTCTTGGCGTACTCGATGACCTCGAGCATCGCCGGGACCTGCTCAGGGGTGGCGCCGGCGACCCCGTCGTCGGCGATGTCGCGCGACAGTTGCGCCATGTCGACGCCGACGAGCCCGGTGAGTTCGGTGTTCTCCGCGGGTGCGGCCAGCACCATCATCGTCGGCTCGGGACCCATCTGTCCTCACCCCTGTCTGTCGGTAACACCCCGCGGCGAGCAAAGCGGACGCTCGCCGGACTTCGACCTGCACGGTACGACACAATGGTCTCGTCCGGGTATTCGCCCACAGCGTGAGTCGTCGACGGCGTGTCGTCGACACCCCGCTTGGACAGTACGCTCGTACTGTTAGACTGGACGATGTTGTCGCGGGTCGCCTCGCGGACATCCGATGGCACCGGTGCAGCCCGCCGGGTTCAGAAATTCATCGAGCATTGCCGACGCAGCCCGTCGGTACACGAGGAGAGTGGATTTAGACGTGAGTATCAATTCCTTCGGCGCCCGCGGCACGCTGGACGTCGGCGACAACAGCTACGAGATCTACCGCCTGAACGCCGTCAAGGGCGCCGAGAAACTCCCCTACGCCCTCAAGGTGCTGACCGAGAACCTCCTCCGTACCGAGGACGGCGCCAACATCACCAAGGAACACATCGAGGCCCTGGCGAACTGGGATCCGAGTGCCGAACCGAGCATCGAGATCCAGTTCACGCCGGCCCGCGTGATCATGCAGGACTTCACCGGCGTGCCCTGCATCGTGGACCTCACCACGATGCGCGACGCCGTCAAGGAGCTCGGCGGTGACCCGGACAAGGTCAACCCGCTCGCGCCCGCCGAGATGGTCATCGACCACTCCGTGATCATCGAGGCCTTCGGCAACGCCCAGGCCTTCGAGCGCAACGTCGAAATCGAGTACCAGCGCAACGAGGAGCGCTACAAGTTCCTCCGCTGGGGCCAGGGCGCCTTCGACGACTTCCGCGTCGTTCCGCCGGGCACCGGCATCGTCCACCAGGTCAACATCGAGCACCTCGCGCGTTCGATCATGGTCCGTGACGGCGTCGCCTACCCCGACACCTGCATCGGCACCGACTCGCACACCACGATGGAGAACGGTCTCGGCGTCCTGGGCTGGGGCGTCGGCGGTATCGAGGCCGAGGCCGCGATGCTCGGCCAGCCGGTCTCGATGCTCATCCCCCGCGTGGTCGGCTTCAAGCTGACCGGTTCCACCAAGCCCGGCGTGACCGCGACCGACGTGGTCCTCACCATCACCGAGATGCTCCGCAAGCACGGTGTGGTCGGCAAGTTCGTCGAGTTCTACGGCAACGGCGTCGCCGAGGTGCCGCTGGCCAACCGCGCCACCATCGGCAACATGAGCCCCGAGTTCGGTTCGACCTGTGCGATGTTCCCCATCGACGAAGAGACCGTGAAGTACCTGCGGCTCACCGGCCGCAGCGAGGAGACGCTCGCCCTCGTGGAGGCCTACGCCAAAGAACAGGGCATGTGGCTGGAGAAGGACGCCGAGGAGGCCGTGTACTCGGAGTACCTCGAGCTCGATCTCGCCGAAGTCGTCCCGTCGATCGCCGGTCCCAAGCGCCCGCAGGACCGCATCGAACTGTGGGACGCCAAGAACGCCTTCCGCAAGGACATCCACAACTACGTCGAGAACGGCAACAGCCCGGCTCACACCAAGCTCGACGAGGCCGTCGAGGAGACCTTCCCGGCCTCCGACCCGGCCACGCTGACCTTCGCCGACGATGACGCGGAGCCCCTGCACTCGGCCGCCAACGGCGCCGAGGGCCGCCCGACCAACCCGGTGCGCGTGGACTCCGAAGAGCGCGGCTCGATGATCCTCGACCACGGCATCGTGACCATCGCGTCGATCACCAGCTGCACCAACACCTCCAACCCGTCGGTCATGCTCGGCGCCGCGCTGCTCGCCAAGAAGGCGGTCGAGAAGGGCCTGACCTCCAAGCCGTGGGTCAAGACCTCGATGGCTCCCGGTTCGCAGGTCGTCACCGGCTACTACGAGAAGGCCGGTCTGTGGCCCTACCTGGAGAAGCTCGGCTTCTACCTGGTCGGCTACGGCTGCACCACCTGCATCGGCAACTCGGGTCCGCTGCCCGAGGAGATCTCGAAGGCGATCAACGACAACGACCTGACCGCCACCGCGGTGCTCTCGGGCAACCGTAACTTCGAGGGTCGCATCAACCCCGACGTGAAGATGAACTACCTGGCGTCGCCGCCGCTGGTCATCGCCTACGCCCTCGCCGGCACGATGGACTTCGACTTCGAGAACGACCCGCTGGGCAAGGACACCGACGGCAACGACGTCTTCCTCAAGGACATCTGGCCGACCAACGAGGAGATCGAGGCGACCATCGCCTCGTCGATCTCGCCGGAGCAGTACGCCGCCGACTACGCCGACGTCTTCAAGGGCGACGAGCGCTGGCAG
Source organism: Gordonia sp. 135 (assembly GCF_009720185.1). Lineage (NCBI taxonomy): Bacteria > Bacillati > Actinomycetota > Actinomycetes > Mycobacteriales > Gordoniaceae > Gordonia > Gordonia sp. 135. Next base: position 2,687,240 of record NZ_CP046257.1, read on the forward strand.
AACCTGCCCACCCCGTCGGGCAAGACCTTCGAGTGGGACGAGAAGTCCACCTACGTGCGGAAGCCTCCGTACTTCGAGGGCATGCAGCTCGAGCCGTCGCCCGTCTCCGACATCAAGGGCGCTCGCGTCCTCGCAAAGCTCGGCGACTCGGTGACCACCGACCACATCTCCCCCGCGTCGACGATCAAGCCCGGCACCCCCGCCGCGCAGTACCTCGACGCCAACGGTGTGGCTCGCAAGGACTACAACTCGCTGGGCGCCCGTCGTGGCAACCACGAGGTGATGATCCGCTCGACCTTCGGCAACATCCGCCTGCAGAACCAGCTGCTCGACGGTGTGTCCGGTGGTTACACCCGCGACTTCACCCAGGAGGGTGCACCGCAGTCGTTCATCTACGACGCCGCGCAGAACTACGCCGAGCAGAACATCCCGCTCGTCGTCCTCGGCGGCAAGGAGTACGGCACCGGTTCGTCGCGCGACTGGGCGGCCAAGGGCACCAGCCTGCTGGGCGTCAAGGCGGTCATCACCGAGAGCTTCGAGCGCATCCACCGCTCGAACCTGATCGGTATGGGCGTCATCCCGCTGCAGTTCCCCGAGGGTGAGTCGCACAAGTCGCTGGGCCTCGACGGCACGGAGACCTTCGACATCGCCGGTATCGAGGAACTCAACGAGGGCAAGACCCCGAAGACCGTGCACGTCACCGCCACCAAGGAGGACGGCTCGAAGGTGGAGTTCGATGCGAAGGTCCGCATCGACACCCCCGGCGAAGCCGATTACTACCGCAACGGAGGCATCCTGCAGTACGTGCTGCGGAACATGATCAACGGCTGACAAGGAGCACGCGACGTGCCCAAGGTCAGTGATGACCGCCTTGCCGCGCGTCGTCGGGAGATTCTCGACGGCGCGCGGCATTGCTTCGCGGAGTACGGATACGACGGTGCGACCGTCAAGAGGATCGAGGAGTCCACGGGCCTGTCCCGTGGCGCGATCTTCCACCACTACCGGGACAAGGAGGCGCTCTTCCTCGCGCTCGCGCATGAGGACGCCGAGCGGATGGCGGATGTCGCCGCCGAAGAGGGTCTGGTGCAGGTCATGCGTGACATGCTCACGCGGCCGGAGGATTTCGACTGGCTCGGCACCCGCCTCGAGATCGCGCGAAAGTTGCGTACCGACAACAGCTTCCGGGCTGAGTGGATGGCCCGGTCGGCCGAACTCGAACAAGCCACCCTCAGGCGTCTCGAACGAGGCCGCCAGGCCGGGCGCCTCCGCGACGACGTCCCCACCGACGTCCTGTTGAAGTACCTCGACCTCGTTCTCGACGGACTGATCACCCGACTGGCGTCGGGTCAGCCCACCGACGACCTGCACGCGGTCCTCGACCTCGTCGAGGAATCGGTGCGGGCCAAGGACTGACCCACCGGCAAGCCTGCTCGAAGGGTAGGTTCGGGTGAGCCATCCCACATCACGAAAGCCCGGTAAGGCGTTCCTTACCTAACTCATCTCACGCTAGGGTTCCAGCGTGAACTTGGACATATCCAGCATTTCCGTCTCACGCCGGACCGTTCTCGGCACAGCCGCCGGCGCCGGCGCACTCGCCGCGCTGGGTAGCGCCACCTCGGCACCTGCGCACGCCGCGCCGGGCCGTACGGCGATCGTCATCGGCACGGGCTTCGGCGGGTCGGTCGCAGCGCTGCGGCTGGGAGAGGCCGGTTTCACGACCACAGTGTTCGAACGTGGCCGCCGCTGGCCGATCCGCCCCGACGGCGATACCTTCGCCGCCTTCTCCAGCCCCGACAAACGCGCCGCCTGGTTCGGCAACAGAGCCGGCGCGAACAGCGCCACGTCCATCCCCGTCGAGCCCTACCCGGGCGTGCTGGACCACGTGGTCGGCAACGGCATCGAGGCGGTCTACGGAGCCGGCGTCGGGGGCGGTTCGCTGGTCTTCGGTTCCTTCACCCCGGTCCCCCGGCGTCAGGACTTCGAGCACATCTTCCCGGCCGCGGCGAACTACTCCGAGCTCCTCTCGACCTACTATCCGCGCGCCAAGAGGACCCTCGGCGTCTCACCGATGCCGGCCGACATCCTCAGGCACCCCAACTATGTCGGGCCCAGGTCCTGGCTGAAGGTGATCGCGCGCTACGGCGCCACCCCGCACTTCTTCGATTTCGCGATCGACTGGGACATCGTGCGCGCCGAGATGGCGGGCCGTAAACGCCCGTCGGTCATCGTCGGCGAGTTGAGCTACGGCGTGAACAGCGGCGCCAAGAAGTCGACCGACCGGACCTACCTCGCCGCCGCCGAGCGGACGGGCAACGTCACCATCAAGCCGATGCACGAGGTCTTCGACATCCGACCGCGCGCACGCCGGGCGGGATTCGTCGTCACCGCCCGGGTCCGCGACGAGCAGGGTCGCACCATCCGGACGGTAACCGCCGAAGCCGATCACCTCTTCATGGCGGCGGGTTCATTCCACACCACCCGCATGCTCGTCGAGGCCCGGGCGAGAGGCACTCTGCCCCGGCTCTCCCCCCGTATCGGCGACGGGTTCGGGACCAATGGCGACTTCCTGACGATCCGCACCAACCCGTCCGACGATTTCGGACTGGTCCAGGGCGGACCGGGGTACGCGCGAATCTACGAGGACCGTCTCACCGAGACGCCGATGTCGATGGTCTATCAGGCCACACCGCTTCCGGCGCCCCTGGGCAAGGCCGGGACCACCCACCTCGTACAGACACACACCGACGAACGCGGCACGGTCGACTTCGACCACGCGAGCCGGACGGCGAAGCTGAACTATCCGTTCCCGGAGGGACGCAACAAGGTCGACCGCCAGGCGGCCGCCTTCGTCGGGAAGTTCCACCAGCGCACCGAGGCACGCCACGGCCGTCCCGCGAACGGCGTCCCGATCTACACCCGCGCCGTCGGATTCGGTTCGGCGGGTACGTACCACGGGCTCGGTGGCGTCGTGATGGGAGACGCGGCATCGATGGACGGGGCGGTCCGCGGTTACGGCAACCTCTACGTCGTCGACGGCTCGTTCGTACCGGGTGCCGTGGGCCTGGTGAACCCGGCGCTGACGATCACGGCACTCGCCGAACGCACGATGGATCGGTTCCTGGCGAACCACTGAGCACAACTCGGGTCGTCCTCACAAGGCAGTGAGATCGGCCGGGAGGCCTAGGGTACTGTGACACACAACACCCCGAACGATCGTTAGATAACGGACGTTCGGGGTGAACGTTCCCTTCGTCTGAGGAGTGCACCCTTGTTCCCTGGAGTCTTCGCCAAGTCCACTCCGGACAAGCCCGCCGTCATCCGTGCCGCCACCGGCGAACAGCTGACCTACCGTCAGCTCGACGAGAACTCGACGCGGCTCGCCAACTACCTGGAGTCGCTGGGTCTCGAGCGCGGCGACACCATTGCGGTGGTGTCCGCCAACGATCTCCATGTCTTCGAGGTGTACTGGGCGGCACTGCGCAGCGGCCTGTACGTGACCGCGGTCAACAGCCACCTCACCGCGGCCGAGACCAACTACATCCTCGACGACTGCAACGCCCAGGTGCTGTTCGCCGGCGCCTCGGTCGCCGACGCCGTCTCGCGGTCGGGCGAGGTCGAGGCCCTCACCGGCACCGGCCGTCGTCTCGTGTGGGGCGGTGACCTCGAGGGCTTCGACAGCTACGACAAGGTCCTGGCCAACGCGTCCGCGGAACCTCGCGCCGATCAGCCGCGCGGTACCGACATGCTCTACTCCTCGGGCACCACCGGCCGCCCCAAGGGCATCAAGACCCCGATGCCCGACGGCCAGGTGGATCAGGTCCCCGACATGTACACAGCCATCTTCGCGCCGATGTACGGGTTCGACGACTCGTCGGTGTATCTGTCCCCCGCTCCCCTGTATCACGCTGCGCCGCTGCGTTATTGCGGCATGACCAACTCGGTCGGCGGCACGGTGGTCATGCTCGACCGCTTCGAGCCGGAGGCCGCACTCGCGGCGATCCAGAACCACAAGGTGACCCACAGCCAGTGGGTACCCACCATGTTCATCCGCATGCTGAAGCTCCCCGAGGAGGTCCGCAACTCATACGACGTCAGCAGCCTCAAGATCGCCGTCCACGCCGCGGCGCCCTGCCCGGTCGAGGTGAAGAAGGCGATGATCGAGTGGTGGGGCCCGGTCATCCACGAGTACTACGCGTCCACCGAGGCCGCCGGCGCCACCTTCATCGGGCCGCAGGAGGCCCTCGACCACCCGGGTTCGGTCGGCAAGCCGCTGCTCGGCGTGGTCCACATCTGCGACGAGGACGGCAAGGAACTCCCGGTCGGCGAGGTCGGACAGGTCTTCTTCGAACGCGAGGACGTCGCCTTCCGGTACCACAACGATCCGGAGAAGACCCGCAAGGCCCAGCACCCGGAACACGAGAACTGGTCCACCACAGGCGATGTGGGCTACGTCGACGACGAGGGCTACCTGTACCTCACCGATCGCAAGGCCTTCATGATCATCTCCGGCGGCGTGAACATCTACCCGCAGGAGGCCGAGAACGTCCTCATCAACCATCCGGCGGTCTTCGACGTCGCGGTGATCGGTGTTCCCGACCCGGATCTCGGTGAGGTCGTCAAGGCGTGTGTCCAGCTCGCCGATGGTCGTGAGCCCTCCGACGAACTGGCCGATGAGCTCATCGCGTTCACCAAGGACAGCATCGCCGCCTACAAGGCACCGCGGTCGGTGGACTTCGTCGACGAGCTGCCGCGCACACCGACCGGCAAGCTGGTCAAGGGCGAACTGCGCAAGAAGTACTGGCCCGCAGGCTAGTTCACGATCCCTCAGGGAGCTGCCGCGCCACCGCTCCCTGAGCCTGGATCCGTGGAGGGGTGTGGGGTGTCGGTGATATAAAAATGCCCTCTGAGCTGGGATGATTGGTGGTGTTGAGACACTAAACATCCCAGCTCAGAAGGCACTTTCAGTGAAAGTATCACACAGCTTCTCGGCCACGTCGGCACTCTTTGACGATGACAATCTGGTGTCGCATGCCGGGTTGGTGCCGGTGATGGAATTGGCTCACTCGACCGGGGTGGCCGCATTGCTGGCCGAACGGGTCGATCTGGGCACCACCCGGGTCGCTTCCGCCGGAGCCAACCTGGAAGCGAAACTGCTGACCGTGATCGCCGGGTTATGTTGCGGCGCTGACAGTATCGACGACCTCGACATCGTCCGGGCCGGTGGGCACACCCGCCTGTTCGACCGCGTATACGCCCCGGCCACGATCGGACAAACCCTGCGGGAGTTCACCCCCGGGCACACCCGACAACTCAACGCCGTGATGACGCGCTCGCTGCCGGCGATGTGTGCCCGGGCAGGATTGTTACCCACCGACGGTGCCCGCGTGTTCCTCGATATCGATTCCCTGCTGCGCCCGGTCTATGGCTACCAGAAGACCGGCGCCTCCTACGGACACGCCAAGATCGCCGGACGTGAACTGCTGCGTCGGGGCCTCTCACCGCTGATCGCCACCCTCAGTGCACCCGAGCACCCACCGGTGATCGCCAACGCCTGGCTGCGCGCCGGGCGCGCCGCCTCCGGCGCCGGAGCAGCAACGATGCTCGCCGAAACCATCGCCACCGCCCGCCGCGCCGGAGCCGCCGGTGAGATCACCGTGCGCGCGGATGCCGCCTACGGGTCGGCCGAGGTGATGGCTACCTGCCAACGCCTGGGCGCCACGTTCTCGCTGGTCCTGCGGACCAACACCGCGATCACCCGCGCAATCACCGCCATCGGCGACGACGCCTGGACACCGGTGTCCTATCCCGGGGCGGTCACCGACCCCGACACCGGCGAGTTGATCTCTGATGCCGAAGTCGCCGAAACCACCTACACGGTCAAACCACTCTCACCGCACCCGATCACCGCCCGACTCATCGTGCGGCGAGTCAAAGCCCATCACCCCGCCGACACCGACACCCTGATGCCGGCCTGGCGGTATCACTCGTTTTTCACCAACACCACCGACGACACCGTTACCGCCGACATCAACCACCGCGGCCACGCCGTCATCGAGACCGTGTTCGCCGACCTCATCGACGGACCGCTGGCGCATCTTCCCTCCGGCGTTTTCGGCGCCAACGCCGCCTGGCTGGCCCTGACCGCCATCAGCCACAACCTCATGCGCACCCTCGCCGCGCTCAGCGCGGCCCCCAGACTACGAGCCGCGCGCGGAGCGACGCTGCGCCGCACGCTCATCGCCGTGCCCGCCCGACTGGCCCGACCAGCACGAACACCCATCCTGCACCTGCCCCGACACTGGCCATCCCAACACGCATTCACCACCCTGTGGGCCGCGGTGAACACCACCTGACCCAACACCCCAACACGCCCACCCACGACCAGGAAACCCAGTGAAAAAGCTGACGCAAGATCAGCGAATACCCGACGCCCACAACACGATCAACCACTCACGCACACCCCACCACCACTCACCCACACCCCTCCACGGATCCAGGCTGAGGGGCGAGCGGAGCGAGCCACGAAGGGTCTGGCGACGTTGTCTCACCAGGCCTTCGTGGCTCGTCGCTTGCGCTCCTCGCACCTCAGGCAGCGAGGATTGTGTCGCGTCTTTCAATCAGCCAGCAAGGGGGTCAGGCGAGCTCGATGATCTCCTGGTACTCGTCGCTCCAGTGGTCCTCGGTGCCGTCGGGCAGGAGGATCACCCGCTGCGGATCGAGTGCCGCGGCGGCGCCGGGGTCGTGGGTCACGAGGACCACGGCCCCGGTGTAGCTGCGCAGGGCGTCGAGCACCTGTTCGCGTGACACCGGATCGAGGTTGTTCGTCGGTTCGTCGAGGAGCAGCACGTTGGCGGCCGACGACACCAGACCGGCCAGGGTGAGACGGGTCTTCTCACCACCGGACAGGGTGCCGGCGGGCTGGTCGAGTTGCGCACCGCTGAACATGAACGCGCCCAACAGTCCCCGCAGGTCCTGCTCACCCGCATCCGGCGCGGCGTGGCGGATGTTCTCCCACACCGTGGCCTGGTCGTCGAGGGTGTCGTGTTCCTGCGCGAAGTAACCGACCTTCAAGCCGTAACCGGGTTCGAGTTGTCCGGTGTCCGGCTTCTCCACGCCCGCAAGCATTTTCAGGAGCGTGGTCTTACCCGCACCGTTGAGTCCGAGGACGACGACGCGACTGCCCTTGTCGATGGCGAGGTCGACGCCGGTGAAGATCTCCAGGGAGCCATAGCTCTTCGACAGTCCCGAGGCCATGAGTGGTGTCTTGCCGCAGGTGGCCGGTTCCGGGAATCGGATCCGCGCGGTGCGATCGGCCACCCGCTCCTCGTCGAGCGAGTCGATCATGCGTTCGGCGCGCTTGAGCATGTTCTGGGCGGCGGTCGCCTTGGTGGCCTTGGCGCCGAGCTTCGCGGCCTGGGCACGCAGTGCGGAGGCCTTCTTCTCGGCGTTGGCGCGTTCGCGGCGGCGACGCTGTTCGTCGGTGGCGCGCGCGTCGAGGTAGCGCTTCCAGCTCATGTTGTAGATGTCGGCCTCGCCGCGTACGGCGTCGAGGAACCACACGCGGTTCACGACGTCGGCGAGCAGCTCGACGTCGTGACTGATCACGACCAACCCGCCCTCGTGGTTCATCAGGAAGCTGCGCAGCCACGCGATCGAATCGGCGTCGAGGTGGTTGGTCGGTTCGTCGAGCAGGAGCGTCGTGTCGGACTTCCCGGAGCCGTCCGAGGCGGCGAACAGGATGCGAGCGAGCTCGATGCGACGACGCTGGCCACCCGAGAGGGTACGCAGCGGCTGGTTCAGCACGCGGTCCGGAAGACCCAGGCTGTTGCAGATGCGGGCAGCCTCGGATTCGGCGATGTAACCGCCGAGGGCGGCGAAGCGCTCCTCGAGACGTCCATAACGGGCGACGGCCTTGTCGCGCAGCTTGTCATCGGCGGCCTCGGCCATCCGCGCCTGCTGCTTCTCCATGTCGCGCAGGATCTCGTCGAGTCCGCGTGCCGACAGAACACGGTCCTTGGCGAGGACCTCCAGATCGCCCTCTTTGGGATCCTGGGGCAGGTAGCCGAGTTCACCCGAGCGCCGGACGGTGCCGGCATAGGGCTCGGTCTCCCCCGCCAGGATGCGCAGAGTCGTGGTCTTGCCGGCGCCGTTGCGGCCCACGAGGCCGATCCGGTCGCCGGGCTGGATACGGAGGGCGTCGCCGGGCGCCGATAACAGGGTCCGAGCGCCCGCTCGTACCTCCAGGTCGGTCGCGGTGATCACGACGGACCAGTCTACCGGCGCGCGTCCACTGGTTTGTCCACGAAAGGGTCGCAGACCACGCCGCGGAGTCGCCCCACGGCGACACGGTGGACCGATACGGTGGCAGACGTGACGCAATCCACAACGATTCCCCAGTCCTCGTTCCCCCAGACGTCCGACCTGACGGGGCGTTCCGCTCTGGTCACCGGCGCCAGCCGGGGCATCGGCGAGGCCATCGCCACCGAGCTCGCCCGACGCGGCGCCTCCGTCGTCATCACGAGCCGTAAGGCGGAGCCGCTCTCCGAGGCCGCCGAGCGTATCCGGGAGGCCGTGCCGTCGGCGGCGGTGACCGCGTTCGCCGCCAACACCGGGGACGCCGACGACCGGGCGGGTGCGGTCGCGGCGGCTGTCGAGCAGGGCGGGGGAATCCACATCCTGGTCAACAACACCGGGATCGCCCCGCTCGCCGGACCACTGATGGACGCCGATCTGGACGCCTACCGCAAGACCTTCGACACCAACGTCGTCGCCGCCCTCGGCTTCGTCCAGGAGGCCTACCGGGCGGGCATAAAGGACACCGGGGGCGCGGTGGTCAACATCTCCTCCGTCGCCGGTCTCCGGTCGACCGGTGTCATCGCGGCCTACGGCACCTCGAAGGCCGCGTTGATCCGTCTCACCGCGGAACTGGCGTGGGAGCTGGGCCCGAACATCCGGGTGAACGCGATCGCGCCCGCGATCGTGCGCACGAAGTTCGCCTCCGGATTGATCGCGGGCGAGAACGAGGCCCGCGCCGCCGCGGCATATCCGATGAAGCGCATCGGCGAACCCGAGGACGTCGCCCGCGCGGTCGCCTTCCTGGCCAGCGACGAGGCGGCCTGGATCACCGGCGAGACCCTCGCCGTGGACGGCGGCACGCTGGCCACGGGCGGCGCCTAGCGAGAAGGAGGCTCTCGCCGGTTCGTGGCAGGATCGAGGGCATGGCCGGCGGAGTGATCGTTCTGGGTGCGGGACCGGCCGGGCGTGCCCTGGCCCATCGGCTGCTCGCCGCCGCGGTACCGGTGACCGTCGTCGACACCCACCCCGACCGCGTCTGGCAGTCCACCTTCGCCTGCTGGTCCGACGAGCTCCCCGACTGGCTCGACCCGGCGGCGTTCGCCGCCCGCCTCGATCGCGTCGGCGTAGCCGGCACCGCTCTCGATGAAGTGGACCGCGGTTACACGGTGTTCGACACCCCCGGTCTGCAACGCTCCCTGACACTCGACGGAGCGGACATCGTCACCGACCGGGTGACCGAGGTCGACGGGGCGCGAGTACATCTCAAGTCCGGTCGGGTCCTGACCGGCGACGTGGTGGTCGACTGCCGGGGGGCGCTCACCCACGAGGCGCCCCGGCAGACCGCCTACGGCATCGTCGTCGACAAGGCCACCGCCGCACCTTTTCTCGAAGACCACGAGGCGCTGCTGATGGACTGGCGCGGCGGAATCGTCGACCGCCGGGCGCTGCCGTCGTTCCTCTATGTGGTGCCGCTCGGCGACGACGAGTACCTCCTGGAGGAGACCTGTCTGGTCGGCCTGCCGGCACTTGGTCTCGACGAGTTGAAGCGTCGGCTCGACGTCCGGCTCGGCGGGCTTCCGTCGGGTGTCCGCCGGGCCGAACGGGTGGCGTTCCCGATGACGGGGTCGTCGCCGCAGCCGTGGCGGGATCCGACGTTCCGGTTCGGTGCCGCAGGCGGTTTCAAGAATCCGACAACCGGCTACAGCGTCGCCTACTCACTGATGTGCGTCGACGACGTCGTCGCCGCGCTGGCCGCGGGGCGGGACCCGATGCCCGAGCTGTGGCCTGCCTCGGCACGCGCCGTCCACAATCTCCGTCTGCGCGGACTCAGCGTCCTGTTGCGACTCAGCCCCACCCAGACGATCGCGTTCTTCGAGGCGTTCTTCGCGATGCCGATCGAAGCGCAGCGCAGCTACCTCAGCCGGCGCGACGACCTGACCGGGACGATGGGCGCGATGACCCGGGTCATCCGGGCCGTCGACATGCGCACGCGGGCCGTCGTGGCCCGCGGGGCCATGTCCACGCCGGACTGGGCGGGGGACGTCGGCCCTGCGCCGATTCGGTAAATCTGCGACGCTCGACGGCCTTTACCGCAGTCCAGCACCACCCCGGATGCAGAACCTGCAGGGTCCGGTCGCCGCCGAAAACATCCGAAGCGTGACTCAAAGTTCGGCGGTCGACCTCGTGGGGACGAAGTTGAAGGCGACACCCACGTTGCTCGTGTTGGTGGGATCAGGCCCCGCACCAGGTGTGGTCCTCCGCGCCCGCGGTATGTCGCGAGGGGCCGCCGAGACCGAAGGCGCGTCCTGCCAATCCGGACTGGCCGCCTGGAGTTCGAGGACGATCTCGATGAGACGTTGTTCATCCCAAGCTCGCCCTCCGATCTGCACGCCGAACGGGAGTCCCGTCGTTGCAGAACGACCGGCCGGCGTACAGATGACAGGTGTGCCGGCAAGGTTGGCCCACTGGACGTCTCCGGTGTTGCCGCCGAAGACCGACACCCCCGCCACCTCGATTCGCTTCGCCCCGTCCACCGTCGAGCCGGGTACGACTACAGCGTCGAGATCGTCAGCAGCGAACATCCTGTTGAACTCGTGTTGATATCGAAGCCTATTTCGCGCAGCTGTGAGGTAGTCGATCGATGGAATACCGAGCGCCGCGGCGGCCGCGGCGACAGTCGCGGCGTTGTCGGCGCGGTAGCTTGATATCCGGTCGGCGAACTGCCGGTGGTAGCTGCCCATCTCGGCTAGATCACCGGTCAACAGCGACGGAGCAGGGGTCGGAAACGACACGTCGACGACTCGACCACCCATGCGCCGGATGAGGTCGAGATAACGATCGAACAGCTCGGCGAGGGCCGGGGGGAGGGATTCCGCCTTGCGCCGCGCGACGCCGAATCGAAAACCGGCCAAAGGCGATCGACCGCCCCTGGCGACCAAGGGGTAACCCTCGGCCGGTGCAGGTGGAGCGACGCCGGTGATGGGATCGTTCGGGTCGGCGCCGACCATTTGATCGAGCAAGAGTGCGGCGTCGGCGACGCTGCGCCCCATCGGCCCGACGTGGTCACGGGTCCAGACCAACGGGATCACCCCGTAGGCGCTGCACCGACCGAATGTCGGTTTGATCGCAGTGACACCGCACGCGCTGGCCGGCAACCGCAGCGAGCCGCCCGTGTCGGTGCCAGTCGAAAGCGGGACGAACCGTGCAGCGAGAACAGCCGCGCTCCCTCCGGACGACCCGCCAGGCGAGTATTCCGGGTCCCACGGGTTCCCCACCTGCTCAGTGGCGATAACCATAGCGAACTCATCTGTGTGCGCGTGCCCCATCAGCACAATGCCGGATTCTCGAAGTTTGGCCCATACAGTGGAATCTCCAGCCGCGACATTCCCCTTGAGCACCCTGCTCGAGGCCGTGAGGGGTAGGCCCGCGACCGCGAAAACGTCCTTGAGAGCCACCGGGATGCCACACACGGGAGGCGCTTCACCATGGCTACTTCGACCTTTGGCGGAGAGACGTCGGGCCGCGGCATCCGCGGCCGAGTAAGCCATCTCCGGGTAGATCCGAACCCAGCCGCCGATCTGTCCGTCCAGAGCCCCACTACGAGCGAGACAGGCGTCGAGCAGCTCTCTCGGATGCAGTCGGCCCGACTGCAGCAAGCTCGCCGCCTCAACGGCGCTGAGCAGCGCCGGATCGGTGGCCGTGATAGACGCAGGCGGGGGTAGACGACGTGCTGCTGTGCGGACGCTGCCCCCGGGTAGGCCCGCCGCCGTCCCACCCACACCCATCGCGGCCACCCCGGTGGCGCCGATGGCGGCTGCCCCCAGGAAACCTCTTCTGGTCAGTCCGCTCGAGACGACAACGGACTCGTCCATACCGGAGCCTCTTTCGATCTTGGCCTGATTCGCGATCCGCGATACCGAACACTTCGGAGCCGCGCCGGGGATTACCACGGCACGGACCGGCGTAAACATCGGGCGCTTCGGCGGGCACGGCGGGATCGCGACGTCAGACCATCGGCTGGGAACCGCACATCCCTGCTCAGCACCAGAGACGGTCAGCGCCGTCGGGCGCGCCACTGCCGGACCATGTCGTCGATGTCGATGGTGTGGGCGACGACGCTGTGCGGCATCGCGATCCGACGTGGCGCCAGGTGTGCTTCTCGTACACGCCGATTGAAGTCGGTGAGGATGTCGCGGACTGCGGTCTCGTCGGCGATGTCGCGCAGCGACTCCGGGAAATCCTGTGCCTCCCGGCGCAATTGGAGCGGCGCCGGGAGGAGGGCCGAGGAATCCAGGTTCTCGTCACGGATCTTGCGCTTGACCCACCAATCGGGGTCGTCGCTGTCCGACAGGTCGAGCGGTTTGCCGGCACCCGGCAGGTCGTCGAACTCGCCGCGTTCGGCCGCCTCGCGGATCATCCGCTCGACGCGTGATTCGAACCGGTTCACATCTTCGGTTCTACTCCCCCCGCACCGGAGACGCTCAGCCCGCGATGCGGGCGATCAGATTCGTCCGATTGCCGCACTCGGTCTTCCGGAGGGTCGACTTCACGTGGACGTGCACCGTGTGCTCGGAGACGGACACCGCGGCGGCGATCGACCTGTTGTCCATACCTGCGCAGACACGGCCGAGCACCTCCCGCTCTCGACTGGTCAGGCCGGTCACACGGGCGAAGAGATCCAGTCGGTCGGTGAAACCGCTGCGCTCGATCGTGACAGCGATGTCGCGACCGGTGGGCGGTCGCTCCCCACTCATCCGGTCGGCCTCCAAGGTCAGCCAGCCGTAGTGCTCGAGAAACACCCTCGCGCGCGGCGACGCTGCGTCGACGCCCCTCTCGCGGGCCACGAGCTGCGCCGCCACGTTGTAGGCGGCCGCCGGGATCGCCGGTACGTCCGGGATACGCCCGTCCGGTCCTGCATCGGGCGGATTGAGTCGGAAGAGCCGCGATCCCGCCCCTGCTGTCTGTCCCCGAAGTCGCAGGTGCTCATCCAGCACCACGACGGCGGGTCCGGTGGAGTCCGCCGGGCGGACGGGCTCGGTGAAGTGCCCGGCCTGGCGAGAGCGGAGGGCGGCCGTGACCGGCGGAGCGATCTGCGACATCCGGTCGAGGTCGTCGGCGGGGAACGGCATAACCCCGAAACGCCAGAGATCCAGCCAGCCCCAACACCCGAACCGGTCGACGAAGACCACCGTCGCCACGTCGCAGACTCCGAATTCCGCCAGCACATCCCGCCACGGGTACGACGCCGCGGTCTCGCGATGCCCGGCCCGGGACCACGACGTGGCCGGGACCCGGTGTCCCCGGAGGGAGGTCCAGCGTGTGCTTGTCGTGAGGTACCGGGCGCGGATCAGATCGGGCAGACGAGGCATCGGGACACCCGGCAGCGTCGCCAGCGGAGAGGTTCCGACCGCGGTGGTGGGGTCGGTCAGAAGCCACACGTGGCCGTCGAACCCGACCGCCTCCCCGAGGTCACCGAGTACCGCCAGCCGGAGGCTCTCCATCCAGGCGCCACGCGCGCAGGAGCGCTCGACCCGACTCAGGAGATCGACGCCCATGGGTCAAGGCTAGGCCCGGAAATCCCCCGTGGCGGGGATGTACGCACGGACCCGTTCGCTCGTACGGTCGACGAGTCCACTCACGAGAAAGGGGAACACCATGTATCAGCTCCGGATCACCGAAACCATTCCCGACTTCGACGCCTGGCGGCGCGCATTCGACGGCTTCGAACGGGTAGGTGCCGAGAACGGGGTCGTCGGTTATCGGGTGATGCGCAGCGTCGCAGACCCGACCGAGGTCACGATCGAACTCGATTTCGCCGACATCGTCCACACCAGGGCCTATGTCGGAATCCTCGAGAAGATCTGGTCCACCGCCGGTTCACGCCGAGTCAGCGACGCGCACAGCATGCCCACCGTTCACGAGGTGATCGTCGCCAAAGCGATCGATCCGGCCGCCCCGGCGGCGGTCGGATCGATGTAGCGCAGCGTTCTAGACGGTGAATCCGAGCGCGCGCAGCTGCTCCCGGCCGTCGTCGGTGATCTTGTCCGGGCCCCACGGCGGCAGCCAGACCCAGTTGATCTCGAGGTCGGTACACAGACCGCTGCCGACCAGGGCGCCGCGCGACTGATCCTCGATGACGTCGGTCAGCGGACACGCCGCCGACGTGAGGGTCATGTCGATCTTCGCGACGGCCTCGTCGGTCACCTCGATGCCGTAGACGAGTCCGAGGTCGACGACGTTGATCCCCAGCTCGGGGTCGACGACGTCGCGCATCGCCTCTTCCACGTCTTCGAGGGCCGGCAGCGAGGTCGCCGGGGCGGCCGGAGTGCCGGCGGCGGTGGTGTCCGTCGCGGTCGGGTTCTCGGTGGCTGTCTCGTCACTCATGCTGACTCCGCTTCTTTCTCGTGGCTGTCGGTGTCGTGGCTGTCCACCGTCTGGGAGAGAGCGTCCTTGAACGCCATCCAGCCGAGGAGGGCGCACTTCACGCGCGCCGGGTACTTGCTGACGCCGGTGAAGGCGATGCCGTCACCGATGACGTCCTCATCGCCCGGATCCTTACCGCGGGAGGTCATCATCGCGTTGAACGACTCGACGGTGGCGAGAGCCTCGCCGACCGACTGCCCGACGATCAGGTCGTACAGCACCGACGTCGAGGCCTGGGAGATCGAGCATCCCTGCCCGTCGTAGGACACGTCGTCGATCGTGGTGCCGTCCGCGGAGACGGCGACGCGCAGGGTCACCTCGTCGCCGCACGTCGGATTGACGTGGTGCACCTCGGTGCCGAACGGCTCGCGCAGTCCCCGACCGTGCGGATGTTTGTAGTGGTCCAGGATCACTTCCTGGTACATCTGCTCCATACGCATGCTCAGTTCACCCCGAAGAACTTCTGCGCCTTGACGATTGCTGCGGCCAGCGCGTCGACCTCGGCAAGCGTGTTGTAGGCGGCGAACGATGCGCGCGCGGTCGCGGCCACTCCGAACCGGCGGTGCAGCGGCCATGCGCAGTGATGGCCGACGCGGATGGCGACACCCTCGTCGTCGAGGATCTGCCCGAGGTCGTGGGCATGGATGCCGTCGACGAGGAAGGACACCGCTCCCCCGCGGTTCTCCGCGGTGGCCGGCCCGATGATGCGCAGACCGTCGATCTCGCCGAGCCGCGTGAGCGCGTACTCGACGAGTGCATGCTCATGGGCGGCAACGGCTTCCATACCGATGGTCTGCAGGTAGCGCACCGCGGCACCGAGGCCCACGACCTGCGAGGTCATCGGCACACCGGCCTCGAAACGCTGCGGCGGCGCCGCGTAGGTCGACGCCTCCATCGTGACGGTCTCGATCATCGATCCACCGGTGATGAACGGCGGCAACGCCTCCAGGAGTTCACTCTTGCCGTACAGCGCGCCGACACCACTCGGGCCGAACATCTTGTGCCCGGAGAAGGCGGCGAAATCGACGTCCAGCGCGGTGAAGTCGACCGGCATGTGCGGCACCGACTGGCACGCGTCGAGGACGACGAGCGCGCCGACGGCCCGCGCACGGGAGACGAGTTCGGGGACATCGGCGACCGCACCGGTGACGTTCGACTGATGGGTGAACGCGATGACCTTCACCGACTCGTCGAGGGTCAGCGAGTCCACGTCGATCCGACCGTCGTCGGTCACGCCGTACCAGCGCAGTGTCGCGCCGGTCCGACGGCAGAGTTCCTGCCATGAAACCAGATTCGCGTGATGCTCGAGTTCGGTGATCACCACCGTGTCGCCGGGACCGAGTGCCGAACCGCCGAGAACCGACGCCGAGCGCGGGTCACCGAGCGTGTAGGTCACCAGGTTGAGCGCCTCGGTGGCGTTCTTGGTGAAGACGAGCTGGTCCGACGACGCCCCGACGAACCCGGCGATGACCTCGCGCGCGTCCTCATAGGCCTCGGTGGCCTCTTCGGCGAGCTGGTGGGCTCCCCGGTGCACCGCGGCATTGTGGTGGGTCAGGAAGTACCGCTCGGCGTCGAGCACCTGGACGGGACGTTGCGAGGTGGCCCCGGAGTCGAGGTACACCAACGGCTTCTCGTCACGAACGGTGCGCGACAGGATCGGGAAGTCCGCGCGCAGCGCCTCGACGTCGAGAGCGGCTGCCGCAGTTGTTGTCTCAGGTGAGAGTGTCACGTGCGTGCACCTCCAGGGGTGTTGGTTCAGCCGGCCTTGGCCGCCGAGGTGAAGCGCTCGTAACCGTTCTCCTCGAGCACATCGGCCAGCTCCGGGCCGCCGGACTCGACGACGCGTCCGTTGACGAAGACGTGGACGTAGTCGGGCTTGATGTAGCGGAGGATGCGTGTGTAGTGCGTGATCAGCAGGACGCCGCCGTTGTCGCGTTCCTTGTACCGGTTGACACCCTCGCTGACGACTCGGAGCGCGTCGACGTCGAGGCCCGAGTCGGTCTCGTCGAGGATGGCGATCTTCGGCTTGAGCAGGTCGAGCTGGAGGATCTCGTGGCGCTTCTTCTCACCACCGGAGAAGCCCTCGTTGACGCTCCGCTCGGAGAACGACGGGTCGATCTCGAGAGCGGTCATCGCCTCCTTGGTCTCCTTGACCCAGTGACGCAGCTTCGGTGCCTCGCCGCGGACGGCGGTGGCGGCGGTGCGCAGGAAGTTCGACATCGAGACGCCGGGCACCTCGACCGGATACTGCATGGCCAGGAACAGGCCTGCACGAGCACGCTCGTCGACGCTCATCTCCAGGACGTTCTCGCCGTCGAGGGTGATCGAACCGGAGGTGACCTCGTACTTGGGGTGGCCGGCGATCGCGTAGGAGAGCGTCGACTTGCCCGAACCGTTGGGGCCCATGATCGCGTGCGTCTCACCGGACTTCACGGTCAGGTCGACACCCTTGAGGATGTGGATGGGCTCGGCGTCGGCGTCGGTCTGGGCGACATCGACGTGCAGGTCACGGATTTCCAGTGTGGTCATGTTCTGAGTTCTCTCTAACAGGCTGTGGGAGGTTTGAGTCAGGCGCGGACGCTGGTCAGGCGCCGGAGAGTTCGAGCTCGCGCTCGACGGCGGCGGACAGACGCTCGCGGAGCTCGGGCACACCGATCTTGGCGATCACCTCGCCGAAGAATCCGCGGATGACCAGACGGCGCGCCTGATCCTCGGGGATGCCGCGAGCCTGCAGGTAGAACAGCTGCTCGTCGTCGAAACGTCCGGTGGCACTGGCGTGGCCGGCACCGACGATCTCACCGGTCTCGATCTCGAGGTTCGGCACCGAGTCGGCGCGGGCGTTGTCGGTGAGCACCAGGTTGCGGTTGAGCTCGAAGGTGTCGGTTCCCTCGGCCTCGGCGCGGATCAGCACGTCGCCGATCCAGACGGTGTGCGCCTCACGCGACCGGTCGCCGGTCGTATCGCCCTGCAGCGCACCCTTGTACACCACGTTCGAGCGACAATTGGGCTGGCTGTGGTCGACGAGCAGACGCTGCTCGAGATGCTGTCCGGCGTCGGCGAAGTACAGACCCCACATCTCGACGTCGCCGCCCGGCGCGTCGTAGTGGACGATCGGCGAGAGCCGAACGAGGTTGCCGCCGAAGCTGACCGCGAAGTGGCGGACCACGGCGTCGCGGCCGGTGCGCACGTGATGGGTGACGACGTGCACGGCATCGTCATCCCAGTCGTGGACGTTGACGACGGTGAGCGCGGCACTGTCGCCGACGACGAACTCGACGTTCTCGGCGAAGGTTCCGCCGCCCTTCTGGTCCAGCACCACGACGGCGCGGGCGAAGGGCTCTAGCCTGACCTGGGTGTGACCGAAGGCGGTCTCGCCCTCACCGGGTCCGGTGATCGTGATGGTGACCGGCTCGGACAGCTCGACCTCGCGGCCGACGGTGACGACCGTGGCCTGGGTGAACGACGAGTACGCCTGTGCGGCAACCCGGTCGAAGGGCACGCCGCCCTGGCCGAGGCGCTCGTCCTCGCGACCCACGGTCTCCACCGTGACGCCGTCGGCGACTCCGGAAACATCCACGGTGGCCTCGCCGGTCCGCTGCGCGGAACCGTCGTGCAGACCGCGCAGTCGGCGGAACGGGGTGAAGCGCCAGGCCTCTTCGCGAGGGCTGGGCACCTCGAAGGCGTTGACGTCGAACGAGGTGAACAGTTCACCCTTGTTGACGACAGGCGAATGCGATCCCGGTGTCGAAACCGGGAGTGTCGGATCGGCCATCAGCCGACGGCTCCTTCCATCTGAAGCTCGATCAGGCGGTTGAGCTCGAGCGCGTATTCCATCGGGAGTTCCTTGGCGATCGGCTCGACGAAGCCGCGGACCACCATGGCCATCGCCTCGTCCTCGGTCAGACCACGGCTCATCAGGTAGAAGAGCTGATCGTCGCTGACCTTCGAGACGGTCGCCTCGTGCCCCATCGTCACGTCGTCCTCGCGGATGTCGACGTAGGGGTAGGTATCACTGCGGGAGATGGTGTCGACCAGCAGCGCATCGCATTTCACCGTCGAACGGCTGCCGTGCGCTCCGTTGTTGACCTTGATCAGGCCGCGGTAGGAAGCGCGGCCACCACCGCGGGCCACCGACTTCGAGATGATGTTGCTCGAGGTGTTCGGTGCGAGGTGGACCATCTTGGAGCCGGTGTCCTGGTGCTGGCCGGGGCCGGCGAAGGCGACCGAGAGGACCTCGCCCTTCGCGTGTTCACCGGTCAGCCAGACCGCCGGGTACTTCATGGTGACCTTCGAGCCGATGTTGCCGTCGACCCACTCCATGGTGGCGCCGGCCTCGGCCTTGGCGCGCTTGGTCACCAGGTTGTAGACGTTGTTCGACCAGTTCTGGATGGTCGTGTAGCGGCAGCGGCCGCCCTTCTTCACGATGATCTCGACGACCGCGGAGTGCAGCGAGTCGGTCTTGTAGATCGGCGCGGTACAACCCTCGACGTAGTGCACGTAAGCACCCTCGTCGACGATGATCAGCGTGCGCTCGAACTGACCCATGTTCTCGGTGTTGATCCGGAAGTAGGCCTGGAGCGGGATGTCGACGTGGACGCCGGGCGGGACGTAGATGAACGAGCCACCGGACCAGACCGCGGTGTTCAGCGCGGAGAACTTGTTGTCGCCGGCCGGGATGACCGAACCGAAGTACTCCTGGAAGATCTCCGGGTGCTCCTTGAGCGCGGTGTCGGTGTCGAGGAAGATCACGCCCTGCTTCTCGAGATCCTCACGGATCGAGTGGTACACGACCTCGGACTCGTACTGGGCGGCGACACCGGAGACCAGGCGCTGCTTCTCCGCCTCGGGGATTCCGAGCTTGTCGTAGGTGTTTTTGATGTCCTCGGGCAGGTCTTCCCACGTGGCGGCCTGCTTCTCGCTGGACCGCACGAAGTACTTGATGTTGTCGAAGTCGATGCCCTCGAGTCCGGCGCCCCAGTGCGGCATCGGCTTCTTGTCGAAGATCTTCAGTGCCTTGAGTCGCTGCTCGAGCATCCACTCGGGTTCGCTCTTCTTGGCCGAGATGTCGGCGACGACCGCCGGGGACAGTCCGCGCCTGGCGCTGGCGCCGGCCACGTCGGAGTCGGCCCAGCCGTAGCCGTACTTGCCGAGCGCGGCAATCGTCTCTTCCTGCGTGAGGGGAGCCGGGGCGGTCGGCGTGGTGGCGGCCGGATCGGTGACGGTCATCGCGTGGCCTTTCGGGTTGTCGTGGGCAGTGTCTGTGAGGTTCCGTGCCGGGGAGACGGTGGAGCCTCCGGCGGCGGGTGGATCGGCACGTGGGTGGTGCAGGCGCAGTCACCGTTGGCGATGGTGGCCAGGCGCTGCACATGCGTGCCGAGCAGCTCGGTGAAGACCGCGGTCTCGGCCTCACAGAGTTCGGGGAACTCGGTGGCGACGTGCGCCACCGGGCAGTGGTGCTGGCAGATCTGGATGCCGTTGCCGACCTGCCGGGTGTTGGTCGCGTATCCCGCGCTGGTCAACGCGTCGGCGATCTCCTCGACCGTGTCGGAGACCGTGAACGGGTCGGCGCTCGGCGACACGTCGGCGACGATCCGTTCGACACGTTCCCGCGCGAACTCGGCGACGGCGTCGTGGCCACCGAGGTCACGGAGCTTGCGCATCGCGGCACCGGCGAGGTCGTCGTAGGCGTGGCGCATCTTGCCGCGCCCCTCCGCCGTGAGCTGGAACCACTTCGCCGGTCGACCGCGTGCACGACCGCGACGCTGACCGAACCCGGTCGAGGCGACCTCGATGTCCCCGGCACTGGTGAGCGCGTCGAGGTGACGACGCACTCCGGCGGCGGAGATACCGAGGCGCTCACCGATCTCGCTCGCGGTCAGCGGGCCGTCCTCGACGAGCAGGTTCACCACCGCATCACGCGTCTGACCATCGTGGTGCGCATCGGCACCGAGGGGCGCGCGAGTGGTTGCCGTACCAGCGGAGGGCACGGCATCGCCGCCGCCCGAGGGCAGCACAACATCGTTCCGCATGGTTTTCACAACACGAGTGTGACGTAATTGATTCCGCCCTGCCAGCAAGGGTGCCCTTAGCGCTGCGTCCGAGTTCGTCAGCGGTGTCGTGATTGTCCGGATAAAGGGTGGTCGCGAGGTATCGGGCGCCGCCGATTACAGTCGTCGTGTGCCCGAAACCACAGCTGGCCGCCGCGTGCCGGACTTCTTCGGACTCGTGTGGAATCACCTGCTCGCCGTACTCGACTACCTCGGACTGCGTAAACAGCGTCCCGCCGGAACCGACGGCGACGCCACCGAGCAGCGCGGCGACTACGGCAAGGCCATCGCCCGGCTACACGACGACGAGCGCGAGGTCGGCCCCCTCAACGCCGCGGAGACCCGTCGCCTCCGCCGCATCAAGCTGTTCGGAGCCACCGGTTCGGTTCTGATCCTGATCGGCGCGCTCGGCACCGGCGCGGTGCCCGTGCTGCAGAACCCGGTCGCCGGCATGCGCGTGCTGTCGCTGCCATCGCGGATGTTCGGGACCGCACTCGCCCTCTCCATCGGCGGCACCATCACTCTCGTGGTCGCCTGGCTTCTGATCGGCCGCTTCGCGGTCGGCCGCTTCAGCGTCGAGGTCCGTCACGGACGCAGTCCGGAACGGCGGATGAGCCGACGCCAGGCCGACCGGACGCTCATGCTGTGGATCACGCCGATCGTGCTGGCTCCCCCGCTGCTGAGCAAGGACGTCTACTCCTACCTCGCCCAGAGCGCGATCGCCTTCCGCGGCATGGACCCGTACTCGGTCAGTCCCGTCCGCGGCCTCGGCGTCGATCACATCCTCACCCGATCCGTGCCCAACCTCTGGCGCGACACCCCCGCGCCCTACGGACCACTGTTCCTGTGGATCGGCGAGGGCATCACCAATATCACCGGGGCGAACATCACCGCGGCGATCTTCCTGCACCGCATCGTCGCACTGATCGGTGTCGCGCTCATCGTGTGGGCGTTGCCGCGTCTGGCGAAGCGCTGCGGGGTGTCCTCGGTCGCCGCCCTGTGGCTCGGTGCGATGAACCCGCTGGTGATCCTGCATCTGGTGGGCGGCATCCACAACGAGGCACTCATGCTCGGCCTGATGCTCGTCGGCCTCGAGCTGAGCTTCCGCGCCATCTACGGCGTCGACCGGTTACGGAAGCCGGGAACGCTGATACCCACAAGAGCCGGCTGGATATTGATCGCAGGCGGCGCGGTGATCGCGGCGTCGGCGATGATCAAGGTCGCATCCATGCTCGCGCTCGGTTTCGTCGGGATCGCCCTGGCGATGCGTTGGGGCGCCACGCTGCCGGCCCTGCGGCACGCGCCGATCCGCGAATGGTGGACCCGATCGAAATGGTCCGTGTACGCCCTCGGAGTCTCCGCGGCGTTCTACGTGGTCGTCCTGGGCATCGTGATGGTTGGTATCTCGCTGGCCACCGGGCTCGGATTCGGCTGGACGGGCACGCTCTCCACCGGCGAGATCGTCCGGTCGTGGATGTCGATGCCGACGCTGCTCGGGGTGACGACGGGTCGGATCGGTGTGACGCTCGGACTTGGAGAGCACACCCAGGCGATCCTCGACGTCGCACGCCCGATCGGTCAGCTCGTCGCGGGTCTGTTCATCATCCGGTGGATGCTCGCGACCCTTGGCGGACGCCTGCACCCCCTCGGCGCACTCGGTGTGTCAATGGCCACATTCATCCTGTTCTTCCCGTTCGTCCAGGCCTGGTATCTCCTCTGGGCGGTGATCCCGCTCGCGGCGTGGGCGACGGGAGCGTGGTTCCGGATCTCGACCATCGCGGCATCCGCGATCATCGCCATCGTCGTGATGCCCACGAGCTCCAACACCAGCGGAGTCGTTCTCGCACAGGGGCTTCTGGCCGGTGTGATCATGGTCGCAGCACTCACCGCACTCTTCTTCGAGGACCGTTCGCCGCGCCGATGGCGTCGTCGCAGAACCGGGGCACCGGAGGAGTCCCCGGAACCGGCCGAGAACGCCCCGACGCCATGACGATCCCCCACCGAACCCGCGAACGGCGTTTTTCGTCCGCGGGGTCCGAGCGCCTAGTCTGACCTGTGTGCGCAGCACGACCCCTCGGCAGATCAGCGATGACGATCGAATGAACGATCGTCCGCCGAGCGACCCCGTCGCATCCCCAGCGGTCGAGGTACGCGGGCTGGTCAAGACCTTCGGTGACCGTACCGCCGTCGATCGGCTCGATCTGACCGTGGAGCGCGGACAGATCCTCGCCCTCCTCGGACCGAACGGTGCGGGCAAGACCACGACCGTCGAGATCTGCGAGGGCTTCACCGCCCCCGACGCCGGCACCGTCCGGGTTCTCGGGCTCGATCCGATCGTCGACAACGACGCCCTCCGACGCCGCGTCGGTGTGATGCTGCAGGGCGGCGGCGCCTACCCGGGCGCCCGCGCCGAGGAGATGTTGCGGCTCGTCGCCGCCTACTCGGCCGACCCGATCGACCCCGAATTCCTCATCGACGCACTCGGTCTCGACGACGTCCGCCGCACGTCGTACCGACGCCTCTCCGGCGGACAACAGCAGCGCCTCGCGCTCGCCTGCGCGATCGTCGGCCGTCCTGAACTGGTGTTCCTCGACGAGCCGACCGCCGGCCTCGACGCCCACGCGCGTCTCGTCGTGTGGGAACTCGTCGACCGCCTCCGCGCCGACGGCGTGGCCGTCCTGCTCACCACGCATCTGATGGACGAGGCGGAGGAACTCGCCGACCAGGTCGTGATCATCGATCACGGCCGCGCGGTCGCCGCCGGGACCCCCGCCGACCTCACGAGCACCGGCGCCGAGAACGAGTTGCGGTTCACCGCGCCCCGCGGGCTCGACCTGTCGATGCTCACGCTCGCACTTCCCGAGGGCTATCACTGCACCGAGGCGAACCCCGGCTCGTACCTCGTCATCGGCCCGATGACGCCGCAGGTTCTCGCGACGGTGACCGCCTGGTGCGCGAAGATCAACGTCCTCGCCACCGATCTCCGTGTCGAGACCCGCAGTCTCGAAGACGTCTTCCTCGACCTGACCGGACGGGCCCTACGACAGTGAACTCCCCCGCAGTGAACTCCCCCGCTCCCGGCACGGGACTCTTCCCCGAGGGCATGTTCCGTCCGGCGCCGCGTCCGGCGTCCCTGCCGGCGATGATCACCGCGCAGTCGACCCTCGAGCTCAAGCTCCTGCTCCGCAACGGTGAACAGTTGTTGCTCACCATGTTCATCCCGATCACGCTGCTCATCGGGCTGTGCCTGCTGCCGATCAACACGACCTTCGGCGACGGCCCGGCCGAGCGCGCCACGCTCTTCGTCCCCGCGATCCTGACGGTCGCCGTGATGTCGACCGCCTTCACCGGCCAGGCCATCGCCGTCGGTTTCGACCGCCGGTACGGGGCCCTGAAAAGACTGGGCGCCACACCGATTCCCCGGTGGGGCATCATCGTCGGCAAGTCGGTCGCAGTGCTGATCGTGGTGGCCCTGCAGTCGGTCATCCTCGGCGCCATCGGACTCGCCTTCGGGTGGCGGCCCGACGCGGTCGGACTGCTCATCGGCGCGCTGGTGATCATCGTCGGCACCGCCTGCTTCGCGGCCCTCGGGCTGCTCCTCGGCGGCACGCTCAAGGCGGAGGTCGTCCTGGCCCTGGCGAACCTGCTCTGGTTCGCGTTCATCGGACTCGGCAGCCTCGTGGTCGTCGATTCCAACGTTCCCGGCGCCGTGCACACCTTCGCACGGTGTATCCCCTCGGGTGCGCTCAGTGAGGCCCTGGAAATGGCCGCACGTGGTTCGTTCGACGCCTTCGGGGTGGGCGTCTTGCTGGTGTGGGCCGCAGTGGCCGGCACCTTGGCAGTGAGGTGGTTCCGATTCCGATGACGACGTCGCAGACTTCGACACGACCCGACGGGGCGGACCCCGACAGGGCGACTACCGAGGGTGGCAATCGACAGGTGGGCGGTTTCTGGCGGTCCATCCCGGGATTCGGCCGACCGACGATCCGCTTCGTACACCGCTGGGCGATGGCGCTGCTCGTCTCCAACGTCGGGATCGTCGCCACCGGCGGCGCCGTCCGCGTGACGGGTTCGGGACTCGGTTGTCCCACCTGGCCGCGCTGCACCGACGATTCCTTCGTCCCGCACGGCGAACTCGGCATCCACGGCGCGATCGAGTTCGGCAACCGGATGCTGACATGGGTCCTCATCATCATCGCGATCGCCGCCTGGATCGCCGTGCTCCGCTACGCCGGATCGGCCCGCCGCGACAAGTGGCTCGTGACCCTGATCGCTCTCGGTATCCCGTTCCAGGGCGTGATCGGCGGCATCACCGTCCTCACCGACCTCAATCCGTGGGTCGTGGCGCTGCACTTCATCCTGTCGATGATCCTGGTGTCGGCGGCGACCGTCCTGGTCTTCCGGATGCGCCCGTATCCGACCCCGGCCGAACCCGCACCCGCCGACACCGACACCCCGGGGATGGCGACCCGGCGACTGGGCGTCTACCTGGCGTGGCTGCTGTACGCGGTCACCTGGGTGACCATCTACCTCGGCACAGTGGTGACGGGTTCCGGCCCCCACGCCGGCGACGCCGACGCCCCCCGCAACGGACTCGACCCCGACAACGCCACCCAGCTCCACGCAGATGCGGTGTTCGTACTCGTCGGCCTGGGTCTGGCCGCACTCATCTACGCCCGCGTCTTCGCGCGTCCCCAGCAGCGCTCGGCACTGGTCTTCGTGGGCCTGCTCGTCCTGCAGGGTGTGATCGGCTTCGTCCAGTTCTTCACCGATCTGCCCGTCGCGCTGGTCATCGCGCACATGTTCGGCAGTGCGCTGCTCCTCATCGGCGCGACCTGGCAGGTGCTGGTCGCCCGGGCGACCGATCAGCCGCACGTCGACGCGGCCTGACCACGCGTCACGAACGACGACGACCCCCGGCGATCGCGCCGGGGGTCGTCTCTGGTTCGCGGGTCGGACCGTCGCGTCAGAGGATCGCGCGGTTGCGCGCCTTCGGGAAGCGCTTCTGGCGGGCCACCCAGCCGGCCATCTTGCGGTAATGCGACGGCTTGACGGTGGTCTCGGAGGTGAGATCGCGATCCCACTCGGCGATCTCGAGTCCGTCGACGGCGTCGACGACTGCCTGCGCGGTCGCGAGGTCGGCGACGACGCGGTCACCGAGGACGCCTCCGGCGTCACCGACGAGCGTGATCCGGACGCCGGCCGCACCGATCGCCTGCAGGACGACCTTGGCGCTCCCGCCCTCGCGCGCGACGAACTTCTTCACCGAGGCGACGACATCGCCCGGTGCCTGGACGGTCGGCGTGGCTGTGGTGTCGGTGGCGGCACTGTCAGTCATGACGCTCAGCATACCGGTGGGCCTCGGCCGATCCCGATACCGGGATGGGCGTCACGTCCGGCGCGTTCCCCGTGTACAACGGGTGTCGTGCGTGCGATACAGGTGACCCGCCACGGCGGTCCGGACGTCCTGACCTTCGGAACCGTCGACGACCCGATCCCGGCCGCCGACGAGGTGATCGTCCGAACCTCGGCGGTGGGCGTCAACTACATCGACACCTATCTCCGCCGCGGTCTCTATCCTTCGACCCCGCCGTACATCCCGGGCACCGAGGGGGCCGGCGAGATCGTCTCCCTGGGCTCCGACGTGTCCGCCCTCGAAGTGGGTCAGCGGGTCGCATGGTGTGCGGCGCCCGCGTCGTATGCCGAACTCGTGGCGGTGCCCGCCGCTCAGGCGGTCGTCGTCCCCGACGGCATCGACGACGCGGTCGCCGGATCGTCGCTGCTCCGCGGGCTCACCGCGCACTACCTGCTCGACGGCAGCGCACACCCGCATCCGGAGGACACGGTGCTGATCCACGCCGGGGCCGGCGGGGTCGGGCTGATCCTGACCCAGATGGCCAAGCGCCACGGTCTGCGGGTCATCACGACGGTGTCCTCGGAGGAGAAGGAGCAGTTGTCCCGGGAGGCCGGGGCCGACCACGTCCTGCGCTACGGGGACGACCTCGCCGCGCGCGTCCGGGAGTTGACCGACGGTCGCGGTGTTGCGGTGGTCTACGACGGGGTCGGCGCCGACACCTTCGAGCAGTCGCTGGCCGCCACGGCCGTCCGCGGCATCATCGTGCTGTTCGGTGCCTCCAGCGGACCGGTGCCGCCGTTCGATCTGCAGCGCCTCAACCCGGCCGGTTCGTTGTCGGTGACCCGACCCACCCTCGCGCATTTCACCGCGACGCCGGAGGAACTGAACTGGCGGGCAAGCGAGTACTTTGAGGCGATCGGAGACGGCGACGTGGACGTGCGGGTGGGTCAGCGATACCGGCTGGCCGACGCCGCGCAGGCCCACGCGGACCTGGAGGCACGCAAGACCACGGGTGCGACCGTGCTGCTGCCGGCGGATTCCTGAGGGATCTGAACGACCGGATCAGAAGTACGAGGAGATCGTCTGCATGCCGACGACCGCGTCGATCGCGAGGCCGCAGAAGACGATCGCCAGGTACTCGTTGGACTGCAGGAACACCTTGAGGGGCTTCACCTCGGCGCCGCGCTTGGTGTCGCGGTAGAGCTTGGTGACCCGCTCGAGGAACCAGGCGCCGGCGAGGAGGGCGATCACCGTGTAGATCCAGCTGGTGGCCGGGATCAGTGCGAGGGAGCTGATGACGGTCAGCCAGGTGTAGATCAGCATCTGACGCGTGACGCGTTCCTCGGTCGCGATGACCGGGAGCATCGGCACGCCGGCCGCCTTGTAGTCCTCCTTGTAGCGCATCGCGAGCGCCCAGGTGTGCGGCGGAGTCCAGAAGAAGATGACCAGGAACAGCACGATCGGCTGCCAGCTGATCGAGCCGGTGACGGCCGCCCAGCCGACCAGCGTCGGCATGCAACCGGCGGCGCCGCCCCACACCACGTTCTGCCAGGTGCGGCGCTTGAGGATCATCGTGTAGACGCCGACGTAGAAGATGATCGTCGCCGAGACGAGCAGAGACGACAGCAGGTTCGCGGCGAAGTACAGCACCGCGAACGACGCGGCCCAGAGCACCAGGCCGAAGATCAGCGCACTGCGCGTGGCGACCGCCCGACGGGCCAGGGGCCGCCGTTCGGTGCGCTTCATCTTCTTGTCGATGTCGGCGTCGACCACCATGTTGAGGGTGTTCGCGCTGCCGGCACCGAGCCATCCACCGATCAGGGTGAAGGCGATGACAGCGATGTCGACGTGACCGCGATCGGCCTGCAGCATCACCGGGATCGTCGCGACCAGCAGCAGCTCGATGACCCGCGGCTTGGTCAGCGCGACATACGCAAGCACCGTCGCGCGCACACGTCCGGCCCACGTCAGATCCGCCGGCATGACCGGCTCGGTCGAAACCTGCTGTGATGCGGTGTCGGTCGAGTGGGATGCGGCGGGACGGTCTCCGCTCACACGCTCCCCTATCCTCACGAACACTCCTCGTCTGCCCGCACAGATCGCCGCGGGCTACTACAGAGCATGGTAGACGTTTGCCTTCGCGAACCGTAATCGCCTCGTGGCCGGACCCGTGACCGGCACCGATCGACGAACCGACCGGTAACTTTCGGTCGGCGCGCAGGCCGTGCTCCTGGCCGATTACTCTGGACCCGAACGCGCCGAAAACCCGAGCAGGCACAGGAGACAATCACCATCGTGGCCGACACAGACGAGATCCGCGCACTGACCACCCCCCGCCATCCGGACGACTGGACCGACCTCGACACGCGTGCCGTCGACACGGCCCGCCTGCTGGCCGCCGACGCGGTGCAGAAGTGTGGCAGTGGTCATCCGGGTACGGCCATGAGCCTCGCACCGTTGGCCTACACGCTGTTCCAGCGCGTGATGCGTCACGACCCCACCGACACCGACTGGGCCGGCCGCGACCGCTTCGTGCTGTCCTGCGGGCATTCGAGCCTGACCCTCTACATCCAGCTCTACCTGGGTGGCTTCGGCCTCGAGCTCTCCGACATCGAGGCGCTGCGGACCTGGGATTCGCTGACCCCCGGTCACCCGGAGTTCCGCCACACCCGCGGTGTGGAGATCACCACCGGCCCGCTGGGCCAGGGTCTCGCCTCATCGGTCGGCATGGCGATGGCCGCCCGCCGCGAGCGCGGCCTGTTCGACCCGGATGCCGGCGTCGGCGAGAGCCCGTTCGACCACTACATCTACGTGGTCGCCTCCGACGGTGACATCGAGGAGGGCGTGACCTCTGAGGCCAGCTCGCTCGCCGGCACCCAGCAGCTCGGCAACCTGATCGTGTTCTACGACCAGAACCAGATCTCGATCGAGGACGACACCGACATCGCCCTGTCCGAGGACGTCGCCAAGCGCTACGAGGCCTACGGCTGGCACGTGCAGACCGTCGAAGGCGGCGAGGACGTCGTGGCCATCGAGGCCGCGATCAAGGCCGCCCAGGAGGTCGTCGACCGTCCGTCGATCATCTGCCTCCGCACCATCATCGGCTTCCCGGCACCCAACCTCATGAACACCGGCGCGGCCCACGGCGCGGCGCTCGGTGACGAGGAGATCGCCGCGACCAAGAAGATTCTCGGCTTCGACCCGGAGAAGAACTTCGAGGTCACCGACGAGGTCATCGCGCACACCCGCAAGCTCGTCGAGCGCGGCGCCGAGCAGCGCAAGGCCTGGACGGCGTCCTTCGACGCATGGGCTGAGAAGAACCCCGAGCAGAAGGCGCTGTTCGATCGCCTGACCGCCCACGAGCTCCCCGAGGGCTGGACCGAGAACCTGCCGAGCTGGAACGTCGGCGACAAGGACGTGGCGACGCGCAGCGCCTCGGGCAAGGTGCTCGGCGCCCTCGCGCCCGTGCTGCCCGAGCTGTGGGGCGGTTCTGCCGACCTCGCCGGCTCGAACAACACCACGATGGACGGCGAGCCCTCGTTCGGCCCGACGTCGATCAGCACCAAGAAGTGGTCGGCCAACCCGTACGGCCGCACCCTGCACTTCGGTGTCCGCGAGCACGCGATGGGTTCGATCCTGTCGGGCATCGCCCTGCACGGACCGACCCGCGCCTACGGCGGCACCTTCCTGCAGTTCGCCGACTACATGCGTCCGGCCGTCCGTCTGGCGGCGCTGATGGAGATCGACCCGATCTACGTCTGGACCCATGACTCGATCGGTCTCGGCGAGGACGGCCCGACCCACCAGCCGATCGAGCACCTGGCGGCGCTGCGGGCGATCCCTAATCTCGACGTCGTGCGTCCCGCCGACGCGAACGAGACCGCCTACGCGTGGGCGCACCTGCTGACCCGGCGCAACCACCCGGTCGGCCTGGCGCTCACCCGGCAGAACCTCCCGATCCTCGAGGGCACCTCGGCGCAGGGCGTCGCCAACGGCGGCTACATCCTCAGCGATTCCGAGGGCGATCCGCAGGTCGTGCTGATCGGCACGGGCTCCGAGGTGTACCTGGCCGTCGAAGCACAGAAGGCGCTGGCCGACAAGGGAATCAAGGCCCGCGTCGTGTCCATGCCCTGTGTCGAGTGGTTCGACGAGCAGCCCAAGGGGTACCAGGACCACGTGCTCCCGCCGTCGGTTCCGCGTGTCGCCGTCGAGGCCGGCATCGCGATGCCGTGGTACCGCATCGTCGGCGCCGGTGGCGAGATCGTCAGCATCGAGCACTTCGGTGCCTCGGCCGACTACAAGGTGCTCTTCACCAAGTTCGGGATCACCGCAGAGGCCGTCACGTCGGCCGCCGAGCGCGTCGTCGCCGGCTGACCAACCCAAGGAGAGAGATCGTGACCCAGAACGAGAAGCTCGCCGAACTGTCCGCCGCCGGAGTCTCGGTGTGGCTGGACGACCTGTCCCGTGACCTGATCGGCTCCGGCGAACTCGCCGAACTGATCTCGACCAAGTCGGTGGTCGGTGTGACCACCAACCCGTCGATCTTCCAAGCGGCGCTGTCGAAGGGCACCGCCTACAACGCGCAGGTCACCGAACTGGCCGCGCGTGGCGCCGATGTCGACGGCACCATCCGCACGGTGACCACCGACGACGTCCGCAACGCCTGCGACGTGCTCGCACCGGTGTACGAGGAGTCCGACGGCGTCGACGGCCGGGTGTCGATCGAGGTCGACCCGCGCCTGGCCCACGACACCGACGGCACGGTCGCCCAGGCGATCGAGCTGTGGAAGATCGTCGACCGCCCGAACCTGCTGATCAAGATCCCGGCCACCACGGCCGGGCTCCCGGCGATCACCAAGGTCATCGCCGAGGGCATCAGCGTCAACGTGACGCTGATCTTCTCGGTGGAGCGCTACAAGGACGTCATGGACGCCTACCTCGACGGCCTCGACGCCGCCGCGGAAGCCGGCCACGACCTGTCGAACATCCACTCGGTGGCGTCGTTCTTCGTCTCGCGCGTCGACACCGAGATCGACAAGCGTCTCGACGCCATCGGCACCCCGGAGGCGATGGAGCTCAAGGGCAAGGCGGCACTGGCCAACGCCCGCCTGGCCTACTCGGCCTACCAGCAGGTGTTCGAGGTCGAGTCGCGCTTCCCCGATCTGCTCGCCCACGGCGCCCGTCCGCAGCGCGCGCTCTGGGCGTCGACCGGCGTGAAGAACCCGGACTACCCCGACACCCTGTACGTCAGCGAGCTCGTCGCACCCAACACGGTCAACACCATGCCGGGCAAGACGATGGACGCCTTCGCCGACCACGGTTGGGTGAACACCGGCTCGATCATCGGTCTCGCGCAGGAGTCGCAGGAGGTCTTCGACAAGATCGCGGCGCTCGGCGTCGACACGGTCGATGTCTTCAAGGTCCTCGAGGACGAGGGCGTGAGCAAGTTCGAGGACGCGTGGAACGATCTGCTCAACGCGACCGCCGAGCAGTTGTCCGCGGCGATCAAGGGCTGATCCCACAGTGGCCGTCGGCGGGGATTCAGTGGGACCCGGTGCTGTAGGACCCGACTCCTGGACCAATCCGCTCCGTGACCCACGGGACAAGCGGCTCCCGCGTATCGCGGGACCGTGCAGTCTGGTCATCTTCGGCGTAACCGGAGACCTGGCACGCAAGAAGTTGATGCCTGCGGTCTACGACCTCGCCAACCGCGGCCTCCTCCCCCCGTCGTTCGCTCTCGTCGGGTTCGCCCGGCGGGACTGGACCGACGAGGATTTCGGGGCGGTCGTGCACGACGCCGTGCGGGAACACGCCCGCACGGGCTTCCGTGAGGAGGTGTGGGAGCGCCTCGCCGAGGGCTTCCGCTTCGTGCAGGGCAATTTCGACGACGACGCCGCCTTCGACAAGTTGCGCGACACCCTCAAGTCGCTCGACAACGAACGCGGTACGGACGGCAATCACGCCTTCTACCTGTCGATCCCGCCCGGGGCGTTCCCGACGGTGTGTGAACAGCTCGAGCGCAGCGGGCTCGCAGCACAGACCGGCGACAGCTGGCGCCGGGTGGTCATCGAGAAGCCCTTCGGTCACGACCTCGGCTCGGCCCGTGAACTCAACGCCATCGTCAACAACGTCTTCCCGGAGTCGTCGGTGTTCCGCATCGACCACTACCTCGGCAAGGAGACGGTGCAGAACATCCTGGCGCTGCGCTTCGCCAATCAGCTGTTCGATCCGCTGTGGAGTTCGCACTACGTCGACCATGTCCAGATCACCATGGCCGAGGACATCGGTCTCGGTGGCCGGGCCGGCTACTACGACGGCATCGGGGCGGCGCGCGACGTCATCCAGAACCATCTGCTGCAGCTGATGGCGCTGGTGGCGATGGAAGAGCCGATCTCTTTCGAGCCCAAGCAGTTACAGGCCGAGAAGGCCAAGGTTCTCGCCGCCACCCGCAACATCGAGCCGCTGTCGGAGAACACGGCTCGGGGTCAGTACACCGCCGGCTGGCAGGGCAGCGAGAAGGTTCGCGGCCTCAAAGAGGAGTCCGGCTTCGCCAAGGACTCCACGACCGAGACCTTCGCCGCGATCGCCCTGGAGGTCGACTCCCGCCGCTGGGCGGGTGTCCCCTTCTACCTGCGTACCGGCAAGCGCCTCGGCCGGCGCGTCACCGAGATCGCGCTGGTCTTCAAACGGGCGCCGCATCTGCCCTTCGATCAGACGATGACCGAGGAACTCAGCCAGAACGTGCTGGTGATCCGCGTTCAGCCCGACGAGGGGATGACGCTCCGGTTCGGCTCCAAGGTGCCCGCATCGAGCATGGAAGTCCGCGACGTGAACATGGACTTCAGTTACGGCACCGCGTTCACCGAGGCGTCCCCGGAGGCCTACGAACGGTTGATCCTCGACGTGCTGCTCGGGGAACCGTCACTCTTCCCCGTCAACGAGGAAGTCGAATTGTCCTGGAAGATCCTCGATCCGGTGCTCGACCACTGGGCCCAGAACGGCCGGCCGGAAGCGTACGAGGCAGGAACCTGGGGTCCGGCGTCCGCAGACGAGATGCTCGCACGCCATGGCCGACAGTGGAGGCGTCCATGATCGTCAACCTGCCCGACACGTCGAGCCGGGAAGTCGCCAAGCGACTGGTCACGCTCCACGAGACCGAGGGTTCGGTCAACAGCGGTCGCGTGCTCACGCTGGTCGTCTGTGCCGAACACGACGAACCCACCGAAGGCGCCATCGAGGCCGCGATCGCCGCGAGCCGCGAGCATCCCAGCCGCGTGATCGTCGTCTCCCGCGGTGTGCGCCATGCGCGTTCGCGGATGGACGCCGAGATCCGCGTCGGCGGCGACGCCGGCGCGTCGGAGGTCATCGTGCTGTCTCTGGCCGGCGACATGGCCGACCACGCACACGCAGTGGTGATCCCCTTCCTGCTGCCGGACACCCCGGTGGTCACCTGGTGGCCGAGTATCGGTCCCGCGCGGCCGGCATCCGATCCGCTCGGCACGCTGGGCCGCCGCCGGATCATGGACGCCAATCGCGACCCCGGCCTGAACACCGTCCTCAAACGTCGTCTCGCCGGGTACTCGCCCGGTGACACCGACATCGCCTGGACCCAGCTCACCCCGTGGCGGGCGATCCTCGCTTCGGCCCTCGATCGTCCTCCGTTCACCCCGGTCCTCGAGATCGATGTGACCGGACCCGATCGCAGTCCGGCCATCGACCTGCTCGCCGGCTGGCTGCGGTCCGCGCTGGGCGTCCCCACGCGCAGGTTCACCGGCAGCTTCGAGGTTCGACTCGTCCGGACCGACGGCGACACCGTGCTGGCCGTCGACGAGAGCAACAACGCCGTCCTGACCGCACCCGGCAAGCCGGACGGGAAGATCGCGATGACGCCGCGCTCGCTGCCGGTGTGCATCGCCGAGGAGTTGCGCCGTCTCGACGTCGACGAGGTGTACGCCTCGGCGTTGGCCGGTGTCGCCGACGTGGAGCGGATCTCACCGGAGCAGGAGGCACTCCTCCGAGCCGACATGCGAGCCGCTGTCGAACACGCCGCACAGCAGAGCGATTCAGCTGCATCCGACGGAAAAGAGTGAAAGACGTGGCCAACGAGACGCTGGTCTTCGAGTCCAAGCAGGAACTGGTCGTGACCGCGGCCGCTCGCTTCATCGACCTGGTGACCCGCGCACAGGCCGAACGCGACGTCGCGAGCATCGTCCTGACCGGCGGCAGCAACGGGATCGGCATTCTGTCGGCCCTGGCCGCCGACAGCGGCACGATCGACTGGTCGCGAGTCGACCTGTACTGGGGCGACGACCGATTCGTACCGGCCGACGACCCGGAACGCAACTCCGGACAGGCCCGCGAAGCCCTGCTCGACAAGGTGCCGGTCGACCCGTCGCGGGTCTTCCCGATGGCCCCGTCCGACGGCCCGTTCGGCGACGACATCGACGCCGCCGCAGCCGATTACGCGGCGATCCTGGCCGGCCGCTCCTCTGACGGCATTGCCCCGGAGTTCGATCTTCACCTTCTGGGAATGGGCGGCGAAGGCCACATCAACTCACTCTTCCCGCACACCGCGGCCACCGCGGAGACCGAGAAGTCGGTTGTCGCCGTGGAGGATTCGCCCAAGCCGCCGCCGCGTCGGATCACCTTGACACTGCCCGTGGTCAACCGGTCGCGCAACGTCTGGTTCCTCGTCGCCGGCGCCGACAAGGCCGAGGCCGTCGTCGCTGCCCACAACGGTGCCGACCCGGCGGACTGGCCTTGCGCCGGTGCCCACGGCACCGAAGAGACCATCTGGTTCCTCGACGAGGACGCGGCCTCCCGGCTCAAGTGATTCCGGGCTCACGCTAGGCTCGATGCTCGTGACCGATACCTCGACCTACGCGAACGTGACCCTCGACCCTCGCGCCAACGTCTACTTCGACGGCAAGTGCGTGAGCCACACGTTCCACCTCGCCGACGGCACCCGTAAATCGGCCGGTGTGATCCTGCCCGCGACACTGAATTTCGGCACCGGCGCACCCGAGATCATGGAACTCCACAGCGGCGCCTGCCGGGTGCGGCTCGCCGGCAGCGAGGACTGGACCTCCTACGGCGCGGGCGACTCGTTCTCGGTGCCCGGGAACTCCTCGTTCGACATCGAGGTCACCGACCCCGTCAGCTACGTCTGCCACTACGGCTGAGCACAGCCACTCCGGGCTAACCCGAGTTCCGCAGCGCCGTCGCCAGACCGTTCATGGTGAGCTGGATACCGCGGCGCACCAGCGGGGTGTCCTCCCCCGCACGGAACCGGCGCAGCAGCTCCACCTGCAGCAGGTTGAGGGGCTCGAGGTACGGAAAACGGTTGTAGACCGAACGTTTCAGGGCTGCGTTGTCGTGCAACAGGTCGTCGGTGCCGGTGATCTCGGCGCACATGGCGATCGTACGCTCGTGCTCGTCGACGATCATGCCGAACACCTTGTCGCGCAGTTGCTCGTCGGGAACCAGCTGTGCGTAGCGCTCGGCAAGACCCATGTCGGACTTGGCCAGCACCTGCGCCATGTTGGACATGACGGTGCGGAAGAACGGCCACTTCTCGTAGTAGCGCTGCAGGGCCTCGAGGCGGGTGGGATCGTCGCCGACCCACTCCTCGAACGCGGACCCGGTGCCGTACCAGCCCGGCAGCATCACGCGTGATTGCGTCCACGACAGCACCCACGGGATCGCTCGGAGATCCGAGATCTTCTCGGTCTGCTTGCGTGACGCCGGGCGGCTGCCGATGTTGAGGGCGCCGATCTCCGACAGCGGCGTCGACGTGGTGAAGTACTCGACGAATCCCGGTGTCTCGTGCACCAGACGGCTGTACGCCGCACGTGCCCTGGCCGCGATGTCGTCCATGATCTCGTAGGCCGACTCCGATTCGTCGCCGAGACCTTCGACGTCGAGCAACGACGACTCGATGGTCGCGGCCAGCAGCGTCTCCAGGTTTCGGCGGGCGGTCACCGGTTCGGCGTACTTGGCTGCGATGATCTCGCCCTGCTCGGTGATCCGCAACGATCCCCGGACCGCACCCGGCGGCTGGGCGAGGATCGCATCGTAGCTGGGACCTCCACCGCGACCGACGGTGCCACCGCGACCGTGGAAGAGCCGCAACCGGATTCCCGACCGAGACGCCGCCTCGACGAGGTCGAGTTCGGCGCGGTACAGCGCCCAGTTGGCGGCCATGTAACCGCCGTCCTTGTTGGAGTCGGAGTAGCCGAGCATGATCTCCTGCATGCCGTGCTGGGACTCCACGAGCGCCCGGTAGAACGGCACGTCGAGAACGGCGAGCAGCGTTGTGGCGCCCTGCTGCAGATCCTCGATCGTCTCGAACAGCGGTACGACGCGGACGGTCGAGCGCGGCGAGTTCTCCCCCGCCGCACCAGGATCGTAGAGACCGGCCTCCTTCAGCAGGATCAGGGCCTCGAGCATGTCACTCACCGAGGTGCACATGCTGATGATGTAGTTCGGCACCGCTTCCGGCCCGAACGTCGCGACCGCCTTCGCAGCAGCCCGCACGATCCCGAGTTCCTTGGTCGCCAGTTCGCTCAGTTCCGCGTCGGGACTGGTCAGCGGACGACGGCGTTGCAGCTCGGCGGACAGGATCTCGACGCGCTCCTCCTCCCCCAGCGAGGCGTAGTCGGCGTGCACGCCGGCCCACGCCAGGAGTTCGGCGACGACCTCCTCGTGCATGTCGGAGTTCTGCCGCAGGTCGAGTCCGGACAGATGGAAACCGAAGGTACGCACCGACTCCCGGAGGGACAAGAGGCGATCGTCGGCGATGGTGGCGTCGTTGTTGACCCGCAGCGCGGCGTCGATGACGTCCAGGTCGGCGAGGAGTTCCGATGCGTCGTGATACGGCGACTTGCCGTCGACGAGGAAGAGGTCGCTCGATGAGAGGAAGTCGTCGTCGAACATGCCCCTCGCCGTCGCCGCCAGACGGGACCTGATGTGCCGCAGCGCGAGCCGGAACGGCTCGTCGACACCGGGGTCGTCGGCATCGGCGCCGGCGAGTGCCAGCAGCGGCTCGGTGCCGGTGATCAGTCGCGCCGACATACTCAGTTCCTGCGCGAGGTTCTCGAGTTCGGCGAGGTGGTGCCCGACCGCGGTCGCGGCGGCCAGCGTGGTGGCCAGGGTGACGACCTCGGCGGTGACGAACGGGTTGCCGTCCCGGTCGCCGCCGATCCAGGACCCCATGCGGATCATCGGCTCGTCGGCGAGACCCGCGTCCGGGTACGCCGACCGCAGCGCGGCTCGCACCGAGGTGTTGATCGCCGGCACCACCTCGAAGAACGAGGCGTCGTAGTAGCGCAGGCCCGAACGGATCTCGTCCTGGATGGTCAGCCGCTCGAGACGGATGAGAGCGGTCTGCCACAGCGTGAGGATCTGGCGCCGGATCGCCTCGGTGACCTCGGCGTCCTCGTCGGGGGTCAGTTCGGTGCGACCGCGGAAGCGCATGAGCTCGGTGATTCGGTTCTGCGCCTCGAACACCGTGCGACGCCGCGTCTCGGTCGGGTGGGCGGTGATGACGGGGACGACGTTGGCATCGGCGAGTGCCTTGCCGACCTCCTCGTCGCCGAGTCCGGCGTCGGCGAGCTGGCGGTAGGTGGCGGCCAGGCTGGACTTCTGCGGCGGGTCACCGGCCCGCACGTGGATGGCGCGGCGGCGTTCGCGGTGGATGTCCTCGGCCAGATTGGCCAGCAGCGCGAAATGGCTGAAGGCGCGGATGACGGGTACCGCGGTGGCGACGTCGAGGTCGACGAACATGTCGGCGAGCTCGCTGCGGTCGATCTCGTTGCGGCGCACGCCGAAAGCGGCGACCCGGGCGGACTCGACGAGATCGAAGACATCCGTGCCGGAATGCTCGGCGACGACCTCGCCGAGGATGCCGCCGAGCAGACGGATGTCCTCGCGTAATGGTTCGGTGAGTGCACGGCCCTCGTCGTCGACGACGATGTGGTCGACGATCGAGATGGACGGACGCGAGGCCGGGGCTCCCTTGGCGGGGGCGGTTTCACTCATGCCGTCAAGTATCCCGAGATCAGGGGAGTCCGGCATCCCGGGGAAAGCGACGGGCGACGCGTATCACGCGTCGCCCGAGGTCCAGAGCAGAAACCAGCTCAGGAAAGTTTGATGTCGACGCCCACGCCGACGATGAAGATCACCCAGATGAGGCCGACGAAGATGGTCAACCGGTCGAGGTTGCGTTCGACGACGCTCG
Source organism: Gordonia sp. 135 (assembly GCF_009720185.1). NCBI lineage: Bacteria > Bacillati > Actinomycetota > Actinomycetes > Mycobacteriales > Gordoniaceae > Gordonia > Gordonia sp. 135. Next base: position 2,725,599 of record NZ_CP046257.1, read on the forward strand.
AACCCGACAGGCTGGACTGGACACCGCCGCCGAACAGGGACGACAGACCGCCACCCTTGCCGCGGTGCAGCAGGACGAGCACGATCAGCAGAACGCTGGTCACGATCAATCCGATGTCGAGTGCACCTTGCACAGTCACGAGTCGAAACGCCCTTCCGTAAACACCTGGAGAAACAGCTGTGGCAGGTGGTGCCGACGCAAATCGACACCAACCTGCCACAGTGTACGCGTGGGTGTGACCCGTCAGGGCAAGGGGCCACCCGCGGCGATCGCCGACAGCGTCGCGAACTCGTCGGACTTCAACGACGCGCCGCCGACGAGAGCTCCGTCGACGTCGGTCTGGCCGACGATGTCGCCGACGTTCTTGGCGTTCACCGAACCGCCGTAGAGGATGCGGACCGAGGCCGCGGTCTCCGCGTCGGCGATCTCCGCGAGGGTCTCGCGGATGGCCTTGCAGACCTCCTGGGCGTCGGCGGCACTGGCCACGCGACCGGTGCCGATGGCCCAGACCGGCTCGTAGGCGATGACGGTCTTGGCGATCTCGGCGGCCGACAGGCCCGCCAGCGAACCCTTGAGCTGCGCCACGTTGTACGCGACGTGCTCGCCGGCCTCGCGGATCTCGAGACCCTCGCCGATGCAGACGATCGGGGTGAGTTCGTGCTTGAGCGCGGCCTTGGTCTTGGCCAGCACGATCTCGTCGGTCTCACCGTGCAGGGTGCGTCGCTCCGAGTGGCCGACGACGACGAAGGTACAGCCGAGCTTCGCGAGGAAGGCGCCGCTGATCTCCCCGGTGTAGGCACCCGAGTCGTGCTGCGACAGATCCTGCGCACCGTAGGTGAGCAGCAGCTTGTCGCCGTCGACGACGGTCTGCACGCTGCGGATGTCGGTGAACGGCGGGATCACCGTCACGTCGACCTTGTCGAAGTACTTCGCCGGCAGGGCGAAGGCGATCTTCTGAACCAGCGCGATGGCCTCGAGGTGGTTCAGGTTCATCTTCCAGTTGCCCGCGATGAGCGGTTTACGAGTTGCCATGGCTCAGCTCTCCAGCACCTTCAGTCCGGGGAGTTCCTTGCCTTCGAGGTACTCCAGCGATGCGCCACCTCCGGTGGAGATGTGCGAGAAGTCCGAGTCGGGCAGACCCAGGGTCCGCACCGCGGCAGCCGAGTCGCCGCCACCGACCACGGTGAACGCACCGTTGCCGGTCGCACCGGCGATGGCCTCGGCGACACCGCGGGTGCCGGCCGAGAACTTCTCGAACTCGAAGACGCCGGACGGACCGTTCCAGAAGATCGTCTGGGCGCCCGAGAGGACCGCGGTGAATCGCTTCACCGACTCCGGTCCGATGTCGAGTCCCATCCAGCCGTCCGGGATGGCGTCGGCGGCGACGGTCTTCGCCTCCGCGTCGGCGGCGAACTTGTCGGCCACCACGACGTCGACCGGCAGGTGGATGACGTCGCCGAAGCGCTCGAGCAGGCTCTTGCAGACGTCGATTTGGTCTTCCTGCAGCAGCGAGGTGCCCACCGAATGGCCCTGTGCGGCCAGGAAGGTGAAGGCCATGCCGCCACCGATGACGAGCGTGTCGACCTTGGGAGCCAACGCCTCGATGACCCCGAGCTTGTCGGAGACCTTCGAGCCACCGAGGACGACCGCGTAGGGACGGGTCACCTCTTCGGTGAGCTTCGACAGGACGTCGACCTCGGCCGCCACCAGCTCTCCCGCGTAGTGCGGGAGCAGCTTGGCGACGTCGTAGACCGATGCCTGCTTGCGGTGGACCACTCCGAAGCCGTCCGAGACGAACGCGCCGTCCTCGCCGACGAGTTCGACGAGGGCCTTGGCCAGCCTCTCGCGCTCGGCGTCGTCCTTGGAGGTCTCCCGCGGATCGAAGCGGATGTTCTCCAGGAGCAGGACGTCACCGTCGGTGAGACCCTCGGCGCGGGCGAGCGCGTCGGTGCCGACGACGTCACCGGCGAGCTGCACGTTGCGACCGAGTTCTTCGCCGAGCCGCGCCGCGACGGGCGCGAGCGAGAACTTCGGATCCGGCTCGCCCTTCGGCCGACCCAGGTGGGCGGTGATGATCACCTTGGCGCCGGCGTCGATCAGCGCGTTGAGGGTGGGCAGCGAGGCGAGGATGCGACCCGGATCGGTGATCGTCGACCCGTCGAGCGGGACGTTGAAATCCGAACGGACCAGCACTCCGCGACCCGAAACACCCTCTTCCAGAAGGTTCTTCAGAGTGGGAACACCCATGAGGCGTTGACTCCTCTTTCGTTGTACGACGAGTGGACTAGAGAGACTTGCTGACGAGTCCGATGAGGTCGACGAGGCGGTTCGAGTAGCCCCACTCGTTGTCGTACCAGGACACGACCTTGGCCTGATCGTCGATGACCTTGGTCAGGCCGGCGTCGAACAGCGAGCTGTGCGGGTCGGTGACGATGTCGGAGGAGACGATCGGGGCGTCGTAGTACTTGAGGATGCCCTTGAGCGGACCCTCGGCGGCAGCCTTGAGCGCGGCGTTGATCTCCTCGGCGGTGGCCTGCTTGGCCAGCTGCGCGGTGAGGTCGGTGACCGAGCCGGTGGGGATCGGCACGCGCAGGGCGTAACCGTCGAGCTTGCCCTTCAGCTCCGGGAGGACCAGGCCGATGGCCTTGGCGGCACCGGTCGAGGTCGGCACGATGTTGATCGCGGCACCACGTGCGCGGCGCAGGTCCTTGTGCGGGCCGTCCTGCAGGTTCTGATCCTGGGTGTAGGCGTGGATCGTGGTCATGAGGCCCTTGACGATGCCGAACTCGTCGTTGAGGACCTTGGCCAGCGGGCCGAGGCAGTTCGTGGTGCACGAGGCGTTGGAGATGATGTTCTGGCTGCCGTCGTACTTGTCGTCGTTGACGCCCATGACGATGGTGATGTCCTCATCCGAGGCGGGGGCCGAGATGATGACCTTCTTGGCGCCGGCGTCCAGGTGGCCCTGGGCCTTGGCGCGTGCGGTGAAGATGCCGGTCGACTCGACGACGACGTCCACGCCCAGGTCGCCCCACGGGATGGCTGCGGGGCCTTCCTTGACCTCGAGCGCCTTGATCTTCTTGTCGCCCACCACGATGGTGTCGTCGCCTTCGAGGCTGACGTCTTCGGGCAGACGGCCGAGGATCGAGTCGAACTTCAGCAGGTGCGCGAGAGTCGCGTTGTCGGTGAGGTCGTTGACCGCGACGATCTCGATGTCAGTGGTGCCCAAAGCCTTTTGCGCTTCGACGGCACGGAAGAAGTTGCGGCCGATCCGGCCGAATCCGTTGACGCCTACCCGAACAGTCACAGTTGTGCTCCTTAGCGGTATTCATGGTCAGGCCTGTGGGTCAAGCCCTGCTGGCCGCGCCGTGAGCGGTCACCGATGGCACACAGGGGTGACCCCCGGTCCGCACACGTCGACTTCAGCCTAGTAGGCCGGGTTCGGTCCGGCACACCGCAGGTCCCTAGGCCTCGTCGAGCAGCTCTGAGGTGACCGCCGATTCGGTGTCCGGGATGCCGTCCTGGCGAGCTTTCTTGTCAGCCATCGACAACAGCCGGCGGATGCGTCCGGCGACGGCGTCCTTGGTCATCGGCGGGTCGGCGAGCTGGCCGAGCTCCTCCAGAGAGGCCTGCCGATGGGTGATGCGCAGCTGTCCGGCCGCGATGAGATGGTCGGGGACCTCGTCACCGAGGATCTCCAGGGCGCGTTCGACGCGGGCGGCCGCAGCCACTGCCGCGCGGGCCGAGCGCCGGAGGTTGGCGTCGTCGAAGTTGGCGAGGCGGTTCGCGGTCGCGCGCACCTCGCGGCGCATGCGGCGTTCCTCCCAGACCAGGCGGGTGTCGTGGGCGCCCATCCGGGTGAGCAGCGCGCCGATGGCCTCGCCGTCGCGGATGACGACGCGGTCGGCGCCGCGGACCTCGCGCGCCTTCGCGGTCACACCGAGGCGACGGGCGGCGCCGACGAGCGCCAACGCGGCCTCGGGTCCGGGGCAGCTGACCTCGAGCGCCGACGAGCGTCCTGGTTCGGTCAACGAACCGTGGGCGAGAAACGCACCGCGCCAAGCGGCTTCGGCGTCGGCGACGCTACCGCCGACCACCTGGGCCGGGAGGCCGCGCACCGGCCGGCCACGCAGATCGAGCAAGCCGGTCTGCCGGGCGAGTCCCTCGCCGTCCTTGGTGATGCGCACGATGTAGCGGGCCGACTTGCGCAGGCCGCCGCTTCGCAGGACGTGGACGTCGGAGCCGTAGCCGAACAGGTCGTGGATCTCGCGTCGTAGGCGCCGCGCGACATTGCCCATGTCGACCTCGGCCTCCACGACGACGCGGCCCGCCACGATGTGCAGGCCGCCGGCGAAACGCAGCAGGGCCGACACCTCGGCTCTCCGGCAACTCACCTGGGTCACCGTCAGGCGACTCAGCTCGTCTTTCACCGCTGCCGTCATCGCCACCGGTCCCTGTCCTCCTGTCAACTGCCCACACGTCCCTCGAGAAAACGCCGAATCATCGCCTGGGTCAGGCGTCGGCCCGGTCAGCGTAACGGTTCGATTCACCTTCGCACAGTTCGTTCACCACGGCGGCGACTTTCGCCGGGTCATGGACCTGGCGGCCGGGTACCGCGACATCGCCGACGTTCAGTTCGGCGCCGAAGAGTCCGGCCGCGCGCACGAGATGCTCGCGTTCGCGTCCGGCGGGCACCGACGACGCGTCGACCAGGACGTTGTCGACGCGGAAGGTGTCGGCGTGGGCGTGCAGGACGTGCAGATGCCGCTCCACCGAGAACCCCGGGGTCTCCCCCGGTTCGGGTGCGAGGTTGACCACCAGCACCTTGCGGGCGGCGGTGCGCTGCAACGCCTTGAGTTGCTCGGGCACCAGCACGTGCGGGATCACGCTGGAGAACCAGGAGCCGGGTCCGAGCATCACCAGATCGGCGGATTCGATTGCCCCGACGGCACTCTCGCAGGCGGGCGGTTCCTCGGGGATCAGCCGCACGCGACGCACCTTGCCGGGCGTCGTCGCCACCGCGACCTGTCCGCGGATCTCCCGGCTGATGCGCGGGTCCGCCTCGAGTCCTGACACGTCGGCCTCGATGTCGAGCGGGACGGTCGACATGGGCAGCACCTGCCCGACGATCCCGAACATCGACCGGAGTTCCTGCAGCGCGGCCACCGCGTCACCGAGGACCTCGGTGAGCCCCGCGAGCATCAGATTGCCGATGGGGTGTCCGGCGAGCGCGCCGCGACCGCCGAAGCGGTGCTGCAGCACCTCGGCCCACAGTTCGTGGCGTCGACGGGTGTCGGGGTCACCCGCGGTCTGGAAGTCCTCGAGCGCCTTGGGCGCGGACATCAACGCGGCCAGGGCCATTCGCAGGTCTCCCGGCGGGATGAGGCCGAGTTCGGCACGCAGGCGGCCCGACGATCCCCCGTCGTCGGCGACCGTCACCACCGCGGTGATGTCGGTACTCAGGTAACGCATCGCGGTCAGCGTCGCGTACAGGCCGTGGCCGCCACCCAGCGCGACGATCTTGGGGTCGACGATCTCCTGGGTCATTCGCGCCCCAGATCGCGGTGCATCACGCGCACGTCGTAGGTGGCCACGCCGGAGTCGTCGACGGCCTTGCGGAGACGCCGTGCGAGCTCCTCGGAGATGGCGACACTTCGATGTTTACCGCCGGTGCAGCCGACGCTGATCGTCATGTAGCGCTTACCTTCTCGCAGGTAGCCACGACCGACGATGGACACCAGGTCGGTGTACAGGTCGAGGAAGTCACCGGCGTCGGGCTGGCCGAGGACGTAGTCGCGGACCGGCGCCTCCTGCCCGTTGTGGTCGCGCAGCTCGTCGATCCAGTGGGGGTTGGGCAGGAACCGCACGTCGGCGACGAGATCGGAGTCGATGGGCAGTCCGTACTTGAAGCCGAAGGACTGCACCGCGATGCTCAGCCGCGGTTCGGTGTCTCCCGGCGACACACCCTCCACCACGGAGCGGAGCTTGGCCGCGGTCAGCGCCGAGGTCTCCACGACGAGGTCGGCGACGTTCTTGATCGGCGCCAGGATCGCGCGTTCCCGGGCGATGCCCTCGATGAGAGTTTCCTTGCCCTGCAACGGGTGTCGGCGACGCACCTGCTCGAAGCGACGGACCAGCGCCTCCTCGCTCGCGTCGAGGTACAGCAGCCGGGTACGAATCCCCGACTCCTCGAGGTTGTCCCGCAGCTGTTCGAGTTCGTGGGCGAGGTCGGGGCCGGATGCGCGCAACACCATCGCGAGACGGGTGATCGTCGGGTCGCTCTCCCGCACCATCCCGACCATCGTCGAGATCAGTGACGGCGGAACGTTGTCCGCGACGTACCAGCCGTCGTCCTCGAGCACGTTGGCCGCCGTGGAGCGGCCCGCGCCGGACATGCCGGTCACGAACAGGACGGTGAGTCCGTCCGGTACCCCGTCGTTCCGCACGCCTCCGGTCAACTGCTCGTCGTGTTCGGCCTCGGCCCGCTCACTCATCGACACCTCGTCCCGCGTCACCGGTCACCACCGTCATCTCCGCCTCGTTCACCGTCTCGGACACCACCGACTCCACCGACACCACCTCGGACTCCGGCCCCGCCTCCGCAACGGTGTCACCACCCAGTGCGCTCTGCACCGCACGCGCGGTGGTCAGACCGATCCCGGGCACCTGGGCGATCTCCTCCAAGGATGCCTCACGCAGGCGCGCGACCGACCCGAAGTGGGTCACCAGCGCGGTGCGTCGTGTCTTGCCGAGACCCGGGATGCCGTCGAGCGCCGACGCGGTCATCCGCTTGCTGCGCTTGCTGCGGTGGAAGGTGATGGCGAACCGGTGCGCCTCGTCGCGCACACGCTGCAGCAGGAACAGCGCCTGGCTGCTGCGCGGCAGGATCATCGGGTCGTCCTCACCGGGCACCCACACCTCCTCGAGGCGTTTGGCGAGTCCGATCACCGAGACGTCGGTGACACCGAGTTCGTCGAGAACCGCCGCCGCGGCATGCACCTGAGGCGCACCGCCGTCGACGACGAACAGATTGGGCGGGTACGCGAACTTCCGCGGCTGCGCAGAGGTCTGCGGTTCGGCGTCGACCTCCCCCGACTCGGGCGGCGGTGCGTCACGGTCGGCGCGATGCCGGAGGAAGCGGCGGCGGGTGACCTCCGCGATCGATGCGACGTCGTCGGAGTGGCCGTCGCCGGCGGCATGGCGGATCGCGTAGTGGCGGTAATCGGACTTGCGCGGCAGACCGTCCTCGAAGACGACGAGAGAAGCCACGACGTCGGTGCCCTGGACATGCGAGATGTCGACGCACTCGATGCGCAGCGGAGCCTGGTCGAGCATCAGGTTCTCCTGCAGCTCGGTGAGGGCGGCCGACCGGGTGGTGAGGTCACCGGCGCGCCGGAGCTTGTGCTGGGTGAGCGCCTCCCCCGCGTTCCGGGCGACGGTCTCGAACAGCGCCTTCTTGTCGCCGCGCTGCGGTACACGCAGGGTGACCCTGCTTCCCCGCAGTCCGCACAACCACTCCTCGAGTTCGGCTGCGTTGGCGGGCAATTCGGGGACCAGGACCTCGCGCGGGACCGACTCGCCGTGTGCACGGTCCTCGCCGACGTCGACGGTGGCGTCGAAATCGACCTGCGCACCGTAGAACTGGGTGATGAACTCGCCGATGACGTCGCCGTCGGTCCCGTTGTCACTGCGTTCGACGACCCACCCGCGCTGACCGCGGACGCGTCCGTCGCGCACGTGGAAGACCTGTACCGACACCTCGAGGTCGTCTCCGGCGATCGCGACGACGTCGGCGGTGGTGCCGTCGCCGAGAACCACGGCCTGCTTCTCCATGGCGCGTCGGAGGGCGCCGATGTCGTCGCGCAGGCGGGCCGCGCGTTCGAAATCGAGATCCTCGGCCGCAGCGGACATGTCACGTTCGAGCTTGCGGATCAGCAGGTCGGTGCGGCCGGCGAGGAAGTCGCAGAAGTCCTCGACGATCTCGCGGTGTTCCTCGGCGTCGACCCGGCCGATACAGGGCGCGGAGCACTTGTCGATGTAGCCGAGCAGACACGGCCGGTCGATCTGGCGGTGCCGCTTGAACACGCCCGCCGAGCAGGTGCGCGCCGGGAACACCCGCGTCAGCAGGTCGACGGTCTCGCGGATCGCCCACGCATGCGCGTACGGCCCGAAGTAGCGCACGCCACGGCGGCGGGGTCCGCGGTAGACGAACAGCCGCGGATACTCCTCGTTGAGGGTCACGGCGAGCATCGGGTAGCTCTTGTCGTCGCGATAGCGGACGTTGAACCGTGGATCGAATTCCTTGATCCAGTTGTATTCGAGCTGAAGTGCCTCGACCTCGGTGCCCACGACGGTCCACTCCACCGACGCCGCCGTCGTCACCATCTGACGGGTGCGCGGGTGCAGCGAGGCGATGTCGGCGAAGTACGACGTCAGACGCGACCGGAGGTTCTTGGCCTTGCCCACGTAGATGACACGACCGTGCTCGTCACGGAACTTGTACACCCCGGGATCGGTCGGGATGGTTCCGGGAGCAGGACGGTAGGTAGTCGGGTCGGCCACGTGTTCCAGGCTAGTTGGCGGGTCGGACGGTCCCGCGATAGCGCTCTTCGAGCTCGCGGAACCGGGCCATCGCCTCGACGGCCTGCGGACCGTCGTTCGCCTGCACAGCCAGCACGGTGATGTGTTCGTCGGACGGGAACAGCAGCCAGGCGCCGAAGCCTTTTTCCGGGTAGGTCAGTCCGAGTACCTGGTCCCAGGTGAAGAGTCGAGTGGGCACCAGGTTGCGCACCTCGACACCCTCGGCGCCCACCCGCAGCCGCGGACGGGTCAGCAGCAGGATGGCGCCGGTGAAGAGAACACCGATGAGGATGATCGCGACCTGGTCGGAGCTGCCGAGGTTGCGGACCCCGACGTCCTCGATCGTCAGCAGCAGCCCGAAGGTGATGTGGATGGCCATCACGATCACGGCCGCGACGATCGCCCAGCGGGGCAGCTTGCGCGGCCGATAGACCAGGTCCCATCGAGGGGAGGTCACGCCGATGCTCCTCCGACCGTGCTCGGCAGGGCCTCACCGCGTGCCAGCGCGCGTAGGGTCAGGGCCGACGCCAGTGCGGCGACGGTCGCCTGCGCGCCCTTGTCCTCGGTCGAACCGGGTAAGCCCGCGCGGGCGATGGCCTGCTCCTCGGTGAGCGTGGTCAGCACACCGTTGCCGACCGGGGTCGACTCGTCGAGCGAGACGCGGGTCAGACCCGCGGTCACCGCGTCGCACACGTAATCGAAATGCGGTGTCTCACCCTTGATCACGACGCCGAGCGCGACGACGGCGTCGTGGGTGCGGGCCAGCGCCTGCACGATGACCGGCAACTCGATGGCGCCCGCGACCTGCACGATGGTCGGCTCGGTGACACCGTTCTCGTGGGCCGCGCGGACCGCGCCGTCGAGCAGTGCGCCACAGATCTTCTCGTGCCACTGCGACGACACGATCGCCAGCCGGAGCTTGCCGGCATCGGCGAGTTCGAGGGTCGGTTCTCCGTGACCACTCATGCAGGGGCTCCTTCAGATGCGTCGTCGCCGGTATGTGCGTGATCGTCGAGACCCACGAGGTCGTGTCCCATCCGGTCGCGCTTGGTGCGAAGGTAGCGCAGGTTCTCGGCGTTGGCGCGCACCGGCATCGGCACCCGGTCGACGATGTGCAGGCCGTAACCGTCGAGACCGACGCGCTTGGCCGGGTTGTTGGTCAGCAGACGCATCGACGACACCCCGAGATCGACGAGGATCTGGGCGCCGAGACCGTAGTCGCGGGAGTCGGCGGGCAGACCCAGTTCCAGGTTTGCGTCGACGGTGTCGGCGCCGGCGTCCTGCAGCTGATAGGCCTGCAGCTTGTGCAGCAGGCCGATGCCGCGACCCTCATGGCCGCGCATGTACAGGATGATGCCGCGGCCTTCTTCGGCCACCATCTCCATCGCGGCGTCGAGCTGCGGACCGCAGTCGCAGCGCAGCGAGCCGAAGACGTCGCCGGTCAGGCACTCCGAGTGCACGCGGACGAGGACGTCGTGTCCGTCGTCGCTGGAGACGTCGCCCTTCACCAGGGCGACGTGCTCGACGTCGTCGTAGACGCTGGAGTAGCCGACTGCGCGGAAGTCGCCGTGACGGGTCGGAATCCGGGCATCGGCGACGCGAACGACATGCTTCTCGTGGCGACGACGCCACGCGATGAGGTCGGCGATCGAGATCATGGCGAGGTCGTGCTCGTCGGCGAAGACGCGCAGCTCGTCGGAGCGGGCCATCGAGCCCACGTCCTTCTGGCTGACGATCTCGCAGATGACGCCGGCCGGCGCGAGATCGGCGAGCCGGGCCAGGTCGACGGCGGCCTCGGTGTGGCCGGGACGACGCAGCACGCCGCCCTCCTTGGCGCGCAACGGGACGACGTGGCCGGGACGCGTGAAGTCACCGGCGGTGGCCTCCGGGTCGGCGAGCAGACGCATGGTGGTGGCGCGGTCCGAGGCGCTGATACCGGTGCCGATGCCCTCACGGGCGTCGACGGTCACGGTGTAGGCGGTGCCGTGCTTGTCCTGGTTCATCGAGTACATCGGGGGCAGACCGAGGCGGTCGCAGGCGTCGCCGTCGAGCGGGACGCACAGGTAGCCCGAGGTGTAGCGGACCATGAAGGCGACGAGCTCCGGGGTGGCCTTCTCGGCCGCGAAGATCAGGTCGCCCTCGTTCTCCCGGTCCTCGTCGTCGACCACGACGACCGCCTTGCCGGCGGCGATGTCGGCGATGGCCCGTTCGATCGAGTCGAGCCGGACTCGTTCGTCGGTGGTCGCGTCGTCACCATCACGCGGCGATTCGCTCATCAGAACCTCACTCGTTGTGCTCATTTCGCCCGCTGTCCTCATTTCGTCCCGGTGACATCAAGCGCAGGGACATGTTGGGTGTTTCCGAGGTGCAGACGTTCGACGTACTTCGCGATCACGTCGACCTCGAGGTTGACCACGGTGCCGGGCTTGGTGGCACCGAGGTTGGTCTCGTTGAGGGTGGTGGGGATCAGGGAGATCTCGAACCACGAGTCGTCACCCGATCCGCCGACGGACGAGACGGTCAGCGACACACCGTCGACGGTGATCGAACCCTTCTCGACGAGGTACCGGGTGAGCTTCGCCGGCACGCCGATGCGCACGACGGTCCAGTTCTCCGAGGGGCTCACGGACAGGACGCGACCGGTCCCGTCGACGTGGCCCTGCACGATGTGGCCGCCGAAACGCCCGTTCGCGGGCATGGCGCGTTCGAGATTGACGGTGCTGCCCGCGGCGAGGTCGGACAGGGAGCTGCGACGAAGCGTCTCGCCCATCACGTCGACGGTGAACTCGCCCGGTCGGAGGTCGACGACGGTCAGACACACGCCGTTGACCGCGATGGAGTCGCCGTGGCCGGCATCGGCGGTGACGATGGGTCCCCGCACGGTGAAGCGGGCTGCATCAGAGAGATCCTCGCGGTCGGCGATGACGCCGAGTTCCTCCACGATTCCGGTGAACACGCACTCCTCCTGCTCGCTCGGAGCAGACAGGGCGGCACTGTGTCGCCTGTTCTCTCGCATCCGGACTATGACCGTCGGCTTCGGATTCTCACCGAATCTGCTGTCCCTGTCTTCCGACAGGCGCTCGCGGGCTGGAAGGTGCATGTCCGTAGCACCCTCATCACCGCCGGTGGGGAATCTCACCCCGCCCCGAGAACTGGTGGTATCGACGCTAGCACGACGCGAGAACGGAGTCGCATTGGAATTTCGCTGAGCGAAACAGATCGCCGCCGGTGTGTCGTGCATCTCGCCCCGCTCAGTCCTGCGCCGATGCCCGCGATGAGCGGTCGAGTGCGATCAAGATGTCACTTCCGAGCGTCGTGACCTCGCGGGTTTCGAACCGTCTGGCGTCGTCCAGAGTGGTGACTCCCGGGATCTCGACGGAACTGCGTCCGGCGCCCAGGACCATCGGCGCGACGTAGGCGTGGACCTCGTCGACGAGGTCGGCGGCGAAGAAGGCGCCGAGGATGTGCGGGCCGCCCTCCACCAGGACCCAGAGCGCGTCGGGCAGGGCGGAGAGGACGTCGGCCGGGTGGTGGGAGTCGACGCAGACCAGCGGTCCTCCGGTGTCGCCGCGGACGTTGGCATCGGCAGGCAGGTCGCGGTGCCCGAGCACCACACGTGCCGGCTGGTGCGGGTACAGCCCGCCATCGGCGGTGCGGGCGGTGAGGGTCGGGTTGTCGGCGAGGGCCGTGCCGGTGCCGATGACGATGGCGTCGAGGCGTGAGCGCTGCTGGTGGGCGTGGTCGCGGGCCGCCGGCCCGGTGATCCACTGGCTGGTGCCGTCGGGTGCGACGATCCGGCCGTCGATGCCCGCCGCGATCTTGGCGGTGACCATCGGCCGCCCGAGCCGCTGACGGGTGAGCCACGGACGCAGCGGACCGTTCTCCACGGCGTCGACCGCGACTCCCCCGGTCACCCGGATGCCGGCGGCCCGAAGAGTGTCGGCGCCACCCGCGGCGACGGGGTTGGGATCGCTGACCGCGTAGTGGACCTCGACGACGCCGGCCTCGATGAGCGCCTGCGAGCACGGCCCGGTGCGTCCGGTGTGGTTGCAGGGTTCGAGCGTGACGATCGCGGTACCGCCCCGCGCGGCTTCACCCGCTGCGCGCAAGGCCATGACCTCGGCGTGCGGGCCGCCCGGCGGTTGGGTCGCGCCGACACCGGCGACGGTGCCGTCGGCGGTCAGGATCACCGCTCCGACAGGCGGATTGGGCGAGCTGACACCCATGGCCGCAAACGACGCCTCGACGGCGCGGTCCATGGCGGCGACGATGTCCATGTGGCGGGTCAGATGTCGCTGTGGGCGCGTGCGGTCGCGGCGGACTCCCGCAGGGCGGCGACGGCCTGGCCGGGGTCGGCGGCACCGTAGACGGCCGATCCGGCGACGAAGCAGTCGATTCCCGCCTCGGCGGCCTCTTCGATCGTGTCGGCGTTGATGCCACCGTCGATCTCGACGAGCAGCGTCAGGTCCTCGGCGTCGATGAACTTCCGGATGGCGCGGGCCTTCTCGAGGACCTCGGGCATGAACTTCTGGCCACCGAAGCCCGGCTCGACGCTCATGATCAGCAGGGTGTCGAAGTCGCGGAGGATCTCCAGGTAGGGCTCGAGCGCGGTGCCCGGCTTGATCGACAGACCGGCCTTCGCGCCGGCAGCACGGATGTCGCGGGCCACGGCGATCGGATTGTCGGTGGCCTCCGCATGGAACGTGACGTTGTGGGCGCCGGCCTCGGCGTACGGCGGCGCCCAGCGGTCGGGGTTGTCGATCATCAGGTGACAGTCGAGCGGGATGTCGGTCGCCTTCAGCAGGCTCTCCACAATCGGCAGACCCAGCGTCAGGTTCGGCACGAAGTGGTTGTCCATGACGTCGACGTGCAGCCAGTCGGCGCGGGTGGCACCGGGCTTGGCAACAGCAGCCGCCTCGTCGGCGAGATTCGCGAAGTCCGCGGACAAGATGGACGGGGCGATCATCGGCGCGTTACCAGCGGTGCACATGGTGGACAAGTGTAGGGCGAGAGGGTCGGTGCCGACGAAAGCGTCCGGGTGTCTCAGACTCCGTTGGCCGGCCACCCGGGGTAAGACGGAAGCGTCGGCACCGGGTCTGGACCGGAGTACATGTCGATCCGTGGAATGTCAGGATTGTCAGGCAACGCGTCGCACGCGACAATGTCTGCAGAGTTCTCCGGCCGGACTCCGAGCCTCTCGAAATCCGTCACCTTCCAACTGCCGAACACCGAACGGTACGGCGCCGGCGCCGGGCCCGCTTGGTCTGCGGGTGGCAGAACGTCACCGGACTTCGTGAGATCGATCGTGACAGGAAATCCCCATTGCGCGTGCACGTTTCGCCACTCCTGCGAACCGCCGCCCCGGGCACTGGGAGCGATCGAGAAGATCTCACTACGGCACAACACAATGCGCACATTCGGACCATCGTCCACTCGGCGCAGTGGACGGAAGAACAAAGTGCTCACCACATCATTGTGCGAACTCTCACTGGGCACGAATGTGACCTTCTCGTCGATGTCTGACGGCGAGGCCTCGACAAATCCGGGATAGCCCCATTGCGGAGACTGGCCCTCAAAAGACAACTCGAACGACTCCGTGTAAGCGCGTACAAACGTTCCTTCCGAACTCGCCAGGTCAAGGACATCAGTTTCGAACCATCGATACGAGGTCTGCAGCCTCGGAGGCAACCGATCCGCCACCGACGGCTGCGACGAACTTGTCGAATCACCACCGGTGTTCGGAGATGGTCCGCACGCGACACAAAGCGTGAGCAGAGTACACAACACCCCAGTCAGAAAACCGTGGCCTTTAAGCACCAGACTACTTCTGACCGTATGCATGGTGGTGATTCTCATTATGACGGTTCACGAAGGAACTCATGTCAGACTCAAGTAACTGCTGGATGTACGTAGCTGCGGCGCTATCGTGAGACACTGGTGGCATTTCTCCGGTTCGTCTCATCTCTTCGAAATCGACCTCCTGCCCGACAAACAATTTCCGAAATTCAGGTTGATCGACCAGATCCGTGTGGGTCCTGAAATACCCTTCAAGGACCTGCACATACTTGGCGTTGGGCTGAATCTCCGAGTTATAGACATCATGGCGTAGTTTTGCAGTATCTTCGTCGGTGATTATCGTGTCGGGATCTTTGGGTAGTCCGAAGAGTTCCAACTTGACTTCCGCCGCGGTCCCGTCGATCAGTGCGCTGACCACCGGATTCAAGCCGGTCACCTTCAGGAGGGCCGTAGCGCTCTCGAAGAGCGCTCCCGCCCGAGCAGCATCCTTAGCTGCTTCATAGCGTTTATCTTCGAATGTCTCTTGGATGTGTGAATCCAGCCCACCGATCATCGCCCCCTCTATGCGGCCGGCGATCTCACCAAGACCGTAGTCATTGTGGTCTCTACCAAACTCTTCCTGAAGGATGTCGACCTGAAGCGCGGTCAGCGAATTCACTACTTTTCCAGCCTCAGCGTCTGAATTTAGAATCTGGAACATTGCCTTCAGTTCTGCTCCGGTTACCTCCGATACACCCGACGATCCAAAGAGACCCGCGTCCGCACCGCCCATCACCGCCGTGTGCGGACCGATAGCGGCAGCGAGTGTCCGTGCAAGCTCTGGGTTCAGTTCACCCAATGCCCGCTTGTCATCAGCACTGATATCGATCAACGAATCCTTGTTCGCACCAAAGTACTTGGTTAGCTCTGTAGCAATCTTTCCAGCACGCTCGTTATCCATCAACTGCTCCACAGACGATGCCTCGTCGCCATAAGCAGCGCCGGGCATCCAGTTGAACAGCCGATTGACGCCCGCGTCCTTATGACCAGCGCCGTCTGTCCAATCGAAGGTCATGAGATTCTTCAGCGTTTCCGCATCTTTCAGAGAACCCTGATTGCCATCGATGTCGTACGCGAGCAATGCTGGTCCGCCAGCAGCCTTCCCAGTGGAAGCCATTACCGCATCATGCACCGCAATATGGTCAGACCCGCTAACGTCCAGCATTCGTATGAGGAGATCTTCGACCTCATGCTTCGAAATGTTGCTGTGCCCCATAGTCCTGAGGTCGGTGACGTACATTTCCTGTGTACCACTGGCGATCTCACCAGCGCGAGCTATCAGCGCTCGATCGACGTCGCTGCCCAGTTGCACCGACTTCGAACCGTAGGTGCCTTCGCCGTCGTCGGACCTATTTTCAATGATGTCCATCAAGGATTTGAGATCCTTGTAAGTCTTCAGATCATTGATCAGCTTGTCGCCGCCTGAATGCGCGGAGGCATCGGGCAGGCTAAGTTGACCTTTGCTCGATGCAGGACTGGTCAACACCTCACGGACAGGCGTGGATAGCTGATGTATCCCGCCGCCTACGAACTTCGGCCCCGGCGCCAATCCCATCTGCTGCAGCGGCCCAGCAAGGAACGCCGGCTCGACCTGCTGGTCCGTCCGCAGACTCGGGTTGCCGAGCATGTAGATACCGTCACCGAGCGCGTTCTTGAGCTTCAGCCGTTCCGCACCACTGTATTCGTCTCCGAAACGCTTCAACGCGTCGAGAGAATAGGGCGCGGACCCATCCGCATTCTGTCCCCAGATGGGGGTGTAGGTGGCCTTTAGATAATCGAACTGCTCTTTCGGGATGACAGCATCGTCACCCCTCGCCAGTGCCGCGCGCTGCTCAGGTGTCAGGCTGGTCGCTCGGTAGAACCGCTCCTTCTGATCAGGCGTCGCGTTCCCCCTCATGATCGCCTGGACATCGCGGCTTGCTTGTCCTGCGGAAAAGCTCGAGCTGAGCGGAGCATTGATCTCTGCATTGCCGAAGACCACATTCAGCGCGCGTGCACCGTTCCGGTCGTCTTCCCCGATCTCGTCCGCGAGCGACTGTAGCGACAGCGTCGCTGTCTTCGCCTCTTCTGCACGTGTGGCCTGATCATTCAGGATCGACTGTTCGGCCGCGCTTCCGGCCTCCACTCCGCCCAACTCTGACGCGTAGTCACGAGCGTCGCGCACGGTCCAGTCGTCCGAGACGCTGAACTTGTCGAGTTCAAGGCCGAGCGCTTTCGTCAGCGCAGTGCTGCGATTGGGGCTGATCGCGGCGGCGGTGTCGTGCAGCACCCTTGCGGCCGCGCTGAGTTCGGTGCCGAGCTTGTTGATCTCGTCTCGGTCAGACCTCGTACGGTCTTCGCACGCGCGCCTGGATTCGCCCGACCAGCCCGTCACGTTCATCGGTGCGTCGGCCATCGTCTTGGTCTGGGTTCGTAGGTTCTCAGCTGTTGTCTCCAGCGAACTCGCGGACTGGAGCAGGACCATCACATCCCAGCTGTTGACCGTCGATCGAGTCGGTCGGCTCATCAGAACACGGAAATGGCTCGGAAACCGCTCGCCAACTCTCCATCGGTATCGGCGAACTCGGTGGCAACCTGATAGCACGTCTGCGACACCGCGTCCATGCGAGCGGCCGCGCGTCCAAGAAGGGTACGAATGACGTCGTCCTTGCCGGCACAAGCGGCGCTGAACGCTGATCCAGGCATCGCGGCAGCTGCGTCAGCGAATCCCGCGCTGCCCGACCAGAGCGCCCGCGTGGCGTCCGAACACCCGGCCAACGTCTTGCCGACGCCCTCGATCACACACTTCTCGGCTTCCAGGCGATAAGTCACTGTGAGTCCCCCGTTCCCGGCGCCAGCGTCCTGACACCACTCCCCTCGGACAACTTAGTACGAGACAAGGAGATGCGGGATTCACCTTCCACAAGTCATCGCCCACACCTCCGGGCCGTCGTCGGGCAAAGACACCTTCCCGGCCACCTCGAACCCGAGTCGTTCATAGAACGAGACGTTCGCCGGGGACGAGGTCTCCAGGTAGGCGACGTGCCCTTCCAACTGCGCGGCCGCTAGCCCCGGCTCGAGCACAGCTGCACCGAGCCCTCGCCCCTGTGAATGCGGCGCGACCCCCACCGTGGCCAGATGCCAGACAGGTTCGGCCGGCCGAAGACCGGCAGTTGCCTCGTCGGCCCGCGCTGCGATCTCCGCTCTGTCGCCGTAGAGGTCGACGACTCGAGATGCGATGTCGCCGAACGCCTCGTCAAGGCCACTCGAGGACGGTGTGATCCACACCGCCACGGCGGCAAGGTCGTCCGATACCCAAACACGTCCGCACCGCATGCCGATCTCGGCGAGGAACAGCCGCTGCAACGACCGCACTCGGTCGCCATGATCATGCGAGTCGACTGTGTGCCGGGTGAACGGGTAGTCGGCGAAGGCCTGGCCGAGAGTAACTGCGGCAGCGTCGACGTCAGCCGGAGTCGCCGGCCGAATCAAAGGGCGGATCGTCACGCCGTTGGACGTTACCCGGCGCCGGCACCGCTCAGGCGACCGCGAGCAGCTGCAGCAGCTTCGTCTCGACGACGCTGCGGTCAGGACTCTGGTGCCCGATCGCCGGTGGTGCGGTGCTCCGATGACGGGCACCGGTCGGGGTGATGACGTCGATGACCCGGATGTCACCGGCCATGCGGACCGAGTAGTCCCAGCCGTCGGCCTCTTTGGCCCGATTGTGGATGACGCAGATGCCGTCGGCGTTGGCCTCGCTGGTCGTGCCATCGTGGCGATGTGGTTTCGCGTGGTCGATCTCCGCGATGGGCGCACCGCAGTACGGAGTTCGGCAGCGTTGGTCTCGGAGTCGGACGAAGTGTGCGAGCGCGGCCGGGAAGGTTCGCGATTTCGACTCCATCGCCACCAGTGCGCCATCCGACGGACGTGCATAGATACGACGCATCGTCGAGGCGGTCTCACCATCGGGCGACACCGACGCGGCGACGAGTTCCCGTGCCACTGCTGCCGGAATCGGTCCGTACCCCTTCACTTCGGCCGCCGAATCGTTGAGCCCGAACAGGCACTCGTCGGACATGATCATGTCTACCGACACCGGAACCGGTTCCGCTGCGGATCGGCCGGTGACACGTTCGACCAGCGTGTCGGCCATGATCTGCGCATGCGTGCGATCGTCGGCACCGAGTATGGAGTCGGCGTGCTTCTTGAGCGAGGCATATACGGAGATTCCCTGTGTCATCGGCAACAACGCCGAGAGTTGGGTCATCAGATCCGGCGCCGGCCGCACGCTAACCCGCCGACTCTTCTCGGCCTTGGCCTTTCGCGCGACCACCGCCGCCGGCTCGAGTTCGTAGGCGTGACGCTTCGCCGTCGATTCGATCTCGCGGTCGGACACACCCACCAATTCCGCACGGTCACCGCACACCCGCCGATCGATCTCTTCGCGCGATTCGCGAGTCAGAAAAGCGGTTTCGCGAACGAGAATGGTGGCACGCCATTCGGTCAGTACACCGTCTGTGAGTGCTGCCATCGTATGCGGCATCTCGTGTGCCAGAGCACGAGCGAACCCGAGGTACTGACTCCCCTTCTTCGGTGAGACCTTCCGTGCCAGCCCGACTTCGGCGGCGAGTCCCCGGCCCCGCCGCTTCTGCGGAACATTCCGTGCCGCCTCATCGTCGGCACGTAGCCGGTCGAGATTCGCGGTCTCACGCACCTGGACCGCAGTGCAGGCCGACTTGATCTCCTCGAGCAGCGTCAGCCGCCGCACCGACTCGGCCTCGTCGACGCCTGCAGGCATCCCGGCGAGGAGGCCTTGGAGGGCACGTAGACCGTCCGTCGACAGACCCGATGTTCCGCCCGACGATGATTCGTACATACATTCGATAGTACGCCGATGTCGCCAGGCCCGCCGGAGTTATCCACAACCCGAAGACGATCCTTCACTTAACCATTGAGTTAAGTGACGAGCCGTGCGACACTTAGCCACATGGCAAACCGTACGGCGACTCTCGACGAGATCTTCGGCGCATTGTCGGACCCGACCCGCCGCGCCGTCGTCGAACGTCTCGGGCGCGGACCCGCGAGCGTCGGCGAACTCGCCGATCCCTTCCCCATGACGCTGCCGTCGTTCATGAAGCACCTGAGGGTCCTCGAGGACAGCGGACTGGTCATGACCAAGAAGACCGGCCGAACACGGGTGTGCACGCTCGACCGGCGACGCCTGCGACGCCTGCAGACCTGGCTCGAACACCAGCGCATCGTCTGGACCGAACGCACCGACCGACTCGAAGCCTTCGTCACCGAACCAGAGGAGACATCATGATCGACCCCGAACTCGACCTGACCCTGCAACGCATCATCCGCGCACCGCGACAACGGATCTGGGATGCGTGGACCCGACCCGAACAGCTCGCGAAATGGTGGACGCCCTCCCCGACCGTCACCCGAGTCGACCGACTCGAGCCACGCCCCGGCGGCGCCCTGGTCACGCAAATGAGCGACGACGGCGCGACGTTCGTCCCGCACATGGACGCCGTTTTCGTCGTCGTCGACGCCACCGAGCGTCTGGTGTTCACCAACGCCATCGACAGCTCCTGGCGACCCGCGGAACCGGCGCCGGTCCCCATGACCGCCGAGATCACCTTCGCCGAACACACCGACGGAACCGAGTACAGCGTCGTCGTGCGCCACGGCAATCCATCCGATCGCGACCGACATCATGAACTCGGCTTCTACGACGGTTGGGGTTCGGTGACCGCGGCGCTCGCCGAACTGGTGGAAAGTGAAGCCCGGCAATGAAGATCACCGTCACCGAATTCATCACCCTCGACGGCGTCACCCAGGGCCCCGGGTCGGCCGACGAGGACACCTCCGACGGCTTCACCGCCGGCGGATGGCTCGTGCCGCACATGGATGAGACCTTCATCCGGCAGGCGTCGGAGTGGCTCGACCTCGCCGGCGGACTCCTCCTCGGGCGTCGAACTTACGAGGCCTTCGCCCGCGACTGGCCGCAGATCACCGACCCCGACGACCCGTTCACAGGGCGGATGAACGGCCTCCCCAAGTACGTGGTGAGCAGCACCCTCACCGAACTGCCCTGGCAGCCCGCGACCCTCCTCTGCGGCGAGCCGGTAGAGGAGGTGTCCGCCCTGCGCTCGCAGCCGGGACGCGAACTACAGATCCACGGCAGCAACACCCTCGCCGCGTCGCTCCTCGAAGCAGGTCTCGTAGACACACTGCGCTTGGTCGTGGCCCCGACCGCACTTGGCACGGGCCGACAGTTGTTCGGTCGCAACACAACCGACCTGGGCTTCCGACTGAGACACCACACCGCGACGCCCGCAGGACTCCTGATCCTCGAGTACGAGCCGAACGGCCGAGCGGCGGTCGCGGACTACGAAGGCGTGGCGGCGGCAGTTACAGGCTCACACGAGAACTGAACGTCTAATCCCGAGTGAGCGCCGCCAGAAACATCGCGTCCGTGCCGTGGATGTGCGGCCACAGCTGCACGTGTGGGCCGTCGCCGAGCAGCTCCGGCCCGAGCTTGCCGACGGTCACCAGTGGGCGGGCATCGAGCTGACGGGCCCCGTCCACCGATGCCAGCACGTCGGCGACCACCGCGGTGGTCTCGGCGGGATGCGGCGAGCACGTCGAATACGCCACCACGCCACCGGGTTTGACCAACCTCAACGCCTCGGTCAGCAACTCCTTCTGCAGCACGACGAGCTCCTCGACGTCTGCAGCGGTTCGGCGCCAACGGGATTCGGGGCGGCGACGCAGCGAGCCCAGACCGGAACACGGAGCGTCGAGCAGGATGCGGTCGTATCCCGGTTCGAGGCCACTCGATCGTGCATCGGCGACGTGGATGGTCACCGGCAGATCGTTCACGACCTTCCGGATCAGCTCCGCGCGATGTTTCGACACCTCGATCGCGTCGAGGCGGGCAGCATCGATCTCGGCGAGCGCACCGATCAGCGCGGCCTTTCCGCCGGGCCCGGCACACATGTCGAGCCAGCGGCCGGAGTCGTCGGCGACCTCGGCGACCGTGACCGCCCGCGCGATCAGCTGGCTGCCCTCGTCCTGCACACCCGCGTAGCCCTCGCGGATCGCCTCCACGTCGCCGGGATCGCCGCCGGGCAGATACACGCAGTACGGCGAGTAGTCGCCTTCCTCTCCCCCGCTGGTCAGCGCCAACTCCTCGGCGGTGATGTAGCCGGGGCGGGCAACCAGGTGCACCGGTGGCCGCTCGTCGTCGGCGGCGAGCGCCGCCTGCAGCTGGCCGGCCGACCCCCCGAGCGCATCCCGGAACACCTCCGCGATCCAGCGCGGATGCGCGTACTGGAACGCGAGATAGCCGACGAGATCCTCGGCGGGCGACGGCGCGAGCTCGTCGACCCACATATCCTCGGTCTTCTGCGACACCTTGCGCAGCACGGCATTCGCGAAACCCGAAGGGCCCATACCGTTCTCGGAACGCACGAGATCCACCGACGTCGACACCGCGGCATGTGAACCCACGCGCGTGCGCAGCAACTGGTACGCCCCGAGCCGCAGCACGTCGAGTACGGGACCGTCGATCTCCTCGACGGGACGCTTGGCCGCTGCGGCGATCACCGCATCCAGCAGCCCCTGGGCACGCGCCGTGCCGTAGGCGAGTTCGGTCGCGAATGCGGCGTCGCGACCCTCGATCTTGCGATCCCGCAGCATCTTCGGGAGAACCAGGTTCGCGTAGGCGTCCCGCTCACGAACCGCGCGCAGCGTGTCCCGCGCCGCGACGCGCGCCGGGTCGAGGTCCTTCTGCCGTAACTTTCGATCCCCACTCATCCCAGTACCGTCCCATCGGTCAGTCGTGCGCCACGGGCCCAGTCCGCGGCAGGCATCGGCTTCTTCCCCGGCGGTTGTACCGTGCCGAGTTTCACCGGCGTGGAACCGGTCCCGACGAACACCGCCTTCTTGGTCACCGCCATCGCACCCGCGGCCAGCGGTTCGGCCCGAACCGAGTCCGGCAATGTCGCGTCGTCCTCGGCGACGGGCCGCACCGGGCCCACCTTGATCCGTGCGTCGTCGAGACTCGTCCACGAACCCGGCGCCGGTGTGTAGGCGCGGATGAGGCGATCGATGATGTGCGCGGGCAGATCCCAGCGGATGCGCGCATCCTCGACCTCGACCTTCGGCGCGTGGCTGACGCCGGTCGAGGGCTGCGGTTCGGGGGTGAGTTCCCCGGCCTCGATGCCGTCGAGCGTGTTGACGAGCAGGCCGGACCCGGCGTCGGCGAGACGTGCGAGCAGGTCGCCGCTGGTGTCGGTGGGCCGGATGGTCTCGGTCAGGATGCCGAACACCGGTCCGGTGTCGAGCCCCTTCTCCAGCCGGAAGGTGCTGGCACCGGTCACCTCGTCGCCCGCGGCGATCGCGGCCTGCACCGGCGCCGCCCCACGCCACGCGGGCAACACCGAGAAGTGCAGGTTGATCCAGCCATGGGTCGGGAGCGCCAGCAGATCCTCGGGCACGAGGCCTCCGTAGGCGACCACGGCCGCACAGTCCGGCGCCCAGCGTCGCAACGTCTCGGCGACGTCGGGTTCGGACATGCGGCGCGGGGTGATCACCTCGAGGCCGTGCTCGTCGGCGAGGACGCCGATCGGTGACCGCACGACCTTGCGGCCGCGCCCCGACACCGCGTCGGGCCGGGTGATGACGCCGACGACCTCATGCGACGGCGAGTCGAGCAGGGCCTGCAACGACGGCACGGCCACCTCTGGGGTGCCGGCGAAAACGATGCGCATTCATCCGATCGTAGGCGGGTCCACCTGAACCCTGATCGGCCCGGTCTGCCGGTGTGTGTTGCGCCGCGCCTGCCCGGCGGCGAGAGCCTGGGCGAGGAGTCGTCCGTGCTTGCGCGGCAACCGCACCAGGATGCGGTCCATCTCGTCGTCCGCAGCGGCCTCCCATTCGGCGCTACCGGCGGGCGGCCGCACCCCCGGCGGAAGCGGCACCGGTCCGAGAACGTCCGAGCCCTCGGGCAGCTCGAGGTGTTCGACGAAGTCGGTGATGACCTGCGTGGGACCGTCGACCGAGGCCATCGTGACCGCCGGCGGGAAACCCAGTTCCACGCGTTCACTCAACTGAATGGAGGCGAATCCGACGGGGTCCCAACGGATCAGCGCCTGAACCGGCGCGAGAGTCGAGTCGGCGACGATTACCACGCGGCCGCCCTCGCCGTGGGGCCGGACCATGCCGGCCAGGGCCATCCAGCGTCGGACGGCGTGTTCCTCCGCGCGCAGGTCGGCGCGGTCGAGTTGTGCCCAGGTGTCGACGACGATCGCTGCGCCGTAGCCGTCGGGTGCGACCGGTTCGGCACCCGGTGTGGCGACGACGAGCCGTGCGCCCGGTTCGATCTCGTCGATGATGGAGTCGCCACCGCTGGTGTGGACCGGCACACCGGCGAAGGCGCGCCCCAGTTCCTCGGCGGTGCGTCGAGCGCCGGTGACCGTGGCCCGCACTTTCGTGTTGCCACACTCGGGACAGCGGAAGGTCGGCTCCGGGCGACCACACCACCGGCAACTCAGACGCTGGTTTCCGTCCATCTGCAGCGGTCCGTTGCAGCCGCGACACCGAGCATGCTCGCGACACCGGGTACACGCCAGCGACGGCACGTAGCCGCGACGCGGCACGCTGAACACCACCGGTTGGTCGGCGGCGAACGCCGAACGGGCAGCGTCGAAGGCGACCTCGGGGATTCGCGCGGACCTCGCCATCGGATCGCGGGCGATCTGCCGGTCGTCGTCGGAGATGGCCTGCACGCGCGGGCTGCGGTGACGAACGAGCGGACGATCGGCGACGAGGTCGTGTGCCCACCCCGATGCGACGAGCGCCTGAGCCTCCGCGGTTCGGGCGAAGCCGCCGAGGACCAGTGCGCAGCGTTCCTGATGCGACCGCAGCACCGCGACCTCACGCGGGTGCGGGTACGGCGCACGGGGATCGGCCATGCTGTCGTCACCGTCATCCCAGACGACGACCAGACCGAGGTCGGTGACGGGCGCGAACACCGCACTGCGCGTGCCGATCACGAGTTTCGCCGCCCCGCGTCGTGCGGCGAGCCAGCGCCGGTACCGGGCGGTGGGTCCGAGTCCGGCCGCCAGCGCGACTCCCTGATCGCCGATGAGTGGTTCGCATTCCGCCCACACCCGGTCGAGGTCGCGCTGGTCGGGCACGACGATGATGCAGCCGCGTCCGGCCGCCAGGGTCGCCGCGGCCAGTTCGGCGAGTCGTCGGGGCCAGTCCTCGCCCGGCAGGGCCTGCCACGCCGCTCGCGGGTGACCGTCCCCGGCGATCGCCTCGAAGAACGACCCGGCCAGCGGATAGCGTCGCCACGCCTCGAGGTCCGGCGCCTCGACGACGGTCGTCGGTTCGGGTGTCGTCTCCTTCTCGGTTCGCGCATGGCGCGGCGGAATGGCCAGCCGGACAACATCTCCCATGGTGCCGGCGTAGCGATCGGCGACGGCGCGGCACAGCGATGCCAGCTCCGGTGACAGCACCGGTTCGGCGGAGACGACACGGTCGAGCCAGCCCAGCTTGCCGGGGTGATCACTCTTCTCGATGCGGTCGAGCAGGAATCCGTCGACGAGACGGCCGGAGAACCGAACGCGGACCCGCACCCCCGGAACCGCCGTCGCATCCTGATCGGAGTCGATCAGGTAGTCGAACGGTCGGTCGAGGTGTGCGAGTCCGAGAATGGGCAGCACACGTGCCACCGGCAGCGAATCAGCCGGGACCCGTGCGCCTTTCGGGGGCAGGGACTGCGCCCTTCGCCGGTCAGAGACCGGCGGCCGCGCGCAGCTTGTCCGCGCGGTCGGTCCGCTCCCACGGGAGATCGACGTCGGTGCGGCCGAAGTGGCCGTACGCGGCGGTCGGACCGTAGATCGGACGCAGCAGGTCCAGGTCGCGGATGATCGCGAGCGGACGCAGGTCGAAGTTCTCCTTGATGACGCGCTCGATGACCGCCGGGTCGACATGCTCGGTGCCGAAGGTCTCGACGAACAGGCCGACCGGTGCGGCCTTGCCGATCGCGTAGGCCACCTGGACCTCGATGCGGTCGGCCAGGCCTGCCGCCACCGCATTCTTGGCGACCCAGCGCATCGCATACGCGGCGCTGCGGTCGACCTTCGACGGGTCCTTGCCGGAGAAGGCGCCGCCGCCGTGGCGGGCCATGCCGCCGTAGGTGTCGACGATGATCTTGCGGCCGGTCAGTCCGGCATCGCCCATCGGGCCGCCGAGGACGAACTTGCCCGTCGGGTTGACCAGCAGGCGGTAATCGGAGGTGTCGAGGGACGGCAGGCCGATCTCGGCGAGCACCGCGTCGACGACGTGCTTCTTGATGTCGGGGGCGAGGAGGTTGTCGAGGTCGATGTCGGCGGCGTGCTGGGTCGAGAGCACCACGGTGTCGAGCCGGACCGGGGTGTCGCCGTCGTACTCGATGGTGACCTGCGTCTTGCCGTCGGGGCGCAGGTACGGCAGAGTGCCGTTCTTGCGGACCTCGGTGAGTCGTCGCGACAGCCGGTGCGCGAGGGCGATCGGCACCGGCATGAGCTCCGGGGTCTCGTTGGTGGCGTAACCGAACATCAGGCCCTGGTCGCCCGCACCCTGCTTGTCGATCTCGTCCTCGGAGATGCCACTGCGGCTCTCGTGCGAGTCGAAGACGCCACCGGCGATGTCCGGGGACTGCGCACCGATGGCGACGTTGACGCCGCACGACGCGCCGTCGAAGCCCTTGGTCGAGGAGTCGTAACCGATCTCGAGGACCTTGTCCCGGACGATCTTGGGGATGTCGGCGTAGGCGGTGGTGGTGACCTCACCCGCGACGTGGACCTGGCCGGTGGTCACCAGCGTCTCGACCGCGACCCGCGCGTTCGGGTCGTCGGTGAGGATGGCGTCGAGGATCGAGTCGCTGATCGCGTCACAGATCTTGTCGGGATGTCCCTCGGTGACGGATTCGCTCGTGAACAGGCGTGACGAGGTGGTCATCAGATCCTCTCGAGATCTCGCGCGCGGATGTGTCCGGCGCCGTTTGGCAGGTGTCGGCCGGTCGGTGTGGCCGGTGGAGTCACTTTCAAAACTACGGTGCCGCTCAGGCCCCCCGACCATCAGGCACCAGTTGTCGCACTTCGTCAAGTATCCGACTCGACATGAGTGTTTTCGATCCGAAGGGCAGAGCGGTCTCGTCACCTTTGGCGGAAAGCAGCCACCCGGTGTTGTCCTCGGTGCCGAACGCCTTGCCGTCACCGACGGCGTTCACCACGAGGAGGTCGCAACCCTTGCGGGCGAGCTTGGCGCGACCGTGGTCGAGGACCCCGCCGGTCTCGTCCCCGGTCTCGGCCGCGAAGCCGACGATGACGGTCTCGGACGGAATCCGACCGTCGTCCCGCGCATCGACCAGGCCGCGGAGGATGTCGGGGTTGGTGGTGAGCTCGATCGGGGCCGGACCCTGATCGCCCTTCTTGATCTTCGCGTCGGCCACCGCGATCGGCCGGAAGTCGGCGACGGCGGCGGCCATGATGACGACGTCGGCGTCGGCCGCGCGCTTGGTCATCTCCTCGGAGAGTTCCTGAGCCGTCGATATCCGCACGATCTGCACGCCGGCGGGATCGCCCGGATCAGCGGTCGAACCGGCGACGACGGTGACGCTCGCACCGCGCTGCGCGGCCGCACGGGCCAGCGCGAATCCCTGCTTGCCGGAGCTGTGATTGCCCAGGTAACGCACGGGATCGAGAGGTTCGCGGGTGCCGCCGGCGCTGATGAGCACGCGGACACCGGCGAGATCGTAGGGCAGGGCGTCGGCGCGATCGAGGAGAAGCTCGCCGGTGAGCGCGATCTCCTGCGGGTCCGGTAGACGGCCGCGGCCGGAGTCGGTGCCGGTGAGCCGACCCGACGCCGGGGTCATGACCGTCGAGCCCTGCTCGCGCAGCGTCGCGATGTTGGCCTGAGTGGCCGGGTGCTCCCACATCTCGGTGTGCATGGCCGGCACGAACAGCACCGGGCACCGCACGGTGAGCAGCGATGCGGTGAGCAGATCGTCGGCGCGGCCCTGGGCGGCGCGGGCCATGAGGTCCGCGGTCGCCGGGGCGATGATCACGAGGTCGGCGCCCTGGCCCAGACGCACGTGCGCGACCTCGTCGACGTCGTCGAAGACGGTGGTGCTGACCGGGTTACCGCTGAGTGCCTCGAAGGTCGCCTTGCCGACGAACTTGAGTGCGGCGGGGGTCGGCACGACGCGGACCTCGTGCCCGGACTCGGTGAAGTGGCGGATCACCGAGCACACCTTGTATGCGGCGATACCTCCACCGACGCCGATGAGGATTCGGCGTCGCGGCTTGGTCGGTGTGGTCATCCCGACGTCGAGACTATTCGCCCTCGGTGTGCTCGAGCAGGTCGGAGTGGATCTCGCGCATCGCGATCGACAGCGGCTTCTCCTGGAGGCCCGGCTCGACCAGCGGGCCGACGTACTCGAGGATGCCGTCGCCGAGCTGGTTGTAGTAGTCGTTGATCTGGCGGGCACGCTTGGCCGCGTAGATGACGAGGGCGTACTTCGACGAGGCGCGCTCGAGGAGATCGTCGATCGGCGGATTGGTGATACCCAGCGGCGTGTCGTATGCCGGTGCGTCGGCGATCTCGGTGATGTCGAAATTGGTCGGGGTGGTCACACAAACTCCTGCGTCGAGGTCTGGGATGTCAGAGAGGCTGGTCAGGTCGCGGGCGCGGTGGCCTGCTCAGGTCCGACCAGCAAGGATACCAAGTCGGAGGCCGCTCGGTCGACTTCGCTGTTCACGATGACGTGGTCGAACTCGTCTTTGGCGGCCATCTCGACCTTCGCGGTGGCCAGCCGGCGCTCGATCGCCTCGGGACTCTCGGTGCCGCGGCCGGTCAGCCGGGCGACCAGTTCGTCCCAGCTCGGCGGCGCGAGGAAGACGGTGGTCGCCTCGGGCAGTCGGGTGACGACGTTGCGCGCACCGACGAGGTCGACCTCCACCAGAACGGGCTTGCCGGCCTCCAGAGCCGCGAGGACGGGCGCGAGCGGTGTACCCGATCGCTGCAGGCCACCGTGGATCTCAGCCCACTCCAGGAGCTCGTCACCGGCGATCATCTTGTCGAAGTCCTCGGCGGACACGAAGTAGTAGTCGCGGCCGTCGACCTCACCGGGGCGCGGTGCGCGGGTGGTCGCCGAGACGCTGAAGTACAGGTCGGGCAACGCGGCGCGCACCTTGGCGACCACGGTGGACTTGCCGACGGCCGAGGGGCCGACCAAGACAATCAGTCGACCCCTCGTGCGTGCGGCTCCCGCGGTATCCGGCCGGTTGGTCACCGCCGGTCCCACGAGCTCATCACGCTGCCGTGTTCGGTTGCGATGCTCACGCTCAGGAGCTGAACTTCTCGAGCAGAGCCTTGCGCTGACGGTCGCCGAGACCGCGCAGGCGGCGGGTCGGGGCGATCTCCAGCTCGGTCATGATCTCCTGAGCCTTGACCTTGCCGACCTTGGGAAGGGCCTCGAGCAGTGCCGAGACCTTCATCTTGCCCAGGATCTCGTCGTTCTCGGCATCCTTGAGCACCTGCTGGAGATCGGTGCCACCGCGCTTCAGGCGCTCCTTGAGCTCCGCGCGGACGCGACGAGCGGCAGCTGCCTTCTCCAACGCAGCGGCGCGCTGCTCGTCAGTCAACTGGGGAAGGGCCACGGGTTCCTCCGTCTTTCGTTCTTGATTGGGACTGTCATCGTCCGCCCTGAGGCGTCCGACGGCTGTTGCCACACTGGCGGCGCTGCGTCGTCTTCGCAACGATGCGGTCGGGTGGGGTACCCGTCCGGCACCACCGATTGTTGGCGGCGAATGCGACCGTACCGACGTGAGCAGGCATTTGCGAGCGCGACCCCCCGTTTTCGCGGTGTTTTCTCATGTTGTAGTGCACTGCAGCAGTCCGCTCCGGCCCTTCAACCCTTCACTCAGTGTTGCAGCGCTCTGACTACGGGTTTTACCAGGAACCTGCAGGTCACGGCGATGACGCCATCCGCGCAGGTCGGTAGCAATGCGAAAGACACGCGATCGCGTGATTCACTTGCTGAGACGGATGTGACTGGAGTGATGTGACCAGATTCGTCCGGAATTCGATCGCGTTTCGAGCGTGTCGCGCGCTTCCCCGGCGTAGCGCCGGGCCCGCGTCGTCTCAGCCCAGCGCGGCCTCGACCTCGTCGCGCGCCTGCATGAACGCGTCCCGTAGAGCGGCGACGTCGGGACCTGCCCGCAGCACGCCACGCGAGCTCGCCGGCAACACCCAGGCCGGGTCGGCATCGTCGAAGACCACCTTCAGGTCCTCGGCGGTGGCGCCCTGAGCACCCAGGCCGGGTGCCAGGATGGGGCCGTTCAGGCCGGCGAGGTCGAGTCCGTGTTCGCGGGTCGCGCCCACGACGAGACCCACGGTGGCCGTGCCGTCGGCGTTCTCGGCCGCAGCGGCGTCGACGATGGACTGGGCTACCGTCCGCTCCCCTGCCATCGCCTTCTGCACGTCGCCGCCCTCCGGGTTCGAGGTTCGTGCCAGGACGAACACGCCGCGCTTCCCCGCACGAGCCAGATCCAGTGCGGGACGCAGTGATTCGTACCCGAGGTAGGGCGAGGCGGTCACCGAGTCGGCGCAGAGCGGCGAGGCGTCGGCCAACCAGGCCTGCGCGTAGGCAGACATGGTCGAGCCGATGTCACCGCGCTTGGCGTCGGCGATCACCAGGGCACCCGCCTCGCGGCAACCCGCGACGACCCGTTCGAGCACCGCGAAACCCGCGGCGCCGAACGGCTCGAAGAAGGCCACCTGCGGCTTGATCACCGCCGCCGACGGGGCCAGCGCCTCGACGCAGATGTCGGCGAAGCGCGACAACCCGTCGACGGACACGTCCAGACCCCAGTCGGTCAGCAGCGCCGCGTGCGGGTCGATGCCCGCGCACAGGCGTCCGCGTTCGGCCGTCACCTGCCGGTAGCGGGCGCCGAAACCGGACGCCCCCATCATGCCGACACCACCGTCATGACCGGCCGGCCATGTCCGCGTGGCGTCGCTGGATCGAGCGCACCGCGACGTCGCCGTTGATCGCGGCCTCGATGCCCTGGACCGCGGCGCTGGCACCCTGCACCGTGGTGATGCACGGGATGTTGACCGAGACTGCCGCACTGCGGATCTCGTACCCGTCGACGCGCGGGCCGGAGTTGCCGTACGGGGTGTTGATCACCATGGTGACCTCACCGGCGCGGATGATGTCCACAACCGTGCGCTGTCCCTCGGCGGCCTCGAAGTGCTTGAGCACGGTCTCACACTTGATGCCGTTGCGGCGCAGCACATCCGCGGTGCCCTCGGTCGCCAGGATCTCGAAGCCGAGATCGGCGAGGTGCTTGACCGGGAAGATCAGCGCCCGCTTGTCCTTGTTGGCAACCGAGACGAAGATCTTGCCGCTGGTCGGCAGCGAACCGTACGCGGCGGTCTGCGACTTCGCGAACGCGCGACCGAAGTCGGCGTCGATGCCCATGACCTCACCGGTCGACTTCATCTCGGGGCTGAGCAGGTTGTCGACACCGCTGCCGTCGTGGCGACGGAACCGGTTGAACGGCAGGACCGCTTCCTTCACCGAGATCGGCGCGGTCGCGGGAGCCTCGCCGCCGTCGCCGGTCTTCGGCAGGATGCCCTGCTCGCGCAGTTCGGCGATCGACGAGCCGAGCATCACGCGGGCGCAGGCCTTGGCCAGCGGCACCGCGGTCGCCTTGGAGACGAACGGGACCGTACGGCTCGCGCGCGGATTCGCCTCCAGCACATAGAGGACGTCGTCCTTGAGCGCGTACTGCACGTTGAGCAGGCCCTTCACGCCGATGCCCTTGGCGAGCGCCTCGGTGGAGGTGCGGACCATCTCCAGGTCGGCGCGGCCGAGGGTGACCGGCGGCAGCGCACACGCGGAGTCGCCGGAGTGGATACCGGCCTCCTCGATGTGCTCCATCACGCCGCCGATGTAGACCTCGTCGCCGTCACACAGGGCGTCGACGTCGATCTCCACCGCGTCCTCGAGGAAGCGGTCCACCAGCACCGGGTGGTCGGGGGTCAGTTCGGTGGCACGAGAGATGTAGTCCTCCAGGGACTTCTCGTCGTACACGATCTCCATGCCGCGGCCGCCCAGGACGTACGACGGACGCACCAGCACCGGGTAGCCGATGCGGGCGGCGGTGTCGCGGGCTTCGGCGAAGCTGGTCGCGGTACCGAATGCCGGAGCCGGGAGGCCGGCCCCGGTGAGTACCTTGCCGAACTCGCCACGATCCTCGGCGAGGTCGATGGCGGCCGGGCTGGTGCCGACGATCGGGACACCCGCCTCCTCGAGGCGGCGTGCGAGACCCAGCGGGGTCTGGCCGCCGAGCTGCACGATGACGCCGGCCACGGTGCCCGACTGGGATTCGGCGTAGTAGACCTCGAGCACGTCCTCGAAGGTCAGCGGCTCGAAGTACAGACGATCCGCGGTGTCGTAGTCGGTAGAGACGGTCTCCGGGTTGCAGTTGACCATCACGGTCTCGTACCCGGCCTCGCTCAGGGTGAGCGCGGCGTGGACACACGAGTAGTCGAACTCGATGCCCTGACCGATGCGGTTGGGGCCCGAACCGAGGATGAGCACCTTCGGCCGATCCGGCTGCGGTGCGATCTCGCTGGTCGCCGCGGGATCGAGCTCATAGGTCGAGTAGTGGTACGGCGTCTTCGCCTCGAACTCGGCCGCACAGGTGTCGACGGTCTTGAAGACCGGGCGCACACCGAGCGACAGACGATGCGCGCGCACGGCGGCCTCGTCCTCGAACTCCGGACGGAGGGCAGCGATCTGACGGTCGGAGAAGCCGTTCGACTTCGCCTCGCGCAGCAGCGCCTCGTCGAGGGTGTCGGCGTCGCGGATCTCCGCACCGAGCGCGGCGATGCCGCCGATCTCGGCCAGGAACCACGGGTCGATCGCGGTGGCCTCGTAGAGCTGCTCGATCGTGGCGCCGGCGTCGAAGGCCAGCATCAGCTTGTACAGACGCCCGTCCTTCGGCGTCCTGATCTCCTCGAGCAGCGCGGGCAGATCGACGGTCTTGGGGTCGGGCCGGTCGGCCTCCACCCAGAAGCCACCGGCCTTGGTCTCCAGCGAACGCATGACCTTGCCGAGCGCCTCGGCGAAACTGCGGCCGAGACTCATGGCCTCGCCCACCGACTTCATCGTGGTGGTCAGCGTGTCGTCGGCGCCCGGGAACTTCTCGAACGCGAACCGCGGCGCCTTGACCACGACGTAGTCGAGCGTGGGCTCGAAACAGGCCGGGGTCTCCTTGGTGATGTCGTTGACGATCTCGTCGAGGCTGTAGCCGATGGCCAGCTTCGCGGCGATCTTGGCGATCGGGAAGCCGGTCGCCTTCGACGCCAGCGCCGACGACCGCGACACGCGCGGGTTCATCTCGATGACGACGAGACGGCCGTCGCGCGGGTCCTGGGCGAACTGGATGTTGCAGCCGCCGGTGTCGACGCCGACCTCGCGCAGGATGTCGATCGAGAGGTCGCGCATGATCTGGTACTCGCGGTCGGTGAGGGTCATCGCCGGGGCGACGGTCACCGAGTCGCCGGTGTGCACGCCGACCGGGTCGAGGTTCTCGATGGAGCAGACGACCACGACGTTGTCGCGGTTGTCGCGCATCAGCTCGAGTTCGTATTCCTTCCAGCCGAGGATCGACTCCTCGATGAGGACGTTGGCGGTCGGCGAGGCGGCGAGTCCGCCGCCGGCGATGCGGTCGAGGTCCTCGTCGTTGTAGGCCATGCCCGAACCGAGGCCGCCCATGGTGAACGACGGGCGCACGACGACCGGGAAGCCGAGCTCGGCGACGGTCTCGCGGACCTCGTCCATGGTGTGGCAGACGCGGGAACGGGCGCTCTCGCCGCCGACCTTCTCCACGATGTCCTTGAACATCTGGCGGTCCTCGCCGCGCTGGATGGCGTCGAAGTCGGCGCCGATCAGCTCGATGCCGTACTTCTCCAGCGAGCCGCGATCGTGCAGTGCGACCGCGGTGTTCAGCGCGGTCTGCCCGCCGAGGGTGGCGAGCACCGCGTCGATGGGATGACCGGCGTCGCGCTCGGCCTCGATCACCTTCTCGACGAACTCGGCGGTGATGGGCTCGATGTAGGTGGCGTCGGCGAACTCCGGGTCGGTCATGATCGTCGCCGGGTTGGAGTTCACCAGGCTGACGCGCAGGCCCTCGGCCTTGAGCACGCGACAGGCCTGGGTGCCCGAGTAGTCGAATTCACAGGCCTGGCCGATGACGATCGGGCCGGAGCCGATGACCAGGACGTGGTTGATGTCTTCGCGGCGCGACATCAGGCACTCGCTCCTTGCGCACGGTCACCCTCGAGCAGGGTGACGAATTTGTCGAACAGATACGCGGCGTCGTGGGGCCCGGCGGCCGCCTCCGGGTGGTACTGCACGGAGAAGGCGCGGCCGGAGAGCAGCTCGAGACCCTCCACGGTGCCGTCGTTGGCGCAGACGTGGCTGACCCGCGCGCGGCCGAAGTCGGAGTCGAACTCCTCCCCCGCCTCACCCTCGAGTGCGAAGCCGTGGTTCTGCGAGGTGATCGAGACCTTGCCGGTTGCGTGGTCGACAACCGGGATGTTGATGCCCCGGTGCCCGAACTTCATCTTGTAGGTGGACCGGCCGAGGGCCCGGCCCAGGATCTGGTTGCCGAAGCAGATGCCGAACAGCGGCAGATCCCGGCCGAGAACGCCGCGGGTGAGCTCGACGACGTCGTCGGCGGTCGCCGGGTCACCGGGGCCGTTCGACAGGAAGACACCGTCTGGCTTGAGGTCGGCGATCGCGTCGAGGGCGACGTTCGCCGGCAGCACATGGGTGCGGACGTCGCGCTCGGCGAACATGCGCGGGGTGTTGGTCTTGATCCCGAGGTCGATGGCCGCGACGGTGAACCGGTGCTGGCCGACCGGCTCGACGATGTAGCCGTCGGTGGTGGTGACCTCGTCGGCGAGCTTGGCGCCCTTCATGTCCGGCTGGTTGCGCACCCGGCCGACGAGTTCGTCGGTGTCGGCCAGTGCCGGTCCGGAGAAGATGCCGGCCTTCATAGAGCCGTGGTCGCGGAGGATGCGGACCACGGTGCGGGTGTCGATCCCGCCGATGCCGACGATCCCCTGTTTGACGAGTTCGTCCTCGAGGGAGGTGGTGGCGCGCCAGTTCGAGACGCGACGCGTGGGATTGCGCACCGCGTATCCGGCCACCCAGATCTTGCCGGAGTCGCCGTCGACCCCGGTGCTGCCCGCGCTGCCGGTGCTCTCGCCGTCCTCGGTGTTCCAGCCGGTGTTGCCGATCTGCGGCGCGGTGGCCACGACGATCTGCCGGTGGTAGCTCGGGTCGGTCAGGGTCTCCTGGTAGCCGGTCATCGCGGTGCAGAACACCGCTTCACCGAGGGTCTCGCCCACTGCGCCGAAGCTCCGGCCGGTGAACACCTGGCCGTTCTCCAGCACCAAGACCGCTGTGTTCATTCCTGTGTCCCCTGTCCACTGTCATGCTGCCCGGCAAAGGCATTCACCCAACCGGGATAGATCGATTTGTCGTCTGCGCGGATTCCCGAGTCGATCTCGGTGCCGCTGGGCAGGACCCACCGGATCACCAGGACACCGTCGGCGCTCATGACCTTGCCCGCGATGCCGCGCTCGGTGCGGACCGCCGTGATCGCCTCACGCGGAATCCAGATGTCGCTTGCACCCTGACGGGTGATCAGGATGCCCGCGGCGAACTCGGCGATCGTCGCCGACGCGCGATCGGAGATGTCCCCGACGGCGACGCGGTTCTGCCAACTCGGTGCCATCGTGGAACCGAGGTAGAGGCCGGTGTCGGGGCCGCGCTGCTCCGCCCCGAGATCGGCCGGGGTGGGCGGAAGTTCGCCGATCAGCTCGGCCTGCGCCGCCTGCTTCTTCTTGTTGCCGGTGATCAGCAGGTAGAACATCGACAGCAGGCCGAGCACGATGAGCACGCACACGCCGATGAACCACGCGTTGAACACGAACCTGCCGTAGCCGAGCACGGTGCCGATCACCGAGGCGACCACGACGAGCACGAGGATGCCGGGGATGAGGCCGCGCCGGGCCCGGAGGTTCATCGGGTCACCCGGCCCTCGCGGGTGGTGACCACGCCGCGCAGGACGGTGGCGGTGATGCTCGCCGGCATCGTCATCTCCTCGAACGGGGTGTTGCGCGACAGGCTGGCCAGTTCGTCGCCGCGGACCACCCACGAGGAGTCCGGGTCGACGACGGTGAGGTTGGCCGGCTCACCAACCTCGATCGGGCGGCCCTGATCGGTCAACTCGACGATCTGCGCGGGCCGTACGCTCATCACCCGTGCGACGCCGCGCCAGTCGAGGAGTCCCGGCTTGACCAAGGTCTCGACGACGATCGGCAGGGCGGTCTGCAGCCCGAGCATGCCCGGCTTGGCCTGGGCGAACTCGCAGCACTTCTCCTGCGCGGCGTGCGGCGCATGGTCGGTGGCCACACAGTCGACGATCCCATCGGCCAACGCCCGACGCAGGGCTTCGGTGTCGCGAACCTCGCGCAGCGGCGGATTGACCTTGTTGACCGGGTCGTAGGTTTCGAGTCTCGAGTCGTCGAGGAGCAGGTGATGCGGGGTCACCTCGGCGGTGATCGCGATCCCCTGGTCCTTGGCCCAGCGCAGCAGCTCGACGGTACCCTCGGTCGAGGCGTGGCAGATGTGGATGCGGGCGCCGGCGTCGCGGGCGAGCAGCGCGTCGCGGATGACGATCGACTCCTCGGCGGCACGCGGCCAGCCGGCGAGGCCCAGGCGGGACGCGGTGGGGCCCTCGTTGGCGACGGCACCGACGGTCAGGCGCGGCTCCTCGGCGTGCTGCGCGATGAGCACACCGAGTCCGGTCGCGTACTCCAGGGCGCGGCGCATGAGCAGCGGGTCGTCGACGCACTTGCCGTCGTCGCTGAACATCCGGACGCCCGCGGCGCCGGCGTTCATCATGCCCATCTCGGCGAGCTGGCGGCCCTCGAGTCCGACGGTGACCGCACCCACCGGGTAGACGTCGACGAGGCCGACCTCGCGGCCGGAGCGCCATACGTTGTCGGTGACGGTCGAGTTGTCGGCGACCGGGCTGGTGTTGGCCATCGCGAAGACCGCGGTGTACCCGCCCAGGGCGGCGGCCTCGGAGCCGGACCGGATGGTCTCGGTGTCCTCGCGGCCGGGTTCGCGCAGATGCGTGTGGAGGTCGACGAAACCGGGCAGCAGCACCCCGCCCTTGCCCTCGATGCGCTCGGCGCCCGCGGGTGCGGACAGTTCGGGGCCGATCTCGGTGATCACGCCGTCGACGACGAGAACGTCGACCGGCTCACCTTCGCCGTAGGGGCGAACATCACCGAGCAGGACGGTTCCGGTTGCCGGGGCGGTCACTTGCGAACTCCTGACGTGCTGGGGGTGGGCGTACTCGGTGTCACAGCTGGGCTCCCGCCGAATCGGAGCCGACGAGGAGGCGGAAGAGCACCGCCATGCGGACGTGCACGCCGTTGCGGACCTGGTCGAGGACGGTGGCCTTCGGCGAGTCGGCGACCGACCAGCCGATCTCCATGCCGCGCAGCATCGGGCCGGGGTGCAGGACCACCGCGTCGTCGGAGAGCATCGCCAGGCGGCGGTCGTTGAGACCGAAGCGAACCGCGTACTCGCGGGGGCTCGGGAAGAAGCCGCCGTTCATCCGCTCGGCCTGCACGCGCAGCATCATCACCGCGTCGACGGCGGGCAGTTCGGCGTCGAGGTTGCCCGAGACGGTGACCGGCCACTCGCCCACTCCCGCCGGGAGCAGGGTCGGCGGGGCGACGAGGACGACCTCGGCACCGAGGGTCGACAGCAGGTGCGCGTTGGACCGCGCGACGCGCGAGTGCACGACGTCGCCGACGATCGCGATGCGACGCCCGTCCAGCGACCCGAGCCGCTGGCGCAGGGTGAGCGCGTCGAGCAGGGCCTGCGTCGGATGTTCGTGCGTGCCATCACCGGCATTGATGATCGCCGGGCCCTCACCGTCGGAATCGGTGGTCCAGTCGGCGATCTGGGCGGGCGCACCCGACGCGGGGTGGCGGACGATCAGCGCGTCGGCGCCGGCGGCGTGCAGGGTCCTGACCGTGTCCCGCAGCGATTCGCCTTTGCCCACCGAGGAACTCGACGCGCTGACGTTGATGACGTCGGCGCTCATCCACTTGCCGGCGACCTCGAAGGAGACGCGGGTGCGGGTCGAGTTCTCGTAGAACACCGTCATGACGGTCCGGCCGCGCAGCGTCGGGAGCTTGCGGACCTCGCGGCCCGTCAGTGCCTGCTCGAAGCGCTCGGCGTCATCGAGGAGCGCGGTGGCCTCGTCGCGGCCGAGATCCTGCGTGGAGAGCAGATGCCGCATCACGAATCACCCTCGGCGGCAACGACATCGGCGCCGGAACTCAGGACGACCTGGTCGATCCCGTCGTGTTCGGTGAGGTGAACCGACACCTGCTCGTCTCGAGCGGTGGGGATGTTCTTGCCGACATAGTCGGCGCGCAGCGGCAATTCGCGGTGGCCGCGATCCACCAGCACCGCGAGCTGAACCGCGGCGGGGCGACCGAGATCACGCAGCGCGTCGAGCGCGGCGCGGACCGTGCGTCCGGAGTAGAGCACGTCGTCGACGAGGATCACGATCGCGCCGTCGACGCCACCGGCCGGGACCATTGTCCGTTCGAGTGGGCGATGGGGCTTGCCGCGCAGATCGTCGCGGTAGAGGGTGATGTCGAGGTAGCCGACCGGCACCTCGACATTGGCGAACTCGCCGATCTTGGAACCCAGGCGGGTCGCGAGAGACGTTCCGCGAGTGGGAATTCCGATGAGAACGACGCGCGGGGCGTCGGGCGAGTCCAGTGCTGTCTTCTCGATAACCTGGTGTGCGACACGAGCAATCGTGCGCGACACGTCAGCGGCATCGAGCAGCACCCTGGGGGCGGGGCTGGCCAAAGCCGACCTCCTTCTCCGCCTCGCAGGACGGATCGTTAAAGGATGTCTGTCTCGCGACACTTTACACCGCGTGGCGAGACAGACGAATTCCCGCGACCTGCGCCACAGCAAGCGGTCCCGGTCGCGAACACGACCGGGACCGATGACATGAGATCTTCGGTACTACTCGGCGTCACCCGACGGCCGCGGCTCGGCCGACGCGGCGGCACGGACCTGCGGCGCGAGCTCGGCGATCTTGGCGAGCACACCGTTGACGAAGGCCGGCGAATCATCGGTGGACAGCTCCTTGGCGAGCTCCACCGCCTCGTCGACCACCACGATGGTGTCGACGTCGAGCGAGTTGAACAGCTCCCAGGTCGCCAGGCGCATGATGGCGCGGTCGACGGCGGGCAGACGCTCCAGCGTCCACTCCCGCAGATAGGAGGAGATGACCGCGTCGATCTGGTTCTGATCGTCGGCGAGTCCGTTGATCACCGTGGCGGTGTAGTCGTGGATCGAGCCGACGCTCTCGTCGCTGCGGACGTACTCACGGCGTTCGGCGACGAGCTGCGCAGGGCTGACCTTCTTTGCCTCGGCTTCGAAGAGAAGGTCGACCGCGCGCCGCCGCGCCTTGTGTCGGGTTCCGGGTTGTTTCACAGCTCAGGAGTTGACGCGGCCGAGGTAGCTGCCGTCACGCGAGTCGACCTTGAGCTTGTCACCGGTGTTGATGAACAGGGGCACCTGGATCTCGGCGCCGGTCTCCAGTGTGGCGGGCTTGGTGCCACCGGTGGAGCGGTCACCCTGCAGACCCGGGTCGGTCTGGGCGACGATGAGCTCGACGGTGACCGGGAGCTCCACGAACAGCGGGTTGCCCTCGTTGAGCGAGACCTGCACGGTCATGTTCTCGAGCAGGAAGCGTGCGCCGTCGCCGACGACGGCCGGCGGCAGCGCGAACTGCTCGTAGTCCTGTGCGTCCATGAAGACGTAGTCGGTGCCGTCGTTGTACAGGAAGGTCATGTCCCGACGGTCGACGGTGGCGGTCTCGACCTTGACGCCGGCGTTGAAGGTCTTGTCGACGGTCTTGCCGCTCAGCACGTTCTTGATCTTGGTGCGCACGAACGCGGGGCCCTTGCCCGGCTTGACGTGCTGGAACTCCTGGATCTGCCAGAGCTGGTCGTCCATGCGCAGCACGAGGCCGTTCTTGAAATCGGCGGTGGTCGCCATGTGGTGTTTCTTCCCTTGCAGTCAGATGACGGTGAATGTCTTGTCGGTGGTGGTCAACAGTTCCGGGTCGCCTTGTGTGACGACCAGGGTGTCCTCGATCCTGACCCCACCCCATCCGGGTAGGTACACACCGGGCTCCACGGTGACCGCAGCACCGCATGGCAGTGTACCCGCCGCGAGTTTGCCGATTCCCGGCGCTTCGTGGATCTCGAGACCCACGCCGTGGCCCAGTCCGTGCACATAGTGGTCGCCGTGCCCCGCATCGTCGATGACGTCGCGTGCGGCGGCGTCCACCTCTCGCAGCTCGGCACCCGGGCGCAGTGCCGACCGCCCGGCGGCCTGCGCGGTGGCGACGAGGTCGTAGATGTCGCGCTGCCAATCCGCCGCGCGGCGCAACACGAAGGTGCGGGTCATGTCGGAGTGGTACCCGCCGACGACCGCGCCGAAGTCGATCTTCACCAGATCGCCGTCGGCCAGCGCGGTGTGTGTGGGCCGGTGATGCGGGATCGCCGAATGCGCACCGGCGGCGACGATGGTCTCGAAGGCGATGCCGTCGGCGCCGAGGCGGTACATCTCGAACTCCAGCGCGCGGGCGGCCTGACGTTCGGTGGTTCCGGCACGCAGGACGCCGTCGGCGATGATCCGGGCCAGGGCGGCGTCACCGATCGCGCACGCGGCGCGCAGCAGCGCGATCTCCCCCGCGTCCTTGACGGCCCGCAGGCCCTGCACGACGCCGGTGAGGCCGACCAGTTCGACACCGGAGTCCTCGATCGACGCGGTCAGCGCCCGATGGCCGGCGACGGTCTCGGCGTCGGCCTCGAAGCCGATGCGGGTGACACCAGCGGTGCGCGCGTGTGCGACCAGCGCCGGGACGCACGCGCGTTCGATGACGGGCTCGACGTCGGGGACCTGCGCGGCGACCTGGGTGAGGTAGCGGCCGTCGGTGGCGATCCGGTCCTCCGCGGGGTCGGACACGTCGATGAGGACCGCCGCGTTGGACCCGGTGAAACCGGTCAGGTAGCGGACGTTGACGAGGTCGGAGACCACGAACGCCGACACCTGCTCGGCGTCCGCGCGTTCACGCAATTGGTTCCGCAGCCGGTCTCGCCGGCCTGCTGTGTCGTGGATGATCGGCACCCGGGCAACGCTACGGTGGGACGTCGCACAGTGCGACCCCGGCACGCTGGACCGCCCGGATCGACCGGGTGTGTCGGCGATCACGGCACGGATGCGTAGTATGACGCGCATGTCTTCGTGGTTGGTACGCGGTCTGACGATGACCGCCGTTCACGTCCTCGCCCGAATCCTGCTCGGTGTCGCGGTGGTCGAGGCCCCGCTGAACTCCACCGTGTGGCGCACCGTCACCATCGCGGCGGTCGTCCTGATCGCCCTGGTCTGGGGCGGTTTCGACGGTATCCGTGATGCCCGCGCCAATCCCGATCCGGACGACTACGAGGACCTCACCGTCCGCTGGCTGAAGGCCGGTGTCATGGCCGGTGTCATCGCCGGACTCATCTCCTGGATCCTCGGCAACACGGTCCTCGCCGGCATCGGCCAGGCCGGTCTGTTCGTCGAGCTGATCGCCGGCGCCTCGTTCACCGCCCTGCTGGTGTTCGTCCCGGCCTTCGTCGGCGCAGCCATCGGCCGCTGGCTGATCCGCCGCGACCAGAACAAGCACGCCCCCGAGGACGACTGGTCGGCCCACGAGGACCGTCACGCCGACGCGACCGCGCAGTAGAGCCGGTTCGCTCGTTTCTGGCCGAGTAGCGGCTAGAGCAGGACCGACGTGCTCTTGCCCGCCCCGCCGGCGACGGCCGAGTAGGCGGCGGCGAGGAGGCCCGGATCAGGTCCCTCGAGACGGCCCGGCTTGGCCAGCCCGTCGAGCACGACGAACCGCAGCACACCGGAACGGTTCTTCTTGTCCCCCGCCATCCCCTCGAGCAGGTCGGCGAAGGCATCGGGATCGTAGGTCGTCGGCAGGCCGACGAGTTCGAGCACCGACTTGTGACGGTCGGCGGTCGCGTCGTCGAGACGCCCGGCCAGGCGCGCAAGCTCGGCTGCGAACACCAGGCCCACCGACACCGCGGCGCCGTGACGCCAGCGGTAGCGCTCCCGGCGTTCGATCGCGTGGCCCAGGGTGTGGCCGTAGTTGAGGATCTCGCGCAGTGAGGACTCCTTGAGATCCGCTGACACGACGTCTGCCTTCACCTGCACCGACCGGCGGATCAGATCCGGGAGGACCGGGCTGGTGGGGTCGAGCGCGGCCTCCGGGTCGGCCTCGATGATGTCGAGGATGGTCGGATCCGCGATGAAACCGGTCTTGATGACCTCGGCGAGCCCGGCGACGATCTCGTTGCGCGGCACGGTCTCGAGGGTGCCGATGTCGATCAGGACCGCGTCGGGTTCGTGGAACGAGCCGACGAGGTTCTTGCCCGCCTCGGTGTTGATGCCGGTCTTGCCGCCCACCGCGGCGTCGACCATCGCCAGCAGCGTGGTCGGGACGTGGATGACGCCGATGCCGCGCATCCAGGTGGCCGCGACGAATCCGGAGACGTCGGTCGCGGCACCGCCGCCGAGGCTGATGACCTTGTCGTTGCGCTTGAGACCGATCCGGCCGAAGACCTCCCAGCAGAAGGCGGCGACCGAGAGGTCCTTGCCCGCCTCGGCGTCCGGGATCTCGATGCGGTGGGCGTCGAAGCCCTTGTCCGCCAGGAACTCCCGGATCTGCTCGGCGGTCTTGTTCAGCGGCGGCTGATACAGGATCGCGATGCGGTCGGCGCCGGCGGCGGCCTCGGCGACCTCGCCGAGCAGCCCGCGGCCGATCGTGACGTCATAGGGCGCACCCGCGTTGACGCGGATCGCAACGGGTTCGATGTCGGTCATTCTGGTGTCCTCACGTCGAGTTCGCGGGCGAGTTCGGCGACGATGGCGTCGGTGACGGCTTCCGGAGCTGCGTCGGCGTCGACCTCGAAGGTGCACACCGACGAATAGATCTCGGTGCGCTCGGCGAGCAGTTCCGCGTAGCGGGCGGCCGGGTCCTCGGTGGCGAGCAGCGGCCGGTCGGTGCCGGAGACCCGCTCGTAACCGCGTTCGGGGCTGACGCGCAGGAAGACCACCCGCTGATCGGCCAGGGCATCGCGGACACCCGCCGTGGTGACCGCGCCCCCGCCGAGCGAGACCACCCCGCCGTGGTTGTCGAGGACGTCGCAGACCACGTTCTCCTCGATCGTGCGGAAGCCGTCGACACCGTCCGATTCGAAGATCTCCGGGATGCTACGGCCGGTCCGCCGGACCAGTTCGATGTCGGTATCGACGAAGTCGACCCCGAGACGGTCGGCAAGCAGACGCCCGACGGTCGACTTGCCGGCGCCCATGAAGCCGATCAGCACGGCGCTGGGGCGTCGCCCCGTGGTCGCCCGTGTGGGGGTCGGCGTCTGGGTCATGGGCGCGGAGGGCGCGCGTGGACGGCAGTCAGGTAGGCACCGAGGTTGGCGGCGGTCTCGGCGACCGAGTCGCCACCGAACTTGTCCAGCGCCGCCTGGGCGACGACGAGCGCCACCATGGCCTCGGCGACCACACCGGCCGCGGGCACGGCGCACACGTCGGAGCGCTGGTGGATCGCGCTGGCGGTCTCCCCCGTCTCCATGTCGACCGTCGACAGGGCGCGCGGCACCGTCGAGATCGGCTTCATGGCGATGCGGACGCGCAGGTCCTCGCCGTTGGTCATGCCGCCTTCGAGGCCGCCCGCGCGGTTGGTCGAGCGCAGCACGCCGTCGGGTCCGGGGACCATCTCGTCGTGGGCCTCGCTGCCGCGGCGGCGGGCGGTGGTGAAGCCGTCGCCGACCTCGACGCCCTTGATGGCCTGGATGCCCATGAGGGCGGCGGCCAGACGTGCATCGAGCCGGGTCTCGCCGCTGACGTGCGAGCCGAGCCCGACGGGCACTCCGGTGGCGACGATCTCGACGACGCCGCCGAGGGTGTCGCCGTCCTTCTTGGCGGCCTCGATCTCGTCGATCATCGACTTCTCGGCGGCCGCGTCGAAGGCACGGACCGGGCTGGCGTCGATGGCCTCGAGATCGCTGAAGCGCGGCGGCGGACCGACATAGGGATCACTCGCGCCGATCGAGATGACGTGCGAGACGACCTCGATGCCGAAGACCTGACGCAGGAAGTTGCGGGCGACGGTGCCGGCGGCGACGCGGGCCGCGGTCTCCCGGGCGCTGGCGCGTTCGAGGACCGGACGGGCGTCGTCGAAGCCGTACTTGAGCATGCCCGAGTAGTCGGCGTGACCGGGACGCGGACGGGTCAGCGGCGCGTTGCGTGCGCTGCCCTCGAGTTCGGCGGGATCGACCGGGTCGGCCGACATGACGGTCTCCCACTTGGGCCATTCGGTGTTGCCGATCTCGATCGCCACCGGACCACCCATCGTGCGACCGTGGCGTACGCCACCGATCACGGTGACCTTGTCGGCCTCGAACTTCATCCGCGCGCCGCGGCCGTAGCCGAGGCGACGGCGGGCGAGCTGTTCGGCGATGTCCGACGAGGTCACCTCGACCCCGGCGACCATGCCCTCGACGAGGGCGACCAAGGCGGGTCCGTGGGATTCTCCGGCAGTTATCCAGCGCAGCACAGTGATCAATTG
This sequence comes from Gordonia sp. 135, assembly GCF_009720185.1. Classification (NCBI taxonomy): domain Bacteria; kingdom Bacillati; phylum Actinomycetota; class Actinomycetes; order Mycobacteriales; family Gordoniaceae; genus Gordonia; species Gordonia sp. 135. Next base: position 2,769,887 of record NZ_CP046257.1, read on the forward strand.
TTCCATGTGCCCCACAACTCCCCGACAGCGGTCGTGGGGCGGGCGCCGTCAGGCCAGATCGGACACGACGATCAGCGCGCCGACGAGCGCGGGGGCATGTGCGTGTCCCCCCGTCGATCCGCGACGCCCGATGCTCACCAGGGCGATCATCAGCGCCACGAGGGAGGCGCACGCCACCATGATCATCGCGGTGTCCCAGCGCAGCGCGAGACCGCCGCAGGCGAAGGCGAGCTTCACGTCACCGCCGCCGCACCACCCGGCCGTGAACGTCAGCAGGTACGGCGTCGCGGCAGCCGCTGCGGCGAGCCCCACGGCGGGCTGGGCGACGGCGACGACAGCCACCGCGCAGAGTCCTGGCCAGACCATCGCATTGGGGATGCGCCGGGTGCGTGCGTCGGTGACGGCGATCGTGAGCAACCAGAGCAGGATCGCGGGTTCGGCCATGTGCCGAGCATCGCGCGCATCCGGGCAGGATCGCGGACGGTCTCCACAGCCTCAGGCGTTGGGTATGAGCACCTGCGTCATCGCCTCGCGGGGTGCCGGGAGCCCGGTGAACAGCTCGACCTGACGGAAGGCCTGGTTCAGCAGCATGACCAGTCCCCCGATGACCAGTCCACCGGACGCCTCGACGGTGGCCGCCAGCGGCGTCGGCCAGGGGTCGTAGATCACGTCGACGACCTTGCCCGCGTGGGCGATTGCGGGCGCTAGCGTCCCGGCGGCCGGTGCGGGCACCGTCGACACCACCACAGACGCAGCGCGGCAACGGTTTTCGAGCACAGTCCCGGCGTCGAAGGGGACGACCTCACCGGTGATGCCGAGGCGCTCGCACAACTCCAGGACGGACGCGGCCCGGCCGGCGTCGCGCGCGACGACCGAGATCGTCGAGACGCCGACCTCGGCGAGCGCCATGACGGTCGGCAGCGCCGTGCCGCCCGCGCCGACCACGACCGCGTCGGGTGCGGCCCCCGCGGCGATGTCGGTGTCGACGCCGAGTTCGGCCAGCGCTCCCGTCATGCCGTCGATGTCGGTGCAGTCGGCCCGCCAGCCGTCGTCGACGCGGACGAGCGTGTTCGCCGATCCGACGAGTTCGGCCCGCTCGGTCCGTTCGGTCGCGAAGTCCAGGGCGGCCAGCTTGTTCGGCATGGTCACCGAGAACCCGATGAACTCCGGTGCCGCGCCGGAGACGATCTCGGGCAGCCGATCGGCCGTGCACTCGATCCGGTCGTAGGTCCAGCCGTCGAGACCGAGCGCCCGGTAGGCGGCCAGGTGGACGGCAGGCGACTTGGAATGCGCGATCGGCGAACCGAGGACCGCCGCCCGGCGACGGTCACCGTACGGCGAACGGCTCACTGGCATCCCGTCGACACGAGCTTGTTCTTGCAGGCGACAGTGCGGTTGCGCTTGTGTTCCTCGAAGGTGTTCGCGAACAGCGTGGTGCCCGCGGTGTCGACGGTGACGAAGTACAACCACGAACCCGGAGCCGGGTCGAGCATCGCCTCGAGTGCCGGGACACCGACGGCCGCGATCGGGGTCGGCGGAAGACCCTTGTAGCGGTAGGTGTTCCACTCGTTGTCCGCCTTGTAGGCCTCACCGTGCACATCGATGTTGGTGACGGCGGCGGTGTAGTTCTGCGTCGAGTCCATCTCGAGCCGCTGATCCTCGTCGAGCCGGTTGCGGATGACGCGGGCGACCTTCGGCGCATCTTCGACGTGCCGGACCTCGCGTTCGACGATCGACGCGGCGATCAGCGTCTCGTAGGGCGACAGTCCGGACTTGTTGTTGTCCACCAGACCCCACTGATCGAACATCACCGCGCTCTTGGAGATCATCTCGTTGAGGATCTGCACCGCGGTGTGATCGGGTTCGACGCGTTCCCAGGTGGTGGGCGCGATCAGGCCCTCGACGCGGCGGTGGTCGCCGGTCATCGACGCCACGTTCTCCTTCGCCCAGTCCGGCACCCCGAGGGCCTCGGGGGTCGAGGTGGCGGCCGCCTCTTCGAGCTGGGCCACGGTGACACCCTCGGGCTGACCGTTGACCTCGGTCGCCGTCGCGTCCTGGATCAGCTGGAAGATGCCCGGCGTGATCTTGCCGTCGATGCCGGTCTTGGAGTCGAGCTGCAGACCCGGCGGGATCACCACCCGTCCGACGCGGTGCTGGGCGCTGTCGTCGGTGAGCATCTCCACTGCGGTCGATGCCGGGATCTGGGTCCGCATCTTGTAGAGGCCGCCGGACATGGGCTGACCGTCCGCGGCGTCGATGAAGGCGCGCACGCTGCCCACGACATCGGCGTCGACCAGGATCCGGCCGAAGTCGGACAGGGTCGAGTTCTCCGGGATGTCGACGATCACGTCGCTGGCACCGGCGGTGTTGGTGTAGTCCTTGCGCGACTCCAGGACTCCCATGGAACGCAGACCGTAGTAGCCGACGCCGCCGACGAGGGCGAGCATGAACACGATGGCGAGTGCCAGCACCACGCGACGCTTCTTCTGGTTCTCCCGGTTGCGTCGGCGCGGGCGTCGTGGCGCCGCGGCCGGCTCCGCGTCGTCGGCACCCGGCCACCAGTCGTCCTCGTCGCGCGCACGCGGTCCACGCGGCGTCGTCGCCACGGGCTCGGGGTGTGCGGGCTCGCCGTACGCAGGCTCGTCGTAGGTGGGCTCGTCGTACGCGGGCTGGGCGTCGACGTCGCTGAACTCATGGTCGTCGTACCGGGGTTCGACGTATTCCGGTTCGGGCCGGCGCGGGGGGGCCGGCGGCGGAGGTGCCTGCTGTGCACGCGGCGGCTGCGGGGGTTGACCGCCCGGCGGAATCCGGACGGGCTGCGCACGTCCCGGAATCCCACCCGGCCGGCCACTCTGGGCCGGGGGCGTGGGCTCGCCGGGCTGCGCGGGCGGGGCTGCACGCCGGCGACGATGCCGGGTGTGTGACGCACCCTCGCCGGGCTGCGTGAAGTACCGCAGACGCTCCGGATCCATACCCTCGGCACCGCTTTGGTGCGCGTCGGCACGGCGTCCCTGGCTGTCCCGGTGTCGCGTGCGACGCCGTTCTTCGGTCACCGCCGGCTCCCCTCCCGACTCTGTCGAGGGATCATCGGACTCACCGTCGCGCATCCAGCCATCCCTGAAGGATAGCGACCGCCGCGGCTTGGTCGATGACTCCTCGTGATGACTTCACCGTCCGGCCGCTCGCGTGCAGCGCCTGCTGCGCGGTCACGGTGGTGAATCGTTCGTCCTGCCAATGCACCTCGGCCGGCGCGATCCGCTCGGCGAGTCGATCACCGAAGGCGCGTGCGGTCTCCGCCGCGACCCCGGTGGTGTTCTTCAGCGTCTTCGGCAGCCCGATGACGACGCCGATCGCCCCGTATTCGGCGACCAGTTCCACGATCCGATCGAGATCGGTTGTGGCAGAGGGTGTTCGACGGACAGTCTCCACCGGTGTGGCGAGAATCCCGTCGGGGTCGCAGACCGCGACACCGATCCGGACGCTCCCGACGTCGATACCGAGGCGGCGGCCTCGTTGCAGGCGCGGATCCTGGTCGATGGGCATCAGCCGACGAACTCGCGGATACGCGACAGGGCGGCGTCGATCCCGCCGGGTTCGGTTCCCGAGCCCTGGGCGAGGTCGGGCTTGCCACCACCGCGGCCACCGACGAGCGGCGCCACCTCCTTGACCAGATCACCGGCCTTGATCCCGGCGTCGCGGGCCGCGGCGGTCGTGGCGATCACGAACGGCACCTTGGCATCCGGTCCGTCGCCGCTCGGCGAGAACAGGGCTATCACGGCCTGGCGGTCGGCGACCCGGCCCCGCAGATCGGTGACGACCGAACGCAGTCCGTTGGCGTCGAGTCCTGGGACACGCCCCTCGACCACGAGCGTGGAACCCACGGTGGTCGCGGTGTCGAGGAGACCGGACACGGCCGCCTGCGCCTGCTCGGCACGCACCCGGGCGAGTTCCTTCTCGGCATCGCGCAGCTTGGTGACGAGCTGCTCGACGCGGCCGGGCACTTCCTCGGACGGCACCTTCAGCGACGACGCCAGACCGGCGAGCAGAGCACGCTCCTTGGACAGGAAGCGGAACGAATCCATACCTACGTAGGCCTCGACGCGACGCACACCGGAACCGACGGAGGACTCGCCGATGAGGGTGATCGGACCGATCTGCGACGACGACACGACATGCGTGCCACCGCACAGTTCCATCGAGAACGGGCCACCGATCTCGACGACACGTACGACGTCGCCGTAGTTCTCACCGAAGAGTGCCATCGCACCCATCGCCTTGGCCTCGTCGAGTCCGGTCTCGAAGGTGTTGACCTGATAGTTGGCTTCGACCGCGGCGTTGGAGATCTCCTCGATCTCGCGACGCTGCGACTCGGTCACCGGGCCGCTGGCGTTGAAGTCGAAGCGCAGGTAGCCCGGGCGGTTGAGCGAACCCGCCTGTGTCGCACCGGGTCCGAGGACCTCGCGAAGCGCGGCGTGCACCATGTGGGTGCCCGAATGGCCCTGCGTGGCGCCGTGACGCCAGGCGGTGTCGACGGCGGCGAGCACCTCGTCGCCCTCCTCGATCTCGCCCTCGTCCACGCGGACCTTGTGCAGCCACACCGACTTCCCGACCTTCTGCACATCGGTGACGGACAGGCGCACACCGGAACCGGTGGTGATGGTGCCGACGTCGGCCATCTGGCCGCCCGACTCGGCGTAGAGCGGGGTGCGGTTGAGCACCACGGTGAGTTCCTGGCCGGCCGTCGCCACGGGCACCCGGGCGCCGTCGGCGACGAGACCGAGAACGCGTGCCTCGGAGACGAGTTCGTCTAAGCCGGTGAACTCGGTGGGTCCGCGGTCGAGGAAGTCGCGGTACACGCTCAGGTCGGCGTGCCCGGTCTTGCGGGCGGTCGCGTCGGCCTTGGCGCGCTGCTTCTGCTCGGCCATCAGGGCGGTGAAGCCCTCCTGGTCGACCTCCAGCCCGGCCTCGGCTGCCATCTCGAGCGTGAGGTCGATCGGGAAGCCGTAGGTGTCGTGCAGGGTGAACGCGTCGGCACCGGTGATGGTGGTACTCGCGGACTTCTTGGTGGCGGTCGCGGCGTCGATGAAGAGCTTGGAGCCCGCGGCGAGGGTCTTGGCGAAGGAGGTCTCCTCGCCCACCGCGACCTTCACGATGTCGGCACGCCTGGTCTCGAGCTCCGGGTACGACGGGGCCATCAGGTCGATGACCTTGCCGATGATCGTGCCCATGGTCGCCTGGTTGTCCCCCGCTCCCAACAGCCGCATCGACCGCACGACGCGGCGCAGGAGGCGACGCAGCACGTAGCCGCGGCCGTCGTTGCCGGGCAGCACGCCGTCGCCGATCAGCATCGCCGAGGTGCGGGCGTGGTCGGCGATCACGCGGAAGCGCACGTCGTCGGCATGCGAACCGGCGCCGTAGGCGCGGCCGGTGAGCTCGGCGGCCAGGTCGATGATCGGCTTGAGCAGGTCGGTCTCGTAGACGTTGTCGACGCCCTGCAGGATGCAGGCGACGCGCTCGACACCCATGCCGGTGTCGATGTTCTTCTTGGGCAGGGGCCCGAGGATCTCGTAGTTGTCCTTGCCGCCGCCCGGACCGCGGACGTTCTGCATGAACACGAGATTCCAGATCTCGATGTAGCGGTCCTCGTCGGCCTCCGGGCCGCCCTCGACGCCGTAGTCGGGGCCGCGGTCGTAGAAGATCTCCGAGCACGGACCGCAGGGGCCGGGGACGCCCATCGACCAGTAGTTGTCCTTCAGGCCGCGACGCTGGATGCGCTCGGCGGGCACGCCGATCTCGTCGCGCCAGATGGCCTCGGCCTCGTCGTCGTCGAGATAGACGGTGGGCCACAGCTTCTGCGGGTCGATGCCGTAGCCGCCGTCGGAGACGCTGTTGGTCAGCAGGGTCCAGGCAAAGTTGATGGCCTCGCGCTTGAAGTAGTCGCCGAAGGAGAAGTTGCCCGCCATCTGGAAGAAGGTGTTGTGGCGGGTGGTGATGCCGACCTCGTCGATGTCGAGGGTGCGGACACACTTCTGGACGCTGGTCGCGCGGTCGTACGGCGGGGTCTGCTCGCCCAGGAAGTACGGCTTGAACGGAACCATGCCGGCGTTGACGAACAGCAGGTTGGGGTCGTCGAGCAGCAGCGAGGCACTGGGCACCTCGGTGTGGCCGGCCTTGATGAAGTGGTCCAGAAAACGCTTCCGGATGTCATGCGTCTGCACTGTTGGTCTCGTCCTCGCCGTTGGTTGTCGCGACATCCCAGAGTACCGGCGGCGCGTCGCGGAACCGGTCCCGGGCGTCATACCCCGGCACATCCGGCGTGATCAGCGGGATCGGCGACGTGTGACGGCACCCCGGACGATGGATCTCAGGCGTGCCACGCGCGGCCCGATCTCACGTTCGAGCCCGTGATCGGTGGGCTCGTAGTAGTCGACGCCGACGAGTTCGTCGGGCGGGTACTGCTGGGGCACCACGCCGTCGGGATGGTCGTGCGGGTACCGGTAGGCGACGCCGTTGCCGAGTTTCTTGGCACCGGCGTAATGGCTGTCGCGCAGGTGGGCGGGCACCGCCCGGGCCTTGCCCGCCTCGACGTCGGCGAGTGCGGCGCCGATCGCCGAGACCACGCCGGCCGACTTCGGTGCGGTCGCCAGGTGGATGGTCGCCTGGGTCAGGGCCAGTTTGGCCTCCGGCATGCCGACGAGGTTGACCACCTGGGCGGCGGCGACCGCGGTCTGCAGCGCGGTGGGATCGGCCATGCCGATGTCCTCGCTCGCGTGGATCATCAGGCGCCGGGCGATGAAGCGCGGGTCCTCCCCCGCCGCGATCATGCGCGCCAGGTAGTGCACGGCGGCGTCGACGTCGGAGCCGCGGATCGATTTGATGAACGCGCTGGTCACGTCGTAGTGCTGGTCGCCGTCGCGGTCGTAGCGCACCGCCGCGCGGTCGATCGCGGTCTCGACGTCGGCGAGGTCGACGTGGGTGGCCGAGTCGGCGCTGGCCTCGAGCGCGGTGAGGGCCCGCCGGGCATCGCCGCCGGCGACCGCGACCAGGTGGTCGTAGGCGGCCTCGGTCACCTCGACCTGCCCGTCGAGGCCCCGCGGGTCCGCGACGGCCCGGGTGAGGACCTCGCGGATGTCGTCGTCGGTCAGCGACCGCAACTGCAACACGAGGGACCGTGACAGCAGGGGTGCGACGACGGAGAACGACGGGTTCTCGGTGGTCGCCGCCACGAGCAGCACGATCCGGTTCTCGACGGCGTCGAGCAGAGCGTCCTGCTGGGTCTTGGAGAAGCGGTGGACCTCGTCGATGAACAGGACGGTCTGCTGACCGTCGATGAGCCGGCGACGGGCGACGTCGATGACGGCGCGCACCTCTTTGACTCCCGCCGACAGGGCGGACAACGCCTCGAACCGGCCGCCGGTGGCGCGGGCGATCAGCGACGCCATCGTCGTCTTGCCGGTGCCGGGCGGGCCGTAGAGCAGCACCGACGCCGCGCCCACGCCGCTGATCAGGCGACGCAGCGGCGAGCCGTCCCCGAGCAGGTGCTGTTGGCCGACGATCTCGTCGAGGGTCTGCGGACGCATGCGGACCGCGAGCGGTGCCGTCGGTTTCGGTGCCGCGGTCAGGCCGTCGGCGCCGGGCGTCGGCCCACCGGCTCCGGCCCGGGGATCCACGGGCGGGTCGAACAATCCGTCCACGAGCCGATCAGGCCATCCAGATGCGCTGCAACGCGAGACCCGTTGCAGTCGCGAAGTCGGCGATCGCGTCCTCACCGGCGCGACCGGCGGCGGCCGCGAGGTCGGTCCAGCGGGACACGAGTACACGCGGATCGTTCGTGTGCAGTGCCCAGTCGTGGGTGAATCCGCCGGTGCTCTCGGTCGGGGTGCCCGCGGCGGAGCCCTGCAGTTCGGGGTCGAACGGGGTCATCTCGAGGCTCGCGTCGGAGTCCGCACCGACCGCGTTCTCCGTGGCGATGAAATCGGTGTCGGCGGGCAGCATCCACGCGGTCGACAGCCACACCCACAGCAGCCGGGCGACGAGCACCTTGCGCTGCATCTCGCGTTCGTGCGCGAGGGCCGGCCAGATCGGGTTCACCTCCGACCGCCAGGCGTCGACCATCGACACCTCGAGGTCGGTGGCGCGCGCCGCGGCGCGCGCGGGCAGCTGGGCGGTCATGGTCACCACGGCGTACGCGATGTCGAGGGTGGCGTCGCGGAAACCGCCCCACTCGTAGTCCATGAACTGCACGCCGTCGTCGTTGAGCATGATGTTCTCGGGGCCCACGTCCGACGGACTGAATGCGCGGTGCTCACCATCGTCGAACAGGGCGGCCGCGGTCTCGAGTGCCTCGAGGACGCGGTCCGGCACCTGCACGCCGAGCGCGGCGGCGTGTCCGGCCAGTGCCTCGACGGAGCGTCGGGCCTCGTCCCGGAGGATGTCGCGTCCCTCGGTGCCCGACCTGCCGCGGCGGACCAGGGCGTCGAAGTCGATCTCGCCGCCGACGGTGGCGGCGTGCATGCGGCCCAGGGCCTGGCCCCAGGCACTCACCGCGCGGGAGGTCTCCACCGGGTCGACGCCGTCGAGGTACTCCAGCATCGAGCGGCCGTGCCCGAGGTCGGAGAGCACCATCAGGCGCAGGTCGGGGTCGGAGGCGATCAGCTGCGGACCCGGCCGCGACTCGTTCGGGAGCGCGGTGGCGTACTTGTACGAGGCGATCTCCCGGTGGAACGCCTGCGGGTCCTCGTGCTCGGGCAGCGCCTTGATCACCAGCGAACGGTCCAGGCTGAGGGGGTTCTGCGCCACCCTCACCCGAACCACCGTCGTACGGCCGCTACCACCGAGGTCCTCCGGGTCGTCGAGGACTACGGAGGAACCGGCGCGGTGTGACAGCAGCGCCTCTGCCGCCCGCACCACGCTGGTGATGCGGCTTTCAGTAATGACCGTCATGTCGTATCCCAAGGTACCCGTTGCAACTGTGTTGCAACACCGGTGTTCATCCTTCTGTACGACCTCGGGATTGGTGAATGACGATTCAGACGCGCCGATTACGGTGCCTCCCAGGGGTTTAGCGGACCGGCTCACAATTCGTGCCGGGTTGCGCCCTCGGTGGACACAACCGGAGGGGTCGCGCCGGCCGGGTCGGGTGATTCGTCCTCGACCGGACTGACGTCGACCGAGACGTCGATGTGGCTCTTGGTCGAGTCGGTGTAGATGACCCCGCGCAGCGGCGGGACGTCGTCGTAGTCGCGGCCCCAGGCGAGGGTGACGTGGCGTTCGTCGACCAGTTTGTCGTTGGTCGGGTCGAACGGCAGCCAGCGGCCGTCGGGCATCCACACCGCCGCCCACGCATGGCTCGCGTCGGCGCCGAAGATCTTCTCCTTGCCCGGTGGCGGATCGGTCGCCAGATACCCGGACTCGTAGCGGGCGGCGAGCCCGACCGAGCGCAGACACGCGATCGCGACCCGGGCGAAGTCCTGGCAGACACCCTCGCGCCGCTGCATCACCGTGTCGACCCTCGTCGAGATCGCCGTCGATCCGGAGCGGTAGGTGAAGTCGTCGAAGATCCGGGTGGTGAGGTCGGTGACGGCCTCGATCAGCGGTCGTCCCGGGGTGAACACCCGGGACGCATAGTCGCGTACCGACGCGGTGATCTCCGGCGGATCGAGATCGATGACGAACTCGGCGGCGACCGCGGCCTCGCGACTACCGGCCACCGCCGGGCGCGCCGACTCCCAGGGTGCGCGCGCCGCGGGACCGATGATCATGCCCTGGTCGACGCCGTCGACCTCGACGACCGAGCGCGCGGTCACCGTCAGTTCCCGATGGGAAGTGCGGACGTGGAAGTAGCTGTCGTTGTTGCCGTAGACGTCGATGCCCGTCGACCGGTCGTCGGGCTCTGGTTCGATGTCGACGGTGGCCGAGAGCACCCGCTGTCCCGGCAGGTCGCGCGGGGTCAGGTAGCAACGGCCGTACGACGAGGACACGTCGTCGTTGTAGGTGTACCGGGTCCGGTGCATGACCCGGTAGACGCGGGTGCTCACATCTCACCCCCGCCCCAGATCGGCTGCGCCTGGCGCGGCACGGCGAAGCGGGTCCTGCTGAGCAGGTCGGACAGTTCACGGGAACCGGTTCGCAGTGTGGTCATCAGGTCGGCGAGGTCGGTCCGCCGACCCTGCGAGTCGACGCCGGCGAGGTCGGCCGGACCGCTCCGGCGCAGTTCGGCGATCATGTCCTGCACCCCTCGCTCGGCCCCGGCCGAGCGCAGCGGTTCGGGGACCGAGGTCAGGTCGTGGTTCATCTTCTCGAGCTGGAAGATCATCGAACGCGGGTTGGTCGGGTCGAACAGCAGCAGCTCGGCGACACTCGAGAAGCGGTACAGACCGCGGTTGCGGCGCCGGTAGATCACCGAGGACTCGTTGGCGGCGAGGTACGACTCAAGCAGCGCCTGTTCGGTGTCGGTGTCGTGGGCCTGCGTGAACATCGCCCGGGTGAGGTCGGCGAGGGTGATCGCGCGCTCGATGCGTCGACCGAGGTCCATGAACATCCAGCCCGGGTCGTGGACCATCGACTCCTCCTGGAGTCCGGTCAGGGCGAGAACACCGTGCAGGATCTCCTCGTGCGCCCGCGCGAGGTCCGGACCGAGGTCGAGGGCGGCGTCGCCCAGACCCTCGGTGCCCGCGTCGGCGGAATCCGCCCGCGACCGGGAGACCAGACGCGCGGTACTCGCGACGACCCGCTCGACGGGCGCCAGGACCATCCACGTGCTGGTCGACATCTGGTCGCGAACGGCGCGCGCGGCGCCGACGAGGCGGTCGACCGAGTAGGCGACCGAACCCGGGATCGACCGGGCCACGGTCAGGTCGGCGATCTTCTCGATGGCCTCGTTGACCTGTTCCGGCGAGGGCTGCCGGTCGGTGCCCGACAGCACCAGATCCGCGGTGTCGAGGTAGCCGTCGGTCCCCGTGATCGTCGTGACCACATGGAGCAGCAGGGGCACCGCCGGGGTACCCGACATCCACGGCCGGTACTGGAAGTCCTGATAGCGCTGGCGGGAGACCTTCGCGAGGCGGGTGACCTGCTCGGTGCGTTCGGCGTAGCGGCCGAGCCAGAACAGGTCGGCGAGCACACGCGGACTCGCGGCGGCCGCGACCTCGGAGTACTCGAGCGAGACGGGACGCCCCGCCTCCGGGATGACCTCACCGGCCGGTTCGACGCGGGTCTCCGAACGACGCGACACATGTCCGCCGACCTCGGTACTGGTGACCCAGACGTCCTTGGCCGACACGACGTGGTGGGCGGCCCCTTCGACGCCGTCGGCCAGGACGGCGCCGAGGCCGCCGGGCATCACGGCGTAGGTGGGACCCTGGGCGACGCTGAACGCGCGAATCGACACGGGTGCGGCGCGCAGCGCGGTGGTGTGGCGTCCGGGTCGTGTCCCGGTGGTGACGGTCGGCGCCACCGAGTAGGCGTCGAGTTCGTGTCCGACCCATTGCCAGGTCTGCGCGTCGATCCGCGCGACGACCTCGGCCCGGGTCCGCGCGTCGAGCAGCGGGCCGACGAACTCCTCGCCGGTCCGGGTGTTGGTGAGCACAAGCGATCCGACGCGGCTCTGGATCTTGCTGCGCTCCAGGTCATCTCCGGCCCAGTAGGTGCTGACCGAGCCGAGCGCGAGCTCCTCGTCGAGCAGGACGGGTGCGAGTCGTTCGAGCACCGTGTGCAGGGCGGGGTTCTCGAGAACACCGGAACCGAGCGTGTTCAGCACCGTGACGTTGCCGCGCGAGATCGCCTCGACGAGACCGGCGACGCCGAGCCGGGAGTCGGTCCGCAGATCGAGCGGGTCGGCATAGGCGGCGTCGACCCGGCGCAGCAGGACGTCGACCCGCTTGTACCTGCCGAGAGAGCGCATGTAGACCGCGCCGTCGCGCACGGTGAGGTCCGCACCCTCGACCAGCGGGTAGCCGAGCGCCGACGCGAGATACGCCTGGTCGAAGGCGGTCTCGGACATGCTGCCGGGGCTGAGCACGGCGACCGTCGGATCGTCGACACCGGGTGGGGCGTACTCGGCGAGCGCGAGGCGCATCGTCCCGGCGAAACCGGTCACCGGGCGCGGCGCGCACGCCTGGAAGAGCTGCGGGAGGGCCTTGGTCAGCAGGCGCCGGCCGACGATCGAGAAACCGATGCCCGACGGGGCCTGGGTGCGGTCGCGGTAGACCACGAACCGACCGTCGGCGGACCGCGAGATGTCGACCGCGTGCAGGAACAGGGCATGGGGTCCGGCGACCTCGAGGCGCGCCGCCTTGCGGATGTAACCGGGGTGCCCGAAGACCATCTCCGGCGCCACGAGACCGGAGGTGATGGTCTTCTGATCGCGGTAGAGATCGCGCAGCAGCAGATCGAGCAGCATCGAGCGCTGCGTGATCGCCTTCTCCAGCTCGGCCCACTCGACGCCGTCGACGAGGAGCGGCACCGCATCGATGTCCCAGTCGCGGGTGTGGGTGGTCTGACCGTCGAACTCGTTGTAGACCACGCCGTCGTCCCGGACGGCCGCGGCGAGCCGGTCCGCGGACTCGCGCAGGCGGCTGTCACCGCGCCGCTGATACAGCCGCACAAGGTCTTCCCACGCGGGACGGACCATGCCGGCGGAGTCGAGGAGCTCGTCGTAGTGGGCCCCGGAAACGAGGTCGGGATCGCCGGTTCCGGCGACGTCGAAGAGCGTGTAACCCTCGTCACGGTAACGGTCGAAAACCGTGGATGCATCGAACACCGCGGAAGCGTTGCCCGGTGGAGAGGTCACCGGAGAACTGTACGTGCCCGCCGTAGATCGAGGATCCCGGGGACCCCGAAGTCGATGGCCTGCCGGGCCTGTCGTTCCCGGAGCAATCCGACGTCGACGGTGCCGGTGGTGTGACCCGACGCCTCGAAGCGCCCGTTGCGACGCGATTCGGCCTCGACGGCGTTCACCGGCGGGCGGTCGTAGGCGCGACCACCCGGGTGGACGACGTGGTAGGTCGCACCGCCCACCGACCGGCCGTTGACGGTGTCGACGAGGTCGAAGGTCAGCGGGGTGTCGATGCTGATCGACGGGTGCAGAGCGCTCGGGGGCTGCCAGGCCCGGAACCGGATGCCGGCGACCCGTTCGCCGGTGCGGCCGGTGGACCGAAGCGGGATGGGGAAACCGTTGCAGGTCAACAGGTACCGGTCGTCCTCGCCGCCGAGGACACGCACCTGGACCCGCTCGACGGAGGAATCGACGTACCGGGCGGTGCCGGTTCCGGTCGACTCCTCCCCCAGCGTGTTCCAGGGTTCGATGGCACCGCGGAGTTCCACTTCCTGATCACGGATCTGCACGGTTCCCAGACGCGGGAAACGGAACTCGGTGAACGGGTCGAGCCAGGCGGTCTCGAACGGGTAGCCCGCCTCACGGAGCTCCTCGGCGACGAGCGCGATGTCCTCGATGACGTAGTGCGGCAACAGATGTTTGCCGTGCAGGTCGCCGCCGTGGCGGATGAGCCGGGCGCGGTAGGGCTTCTCCCAGAACCACGACACCAGACTGCGTACGAGCAGCGACTGGACCATCGCCATCCGGTGATGCGGCGGCATCTCGAAGGCGCGCAGTTCCAGCAGGCCGAGACGGCCGCGGACCGAGTCAGGACTGTACAGCTTGTCGATGCAGAACTCGGCGCGGTGGGTGTTGCCGGTGATGTCGGTGAGCAGATGCCGCAGCGCACGGTCGGTGACCCACGGATTGGGTGCGTTCGTATCGGGCTCGTCGGCGCTGTGGGCGCCCTTGGGGCCGGTCCCACGCGGGTCCGCGACCGTGGCGGCGAGCCGGTCGATCTCGGCGAGGGCGATCTCGAGTTCGTAGAGCGCCGATTCCCGGCCCTCGTCGACGCGCGGCGCCTGCGAGGTGGTGCCGATGAAGCGGCCGGAGAACAGATACGACAGCGACGGGTGTCGCTGCCAGTAGGTCAGCATCGACGCCAGCAGGTCGGGGCGGCGCAGCATCGGCGAGTCGGCCGGCGTCGTCCCGCCGAGCGTGATGTGGTTACCGCCGCCGGTGCCGCCGTGACTGCCGTCGAGGTCGAAGCTCTCGGTGCCGAGCCGGACCTGGCGGGCGTGGTCGTAGAGGGACTCGAGCAGTTCGGACTGTTCGGCGAAGCTCGCCGTCGGCTGGATGTTGACCTCGATGACGCCGGGGTCGGGGGTCACCGACAGTGACGTGAGACGCGGATCCGACGGCGGCCCATAGCCTTCGATGACAACCGGGGTCGACGTCGCCGCGGCGGCGCCCTCGACGAGTTCGATGAGGGCGAGGAACTCCTCGCCGGTCGAGGTGGGCGGCATGAACACATAGGTCACGCCGTCGCGGACCTCGGCGACCACCGCCGTGCGCGGCAGGAACTCGGACGGGTCCACCGCGCGTACGGAGTGGCCGAGTGCTTCAGCCGGGTCGGCCGGAAGTGCTTCGCGTCGCGCCGTCGGGTCGGCCTCGAACATGGTCGGCGCCGGCCCCCACGACAACGAGTTCAGCGGCAGACGGAGACCCGCCGGCGAGGTGCCCGGGGTGAGGACGATGCGGCCGCGTCGCAGGGACCACACCGCGCTCTGCCAGGCGGTCCGGTCCTCCGACCGGTTCAGCGGCAGGACGTAGGCGCTGGGGTCGTCGACCGCGGCGTCGAGCCGGGCCAACAGTGAACGGCGTCGCGCCACCGAGTCCTTCTCGGGCGCCAGCTCCTCCTCGTCGCCGTCCTCCAGGGTCTCCAGGTCGACGTCGAACTCCGACTGGGCGAACTTCCGGGCCGTGGGCAGGGTCGGGTCGTCGCCCGGGTCTCCGGGCGGCATGGCGGCCAGCTCGCGCATGCGCACCAGCGGGTCCTCGTAGGCCGGCATCACCTGGTCGGTGGGCAGGCCGAGGTCGGTCGCGAAGGCGGTCAGCAGCTTCTGTGCGGGCTCGGCGTCGACGGTCGTGTCCGGGTGGGCACCGTAGGTCTCGGTCTCGATCGCCGACGCGCATTGTTCCGGCGTCGACCACGGGTCGGCGAGCAGGTCCGGATCACGCCAGATCGGCTCGCCGTCGGCACGCCACATGATCTCGATCTGCCAGCGCGGCAACGGTTCTCCGGGATACCACTTGCCCTGGCTCCGCTGGATGAGGCCCTGCGGCGCGTAGGCCGCCTTGAGACGTTCGGCGAGCCGGGACGCCAGAAGCCGTTTGTGCGGGCCGTCGGCGGCGGTGTTCCACTCGGGCGCGGTCTGGTTGTCGATGGAGACGAAGGTCGGCTCGCCACCCATCGTGAGACGCACATCGTTGCGCTCCATGCGTTCGTCGACGAGCGCACCCAGGTCGACGACGCGATCCCACTGCTCGGGCGTGTACGGCAGGGTGACGCGCGGATCCTCGTGGAAGCGCGTGACGGTGTTGGAGAAATCGAGCGTGGCGTGGCAGGGGCCGGTCGCGCCGGTGATCGGTGCGGCGCCCACCGGATGCGGTGTCGCCGCGAGCGGGATGTGTCCCTCCCCCGCGAACAGGCCGGAGGTCGGGTCCAATCCGACCCAGCCGGCACCGGGCAGGTACACCTCGGTCCACGCGTGGAGGTCGGTGAAGTCGGCGTCGGGACCCGACGGGCCGTCGAGCGACTTGATGTCGGAGGTCAGCTGCACGAGATAGCCGGACACGAACCGCGCCGCGAGACCGAGTTCGCGCAGCAGGGCCACGAGCAGCCAGGCGGAGTCACGACAGGAACCGATCGCACTCGACAGCGTGAACTCGGGTGTCTGCACACCCGCCTCGAGACGCACGGTGTAGCCGACCGCCTCGCGTACCGCGCTGTTCAGCGCCACCAGGAAGTCGATGACGCGTGTCCTGCCGACCGGCTTGTGCTTCGCGGCGAACGCGGCGACCTCCGGATGCACCGGCGCACCGGCGAATTCGCCCTCGCCGACACCGACCGGGCGCAGGAAGATCTCCAGGTCGCGGCGCAGCTCCTCCGGGTACTCGAACCCGTAGTGCTCGGCCCGGTCCTCGATGAAGAAGTCGAAGGGGTTGATCGCGGTCAGGTCGGCCACGAGGCTGACGGTGATGCTCAGCGTGGTCGAGGGTTCCGGGAACACCAGCCGCGCGAGGTAGTTGCTGAACGCGTCCTGCTGCCAGTTGAGGAAGTGCTCCCCGGCTCGACCTTCAGCGAGTACGCCTCGATCGGCGTCCGCGAATGTGGTGCCGGGCGCAGCCGGACCACGTGCGGGTAGATCTTCGTCGGGCGATCGAAGGAGTAGCTCGTCCGGTGCTCGAGGGCCACCTTGATCGTCACCGGCATACCTCCGGAGTGCACGCGCTCGCAGACATGGGAGTGATCACACCACAGATGCCCAGCGGCCGCCCGTCGGCGATCGCGCACAGACGACAGCGGTGGCCGAACTCACGCTCGGCCACCGCTTTTCGTTGCTCTGGGAATCTACTTGTCGGCTGCTGCCTTCTGCTCGGCCGCCTTCTCGGGGGCGCCATCGGCCCGCTCGGCTCCGCCGCGCGGTGCCGGCTTGGCGTCGATGCCCGACTCCTTGCGCTGCTGCGGGGTGATCGCCGCGGGTGCATCGGTCAGCGGGTCGACGCCGCCGCCGGACTTCGGGAAGGCGATGACCTCGCGGATGGAGGACTCACCGGCGAGCAGCGCGGTGATGCGATCCCAGCCGAAGGCGATGCCGCCGTGCGGCGGGGCGCCGTAGGCGAAGGCGTCGAGGAGGAAGCCGAACTTCTCCTGTGCCTCATCGTGCCCGATGCCCATGATCTCGAAGACGCGTTCCTGGACGTCACGCTGATGGATACGGATCGAGCCGCCGCCGATCTCGTTGCCGTTGCAGACGATGTCGTAGGCGTAGGCCAGTGCCTCGCCCGGATCGGTGTCGAGCTTCTCCATCGACTCCGGCTTGGGCGAGGTGAACGCGTGGTGCACCGCGGTCCAGGCCGAATGTCCGAGTGCGACGTCACCGGACGCGGTGGCGTCGGCGGTCGGTTCGAACATCGGTGCGTCGACGACCCACACGAACGCCCAGTCATCCTGCTTGATGAGACCGAGCTTCGAGGCGATCTCGCCGCGCGCCGCACCGAGCAGGGCGCGGGTCGGCTTGACCTCGCCGGCTCCGAAGAAGACGCAGTCGCCCGGCTTCGCGCCGACATGGGCGGCCAGACCGGCGCGCTCCTCCTCCGACAGGTTCTTGGCGACCGGGCCGGACAGCGTGCCGTCCTCGGCGATGAGCACGTACGCGAGACCCCGGGCGCCGCGCTGCTTGGCCCATTCCTGCCAGGCGTCGAGCTGACGACGCGGCTGCGACGCCCCGCCCGGCATGACGACGGCACCGACGTACGGGGCCTGGAAGACGCGGAACGGGGTGTTCGCGAAATACTCGGCGCACTCGACGAGTTCGATGGCGAATCGCAGATCCGGCTTGTCCGAGCCGTAGCGACGCATCGCGTCGGCATAGGTCATGCGCGGGATCGGGGTCGAGATGTCGACGCCGATCAGCTTCCACAGCGCCACCAGGATCTCCTCGGCGACCGCGATGACGTCGTCCTGGTCGACGAAGCTCATCTCGATGTCGAGCTGGGTGAACTCGGGCTGGCGGTCGGCGCGGAAATCCTCGTCGCGGTAGCAACGCGCGATCTGGTAGTAGCGCTCCATGCCTGCGACCATCAGCAGCTGCTTGAACAGCTGCGGGCTCTGCGGCAGGGCGTAGAAGGTGCCGGGCTGCAGGCGCGCGGGCACCAGGAAGTCACGGGCGCCCTCGGGCGTCGAGCGGGTCAGCGTCGGGGTCTCGATCTCCACGAAGTCGTGGGCGGCGAGGACACCGCGGGCGGCGGCGTTGGCCTTCGACCGCAGGCGCAGGGCGGCGCTCGGACCCTCGCGGCGGAGGTCGAGGTAGCGGTGACGCAGCCGCGCCTCTTCGCCCGGCGACTCGTCGAGCTGGAACGGCAGCGGCGCCGACTCGTTGAGCACCTCGAGTTCGACGGCGTTGATCTCGATCTCGCCGGAGCTCAGGTTGGGGTTCTCGCTGCCCTCGGGACGGACCTCGACCACGCCGGTGACGGCGACGCAGTACTCGGCGCGCAGGCGGTGGGCGGCCGCGGCGACCGACTCCTCGCGGAAGACCACCTGAACCAGGCCGGTGGAGTCGCGCAGGTCGATGAACACCACACCGCCGTGGTCGCGTCGGCGCGCGACCCAACCGGCGACGGTGACGGTCTGCGACGCGTCGGCCCGGCGCAGCGAACCTGCGGAATGCGTGCGGAGCACTGAGAGTCCTTCCCAACGTCGTGCAGCCGGCCCGGTCTCGCGGGCGGCGACGGAGGCGTTGTTTGTGTCGGCTTGTTCGTGACCCGGTGGAAACGCAGGCCAGGTACCCATCGTGCCGCATCGGCGTCGGTGTCCTGAACCCGGCCACCCGGAGATGCCCGGTCCGCGCACCGCGGCGTGCCAGAATGACCGCGTGACATTCCAAGGCAGCGGATCGATCGACACCGGCAACGTCTCCGGCGGCGGCGGTGGCGGTGTCGGGCGGATCGCGCTCGGCGGTGGTGCGGGTCTCATCATCACGATCGTGGCGCTGCTGTTCGGCGTGAACCCCGGTGAACTCCTCGGCAGCCAGGCCCCTCAGCAGGGCACCTCGTCGGGTGCCGCCGAGATCCAGCAGCAGCTCGACTCCTGCACCTGGGAGATGGCGAACGAGAACACCATCTGCCGGATCAAGGCGACCACCGTCAGCCTCGACGACGTGTGGTCGGAGCTCATGCCCGGCTACCAGCCGCCGAAGACGGTCATCTTCGCCGACTCGGTCGACACCGGGTGCGGCGCGGCCAGTGCGGCGACCGGGCCGTTCTACTGCCCCGCGGACAGCACCGCGTACTTCGATCCGTCCTTCTTCACCCAGCTGCGCCGCATGGGTGGCAGCGACGGGCCGCTCGCCCAGGAGTACGTGGTGGCCCACGAGTACGGACACCACATCCAGAACCTGACCGGCGCCCTGGCCAAGGGGCAGCGGATGGGCTCGCAGGGACCGCGGTCGGGTTCGGTACGCGTGGAGCTGCAGGCCGACTGCCTCGCCGGTGTCTGGGCGTACCACGCCGACAACGGCCCCGACGCGTTGCTCGCCCCGATCTCCGAGCAGCAGATCTCCTCGGTCATCCAGACCGCCAAGGCAATCGGCGACGACACCATCCAGGGCCCGGGTTCCAACCCGGAGGGCTGGACGCACGGATCGGCCACGCAACGCGCGAAGTGGTTCGGCATCGGGTACCGGTCCGGTGACCCCAACCGGTGCGACACCTTCGCGACCAACGATCTCTGACGCGACCTCGAGATGACCCCCACCGCCGCGACCCCCACGAGCCCGCGCGAACGCACCGAGGTGGATGCGATCGCCGAGGCGCACCTGGATCGACTGTGTGAGCTCGATCCCCTGCTCGGTACCGAGATCGGCCACGGCGACCACGACGATGCCCTGACCGACTTCTCCGCGCAGGCATGTGCCGAGCGGGCCGCGGTCGCCGCCGACACCCTGGCGGCACTTGCGAAAGCACCCGTCGTCGACGCCGTCGACCGGGTGACGGTCGCGACGATGTCTGCGTCACTGCGTCGTGAACTCGCCCTCGCCGACGCCGGTGAGCACATCGGCGAGTGCAACGTCATCGCCTCGCCGCTGCAGGCGATGCGGGACATCTTCGATCTGATGCCCACCGACACCCGGACCGACCGCGAGGTGTTCCTCGCCCGCCTCACTGCGATCCCGGGTGCGCTGAACCGCGCCGTCGACGGGCTGGCGCACCGCCTGCGGCACGGCCCCCCGGTTGCGCGCCGACAGGTGGCGGCCGTGGTGCGACAAGCCGATTCGGCCACCGACGCCATCACCGACAACACCGCGTCCATCGCCGCCGACCCGGCGCTCGCCGGCACGCTCGGCACCGCCCTCGACGCGGCCCGCACCGCGTTCGGCACGTTCGCCAACTATCTCGAGACCGAGGTCCTGCCGGCCTCCGTCGACGACGACGCGGTGGGCCGGGATCGCTACCTGCTCCACCTGCCGGCGTACCTCGGTGCCGACGCCGACCCCGAGGACGCCTACGCCTGGGCGCTGACCCGCCTCGAGCAGATCGTCGCCGAACAGCACGAGATCGCCGAGTCACTTCTCCCCGGCCGCGGCGTCGACGAGGCACTCGCCTGGCTGGATCGCCAGCCGCAGTACCAGATCCACGACCGCCACGAGTTCGTCGACTGGATGCAGGAGACCTCCGACGCTGCCGTCACCGGACTCGCCGGCCGGCATTTCGACGTCCCCGCCCGCCTGTCCCGGCTCGAATGCCGCCTCGCGCCGTCGTCGACCGGGATCATCTACTACACCCAGCCGACCGCCGACCTGTCCCGGCCGGGCCGCATGTGGTGGGCGGTGCCCGACGATCAGACCGTCTTCCACACCTGGCAGGAGAAGACGACCGTCTACCACGAGGGCGTCCCGGGCCATCACCTCCAACTCGGTTCGGCCATCGTCGATCCCGACCTGAACACCTGGCGCAAGCTGGCGTCCTTCACCTCCGGGCACGGTGAGGGCTGGGCGCTCTACGCCGAGCGGCTGATGGACGAACTGGGCTGGCTGGAGGACCCGGGCGACCGCATGGGCATGCTCGACTCACAGCGGCTACGCGCGGCACGCGTGGTCGTCGACATCGGCGTGCACTGCCGTCTGCCCGCACCGGAGTCCCTGGGCGGCGGGATCTGGGATGCCGACAAGGCGTGGGAGTTCCTGACCGCCTCGGTGGCCATGGACCACTCGGTGCTGCGTTTCGAACTCGACCGATACCTCGGCTGGCCCGGCCAGGCACCGTCCTATGCACTGGGACAACGAGTCTGGGAACAGACCCGGCACGCCGCCCTCAGCGCCCACCCGGAGTGGACGCTCAAGGACTTCCACACCCGCGCGCTGGCCTTGGGCGGGGTGTCACTTGACGTCCTGGCCGAGGAGATGACCGGCCCCGACAACGACGTCTGAAAAGCGCTCCTGGCGGATGCCAGGGGCGTTTTTCAGCGGGTCGCGCGGACGTCAGCCAAGCAGCCGGGTGACCTCGACGACGACGTCATCGAGTGAGATACGGTGCTGCTCACCGTTGCTCAGGTCCTTGACCTCGACCTGGCGTTCGGCCAGCTCGTTCTCGCCGAGCACCAGCGCCAGCCGCGCACCGGACCGGTCGGCGGCCTTCATCGCGCCCTTGAGTCCGCGGTCGCCGTAGGCGAGGTCGACGCTGAGCCCGGCCGCGCGCAATGCGCCTGCGACACCGACCAGTTCGGCCTTGGCGTCCGCACCGAGCGGGACACCGAAGACCTGACAGCGCGCCGCCTGCGTGCCCGCGACTCCCTCGGCCTCGAGGGCCAGCATCGTGCGGTCGACGCCGATGCCGAAGCCGATACCCGAGAGGTCCTGTTTGGCGCCGAGCTGGCGCATGAGGCCGTCGTACCGGCCGCCGCCACCGATGCCCGACTGTGCACCGAGGCCGTCGTGGACGAACTCGAAGGTGGTCTTGGTGTAGTAGTCCAGGCCGCGCACGAGTCGCGGGTTGATCTCGTAGGCCACGCCGAGCCGGTCCAGGTTGGCCAGCACGAGGTCGAAGTGGGCCTTCGCCTCATCGGACAGGTAGTCGATCAGCAGCGGCGCGTTCGCGGTCGCCTCCTTGATCTCCGGGCGCTTGTCGTCGAGCACGCGCAGCGGGTTGATCTCGGCACGCTTTCGGGTCGCCTCGTCGAGGTCGAGCTTGAAGAGGAAATCCTGCAACGCCTCCCGGTAGCGAGGGCGGCTCGCGTCGTCGCCGAGCGAGGTGATCTCGAGGCGGTAGCCGGACAGTCCGAGACGCTTGTACCCCTCGTCGGCGACGGCCACGACCTCGGCGTCGAGTGCCGGGTCGTCGACGCCGATGGCCTCGACGCCGACCTGCTGCAGCTGGCGGTAGCGACCGGTCTGCGGCTTCTCATAGCGGAAGAACGGACCCGCGTAACAGACCTTGACCGGCAGCTGTCCACGGTCGAGGCCGTGCTGGATGACCGCGCGCACCACACCCGCGGTGCCCTCGGGGCGCAGCGTCACCGACCGGTCACCGCGGTCGTTGAAGGTGTACATCTCCTTGCTGACGACGTCGGTCGATTCGCCGACGCCGCGGGCGAACAGCGCGGTGTCCTCGAAGATCGGCAGCTCGATGTGCCCGTATCCCGCACGACGCGCCGCGTCGGTGAGCGTGTCCCGCACCTTCCGGAAATCCGCCGAGTTCGGCGGGAAGTAGTCCGGGATGCCCCGGGGTGCCTGAAATGCTCCGCTCACAGTCCGTGTCGTCCCTTCGGTCGATCAGTCGCGATGGTGGTGTCGGTTCCCGGAGCCCGCAGGCCGGCCAGGAAGGGGTTGGTGGCACGTTCCTGCGCGATGGTGGTCTGCGGCCCGTGGCCGGGGAGAACCAGGGTGTCGTCCGGCAGCGGCAGCAGCTTCGCCGCGATGGAGTCGAGCAGCTGCTGATGGCTGCCGCCGGGCAGGTCGGTGCGGCCGATGGAGCCGGCGAAGAGGACGTCGCCGGCGAAGCGGACCTGCACCCTCGTCGGGGTGTCGGACGGGGACTCCCCCGGCACGGTCACCTCGATGCCCAGCAGGACCGATCCCTGGGTGTGGCCGGGTGCGAGGTCCACCGAGAAGTGGATGCCGGCGAGCTCGACCGGTTCTCCGTCGGAGAACTCGATGACCTTCTCCGGCTCGCGAAACTTCTCGTCGCCGATCATCGCGCCCAGCGCGCGTCCGATGCCCAGGCCGGGATCGGTGAGCATCGGCCGGTCGGCGGCATGGATGTAGGCGGGGATGGAGTACTCGTCGCACAGCTGCGTGGCGTTCCAGGTGTGGTCCAGGTGGCCATGGGTGAGCAGGACGGCGACCGGGGTGAGATCGTTCTCGGTGAGCAGTTCACGCACGCGGGGCGCGGCGTCCTGGCCGGGGTCGATGATCACCGCATCCGACCCGGGTTCGGCCGCCACGACGTAGCAGTTCGTCTGGAACATGCCGGCGGGGAATCCGGTGATCAGCATGGCACTCCTCGAGGGTCGCGGGTCCCTCCATTGTGTCCTAGCTGCCCACGGCGACCGACAGCCGGTTCTCCACGCACCGATTCCCCGGCCGCGAGACCCCACTCCAACACCCGCTGAACGCTGTTCTCAGGTACAACTGGCAGACTTGCCTCTCGAGTAAGTGACATCCGCGCAGATTGTCGGCACGACTATGCCGAGATTCAGGAGGATCCACCCGCGTGACCACCAATGAGGAGCGCCGCGAGGCAGCGAAGCGGAAGCTCGAGGAACGCCTCGAAACCGAACGCCTCGCCCGTCGGAAGCGGAAGATCGTCATCGCCTCGGTCTCGACCGCCGTCGTGGTCGCCGTCGTCGCCGGCGTGACCGCCGTCGTGGTGAAGAAGATCATGGACGACCGCGAGGCCGCACGCTGGACCAGTTGTGCGTTCGAGGACTCCCCGAGCCGGTTCGACCAGCTTCCCGACCAGGTGCCCGACAACGTGCCCGCCGATCAGCGGCCGCAGTACCAGGCCGAACTCGACGAGCTGAAGGCGGCGGCGAAGAACGAACGCAAGTCCCCGAAGCCCGACGACAAGGTCCTGAAGTCCGGTACCGAGCAGGCCACCTTCACGACCACCCAGGGTGTTCTGCCGATCACCCTGGAACGTGACGGCGCCCCCTGCAACGTCGCCGCGGTCACCTCGCTGATCGAGAACAAGTTCTACGACGACACGACCTGCCACCGCATGACCACCAGCGACAAGCTGAAGATCCTGCAGTGCGGCGACCCGACCGGCACCGGCATGAGCGGTCCCGGCTGGACCAGCCCCGACGAGCCGCCGACCGACCTGAAGAAGGTCGGACAGCCCGATCCGATGAGCGGATCGCAGCCGGTCGTCTACCCGCGCGGCACCGTGGCCATCGCCAACAGCAGCCAGGGCGGCCAGAACCCCAACACCGGGTCGAGCCAGCTGTTCATCGTCATCAACGACAGCGAGCTGGGTCCCGACTACTCCATCGTGGGCAAGGTCGACGAGCCCGGACTCGCCGTGCTGGACAAGGTCTACGAGGGCGGGATCACCCCGGGCCCGGCCGGCAGCCAGCCCGGCGACGGCAAGCCGAAGACCCCGGTGACCATCGAGACCGCGGTCATCGACTGACCAAACCCGCTGCGCCGACGGAGATCCCGTTGCGTTTTGTCCCGGATTCCGAGACAAAACGCAACGGGATTTCTGGATTCCGGGGTCCGACTACCTTCCGGGGTCCGACTACGCGGCCGA
Organism: Gordonia sp. 135; assembly: GCF_009720185.1. Lineage (NCBI taxonomy): Bacteria > Bacillati > Actinomycetota > Actinomycetes > Mycobacteriales > Gordoniaceae > Gordonia > Gordonia sp. 135. The sequence goes on from NZ_CP046257.1 coordinate 2,794,236, forward strand.
GGTGACGCGGTAGACGTCGTAGACGCCCTCCACGTTGCGGACCACGTTCAGTACGTGGCCGAGGTGTTTGGGGTCGCCCATCTCGAAGGTGAACTTGCTGATGGCGACCCGGTCGCGGCTGGTGGTGACCGACGCCGACAGGATGTTCACGCGTTCGTCGGCGAGCACCTTGGTGACGTCGGACAGCAGGCGGTGACGATCGAGTGCCTCAACCTGGATCGCGACCAGGAACACCGATTCCGGGGACGGCGCCCACGACACGTCGAGGATGCGTTCGGACTGCTGCTGCAGCGAGGTCGCGTTGGTGCAGTCGGTGCGGTGGACGCTGATGCCGCCGCCGCGGGTGACGAAGCCCATGATGTCGTCACCTGGTACGGGTGTACAGCATTTGGCGAGTTTGATCACGACGTTGTCGACGCCGTCGACGACCACGCCGGCATCCCCGCCCTGACGCGAGCGGGTCGGCATCGTCGACGGGGTGGACCGTTCCGCGAGGGCCTCCTCCGCATCCTCGATGCCACCGAGGGATGCGACGAGGCGGTTGACGACATGCCGTGCGGAGACGTGGTTCTCGCCCACCGCGGCATACAGCGCGGTGACGTCGTTGTACCGCAGCTCCTTCGCGATCGCCGCCATCGACTCCGCGGACAGCAAGCGCTGCAACGGAAGTCCGCCGCGACGGACCTCCTTGGCGATCGCGTCCTTACCGGTCTCGAGGGCCTCCTCGCGCCGTTCCTTGGCGAACCACTGGCGGATCTTGGCCTTGGCCCGCGGCGACACCACGAACGTCTGCCAGTCCTTCGACGGCCCGGCGGTCGGCGCCTTGGAGGTGAACACCTCCACCACCTCGCCGTTCTCGAGCTTGCGTTCGAGGGCGACCAGCCGGCCGTTGACGCGGGCACCGATGCAGCGGTGCCCGACCTCGGTGTGGACGGCGTAGGCGAAGTCGACCGGCGTCGACCCGGCGGGCAGCGTGACCACGTCGCCCTTCGGCGTGAAGACGAAGATCTCGCGGACGGCGAGGTCGTACCGCAGCGACTCCAGGAACTCGCCGGGGTCGGCGGCCTCACGCTGCCAGTCGAGCAGCTGGCGCATCCAGGCCATGTCGTCGATCTCGGCGGTGTCGGACTTCTTGCCCGACTTCCGGTAACCGCTCTCCTTGTAGCGCCAGTGCGCGGCGATGCCGAACTCGGCGGTGCGGTGCATCTCGTGCGTGCGGATCTGGACTTCGAGCGGCTTGCCCTCGGGCCCGATCACGGTGGTGTGCAACGACTGATAGACGCCGAACCGCGGCTGCGCGATGTAGTCCTTGAAGCGTCCGGCCATCGGCTGCCACAGCGAGTGGACGACGCCGACGGCGGCGTAGCAGTCGCGGTCCTCCTCGCAGAGGATGCGCATGCCGACGAGGTCGTGGATGTCGTCGAAGTCGCGGCCCTTGACGATCATCTTCTGGTAGATCGACCAGTAGTGCTTGGGTCGGCCTTCGACGGTTGCCTGGATTCGCGCCGCGGACAACGCGTTGTTGATGTCGGCCCGCACCCGCGCGAGGTAGGTGTCGCGCGACGGGGCGCGGTCGGCGACCAGGCGCACGATCTCCTCGTAGCGCTTGGGGTGCAGGATGGCGAACGAGAGGTCCTCGAGTTCCCACTTGACCGTCGCCATACCGAGTCGATGAGCAAGCGGCGCAATGACTTCCAGCGTCTCGCGGGCTTTGCGCGCCTGCTTCTCCGGCGGGAGGAAACGCATCGTCCGCATGTTGTGCAGCCGGTCGGCGACCTTGATCACGAGGACGCGCGGGTCACGCGCCATCGCGATGATCATCTTGCGGATCGTCTCGGCCTCGGCCGCACTGCCCAGCGCGACCTTGTCGAGTTTGGTCACGCCGTCGACGAGGTGCGCCACTTCCTGCCCGAAGTCGCGTTCGAGCGCCTGCAGCGAATAACCGGTGTCCTCGACCGTGTCGTGCAGCAGCGCGGCGATCAGGGTCGTGGTGTCCATGCCGAGGTCGGCGAGGATCGTCGCGACCGCCAGCGGATGGGTGATGTACGGGTCACCGGACTTGCGCTTCTGCCCGCTGTGACGCTCCTCGGCGACGTCGTAGGCCCGCTGCAGCAGGGCGACGTCGGCCTTCGGGTAGATCTCGCGGTGCAGGGTGACCAGCGGCTCGAGCACCGGCCGGACCTGGCTGCGCGTCGCCGTCATCCGGCGGGCCAGACGGGCGCGGACACGCCGCGAGGCGGACGGGGAGGTCGAGGCCGAGGCCGATGTCGAGGTCGGTGCGCCGACGGCGTCGTCCGAGGCGTCGGCCGCGGGAGTCACGGAGTGCTGAGCCGTGCCGGATTCATCGGGCATAACCGGTCCTCCTCCGTCTGTCGTGGTCTTTCCGAGTCTAGATCCCCGACGGTCAGTCGAGCGCCACCGAGTGGACCGGTACGTGCGGGCCGAGGCCGCCGGCGATCGTGTCGCGCCCGCCGAGCCCGACGAGCTCCATGATCACCGCGACACCGACGACGCTCGCCCCGGTGCGGTTGAGCAGATCCGCCGCAGCGACCGCCGTACCGCCGGTGGCCAGGACGTCGTCGACGAGCAGCACACGCTGCCCGGTCAGGTCGAGGCCGTCGGCCGGGATCTCCAGGGTCGCCGAGCCGTACTCGAGGCTGTAGGTGACAGCATGAACCGGAGGCGGCAGCTTGCCGCCCTTGCGCACCGCGAGGACCCCGACCTCGAGTTCACGGGCGACCGCGCCGCCGAGGAGGAACCCGCGGGCGTCGATACCGGCGACGAGGTCGATCTCGGTGCAGCCGTGGGTCAGCGCGGTGACGATCGCGGACAACCCCTCGGGATCGGCGAGGACCGGGGTCAGGTCCTTGAAGGCGATCCCGGGGCTCGGGAAGTCGTCGACGAGCCGGGTGTGCCGGGCGATCGCCGCCTGGGCACGTGTCACCGCCTCCGCGGTCCGTTCGGGTACCACGCCGCCCATCAGAACTCCCCTGTCACTTGCCGTCACTGGCGGATCGTCCATCGATCCATGTTCCATCCGGTGCCGGCGCGACTGAGTCCCGCTGCGACACCACCCACCTGATCCTTCCACTGCCGGATACGCGGCGACGCGAACAGGGGTATCGACGGCATCGACGACCAGCTCGCGTTCTCGATCGAGCGGGCCAGCCGGAGCCGGTCGGGTTCGGACACCGTGACCGCGAACTGATCGATCCCGCGACTGACCTGCTGATCCCGGGTTCCGGAGAGATTGAGCGGGTCGCCGCCGCGCAACGAGTAGGCATCACGGCTCGGGTCGGCGGCACCGGCTGCGGCGAAGGAGTCGCCACTGGCCATGATCACCGCGTCGACGTCCTTGCCGAGTGAGCGCGGCTGCACGTCGGGTGTGGCGACGTCCTCGACCACGAAGCCGGCCTCCCGGCACGACGCCGCGATGGCCGCGACCATCTGCTGCCAGCGCAGGGTCGGCGCCACGTAGCCGATGCGGACGCGACGCGGTTGCAGACTCGCGGTGGTCGTGGTCCCGTCCGCCGCGCCCTGACCGGTCGCGGCGCGCAGCAGGTTCCGTGCCCGCTCGAGGTCGGGACTCTGGTAGGCGCGTCCGAACTCGGGGTTCATCGGTCCCGCGAGGTTGTCGGCGGGCGCGAGGACACGCAGATTCCACACGGTGGCGCCACCGGAGAAGTCGCGGGCGAGGTCGGCGCGCGGCACGCACGAGGCGAACGCCTGCCGCATCCGCACGTCCCCGAAGACACCCTTGCCGGCGAGCACGATCTGTTCGACCCCGATCGCCCGGGCGGGTGAGGCCGGTCCGTCGGGTCCGGACGTCCCGGCGAGATCGCCCTCGACGATGCCCGCGGTGACGTCGACGACGTCGAACTTGCCGTCGGGCAGCCGTCGCGTGGAATCGGTTCCGCGGCCCCAGATCACGATGCGCGAGGTCTCGGGCTTGTTCCCCCACCATGATTCGTTGGGGATCAGGACCAGTCCGCCCGACCGCGAGTAGCGGTCGATGCGGTATGGCCCGGAAGACGGGAACCGGGCGTGGTCGACCGGACCGAAGGTCAGGTCGAAGCCGGTGTTCCAGGCCGTGGCGATACGGGCCAGCGCGCCGCGGTCCATCGCGCGGATGGCGTCGACGACGTTGGCGAGCCCGGCGTCGCGGGCCACGATGTGCGCCGGGAGCAACGTGCCCGCGCCGAACAACGACAGCCAGTTGCGGTATTCACGCCCCTGCGCGAACGTGACCGTCGCCGACTTCTCGCCGGGCGAGCACTCCACCTTCTCGATGTCGCGGTACCCGGCGGTCGTCGCCGGCGTGAAGCCCGGGAAGCGTCCGCTCATCGCTGCCCACGCCAGCACCAGGTCGTCGCAGTCGAGCGCGACCTCGTCGGTGAAGGCCGCCTCGGGCGTGAACTCGTAGCGCAGCGCCGGCGCCCGTCCCGGGATCGGGGTCACGGTGCCGACGTCGCGGTCCGGGATGACCTGCCCCTGGGGTCCGAGCAGGCTGAAGCCAGGCAGCAGTCGGCTGGTCGCCATGAGCACGCCGTCGGCGTTGCCGTCGACGGTGTTCGCGTTGTAGCTGGTCACATGGGCATCGACCACGTAGTCGATGGTCGGCGGCCCGTCGTCGCCGCAGGCCGTCAGGACGCTCGCGCCCGTGACGATCCCGACGAGCAGGCTCAGGGCCCTGATGAACTCCCGGTGCCTGACGATCACGTGGGTGAGACTAGCGGTTGCGACGGCGTTTGCCGGTCGGTACCCGGTCGGCGTCATCCGTGTCGGCCGCGCCCCGGCGTCGGCGCACCGGGCGGGCGCCGGCGCTCGGTGCCACACCCGACTCGATCCCGGCGCGACGGTTCAGCACCTTGGCGGTGTGCCGGGACACGTCGTCGCGGCGTTCCTTCAGCGTCACCAGCAGCGGTGAGGCCAGGAAGATCGAGGAGTACGTGCCGACCACGACGCCGACGAGCTGGATCAGACCGAGATCCTTCAGCGTGCCGACGCCGAGGAGCCAGACCGCCACGACCATCAGCGCGATGATCGGCAGGACCGAGATGATGGTCGTGTTGATCGACCGCATCAGCGTCTGGTTGACCGCCAGGTTCGCCTGCTCCCCGTAGGTCCGGCGGGATGTCTGCAGCACCGAGCGGGTGTTCTCCTGCACCTTGTCGAACACGACGACCGTGTCGTAGAGGGAGAAGCCGAGGATGGTCAGCAGACCGATCACCGTGGCCGGGGTGACCTCCCAGCCGACCAGCGAGTAGACACCCGCGGTGGCGACGATGTCGAAGACCAACGACGCCATCGCCGCGATCGACATCTCCCGGTCGAACCGGACCGCGATGTAGACGAACACGATGACGAGGAACACCGCGAGCGCGATGACCATCTTCTCGGTGATCTCGCGGCCCCAGGTGGAGCTGACGTCGGAGATGCTGACCTCGGAGGCCGTCAGGGCGGGACCGAACTCCTCGGTCAGCGCGCGGGTCACCGCCTCGGCCTGGGCCAGGTCGAGGGTCTCGGTGCGCACCTGCACGGTGGCGCTGTTGCCGGCGCCGGCGGTCTGGACCGATTCGGGCTCCTCGCCGAGGGCCTCGGTGACGACCTTCTCGACCGAGTCGGCGGTGATCTCCGACGAGGCGACCGGCACCGACATCTGGGTGCCGCCCTCGAAGTCGATGCCGAAGGTGAAGCCGCGGATCGCGATGGACGCCAGGCAGATCAGCATGATCACCGCGGTGACGATGTACCACATCTTGCGCTTGCCGACGATCTCGAAGGCGCCGGTACCGGTGTACAGGCGGGCGAAGAAGCCGCGGCTGTTGTCGGAGACGAAGTCCGCATCGGTACCGGAGGACGGTGACGGCGGTTCGACGACCGCAGTGTTGCCGGTCTCCCGCGGGTCCTTGTTCGGGTTGTCCGGACGGGTCATCGCACAGTCCCCTTCTCGCTCGTGGACGCGTCGACACGAGCAGCTTCGACGCCGGCGGCCTCGGCCTGGCGGCGGGCCGCGACCTTGCGCTCGCGAGCCACCTCGCTGACCGCGCCGAGGCCGTTGACGCTCGGCTTGGACAGGAACGACGACCGGCTCGCGTAGACCACCAGCGGGTGGGTCACCAGGAACACGACCATGACGTCGAGGATCGTGGTGAGTCCCAGGGTGAACGCGAAGCCGCGCACCTCACCGATCGCGAGGATGTAGATCACCGCGGCGGCGATGAAGCTGACCGCGTTGCCCGACCAGATGGTGCGGCGGGCACTCGCCCAACCGCGTGGCACGGCCGAGCGGAAACTCCGACCCTCGCGCATCTCGTCCTTGATGCGTTCGAAGTAGACGACGAACGAGTCCGCGGTCATACCGATACCGATGATCAGACCGGCGATGCCCGCGAGGTCGAGGGTGAATCCGATCCAGCGGCCGAGCAGGACGATGATGCCGTAGACCATCGCTCCGGCGAGGACCAGCGACAGCATCGTCAGGATGCCGAGCATGCGGTAGTAGGCCAGCGCGTAGATCAACACCGCGACGAGGCCGATCGCACCGGCGAGCAGGCCCGCCTTCAGCGACGAGAGACCCAGTGTCGCGGAGACGGTTTCGGCGTCGGAGGCGTTGAACGACAGCGGCAGTGAGCCGTACTTGAGCACGTTCGCGAGTTCGTTGGACGATTTCTCGGTGAACGGGTCGGCGCTGCTGCCGCTGATGCGGGTCTGGCCGCCGGGGATCGGCTCGTTGATGGCCGGTGCGGAGACGACGGCCGAGTCGAGGGTGAACGCGGTCTGCGTGCGGTTGGGCGCTTCCTGGGCGGTGTACTTGGGCCAGAAGTCCGCGGCCTTGCCCTTGAACTCGAGGGTGACGACCCATTCGCCGGTCTGCGGATCGGTGCCGGCGGACGCGTCCTTGATGTCGCGGCCGTCGATGATCTGCGGACCGAGGAGGTAGACCTCCTTACCGTCGGTGGAACACGCCACCAGGTACTGATCGGGCAGATCGTTGCCGCGGAGCGGGTCGTTGGCGGTCGGCGAACAGTCCATCTTCGCCATCTGCTCCTGCAGCGGGACCAGCTGCTCCTGCTTGGCATCGCCGGGCGCTTGACGGATCTTTCGCTGTTCGGCGATCGCCGCCGCGGCCACCTCGGTGGGCATCGCGTTGCCCTGGTCCTCGTCCTGGTTCTCCGGCTTGGGCGGCTGCGGGGTCGCCGCCGTGGCGCCGACGACCGGCCGCACATACAGACGCGCGGTCTGACTCAGCGACTTGGCCTGCGCGCCGTCCTCACCGGGAACCGTGATCACGAGGTTGTTGCCGGTGACGACGACCTCGGAACCGGACACGCCGAGGCCGTTCACACGCTGCTCGATGATCTGCTTGGCCTGGTCGAGCTGCTGGCGGGTCGGCTCCTTGCCGTCCTCGGTGCGCGCGGTCAGCGTCACCCGGGTTCCGCCCTGCAGGTCGATACCCAGTTTGGGCTCGAGCGTCCGGGGACCGGTGAAGTAGATCAACCCGTACACGACGGCGAGCAGAGCGAGGAAGGCCACGAGCGGACGCCACGGTGGGATCTCTCGACTCGGTCGCGACCGCTTGCCGGCGGGCTTGTCCGCCTTTGCGGTCGAGCGAGGACTTGTCACAGCTGTTCAGGTCTCCTTTGGGAACGTCAACCGGCCGAGGGCACTCTGACCGCATGACCCACCGACTCCGAAGGTCTGCGTGCGCGCGCCGCGATGGCAGCGGGGCACGCAGACCTCAGCAAGACAGGCGATGCGCGGGAGGTGGGCAGGAGGCGCCACGCCGATCGCCGGCGCGGCGCTGCTCCGGGATTACTTGTCGGTGTCGCGCGCGTCGTCGGACGACGGCTTGTCGAGGCTGACCGAGTCCGAGTCGTCGGCGTAGTCGCTGTAGTCGGCTTCCGGAGCGGTGTGGCCCGGGTAGGTCGCGGCGGCCTCGTCGGTGGGGATGACGCGCATGATCGCGAGACGGTTCCAGCGGGTGACCACACCGGTGGCGATCTCCACGTCGACGAAGTCGGACGACGCCGCATCGATGACGGTGCCGAACAGGCCCGAGGTCAGCTGGATGCGCGTACCCGTCGACACCGAGTTCTGCATGTCCTGCATCTCGGCCGCGCGCTTCTTCTGCTTCCGCATCGACAAGAACATGAAGCCGGCGAGCAGTGCCAGCAAGAGGGGGAAGAGCAGAGCGTCCATGGGTGAGAGTCAGTCCTTTGTGTTTCGGGTTGTACCGCGTGCACCACCACCCCGCGCCGAACGGCGAGAGGCGTCAGATGGTCACGCTGTGCTCCACACAGTGTGCCACGTCCACCGGAGAGAGCATCCCTGCAGGTGGTGCCCCGCGTCACACCGGGGTTCCGCACGCGGGTCGGGTCAGAGTTCGCCGAACAGGGACTCGCCCCCGACGTCGCGGGGGCGGGCGCCGAACGAGGCGTTCATCGCGCCGGCGGGCGGCGTCAGGCCGAGGTGATGCCACGCCGCCGCGGTGGCGACTCGGCCACGTGGGGTGCGGGCGATCATCCCGGCCCGGACCAGGAACGGCTCGCAGACCTCTTCGACGGTCGCGGGCTCCTCGCCGACCGCCACGGCCAGCGTCGACACCCCCACCGGTCCCCCGCCGAACGCCCGGATCAGGGCGTCGAGGACGGCGCGGTCGAGTCGGTCGAAACCGAGTTCGTCGACGTCGTAGACCTTGAGGGCGGCGCGGGCGACGTCGACGGTGATCGAGCCGTCGCCGCGGACCTCGGCGTAGTCGCGGACGCGTCGGAGCAGGCGGTTGGCGATTCGGGGCGTGCCGCGTGACCGGCGCGCGATCTCCTCGGAGGCGTCGGGCCGCAGCTCCATGCCGAGGATGCCCGCGGACCGGTTGAGCACCCGGACGAGTTCGGCGGGGTCGTAGAACTCCATGTGCGCGGTGAACCCGAAGCGGTCGCGCAGCGGGCCGGTCAGCGAGCCGGAACGGGTGGTGGCGCCGACCAGGGTGAACGGGGCGACGTCGAGTGGGATCGAGGTGGCACCCGGGCCCTTGCCGACCACGACGTCGACGCGGAAGTCCTCCATCGCGAGATACAGCATCTCCTCGGCGGGCCGGGCGATGCGGTGGATCTCGTCGATGAACAGCACGTCGCCCTCGACGAGGTTCGACAGCATGGCGGCGAGGTCCCCGGCGCGTTCGAGTGCCGGACCCGATGTCACCCGGATCGCCGCACCCATCTCGGACGCGATGATCATGGCGAGCGAGGTCTTGCCGAGTCCCGGAGGACCGGACAGCAGGATGTGGTCGGGGGTCCCGCCGCGGCCCTTGGCCCCGTGGAGGACGAGTTCGAGCTGCTCGCAGACGCGCGGCTGACCGATGAAATCGGCCAGCGACCGCGGACGCAGGCCTGCGTCGAGATCGCCGTCGGACCGGACCGGTGTCGCGTTGACCTCGCGATCCTCGAGGTCGTCGGGATCGCCGGTCATCACGAAGCCTTGCCCAGCATCGCCAGCGACCGGCGGAGCACGGTCGACGCATCGGCGTCGGGGTTCTCGGCGAGGACCGCGGTGACCGCCTTCTCTGCGGGGGCAGCGGTGAAGCCGAGTCCGACGAGCGCCTCGGCCACCTGATCGCGGATTCCGACTGCGGGAACGCTGCCGGTGGCCGTGTCGGCCGTCGGACGGTCCACCTTGTCCCGCAGTTCGACGCAGAGTCTTTCGGCGACCCGCTTGCCGATGCCGGGCACCGACGTCAGTGCCTTGGTGTCGGAGTCGGCCAGCGCACGACGCAAGGCGTCGGGTTCGAGGACCGCGAGGGTCGCCATCGCCAGCCGCGGACCGACGCCGGTGACCGTCTGCAGCAGCGCGAACAGCGCGCGGGCGTCGGGTTCGGTGAACCCGTACAGCGTCATCGAGTCCTCGCGGACGATCATCGAGGTCAACAGCGTGGCCTCGTCGCCGCGGCGAAGACGGGACAACGTGACCGGGGTCGCCAGAACCCGGTAACCGACTCCCGCACAGTCGATCACGGCGTGATCGAGGGCGATCTCGAGAACCGGACCGCGGACTGACGCGATCATGCGCGACTCCCCTCTCGTGCCTGGGCGAGCCGCTGGCGATGCTTCGCGGCGGCCGCATCGGCCTGTTTCTGCGCGGCTGCCATCCGCTCCATCATGGGTCCGCGCCAGCAGTGACAGATCGCGAGCGCGAGAGCGTCCGCGGCGTCGGCCGGCTTCGGCTTGGTCTGCATGCCGAGAATCCGCGTCACCATCGCGGTCACCTGGGCCTTGTCCGCCCGACCGCTGCCGGTGACGGCGGCCTTGACCTCCGACGGCGTGTGGAACCGGACGGGCACGTCACGCTGACTCGCCGCAAGCGCGATCACGCCGCCGGCCTGGGCGGTGCCCATCGCGGTCGAGACCTGGTTCTGCGCGAACACACGCTCGATGGCCACCACATCGGGCTGGTGGACGTCGAGCCAGTGGCACGCCGAGGTATAGATCGCGAGCAGCCGCTCGGCCAGATCCATGTCGCTCGGCGTGCGCACCACGTCCACGTCGAGTGCGGTCACCGACCTTCCGCGACCCGACTCCACCAGCGCTATGCCGCACCGCGTGAGACCCGGATCGACGCCCATGACGCGCACTCGTACCCTCCCAGGCATCCGAACGATGTTACGAACAACTGTTCGAGATCCTATCGGGGAGAGCGGACAACTCCGATGATCAACACGCCCCCGCGAGGGCGGCGAGCCTCAGTCGTTCTCGAGCTCGGCAAGGACCTCGTCGCTGATGTCGACGTTGCTGTAGACGTTCTGCACGTCGTCGGAGTCCTCGAGCGCGTCGATCAGCTTGAAGACCTTGCGCGCACCGTCGGCGTCGACGGCGACCTCCACCGATGCGCGGAAGCTGGCCTCGGCGGAGTCGTAGTCGATGCCGGCTTCCTGCAGGGCGCTGCGCACCGCGATCAGATCGGTCGGTTCGCTGACGATCTCGAAGGTGTCGCCGAGGTCGGTGACCTCTTCGGCACCGGCGTCGAGCACGGCCATCAGGACGTCGTCCTCGGACTGGCCGTTCTTCTCGAGGGTGACGACGCCCTTGCGGGTGAACAGGTACGACACCGAACCCGGGTCGGCCATGTTGCCGCCGTTGCGGGTCATCGCCGTGCGGACCTCGCCGGCCGCACGGTTCCGGTTGTCGGTGAGGCACTCGATCAGGATCGCCACGCCGTTGGGGCCGTAGCCCTCGTACATGATGGTCTGCCAATCGGCGCCGCCCGCCTCTTCACCACCGCCGCGCTTGCGGGCGCGTTCGATGTTGTCGTTGGGCACCGACGACTTCTTCGCCTTCTGGATGGCGTCGAAGAGGGTGGGGTTGCCGGCCGGGTCACCACCGCCGGTTCGTGCCGCCACCTCGATGTTCTTGATGAGCTTGGCGAACATCTTCCCGCGCTTGGCGTCGATGACCGCCTTCTTGTGCTTGGTGGTGGCCCATTTGGAATGGCCGCTCATGTCGTCGCATCCTTTCCCGGTGCCGGTGCGCAGCGGGTGGTCACCCGCGGAACGCATGCCGGGCCCGTGGCCCCGCATCCGACGATCCTCAAGCCTGCCGACTGCTGCCGCAGGCGCTTGCACTGTCGCTGGTTCGGCACGATCTTACCGACGCACCATCTGCACGAAGTATTCATGTACGCGTCGGTCGCCGGTGACCTCCGGATGGAACGACGTCGCGAGCACATTTCCCTGACGTACGGCGACGATCCGACCCTCGGCCGGCCCCTCCGGGACCCGGGCGAGGACCTCCACGTCGGGTGAGATCGATTCGACCCAGGGCGCCCGGATGAAGACCGCCCGCATCGGCTGCGCACCGGCTCGATCGGTGATGCCGACGAAGTCGAGATCGGTCTCGAAACTCTCCACCTGACGGCCGAAGGCGTTGCGCCGCACCGTGATGTCGAGCGCGTCGAGGTGGCGCGCGTCGGGACGGGTGTCGAGGATCGTGGAGGCGAGCATGATCATGCCCGCGCAGGAGCCGTAAGCGGGCAGCCCGTCCGAGAGTCGCTCGGCGAGCGGGTCGAAGAGATCGAAGATGCCCAGCAGCTTGCTCATCGTCGTCGACTCCCCGCCGGGGATGACGATGCCGTCGATCTCGTCGAGCTCGGACCGCCTGCGGATGGGCAGTGCGTCGGCGCCGCTGGCCTCGAGGGCGTGGACGTGTTCGCGCACGTCACCCTGGAGTGCGAGAACCCCGATCCGCGGTCGCGATCCGGCGCTCACCGATCGGTCCGGGCGTGCTGGTCCTCGGGCATCTGGCGTCCGGTGCGGGCGAGCCCCTCCTGCGTGACCGCCGCGACCATGCGTCCCTGCCGGTCGAAGATCCGGCCCTGCGTCAGGGCACGTCCGCCGTCCGCGGACGGCGACGTCTGGTCGTAGAGCAGCCAGTCGTCGGCGCGGAACGGGCGCATGAACCACATCGCGTGGTCGAGGGAGGCGACCTGCGGGTTGGACTCGGGGTGCGGCACGCGCGACGACCCGAGCAGGGTCATGTCGCTCATGTAGGCGAGCGTCCCCACGTGGAACACCGTGTCGTCGGGCAGCTGGTGCCGATACCGGAACCAGACCCGTTGCTGCGCAGCGAGATACGGGGAGGTGACCATCTTCTCGGGCGGCACGATGCGGAGGTCGAAGTTTCGCCATTCCTTGAACACCGCGCGCTCTTCCTCGCCCAGCTCGTCGAGGCGGTCGGTGAGTTCCTCGGGGTCCGGCACCGGCGGCATGCGGTCCTGGTGCTCGTAGCCCTGGTCGGTCCGGACGTGGAACGACGCCGACATCGTGAAGATCGCCTCACCACGCTGGATCCCGGTGACCCGCCGGGTGACGAAGGACCGCCCGTCGCGGATCCGGTCGACGAGGAACACCGCCGGGATGTCGGGATCGCCGGGTCGCAGGAAGTATCCGTGCAGCGAGTGGACGTAATGGTCGGCGTCGACCGTTCGCGTCGCCGACATCAGCGCCTGACCGGCGACCTGGCCGCCGAAGGTGCGCTGGAGGTGGCTGGGGAAAGCACCACCCCGGTAGATGTCGGTCTCGATCTGCTCGACCTGGAGTATGTCCTCGATGGCTGCCACGCCGACCAGTATCCCGCACCGGGCAACCCATCCCGATGTCAGCCTCTACAGCTCGTCGAGCGTCATGATCCCGTCCTGGATGGCGCGGGCCACGAGCGAGGCCTTGGTGGGGGCCGGGCGACCGATCTCGGCGTACTTGGCGCGGATGCGGGTCAGGTGGGTGTTGACCGTGCCGAGGGAGATGTAGAGCTCCTGGGCGACGGCGGGCTTGGAGTCGACGAGCATCCAGGTCCGCAGCACCTCGACCTCGCGGGAGGTGAGATTGGGCTTGGCGCGACCGGTGGACGCCTCGGTGGTCACCGCGGTTTCGGACGCCGGCATCGGCGAGGCGACGCGGTGCAGGTGCGGGTGCCCGGCGCGGAGACCGAGGCCGGGCTGGTTCTGACGGGAGACCTGCCCGGGGAGCGGCATCCGGCGGGCCGCGAGACGGGCCAGTGCCTCCTGGCGACGGGCCTGCGCCTCGGCGTCGCGTCGAGCGTTGATCTGGCGCAGGTGCTGGGGGGCCTGGTGGGCGATCGCAGTCATGTGTGCTTCCTCTTCACTCATCGAACCGGGTGGTCTGTGCCGGGTCTTCGCCGGCGATGAGTTGAAGATTATGGGCGTTTCGCGCCCCGGTCGATGGGGAGAACTCCCCACCGCATGGGGAGAACTACCCATGCCATAACCGCAGGTCAGAGGACCCGGTCAGCCTGCGGCGTTCCGCGCGGCCTCCGCGTCGATCAGCGGGAGGTCCTCTCGGGTCACGATGCGCGAGGACACCGCGTACTCGACGAGCTTGGTGCGGCGGTTGCTCGCGAGTTTGCCGCCGCCGCCGCGCATCCCGCTGACGCCGAGCTGATCGAGCTTGTCGCAGACGTTGTCGAGCTTGCGGTTGAACTTGGTCAGCGGCCAGCCGAGGCGTCGGGCGGCCTGGGCCGAGGACGGGATCGACGAGGCGCCGGTCCCCTCGCGGCGCAGGATCTCCTCCGCCAGTACGACGATGAGCAGCTTCTGGCTCTCGGTCAGGGTCGGCACGCCCTGAGTGGTGTGGCCGCCGCTGAACTCCGGGCGGGTCACCGACTTCACCTGCGGCGCACGGGCGAACACACTCAGCTCGTAGGTGGTGGGGCCGGCGGTGAACACGATGGTGGTCTCGCCGAACACCAGCGGCATGCGGGCCCCCGGACCGAGGGTGGCCGAGAAGCCGACATCACCGGCCGACACGCTCGCCGACAGGTGGGTGCCCAGGTTGGTGAGCCACCACAGCCCGTTCTCGTTGTGCACCACCAGGAATCGGCGGTGGAGATACGGGTTGTCGTCGATCGACAGATCGGCCTCACGGCCGATGAAGAAACGCCGGTCGGCGTCGAGCGCGGTTCGTTCGCCGCAGTACTCGACGTAGGTCGCACCGTCGTCGAGCCCGGTGTCGGCGGCGTCCGAGGGGTCGTAGACCGAGGGATCGTGACCTGTGTTCACCAGATCACCTCCATCAGTTGGGGTCTGAGACCGTCGCCTCGTCGGTGGACTTTCCCTCGGCGGCGCCGTCGAGAGCAGGCATCGTCAGGGTCGGAACCGACTCGTGCACGGTCACCACGATGACGGTGACGTTGTCGTGGGCGCCGAGTGCGAGCGCCGCGTCGACGAGACGTTCGGCCGCTTCGTCGGAGGTCGACGCGTTGGCGAGGATGTCGCCGATCTCCTCGTCGGGCAGCTCACCGGTGAGCCCGTCGGTACAGAGGAGCAGGACATCGCCCGGGAAGGCCGGGGTGTTGAAGAAATCCGGGACGGGATCGACCATCCCGGCACCGAGGGCACGGGTGATGACGTTGCGCCGCGGGTCGGTTCGCGCCTGCTCCGGCGTCAGGAAGCCCGCGTCGATGAACTCCTGGACCTGCGAGTGATCGGTGGTGAGTTGCTGCAGCGAACCGTTCTGGTACCGGTAGGTGCGCGAGTCGCCGATGTTGAGGACCAGCCAGTGCGGGCTCTGTTCGTGGGTGACCAGCACAGCACCGGTGGCGGTGGTGCCCGCCCGACGGTCGGTCTCGGTGTCGATCTCGCCGATGCGACGCTGTGCCGCGACCAGCAGGTCGTCGAGCTGCACCTTGGTGGCGTTCAATTCACCGGCGCTCGTCGCCTCGGAGAGCGTGAGCAGTGCGGCCTCGCTGGCGAGTTCGCCGCTGTCGTGACCGCCCATGCCGTCGGCGATGAGATACATGCCCGGCAGTGCCAGTGCGGCATCCTCGTTGGTCTCGCGGACCCGGCCGACGTTGCACGCCGCCGACCACTCGAGCCGCAATTCACCCACGATGTGTGTGCCCGAGACCGAGGCATCCCGAACGATGGTCGCCGCATCCATGATCAGCAGATCCTACCGCCGGAACACCCCCGGCTCGCCACGCATGTCGACTGTTCGGTCTCCGGCGTGTTGAACGGGGGCGTTCCGGCGGCGGTGGGGGTCACCAGCCGCGCTCGGCCAGGCGGTGCGGCTGCGGGATGTCGTCGACGTTGATGCCGACCATCGCCGCGCCCAGGCCGCGCGAGACCTTGGCCAGCACGTCGGGGTCGTCGTGGAAGGTGGTGGCCTGCACGATCGCGGCCGCACGCTGAGCCGGGTTGCCGGACTTGAAGATCCCCGAGCCCACGAAGACGCCCTCGGCGCCGAGCTGCATCATCATCGCGGCGTCGGCCGGGGTGGCGATACCGCCGGCGGTGAACAGCGTCACCGGCAGCTTGCCGGCCTCGGCGACCTCGACCACCAGGTCGTAGGGAGCCTGCAGTTCCTTTGCCGCGACGTACAACTCATCCTTCGGCAGCGACGTCAGGCGACGGATCTCGTCGCGGATCTTGCGCATGTGGGTGGTGGCGTTGGACACGTCACCGGTGCCGGCCTCGCCCTTGGAGCGGATCATCGCCGCACCCTCGGTGATCCGACGCAGCGCCTCACCCAGGTTGGTCGCACCGCAGACGAACGGCACGGTGAACGCCCACTTGTCGATGTGGTTGGAGTAGTCGGCCGGGGTCAGCACCTCGGACTCGTCGACGTAGTCCACGCCCAGGCTCTGCAGGATCTGCGCCTCGACGAAGTGCCCGATACGCGCCTTGGCCATCACGGGGATGGACACCGCGGAGATGATGCCGTCGATCATGTCCGGATCGCTCATCCGCGAGACGCCGCCCTGGGCGCGGATGTCGGCGGGCACGCGCTCGAGAGCCATCACGGCCACCGCGCCGGCGTCCTCGGCGATCTTCGCCTGCTCGGGGGTGACCACGTCCATGATCACGCCGCCCTTGAGCATCTCGGCCATTCCCCGCTTGACACGGGCAGTGCCCTGTCCGACCTCGGGAACGGTCGCGCCGTTGTGACTCACTGATTTCTCCTCATGTCGCTGTCTCGGCGTGCCGCAGCCGATCCCCCTTCAGCGGACCCCGCGGCAGCGTGGAACCAGTCTAGGTCAGCCCGGTGAACGCCCTGGTGTCAGGATCACTCGCCCCGGCCCGGTGAGACGCGCTCGATGATCTCGAAGTACGTCGGCGGCGACGCGCGGCCGCCCAGACGCAACCACCGGACCAGTCGTCGCTCGGCGAGGGCACGGGTGTCGCGCACCGCGTCGTTGTAGAACCGACGGGCCATCATCACCCGTGTCTCGGCGTCGGCGAGCTCGATGACCAGCGCCGGAGACCGTCCGGAGGCGTCGGCGCGGGCCAGCGCCGACGACAGCGCGTTCTCCGCGTCCTCACGAGCCTCGGGGGCTGCTCGTTCCGCCCGGTCCGCCAGTGCGGCCAGCTCGGATCCCGGCAGTTCCGCGGCGATGGCACGCACGACGACGGCCCGTCGGTCGAGACTCGCGTAGAGGGACTGCCGGGCGAGGTCGACGCGCACGTTGAGGCGGTCGAGGCGGTTGGCGGTGTGATAGGCCCAGCCGGCGGCCAGCAGGACCGCGACGACCCCGAGGACGATCCAGGTCGCCATCAGTCGGACACCACCACCGGTCCGGCACCGACGGTCACGGTGTCGTAGACGCGGAGGATCTGGTCGGCCACGCGGGACCAGTCGTACTTGTCGGCGCGGACACGTCCCCGGGCGACCAGCTGCTCGCGCGCCTCGTCGTCGGAGAGCAGCGAGATGATGCCCGCCGCGAGCTGATCCGGGGAACCGGTGTCGACGAGCTTGCCCGCCCGGCCGTCGTCGAGGACGCGCCGGAAGGCGTTCAGCGAGCTGGCGATCACCGCGGCACCGGCGGCCATCGCCTCGACGAGGACGATGCCGAAGCTCTCGCCGCCGAGGTTGGGGGCGCAGTAGACGTCGGCGGAGGCCAGGGCGCGCGCCTTGGTCGCGTCGTCGACCTGCCCCAGGAAGACGAGGTGATCGGCGAGGCTTCCCGCGCGCCGGCGCAGCGCGGCCTGGTTGCCGCCGCCGACGACCAGGACGCGCACGTCCGGGAACTTCTCCACCACGGACGGCAGCGCGCGCATCAGGATGTCGATGCCCTTGCGGGGTTCATCGAAGCGGCCGAGGAACAGGATCGTGCGGCCGGGATGCGGGTAGCCGTCGAGCGGTTCGGCGTTGGCGAAGCCGGCGACGTTGATGCCGTTGGGGATCTCCACCGCATCGGAGCCCAGCGACTCCATCTGCCAGCGCCGGGCGAGTTCGGAGACGGCGATCTTGCCGGCGATGCGTTCGTGATACGGGCGCAGGATGCCCTGAAAAGCGCTGAGCCACAACGACTTCGATGTCGCCGTGTGGAAGGTCGTGACGATTGGTCCGGAGGCCACCATCAGCGAGAGCATGGAGATCGACGGTGAGTTGGGTTCGTGGACGTGCAGGACGTCGAAGCCGTTCTCCGCGATCCAACGACGCAGTCGCAGATACCCTTTAGGACTGAAGTTCACCCGCGACACCGACCCGTTGTACGGGAGGGCCAACGACGGGCCCACGCGCACCACGTACTCGGGCAGTTCGGTGCGGCGCGACGCCGGGGCGAGGACGCTCACCTCGTGACCGCGGTCGATGAAGACGTGGGCGAGTTCGGTGACGTGCGCCTGCACACCGCCGGGGACGTCGAACGAATAAGGGCAGATCATCCCGATTCTCATGCGGCTCCCCCGGTTTCGTTCATCCGTGCCCTCTGCCGATCGGTCCAGTCGGCTTCCCAGAGCGGTTGCAGCATGTGCCAGTCGGCAGGATGTGCGGCGATGTTCTCGGCGAACGCGTCGGAGAGCGCCTGGGTGGCCGTCTCCACGCCGCCGGAGACATCGATCTCCTCGCCGACGCTCATCGACGAGTAGGGCGCCTCCTCGAACCAGTGGTGGGCCGGGAACAGGGCTGCGCCGGTCTCGATCGCCAGCCTCGCCGATCCGGCCGGCATCCGGGTGCGCTCCCCGAAGAAGGTGACCGGGACGCCGTGGCGCGCGAGGTCGCGCTCCCCCAGCAGGCAGACGATGCCGCCGGCCCGCAGGCGGTCGGCGAGCACTCCGAACGGGGGCTGTTCACCACCGCTGAGCGGGAAGATCTCGAAGCCCAGCGACTCCCGGTACTCCACGAACCGGTTGAACAGCGACTCCGGTTCGAGCCGTTCGGCGACCGTCGCGAACTTCCCGTAGTGCTGGACGAGCCAGACGCCGGCCATGTCCCAGTTGCCGGTGTGCGGCAGGGCCAGCACCACACCCTTGCCGCGCGAGACCGCGGCGTCGAGCCGGGCGTGATCGGCGTCGGGCAGGTTCCCCGTCGACGCCACGGTGGCACGGTCCAGAGCGGGCAGCCGGAAGGCCTCGCACCAGTACCGAGCGTAGGAACGCACCGCATCCGCGACCAGTTCGTCGGGCACGTCGGCGGGGTCGGCGACCCCGATCACGCGGGCCAGGTTGCGGCGCAACTGATCCGGACCGCCGTTGCGGCGTCCCGCGAACCCACCGGCGCGGTCGAACACGGTGCGGGCGGCGCGTTCCGGTGCGTAACGGACCGCGGCCCAGCCGGCCCGGTACCCCAGGTCGGCGGCGAGTGCGGCGATGCCGGTCATCGTGACCCGGTGGGCGGGGTCGTCGGGCCGTCCGCGTCGGGATCGGCGGCTTCGGTTTCCGCCTGGAGCGGGATCAGATCCCGCGCACCCGGCGAGTTGGAGATCGACCACATGCGCTGGCCCACGGTGATCACGCTGCCGACGGCGAGCAGCCACATCGCCACGTGTACCGCCCAGGGCAGGCCGAGACCGGTGAGGCCGGTACCGACGAGCACGATGATCAGGCGGTCGGGGCGCTCGATGAGACCGCCGTCGCCGTAGAGGCCGCTGGCCTCGGCGCGGGCCTTCGCGTACGAGATCACCTGCGAGGTGACCAGGCAGATGAGGGTCGCGACCAGGAGCAGGCGGTGGGGTTCGGTGATGGTGCACCACCACACGAGGCCGGCGAAGATCGCGCCGTCGGCGATGCGGTCGCACGTGGCGTCGAGGACGGCCCCGAAGCGGGTTCCGCCGCCGCGGGCACGGGCCATCGCACCGTCGAGCATGTCGAACATGACGAACAGCCAGATCACCAGGGTGCCCGCGAACAGGTAGCCCATCGGGAACAGCGTGAGCGCGGCCGCCACGGTCGCCACGGTCCCGATCACGGTCATGATGTCCGGCGTGAGCCCGGTACGCAGCAGCGCCCGCCCCATCGGCAACGTCACCTTGGAGACCGACGCCCGACCCAGAATGCTCAGCATCCGCGAGCTCCTCCCCCCTCAGTCATCGAGACGCTGCCACGCCTCGGCGAGCAGTCCCCGGGTGTCGCGCAGCAACTGCGGCATCACCTTGGTCTCGCCGACGATCGTGATGAAGTTCGCGTCGCCCATCCAGCGGGGCACGATGTGCTGGTGCAGGTGCTCGGAGAGCGACCCGCCCGCGGCATAGCCCAGGTTGAGTCCCACGTTGAAGGCGTTCGGGTTGGAGACCGCCTTGATCGTGCGGATCGTCCGCTGCGTGAAGGTCATCAGCTCGGCCGACTCGGCGGGCGTCAGATCCTCGAGGTCGGCGACCTGGCGGTACGGGACCACCATCGTGTGCCCGGGGTTGTACGGGTACAGGTTGAGCACCGCATACACCGACTCGCCGCGTGCGACGATCAGCCCGTCCTCGTCCGACATCGTCGGGATGTCGAGGAAGGGGTGCCCGGTCTTGGCCGCCGGCTGCGGGTCGGCGATGTAGGTCATCCGGTGCGGACTCCACAGCCGCTCCAGACGACCACCGACGCCGACGCCCTCGTCGCGGATCTCGCCCGGTGCCTCAGCCATCGACGGCCCCCACGGTGCCGAGCTTCGCCTCCAGGAGCTCCTTGGTCGGCGACTCGTTGCGCCGGGCGCCCACCCAGTCGGTGATCGCCGCGATCGCGGCACCCACCGGGACACCGTTGATCTGGGACCCGTCGCGGAACCGGAAGCTCACCGCATGCGCCTCGACATCGCGTTCGCCGGCGAGCAGCATGAACGGCACCTTGCCGGTGGTGTGGTTGCGGATCTTCTTCTGCATGCGGTCGTCGGAGTGGTCGACCTCGGCGCGGACACCCGCGGCACGCAGCGCGTCGACGACGCCCTGCAGGTGACCGGCGAACGCGTCGGCGACCGGGATGCCCATGACCTGGACCGGCGAGAGCCAAGCCGGGAAGGCGCCCGCGTAGTGCTCGGTGAGCACACCGAAGAACCGCTCGATGGAGCCGAACAGGGCGCGGTGGATCATCACCGGACGCTGTTTGGTGCCGTCCGGGCCGGTGTACTCCAGTTCGAACCGCTCCGGCAGGTTGAAGTCGAGCTGGATGGTCGACATCTGCCACGTGCGGCCGAGCGCATCCTTGGCCTGCACCGAGATCTTGGGGCCGTAGAACGCGGCGCCGCCCGGATCGGGCACCAGGTCGAGACCCGAGGCCTCGGCGACCTCGGCGAGCGTGTTGGTCGCCTCTTCCCACACCTCGTCGGAGCCGACGAACTTCTTCGGGTCCTTGGTCGACAGTTCGAGGTAGAAGTCGTCCAGGCCGTAGTCCTTGAGGAGACCGAGGACGAAGTTGAGGATCGACGTCAGCTCGTCGCGCATCTGCTCGCGCGTGCAGTAGATGTGCGCGTCGTCCTGCGTCATGCCGCGCACCCGGGTGAGGCCGTGGATCACGCCGGACTTCTCGTAGCGGTAGACCGACCCGAACTCGAACATGCGCAGCGGCAGTTCACGATACGAACGTCCGCGGCCCCGGAAGATCAGATTGTGCATCGGGCAGTTCATCGGCTTCAGGTAGTAGTCCTGGCCGGGCTTGCGCACCTCGCCGTTCTCGTCGATCTCGGCGTCGACGTGCATGGGCGGGAACATCCCGTCGCGGTACCAGTCGAGGTGACCGGAGACCTCGTAGAGGTGTCCCTTGGTGATGTGCGGCGTGTTGACGAACTCGTACCCGGCGGCCACGTGCCGTGCCCGTGAGTAGTCCTCCATCTCCTTGCGGATGATGCCGCCCTTGGGATGGAAGACCGGCAGGCCCGAGCCGAGCTCGTCGGGGAAGCTGAACAGGTCGAGTTCGGCGCCCAGCTTGCGGTGGTCGCGCTTCTCCGCCTCGGCGAGCAGCTCGAGATGGGTGTCGAGGGCCTCGGCGGACTCCCATGCGGTGCCGTACACCCGCTGGAGGTCGGCGTTGTCCTGGTCACCGCGCCAGTAAGCGGCCGACGACCGGGTCAACTTGAACGCGGCGATGTACTTGGTGGTCGGCACATGCGGCCCGCGGCACAGGTCGCACCAGATGCGTTCACCGGTTCGCGGATTGAGGTTGTCGTAGACGGACAGCTCTCCGCCGCCGACCTCCATGACCTCGGCGTCGTCGGCGGCACCCTTGTCGTCGATCAGTTCGAGCTTGAACGGCTCGTTCGCCAGTTCGGCGCGTGCCTCGTCCTTGGATTCATAGACGCGGCGCGAGAAACGCTGACCGGACTTGATGATCTGCTTCATCTTCTTCTCGAGGGCCTTGATGTCCTCAGGCGTGAAGGGTTCGGCGACATCGAAGTCGTAGTAGAAGCCGTCCTTGATGGGCGGTCCGATGCCCAGCTTGGCGTCGGGGAACAGATCCTGGACCGCCTGCGCGAGCACGTGCGCGCACGAATGCCGGATGACGCTGCGTCCGGCCTCGGTGTTGGCCGCCACCGGCTCGACCTCGGCGTCCTCGGCGGGCGCCCAGGACAGGTCACGAAGGTCGCCGGCGGCGTCGCGGACGACGACGATCGCCTCGGGGCCCTTGTTGGGCAGGTCGTGGTCACGGAGTGCGGTGCCCGCGGTAGTTCCAGCCGGCACACGGATCGTGGCTGGGCTGGTCACCTGGACGTCGTCGGGCACGGGACGCTCCTCGAATGGGTTCGGACACGCTGAGTTCGCGTGGAGTCGGCGGACGTTTGCGACTCCGATGGTATCCGCGTGTCATCCCGACCGGCCGTACCCCTCCTCTCCCGGCGCGCGGCGCGGCCCGGAAGGGCGATCAGGAGAAGATGGGGCTGGCGAGCCACTGGTAGTCGAGGTTCACCCATCCGGCCGCCGTGTGCAGTGCTCCCAGGAGCCAGAGCGTTCCCACGACGATGGCGAAGGTGCCGATCCAGAACACGGATTGCACCGACCAGTGCTGCCGGCCGATCCACTCCATCCAGGCGTCGTACTTCGCTCGCGCGAACTTCAGCAGGCGATGGGCCCACTCGAACTCCGACGCCAGAATCCCGAGGCCGAGGAACACGATGAGCCAGCCGGGGCCCGGGTACGGGATGGCGACGATGCCGCAGAGCAGCACGATCGTGCCGACGACGGCGACGCCGATGCGATAGATGCGATGCCAGCGCGGGTCGGAACGCACTACGTACCGGCGATGACGCGCTCGGACCCGCATGCGCTTCCACCACGACTCCGCCATGTTCCCCCTACGTCGGACCCGTCAATGTCAAAAGTCGGGTCCAGGCTACCGAAGTCCGGCGTGTACGCCCGGGCACGCGTTCATGCTGAGCAGATGGGGACGATGCGAACGGTCACTATCGACGCACGCCTGCACGACGGCGTGGTCTTCGGTCTCGATTCGGTTGATCTCGAGGCCGACTCGGCACTGCTCCGATCCACCGGGGCACTCGTCCACCGGCTGCGGGGGTTCGGCATCGCGTGCGGGGTGCACTCGTCGCATCGCGACCTGCCCGCCCTGCTCGACACCGCGGGTATGGGTGATCTGCCGGCCCTGGTCGGCCCGCCCGACCGCGGCGCCCTCCGGCACGTGGCCGGGAGCCTCGGGGTGTCACCGGCACGATGTGTTGCCGTCGAGTCCTCCACGGCCGGCGTGGCCGCGGCTCGAAGCGGCGCGTTCGCCCTGGTGATCGGCGTCGACGGCACCGCATCGGCCGACGAACTCCGGCGTCACGGTGCCGATGCCGTCCTCGAGCACCCCGCAGACATCAAAACGCGTCTCGGCGGCGCGCGGATCGCCACGATGCCGGACGCCGTCACCTACCTGGAGCATCTGAACGCCATCGCGGTCGCGCGCCGACCCGTGGTCTTCCTCGATTTCGACGGGACGCTGTCGGAGATCGTCAACGACCCGGCGGCGGCGACCCTCGTCGACGGTGCGGGCGAGGCACTGAGCCGGCTGTCGGAACTGTGCCCGGTGGCGATCATCAGCGGACGCGATCTGCCCGACATCCGGCAGCGCGTCGGCATTCCCGGTCTCTGGTACGCCGGGTGTCATGGACTCGAACTCGTCGGCCCGGACGGCGAGCATCGCGTCAACGACGTCGCGCGGGCGTCCACCTCGGAGGTGACCGCCGCGACCGCCGATCTCCGGCAGCGGTTCGCCGACTCGGCCGGAGTCCTGGTGGAATCCAAACAGTTCAGCGTCGCGGTGCACTACCGCAACGCGGCCCCCGACCTGGCCGACGAGATCGTCGCGGGAGCCCGCGAGATCGGAGTCCGGCACGGATTGCGGGCGCTTCCCGGCCGCAAGGTGCTCGAGCTGCGTCCGGATGTCGACTGGGACAAGGGCCGAGCGGTGGACTGGATACTCCATCAGGTCGGCGCGGCCGACGACGAGTCGATCCCGATCTACTTCGGCGACGATCTGCCCGACGAGGATGCGTTCGACCGGGTGGCCACCGACGGGCTCGGCGTGGTGGTGTGCGCCGACGAGAACCGCGACCGTCGCACGGCCGCGCAGTTCGCCGTCGAGTCGCCCGCGGCCGTCCCTGCGCTGCTGCGCCGGGTCGTCGACCTGGTCGCACAGGCCGCCCAACCCTCGAGCGCCTGGTCGCTGATCTACGAACACTACGACCCGGGCGCGGAGAAACTCCGGGAAGCCCTGTGCACGGTCGGGAACGGCTGTTTCGCGACGCGTGGCGCCGCGCCGGAGTCGGTGGCCGGCGCGATCCACTATCCGGGCACCTACGCCGCCGGCGTCTACAACCGGCTCAGCGACGATCTCCCGGCCGGCATGGTGGAGAACGAGAGCCTGGTCAACCTCCCGAACTGGCTGCCGCTGACCTTCCGGATCGACGACGGCGAGAACTTCGACATCGACGCGGTCGAGATCCTGGCGTTCCGTCAGATTCTCGACCTGCGCCG
Source organism: Gordonia sp. 135 (assembly GCF_009720185.1). Lineage (NCBI taxonomy): Bacteria > Bacillati > Actinomycetota > Actinomycetes > Mycobacteriales > Gordoniaceae > Gordonia > Gordonia sp. 135. The sequence continues at coordinate 2,818,904 of NZ_CP046257.1, forward strand.
CGCGGTTCTGATCCGTGACATCCGATTCCGCGATGCGCACGGACGCACCACCAAGCTCCGGCAGCGTCGTTTCGTGTCGATGGACCGGCCCCATGTGTGCGCCCTGGAGACGAGCGTCCTCGCCGAGGACTGGTCGGGCCGGGTGGAGTTCTCCTCGGTTCTCGACGGGGAGGTCGCCAACACGGGGGTCGATCGCTACCGAGAACTCGCCGGCCGGCACCTGACCGCGCACGAGACCAGCGCACCCACACCGGATTCCGTGCTGCTGCGGGTGCAGACCAACCAGTCGCGGGTCCAGATCGCGATGGCGGCCCGGACCACGGTGTGGCGCGGGAACGAACAGTTGCCCGCGCACCGCGACCTCGTCTCCGACCACGGTCGGATCGGACATCTCCTCACCGTCGACGTCACCGCCGGTGAGGAGGTCGTCGTCGAGAAGGTCGTGACGCTCTACACCTCCCGCGACCGCGGCATCTCCGAGCCGGGAATGGCCGCCGCCGACGGTCTGACGCGGCTCGGACGGTTTCACGGCCTGCTCGCCGGCCACGCTCGTGCCTGTGTGCGGCTGTGGGATCTGTGCCGGATCGACCTCGAGGACCAACCCGACCCGCAGCGGGCGATCCGGTTCCACATGCTGCACATGTTGCAGGTGGTCTCGCACAACACCGTGGACACCGATGTGGGGATCCCCGCACGCGGACTGCACGGAGAGGCCTACCGCGGACACATCTTCTGGGACGAGATGTATGTCCTCCCGGTGGTCACCCCCCGACTCCCCCGCCTGGCCGAAGCGCTGCTCCGCTACCGCTACCGCCGGCTCGACGAGGCCCGGATCGCCGCCCGCGACGCCGGCCACCGCGGCGCGATGTACCCCTGGCAATCCGGCAGCGACGGCCGCGAGGAGAGCCAGAAGCTGCATCTCAACCCGCGTTCGGGCCGGTGGAATCCGGACCCGAGCGCGCGTCAGCATCACGTCGGCCTGGCGATCGCCTACAACGTCTGGCAGTACTTCCAGATCACGCACGACCTCGACTTCCTGATCGGGCCCGGCGCCGAGATGCTCGTCGAGATCGCACGCTTCTGGGCCGACCTCGCGGAGTACGACCCCGACCGCGACCGCTACGTGATCCGCGGGGTCATCGGACCCGACGAGTTCCATGCCGGCTATCCGGACGCGCCCTACGACGGGATCGACAACAACGCGTACACCAACGTCATGGCGGTGTGGGTGATCCGTCGCGCCCTCGACGCACTCGCGACGATCCCGCAGCGGGACCGCGTGAATCTGCTCGTCGACCTCGGGCTGCGGGAACCCGAGCTCGAACTGTGGCGGTCCCTCACCCGCCGGATGTTCGTGCCCTTCCACGACGGGACGATCAGCCAGTTCGAAGGCTACGACCGGCTCGAAGAACTGGACTGGGAGGCCTACCGCGCCCGCTACGGGAGCATCCAACGCCTCGACCGCATCCTCGAGGCCGAGAACGACGATGTGACCCGGTACAAGGTGTCCAAGCAGGCCGACGTCCTCATGCTGTTCTATCTGCTGTCCGCGGAGGAGCTACGGGAACTGTTGGAGGACTTGGGTTATGGGCTACCGGCCGAAATGATTCCGCACACCATCGACTACTACATGGCGCGGACCTCGCACGGTTCGACGCTGAGTTCGGTGGTCCATTCGTGGGTCCTCGCCCGAGCCGACCGCGAGCACGCGGTGAAGTTCTTCGAGCAGGTGCTCGACGCCGACATCACCGACATCCAGGGTGGCACGACGTCGGAGGGCATCCACCTGGCGGCCATGTGCGGCAGCATCGACCTGTTGCAGCGGTGCTTCACCGGCCTCGAACTCCGCAATGACCGGCTGATCCTCAATCCCCGGTGGCCGCGATCGCTGGGCGCACTGTCGTTTCGCATCTACTACCGGCGACACCGGCTGAAGCTGACCGTCAGCGGCAGCGGCGTCGAGGTGACCTCCGAGCAACGAGACGTCGACCCTATCGATGTCCAGTGTCGCGACTCGTTCGTGCAACTCGCCCCCGGACAAACGGTCGAGTTCTCATGAGATCGAGATCTCTCCGTCGCCGAACCCCGGTGAGAGTGCGCGTACTCCGCCTGGTCGTCGCCGCCGTCGTCGCGACGGTGGCCGGACTCGTCCGTGTCGCCTATGTCCGCGACCTGGTCGCAGCTCGCAAACGGATCGGGTCGACCCCCCGACACATGGTCGAGTCGCGGTTCGGTGCGATCGATTACGCGGGACGCGGCGCCGGAGACCCACTTCTCGTGAGCCACGGCATCTTTCAGGGCTGCGATGGCGGCCTGCTGTCGATGCGCGACCTGGTGGCGGACAGACGGATCATCGCGCCGTCGCGCTTCGGCTACCTGGGATCGATGATGCCCGACGGTGCCTCGGTCGCCGACCAGGCGGATGCATTCGCGGAATTGCTCGACCACCTCGGGTATCACGAGGTGGACGCCGTCGGGCTGTCGGCCGGCACGAGCGCCGCGGTCCGGTTCGCGCTTCGACATCCCGGACGGGTCCGGCATCTGGTCGTCATCTCGGGCAGTTTCCCGGGCAGTCGGACGACACGCATCCCGCCACGATGGGCTCGATCGTTCTACAACGATCCAGCGATGTGGTCGCTGAAGTACTTCGCCCGCCCGGCGTTCTTCCGCCTACTTGGTGTGCCCAGGGGTTTCCCGCGCTCCCCCGCCCAGCGCCACGTCCTGACGGAGTTGTCGAACGCGATCTTCCCCATCGGCTTACGCAGGCGGGGTGCGGTCTTCGACGCATATGTCGCCGACCCCGACATCAACACGTACCCACTCGAGGAGATCGCCGTCCCGACGCTCATCGTCCACGCCGTGGATGATCCACTGACGTCATATTCAGCGGCCGCCGAGGCGGCGTCGAGGATTCCCGGCGCGCGACTGGTCAGCCTCGACTCCGGTGGACACCTGTTGCTCGGTCAGAGCGAACGGGTGCGTCGGGAACTCGCGGACTTCCTGGCTCAGAACCCGGACGACTGATGCCGGCAAACCCGACTGCCGGCGCACACCGGGTCGAAGATCGTGCCGGGGAAGACCCAAAGGGGCCCGTGTCCCCACGGTCGCGAGTAACGTGCGCGAACACGGCCGCGTATCTTCTGAAAGCGCGACGACACACCGGTTCGAGGTGATATCGAATGTCGACCATCCGCGAGAACGCCGAAGCACCAACACTCGATCTGACCGATGTCGACGCCGCGGTCGAGAGGGCCGCGGCCGCCGCGACGGAGTTCCGCACGCTGGATCAGCAACGGGTCGACGCGATCGTCGCGGCCATGGCACGGGCCGGGGTGAGGGCCGCCGCCGAACTCGCCGCGGTGGCGATCGAGGAGACCGGCTTCGGGGTCTTCGAGGACAAGGTCGTCAAGAACTACATCGCCACGGAGTTCCTCTACGACCACCTCAAGGACAAGAAGTCGGTGGGCGTGATCGAGGAGGACGCCGAACGCGATGTCGCGCGCGTGGCCGAGCCGATCGGCGTCGTCCTCGCGATCACCCCGGTCACCAATCCCACGTCGACGGTGCTGTACAAGGCGATCATCGCGGCAAAGACCCGCAATGCCATCATCTTTCGCCCCTCACCGGTGGCGGCGCATTCCTGCGAACGGACGGTGGCGATCCTGCGCGAGGCAGCCGAGGCGGCCGGCATGCCCCCCGGCGCCCTGCAGGTGATTCCCGACGCCGCCCATGAGGTCACCCACTACCTGTTCCGGCACCGGCTCGTCGACTTCATCTGGGTCACCGGCGGACAGAAGATCGTCGCACTCGCCAACGCAGCCGGCAAACCAGGACTCGGCGTCGGACCCGGCAACGCACCGATCTACCTGCACCGAACCGCCGACATCAAGGGTGCCGTCGTCGACATCCTGATCTCCAAGACCTTCGATGCCTCCGTCATCTGCCCCGCCGAACAGACCTGCATCGTCGACGACGCGATCTACGACGCCACGGTTGCAGAGTTCCGTCGGATGGGCGCTCACCTGCTCACCGACGAGCAGGCGACGGCCATCGCCGACTTCGCCTTCGGCGACGGCGACAAGGTCAACCTCGGCGCGCTCGGCCAGCAGGCTCCCGAGTTGGCCGCCCGAGCCGGTTTCACCGTCGACCCCGCGGTGAAGGTGCTGCTGGCGCCACTTCCGTCGGATCTGGACGAGCTCGCGATCCACCCGCTGGTGCAGGAGAAGCTGATGCCCGTCCTCGGACTCGTCCGCGCCCGCGACGTGCAGCACGGGATCGACGCCGCGGTCCTGGTCACCGAGCACGGCGGCCTCGGCCACACCTCGGCCGTCTATACCGCCGACGAGTCGGTCGTCGACGCCTTCAGTGCCGCCGTACGCACCGGGCGGATTCTCGTCAACGCACCCACCGCAGTCGGGGCGCTGGGCGGGATCTACAACGACCTCGCGCCCACCTTCTCGCTGGGCTGCGGCACCTGGGGCGGGTCGAGCACCACCGAGAACGTGAACTACCTGCAGTTGCTGAACATCAAGACCGTGGCCCGTCGACGGTCCCCGTCCCAGTGGTTCCGCGTGCCCGCGAACACCTTCTTCAACGCCGGCGCACTGGACAATCTCCGCGACGTCCCGTGTACGGATGTCGTGGTCGTCACCGATGTCCTGAGCGAAGAACGCGGCGTGGTCGACGAGCTGCGTGCCCACATGCGCGCCCAACACGTCAGGGTCTTCGCCGAGGTCGAGCCGGAACCGGATGAAGCGACGATCCGTCGGGGCGTCGCGGTGCTGCAAGGTCAGCGGCCGGATCTGCTCATCGCCGTCGGAGGCGGGTCGGTGCTCGACGCCGCCAAGGCGATCCGGCTCTTCTACGAGCACCCCGAGACCGACCTTGCGGAGTTGACGCTGCCGTTCCTCGATCCCCGCAAGCGGATCGCGGAGTACCCCCAGGACCCGCACACACTGCGACTGGTCGCGATTCCCACCACCGCCGGCACCGGTTCCGAGGTGTCGCCGGCCGCAGTGCTGACCGTAGCGGGCCGCAAGGAGACCCTCGTCGATTACTCGCTCGTCCCGGACATGGCGATCGTGGACCCGACACTGACCCTTTCCATGCCGCGCACGCTGACCGTCGACACCGGCATCGATGCGCTCACCCACGCGCTGGAAGCCGTCGCCTCGATCTTCGCCTCCCCGTACACCGACGCGTTCTGCGTCCAGGCCGCCCGACTGATCTTCGATGCGCTGCCCCGTGCGTACGACGATCCGGCCGACCTCGCGGCCCGAACCGACATGGCCAACGCGGCCACTCTCGCGGGTTTGGCCTTCTCGAACGCGTTCGTGGGGACCAATCACGCTCTCGCCCATGCCGTCGGCGCCAGGTTCAATATCGCGCACGGTCGGGTCAACGGTGTGTTCCTACCGCACACTCTGCGCTACAACGCCTCCGTGCCGACCAAGTTCATGCCCGCGCCGGGCTATTCGGCGTACGTCGCGCCGGACAAGTATGCGCAACTGGGTCGGGTCGTCTTCGGCGGCCGCGAACCGGCCGAGAGCCGGCGCCGGCTGTTTCAGGGCGTGGACGATTTGCTGCGCAGGTTGGGAATGCCACGCACACTCGCCGAGATCGGCGTGCCCGAAGCCGAGTTCCTCGACGCGCTGCCACAGCTGGCGATGACCGCCTTCGGTGATCTGAGCAACCGCACCAACCCGCGGATGCCGCTGATCAGTGAGATCACCGACCTGCTCCGGCTCGGGTATTTCGGCGAGACGGGCGGGCTCGGCGCCGACGATCCCGCTACGCAACCGCGATGACGTCATCTCGTGCCGGCGTCCGCGCCTCGGCACGACGCCGCGCGACCGAGTGTCCGACCAGAGTCGCCACCACGGTGACGGCGAGCAGCAGCGGGTAGCAACCGGCGTAGATCACGGCCAGTACATGGCCGCCCACGCCCAGGCCGGGACTTCGCGGCATCATGAACAGCCCCAGCGAGATCGCGTGATCAGAAGTCAGGTAAGTCCCGCTGTCCCACCAGTGCCGCCACCAGGTGAAGGTGAGCGCGACGACACCGGTCGGGGCGAGCCAGTACCACCAGGTCTGACGCGACCAATGCCGCAGGGCGAGATCGAGGGTCACCAGCAGCAGCGGTACGCACCACACCCAGTGGTGCCCCCATGCGAACGGCGACACCGCGCACATCGTCATCCCCACGATCGTCGCGGCCAGGAGCGGCTGCGACATCCGCCGGGCGACGACCGCGGCCCACAGGCCCACTACCGCGACCACCAGTACCGCGGGCACCCACAGCCACGACGGCGCCTCGAACACCGGCCCGCCCGGTCCCGGATGGGTGAAACGCCGGACGTCGAGGTGCGCCAGCATCTGCGAACCGAAGCCGCGGACCGACTGGTTGGCAGGCGAATCGGCACGGCCGATGCGGGCGGACTCGAACAGGTGACGAGTCCAGTACGTCCGGGCATCCGACCCGATGACGAGGAATCCGATCGCGACCGTGGCGCCGAAGGTGGCGATCGCGGTGGCCGCCGCACGCCACTGCCGCGTGACGACCAGATAGAAAACCGCGAACAGCGGCATCAGCTTGAGTCCGGCGGCGATCCCGAGCGCGATCCCCCGCCACCGCGAATCGACGCGCAGGAAGACCAGGTCGGTGAGGACAAGCGCCATCACGACGAGATTGACCTGGCCGAGCCAGATGGTGGTCCGCACGGGTTCGAGCGCGGTGACCGCGATCGAGAACAGGGCGGCGAACACGATGAGGCGGGCACCCAACCGGTAGCCCAGGCTGCGCGTGCCCAGCGCCACCACCGCGACGAGTGCGGCGAAACCGGTTGCCCACCAGATGATGTCGGCGAACCCGGCACCCAGCACGGCGAGCGGCACGAAGGCGATCGCCGCGAACGGCGGATACGTGAAGTGCAGGCGCCACAGGACCGGGGCGTCGTAGAGGGGGCGCGAGTCGAGCACGGCGTCGGCGCCGGCACGGTAGACGCGGACATCGGTCGCGTTCTCGAACAGCCCGTAGAACGGATTGGTGATCGGGAAAGCGCTGATGTGCCAGGCGATCACGCCGAGAGCCGCGATCCCCGCCAGCACGATCGCCCACGTCGGGATGGAACGGGAGTGGACGGTCGGTGCTGCGGACACGCGGGCGAGACTACGCCCGAGCTGTGATCCAGATCACGAGAAACGCCGACGGTGCGCGAGTCGTTGCCGATTCGCGTCGAAACAGCACCCAGCACGCAAAAAGCCCCGCCGAGACTCGGCGGGGCTTTTCTCTGTGGTCCCGGCTGGGATCGAACCAGCGACCTTCCCGGTGTGAACGGGACGCTCTTCCACTGAGCCACGGGACCGTGTCGGGCGCCTGATGTCTGTGACAGGGGCGCCTGCGCACGAGCCAGAAGATTACACGGCTTGCGCAGAGTTCCCAAATCACGGACGTGCGCCACGTCACAGACGTCCGATTCGGCAGCCACCGGGAATCACACGCTGGGAATTCGCCGTTCGTCAAGCGTCTGACCTGCCGATTTGTAAAGTCCGGAATCGATCGCGTAAGTTTCTCTTCGCACCGCGAGCAGCAAGATCCACAAGATCGCTCGTGGGCATGCGGATGTAGCGCAGCTGGTAGCGCATCACCTTGCCAAGGTGAGGGTCGCGGGTTCGAATCCCGTCATCCGCTCGGCGCGAGTCGACCTCGCATCTGGTGGTGTGGCCGAGTGGTGAGGCAACGGCCTGCAAAGCCGTGTACACGGGTTCGATTCCCGTCGCCACCTCCACGCATCACAACTCAACACAGTCCCGCGCGATTAGCTCAGTGGGAGAGCGCTTCCCTGACACGGAAGAGGTCACAAGTTCAATCCTTGTATCGCGCACCACAGTTACTGCAGGTCAGCCCCGGTTTACGCCGGGGCTTTCTTGTTTCATGACCTGCTCGTGACCTCGTGGGCAAACTCCGGTCCCACACACGCAAGGCCCTACGCGGGGTCCTGCGCACACAACCGGAGGTAAGCAGACCCGTGACAGTCACCACTCTCAGCGCACCCGAAACTCTCATCCGCGCCGCCTGGGACCTCTACGAGCAAGAACCCACCGGCCCCTACGCAGAGCCACTGCGTACCGCCGTGTGGGAGTTGGAAGAGGCCGTTGACCACGGCTCTGATGATCTCCCCCGGCTTGGCCGCGAGGTCGTCCAGGCGCTCACACTGGCGACTGGCGATGAGGTCGACGAACTCCTGACACCGATGCCTGGTGTCGCAGCCTGGCTCGGACTCTGACTCAATTCACAGAAAGAAACCACAAATCATGACCACTCTCACCGCTCTTGCCGCACTCTCAGAGACGAACCGACGTAATGCGGAAATGTTCGCAGCCGTCGCCCGACAGCTCGACATCACACCGCAGCCGCTCATCGACCGCGAAACAGTGACCATGTACTGGTCAACCCGCGAGGTCGGCACGATCACTGTCGTTGTTGAATCCTCGTACAGGCTGGCGGACGGCAGCATGGAGCACGGCATCTCCATCGACGGCAACACCGATGGGCAGTTCATGGACGCGGCTGAGGCCGGCGAATATGTCGCCGCATTCACCGACGCCCAACACCTCCTACGCCAGGTCACCATCGCAGCATCGGGGCGTGTCAACCTGCTGAAGTCGGCCTAGCCTGCACACGAAAAATCCGCCCCACGCAATCCCTTTTCGAGGATAGCGTGGGGCGGATTCTTTGTTTGGTCTGATCGGATGGTTTCTGCAATGCGACCAGAGCAATACCATCCGTGCGGGAATAATCCGAGCATGACCGGAAAAGACAAGCTAGAGATCACGAAGGATCAACTAGAGCCAACACTCTGGTACGGGTTGCAGTCCTCGCTACCGAGTGAGGGCGAAGGGCGCACTACCCTCGCGGAGCTTCTGAAACTGCTTGCCGACAGGGGCGTTGACATATACCGGGAGTGCCAAATCGCACTCTTGGAGCAACACGGCGACCGACTCCACGGCGAGACAGTCTTCACCGCTGACGAACTACTCAAACTCATGTACCGATCTGGCGACCACCCTCAACACGTCGAAGTTGACGGCACAACGATGGCCTTCCGGGGCATCAGCTCAGTCACCTTTGACTACCAGAGACCCCGTGAGCCAGAACCGGGCACGGGATATCAGTACGACCGCTTCGACACGCGTGGCCCTGCACCCCTAGTCCGACAAGAAACCCGCCCCGACCAGCTTCGACTGGTACTCGGGGCGGGTTTCATTCAAGCTCACTCAGTTGGTGGTTCCAGGCCCTGGGACACGTACAAGCGACGCTCATACGCGGATACGGGCAGGGGTGCGCCTGTCAACCGCTCAACCTTGCGTCGAGCGCGTGTCGCTTCCTGCGGCGTCATCTCGACGAGTTCGGAGACCAGTCGATCTTCTGTCAAAGCGCTCACAAGTGCTCCTCCTCTGGAACGACGAAACCGCGTGCGCACGGTGGAACTGCTTCGAAGTCTACCGCAGTGAAGTGGACCAACGGGTTATCGATTATCAGAAGTTCCTTCTCTAGCGGGAATTCTGCAAGCTCCCCTAAAGCGACAGCCGGAGTGCCTGCGATCACGAGTAGATCCATGACCTGGTGGTCGAGCGGTGAAGCTGTAGGCGGTTCCGGGGCCATGCTGGTCGACAGGAACCCCGGGAACCTCACCTGCCGGCCAGGTTCGACGCCAGCCAGTGCTTGCGCGTCTACGGATCGCGTAACTCTTACAGATGCCTTCAGTGGGATACGACGCAGCGCGCTCCGTATGGTCGCGACCAGATGTTCGATCTCGGGAGTCATTTCGATGTCGCCCCGGAGTGCCGCATTGATTCGGTTGTGGCCGCTGATCGCATATGACTGTAGGACTGACCTCTCATGTTCAGTCAGAATTTCGAGAGGCGACTTCACTACCTCAAACCTAGTCTTCTGGATCACATCATCGCGGTGAAACCTCACAGAACGTGATCCTCTCACCTGGCCCTAGTACTTGGTTGCATACGCTGTCGAGAACTGAAGTTCCGTCCTCGTGTCCGTAGCCGCCCGTAGCCGCGAGAGAGGTCAGGCAAGTCCCGTGACCGATAAGCTAGTGCCGCCGTACAACCGTCGTCACGCGGCAGCAGTGGCCGGTACAACGGCAGGCGCTGCTCTAGCAATCATCGCCGCCTGGCAATTAGGCGCCGACATGGGCACATTCCCATCCTGGCTGACGCTCCTCGCAGCCGTTGGCGCATTCGCCAGCGTGTTCCTAGCTTGGCGCACACTCGTAGCGAACCGCGAGAACCGCCACGAAGACGAAGTGCTACTTGCACGGCTACTCACTCCGCGCCTAGTCACGTCCTACCCCGACGACCGAATCGTCGTGACCGTGACGCTCCGCAACGCAAGCCACCTACCGTTCCACCAGATCGTCATAGAGGGCGTCACCTACGGCGATACCGGTTGCCAGCAGACCGAGTCGCAGCGGCAACACGAGCGGGCTGCACCCGAACGCATGTACCTGCCTGCAGGTAAGGACTTCGACTCTGTGTGGGTCGTGCCTGACCCCAACACACCCTTTGACGATCAGGACACTCAGGTGTTGTTCCGTTACCTCGATGGCAACGGACGTAGGTGGCGCAGGTACACGTTCACCGAGCCAGAACGTATCTGGCCGAAGCCATCCAGCACCGACGACAAGGAACACTTCAACACCGCTATGCGGGCTAGAAAACCTGACGGCAGTAGCGTTCTAGACCCTCGCATCTGGCACTGAGCTATTGCCGCTGCCTTGGACATCCTCCGCGCGGTCACCGACCTAGCTATGACGCCCCGAGAGTTCCAGGCTCAACGCTCTAGGCATCGAGCAGAACAGCGTCACGCTCAACAGCCTCCCGAATCACTTGAGACAACGACACCAGAATGGCGTCCTGCACACCTGCAATCGCGTCACCCATCCGCTCACCCATCTCAACCTCTAGTTGCGTCTTCACCCTCTCAACGATGACCGGCACCAAGTCGTCGACAAGGTTCTGCCGGCCAGCCACCTCCTGCCGACGCTGCAACCGATCCCCGTACACCACCAGGCCAGCCACCACCAGCACACCAACCACAACATAAAACATGAGAACCCCCAGAGAATGGGCAGAAGAAACAAATCGACAAACCGATTCAATCATTCTTCTACCCATTCCTGCAACACCCTGGGGGGTACCCCCGGCCCGTATAGGAAAAACATCTGCAACCCTCTTCCGAGCTTTTCACATACAACGGAAAATGGCCCTATAGGGCTTGTTTTGGGCATTCGTGGAGGATGTTTGTGTTGGTTGGTTTTTGGTCGCAGCATTTGTAATAGTATTCGCCGTTTGGGCGGACGCCTTCGTTGCTGCTGTACCATCCCCAGGGTGCCCATGGGCGCTGTTGAGCTGGGGTTTCGGTGATTTCGGCGGTCACGTAGGTGTGCTCGCGTTTGACTTCTTGAACGACGGCTAGCGCCTCAACGACTTTGCGGAATGATTGCCGCTTTTTTGGTGTGTCGAATTCTGACATGGGTTTTGAGCCGCGACTGGTGTTGCATAGCCGGTGCACGCCCTGGACGTTATTTAGGTCATATACTTTCCCGCCACTTTCGACGGGAATTATGTGGTCCACGGATCGGCTCCACGGATTTAGACGTCCCCGAATGCTGGTGTTCACTATTTCGCCGCAGAGGGCGCAGGGTGGGTTGTATTCGCCAAACTGCTCCCAATAGCGGGTTGTGAATTCGAACCATTTTCGTCCTGATCTTGGGTCGGCCATTATTCGGACCCTTCTTCGATGTCGACGCCTCCGACGCGTTTGCCATGCCGACGCGGGTCGTCGAGGATGGCGGCGCGTTCGGCATCGGTGAAGGTGCCGTCTTGGCCGCGAACGGTCCGAAGCACGCTGTCCCATATCGCTAGGCGCACGGATGAGGGTGTGCGTGACGGTTCGTACCACCAGCCGTCATCTTCGGGGCAATTGGCGATGTCGCGTGCCTCGGCGGTGCGTGCTGCGACCAGATGGGCCACGGTTGTGACGTCGGGCTTCGTTTGGGGATGAATAGCTGCGATCGCTCGCGGATTGACTGGCAGTTCCGGCCTAATCGCGGTCGCCTCCGTGACCCAGTTCAGCGGTTTCACGGCTCGCCCCCGAACTCGCGAACCCGCTGGGTGTCGGCGTACCTATACCGGCCTGAATTGACCCAGGAGGACCGTTCGTGCGCGGCCTGCATCGCCCGACCGTCACCGTATGGGTCGCCACCGCCGACCTCTGGACGTTCGACCGCTGGTCGGTAGTCCGGTTCGGGTTCGGGGTCCGAGGTGCCACTCACGGGCATATTCTGTGTGGCTTCGAGCGCTGCGGCGAGGATCGGGTCGGGGCAGTAACTCCGGCCCTTCTCGACGTCCTCAAGTGCGGCGGCAACTACGGGGTCCGGGTGCCACGTTCGGCCATCTCGCTGGTCACGCCAAATCTGCGCAAGTAGCGGATCGGAGGGACACCCGTTCGAGCGGTCTTCTGCCGCTTTGATGGCGGCTTCGATGCTGTTATCCCACATGCGATGCCTTCTGGTCAGCGGCACGAACCTGGTCGACCTCCGACTGATCCACGGGCACGTATGCATGCCGGTTGACGTCCTCGGCGAACTGCTGAAAAGCCGAGCGATTGTAGTAGCCGGCCTCGGTTTCGGGGTGACGGAAAATTCCATAACCATCATGGCCCTTAAACGACGGGAGGAATCCATCGGACCGGAGGCTGTCGATTTCGCGACGCAACGACTTGTGCTCCGTGTGGAGGTCTTCGGCTCGCGTCCACTCTTTGGACTTGCCGGCGCGGATGGCGTCAGAAGCGTTGGCGATGGCAAGCACGCTTGGGAGTAGCTTCGCCGCCTCTTTGCGCACCGCGTCGAGTTCGCCGTTAAGCATGGCGATGAGGTCGGCCCGCTTGCTCGTGACGAGATTGCGGGCTTCGCGTTCTGCGGCACGCCCGACACGACTGGCAACGAGCTTCAGCGCTCCTGGGGCGGGGACTTTCGAGGCAGCCTCAATCAGGTCAGCGTCAGATGCGCCTGCGGGGAGCGACGCGGCGACAGACTCGGCGACGGTCGACACCGCGGTCTCAGCGTGAACTTCCAGTGCCGTAGCGCGGTCGTGTTTTTGCATGAGCCGGTCGAGTTCGGCACTCTCGTCGTCGGTGAGGACTCCACGCAGGGAGTCCAGGTGGCGGCGGATACTTCGGATATCAACGGTCATTGGTGTTTCCTTCTGTAAGAGTTTTGACGCCAGTCAGAACTTCGACTGCGAACGCCAAAGTGTCAGCGGCGTGCTTATGATCAATGAACGCCAGCGATTCGATAAGGTCGCGCACAAGTTTTGACACTTCGGTGGGTCGTAGTTGCACACCCAGATTGAGGGCTCTTCCTGATTGACGGTGCGTAGAACGGGTTCTACCGGGCACAAGATGTAGGTCGGGTTCGGCGGCGGCGAGCCGGGGATGCGGGCGGGTCCTGTGGTGTGAAGATGAAAGCCCCTACACCTCATCACTCACACCGACAGGACCCTCGTTGCAGCGTAGCGCCATTGCCGACACGATTTGCCGCACGATCGAACTCGGGGTGACGATCACCGATGCCGCTCTCGACGGCGAGGATCGCACACACCTGTTCTGCGAGGTCTTGGCCCCGAAGAGTAGCTGCCCGAGGTGCGAGCGGGCGGGTCGGTTGCGTGATCATGTCGATCGTGAGGTGGCAGATCTACCGATCGTGGGCCATCCGACCCGGTTGCATCTGAGGGTGCCGCGCTACGCCTGCGAGAACGGCGCGTGTGGTCAGGGCATCTTTCGCGCCGACATCTCGGCGATCGTCGCGCCGCGCGCGGCGGTGACGCGCCGCACGATCGCGTGGATTCTTCGGCGGATGATTCTGGACAAGATGAGCGTCTCTGCGGTCGCCGCGTCGGTCGGGTTGGGCTGGAACACCGTGAATGCCCTCGCGTTGCAGGCGGCGCGTACGGTGGCTTCGGCGCCTGGCCGACTCGACGGTGTCAGGGTTCTCGGTGTTGATGAGCACAAGTGGAAACATGTTCGCGGCAATGGTGATTCGAGTTTCGTGACCGTGCTGGTCGACCTCACACCGATTGTGGATGGGACCGGGTCGGCGCGCTTGCTGGATATGGTGGCCGGCCGGTCCAAAGCGGCGTTGAAGGACTGGCTCGATGCCCGCGATGACTCCTTTCGGGACCGGATCCGGGTGGTCACCATGGACGGATTCACCGGGTATCGCACCGCGACCGCCGAGGCATTGGATAAGGCGCGGGCGGTGATGGACCCGTTCCACGTGGTCCATCTGGCCGCCGAGAAGCTCACAGTGTGTCGTCAACGCGTGCAACACCATACGTGTGGGCACCGCGGCCGCACGGGTGATCCGCTCTACGGTATCCGCCGACCACTGCTGACCCGGATCGCGTTGCTGACAGACAAGCAGAAGGCCCGGCTACGTAGCGGGTTGGAGGCTCACGAGGAGCACGTGGCCGTCTCGGTCACCTACGCGATCTACCAAGAGCTGATCAACGCCTACGGCCAGGAGAACAAGCGTGACGGCAAGATCGCGATGTACAAGCTGCTCAAACGGATTCATACCGGCGTTCCGTCCGGGCTGGCAGAGTTGGCCCAACTCGGCCGATCATTATGGGCGCGGCGTGCCGAGATCTTGGCCTACTTCGACACCGGCGCCTCCAACGGACCCGTCGAAGCGATCAACGGCCGCCTGGAACACCTCCGCGGGATCGCGTTGGGCTTCCGCAACCTCAACCACTACATCTTGCGGTCACTCATCCACTCCGGCGGCCTCGCACAACACCTCGACGCACTCTGAATCAGGAAGAGCCAGATTGAGGCCGGCATCAGTTCGGGTCACTTGTAAACGAACCTCATCGCGCCACACGGATGCGTTAACTTTTGTGTTCGTGAGGATCGCTCGCGCCATTCAGTCATCCTCATTGTCGAGTTGTTTCAGGAACTCTTTCTGAACGATTTTGTGCAGGTCACTGAGGTGGCTTCTCGGGAAGTCAATCCAGGAGACTTCACCGTGCTCTAGCACCCAGTTTTCTTGGAGTTGTCCGACCAGCTTGAGTTTGAATCGATCCGCACGGTTCCGGCTCATGTCCTGTTCCACTTCGGTGGAGAGCACGAATCACGCGAGGAAAATAGTCGGCCCAGTTCCGGTTCTCGTTCTAGGGATTCGTCGATGTCATCGACGATTGTGTCGAACACCTCGGTGGGGATTGCGATCCATGACGTGCCTTGCGTCAAAAGGACGACTTGGTGACCGTTCCTGGAGGTTCGCCGCCAGCCGATTGGGGCAAAACCCAATCCGGGCGCTATCCTGTGTACTATTTCTTTATCCATTATCTTTCCATCTTTATTCCCCGCAACCTGTTTTATGCGCGGGTTTGTAAGACGCTCTCAGCGCCTCTTTATTCGGCTTACCCCCATCAGGGTTGCCGGGTCTATTTACATCCTGCTAGGAGGCTTCTCAGCCCGCTATTTAACGCAAGTATGACTGTTGCATCGGTTTAAATTTTGATGCGCGACGTCTTTGCCAGCATTCTCTGGCGACTTCGACAGCTCTAACCGTCGTGTTCGCGCGGGCCGCAATCTCGTCGTCAGGACGATCCCACGTAGCACTCCCACACCTGGTGAGGAACTGTTTCTTCCACTCGCGACCTTGGGATGACGACACGCCCATGATTCGGGCGAGACCCCAGTCTGAGGGGAGTCGAATTCCCGCCTGCGCGCACTCAGAAAGCCACTGGAAAGCTTCGACCCTGTCGGGATGCACCACAAGGCGGTCCTGTTCACGCCAGTTCAAAAATTGCCGGCGGGCTCGAAGGCTCTCCTGGTCGAACTCGAAGACACCTTTCCGCTTACGGGCCACGACATGACCTCGGAGACGCCAGTCGCGTAAGGTGAGGGGTGACCGGTTGGCGAACTTGCAAGCTTCGTGCTCAGTGAGCCAAATTGTTATTCGAGCCAACGGTCACCTCGATTAGCTATGTCAACACAGATGCCGATTTCCGGCTCGTCAGAGCGCCGTAGAACGAACAGAATGATGTTTCGGTCACTCAGGTGCCGGGAACAAATATATCGCGGCTACGGACGTTTCAGGCGCTTATTCTGTCGAGGCCGCGAATAAACCGCTTCTCGAAACCCATCGGCGTGTCTGCGTCATCGGCATTCTCGATAAGGAAAGCTACGATTTCCTGATCGAAGTCAAGGCCCCGATCACGGCAAGCAAAACGGCAAGCCTTCGACACCACCCATTCATTGCCGTAAACCTTCCCGGCTGGGAGATCAGGACGGGCGATTGCTGCCTCTGTATCAAATTCTGAGGCTGTAAAATCGTCTTCGGGTACATCTGGGTACCTTTTAGTGTTTTCGAGCCATATGGCGGATTCAGAGCCGCGATCCCACCAACCATCGACATCGCCGAACTCTTCCAACATGAAATGCCGTCCATCGGGATCAACCTCGTCATCACCTATCGCTGCAATGACGTGAGCAAAGAAACGATCCCAATTCGTAGACTGACGTGGACCCGAGTCCGAAGGAGTTTCCTCGACCCATCGGCACCAAATATCCGCAAGCTCTCGACAGTTGATGCCGTACTTGTCTGCAAGGGAAACATGAGCACCATTGATGTGCCAGCCCGCCGGTAGCGGCCTCAGCTCGTGGTCCGGAAAATCCGCGAGGGGGGCTTGGGGGGAGGCATCATCAACGTTGAGGGCCTTCGGCCGCATCGACACAGACAAGTCAGAATCTTCGACGTTGTTGTGCCCCGAAGGGGAATCCACACCCTCGACCGATGTCGAGGACATATCTGCTTTTGGGTTTGTTGTAGTCGGATATGTTGTAATTGGATCTGTTGGGGGGGTCTGTACGCCCGGTTGGGAATGGGAATGTCCGGTTGGGAATGTAGATGTCCGGTTGGGGTCAAAGCTCCCAAGGCGATACCGAGACGCAAACCTCGCATCTCCTCGACGCCCACCAGTCGTGTCGCGGATGAGAATCCCACGCTCTGTCAGATCGGCGAGAGCACGCCGCACGGTTTTTTCGTTCTTGGCTGTATCGGCGGCGACACGCTCGGCACCCGCGAACGCATTGGCACCATTAGCGTCGGTGTGGTTCCACACCCACACGAGTACCTCCCACTGCGAGCCGGTCAACCCTTTGCCCGTGGCTGCCTTTAGCCATTCGAACTTTGAGAACGTCACGCGATCCACACCCCGATCATTTCGCCGTTCTCGTTGCGTATGGGATTCCCATCCACGGCCAACGCGTAGAAGACTGGTCGGTTGACTTTCTTCGCTAGCTGGCGGTGCTTTCGACGCGCCCGCTTCTCCTCCTCGCGCTTTGTCATCAGAACAGCCGTCCTTCCGCCTGAGCCTGCTCCAGCCGCCAGGCCGTCATTTCCCGGTCGGTCATCAGTCGCCGGCCTGGAGTGGTCACCGCCAGACGCGCATTACGCAGCAGGTAATCGAACACCTCGGCACGACACTGGGTGAGGCCGCGCGCGTTCTGCGCAGCCTGAGCCGCTGTGCGACGGCTGAACGGCACACCAGCGGCGTGGTTCCACAAACGGAACATGTTGTTGGCGCTTCCCGGTACTTCGGTTGCTCCGCACTTGGGGCAGGTCCAGGTGACGCGGGTGTTCTCCGATTGGATGTTGTGTGGCGCGGTCACGAAAGGTCCTCCCGTTTAGTTGATTGGTGTGCCGAGGCGTTCAAGGTCCTCAGTGTGGATTCGGAGTAGTTTCGGGCCGATTCGTGTCGCCGGGAGTTCGCCGGCAGCGATCCACCGTCGAATAGTCCGAGTGCTTACCCCTAGAAGGACTGCGGCTTGAGAAATAGAGAGCATCATGGTTTCCTGGAGTCAGTGTGGTCTTCCGTGAGTGTTCGAAAAACGGACCGCGCACGTTTGTTGGATATGCAAGTAAAATGTTTGCATAATAGGAAACGCGCGCGCACGCGTAAAGTCCCTTGGATTCGATTACTCGAATGCCATAAGCGGACCGGAGGCGAATTTCTAAGACACCCGTTGACTCTAGTAGTCGTGCGTACAACGACCTTTTAGCTGCTCTCCAGGGCCGCTAGAAGTCGTTCTTGCCATTGTAGATTTCCTCAATATGGATAGTTGCGGCTCGAATTTTCTGCAACATCATCACCGACAACTCGTGCTGATGAGCATTAAGCGGATGCCTGTTCCTGATGAACTCGTTTAAAAGTTCATGAATTTTGCGGTCGGCAGCATTCACCCGCGCAAAATGCTGCTCATCGACCGGCCGAGCTGGATATTGGGGCTCCTCCTCAGATTCATACTCTTCACGTGCTTGCTTGATGGCTTTAGCGGTAATCTTTCCGCCTGTGGCCTCGTGGGCGGCTTGCATGACTTCTTGGGCCTCACCAGGCGCAAGGCCAAGAAGTTCTCGGGCTTGGCCGGGATTAGTGGGAATATGCGTGTCCGGAATTCCGGACAAAGACCTGACCGTTTGCGATGCTTCGATAGTTTCGTAAGCATATGAACGTTTTAAGTCCCACCGTTCTCGGCAGTAATCCTCAAACCGCGTGTACCCGAGTTGTTTATAAAGGTCCTCATCCCGGATTCGGGCCAACGCCTGACCGACCTCCACAAACGACTTCAAACCACGCTCAATCACAGCCTCACACTCGACAAGCGCAGCATCAGGCTCAGCCAGAGTCTTCTCCGTCACCGAGTTCAGCTCCGCCAAATCGGCGGGGGAAATAACCTTCGACAGATCGGTCATCAGAACCACCACTGTGTTCGACGATCCAGTCCCACGGCTCCACGCCAGGCGGAATTGAGGCAGCAACAAGAGCACGCTTCTGCTCCCGAGACAAATGCCTGCGATGCAGATTCAGACCACGGGCGTCGCTAGACGGTCCAGTTCAGCCGCTGACACCCTCAAAAGCTTCGGCCCTACCCTGTACCCGGTTAGCCGTCCTGATGCCACCCAGCGGCGAATGGTGCGCCCGGAAACGCCAACAATCTGGCCGGCCTGCTCAACACTCAAAAACTTTTGTCCCACAACAACTCCACACGGCTTCAGACCCCTGTAGGGGTGACTTTCGGTTTGGGGTGTTCGTGGGGTCGGAGCCAACACAATCTTGGGGCTTTCCGGACACTGCGCGACGAACCTCGAAACCATACGACAACGGCATGACAGATCGGGCGAACTGTCATACCCAATTTGTGGAGATTTGCCCCCTTGATCGCAACTGCGACACACGGGGCCTCGATGAAACGGTGCTAGATGCGGGATCAACACGTGCGCCTCGAACTGGACTTTTGGGTCGGCGTAAAGTCGGGAAGCGACACTTGCGGGAGTTCCCCTTGCATCGAGTCGCGCACCTGGTTGACGAACGCGCGTAGTAGAACTCGATGACTTCGACATTCCCAGCTAACAGAACTCCTCACCGAAGTACGCCTACGTCACGATCAGGCTCACTCGGCCAGCTTCGACAGCATCCTCGCAATCGACCTGTCACGCCCATCAACGACATGCTGGTACCGCAGAGCAGCCGTAGGAGTCGAGTGACCTAGCCGGTTCATCAACTCGGCCAACGTTGCACCCGTCGAAGCGGCAAGAACAGCCCCGGTATGGCGAAGATCGTGAAACCTTAGGTCGTCTCGGCCAGCAGCCGTTCGCGCGGGATAGAAATGCCGGTACACGGTGCTCGGTGCCAAAAACCCGCCGTGTGAAGCTGGAAACAGCAGCGATCCACGCCCCGCCGCTACATGCTCGGCCAGATGATGTTCGACCAGCGGCAGGAGGTGGGGTGGTATTTCAACGGTCCGCTCCCCCGCCTCAGACTTCGGGGTAGTCGCGTGCCTGCCCTTCTCGCGGGCACGTACAGCACCACGCTCAACGATCACGAACCCTGCAACAGGTTTGCCAGTGTTGTCGCGCTCCAACGTAATGTCGGCTCTCCTCAAGGCCGACAGCTCGGAGAACCGGAGTGCGCACCACGCCGCCAACAGAACCATCAGCCGTAGCCGTTCGGGCATGTTCTCGACGATGACCGCCAACTGTTCCAACGAGGCCGGCTTAATGCGCTTCTTCCGTTGTCCATGGCCATGAGAAAGTCCCCACTGGTGGCCAGGTCGAGGTCCCCGCTGGTGGCCAGATAAAAGTCCCCACCCTGTGTTCGTCGTGTCGACCCGGAACTGAGGGCCCAGGCGATGACGGTGAAGGTGCCAACCGATCACCATCACCGCCTGGGAGTTCCATTGAAGTCTGCGAAGGACCGTATGGACATCATTTCTGCTTACCGAGAACTCGGAAGCTATCGCGCCGCAGCCGAGGTGTGCGGCACCACCCACAAGACCGTCAAACGTGTGGTCGACCGGTTCGAGGCCGACGATCAACCACCCGATCGCAAGGAACGGGCCCGCAACTACGACACCGTCGCCGAGCTGGTCGCCGAGAGAGTCGAGCGGTCACACGGCCGGATCACCGCCAAACGTCTGCTACCAGTAGCGCGAGCGGCGGGCTATGCAGGCTCGGCCCGCAACTTCCGTCGTCTCGTCGCCCAGGAGAAAACACAGTGGCGCCGTGATCACCATCGTGGGCGTCGCCCGGCAGTGTGGGCTCCGGGTGACTACCTGGTCATCGATTGGGCCGTGATCGGCGGCCTGCACATGTTCTGCGCGGTGTTGGCGTTCTCACGCTGGCGGTTCGTTCGGTTCGCCACCAATGAAACATCCACCACCACACTCGGATTCATCGCTGAAGCCTTTGAGGAGATCGGTGGAGTACCCAACAAGGTACTCGCTGATCGGATGGGCTGCCTCAAAGGTGGAGTCGTCGCCAACGTCGTCGTACCCACCCCCTCGTATGTGCGGTTTGCCACCCACTACGGGTTCGCCCCGGATTTCTGTCACGGCGCCGATCCGGAATCGAAAGGGATCGTGGAGAACCTCTGCGGGTACGCGCAGTCAGATCTGGCGCAACCGTTGTGGACCGAAGCCAAGATCGCCGCTGGTCGTGACGACGTGCAGCTGGATGTGCACGCAGCGAACCGGGCCGCGCGGGACTGGTGTGTCGAGGTCAACACCCGCCGCCACAGCGACACACTGTGCGTGCCTGCTGAGCAACTCGATGTGGAACGAGAAGTGCTGTCGACGTTGCCATCTCTGCGGGCCCAAGTCGGCCCACCGCCGGTCACCCGAAAGGTCGATCGCCTCTCATGTATCCGGTACGCCTCGGCCCGCTACTCGGTACCCAACCGGCTCATCGGCACCACCGTGACCCTCATCCAGGACGGTGAACGGCTCCTGATCGCCGAACCCGCCTCAGGCGAGGTGATCGCCGAACATCTGCTGGCCGCACCCGGAGAGGTCGTCCTCAACGATGACCACTACGGCGGGCCACGCACACCGCCCAGTCGTGCACCACGACCCAAAACCGCAGCAGAGAAGCAGTTCTGCGCTCTCGGTGAGGTTGCTGAGCAGTTCCTGGTCGGTGCCGCCGCGATCGGTAACACCCGCCTAAGCGGTGAACTCGACGACATCCTCGGGCTCGTCACCTCCCACGGCCACGAACAGGTGCTCACCGCCCTGACCAGGGCGGTGGCATTCCGACGGTTCAAGGCCGCCGATGTGCGTTCGATCCTCGATGCCGGAGCCGGCACCCCCAACCCGCGACCGGCCGGCACAGCACTGCTCGGGCACCTGCCTACCGCGCCCACCCGCTCGCTGGATGCCTACAAGCTCGGCGCCGGCGACAAGGAGGTGTCATGACCACCACAACATCGACATCAGTTGCACCAACAGTGCCGCCACTACCGGCCGACCTCGACCAAGCGCTACGCCGATTGAAGCTCGCCTCGATCCGCCGCACCGCACCCGAGGTACTGCTCACCGCGAAAACCCAGCGATGGACACCCGAAGAAGTGCTGCGGACCCTGGTCGAAGCCGAGATCGCCGCTCGTGATGCCTCCAACATCCGCAACCGACTCAAAGCTGCCGGGTTCCCGGTCACCAAAACCCTGGAATCGTTCGACGTGGCCGCATCCTCCATCCCGGCCAACACCTTCGAATACCTATCCTCACTGGAATGGGTTCGAGCCCAACACAATCTGGCCTTGATCGGCCCAGCCGGGACTGGCAAGAGTCACACCCTGATCGGGCTGGGGATCGCCGCAGTACACGCCGGACACAAAGTGCGGTACTTCACCGCCGCCGACCTCGTGGAGACCCTGTATCGCGGACTGGCCGACAACACCGTCGGCAAAACCATCGACACCCTGCTACGCCAAGATCTGCTCATCCTCGACGAGATCGGATTCGCACCACTCGACGACACCGGCACCCAACTACTGTTCCGGCTCGTCGCCGGCGCCTACGAACGCCGCTCTCTCGCGATCGCCAGCCACTGGCCCTTCGAACAATGGGGACGATTCCTGCCCGAACACACCACCGCCGCCAGCATCCTCGACCGGCTCCTACACCACGCCACCATCGTCATCACCGACGGCGACTCCTACCGC
The DNA here is from genome assembly GCF_009720185.1 of Gordonia sp. 135. Taxonomy (NCBI): domain Bacteria; kingdom Bacillati; phylum Actinomycetota; class Actinomycetes; order Mycobacteriales; family Gordoniaceae; genus Gordonia; species Gordonia sp. 135. The sequence goes on from NZ_CP046257.1 coordinate 2,841,488, forward strand.
ATGACACACCGAACGGAGGTACCACCCACCTAGAACATCCCGCACAGGGTGGGGACTTTTACCTGGCCACCAGCGGGGACATCAAACTGGCCGTTGACATCCGTCGCGCGTTCCCGGCACCAGACACCACGCACGGGTTGGTCTTGACCAGACGCCGGGAGTCTTTCATTGCTGATTGCATGATCGTGTTCAGCAGGGAGTAGGCGTTGGCGGTCGCCGTAGGTGTCTGTAGCTCAACTTGCTTGCGATGCCACCGTTCCACATCCTCCGAGGTGATCGACGAGAGGGGAAGCTTCCCGAAGGTGGGCAGGAGTCGGTTGTTGAGTAGGTCCCGGTAGTGGTCGCGGGTCCGGTCTTTCAGAGGTTGCCCTTTGACGGTTCGTGCCGCAAGCCACGTTTCGGCGTACTCCGAGAACGCAACTATCGCTTGCGGTTCCGCCTCTGGTGGCGTCCACGCTTTCCGGATGATGTCAGCCTGTTGGACTGCCAGCCAGCCTCGGGCATCCAACACTGTCACGAACGTGGTGGGAGCGTTGTGTCGCCGCCCGTCTGGGCCGACGTAGCGTGCCCTGTAGCGCCCGGATGGCAGCTTGTTGACTGAGCCGAATGCCCCAGTTTTCGCGTTCTTGCGTCCCTCACCACGAACCACTGTCACGCCCCTCGTTGTGCCTGTTTGGGCACTTTACCGTGTTCGTGACCTCGCGTGACCTGCACGTGACCTGCAGTGTTTCATTTCGTGTCCGGACTTGTCATCTGCTGTCCGTGCGCTACTATGGCACCTATCCGCAGGCCAAGGCATCAAACCCGAGGTCAAAGCGGATACCGGAGATTTGCAGTGATTCAAGTTCAATCCTTGTATCGCGCACCACGAGAGAAGTCAGCCCCGGTCCCCGACCGGGGCTTTCTCTTGGCCACGCGGGCAGTGCCATCGCTCGTGAGCATGCGGATGTAGCGCAGCTGGTAGCGCATCACCTTGCCAAGGTGAGGGTCGCGGGTTCGAATCCCGTCATCCGCTCGTAGGAAGAAAAGCCCCGGTCCCCGGACCGGGGCTTTTCTGTGACTTGCACGTGCCCAGCGACGGCAAATTCGTGCCATGTGATCCAGATCTCACCATTGGACATTTGACCCGTCCATAGCGTCCCGAACAGGTCGGGACAAGACGAAATGGGTGAGGCAATTGATCAAACGGACCATCGTTACCGGACTGGCGACGGTCGCCGCCGGGGGGTTGGCGCTCTCCATCGCACCCGGTGTCGCGCAGGCAGCCGACAACGGTCAGCGGACAGGTCCTGTCCAGTTCTGGGCCGAGAACCAGGGAAACTGCAAGGTGGAGTTCACCATCAAGAACACCACCAACGTCACGAGCTACACGATCGACTGGCAGATCGACGACGAACCGCTGCGCGACGTCGACTATGCCGACTTCAAGGTCGGACGGACCGGTGGGATGCACACGACGGTCAACGATGCCCCGCGGTGGCCGGACGACATCGCAACCGAAGGTGAGAACACCGAGCAGAACCGGTGGATGGTGAGCAACCGCAGCGTGTCCACAGCCACGTACACCAAAGATCTGAAGAATCTGAGCGACTCCTACAATCCGCCGCTCCCCAATCCGGACGCCGCGACACACACGGTGAAGTACCGGATGGTCCTCGGCCCGCCCGGGAACAACGGTGAAGGCGGGGGCGAATGGATCGGGAACCGTGAGTGGCACACCGTGACCGTGACCGGTTGCGCCGGCTCCGGAGGCGGCTCGCTCGACGGTCTCTTCGGTTCCAGCTGAGTTCATCGCCATGTTCGCGGGGCCGGAATCAGGTGACTTTCGGCCCCGCGATCGGGGCGCCCGACGGTCTTAGTCTGGGAATGTGCCCGCGATCGCGATCCAGGAGCTGACCAAGTCGTTCGACCATGTCAGGGCCCTCGACGCCTTCGACCTGACCGTCACCGAGGGCGAGGTCCACGGATTCCTGGGACCCAACGGCTCCGGCAAGACCACCACCATCCGTGTTCTGCTCGGATTGCTGCGCGCGGATTCGGGCGTCGTCCGCGTCCTGGACCGAGATCCGTGGCGCGACAACGTGAATCTGCACGGCCGCATCGCGTATGTGCCCGGAGAGGTGAATCTGTGGCCGGGCGTGACCGGCGGGGAGGTCATCGATCTCCTGTGCAACCTCCGCGGTGACCGTGACCGGCGTCGTCGTGACGAATTGATCGAGCGATTCGAACTCGACCCGCGGAAGAAGGCCCGGACCTATTCGAAGGGCAACCGGCAGAAGGTCGCCTTGATCGCCGCGCTGGCCTCCGACGCCGAACTGCTCCTGCTCGACGAGCCGACGTCCGGTCTGGATCCGCTCAAGGAGGCCGAGTTCCAGCGGTGCATCGAGGAGGAACGCCGGAACGGTCGCACCGTTCTGCTGTCGAGTCACATCCTGGCCCAGGTCGAGGCGCTCTGCGACCGGGTCACCCTCATCCGGGCCGGGCGGACGGTGGACAGCGGATCACTGTCGGAGCTGCGCCACCTCGGTCGGCTCGAGATCAGTGCCGAGACCGCCCACGATCCCTCGACGCTCGACGCGGTCCCCGGCGTGCACGACCTGATCCGCGACGGACACCGCATCCGCTGCACCGTCGACGCCGCCGCCCTGGACACCGTGGTGCGCGAACTCGCGACCCTGGGTGTCCGCGATCTGACCAGCGCCCCGCCGACGCTGGAGGACATCTTCCTCCGGCACTACGGAACCGGCACCCGGGCGACCGGGGCCTGAGGAGATCCGATGGCGGAGATCGAGATGGTGCAGGTCGCGGAGCGGAACACGGTACGTGGCGCCGGACGGACTGCGGACGCCACCGGGCTCCGAACACTTCTGAAGTTCTACGTTCGGCGCGAACGAGCCGCGCTCGTGGCGTGGATCGGCGGTACCGCCGCCCTAGTGGGATTCCAGGCCGTCGCCAGCCAGAACCTCTACGACACCCCGGCCAAGCTGGCCGCCCTCCGCGAGACCATCGGCGGAAGTCCCGCGGTGATCGCGCTCGGCGGCCCGGAGCAGCTGCTCGCCACCATCGGCGGCGAGGTCGTGTTCGAGATATTCGGCTATGCCGCCATCGTTCTCGGACTCATGTCGATGTTTCTCGTCGGTCGCCACACGCGTACCGACGAGGAGAACGGTCGCGCCGAACTCCTCCGCTCGACGCGGGTCGGCCGCGATGCGCCGGTCGCGACCGCATTGACTCTTGCGGCCGTCGCGAATCTTGCCGCCGGGGTCGCCGTCGTGATCACCGCCGTCGCCACCGGCCTCCCGCTCGGCGGTTCCGTACTCTTCGGCGCGGCACTGGCCGGAGTGGGCCTCACCTTCGCGACACTGACGGCACTGGCCGCGCAGATCTTCGAGAATCCCCGCAGCGTCTACGGTTCGATCACCGCGATGCTCGGGCTGGCGTATGTGCTGCGGGCGATCGGTGATGTCGGCAACGGAGCGATGTCGTGGCTCTCCCCCATCGGCTGGGGTCAGCGCACGTACCCGTACGTCGACGACAGGTGGTGGCCGATCCTGCTTCCACTCGTGGCAGGGACGCTGACCATCGCAGCCGCCGTGGCGGTCTCCGAGCACCGCGATTTCGGCGCCGGGATCTTCGGCAACCGGGCCGGGCGCGCAGAGGCGTCGTGGCTGTTGCATACGACGACGGGTCTGGCGTGGCGTCTACACCGCGGGTCGATCGCCGCCTGGGCGACAGGCGTGTTCGTCCTATCGGCCGCCTACGGCTCGTTCGGCGACGCGATCACCGACTTCATGGAGAACAACCCTCAGATCGCGGAGTTCCTGCCCGGCGGCGCCGAGGACGCCGTGGACGCCTACCTCGCACTCACGCTCACGATCGCCGCCCTGATGTCGGCCGGATACGGGGTGAACAGCGCCTTGCGGGCACGCCGTGAGGAAACCGCCGACCGGGCGGAGTCGCTCGTCGCCGCGAACACCAACCGGCTCTACTGGTTCGGCGGCCACATCACGATGGCACTCGTCGGCAGCGCCGCCGTCCTGGCGGCCGGCGCGGTGGGCGAAGGGCTGGCCTACGGCCTCACCATCGGCGATCCCGGTCAGATCCCACGCCTTCTCGCCGCGGCAGCGGTGTACGTCCCGGCGGTCTGGTTGATCCTCGCGGTCGCCGTGGCCGGCATCGGCTTCGTGCCCCGAGCGGCCGCGATCATCGCCTGGACGTACTTCGCGTACTGCCTGGTCGCCGAGATCCTCGCCGAATCGTTCAACCTGCCCGAATGGACCCGCGCCGCATCACCGTTCCAGCATCTGCCGCAGGCCCCGCTCGACAGTGTGGGGGCGGGAGGCATCCTCGGGGTCACGGCGCTCGCACTGTTTGCCGTGATCCTCGGAGTCGTCGGCTTCGGCAGGCGCGACCTGGGATAGACGCTGCTCCGGTCTCCTACTTACGCAGATCCTTACGGAGGATCTTGCCCGACGCCGACTTCGGGATCGCCTCGATGAACTCCACCGCACGAACCTTCTTGTGCGGGGCCACCTTCGACGCCACGAACTCCATCACCTCGTCGGCGGTCAGCTCGGCCTCGGGCTGCCGCACGACGAACGCCTTCGGGATCTCCTCCCCCGACTCCGCATCGATCACACCGATGACCGCCGAGTCCGCGATCTTCTCGTGCGTCAGGAGCAGGGCCTCCAACTCGGCCGGCGGCACCTGGTAGCCCTTGTACTTGATGAGCTCCTTGAGCCGGTCGACGATGTACACACAGCCCGTCGGATCGACCTGCGCCATGTCACCGGTGTGCAGGAAGCCGTCAGCGTCGATCGTGTCGGCGGTGGCCTGCTCGTTGTTGAGGTAGCCGAGCATCACGTTCGGCCCCTTCACCCACAACTCACCCGGCTCCGAGAGCCCTTCCTGCGGGAGGGGGATGTCCTCTCCGGTGGCCGGGTCGACGATCTTGTTCACGGTGTTCGGCACCGGCCAGCCCGTCGACGACAGCGGCGGATCTTCGAGTCCGAGAAGCGCTTTCGCATCGAACGGGATGATGTGGGACACCGGGGACAACTCGCTCATGCCGTAGCCCTGCAGCATGTGCAGGTCCAGACGCTTGGCGACCGCCTGGCCCAGCTCGTCGTCGAGCGGAGCCGCGCCTGACATCATCGTGTGCAGCGACGACAGGTCGTAGTCGTCCACGATCGGATGCTTCGCCAGGGCGACGGCGACCGGCGGCGCGATGTAGGCCATCGTCACCTTGTGGTCCTGGATGTTCTCCAAGAACTCCACGAGGTCGAACTTGGGCATGACGACCAGCGAGGACCGGTTGAACAGCGCCGCGTTCAGCAACACGGTCATGCCGTAGATGTGGAAGAACGGCAGCACCGCGATCACCACGTCGTCGGCGGTCATGCCCTGCAACGGCTTCAGCTGGGCGACATTGGCGACCAGGTTCCGGTGTGAGAGCGCGACACCCTTCGGATTGCCGGTGGTCCCGGAACTGTAGGGCAACACCGCCACATGGGTGGCCGGGTCGAAGGACACCTGAGGCGCGGGCAATCGGGCGCCGAGCATGTCGGCGGCGTTCGGGTGAGCCGAGGCGTCCTGTCCCTCACCGTCGAGGACGACGAGGCTCGTGTCATCCAGCCCGACCTCGGCGACGGCGGCCTTCGCCTGCGCAGCCATCGGCGAGATCGTGACCAGCATCGTGGCACCGGAATCGCGGAGCTGCTTGGCGATCTCGGGCGCGGTGAACAGCGCGTTGATCGTCGTCGCGGTGGCCCCGGCCCGCAGGATTCCGTGGAAGACCGACGCGAACGCCGGGATGTTGGGCGAGAGGATGCCCACCACGTCGCCCACACCGATCCCCCGCGACGCCAGCCAGCCGGCGACCGCGTCGATCTGAGTGATCAGCTCTCGATACGACGTCACCGCACCGGACTTCGGGTCCACCAGAGCGGTACGCCCGAGCTCGTCGTCGGCGATCGAACCGAACAGGAATTCGTGGACGCTGACCTCGGGGATCTCGACGTCGGGGAACGGGCTGGTGTAACTCACGACACCTCCACAGGTGAATCGGTCGACCATTGATCGAGGATCTGCGTCAGGTCTGCGGTCGAACTCCCTGACGGCGTGGGCAGTACGGTTCGCGAGAACCGCGGAGCGGGTGCGGGCTGCACGGCGTCATCGACCGTGACGTAGCTGACGCGTTGCTGCGCAACGGGATCGGCGGCCGCCTCGTCGAAGTCGAGCACCGGGGTGAGGCACGCGTCGACGCCGGCGAACTCAGCGGCCCACTCATCACGGGTGCGCGCGGCGAACCGGGCGGCGAGCGCGGCGGAGATGACCGGCCAGTGCGCGCGGTCCCAGCGGTCGGGCAGGTCGGCCAGACCGAGCGTGCCGATCAGGTTGCGCCAGAACTTCTCCTCGAGCGCGCCGACGGCGACGAAGCGGCCGTCCGCACACTCGTAGGTCGCATAGAAGGGGGCGGAACCGTCGAGCAGGTTGCCCTCCGATCGGGACACCCAGCGACCGGCGGCCTTCCACGACCACTGCAGTTGGGCGAGCAGACCGGCACCGTCGACCATCGCGGCGTCGACGACCTGCCCGCGTCCGGTCCGCGACCGGTCGTGCAGCGCGGCCAGTACGCCGACCACGAGCAGCATCGATCCCCCGCCGAAATCACCGGCCAGGGACAGCGGCGGTACGGGTGGTGATCCGGCCGGGCCCATCGCCTCGAGCACGCCGGTCACGGCCAGGTAGTTGATGTCGTGTCCGGCGAGCATCGCGCGGTCGCCGTCCTGACCCCACCCGGTCATGCGGGCGTACACGAGTTGCGTTGCATCGTCACAGATCTCGGGTCCGAGGCCGAGGCGTTCCATCACGCCCGGCCGGAAACCCTCGATGAGGATGTCCGCGCGCCGGATCATCTCGCGGATGCGGTTCAGGTCGGCGGGGTCCTTGAGATCGGCCTCGACGCTGCGCCGGGACCGGTAGAGACCGGCGTCCGCGTCGACGATGCCGTCGGGACCCGGGGTCTCGGGGCCGGGGCGTCGGATCCGGATGACGTCGGCGCCGAGGTCGGCGAGCATCATCGCGGCGTGCGGTGTCGGACCCAGGCCCGGCATCTCGACCACGCGCACGCCGGCGAGCGGACCGCTCACGAACCCGCCTGGTGGTGCAGGACGCCGCGGATCGTGAAATCGACGTAGTCGCTGACCAACTGGTCGACATCGTGCTCGTCGCGCAGCCACCAGCTGATGCCGTTCATCAGGTCGAGCACCGCGATCGCGGACTGATGGGCATCGCGCACCTCGAACACGCCCATGCGGGCGCCCGCCTCGATCACGTCGCGGATGCGCCGCTGGTAGTACTTGCGGTAGTCGGTGACCGCCCGGCGGTGTTCAGGCGTCAAGGCGGACAGTTCCCGCAGCGCCACAAGGTGTTCCACCCGGTACCGCGCGAGCCTCCGGACATGCGCCTCCACCAGGCCGGTGAGGCGCTGGACCGGGCCGCCCTCGCCGTCGAGCACCAGCAGATCCTGCTGCGGGTCCTCGGTCATCCGCAACGCGATGGCGTAGAGGATCTCCTCTTTCGAGTGGAAGTGGTTGTAGAGGCTCGCACCTCGCATGCCGACGGCCTCGGCGATGTCGCGCATCCCCGCGTTCGCGTAACCGTGCTCGGCGAAATACCGTGCGGCGGCCTCCACGATCTCGTCCCGGCGGGTCCGCGGACGCTCTTCCGCCACCGCCGCTTTCGAGACGGCGGCCTCGGCGGCGTCAGCCCTGAGGGGTTCCATGGGCTCTCCTCAACTCACGCTTGAGCAACTTGCCCTGGGCGTCGGTCGGCAGTTCGTCGACGATGTGCACCGCCTTGGGGACCTTGTACGACGCCAGGTCGGTGCGGCAGTACTCGCGGATGTCCTCCGCGGACACCGAGGTACCCGCACGCAGCACGACGAAACCGGTGACGGCCTCGGACCAGTACGGATCGGGCAGGCCGACGACCGCGGCCCGTTCGACGTCGGGATGCGCCTGCAGCACACGCTCGACCTCCTGGGAGGCGACGTTGTATCCGCCGGTCTTGATCATGTCCTTGCGCCGGTCGCGGAAGAACATGTTGCCCTCGTCGTCGATGCGCACGATGTCGCCGGTGTGCACCCAACCGCCTTCGAGGACCTGCGCGGTCTTCTCCGGGTCCTTGTGATAGCCGAGCATGACCGACGGTGTACGACAGAGGAGTTCACCCTCTTCGGCCTCGTTGCCGTCGGCGTCGACCACGCGCACCTCGAGATGGCCCACCGGCTTGCCGATCCACGTCGGGTCCTGTCCGGGCACGTCCTCGAGCCGCTTGAACCACCCGACCGAGCCCAGCTGGGTGAGTTCGGACTGGCCCCAGTAGGTGCCCCACACCGATTCCGGCGTGGCGGTGGCCCATGCGTCGACGGCATGCGGCGACACCTGACCGCCGTAGGTCAGACACCGGCGGACCGTCCCGACGGTGTCGGGTCCGAAGTCGGCGTGGTTGGCGAGGGCGATGAAGAAGGTCGGGGTCTGGGCGAGCACCGAGATCTTCTCGTCGCGGATCATCCGCAGCGACGTCGCCGGGTCGACCGCGGCCGGTAGCACGAGCGTGGCGCCGAGCAGGGTCAGCGAGGTCAGCGATCCGATACCCGCGATCGTGTGGAACGGCATGACGTACAGCCAGACGTCGTCGTTCTGACAACGCAGACCCCAGGTGTACGCGGGTGCGGTGGAGATCAGGTAGTTGCGGTGCGCGATCTCGACACCCTTGGGGGTCGACTCGGTACCGCTGGTGTAGACGATCATCGCCAGATCGTGTTCGTCGACGTCACAGTCGGGTTCGGCGTCGTCAGCCTGCCCGACCAGCTCGTCGAAGGAGTTCCACGAATCCGATCCCGACTCCCCGACGACGAGAACCGAGACGCCGAGGCTGTCGGCGATCGGACCGGCCAGAGGTGCCAGGTCACGTTCGACGACGAGGACCGCGGGCTCGAGATGACCCAGCTGCTGGGCGATCTCCTTCTCGCGGAACATCGGGCTGACACCGGAGTATGCCGCGCCGACCTTCAGCGCGCCGTAGTACGACGCGACGGTCTCGACGCGGTTGCGGCTCATCACCGCGACTCGGTCGCCGCGCCGGACGCCGAGGTCGACGAGGACGTGGGCAACGCGGTTGGCCATGCGATCGAGGTCGCCGTAGCTGGTCGACGTGCGGCCGCCGGCCGCGTCGTAGGCGATGATCGCGGGCTTGTCGCCCTGCGACCGCGAGAGCCTGCGGAGCTGATCACCGATCGTCGCGCGTCCGAGCGGCGACGTCTGGGTTCGGGTGAGCTTGCGGTCGTCCGTCACGGCTGGGGCACTCACGCGAACATCCGATTGTCGAACCGGTCGAGGAAGGCGATCTCCTCGACCGGGCTGCGGGTGAGCTTGCGCGGGAAACCGTTGCGCGGGTAGCCGACCGCGATGTGTGCCGCGGTGATGTACTCGTCCGGGATGCCGAGCAGTTCCTTGACCTCGTTCTCGGCCGCACACAGCAGAGTGGTGAGTGCGGTGGCGACGCCCTGCTGCCGCAGCGCAAGGGTCAGGTTCTGCACGCTCGGGTAGATCGACGCGCCGCCGACGACGCTGAGCCGGCCGAGTTCGTGGTCGGTGGGATGCAGCCCTTCCGCCTCGGCGCACACCACGACGAGGGCGGGCACCTCGGCGAGGTGATGGGCGAAGTAGTTGGCGCTCTCGATGGTCTTCGGGACGGCGCCGACCTTCTTGGAGCCCTCGAGGATCGAGTTGTAGTACGGCTCCCAGTAGGGCAGGTAGAGGTCGGCGAGTGCCTTCTTGGTGACGTCATCACGGACGACGACCCAGCGGACCGGCTGGCGGTTCCCGCCTTGCGGACCGAAGCGCGCGTCGTCGAACGCCCGGTAGAACACCTCGTCCTCGACAGGCTTGTCGCTGAAGTAGCGGCATGTGCCCGTGGTGCGCATTGCCTCGCTGAGTTCCATGTCAACCTCCGTGATCACTAACCGTTGTTAGTATGACTGGGGACACAGTTCCATACGAGATAGCGGCAGTCAAGCATCGGAAATCGGGACTTTCCCCCTGTTGACGAAATGGGACTAACAGTGGTTAGTTGCAGCTATGACTTCAGTTTCCACCCGCCCGGCGACGCGTCCGGCCCCCTCGGAGATCCGGACCGCGGTCGACGCGGGCAACATCCCGACGCTGCTCGCCGTGCTGGTGGAGATGACCGGGGATCGCCGCTGGCTGGCCGACCGCTACCGTCCGACCCGTAGCCGCGGCATGGACGACAACTCGACCGGCGGCCTGCCCGAGGACGTGCAGGCCGAGATCGGCGACGCCGTCGTCGACGCCCTCGAGGACTGGTACGAGCAGGGCTCACCGGCACGCGTGCCGGCCGACGAGGAACTCGTCGCCGCACTGATTTCCTTCACCGCCGGCGAACCGGTGGCACCGGAGTTCGCGCCGATGATGAGCGAGATCGTGCGGGGCGACCTGCGCGGCACCCACCTGCCAGCGCTGCCCGACGAGCTCGGCTCGACGATGAACGCCCTGGTCATCGGCGCCGGCGTGGCCGGGATGCTGATCTCCACCCAGCTCGCCGACGCCGGCATCGAGCACACCGTCCTGGAGAAGAACGACGAGGTCGGCGGCTCCTGGTACGAGAACCAGTACCCGGGCGCCGGCGTCGACACCCCGAGCTACCTGTACTCGATCTCGTCGTTCGACCACGACTGGTCCACCCACTTCGGCAAGCGCGACGAGGTCCAGGGCTATCTGCAGGCCTTCGCCGACCGCCACGCGGTGCGCGACCGCGTCCGATTCGGCACCGAGGTCCTCTCCGCGGCCTACGACTCCGCCGCCCAGCAGTGGGTCGTCCGGGTCCGCGACCGGGACGGAAACGAGAGCACCCTCACCTCACGCATCCTGATCAGCGCGGTCGGCATCCTCAACCGGCCCAAGCTCCCCGCGCTCGTCGGCATGGACACCTTCACCGGCAAGATGTTCCACTCCGCCCACTGGCCCACCGAACTCGACGAGCCCGGCGCCCTGGCCGGCAAACGCGTCGCCATCGTCGGCTCCGGTGCGTCGGCGATGCAGATCGGCCCCGCCATCGTCGACAAGGTCGGATCGCTGACGATCTTCCAGCGGTCGCCGCAGTGGATCGCCCCCAACGACGACTACTTCGCGCCGGTCGGCGACAGCGTGCACTGGCTGATGAACAACCTGCCCGGCTACCGGGAGTGGTACCGCGCGCGGCTGTCCTGGATCTTCAACGACAAGGTCCACTCCACCCTGCACGTCGACCCCGAATGGCCCGAACCCACCGCGTCGATCAACGCCGTGAATCACGGTCACCGCGAGTTCTACCTGCGGTACATGCGCAGCGAGCTCGGCGACCGCGACGATCTCGTCGAGCTGTCGACGCCGGACTACCCGCCCTTCGGCAAACGAATGCTGTTGGACAACGGCTGGTTTCGCATGTTGCGGCAGCCCGACGTCGAGCTGGTGGGACACGGCGTGGACTCCGTCACCGAGACCGGTCTCGTCGACAGCACCGGCCGGGCACACGACTTCGACATCATCGTGTTCGCGACCGGCTTCCACAGCGACCGCTACCTGTGCCCGATGGACGTCGTCGGTCGCAGCGGCAAGACGACGGTCGAGGCCTGGGGCGATCACGACGCGTACGCCTACCTCGGCATCACTGCGCCGGACTTCCCCAACCTGTTCATCCTCACCGGCCCCAACACCGCACTGGGACACGGGGGCAGCTTCATCAGCATCCTCGAGTACCAGGTGCGCTACGTCTGCGACGCCATCCGCGCCATGATCGAGCGCCGGCTGGGTGCCCTCGAGGTGCGACGCGACGTCACCGACGAGTACAACGACGCCGTCGACCGCGCGCACGCACAGATGGTGTGGACGCATCCCGCGATGACCAACTGGTACCGCAACCCCGACGGTCGGGTCGTGGCGGTGCTGCCGTGGCGGATCGTCGACTACTGGGCCAAGACCCGCCACGTCGATCTCGCCGACTTCCACACCGAACCGATGACGGCCGAACCGCTCGATCCCTGAGAACCGGCGCAGGCACGGCGGGACTACCGTGTCAGGCATGACCCCCGCACCGCTCATCACCCCGAACGAACTGCAGAAGTGCCTCGGCGAGGGACGTCTGCGCATCGTCGACGCGACGGTTCACCTGAGCTTCGACGCCGACGGCGCGCACGTCCGCTCCGGCCGCGACACCTACCTGCAGGGGCACCTGCCCGGTGCGGTGTTCCTCGACCAGATCGCCGAGTTGTCCGATCCGAATGGCGAGGCCCCGTTCGCAGCGGCGTCGTCGGAGAACTTCGCCGCGGCGGTCGGCGCGGCCGGGATCGGCAACGACTCGACCGTCGTCGTCTACGACACGGTCAACGGCATCTGGGCGACGCGACTGTGGTGGCAGTTCGGCCTCGAGGGCTTCGACGACGTCGTCGTCCTCGACGGCGGGTACGACGCCTGGGTGGCAGCGGGGCTCCCCACCGAGACCGGTGAATCCACCCATCCGGCGGCCACTTTCACCGCACACCGCCGCCCGGAGCGGATCGCGTCGACCGACGAGGTCGTCACGGCGACCGCCGAATCGTCGGTGCTGCTGGTCAATGCCCTCGACCGGGAGTCGTTCGCCGGCGGCCACATCCCGAGCAGCGTCAACGTCCCGTTCGGCGAACTCGTCGACGAGGCGGGCACGCTGAAGCCGCTCGACGAACTGCGCGGATTGTTCGCCGACGCGGGCGCCCTCGACCCGACGGTGCGCCCGGTCACCTACTGCGGCGGCGGGATCGCCGCCACCGCAGCAGCATTTGCGCTGAAGGCACTCGGTCGCGACGATGTCGCGGTGTACGACGGGTCGATGAACGCCTGGACCGCGGACCCGGATCGTCCGCTGTCGTCGGCCGATTCGCGGTCATGACGCCGACTCATCCCGCGGCGACCGTCGAACTCCTCACCGATCCCGACCGGGCGGCGTCGGTGGCCGAGGTCGCCGGCGCGACCTTCCCCCTGGCGTGCCCGCCGCACGCCGCGGCCGAGGACATCGCCCAGTTCATCGCGACCAATCTCGGTGAGAAGAACTTTCGCGGCTACATCGCCGACCCGGACGCCGACGTGCTCGTCGTCCGGGACGGCGATGACGGCCCGGTCATCGGCTATGGACTGGTGCTGCACGGCGATCCGTCGAATCCCGTTGTCGCCGAGATAGTCCCGGAGCGGCCGGCGAGCGAGGTGTCGAAGATGTACGTACTCCCCGACCATCATGCGCGTCCCGGTCTCAGCCCGTCGCGTGCGCTCATGGAAGCGGCGCTCGATCGTGCCCGAGACCGCGGGAGCGTCGTCGTCTGGCTCGGGGTGAACCAGCTCAACGAACGGGCCCAGAAGTTCTACGCCAAAACGGGTTTCACCCGCGCCGGGGTGCGGACCTTCGACCTCGGGGGCAGCGTCGAACACGACTACGTGTTCACACAGAAGCTGTAAGACCTCTCAGGCAGCCGATTCGGCGAACCGCGACAACGCCAGCAGACGCGAGGTCGCGCGCAGATACTTCTTGCGGTAGCCACCGGCGAGCATCTCGTCGGTGAAGATCTCGTCGAGCTTGGCGCCGGACACCGTCACCGGGATGTGCGCGTCGTAGAGGCGGTCGGCGAGCACCACGAGCCGCAGGGCCACCGACTGGTCCTTCGCGGGGTGGACACCGTTGATGCAGACCAGTGAGACGCCGTCGACGAGGTCCTTGTACTTGGACGGATGCAGCGTGCTCAGGTGATCGCACAGTGCATCGAAGTCGTCGAGGGTTGCGCCCTCGGTGGAGTCGGCGATGTCGGCCAGCTCGGACTCCGTGCGTGGGTCCGGGGCCGGCGGCAGGTCGCGGTGACGATAGTCGGGGCCGTCGACGCGGATGGTCTCGAACACCGCCGAGAGCTTGCGGATCTCGCGCAGGAAGTCCTGCGCTGCGAAGCGGCCCTCGCCGAGCTGGCCGGGCAGGGTGTTCGAGGTGGCGACCACCGACACACCCTTGGCGGTGAGCTCGGTGAGCAGTCGGGACACCAGCATCGTGTCACCGGGATCGTCGAGTTCGAACTCGTCGATGCAGAGCACCGTGTGCTTCGACAGCCGTTCCACCGCGTTCACGAAGCCGAGCGCACCCACCACGTGGGTGACCTCGACGAAGGTCGCGAACGACTTCGGCTCGGGCATGGAGTGGTAGATCGAGGCGAGGAGGTGGGTCTTGCCGACGCCGAACCCGCCGTCGAGGTACAGCCCGATGCCCTGCGCGGGGGCCTTGCGCGAGAAGAGCCCCTTCTTCCCCGAGCGCGCCTTCGACGCCCGCGCGACGAAGTCGCGCGCTTTCGCGACCGCCTGGGCCTGCGAGGGCTCCTTCGGATCGGGAATGTAGGAGTCGAAACTCACCTCGTCGAAGGTCGACGGAGGCACCATCTCGTCGATGAGTGCGTCCGGCGAGGTCGCAGGGTTGCGATCGCAAAGTCGGGCCGCCATGTGTGGAGAGTAGCCATCCGCGGAATGATGGATGCATGTTCCACCTGCAGAAAGCGACCCAGGTCACATCCGCGGAGTCCGATCAGACGGGGAACGACATTCTGCTCCGGCTGGCCGAGCACTACCGCTATCCACCACGGCCGTCGGAGGGGCCCGGCGCCGCGGCCCCCTTCGTGCGGGCCAACATGGTGGCCTCGATCGACGGCGCCGCCACCCACGACGGGAAGTCGGGCGGCCTCGGCGGCGACGGAGACAAGACCGTCTTCCGGGTCTTGCGCGGACTCGCCGACGTCATCCTCGTCGGCGCCGGGACGGCGACCACCGAGGGATACCGCCAACCGCAACCCGACGAGGCGTTCGCGGACCTCCGGGAGGAGAACGGACAGACACCCGCGCCCGCGCTCGCCCTGGTGTCGCGGTCGCTCTCGATCCCGCCGGACTACCCGCCGCTGAGTCACCCCGACACCGTCGTACTCACCTGCGCGTCGGCCCCCGCGGATCGTCGCGCCGCGCTCGTCGACGCCGGTGCCACCCTGATCGACTGCGGCGAGGACGACGTCGAGACGTCGACACTGATCGAGACGTGCGGGAAGCGGGGCCGGCCGCGGGTGCTCTGCGAGGGCGGCCCGAGCCTGCTCGGTTCGATCATCGCCGACGACCTGCTCGACGAACTGTGCCTGACGACCAGCCCCCATCTGGCCGGCGGGCGCGCGGGACGCATCGTCACCCGCACCGGGGACGGGGATGACACCGCCACCCTCAAGGGGATGTCACCGGCCGCGATCATCACCGACGACGACGGTTACGTCTTCACGCGCTGGCTGCGTCACGGCCGGTCGTCCATCCACTGACCGATCCGAACGGATCACTGCACGGCCGTCGCCGGGCGTCGTTGACTACGCTCGCGGACATGCGAAGAGCGCACGCCGTCACGGCAGTCCTGGGTGTGATCGTCGCGATCCTCGTGTCGTCGTGCGCCGTGGGCCCCGACCGGGGCCCCGAACTCATCCCCGGTGGCGGCGGCGGTCAGGGTTCCGCACCCTCGTCGTCCGCACCGCCCCCGGCGCCGGCGCTCGCCGTACCGAAGTCCGACCTCGAGTGGTCGGACTGTGCGGCAGGGACGGCCGGACGCTACGGGGTCGCCCGTCCGGCCGGGGTGACCATCGAATGCGCGGAGTTCGACTCCCCTGTCGACCGGAACAAGCCCGACGGTGAGGTCGTGCGGATCGCGGCGACCCGGGCCCGCACCGCGGCGACGCCCGCCGACGCGCCGCCGCTCGTCCTCACCTCGGGATCGGATCTCCCGTCGTCGCGGACGCTGATGGTGATGTCGTCCGGTCCGGGCCGGGCCTTCGTCGACGCCCACCCCGTGGTGGCCGTCGACCATCGCGGCATCCCCCAGAGCGGGGACCTCGACTGCATGACCCGGCTCGAGCGGAGCACGATCGCCGACAACGGGCTCACCACGCGCGGGACCACCACCCAGGCACGCATCTCGCGGCTCGCCGCGGCCGCGTCGTCGGCCTCGGACGGCTGTACCGAGACACTGACGCCCTACCAACTCAACTTCGGCGCACAGTTCGCCGCGGCCGACCTCGAGACACTCCGGCAGCGGTGGGGCGTCGAGCACCTGGGTCTCATCGGCGTCGGTGAGGGCTCCGACGTCGTCCTCGCGTACTCCTCCCTCTACGGCGGCCGCGCGGGACGCATCATCCTCGACACCCCGACGCCCTTCGGCGCGAACGCCCGCGATCGCGCGCTCCTGCGCGCCCAGGGTGTGCAGACCGCGCTGCAGGGATTCGCGCAGCGATGCTCGACGCTGGACGGTTGCACGCTCGGCACCAACGGAGTGCGGGTGATGACCGGTCTGCTCACCAAGGCGCGCGCCGGACGCCTGGACGGACTGTCGGACACCACCGCTCTCAACGCCATCACCACCACGCTCGCCGTCGCCTCGGATCGCCCCGAGGCACTGCTCGACCTGTCCCGAGCCATCACCGCCGCCGACCGCGGCGACACCGGTGAGCTGGTCCGGCTGGCCGACCGGGCCGCAGCCCTACGGACGACCGACGGCGCCCTGGTCTCGCGCTGCAACGACGTCACCGGCCCGGTGGGTCAGAACGAGATCCCCGGCCTCGTCGAGGCCTGGACCAAGCAGAGTCCGCTGACCGGCTCCGACAGCGCGCTGTCGCTGGTCCGCTGCAACGGCTGGGCGTCGGGCACCGCCGTCCGTCCCCCGTCGTCACTGCCCGCCGACCCGCTGGTCCTCAACGGCACCCGGGACCCCATCAACGGCGGTAGCGGCGCGGGCACGCTCGTGCCGCTGTTCATGAACGCCGGAGCCGAACCGGTGACCGTCAGCTGGGACGGACTGGGCTTCTCGGTGCTGGGCCGAAGCGCCTGCGCGGCACAGGTCGCCGCCGAGTACGTGAAGAAGGCACCGCTCGAAGGACCGACCCAGCGGGGTTGCCCCGCCTGACCACCCGTGACCGGCACCGGCCCGGAGGGTTCTGCGGAAGGTCCCGACCCGCTCGTAGTACGGTGCGCGGGTGGCCAATCTCGACAGGTATCTGTATCCCCAGATGAGCGCGCAACGGATCATCCCGATGATCCTGTGGCCGATCAGCCTGCTCATGGTGGTGCACCGGTCGGTGTTCCTCGGCGTCAACGGCGACCGCACCGACGATTTCAAGCCGGTGTACGCGGCGGCCTACAACTTTCTGAACAACCTGCCGGTCTACGGCGAGAACTACGCCACGGTCGACCCGCACTACCTGTACCCGCCGTCGGGCACCCTGCTGATGGCGCCGGTGGCGATCATCGACTACGAACGTGCCCGCTGGGCGTTCATCGCGGTCAGCGTGGTGGCACTGCTGATCTCCGCCTACCTGTTGACCCGGATGTTCGGGTACGCCCTGAACTCCTGGGTGATGCCGACGGTCCTGTTCGTGTTCTTCTTCACCGAAACCGTCTCGCACACCCTGATCTTCACGAACTTCAACTCGTTCGTCCTTCTCGGCATGATCGCATTCCTCATGCTGATGCGCTCACGGCACGACTGGTGGGCCGGTGTCCCGATGGGCCTGACGATCGCGGTGAAACCGATTCTGGCTCCACTGATGCTTCTCCCCCTGCTCAACCGGCAGTGGCGGGTGTTCGTCTTCGCCGTCGTGGTCCCCCTCGTGCTGACCGCGGTCGCCTGGCCGCTCTCGGTCGACGCCGACGCATTCATCAGCCGGACTGTTCCCTACCTCGGCGAGGCCCGCGACTACTACAACAGCTCGATCGCCGGCAACGGCGCCTACTTCGGGGTCTCGCCGTGGCTGGTGCTGCTGTTGCGCGCCGCCTTCGTGGTGATGGCCGCGTTCTCCCTGTGGTTCCTCTACCGTTACTACCGCAAGACCAACGAGCTGCTGTGGCTCGCGACATCGTCGGGCGTGCTGCTGGGCACCGCGTTCCTGGTGGGTTCGCTCGGCCAGGGCTACTACTCGATGCTGCTGTTCCCGCTGCTGATGACGGTGTTGCTTCCGGGGTCGGCGATGCGGAACTGGCCTGCCTGGCTCGGCGTGTACGGCTGCATGACGTTCGACAGCTTCTACTCGCAGCGGTGGACGGCCTTCGGCTGGATGGTCGAGTACAACAAGGTGACCTGGGGATGGTCGCTGCTCATGATCGCGGTGTTCTGCTCGCTGCTGTTCCGCTGGCTCGACATGCGATCCGACGGCGTCGCCGGTGAGGACGTGGTGATGCGGTCGGAGACCGACGCTCCCCCGGCACCGACGGCGAAGTCCGACGACTCGCTGTCGCTCTCGAAGTAGCGCCGCCGCGCGCCGCGCTACCGAGGTGCATGCCGCGCTAACGTGGAACCCATGACCGACAGCAAGCCCGAGACCGAGAACCTCGCGACACTCACCGACGAGGAGTGGAAGCAGCGCCTGACCCCGGCCGAGTACCGTGTCCTGCGCCAGGCCGGCACCGAAGCACCCTTCACCGGTGAGTACACCGATACCAAGACGGTCGGCGTCTACCGCTGCCGGGCGTGCGACACGGAGTTGTTCCGCAGCGAGCAGAAATTCGAATCCCACTGCGGCTGGCCGTCGTTCTTCTCACCCCTCGCCGGCGACAAGATCATCGAGGTCGAGGACAACTCGCTCGGCATGAAGCGAGTCGAGGTGCTCTGCGCGAACTGCAAGAGTCACCTGGGGCATGTGTTCGCCGGCGAGGGCTACGACACCCCCACCGACCTGCGCTACTGCATCAACTCGATCAGCCTGAAACTCGAGCCGGCCGAGTAGCGCTGTAGCACAGCAGGTTCGGAGGGAGCAGGACTAGCCGTTCTGCTCCTTCTCCTTCTGCTCCTTTTCCTTCGCCTCCCGCTCTTCCTTTTCCTTGGCCTCCCGCTCTTCCTTCTCCTTCTGCGCCTTCTCTTCCTTCTCCTTGTCCGGGTCCTTCTCCTCGGGCTGCGGGATGTCGATCTGGTGGTCGTCGACCGGCTCCTCTACGGGCGGAGCCGCGACAGGCGAGATCCGGTCCAGCGGCGTGTGTTCGAACGAGCCAGGATCGGATCGTTCGCGGTCGCGACGCCGCCGGCCAGTGCAGCCGAGAACATCAGTGCTGCGATGATGCGGACCGCGGGGACGAGATGGGTCATGGGGGTTCCTTCACGTCGGGTAGAACGGTGCTGTGTCCCTCGTGAGACGAAGCTCACACTCCCGTCATAACAGAACTTATGGCGTTTTGTCCGTTTTCACCCTTTGCGGCGACCTGGGTCGGTCGACCAAGTCGCTTGTGCCACAGCCATATTCAAGAAGAATCGGGAAACTCCACCCAGAAAAAGGGGGCACCCGCGGTGTCCGCGGGTGCCCCCTTCAACGGTAGGCAACTGGGCCATCACACCGCGGGCGACCGCTCGGGTTCGGTCGACTCCTCGACAATGGGCCAAGCCGGCTCCACCAGCACATGCTCGAACGACGCCGGATCGGATGCCGGGTCGTTGCCGCCGCCCGGGTCGCCGGGTACATGCGAGATGACTTCAGGCGCGCAGGGAGCGTGCTGACCGTTGGCGAGATTCATCTTGCACGGTTCGGCATTCGCGGTTGCGACGCCACCGGCGAGCGCCGCCGAGAACATCAGGCCGGCGATAACCCGGGCCGCGGGAGCGATTCGGACCATGTGCTTCCTCCAGATCGAGAGCAATTCGTTACCTCTTCTTGAGGCTCCATTCACCTTTCGCTCACCGTGATCTGATCCGCAGGAGTTTTGTCCGCTTTTCATCTAACCGGGCGACACAGGTCACTCCCCACAAAAAGCAGGGGCACCCGCGGTGATCGCGGGTGCCCCTGCTGGAGGTCTCTCGGTCAGGGCAGGGCGTCGATGAGCGCCGAGACCTCGACGCGCGGCCCGGTGAAGAACGGCGTCTCCTCCCGAACATGCATACGGGCCTCGGTGGCGCGCAGGTCACGCATCAGATCGACGATGCGATGCAGTTCCGGTGCCTCGAAGGCCAGCAGCCACTCGTAGTCGCCGAGGGCGAACGACGACACCGTGTTGGCGCGGACGTCCTTGTACTCGCGGGCGGCCTTGCCGTGGTCGGCGAGCATCTTGCGACGCTCCTCGTCGGGCAGCAGGTACCACTCGTAGGATCGCACGAACGGGTACACGCAGATGTAGTTGCCCGCTTCCTCACCGGCGAGGAAGGCCGGGATGTGGCTCTTGTTGAACTCCGCGGGACGGTGCAGCGCCACGTTGCTCCACACCGGGTTGCAGGCACGGCCGAGGACGGTCTCGCGCCGGAACTTCGCGTAGGCGGCCTGGATGGACTCGACGCCGGCGGCATGCCACCAGATCATGAAGTCGGCGTCGGCGCGGAGACCCGACACGTCGTACACGCCGCGGACCACGACGCCGGTGTCCTCGAGGGACTTGAAGAAGTCGGCGGCATCCGACTTGGCCTGGTCCCGGTCGGTGCCGAGCTCGCCGGGGCGAACGGCGAACACCGAGAACATCAGGTAGCGGATCGTGGAATTGAGTTCTGCATAATCCAAGCGGGCCATGACTGACATGGTGCCACCGTGTCCGGCGGGACGAACAGTCAGGTCAGGTCGGTCAGCAGAGCCGACACGGCGCGTCCGGCCTGGCCGATGCAGGCCGGGACACCGACCCCCGCATACGACGACCCGGCGAGCGCGAGCCGACGCGGACGGGACGCGGCGACCTGCGCCATCGTGGCCAGGTGTCCGGGACCGTAGACGGGCAGGCCGTTGGTCCAACGCTGCACGTAGGTGTCGACGACGTTCGGCGATGCGGGTGCCACGCCGGCGGCCCGGCACACCTCGTCGAGATCCTCGAGGGCCTCGGTCCGCAGCCGGTCGTCGACACCGGGTTCTTCGTCGACGCTCGGTACCGGGGCGCCGAACCGGCCGAACGACGCCCGCACCGACACCGGCGCGTCGTCGTGCGACAGGTGTCCCCACTTCTGTGAGCTGAGCGTGAACGCCTTGGCGCGCAGACTCTCCCCGGTCCCGACGAGAACGCCGGAGTGATCGGGTACCGGCGTCCCGGGGGCCAGCGCGATCGACACCACGACCGACGACGCACCCCGGACCGCACGTAGCGGGGCGGCGAAGTCGGGTAGCGAACCGCGCAGGAGATGCCCGGCCTGCCACGCGGGGATCGCGAGGATGACACCGTCGTAGTCCCGGATGTCCTCGCGGGCACCGCCGGCGACATCGAGCGTCCAACCGGTGGCGGTCGGCTCCAGGCCGCGGACGTACGAGCAGAGTTCGGGTTCGACGGCCGCGGCGGACCGGAGCGCGTCGAGCAGGACCCGGTAGCCACCCACAAGAGTGCCGAACACGGGACCCGAACCGGTGGCGTCGGCGACGAGGCCGGAAACGGCCGCGGTCAGGTTGGGCGCACCGCCGTCGAGACGCGCCACGAGGGCCGGGAGCGCCTCACGCAGACCGATGTCGGCGGCGAGGCTCGAGTAGACGCCGCCCAGCATGGGATCGACGCTGCGGGCGACCACGGACGGACCGAAACGGTCGGCGACGAGGTCCCCGACCGTCGGGTCCGCGGACGCGTCCCAACTCCAGGGACGATGCGGCTCGGTGCGGAGGAGTTCCAGGTCGGCGGGGTCGGCGAGATCGGCGACCGCCTCGGGGGTCGCGGGGATTCCCATGAGCGCCGGGGCCGGCAGTGGGTGCAGGCGGCCGCCGGACCACACCGACGGACGCCGGCCGGTCGGTGACACGACCCGGTCCCCCAGACCGAGTTCGTGGACCAGGCCGAGCGCTTCGGGTCGTCGGACGATGAACGCCTCGGCCCCGACGTCGACCGACTGGCCACCGACCGTCGTGGTGTGCAGGATGCCGCCGAGCCGCTCGCTCGCCTCGAGGACGTCGATCTCCGCGTCGGCGCCGAGTTCGCGACGCAGCCGGTACGCCGCCGTCAGGCCGGAGACACCTCCGCCGACGACCGCGATCCGGCGCCGGGCAGCCATCAGAGGCTGTGGATCAGTTCGACGACGCGGGTGAGGACGTCCGGGTCGGTGCCCGGCAGCACGCCGTGGCCGAGGTTGAAGATGTGGCCGATCGCGCCGGCCGCGAGCGCCCGGTCACCGTCGGCGACCACACGACGCACCTCGCTGTCGACGACCTCCGGTCCCGCGAAGAGCATCGTCGGGTCGAGGTTGCCCTGGACGGCCTTGCCGGGGCCCACGCGACGGACGGCCTCGTCGAGCGGCACCCGCCAGTCGACGCCGATGACGTCGGCCCCGACATGGGCCATGGGCGCGAGCAGTTCACCCGTCCCGACACCGAAGTGGATGCGCGGAACGCCGTATCCGGCGACCTCGGCGAGGACGCGGGCGCTGTGCGGTGCCACGAAACGCTGGTAGTCGGCTGCCGACAGCATGCCCGCCCAGGAGTCGAAGAGCTGGATGGCGTCGACGCCGGCCTCGAGCTGGACCTGCAGGAAGACGATGGTGATGTCGGCGAGGCGGGCCATCAGCTCGGCCCAGGTCTCCGGGTCGCCGTGCATCATCGCCTTGGTGCGCTCGTAGTTGCGGCTCGGTCCGCCCTCGATGAGGTACGACGCGAGGGTGAACGGTGCACCCGCGAAACCGATCAGCGCGGTGTCGCCGAGTTCGGCGAGCAACAGTTCGATGGCGCGGGAGATCGCGCCGACCGAGGCGGGTTCCAGGCGCGGGATGCGGGAGACGGCGTCCGCCGACCGCACAGGTTCGGCGATCACCGGACCGGTGCCCGCGACGATGTCGAGGTCGATGCCCGCGGCCCTGAGCGGGACGACGATGTCGGAGAACAGGATCGCGGCGTCGACGTCATGACGACGCACCGGCTGCATGGTGATCTCGCAGACCAGCTCGGCGTCGAAGCAGGATTCGAGCATGCCGTGGTTCGCGCGGATGGCGCGGTACTCGGGCAGCGATCGGCCCGCCTGCCGCATGAACCACACCGGACGGCGTGACGGGGTCCCACCCGTGGCCGCGGCGACGAGCGGCAGGTGCGACCGATGGACCCGGGTACCAGTTACGTTCGACATCACCGCTCACTCTGCCATGTTCGGCGATCTGACCCGCCCCGGGTCGCCTCGCGCCACCCTTCCCGGTCCGCGTCCCCATTTCTGGGGCCGGTGACTCGGCGCGCCTCCGCCGCTGCCAGGCACGACACACCTACGGTCGAACGGTGACTTCCTCGGGAGCTCCGGACGAGCCTGCTGATTTCCGCGCGGCGGTGGAGTCGCTGCATGCTGCCCGCGTCCGCCGTGAGATCGAGGTCGGCCCCATCCGCCCGCCGCAGCGGCTGGCGCCGTACAGCTATGCGGTCGGCGCCGAGGTGCGCCCGCCGGACGACCCCGACGTCGTCCCCACCGATTCTCAGGGCACCGCCTTCGGACGGCTGATCCTGTTGTACGACCCGGCCGGCCAGGACGCCTGGAACGGGACGATCCGCCTCGTCGCCTACCTGCAGGCAGAGGTCGAGGCCGCCCTGGCGATGGACCCGCTGCTGCCCGAGGTCGCCTGGAGCTGGCTGTCCGACGCCCTCGGCGTGCCGGTCGGTGAGAGCAGCACCCCCGCCTCCCCCAACGGCACCGCACACCGCATCGAGGTGACCGCCCTCGGCGGCACCGTGACGTCGACGACGTCGGTGCGCTACGGCGACATCGCCGGACCGCCGCGCGCCCACCAGCTCGAGGTCCGGGCGTCGTGGACCGCGCTGACCGCCGAGGGTCTCAACGGACACCTCGAGGCGTTCTGCGAGGTTCTGTCGTCGGCTGCCGGCCTCCCGCCGACGGGCGTGACCCAACTCGGCGCGACGTGAGCACTGTGGACACACCACCCGAGAACCGAGCAGCCGAGAACAACCCCCCAGGGGACGAAGCCCCCGAGGTCGAGCCGTTGCTCGCCCCCGCCGGCGGTGTCCCGCCGGTGCTCTCGACCGCGGCGGAGTTCGCCGACGCCGCGCGAGCACTCGCCGCGGGCGAGGGACCCATCGCCGTCGACACCGAACGCGCCTCCGGTTACCGCTACTCCCAGCGCGCCTACCTGATCCAGATCAAACGACGCGGCTCGGGCAGCTTCCTGCTCGACCCGATCGCCGATCCCGAGGCACTCGCCCCGGTGATCGACGCGCTACGCGGGCCCGAGTGGGTGCTGCACGCCGCCGATCAGGATCTCCCCTGCCTACGCGAGCTCGGCTTCGAATGCGTCGAGCTGTACGACACCGAGCTCGCCGGGCGCCTGCTCGGCCTCGCCAAGGTGAACCTCGCCGCGATGGTCGCCCAGTTCCTCGGGCTCGGCCTGCTCAAGGGTCACGGCGCGGCGGACTGGTCACGACGACCGCTCCCCGACGACTGGCTGAACTACGCCGCCCTCGACGTCGAGGTGCTCGTCGAACTCCGGGACGCGATGGACGCGGCACTGGCCGAGTCCGGCAAGGACGGCTGGGCCCGCGAGGAGTTCGCCTACGTGCTGTCCCGCCCGCCGGCCCCCCCGCGCACCGACCGCTGGCGCAAGACCTCCAACATCCACACCGTGAAGTCGGCTCGTGCACTCGCGGCGGTCCGCGAATTGTGGACGGCGCGCGAAGAATTGGCGGAGCGCCGGGACGTCGCTCCGGGTCGCGTCCTGCCCGACACCGCGATCGTCAACGCTGCGACCGTCGACCCGAAATCGAACAGCGAACTGACCCGCCTGCCGGTCTTCGGTGGCCCTCGCCAGCGTCGCCAGGCCGGGATCTGGCTCAGCGCCCTGCAACGGGCCCGCGAACTCCCCGACAGCGAGTTGCCGGCCCGCAAGACCACCGGCCCCGGGCTTCCCCCGGTGAGCCGCTGGGAACAGCGCAACCCGGAGGCCGCGGCGCGGATGCAGAAGGTCCGCCCGGCGCTCAAAGAGGTCGCCGAGCACCACACCCTCCCGGTGGAGAACATCCTCGCCCCGGACGTCGTCCGCCAGCTGTGCTGGGACGGACTGGCCGAGCCCGTCACCACCGAGGCGATGGACGCACACCTCACCGCCGCCGGAGCTCGTCCGTGGCAGCGGCAGCTCAGCGTGGACGCGTTGACCGAGGCGTTGCGCGAGGCCGGGACGACCGAGACCACATCGTCGGAGTAGCCCCGCTCCGAGTTGGGTAAGAGACCCTCCGACAGGCACGACCTCGCAACAGGCACGACCTCACGGAATGGGAGCACTCAGTGGCCACAGTCTCCGTCGGCATCGACTCTGACCTCGACCCGGGCGCAGCCTGGGCACTCGCCGGCAACCTCTCGCGCTTCGACGAGTGGATGACCATCTTCGGCGGGTGGAAGTCCCCGGTCCCCGACTCGATCACCGAGGGGACGAAGGTCTCGTCGCTGATCAAGGTGAAGGGGTTCCGCAACGTCATCCACTGGACCGTCGTCCAGTACGACGAACCACGGTTGATCGCACTGTCCGGCACGGGCCGCGGCGGGATCGACATCGACCTCGCGATGAAGGTCGACGAGATCGTCGACGGCTCGCACTTCGACCTGTCCGCCGACGTGTCCGGCGGTCTGCTCAACGGACCCGTCGGGCGTCTCGTCGCCAGGGTGCTGGAATCCGATGTGCACAAGTCGATCTCGAATCTGGCCACCCTGCGCTGAGATCGATGGTCACAGGTCGGCGCCGACCTCCGGCGCCGACCTGAGGCATCAGTCCTCGGCGCGACTCTGTGCGGGATCCGCGGGGCTCTCGATCTGGCGCTCCAGCGCCGGACCGGCCTGCATGCCCGACACCGTCGCGGTGATCGAGCGCGCGAGATCCTGGGCGGTCAGACCGAGGTCGCCGAGGATCTCCCCGCGCGAGGCATGTTCGATGAACGCCTGCGGGATTCCCTTGATCTGCACCGGAACAGTCACCTCGGCCGCCGAGAGTGCTCCCGCGACAGCCGATCCCACTCCGCCGCTGACGCAGCCGTCCTCGAGGGTGACGACCAGGCGGTGACGACGGGCGACCTCGACCACCGAGGTCGGCACGGGCAGCACCCAGCGCGGGTCGATGACCGTGGCCTCGATGCCCTGCTGCCCGAGACGTTCGGCGGTGTCGACGGCGAGGCTGCAGAAGGCACCGACCGCCACGATGAGCACGTCACCGGAGGCCGGGCCGAGATCGCGATCGCTGCGGTGAAGCACGTCGACCCCGTCGTCGAGACGTTCGACCGCGCGGATGTCTTCGGGGACAGCACCTTTGGAGAAGCGGAGGGCGGTCGGGCCGTCGTCGGTGCCGAGCGCCTCGTCGAACTCCTCGCGCAGCCGGACCGCGTCCCGAGGCGCGGCGACCCGCAGACCGGGGACCATCGCCATGAGCGAGAGATCCCACATGCCGTGGTGGCTCGGGCCGTCGGGCCCCGTGATGCCCGACCGGTCGAGGACGAGGGTGACCGGCTGCTTCAGCAGCGCGACGTCCATCAGGAGCTGGTCGAAGGCGCGGTTGAGGAAGGTCGAGTAGATGGCGACGACCGGATGCAGGCCGCCGAGAGCCAGGCCGGCCGCCGAGGTCATCGCATGCTGTTCGGCGATACCGACGTCGAACATGCGGTCCGGGTAGCGCTCGCCGAACGGCGTCAGGCCGGTGGGGCCGGGCATGGCCGCGGTGATCGCTACGACGTCGGGGCGGTTGGCGCCGGCGTCGAGCAGCGCGGCCGAGAAGACCTTGGTCCAGTCCTGCGGTGCGACGCTGGTGGGTCGCCCGGTGACGGGGTCGATGATGCCGGTGGCGTGCATCTGGTCGGCGACGTGGTTCTCGGCGTGGGCGTAGCCCATACCCTTGCGGGTGACGGTGTGCACGATGACCGGTCCGCCGAAGTCGTGGGCGTGCCGCAGTGCCGACTCGACGGCGTTGATGTCGTGTCCGTCGACGGGGCCGACGTACTTGAGACCGAGGTCGGTGAACATCGCCTGGGGTGCGAGCAGGTCCTTGAGACCGCTCTTCATGCCGTGGAGGACCGCGTAGGCGGGTTCGCCGACCACGGGCATCTGCTTGACGACGCGGCGGCTCTCGTCGAGGAACTTCTCGTAGCCGGGTTGCAGGCGCAAACCCGACAGGTGGCTCGCGAGACCGCCGATGGTCGGGGCGTAGGACCGGCCGTTGTCGTTGACGACGATCACCACGGGACGGTTGCAGGCGGCGATGTTGTTGATCGCCTCCCAGCACATGCCGCCGGTGAGCGCGCCGTCGCCGACCACCGCGACCACGGTGCGGTCGTTCTGTCCGGTCAGCTCGAAGGACTTGGCCAGGCCGTCGGCGTAGGACAGCGCGGCCGAGGCGTGGGAGGACTCGACCCAGTCGTGCTCGGATTCGGCGCGCTCCTGGTAGCCGGTCAGACCGCCGCGCTGGCGCAGATGATCGAAGCCGTCTTTGCGGCCGGTCACGATCTTGTGGACGTAGCACTGGTGGCCGGTGTCGAAGAGGATCGGATCGTGCGGCGAGTCGAAGACCCGGTGGATTCCGAGGGTCAGTTCGACCACGCCGAGATTGGGGCCGAGATGACCGCCGGTCGCCGCCACCTTCTCGATCAAGAACGTCCGGATCTCGGAGGCGAGAGTCTCCATCTCCGCTTCCGACAGTGACCGCAGATCGGCCGGCGAGCTGATCCGGTCGAGCACACCCATCGTTTCCTCCATCACGTGATGCCCCCGGGAACCCCGGTTCGCGATTCCGGGAGAAACCCCCCCGGCTCATAACCCGTCAGTCTACGGAAGCATTCGGCACGACCCCGCCCCTCGGATGGTCGACGACCTCACTCGGCGGGTGGAGCTCAGACCGGAACCAGGCACGCGATGGCCTCGACATGGTGCGTGAGCGGGAACGCGTCGAAGCCGCGCACCTGCGCGACGCGATATCCGGCACGGGCGAAGAGACCGAGATCACGTGCGAAGCGGGCGGCATCACAGCCGACGTGCGCCACCACGGCCGGTTCGGCGGCCGCGATCGCCTCGACGACCCGCTCGCCGGCGCCGGTGCGCGGCGGGTCGAGGACGACGACGTCGGGCGCCGCCCCGAGGTCGTGGACCCGGGCCGCCACCTCACCCTGATGGGTGACCACGCGATCGCCGTCGGCGTCGAAGGTCCGGGCCGCGGCCGCCAGTGCGCCCGCGTCGGAGTCGACGATGTGGACCTCCTCGAGGCCCGTTCGGTGGTGGTCGAGCAACGCGCCGGCGAAGACCCCGGCGCCGCCGTAGAGGTCCCATGCGACCCGCGGGCCGGTGCCGAGATGGTCTCGAACAAAGCCGACGACGGTGTCGGCGTAGGTCTGCGGCGCGGCGCGGTGCGCCTGCCAGAACCCGGTCACCGGGATGTCCCACGACCGGTCACCGACGCGATGCACCGCGGACTCGGCGCCCTCGACGACCACCTGTGCGCGGGGTCGGGAGCGGCGGCGACGGTTTTGCTGTGCGCGGCGTCGGGCGTCACCGTGCCGGACCTCGGCGACGGGTGCGAGTTCGGTGATGTGGCGGGTGCCGTCGGCGTCGAGGACCACGGCCAGTTCGGCGTGCGGGGTGAACCGGCGGCCGGCGAGGTCGTCGACCATTCCCGGCGCCGGCTGCACGCAGACGTCGTGGATCACCGCGGAACCGCGGAACGCGTGCTGTCCGGCGCGACCCCGTCCGTCGACGGCCAGCCGTGTCCTGATGCGCCAGCCGGTGTCGGTTCCCGGCAACCGGTCGACCCCCCGCGTCGCGAGGTCGGTGCCGGCGATCGTCGCCTCGTCGAGGTGACCGATCCGGCTCAGGACGTCGAGCAGCACGGCCTGTTTCAGGTCGCGCGCGTGCCCCGGCTCGATGTGCCCGAGATCGCAGCATCCCGCTCCCCCGGCCGCCGCCGGGCACACCACCGGAACCCGATGAGGGGACTCGTCGAGGATCTCGACGGCCTCGGCACGCCAGTACGAGTCGTGGCGGTCGTCGGTGATCTCGGCGACCACGCGTTCGCCCGGAATCGCGCCGCGCACGAACAGGACCCGACCGTCGGCACGTCCGACCGCCTCCCCACCGTTCGCGGGACGATCGACGGTGACCTCGACGCGCCGCGTCGGTGCCGGGGGTGTCACAGTGTGCGCTCCGATTCGCCCAGGGCGCGGCGGGTCTCACCCGGCGCCCAGTACCTCTTGGTCTCCTTGCGGCGGTCCGACGACGTGAGCTGCCAGGGCACCGAGGTCACCATCACCCCGGGTTCGAACAGCAGGCGTCCCTTGAGCCGCAGCGCGGATTGATTGTGCAGGATCTGCTCCCACCAGTGTCCGACGACGTATTCGGGTATGAACACGGTCACCACGTCGCGCGGGGACTCACGGCGGATGCGTCGCACGTAATCGATGACCGGCCGGGTGATCTCGCGGTACGGGGAGGCGATGACCTTCAGCGGGACCGTGATGTCGCTGGCCTCCCACTCGGAGACGAGTTTACGGGTGTCCCGGTCGTCGACGTTCACCGTGATCGCCTCCAGGACGTCCGGTCTCGTCGCCCGGGCGTAGCGCATGGCCCTCTTGGAGGCCATGTGCAGACTCGACACGAGAACGATCGAATGCGTCCGGCTGGGCAGCACGCCCTCGTCGTCGGTCTCGGCCCGGTCGAGCTCGCGCTGAACCGACGCGTAATGGTGGTGGATCAGCTTCATCAGCACGAAGATCGAGACCATGGCGAGCACCGCGATCCAGGCACCGGCGGTGAACTTCGTGATCAGCACCACCACCAGGACCGTGGCCGTCATCACCAGGCCGACCGAGTTCACCACCCGCGACTGCATCATCCGCCGCCGGGCACTGGGGTCGGTCTCGGTGCGCAGCAGTCTTGTCCAGTGCCGCACCATGCCGGTCTGACTCAACGTGAACGAGACGAACACGCCGACGATGTAGAGCTGGATCAGCGCGGTCACCTGCGCCCCGAACGCGACCACGAAGACTATCGCCGCGGCCGCCAGGAACAGGATGCCGTTGCTGAACGCGAGGCGGTCGCCACGGGTGTGCAACTGTCGCGGCAGGTATCGATCCTGCGCCAGGACCGAACCGAGCACCGGGAAACCGTTGAACGCCGTGTTCGCGGCCAGCAACAGGATCAGCGCGGTGGCCACCGCGACGAAGAAGAAACCGGCCGGGAACGAGTCGAAGACCGCGTGAGCCAGCTGCGCGATCATCGCCTTCTGCTGGTAGCCCTCGGGGGCACCGACGAGGTCCTTCGACGGGTCCATCACGTACTTCGCGCCGATCTCCTGGGCGAGCATGACGATGCCCAGCAGCAGGGTGATCGAGAATGCGCCGAGCATGAGGAGGGTGGTCGCGGCGTTGCGGGACTTGGGTTTCCGGAACGCGGGGACACCGTTGCTGATGGCCTCGACCCCTGTCAGCGCGGCACATCCGGAGGAGAACGAGCGCGCGACGAGGAAGACCAGCGCCAGTCCGGTGAGGTTGTCCTGTTCGGCGACGATACCGAAGTCGGCCGTCTCCGAACGGATCTCCTCGCCGAGGACGAAGATCTCGGTGAACCCCCAGACGAGCATGCCCAGCACGCCGACGATGAAGGCGTAGGTCGGGATGGCCAGGAACGCACCGGATTCCTTGATGCCGCGGAGGTTCACCGCCGCCAGGATCAGGATCGCGCCGACGCAGAACCAGACCTTGTGCTCGTTGACGAACGGCACGGCCGAACCGATGTTCTCCGCCGCCGACGTCACCGACACCGCAACCGTCAGCACGTAGTCGACGAGGAGAGCGCTGCCGACCGTCAGGCCGGCGTTGGGGCCCAGGTTGACGGTGGCGACCTCGTAATCGCCACCACCCGACGGATATGCGTGCACGTTCTGCCGATAGCTGGCGACCACGACCGCGAGGACCACCGCGACGGCGACGGCGACCCAGGGGGTGAACGCGAGCGCGGTGATACCGGCCACCGACAGGACGAGGAAGATCTCCTGGGGCGCGTAGGCCACCGAGCTCATCGCGTCGGACGCGAAAACCGGGAGGGCGATCCGTTTGGGGAGCAGAGTGTGACCCAGCTTGTCGCTGCGGAAGGGCCTGCCGAGCAGGAGGCGCTTCGTCGCGACGGACACCTTGGAGACGGTGGACACCAGGCAACCCTAGAGCGTCCGCATCGTGGCGGGTAGGTTCGACTCGCGGCACGCAGGTCGCGTCAGGAGAGGAATGTCGTGCAGGTAGTCATCATGGGTTGCGGGCGCGTCGGATCGTCGCTCGCGATGGCGATGCAGAAACGCGGACACGACGTCGCGATCATCGACCGGGACCCGTCCTCGTTCGCCCGGCTGTCCACCGATTTCGCGGGCCGCACGATCACCGGCGTGGGCTTCGACCGGGACATCCTCGTCAAGTCCGGGATCGAGCACGCCGACGCCTTCGCCGCGGTGTCCTCCGGCGACAACTCCAACATCATCGCCGCCCGCGTGGCCCGGGAGACCTTCGACGTCGAGCGCGTCGTCGCCCGCATCTACGATGCCAAGCGTGCCGAGGTGTACGAGCGTCTGGGCATTCCGACCGTCGCGACCGTGCCGTGGACGACCGAACGTTTCGTCTCCGCGCTCGGCGAGACCGCGACGGCCGAGTGGCGTGACCCGTCCGGTTCCCTGGCCGTCGCCGAGATCGACGTCGACGAGTCGTGGATCGGGGTGTCGGTCGCCAAGTTCCAGGAGCAGACCGGCGCTCGCGTGGCCTTCCTCAACCGGGTCGGCCGGCCGATCCTGCCCGAGTCCAAAACCGTTCTCCAGCAGGACGACGTGGTCTACGGCGCCGTCCTGCTCGACCACCTGGCCGACGCGCGCAGCATCGCCGCGGGACCGTTCACCCAGGCCGAGTCCTGAACACCCCGGAACACCAGAGCCCCGAACACCGAGGAGTCATCCTGTGAAGGTCGCCATCGCCGGAGCCGGCGCGGTCGGGCGCTCGATCGCCCGCGAACTCCTGGTCAACTCGCACGACGTCACGCTGTTCGAGCGCAAGGCCGACCACATCGACCCGGACTCGGTGGCGGGCGCCAAGTGGATCCTCGCCGACGCCTGCGAACTCGCGAAACTCGAAGACGCGCAGTTGCAGACCTTCGACGTGATGATCGCCGCGACCGGCGACGACAAGGCCAATCTGGTCGTGAGCCTGCTGGCCAAGACCGAGTTCGCGATCAACCGCGTCGTCGCGCGGGTCAACGACCCGCGCAACGAGTGGCTCTTCGGTGAGGACTGGGGCGTCGACGTCGCCGTGTCGACCCCGCGCCTGCTGGCCTCCCTGGTCGAGGAGGCGGTATCGGTGGGTGACCTGGTCCGCCTCATGACCTTTCGCCAGGGACAGGCGAACCTCGTCGAACTCACCCTGCCGTCGAACACCCCGATGGCGGGCAAGCCGGTACGCAAGCTCGAACTCCCGCGCGACGTGGCTCTGGTCACGATCCTGCGGGGCGGGCGCGTCATCGTGCCGCAGAGCGACGACCCGATCGAGGGCGGCGACGAGCTGATCTTCATCGCCCCGTCGGAGGCCGAACCTGCCCTCTACGACGCCATGCAGATCACACGCTGACGATCACGCGCTGACGGTCTCTTCCTCGCGGACCGCGCGGCGGACGAGCAGGACCGTCGCGAGCACCGCGAGAGCCGTGAGCGGCCATCCCATCGCGATCCGGGTGAAGGCCAGCCATCCGGTGGCACCGAGGTCGTAGAGCTCGGACTGGGCGAGATACCGCGCCGCGAAGACCAGGGCCCACAGGGCGGTGGCGATGTCGTAGGCGCGCAACGTCCGACGATGCTTGCGCCAGGCGGTCCCCTGCCCGTTGACGAGGTGCCAGGCGACACCGATCAGCGGCCAGCGCACGACGATGGAGATCACGAACACGATCGCATAGGTGAGGGTGGTCCAGATCCCGAAGAGGAAGTATCCCTTGGCGTCCCCCACCCGGTTGGCGATGAAGACGCAGATCGCCACGCCGAGAAGGCCGGAGATCGCCGGGGAGAGCCCTTCGCGGCGGACGAGCCGCACTCCGAAGACGAGGGCCGCGGCGGTGAGCGCGGCGACGATGGCGGCCGTGAGGCCGAAGAACGAGTTGACGGGGACGAACACGACGACCGGGACGGTCGAGTAGATCAGGCCGGAGACGCCGCCGATCTGTTCCAGCACCGTGGGGGCCGGCTCGAGGCCCGGTTCCTGCTCGACGTCGTGGTCGGCGGACTCGTCGTCCGACCTGCCGGTGTCACTCGTGGGTGTCACTCGTCGTCGCTGCCCTGCAGCTCGTAGTAGGGGTTGTAGATCACCTTGTGGCCGTCCTGCAGGGCGAGTCGGCCCCGTACGGTCACCTTGCGGCCGGGTTCGATGCCGGCGATGCGATTGCGGCCCAGCCACTTCAGCATGACGGTGTCGGAGCCGTCGAAGAACTCCGCCTTCACGCCGGCCTTGGCCGTGCGTGAACAGGTCTCCACCGCGCGCAGCTCGCCGTGCATGGTGACCTCCTCGCCGCGGGTGCAGTCCGACGCGCGTTGTGCGCCCGTCGCCTTCGACTCCTCGGCGATTCGCTCCGCGTCGACGTCCCCGAGGTCTTCGGTGAGTCGGCGGGTCAGTCGCTTGAGATAACCAGCTGTGGGCATCCCAACCTCCCAATGGATTTCAACCGGCGCCAGGGCTTCCGCCGTAGCGTCCGTGGCCACCGAACGAATGATCGGTGGCTGTCCGCCAGCGTAGACCCGGCACCCTCCGGTGACAACGTGGACGACTGGGGCGCACCCGCAGTCCCGGGACACCCTAAGGGATGATCTCTGGGTGCCTCGCATCCGGATGACAGTTGATGCCGTCGTGGACAGTCCGCAAACACGAAAACCCACCGCGCTGGTGGTGATTCCCGGGACCGGTTCCGATGCCGACCACGTCACACGTGCCTTCGGTCACGCCGCCGCGACGCTCGGGGTGGAGCTGGTGGCACTCGAGCCGACGTCGGCTCTCGTCGACGGACACCGTCGAGGCCTCGACCGCGCGACGGCCGAGCACGACTGCGTTCTGGTCGGAGGAGTGTCGATCGGCGCCGCGATCGCCCTCGAGTGGGCCCTCGCCGACCACGTCGGACGTTGTGCGGGCGTGTTCGCGGCCCTACCGGCCTGGAGCGGGGACGCCGACTCCGCGCTCGCCGCCGCGAGCGCACGGGCGACCGCCGACGCGATGGAACGGAACGGACTGGAGGCGACGGTCGCCGAGATGGCGGCGAGCAGTCCGGACTGGCTGGCCGAGGAGCTGTCCCGTTCCTGGCGCAGACTGCACCCCGAGGTCATCGGTCAGCTGCGTGACGCGGCGCGCTACTGCGCCCCGACACCCGCACGGATAGCCGGGCTCACCGTTCCGCTGGCACTCGTCGCGGCGCCCGACGACGCGATCCATCCGATCGCCGTCGCCCGAGCCTGGGAGGACGCAGCACCGCATTCGGCGCTGGTCGAGGTCACCCTCGAGGGGTGGGGCCGTGATCCCGCGCTGCTCGGTGCGAGTTGCCTCGATGCATACCTACGCGTCGAGCCGTCGGCCGGGCCGCAGCGGGATCAGCGCCGACGGAAGAAGCGCTGCATCGCCGAGCCCGACGACGGCGGCAACGGAGCGTCGTCCTCGGGGTCCGGGTCGGCGGTGACCGACGGGTCGTCATGTCCACCCGACCCGCCCCCGGCCGGGGTCTCGGTGTAGGAGTTCTCGCCGTAGACGGTGGCGTGTGCGACCTGGTCCAGTGCTCCCCCGGCAACCCCGTCCGATTCGTCGGCGGCCGGGACCTCGGGGGCGGGCGCCTGGGCCTGCGACCCGGCCCCTGCCTCCGCCTCCGCCTCGGCGAAGATCTGCTGTTGCGCGGCGGCCACCTGGTCGGCGAGCACCGGCGGCAGCACGATCGGGAGGGGTTCGCGCGGCGGGTGCGGCTCGGAACCGCGACGCACGACGGTCTCGGCCAGCACGGCCCGGCTCAGGCGCGCGAGATCCTCGGCGCTCTCCGACGGACCGCTGCCGACACAGCGCACGAGCCACCGCGGGCCGTCGACGCCGATGAAGCGGTGCGTGCCGCCCTCGACCTCGGCCACGACCTCACGGCCCCAGTGGCCGTCCTCGATGCTGGTGGCCGCACCGCCGTCGCGCAGCGACTCGGCCAGTTCGCGGACCACCTCACGCCACATCCCCGGCGACTTGGGCGCCGCGAAGGCACTCACCGAGATCCGGCCGATCGGGGTGACCAGGTAGACGTTCTGGGGCTGGTGGGTCTCCGACATCTCGACGGTCACCTGCCCGCCCTCGACCACCGGCACGAGCACGGAGCCCAGGTCGAGATGGGAGTTCTCCAGCTCGCTCGTCTCCGTCGCGAGGGCGTCGATGTCGTAGGGGCCCAGTGCCTGTCCGACCCGCAGTTCGTCCGAACCGTTATTCGTCATCGCCTACTCCTCGTTGATCCGCATTCGTGTTGAAGATTAATCGACGCGGGGGCAGACGACGCCCGGCGTGTCGCGCTCAGCCCAGGACGGCGTGGCCGCCGCTGGACCCGTATCCGCCGTCGCCGCGGCTGGTGTCGTCGAGTTCGTCGACCTCCACGAAGTCGGGCAGCTCGACGCGCTGCACGATCAGCTGCGCGATCCGGTCACCGCGCGAGATGGTGATGGACTGCTCGGGGTCGAGATTGATCAGGCAGACCTTGATCTCCCCGCGATACCCCGCGTCGATCGTGCCGGGCGTGTTCACGATGGACAGGCCGGCGCGGGCGGCCAGCCCGGAGCGCGGATGGATCAGCCCGACGGTGCCGAACGGCAGCGCGATCGCGATCCCGGTGCCGACCAGCTGCCGGCGTCCCGCGGGCAGCTCCAGGTCGATCGTCGAGCACAGGTCCACGCCCGCATCCCCGGGATGAGCCCGGGTGGGCAACGGCAGATCGGGGTCGAGTCGACGGACCGCGATGGGCGGCGGAGGGGGGAGATCTGGGGTCACGCACGCAGACTACGCTGGTCAACGTGACCGCACCTCAATCGCCTGACAACACCGGCGGCACGTCGGAGAATCCGGCGACGCGCCGCGACTCCGGGTCCGCGGACCTGTTCGACGAGCGCCTGCACGTGCCGTGGTGGTGGTGGCTGGCCGCCGCCGTCGTGACCGGCGTGGTGGGCTACGAGATCCAGTTGTCCGCCCACGGCAGCAAGTGGAGCGTGATCGGCTATGTCGTCACCGCCATCCTCGGTGTCCTGGTGCTGTGGTCGATGGGCCGCACCCGCGTCCGGGTGACCGCCGACCGCGAACTGCAGGCGCATCGTGCGCGTCTGCCGCGGGCCGTCGTCGCGCGCGGCGCCTCGATCCCGGCGACCGCCAAGAGCGCCGCCCTCGGCCGGCAGCTCGACCCCGCCGCCTACCTGGTGCACCGCTTCTGGGTGAAAACCATGGTCCTCATCGTCCTCGACGATCCCGACGACCCGACCCCGTACTGGCTGGTGTCCACCCGTCGCCCGGCCGAGCTGCTGGCAGCGCTCGACATCCCGGACGCCGCCGCGGATCGCCCGTCGACGACCGCCTGACGACACCGGGACGTCACACAGGACACGACGAAGGGGCCGCGCCTGATGGCGCGGCCCCTTCTTCGTCAGGCCCTGTCTGTCAGGGACTCGTCGTGCTCATCCGCGGGTGATCCGCGGAACTCACGCGCAGTCGACGCAGATCAGCGAGTTGCCGTTCTCCTCGGCCAACCGGCTACGGTGGTAGACGAGAAAGCAGCTGGTACAAGTGAATTCGTCGGCCTGCTTCGGGATGACCCGGACCGACAGTTCTTCACCGGAGAGATCGGCCCCGGGCAGTTCGAAGGACTCCGCGGTGTCGCTCTCGTCGACGTCGACCGCCGCGGACTGCGCCTCGCTCCGACGGGCCTTCAGCTCCTCGAGCGAGTCTTCGTTGAGGTCCTCGGCCTCGGTGCGTCGTGGCGCGTCGTAATCAGTAGCCATTGTGTGCCTTACTTGTTGCGAGTGTGAGGGGGCGCTCTCGGTTCCGGCTCGGCCGTCACCAGGGGTGTGCGCACGACTCCGCCGGGATTGTCTAGCCGGTGGGGTCACTACAACACCGGCTCGAGCGCAATTCGTTCCCGAGAATCCGGCGTATTGTGTGACTTCGGTCACGGTTCGATGTCGGCTGCACCCCGAGTCTGGAAGCGCGAGCGCCCGAAGAATAGACCACGTCCAGTCAATCGTCAATGCGGCACCGCGGATTTGTCCGAAATCGGGCGTTTGACGCAGGTCGGGCCCGTAGGTGAGGTCACGACACGGCACCGGCGGCGAGGCTCGCACCCGCGGCGCGATCGACCCTCTAGAGTGTTGCGGAGATCGCGCGGGGCGTCGTTCCCGGTGCAGTACACCCGCTCGTGAGTTTCCCCAGTGAGGAGTCGTTCCACGGTGGTCTCGAAGATTACGACCGGCTACCCGACCGACGAACAGGGCCGCCCGTACCCGCGCCGCCGGTATGCCCCGGCGATCATCACGGTGGTGGTCCTCATGGTCCTCGGCGTGATCGTCTGGGCGGTCGTGCTCGGCAGCGACGACAGCGAATCGGTTCCCACGGCTTGTAATCAGCCGTCCCCGGCAACCGCCACGGAGGCCGGCGCGCCGGAGCCGGCGGAGCCGCCGGCCCTCACCCCGGTCCCCCGCGACGAGATGCTGGAGGTCGCACCCGCCGCCCTGTCGACCTTCCAGGTCCGCGTCCTCAACGCCTCCGAGGAACGAGGCGCTGCCCGATCGGTGTCCGAGGACCTCGCGGCCCAGGGCTTCACGCCGGCCGTCGACACCCCGTTCGCCGACGATCCCGTCTACGTCAACCGGGATCTCAACTGCGTCGCGCAGATCCGGTTCGGTCCTGCGGGCCGCGCCTCCGCCGCGGCCGCCTGGCTGGCGTTCCCCTGCGCGCAGCTCGTCGACGACGGACGCCGGGGTACCGCGGTCGACGTCGCACTCGGTACCTACCACTCGGGTGGTGAGCTCTCCCAGGACGCGCAGGCGGCGCTCGAGGCACTGCGGTCGGCCGATCCCACCAACCCCGAGACCGGTGCCGATCCCGCCCTGGTGAAGGCGGTCCACTCGGCCCCGTGCTGAGTTCGTCCTAGACCAGCGGTTCCCGCGCCCCGACCTCGTCCAGCAGTCCGAGGAACTCGTCGGCGATACCCGGTGCGACGGCCACGGTGATGTGCCCCTCGTCCGCCCGGGAGTCCGGCGGCGGGGTCACCACGACCGCACCCGCCTCGGCGGCGATGAGACCGCCCGCAGCCCAGTCCCAGGGACTCAGGCCGTGTTCGTAATGGGCGTCGACCGCGCCGGAGGCCACCATGCACAGATCGAGCGCCGCGGCACCGATCCGCCGGATGTCCCGCACCTTCGGGAGCAGCTCCGCGACGATCCGTCCCTGCGCGCGCCGACGGTCGGCTGCGTAACCGAAACCCGTTGCCACGAGGGCGAGTTCCGCACGGTCGACAGGATTGCAGCGCAGCGGCACTCGGTCGCCGTCACCGTCGGCGACCCAGGCACCGCCGCCCAGAGCGGCCCCGTAGACGACCTCGCGCGCCACGTCGACGACGACGCCGGCGACCGAGCGGCCGTCGACCTGCGCCGCCAGCGACACCGCGTAGGCGGGGACGCCGTACATGAAGTTGACCGTGCCGTCGATGGGGTCGACCACCCAGCGCACACCGGACGGGACGGCACGACTCCCGCCGTGCTCCTCCCCCAGGACCTCGTCGTCGGGCCTCGCCTGGTGCAGGAGCTGCCGGATGAGGCGTTCGGTCTCGGTGTCGGCGACGGTGACCGGATCGGTTTCCGTCGACTTGGTCGACACCGGGTTAAGTGCCGGTGTCGCACCGAACAATTCGGGTCGGCGGCGTCGCACGTGGGCGGCCGCCTCCTGCGCCACGTCCACCGCGATGGCGGCCAGTTCGTCCACCGGAATTGTCTGATCCACGTGTTCCATGTCAGCACATCGGCGGCCGGGACCGTTCACCGGTGAGGCGAAGCAACGCATCTGGAGGGATGCCGCGCGTGCGGCGGCGGGCGCCGATAGCCTGATGTCGATCACCGCCGGCCGCCGAAGGGGACTCCGCCATGACCGACACGCCCGCCACCGACAGCTCGCCGACCCCCAGGAATCCGGGCTTCGGCGTCGACGTCGGCGGCTCCGGGATCAAGGGCGGCATCGTGGATCTCGACACCGGCGAACTCGTCGGCGAGCGATTCAAGGTGCTCACCCCGCAGCCGGCCACCCCGGAGGCGGTCGCCGCCGCGGTCGCCGAGGTCGTCGCCCACTTCGACTGGGCCGGTCCGGTCGGCATCACCCTGCCGGGCGTGGTCACCGAGGGCATCATGCGGACCGCCGCGAACATCGACAAGGCGTGGATCGGCACCGACGTCTACGAGCTGTTCAGCCGCCACCTCGGCGGGCGCGCGGTCTCGGTGCTCAACGACGCCGACGCGGCCGGGATGGCCGAGGACGCCTACGGCGCGGGCAAGGGCGTCGACGGCGTGGTGATGCTGCTGACGTTCGGCACCGGCATCGGCTCGGCGATCCTCATCAACGGCAACCTCGTGCCCAACACCGAGCTGGGTCACATGCAGGTCGGCAAGAAGGAGGCCGAGCACCAGGCGTCGTCGCGGATCAAGGAGGAGAAGGACTGGTCCTACGAGAAATGGACCGAGAAGGTGTCCGACGTCCTCAAGGCCTACGAGGCGCTGTTCTGGCCCAAGCTGTTCATCGCCGGCGGCGGCATCAGCCGCAAGGCCGACAAGTGGATTCCCCTGCTCACCAACAAGACCCCGGTCGTGCCCGCCACGCTGCTGAACACCGCCGGTATCGTGGGCGCGGCGATGGCGGTCTCACAGGGCATCAAAACCTAGGCCGCCGCGTCGATTGACCAGGGCTTTGTCACATCGGGCGAGCCGATGTCGTTACAATGGTCGTCACCGGTCATCTGAACCGAGAAACCAAGCCCTTGTCCACGGCGGCTCGTGCTGCCGTGTCACGTCTCACGGGACCCGACAAAGACTCCGCTGAAGAGAAGTTCGAAAGGTTGTACGTGGCAGCCATCAAGACCCGCCAGGGGGACGCCGAGGCCGACGAGACCCAGTCGACCACCGCCTCGACCGAAACCCCGGCCAAGCGGACCGCCAAGAAGGCTGCGAAGAAGACCGCTGCCAAGAAGGCGCCCGCGAAGAAGGCAGCAGCGAAGAAGGCCACCAAGAAGGCAGCCCCCAAGAAGGCAGCCAAGAAGGCCACTTCCGCCGAGGGTGTCGCCGACACCGACGCCGAGCCCGATGACCCGAACTCGATCGACGACATCGACGTCGCCGACGGCGAGCTCGAGGACGTGGAGATCGACGACATCGAGGTCGACGACGAGGACGAGACCGAGGACTCCGACGACGCGGACGAGTCCGAGGAGGCCGAGGCGGCACCCGCCGGCGCCAAGACCGCGGCAAAGGAGCCGACCAAGACCGACGCCGCCGCCAAGTCCGGTGACTTCGTCTGGGACGAAGAGGAGTCGGAGGCACTCCGCCAGGCCCGCAAGGACGCCGAGCTCACCGCTTCCGCCGACAGCGTGCGCGCCTACCTCAAGCAGATCGGCAAGGTCGCCCTCCTCAACGCCGAAGAGGAGGTCGAGCTCGCCAAGCGCATCGAGGCCGGTCTGTTCGCCACCGAGCGTCTCCGTCGGATGATGGATTCCGGCGAGAAGATCAGCACCGCGCAGAAGCGCGACCTGAACTGGATCTCCCGCGACGGCAACCGTGCGAAGAACCACCTGCTCGAGGCCAACCTCCGTCTGGTCGTCTCGCTCGCCAAGCGCTACACCGGCCGCGGCATGGCGTTCCTGGATCTGATCCAGGAGGGCAACCTCGGTCTGATCCGCGCGGTCGAGAAGTTCGACTACACAAAGGGTTACAAGTTCTCGACCTACGCCACGTGGTGGATTCGCCAGGCGATCACCCGCGCGATGGCCGACCAGGCCCGCACCATCCGCATCCCGGTGCACATGGTCGAGGTCATCAACAAGCTGGGCCGTATCCAGCGTGAGCTCCTCCAGGACCTCGGCCGCGAGCCGACTCCCGAGGAACTCGCCAAGGAGATGGACATCACCCCGGAGAAGGTGCTGGAGATCCAGCAGTACGCCCGGGAGCCCATCTCGCTGGACCAGACCATCGGCGACGAGGGCGACAGCCAGCTCGGCGACTTCATCGAGGACTCCGAGGCGGTCGTCGCGGTCGACGCGGTGAGCTTCACCCTCCTGCAGGATCAGCTGCAGTCGGTCCTCGAGACGCTGTCCGAGCGCGAGGCGGGCGTGGTGCGTCTGCGCTTCGGTCTCACCGACGGCCAGCCCCGCACCCTCGACGAGATCGGTCAGGTCTACGGCGTCACGCGTGAGCGCATCCGCCAGATCGAGTCCAAGACGATGTCGAAGCTACGCCACCCGTCGCGGTCGCAGGTTCTCCGGGATTACCTGGACTAGTTCCGCACTCCGGAAAACCGGTCGCCGACCCCGGACGGCTGATTCCGGGAGACGTTGTCGGATTGTTGCCTGGGGTTAACGGTGAGTGACGACACACCGATAGCACCTGCCGGAACAATACGAAGCCGCCGAGCGTCTGACAGAGTGAGGTTTGACGCATCGCCCGGATGTGTCGGCTCGAAGGGAAGGCGTCCGGATACCGGCGCCGGACCGGGACGGAGGAACAATGACTGACATCGCCACCACCACAGCCCCGATCTACCTACCGCTCACCGCCGCCGATCGCTGTGATCGCTGCGGTGCCGCAGCCAAGGTACGTGCCGTCCTGCCCAAGGGCGGCGAGCTTCTCTTCTGCCGTCATCACTTCAACGAGCACGAAGCCCGACTGGTGGAGCTCAGCGCCACCGTGGTCGAAGCCGAGGGCGAACTGGTCTGACACTCGTCATGGCCTGACGGGCGAGCCCCAGACGATGAGAGAACCCGGCCGGAACATCCGGCCGGGTTCTCTCATGTTCGGGTCCCCGAGGGCGCTCAGCGCCACGTCCGCAGCGCGGCGATACGTTCTTTGAGCTGCTCGGCGGTGGCCATCGCGGTCGGCGGACCACCCAGCCGGGTTCGGAGCTCGTTGTGCACCATGCCGTGGGGCTTCCCGGTGCGGTGGTGGTGCATGGCGACCAGGGTGTTGAGTTCCTTGCGCAGCGCGTGCAGGTTCTCCCCGGTGGTACCGGGCGCACGACCGGGATCAGGGGTTTCCGACTTGGGCTCGGCCGCCGGGGTCGACCGGGCGACGACCTGTTCGGCCTGGCGCTTCTGCAGCAGAGCGCGCACCTGATCGGCGTCGAGGAGTCCGGGCAGGCCGAGGTAGTCCGATTCCTCATCGCTGCCGGCGAAGGTGGCGGTGCCGAACGACGCTCCGTCGAAGATCACCTGGTCGAGTTCGGCGTCGGCGTGCAGCGACTGGAACGCCGGCTCGTCCTCCCCCGGTTCGTCCTTCTGCTTGTTCGCGTCGATGAGCAGCTGGTCGTCGAGGCCGTCGCTCTCGCGGTGCGGCTTGCCGAGGACGTGGTCGCGCTGGGCCTCCATCTGGCTGGCGAGGTCGAGCAGCACGGGGACCGACGGCAGGAACACGCTCGCGGTCTCGCCGGGGCGCCGCGATCGCACGAAGCGACCGATCGCCTGCGCGAAGAACAGCGGGGTCGACGAGCTGGTGGCGTACACGCCGACCGCGAGCCGCGGCACGTCGACGCCCTCGGACACCATGCGCACCGCGATCATCCACTCGTCCTTCGACGCGGAGAACTCGGCGATCCGGGAGGAGGACTTGGGGTCGTCGGAGAGGACCAGAGTCGGTTGCTTGCCGGTGATGGCGGTGAGCAGTTCGGCGTAGTCGCGGGCGGTCGACTGGTCGGTCGCGATGACCAGGCCGCCGGCATCGGGCATCCCGCTGGCACGCAGCTGGCCGAGTCGGGTGTGCGCGGCGGTGAGGACCGCCGGAATCCAATCACCGTGCGGGTCGAGGGCGGTCCGCCAGGCGCGCGCGGTGTGCTCGGCCGACAACGGCTCACCGAGACGCGCGGTGAACTCCTCGCCCGCGCTGGTCCGCCAGCTCGCCTCGCCGGAGTACGCCAGGAACACCACCGGACGGACGACGCCGTCCTTCAGCGCGTCGGCGTAGCCGTAGGTGTGGTCGGCCTTGGAGCGCTGGTGTCCGCCGGCCTCGGCCTCGTAGACGACGAACGGGATCGGCGAGTCGTCGGAGCGGAACGGCGTACCGGTGAGCAGCAGGCGGCGTTCCGCGTCGTCGAAGGCCTCGCGGATCGCATCACCCCACGACTTGGCGTCACCGCCGTGGTGGATCTCGTCGAGGATGACCAGGGTGCGGCGGTTCTCGGTGCGGACCCGGTGCTTGGTCGGGTGCGCGGCCACCTGGGCGTAGGTGAGGACGACGCCGTTGTAGTCGGAGCTGGTCTGTCCGGCCGAGTTCGAGAAATGCGAGTCCAGGGCGATACCCACGCGCGCGGCCGCCTCGGCCCACTGGTGCTTGAGGTGCTCGGTGGGCGCCACGACGGTGATCTGTTCGACAGTCCGATCGTCGAGCAGTTCGCGGGCGACACGCAGGCCGAACGTCGTCTTGCCGGCGCCGGGCGTCGCCACCGCGAGGAAGTCCTTCGGCCTGCGCGTCAGGTACTTGGTCAGCGCACGGCGCTGCCAGGCACGGAGCGACCCGAGATTGGGAGCGGCGGTTCCCGACGCATCGGCACTGCTGGTGGAGGGTTCGGCGGACGTCACGTGTGTGTTGCTCCTGACGGCGTACGGATTCCCTACCGGGCATGAAATGACCCCTCGCGTTGGGAGGACCCGCGCCGAAGGGGACCCGGCAATCGTACCGCCGGGCCGCCCCCGCACCCGCATCGCGACACCCCCTCGCCGCGGCTCGCCGACACCGACGCGGACATCACCGTGTGGTCGCTCCGAACGACGCGCCTGGTGACCCGGGTACCCTTTACGGCCTTCGATCGGGGATATTGAACTCATCACAACGCGAAAGAGGAATCCGGTGCCACTGACCGACGACGCGACGTCGCCGGTGGCTGCCGTGCGCCCGAATCCGTCGAGCGCGGTGACCGCTCCGCTCGACACGACGATCCGGACGCCGCGCCGGCCGGCCCCGCTCGCCGGCGACACCGAAATCCCCGGCGTCACCGCACCCGCCTCCCGTGACGTCGCGGTCGTGCACGACCGGCCGGAGAAGCCCGAGGGAGTCGACGAGCCCGTCCCGGCGAACGGCGCGAAGGCGGCTTCGGATTCGGACGACGCCGAGAACGAACCCGGTCCCCCGGTCCTACCCAACATGCACCGGGTGGTGTGGCGGACGATCGTGAAGTCCTGGGACGACGGGATCATCGGCTGGGCGGCGCAGGCCGCGTTCTGGCAGGCGCTTTCGCTGCCCCCGCTGCTGCTCGGGCTCCTCGGCTCGGTCGGTTACGTCGCGGGCTGGTTCGGACCCGGCACCGTCGACATCGTCTACGACCGCATCATCGAGTTCGCGCAGCGCACCTTCACCGAGACGGTCGTCGACGACCTGATCACCCCGACCGTGGACAGCGTCCTGGGACGGGGCCGCATCGGACTCATGTCGGTCGGCTTCATCCTGTCGCTGTGGGCCGGCTCGTCGG
Organism: Gordonia sp. 135; assembly: GCF_009720185.1. Classification (NCBI taxonomy): domain Bacteria; kingdom Bacillati; phylum Actinomycetota; class Actinomycetes; order Mycobacteriales; family Gordoniaceae; genus Gordonia; species Gordonia sp. 135. The sequence goes on from NZ_CP046257.1 coordinate 2,886,219, forward strand.
CGATGTCGTGTTTCATCGCCTCCATCGCCAAGGCGCACGATCAGCACGAGGTCCGGCATCCGGTGTGGCAGCGGTTCTTCGCGCTGTTCCTCTACGTCGGCTTCCTGTTCGTGGCGGTGTTCCTGCTGCCGCTGGTCGCACTCGGACCGAACTATCTGCGGGCGATCGTCCCGGAGTCGTGGGGGTCGTTCGTGACCACACTCATCGACTTCGGCTATTTCCCGTTCGTCGCGGTGCTCCTGCTGTTCGTGCTCACCACGCTCTACCACCTGGCCCTGCCCAATCCGCTGCCGTGGCACCGGCTCATCGGCGGCGCGATCGTCGCGGGCGTGTTCTTCTGGGTCGCCAGCTACGTGCTGCGCATCTACCTGACGAAGATCACCGAGGCGGGCGTGTCATACGGGGCGCTGGCGACACCGATCGCCTTCCTGCTGTTCACCTTCTCGCTCGGCTTCGGCATCGTCATCGGGGCCGAGTTCAACGCGGCGGTGCAACAGTTCTGGCCGGCCAAGGCGTCCACGACGACCCAGGTCCGGCACTGGGTCAACTCGCAGACCTCCGACTTCACCGGCCAGCTCAAGACGATTCCCGACCGGTTGTCGTCGGGACCGATCCGACGTCCCACGCGCGACCGCGAGAGCGACTGACCGGTCCCGGCGACCCCCTCGCTACTTGCGCAGCTTGGCGTAGATCTTCTTGCACTTCGGGCACACCGGCGAACCCGGCTTGGCCGCACGGGTCACCGGGAAGGTCTCGCCGCAGAGCGCGACCACATGGCTGCCCATCACGGCGCTCTCCGCGATCTTGTCCTTCTTGACGTAGTGGAAGAACTTGGGCCGGTCGTCGTCACTGCTGTCGGTGGCGTCGGCGTCGGACCTCTCGTCGGTCTCGGTGTCGGTCCACTCGTCGAGATCGGGGCGTTCGATGGTTTCAGTTGCCATTGCTCTATTGTGCGTCACCGGGGAACCCGAAGCACAGGCTGCTCCGCGGCAGCCGTCAGGTGCCCGGAATCCGTCAGTGCAATGAGCAACCGAAAGTGGGACAGTGGAGAGGGTGTTCGAACAAAGGGATTCCATGGGCGCGACCGGCCGTCAGCCGCACGACCACCACGAGGACTCGAGACGATTCGGCAGGTCGGAACACCCGGCCGTGCCCGCCGAGACCTTCCTGATCACCGACGCCCAGGACTCGCTCGAAGCGCAGCAGAAGGCCCGGGTGCGCAAGTACCTGATCATGATGGCGTTCCGCGTCCCCGCACTGATAGTCGCCGGCATCGCCTACTCGATCACCGGCTCCGGACTCCTCGCCCTGGCCATCGTCGCCATCTCCATCCCGCTGCCGTGGATGGCCGTGCTGATCGCCAACGACCGCCCGCCCCGCAAGCGCGGCGAGGTACCGCACTATAAGTACGGCGCCGACCATCACGTCGTCGGCCCGCCCGCCCTCTCGCACACCGATCAGCAACTCGACCGGGGAACCGTCGAGGGGCACGTCGTCGATCCCGACGACTGACGCGCTCGCGGTTCCCCCGCGTTCGACATCTCAGCAACTTCTCAGCCGCTCCTGCGAATCGGCGAAAGTCTTCGCAGGTCACCAAGCCTCCTTCGGGTTTGCGCCGAATGACTTTCGGGAACTATCGCCATCACATGGACGTTGGACCCAGTGAACGCATTCAAGTCAGGAGGCCGCATGTCACGCTCGACAGTTGCACGTTCGACCCCGACCACAGGTTTCGCCGATCCCGCCGCCCCGGGCACCCGCCCGGCGATGACGGAGCAGGATCTCGACGCCCAGTCGCCGGCCGCGGACCTCGTCCGCGTCTACCTCAACGGGATCGGACGCACCGCTCTCCTCAACGCAGAGCAGGAGGTCGAACTCGCCAAGCAGATCGAGGCCGGCCTCTACGCCAAGCACGTCCTGGCAACCAAGAAGCGCCTCTCGGCCACCAAGAAGCGTGACCTGGCGACCATCGTCCGCGAGGGTGAGGCGGCACGCGCCCACCTGCTCGAGGCGAATCTCCGTCTCGTCGTCTCGCTGGCCAAGCGTTACACCGGTCGCGGCATGCCGCTCCTGGATCTCATCCAGGAGGGCAACCTGGGTCTGATCCGCGCCATGGAGAAGTTCGACTACGCCAAGGGCTTCAAGTTCTCGACGTACGCCACATGGTGGATTCGTCAGGCCATCACCCGCGGCATGGCCGACCAGAGCCGCACGATCCGGCTCCCCGTCCATCTCGTCGAGCAGGTGAACAAGCTCGCCCGCATCAAGCGTGAGCTCCACCAGCAGCTCGGCCGCGAGGCCACCGACGAGGAACTGGCCAACGAGTCGGGCATCCCGGCCGAGAAGATCGCCGACCTCCTCGACCACAGCCGCGACCCGGTGAGCCTCGACATGCCGGTCGGTAGCGACGAGGAGGCGCCGCTGGGCGACTTCATCGAGGACGCCGAGGCCACCTCCGCCGAGAACGCCGTCATCGCCGGTCTCCTGCACTCCGACATCCGGGCGGTCCTCGCAACCCTCGACGAGCGTGAGCAGCAGGTCATCCGGATGCGCTACGGCCTCGACGACGGCCAGCCGCGCACCCTCGATCAGATCGGCCGCATGTTCGGACTGTCGCGCGAGCGCGTGCGTCAGATCGAGCGCGAGGTCATGGGCAAGCTGCGCGCCGGCGATCGTGCCGAGCGCCTGCGCGCCTACGCCAGCTGACGCTTCCGGTCTCCTAGCTGAGCCGTCTCGGTCCGGTGTCCCGTCTTCCGGGCACCGGGCCGACTCGTATCTGGGCGTTGAGCACCGAGGCGCCCTCGACCGACACGAGGATCGGGTCGCAGAGCACGTCGCGCACCTCGGGGATGTCGTCGACGAGTGTGGAGATCCGCAGCAACAGGTCGACGAGTGCCTCCTTGTCGGCCGGTTCCTCACCTCGATACCCGGAGAGGAGCGGCGCCGAACGCGGTTCGTCGATCAGTTCACGGGCGTCGGGTTCGGTGAGCGGGATCGCCCGGTAGCCGTGGTCCCCGAGCAGGTCGAAGGTCCGCCCGGACAACCCGAACGAGATCACCGACCCGAACGACTCGTCGTCGCGGACGCGGATGACCGTGCCGACGCCCTTCGGGGCCATCTTCTGGACATGCAGGACGTGATCGCCGGTGAGTTCGCTCAGCTCGGCGAACGCGTTGACGACCGCCGTCGCGTCGGGCAGGTCGAGCCGGGCACCCTCACGGTCGAGACGACCCCGCCACTTGGGCGAGGTGGCCTTCACCGCCACCGGGAAGCCGAGTTCCCGCGCTGCGGCCGACGCCTCGTGCATCGTCCTGACCTCACGGAACGGGACGACCGAGACGCCGTACCAGCGCAGCAGTCTCGCCGACTCGACCTGGCCGAGGAGACGGTCCGACGACTGCCCGTCCGAGTCCATCGCCTCGCGGACGTACATACGGGCCGCCTCGGGGTCGGTGCCCTCGGCCCGGTGGATCGCCGACTCCGGCCGCAACTTCCACTTCGCGTACTGCCACGCACGGGCCAATGACGCCGCGGCGCGCTCCGGGCTGGCATATGACGGGATGGACCCGCGTTCGGGCATACCGTTCGGGCCGGGTTTGGTGAGACCCGGCGGGATGCCGTCGACGGCGAGGAACGTCGTGACGATCGGCTTCTCGCCATCGGCACCCGGCGTGTTGGCCGCGGCCATCAGTGCGCGGGCGTGCCAGTCGGCGTCCACCGCCACCGGCGGCACGAAGACGACGATGATCGCGTCCACGCCGGTGTCGGTCATGGCCGCCGAGACGGCATCTTCGAACAGTTCCTCCGACGCCCCCGCACCGAGGTCGATGTTGTCGACGACCTCGAGGCCGCCGTTGCGTGCCTGGTCGGCGGCGAGACTGCCCAGCACCGACGAGTTGCCGATGATCCGAACGCGGGGTCCGCGCGGTAGCGGCTGATAGGCGAACAACGCCGCGCAGTCGAACAACTCGGGGATCGTCTCGACCTGGATGACACCGGCCTGTTCGAGCATCATGCGCGCGATCTGGTCGTCGAAGTTGGCCGTCGACCGGGCCGCACGGACCGGGCTCATCGCTCCCCTGCCCGACTTCACCGCGACGATCGGCTTGGCCCGCGACACCCGCCGCGAGATGCGCGAGAACTTGCGCGGGTTACCGAAGCTCTCCAGGTAGAGCAGGATCACGTCGGTCGAGGCGTCGCTGTCCCAGTACTGCAGCAGGTCGTTGCCGGAGACGTCGGCACGGTTGCCCGCCGAGACGAAGGTCGACAACCCGATCTGCCGCCGGGCAGCGGTGTCGAGGATCGCGATGCCCAGCGCACCGGACTGGCAGAAGAACCCGACCCGGCCGGCAGCCGGGATCCGCGGTGCAAGTGTGGCGTTGAGCGCGATCCCGGCGTCGTTGTTGGCCACGCCGAGCGCGTTCGGCCCGACGAGCCGCATGCCGTGTTCGCGGACCTGCGCGACGAGGCGACGCTCGTTCTCGAGGCCCTCCTCCTCGCCGGAGTCACCGAAACCCGCCGACACGACGACCAGCGTCCGCACACCCTTCACCAGACAGTCGTCGAGGACGTCGTCGACCCGGGACGCCGGGACCGCGACCACCGCGAGATCCACCGGGTCCGGGATGTCACGCACCGTCTCGTAGGCACGGATGCCGCGGACCGACGGCGGCCGTTCGCGGGTTCGCTTCCGGCTCGGGCTCGTCATGCGACCGAGCCGCTGCGCGTCGCTACCGGGCTCCTCCTCGACGCGGGCCGGTCCGTTCACCGGGAAGACCGGACCGGTGAACCCGCCGGCGATGATGTTGGCCAGCAACGCGTTGCCGACCTTGTTCGGATCGGTCGACGCACCGATGACCGCGACCGAGGTGGGGCGCAGCAGGTTCGCGACGCTGCGGGCCTCCGACGCGTTCTCGCGGGCGTTGCGCACCGACAGGAGCGCCTCGGTCGGGTCGATCAGGAACTCCACGTGCACCGTCGAGCCGTCGAAGCTGCGGGCGAGTTGGTAGCCGGCGTCGCGGAACACGGCGACCATGTTCGGGTTCTCGCTGAGCACCTCGGCCTCGAAGCGGGTGAAACCGTTCTCGGCCGCGGCGCCCGCGAGGTGTTCGAGCAGGATCGGTCCGAGACCGCGGCCCTGGTGTTCGTCGGCCACGACGAAGGCGACCTCGGCCGATTCCGGCTTGCCGTCGAAGGCGAGTCCCTCGTAGATGCCGACGGCGATGATCTCGCCGCCGAGCACCGCCACGATCGCCACGCGCTGCTGATGGTCGACGGTCGTCATCCGGGCGACCTCGCGGGGCGGCAGCGTCGGTGTCGGGCCGAAGTACCGCATGTAGCGGGTGCGTTCGGAGAGCTTGGAATGGAAGGCGACGATCCGCTCGGCGTCGTCGGGGACGATCGGACGCAGGTGCACGACCCCGCCGTCGGAGGCCAGCACGTCGGCGATCCAGTGTCGCGGATAGTCCCACGCGCCACGGGGTTCGGGCTGATCGGCCAGTGTTTCCGGCGTGGTCGGCGTTTGCTCTGGGGTGGACGACACGTCCTGATCAGTCACGGGGATCCTCCGGGTCGAGACCGTGCAGAGGGTACACCGCGCGGCGGGTCGCCAGGATCGCGCGATCGGTCTGTCGCTGTGCCGTTGCACTCACCCCCTCGAATGGCTCCTGACCCGCATCGCCGTCCCACGGCTGATAGTCGACGTCGCCGCCGTCGCCCATCACCCCGACCGGCGGCCGGGCATAGTCGGAGTGCACCTGGGTGGAGATCTGTTCGGCTGTGGCGCACCAGGATTCGTCGATGGTCGTGGTCGGGTCGATCTCCCGGTCGAGAGCGACGCCGAGCAGGTGGGTCCAGCTGCGCGGCACCACGTTGACGACGCCGTAGCCACCACCGCCGACCGCGATCCACCGTCCCTCACAGTATTTGTCGGCGAGATCACGCATCGCGATCATCGCCGCGCGCTGCCCCTCGACGGTGAGCGACAGGTCGGTGAGGGGATCGGCGCGATGACTGTCGGCGCCGCACTGACTGACGATGATCTGCGGTTTGAACCCGGCGATCAGTGACGGCACGACGGCATGGAATGCCCGCAGCCACAGGCGATCCTCGGTGTTGGGCATCAGCGCGAGGTTGACCGCACTCCCCTGCGCGTCGCCGTCGCCGACCTCGGTCGGCCAGCCCGTCCCCGGCCACAGCGTCGCGGGATGCTGGTGCAGCGAGACGGTCATCACGCGCGGGTCCGCCGCGAACTCCACCTGGACGCCGTCGCCGTGGTGGGCGTCGACGTCGATGTAGGCGATCCGGTCGAAGCCTTTGTCCAGCAGGTATCGGATCGCGATCGCGCAGTCGTTGTAGATGCAGAACCCGGCGGCCCGGGCCTTCATCGCGTGGTGCATGCCACCGCCGATGTTGACCGCGCGGGTCGCGGCACCCGACGCCACGGTCTGCGCGGCGGCGAGGGTGCCGCCGACGAGGAGCCGGGCGGCCTCGTGCATCCCGGCGAACACCGGGTTGTCCGCGTCGCCCAGTCCGAACAGCCGCTCGAGCAGCGGACCCGACAGCGACGCGGTGCCGGAACCCACCGCGCGGACGGCGTCGATGTAGTCGCGGGTGTGCACCGCGGTGAGGGCGTCGTCGTCGATGGCCTGCGGCGGCACCGTCTCGACGTCGTCGAGCACCCCGAGGCTCTGGGCGAGGGTCATCGTCAGCGCGAGCCTCACGGGATTCATCGGGTGGGTGTGGGCCCACCGGTAGGACAGGAAGTCCTCGCTCCAGATGACGGCCGTCGTGGAAGTGTCGGTCACAGGTTCAGGCTAGTGGTTCACCTGGCGGGCGGCTGGACGATGTCGGTTCGACCACATGTGGGTACGGTCGGGGTCGTCGCCATGTGCCGCGGCCTCGTGAGAGGGCTGTCACCGTGGGCGAACAGGGTAATCTTGGCGGGGACGAAAGGGATTGGGCACAGTGAACGATCTGGTTGACACCACCGAGATGTATCTGCGGACGATCTACGACCTCGAGGAAGAGGGGATCATGCCGCTGCGGGCGCGTATCGCCGAGCGCCTGGACCAAAGCGGCCCGACCGTCTCCCAGACCGTCGCCCGGATGGAACGCGACGGACTTCTGCGCGTCGCGGGCGACCGCCATCTCGAACTGACCGAGCGCGGCCGGTCGCTGGCCGTCGCGGTCATGCGCAAGCACCGCCTGGCCGAGCGGCTCCTGGTCGACGTCATCGGCATGCCCTGGGACCAGGTCCACGAGGAGGCCTGCCGCTGGGAGCACGTGATGAGCGAGAACGTCGAGCGTCGTCTGCTCGCCGTGCTCGAGTACCCGACGACCTCGCCCTACGGCAACCCGATCCCGGGTCTGGATCTGCTCGGCGTCGAGGTGTCCTCGACCGACGACGGTGCGACCCGGATCGCGGATCTGCCCGCAGGCGACACCGTGGCGGTCATCGTGCGGCGACTGTCCGAGCACGCACAGTCCGACGTGGGTCTCATCTCGCATCTGCGGGAGGCCGGCGTGGTTCCGAACGCCCGCGTGACCGTGACCAACGTCGCCGGCACCATCACGATCAACACCCCCGGACACGAGGGCCTGGAGCTCTCCGCCGACATGGCGCATTCGGTCTTCGTCGAGAAGGTCGTGGAGAAGGTCTGACGCGGCAGCGGTCTGGCCCAACGAGGCCGGCACCACAAAATCTCGGAGATCACCCGGCGGCGCGCCGGGTGATCTCTGGCATCTGGACCCCGAGTTCCCGGGCGGTGCCGTAGGAACCGTCGATCATCTCCCACAGCATCGTCGGCCGGACGCCGGCCCGCAGGGCGGTGTCGAGGAGTCGGGCCAGGTTCGCGTCCGGGTCGGCTTCGAGGGCGACGTCGAGTGCGACTCCGGCGTACGCCCCTTCCCCGCCGATGTAGTGCAGATGTGCCAGGAGGGTGGCCGCTCCTGCACGGCCGGGTCCGGCCAGGCGGCGTGTGAGTTCTCGCCACACCGATTCGGCGTCTTCTCGTAGGTCGGTGACGGCGAGCGCCAGCGCGGCGTCGCGGACCTGAGGTCGTCGGACGGCCTGTTCCAGCACGGCGACCTCCGCGCAGTCCAGCGGTCCCCCGCCGTCGGCGACCGATCCGATCGTGAGGTCCAGCAGCTGCGCGTCGGACATCGCCCGCCCGAGTGGAACGACGCCGCGGGTGCAGTCCGGGCAGGGCCGTCCGGCGCTGCACTCCCCGGCGACCGGTTCGAGCATGGCCCGCATCTCCGACCGGCGCGGCAGGATGCGCCGGCCGGATTTCACCGCCTCGGCGATGGCGGTCGGACAGGTCTGCGGATCGTCGAGGACGCCCTCGCGGTCGTCGAGGACGTCGACCGACCACGCTTGCCCGTCGGGACACCAGATCACCGACCACGCCGCCCCGGCATCGAAGGCGGACAGAGCGAATCCGGCGGCGACACCCCCGATGGCGTCGAAGTGGCGGTCGGCGATCGCGAGCACCCGTCGATACCGAGGACTGTCGGCCGGATAGCGGTTGTCGGCGATGATCGCCACCACCTCGTCGGCGCCGTAGGAGTGGGTGATCGCCCCGAGTCCCGCGAGCACAGTGGACAGCTCGGATGTCGGTTCGCCGGCGTCGTCGAGGGCGAGATCGTGGCGCATGGTGGCCGAGATCCCCCGGTCGGGCGCGAAGGCGACCACGATGATCGAGCGTTCCGGGATGAAGCCGAGCAACGCCGGTATCGCCGTCAGCAGCGTCGTCGGGTCGATGGGGTCACGGACGGAACGGGAGGACGCGAAGGCGGGCATGCACGAAGCATCGGCCGCGTGAGGGCGCCTCGACGGCGCGCCGGCTGACCTGTGGACAACCGCGGCGGCCCGTCCACAGGCCGTGGTCTTCTCAGCCGAAGGCGGCCGACACCGCCTTGGTGAACAGCTCGTCGAGCGCAGCCGAATCCTCGGCGGGCACCGGACCTGCTGCGGGCCAACGATATTCGGCGTACACACGGACCCCGTCGCGCTGGCCTGTCAATGCGAGCGAGCTGGTGGTGACCGGTGCGGTACCACCGCCGGTGACGATGGTGCGGCGGATGGTCGCGGTCTCGACGCCGTCCCGTGCGGGCGGGGCGGGCAGGACCTCGGTGGTCACCGTCGACGACGCCCCGAAGGTGGTCGTTGTCAGTTCCGGGCGCCTCTCGGCGCGCTGCACGACCTCGGCGAGCGGGGTGTCGACGTGGGCGACGACGGTGGTCAGGGTCGAGCGTTCCGCGGTGCCGGGGCCGAGGAAGGCGACGGCGCCGTCGGCGGAGACCGGGGCAGGTGCGCAGTCGGCCGGTGAGACCTCGGTGTCGGCCCCCTGCCCCGGCGCCGGGCTGCCGGTCACGTCGGCCAGTGCGTTGGCCACCGCCTGGGGCGGGATCGGGCTCGCCGGTCCACCCGGGAAGTCCGAGGCCAGCACCGACCTCGACGAGAGGTCCGGGTTCGCCGACTGGGCGTCACCCGCGATCGAACACGCCGAGAGGACACCACCGGCGAAAAAGACGCAGGCGGCGGCCAGCACGAGCACGGGCAGGCGGCGTCCGGAGGACGTACGGGGTGCAGCGGTTGCCGGGGTCACAGCGATCTACTGTGCCACCGCGAGAGCCCGCCCGTGCGGGTGACACACCCGACGAGGGAATCCCTGGCGCGGCTATGTCGTTACATATTCGGTGTCTCGCCGGACGCCGGTGCCCAACCGCGACCGGAGGTGCGAGACAATGAGACATATGACGAGAATCCGGCCGTGCTGTGCCACGGCCGCCACGTACAAGGAGGGATGACGTGGACGAGCAACCCGCGCGGAACGACGCGCTGTACGAACTCGCCTTTCCCGCTCCGAAGGTCACCCGCGCCGACGGCACGGGCCCCGTTCTGATCCATGCTCTCGAGGGGTTCGCCGACGCCGGCCACGCCGTCGCTCTCGCGGCCGCCCACCTCCGGGACAGCCTGGAGTCGGAACTGGTCGCGACGTTCTCGTCCGACGAGCTGATGGACTACCGCTCCCGCCGCCCGACGATCTCGTTCAGCGGTGAGACCTTCACGGAGGTCGAGATGCCGGCGCTGACCCTGCACGCGATCCGCGACAACTCGGGGAAGGGCTTCCTGCTGCTGGCCGGCGCCGAACCCGATCTGCGCTGGGAGCAGTTCGTCGACGCGGTGCGCCGCCTGTCCGACCGGCTGGGCGTCACCGATGTGATCGGACTCAACGCCATCCCGATGGCCGTGCCGCACACGCGTCCGCCGTCGATCACCGCGCACGGGAGCGACCCCGACGCCCTTGGCGACCTCCCGCGCTGGGGTTCGGCGATGAAGCTGCCCGCGAGCGCCTCGATGCTGCTCGAACTGCGGATGGGTGAGCACGACTACCGGGCCTCCGGCCTGTCGGTCCACGTGCCGCACTACCTGGCGCAGACCAACTACCCGGCGGCCTCTGCGCGACTGTTGTCCGCGGTCGCCGAACTGGCCGGTCTCGACCTGCCGCTCGCCGCGCTCGAGAGCGCCGCCGAGAAGGTGCGCGCCCAGGTCGACACCGAGGTCGAGGGCAACTCCGAGATCGAGTCGGTCGTCGCCGCATTGGAGACGCAGTACGACACCTTCACCCAGGCCGCCGAGGAGCGCGCGTCGCTGCTCGCCGCCGAGGAGTCGCTGCCCAGCGGCGACGAACTGGGCGCCGAACTCGAACGGTTCCTCGCCGAGCAGGCAGCCGAGCAGACCCCGAAGGACGATGAGCCCGGAGACGAGGGACCGCGATCGTCGATCTGACCGCGAGCCCGACGGCCCTGGTGCCCGTCGACGATGAGGACCAGGCGCTCGACACCTACACACAGTGGTGGACCGATCGTGGCCTCGACCTGTACGAACACCAGGAAGAGGCCCTGCTCGAGCTGCTCGCCGGCAGCCACGTCATCCTGGCGACCCCGACCGGTTCGGGCAAGTCGCTCGTGGCCGCCGGCGCACTGTATTTCGCGCGCTGCCGGGGCGAGCGGGCCTTCTACACCGCGCCGATCAAGGCCCTCGTCAGCGAGAAGTTCTTCGAACTGTGCGGGATGTTCGGCGCCGACCAGGTCGGTCTGCTGACCGGTGACGCGTCGGTCAACCCGGATGCGCCGATCGTCTGCGCCACCGCCGAGATCGTCGCGAACCTGGCCCTCGCCGCCGGTGGCGACAGCGACATCGGCACGCTCGTCGCCGACGAGTTCCACTACTACGGCGAACCCGACCGCGGCTGGGCGTGGCAGGTCCCGCTCATCGAGCTGCCCTCCACGCAGTTCCTGCTGATGTCGGCAACGCTCGGTGACGTCTCGTTCTTCGTCGACGATCTCGCGCGCCGCACCGGCCGCGACACGGTCGAGGTCACCGGCGCCCAGCGGCCCGTGCCGCTCGTCCACGACTATGCGATGACCCCGATCCACGAGACCATCGCCGATCTCGTCGACCGCGGTCGCGCCCCGGTCTACGTGGTGCACTTCACCCAGGCCGCCGCGGTCGAACGCGCCCAGGCTCTCCTGAGCGTCAAGATCTGCGACAAGGAGGAGAAGGCCGCCATCGCCGAGGCGATCGGCGACTTCCGCTTCTCCACCGGCTTCGGCAACACCCTGTCGAAGCTGCTGCGTTCGGGTGTCGGCGTCCACCACGCCGGGATGCTCCCCCGCTACCGTCGCCTCGTCGAACGTCTTGCGCAGCAGGGACTCCTGAAGGTGATCGCCGGCACCGACACGCTGGGCGTGGGCATCAACGTGCCGATCCGCACGGTGCTGTTCGCCGGGTTGAGCAAGTACGACGGTCGCCGCGTCCGTCGCCTCCGGGCGCGGGAGTTCCATCAGATCGCGGGCCGCGCCGGCCGCGCCGGCTTCGACACCGTCGGGTACGTCGTGGCTCAGGCACCCGAGCACGACGTGGAGAACGCCCGCGCCGTCGCCAAGGCCGGCGACGATCCGAAGAAGCTGCGGAAACTGGTGCGCCGCAAGCCTCCCGAGGGTTTCGTGTCGTGGGGAGAGAAGACCTTCACCCAGCTGATCGACGCGCCCGACGAGCCGCTGCGGTCGCACTTCCAGATGACCACCGCGATGCTGCTCGAGGTCCTCGGCCGTCCCGGCGACTGTTTCGCCGCCATCCGGCACCTGCTCGAGGACAACCACGAACCGCGAGATCGGCAGCTGCGCCACATCAAGCACACCATCGAGCTCTATCGCGGCCTGCGCGATGCCGGCATCGTCGTGCAGCTCGACCAACCGGACGAGACCGGCCGGCACATCGCGCTCAGCGTGGACATGCCGGAGAACTTCGCGCTGACCAACCCGCTGTCCGCGTTCGCGATGGCCACGTTCGAGATCCTCGACCCCGAATCCTCCACGTACGCCCTCGATGTCATCTCCGTTCTCGAGTCGACGCTGGAGAACCCGCGACCGTTGCTGCTCGCCCAGCGCAAGGTCGCCCGGGACGCCGCGATCGCCGAGATGAAGGCCGACGGCATCGAGTACGAGGAACGGATGACGCGGCTGGAGGACATCACCTGGCCGCAGCCGCTCTTCGAGGAGATCTTCGGCGCCTTCGAGATCTACCGGCGCGGTCACCCCTGGGTGGCGTCGTTCCCACCCAACCCGAAGTCGGTGCTCCGCGAGATGCTGGAGAAGGCGATGACCTTCACCGAGCTGATCTCCGCCTACGGTCTCGCCCGCAGCGAGGGCGTGGTGCTGCGCTACCTGTCCGACTGCTATCGGGTTCTCCGCCAGGGCGTTCCGACCAGTGCGGTGACGCCGGAGATCGAACAGATCGTGGCCGATCTCGGCACCATGGTCCGCGAGGTCGACTCGAGTCTCGTCGACGAGTGGGAGGCACTCGCCGCCCAGGCCGCGGAGGTCTGACCCTCACACCGGCGTGACGGCGCCGGTGTCGGCGACGATCTCCCCGATGATCGTCGCGAGCTGTCGATACGCGTCGTCGTGGCGTGCGGACCGGCGGAAGACGACCCCGATCCGCCGCCCCGGTCGCGGCGAGGCGAAGGTGGCGATCGCCAGGTCCCCCGAAGCCGTCTCCGACGCGACCGCGGTCTGCGGGATGAGGGTCACCCCGAGCCCGCCCACGACGCAGTGCACGGCCGTCGTCAGCGATGCCGCGCGCGTCTGCCCCAGGTCGGGCCGGACCCCAGCGAGAGCACACACCTCCAGCGCCTGGTCCCGCAGGCAGTGCCCCTCGTCGAGCAGCAGCAACGGCAGGTCGGCCAATGCGCTCGGGTCCACCCGTCGTTTGCCGGCAAGAGCGTGCCCGGCCGGCAGGGCGAGGACGAAATCCTCACGGTAGAGCGGTATCTCGGCGATTCCGGGCACGTCGAGCGGCAGCGCCAGGAGCGCCACGTCGAGCGTGCCGCCCCGCAGCTGTTCGACGAGCCGCCCGGTCTGTTCCTCGACGACGCGGGGCCGCAGGTCCGGAAGCCTCTCGGCGAGTCCGCGCAGCACCGCGGGCAGCACGTAGGGCGCGACCGTCGGGATGACTCCCAGCCGGATCGCCCCGTGCAGCGGCTGACCGGCACCCGCGGCCGCCGCGGTGAACTCGTCGACGGCGTCCACGGCCGCGATCGCCCGCGGCAGCAGTTCCTCGCCGTCCTGGGTCAGCAGCACCCGGCGCGTCGTCCGTTCGACGAGCGTCACCCCGAGACCCGTCTCGAGCGCCGACAGGGCCTGCGACAGCGACGGCTGGCTCACTCCCAGGTCCGCGGCGGCGGACCCGAAGTGTCTGCGCTGGGCGAGCGCCACGAACGCGCGCAGACCGGCGATGGTGGGCTGATAAGTTTTATCGGGCATGGCTATCAGTGTAGTGCTACTAATCACGTTTCGCTTTTGTCGAATTTCCGGCACGATAGTACTCGTACGTCGCGAAAGTCTTTCGCGCGCAATTCCGGTACACCCCCTCAGCTGAAGGAGCGATACATGGCCCTGCTCACCATCGGTGACCAGTTCCCCGCCTACAACCTCACCGCCGTGATCGGTGGCGACCTCAGCAAGGTCAACGCCCAGCAGCCCGATGACTACTTCACCACCGTCACCTCCGACGACCACCCCGGCCAGTGGCGCGTCGTCTTCTTCTGGCCGAAGGACTTCACCTTCGTGTGCCCGACCGAGATCGCCGCGTTCGGCAAGCTGAACGACGAGTTCGCCGATCGTGACACCCAGGTGCTCGGCGCCTCGGTCGACAACGAGTTCGTCCACTTCCAGTGGCGTGCACAGCACGAGGACCTGAAGACCCTGCCGTTCCCGATGATGAGCGATCTGAAGCGTGAGCTGGCCACCGCTGCAGGCGTTCTCAACGCCGACGGGGTCGCCGATCGCGCCACCTTCATCATCGACCCGAACAACGAGATCCAGTTCGTGTCGGTCACCGCCGGTTCCGTGGGCCGCAACGTCGACGAGGTGCTGCGCGTCCTCGACGCCCTGCAGTCCGACGAGCTGTGCGCCTGCAACTGGAAGAAGGGTGACCCGACGATCGACGCCGGCGAGCTCATGTCCTCGGGCGTCTAGAGAAGGAGATCAAGATGAGCATCGACAATCTCAAGGAAGCCCTTCCGGAGTACGCGAAGGACCTCAAGCTCAACCTCGGTTCGATCAGCCGCACCACCGCGCTGAACGAGGAGCAGCTGTGGGGAACCCTGCTGTCGACCGCCGCTGCCACCAAGAGCGCCAAGGTGCTCAGCGAGATCGCCGACGAGGCCGCTGACAACCTGTCGGCCGAGGCCTACAACGCCGCACTCGGTGCCGCGTCGATCATGGGTATGAACAACGTGTTCTACCGCGGTCGCGGCTTCCTCGACGGCAAGTACGACGACCTGCGTCCCGGCCTGCGGATGAACATCATCGGCAACCCGGGTGTCGACAAGGCCGCGTTCGAGCTGTGGTCGTTCGCCGTGTCCTCGATCAACGGCTGCGGACACTGCGTCGCCGCCCACGAGAACACCCTGCGTGAGGCCGGCGTCGACCGCGAGGCCATCTTCGAGGCCCTCAAGGTCGCCTCGATCGTGACCGGTGTGGCCCAGGCCATCGCCACCACCGAGGTGCTCGCGAACGCCTGATCCAGGCAACACGACGAAGCCCGGCTGCCTTTCGGCAGCCGGGCTTCGTGGTGTTCGACAGTGTTCGGGCCGTCAGCTCAGCGCGGCACGGATGCGGTCGGCCATCTCGCCGACCTCGTCGGTCGTCATGACGAACGAGGGCGAGATCTGCAGCGCACCCTGCCCGGCGGCGCGTGTGCTGACGCCGTGCTCACGCAGCTTCACCACCGTGGCCGGCGCCGTCGCCGGATCGGCGAGCTGCACCGCGGTGACCGCACCGAGCCCGGTGCGCACCTCGGCCACCGCGTCGAGGTCGGCCAGCGGGGACAGGGCCGCCGCAAGGTCGCCCTCGAGTCGGGTGGCCTCCGCGAGCAGGTTCTCCCGGCGGATGATCTCGAGGTTGGCCAGTGCGGCGGCCGCGGCCGCGGCATGACCGCCGTAGGTGTAGCCGTGGCGCCACCAGACGCCGCCGGCGAAGAACGGTTCGGCGAGGCGCGGCGCGATGAAGACCGCACCCATCGGCACGTAGCCCGAGGTGAGCCCCTTGGCGGTGGTGATCATGTCCGGCTGCAGGTCGAAACGTGCCGAGGCGAACCACGAGTTGCCGGCGATACGGCCGAAGCCGGTGACGACCTCGTCGACGACGAACAGGATGTCGTGGTCCCGGCAGATCGCACGGACCTCGTCCAGGTATCCGGCCGGCGGCAGGTAGATGCCACCGGCGCCGATGATCGGCTCGCAGAAGAACGCGGCGATGTTCTCGGCGCCGACCCGCTCGATCAGACCGAGCAGGCTCTTCGCGTCATCCCAGTCGACGTTCTGCACGTCGTGCATGAGTTCGCCGTAGCCGTCGTGGTTGAGCGGGATGCCCGCCAGCGACGTACCGGCGGCGTGCATGCCGTGATAGGCCTTGGTGCGGCTGATGACGACGCGCTTGGCGGGCTTGCCCTGCTCCACCCAGTAGCGGCGGGCCAGCTTGACCGCGGTGTCGATCGAGTCGCTGCCGCCCGAGGTGAAGAAGATCTTCGACCCGGGCACCGGCGCGATCGCGGCGAGCTCGTCGGCGAGCTGCAGCGTGACGTCGCTCGCGATGTCCCCGAAGTTGGAGTAGTGCGCGATGGTGCCGAGCTGACGCGACACCGCGTCGGCGATCTCGGTACGCCCGTGGCCCACGTTGGTGAACCACAGACCGGCGGTCGCGTCGATGTATTCCTTGCCCTCGCGGTCCCAGATACGGGTCCCCTCACCCTTGGTCACGACGAAGGGGCCACTCGCGGTCACCGCACCCATGTCGGCGAAGCCGTGCCACAGAGCACCAGAAGTTTCAGACATGCCCACCATGATGCCGGGCGAGGTGAGCGCCCCCGGCATCGACCCATATCCTGGAGTCATCATGTCGGTCGAGTCCTCAGATCCAGCCCCGCGAGATCCTCAGCCCGGCATCTCCCGTTCCGAACTGCTGCGGTCGCTCGACGCGGTCGCGATCGTCGACGCCCACCGTCTGCGCCGCCGGGTCGACAAACTCGGCCGCACCCCCGATCCGCACAGATGGGAACAGCTCGTCGCCGACGTCGAGAAGGCCCGGCACCGCCTCGACCGTCGCCGGGCCACGGTGCCGGTGCTGCGCTTCCCCGACGAACTCCCCGTCTCGGCCGCCCGCGAGGAGATCGCCGCCGCGATCCGGGACCACCAGGTCGTGGTCGTGGCCGGTGAGACCGGTTCCGGCAAGACCACGCAGCTGCCGAAGATCTGCCTCGAACTCGGCCGGGGCATCCGCGGCACCATCGGCCACACGCAGCCGCGTCGTATCGCGGCGAGCTCGGTGGCCAAGCGCATCGCCGACGAGACCGACACCGAACTCGGTGACGCGGTCGGCTATTCGGTCCGGTTCACCGACCGCTCGGGCGCCGACACCCTGATCCGCGTGATGACCGACGGCATCCTGCTCCGCGAGATCGCCACCGATCCGATGCTGCGGCGCTACGACACCCTCATCATCGACGAGGCCCACGAGCGCAGCCTCAACATCGATTTCATCCTCGGCTATCTGCGACGGCTGCTACCGCAACGACCGGACCTGAAGGTGATCATCACCTCGGCGACGATCGAACCCGCCCGCTTCGCACGGCATTTCAGCACACCCGAGATGTCGGTCCCGGTCATCGAGGTGTCGGGTCGCACCTACCCCGTCGAGGTCCGTTACCGGCCGTTGAGTCTGCAGGAGCGCCCCGACAGCGGCGACGACACCGGCGGCGGCGAACACGCCGACCTCGACCAGATCCAGGGCATCGACGCCGCGATCGACGAACTGTGGGCCGGCGGCCGCGGCGACATCCTGGTCTTCCTCCCCACCGAACGCGACATCCGCGAGACCGCGGATGCGTTGAAGCGCCGGACGGGAACGGGCCGCAACGGCGGCGCGGAGATCGTCCCGCTGTTCGCGCGGTTGTCGATCGCCGACCAGCAGAAGGTCTTCGCCCCGTCGAACGGTCGCCGCATCGTGCTGGCCACCAACGTCGCCGAGACGTCGGTGACTGTCCCCGGCATCCGCTACGTCATCGACACCGGCACCGCTCGTATCAGCCGGTACTCGACCCGCACCAAGGTCAATCGCCTTCCCATCGAACCGGTTTCGCAGGCCAGCGCCCGCCAGCGCGCCGGGCGGTGCGGTCGCGTCGCCCCCGGTGTGTGCATTCGGCTCTACAGCGAGAACGACTTCGACGCCCGGCCCGCGTTCACCGACCCGGAGATCCTGCGTACCAACCTCGCCGCCGTCATCCTCCAGATGACCTCGCTGAAACTCGGTGAGATCGCGGACTTCCCGTTCGTGCAGCCGCCCGACGAGCGCGCCATCCGCGACGGCATGGGTGTGCTCACCGAACTCGGGGCGATCACCGTGAGCCGTGAGGGCGGCCCGCCGCGCCTCACCCCCGTCGGGCGCTCGATGTCCCGGATCCCGGTGGATCCGCGGATCGCACGGATGCTGATCGCGGGTCGCGAACTCGGCTGCCTCGACCACCTGCTGGTCATCGCCTCCGCGATGTCCCTGCCCGACCCCCGCGAGCGTCCGGCCGAACATCGCGAGGCCGCCGACGCCTCGCACCGGCGCTTCGTCGTGCCGCAGTCGGACTTCCTGTCCTACGTCGAGCTGTGGCGCTACCTCGACGAACAGCGCAAGGAGTTGTCCAGCAGCAAGTTCCGTCGGATGTGCGAACGGGAGTTCCTGCACTTCCTGCGAATCCGGGAATGGCGGGACCTGCATCGCCAGCTCACCGAGATCGTCAAGGACCTCGACTGGCCGGTGAGTCCGGCCGGTTCCGACCTGCCCGAGGTCGACGCCGACGCCGTCCATCGCGCGATCCTGTCAGGACTGCTGTCCAACATCGCCGCCCGCAACACCGAGGGCCGCGAGTTCACCGGGGCGCGCAACACGACGCTGATGATCTTCCCGGCGTCCCCGCTCGCCAAGAAGCCGCCGCCGTTCATCATGGCCGCCGAGGTCCTCGAGACCTCGCGACTGTTCGCGCACACGGTCGCCGGCATCGACCCGCTGTGGGCGGAGAAGCTGGCCGGCGATCTGGTCAAGCGCACGCACAGCGAACCGCACTGGTCGTCCAAGCGCGGTGCCGCGATGGCCTACGAGCGGGTCACCCTCTACGGGGTCACCCTCGTCGCGCGTCGTCGTGTCGACTACGGCCCCATCGACCCGGTCGTCTCACGCGAACTGTTCATCCGCCATGCCCTCGTCGAGGGCGACTGGCGTACGCAGCACCCGTTCTTCGAACGCAACCGCGCACTGCTCGAGGCCGCCTCCGACGTCGAGAACCGTATGCGCACACGCGGACTAGTGATCACCGAGGACCAGCTGTTCGAGTTCTACGACAAGAGGGTGGGCGCCGAGGTCACCTCCGCACGGCACTTCGACACGTGGTGGAAGAAGGCCCGACGCTCCGATGCGGCTCTGCTCGATCTCAAGCCGGAGGACGTCGCGGCGAGTACCGAAGCCGCCCCCACCGACTATCCGGGCGCCTGGCAGCAGGGCGACACCCGACTCGAACTCCGCTACCGGTTCGAGCCCGGCGCCCCCGATGACGGTGTCACCGTGATCATCCCGCGCGCACTGCTCCCCCACGTGCGCCCGGCGGGTTTCGACTGGTCGGTGCCCGGCATGCGGACGGAACTGGCCACCGCACTGGTGAAGTCGTTGCCGAAGCAGCTACGCAAGTCGATGTCGCCGGCACAGCGTTTCGCCGAACTGGCACTGGCCCGCCTCACCCCACGGAGCGAGCCGCTCACGGTCGGGCTCGCTCGCGAGCTCACCACGATCACGCAGATGACGGTCACCGCAGGCGATTTCGACGTCGACCGGATTCCGGCCCACCTACGGATGCATTTCGCGGTCGCCGACGACGCCGGGGAGATCACCGCGCGAGCCGATTCCATCGCCGAACTGCAGCGCGCGGCCACCCCGGCAGCGTCGAAGACGGTGAAGCGCACCCTGTATCGCGCCTGGACCGACGAGGGCATCGGCACTCTCGCCGCACAGCGGACCGTCGACATCGCCGGACAACGCCTCACCCGTTACCCGACCATCGACGCGATCACCGACGACGCCGGACGCACGCGCGGGGTGGTCGTGATCGACGCCGCGTCGGAGCAGACCCGTGATCGATTGGCGGCGAGAGGAATCGTCGCGCTCCTCGACCTGGCGATCCCGCCCCTGCACCGCCGCGTGGCCGGTTCCCTCGGGGCCGCGGGTCGACTCGCGCTGAGCCAGAGCCCCTACCCGGATCTCGATGCGTTGCTGGCCGACTGCACACGTCGCGCCATCCGCGATGTCGTGGCGGGCCTCGACGCCGGCACCCTGTCGGCGGTGCGCTCTCCCGAGACATTCCGCGTGCTCACCGAGAAGTTGCGTCCACGGATCACCGAGTCGGCACCGGACTACTTCTCTCTCGCCGTCGAATCCCTCGGTTGGGTGGCACCGGTCCGTGCCGCGATCGACCGACATGCCGGTTCACTCGCGGCCGATGACGTCGCCGAACAGCTGGACAATCTCGTCTTCGACGGATTCGTCGCCGCCACCGCACGACGACATCTGGAGAATGTGCCGCGCTACCTCGCGGCCGCCGAGGCCCGCCTGTCGGCGCTCCCTGCATCGGCGGCCCGGGATCAGGCCGGAGTAGCCGTCGTCGACCGGGTGACCGAGCGGTGGGCGCAACGACTGACTCAGGTGCCCGACCACCGGAAGGCGCACGTCAACGACGAGGCCCAGTGGCTCGTCGAGGAGCTGCGGGTGGGATTGTTCGCCGAACGGCTCGGCACCGCGTACCCGGTGTCGGAGAAGCGGGTCCTACGAACTCTTGACCGACTCGGCTGAGGCGGCTCGGAGGTCGTCGATCTCGCGCTGGAAGTCCTCGACGGAGTCGAACGAGCGATAGACCGACGCGAACCGCAGGTAGGCGACCTCGTCGAGGTCGCGCAGCGGCTTGAGGATCGCGAGACCGACCTCGTTGCTGGGGATCTCGGCCGATCCACTGGCACGTACGGTGTCCTCGACCTGCTGGGCGAGCTGCGCCAATGCGTCCTCGGCGACGTGGCGTCCCTGGCATGCGCGCCGGACGCCCCTCATCACCTTCTCGCGACTGAACGGTTCGGTGACGCCGTTGCGTTTGACCACCGCGAGCACCGCGCTCTCCACGGTCGAGAAGCGTCGCCCGCACTCCACGCAGGAGCGGCGGCGCCGGATGGCCTGCCCCTCATCAGCGACACGCGAGTCGATGACCTTGGTGTCGTCGTTCTTGCAGAAGGGGCAGCGCATCGTATCCTCACGCAGGTCACGGGACACTCTGGTGCAGCCGCGCCGCATGCCAGGCCGGTAGTCGGCCGGTCCCTGTGACATCGAGGATACCGCCCGTGCTCAGTGGTACCGGGGGGCGAGCAGCGGCTGACCGACGCGCAGCCCGCTCGACGGGAGGTCGTTCAGCTGGATGATCTCGTCGACGACCGCCTCACGCGGCATCTCGGGGGCGACGCGCGATGCGATGGTGCTCAGCGAGTCGCCCGACCGCACGTGTACGACCTCGGTGCCGACCGAAGAAGGTGTGACCGTCGCGGCGTAGTTCTGACCGACGACCGCGATGACCCACACGGCCAGAGCGAGCCCGACGCCGGCGAGAATTGCCGTCGCCGTGCGCCGACGCCGCCGGATGACGGCCGAGGGCGCGGTATGCGCAACACGCGAGACGGGTACGACCGGTGCACGACCCCGCATACCGACCGGCGAGGCGCACCGGGTGGAGGCGACCCGGCGGACCCGGACCGCCGACTCCGGCACCGGACGCCCGTCGACGGGCCGGCGGCCGTCGCCGCGGCGCATCGGGCGCGGACGCTCCAGGACGTCACCACGGACCGAATCGGTGGAGCGGTCGGGGTCGATGAGAGTGGCGGTGCGCATGATGCCCTCCGTGTTTCCGGTCGAACGCTTGTCCGTGCTCCGACTGCGTCGTCGGCGTTCGAACTGTTCGATTGTCGATCATCTGTTCGATGAACTGATGTTCGATTTGTAGCACGGCACTCCGACACTTGTCTCGCAACACGTCGAACAAATGTTTGATGCGGTCGGCATTCTCGGCTAGGGTCGTCGTCAGACAAGCGATCTACCAGCACGTTCGGAATCGAGAGGAACCCGATCATGAGCGATGACGGCGGTAAGCGCACCGGAGCGCGGGGCGCCGACGAGCCCGTCGCCCCGGCAGACATGGCGGCGGCCGAGGCCTCGCTGACGCCGCGGCAGCGCGGAGTTCTCGAGGTGATCCGCAAATCCGTGCGCGAGCGCGGTTACCCGCCGAGCATCCGCGAGATCGGTGACGAGGTGGGTCTCACGTCGACCTCCTCCGTCGCCCACCAACTGCGGACGCTCGAACGCAAGGGCCTCCTCAAGCGCGACGCGAATCGTCCGCGAGCGGTCAACATCGCACCGAGCGAGCCGCCGACGCCCACCTCACCGACCGGTGGTGCGCTACCCGAGCCCACCTTCGTGCCGGTGCTCGGCCGGATCGCCGCAGGCGGCCCGATCCTCGCGGAAGAAGCCGTCGAGGACGTCTTCCCGCTCCCCCGCGAGCTCGTCGGCGAGGGTTCGCTGTTCCTGCTGAAGGTCGTCGGTGAGTCGATGATCGACGCCGCGATCTGCGACGGCGACTGGGTGGTCGTCCGCCAGCAGAACGTGGCCGACAACGGCGACATCGTGGCCGCGATGATCGACGGCGAGGCCACGGTCAAGACCTTCAAACGCCAGAAGGGTCATGTCTGGCTGATGCCGCACAACGAGCTGTTCGACCCGATCCCGGGCGACGAGGCCGTGATCCTCGGCAAGGTCGTCACCGTGATGCGGCGTATCTGACCTCTTCGTTCTCGAGAACCGCGGCGGCAGCCTCGCGCGCCGCAGCCGGATCGGTGGTGGCGAGCGCGGCTGTCGCCGCGTTTTCGCAGGTCGACCGTGAGACGCCGCCGAGGCGGGCACCGACCGCGGCGGCCGCCACCGGAGCACTCGACAGCGAGGTGACACCCAACCCGACGAGCACACAGGCGAGGATCGGGTCCGCCGCGGCCTCGCCGCACACGCCCACCGGTTTCCCCTGATCCCGTCCGGCCCGCGCGACCGTCGCGATGAGGTGCAGGACCGCCGGCTGCCACGGATCGGTCAGCGATGCGAGATCGGCCGACATCCGGTCGGCGGCCATCGTGTACTGCGTGAGGTCGTTGGTGCCGATCGAGACGAAGTCGACCTCGGCCAGGATCGCCGGCGCGAGGATCGCGGCGGCGGGGACCTCGATCATCACCCCGGCGACCAGTCCGCGTTCCCGTACCTGAGCGGCGAAGGCGGCCGCCTCGGCCGGTGAGGCGATCATCGGCGCCATGACCCAGGGGCTCGTCTCGGAACCCTCGGCGGCGCGTGTGATCGCGTCGAGCTGATGGGCACGGATCTCGGGGTGTGCCAAGGCGATCCGGTCGCCGCGCACACCGAGCGCCGGGTTGGCCTCCTCGGGCTGGTGCACGAAGCGCAGCGGCTTGTCCGAGCCGGCGTCGAGCGTACGGATGACGACCTTGCGGCCGCCGAACGCGTCGAGCACCTCGCGATAGATGTCCGCCTGTTCCTCCACCGACGGCTCGTCGGCGCGTTCGAGGAAGGCCAGTTCGGTGCGGAACAGTCCGACGCCCTCCACCGGATGATCGGTGGCCGCACGGGCCGACGATCCGTCGGCGACGTTGGCCAGGATCGCCACCTCCACACCGTCGGCGGTGCGACCCGGGCCCGACCAGCCGGCGACCCGTGCGGCCTGACGCGTGTACTCGTCGACACGGGCCCGCGCGGCGGCGTTGTCGGGTTGCACGACGATCTCGCCTGTCGTGCCGTCCACGAGTATCACCGTGCCCGAGTCGATCCCGGCGAGACCGGGGACCGCGACGACACACGGGATGCCGAGCTGCCGGGCGATGATCGCGGTGTGGCTGGTGGGCCCGCCCAGGCGGGTGACCAGCGCGATGGTGGTGGCGGGATCGAGCCCCGCGGTGTCGGCGGGCGCGAGGTCGTCGGCGAGGAGGACCGAGGGCACGTCCGGCGTGGGCACGCCGGGCTCGGGCAGGCCCAGGAGTTCGGCGAGGACGCGGTCGCGGACGTCGTTGAGATCGGTGACGCGCTCGGCCATGAGCCCACCGAGCTTGGTGAACACGGCGGCGAACTGTTCGGTGGCGGCGACGGCGGCCGACGGCGCCGAGGCGCCCTTGGCGATCAGACCCGAGGCGGCACCGATCCAGCCGCGGTCCTCCGCGAGTCCGGCCGTTGCGGTGAGCACCTCGGCGGCGACGCCGGTGTTCTGCGATGCACGCTCACGTAGGCGCGAGGCGACCGCGGCCGCCGCGGCGGTGAACCGTTCGGCCTCGTCGGCGCGACGGTCCTCGGCGATCTCGACGCCTGCGCCCAGTGCCTCTGCGGAGTGGTCGGGTCGGCGTCCCGGCCAGAGTGCGGGCCCGAGAGCCACACCACCGACAACCGGCGTCCCCGTCAGAATCTGCGTCATGTGACCACGGTTACAAATTCTTCTTGACTTGTCAACATAAACAGGCGTAAACACAATTACTACAACACGCAAAGCCACATGTTCCCACATTGGACGGCCCGATCAGCGCCACGGGAACGATCAGAACGGAGCCGGTGTGTACGCCGAGGAGAGACAGCAGGCCATCGCCGAGGAGGTACGCGTCGCAGGACGCGCCTCGGTCGCCGAGCTCGCCGCGAAGTTCGACGTGACCAGTGAGACGGTCCGCCGCGACCTCGCGGTGCTCGAACGTGCCGGGCACCTGCAGCGAGTCCACGGCGGTGCCGTCCGCCCCGAGGTCCTGCGCGTGATCGGTGAACTCGGCATCGACGAGCGCGAGACGGAACAGACCGAGGAGAAGGCCGCGATCGGTCGTGCCGCGCTTCGTTTCCTCCCGCCCGACGGCGGATCGGTGCTCTTCGACGCCGGCACCACCACCTTCCGGGCCGCCGAGGCCATGCCGCGCGACCGCGATCTCACACTGATCACCAACAGCCTCCCGATCGCCGGGCTGCTCGCCGGACGCCATGCCGACGGTCTCCACTCCCTCGGCGGTCGCGTCCGCGGACTCACGCAGGCGACAGTCGGCGCCGAAACGGTCGCCGCGCTCGGCCGACTCCGCGTGACGACCGCGTTCATCGGCACCAACGGCCTGAGCGAGGCGCACGGTCTGTCCACCCCCGATCCCGACGAGGCGGCGGTGAAGGCGGCGATGGTCGCCGCAGCCCGCCGCGTCGTCGTCCTCGCCGACAGTTCGAAGATGGAGCGCGAGGAGCTGTCCGGTTTCGCCGGCATCGACGACATCGACGTTCTCATCACCGATTCCGGCATCGATCCGCAGTTCTCGGCCGCACTATCGTCCCGCGGCGTCGAGGTCGTGATCGCGTGATCCTCACCGTCACCGCCAATCCCAGCGTCGACCGCACCCTCGAACTCGCCACCCCGCTGCGACGCGGCGAGGTCCAGCGGGCCGGCGTCGTCCGCGCCGAACCGGGCGGCAAGGGCGTCAACGTCGCCCGCACCGTCGCCGCCGCCGGTCTCTCGACACGGGCCCTGCTGCCCGCTCGCACCGGCGACCCCCTGCTCGCCGCGCTCGACGACCTCGGACTCCCCTACGACGCCGTCCCCGTCGACGGCGAGGTCCGTTCCAACGTCACCATCGCCGAATCCGACGGCACCACCACGAAGATCAACGCCCCGGGCGTGACCCTGACAGCAGCTCAGCTCGAGTCGCTGTCCACTCTGATCCGCACCCACGCGAACGGCGCGGAGTGGGTCACGCTGTGTGGATCACTTCCACCCGGCGTGCCGGAGGACTGGTACCGGACGGTCGCCGACGCGCTGGTCACCGCCGGATGCCGCGTGGCCGTGGACACCTCGGGAGCACCGTTGCGCGCAGCCGCGGCAGGACGTGTCGACCTGATCAAACCCAACGAGGACGAACTCGCCGAACTCACCGGCGCCGATGCCGCCGAGCTCCGTGATTCCCTGTCGCGCAACGATCTCCGGCCGGTCGTGACCGCCTCGCAGGCCCTTGTCGAGCAGATCGGCGGCAGCGTCCTGGCGACGCTGGGGGCGCGGGGCGCCGTCCTCGTCACCGCTGCGGGCACTTGGTGCGCGACCCCACCGCCGATCGTCCCGCGCAGCACCGTCGGCGCGGGCGACTCGTCCCTGGCCGGCTTCCTCATCGCCCAGACGCGCGGTGCGTCGGCTCCGGAATGTCTCCGCTCCGCCGTCGCCTACGGTTCGGCGGCCGCCGCGCTCGCCGGCACCGCCTCCCCCACTCCCGATCATCTCGACCTGTCCGGGGTCACGATCACGGAACTCTCCGGGGCCGGCCGATGAGATGAAGCCGATCCCGCGCCCACAGGACCCCCACAAACCCCCGACCCACATTGCCGAAGGACATCCCATGACCGAGCAGATCATCACCGCGCAGACGGTGAGTCTCGACGTCGACGCCGGCGCCGACCCCGCCGCCGTCATCACCACTCTCGCCGATGCTCTGGCCGCGGCCGGACGGACCACCGATCCCGCCGACCTGGCCCGGGCGGCACTCGAGCGAGAGGCCAAGTCCGCCACCGGACTACCCGGTGGCATCGCGATCCCGCACGCCCGCACCGCATCGGTGACGTCGGCGAGCCTCGCCATGGCGCGCCTGTCCCGCAAGGTCGACTTCGGCGCACCCGACGGTCCGGCGGATCTCGTCTTCCTCATCGCCGCCCCCGAGGGCGGTGCGGCCGCGCACATGAAACTGCTGAGTTCCCTGGCGCGCTCGCTCGTCCGCCCCGACTTCGTGGCGAGCCTCCGCGAGGCCGAGACCGACGACCGCGTCATCGAACTGGTCACCGCGGCCATCGATCCCGACGCCGGGAAGGCCGCCACTCCCCCGGCAGCCCCGGCGGCGAGGGAGACCCCGGCCGCCACCGAGAAGCGCAGCGAGACGGTCTCCGAGAACCGGCCGCGCATCCTCGCGATCACCGCCTGCCCCACCGGGATCGCGCACACCTACATGGCCGCGGACGCACTGAAGTACGCTGCCGAACGGGCCGGGGTCGACTTCGCGGTGGAGACGCAGGGCTCCTCGGCCACCACACCGTTCGATCCCGAGGTCATCGCGTCCGCCGACGCCGTCATCTTCGCCACCGACATCGGGGTCAAGGGCAAGGGCCGCTTCCACGGCAAGCCGGTGATCGCCTCGGGCGTCAAGCGCGCCATCAACGAACCCGACACGATGATCGCCGAAGCCGTTGCGGCCGGACGGAATCCGGATGCGGCTCGCGTGACCGACGACGGCGGCACCGAGTCCGCCGAGGCGGGTTCATCCGGCGTCGGACTGGCCGGGCGCACCCGTCAGGCACTCATGACCGGTGTCAGCTACATGATCCCGTTCGTCGCGGCGGGCGGTCTGCTCATCGCGCTGGGCTTCCTGCTCGCGGGCTACGAGATCGCCAACAGTACGCTCGATGCCGGCGGTTCCCTCAACGACGCCGCCTTCATCGCCCTGAACAACAGCCTCTGGGATCTCCCCTCCGGGGGTCTCCTCCAGTACCTCGGCGCGGTCAGTTTCGCGATCGGGTCGGGGGTGATGGGACTCGCCGTCCCGGTCCTGGCCGGGTACATCTCCTTTGCGATCGCCGATCGTCCCGGCATCGCACCCGGTTTCGTCGCGGGCATCGTGTCCCTCGCAGTCGGCGCGAGCTTCATCGGCGCACTCATCGGCGGCCTCATCGCCGGTGCCGCGTGCCTGTGGATCTCGCGACTCCCCGTGCCGCAGTGGGCCCGTGGACTGATGCCGGTCGTGGTCATCCCGTTGTTCGGCAGCCTGATCGTCGGCGGTCTGCTCTACCTGGTTCTCGGCAAGCCGCTCGCCTGGCTGACCGAGCAGATGAACTCCGGACTCGAGAGCATGTCCGGCGGATCGGCCGTCGTCCTGGGCATCGTGCTCGGTCTGATGATGTGCTTCGACCTCGGCGGCCCGGTCAACAAGACCGCCTACCTGTTCGCCACCGCCGGTATCGCCGATGCCGCGACCGCCGGTCCCGCACAGTTCCAGATCATGGCCGCCGTCATGTGTGCCGGCATGGTCCCGCCGCTCGCCCTGGCGCTCGCAACGGTGTTGCGTCCCGGCCTGTTCACCGAACCCGAACGCGAGAACGGCAAGGCCGCATGGCTTCTCGGGGCGTCGTTCATCTCCGAGGGCGCCATCCCGTTCGCCGCGGCCGACCCGTTCCGAGTCATCCCGTCGATGATGGCCGGCGGCGCCCTTTCCGGCGCACTGATCATGGCATTCGGTGTCGAGCTCCGCGCCCCGCACGGCGGCATCTTCGTCTTCTTCGCCATGAACAGCTGGGTGCTGTTCCTCGTGGCCCTGCTCGCCGGCACCGTCCTGAGCGCGGTCGTGGTGATCGCGGCGAAGCAGTTCGGCCGGACCCGCGAGATCGCCGCGGCCGATCTCGAGGCCGTGGCAGCCTGAAGTCCAGACCCCGACGCGCGACCACATCGCCACGCACAACCACCAACCGACAAGCAATCGCCAACACAGGAGGCACCATGCCCAGCACCACCGTCACCGTCGGATCGGCAGTCGGCCTGCACGCCCGGCCGGCCACGATCATCGCCGAGGCCGTCGCCGACACCGGCAGCACCGTGACCCTCGGACTCGAGGGCGGCGACCCGGTCGACGCCGGTTCCGCGCTGATGATCATGACGCTCGGCGCCGAGAAGGGCACCCGGGTCGTGGTGACCGCCGAGGACCAGGCGGCGCTCGACAAGATCGTCACCCTCGTCGAAACCGACCTGGATGCCGACTGACAGCTAGACCTCGAGGTCCGCGATCTCGCCCGCGAAAGCGGCCGGGACGCGGACCTTCATGGTGGTACCCGACTCGGTGTGCTCGGAGGTGAGGACCTCGCCCTCGCTGTGGATCCGGGAGACGATGTCGCCGCGGGAGAACGGCACCTCGATGGTGAGCTCGACGTCTTCGCGGCCCACGAACTCGCGGACCCGGTCGAACAGTTCGGGCAGTCCCTCGCCGGTGCGTGCCGAGACGAACACCGCGTCGGCGCCGACCGCGCCGCGCAGCTCGGTGAGCCGGTTACCGTCGATCGCGTCGATCTTGTTGATCACCAGCAGTTCCGGCGGCGCCTCCGCCTTCTCCTCGGCGACGACCTCGCTGATGACCTGACGTACCGCCGAGATCTGTTCCATCGGGAACGGATCCGATCCGTCGACCACGTGCAGGAGCAGATCGGCGTCGACGACCTCCTCCAGCGTCGACCGGAACGCCTCGACGAGCTGGGTCGGCAGGTGGCGGACGAAACCGACCGTGTCGGTGAAGACCACGGCCCGCCCGTCGTCGAGGGTGGCCCGGCGCGTCGTCGGGTCGAGGGTCGCGAACAGCGCGTCCTGGACGAGCACACCGGCGCCGGTCATCGCGTTGACCAGGCTCGACTTGCCGGCGTTGGTGTAGCCGGCGACGGTGATCGACGGGATGGCCGAACGGTTGCGCGCCGCACGCTTGGTGGTGCGCGCCTTCTTCATGTCGCGGATCTCGCGGCGCAGCTTGGCCATCCGCTCACGGATGCGCCGGCGGTCGGTCTCGATCTTGGTCTCACCGGGCCCACGCAGACCCACACCGCCGTTGCTGCCGGCACGGCCACCGGCCTGCCGGGACATCGACTCACCCCAACCACGCAGGCGCGGGAGCATGTATTCCATCTGCGCCAGCGAGACCTGCGCCTTGCCCTCTCGGGACGTGGCGTGCTGGGCGAAGATGTCGAGGATCAGGGCGGTCCGGTCGATGACCTTGACCTTGACGACCTTCTCCAGCGCGGTCAGCTGGGCGGGCGTGAGCTCACCGTCGCAGATGACGGTGTCGGCCCCGGTCGCCAGGACGATCTCGCGGAGTTCCTCGGCCTTGCCGCTACCGATGTAGGTCGCCGAGTCCGGCTTCGAACGGCGCTGTATCAACGCGTCGAGCACCTGCGAACCGGCGGTCTCCGCCAGGGCGGCGAGCTCGGCCATGTTGGCCTCGGCCGACGCGGCGCTGCCCTCGGTCCAGACACCGACGAGGACCACCTTCTCGAGGCGGAGCTGCCGGTACTCGACCTCGGTGACGTCGGTGAGTTCGGTGGAGAGCCCGGCGACGCGCTGGAGTGACGCACGCTCGGAGAGTTGGAGTTCGCCGACGGTCGGATCGTCGTCGCGGTGGGGGTCACCGGGGCGATCGTCGAGGTCCGCGTCGGACAGGATCTGTGCTGATGATTCGGTCATACGGGATCCATGGTCTCACGCCCCGCCCCCGCCGAGCACGTGATTATCGGCTCAGCGGTCCCAGCCCGGTCGCAGGACGCCGTCGGCGACCAGCATCGACGGGCCACGCAGGGTCGAGCCGTCGGTCCGGATCGTCACGGTGACCTCGCCGCCCGGGATGCCGATGCGCAGCTCGCCGGTGTCCTGTCCGCGCGCGTCGAGGGCGGCGCGCGTGGCCGCGACCAGGCCCGTTCCGCAGCTACGCGTCTCTCCGACGCCGCGTTCGAAGACCCGCATCCGCGCGTACAGACGTCCGTCGACGTCCTCGACCGGCGGGGTGAGCAGCTCGACGTTGGCCCGGTTCGGGAAGTCGTCGGCCTCGATGACCACGCCGGCGGTGAAGTCGACAGCCGCGAGGCCGTCGGCGGTGAGGTCGGCGACCACGCACGCCAGGTGCGGGTTCCCGACGTCGACCTTGACACCCGGATAGATGTCGTCGCCGATGCGCACGACCGAGGTGCCGTCGAGGCGGGCGACACCCATCTCCACGGTGACCTCGGCGTGCACGTCGTCGAAGGAGTGGATGGTCACGGGCCGGGCTCCGGCACGCGAGCCCACGGTGAAGGTGTCGGTGTCGGTGAGTCCGGTCGCGCGGACGAAGTGGGCGAAGACCCGGACGCCGTTGCCGCACATCTCGGCGATCGAGCCGTCGCCGTTGCGGTAGTCCATGAACCAGTCGTCGGCCGCGACGCCGTCCGGCAGTGCGTCGAGGACGCCGCGTTCGACGAGCGCACCCGTGCGCGCCACGCGCAGCAGACCGTCGGCACCGATGCCCCGCTGCCGGTCGCACAGTGCCGCGACCATCTCGGCGTCGAGCGACAGCTCGGCGGCCGGATCGGCGAGCACGACGAAGTCGTTCTGGGTGCCGTGGCCCTTGACGAAGCGCAGACCCGTCTGATGAGAACTCACGCGCACCAGACTACTTCTCGCGCAGAGCGTCAGGCGCCGGTGACCTCAGACAGCGGCGGCGGCGAGGGCGCGGTCGGCGAGGTCGGGGGCGGCGGCGTCGAGCCAGACGGCGCGGTGATCGCGGCGGAACCACGACCGCTGCCTGCGCACGTACCGGCGGGTGCCGATGAAGGTGAGTTCCTCGGCCTGGGCCATGTCGTACTCACCGTCGAGGGCGGCGAGCACCTGCTTGTAGCCGATCGCCTGCGAGGCCGTGCGCCCCTCCCGCAGTCCGCCGGCGCACAGGGTCTCGACCTCGTCGGGCAGCCCGGTCTCGAACATCAGCCGGGTACGACGCGCGATCCGGTCGTCGAGTTCGGCGGTCTCCCGGTCGAGCGCGAGGATCACGGTCCCCCACCGGGGTTCGCCGATCGTCGGCTGCGACGCCGCGAACGGTTGCCCGGTCAGTTCTACGACCTCCAGTGCGCGGACGATGCGCCGGCCGTCGGTGTCGAGAATCGTTGCGGCCGCGGCGGGGTCGACCGACGCCAGCAGCCGGTGCATCTCGGCGACGCCGCGTTCGGCGAGCATCTCCTCGTACCGGCCGCGGACCTCGGGGTCGGTCGCCGGGAACTGCCAGTTGTCGAGCAGCCCCTGGACGTACATCATCGAACCGCCGACGATGACCGGGACGCGACCTGCGGCGAGGAGTCGCTCCACGTCGGCGGCCGCGGCCTGCTGGTACCGGGCGACGGTGGCCACCTCGGTCACGTCGAGGACGTCGATCTGGTGGTGCGGGATGCCGCGGCGTTCGGCGACCGGGACCTTGGCCGTGCCGATGTCCATGCCGCGGTACTGCTGCATCGCGTCGATGTTAACGATCTCCCCGCCCAGCCGCTCGGCCAGGTCGAGGGCGAGGTCGGACTTCCCGCACGCGGTCGGGCCGACGACCATGATCGGCCGCAGGGCCGGTTGGTCGCTCATGAACGGTCACCGGTGACGGTCC
Source organism: Gordonia sp. 135 (assembly GCF_009720185.1). Taxonomy (NCBI): domain Bacteria; kingdom Bacillati; phylum Actinomycetota; class Actinomycetes; order Mycobacteriales; family Gordoniaceae; genus Gordonia; species Gordonia sp. 135. The sequence goes on from NZ_CP046257.1 coordinate 2,918,099, forward strand.
ACGTGCCGACGACGTAGCCGACCCCGAACGGGGCTTCGGCGTACCTCGTCTTCGCGACGACGCCGGAACCGGAGTGGTCGACCGCGGCGGCGGCGACCTGCCATGCGACCCGGCCGCCGACTCCCTCCGTGTCGCAGGGCGCGTCGTCGAGGTCCAGGAGGGCAGCGGTGTCGGCGGCGGCGATCGCCGCGACGATCGAGTCGTTGAGGGCAACCGCGGAATCCCGTCGGCCACCGCCCGGCGCCTTGGGGGTCAGCGCGGTCGAGCCGTCGCCGACGACCAGGAGTCCGATCCGCTCCGGCGACTTCCTCAGCCGTGCGCCGAGATCCGCACCGATGACCGCGCACTCGGCGGGCGTCGTCGCCCGGCCGACGATCGACATGCTCGTCGGTCCCAGCGCCGCCCACTCACGCAGCCAGGCTCCGATCAGGGCGGACAGACTCATCCGACGACCGGTCCGATCGCTCACGCTCACCCGGACGTCGACCCCGTACCGGGCGAAACCGCCCGACCCCGACTCCTCCACCGGTCCGGTCACCGGGTCGTCGGAGGCGCCGACCACGACCCAGCGATCGATCCCGGTCGACGCCGCGTCGGCAAGGGCATCCCGCACCGCCGATCGCACGGGTTCGGTGTCGAACGCCGACGGACCGGCCAATTCGGGTACCAGCAACGGGGCACTCGGTACGAAGACGACGGCCGCAAGCACACCACGACGCTAGTCGAACCAGACATCGCGACCGACGCCCGAACCCCGACACGGATTCCGACAACTCGCCGCGCACGCCACATGCACGCGCCTGAACTGCTTGAATGGATCCGTACTGTCGGCTGTCGACGGGGCGTTACGATGCCCCGCGAGAACCGACCCAGCGACCGGCAGCCGTGACGCGCGGCACCACTGAGCGGCAGGACATGTGCAGATGACCCACCCGACCGATCCCTCCACGGCCACCGAGGCGCCGCAGACGAGCACTCCGGTCCCGACGCCCCGCCCCAAACCCGGTCCGCGTCCCAAGCCGGGCCCACGACCCGGTCCGCACGAACCCGTCATCACGCACATCAGTGCCGGCGACCCGCACCGGTACGGTCGCATCGACTCCTCCGGTGTGGTGTGGCTCAAGACCGCCGACGGCGAGCGCGAGATCGGCCAGTGGCAGGCCGGCACCGTCGAAGAGGGTCTGGCCCACTTCGCGCGCCGCTTCGACGACCTCGCCACCGAGGTCGAGATCCTCGAGGAACGTCTCAGTGCACGGTCCGGTGACCCGCGCAAGGCCCAGGCAGCCGCCAAGCACCTGCTCGACGACCTGCCCGACGCCCACGTCATCGGCGATGTCGCCGCGCTACAGCGTCGACTGGAGGCCATCGTCGGTTCCGCCGACGAGGTCGCCGAGTCGCTGCGCGCCGAGCGTGAGAAGACCCGCGCCACCGCCATCGCCCGCAAGGAGACCCTTGCCACCGAGGCCGAACAGATCGGCGCCGAGGCCACCAACTGGAAGGGTGCCGGCGATCGACTCCGCGAGATCCTCGACGAGTGGAAGACCATCAAGGGTATCGATCGCAAGTCCGATGACGCCCTGTGGAAGCGCTACGCGAAGGCACGCGATGCCTTCAACCGCCGCCGTGGTGCCCACTTCGCCGAGCTCGACCGCGAGCGCGCCGGGGCCAAGGAACGCAAGGAAGCGCTGATCGCCCGCGCCGAGGAACTGTCCTCGTCGACCGACTGGGGTCCCACCTCGGCCAGGTTCCGCGAACTCCTGGGTGAGTGGAAGGCCGCCGGCCGCGCGCCCCGCGACACCGACGAGGCACTCTGGCAGCGGTTCAAGGCCGCTCAGGACGTCTTCTTCAACGCCCGCAACGCCGCGACCTCCGAACGCGACGCCGAGTTCGCGGCCAACGCGACCGCCAAGATCGCGCTGCTCGAGGCCGCCGAGAAGGCCATCGACCCGGCCGCCGACCTCGACGCGGCGCGTCGTGAGTTCCGGGCGTTCCGCGACAAGTGGGACGAGATCGGCAAGGTCCCGCGCGATCAGATGCACTCGCTGGAGGGACGCGCACGAGCGATCGAGAAGCGCATCCGCGACGCCGAGGACGCCCAGTGGCAGCGCACCGACCCGGAGGCCCAGGCGCGTGCCGCCCAGTTCGCCGACCGCGCCGCGCAGTTCGAGGAGCAGGCCCGCAAGGCTGTGGAGAAGGGCAAGGACCGTGAGGCGGCGTCGCTGCGCGAGCAGGCCGCGCAGTGGCGCGAGTGGGCCGAGGCCGCCCACAGCGCCGTCACCGACCGCTGAGCGAACCCGCTACAACGACCCGAGGACCCCGGGCCGCCGACTACTTCGGCTGTTCGGGGTCCTTGTGGTAGAGCGCCGAGGCATAGGCTTCCTGCTCGGCAGCCTGGCGGCGACGCTCGGCCTCCATCGCCAGTTGGTAGGACGAGCGCGCCCACACCACGCGTGACCAGTGGAAGGTCAGGACGAAGACCGAGATCCAGCCGAGGACCAGTCCGATGCCCACACCCGACGGAGGCTCCACGCCACCGACGCCGGGGGTGTTGCGCGACCACCAGGCGAGCATTCCGGCCACGCAGGCGATCGCACAGCCGCACAAGGCGATCCACGCCAGAATCCACCGGCGGGTCAGCAGCGCGAGCATCGAGACCACGATGCCGAAGATCGCCACCAGGTAGACGAAGATCTTCGACACGATGGTGACTCGTTCGGCTGCGGCCTCCGGCGCGAAGGACAGCACCTCGAGGCCGGTGACCGAGCCGGTGTGCGGCAGGACCAGCGACACCATGGCCAGCAATACGGCGATGGCCACGACCACCGCGCGTGCGCCGGGGTCGATCTCACCGGCGACCTTGCGCTCGGCCTTCCTCAGGTCCTGTTCGTATTCCTTCAACGCGTCCCGGTCGGAAGCGCCGGGTGTGCGGTCCGGGTTCTCGGACATGTCATCGCCTCTTCTCACGAGTGGGTCTGGTGTGGCGCGCGCTCTAGCCGCAGGAGCCGCATCCGGCGGACGCGGGTGCAGCGGCGGTGGCGGGGGTGGGTACGGGGGGACCAATCGTCGGCAGGCCGAGGCCGACTCCGACGGGGGCGGTCGTGGGCGTGCGGCTCTGCTCGTGGGCGTCGCCGGCGCGCGTGCGGCGGTGCGAGAGCACCCCGGCGTCGGCGATCAGGTGGTGCGGCGCGGCCGCGGTGACCACGGTGTGGATCACGTCGCCGGGTCGGATGCCCGCGGTGTCGCCGGGCGCGAAGTGCACCAGGCGTCCGTCCCGCGCGCGACCGGTCATCCGCCGGGTCTCGGCGGACTTGCGTCCCTCGTCGGCGACGACGAGCAGTTCCACCTCGGTGCCGGTCAGGGATTCGTTCTCGGACAGGCAGATTCGTTCCTGCAGCGCGATGAGTCGCTGGTAGCGCTCACCGACGACGTCGGCGGGCACCTGGTCGGGCATCGTCGCGGCCGGGGTTCCCGGGCGCGGCGAGTACTGGAAGGTGAAGGCGCTGGAGAACCGGGCGCGTTCCACGACGTCGAGGGTCGCCTGGAAGTCCTCCTCGGTCTCCCCCGGGAACCCGACGATGATGTCGGTGGTGATCGCCGCATGAGGCATCGCCGCGCGGACCTTGTCGAGGATGCCGAGGAACCTGGTCTGGCGGTAGCTGCGTCGCATCGCCTTCAGGATGCGGTCGGAGCCGGACTGCAGCGGCATGTGCAGCTGCGGGCACACGTTGGGGGTCTCGGCCATCGCCTCGATGACGTCGTCGGTGAACTCGGCGGGATGCGGCGAGGTGAACCGGACCCGTTCGAGTCCTTCGATGTCGCCGCAGGCACGCAGCAGTTCGGCGAAGGCGCCGCGGTTGCGCGGCTGGTCCGGATCGGCGAAGGACATGCCATAGGCGTTGACGTTCTGACCGAGCAGCGTCACCTCGACGACACCCTGGTCGACGAGTGCCCGGACCTCGGCGAGCACGTCACCGGGTCGGCGGTCGACCTCCTTGCCGCGCAGCGACGGCACGATGCAGAAGGTGCAAGTGTTGTTGCAGCCCACCGACACCGACACCCAACCGGAGTAGGCCGAGTCGCGCTTGGCGGGCAGCGTCGACGGGAAGCGCTCCAGGGAGTCGAGGATCTCGACCTGCGCCTCCTCGTTGTGACGGGCACGGTCGAGCAGCGCCGGCAGCGAGCCGATGTTGTGGGTGCCGAACACGACGTCGACCCACGGCGCCTTGGCGATGACGGTGTCCTTGTCCTTCTGCGCGAGGCAACCGCCGACGGCGATCTGCATGCCGGGCCGCTGGGATTTCACCGGGGCCAGGTGCGACAGGTTGCCGTAGAGCTTGTTGTCGGCGTTCTCGCGGATGGCACACGTGTTGAACACCACCAGATCGGCGTCGTCGTCCTCGCCGGCACGCACATAACCCGCGTCCTCGAGGAGCCCGGAGATGCGTTCGGAGTCGTGGACGTTCATCTGGCAGCCGTAGGTTCGAACCTGGTAGCTGCGGGGTGCTTGATCGCCGAGGGGGTCTGGGGCTGATGCAGCCTGGTCAGGCCGATCCGACAACTCGATACTCACTCCTACCAGGGTACGGTGCCGACGCAAATCGCCGACGTTGCGTGACCGGTACCGCTCCTCGGCACGAATTTGGTTAGGGTTCTCCAATGACCGTTTCGCCGAGCAAGTCCGCGGACCCCGGGTCCCAGCCGATGATCGCGATGCGCGGGGTGCAGAAGCACTTCGGTTCGCTGCACGTCCTCAAGGACATCGACCTCGAGGTTCCCGCCGGACAGGTGGTCGTGGTCCTCGGTCCGTCCGGATCGGGCAAGTCCACTCTCTGCCGGACGATCAACCGCCTCGAACCGATCGACGAGGGTGAGATCCGGGTCGAGGGTCAGCTCCTGCCCGCCGAGGGCAAGGACCTCGCTCGACTCCGCGCCGACGTCGGCATGGTGTTCCAGTCCTTCAATCTGTTCTCCCACAAGACGATCCTCGAGAACGTCACCCTCGCACCGACGAAGGTGCGCAAGAAGTCCAAGGCCGACGCCGGCAAGCGGGCGCTGGAACTGCTCGAGCGGGTCGGCATCGCCAGCCAGAAGGACAAGTACCCCGCCCAGCTGTCCGGCGGCCAGCAACAGCGCGTCGCCATCGCCCGCTCCCTCGCCATGGATCCGAAGGTCATGTTGTTCGACGAGCCGACCTCGGCGCTCGACCCCGAGATGGTCAACGAGGTCCTCGACGTCATGGTCGCCCTGGCCAAAGAGGGCATGACGATGCTCGTGGTCACCCACGAGATGGGCTTCGCCCGCAAGGCCGCCGACCGGGTGATCTTCATGGCCGACGGCGCGATCATCGAGGACGCCGAACCCGACACCTTCTTCACCGACCCCAAGACCGACCGAGCACGCGATTTCCTCGGCAAGATCCTGGGGCACTGAGATGCGGATGAGTCAGGAAACACACCGAACACGCCCGCAGGTGTCCCGATGGCGTGGCGCCGGACTGGTCGTCGCGGTCGGGGCACTGCTCGCCGGACTGCTGTCGGGATGTGGCAGCACCGAACCCCGCAACCTGCTCAGCTCGATCCGTGACGGAGCGGTCGTCCTGGGCGTCAAGTTCGACCAGCCCGGCCTCGGCCTGTACGAGCCGGACGGCAACGTCACCGGCTTCGACGCGTCGGTCGCCACCTATGTGGTCAACTCCATCGCGGACGACCTCGGCGTCGATCACCCGGAGATCACCTGGCGCGAGACGCCGTCGGCCCGCCGCGAGGCGATGATCGACAACGGCGAGGTCGACCTGATCGCCGCCACCTACTCGATCAACGCCAGCCGTTCCAAGAAGGTGTCGTTCGGCGGCCCCTACCTGCAGACCTACCAGGGCCTGATGGTGCGTGACGACGACAACTCGATCTCCGAGCTGGCCGACCTCGACAACGGAAAGAAGCTCTGTTCGGTCACCGGCTCGACGTCGGCGCAGAACGTGAAGGCGCAGCTGCCGACCGTGCAGCTGCAGGAGTACGACTCCTACTCGGCCTGCGTCGAGGCGCTCCGCCGCGGCAAGGTCGACGCGCTGACGACCGACGAGGCGATCCTCGCCGGCTACTCCAACTTCTGGAAGGACGAGTTCAAGCTCGTCGAGATGACGTACCTCAAGGACGCGTGCGTCAAGGACGCGCTGAAGACGGCGGGCAGCCCGTTCTCGACCGAACGCTACGGCGTGGGTGTCGCACTCGGCGACACCGCCGCGGTCGAGGCGATCAACAAGGCCCTCGACACCATGCTGACCCCGGCCGAGGGCGTCGAGTCGCCCTGGAACGCCGACCTCCGCGAAGCACTCGGCAACGAGTACGTGGACGAGATCATCGCCCGCGCGGACCGTCCCGGTTCGAAGTTCCCCTACCTGCCGGACCCCGGTGACCTCGAGTTCCTCGATTCACCGTCCACGCCGTGCCCGCCCGGACTCGAGTGAGAGGAGTAATCGATGAATGACGCCTCTCTGTGGGAGAGCATGGGCCCCCAGCTGTGGCCCGCCTTCTGGGTGACCATCCAGTTGACCTTCTATTCGGCGATCGGCTCGCTGGTCTGGGGCACGATCCTCGCCGCGATGCGGGTGTCCCCCGTCCCGGTGATGCGCGCCTTCGCCGGGGTCTACGTGAACGTCGTCCGCAACACCCCGTTGACGCTCGTCGTGCTGTTCTGCGCCATCGGCCTGTACCAGAACCTGGGGCTGACCTTCGCGCCGACGATCAAGTCCAACAATTTCTGGCTCGCGGTACTCGCGTTCGTCCTCTACACGTCGACGTTCGTCTGTGAGACGCTGCGCTCCGGCTTCAACACTGTGCCCCTCGGGCAGGCGGAGGCAGCGCGGTCGCTGGGCATGCCCTTCGCCCAGGTGTTCGGGATCATCGTGCTGCCGCAGGCCATTCGAGCCGTCATCGGCCCGATGGGCAGCGTGCTGATCGCGCTGACGAAGAACACCACGGTCGCCTCGGTCATCGGCGTCGCCGAGGCCGCGGCCCTGATGAAGACCGAGATCGAAACCTTCTCCGACCAGCTGTTCGTGATCTTCGGCGTCATCGCCGTGGGCTTCATGATCATCACCCTCACCGAGGGAGCCGTCTTCGGCTACCTCGCCAAGCGACTGGCGGTGAAACGATGAGCGCCGAATCGACTGTCCTGTACGACGCCCCCGGCCCACGCGCACGAACCCGGAACCGCCTGACAGCGATCCTGTTCATCGCGATCCTCGCGGCGATCGCGATCTACGTGATCACCGTGCTCGCTGCCAACGAGCAGTTCACCGGCGAGAAGTGGAGCCCGTTCGTCACCTGGTCCACCTGGACCGGCTACATCCTGCCCGGCCTGTGGCGCACGCTCGCGGCGGCCGCCGTCTCGATCGTGCTGTCGCTGATCCTCGGTGCCGTCCTCGGCATCGGCCGGCTGTCGGATCATCTCTGGGTGCGTGCCGTCTCAGGCGTATTCGTCGAGGTGTTCCGCGCGATCCCGGTGCTGATCCTGATGGTGTTCACCTGGTTCTTGTTCGCCATCTACGGCATCTTCCCGTCGTCGATGCTGGCGTTCGCCGCCGTGGTCACCGGCCTCACGCTCTACAACGGGTCGGTGATGGCCGAGATCCTGCGCTCGGGCATCAACTCGCTGCCGAAGGGCCAGACCGAGGCGTCGATGGCGCTGGGTCTGCGGAAGAGCCAGATGATGAGGATCGTGCTGCTCCCCCAGGCGATCACCGCGATGATGCCGGCACTGATCTCGCAGATGGTGGTGGCCCTGAAGGACAGCGCGCTGGGCTACATCATCGGCTACTCGGAGGTCGTACGCAGCGGTCTGCTGTCGGCCTCGCGCTACGGCAACTACATCCCGGCGCTGATCGTGGTGGCGATCATCATGATCCTCATCAACTTCGGGCTGTCGAACCTGGCGACCTACGTCGAACGACGGCTGCGTCAGGGGCGTCGGGCGACCGAGCCCGCGGACCCGGAGAAGACCGAGCAGGCCGCGTCGGAGAACCTGCTCTGATCCGAGTGATCCCGTGACGGGGAGGCGTCAGGCGTCGTCCAACGCGCCGAGCGCCTCCCCCACCACGTCGAAGGCCAGCGACTGCGAATAACCGCGCCGCACAAGGAATGCGACCAGCCGGCGCAGCGTCTTCTCGCGCTCGGCACGATCGGCGACGACGCGTTCGACGACCGACGGCGTCAGTTTTCGCTCGACGAGTCCCGCCGCGACCCCGCGTTCGTCATCGGGATCGATGTCGGCCAGGGTCTCGGCGATGATCGACTCCGAGATCCCCTTGGTGCGCAGTTCGTGACGGAGCGCCACACGTCCCTTACCCGAGTTCAGGTGTCGGGAACGCACCCACTCCGCGGCGAAATCGGTGTCGTCGAGCAGCTGGTGCTTGTCGAGCCGTGCCATCACCTCGTCGACGGTGTCGGCGTCGAATCCCTTGCGGGTCAACCTCTCCCGCATCTCGTGCCGTGAACGCGCACGGACCCCGAGCAGCCGCAGTGCGGAGTCCCATGCACTGGGTCCCTTTTTCTGCGTCCGCTCGGGGTCCGTCCGTTCGGGGCTTGATGCCTCGTTCATATCGGATCAGGCGGGACCGATCAGAATTCGACTGGCGCCGGGGCGACGTCGTCGGCGTCGACGGTGGCGCCGACGCCGAGCTTCTCCTTGATCTTCTTCTCGATTTCGTCGCGGATGTCGAGGTTCTCGAGCAGGAACTTGCGGGCGTTCTCCTTGCCCTGGCCGAGCTGATCGCCCTCGTAGGTGAACCACGAGCCGGACTTGCGGATGAAGCCCTCGGCGACACCCATGTCGATCAGCGAGCCCTCCTTGCTGATGCCGTGACCGTAGAGGATGTCGAACTCGGCCTGCTTGAACGGCGGCGCGACCTTGTTCTTGACGACCTTCACGCGGGTGCGGTTACCGACGGCATCGGTCCCGTCCTTGAGGGTCTCGATGCGCCGGACGTCGAGGCGCACCGACGAGTAGAACTTGAGAGCCTTACCGCCCGTGGTGGTCTCGGGCGTACCGAACATGACGCCGATCTTCTCACGCAGCTGGTTGATGAAGATCGCGGTGGTCTTGGACTGGCTGAGCGCACCGGTCATCTTGCGCAGCGCCTGGCTCATCAGGCGGGCCTGCAGGCCGACGTGGCTGTCGCCCATCTCGCCCTCGATCTCGGCCTTGGGCACCAGTGCGGCCACCGAGTCGATGACCAGGATGTCCAGAGCGCCCGAACGGATCAGCATGTCGGCGATCTCGAGAGCCTGCTCACCGGTGTCGGGCTGGGACACCAGCAGCGCGTCGGTGTCGACACCGAGCTTGGCGGCGTAGTCGGGGTCGAGAGCGTGCTCGGCGTCGATGAAGGCGGCGATGCCGCCCTGGGCCTGGGCATTCGCGACGGCGTGCAGCGCCACCGTGGTCTTACCCGAGGATTCCGGACCGTAGATCTCGACGACGCGGCCGCGGGGCAGACCACCGATACCGAGGGCGACGTCGAGTGCGATCGAGCCGGTCGGGATGACCTCGATCGGCTGACGAGTCTCCTCACCGAGACGCATGACCGAACCCTTGCCGAAGTTCTTGTCGATCTGGGCGAGGGCCAGATCGAGGGCCTTCTCACGGTCTTGAGGCGCAGATGCCATCGGAGTTCTCCTCGGTTGTGAGCCGGATTTCCGGCGGGTGGTCGGTGCGGTCCGGGCGTTCATGTCTGAAAGGTATCGCGTGGGTCCGACAAGTCTTGGCGGCGCTCCCGGCGACCCATTCTTCTCCTCGGTCCCGATACTTCAGACGCGGCGGCGGCCCGTTCGGTTCCGTCTGATCACCAGAATGAACGAACAGGTGTTCGATGGCAAGTGCGACACGCGGGGCGTGTCACCACCGCTGTCGCGGCACGTCGAAGTCGCGGCAGATCGCCACCCAGACATCGCGGGGGTCGATCCCGTCGTCGATCGCCTGCGCACCGGTGCGGCCGGCGAACTCGGTGAGCACGTGGTCGACGAGGATCGAATCCGCCCGTGTCACACCGAATTCGGTGCTCATCAGTTCGTTGAACTCGGTCAGGCGCACAGCCCCACCCTACGTTCGGCCACCACCACCGGGTCGACGGTGTCGGTGCCGCTCTCCCCGATCCGCTCGGCGCAGCGGGCGTGTCCGGTGTCGTCGAGGACCGCGCGGACGGCGTCGGCGACGGCGTCGACGGTGAGCGGGCGGACCCACCGGCCGGCACCCGCGCGCTGGAGACGGTTCGCCAGCTCCCACTGATCGCCGCCGCCGGGTACCGCGACCACCGGCACCCCGGCGGTCATCGCCTTGGCGAGGATGCCGTGCCCGGAGCCGCAGATGAGTACCCGGGCATGGGCCAGCACCTCGTCCTGCCGTCCCAGTCCCGCGGTGATCGGGGCGGGTACGCCGCCGCCGAAGCGGGCCAGGTCCTCGGCCGTCGGCCGGTGCAGCCCGGAGACCACCACCCGGACACGCCGTCCGAGAACCGGCTCGGACAGCGCCTCGAGCACCACACCGACCATGTCGGCGGCGCCGGTCTCGGCCGTGGACGGCGCGAGTACCACCAGCGGCTCGTCACCGGCGGGGCGGTCGAAGAGGTCGTCGGTGGGTTCCCACAGGAGTGGGCCGATCAGATGGGTGTCGGCGGGCCAGTCGGGCCGTGCCACCTCGAGGCCGGGCAGGGTCGCCACGAACCGCGCACTCGGGCCGTCGTCGGCGGCGGGCAGACCGATCGACACCCGCGCAGCGGCACGCTGCCGTTCGCCCTTGCGGATGGAGGTCGCGGTCGCGGCACGCATCAGCGCGTCCCGGACGCGACCACGAAACCCGGTTCCCGGGGCGAGACCCGAACCGATCGGCGGTAGTCCGCGGGACGGCAGGTACAGCGGATGTGGCGAGAGCTCGATCCACGGCAGGCCGTTCAGCTGCGCCGCCCATCCCCCGCAGACGGTGATGACATCGGAGACGACGAGTTCGGCGCCGGACTCGGACAGCACGGGTGCCAGCAGCTGCGCCATCCGCGCCGCACGGGCGCCGAGTTTGTCCCCGGCGTCGGCGTCGTCGTCGACATCCGTGGCCGCGAGACCCGGGAGTTCGGCGATGTCGATGCCGCGACGACGCGCGGCATCCGACCAGTTCAGTCCGGTGTAGACCGTCGCCCGGTGCCCCGCCGAGACAAAACGCTCGGCGAGGGCGAAGGCCGGAAAGGCATGTCCTGCATCAGAACCCGCGACAAGTGCGACATGCACGTGCCGCGGATCAGTTCTGCGCGGGCGGCTCGGTGGTCGGCGGGGTGGCCTGCGTCGCCGGCTGACCCTTCTGCAGCGGCGGTGCGGTCGCTCCGGCGGACGGCAGGGCGTCGCCGCGCATGCTGGCGCGGATCTGCTCGAGGCGGGAGTGACCGGCCATCTGGATGCCGGCCTGCTCGACCTCCTGCATCCGGCCCTGGACCGAGTTCTTCGCCAGTTCGGCCGAGCCGAGGGCATTGGCGTAGCGGCGCTCGATCTTGTCGCGCACCTGGTCGAGGCTCGGGGTGTTGCCGGGCACCGACAGCTCGCTCATCTGGTTGAGCGACGCGCTGACCTGCTCCTGCATCTTCGCCTGCTCGAGCTGGCTGAGCAGCTTGGAGCGCTCGGCGAGCTTCTGCTGGAGGATCATCGCATTGCGCTCGACGGCCTTCTTGGCCTGGCCGGCAGCCTGAAGCGACTGATCGTGCAGCGACTTGAGGTCCTCGACGCTCTGCTCCGCGGTCACCAGCTGGGCTGCGAACGCCTCGGCGGCGTTCGTGTACTCGGTGGCCTTGTGGGTGTCCCCGGCGGCCGCGGCCTGATCGGCGAGCGTCAGCGCCTGACGGGTGTTGGCCTGCAGGCGTTCGATGTCCTCGAGCTGCCGGTTCAGCTTCATCTCGAGCTGTCGCTGGTTGCCGATGACCGAGGCGGCCTGCTGCGACAACGCCTGATGCTGACGCTGAGCATCTTCGATCGCCTGCTGGATCTGGACCTTCGGGTCGGCGTGTTCGTCGATCTTCGCGTTACCGAGTGCCGTCAGGTAGCGCCACAACTTCACGAACGGGTTCGCCATGCTCTACGTCACTCCATTCAAGGGTTTGAGGACTGTGCAGACCAATCTAGTGGCTGCGCGTTCAGGCCGCGGCCAGCGCGGTCGCGTCGCGGCGTCCGGCAGGCGCGGGGATGACCACCTTGGTCGCGGTGAGACCGGCCTCGGCGACCTCGGGGGCCACCGTCTCGGCGGGACGCATCGCGTGCCCGACGTCGAGGAGGAGGTCGGCGATCTCCACGTCGAGTGCGTCGCAGATGGCCGCGAGCAGTTCGCTCGAGGCCTCCTTCTGACCGCGCTCGACCTCGGAGAGGTAACCGAGACTCACGCGTGCACCGGTGGACACCTCACGAAGGGTCCGACCCTGCTGCGTGCGGACCCGACGAAGGCTGTCGCCGAGCGCCTCACGTAAGAGCATCGCCATCGAGTCTCCTCTCCCTGTTCACTCCTCAGCCAACGCCTCACGCGGCCGGATCGTTCCCCGGCCGCGGTTCCCCCGACAGTAGTCGAACTCAGCGGCCCGCGCCGGTTCCTCCGACGGCCCGTCGCGCCTGCGGCGCCGACCCCGGATCGGGGGTGCCGGTGCCGGACCCGCCGGAGCGGACCTTGATCGCCTGCCAGGTGTAGTCGAGCCCGGTGTAGATGGTCACGACCACCGCGAGACCCATCAGGATCCCGGCGGCGATCTGCCATCCCCCGCCGAGCGGCGCGAGGTACAGACCGATCGCGACCGCCTGCAGCAGGGTTTTGAGTTTCCCGCCGCGGCTGGCGGGGATCACCTTGTGGCGCAGCACCCAGAAGCGCAGCGCCGTGACCCACAGTTCGCGCGCGATGATGACCGCGGTGACCCACCAGGGCAGGATGCCGAGGATCGAGAGCCCGACGAGCGCACCGCCGATGAGGGCCTTGTCGGCGATCGGGTCGGCCATCTTGCCGAAGTCGGTGATCAGGCCGCGCTGCCGGGCGATGCGCCCGTCGTACCGATCGGTGAGGGCCGCGACCGCAAAGACGACCGTGGCCACCGTGCGCCACAGCGTGGATTCACCGGACTCCATGAACAGGGCCGCCAGGAACACCGGGACCAGGAGGATCCGGAAGACAGTCAGTGCGTTCGCGATGTTGACCACCGGGACCGGGTCGACCGGATCGGTGATGTGATCCGGCCCGCGGCCCACATTCGCGATACCTTTTTCGTCGACGGCCCGCCGAATGCGATCGGTCATGAGCACACCCCCGGGCGCGGACGGGTTCCGCGATACACGGGAATTCTCATACGCACGCTCAACAGGGTATCGGCCCACGCCGCGCAGAAGGTAAACCGGGCCGATGCGCATGTCCGCACAGGACTAAGGTGATGTCCCATGTCCCCCGTCTCCCCGGAGCCCGCCGAACCCGAATCCACGGCGGATCCCGTTGCGCCCGAATCGACTACTGGCGATGTCGTGGTGCGACGCGCGCGTGCCTCGGACGTGCCGCGCATCAAGGAACTGATCGACGAGTACGCGGGCAAGATCCTCCTGGAGAAGAACCTCGTCACCCTGTACGAGTCGGTGCAGGAGTTCTGGGTCGGCGAACTCGACGGGGAGGTCGTGGGCTGCGGGGCCCTTCACGTGCTGTGGGCCGATCTCGGTGAGGTCCGCACGGTCGCGGTCGACCCCACGTTCTCCGGTCGCGGGATCGGTCACAAGATCGTCGGCCGGTTGATGGAGATCGCCCGCGAACTCGAACTGTCCCGCGTCTTCGTGCTGACCTTCGAGACGAGCTTCTTCGCCAAGCACGGGTTCAGCGAGATCCAGGGCACCCCGGTCACGCGTGAGGTGTTCGAGGAGATGTGCCGCTCCTACGACACCGGTGTCGCCGAGTTCCTGGACCTGAGTTACGTCAAACCCAACACCCTGGGGAACACCAGGATGCTGGCCACCATCTCCGAGGAGTGAGCAGATGCCCTTTTTCGCCGTCCAGTACACCTACCGTCCGGCCAAGGCCGCACTCCGCGACCAGCACCGTCCGCTGCATCGGGAGTGGCTCGGCGAGGAGAACAAGGCGGGCAACGTGCTCCTCGCCGGGCCGTACCCGGACGGGTCGGGCGCGCTGATCATCATCAGCGCGGCCGACCTCGAGGCCGCCGAGGCCTTCCTCGCCAACGACCCGTTCCAGGCTCACGAGGCCGTCGACGCCGTGCGGATCGACGAGTGGAACCAGGTCTTCGGACCGTTCTGACGGGTCGCGTCAGGTCTGCGCCTGATCCTTGTCAGCCCCTGACCTGCTCTTCACCAGACTCGCGACGGTGGTGACGACGAGGACACCCAGGATCACCGACAGCGACAGCGGCGTCGAGATCTCCGGGACGCTCACGTGCTCGCCGCCGTTGACGAAGGGCAGCGTGTTCTCGTGCAGGGCGTGCAGGACCAGCTTGGTGCCGATGAACGCCAGGATGATCGACAGGCCGATCGAGAGGTACACCAGCCGGTCGAGCAGTCCGCCGAGCAGGAAGTACAGCTGGCGCAGGCCCATGAGCGCGAAGGCGTTGGCGGTGAACACCAGGTACGGCTCGGAGGTCAGGCCGTAGATCGCCGGGATCGAGTCGAGTGCGAACAGCAAGTCGGTGAAGCCGATGACAATGAGCACCATCAGCATCGGCGTCGCGAGCCGCTTGCCGTTGACGCGGGTGAAGAGCTTGTCGCGGTCGTAGGAGTCATGCGTGCGCAGGAACCGCTTGACGAAGCGTTCGAGCCTGGTCTCCCGCTGCTCCTCGTGTTCGACGGGGTCGTCGCTCTCGCGGAGCAGCTTGACCGCGGTGAAGATCAGGAAGGCCCCGAACAGGTAGAACACCCAGCTGTAGGCGTTGATGGCGGCCGCACCGACGGCGATGAAGACGGCGCGCATGCCGAGCGCCATCACGATGCCGAGCAGCAGCACCTTCTGTTGGTACTCCGGCGGCACCGCGAACTTCGCCATGATGATGACGAAGACGAACAGGTTGTCCACCGAGAGCGCCTTCTCGGTGACGTACCCGGCGAAGTACTCGCCACCGAACGTTCCGCCCCACTTCCACCAGACGAAGACACCGAAGGCAATGGCGAGCGAGATGTAAACCGCCGACCAGGTGCCCGACTCCTTGAGTGACGGTGCATGGGGCACGCGCACGTGTGAGAAGAAGTCGAACACGAACAATCCGAGGATCACCGCAACGGTGATCAGCCATAGGGATAAAGAAACGTCCACAGTAGTCCTCCAGCAGGCAGCATCAGCTGACGAGCCAGAGGTCTCTCCCACCCGGGATTCGGGGGCCGACGCTCCGGGTCACCGAGGCGGTGATGATCGGCATCACCGCGGATCGGCACCGTACTGACGGAGACGCCGCGTCGGGGATACTCCCCTCATGGATCTGGCGGCCAGCCTACCGGATGCCGGTAGGCGGCCACGGAAATCCCTGTTCAGCCACTTCCTCAGCTCTCGGCCGACTCGTCGTCCCCGCCGCCGGTGATGGAGGCGATGACCCCGGCGAGGTCGTCGGGCTTCACGAGCACCTCGCGCGCCTTGGAGCCCTCACTCGGTCCGACGACGCCGCGGGTTTCCATGAGATCCATCAGGCGGCCGGCCTTGGCGAAGCCGACGCGTAGCTTGCGCTGCAGCATCGACGTCGAACCGAACTGGCTGGAGACGACGAGTTCGATCGCCTGCAGCAGGTCGTCGAGGTCGTTGCCGATGTCGCTGTCGATGTCCTTCTTCTCGCCGGCCTTCGCCGCGGTGACGCCCTCGGTGTACTCGGGCTCGGCCTGCTCCTTGGCGAAGTCGACGACGGCCGCGATCTCCTCGTCGGAGATGTAGGCGCCCTGCATGCGGATGGGCTTGTTGGCGCCCATCGGCAGGAACAGTCCGTCGCCCATGCCGATGAGTTTCTCGGCGCCGGGCTGGTCGAGGATGACTCGCGAGTCGGTCAGCGACGACGTGGCGAAGGCGAGGCGAGACGGCACGTTGGTCTTGATCAGACCGGTGACCACGTCGACCGACGGACGCTGGGTCGCGAGGACCAGGTGGATGCCGGCCGCGCGCGCCTTCTGGGTGATGCGCACGATCGCCTCTTCGACGTCGCGCGGTGCGGTCATCATCAGGTCGGCCAGCTCGTCGACGATCGCGAGGATGTACGGGTACGGCTTGTACACCCGCTCGCTGCCGAGCGGGGTGGTGATCTCGCCGGAACGCACCTTCGTGTTGAAGTCGTCGATGTGGCGAACCCGCGAGGCCTTCATGTCCTGGTAGCGCTGTTCCATCTCCTCCACCAGCCACGCGAGGGCGGCGGCAGCCTTCTTGGGCTGCGTGATGATGGGGGTGATCAGGTGTGGGATGCCCTCGTACGGGGTGAGCTCCACCATCTTCGGGTCGATGAGGATCATCCGGACCTGCTCGGGAGTGGCGCGGCTGAGCAGCGACACCAGCATCGAGTTGACGAAGCTCGACTTACCCGAGCCGGTCGAACCGGCGACGAGCAGGTGCGGCATCTTCGCCAGGTTCGCGCTGACGAAGTCACCCTCGATGTCCTTGCCGAGACCGATGACGAGCGGATGCTTGTCCTTGCGGGTCGACGGCGCGCTGAGGACGTCGGCCAGGCGGACCATCTCGCGGTCGGCGTTGGGCACCTCGATACCGACCGCGGACTTGCCCGGGATCGGCGCGAGCAGGCGGACGTTGTCGGTCGCCGCGGCGTAGGCGATGTTGCGCTGGAGCGCGGTGATCTTCTCGACCTTCACGCCCGGTCCGAGCTCGACCTCGTAGCGGGTGACCGTCGGTCCGCGGGTGTAGCCGGTGACGGCCGCGTCGATCTTGAACTGTTCGAGCACGCCGGTCATCCGGTCGATCATCTCGTCGTTGGCGCTGGTGCCGGCCTTCGGCGGATCGCCCTCGAGCAGCAGGTGCGGGGGCGGCAGGATGTAGTCACCCTCGGCTGCCGGTTCCGAGGGTGCGAACGCCTCGTCGTCGAGCTCTGGTTCCGGCTCCGCTGCGGGTGCCGGCTTGGGCGCCGGACGCGCGGCCGGCGTCGTACGACGTGCAGTGGCCGGGCGGGCCGGTGGCTCGATGACCTCGGTCATCTGCTCGTCGGCGGCGTTGTCGCCGAACGGCTCGGTG
This sequence comes from Gordonia sp. 135, assembly GCF_009720185.1. NCBI lineage: Bacteria > Bacillati > Actinomycetota > Actinomycetes > Mycobacteriales > Gordoniaceae > Gordonia > Gordonia sp. 135. Next base: position 2,935,301 of record NZ_CP046257.1, read on the forward strand.
TAGGCGTCGGCGAAGTTCTCGGTGACCGCTTCCTCGATCGGCTCCTCGGCGACCTTGGCCGGCTTGCGGCGCGATCGGCTCACCGGCCGCGACGGGGTCTCGTCGGGCGGGTAGTTGTCGTACGGGTTCGACGAGTACGAGCGACGTGTCGCGCGGGAGCCGAAGGCGTCATCGTCGGCGTCGTCCGCCGCGGGATCGCCGAAGTCGGGATCCTCGTAGTTCTCCGCGTCCTCGTCCCAGTCGAGGTCGCTCTCCCACGGCGCGTCGTCGGCACCGGGCACACCCAGTCCGAGATATCCGGCGGCGGCGTCGACGACCTCACGCACCGTGCGTCCACTGAGGATCAGGACGCCGAAGGCCATGCACAGCAACAGGATCGGGACGGACACCCAGGCGGTGACGCCCGTGGTGAGCGGCGTGCCGATGGCGAAACCGACGAAACCCGCCGCCGACGATCGGCCCGGCAGATCCAGCGGTGCACCGGCGATGAGATGCATGATGCCCAGCAGCGGCAGCACGACGAGGGACCCGCCGCCGAGATAGCGGCCACGTCGTTCGGGTGCCGCGGGGCGTCGCATCAGCATGATCGCGACCACGACGAGCGCCACCGGCACCACGACCGCCGCCGAGCCGACGATCGCGCGGATCAGCGCCTCGATGAATGCGCCGACGGGTCCGGCGGCCCCGAACCAGACACTGGCCGCGAACAACAGACCCAGCGCGAGCAGTCCCAGAGCAACACCGTCGCGGCGATGACTGTGTCCCTGCCCGCGCGGAGCCGGTCCACGCGGACCGGGCGCACCATCGGCGTCGACCTCGTCGTCGTAGTCGGCGTCGACGGCATCCAGTTCGAGATCATCGTCGTCGAACGGTCGCGACTCGGTGCGCGGCCCCCGGCCGACGCCGGAACCCACGCGAGCCGCGCTGCCGACACCGCGGGCGAACAGCGACCAGCCTGCGCCGATCCCCTTCCCCACCGCGGAGGCGCCGGCGGCGGCCACCGAACGGCGGTGCAGATCGACCGACTCGGCCGACGCGGAGGTGTTCCGGCGACGCGGTGTCGCGGTGGCGGACTGCCGGCTGCGGGACCCGGTGCTCGTGGATCGGCTCGACGTGCGCGAGGCCCCGGACTTGCCCGCACCGGACCGTGCGGAACCGGCACGGGTCGACGACTTGCTCGCCCCGCGGCTGTTCGCAGTGCTCTTGCCTGACCGGCTCGCGCCGGAACGTGCCGCCGACCCGGTCGACCGTCCGGTGCTCGTGCCACCCGACCGTGTGCCGGATGCCTTCGACGCGGACGTGCGCGTACCCGTGCTTGCCTTCGAAGCCATACCGACAGACTAGTCGGCTCTGTTCACTTCAGTCACACGGGCAACACTGATAACGGCGACGTGTCGAAGTTGTTACCCGCCTGCATCGCCGACACGCCCTACAGGCCGTGAGAACTGTCACGAACCGCGGCGATCGCGCTCGGATCGCCGTCGAAGGTGACTGCGACGGGGGCGCGTCCGAACGCGAACAGGACGAGTTCGCCGATCGATCCCGTGACCACGACTTCTTTCCCGGAGCCGACGGTGACGAGGTCCTCGCCGGCGGTCGTGCGCAGGGTGACGCGCGCGGGGATCTTCTTGAGGGTCATCTTCGCCATCGACGTGGCCGGACCGCGCAGCTCGGCCTCGAGTTCGGGCGACAGCATCCGCGGCGTCCAGCGCCCCGCCGGGTCCGCTCCCCCACGCAGCACGTCCTCGTGGTGGACGAACATCTCGGCGAGATTGGCGAACCGGTCGACGAGTTTGAACGGCGAGTAGACCGGCGGCCCGGATGCGAGTTCGTCGAGAAGTTCGTCGAAGTCCCGCCGGGCGGCCTTGGTCCTCACCTTCTCGGTGTAGCCGGCGAAGGCCGGGATCAGGATGCCCGGCCCGGTGTCGGGGCGTCGTTCGCGGACGACGAGATGAGCCAACAGATCGCGGGTGGTCCAACCTTCACAGAGGGTGGGCGCGTCCGGGCCCACCTTCTTCATGGTCTCGACGAGAGCCGCTCGTTCCTCCTGTGCACCGGTCACCCAGCCCACAGTAGCGAGAACTAGTCGGCGCCCACGGCGAGCACCGTCGGCACGATCATCGGCCGGCGACGGTAGACGTCGGAGACCCAGCGGCCCACGGCGCGCCGGATTCCCTGCGCGATGCGATGCGCGTCGTTGACGCCCTCGGCAGCGAGCGAGTCGAGGACCTGGTTGACCAGGTCGGCGGCCGACTTGAGCGCGTCCGGGTCGTCGGAGAAGCCTCTGCCGGAGACCTCCGGCGAGCTGACCGCGCGACCCGTCGTGGCATCGATGGCGACGGTGATCGCGATGAAGCCGCCCTCGCCGAGCACGAGACGCTCGGACAGGGTCGACTCGCCGACGTCGCCGACGGACAGTCCGTCGACGTAGACGTGTCCGACCGGGACGCGGCCGACGATGTCGGCGCGGCCGTCGACGAGGTCGACCACCACACCGTCCTCGGCCAGCACGACGCGGTCCTCCGGCACGCCGGTCGCGACCGCGAGTGCGGCGTTCGCGCGCAGATGACGCCATTCGCCGTGCACCGGCATCACGTTCGACGGGCGCACCGCGTTGTACAGGTAGAGCAACTCGCCGGCCGAGGCGTGGCCGGACACGTGCACCTTCGCGCTCTGCTGCGTGATCACGGTGGCACCGCGCTTGGCCAGACCGTTGACCACGGCGAAGACCGAGTTCTCGTTGCCCGGGATCAGCGACGACGCCAGCACGACGAGGTCGTCGGCGCGGATGTTGATCTGGCGGTGCTCGCCGCGCGCCATCCGCGACAGCGCCGACAACGGCTCGCCCTGCGAACCGGTGGAGATCAGCACGATGCGGTGGTCGGGAAGCGTCGCGGCGGTGTCGAGGTCGACGACGACACCGTCCGGCACCGACAGGTAGTTCAGGTCCTGCGCGATCTGCATGTTGCGCACCATCGACCGGCCGACGAAGCAGACGCGCCGATTGTGGGTGTGCGCGACGTCGATGATCTGCTGGATGCGGTGCACGTGGCTGGCGAAGGACGCGACGATGACACGCTGCCTGGCCTTGCCGATGACCTGGTCGAGCACGCCGCCGATCTCGCGTTCGGGGGTGACGAAGCCGGGGACCTCGGCGTTGGTCGAGTCGACGAGGAACAGGTCCACACCCTCGTCGCCGAGGCGGCTGAAGCCGGCGAGGTCGGTGAGCCGACCGTCGAGGGGCAGCTGGTCGAGCTTGATGTCTCCGGTGTGCAGCGCGAGACCCGCGGGGGTGCGGATCGCGACCGCGAGGGCGTCTGGGATCGAGTGGTTGACGGCGAAGTACTCGCACTCGAACGGGCCGTGGTCGGTCCGCTCCCCCTCGGCGACCTCGACGAGCTTGGGCCGCAGGCGGTGTTCCCGGCACTTGGCCTCGACGAGGGCGAGCGTGAATTTCGAACCGACGACGGGGATGTCGCTGCGCAGCCGCAGCAGGAACGGGATCGCGCCGATGTGGTCCTCGTGGCCGTGGGTGAGGATCACCGCGTCGACGTCGTCCATGCGGTCTTCGATGTAGCGGAAGTCCGGCAGGATCAGGTCGACGCCGGGCTGCTGGTCCTCGGGGAACAGCACACCGCAGTCGACGATCAGCAGACGTCCGTCGTACTCGAAGACGGTCATGTTGCGGCCGATCTCGCCGATACCGCCGAGCGCGACGATCCGCAGTCCACCCTTGGGCAGGCGGCGCGGGGTGCCGAGGCGATCGACCGGCGCCGGGGTCGCCTGCTCGTTGCGGCGACCGCGAGAGTCGCCGCCGCGTTCGTGCCGGCCGCGCCGGCCACCGGACGACGAACCGGACTTCTGCTTGGCGGAATGCCTGGGTGCGGTCTCGGTCTTCGCGGGGGCCTGGCGAGCCGGGCCCGCGTCGGGCGCGGTGGTGGCCGGAACCGTGTCGACCGGGACCGCTTCCACCGGCGGCGTACTCGGCGGTCCGGCCTTACGGGAGGCGGCACGGCGTCGGGGGCGCGTGGTCCGTGCTTCGGGACCGTTGGTGTCAGTGCCGGTGTTGTCAGACATCAGGCGAGAACACCTGCCGCACGTAGATCCACGATCAGCTCCTCGATCTGAGGCCCGGAGGCGGGCACCTGGGGCAGGCGCGGATCGCCCACCTCGAGTCCGAGAATGCGCAGCGCCGCCTTCACCATCGTGACACCTCCGAGGCGTCCCATGGCGTTGACGAGCGGAAGCATCGACGTGTTGAGGGTCCGCGCCGTGGCGAGATCCCCCTTCTCCACCGCGATCTGCATCTCGCGCAGGCGATCCGGAACTAGGTGCCCGATCACGCTGACGAAACCGGTGGCACCGATCGACAGCCACGGCAGGTTGAGTGCGTCCTCGCCCGACAGGTATTCGAGCTTGGTGGTGGCGATGAGGCCGGCGGCCGAGTGCAGGTCGCCCTTGGCGTCCTTGACGCCGCGGATGTTCGGGTGTTCGGCCAGCGCCAGCATCGTCTCGTTGGCGATGGGCACGACCGAGCGCGGCGGGATGTCGTAGAGCAGCACGGGAAGTGCGGTGGCGTCGGCGACGGTCCGGAAGTGCGCGAGGAGGCCGGCCTGGGGCGGCTTGGAGTAGTACGGGGTCACCACGAGCAGACCGTGGGCGCCGATCTTCTCCGATTCGATGGCGAACCGCACGCTCTCGGCGGTGTCGTAGCTACCGGCACCCTGGGTGATCCGGGCGCGGTCGCCCACGGCGTCCAGCACGACGCGCAGCAGGTCGAGCTTCTCGCGCACGGTGGTGGTCGGCGATTCGCCGGTGGTGCCGGACACGACAAGCCCGTCGCAACCCTTCGACACGAGGTGGTCGGCCAGGACGGCGGCCTTGTCCAGATCGAGACTTCCGTCGGGACGGAAGGGGGTCACCATCGCCACCACGTTCGTCCCGAAGGGATGCTCGTGCAGCGGTTCCTGGACTGCGTTCATGGTGCTAAAGGCTACCGCCTCCGTATCCGTGACGGGTCTCACCCTTCCAGCACGAACGGTGAGGTCGCGACCTCGGTGCCGTCGGCGAGCGTGCCGATCTCGAAATCGCCGAAAACCGTGGGCGCCACCTGCATCAACTGCCTCAAACATTCGACGGCGAGCTGCCGGATCTCGACGTCGGCGTGCTCGGTGGCGCGCATGCCGACGAAGTGCCGCCACGCCCGGTAGTTGCCGGTCACGACGATCTTGGTCTCGGTGGCGTTCGGCAGCACCGATCGTGCCGCCTGACGTGCCTGCTTGCGGCGCAGGATCGCGTTCGGCACGTCGGCGAACTTCGCCTCCAGCGCATCGAGGAGTTCGGTGTAGGCCTCGCGACTCGCGTCGGTGGCGGCGGTGAAGAGCTCCTCGAGGTGCTCGTCGCCGACGATCGCCGGCGGCGCCACGACGTTGGAGTCGTGTTCGGGCACGAACCGCTGCGACAGCTGCGAGTAGGAGAAGTGCCGGTGGCGGATCAGCTCGTGGGTGCACGAGCGCGAGATGCCGGAGATGTAGAAGGTCACCGAGGCGTGCTCGAGCAGCGACAGGTGCCCGACCTCCAGGATGTGTCGGAGGTAGCCGGCGTTGGTGGCGGTACGGGGGTTGGGCTTGTCCCAGCTCTGGTAGCAGGCGCGGCCCGCGAACTCGACGAGCGCCTCGCCGCCCTCGGCATCCGTGCTCCACGGCACGTCCTCGGGCGGGGTGAACTGGGTCATGGCGACCATCTGCACCTTCAGTGGCACCAACTCGGACACGCAGTCCCCTCCGTTCGACGTTTGTGTGCCCTGATTGTCCCCCACCGCTCCACGGGGCGTGGATTCGGCCTGAAGTCGCGGTCCGCGGTGGGTAAGGTCCCTATGTGTCCACTCGGCATGAGTCCACCCGACGGACTTTCCTGCGAACCGGTGCGGTCGTCACCGGCGCCGCCCTCACCTTGCCCGCCGTCGCCGAATCCGGCTCGGCGCAAGCCGCCCCGCGAAACGTTTTCGCTCACGGCGTGGCCTCCGGCGACCCGCTGCCCGACGCGGTCATCCTGTGGACCCGCATCACCCAGTCCCCCGCATCGACACCGGGTTCCGGTGTGGGACAACCATGTTCGGTCCGCTGGGAGATCGCTCGGGACGCTGGTTTCGGTGCGATCGTCGGTTCCGGGGTCGAGCAGACGTCGGCCGAGAAGGACTTCACCGTCAAGGTCGACGCCACCGGGCTGAGTCCGCGGACGACCTACCACTACCGGTTCACCGTGACGTCCGGACCGGCCGCCGGGGCCGTCTCGCCGGTCGGCCACACCCGCACCGCTCCCGCGACCGGGGCCGACGTCGCGCGGCTCCGCTTCGGCGTCGTGTCCTGCGCCAACTGGGAGGCCGGGTACTTCTCGGCCTACCGGCATCTGAACAACCAGCCGGACCTCGACGCCGTGGTGCACCTGGGCGATTACTACTACGAGTACCAAACCGGCCGGTACACCGGGAAGACCGGCGCGGTCCGCATCCACGACCCGCGCCACGAGATCCGCACACTGCGCGACTACCGAACCCGCCACGGGCAGTACAAGACCGATCCCGACCTCACCGCACTGCACCGGTCGACGCCGTTCATCTGCATCTGGGACGACCACGAGTCGTCGAACGACAGCTGGCGGGACGGCGCGGAGAACCATCAGCCCGGCGAGGGCTCGTGGATCGTGCGCCGCAGCGCGGCCCTGCGCGCCTACTCCGAGTGGATGCCGATCCGACCGGGCGTCGACCCGCAGGGCCGACATCTGTACCGCCGACTCAGGTTCGGAAAGCTGCTCGAGCTGTCGATGCTGGATCTGCGTTCCTACCGCGACCTCCAGGTCGACGCGGTGTCGTCACGCATCGACGATCCCGCCCGCACGATGATGGGCCGCGCCCAGATGTCGTGGCTGACCAACGGACTCGCGTCGTCGGAGACCCGGTGGCGGATCGTCGGCAACCCGGTGATGATCACGCCGGTGCTGATCCCGCCGCTCGACCCGCAGACCACCGGCGCGGTCACCGAGCTGCTCGGCGTTCCGCGGGAAGGCATCCCCTACAACGCCGATCAGTGGGACGGCTACGCCGCCGACCGCCGGCGTCTGCTCGACTCGATCACGAGCAACGGCGTCGACAACGTCGTGTTCATCACCGGCGACATCCACTCGTCGTGGGCCTGTGACATCCCCGTCGACGTCGCGAACTATCCCGGCGCCGGAACCGTCGCGACAGAACTGGTCGGGACGTCGGTGACGTCGACCAACATCGACGAGATGTTCAACGTGCCGGAGAACACCGCCGGTCCGACGATCGCGGCCGCGTTCGGGGCCGCCAATCACCACATCCGCTACTGCGAGTTGGACTCGCATGGATACTCGGTGCTGACCGTCACGCCGTCCGCCACCCAGATGGACTGGTATTTCCTCAACGACAAGACCAACCCGCGTTCGGGGCAGTATTACGCCAAGTCCTTCCGGGTGCGCAGCGGAACGCAGCGGGTCCAGCCGGTCGGGCGACCCGCGGTCTAGCTCTGATCCAGGATCGCCGACAGCTTGGCGTGGGTGTCGGGCCAGCCGTGCACGGCGATCGAGGTGATGCCGAGTGCCTTGACCGGGTAGTCGTTGCCACCCTCGTCGAGGCGGTCGCCGAAGAACAGGATGTCGGAGGTGGTCAGGCCGAGGATGTCCATCAGCTTGAGCGCGCCGTACGCCTTGTCGATGCCCTTCTTGGTGACGTCGACCGACGTCGAACCGCCGCTGCGGACCTCGAGGTCGGGCAGACGTTCGGCAGCGTAGGCGCGCAGCGACTCCTTCTTCGCGCCATCCGGGTCCCAGGCGGCCTTGGCGTCGACCGGGGCCTTCTGCCCGAGCGCACTGAAGGTGATCTGGCTGCCGCGGTCCTCCAGGATCTCGCCCCAGGTCTCGCTCTCCCAGATGCCGAGCGCCTTGGCACCGGTCTCGAGGACGTCGACCGTGCGCTTCTTCTCATCGTCGGTCAGGTACTCGGCGTAGACGGTCTCCCACTCGCTGCCCGCCCAACGGACGTACTGGGTGCCGCAGGTGGGCATCAGATGGAGGTTGCCGACGGAGTCGAAGGTGCCGAGGCGCGCGAGGACCTGCTTCTCGAACTGGGTGAAGTTGCCGCCGGAGATGATGCACCCGAGGCTCACGTCGAGCATTCGATGGAGCAGGTCCACCATCTGGTCATCGAGCGGGCTCTTCGAGGGGGCAAGTGTGTCGTCGAGGTCGAACATCACCAAGCGGTAGTCGTTGCCTTCATACGACACGGTCATCGTCGCTACTCTCCTTCTGGTCCCCGGATGTTTGTTCCGCTGGTTCGCGTTCTCCCGGTGCTCAGCATCCCATCACGACTCGGAGATCGCGCGCGAGGTCACCCTTCGTGCCGACCGACACGTCGTCGAGGTCGAGCCACCGCGCGAAAGTCCGCAGGTCGGCGGCCAATCGTTCGGCGACGGTGCCGCGATCGTGCCCGGACTCACAGAAGGCACCGAGTACCAACAGGGTTCGGGACCTGCGGTCGGCCTTGAGGTCGACGCGTGCGGCGATGTCGGTGCCCAGCAGATAGGGCAGCACGTAATAACCGTGGATGCGTTTGTGCTCGGGGACGTAGATCTCGATGCGGTAGTGGAAGTCGAAGAGGCGCTCGGCTCGCGGCCGGAAGAACACGAGCGGGTCGAACGGCGAGAGGATCGCCGAGGTGTCGATGCTTCGCGGCATCGGCGCACCGTCGGCGAGATAGGCGGGGTCGCGCCATCCGTCCACCGAGACCTCGTGCAGCACAACCGAATCCACCAGGTCGGCAACGGCCGGCCGGGCGTCGGCAGGTTTGATGCGGTAGTAGTCGGCGAGGTCGGCGACGGTCGCGACGCCGAGTGAACGCGCGGCCCGGGCGAGAAGATCCCGGTGTGCCTGCGCGCGATCCGGACGCTGCGCGGCGATGTCGGCGCCCACGACCCGTTCGGTGAGGTCGTAGTGGCGCATGAAGTTGCCGTTCCGCACCGCCGACAGGTCGCCTGCGGCGAACATCGCCTCGCACAGGTGCTTGACCTCGCCGCGCTGCCACCAGCTCCCCGCCGTGCCCGGCTCGCGTTCGATGCCGAGCTTCTCCTCGATGGTCCGCGGCATCGCGGCACCGGTCTCCTCGATCACGCTGCGGACGTCCGCGGCGAGACTTTTGTTGCGGCGCATGACCTCACGCGTGTGTCGGTACCGCCCGTCGGCGAATTCGTCCATGCGCCAACGGAACAGCGGCCAGTCCTCGACCGGGATGAGTGCGGCCTCGTGAGCCCAGTACTCGACGAGGAGCCGTCGGCCCCTCGTCGGCTGCCACGCGGCGCGATGGAGGAGGTCGGGGTCATAGGGACCGAGCCGGCTGTACAGCGGCATGAAGTGCGCCCGCGCGACGATGTTGACCGAGTCCATCTGGAGCAGACCCGTCCGGCCGACGACGCGCTTGAGGTGGGCCATGGTCGGGGTGCCCGACGGTGCTCGATCGGCGAAACCCTGTGCCGCCAGCGCGGTTCGACGCGCCTGTGCCACAGACAGCCGTTCCGGTGCCATCAGCGGGTGTAGTCGATGAAGCGGTAGGGCGTACCGGTGGTCGAGGTCTGCCACTCCCCCTTGTCGGCCACCGTCCATCCCGGCCCGATCTCCGGCGCGAACGCGTCGGCTCCGGGGACGTCGACGTCGATCTCGGTGAGGCAGAGTTCGGTCGCGAACTGCATTGCCGCCCGGTAGATCTCGCCACCGCCGATGACACCGACGGTGTCGCCGTCGGCGAGATCCAACGCCTCCTCGACGGATCGGGCCACCACCGCACCGTCGGCGGACCAGTCCGGATTGCGTGTCACCACGATGTTGGTGCGGCCCGGCAACGGCCGGAACTTCGGTGGAAGGGAATCCCAGGTCTTGCGGCCCATGACGACCGGGTTGCCGAGGGTCTTCTCCTTGAACCGGGCCATGTCCTCGGGGACGCGCCAGGGGATGGTGTTGTCCCGTCCGATCGTGGCCCCTTCACCGGTGACCTCGCGGCCCTGCGCCCAGACGAGCCGGACTCGGCGGGTCACACCGCCACCGGCGCCTTGATCCCGGGATGCGACTGGTAGCCGACGATCTCGATGTGGTCGTACTCGTAGTCGAAGATCGAATCCCGCTTGCGTAGCTCGAGTTTCGGATACGGGTAGGGTTCGCGCGAGAGCTGCAGGTTCACCTGGTCGAGGTGGTTGTCGTAGATGTGGCAGTCGCCGCCGGTCCACACGAACTCGCCGACCTCGAGGCCCGCCTGCTGCGCCATCATGTGGGTCAGCAGCGCGTACGACGCGATGTTGAACGGCACGCCGAGGAACAGGTCGGCCGAGCGCTGGTAGAGCTGGCAGGAGAGCTTGCCGTCGGCGACGTAGAACTGGAAGAACGCGTGGCAGGGCGGCAGCGCCATCTGCGGGATCTCCCCCACGTTCCACGCCGACACGATGTTGCGTCGTGAATCCGGATTGGTCTTGAGCATCTCGAGAGCTGCGGAGATCTGGTCGATCTGCTCCCCTGACGGAGTCGGCCAGCTGCGCCACTGGACGCCGTACACCGGTCCGAGCTCACCGTTCGTGTCGGCCCACTCGTCCCAGATCGTCACGCCGCGCTCCTGGAGCCAGCGGACGTTGGAGTCGCCGCGCAGAAACCAGAGGAGCTCGTAGATGATCGACTTGAGGTGCACCTTCTTGGTGGTGATCAGCGGAAAGCCCTCGGCGAGGTCGTAGCGCAGCTGATGCCCGAAGAGACTTTTTGTGCCCGTGCCGGTGCGATCCGCCTTCGGGGTGCCCGTCTCGAGCACGAGGCGCAGCAGGTCCTCGTAAGGAGTGGGGATCGTCCCGGTCGATGAGATGTCGCGGATGGCCGTACTCACGGGTGTCAGTCTAGGCAAAGCCCCCGACACGTCGCCGCCCGCACGACACGCGGCAACCACCTGCTGTGACTGCAGTGACGCATGTGGCGTCGGGGGTATCCTCCTCCCGTGGCCACTCGCAGCACCACCCGCGCCAACCGCTATGCCAAGCGGCGTCGCAAGCGCGTCGCCTCCCGCGACAACGACCTCACCGACACCCAGTGGCTCGCACTCCAGGAGGCCTGGGGTGGGTGCGCGTACTGCGGCGCGGACGGCGTCGCCCTCCAGCGCGACTGCATGCTGGCGATCTCGCGGGGCGGCCGCTACACCGTGACCAACGTCGTCCCGTGCTGCGGTTCGTGCAATGCCAGCAAGTGCAATTCCGAGGTCACCTCCTGGATGCGCCGCAAGAAGCTCGACGAGAAGGCGTTCCTGGTGCGGCAGTACGAGGTGAGCAGGCTCCTCGCCGACGTCGAGTAGTGCGGAGCCCGATCTGGCAGGTCCGAAGTGTTCCGCGGAACACTCGGGAGGCGCACACTGAGACCATCTGGCGAAGGAGAGTTCGACGATGAGTTTCGAGACCTCGGCGGGTACGCGCGGCGGCCGGGTGCCGAAGGGCCCCTTCATGCGCATCGTGAACAAGGTCGTCGCGCCGATGATCCGCCGTAAGGGACAGTTCGGCGGGATGAATGCGCTCGTGCTGACGACCGTCGGCCGCAAGAGCGGTCAGGAGCGGGCCACCCCGCTCGCCTGGTTCCCGGGCCCCGACGGCAGCTGGCTGATCGTGGCGTCGGCGAACGGAGCCGTGAACAACCCCGGTTGGTACCACAATTTGAAAGCGAACCCCGAGAAGGCCCGGATCGAGGTGGGCGGCAAGACCGTCGAGGTCCGCGCCCAGCAGCTCCACGGCGACGAACGCGCCCAGGCCTGGAATCAGATCAGCAAGAACGAGCGGTTCGCCGGGTATCAGGAGAAGACCGATCGAGAACTGCCGATCATCAAGCTGACCCCCAGGTAGGTGTTCCGCGGAACATTGCCGCGGTCAACGGTCCTCGGGCCTGTCGACCATCGACAGCCGTGTTCCCGGAGTCAACAGGTCATCCACCACCTCGACGACATGTGGTGTCCGAGTCGCAATTCCCATGAGGCGCCCCGCGGTCGCCGCGGAGACGACGACGGTGTCGGCACCCGATCGGCGCAGCAGCGACACGTTCTGCGCGTCGCGGACCACACCCGCGATGTTGGCCCCGGGACTGAGCTGGCGGGCGGTAAGGGTGATGAGGACGGCTGTCGCGTCGCTGTGAACAGCGATGAGGATGGCACGGGCCGCGCCGGCCTCGGCCAGCTTGAGGACCTCACTCCGTGTGGCGTCTCCACGAACAGCCACCAGGTTGAGCGATTCCGCGGCGTCGAGCGCATTCGGGTCGCTGTCGACCACCACGAGACTCGCGGTGTCCACGCCGGCGTCGATGAGCGCGCGGGCCGCACTTCGACCTTTGGTGCCGAAGCCGACGATCACGTGATGGTCGCGCAGGTTGTGCCGCCACCGTTGAATCCGCCACGCCCGACGAGACCGTTCGGTCAGCACCTCGAGAGTCGTCCCGATCAGCACCACCAGGAACAGGACGCGCAACGGCGTGACCACGAGAACGTTGACGACTCGAGCTCCCGGGGTCATGGGAGCGATGTCGCCGTAACCTGTGGTCGAGAGCGACACGGTGACGTAGTACAGACAGTCCAGGAGTGTGAGTGGAGCATCCAGTGCGTGGCTGTAGGCATCCCGGTCGACGTAGACCACCGCCGTCGCGATCGAGATGACGCCGACGGCGATGGCGACGCGTATACCGATCGCACGTACTGGATTCTGTGCGCGTTCGGGAACGTTGATCACGCCGAGTCCGGTCTGCTGCATGTCACTGCTCTCGCTGGTAGACGTCGGGTATTCCGTCGTGGTCGTCGTCACGCGACTCTTCGCGAGCGACTGCGCGGTAGTGACGATTTCGTAGGCGAAGGAGAACCGCGGCCGCCGACGCGGAGATGAGGGAGCCGGCCAGGACCCCGATCTTCACCAGCTCGTCGCGTTCGGTGCCCGATTCGTAGGCGAGGTCACCGATGAGTAGCGACACCGTGAATCCGATTCCGGCCAGCATCGCGACGCCGACCACGTCGATCCACCGCACGTCGGCGTCGAGCGATGCGCGGGTGAAGGTGGCCAGCAGGGCGCTGGTGCCGACGATCCCCACCACCTTGCCGATGACGAGCCCGAAGACGATGCCGAGCGCGATGGGATCGCCGAGGGCGTCGCGGAGACCGTCGAGCCCGCCGATGGCGACGCCTGCGGCGAAGAAGGCGAACACCGGGACCGCGAAACCTGCTGAGAGGGGCCTGATCCGGTGCTCGAACTGTTCGGCGAGACCTGGCTTGGCCGAGTCGTCGGATATCCGGTGCAGGACCGGGACGGTGAACCCGAGCAACACCCCCGCGACGGTTGCGTGCACTCCTGACTCGTGGACGAACGCCCATGTCAGCACCGCGAGCGGAAGCAGGATCCACCAGGCGCGTATCCCCCGCTGTACACAGATCGCGAACGCCGCGAGTGGCAGCAGCGCGAGCGCCAGGGCCGAGCCGTTGATCGTGTCGCTGTAGAACACCGCGATGACGGTGATCGCGAGCAGGTCGTCGACCACTGCCAGGGTCAGGAGGAAGGTACGCAGCGCCGCGGGCAGGTGTGTGGAGATCACCGCCAGCACCGCGACCGCGAAGGCGATGTCGGTGGCCGTCGGGATGGCCCACCCCTGTACTGCGCCGTCGCCGGCTCGTGCGGTGAATGCGACGAAGATGACGGCCGGTACCGCCATGCCCCCGATGGCGGCGACCACCGGCAGCGCGGCCCGGGCGGGGTCACGCAGGTCGCCGGCGACGAATTCTCGCTTCAACTCCAGGCCGACGATGAAGAAGAAGATCGCGAGGAGGCCGTCGGCCGCCCAGGTGGCGAGGGTGAGGTCGAGGTGCAGGCCGAGGGCGTCGGTACCGACTCGAACATCGGCGAGATCGAAGTACGCCGCCGACCATGGGGAGTTCGCCCACGCCAACGCCGCCACGGTGGCAACGAGGAGGAGCATCCCGCCGACGGTTTCCTTGCGGAGGATGTCGGTGATGCGGGAGGTCTCCGGCCAGGAGCCTCGCGCGAACAGGCGTGGTTTCGGTTCAGGGTGCTGAAGTGAGTGCATGGTCGTCCTCAGTGGTGCGGCAACGTACGCGTCGCCGCCGACCGCGGATCACGACCAACGACAAACACGCAGCCGACCAGACTTCCCGGCACTCCGGGAGAAAGCTTAACAGCGCACCGGACAATCGGCGTCACGAGCGTTCCGCGGAACGCTCTGCACTCTGGGCGGGCCGGCCGGAATCAAGCAGCCGCAGGATTGGCCGTCGACTGGCGCTCCTTCCATTCCCACACCGCGTAGATCACCTCGGTGGCGTACCCGAGATCGAGCTTCCCGCCACCGATCGGCACCGTCGCACCCGCGGCAATCCGTCCGTCCGGTCGCCATTGTCCGGACGCGCCTGTCGGTGGACTCGACTGAATCACCGAACCATCGGACATATGGAACGAAAACCGTTGCTGCCCAAGTCCCTTGATCGCAAACTCGCCCCGATGCAATGCTCGATGACACGAGCCGCACAACAGAATCAGGTTGTCCAACTCGGTCTCCCCACCGGCCGACCAGAACACCACATGATGCGCATGCAGATGCCGCGTCCGCCCACATCCCGGCGTCTGACAACACCGATCCCGCAGGAACAACGCCCGAATCATCGCCTTGGACGGAGCCCGCTGCTTGCGCCCCAACCCCAACAACGCCCGCTTCCCCGGACTCCCCGCCACCCGGCGGGACAACGCTTCCCGCAACGACGCACCACACGCCGCTTCCTCTACCTCGGCCTCCGACAACGCCGGACCGTCATCCAGATGCGCATGCTCCACCCCGTCTCCGACATGGATCAAGATCTCGGCCCCGGGAGCGAGGTCGGGCATCGCGATTCCCTCATGCACCGCATCGGCCATCGCCACCACCGCCGCAGCAATATTTGACGGTACGTTTCGCCACAGATCCCGACGATTCGCCGGCTTCACCTCCGAATCCGTCTCCCCGGATTCGGTTTCCAGTTCGCCGGGAGTGTTCCGCGGAACACTCGGCAGGTCCGGATCGCCCATCGTGCGGGCGCGTTCATACTCCGCGCGCACCGTCCCCGCCAGAAACCGCGCCCCATCAAGAGGCGTCAGTGTCATCGACACCGACAACGATCCATCCGCATTCCACTTCCACCGAGCCGACGACTCCGCCGGCGGCGTCAACTCCCCACCATCGCTGTAGCCCCGGTCGATCTGCCGCATCGCCCGCACCGCCTTCTCCAGCTGCGACGCCGTGCACGACAACGCCAGATTCACCAACTCCGGCTCCCGCATCGGCGTGGCCACCCGCGTCAACGCTCGCACCTTGGAATACGTCAGCCGACCTTCGCTGAAGTGCTGCCGGATCAGCGGGAGCTCGCGCAATGCCTTCGCGACCCGCACCTGTTCGTGCGCCGTCCGCGGCGCAATCCCCGCCTTCCAGGAAAGCCAGTGCGCCAGTGAGTGAATCCCCGGCCCCCGCCACGACTCCCGCTCATCCAACTCCGCCACCAAATCAAGAAGATCGGCCGTCAACGCTGTGATCTGTGCGGCGTAACCGAGCACCCGAACCTCGAGCACCTCGTCCGACAACGACTTCGGATCCGCGCCATCGAACATCGACGACACACCCTCGGCACGTAACGCGGTAACAGACATCCCGACCCCCCAGCCAGTTCGAACAGGTATACGAACAAGCTATCGCCGGGCACCGACAATTCTGCAGGTCACAGACTCGCAAGTGTTCCGCGGAACACACGGCGCCAATGGACGACGGGGGTTGATCGAGGCGAAAAGGAACGAAGCCGCCGGCCCAGGGGACGCGGCCGAGGACACTAGCCCATGAGCTGCGCCGCAACCGTCGCGCCCAACTCCCAGCACGCTTCGCGGTCGACTTTGGTCGGCTTCTCCGAAACCACCACGTACTCAGCGGATTTCACCCAGCCGAGGCCGGTGGTGATGGAGGTGAGGGCCTTCTCCGCGCCCTCGGTTCCCTGGTTGCCGTGGAAGTACGCACCGAACGGGCGACCCTGCGTCGAGTCGAGGATCTGGTAGTAGCTGACGTCGAAGGCGTGTTTCAGTGCGCCACTGATGTATCCGAGGTTGGCGGGGGTGCCGAGGATGTAACCGTCGGCCTCCAGGAAGTCGCTCGCGGTCACCGCCAGCGCGGCTCGACGGACCACCTCGACGCCTTCTATCTCCGGGTCCGTCGCACCGGAGATGACGGCCTCGAACATCTCCTGGCAGTGGGGCGACGGCGTGTGGTGAACGATCAGGAGTCGCTTGGCATCGTCGGACATCACGACCTCCCCGCGAACGCCAGCAACCTATCAGCCGCGTTCGCACCCTCGAGCAGAACCATCTGGCCCTCCCGGGTCCCTACTGCTCGCTGCCGTGAAACTGCGCGACCGCGCGTTTCATCATCGCGCGGGCTCGGGGGCGGTCGCCGGCGTAGTCGTAGGCGCGGGCGATGCGGTATGTGTTCCGCCAGTCGTTCGGATCGGCCTCCCACTCGGCCTTGACCTGGGCGAACAGCTCGTCGGCGGCGCCGCGTTCCATGCGGCCGGAGGCGCGGTGCGGAAGGTTCGAGATGTCGAGCTCGCGACCCTCCTCGGCCATGATCGCGGCGAGCTTCTGGTGTTCCAGGCCTGCGCGGAGCGTCGCGTAGATCAGCCAGGCGCCGATGAGCGGTAGGGCGATGACACCGAGCCCCAACCCGATTCCCGCTGCGGTCCCCGTGGCGATGAGCTGGAAGCCACGCCAGCCGAGCAGCACGAAGTAGACGATCAGCGCCACGACGAGGAACCCGATCATCCAGACGATCGGTCGCGCGTCCTTCTTCTTCGGCCCCAGCTGCGGCGCGCCGCCCTCGGTGTCGCCGGTGTGGGTGCCCTCGTCGTGAGTGCCGTCATCGACCATGGTGATCAGAGGTCCATCAGTTCTTCGAGTCCGATGGTCAGACCCGGACGGTCCGCGATGCTGCGCACCCCGAGGAGCACACCGGGCGCGAACGACGACCGGTCGAGCGAGTCGTGGCGGATGGTGAGCGTCTCACCCTCGGTCCCTAGCAGCACTTCCTGGTGGGCGACGAGGCCGGCCAGGCGCACCGAATGGACGTGCACACCGTCGACCACGGCCCCTCGCGCACCGTCGAGTTCGGAGGTGGTCGCATCGGGGCTCGGTCCGACGCCCGCCTCGGCACGTGCGCGGCCGATCAGTTCGGCGGTTCGGTAAGCGGTGCCCGACGGGGCGTCGGCCTTCTGCGGGTGGTGCAGTTCGACGACCTCGACCGAGTCGTAGTACTTGGCGGCCTGCGCGGCGAAACGCATCGACAGGACGGCGCCGATCGCGAAGTTCGGGGCGATCAGCACGCCGACCTTCGGGTTCTCGGCGAGCCAGCCGCGGACGGTCTCGAGGCGTTCCTCGGTGAAACCGGTGGTACCGACGACGGCGTGAATCCCGTTGGCGATGAGGTACTTGAGGTTGTCCATCACGACGTCGGGGTGGGTGAAGTCGACGACGACCTGGGTGTCGGTGTCGGAGAAGAACTCCAGCGAGTCACCCTTGTCCACGCCCACGGTGTAGGTGAGGTCGTCGGCCTTCTCGACCGCCGTGACGATCGCCTGCCCGACCTTGCCCTGACTGCCCAGGACGCCCACCGTGATACCGCTCATGTCCACCCTCTTCGATCTCGACGTGCCAACGGGTCTCAGTCTAGTGGCGAGGACATTCTCAATAGATCGGCGCATCGCCGCGGCGATGCTCGAAGACCAGCGACGTGGTGGTGCCCGCGACCTCGCGACGGCTGTTGAGCCGCTCGACGAACTGGCGCAGCGTCTCGGTGTCGGCGGTCGCCACGTGGAGCATGTAGTCGTCGGCGCCGGCGAGGAAGAACACGTCGATCACCTCGTCGTACGCGGCGATCTCGCCGACGAAGCGCCGGATCTGCCCACGCGCATCGGACTGGAGACTGACCGCCACCATCGCGCGCAGCGGGCGACCGACGGCGGCGGGATCGACGTCGGCGAAGAAACCACGGATGACACCGAGTTCGACGAGCCTGCGCATGCGGCCGTGACACGTCGACGCGGCGATCCCCACGCGTTGTGCCAGCTCACTGTTGGGCATGCGCGCGTCGGACTGCAGGAGCTTCAGCAGTTCACGGTCCGTCGCGTCGAGCTCCCCGGGCTGAACATCCTTCGGTGCGGCAGGCATCGAACCCTCCTCGATAGAAACATCTTCGTCAGATTCGGCTGGTCAAGAATCTTCTTCACCCGCATTGTGTCACTTCTGAAGTTCCTTCACCCTCAGGACAGGTTTCCTGCACAAACTTCGACAAGAGAGGGAGCATCATGCGCGTCGGCGTCCCCACCGAGATCAAGAACCACGAGTACCGCGTCGCCGTCACCCCGGCGGGCGTCGCCGAGCTGCACCACCGCGGCCACGACGTCATCGTCCAGGCGGGCGCCGGTGAGGGGTCGGCCATCACCGACAACGACTACAAGGCCGCCGGCGCGCAGATCCTCGGCACCGCCGCCGGGGTCTGGGAGCAGGCCGATCTGCTGCTCAAGGTCAAGGAACCGATCGCCTCCGAGTTCGACCTCATGCGCGCGGGCCAGACGATCTTCACCTACCTCCACCTGGCCGCCGGCAAGGAGTGCACCGATGCGCTGCTCGCCTCCGGCACCACGTCCATCGCCTACGAGATGGTCCGCACCGCAGACGGCGCGCTCCCCCTTCTCGCGCCGATGAGTGAGGTCGCCGGACGGCTCGCACCTCAGGTCGGCGCCTATCACCTGATGAAGTCCGAGGGTGGCCGCGGCGTCCTCATGGGCGGCGTCCCCGGCACCGAGCCGGCCGAGGTCGTCGTCATCGGCGGCGGGGTCAGCGGCGTCAACGCGGCGACGATCGCCGTCGGCATGGGCGCCCAGGTCACCGTCTTCGACCTCGACATCGCCAAGCTCCGCGCGATCGACGCCCGGTTCGCCGGCCGCGTCCACACCCGCTACAGCACCAAGCTCGCGCTCGACGACGCGGTCAAGAAGGCCGACCTGGTCATCGGCGCCGTCCTCGTCCCGGGCGCCAAGGCGCCGGTCCTGGTGCCCAACAGCCTTGTCGCGCAGATGAAGTCGGGTGCGGTTCTCGTCGACATCGCGATCGACCAGGGCGGTTGCTTCGAGGATTCGCATCCCACGACCCACGCCGACCCCACCTTCACCGTGCACGACACCACCTTCTACTGCGTGGCCAACATGCCCGGCACCGTCGCCCGCACATCCACGCACGCGCTCACCGGGGCGACCCTCCCCTACGTGCTGCGCCTGGCGGATCAGGGCTGGAAGAAGGCCTGCGACACCGATCCGGCACTGGCATCGGGTCTGAGCACCCATCGCGGCGAGCTGTTCACCGCCGAGGTCGGCGAGGCGCTCGGTCTCCCCGTCGCGGCGATGCCGTTCGCACACAACTGATCAGCGCGGCCACCCGCGTTCAGAAGGCGATGCGGGTGGTTCCCCGCCGCTTCCCGCGGTACCCGTAGCGGCGTTCGACGATCGCGCCGTGGCCGTCGTGACCGATGCGCAGCAGGGTCGACGCCCGCGTCCCGTATCCCGGGATGTTGATGAACTTCGACGACAGGGCCGCCTCGAACTCGGCTCCGACGCCGGTGTCGGGCAGCCGCACCGGGTCGGGGCGGTCCTGGTCGGCCAGCATCGAGAAGTAGTCGTCGTCGGAGGCGCCGGCGGAGATCAGGTCACGGAGTGCAACAGTACCGTCGGCGACCTTCGGCCAGTCGTTGTCGAGCGCACCGTTGGACACGCCGTGCACGCCGTCGGCCACCCGCTCGGCGTGCGGAGCCGGTCGATTCGTCACCCACCACAGATCCGTGGCATCACCGATGAGCAGGTTCACCGGGTCGTAGTCGGCGGCCTGTTCCACGACGCGATCGGCGAACACCTTCGGGTCCTCGTCGCCGTCAAGGAAGTCCACCGGCAACTGCCCGCGCGAGCGGACCCCGGCGCGTTCGGGCGGACCGACCCGCACATTCGTCACCATCGCGACCCGGCCGGGGACGTCGGCGGACACACCCATCCAGGTGCCGCCGGCGAGGGCGTCGCGTCCGGCGATGATCGGCAGCTCATCCCACCGGGACAGCGCATACGTGCGCCGCCGGTGGTACTCGTCGCGGTTGGCCGCGACGATCAGCCGGTGCTCGGGATGTGCGTTCCACGCGAAGAGGATCAGGCACATGGCATCTCAGTTCACCTGGTAGTGGCTCATACCCGCCATTCTGCGCTGGACACCGGCGATCTCTCGCACCGCCTGCGCCACCAGGCTCCGGTCCAGCGGCGACAGCCGCCCCATCTCCAGCACGTCCGTCGGTGTCTCGCCACGATCGAACTGCGCGACCTGATACCGCAACCGCACCCGTTGCAGGACGTCGAACACCTCCGTCAGCGTCGTCGCATCGTCGTCGGTGAGCAAGGCGCTCCCCGACGCCGCCTGGAGACGCGCGCGTGTGTTCACCTCGGTGGATTCGACGCTCAACGCCACCCAGCGGGCGATGTTGATCAGCGGCGTCAGCGCATTGGCCTTGACGTCGAACGCCCCCGGGCGCCGGGTCAGGACGTCACGCATCGAGCGCAGTCGCGCCTTGGTCGACAACGACTCCTCGAGCAGCAACCGCATGGTGCGCGGGTCGGCGCGCAGGGCGCCGATCATCTCGACTCCCGGCGTCGGTGCCGCCGAACCACGACGCGGCCCGGCCAGCGGCCGGCCGTCGAGGATCAGCGACGTGAAGATCATCCCCTTGTCTTCCAGCGGCGTGTCGATCCACCCTCGTGCCGCCGTCTGCCACTGGCTGCGGGTCCGCGAGAACAACGGCTTCGACGCGACGGCGCCCTTGGTGTCCACGGTCAGGCCGGCACCGCGCAACAGGTCGTCGAGCTCCGCGAAAGCCCCACGGTAGCCGTCGAGCTCGGACCCTCCCAGCGAGTCGTCGAACACGACCGCGGAGTCGACATCCGAACTCAGCACCGGCTCCCGACGCGCATTGCTGCCGAGCGACAACCAGGTGTACGCGGCGGGATCGACGTCGGGACGGGAGTCGACGACCAGCCGCAGTCCCCGCAGCACGACGGCGTCGACGATGAGGGAGGCGACCTGGGTGACCTCGTGTGCCGGTCGATCGCGCCGCACGAGATCGGCGACCAGTTGCGGGATGCGTTGCGCGTGTCCCTGCAGTTCCTCCACCGTCTGCGACCGTGAGATCTGTTCGCGCAGCGGCATGCTCGAACCGGCCGGGTCGGCGACGAAATCACTCGCGCCGACAACGCCGAGGACGGTGCCGTCGGCGTCGCGTACCGGGATCACCGTGAGGTCGCGGTCGACGAGCTCGGTGAGGGCGTCGATCGCCGACGTCCGGGCGTCGACGACGAACGCCGGACCGTCGACGACCTCCCCCACCGGGGTGTCGAGGTTTCGTCCGGCGGCGACGACGCGCGCCCGGATGTCGGCGTCGGTGAGCAGCCCGAGACCGTGGCCGGGCTGCGGGATCACGACGTAGTCCTGGTCGCGCTCGGTCATCAGCGTCGCGGCCTGACGCACGGTCATGTCGGCCCGTCCGATCACCGGCGCGGTTCGCAGCAGGTCGGCCACGGTGCGCGACGCGGGTGTGCGCGCGGCGTCGCGGCGGTGCGCGACCGTCAGCTGGTCAGGCGGACCGTTCATCTCTGAAGATCTTAGGCCGAAGAGGACGAACATCGGGCACGTCGTCCGGATGGACGGCGGGCCCGATGGGGTACCTCAGTTCAGAACGGCTCAGGCGTCGGCGGTGGCCGCTTCGGCGCCTGCGGCCTCTGCCTTGTCGGCCTCTTCGTCGACCGGGACGAGGCTGATCTTGCCGCGCTCGTCGATGTCGGCGATCTCCACGCGGAGCTTGGAGCCCACGTTCACGACGTCCTCGACCTTGTTGACGCGCTTGCCCTTACCGAGCTTCGAGATGTGCACCAGGCCGTCACGACCCGGCAGCAGCGACACGAACGCACCGAAGGCGGTGGTCTTGACGACGGTGCCGAGGAAACGCTCGCCGACCTTGGGGAGCTGCGGGTTGGCGATCGCGTTGATGCGGTCGATCGCAGCCTGTGCCTTCACCCCGTCGGAGGCGCCGACGAACACGGTGCCGTCGTCCTCGATGGAGATGTTGGCGCCGGTCTCCTCGGTGATGCCGTTGATCGTCTTGCCCTTGGGGCCGATCAGCTCGCCGATCTTGTCCATCGGGATCTTGATGGTGGTGATCCGCGGTGCGAACGGGCTCATCTCGTCGGGCTCGTCGATGGCCTCGGCCATGACGTCGAGGATGGTCAGCCGGGCGTCCTTGGCCTGGCTGAGCGCACCCGCGAGCACCGGCGACGGGATGCCGTCGAGCTTGGTGTCGAGCTGCAGAGCGGTCACGAAGTCCTTCGTGCCCGCGACCTTGAAGTCCATGTCGCCGAAGGCATCCTCGGCGCCGAGGAT
This sequence comes from Gordonia sp. 135, assembly GCF_009720185.1. Lineage (NCBI taxonomy): Bacteria > Bacillati > Actinomycetota > Actinomycetes > Mycobacteriales > Gordoniaceae > Gordonia > Gordonia sp. 135. The sequence continues at coordinate 2,957,896 of NZ_CP046257.1, forward strand.
GTCGGTCAGTGCGACATAGCGGGTCTCGCCGTCGACGGTGTCGGAGACCAGGCCCATGGCGATGCCGGCGACCGGGGCGCGCAGCGGCACACCGGCGTTGAGCAGCGACATGGTCGAGGCGCAGACCGAACCCATCGAGGTGGAACCGTTGGAGCCCAGGGCCTCCGAGACCTGACGGATCGCGTACGGGAAGTCCTCGACGCTCGGGAGCACCGGCATGAGGGCACGCTCGGCGAGCGCTCCGTGTCCGATTTCGCGACGCTTGGGCGAACCGACGCGGCCGGTCTCACCGGTCGAGTACGGCGGGAAGTTGTAGTGGTGCATGTACCGCTTGGACGTCTCGGGTCCGAGCGAGTCGATCTGCTGCGCCATCTTGACCATGTCGAGTGTGGTGATGCCCATGATCTGGGTCTCGCCACGCTCGAACAGCGCACTGCCGTGGGCGCGCGGGATCACGCCGACCTCGGCGGAGAGTGCGCGGATGTCGGTGATGCCACGACCGTCGATGCGGAAGTGGTCGGTCAGGATGCGCTGGCGCACCAGCTTCTTGGTCAGCGAACGGTAGGCGCCGCCGATCTCCTTCTCACGACCCTCGAACTGCTCGCCGAGCTGGGCGAGGATGTCGGCCTTGAGCTCGTCGGTCTTGTCGTCGCGCTCCTGCTTGCCGGGGATCGTGAGGATCTCCGAGAGGCGCTCGGTCGCGGCGGCGGCGACGGCCTCGTAGACGTCGTCCTGGTACGGCGGGTACAGCGGGAACTCCCCGGTGTCCTTGGCAGCGGCTGCGGCCAGCGACTTCTGTGCCTCGCAGAGGCGGGCGATGAACGGCTTGGCGGCTTCGAGGCCCTCGGCGACGATCGCCTCGGTCGGCGCCTGAGCACCGCCGGCGATCAGGTCGATGACGTTGTCGGTGGCCTCGGCCTCGACCATCATGATCGCGACGTCGGCGGAATCGCCTTCACCGCTGACGATACGGCCCGCGACGACCATGTCGAACACGGCGCCCTCGAGCTGTTCGACGGTCGGGAACGCCACCCACTGGCCGGCCTTGTTCTCCTCGGTCGGGATGAGCGCGACACGCACGCCGCCCACCGGGCCGGAGAACGGCAGACCCGCGAGCTGGGTCGACGCCGACGCGGCGTTGATGGCCACGACGTCGTAGAGGTCGTTCGGGTCGAGCGACAGCACGGTCACGACGACCTGGATCTCGTTGCGGAGGCCGTCGACGAAGGACGGGCGCAGCGGGCGGTCGATCAGACGGCAGGTGAGGATCGCGTCGGTCGACGGACGGCCCTCACGACGGAAGAACGATCCGGGGATGCGGCCGGCGGCGTACATCCGCTCCTCGACGTCCACGGTCAGCGGGAAGAAGTCGAAGTGCTCCTTCGGGTGCTTCGACGCGGTGGTGGTCGAGAGCAGCATGTTCTCGTCGTCGAGGTACGCGGTCACCGAGCCGGCGGCCTGCAGGGCGAGGCGTCCGGTCTCGAAGCGGATCGTGCGGGTGCCGAAGCTCCCGTTGTCGATGATCGCGGTGGCCTCGGTGATGGCGTCGTCGTACTCGTCGGTGAATTCTTCGGTGGTGTTCACATCTGTCATGTGGGGTGGAATCCCTTCGTAGCGGCTGCCGTTAGCGGCCGTCGTGATGCGCGGCCACGCAGAGATGGCCGCTTGTGCGGTTGAGGGTGGTCATCGCGAGGTGCGCAGCGTGCACCGAATGCCGGTGCAGTCGTGCTGTGGAGCTCGTCGCACGCGCGGATCGGACCGACCCAGAACGCGCCGAGAAAATACGGCAGCGGGTGAATGGCGCGACGTTTCGCGCCCGGTTGAGTGCTCAGACGGCCTTCGATCGAAGCGGCCGGAACCATTGTTCCGGCGGCCACTACCGAGGACCGATCTGGCTCGTCACGCACTGCCATCAGTTCACGGCAACGATCCGTTGTCAGCCTATCACCGCGCCGTGTCAATACCTCAATATGACAAACCGGCCACCTCCCGTTCGGGAGATGGCCGGTGGTGAGTCTGTTGTCGCGGTCTGCGATCAGCGACGCAGGCCGAGGCGCTCGATGAGCGAACGGTAGCGGTTGATGTCGACCTTGGCGACGTACTTCAGCAGGCGACGACGACGGCCGACGAGCAGCAGCAGACCGCGGCGGCTGTGGTGGTCGTGCTTGTGCTGCTTGAGGTGCTCGGTGAGGTCGACGATGCGCTTGGTCAGCAGAGCGACCTGGGCCTCGGGCGAACCGGTGTCGGTCTCGTGCAGACCGTACTCGCTGAGGATTTCCTTCTTCTGCTCGACAGTCAAAGCCATGGAGATACTCCTGTTTCTCAGTGCCGCGTCTCAGATACATCCGGTGCGCCACTGCGGACTGCAGCAACACCGACTGATCAGGCTACCTGCCGGAGTGGGCCCGCCCCAAATCCGTGCGGGACCGGCCCGAGTCCATGGATGCTGATGGCCGCGTCACGGCCGAGCCACCACCACACCAGGGCGACGGCGACCACGCCGATGACCGCACCGACGACGATCGCGATGGCGAGCAGGCGTCGGGCCGGTTGACGCTCGGCGCCTCGCCCGGTCAGCGAGACGCCGATCAGTCCGAGAACAACGGAGGTCAGGGCCGCGGCGAGCATCAGGAACAAGCCGACGGTCGGTTCACCGACGTCGGCGGCCGCCGATGTCGCCCCGATCTGCCCCAGCGGCAGCGTCAGCCCGAGGGGCCGCACGGGTACCGCCCCGGCCATGACGACGACGCCGACACCTGCCCCGGCGACCGTGGCGAAACCCGGGTGGGGTGCACCCACCCGCCGCACGAGGCCGTAGAGGGCGGCGAGACCACCGACGATGATCAGCAGACCGAGGGGGACGGTGAACCACCCGAGCGTCAGCTGGGTTCCGAGCGTCTGCGCGTAGCGCCCGTCGTGGACGCCGAAACCGTTCGGGTTGAGCGGTGCGAGTCCCACCGCGGCGAGGTCCACCCATTGCATGAACGTCGCGGCCACGACCACCAGGCCGAGCACGACCGACGCGAGGGCCGCGGCGATCGCCGACGTCTGAGCGGGACTCTTGCCGAGAGCGCTCACGATGTCTCGGCCGCCGCCAGGATCTCCCTGGTCTTGGCGACGTCGTTCCCCATCTCGTCGATGAGGGCGTCGATCCCGTCGAACTGGACCATGCCGCGGATGCGGTGGACGAAATCGACGGCGACGTGCTGGCCGTAGAGGTCGGCGTTCTTGTCGAGGACGAAGGCCTCGACCGTGCGGGTGCGTCCGGAGAAGGTCGGGTTGGTGCCCACCGACACCGCGGCCTGATAGCGCTCCCCCGGGACGACCTCACCGACGGCCGGGCCGACGCCGAGGATCGTGAACCAGGCCGCGTACACGCCGTCGGCCGGGATCGCGGCGTACATCGGCGGCGCGACGTTGGCGGTCGGATAGCCGAGATCGCGTCCGCGACCGTCACCGCGGACGACGACGCCCTCCACCCGATGCGGGCGGCCCAGGGCCTCGGCGGCGCGGTCCATGTCGCCGGCGGCGACGCAGGACCGGATGTAGGTCGACGAGTAGGTCACCGCGTGTTCGCCGAACAGCGAGATGGCCTGCACCTCGAAGCCGAACTTGGCGCCGAGCTCGGTCAGTTTCGCGACATCGCCGGCGGCCTTGCGTCCGAAGGTGAAGTTGTCCCCCACCACCACGTCGGCGGCATGCAGTGTCTCCACGAGGATGTCGTGGGCGAAGTCCTTGGGCGAGCGGGCCGCGAGCTCCGGGGTGAACGGCATGACGCAGAAGACGTCGATCCCGAGCTCCTCGGCCAGTTCTGCCCGTCGCGTCAGCGTGGTCAGTTGCGGCGGATGGGATCCCGGCCGCACGACCTCCGACGGATGCGGGTCGAAGGTCATCAGCACGGAGGGCACCCCGTGTTCCTTCGCCGCCTTCGTGGCGGCATGGATCAGTTCGGCATGCCCACGGTGCACACCGTCGAAGACACCGATGGTGACCACGCACCGTCCCCAGTCCGCGGGGATGTCATCAAGACCTCGCCATCGCAACACGCGACCAGCCTACGGGGAGCACCAGTTCCAAACCACCACCGCCACACGCCTACGAGCGGACACGATGCCGACGACGAGGTGTCGGCGAGGCGACAAGGGGACGCTAAGCTCGATCCATGCCATGGCGATCAGACCGTCCGGTGACCGAGCTGTCACAGGTCACCCAGGACTATCTGAAGGTCATCTGGACCAGCCAGGAGTGGGAGGACGTCAAGGTCACCACCAAGCTGCTGGCCCAGTCCCTCGGAGTGTCCCCGTCCACCGCGTCGGAGGCCATCCGCAAGCTCGCCGACCAGGGTCTGGTCTCCCACGAGCCCTACGGCGCGGTGACACTCACCGATCACGGCCGCGAGGCCGCGATCCTCATGGTGCGGCGCCACCGTCTCATCGAGACCTTCCTCGTCCGTGAACTCGGCTACCGCTGGGACGAGGTGCACGACGAGGCCGAGATCCTCGAGCACGCGGTGTCCGACCGCCTGATGGCCCGGCTCGACGCCAAACTCGGCTTCCCCGACCGGGATCCGCACGGCGACCCGATCCCCGCACTCGACGGTTCGATCCCCACTCCCGCCGCGGCCCTGCTCGCCGACCTCGAGGTCGGGGCGTCGGGATGCATCGCACGCATCTCCGACACCGATCCGGAGATGCTGCGCTACTTCGACGAGGTGGGCGTGGCCCTCGACCGCGTGGTGACCGTCGCCGAGAAGCGGCCGTTCGCCGGCACCATCTCGGTGTCCCTCGACGACGCGGCGCCGATCGACCTGGGCGACATCGCCGCCCGCGCGATCTTCGTCGTCCCGCGCTAACGCAGGGTCGCGGGTCGTACCACCATCACCGAACTCGCCCGCTTGCCCTTCTCCTGGATCAGCGCGATGGCCTGCTCGTGCGGGTCGACGACCACGTAGACGCCCTTCATGCCGATCGGCTCGAGCCACCGTCCCTGGCTGATGGATTCGGCCTCGTCGTCGCTGATGTCGCGGCGCGGGAAGGACAGCTTCACGGCCTCGTCGATGTCGAGGCTGACGCGGCCGTCCTCGCGGACCTCGTCGAGCGTGCGGGCGTGTTCAAGGGTGAAGGGCCCGACCGCGGTGCGTCGGAGTGCGGTGAGGTGTCCCCCGACCCCCAGTGCGGCGCCGAGGTCACGGGCCAGGGACCGGATGTAGGTACCCGACGAACAGTCCACCGCGACATCGAGATCCACCACGCCCGGGGTGCCGTTGTCGGTGTCGCCGTCGCGCCGTATGGCGAGCACGTCGAATCGTGACACGGTGACCGGGCGGGCTTCGAGGTCGAAGTCGGCGCCGGTGCGGACCAGGGCGTGCGCTCGCCGGCCGTCGACCTTGATCGCCGACACCTTCGCCGGGACCTGCTGGATGTCGCCGGTGAGATCGGCGACGCCCGAGGCGATCTCGTCGTCGGTCACACCGGAGGCGTCCGCGGTGGTGAGGATCTCCCCCTCGCGGTCGTCGGTGGTGGTCGAGGCGCCCAGCCGGATGGTCGCCGTGTAGGACTTGGTGGTCAACGATAGCAGGCCGAGAAGCTTTGTCGCCCTCTCGATCCCGACGACGAGAACGCCGGTGGCCATCGGGTCCAGGGTGCCGGCGTGGCCGACCCGGCGGGTGTCGAAGATCTTGCGGCACCGCGACACGACGTCGTGGCTGGTGATCCCGGCCTGCTTGTCGACGATGAGCAGGCCGGCCTTCTCGATGGTTGCGTCGGCCATGTCAGACCATCGCGATCGTCGTGGTGATGATGCCCCGTTCGACGAGCCAGCGGCCGTGGAACTCGATCACCGGAGCACCGCCGTCGGAGGCGGCCGGGTCGATCAGGATGCGCGAGACGAACGTCCCGGACGTATCCACGGTCTGTTCGAAGGTGATGAGGGCGTCCTCGAATCCCAGCCACCGCTTGGTGATCGGGAACCAGGCCTTGTAGGTGGCCTCCTTGGCGCAGAACAGCAGGCGGTCCCAGTGCAGTCCGGCCGGCCGGGTCGCGAGGACCTCTCGCTCGGCGGGCAGGCTGGTGTGCTCGAGGACGCCGTCGGGCAGCGCGTCGTGCGGTTCGGCGTCCATGCCGAGGGATCGAACCCCCATCGCGTGGGCGACGATCGCGGCGCGGTATCCGTCGCAGTGGGTCAGGCTGCCGACGATGCCCGCGGGCCAGATGGGGGCGCCCTTGTCGCCCTTGAGGATCGGCACCGGGTCGTAACCCAGCTGACCCAGCGCCTGCCGGGCACAGTGCCGGACGGTGGTGAACTCGCGGCGACGCTTCTCCACGGCCTTGCCGATGAGCGCCTGCTCGGCGGGCATCGCGATCAGTCCGGGCGGATCGTCGAACGCCTCCGCCGAGGCGACCCCGGATGGGAGGAGTTGTTCGATCACTGCTCGCCCTTTCGTTCTTGCCGTTCCGCCTGTCGCGTCCGGCGCTCTGCCTGCCTCTGCTCCACCCGTGCCCGGAATTCCGCGGCACGCTCGGCGTAGTCGGGCGGCAGGTCGAACCGCACCCCGTGCTCGGGGAGGTCGGACTCGCCGAGGCCGTCACCCGGCACGATGTTGCGCATCAACGGGTTCGGCAGGCCGCGCCGCTTCCACTCGCGGGGATAGCCGACCGACACCTCCTCGAACCGGATGCCGTCGTACCAGGTGGTGCGCGGGATGTGCAGGTGCCCGTACACGCAACACGACGCATTGAACTCGGTGTGCCAGTGCGCGGTCAGCTCACTGCCGCACCACAGCGCGAACTCCGGGTAGATGAGCGCATCACACGGTTCGCGGCGCAACGGCCAGTGGTTGATCAGGACCGTCTTCTCCGACGGGTCGAGGGCCTGCAGCCGGCGACGCGTGATCTCGATCCGCGCACGACCCCAGGCGTCGCGGGTCGGGAACGGCTCGGGCGAGAGCAGGAACTCATCCGTGGCCACCACGTTGCGCTCGCGCGCGAGCGCCAGCGCGGTGAGTTTATTGGCGGTGCCCTCCGGCCGGAAGGTGTAGTCGTACAGCAGGAACATCGGGACGACGCGGACCGGATCGCTGCCGTCGCCCGGGTCGAACAGCGGGTAGATGTCCTCGGGGGTCACCACGCCGATGTCGCGGCACGCCTGCACGAGATAGTCGTAGCGTGCCACACCGAACACCTGCAGCGGGTCCTTGGCCGTGGTGTACAACTCGTGGTTGCCCGGGACCCAGATAACCGTGTGGAAACGGGTCCGGAGGCGGCGCAGGGTGTCGACGATGTCGTCGGTGCGTTCGGCGACGTCACCGGCCACGATGAGCCAGTCCGCCGACGACGTCGGCCGGATCTCGTCGATGATGTGCTCGTTGCCCCGATGGGCGACGTGCAGATCGCTGATCGCCCACAAAGTTGCCACGAGGATCCATCGTGCCAGAGGTCGTGATTCCACCGTGCCCGGGGCGGGTCGGCGTGGGACGATCGAGCGGTGTACGGCGCACCCGTCGCCCCGAGCGGATCACGCCTCCCGGGCAGTCGCGGACCCTGGTGGGTCCAGGTCGTCGTGAGCTCCCTGATCCTGCTCGCCTACCTCGTCGCGCAGGTGACGGCATTCGCCGTCGGCGACACCACCGAGCGGTGGACGCAGTACGGCCTGAGCGCGGGCGTCCTGGTGATCTTCGTGGTGATCACCGCGGCGTGGGCGCGGTCGGGATGGCGGGTCACCGTTGCAGTACTGCTCGGGTTGCTGTTCGTCGGGTTGGAGCGACTCGCGCTGCTCCCGTTCTACCTCGATCTCTCGGTCACCCAGGACTGGTCGTCGGAGGTGTTCCGGCTCGCCTCGATGGCCGCGACCGCGATGCTGCTCACCGGCCTGATCCTCGTGTGGTCGATCGCCCGGCGACAGACGGCCATGACCTGGGTGGGTCTGCTCCCGTCCGCCGGGCTGGTCGCCCTGGGGACCTGGGCCACCTACTATCACCAACCGGATTTCGGCGTCGACCTCACGGCCACCGAGGTCGCCCTGCCCCTGCATTACTGGATCGGCGTGATCGCGTTCGAGACCATGTTCGGCGTCGCGGCCGTCCTCGTCCTGTGGGCGTGCGACGCGATCGGCCTCGCCACCCGCCGATCGCCCGCGACGAGCACGCCGTCGACCACGCCGAACGTGGAGAGCTTCCGGACCACCCAGCTCTACCGGACGCAGGCCGGCCAGACGGATCTGCGGGAGACCGAGCGGTACCGGCCACCGCCGCCCCCGCTCGCCCAGCCGCAACGGCGACCCGACGACCCGAGCTTCCGGACGACGCAGATCCGACGGCCCCGCGGCGACGGAACCCCCGGCGACAACCGGGACGAGCGCTGAGGGTCAGGCGGGTACGGCTCCCGTCTGCCGCCAGCGGCCGGAGCGGATGCGCCACACGACGGTCGCGAGGCGGACGACCATGAAGACCACCAGGCCCGACCACACCCCGGCCAGTCCCCAGTCGAAGATCAGCGACAGCCAGATCAGCGGCAGGAACCCGACGAGCGCGCCGGTCAGGGTCGCAGTGCGGAGGAAGGCGGCATCGCCGCTGCCGAGCAGCACGCCGTCGAGGGCGAAGACCACGCCGGCGATCGGCAGCATGCCGACGAAGAACCACCACGGCACACCGATGGCGTCGAGCACGGCGTCGTCGGAGGTGAAGACGCGCGGGATGAGCGTCGCGCCGGCCGCGAAGACCGCGGCCATCGCGGTCGCGGCGACCACCGACACCCCGGTCACGCGGCGCGCCACGGTGTCGGCGACCTTGAGGCGGCCGCCCCCGAGCGCGGCGCCGACGAGCGCCTGCGCGGCGATCGCCACCGAGTCGAGGAACAGCGCCATGAACTCCCAGAGCTGCAGTACGAGCTGATGCGCCGCGACCTGCGCGACGCCGAATCGGGCGGCCACCGCGGCGGCCGAGACGAAGCAGATCTGGAACGACAGGCTGCGCACGATGAGATCGCGTGCCATCGCCAGCTGCGCGACGATGATCGTCCGGTCGGGGCGGAACCCCTTCGATTCCGGTGACGAGCCCGCCTCGCGGATCACCCGCACCGCGAACAGCACGCCCGTGACGCCTTGGCCGATCACGTTCGCGACGGCGCTGCCCGGGAGGCCGAGCCGCGGAAACGGCCCGATGCCGTGCACGAGGCCGACCACGAGAACGGCCGCGAGGGACAGCCCGATCACCACGTAGACCACGGGCCGGCGCGTCTCCTGCACACCGCGCATCCAGCCGTTGCCGGCCATCGACAGCAGGATCAGCGGCACCCCGAACATCGCGATGCGCATCCAGTGCGCGGCATCGGCGGCCACCGCGGCCGACTCCGGCGACGACGCCCCGACGAGGAGCCGCATGACCATCGGCGCGAGCGGATAGGAGACCGCCACGATCACCACGCCGACGGCGACCGCGATCCAGCTGGCCTGCACGCCCTCGCGCACCGCGCCGGCACGGTCACCCGCACCGAACCTGCGCGCCGAGCGGGCCGTCGTGCCGTACGACAGGAAGGTGAGCTGGGTGCTGACGATCGAGAGCACCAGCGTGCCGACACCGAGCGCGGCGAGCTGCTCGCCACCGAGGCGGCCGACGACCGCGAGGTCGAGGAGCAGGTAGAGGGGTGGAGCGATGAGGACCGCGAGCGCCGAGACGGTCAGCGTCGCGATACGGGCGACACCTGTCTCGTCAGATGTCGCGGCCTCGTCGCGGGTGTCGCTCAGAGCGACTCCAGCAACCTCGCGACCACCTCGTCGGCGGTGCCGGTGTCGCTGTAGCCGGAGGCCTGACGATGCCCGCCGCCTCCATGGGCGCGGGCGATCGGGACGAGGTCGACGACCTCCTTGGACCGCAGCGACACCGTCCACACCTGCGGTTCGCTCTCCTTGAACACCGCCGCCACCTCGGCGTCGCGGGCGGTCCGGATGGTGTCGACGACGCTCTCGGACTCCTCCCAGCTCATGCCGGCGAGGGCCTTCTGGTCGACGATCGCGTAGACGAGTCCCTCGCCGTTGCACGCCGACGGGACCAGCTTCGCCGAGGCGAGGACGCCGGACATCATGGCGAACCACTCGAACGGGTGGGAGTCGAAGAGGATGCGGCTCCACCGGCGTGCGTCGACGCCGGTCTCCAGCAGGCGCGCCGCGATCCGGAAGGACTGCGGCCGGGCCCAGCGGAAGGAACCGGTGTCGGTGGTCAGCCCGGCGTAGATGCAGGTGGCGATGTCGGCGTCGAGTTCGACCCCGAGCTCGTCGAGTACGTCGAGCACCAGGACCGACGTGCAGTCGGCAGCGGGATCGATCAGGTCGAGGTCACCGAAACCGGGATTCGACGCATGATGGTCGATGGTGATCGACGTGTCGGCCGCAGTGAAGACCTCGCCCAGCGAGTCGAGGCGCTCGAGGTTCGCGGCGTCGACCGACACCACCAGTGGGTGCCCGACCACCTGGTTCGGGGAACACAGGAGTTTGCTGCCGGGCAACCCGCCGAGGGAGGCCGGCAGCTGCTCGGAACCGGGATAGGACACCTCGACGTCGACGCCGCGCCGGTCGAGGGCCAGTCCCAGTGCGAGACCGCTGCCGATGGTGTCCGCATCCGGTCGGATGTGACAGCAGATGGTCACCGCCGACGCGGACGCCAGCTCTGCGGCGATCGCCGCACTCGCCGAAGCGTTCACTCGTCGTCGCCGGCGTCGTCTGCCGAGCGGTAGGGATCGGCGTCACCGGCCGGTGATGCCTCGGCCGCCCGCCGCGCGACGAGCTCGTCGTTGGCGCGGGCGCGCGCGACGAGCTCCTCCATCTGACGGGCCGCGTCTGGGACCGTGTCGAGCATGAAGCGCAGGGTCGGGGTGAAGCGGACGCCGGTGCCGGCGCCGACCTTGGACCGGAGCACGCCGGTCGCCTTGGCCAGTCCCGCGGCCGCCGCCTCGTAGTCGGGGTCGGCGTCGATGGATTCGCCCATCACCGTGTAGTAGACGGTCGCGTCGTGCAGATCGTTGGTCACGCGGGTGTCGGTGACCGTCACGTAGGCCAGGCGCGGGTCCTTGATCTCGGTGGCGATCGCCGACGCGACGATCGTCGAGATCCGCTTGGCCAGACGTTGTGCCCGTGCTGGATCAGCCATCGGGAGTCCTTCCGTGAGCGGTGCCGTGCGCGCCGGCCCGGTGTCGGGCCGACGCGCACGGACGTGGGTCGAGAGAGCTCAGAAGCTGACGCGCATCAGTCGCGCGGCTTCTCCCGCAGCTCGTAGGTCTCGATCACGTCGTCCACCTTGATGTCCGAGTAGGTCAGCGTGAGACCACATTCGTAGCCTTCGCGAACCTCGGTGGCATCGTCCTTCTCGCGCTTGAGCGACGACACGGTGAGGTTCTCGGCGACCACGACGTTGTCACGCAGCAGGCGCGCCTTGGCGTTGCGGCGCATGATGCCCGACTGGACGAGGCAACCGGCGATGTTGCCGATCTTCGACGACTTGAAGATGGCGCGGATCTCGGCGCGGCCGAGCTCCACCTCTTCGTAGATCGGCTTGAGCATGCCCTTGAGCGCGCTCTCGATCTCGTCGATGGCCTGGTAGATCACCGAGTAGTACCGGATGTCGACGCCCTCGCGGTTGGCCAGCTCGGTGGCCTTGCCCTCCGCACGGACGTTGAAGCCGATGATGATCGCATCCGAGGCCGCCGCCAGGTTGACGTTGGTCTCGGTGACGCCACCGACACCGCGGTCGATGATGCGCAGCGACACCTCGTCGCCCATCTCGATGCCCAGCAGGGCCTCTTCGAGGGCTTCGACCGTGCCCGAGTTGTCACCCTTGAGGATGAGGTTGAGCTGGCTGGTCTCCTTGAGAGCCGAATCCAGGTCTTCCAGGCTGATCCGCTTGCGGCTGCGCGCGGCCAGCGCGTTGCGCTTGCGCGCATTGCGGCGGTCGGCGATCTGCCGGGCGATGCGGTCCTCCTCGACCACGAGCAGGTTGTCGCCTGCGCCGGGGACCGAGGTGAAACCGATGACCTGGACCGGTCGCGACGGCAGCGCCTCGGGGACGTCCTCGCCGTGCTCGTCGACCATGCGACGGACACGACCGTAGGCGTCACCGGCGACGATCGAGTCGCCGACGCGGAGCGTGCCGCGCTGTACCAGCACGGTCGCCACCGGGCCACGGCCGCGGTCGAGGTGCGCCTCGATGGCGACACCCTGGGCGTCCATGTCCGGGTTGGCACGCAGGTCGAGCGATGCGTCCGCGGTGAGCAGCACGGCTTCGAGCAGTGCGTCGATGTTCTCGCCCTGCTTGGCCGAGATGTCGACGAACATGGCGTCGCCGCCGTACTCCTCGGGCACCAGACCGTATTCGGTCAGCTGTCCGCGGATCTTCTGCGGATCGGCGCCTTCCTTGTCGATCTTGTTCACCGCGACCACGATCGGCACATCTGCCGCCTGGGCGTGGTTGACCGCCTCCACCGTCTGCGGCATGACACCGTCGTCGGCCGCGACCACGAGGATCGCGATGTCGGTGGCCTTCGCACCGCGGGCACGCATGGCGGTGAACGCCTCGTGACCCGGGGTGTCGATGAAGGTGATCAGGCGATCCTCACCGTTGAGGTGGGTGTTCACCTGGTAGGCACCGATGTGCTGCGTGATGCCGCCGGCCTCGCCCTCGCGGACGTTGGCCTTACGGATCGTGTCGAGCAATCGGGTCTTACCGTGATCGACGTGGCCCATGACGGTGACCACCGGCGGACGCTGTGCGAGGTCGTCCTCGCCGCCCTCGTCCTCGCCGTAGGTGAGGTCGAAGCTGTCGAGCAGCTCGCGGTCCTCGTCCTCCGGGCTGACGACCTGGACACGGTAGTTCATCTCCGAGCCGAGCAGCTCGAGCGTCTCGTCGTTGACCGACTCGGTCGCCGTCACCATCTCGCCGAGGTTGAACAGCGCCTGGACCAGCGATGCCGGGTTGGCGTCGATCTTGTCGGCGAAGTCGGACAGCGAGGCACCACGGGCGAGACGGATTGTCTCGCCGTTGCCGCGCGGCAGACGGACGCCACCGACGGACGGAGCTTGCATGCTCTCGTACTCGGCGCGTTTTGCCCGCTTCGACTTGCGACCCTTGCGGGGAGCGCCACCGGGACGACCGAACGCACCGGCTGCACCGCCGCGGCCACGACCGCCGCCGCCACCGGGACGACCGCGGAAGCCACCACCGGCGGGTGCGCCGGGAGCGCCGCCGCCACCGCCGGGTCCGCCGCGGTAACCGCCGCCGCCTCCGCCACGGCCACCACCGGCACCGCCGCCGCGACCACCCGGTCGGGCGTCAGGACGTGCCGCACGCGAGGGCATCGCGCCGGGGCTGGGACGAGGGGGCATGTTGCCCGGGTTGGGACGCGGACCGCCCTGACCGGGAGCGGGCCGACCGCCACCGGGGCGGGGGCCACCCTGACCGGCAGGTCCGGGACGGCCGCCACCGGGACGCGGACCGCCCTGGCCGGGGCCGGGACGAGCCGCCGGGCGCGGCGCGGGAGCCGGGGCCGACGAGTACGGGTTGTTGCCGACACGCGGAGCACGCGGGCCGGGCTTGGGGCCGGGACGAGGACCCGGCGCCTTGGTCGGCGGCGTGGGTGCTGCCGAGGCGGCGGGCGCCTGAGCTGCCGCAGGCGCCGGCGCCTCAGGTGCCGGTGCCGCGGGCTTGGGTGCACCGGGGGTCGGGGCCGTGCTCGGACGCTCGGCCGCCGCCGGTGCGGGTGTCTCGACCGGGGCGGGACCCGGCTTCGGGCCGCCCGGCTTGGGTGCGCCCGACTGGGGCGCGCTGGTCTGGGGTCCCGGGGCGGGACGCTCGGCCGGCGCTGCCGGGGCGGCACCGGGCTTCGGCGCACCGGACGGCTTGGGTCCGGGCTTGGCCGACTGACGAGGACTGGGTGCCGACGACGAACCGCCGTCCTTGGCTCCCCCGTCCGTGCCGGGGAATGATTCACGCAGTCGACGGGCCACTGGGGCCTCTACCGTCGACGACGCCGATTTGACGAACTCGCCCTGTTCCTTCAGGCGCTCGAGCACCTGCTTGCTCGTAACACCGAGCTCTTTGGCCAGTTCGTGCACGCGGGCTTTGCCTGCCACTGCTCTCCTTTGCTGGAGGCCAAGCGGCTAACCCGCTACGGCCTCGATTTATGTCCGGTACATGCTCATCGTGGGGACTTCACGGTGTGCTCATGTCTTCTGCAACCTGTTCCGGCTCCGAGGAGCCATCTTTAGTGGGTGATCACGCCGAGCTGTTCGGCGAGATCGTCCGGGTCCGCGGTCAGACCGGGAGTCCGGAGTGCCGCGGCGAAGGCCCTGCGTCGCGTCGCGACGGAGATGCACTCCGCCCTCGCATGCAACCAAGCGCCACGTCCCGGCATGGTCTTCGCGGGATCGGCCACGAGCACGGTGGCGTCCTCGCGCTGTTGCGCGACGACACGAACCAACTCGGCGGCCTGTGCCCGTTGCCGGCAACCGACACACATCCGTACCGGCCTGTGATTGGTTGACGTGCGGGGGGCGGATCGCTGAACCATCGATCAGTCTAGCGCGACCGGGCGGGTTGCGAACAATCGGCTGTCACCCGTGTCACTCGGCTCCCTCCTCGGCCGCGGGGGCGGCGTCGGAGCGGATGTCGATCCGCCAACCGGTCAGCCGGGCGGCGAGACGGGCGTTCTGTCCTTCCTTGCCGATGGCGAGGGAGAGCTGATAGTCCGGCACGACGACCCGGGCCGCCTTCGCGGCCTCGTCGACCACGGTGACCGATACAACCTTCGCCGGAGACAGCGCATTCCCGACGAACACACCGGGATCGGAGTCGAAGTCGATGATGTCGATCTTCTCGCCGGCAAGTTCGCTCATCACGTTGCGCACGCGCTGGCCCATCGGGCCGATGCAGGCGCCCTTGGCGTTGAGCCCGGCGACACCGGTGTGCACGGCGATCTTGGAGCGGTGACCGGCCTCGCGGGCGACCGCGACGATCTCGACCGAACCGTCCTCGATCTCGGGCACCTCCAGCGAGAACAGCTTGCGGACCAGGTTCGGGTGGGTGCGCGACAGCGTGATCTGCGGTCCGCGGGGGCCGCGGCTGACGCCGACGACATAGCACTTGATGCGGTCGCCGTGGGTGTAGACCTCGCCGGGCACCTGCTCGGCGGGCGGGATGACGCCCTCGGTGCTGTTGGCGTCGCTGCCGATCTGCACCACGACCATGCCTCGGGCGTTGGCGCGGGAGTCCTGCTGGACCACGCCGCCGACGATCTCGCCCTCATGGGCCACGAGGTCGCCGAAGTTCTTCTCGTTCTCGGCGTCGCGGAGGCGCTGCAGGATGACCTGACGCGCCGTGGTGGCCGCGATCCGGCCGAAGCCCTCGGGGGTGTCATCCCACTCGTGGACGACGTCGCCGTTCTGGTCGAGTTCCTGTGCCATCACGCGGACGGCACCGGACTTGCGATTGATGTCGACACGCGCATGCGGCGCGAAGCCGTCGGTGTGACGGTAGGCGGTCAGCAGGGCGGTCTCGATGGCGGTGATGACCGTCTCGATCGAGATGCCCTTGTCGGCCTCGATCATGCGCAGTGCGCCGATGTCGATGTTCATGGGGTCTGGCTCCTATTCACTTGTCGCCGCTCTTCACTTGTCACTTGTTCGGTTCTTCGGTCTTCAGTCGTTCAGTTGCGTGCGGTCCCGCGCCCGCCGACGCTCGATCTCCTCGGCGTCGAGTCCGCAGAGTTCGAGTTCGGCGACGCTCGGCTGCGAGAAGTCGACCTGCACGACGGCTCTCGTCACGGCCTCGAGCGGGATGGTCTCCACCGCGATCCGTCCGCGGAGGTTCATCACGATCTCGACGTTCGTCTCGTCGAGCTTGCCGATGCGACCGGTGAGAGACCGCTCCTCGCTCCCCTCGAGCGGGGCCACGTCGACGGCGACGCGGCGTCCGGTGTTGCGACGCCAGTGCCGCGGAAGGGTCAGGGGACGGTCGACGCCGGGCGAGGTCACCTCGAGGACGTAGGCATCCTCGTCGGTGAGTTCGGGAACCGCGTCGAGGAGCTCGGAGATCCGGTTGGACAGGTCGGCGAGGACGTCGAGATCGCCACCGCCGTCGCGGTCGACGACGATCGTCAGTTCGTCCTGGCCGTCGCGTCGGTTGACGATGACGTCTTCGAGGTCGAAACCTTGCTCTACGACAAGCTTTTCGACGAGTTCACTCACCTGCGGCGGGCTGATCGGCATGCCACTCCCCTCGTCTTCAGTTGTCGGGCCGTGCCAGGTCTCGCACGAAGTTGCTTCGACACATCCTAGTGGATCGCCGGGCATGCCCCGACCACCTTCGTTTCGCGGCTGGCATCATGTGTCGCGTGACCACATTGGATCGGCGCACCGTGTTGCGCGGAGGACTCGTGGCAGGGGTCGCGGTGGCCGGCCTGGGAGCCGTCGGCGTGTCGGGCTGCAGCACGGGACCGTCGGAGGAAACCATCACCGCCGAGCGGTTGGTACCCCTCGTGCGCAGCGCCCTCGCCGACGAGAAGAGCGCTCGATCGCTCGCCGGCGCCGAGCCCAGATATGCCGCAGCCCTCGCGGTCGTCGCAGATCAGCGCGCCGAGCACGCACGGGCGCTGCGTGAGGAGATCATCCGCCTGGACCAGGACGTCGCGACCACCGTCGACGAGCCGGGCCCCTCGACGACACCCACTCCGGCCGAACCGCCGACCCTGGTGGGCCTGCGCGCCGGACTCGAGCAGTCCTCGGGTGAAGCGCGCGATGTGGCGATCTCCCTGCCCGGATACCCGGCCGGTCTGGCCGGATCGGTCGCGGCCGCCGTGACCTCGATGCGAGAGGTGCAACTGGCATGACCAGCCCCGTCCCCTCCCCGGTGGCCGACACCGGCGACCCGCTCGTCGTCGCCGCGGACGCCGAGAACGCCGCGATCTTCACCTACGGGGTGATCACCGCGTTCGTCACGGCCGCGCGCCGTCGCATGGTCGGCGACTACGCCGCCGAGCACCGCGCCCGCCGGGACGAGATCGACCGGGCCATCACCGCCGCCGGCGGCACATCGCCGCTGGCCGCAGCCGGTTACACGCTGCCGGTGCAGGTCACCGACCCCGAGACCGCCGCTCGGGCGGCACTCGCGGCCGAGATCGACTGCACGACCGCATACCGGGCCCTGCTCGAACAGGCCGACGACGAAGCCGGCCGCCGGATCGGGGTCGACGGCCTGTCGGACTGTGCGGTCCGCGCCGCCACGTGGCGAGCGCTGCTGCAGGAAACCCCGGTCACGGTGGCGTTCCCGGGGTCTCCCGTCTCAGGCTAGGCGCGTGCCGCCGCGACGACCGCGTCCACCGCACCGTCGACGGCCACCTCCGCGGCCTCACCGGTGAACCGGTCGCGGATCTCGATGGTGCCGTTGGCATAGCCGCGTCCGACCACCACGACCGTCGGCATGCCGAGGAGCTCGGCATCCTTGAACTTCACACCGGGCGAGGCCTTGCGGTCGTCGAGGAGCACCTCGAGCCCGGCGGCGTCGAGGTCCGCGGCGAGCTGCTCGGCACCGGCGATCGCGGCCTCGTCCTTGTTGGCGATGACGAGGTGAACGGCGAACGGCGCCACGGTCTTCGGCCAGCGCAGACCCTTGTCGTCGTGCGACTGTTCGGCGATGACCGCCACCAGGCGCGACACACCGACACCGTAGGAACCCTGGGTCAGCCGGACCGGCTTGCCGTTCTCGCCGAGCACGTCGACCTCGAAGGCGTCGGTGTACTTCTGGCCGAGCTGGAAGATGTGCCCGATCTCGATGCCCTTGGCGCTCACCAGCACCCCGGCGCCGTCCGGCGACGGGTCGCCGTCGCGGACCTCGGCGGCCTCGACCGTGCCGTCGGGCGTGAAGTCGCGGCCGGCGACGAGACCGACGTAGTGGCGTCCGGGCTCGTCGGCACCGGTCATCCACGACGTCCCGTCGACCACGCGCGGGTCGACGAGGTAGCGGATACCGTTGGCCTGCAACGCCTTCGGACCGATGTAACCCTTGACGAGGAACGGGTTGGCGGTGAAGTCGGCCTCGGTGAGCAGCTCGACCTCGGCCGGCGACACGGATGCCTCGAGACGCTTGAGATCGACCTCGCGGTCGCCGGGGACGCCGACACCGATGATCTCCGGATCCTTGCCCGGCGCATGCAGTTTCACCATCACGTTCTTCAGTGTGTCGGCACCGGTGTACTCACCGTCGAGGGTCTCGTTGGCCCACGCCACGAGCGTGTCGATGGTCGAGGTGTCCGGGGTGTCGTGGACGACTGCCTCGGGCAGACCGTCGATCGGCTTCGGGGCGGGCGCATGCGTGACGACCGCCTCCACATTCGCCGCGTACCCCGACTCCAGGCATCGCACGAAGGTGTCCTCGCCGACCTCGGACTCGGCCAGGAACTCCTCGGAGGCACTGCCGCCCATCGCGCCGGAGGTGGCGGAGACGATGACGTACTTGATCTGCAGGCGTTCGAAGATCTTCTGGTACGCCTCGCGATGGGCGTTGTAGGCCTTCTTGAGGCCGGCGTCGTCGAGGTCGAAGGAGTAGGCGTCCTTCATCACGAACTCGCGACCGCGGAGGATGCCCGCGCGCGGACGCTCCTCGTCGCGGTACTTGGTCTGGATCTGGTACAGGATGACCGGCATGTCCTTGTAGGACGAGTACTCGCCCTTGACCAGCGTCGCGAAGAGTTCCTCGTGCGTGGGTCCGAGGAGCATGTCGGCGCCCTTGCGGTCCTTGAGACGGAACAGCGCGTCGCCGTACTCGGTCCATCGGTTGGTGGCCTCGTAGGGTTCGCGCGGCAGGAGCGCCGGCAGCAGGATCTCCTGACCGCCGATCGCGTTCATCTCCTCGCGCACGACGTTCTCGATGGCCTTGAGCACGCGCAGACCCAGGGGGAGCCAGGAGTAGACGCCGGGCGCGACGCGGCGGACGTAGCCCGCTCTCACCAGCAGCTTGTGGCTGGGCACCTCGGCATCGGCCGGGTCGTCGCGCAGGGTCCGCAGGAACAGGGTCGACATGCGTGTGATCACGACAAACCAGCTTAGTTATGGTGTTCCGGTGCTCGTCATCCTCCCTCCCTCCGAGACCAAATCCGACGGTGGGCGCGGGGCTCCCCTCGATCTGGACACCCTGTCGTTTTCCGAGCTGAACCCCGTCCGCAAACGGATCGGTGAGGCCATCGTCGACCTCGCCGGCGACCTCGACGCGAGCCGCACGGCGCTCGGCCTCGGCGCCACCCAGCTCTCCGAGGTGGACCGCAACGCCGACCTGTGGCTCTCCCCCACCCGCCCGGCGATCGAGCGCTACACCGGCGTGCTCTACGACGCCCTCGACCACGCCGCGCTGACCAAGGCCGGCAAGACCAAGGCAGCCGAACGACTGGCCATCGGCTCGGCACTGTTCGGTGTGGTGCGCGCTGCCGACCCGATTCCCGCCTACCGGCTGTCGGGTGGATCCAAGCTCCCCGGCATGCCGACGCTGGCGTCGATCTGGAAGCCGGAGCTGTCCCCCACGCTCGACGCCGTCGACGACTTCGTGGTGGATCTGCGTTCCGGCGTCTACCAGCAGCTCGGGCCCGTCAAGGGTGCGGTCACCGCGACGGTGATGACCGAACAGCCCGATGGATCACGCAAGGTCGTGAGCCACTTCAACAAGCACTACAAGGGCCTGATGGCGCGCGAACTGGTCCGCACACGACGCAACGTGCGCGACATCAACGGCCTTGCCGCGGTCCTGTCCGACGCCGGTCAGCGCGTCGAGATCCCCGCACCCGACCAGATCGTGGTGCTGACGGACTGACTATTCGACGCCCGCGTCGGCTGCTTCCTGGGCGGCCTGGCCCTCGGCGACCTGTTCCGGGGTGAACCGCATGAACAGGACGACGATCGCGGCGATGACCGCGATGCCGGCACACGCCGCGAAGGCGAGGCCGTAGCCCTCGGCCTGAGCGGCCAGCTGAGTCGGGTTCATGGTCTCGACGGGCTCGGTGGTGCCGCCCTTGGACAGTGCCCGCGACGTCACCATCGCCCCCACCACGACGAGGCCGACCGCTCCGCCGAGGTTCTGCGCGACCTGCGCGAGGGCGGTCAGCGGACCGATCTCGTTCGGTCCGACGCCGGCGACCACCGACAGGGTGAGCGGGATGACGGCGAGGCCCACGCCGAAGCCGATCACGATGACCGGCAGGAAGATGCTCGGGAAGTAGTCGGGGGCATCGGTGGCGATCGACGAGGCGTAGAAGCAGCCGGCGAGGATCACCGCGCCGCCGACCAGGACCAGCCAGCGCGGCTGGGTCATCAGCGAGAGCTTCGACGCGATCGCCGCGGCGATGCCGAGGCCGAAGGCGAAGGGCACGACGGCCAGACCACTCTGGATCGGCGAGTACTTCAGAATCCCCTGCAGATACAGCGAGATGAACACCGCCATGCACATCATGATCATGCTGGCGAACAGGATCGCCCCGAGTGCCGCGACGCGTGAGGTGTTGTCGAACAGCGAGAACGGCAGGATCGGGTTGGCGGCGCGTCGCTCGACCACCACGAAGGCGATCAGCGCCAGCACGCCGAGCACGAACGAGCCGATCACGACGGGCGAACCCCAGCCGTTGGGACCCTCGTTGACGCCGAGGACCAGCAAGGTGCAGCCGAGGGTGCCGAGCACCGCGCCGGGAACGTCGAGCGGCAGACGCTCGCCCTGCGATTCGCGCAGCGCGATGATCGCGCCGATCACGACGACCAGGCCGATCGGCACGTTGATGAGGAACACGAGTCGCCACGACACCTCGGTCAGCACGCCGCCCACTATCAGGCCGGCGACCGAACCGACGCCGGTCATCGCCGCATAGACGGCGAAGGCCTGGCTGCGGGGTTTGCCCGGCGCGAAGGTGGTCGCGACCAGGGCCATCGCGGTCGGGGCGGCGATGGCGGCCGACGCCCCCTGCAGTGCGCGGCCGACGATCAGGCTGGCCTCGTTCCACGCGAGACCGCACAGAAGTGAGGTCAGGGTGAAGGCCACGACGCCGACGATGAACATCCGCTTGCGGCCGAAGGTGTCACCGAGGCGGCCGCCGAGCAGCATCAGGCCACCGAAGGCCAGGACGTAGCTGGAGATGACCCAGTTGGCGCTCGACTCGGAGAGGCTGAGGGCGTCGCGGATCCGTGGGAGGGCCAGCGCCGCGACGGTGCCATCGAGCACCATGAGCAGCTGCATTCCGGACAGCACCAGGATCGGCAGTCCGAAGACCGGACGGAACTGGGCGGTGTCCACAGTTCCAGCGTGCACTGATCCGGGATTCGACATAAGGCACGACGGTACCGGCCGAGCGCGCCGATGTGCCAATCCCTGTTGGTTCGATGTCCCGAACTGCCCGGTTCAGGCGCCTTCGGTGAAAGCGGCCACCTGGCCGATGACGACGATGGCCGGCGGGCGCAACCCCTCGGCCTCGGCGACCTCGGCGGCATGCGCGAGGTCGGTGCGCAGCAGGCGCTGCGTCGGCAGCGATCCGTTCTCGATCATGGCCACCGGGGTGTCGGCGGGCCGGCCGCCCTCGAGCAGGGCGTCGGCGAAGACGTCGACCCGTTCGACGGCCATCATCAGCACGAGCGTGCCGCGCAGCTTGCCCATCGCCGACCAGTCGATCAGCGAGTCGGGGTGGCCGGGCGGGACGTGACCGGAGGCGATGACCACCTCATGGGTGACGCCGCGGTGGGTCACCGGGATGCCGGCCGACGCGGGTGCGGCGATCGAGCTGCTGATGCCGGGCACCACGGTCACCGGTACACCGGCGGCGACGCAGGCCTGCAGCTCCTCGAAGCCGCGACCGTAGACATAGGGGTCGCCGCCCTTGAGCCGGACGACGAATTTGCCCTCCTTGGCGCGCGCCACGAGGACGTCGTTGATGGCCTCCTGCTTCATCGCGCGGCCGTAGGGAACCTTCGCGGCGTCGATGATCTCCACCTGTGGGCCGAGGGATTCGAGCAGTTCGGCCGGCGCGAGACGGTCGGCGACGACGACGTCGGCCTCGGCGAGGAGGCGCTGGCCACGCACCGTGATGAGGTCGGGATCGCCGGGACCGCCGCCGACCAGCGCGACACCCGGGGCGTGCGGTTCGACGTCGTCCACGGACAGCGAGCCCTCCGCCAACGCACGGCTGATCGCGGCACGCAACGCGGCCGACAGCTTGTGGTCGCCACCGGCGAGGACACCGAACTGGACGTCGCGGTGCCGGGCGGACGCCGGGGTGACCGCGGTTCCGTACTGTGCGTCGTCGGCGCGCACACAGAAGGTGTGGCGGCGTTCGGCCTCGGCGACGACCGCCGCATTGACCGCCGGATCATCGGTGCAGGCCATCGCGTACCAGGCGCCTTCGAGGTCGCCGTCGGCGTACGCGCGGCGGGTCACGGTGATGCCCTGGAACGACTCGACGGCCGGCGTCGGGTCGATGGCGATGACGTGCACGTCGGCTCCGGCCGCGATGAGGTTCGGCAGCCGACGCTGTGCGACGGAACCGCCGCCGACGACGACCACCCTGCGGCCCGCGAGATCGAGGCCGACGAGGTAGTGACCAGACATGGCACGGAACACTACCGGGCGGTCGCCCCGTCCCCGGCGCCCGCCGGTGTGATCTACAGCTGCCCGTCCGGTGTGATCTGCAGCGGCAGTTCGCCGGTCCGGCGGATGTGGGCCCAGATGTCGGCGGATGGCACACCGAGCCGGTGCGCGGCCGACTGCAGCAGCGCGCCGAGCAGCTTGGAACTGCAGTAGGCGGCGTCGAGCGCGTCGTCGGCGCCCGTCCGGATCTCGTTCCACCATGCCGGGTTCCGGTCGGCGGCCGCCTCGGCCATCGAGATCGCCGTGGCGAACCCGGACTCGCACCCGCACGCGAGCTCGTCCACCTCCATCGGCTGTGTGAGCGTCATGCCCGGCTCCGTGCCCGCTCGCGCTGCAGGGCGCGCTCACGCGAGGCCTCGAACTTCTCGACCTTGACGTTCATCTCATCGAGGAAGGCCGCGAGCTGTTCGCGGTAGTGCTCACCGAGCGGCCCGAAGTCCTCGCGCTCGAAGATGCGCCACTTGCGCAGCACCGGCATGACCACCTCGGACATGTGCTGCGGCAGGTCGTAGATGCCGCCCTTGGCGATCAGCACCGCGTTGCGCCGGAAGTTCGGCATGGTGGCGCCGGGCATCTGGAAGTTGGAGACGATCGCGTAGATTGCGGCCATCGTCTGGTCGGGAACCAGGTCGAGGGCGCCGGCGACGATGTTGCGGTAGAAGAGCATGTGCAGGTTCTCGTCGGCCGCCACGCGCTGCAGCATACGGTCGGCGATGGGGTCGCCACAGGCCTTGCCGGTGTTGCGGTGCGAGACGCGGGTGGCGAGCTCCTGGAAGCTGACATAGGCGACGGCATAGAGCATGTCGAAGCTGTGGTCGCGCTGTCCGTCATCTTCGGGCAGCGGGTTGAAGCCGGACGTCATGTGGGCCATCCGGATCTCTTCGAGTTCGACCGGGTCGACGCCGCGGGTGACGACGAGGTAGTCGCGCATGACCACCGAGTGGCGGTTCTCCTCGGCGGTCCAACGGCCGACCCACCAGCCCCACGCGTCGTCGAGGCTGAAGTTCTCGGCGATGACCCGGTGGTACGACGGCAGGTTGTCCTCGGTGAGCAGGTTGGTGATCATCGCGGCCTTGGCGGTCTCCGACAGCTGCGACTGTTCCGGGTCCCAGTCGATGCCGCCGAGCATCGCGAAGTTGCGGCCGGAGTCCCACGGCACGTAGTCGTGCGGATGCCAGTCCTTGGTCATCCGCATGTGACGCTCCACCTCGGTCTCGCACACGGGTAGCAGTTCGCGCAGCAGGTCCGATCCGGTCATCCCGCTGTTGGTCAGTTCGGGGGGTCCGATGAGGGTGGTCACGTGCTCTCCTGGTCCGAAGGTCGGGTGGGACAGGCGGATCGAGAATCCGTCGACAACCACTCTGCGCGCCGGGACGGGTGCTGCTCGTGGGGAGAAAGTCCCGCTTCCATGGGGGCGGACGTCGCGAATCCGGCCGGGACCCTCCTCTCCGCCGACACAACGCCGGCTGTGAGTTCTCGCAGCTGAGAAGGTCCGGTACGTTCAGACCATGGCTGACGATTCGACCCCCACCCCGGTTCGCGTCTACCTCGTCGACGACCACGAACTCGTCCGACGCGGACTCCGCGACCTCCTCGGCACCGCAGGCGACATCGAGGTCGTCGGCGAGGCCGCATCCGTCGGTGAGGCGCTGGTCGGCATCCTCGCGACCAAGCCCGACGTGGCCGTGCTCGACGTCCGGCTGCCCGACGGCAACGGTGTCGAACTCTGCCGCGACGTCCGTGCGGCCGAACCGGACGTGAAGTGCCTGATGCTGACCAGCTACGCCGACGACGACGCCCTGCTCGCCGCGGTCCTCGCCGGCGCGTCGGGCTTCGTGCTCAAGCAGATCCTCGGCCACAACCTGGTGGCCGCGGTCCGCACCGTCGGACAGGGCGGTTCGCTGCTCGACGACCGGTCGACCGCCGCCCTGCTGGCAAAGCTGCGCGACGGCAAGCAGCAGGAGAAGGACCCGCTCGCCGATCTCACCCACCAGGAGCGCGAGGTGTTCAACCTCATCGGCGAGGGTCTGACCAACCGGCAGATCGCCGGACGGATGTTCTTGGCGGAGAAGACGATCAAGAACTACGTGTCCCGTATCCTCGACAAGCTGGACATGCAGCGCCGCACCCAGGTCGCGGTGATGGCGACCAAACTGCGCGACGGCAAGGACTAACCGATCAGGGGTACCGACCAGGTGAGGGTC
Organism: Gordonia sp. 135; assembly: GCF_009720185.1. Classification (NCBI taxonomy): domain Bacteria; kingdom Bacillati; phylum Actinomycetota; class Actinomycetes; order Mycobacteriales; family Gordoniaceae; genus Gordonia; species Gordonia sp. 135. Next base: position 2,982,745 of record NZ_CP046257.1, read on the forward strand.
GTCCCGCCCTCGTCGCGGTTACCGCGCGGGCGGGTCATCACGCTGAACGTCCCGTCGCAGTCCTCGGCGCGACGGGTGAGGTTCTCCAGCCCGCGGTAGGTGACGTCGGTGCCGATACCGACACCGTCGTCGGTGATCTCGACCGTCAGCACGTCGTCGGCGCGGACCGCGACGGCGATGTGTTCGGCCTGCGCGTGCCGCAACGCGTTGCTCAGCCCCTCACGCAGCACCGCGTCGATGTGGGGTCCCAGCGTGTCGGGCACCACGGTGTCGACGGGGCCGTCGAACTGGACGCTCGGTGAGATCGACGCGTGTCCGGACAGTTCGGAGACGATGTCGAGTACTCGACGCCGCAGGGTAGACCCGTCGGCGTCGGCGGTCACCGTCTGCAGGTCGAAGATCGACGTCCGGATCTGCGCGATCGTGCGATCGAGGTCGGTCATGATCTGTTCGAGTCGCGCGGTGGCGGCGGCGGGATCGGTCGACCCGGCCAGCAGCGTCTGCACCGACATACCCACCGCGAACAGACGTTGGATCACGTGGTCGTGCAGGTCACGGGCGATGCGGTGACGGTCCTCGAGCACCTCGAGGTCGCGGGCGATCTGCTGCTGTTCGGCGTAGACGACGGCCAGCGAGGCGATCTCGGCGACGCCCGCCAGTCCGGCGATCTCCTCGTCGTCCCAGTACGGACGATTGCGGTGGGTGATGAGCATCCAGCCGAAGGCACCTGATGCCCGCTGCAGCGGTTGCACCGTCGTCCAGCGGGCGCCCCGGCGCACCAGAGACGGCGGGATGGTGCCGGCGCGCAGGACGGTGGGCGCGTTCGCGTGCGGCGCGGTGAAGCTGTCGATCTCGATCCGCTCCCCGGTGTGACCGCGCAACTCCACCTCGCCGTCGAGTTCGGTGAGGAGGAAGACGTCGACCGCATCCACCAGGTCGGCGACGTCGACACACATCCGGGACATGGTGTCCGACAAAGCGATTCCGGCGAGCGGCTCCGATCCGCGGCGGGCCAGAACCTGCATCCAGCGGTGCCGGGTACGCGCACGTTCGAAGAGTCCGGCGTTGTCGATGGCGATACCGGCGGCCACCGCGAGCACCGCCACGACCGTCTCGTCGACCTCGGAGAAGTCGTCGGCCGACCGTTTCTCGGTGAGGTAGATACTGCCGAAGACCTCACCGCGCACCAGGATCGGCGCACCGAGGAAGGTGCGCATGGGCGGGTGATTCGGCGGAAACCCGACCGAGGTCGGATGCGACCCGAGGTCGTGGATGCGGTGCAGTCGCGGGTCGTCGATCAGCAGACCCAGCACGCCGCGGCCGACCGGCAGGTGCCCCATCGTCGCCCGTTGGGCCTCGGTGATCCCGATGTGCACGAACTCGCTCAGACCGCCATCGGGACCGCGCACGCCCAGCGCACCGTACTGCGCGTCCACCAGACCGGCGGCCACCTCGACGATGCGCTGCAGCGCCCGGTCGAGTTCGACACCCTGTCCGACGACGAGCACCGCCTCGAGCAACTGACGCAGCAGTTCGGGGTCGTCGGCGCCGTGGGTCGCCAGCGCGTCGAGGGTCTCGCGGAGCCGTTGTGCCGTCATCGGTGAGCCTGCGTCGAGGAGTTTGTCGGCATCGTCCACGACGAGGAGCCTACTCGGGACACGAAGCGGTTCAGCGCCTCCGGGATGGCCGCCGGATGCACGTGCAGATACGAGGCGTGGACAGCATCGGTGACGACGCCGTCGGTGGCCGGCCGGCCCTCGACGTCACGCCAGGCCCACGCGGGCGTCGACGCGTCTCCCACGTGCACGGTGCTGCGGTGGAACTCGTGCCCGGTGACGCGCTCGCCGGCACGGAACAGGACCGAGTCGCCGAGGGCCACCGCGTCGCGGTAGCCGAGCGTCAGTGTGGGCCCGAAGCTGCCGGCGATGTCGAGGACGCCGCTCATCGGGCGATTGTCGAGGCGGTCGGCCAGGTAGACCAGGCCGGCGCACTCGGCGTGGATGGGCCTGCCCGCGGCCGCGTGTGCACGCAGGTCGGCCCGCAGTTCGTGATTGGCGCCGAGTTCCTCGGCATGTTCCTCCGGGAAACCGCCGCCGATGACGACACCGGCGGTGTCCGGCGGAAGCCGGTCGCACAGCGGGTCGAACGCCACGACCTCGGCACCCGCGGCCCGCAGCATCTCGGTATGTTCCGCGTAGCCGAACGTGAACGCCGCGCCCCCGGCCACCGCAATGACGGGCCGCGAGGACGGGGCCGGAGCGCCGTCGACGTAGGGCGCGAGTGCGTCGGTCGCCGACCACGGCGCGGCGTCGGGAATCCGACGCTGCCGGGCCGCGGCCACGATCGCGGGAAGGTCGAGTGCGTCGCGCAGGTGATCGGTCATCGACGCGACGGCGGCGACCGCGTCGGCGCTGCGTTCGGCCGCGGGGATGAGTCCGAGATGGCGGGACGGCACGGTCAGCGACGGGTCGCGACGCAGCACGCCGAAGACCGGGACACCCACGCGGGCGCACGCCTGTCGCAGCACCATCTCGTGGCGCGGCGAGCCGACCCGGTTGAGGATGACGCCGGCGATGTGGACCGAGGTGTCGTAGGACAGGAACCCGTGCAGCACCGCGGCGAGCGACTGACTGTGCCCACCCGCGTCGACGACCAGCACGACGGGCGCACCGATGATCGACGCCACGTGCGCGGTCGAGCCGATGCCCAGCGCGTCGGTGTCGGCGGCGTCGGGGTCGTCGCTGGTGATACGGCCGTCGAACAGCCCCATCACGCCCTCGACGACGGCGATGTCGGCACCGGCCGAACCGTGGGCGAACAGCGGTGCGATCAGCTTCTCGCCCACCAGGTTGGGGTCCAGGTTGCGACCGGGACGCCCGGCGGCGACGGCGTGATACCCGGGGTCGATGTAGTCGGGACCGACCTTGAACGGTGCAACCCGGTGACCGGCTGCACGCAACGCGCCGATGAGTCCGGTCGTCACCGTCGTCTTGCCGCTGCCCGAGGACGGCGCGGCGATCACGACCGCCGGTGTCGCGCGGGACACGGTCACCACTCGATGCCCTTCTGGCCTTTGCGGCCGGCATCCATCGGGTGGGCGATCTTGCGCATCTCGGTCACGAGGTCCGCGGCGTCGACCAGCGCCTGCGGTGCACGGCGGCCGGTGATGACGACGTGCTGACGTCCGGGGCGCCGGGCGAGCGTCTCGATGACCTCGTCGGTGTCGACCCAGCCCCAGTCGAGCGGATAGGTGAACTCGTCGAGCACGTAGAAGTCGTGTTCGCCGGCATCGAGCCGCCGGGCGATCTCGGCCCAACCGGCGCGCGCGGCGGCGGCGTGGTTGTCGGCGTGCTCGGTGTTGGCTCGCAACCACGACCATCCCTGGCCCATCTTGTGCCACTCCACCGGACCACCCGCACCGGTGTCGGTGTGGCACTGCCCGAGAGCCAGCAACGCCGACTCCTCCCCGACCTTCCACTTCGCGCTCTTCACGAACTGGAAGACGGCGACCCGCAGACCGGCGTTCCACGCGCGCATGGCCATGCCGAAGGCAGCGGTGGATTTCCCCTTCCCGTCACCGGTGTGGACTGCCAGCACGGGCTGGTTCCGGCGCTGGCGGGTGGTCAGGCCGTCGTCGGGAACCGAGGCGGGAACCCCTTGGGGCACTGGATGTCTCCTTCAGTAACCGGTATCAGGCCGCACCGCGGGTCAGCGCGGTCGCGGACAGCTCGTCCATGGTCAGCAACTCGGCGCCGAGGTGGGAGGCGAGGTCGGCGGCGAGGCCGAGCCGCACCAGCCCCTGCTCGCAGTCGACGACCACCGACTCGATCCCCCGGCGCCGGATCGCCGACGCCGCGAGCCGCGCCCGTGCCGGGGCATCCCGGCCGGAGGTGGCGCGACCGTCGGTGAGGACGACGACGAGCGGCCGACGATTCGGTTCGGTGCGGCGACAGCGTTCGACGACGTCGCCGGCCAGGGTCAGCCCCTCGGCCAGTGGCGTCCGGCCACCGGTACGGATCTCGGCGAGGCGGCGCACCGCGATGTCCACCGACTTGGTGGGCGGCACGGCCAGCGTCGCGGTACCGCCGCGGGCGACGACCACGGCCACCCGGTCACGACGCGTGTAGGAGTCCCGCAGCATCTCGACGCACAGTTCTGCGACCGCGGTGAGCCGGCGGCGGGCGGTCATCGATCCGCTCAGGTCCACCACGAAGACGACGAGATTGGATTCCTGGCCGATGCGTTCGGCTGCGCGCAAATCGGGTGCCGCGATGCGGACCGACGACTGCGGCGCCCGGCCCGCCGCGGCGAGGACGGTGGCGAACAGGTGCACCGGCCGGCCGTCGGCGAAGTCGACGGCGTGGGTCGTGTGCCCGCGCCGGCTGCGCGCCTTCGACCGGCGGCCGGGGTCTCCGTCTCCGACCCCGGTCACGCGGAGCGCACGCACCCGGCGCCCCGTCGGCGTCGGGGCGGCACCGAAAGCGGGCCCGGGGGCCCGCTGCGACCCGGGCTCCGAGTCTTCGTGCGTATTGGCCTCTTCCGAGGCCCCGGAGGATTCCGAGGACTCCCCCGGCTCCGGGGCACCGCCGCCCGGTCCACCCTCCGGCGGTGTCGGATCGTCGTCCGGGGAATCGGGAGAGCCGGGGCCGGCGGCGTCCTGGCCGGCCGACATGGCGTCGTCGAGCTGGTCGTTCGAGAGACCGGACTCGTCGAAGGGGTTGCGGCGCCTGCGGTGCGGCAGGGCGAGTTCGACGGCGGCCCGCACGTCCTCCTCGTCCACCGTCGGAGCCCCGCGCCAAGCCGCGTGTGCGGCGGCGGTGCGCGCGACGACGATGTCGCCGCGGAGTCCGTCGACGTCGAGGTGGGCGCAGATGCCGGCGATGCGGCGCAGTTCGCGCGTCGGGATCTCGACTCCGCTCACCGCTTCCCGGGCCGCATGAATCCGTTGTGCCAGTTCATGTTCGGTTTCGAGGTACTCGGCCGCGAACCCGTCCGGGTCGGCGTCGAACGCCATCCGCCGCCGGATGACCTCGACACGTTCGTCGAGATCCTTTCCCGCGGCGACGTCGACCGCCAGCCCGAAACGGTCGAGGAGCTGCGGGCGCAACTCCCCCTCTTCCGGGTTCATGGTGCCGACGAGCACGAAATCTGCTTCCTGCGTGTGGGATACGCCGTCACGCTCGATGGTGACGCGCCCGCTCGCGGCGGCATCGAGGAGGACATCGACGAGATGGTCGGCGAGCAGGTTGACCTCGTCGATGTAGAGAACACCCCGATGGGCGCGGGCGAGGAGCCCGGGGGTGAACTCCGCGCGACCGTCGCGCAGCACGGAGGTCAGGTCGAGTGAACCGATCACCCGGTCCTCGGTCGCGCCGATCGGCAGTTCGACGACGCGCCCGGATCGGTCGTCTCCGCCGATCAGCGGGCCGAGCCCGCGCACGATGGTCGACTTGGCCGTGCCCTTCTCGCCGCGGATGAGGACGCCGCCGATGCCCGGCGAGATGGCGGACAGGACGAGGGCCAGCTTGAGCTGTTCCTGTCCGACGACCGCGCTGAACGGATAGCGGACCGGGGCCGAATCCTGGACGTCGGTCATCGGGAACCGGATCGGAGCATCGACACGTGCGGGATCCCATCTTCGAGGTACTCGTCGCCCTCGGCGACGAAACCGAACTTGCCGTACATCTCGGTGAGGTAGGCCTGCGCCTCGATCCGGCAGGGTCGGTCCCCGACCTCGTCGAGCGCAACCGTCAGGAGCCGGGCGACCAGCCCATGGCCGCGATGCGCCCGTGCCGTGCAGGCACGCCCGATCCGGTAGACGGTCCCACCGTCCGGCCCCGGCGGCTCTTCGAGGAGTCGCAGGGTCGCCAGCACGGCGTCGTCGTCGGGTTCGCCGCTCTCGGTGATCCAGAACTGACGCGTCGTCGGCTCGAGGTCACGGCCGTCGATCTCCGGGTACGGACAGGCCTGCTCCACGACGAACACGTCGACCCGGAGCCGCAGGAGCCGGTACAGCGTGGCCGCGTCGATCTCGGCAGACGTACTGCGGTGTACCTGCGGGCGCCGGTCGTGCTGCGGTTCAGGACTCATGTGTCGTGGTTAGCACAGTTGACCGCCCGGGATCACCCCGCGGTGGCGGGGGCGAGCGCGTCGGTCTGGACGGTGCTCGCATCGCGACCGGTCAGCCGCAGGGACTTGTTGGTCCAATCCCACACCTGTCGGTACAGGTCACGGTTGTCGTTGAGCGTCTGACCGAACGACGGGATGATCTCGGTGAGCTTCGGCGACCAGCCGGCGTATTCGGCCGGGAAGCACTTCTCGAGCACCGAGAGCATCGCCGGAACCGCGGTCGAGGCACCCGGGGACGCACCGAGCAGGCCGGACATGGTGCCGTCCTCGGAGGTCACCACGGCCGTACCGAACTCGAGTTTGCCGCCGACACCCGTCTTGCGAATGACCTGGACGCGCTGACCTGCGGTGATGAGCTCCCAGTCGGCTCCGAGCGCACGCGGCACGAACTCCGACAGCGTGTTGACGCGGTCGGCCTTGTTCGCGGCGAGCTCGCTGATGAGGTACTTGAGCAGGCCGAACTCCTGCGGCGCGATCGAGACCATCGGCAGCAGGTTGCCGGGCTTGATCGAGGCGGGCAGGTCGGTGATCTTTCCCGACTTGAGGAACTTGGGCGACCAGCCGGCGTACGGGCCGAACAGCAGGCCCGGCTTGTGGTTGATCACACGGGTGTCGAGGTGCGGCACCGACATCGGCGGTGCGCCGACGGCGGCCTGGCCGTAGACCTTGGCCTGGTGCTCACCGATGAGGTCGGGGTTGGTGCAGCGGAAGAACTCGCCCGAGACCGGGAAGCCACCGAAGCCCTTGGCCTCCTTGATGCCCGACTTCTGCAGCAGGTGCAGCGCACCGCCGCCGGCGCCGACGAAGACGAACTTCGCATGGACTTTCAGGACGTCGCCGGTGCGGCCGTTGCGGACCTTGACGATCCAGCTGCCGTCGGACTGCTTGGACAGGTTGGTCACCGAGTGACCGAAGTAGATGTCGGCGCCCTGCGCGACATAGTTGAGCAGCTGCTGGGTCAGCGCGCCGAAGTCTACGTCGGTGCCCTGGTCGAACCAGTTCAGCGCGACCGGGTCGGAGAAGTCGCGACCGGCCGACATCAGCGGGAGACGCTTGGTGAACTCGGCGGGATCGTCGATGAACTCCATGCCCTCGAACAGGGTCTGTCCTGCGAGGTTGTCGTAGCGCTTGCGCAGGTACTTCACGCCGGCGTCGCCGTGGGTGAAGGCGACGTGCGGGATCGGGTTGATGAACTCCGAGGGATCGCCGAGGATGCCCTTGTCGACCGCATGTGCCCAGAACTGACGCGACACCTGGAACTGCTCGTTGATGTTGAGCGCCTTGGTGATGTCGACGTCGCCGTCGGCGGTCTTGGGCGTGTAGTTGAGCTCACACAGCGCCGAGTGCCCGGTGCCCGCGTTGTTCCACGGGTCGCTGCTCTCCGCCGCAGCGGCGTCGAGCCGTTCGAACAGGCTGATGGACCAATCGGGCTGCAGCTGACGGAGCAGCGCTCCCAGGGTGGCACTCATGATGCCTGCACCCACCAACGCCACGTCGGTCTTGATCACCGTTTTCGACACCTGGACTCCACTTCAACCTGATCAACGATCTCTACATCGGCCATTGTCCAGCATGGCACGTCCTGTCACAGAATCGACCTGCTCAACTGTGGCATCCGTGACACTTCCGCGGCGTCCCCTGCCCGAGCAGACGGGTCACTAAGCTGGCTGCTGTGAGCGTATCCGCAGGCACCGGCTGGCAACCCGACCGCTTCCTGGACCACTACCAACTCCGCACCATCCCGCTGGGCGACGATCCGGACGGGGAATCACCCGTCACCGCGACCCTGATCCGCCGCGCCGAGGCGGGTGCGCGGATCGCCGGTCCGCGGCCCGTGGCCGGCGCGGTGCTCTATGTCCACGGCTTCACCGACTACTTCTTCCACGAGCCGCTGGCCGATTTCTTCACCGCCCGCGGCTACGCGTTCTACGCGATCGACCTGCGTAAGTGCGGACGGTCGCGGGAGAGCCACCACACCGCCCACTTCACGACGGACCTCGCTCGATACGACGAGGAACTCGGCCTCGCGCTCGAGCTGATCGCCGAGGAGGTGGGTGCGGACACCCGCACGATCATCGCCGGACATTCGACGGGTGGCCTGATCACCGCGCTGTGGCTCGACCGGCTGCGCGAGCAGGACCCGGCCCGGCACGGGCTCGTCGACGGCCTGCTGCTCAACTCGCCGTGGCTGGATCTCCAGGGCGACGCCGTCCTGCGGACGCTGCCGGTGACGATGCTGATCAAGGCGGTGGCCGCGGTGCAACCCACCCGCGTGATCCCGCAGGAACTCTCCTCGGCCTACGGCGAGAGTCTTCACGAGAGTGCGCACGGCGAGTGGAGTTACGACCTCGCCCTCAAACCGATGGGCGGTTTTCCGGTCACCTTCGGGTTCCTGAACGCCGTCCGCAGCGGGCAACGGCGGCTGCACCGCGGCATCGACGTCGGCACGCCGGCACTCGTGTTGCGGTCGGACAAGACCCATTTCGCGAAAAGCTACTCGGCGTCGACCGATCGCGCCGACGTCGTCCTCGACGTCCGCCAGATCGCCCGCTGGAGCGGCTGCCTCGGCGGACGCGTGTCGACCGTCCCCATCCCCGATGCCCGCCACGACGTCTTCCTCTCCGTGCCACATGCGCGTGAGCAGGCCTATCGCGAGGTCGACGACTGGCTCACCCACACCATCCGGCCCGCCACCGAATCCTCGGAAACCAGTAGGAAAGAGAGCACCCTATGACCGCCACGCAGGTCGTCGACCTGGCCATCATCGGCTCCGGCAGCGGCAACTCCATCCCCGACGAGCGCTACGTCGACAAGACGATCGCCATCTTCGAGGAAGGCGTGTACGGCGGCACCTGCCTCAACGTCGGCTGCATCCCGACCAAGATGTTCGTCTACGCGGCGGAGGTCGCCGAGATCGCCACGCAGGGAGCACGTCTCGGTGTGCACGCCAAGGTGGACTCGGTGGACTGGCCCGGCATCGTCGAGCGCGTGTTCGGACGGATCGACCCGATCTCCGAGGGCGGCAAGGAATATCGCGTCGACCGGTGCGAGAACATCACCGTGTACAGCTCCCATGTCGAGTTCGACGGCCGGGACGATGACGGCCTCTACCGTCTCGTCACCGCCGACGGTGCAACGGTTCTCGCGCGCGAGGTCGTCCTGGCCGCCGGCTCCCGCGCGGTCATCCCACCGGTCATCGCCGATTCCGGCGTCACGTACTACACCAACAACGACGTGATGCGGCTGCCGGAACTGCCGGAGCGACTCGTCATCGTCGGCAGCGGTTACATCGCAGCCGAATTCGCGCATGTCTTCGGTGCCCTCGGTTCCAAGGTGTCGATCATCGCCCGCGGCCCCGCGCTGCTGCGGAAACAGGACGCCGACATCTCCAACCGCTTCACCCAGGTGGCGAAGGAGAAGTGGGACGTCCACCTCGACACCGGGATCACCGGTGCGGAGGATCTGCCCGACGGCGGGGTACGCCTGCAGTTCGACGACGGGACCCAACTGGAGGCCGATGTCCTGCTCGTCGCCACCGGCCGGAAACCCAACGGCGACCGCCTCAATCTGTCCTCGGTCGGCATCGAACTCGACGAGGAGGGCCGGGTGCGCTGCGACACTCGCGGCCGCACCGCCGCGCGCGGGGTGTGGACGCTCGGCGACGTCAGCTCGCCCTACCAGCTCAAGCACGTCGCCAACCACGAGGAGCGGGTGGTGCAGGCCAACCTGCTCAAAGGTTGGGACGCAGACGATCTCGTCGAATTCGACCACCGGTTCGTCCCCGCGGCCGTTTTCACGCACCCGCAGATCGCCTCGGTCGGGATGACCGAGGACGAGGCCCGCGACGCCGGGTACGACATCACGGTCAAGGTCCAGGCCTACGGTGACGTCGCCTACGGCTGGGCGATGGAGGACACCACCGGCTTCTGCAAGGTGATCGCCGAACGCGGCACCGGCAAGATCCTCGGCACGCACATCATCGGCCCGCAGGCCCCGACCGTGATCCAGCCGGTCATCCAGGCGATGTCCTTCGGCCAGACCGCCCTCGAGGTCGCCAAGGGGCAGTACTGGATCCACCCGGCGATGCCCGAGGTGCTCGAGAACGCGCTGTTGGGTCTGGAGATCTAGTGGCGATCTAGAACACCGTCGACCGCAGGGCGATCTCGCTGGCCAGTTCGGCGGGAGCGTTCTGCGGAATCCAGTGGTCGACGCCGGCCAGTTCGCAGAACCGGAAGTCGGAGTAGGCGTACCGGCCGCTGCCCTGCGCCTGCTCACGGCCGAGCGCGGCGTCGGCGTCGCTCCAGACGAGCGTCGTCGGGATCTCCACCGGCGGGCACGCCATGGTGCCCTTGATGTCGCCGACGAAGTTGGCCCGGTACCAGTTCAATGCAGCCCGCAGGGCGCCCGGTTCGCGCAGCGGGGCGAGCTCATCGGCGGTGACCCCGGCCGCGCGCAGCTTGGCGCCGTCGTCGGCGAGGAGTGTCTCCTCGGCGCCGTCGGCGACGAAATCGAGGATGTAGGACGATCGTTCGCGCTGATCGCTCGCCGCGAGTGCATCCCGCATCGCCGACGGGTGGCCGGTGCTGGCGACCACCAGACCGGTGAACCGGTCGGGGTACTTGCCCGCGAGATGCCACGCGACGATGCCGCCCCAGTCGTGCCCGACGAGGATCGCGTACCCGACCTTCAGTTCGTCGAGCACGGCGATCACATCCGACACCAGGTGGCTGAGGTGATAGTCCTCGACGGCCTCGGGTCGTGCGCCGGGGCTGTAGCCGCGCTGGTTCAGGACCAACGTCCGCAGGCCCGATTCGTGGAGTCGCGGGAGCACCGCGTCGTAGCAGGATCCGTCCACCGGGAATCCGTGAAGCAGCAGGACCCACGGGCCCCGTTCCGGTCCCCCGATCCGGACGTCGAAGGTGAGGCCGTTGACGGTCACCTGACGCTGATCTTCAGTCATTGGGCCACGATAGCGTCTGCGCCGAACCGGTGTCGGGGTCCAGGTGATGGCGGATGACGGACGCCGACACGGGCGGACCGTCCTCGATGAGATGCATCACCGCGTCCATGTCGAGATGCTCGCTGACCAGGTCGGCCATCGTGTCGACCTGTCGCCGCCGGATCGCCTCCACCTCGGTGTCGCCCGCGACCCGGAAGTCCGGCACACCGGCCTCGGCGGCCACCTCGGTGAGCAGCCGACGCCGAAAGGCGTCGTTGGCCAGCAGTCCGTGCCAGTGCGTCCCACGGATCGCGCCTCGCACCGCACCTTCGGGACCCGCGGCGTCGTCGACGATCCAGGTGTCCTCCCGCGACCCGACGACCCGCCCGTGGTGGATCTCGTAACCGCTGATCACCTCTCCACCGCGGCTGGTGCCGCTGACCTGACGCAACGTCTTGTCGGTGGCGAAGGAGATGTCGAGATCGAACACACCGAGGCCGTCGACGCGGCCACGACCGGATTCGATCGCGTCGTCGATGGTGCGGGCCAGCATCTGGAAACCCCCGCAGATGGCGACGACCGGGGCGCCCCGGGCCGCGCGGGCGGTGACCACGTCGGCGATCCCGCGGTCGCGCATCCAGGCGAGGTCGGAGACCGTGGCACGGGTTCCCGGGATCACCACCAGGTCGGCGGCGGCGACACTGCCCGGGTCGTCGACCCAGGTCACGTCGACGCCCGGTTCGCAGGCGAGCGCCTCGACGTCGGTGGAGTTGGAGATGCGGGGCAACCGGATCGCGGCGACGCGGAGCCGCGCGCCCGGACCGGCCGGGTTCAGCGGCGGTCCGACCCGCCGGCCGACGGGCGCCGCCAGGGAGTCCTCGGCGTCGAGCCACAGGTCGTCGGCGAACGGCAGGACACCGAGGGTCGGGCGGCCGGTGATCTCCTCGACCTGCCGGAGCCCGGGTTCGAGGATGCTCGGGTCGCCCCGGAACTTGTTGACGACGTAGCCCGCGATCAGCGCCTGGTCTGCGGGTTCGAGGATCGCGGTGGTGCCGAACAGCGACGCCAACGAGCCACCGCGGTCGATGTCGGTGACCAGCAGCACCGGGAGCCGTGCGGCCTGCGCGAGCCCCATGTTGGCGATGTCGTTGCGGCGGAGGTTGATCTCGGCGACCGAACCCGCTCCCTCACAGAGCACGACGTCGAAGTCGCGGCGGAGCGCGGCGAGCTCCTCGGTGACGACCTCCCTCAGCCGGGACCGCCAGGCCATGTAGTCCCGGGCACCGACGTCCCCGGCCGGGCGCCCTCGCAGCACGACATGGGAGCGCCGGTCGCTGCCGGGTTTCAGCAGAACAGGATTGAACCGCGTCGAGGGTTCGAGCCCGCAGGCGAAGGCCTGCAGGGCCTGGGCGCGGCCGATCTCACCGCCGTCGAGCGTCACCACCGAGTTGTTGGACATGTTCTGCGCCTTGAACGGCGCGACCCGGACGCCGTCGCGCGCGAGAGCACGACAGAGACCTGCGACGAGGAGACTCTTACCGGCGTCACTACTGGTCCCGCCCACGAGCAACGCACCACCGAGATCGGCCACCACGACAGCGTAGTGGTGGGGTCGTTCACACGACGCACCACTTGCCTCGCCGGCCGCTCCGGCTGGTTACAGTGACGGCAACGCCTGCGAGGGCGTGGCCGGGAGGGCCTGTGCGAGCAGGTCGGGACAGGGGGGTCGTCGGGCGTGGAGATCGTGGAACCCGGATCGGTGTTCGCCGGGTATCGCGTGGTCTCCCTGCTCGGGCGCGGCGGGATGGGCCAGGTCTGGCTCGTCGAACACCCGACACTGGGCCGTCGCGAGGCCCTGAAGATCATCTCGCCGAATCCTGCGGACCCCAGCTTCCACGAGCGGTTCCGCAACGAGGCCCGGACAGCGGCGGCCCTCGATCACCCGGGCATCGTCACCGTCTTCACCCACGGCGTCGAGCACGGCAGCCCGTGGTTCTCGATGACCTACCTCGACGGCAAAGACCTCACCGGCGCCGGCCCGATGCCCGTCGACGAGGTCGTCACCATCGCCGGTCGCGTCGCCGACGCTCTCGACTACGCGCATGGTCAGCGGGTCATCCACCGCGACATCAAGCCGGCGAACATCGTCGTCGCCCGCGGACCGGACGGCCGCATCACCCGCGTCACGGTTCTCGACTTCGGTATCGCCCGACTGGTCGACGGCAACAAGATGACCGCGACCAACCTGTTCGTCGGCACCCTGGCCTACGCCGCCCCCGAGCTGCTCACCGGCGAGGCCGCGATCCCCGCCTCGGACCAGTACGCCCTGGCCTGCACCGTCTTCCAGCTGCTCACCGGCCGTCAGCCGTTCCCGGGCACGACGCCGATGGCACTCATCTCGGGTCACGTGAACTCCCCCGTGCCCCGGCCGTCGGACCACGATCCGGCTCTGCCGCATCTCGATCCGGTCTTCGCCCGGGCGCTGGCCAAGCAGCCCGGCGACCGGTTCGCCTCGTGCACGGACTTCGCGCGGGCACTCGAGCAGGCGGCGGCCGCGGGCCCGCGTCGTGCGGCGCCCACCACGCCGGCCCCGGCGTTTCCGCCACGCGTCGGCCATCACCCTCCGGCTCGGCAACACCCGCCTACCCGGCAGCGCCCCCCGCTCCCGCCACCGGGCTACCACCCGCACCGGCCACACACCTCGGCCCCGGTCTTCGCCGGCGGCTTCACCCCGGCACCGTCCGAGAAGCGCACCGGACTCCTCGTCGGCGTCGGCGCCGGTGTCTTCGTCCTCGTCCTGGCGCTCGTGATCACCGCGATCGTCCTGGTCGGCTCCGACGACGCCCCGGCGACCACGACCTCAGGGACCTCGACGCCTTCGCGTTCGTCCGCCGGATCGACCAGTGCCACAACGGGTTCGGGCGACTTCGAGTCCATCGCCTCGAGCGGCGACAGCACCTGCGCGGTGCGTGGCGGCGAGCTGTTCTGCTGGGGCGGAAACCTGTACGGCACCCTCGGCGACGGTTCGACGACGGACCGGGCGCGCCCGGAGAAGGTGTCCGGTCTCGAGGACGTGTCGGCGGTCGGCATGGGCGGCCTCGGTAGAACCTGCGCGATCGCCTCGGGCGACCTCTACTGCTGGGGCCAGGGTGCCGGGCCGACCGCCCAGAACGTCACGCTGCCGACCAAGGTGTCCGGCCTGACCGACGTGAGAGCGGTGGCCGTCGGCCTCACCACCTGCGCGATCAGCTCCGGCGACCTCTACTGCTGGGGCAACAATCTCAACGGGCAGACCGGTGCGGGCACCGACCCCACCATCCCCACCCCGACGCGGGTCTCGGGTCTGTCCGATGTCACGGCGGTCTCGACCTCGCACACGACGACCTGTGCCATCGCCGCAGGCTCCGCCTACTGCTGGGGCAACAACGCCGACGGGCAGGTCGGCGATGGCACCACCACCAACCGGCCCACCCCGACCAGGCTCGACCTGGACTCCCCCTCCTCGATCAGCACGAGTCTCTATTCGACGTGCGCGGTGGCGAACGGTTCCGGCGGCTCGGGGACCGTGTTCTGCTGGGGCGAGAACGGTTCCGGTCAACTCGGCGACGGCACCGAGGTCAGCCGACAGCGACCGACCCCGATCGATGTGCGGGGCGCGACACAGGTCTCCACCGCGGGTTACGCCGCCTGCGCCGCGGCGAGCGGTTCCGCCTACTGCTGGGGTTCGCGGAGCACGCTCCCCGACCACGCCCCGAGCCGGATCAACGGGCTGTCGGGCGTCACCCAGGTGACCACCGGCTCGGCCAACGTCTGCGCGGTCGCGGGCGCCGAGATGTACTGCTGGGGACTCAACGGCAAGGGACAGCTCGGCAACGGGACCACGACGACCAGCAACGAGCCGCAGCCCGTGCGCTTCCCGGCCTAGTCAGGGGAATGCCGATCAGGCGTCCGGCAGGGTCAGGATCTCTGCGCCGTCCTCGGTGACCACGAGGGTGTGTTCGAACTGCGCGGTCCACTTCCGGTCGGCGGTCACCACGGTCCAGCCGTCGTCCCACATCTCCCAGGCGAGGCCGCCGAGGTTGATCATCGGCTCGATGGTGAACACCATGCCGGGTTCGAGGACGGTGTCGACGTTGGGCTCGTCGTAGTGCAGCACCACGAGCCCGTTGTGGAAGGTCTCGCCGATGCCGTGCCCGGTGAAGTCGCGGACGACGCTGTAGCCGAAGCGATTCGCGTACGCCTCGATGACGCGACCGACGACGTTGAGTTCGCGTCCCGGCTTGACCGCCTTGATCGCCCGCTCGGTGGCGGTACGGGTGCGCTCGACGAGATCCACGACCTCCTGCTCGACGTCCCCGGCGAGGAAGGTCGCGTTGGTGTCGCCGTGCACGCCGTCGATGTAGGCGGTGACGTCGATGTTGACGATGTCGCCGTCGGCGATGACGGTCGAGTCCGGGATGCCGTGACAGATCACCTCGTTGAGCGAGGTGCAGCAGGACTTCGGGAAGTCCTTGTAGCCCAGCGTCGACGGGTAGGCGCCGTGGTCGACCATGTACTCGTGCGCGATCCGGTCCAGTTCATCGGTCGTCACGCCGGGTGCGACGGCCTTGCCGGCCTCGGCGAGCGCATTCGCGGCGATCTTGCCGGCGAGGCGCATCTTCTCGATGGTCTCCGGCGTCTGCACCCAGGGTTCGTGGCCCTCGTTCACGGTGGGTTTCCACACGTATTCCGGCCGCTCGATGAAGTCGGGCACGGTCCGGATCGGCGTCGGGGTACCGGGGGTCAGGACACTGCGAACTGGCATGCGAACCACTTTATCCGCCCGTCCGAGGAGGACCGGCGCGCGGACGGCAAGCTCGCGACAACTAAGCTCGCCCTAAGACTTCCACGCCACTGGGCGTCGGAAACCGATTCGAAGGTGGTGACGGTGGGCGCGTCGATCAGATCGGTGCGGGCCTTGCTGGTGGTGGTCCTCACCATGGTGACCGTCTCGGCGTGCTTCGTCACCCCGATCGAACAGGACCGGCACTCCCCCGGTGCGCACCTTCGCAACGGGCCGCAGACGGCCGCCCTCGACGGAAACGACGTGACACCCGTCGCCGACGATCCGAGATCGGCACTGCCGGTCACCGTCGATTCCGTTCGCTACGGACCGGTGACCGTGACCGACACCAGCCGGATCATCGCCGTCGACGTCAGCGGCACCCTCGGCAGCATCGTCTTCGCTCTCGGCATGGGCTCGCGGGTCGTCGGCCGCGACACCTCGACGGCCTTCCCGTCCGCGATCGGACTCCCGGTGGTGACGAACCGCGGGCACAGCCTCAACGCCGAATCCGTTCTGGCCCTTGCACCGACGGTCCTGCTGGTCAGCGAGTCGACGGTACCGGTGACCGCGGTGGACCAGATCCGCGACTCCGGGGTCACCGTCGTGGTGTTCCCCGCCACTCGCGACCTCGCGTCCAACGACACGTTGATGCGGTCGGTCGCCAAGGCACTCGGCGTTCCCGAGGCGGGTGAGAAGCTCGTCGACCGCACCGATGCGCAGATCGAGGCGGCCCGCGATCTCGTCCCCGACCCCTCCGGCGACCCGACGATGGCCTTCCTCTACATCCGCGGCCGCAATCTCCTGCTCCTCGCCGGTCCCGGTTCGGGCGCCGACGATCTGATCGCCGAACTCGGCGGCCGGGACGCCGGTGAGGCGGCCCGGCTCACCGGTGCGTTCACCGCCGTCACCGCCGAGTCGATGATCACCGCCGACCCCGACGTCCTCATCGTCATGACCCAGGGCGCCGACACCGTCGGCGGACCCGACGGGGTGCTGACGCTTCCCGGGATCGCCGACACCGAGGCGGGCCGCAACCGCCGCGTCGTGCAGATGGACGAGAGCAAGATCCTGGCCTTCGGCCCCGATGTCGGACTCGTCCTCTCGGCGCTGGCGAAGGCGATCTACACGTGAGCATCCCGACCGCCGAGACCAGGACCGACGCCGCGGCACCAGTCGCCGCCCGCTCGCACCGGATGCGCAACACCGTCGTCGTCGCCGTGATGCTTCTCGCGACCGCGACGCTCGCGATCGTCTCCGCCGGGATCGGTCAGGTGGAGATCCCACCGTTGGAGGTGCTCGGCAGCATCGCGCACCACTTCCACCTCGAGATCGGGCCGCTGCCCTCACATCCCAACGGCGAAGGGGCGCTCTGGAACGTCCGGTTCCCGCGCATCGTGCTCGGACTGTTCGTCGGTGCCGCACTCGGCGCCGCGGGGTGCCTGCTGCAGGGCGTCCTCGCCAATCCGCTCGCCGAGCCGAGCATCATCGGGGTGTCCTCCGGGTCGGCCATCGGCGCCTGCCTGGTGATCGTCCTCGCGGGTGGATCGGCGGGAGCCGGTGGGGCCGCCGGGAACTGGGCGCTGGCCGGCGCGGCCTTCCTCTTCGGACTCGTCACCGCCGCCGCGGTCTACCTGCTCTCGCTGCGCGACGGATCGTCGTCGGCGATCATGCTGGTGCTGACCGGTATCGCGGTGAACGCGTTCGCCGCGGGCGTCATTGCCTTCCTGACCTTCGTCGCCTCCACCGCCGCCCGCGAGCAGATCATCTTCTGGCAGCTCGGTTCGCTGGCCGGCCGCACCTGGAGCGAGATCTGGGTGGTGGCGCCACTCGTGGTCGTGGGCGTCGCCGCCTGCGTACTGCTGGTCCACAAACTCGACCTGCTCGCCCTCGGTGAGATCCAGGCGGCGTCGCTCGGCGTCAACGTGGAATCGGTTCGACGTCAGGCGATCGTGCTGACCGCGATCCTCACCGCCGCGGCCGTCGCCTTCGCCGGGATCATCGCCTTCGTCGGCCTCGTGGTCCCGCACGTGATGCGACTCATCGTCGGCCCCAAACACTCGATCCTGCTGCCCACCAGCGTGATCGGTGGCGCGCTGGTCATCACCGGCGCCGACCTCGCGGCCCGCACGATACTCGGCGACGCCGACCTCCCCCTCGGCATGTTCACCGCACTGATCGGCGGGCCGGTCTTCTTCATTCTGCTGCGCCGCAGCCGTCGTGCGGGAGCGGGCTGGTGACCGCCGTCGTGCAACCCCCGGGTACGCCGGGCATCGCCGCCGAGAGCGTCCGGGTCGAGCTCGGCGGCCGTGAGGTCGTCCGCGGTGTGTCCCTGGAGGTCCATGCCGGCGAACTCGTCGCGCTGGTCGGCCCCAACGGATGCGGCAAATCGACGCTGCTGTCGGTGTTGTCGGGCACGCGTCCCCCGAAGAGCGGTCGCGTGACCATCGACGGACGGGACGTGTCGACCACCTCGCTGCGCGAGCTCGCACGACACCGCAGCGTGGTCACCCAGCAGAACCGCGTGGACACCCCGTTCACCGTTGCCGAGGTCGTCGCCATGGGCCGCTATCCCTGGTTGCGGACCCCGCGGGCCGCCGACTCCCCCGCGGTCATCGCCGACGCCGTCGACCTGTGCGAACTCTCCGACATCGTCGACCGCCCCTTCGCCCAGCTGTCCGGCGGACAGCAGGCCCGGGTGTCGCTGGCGCGGGCGCTGGCCCAGGACACCCCGGTGATGATGCTCGACGAGCCGACCGCCGCCCTCGACATCCACCACCAGGAACAGGTCCTCGAGATCCTGCGCATCCACCGCGATGCCGGAAACGCCGTGCTGCTCGTCGTGCACGACCTGACCCTCGCCGCGGCTTACGCCGACCGCATCGCGGTGATGAAACACGGTGAGCTGCTCGCCATCGGTTCCACCGACGAGGTGATGACGGCCGAACTGCTGAGCCGCACCTACGACCATCCGGTCGAGGTCATCGACCACGGCGGGCGCCGGGTGATCCTGCCCGAACGCAGCTAGGGCGTACGGATCGCGTACCCCGGGCCCAGCCCGTCGAAGAAGTCGCGGGTGACGGCGACCGCGTTGTTCGAGTCGCCACCGCGGACGACGAGCGTCGCGAAGGCGATGTCGCCGCGGTAGCCGGCGAACCAGGCGTGTGATCCGCCGGCGAATTCGGCCTCACCGGTCTTGCCGAACACCGCTCCGCGACCGTCGATGACCGACGCGGTACCGCTGGTGATGACCGCGCGCATCATCGGCCGCAGTTGCTGGTAGACCTCCGGCGGCATCGTCGGGGTCGGCCCCTCGATTTCGGTGGGCTTGTCCAGGATCAGTTGCGGCACCGGGGCTTTGGAACCGTTGGCGACGGTTGCGGCGACGAGCGCCAGGCCGAGGGGTGACACCAGCACCTTGCCCTGGCCGAAGCCGTCCTCGCTGCGTGCGACCAGTTCGTTCTCGATGGGCACCGACCCGGACACCGCGTCGAGGCCGGCGATCGAGTACCGCTGACCGATCCCCATCGCCGCGGCGGCGTGGGCGAGGTCCGACGGACCCATCTGGCTGGCGAGCTTGGCGAACGTGGTGTTGCAGGACGCGGCGAACGCCTGCAGCATCGACACCGTGCCGAGCGAGAAGCCGTTGTAGTTCGGGATCAGGCGCGGACCGATCTGGATCTCCCCCGGGCAGCCGACGGTGGTGTCGGGTCCGGCCATCTTGCGGTTGATGGCGGCAGCCGCGGTGACCATCTTGAAGGTCGAACCGGGCGGGTACAGGCCGGTCGTCGCGATCGGACCCTGCCGGTCGGCGTTGGGGTTCTGTGCGACGGCGAGGATTCGGCCGGTGGACGGCTGCACGACGACCATCGCGACCTGGAACCTGTTGGCGGCGTTGACCGCTCGCTGAGCGGCGTTCTGCACGGTCCGCGACAGGCTGAGCGACACGGCGGGCGACGGGTCGGCGTCGTGGTCGGCCAGCACGTCGGCGTCGAGTCCGTTGGGGTTCACCGAGACCACCCGCCAGCCGGCACGTCCGGCGACCTCGCCGTCGACGACCTTCTTGACCTCGGTCAGCAGCGCCGGCGCGAACTTCGGGTCCTTGGGGACCAGCTCGGCCTGTTCGTTGGTGACGACGCCGGGGATCGCGAGCTGGTCGCGCAGCCGGTCGAACTGGGCGTGGGTGAGGCGGGCCAGTGGATACTGCTGACCGTTCGAGGTGACCTGTTCGGTGATCAGCTGCTCGTCGAGGTCGCGGTTGAACCGACGCAGCACGGCGACCGCGCTCGTGACCGAGGACGCGACCGAGGCCCCCAGTTCGGTGGCCTTCTCCGGGTCGAAGTTCACGCCGACGACAGTGCCGTTGACCATGACCTCCGAACCGTCGGCCTCGTTCACCGTCGCCCGGGGCGCCTCGATGATCTGCAGCGAGAGTCGTTGGTCGGCGCCGAGTTTCGGATGGACCGCGGTCGACGCCCAGCGCACCGCCCAGCCGGAGTCGGATCGGCCCAGGCGCAGCGTCGCGTCGTACGACCAGTCACGACCGCGCGGCAGCGCCCAGGTGTAGTCGACCTGCACCTCGGCGGTGTCACCGGTGACGCGGACCCGGCCGGCTTTCGCCTCGAGCTCTTCCGCGGCGAGTCCCGACCACGCCGACTCCATCGCCGAGCGGGAGGTCTGCGGCACGTCGGTGAGGGCGGCCGCGGCGTCGAGTTCCTGTTGCGAGTACGCCTCGAGGAATCGTTCTGCGGCCCGGCGCGGGCCGTCGTCCTCCGCGGACGAGCAGGCGGCGGTCGCGGTGATCACGACAGCACAGACCGCGACGATCACCGCCGGGGTCCATCGAGTTCGCGTGCGCCACATCGCGGTCGAGTCTAGGGCCGCGACGGGCCGATCCCGGGAAGCCACGCGGGAGGCCACGGTGTGACGTCGCCCGGAGATCCGTTCAGTCGACGAGGACGGTCGCGAAGGTACCGACCTCGGTGAACCCGATACGGTCGTACACCGCACGGGCGGTCTCGTTGAAGCTGTTGACGTACAGGCTCGGAAGTCGTCCGTGGGCGGCGACCGCCTCGGCGACGGCCGCGGTGCCACCCAGGCCCAGACCCTCACCGCGTCGGTCCGGCGACACCCACACACCCTGGATCTGGCCGACGCGCCGGGACAGCGACCCGATCTCCGCCTTGAACACGACATCGGGACCGTCGAAACGCGCGAAGACACGTTGCGCCGAGATCAGCGACGCCAGCCGTCTGCGATACGAACGTCCGCCGTCGCCGGCCGTCGGGTCGACGCCGACCTCACCGATGAACATGTCGACCGCGGCCGGCATGTAGGCGTCGAGATCGTCGAGGGTCACCAGCCGCACGGCCGGATCCGACGGGACCGCCGGATTCCCGGACAGGACCAGCAGCGGCTGGACCGGACGTACCTCTCGCGCCGGACCCCAAACGGGCTCGATCTGCTGCCACATCGGCAACACCAGGTCGGCGCGGCCGACGATCGACGAGCAGGCGCGGGGTGCGGCGACCGCGCGATCGGAGAAGTAGTCGAGGTCGTCGGCGGACCCGATCAGCGGGATCAGGTTGGCGCCGGAGAAGCACAGCGACGTCGACGGATCGTGCGCGGTCCAGAGTTCACCGCCGAGCAGGCGCGGGTTGATGCCGTGGGTTTCGAACCTCGCGGCGACCATGCACATCGCCACCGGGTCGGACATGAGGACGCGTTCGACGGCCGCCGAGTCACGCGCGCCGAGCGGTTTGTCGCCCAGTAGCTTCAGCACCACCGCTCCTCACTTCCCCATGGGGACTCGCGACAGCGCCCGTTCGGTTCGGGTCGCGGACCCTAGGAGACGGTGACCACCGGCGGGCCGACGTGCGTGCCGTCTCCAGTTTCCCCTGATTCCTCGGCAATCCGCAGCGCTTCTTCGATCAATGTCTCCACGATCTGCGCCTCCGGCACGGTCTTGATGACCTCGCCCTTGACGAAGATCTGACCCTTGCCGTTTCCGGAGGCGACGCCGAGGTCGGCCTCGCGGGCCTCACCCGGTCCGTTGACCACGCAGCCCATGACGGCGACACGCAGCGGGACCTCCATGCCCTCGAGGCCGGCGGTCACCTCGTCGGCCAGCTTGTAGACGTCGACCTGGGCACGGCCACACGACGGGCACGACACGATCTCGAGCTTGCGGGGACGCAGGTTGAGCGACTGCAGGATCTGGTCGCCGACCTTGATCTCCTCGGCCGGCGGCGCCGACAGCGACACGCGGATGGTGTCGCCGATGCCCTCGCTCAGCAGTGCACCGAAGGCCACGGCCGACTTGATGGTGCCCTGGAACGCCGGACCGGCCTCGGTGACGCCGAGATGCAGCGGGTAGTCGCACTGGGCGGCCAGCTGGCGGTAGGCCTCGACCATGATCACCGGGTCGTTGTGCTTGACCGAGATCTTGATGTCCCCGAAGCCGTGCTCCTCGAACAGACCCGCCTCCCACAGCGCCGACTCGACGAGCGCCTCGGGCGTCGCCTTGCCGTATTTCTGCAGGATGCGCTTGTCCAGGGAGCCCGCGTTCACGCCGATGCGGATCGGGATGCCCGCGTCCCCGGCGGCTTTCGCGACCTCTTTCACGCGGCCGTCGAATTCCTTGATGTTGCCCGGGTTCACGCGCACCGCCGCACACCCCGCGTCGATCGCGGCGAAGATGTACTTCGGCTGGAAGTGGATGTCGGCGATGACCGGGATCTTGGACTTCTTCGCGATGATCGGCAGCGCCTCGGCGTCCTCGGGTCGCGGGCAGGCCACGCGCACGATGTCGCAGCCCGACGCGGTGAGTTCCGCGATCTGCTGCAGGGTCGCGTTGATGTCGTGGGTCTTGGTGGTCGTCATCGACTGCACCGAGATGGGGTGGTCACTGCCGACGCCGACCGAGCCGACGAACAGCTGCCGGGTCTTGCGGCGCGGGGCCAGCACCGGCGGGGGTCCGGCCGGCATGCCGAGCCCGATCGGCACGGCGTTGGCAGGAGTCGGGGCGTTCATCGCATTCACCTCTGGGATTCGGGTGTGGGTGTGTCGGGTGTCGGGTGTCGGGTGTCGGGTGGGAATTCGTTGTGGGAGGTCACCACGGATTGATCGGGTTGATGATGTCGGCGGTGAGGGTGAGCACCATGAAGCCGGCCATCACCACCACCGCGGCGTAGGTGATCGGGAGCAGCTTGTAGTAGTCGACTGCCGCGCCGGGGGCCCGGCCGAACCAGCGACGGACGGTGTCGCGGCCCTTCTCATAGCCGACGATCGCCATGTGTCCGCCGTCCAGCGGCAGCAGCGGGACCAGGTTGAACAGGCCGAGGAAGAAGTTGATGCTGATCAGCAGCATCCAGAACATGTCCCACAGGCCGCGTTCGACCGCCTGGCCGCCGAGCACCGAGGCACCGTAGACGCTGACCGGGGTGTCGAGCGCGCGCTCGCCACCGGTCACCGCGGTCCACAGTGCACCGATCTTGGTGGGCAGCGACAGGAGCGCGTTCCAGGTCTCCTTGATCAGGTCGCCGGTGAAGACGAAAGCACCCGGGATCACGTCGAGGCCGCTGAAGTCCTTGATCGCCGGCGGGGCGTCGTAGGCGATGCCGACCATGTTGTAGGACACGCTCTCGGTGGTGCCGTCGGCGCGCTTGGCGGTGACGGTGACCGGCTCGGGCGTCATCGTCAGGTCGAGGCGTTCACCGGCGCGGTCGACGGTGAGGACCACCGGGCCCGTGGACTCACGGATGACCGGGGTCAGGTCCGCGGCCTTGCCGACGGGTGTCCCGTTGATGGCCACGATCTCGTCGCCCGGGCGCAGACCCGCGGCGGCCGCAGGTCCGCCGCCGGTGCAGGGCGAGTTGGTCTGCTCGCCGTCGGCGATGGTGATCGTCGACGACACGCACTGGGTCTCGGCGACCTTCGCCGGGGTCGGCGGCGGGCTGAGATCGGGCAGCCCGAAGGTGAGGCCGACGATGATGATCAGGACGAAGCCGAGGATGAAGTTCTGCGCGGGACCGGCGAACAGCACGACGAGGCGTTTCCAGGCCTTCTGCTTGTACATCGCCCGGTCCTGCTCGTCGGCGGTGAGCTCCTCGTGCGGGGTCATGCCCGCGATGTCGCAGAAGCCGCCGAGCGGGATCGCCTTGAGTCCGTACTCGGTCTCGCCGCGGCGCGTCGACCAGATCGTCGGCCCGAAGCCAACGAAGTAGCGACGGACCTTCATGCCGGTTGCCTGTGCGGCCCACATGTGACCGCACTCATGCCAGGCGACCGACAGCAACAGCGCCACCGCGAAGAGCGTGACACCGATCGCGAAACTCACGTACTCACTCCATCCAGATCACGATGCGCACCGATCACGACGAGGCGGCGACCAGCTGTGCGGCGCGCTCCCGGGCCCACCGATCGGCGGCGAAGACCTCCTCCACAGTACCTGGCTCGACTCGCCACTGATCCGCCTCGCCGAGCACCTCACCGATGATCTCGACGATCCGCGGAAAACGGATCGTACCTGCGAAGAAGCCCGCGGCGGCCGCCTCGTTCGCGGCGTTGTACACCGCGGTGAGACTCCCGCCACCCCGTCCCGCCTCCCGGGCGAGCTCGATCGCCGGGAAGACCTTGTCGTCGACGGGCTCGAACGTCCACGCCGAGGCGGTGGAGAAGTCGCACGCGGTCGACGATCCGGGGACACGATCCGGCCAGCCCAGTGCCAGCGCGATGGGCAGCTTCATCGACGGCGGCGACGCCTTGGCGACGGTCGCGCCGTCGACGAAGGTCACCATCGAGTGCACGATCGACTGCGGATGGACGGTGACGTCGATGTGGTCGTAGTCGACGTCGAAGAGCAGGTGCGCCTCGATGACCTCGAGGGCCTTGTTGACCAGGGTCGCCGAGTTGAGGGTGATCATCGGGCCCATCGACCAGGTGGGATGGCGCCCGGCCTGCTCGGGGGTGACGTTGTGGAGCTGTTCGGCCGACCAGCCGCGGAACGGTCCGCCCGACGCGGTGAGGACCAAGCGGTCCACCTCGGCGGCGGTTCCGGCGCGCAGACACTGGGCAATGGCCGAATGCTCGGAGTCGACGGGGACGATCTGGTCGGGAGCCGCCGCATCGAGGACGAGCGACCCGCCGGCGACGAGGGACTCCTTGTTCGCGAGCGCGAGACGCGCACCCGTCCGCAGCGCGGCGAGCGAGGGCGCCAGGCCGATCGAACCGACCACGGCGTTCAGCACCACATCGGTTCCGCCGTCGGCGGCGACCGCATCGATCAGGTCGCACATGGCTTCGGTGCCACCGAGAACCGGCGCTCCGAGTCGTTCGGCGAGCTCGGCGGCGCGAGCCTCGTCGGCGACGGCCAGCCGAGATGCGGGGACCCCGAAGGCCGCGGCCTGATCGGCCAGCCGGTCGAGGTTCCCGCCACCCGCGCCGAGACCGGCGACCTCGAAGCGGTCGGGATGTTCGGCGATCACCTCGAGCGCCTGAACGCCGATGGAGCCGGTCGAACCGAGGATCAAGACACGTGTGGGCACGTTGTCCATTGTGTCAGCCGGCCGGGTGCACCTTCCGCCAGTGTTCGGCGATGTCGATCCGGCGGGTGATCCACACGTCGTCGTGGGACCCGATGTGGTCGAGGAACCGCTCGAGAGCCGCCAGCCGTGCCGGCCGGCCCACGAGCCGGCAGTGCAGTCCGACAGACAGCATCTTCGGCGCACCCTCGACGCCCTCGCGGTAGAGCACGTCGAAGGCATCGCGCAGATGCGCGAAGAACTGCTCCCCCGACGGAAAGCCGCCGGGCGAGGAGAACCGCATGTCGTTGGTGTCGAGGGTGTAGGGCACGACCAGGTGATCGACGAGTTCGTCGCCGCGCGGGACCTTCACCCAATACGGCAGATCGTCGGCGTAACTGTCGGAGTCGTAGGTGAATCCGCCCTGTTCGACGACGAGGCGCCGCGTGTTGGGTGAGTCCCGGCCGGTGTACCAGCCGCGTGGGCGTTCACCGGTGATCTCGGTGAGCAGTTCGATGCCTGCGCGCATGTGATCACGTTCGACCTCGGGGTCGATCAGCTGATAGTTGAGCCACCGGTAGCCGTGGCACGCGATCTCGTGGCCGCGATCGACGAAGGCCGCCGCCACCTCGGGGTTACGGGCCATCGCCTGGGAGACCGCGAAGATCGTCAGCGGCAACCCGCGGCGGTCGAAGGCGCGCAGGACCCGCCACACCCCGGCCCGCGAGCCGTACTCGTACATGCTCTCCATGCTCATGTGCCGGTTCGGGAAAGGCTGGGCGCCGACCATCTCCGACAGGAAGGTCTCACTGCCGCGGTCGTTCTCGAGCACGTTGTTCTCGCCGCCCTCCTCGTAGTTGAGAACGAACTGGACGGCGATCTTCGCGTCGCCGGGCCACTGCGGATTCGGTGGCGTGGCACCGTATCCGACCATGTCGCGGGGATAGGCCTCGGCGCGGTAGTCGGCCAGGGAACGGCCCGCACCCGGGCCGGCGCGGAACTCGGACGAAGACATGTGCCGCATTCTGTCACCGAATCACCCACCGGGCTCGGTCGGCGAGATCACCGTGCCGCTATGCTGATCGAGAACTACTACCGTTCGTCAGACTTCTGACGACCCGCGCTGTGAGGAGTGGCTGTGGCAAGCACCGATGTGGAGCACACTGGCGGACACGCCGACGTCATCGACACCGGCTGGCGTCGTGAGCCCGCCGATGCACCGTCGGCTCGTTTCGGCTGGTTCGGATCGGCGACGAAGACCTTCTACGGTGCCGCCATCTTCTTCGCGGCCTTCCTGCTGCTCATGATGATCGGCAACCACACCGGCCACGTCGAGGACCTCTGGCTCATCGCCTTCGCGGTCGGAGTCCTGTACTTCGTGGTGCGCGGCTGGTGGATGAACCGCGGCAAGTGGTCCTGACGCACCCCTGACCCAGACATTCGAAAAACGCTGAACGGCTTTGCCGTTCAGCGTTTGTTGTGTCCACAGCCTCCAGCGGGCTAGCGCTCTTCGGCGGCGAGCTGGCCGCAGGCCGCGGCGATCTCCTGCCCGCGGGTGTCGCGCACCGTGCAGGACACGCCCTGTTCGCGGACGCGGCGCACGAACTCCCGTTCCACCGGCTTGGGACTGGCATCCCACTCCGAGCCCGGTGTGGGGTTGAGCGGGATGAGGTTCACGTGCACGAGGGAGCCGAGCGCCTTGTGCAGCTTCTGTCCCAGCATGTCGGCCCGCCAGGGCTGGTCGTTGACGTCGCGGATCAGCGCGTACTCGATGGAGACGCGGCGTCCGGTGGTGTCGGCGTAGTAGCGCGCGGCCTCCAGCACCTCGGCCACCGACCAACGGTTGTTGACCGGCACGAGGGTGTCGCGCAGTTCGTCGTCGGGGGTGTGCAGGGACAGCGCGAGCGTGACCGCGAGACCCTCATCGGCGAGACGCCGGATCGACGGGGCGAGACCGACGGTCGAGACGGTCACCGATCGCGCCGAGATCCCGAGCCCGTCGGGTGCCGGCGAGGTGATCTGGCGGACGGCACTGACGACGCGCTTGTAGTTCGCGAGCGGCTCGCCCATGCCCATGAACACGACGTTCGACAGGCGTCCCGGCTCGCCGAGTTCCCCGTCGCGCAGGGCACGCGCCGCGGCCCGCACCTGGTCGACGATCTCGGCGGTCGACAGGTTGCGGTCGAGGCCACCCTGTCCGGTGGCGCAGAACGGGCAGGCCATGCCGCAGCCGGCCTGACTGGAGATGCACAGCGTGTTGCGCTCGGTGTAGCGCATCAGCACGCTCTCGAGGAGAGTGCCGTCGTGCAGGCGCCACAGGGTCTTGCGGGTCGAGTCGCCGTCGCACGAGATGTGCCGCACCGGCGTGAGGAGCTGCGGGAAGAGCTTTTCTCGCACGGCGTCGCGGGAGGCCGCGGGCAGATCGGTCATCTCCTCGACGTCGCCGTTGAGGCGCGCGTAGTACTGCCGGGCCAGCTGATCGGCCCGGAACTTCGGGAGACCCAATTCGGCCAGCGCCGCGACGCGGCCGGCGGCGTCGAGGTCGGCGAAGTGTGTCGGCGGCAGCCCACGTTTGGGCGCGTCGAACACCAGCGGTAATGAGGTCATCGGGCCATTGTCGCATGTCATGATGAACCCATGACCACACCCGATCGCCGACGAACCGGGAATCCGGTCCCCCAGTGGGGTTCGCAGGGCGAGCCCCACCCTGCTCATGACACCGTGCCCGTCCCCGAGCCCGCAGCCGTGACCCCGGTGCCGACCGCGGATGATCACGACGCCGTGCTGGCCGAGCGCGACCGTCTGCGCCAGACCGTCGCCGACGTCGAGCACACCCGCACCCGCGCGACCTGGTTCGGCGTCGTCATCGGCGCGATCATCCTGGTCCTGCTGCTGGTGTTCATCGTGCAGAACCTGGAGAGTCAGCGGATCGAGCTGATCTTCTGGGAGGTCAACCTCCCGCTCGGGGTGAGCCTGCTGATCGCCGCGATCGCGGGTGCGTTGATCGTCGCCATCATCGGCGGTCTGCGCATGTTGCAGCTGCGTCGGGCGCTGAAGAGGGCCGCCGGGTAGGTCGGGCTCCTTACAGCAGAGCCGTCAGCACCGCCCACACCACGAACGCCGAGGGCAGCAGGCTGTCGAGGCGATCCATGATGCCGCCGTGGCCCGGCAGCAGCGTGCCCATGTCCTTGATGCCGAGATCACGCTTGACCTGCGACTCCACCAGGTCGCCGAGCGTTGCGCACACGACCAGCACGGGTCCGAGGATCAGACCGATCCACCAGTGGCTGCCGATCAGGAACGTGATGCAGCCGACCGCGCCGATCGTGCCGACGAGCAGCGAACCGACGAGACCCTCCCAGGACTTCTTGGGGCTGATCGCCGGCGCCATCGGGTGCCTGCCGAACATGACACCGGCGGCGTATCCGCCGACGTCGGAGCAGACGACGACCACCATGAGGGTCGCGACCCGGGCGGCGCCGTCCTCCTGCGTGACGAGGTGGACGCCGAAAGACGCCAGGAGCGGTAGCCAGGCCAGCACGAACACCGTGAGGGCGAGGTCCTTGAGGTAGTTCTCCGGTGCGTTCGAGATGCCCTGGGCGAGCAGTTTCCACACCATCGACACCAGCACGGTCGCGACGAACGCGACCAGCACGCCGGTGGGCCCGTACGGCCAGCTGACCCAGATGATGGCCTGACCGCCGATGAGCAGCGGCCAGAACGCGACGTTGTACCCCGCGGTCTGCAGCCGCTTGGTGACCTCCCAGGTCGCGATCGCGAAGGCGACCGCGACGAGGACGTACCAGAGCATCGGCGCGAACAGCAGGATCAGGATGATGCTGACGCCGAGAGTGCCTCCGACCGCGATGGCGGCCGGCAGGTCACGACCTGCCCGTGACTTCTTCTCGGGGCCGGTCTTGTTCTCGGGGTCGGATGCCTTCTCGCTCACACCTCGAGCAATTCGTCTTCTTTGTGCTTCACCAATTCGTCGACCTGATGCACATACGTGGCCGTGGTCTTGTCGAGTTCCTTCTCAGCACGGGTGACCTCGTCCTCGCCCGCCTCGCCGTCCTTCTGGATGCGCTTGAGCTCGTCGGCGGCCTTGCGGCGCACGTTGCGGATGGCGACCTTCGCGTCCTCACCCTTGCCCTTGGCCTGCTTCACCAGGTCGCGGCGACGCTCCTCGGTGAGCTGCGGGATGGCGACGCGGATGATCGTGCCGTCGTTGGTCGGGTTCACGCCGAGATCGGAGTTGCGGATCGCGGTCTCGATGTCACGGAGCGTCGACGCCTCGTACGGCTTGATGACGACCAGGCGCGGCTCGGGCGTGTTGATCGACGCGACCTGCGTCACCGGGGTCATGGAGCCGTAGTACTCGATGTTGATCCTGTTGAACATGGCCGGGTTCGCACGTCCGGTGCGGATGGAGCCCATGTCCTCCTTGGCGACGTTGACCGCCTTCTCCATCTTCTCCTCGGCGTCGAGCAGCGCGTCGTCGATCATCTTCGTCCTTGTTCCGTTCCGTAGGGCCTGGCAGGCCGGTTCTCGTGCGGGCCGTGTTCTCGTGGGGTCGCGGGCTGCTAGGTGCTGACCAGCGTGCCGATCCGGTCACCGGCCACCGCCCTGGCGATGTTGCCCTGTTGGAGCAAATTGAACACCAAGATCGGCATCTTGTTGTCCATACACAGACTGAAGGCGGTCGCGTCGGCGACCTTGAGTTCCTTGTCGAGGACCTCGCGGTGGGTGATCTCGGTGAACAGCCTGGCGTTCGGATCGGTCCGCGGGTCGGCGTCGTAGACACCGTCGACGGCCTTGGCCATGAGGACCACCTCCGCCTTGATCTCCAGCGCACGCTGGGCCGCGGTGGTGTCGGTGGAGAAGTACGGCATGCCCATGCCGGCGCCGAAGATGACCACGCGCCCCTTCTCGAGGTGGCGCTGGGCGCGCAGCGGCAGGTACGGCTCGGCGACCTGGCCCATGGTGATGGCGGTCTGCACGCGGGTGCTGATGCCGCGCTTCTCCAGGAAGTCTTGCAGAGCAAGGCAATTCATCACGGTGCCGAGCATGCCCATGTAATCCGAGCGGCTGCGGTCGAGGCCGCGCTGCTGCAGTTCGGCCCCGCGGAAGAAGTTGCCGCCGCCGATGACGACGGCCACCTGGACGCCGGAGTTCACGACGTCGGCGATCTGATCGGCCACGGTCGCCACGACGTCCGGGTCCAGACCGACCTCTCCCCCGCCGAACATCTCACCGCCCAGCTTCAACAGGACTCGTTTGAATCCGGAACGCTCGGCCTTCTTGAGATCGGATGGGGTGGGATCGGGCGCTTCGCTCATTCGCTTCCTCACTCGTCGGTTCGGTGGACTATGTTACGTCCTCACCGAATGCGACTCGCGACACGCGTACTCCTCGGCCCGGGCCGGCATCGGAAACGTCCGCACACACCGATACCCGTCGCCGTCGGGCAGAAACTGTGCCAGGGGGGCCTGCGAGTCCTCGATCCCGAGCCGTTCGAGCAGGGTGGCGACGATCTGGCGCGCCACCGGGCCGAGCTCCACCAGCGGGCGACTCCGCGATTCCCGGACGCCCAGATCGACCTGACCGACGGCATCTGTCCCGAACTCCGCGACGGTGTCGAGGAGGATGCCGATGTCGACGCCGTGGCCGGGCGCGAACGGGATCGACGTCAGCAGGTCGCGTGTCCCGGCGAGGTCACCGCCGATCGGTTGGATGATCCCCGCCAGCTCGGGACACAGCGACGCGACCAGGGGCCGCACCAGTAACTCCGTGACACGACCGCCACCGGCCGGATCCCGGCGGTACCCCTTGACCAGCTGCAGGCCCGGGGTGGTGAGCAGCGGGCCGAGCATCCGGGAGACATCCTCCGGTTCAGGGTCGACGACGTCGGCATCGACGAAGACGACGAGGTCGTCGGGGGTCACCCGGCGAGTGCCGCGCGGAACTGGGGCCAGGCGCGGTGCAGTTCGTCCTGCCAGTACGGCCATGAGTGGGTGCCGCCCTCGTACAGATGGAAGGTCGCCGGCACCCCGAGCTCCCGCATCCGGCGCTGCAGATTGCGGGTGCACTCCGCCGTGGCGGTCTCGATCACCGCGCCCACGGCGAGCTGGTCGAAGAGCTTGGAACCGTTGCCGTCGATGCCCGGCCCGTCGATCGTGTCGTAACGCCCCGGCGCACCGGAACCGTTGGACACGTAGATCGACTTGCCGCGGAACGACTCCGCGTGCACGAAGGGATCGTTGGCGCGCCACGCCGGACTCGTCGGCGGCCCCCACATGTTGAGGGTGTTGCCGTGGCCGCGCCCCTCCACGACCATGCGCACCACGGCCTGACCCAGCGGATCGCTCGTCTGCGCGCACCCGCTGAACGAACCGAGCGCCTCGTACAGTTCGGGCGCGTGCAGCGAGAGCTGGAACACCGAGGTGCCGGCCATCGAGATCCCGGCGACCGCGTTGCGGCCGTTGGCGTCGAGACGACGGTCGATCACGGCGGGCAGCTCTTTGGTGAGAAACGTGGCCCATTTTTGCACCCCGAGGACGGGATCCGGCCGTTGCCAATCGGTGAAGTAGCTCGCGGCGCCGCCCATGGGGACGACCACGTTGACGTGCTGATCGGCGAAGTACGTCCGGATGTCGGTGCGGTCGAACCAGCTGCTACCGCCGTCACCACCGGCGGCGCCGTTCAGCAGGTACAGGGTGGGAGCGGGTCGATCCCCCTTGGCAGGAAGCACTTTCACTGTCATCGTCGTTCGCATGGCCGTCGATCGCACCGCCAGGTCGATCTCGCCCGCAGGCTGCACGCGTTCGGCGACGATCGACGCCGGATTCGGTTCCGCCGCAGCATGACCCGACAAACCGACCACCATCGCCAGCACCGACAGCGCGACGAGACCCACCGTGAGACCCTGTTTCTTCATCCACTCCGCTTTCCTGCAGCACAACCGCCGATGCGAGCCGCATCACATCGATGCGGAGGCAGTCTGCCGGACAATCTCAACGGTGTCCACTGTGGTCAAATGTCCAGGAATCCGGGCATTCTCACACATAAGCGACACTTTCGCCGGAAGCCTGTTCCGGCGACCCCAATCTCGGGTACCGTCCGTGCGATCGTCCAAACATGTAAGTCAACCGAATGACAACGCGCGTAACCAAATTGGTTCGCCCGTAAGAAAATCCCCTTCAGCAAAGAGGTGGTCACACCATGATTAAGTTCGGACTGATCGAGGAGTGGGAGCCTCGCCCCGGTCACCTGACGAGTTGGGTGGCCTCGCTCGCCTCGGTTACCGCTGCCGGCCACGCGCCCGTCCACCCCGTCCCCGCCTCGCATCAGCAAGAGGAATACCTGAAGGTTGCGTGGCGCAACGAATCTGCGGGGTTCCGGTTCGCCCGGTTGTGCCTCATGGCGTTCGACGTCAACGCCCCGCTGGACGTCGATGCGATGACCACTGCGGTCAACCAGTTCGTCCGGCGTCACGACAGCTTCCGTTCGTGGTTCTCCATGGAGGACGACGGTTCGGTGCTTCGTCACCTCGTGCCGACCGAGGACATCGAGATGGTGCCTGTCGATCACGGCGATCTCGACGCCGAGCGTCTTTGTACGCTCGTACAGGAAGAGACCTCGGGACCGTTCAACTGGGACTGCTTCACCTTCGGTGCGATCGAATGGGAGGGCGGCTTCACGATCTATGCGGCCGTCGACCACCTCAACACCGACGGCATCTCCCAGGCATCCACCTGCCTGGAGCTCATGACGCTCTACATGAACGCCGCCTTCGACGCCGGCGCCGAACTACCGCCCGTCGGAAGCTATATCGACTACTGCGCACGTGAGCGCGCCATCTCGCGGCAGCTCACCCGTCACTCACCCCACGTCGAACGGTGGATCGACCTGGTCCGGGC
Source organism: Gordonia sp. 135 (assembly GCF_009720185.1). Classification (NCBI taxonomy): domain Bacteria; kingdom Bacillati; phylum Actinomycetota; class Actinomycetes; order Mycobacteriales; family Gordoniaceae; genus Gordonia; species Gordonia sp. 135. The sequence continues at coordinate 3,016,072 of NZ_CP046257.1, forward strand.
CAACGAGGGCCGACTGCCGAGCTTCCCGCTCCCCCTCGGCACGGACACCGAGGGGTACACGAGGAGTGCGCTCATGAACGCGACGGTGTTCGACGAGGCCGCCGCCCAGCGCTTCGAGGACGTCTGCCGTGAACTCGGTTCCAACGTGATCGCCGGGATCATGGCCACCGCCGCACTGGTCTACGCCGAATTCACCGGCAAGAACGACTATTTCGGCATGACGCCGAAGAGCACCCGGTCCGGTGCCGAGGAGATGAACTCGGTGGGCTGGTTCACCAGCCTCATCCCGGTTTCGTTGACGGTCGACGACACGACGACGTTCCGCAGCCTCGCACCGCTGGCCGCGCAGAGCTACGCCGCCGGAAAAGAGCTGACCGACATCTCTTTCCACCGGGTACTGGAACTCGCCGAACCCGCGGACGGGATCAGCGTCAAGCCGGGCTGGTCGGTGCCGATGATCTCCTACGTCGACGTGCGCAAGTTGCCGGGCGTGGAGATCTTCGAGGCCGGGAACGGTTGCCTCTTCGGCAACCGCGGGAGCAGCGAGGAGGTCTACATGTGGGTCAACCGGTTCCCCACCACCACCTCGATCACGTTCCTCTACCCGAACACCGACATCGCCCGGGAGTCGGTGCAGCGCTACGTCGAACGCTTCGTCGAGGTCATCAGCGCGGTGGCCGACCAGGGTGACTACCGACCGTCGTTGCCCGCACTCACATCGTGACGGTGGGCCCGGCGTGGCTCGCCCTCGCCGGGTGCCTGCTGGGCGTGTTCATGCAGATGCTGGACACGACCATCGTCAACATCGCGCTGCCCGATCTCACTGTCGACCTCGGTGCATCGACCTCACAGCAGCTCCTCGTGCTGACGGTGTACACCTTGTCGTTCGCGTGCACCCTGCTCACCGCGGCCACTCTCGGCGGCCGGTATGGGCGTCGACGTCTGTTCGTGATCGCGATGGTCGCGTTCACCGCCACCTCGATGTTGTGCGGTCTCGCAACGGATCCGGTGATGCTCATCGTGTTCCGCGGTGCGCAGGGAGTCAGTGCTGCGCTGATGTCGGCCCAGACGCTGGCCCTGATCGCCGCCCTGTTCTCCAGGGAGCGCCACGGCCTGGTCTTCGGGATCTACGGCGCGGTCGCCGGACTCGCCGCGATCCTCGGTCCCGTCGTCGGCGGACTGCTGGTGCACGCCGACGTCGCCGGATGGGGTTGGCGCACCATCTTCTTCGTCAACCTCCCGCTCGGCATACTCGCCTGCGTGCTGGCGTGGCGTCGACTCCCCGCTGCCCTCGACCCTGATCCGGACCGGCCGGACATCGTCGGGATGATGCTCTCGGCCTCCGCGCTGTTCCTGCTGCTGTACCCGCTGGCCGTGGGCCGGGAACAACAGTGGCCGGCACCGCTGTGGATCACGCTCGGCGCCGCCGTCGTCCTGTCGGCGGCCTTCGTCTGGCAGCAGAAACGCCTTGCCGCACAGGGCGGGACGCCGTTGCTACGCATGACGCTCTTCTCCTCGCGCCGGTTCACGGCCGGGCTCGCCATGTCGCTGTTGTTCTTCAGTGTCTTCGCGGGATTCTTCTTCACCGTGTCGATTTCCGCGCAGTTCGGTCTCGGGTACTCGGCACTGGACACCGGACTTCTCGCATTGCCGTTCGCCGGCGGGGCGGCCGTGGGGTCGGTCGCGTCGCCGTGGGCCGTCGCCCGGATGGGCGCGCCCCGGGTGCTGCTCGGCGGTGTGGTCACCGTCGGGGTGGCGTTCGCATGGATCGCGATGACCCTCGACCCGGCGTCGGAAATCCTTCCGGTGGGCGCGATCCTGGCTCCCCTGGTACTCGGCGGGGTGGGCACGGGATTGTTCGTCGCACCCCTTCAGGCGGTCATCCTCTCCGACACCTCGCCGGAAACGGTCGGGTCGGCCAGCGGCACGATCCCCACCGTGCAGCAGATAGGGGCGTCGATCGGCCTGGCGCTGGTGACGATGTTCTTCTTCGGCCAGGTGGCCGGGCAGACCGACACCAGTGTGCCCGCGGTACGCGCCGAACTCGCCGTCGCCCTGGAGGATTCGCCGGTCGACCCGATGTTCCGGCCGACCGTCGCCGACCGGTTCGCCTGGTGTGCGACGCAACAGCTCACCTCACCGCATCCGGAGCGACCGGTCCCGGGATGCGCCGACACCCCGGCGAACAGCGCCGTCGCGGCGATCGCCGCCGACGCGCAGCCGTACACGCAGGAGGCGGCGCGGGCCGTCACCGCGCGCACCTTCCTGGGTGCGTTCCGCACGACGCTGTGGGTGCTGGCCGCACTCGCCATCGGCGTCGGCGGTCTGACATTCGTGTTGCGGCGCAACGACAACCGCCCCGCCTCCACGATGGGAGACGGGGCGGTCGAGTCGTCGTCCGGGGAGACCCCGGAGGCGATCAGGCCTGTCCGACCTCGAAGCGGGTGAAGCCGTTGACGGTCACACCGGCCTCGTCGAGCAGAGCCTTGACGGTCTTCTTCGAATCCTGGACCGACGGCTGGTCGAGCAGCACGACGTCCTTGTAGAAGCCGTTGACCCGACCCTCCACGATCTTGGGCAGAGCCTGCTCCGGCTTGCCCTCCTCCTTGGCGGTCTGCTCGGCGATACGACGCTCGTTCTCGACGACGTCCGCGGGGACCTCTTCGCGAGTGGCGTACTTGGCCTTGAGAGCTGCGACCTGCATGGCGGCGCCGCGAGCGGCCTCTTCGGCACCCTCGCCCTCACCGGTGTAGGACACCAGCACGCCGACGGCGGGCGGGAGGTCCGAAGCACGCTTGTGCAGGTACACGGCGACCGGGCCGTCGTAGAAGACGACGCGACGGAGCTCGAGCTTCTCGCCGATCTTGGCCGAGAGCGCGGCGATGGCCTCGTCGACCGTGCCGCTGCCGAGAGCAGCCTTCTTCAGCTCCTCGACATCGTTGGTCTTGGCCTCGGCGGCGGCGGTGACGATGTCATCGGCGAGCTTCTGGAACTCGTCGTTCTTGGCGACGAAGTCGGTCTCGGAGTTGATCTCGATCAGCGCACCGCCCTTGGCGGCGACCAGGCCCTCGGCGGTGGAGCGCTCAGCGCGCTTGCCCACGTCCTTGGCGCCCTTGATGCGCAGCTCCTCGACGGCCTTGTCGAAATCACCGTCGTTGTTGGCCAGCGCGTTCTTGCAGTCCAGCATTCCAGAACCGGTGAGTTCGCGAAGTCGCTTCACGTCGGCTGCGGTGTAGTTCGCCATCGTTGGCGAGCCTCCTTCGAAAGAGTGTGGTGGGACCGAATTGCTGCGGCAGGTGTTACTGGGCAGCCGGCGCGTCGGTGGCTGCTTCGCCACCGGCCGGAGCGGCGGCCTGGGTCAGCAGCTCCTGCTCCCACTCGGCGAGCGGCTCGCCTGCGGCTGCCTCCGGCTTGGCGTCGCCACCGGCAGCACCGGCGCGGGCCTGCAGGCCCTCGGCGACGGCCGAGGCCACGACGCGGGTCAGCAGAGCAGCCGAACGGATGGCGTCGTCGTTGCCCGGGATCGGGTAGTCGACGAGGTCGGGGTCGCAGTTGGTGTCCAGGATCGCGATGACCGGGATGTTCAGCTTGCGAGCCTCACCGACGGCGATGTGCTCCTTGTTGGTGTCGACGACCCACACGGCCGAGGGAACCTTGGCCATGTCGCGGATACCGCCGAGCGTGCGCTCGAGCTTGTTCTTCTCGCGGGTCAGCATCAAGATCTCCTTCTTGGTGCGACCCTCGAAGCCACCGGTCTGCTCCATGGTCTCCAGCTCCTTCATGCGCTGGAGACGCTTGTGCACGGTGTTGAAGTTGGTGAGCATGCCGCCGAGCCAACGCTGGTTGACGTAAGGCATCCCGACGCGGGTGGCCTCAGCGGCGATGGACTCCTGAGCCTGCTTCTTGGTGCCGACGAAGAGGATGGTGCCGCCGTGGGCGACGGTCTCCTTGACGAACTCGTAGGCCTTGTCGATGTAGGTCAGCGTCTGCTGCAGATCGATGATGTAGATGCCGTTGCGGTCGGTGAAGATGAATCGCTTCATCTTCGGGTTCCAACGGCGGGTCTGGTGCCCGAAGTGTGCGCCGCTGTCAAGCAGCTGCTTCATGGTCACGACAGCCATGAGATTTCCTTTTGTCGCAGTTGTCTGTCGGCACCGGGTTGGTGTCGACCCTGGCGCCTGCCGGCGGATGTCACCCGATTTCGGTCGATGACCGGGTCGGGACTGCACATTCGGCGTGTTGTCGCAGGCGCGCGAAGTCACCCCATCAACAACCGATGAGGTGCGGACCAGAGTTTACGCGCGTCGACCAGCGAAAACCAAAACGCTCCGGTCCCCTGCCCGGGCGACGGATCCGGATCGCGTTCCGGTGCGTCCAACAGGAATGCAGACCTCGGGTTCCCGCACCGCGTTGGCGGCGTCCTTGTTCCTGGTCGTGCTGTACTCGACGCCGCCCCAGGTTACCGCCGCGCCTCGTCCCTATTCAGCGCCGCTGCCGCCCCGTCCCACCGTCGTGACCGGCTTCGATGCGCCGGAGAAACGGTGGCAGCCGGGGCACCGGGGCGTCGACCTGGCGGCCGTACCCGGTGTCGCGGTCTCCACGGCGGGTGCCGGTCGTGTGCGGTTCGCCGGCCGGGTGGCGGGTCGGCCGGTGGTCTCGGTGCAGCATCCGGACGGGCTGATCACCACCTATGAGCCCGTCGAGGCCACCGTCGGCGAGGGCGACCCCGTGTCCCGGGGCGACACGATCGGCACACTCGTCGCTGGGCATCCCGGATGTCCGACGCTCACGTGCCTGCACTGGGGCGCTCGACGCGGGGTGGGGCGCGATGCCGAGTACCTGAATCCCCTGGGTCTGCTCGGGGCCGTGCGGGTGCGGCTCAAACCGCTGAACGCCGGAGAACCCTGATCAGGCCCGGGGATGCGCCTGACGGTGCACTGCGCGGAGGCGTTCGACGCTCACATGGGTGTAGATCTGCGTCGTCGCCAGCGAGGAGTGTCCGAGCAGTTCCTGTACGACGCGTAGGTCGGCGCCACCTTCGAGGAGATGCGTCGCGGCGCTGTGCCGGAGGCCGTGCGGCCCCATCGCCGGGCCACCGGCGGCCTGGACCGCGCCGGACACCACCGACCGTGCCATCCGCTGGTCGAGCCGGCCGCCACGTGCTCCCAGTAGCAGTGCAGCTCCCGAGGTGTCGGTGGCCAGTGCGGGACGCCCCTGTCGCAACCAGTCGTCGATGGCCTTGGCCGCGGGTTCGCCGTAGGGCACGGACCGTTCCTTGTCGCCCTTGCCGATCACGCGCAGGATTCGACGCCCCGTGTCGATGTCGTCGATGTCCAGCCCGCACAGTTCGCCGACGCGAATCCCGCTGGCGTACAACAACTCCAGGATCAACCTGTCCCGGAGTGAGATCGGGTCGTCGGGGTCACGATCCTGTGCGGTCGCACCGATCGCGGCGTCGGCCTGGCCGGGCGCGAGGACGGCCGGCAGTGTGCGATGGGCCTTCGGGGCCTTGAGTCGCTGTGAGGGGTCGGCGGCCATGATGCCCTCGCGAACCGCCCACGCGCAGAAGGTCTTCGCCGCGGAGACCTGCCGCGCGATCGTCGTGCGGGCGGCGCCGCGCCGCGTCAGTTCGGCCAGCCAGGCACGCAGGAGGGCGAGGTCGATGTCGGCCGCAGCGATTCCCCGGGCACCCGCGAACGACAGCAGCGCACGTGCACCACCGACATAGGCGCGGATGGTGTGTTCACTGCGACCCTTCTCCAGGCGCAGGTGATCGGCGAAGTCGTCGAGCATGCCCGTCAGCACAGCGCGCGACTGGAGCGGGTGCAACCCCACACGCGGTGCCGTGGCCGGATCGATGCCTACGTACTCGGTGGCCGGCCGGCCGGCGCGCCTTCCTCGGCGGCGCGCAGTTCGGCCTTCCATGTCCGGAAGCCCTCTTCCGTGCGGCCGCGGCGCCAGTACCCGGAGATCGAGGCGTTGGCCGGACTGACCTTGCGTTCCTTGCGAATGTAGCTGCGCAGGTTGTGCATGACGGCCTGCGCCTCACCGTGGATGAAGACGTGGGGTTCGCCGTCGAGCCATTCCGCGTTGCGGACGGCGGCGATGAGGGGCGCGTTGTCGCCGGCGACCGAGTCGTCGACCTCGCCGGCCGCTCCACCGCGGTGGACCCAGACGATCTCCGCACCCGGGGGTGCGATGAGGTCGAGTTCGTCCTCGGGTCCGGCGACCTCGATGAACACCTTGGCGATCGCGTCGGCGGGCAGCGCCTCGAGTGCCGCGGCCACGGCGGGCAGTCCCGCCTCGTCGGCCGCGAGGAGATGCCACGCGGCGTCGGACTTGGGCCGGTATCCGCTGCCCGGGCCGATGAACCGAACGGTCTCGCCCGGCTCCACCGATGCGGCCCACGGTCCGGCGATGCCCTCGTCGCCGTGGACGACGAAGTCGACGAGGATCTCGCGAGCCTGCGGGTCGACGCGGCGAACCGTGTAGGTGCGCAGGACCGGTTGCTGTTCGGGCGGGAGTGTCGTCCGGACTTCCTGGAGGTCGAACGGCTCCGGGTAGGTCACGCCCTCCGGCGCGAAGATGAACTTCACGTACATGTCCGTGTCGGGGTCACCGGATGTACCGACCGCCGCCTGGAAGTCGTCGAAACCCTCGCCACCGAGGTACAGGCGGACGAAGTGCGGGCTGATCTGCTCGCGACGGAGCACCGTCATCGTGTTCACACGCTTGGCCATGGGACCTCCTTGTCGCGTTCACCTTACGCCTTCAACTTAGGTGAGCCTAAGAGCCGGTGCGGGTTCGTCCGGGGAAGGCACTGGTGGCCCTTTGTAAGGTTTTCTCACGATCAAGCGATGTGATCCGAGAGTTCGCAATTCTTGAGATCAGACGTCGCGAGACCCCGACCAGAGGCGATTCCATGCCGGACCAACCAGTGGAACCCCAGCCCGTAGAAGACAGCGCTCCCGTCCGCGGATCGCGTCTCGGGGCCGACGACTGGCTCGACGCGGCCGTGGAGGTCCTGCTCGAGGACGGCATCGGCGGGCTGAAGATCTCGCGGCTCAGCTCCCGGCTCGGGGTCACCAAGGGCAGCTTCTACTGGCACTTCACCGACATCGCGACGATGAAGTCCGAGCTCGCCGACCACTGCCGGAAGGTCCAGGCCGCGGCCGTCACCCGGCTCGCGAACCTCGAGGAGCTCCCTCCGGTCGAGCGGATAGAGGGTATGGCAGGGCTCATCTCCGATCCCCGGCGCTGGCGGATGGAAGCCGCGATGCGCCGGTGGGCAGAGACCGACGGGTCGATCGCCGACTCGATCGCCGAGCTCGACGGACAGATCTTCCAGATCTCCCATCAGGCGATGCGGGAACTCGGCTTCGACGAGGCCGAGGCCCACGCCCGCGCCACCACGCTGCTCTACGCAGGTATCGGCTTCGTGCACGCTCACGGACGGCTCGGCGAGGCAACGGCCGACGATCTGCGCATCTTCCTGGACATCCTGACGCGGAAGTGAGTCACCCGGTGGCCAGCCGCCACTGACCGCCGACGTTTTCCACCAGCCCGTCGATGTCCAGCCGTGCCAACGCCGCCCGGACGGCCGGCACCTCGAGCCCCGCCGCGAAGGCGATCTCCTGAATACCCACGCCACCCCTACCCGGAATCGCGTCGTGCACGCGCAACTGCTCGGCGCTGAGCCCGTCGGTCGGTTTCGCCCTCCCCCGACCGATGTCTCCCCCGCCGTCGGGCCGGACGAGGTTCACCGCCGACGCGACGTCGGAGACCAGCACCGCCAGTCCGTCGGCGATCATCCGATGACACCCGACCGACGTCGCCGACGTCACCGGCCCGGGCACCGCACCCAGCGGTCGGCCGAGTTTCCGCGCCCAGGCGGCCGTGTTCGCCGCGCCCGAACGTCTGCCGGCCTCTACGACGACGGTCGCACCCGACAGTGACGCGACCAGCCGGTTACGGGTGAGGAAGCGATGTTTGGCGGCGGTCGTGCCCGGCGGGTACTCGCTGATGATCGCGCCGGTCCGGGCGATCTCCGCCAACAGCGCGGAGTGCGCAGCCGGATAGTCGCGGTCGATACCACAGGCCATCACGGCCGCGGTCACCCCACCGGCCGCGACGACGGCGCGGTGCGCCACCCCGTCTATGCCGAAGGCGCCACCGGAGATCACCGCGAAGCCCTCGCCCGAGAGCCCCGATGCCAACATCTGCGTGACGTGCCCGCCGTACGGCGACGCCGCGCGGGACCCGATGAGCGCGACCGATGCGGTGGCGAGGTCGTCGAGCCGGGCGGGGCCACGCACCCAGAGCGCCAGTGGCTCGCCGCCGCGTGCGGCGGTGTCGGCCTGGCCGAGGGCGAGGAGCGCCCAGGCCGGCCACTCCGGATCGGATCTGGTGACCAGCCGTGCACCGATCGCGGCGGCCGCGTCGAGATCCTCGGTCGCACGGTCGGATTCGTGTCGGGCTGCCGTCGCGGCCAGGACCGGTTCGTGACCGTCCGGGACAGCCCGGTTGCGGATCGCCGATGCTGCGTCCACCGGACCGACCTGATCCACCAGCGCGATCACGTCCGCACACGGCGGCTCGGCCACGCGCGCCAGGTACGCCCATGCCGTCATCTCCGCCGGGTACTTGCCACTCACCACGTTGCTCCTCGGTCTCGGTACAGAAGTGCTTGCGCGACATCATCTTCGACGGGTTGATCAGTGCCGCGTAGATCGCTCAGGGTCCAGGCCAGTCGCAGCGCGCGGTCGGCGCCACGGGCCGTCACGCGCCCGTCGCGGAGAAACAACTCGATGGGCCGGAGAACATCGGGCGGGAGCCGGAACTTCTGCCGGAGTGCGGCTCCCGGCACCTCGGCGTTGGTTCGCCAGCCGAACTCGGACCATCGCTCGACCGCTGCCGCACGCGCCGCGGTGACCCGGGCACGGACCTCGGCACTCGACTCCCCCGTCCCGCTCATCAGCGCGGCGTTGCCCGGCGGATCCATGCGGACGCGGATGTCGACACGGTCGAGCAGCGGCCCCGACAGCTTGCCGAGGTACCGGCGTCGCACGACTGCGGTGCATACACAGTCGACATCGTGCGCGGGTGCGCATGGGCACGGATTCGCGGCGAGGATGAGCTGGAACCGCGCCGGGTACGACGCGACGCCGTCCCGCCTCGGCACCCGCACCTCGCCGTCTTCGAGGGGTTCCCGCAGGGATTCGAGGACTTTCGCGCTCATCTCGGCGCATTCGTCGAGGAACAAGACGCCCCGGTGTGCCTTGGAGACCGCGCCCGGCCGGGCGAATCCGGTTCCGCCGCCGAGCAGCGCCGTCGTCGAGGAACTGTGGTGCGGCGCGACGAACGGCGGCTCGGTGATCAGCGGGCGTCCCGGTGACAACTCCCCGACCAGCGAGTGGATCGCCGTCACTTCTAGCGAGTCCTCGATGCCCAGCGGTGGCAGTATGCCCGGGAGCCGACGTGCGAGCATGGTCTTCCCGATGCCGGGCGACCCGGTCATGAGAACGTGATGTGCTCCTGCCGCTGCGATCTCGAGTGCATGCCGCGCCTCGTGCTGACCCACCACGTCGGCCATGTCCGGTATCGGCGGCGGCTTCGTGGGCGGCGTCCGCTGAAAATTGTCCAGTACGAGGTCACCGGCGAGCCAGGCGGCCACCTCCTTGAGACTCGACGCTCCCCCGACGTCCACCCCCTCGACCAGCGTCGCCTCGGCCACGGTCTCGATCGGCACCACCGCACGTCGATAACCCGCCTGACGGGCGGCGATCACCGCGGGCAGTACTCCCGGGATCGGCCGGACGTTCCCGTCGAGCCCGAGCTCACCGAGGAAGATCGTCGACGTCAGCTTCTCCGACGACACCTGTTCTGTCGCAGCAAGAATCGCGACTGCCATGGACAGATCGAAACCCGAACCGACCTTCGGCATGTCCGCCGGCGACAACGCCACCGTCACCTTCAGGTCGGGGAATTTGAACCCCGAGTTCTTGACCGCCGCCCGCACCCGGTCGCGCGCCTCACGCACCGACGGGTCCGGGTTACCGGTCACCGCGAAACCCGGTAACCCCGACCCGACGCTCGCCTGCACGTCAACGACCCGCGCCGCAAAGGCATTGAGCCCCACCGACTGTGTTTGCCCCAACATGCGAGTCAGTCTCTTCGGGAATCGCGGATTGAAACGGCGTAGCGACTCCCCGACGCGCTATCTGTGGAAGGAAGACGGGTTGTCCACCGCCCCGGACTATGGCTTGGGATCGTCGACGAAGACCTTGAGCGTCCGGCCGTCGTCCTGATAGCTCAGTTCGATCGAGACGTCGTGCCTGCTGTAGACGCGACCGCGACCACCGGTCGTGTGATCGATGACCTCGAAGCGTGTGACCTTCTCGTACTCGGACATCGGGCAATTGTCGCGCCTGCATACCTCCGAGTCGAGCGGTTTTCTCCGACTCCGGCTCGGTGAATACCGTTGATGCACAACTCCGTAACGAGGAGACGGCTGTGGATCAGAATCGAATCTTGTCGGTGGCCGGGTTTACATTGGTTGTCAGCAGGTGAGGCGGCCGACCAGGCCGGTACTGCAACACTTCTGGGGGCAGGGTGTCGGGGAAGCGGATTGATCCATCGGGCGAGGTTCTCGCCGGGATCGATTCTGCCCACCCCTACGACCCCGCCCACCCCTACGACGCCGACATGTACTCCCTTATGGACGAACTCAAAGCGTCCCAGCGTCGCGAATCTCACGAGCAGTGGATCCGCTATCAGACGGTGCACGCGATCGCCGAACGCTGCATAAGCACCCGCAACACCTTCGACGGCGGGATCGTCGTCACCGGTGAGGCCGACTGCGTCCAGCGGGTGTCGCGCCAGTTGTCTTTGACACGACGCCAAGCCGAGATCCTCATCGACGAAACCATCACCCTGCACGAGAACCTGCCCGAGGTACTCGACACCCTGCGCGATGGCATCACGACCCGTTGGCAGCTGCAGGTGATCGCATCCCGCACCGCACTCATCCCCGCCGACTCGTCGATCATCCCGATCCTCGACGCCGACATCGCCGCCAACCTCCGCACCAAGAAGGGCGCGTGGAGCCGCGCACGCCTGCGAGACATGGTCGACCGCCTGGTGTTCCGCCACGACCCCGACCTGGTACGCGAACGCCGCAAAGAAGCCCTCGACAACCGGGGCATGTGGATCGACATCCTCGACGACGGCACCGGCGTGTTCTCCGCGGTCATGTCCGCGGAAAACACCCGCATCGCTGCCAAAGCCGTCCGCGCACTCGCGGACTCGGTGTGCAAACACGACGGCCGCACCGTCGGGCAACGCAACTCCGATGCGGTATTCGCCCTGTGTACGGGCACCGCGTTCGAATGCCTCTGCGGTCGCGACGACTGCACCGCCCAGGTCCGTGACCTCGGGGACGTCGTCGCGTCGGTTAGCTCCGAGGTCCGCATCCACGTGGTCACCGACGCAGCCACACTGAACGGCGCACCCGGGATCGGCTGGATGGACGGACACGGCGTCGTCATCGACGAACATGTCCGTGACCTCGCCGCCCGACCCGATGCCGTCATCACACCGCTGACCCCGGTCAGGACCCCTCCGATGGGCGTGGTCGCCGAGACCGACGGTCCCGACACAGACGACACTCCCGCGCCGTCGACCGAGCTGGTCATCGTCTACCCGGGCTCCCTGCCGTCAGATCCGTACCGGCCAACCCAAGCGTGCGCGGATTTCGTGCGCAGCCGGCACGGCTACTGTGGCGAACCCTTCTGCGACCACTCGGCATTCGACTCAGACCTCGACCACGTCGCCGAATTCGACCGCCAGAACCCCTCCCGGGGCGGCGCGACTTCGAGCGAGAACCTCAACCCAAAATGCCGGTACGGGCACCTGCACAAGACCTTCGGCGACTGGATCGACGTCCAGTACCGCGACGAAGACGGCCGCCTGATCACCGAGTGCATCACCCCCGAGGGACACCGCATCCTCGGTGACGCCGAAACCCTGGAAGACCTCTTCCCCAACCTGCGCCGCATCCGCTTCGAGCAACCCGCCCAGGCCCCACCCACCCCGCGGGTCATCACCGGTGACGACACCCCGCCACCGAACAACCGAACCGCCGCGAAGCACGCCCGGCGGAGGGCCGAACGTGCCCGTAACCGGCGCGAACGCGAACGCCGCGGGCAAATCGACGGACCGGCGCCGTTCTGATCGATCGCCCTCGCTAGGCTCGACAACCGATGAGTGACGGAACTTTCGACGACGCGTTCGTCGACGACCTGAACCGACTCTTCCGTTGGCGCCGCGACGTCCGCCGGTTCAGTCGTGAACCGCTCGAGCCGCATCTCCTCCCCCAGATCCTCGAAGCGGCAGAGCTCTCACCGTCCGTCGGCAACAGTCAGCCCTGGCGGTGGGTCGAGGTGCAGACCTGGTCGGCGCGGGAGGCCGTGCGCGACAGCTTCGTCCGCTGCAACGCCGAAGCGCTCGACGGGTACACCGGCGAACGCGCACAGCTGTACTCGTCACTCAAACTCGCCGGCCTCGACGACGCTCCGGTCCACCTGGCCGTGTTCTGCGAGCCCGATGCCGACCAGGGCCACGGCTTGGGTCGCCAGACCGTGCCGGAGACACTCGAGTACTCCGTCGTCACAGCAATCACCACGATGTGGCTGGCGGCTCGGGCCCGTGGCGTCGGCATCGGGTGGGTGTCCATCCTCGAGCCCGACGAGGTGGCCGCCGCCCTCGCGGTCCCGTCCACCTGGAAGCTCGTGGCCTACCTCTGCGTCGGATATCCCGAACAGAAGAACGACATTCCAGAACTCGAACGCGTCGGCTGGCAGTCGCGCACCGAGTCGGAGAAGCGGCACCTCATCCGCTGACACCGGATCGTGACCCATCTCGGGGCCTTCTGTGACACAACTCTAGTAACAATAGTCACGTCCACAACTTCAGCAACACCTGTCACACGGAGGTCTGAGTGCCCAGCCGTTTCACCAAGGGTGTCCGACTGGCGCTGGCGGGAGCTTTCGCACTCGGTACCTCCGCGATCGTCCTGACCGCCGGTACCGGCGTCGCCGAGGCCGCACCGTGCGGCAACCCCGGTGCGGGGTCCGGCTTGTTCGGTTCCTCGGGTTCGTCCGGAAGTTCCACCAGCCCCGAGCGTGGGCCGCAGGGCCCGCTCCCCGTCTACAACGGGAACATCTCGAAGGTTCTCAGCTGGGTCACCGGGCCGCGCAGCAACAACGACACCTACGACCGCTTCGGCATCAGCGGCACCGACCTCGGCATCGCCTGGGACAACGGCCGGGGGCAGACGTTGATGGCGTTCGGCGACACCTTCGGCAATTGCAGTGTCGCCGGTCAGGAATGGCGGCACAACGTCCTGCTGCGCACGAACGACGACGACTTCACCGACGGGAAGATCACCATCCCCGACGGCGTCGCCGGCGACGTGAACTCGGGCACCGTGATCAGGGGTCGAGCGAACTACGCCGAGGAACTCATCCCCTCGCTGGGCATCGCGAACATCGAGGTCACCACGATCCCCACCGCGGCCATCTCGCTCCCCCACGACAACGGATTCCGGCAGTACATCAACTACATGTCGGTACGGTCCTGGGGCTCGGCAGGCAACTGGATCACCAACTACTCGGGTATCGCCTACTCCGACGACAACGGTCAGACGTGGAACAGCGACCCTGACACCATCCTCATCAACGCGCCGATCGACCTCGCCCTCCCCGGCAACCTCCGCGCGATCGACGTCAACAACGGAAAGTTCCAGCAGAACGCGTACATGCGCGGACGCCCCGACACCGCCAACGAAGCGAAGTACGTCTACCAGTTCGGTACGCCCAACGGCCGTTTCGGCGCCGCATTCCTGGCGCGGTTCGAACCCGGCGACATCCGCAACCTGGACAACTACGAGTATTGGTCGGGCGAGCGGATCGGATGGGTTGACGACATCAGCAAGATCCATGACACCGAAGGGGTCGTCGTCCGCCAGCCGGTCAGCGAACTGTCCGTGGCGTGGAGCCCCTCCCTGAACAAATACCTCATGCTCGACGGGGACAACGGGATCCGGCTCCGCACCGCGGACCATCCGGAAGGCCCATGGAGCTCGCCGCGCAACATCGTGGCCCCCGGCAACCCGGTGGTCTACGGACCGATGATGTTGCCGAGCTCGCCGGCACTGACGGGCACGGGAAAAGAGTTGTACTTCAACGCCTCCCGCTGGAGCGACTACAACGTCATGCTGATCCGCTCCGACCTCGGCAAGTTGTAGCCCACGCTTCGAAGACTCACTCGTGGACTCCGCGGTGGTGCCTCACACGCACCGCCGCGGCGTCGTCGGGAGTGAAGCCATCCAATTGCACGCTGATGACGTCGAACCGGATCTGATGCCATCGTCGTTCCTGCCCCGTGAGCCAGGTCCGGGCGAGCCGGCGCATCCGGGCGAGCTTGTCCGGGGTCACGGCCATCACGGCGTCGTCGAAGGTGCGGCTGGCACGCGTCTTCACCTCGACGACCACCAGCGTGGGACCGGCCCGGTCTTGCGGGTCGACGGCGATCAGGTCGAGCTCGCCATACCGGTTGCGCCAGTTGCGCTCCAGCACAACCCAACCGAGTGAGCCGACGAACTCGGCGGCGATGTCCTCCCCCAGCTTGCCCACGTGCGCGCGGCGATTGCTCATGCGCTGAAGGTTCCCCGAACACGACTCGGCCGCGGCGGGAACACACCCGCCGCGGCCGAATCTGTGGAGAACCACCCCACCACGCACAGGGTGGCCGGATCACCCCATGAGAGTTCAGGGCTCGTCGGGAAGCCGTAGCTCCGGCTTCTCGAGCTCCTCGATGTTGACGTCCTTGAAGGTGATCACCCGAACCTGCTTGACGAAACGCGCCGGCCGGTACATGTCCCAGACCCAGGCGTCACTCATCCGAAGCTCGAAGTACACCTCGCCGTCGGTGTTGCGGGGAATCATCTCGACCGCGTTGGCAAGGTAGAAGCGCCGCTCGGTCTCCACCACATAGGTGAACTGGCCGACAATGTCCTTGTACTCGCGGTACAGAGAGAGTTCCATCTCGGTTTCGTACTTCTCGAGATCCTCAGCACTCATCCTGTAAGCCTATCTCTGTCGTCGTTTGCGCTGGAGACCACTCGTGCCGCGACGTTCCGGTACGACATGCGGTGTTGTGGTGACGGTCCCGCCGCATCGATGCGGGACATGTGAAGAGCAGTGCTGTATCCCTTGTGGATCGCGAAATCATAGCCGGGCAGGTCGGCGTCCATCGCGACCATGATCCGATCCCGCGTCACCTTCGCGATGATGCTCGCGGCCGCGATGCAGGCCGCGGCCCCGTCACCGCCGATCACGGGGAGTGACGGCGCGGTCAGACCGGGGACCACGAATCCGTCGGACAGCACGTATCCGGGAGTCACGTCGAGTGCGGCGACCGCTCGGCGCATCCCCTCGATGTTCGCGACATGGATGCCGATCCGGTCGATCTCGGCGGCGTCGATGATCACCGCGCTCCAGGCGTGCGCGTACCGGGTCACCGACTGGTACAGCGTCTCACGGGTCTTCTCGGTGAGCCGCTTGGAGTCGTCGAGGTCGGCGAGGGAGGCCAGCTGCGTCGGTTTCAGCACGCATGCCGCGACCACCAGCGGCCCGGCGCACGCACCGCGACCGGCCTCGTCGACCCCCGCGACCGGGCCGAGGCCCTGCCGGTGGAGCGCGAACTCGAAGGTCCGCAGTCCGGCTGCCCGACGGACGGGCGAACGCGGTGGCCAGCGGCTCATGGTGTCTGCAATCCCCACACGGTCATTGCTGAGGATTGATCGACCCGACACCACCGATCCGCGAGAAGGGATAGATGATGGTCCGGACCTTGCCGCGAATGTCGCTGACCGGAACGGTGCCCTGGTACTGGTCGTCGACGTGGTACCGCGAGTCCTGCGAGTTGAGGCGGTTGTCGCCCATCACCCACACGTTGCCCTCGGGCACCTTGATCGGACCGAAGTCGGGGCCGAGGCACGGCGGCAGCTTGTCGCTGACCCCGGAAGCGGGCCCGAAGGCCGCCAGGGTCTCGCGCTGCAGCTCCATGTTGATGTACGGCTCGCGCAACGGCTTGCCGTCGACCTTCACGCCGACACCCTCGTCGTTGCGGCACTCGATGGTCTGCCCGCCGGTCGCGATCACGCGCTTGACCAGATTGTTCTCGTCGGGCGGTGCGAAACCGAACCACGACAGCGCATCCTGCATCTTGTGCATGACCGGGTTGGTCGATCGCGGGGACACCCAGGCACCGTTCCATGATTCCGACGGTCCCTTGAAGACGACGACGTCACCGGGCTCGGGGTCCCCGAAGCGGTAGACCAACTTGTCGATGACGATGCGATCGTTGGTGCACCCGTCGCAACCGATCAGAGTCGACTCCATCGACTCCGACGGGATGACGTACTGCCGGCCGATGAAGGTCTGCAGCAGCCAGGTGAGGAGCAGGACGCACCCCACGATGATCGCGACCTCGCGCAAGAACGAGCCGGAACCCGACTTGCGATTGCCGTCCTCGGCCTCGTCCGGATCGGACTTCAACCGCCAGGGACGCTTCTCACCGTCGTTGCCTTCGGTGTCAAGGTCGCGATCGTCGCTGGGTCGCTGTGTGTCGGCCACCTCGTCAGGGTAGACGCGTCAGCGCTTTTCCTTGATCTTTGCGGCCTTGCCGCGCAGATCACGCAGGTAGTAGAGCTTGGCGCGACGGACGTCACCGCGGGTGAGGACGTCGATCTTGGCGATGTTCGGGCTGTGCACCGGGAAGGTGCGCTCAACGCCGACGCCGAAGGACACCTTGCGGACGGTGAAGGTCTCGCGGACGCCGCCACCCTGGCGACGGATCACGACACCCTTGAACACCTGGACGCGTTCCTTGCTGCCCTCGATGACCTTGACGTGGACGTCGAGGGTGTCGCCGGGGCCGAACTCCGGGACATCGTCGCGAAGGGACTGCTTGTCGAGGAAGTCGAGCGTGTTCATTGGTTGGGTCCTATTCTGGCGTGAACGTTGAGCAGAGGAACCTGGCGGGCCTTGCGGCTTCGGACCGGTTCATACTCCGAGTCGTCGGTGCCCGTCACACGGGACAGGCAACCCGACTATTGTGCCAGAGACACCCCGGTCGGACGAAATCGCCGGTCAGCGCTGTGAACCGGGCGCCATCGCGACCACGTCGGCGGCCCGCAGCGCCGACACGGTGGCCGAGTCCATCGGGGTGGCTGCGGCGATCGCCGTGGGAGTGATCCCCGAGCTCGTCATGTGTTCGACGATCGCGAGTTCGGGTGCGCGCCCGTTCGCGGTCAGCGCCTCGTCGTCGGCGAGTTCGAGCCCCGCGCGCTGGTACGGCTGCGGATCGTTGGTCCCGACGACGACCACGCGGCGCCCACGGGCTCCGACGCCGACGCCGACCGCGGTCCGGAACCAGCCCGCGATGGTCGGCGGCACCGTCGACTGCAGGGCGTCGGCGCGGCGGCGCAACCAGGTGAGGTCTCCCCCGGCGGTGTCCCGGTCGGCGCCCGACGCGGCGGCGCCCACTGCGGCACCCAGGCCCGCGGCCATCGCTCCGGCACCGCCCATCGCACCCATCGGGGCGAACGGCATCATCCCGCTGGTCGCCGCGGGCGGGGTTCCGCCGGCGGATTGTCCGGCCTCCTCGGATCGTTGGGTGTAGTCGTCGCCGGCAGCCGTCAGGGCCAGACGTCCGGCGCTTGCCGCACTCACCCGCCACGAATCGTCCCCGACCTCGGCGAAGACCTCCGCACGATGCCGGTCACGGTCGGCGACGAGGGCGATCGTCGTCAGCTGCTGCTCGGTCTCCACGACGACATCGGCATAGGTGTCCAATGACGCGGCCATGGCGCGAAGCCGTTCGGCGACGTGGGGCAGGGACTGTGGTCCGGCGCCGGTGACCTCGGCCAGCCCGTCGACGACGGCGTCGCCGAACTCCCCCTCGACGGCCGCGCCGCCGGCGGCCGGCGATGAGTACGCGGCGGTGGCCGAGACGACCACGTCGGTCACCCGTTCCACGGATTCGGCGAGGGCGCGTGCCCGTCGTGCGGCCTCACGGAGCGACCTCGGGTCCGCGCCCGGCCACACCCCCGGTGCGAGTTCGTCCGCGATCTGTCGGGGCGCAGAGTTCACCGCGGGTCACCGAGTTCGAAGGCTGCTGCGGCGTCGGTATCGGCGGCGGCGAGCGACTCGACACCGGAGGTCAGCGCCCGCCGATGTTCGGCGAGGCGCGCGACCGCGGTCCGCAGCAGGTCACTCGACTCGATGCTCGCGGGACCGAAACCCCGGCGGAAGGCCATCGCCCCCTCCCCGACCCCGACCGCGGTGTCGATGTCGGCGAGCAGTTCGACGAGTTCGGAGTGCACCGCACCCAGCCGCGACTCGGCGTTGGCCAGGCGCGCGGACAGATCCGCCGCGGTGCCCACGTCCGCGGCGATCCGGTTCCGGCGCCCTCCGGCCGTCATCGGGTGGTCCGGGCGGTGTCGAGACGGGCGTCGGCGTAGTCCACTCCGGAACCCGTTGCGGCAGCGAGAAGTTCACTGCGCCGGGTACTCAGCGCATGATCGGCTTCGGCGATGAGGGTGGTGAGGAGTTCGGAGAGCTGATCCGCACGGTAGCGACGCAACGCGGTGGGATCGATCGAGATGTCGACGGCGAGGCCGCGTGCATTGACGGTGACGGCGACGAGCCGGTCGCGACTGATCGCACGGGAGGTCAACGCCGACAGCGCGGCACGGGTCTGCGCGAGTTCGGCACGTTGACGGTCGAGTTCGTCGACCATGGCCTCATAGCCCTGCATCTGCCCTCCCCCGTGCGCTCGAGTTGTGCCGAATCCTAGCGGGGATCGGACTCGGGGCCATCGTGGGGATTCACAGGCTCGGAGAGAAGATCCGGCCGGCGGGCACGGGTCCGTTCGAGAGCCTGCTCGTGCCGCCACCGCGCGACCTTCGCATGATCGCCGCTGAGCAGCACCGGCGGGACGTCGAGCCCGCGCCAGCTCACCGGGCGCGTGTAGCTTGGCCCTTCGAGGAGCCCGTCGGAGAACGAATCCTCTTGGTGCGAGCGAGGATTCCCGAGGACACCGTCGATCAGCCGGACCGTCGCCTCGATCATCGCCATGACCGCGACCTCGCCGCCGATGAGGACGAAGTCGCCGAGAGACACCTCTTCGACACGCACCCGGCGCGCCGCGTCGTCGAAGACACGCTGGTCGATGCCCTCATAGCGGCCGCAGGCGAAGACGAGATGTCTCTCGGCGCTCCACCGCTGAGCGGTCGCCTGGGTGAACGGCACACCGGCCGGGGTCGGGACGACGAGAAGCGCGCCGTCGGGGCACACGTCGTCGAGACACGGCCCCCACACCTCGGGCTTCATGACCATGCCGGGTCCGCCGCCGTACGGCGAGTCGTCGACGCTGCGGTGCACATCGTGTGTCCAGTCGCGCAGGTCGTGGACGTCGACGCTGATGCGGCCGGCGTCGATTGCCTTGCCCAGCAATGCAACCCGGAGCGGATCGAGATATTCGGGGAAGATCGAGACGACGTCGAGGCGCATCACTGCGCGCCGTCGGCCGAGTCCGGATCGAGGAGACCCTCGGGCGGGTCGATCACGATGAGTTCGCGGGTCACCGTCGGGACGATCTGCCGCACGAACGGGATGAGGACCTCACGTCTGTCGGGGGTGCGCACCGACAACAGTTCGCCGCCGGGCATGTGCAGGACCGATTCGACGACACCCACCTCGGTCCCGTCGGTGAGCTGCACGGGAACGCCTTCGAGTTCATGGTCGTAGAACTCGTCCGGATCGTCGGACGGTTCGACCTCCGAGGAGTCGATGAGAAACAGGGTGCCGCGCAGGGCGTCGGCCGCATCGCGTCCGGCGACGCCCTCGAGAGACACCAACAGCCGCCCGGAGTGTTCCCGGGCGGCTGTCACGGTGAATCCACGTTCTCCGCCACCGCGCGGCAGTCGGCCGCGCAGCACCGAGCCGCGAGCGAAACGCAGTTCGGGTTCGTCGGTACGGACGTCGACGACGAGTTCGCCACGAATGCCGTGCGACTTCACGACGCGTCCGACGACGAGATCCACGATGCGTTCGTCCTGCGAGTCGGCCGTCAGCGGTCGGTGTCGACGATGTCGACGCGCATGCCGCGTCCGCCGATACCGGAGACGAGGGTGCGCAGGGCGGTGGCCGTCCGACCGTTGCGGCCGATGACCTTACCCAGATCGTCGGGGCTCACGTGGACCTCGACGAGCCGGCCGCGACGACCGGTGACGAGGTCGACCCGGACGTCGTCAGGGTTCGAGACGATTCCGCGGACGAGATGCTCGACCGCGTCGGCGACCACAGCGCTCACGCGTCACCCTCGGCGGCAGGAGCCTCGGCGGCAGCTTCCTCTGCCGGGGCCTCGTCCTTCTTGGCGGCCTTCTTCTTCGGGGTGGTGGCCGCGGCGACCGGCTCGTTCTCGGCGGCGGCGAGCGCAGCGTTGAACACGTCGAGCTTGGACGGCTTCGCCTCGGCGGTCTTCAGGGTGCCCTCGGCGCCCGGCAGGCCCTTGAACTTCTGCCAGTCACCGGTGACCTTGAGGATCGCGGCCACAGGCTCGGTCGGCTGTGCGCCGACACCCAGCCAGTACTGGGCGCGCTCGGAGTCGACCTCGATCAGCGAGGGCTCTTCCTTCGGGTGGTACTTGCCGATGGTCTCGATCACCCGGCCGTTGCGGCGGGTCCGAGCGTCGGCGACGACGATGCGGTACTGCGGGTTGCGGATCTTGCCGAGCCGCGTGAGCTTGATCTTGACAGCCATGTCTTCTTCTACTTTCGTGTGGTCACTGCGCAATTCTGCGACCCACCCGGAATGGTGGACCCGGTTTTGCGTCTGTTTCGGTGTGACCGTCGGGCGGCCGTGACCGCATCCGACGAACCGTCGAGCCATTCTGCCAGACCAGAGGCTCCGGAAAGAAATCCGGCATGTGGTTGTCCACCCCGCGAGAACAACCACATGCCGTACGTCGCCAACGCCACTTGCCTACCGATGAATTCGGCCCCCAGGCTTGCGCGACCCTCACCGAAACCCCGTTTTCACCCCCGGTTTCGGCGGGTCTGCACTGAGCTGATCGGTTCGTCCCCTTACGAACCTGTGCAACGCGGTTGCTACCTTACGCGGCAGTAGGTAAACGCAACCAGCAGTCACCTTGTGGCGTTGCTCACAGAATGTTTCGGCCCGACGACACCACTGCCTGCGGATGACGCAGGACCCCCAGGTCATCGCAAGGGTTCTCGCCGTAGACCACGAAATCGGCGCGGTCGCCGTCGGCCAGGAGGTCGGCGCCGAGCCACTGTCGAGGTTGCACGGACGCTGCTGCGATCGCCCCGGCGTTGCCCAGACCGACCTTCGAGAGCGCCTCGATCTCGTCGACGATGCGCCCGTGCTCGACGAACCCGCCGGCGTCGGTCCCGGCGAAGATCGCGACCCCGGCCTCGCGGGCGGATTCGAACACCTTCGGCGCGTCGGCGTGCAACCGGCGCATGTGGGCGGCGTAGGTCGGGAACCGCTCGGCGCCGTCGGCGATGCCCGGGAAGTTCTCCACCTGGATCATGGTGGGCACCAACGCGATCGAGCGTTCGACGAGCTGATCGATCAGATCGGCGGTGAGCCCGGTGCCGTGTTCGATGCAGTCGACACCGGCTCCGATGAGGTCGACGAGGGCGTCGGTGCCGAAGACGTGCGCGGTGATCCGGGCGCCGTGTTCGTGTGCGACGGCGACGGCGGCCTCGATCTGGTCCCGCGTCCACAGCGGCGCGAGGTCGCCGGCGTCGCGGTCGATCCAGTCCCCCACGATCTTCACCCAGCCGTCGCCGGCCCGCGCCTGGCGTGCCACCTCGGCGGCCAGCTCGTCTGGGTCGTCGAGGTCGACTCCGTAGTCGCGCAGATAGCGCTTGGGCCGGGCGATGTGCTTGCCGGAGCGGATGAACCGCGGACACGCCGGATCATCGTCGAGCGGGTGGGTGTCGAGCGGTGAGCCGACCTCGCGGATCAGGAGCGTCCCGGCCCGGGCGTCGGCGTACGCGAAACCGCGGGCCTGCTCGATGTCGACGCCGAGGCCGGGTGCGATGCCGACGTGATTGTGGGCGTCGACGAGACCGGGCAGAATCCAGCCGCCGTCGACAGCGGTCTCGGCATCGGCGATGGCCGTGTGGCTGATGGTCTCACCGGACACCCAGAACTCGATCGGTTCGCCGGTGAGCGGATCGGTGCCGCGGTAGTGGCGGGCCGTGTCACCCTCCGCCGTGCCGCCCATCGGCTACTTCTTCTTCTTGGGCTGGAACTGGGAGACGTCGATGCCCTCGAGGCCCGGCGGCAGCTGGTCGAGTCCGGCGGGCATGTTGGACAGGTCCGGGAAGCCGGCGGGCATACCACCCGGCATCCCCGGGAAGCCACCGCGCACCTTCGGCGGCGTGGGACCGCGTCCCTTGCCCTTCTTCCCCTTCTTGCCCTTGCGGTTGGACTTCCGGTTCATCCCGCCCATGCCCATGCGCCCCGACATCTGGGCCATCATCTTGCGGGCCTCGAAAAAGCGGTCGACGAGCTGGTTGACCTCACTGACGGTCACGCCCGAACCGTTGGCGATACGCAGGCGGCGCGAGGCGTTGATGATCTTCGGGTTGTCCCGCTCGGCGGGGGTCATGCCGCGGATGATCGCCTGGACCCGGTCGAGCTGCTTGTCGTCGACCTGCGACAGCGCGTCCTTCATCTGGCCCGCGCCGGGGAGCATGCCCAGGATGTTGCCGATGGGTCCCATCTTGCGGATCATCAGCATCTGTTCGAGGAAGTCCTCGAGGGTCAGCTCACCCTGCGTGATCTTGGCCGCGGCGGCCTCGGCCTGCTCGGCGTCCCAGTGCTGCTCGGCCTGCTCGATGAGGCTGAGCACGTCGCCCATGCCGAGGATCCGGCTGGCCATGCGGTCGGGGTGGAAAACGTCGAAGTCCTCGAGCTTCTCGCCGGAGGACGCGAACATGATCGGCTGACCGGTGACCTCGCGTACCGACAGGGCGGCACCGCCGCGGGCGTCGCCGTCGAGTTTGGTCAGCACGACACCGGTGAAACCGACGCCGTCGGCGAAGGCCTCGGCGGTGGTGACCGCGTCCTGACCGATCATCGCGTCGACGACGAACAGCACTTCGTCGGGCGTGGTGGCGTCGCGGATGTCGGAGGCCTGCTTCATAAGCTCGGCGTCGATACCGAGGCGGCCCGCGGTGTCGATGACGACGACGTCGTAGTGCTTGGCCTTCGCCTCCTCGACACCGGCTCGGGCGACCGAGACCGGGTCGCCGGAGGTGACGCCGAGTGTTCCCTCGCCGCCGACGCCCGTGCCGGGGTGCGGCGCGAAGACCGGCACGCCCGCACGCTCGCCGACGATCTGCAGCTGCGAGACCGCGCCCGGACGCTGGAGGTCACAGGCCACCAGCAGCGGCGTGTGTCCCTGCTGCTTGAGCCAGTTGCCCAGCTTGCCGGCGAGGGTCGTCTTACCGGCGCCCTGCAGACCGGCCAACATGATGACCGTGGGCGGGTTCTTCGCGAACCGCACCCGGCGGGTCTCGCCGCCGAGGATGCCGATGAGTTCCTCGTTGACGATCTTGACGACCGTCTGGGCCGGGTTCAGCGCCGCGGAGACCTCCGCACCCTTCGCCCGTTCCTTGATCCGCGCGATGAAGGCGCGCACCACCGGCAGCGAGACGTCGGCCTCGAGCAGGGCGAGCCGGATCTCGCGGCAGGTGCGGTCGATGTCGGCATCGGAGAGCCGCCCCTTGCCGCGGAGGTCCTTCAGGGCACCGGTCAACCGGTCGGAGAGGGAATCGAACATGGGTCCCATCCTTCCATGTGGTTCCCCGGTCATTCCATTTAGGAGATCGGCACTCCGGACCGTCCCGTCCCGCCGGGCGTCTGCGGGCCGTCCTCCTCGTCACGCTTGGGCTGCGGCGGCGGGCACACCGCGATGATCGCGTCGGTGATCGTCGCACGCAACTGCTCGGTGTCGGCGGTTTCGGCATTCGGGGCCAACCGCAGGCTGAAGATGTCGACGACGGTCGCACCCAGGGTCGAGACCTTCGCCCACCGGATGTCGGCACCGAACTTCTCCAGCACCGAACTCACTCGGCTCAGCAACCCGATCCGGTCGTCGGACCGGACCTCGAGCAGCACCGCACCCTCGGCGGCGTCGGGCTCCGGGGCATCGAGCCAGGTCACCCGCGGCGGCGCGACCGCGAACAGTGCGGGCACGGCGTTCTTCGGGTGACCCGCCCCGTCGACGTCGGGATCGGTGCTGCCGGCACTCGCCCCGAGGCTCACCATCGTCCCAGGGAGAGTGCTGACCGAGGCGATCGTGGGTATCGGCGAATCCCGCTCGCGCGCGTCGAGACGCGCGAGGACGTCGAGCTTGCCGTTCACCGCGGCGATGAGCTGCTGGCGGAGCAGACCCGCGTCGGGCGGACTGCCGAACATCGGCACGACGATGAAGGAGTTGATCGCCTTGCCGTCGACGCTCTGGGCGCAGGCCTTGTGCGAGCGCAGACCGCCGAGCGCGAGCACCCCGGCCATCTTCGACAGCAGACCGGGCTGGTCCGGTGCCACCATCGTGACGTCGTAGGTGTGCTGACCGTCGGCGCGGACGAGCCGGACCGCGTAGTCCCCCTCGGCGGCGATCGCCAACTGCTCGGGGGTGAGCGGCTCGGGCACCGCGGGCGGGATGCCGTCGATGTGGCGCATGGACCGCCGGACGAGCTCGCCGATGAGTGAGGCCTTCCATTCTCCCCACACGCCGGGACCCGTTGCCAGCGAATCCGCTTCGGCCAGTGCCGCAAGGAGTTCCAGCAGCACCCGGTTGTGACCCAGGGTGGTGGCGACGAATTCGGCGGTGGCCGGGTCGTCGAGGTCGCGGCGCGTCGCGACCTGCGGCAGCAGCAGGTGGTGCCGCACCATGTCGGACAGGATCGTCACATCCTGCGGCCACAGGCCGAAGCGATTGCCGATCTGGACGGCGAGCTCGGCGCCGACGATGCTGTGGTCGGCGCCGCGCCCCTTCCCGAGGTCGTGGATGAGCGCGCCGAGAACGAGGAGATCGGGCCGCGAGACCCGCGTCGTCATCGAACTCGCATATGCCGCCGTCTCCACGAGGTGACGGTCGACTGTCCAGGTGTGGATCGCGTCGCGCGGCGGGAGGTCGCGAACCGCACCCCATTCCGGGAGCAGTCTGCCCCACAGTCCGGTGCGGTCGAGCGCCTCGATCGGGTCGACCATGTGGTGACCCGAGCTGAGCAGGACCAGCAGGTCGCTCAACGCCTCGACCGGCCACGGCTCCCGCAGTTCCGGTGCGTAGTCGGCCAGTCGGCTCAGGGTCGATGCGCTGATCGGCAGACCCGTCCGCGCCGACGCGGCGGCCACCCGGAGGATGAGTCCGGGGTCCTTGCTCGGAATCGCGTTGCGCGCCAACACGATCTCACCGTTGTGCTCGACCACGCCCTCGTCGAGCGGCCGACGCAGCGGTGAACGGCGCAGCTTGGCCAGCCCGCGACGCGGGAGAGCATTCCCCGCGGTCCGCAGACCGACGTCGATGGAATAGCTGATGGTTCGGGCGGAGTCGCTGATGACGCGCGCCAGGTCGAACCGGTCCCCGATCCGCAGCGCGGCACCGATCTCGTCGGCGTCCTGGGCGCGGACCTGCTCGCGCGGGCGACCAGCTATGCGGTGCAGCTCGGTCCGGATGTCGAGGAGACGCTCGTACGCGACCTGCGGTCCGGCGCCGGGGGAATCCGGCCGCAGATTCGCCATTCCGTCGGTGAGCTGGGCGATCGCCAGGGCACCGAGGAGCTGGACGTCGCGCAGCCCTCCTCGACCGTTCTTCAGGTCGGGTTCCGCGCGGTGCGCGATGTCGCCGGCACGACGCCAGCGATCCTGCGCATGGGCGACCACGTCGGGGAAACGATTACGGATGTCGTTGCGCCACTGCTGGCGTACGCCACCGATCAGCAGGCTCGACAGGTCCTCGTCGCCTGCGATGTGGCGGGCCTCGAGCAGGCCGAGGGCGGCGGTCACGTCCTCGCCTGCGACCTGCAGCGCCTGCGGCACGGTCCGGACGCTGTGGTCAAGGGGAATGTTGGCGTCCCACAACGGATACCAGAGCCCGTCGGCGACCTCGGACACCCGCTCGACGGGCATGTCGTCGTGCAGCAGGATCAGGTCGAGGTCGGAGTACGGCAGCAGTTCGCCGCGTCCCAGACCGCCGACCGCGACGATCGCGAATCCGCTGTGGGACTTGATGCCGAGCTCGGCGCCCTTGCTGGTGAGCCAGAACTCGTGCAGGTCGACGAGCACCTGGCGGAGCGCCGGTGCGTCGAGTTTCCCGTTCCGGCTCGACTCGGTGAGCTGCCGGCGGGTCTTGGCCAGGTCGGTGGCGGCTACGGGAGGCTCCTCGGTCTCGGGGGTTGAACGGTGCGGCCCCGCGCCCGACTCGTCGTCGGACGCGGGGCCGCGCTGGGGTTCAGAAAGGGCACGAGCTCACTTACAGAGCGTCGCCGCCGCGCTCGCCGGTGCGGACGCGCACCACCGACTCGACCGGCGAGACCCACACCTTGCCGTCACCGATCTTGCCGGTACGGGCGGCCTCGACAATCACGTCGACGACCTTGTCCACGGCCGAGTCGTCGACGACGACCTCGACGCGGACCTTCGGCACGAAGTCGACCGAGTACTCGGCGCCGCGGTAGACCTCGGTGTGGCCCTTCTGGCGTCCGTAACCCTGGACCTCGCTGACGGTCATACCCAGGATTCCCGCCTGCTCCAGGCCGGCTTTGACGTCCTCGAGCGTGAACGGCTTGACGATTGCAGTGATCAGCTTCATTTGTTATCCCTCTCCACGGGTGTCAGCGTAGTAGCGATTTGGCGTGAGCGTCATGCCAGCTCGTAGGCAGTCTCGGCGTGTTCTGCCTCGTCGATGCCGCTCTTCTCGTCCTCATCGCTGACACGCCAGCCGAGCGGCTTGAGGGCGAAGGCGATGATCGCGGTGAGCACAGCGGTGAAGGCCAGCGCGAAGAAGGCGATGACCGCCTGCACCACGAGCTGCTTGTAATCGCCACCCCAGAGGAGACCGACGTCCTTGCCCAGGAGACCGATGGCGAGGGTGCCCCACAGGCCGGCGACCAGGTGGACGCCGACGACGTCGAGCGAGTCGTCGTAGCCGAACTTGTTCTTCATGCCGATGGCGAGGGCAGCCAGAGCACCGGCGATGACACCCAGGATCAGCGAGCCGACCGGGGTCAGCGCACCACAGGCCGGGGTGATCGCGACCAGGCCGGCCACGATGCCCGACGCGGCGCCGACGCTGGTGGCGTGCTTGTCGCGGATGAGTTCGACTGCGAGCCAGCCGATGATCGCGGCGGCGGTCGCTGCGGTCGTGTTGACCCACACCTGGCCGGCGAGAAGGTCGGCACCCAGCTCGGACCCGACGTTGAAACCGAACCAGCCGAACCACAGGAGTGCCGCGCCGAGCATCACGAACGGGATGTTGTGCGGGCGGTAGGCGGTGCGACCGAAGCCGACTCGCTTGCCGATGATGAGGACCAGCACCAGCGCCGCGATACCGGCGTTGATGTGCACGACGGTGCCACCCGCGAAGTCGATCGGTGCGACATTCGCCTCACCGTCGGTGGTTCCGAACAGTTTCGCCGCGATGCTGTCCTCGCCGGCGCCGAGGAGTCCGCCACCACCGACGAGTCCGCCCCACACCATGTGGGACAGCGGGAAGTAGACGATCGTCGACCAGATGACGGTGAAGACCATCCAGGTCGAGAACTTGACGCGCTCGGCGAGCGCACCGGAGATGAGGGCGACGGTGATGACCGCGAAGGTCAGCTGGAATCCCATGAAGATGACGGCGGGCACCGACAGTCCGGCAGTGACGTACTGCTCGGTGTCTCCCTCGCCGATCGTGCTCATGAGCTGATCTGAGCCGAACAGCGCGAACGGGTTGGCGAAGAGACCGAGAATATCGCTCTCACCGGTGATGCCGTCGCTGAACGACATCGAGAAGCCCCACAGGACGTAGACGACGCTGATCGACGCCAACGCACCGAACGACATCATCATCATGTTCAGGACGGACTTGCCGCGCGCCAACCCCCCGTAGAAGAACGCGAGACCTGGGGTCATCAGCAACACAAGCGCGGCCGACACAAGCATGAATGCCGTGTTGCCCGTGTCGATCGGGCCAAACGATTCGTTTGGCAACTGAGCCAAAACCACTGTGAAAACCTCCTCAGGATGCGCCGACGGCTCGGCGCCTCCCAAGACTTTGTCGGCACTCGGTTTCGGCAGTGGTGCCTTGACGTTTCGGGCACGTAACCCGATGAACGATTTATATTTCGCTCAGGTAAAATACGAGGTTGCCTCTGAGGCCTGTCTCAGTTTCATCCCGGCACTACTGCGCCCCGGTTTGCCGATCGTGAATCGACTTCACAGCAGTGCGTCGACGAACGCCTCCGGCTCGAACGGTGCCAGATCGTCCGCGCCCTCGCCCAGACCCACCAGTTTCACCGGCACCCCGAGCTCCTTCTGGACATGGAAGACGATGCCGCCCTTGGCCGTGCCGTCGAGCTTGGTCAGCACCACGCCGGTGATGTCGACGACCTCGGCGAACACCCGCGCCTGCATCAGACCGTTCTGGCCGACGGTGGCGTCGAGCACGAGCAGCACCTCGTCGACGGGCGCCTTCTTCTCCACCACTCGCTTGACCTTGCCCAGCTCGTCCATCAGGCCGGTCTTGGTGTGCAGTCGGCCCGCGGTGTCGATCATGACGACGTCGACACCCGTGGCGATCCCGCGGTCGACCGCGTCGAACGCCACGGCGGCCGGATCGGCCTGCTCCTTGCCGCGCACGATCTCCGCTCCGACCCGCTCACCCCAGGTCTGCAGCTGATCGGCGGCGGCCGCACGGAAGGTGTCGGCGGCCCCCAGCAGTACGCGACGCCCGTCGGCGACGAGAACACGGGCCAGCTTGCCGGTGGTCGTGGTCTTTCCGGTGCCGTTGACCCCGACCACCAGCACGACGGCCGGACGCCCCGCATGCGGCAGCGCGCGGATCGACCGGTCCAGGGTCGGATCGAGCTGCTCGACGAGCACCCGTTTCAGGAGAGCCCGCGCCTCCCCCGCGTTCTTCACCGGGTTGGCGGCCAGTTCCGTACGGAGGTTCTCGACGACGGTCATGGTGGTGGCCGTACCGAGGTCGGCCATCAGCAGGGTGTCCTCGATCTCCTCCCAGCTGTCCTCGTCGAGGTCACCCGCGCCGAGCAGACCGAGCACGCTCTTGCCGATCGCACCCTGCGACCGCGACAGCCGTCCGCGCAGCTTGCCCAGACGCCCCGCAGTCGGCGCGATCTCCTCGCGCGGCGGTGCCGCCACCGCACCCGACGCATCGTCGGGCGCTGTGGTCACTGGAGGTTCGACCACCGGCTCCTCGACCGCCGGAGTCTCGACCGCCGGGGCCTGGGCTGCCTCCGGCGCCTCCGGCTCGGTGGTTTCCGGTTCTGCGACCTTCGCCTCCGGCTCGGTCGTCTCCGGCTCGACAGTCTCCGGCTCCGCCTCGGCCGGTTCGATCACATCCGGGAGGGACACCTCGGTGATCCCGCGGCGATGGGAGTCACGCGGTACCGCGGCGTCGTCGCCGATCGCGGGCTGGCCGTCGACGTCGGTGCGCTCCGCCACCGGCTGGACCGGCGCTTCCGGCTTGGGCTGCGGTTCCGGCTCACGCGGTGGTTCCGGCTTGCGGGCCGGCGGTTCGGCCAGAGCCGTGTCACCGCGACTGAAACTGAAGCCCGACCCCGCCTGGTATCCCCCGGACCGGTCGACCTGACGGGTGGTGCCGTCGACGATCTCCGGCTGCGTCGTCGTGTCGGACAGCGAGATGCGACGACGACGCGCCAGCACCAGTCCGATCACGATCAGCGCGGCGATGACGACCACCGCGATGACGATCCCGATGATGATTCCGGTGTTCACTGGCTGGTGTCCTCCTGTTGAGCCACGGGCATGTTCACGCCGCGCATGCGCTGCGAGATGACGGTCGTGATGCCGTCCCCGCGCATGCTGACGCCGTAGAGGGCGTCGGCGATCTGCATCGTGGGCTTCTGATGTGTGATGACGATCAGCTGCGATTTCTCCCGCAGCTGCTCGAACAGCTTGATGAGTCGGCGCAGGTTGGTGTCGTCGAGCGCCGCCTCGACCTCGTCCATGACGTAGAACGGCGACGGGCGGGCGCGGAAGATCGCCACGAGCATCGCGACCGCGGTCAGGGACTTCTCCCCGCCCGACAGCAGCGACAGCCTCTTCACCTTCTTACCCGGCGGCCGGGCCTCCACCTCGATGCCGGTGGTGAGCATGTCGTTGGGCTCGGTCAGCACCAGGCGGCCCTCACCGCCGGGGAACAGCGTCTGGAAGACCTGGCCGAACTCTCGCTCGACATCGGCGTAGGCCTCGGTGAACACCTGCAGGATGCGGGCGTCCACCTCCTCGATGACGTCGAGCAGGTCCTTGCGGGCGGCCTTGATGTCCTCGAGCTGCGAGGACAGGAAGTTGTAGCGCTCCTCCAGCGCCGCGAACTCCTCGAGCGCGAGCGGGTTGACCCGGCCGAGGGTGTTGAGGTCCTTCTGCGCCTTCTTCGCGCGCGCCTCCTGGGTGGCGCGGTCGTACGGCATCGGCGCCGGGGCCACCACCTGGTCGCCGCGCGCCTTGGCCTCCTCGTACTCCTGCATCTCCAGTGCCGAGGGCGGCATCGGTACGTCGGGACCGTATTCGGCGATCAGGTCGTCGGGTGACATCGCGAACGTCTCGAGGATCTGCTCCTCGAGCTGCTCGATGCGCAGTGCCACCTGGGCGCGGGCCACCTCGTCGCGATGCACGGTGTCGCGCAACGAGTTCAGCGTGGTGGTCAGTTCACCGGCCCGCACGCGCAGCTCGTCGAGAGTCGCCGACCGCGCGATCCGGATCTCCTCGAGTTCGTCGCGACCCGCCTGCGCCGACGCGACCGCCGCCGCGAGACGTTCGGCGACCCGGGCACCGGCCCGCTCGACCGCCGCCGCGACACCCGCGGCCTGCCGGCGGATCTCGTCCTGACGACGCGCCCGTTCCCGTGCTTCCCGCTCACGCTGGGCGGCTCGACGCAACGAGTCGGCCTTCCCACGCACCGAGGCGAGACGTTCCTCGGCGGTGCGCAGTGCCAGACGGGCCTCCATCTCGGTGCCGCGGGCGATCCCGACCGCTGCCGCGGCCGTGGACCGCTCGGAGTCGTCGGCCGCCATCTCCGGTCCGGAATCCGACTCGTCGCGGGCCAGCCGCAACCGTTCCTCGAGTTCGTGCAGGGATTCCAGGGTCTCGGCGCGACCCTTTTCCAAGAGGTTGCGTTGACGCGTGAAGCGATCGGCCTCCGCACGGGCGGTGCGGATCTCGTGGCCGAGCCGGGCCATCTGCTCATAGGCGGCGCCGACACTGGAATCCGATTCGTGCAGCGCGGCGAGCGCTTCCTCCGCCGCTTCGCGGCGTTCGCGCTGTTCGGTGAGAGCACCGTCGAGTGCCGCCTCCAGCTCTTCGACGCGGCGGCGGGTGGCGGCGAGTTCCTCGGTCGCGGCGTCGATGGCCGACTGCACCTCGAGCGTCGACGGGCGACGCGACGAGCCACCCTCGATCGACGCGGGGCCGATGCGGTCGCCGGCGTGGGTGACCACGCGCACGCCGTGGCGACGGGCGATCTCGAGTCCCTGGGCCGGATCGTCGACGACGACGGTGTCGGCGAGGACGGTGTCGATCGCGTTGCGGATCTCCGGCCCGCAGGTCACCGCCGAAGCCGCCCACCGCACACCGTCGGGCAGTGCGACGTCTCGTGGTCGGACGGATTCGGTGAGGCCACCGCAGATCAGCGCGGCCCGTCCCCCGTCGCCGGATTTGAGGGCCTCGAGCGCACGGATGGCCGCCATGCCGTCAACGGTGACGATGCCGTCGACCGCGGGGCCGAGGGCGCCGGCGATCGCGGTCTCGAAACCGGGCTCGACGGTGAGCAGTTCCGACATCGGTCCGAGTAACCCGTCGGGCGCGTTGTCGAGCAGCCAGGCACCGCCGTCGTTGCGCTCGAGACCCATGGCGAGGGCTTCCACGCGCGCCGACAGCGAGGCGATGGACTGCTCGGCTTCGCGGTGCTCGGCCTGCAGGGTCGCGACGCGTTCGTTGGACAGGTTCAGCGCGGCGACGCACCGTTCGTGGTGTTCGTCGAGGGCCTGCTCGGAGGATTCCAGCTGCGCGAGTTCACTGGCCGCCGAATCTTGTTGTGAGGCAGCATTTTCCGCACGCTCGGTGGCGTGGGCGATGGCAGCGGTCAAGCGGTCGGCCTCGGCGTCGACCGATTCCGACCGCGTCCGCAGGTTGTCGACCTGGCCCTCCAGACGGGCCAGACCCTCCCGACGGTCGGCGATGGCCTGGACGGCGGCCAGGTGTGCCGCTTCCGCGGCCTCGGCGATCGATTCGCGCTCGCGGAGCACCTCGCGTGCCGTCTCGAGCTGTTCGGCGGCGATCTCGACGCCCTCGGTCAGTTCGGCCTCGAGTTCGGCGGCTTCGAGGGCCTGTTCCTCGAGTTCCTCGGGATCGGGTCCGGTGGCCTCGGTGGCGGTCTCGCTGAGGTAGCGGCTGCGTTCGGCGGCGACCCGGCGGGTCGCGTCGACGCGTTCGGCCAGCGCCGACAGCCGGAACCAGGCGCGGCTCGCCGCCGCGGCGGCCGGGGTGACCTCGGCGAGATGCTGTTCGTGTTCGGTGACCTGCGCGTTGGCCTCGTCGAGTTGCTCGGCCACCTCGTCCTGGCGGCGCCGGACCTCGTCCTCGACGGCGGCGTGTTCGGCCATCTCGGCTCGGCGGATCACCAGGTCGTCGGCGGCGAGGCGCAGCCGGGCGTCGCGGAGATCGGCCTGCACGGTCTGCGCCCGGCGGGCGACCTCGGCCTGTCGGCCGAGCGGCTTGAGCTGACGCCGTAGCTCGGCGGTGAGGTCGGTGAGGCGCGCCAGGTTGGCCTGCATCGCGTCGAGCTTGCGGACCGCTTTTTCCTTGCGTTTGCGGTGTTTGAGGACGCCTGCGGCCTCCTCGATGAACGCGCGACGGTCCTCGGGACGCGACTCCAGGATCGCCGACAGGCGGCCCTGGCCGACGATGACGTGCATCTCGCGGCCGATACCGGAGTCGGAGAGCAATTCCTGCACGTCCATGAGGCGGCAGGTGCTGCCGTTGATCTCGTATTCGCCGGCGCCGTCGCGGAACATGCGGCGGGTGATCGAGACCTCGGAGTATTCGATGGGCAGCGCACCGTCGGCGTTGTCGATGGTCAGCGTGACCTCCGCACGCCCCAGCGGCGGACGTCCGGAGGTGCCGGCGAAGATCACGTCCTGCATCTTCCCGCCGCGCAGCGCCTTGGCGCCCTGTTCGCCCATGACCCAGGTCAGGGCGTCGACGACGTTGGACTTACCCGAGCCGTTGGGACCGACGACGCACGTGATACCCGGCTCGAAGCGCAGGGTCGTCGCCGAGGCGAACGACTTGAAGCCCTTCAGGGTCAGGCTTTTGAGGTGCACGACGGTACAGAGTACTCACCATCGCGATGCGTTTCGGGCAACGCTCACCGTTCAGCGCTCACCGCTCGAGGAAGCCGGTCAGGTCTCCGCGTGCCGACTCGAGACTGTCGACGACCAGATCCACCCGGCCCGGGGTCTCTCCGGACCGCAGCGCATCGAGCAGCGCCTGCACCTCCTCGCGGGGTCCCTCGGCCACGACGTGCACCCGTCCGTCGGCCTGATTGGACGCGTAGCCGACCAGACCGAGCTCCAGGGCCCGCGACCGCGTCCACCATCGGAAGCCCACACCCTGGACGTGGCCGTGCACGAACGCCGACAGTCGGACCCGGTCGGTGGTCATGGTGTCAGTCCGTCTCGATCTTCAGGTCGACCTCGGCGCCGGCCTTGATGGTGCGGCCGACCGTGCACACCGCGTCGATGGCGCGCTCGACGACGACGAGCAGGCGCTGCGCGGCGTCGGGGTCGAGTTCGGAGAGGTCGACCTCGAGGATCTCGGAGATCCGCGGGTACACCTCGTTCTCACGGTCGGCGTCACCGCTGACCCGGATCGTGGCGTCGTAGTCGTCGCCGAGGCGGCGCGACAGCGGACGGTCCGACGACATGCCCGTGCAGGCCGCCAGCGCGATCTTCAGCAGCTCGCCCGGCGTGAAGACACCCTCGACATCCTGCGAGCCGATCAGCACCTCGGCACCGCGCGAGCTGCGGCCGGTATAGAGCCGGGTCCCGGTGCGCTCGACCCAGAGGTCGGTGTGCGCGGGCTCCGCGGGCTGGGCCGGAGTGGCTGTGTTCTGTTCGATCGTCATGCTGGGATGAGTCCTCTCAGGCGGCGGGGCGGCGCTGGCACCGCTGACCATAGTAAGAGCCGTGGATCAGGACGAATTCCCGAACCGGTCGTGCCCGACGTCGTCAGGCAGCTCCCGCCTCTCGGCTTGCGTTGCGTTCTTTCCATTCCCGCACCGCGTGGATCACCTCGGTCGCATACCCGAGGTCGGGCTTGCCGCCGCCCACGGGCACCGTCGAATCCGCGGCCACCCGCGCATCAGGCGACCATTGCCCCGGCACGTGTGTCGCGGGACTCACGTCGATCACTGAACCGCCCGGCCGGTGGAACGAAAACCGTTGCGACCCATGCCCGGTGATACTGAACTCACCCCGATGCAACGCACGGTGACAGCTTCCACACAACAAGATCAGATTGTCCAACTCGGTCTCCCCACCGGCCGACCAGAACACCACGTGATGGGCGTGCAGATGCCGTGTGCGTTCACAGCCGGGCATCTGACAGCACCGGTCTCTCACGAACAACGCCCTGACGAGTGCCTTGTTCGGCGTCCGCGACTTACGCCCCAACCCCAGCAACGCCAACTTCCCCGGCGCTCCGGAAACCCTGCTGGACAACGCCTTCCGAACCGCAGCACCGCAGTGCGCCTCGTCCAACTCAGCCTCCGACAGTGCCGGCCCGTCATCAAGGTGTGCCTGCTGCCCACCCTCGTCGGTATGTATCAGGATCTCGGCTCCCGGTGCGAGATCAGGCATCGCGATCCCCTCGTGCACCATGTCTGCCATGGCCACCAACGCCGGCGCCAGATTCGACGGCACATTTCGCCACAGGTCCCGACGATTCGCCGGTTTGACCTCGGAGTCCGGTTCCCCATCCACGGTTTCCAACTCGCTTGCAGCGTTCCGCGGAACGCTCGACACCGCGGACAGATCCGCATCGTCGCAGGTCCGGGTGCGTTCGTACTCTGCCCGGACCGCACCGGCAAGAAGCCGGGCACCGTCTAGCGGAGACAGCGTCAGCGACACAGACAAGGAGCCATCCGCATTCCACTTCCACCGGCCTGTCGACTCCACCGGTGGGCGATTCTCCGACTCGATGCCACGATCCCGGTCGATCTGTCCTATCGCACGGACCGCCCGCTCCAGTTGCGACGCCGTACACGACAACGCCAGATTCACCAGTTCCTTCTCCCGCAACGCGGTCGCGACCCGCGTCAACGCCCGCACCTTCGAATACGACAACCGCCCCGCACCGAACGCCTGCCGAATCAACGGCAACTCCGTCAGAGCCTTCGCCACCCGTACCTGCTCCTGCGCTGTGCGTTGAGAGACACCCGCCTTCCACGAGAGCCAGTGCGCGAGCGAATGCACACCCGGCCCCCGCCACGACTCCCGCTCATCCAATTCCGCCACCAGAGACAAGAACTCGGCCGTGAGCGCGGTGATCTGCGCGGCATAACCCAGCACTCTGCTTTCCAACACGTCATCGGACAAGGACGCCGGATCCGCGCCATCGAACATCGACGACACATTCTCACCGTGCAGCACCGAAACAGACACCCCAAGCCCCCAGCTGTTCGAACGGATATACGAACAACTTAGCGGCGCCCACCGACAAAACAGCTGGCCAAGGCTCTTCGAGCGTTCCGCGGAACGCTCGTAGCCTTCACCGGACTCGTCGATGCCTGCACAGCGGCTTCGCCGCGGTCACGCTCCGCACGTAAGCGCAGGGAGCACTACGGACTCAACGTGTGCGACGCCGTGGAGCAGTCTGGCACTTCGGGCAAAAGTAAGAGCTGCGGTTCATGAAAGATTCCCGGCGCATGATCGCCCCGCATCGCCGGCACGGCTGCCCCTCACGCCCGTAGGCGTTGAGGGAGCGTTCGAAGTACCCCGACTGGCCGTTGACGTTGACGTACAGCGCGTCGAAGGACGTGCCCCCGACCTCGACCGCCTCGGTCATCACCGCGGTGGCGGCGTCGATAAGTTCGAGGAGCTTCTTACGCGAGATCGTCTCGGCGACACGCGCACCGTGAAGTCGGGCCCGCCACAGCGCCTCGTCGGCGTAGATGTTGCCGACCCCGGAGATGACCGTCTGGTCGAGCAGGACACGTTTGATCTCGGAGTGCTTGGCGCGCATGCGCGTTACGACGCCCGCCGAGTCGAAGGCGGGGTCGAACGGGTCGGGAGCGATGTGCGCCACCGACACCGGGATGTCGGCCGCGTCATCGGAGACCGCATAGTCGTCGAGATGCCAACCTCCGAAGGTCCGCTGATCGACGAACCGCAGTTCGTTGTCGTCGTCGAGGTGTGCGCGGATGCGGAGATGGGTGTGGTCGGGCGCCCCGTCGCGGGCGATGAGCATCTGCCCGCTCATGCCGAGATGCACGACGAGAGCGGCACGGTCGGTGTCGTCGGCGACGTCGATCCACATGTACTTGCCGCGACGCCGCACTCCGGTGACGTGTTTGCCCGCGAGGCGACCGATCAGGTCCGGTTCGCCGCCGACGTGGCGGCGGGCGGCACGCGGATGCAGCACCTCGACCGCGGTCACGGTCCGTCCGGTCAGATGCTTCTCGAGACCCATGCGGACGGTCTCGACCTCGGGTAGTTCAGGCATGAAGAGTTGTTGTCACGACGCTGTTGTCACGACGACGCTTCGGCGCGTTCGGTGAGCGCCTTCCACGCGTGGGCCGCCGCCTGCTGCTCGGCCTCTTTCTTGGTGCGTCCGACGCCCTCGCCGAGGTTCTCCCCCGCGATCATCGCGATCGCGGTGAACTCTTTGTTGTGATCCGGGCCGGTGGACGAGATCTGGTACTGCGGTGGGCCATAGCCGCGTTCGGAGCTCAGCTCCTGCAGCGAGGTCTTCCAGTCCAGACCGGCGCCGAGCTGTCCGGCCTTCTCGATGCGTTCGTCGAAGAGGCGCAGGATGATCCGCTGCGAGGTCTCCAGGCCGTGGCTGAGAAACACCGCGCCGAACAGGGATTCGAGACCGTCGGCGAGGATCGAGTCCTTGTCTCGACCGCCCGTCATCTCCTCGCCACGGCCGAGATACAGGTACTTGCCCAGGCCACCCTCGTCGCCGAGACCGCGTGCCACGTCGGCGAGCGCGTGCATGTTGACCACGCTCGCACGGATCTTCGCGAGTTCGCCCTCGGGACGGTCAGGAAAATGCAGGTACAGGCGCTCGGTGATCACCACGCCCAGGACGGAGTCACCGAGGAACTCGAGGCGCTCGTTGGTCGGCAGACCGCCGTGCTCGTAGGCGTACGAGCGGTGCGTGAGCGCCAGCGTCAGAAGGTCTTCGGGGATGTCGGTGTCGAGTGCGGCGAGCAGCGCCCGCCGACCCTCCTCACGTGTGCTTTCAGTCACGACTTTCCTGGTCGTCCGGGTTCCCGTCTTCTGCGAGTTCGGAGAACTTGTTCGCGAGACCGGCCCAGCGGGGATCGATCAGTTCGTGCGCATGGCCCGGTTCGGCGACCGCGAGACGGATGCCACACACCTGGCACAGTCCCGGGCAGTCCTCCGAGCACAGCGGGGACATCGGCAGTTCCAGCGCGACCGCGTCGATGATCGACTGCTCGAGGTCGATGCGGTCGTCGACGATGCGATGCACGTCGTCTTCCTCGGTGGTCTGCTCGGTCACACTGTCGGGGTACGCGAAGAGCTCGGTCAGGAAGACAGTCACCGTGCCGTCGATCGGTTCGATGCAGCGCGAACACTGACCGGCGGTCTCACCGCACGCGGTGCCGGTCACCAGGATTCCCTCGCTCACCGACTCGAGCCGGAGGTCGAGATCGACATCCGAGCCGGCCGGGATGCCGATCATCTCGACCCCGAGCTTGTCGGGGGTCGTGACCGTCCGGTGCACCTCGGACATGGTGCCCGGGCGCCGACCCAGCGGCCGGACGTCGAGGACGAAGGGATCGCGACGCGACGCCGAATCGGGACCGTGCGACGCTTCTGATGTCACAGCATGATCAGACACAAACTGCACCATACGCTCGCGATCGCGAATCATCGACTGACGCCACGGTATGCGCCGGATCGGCCGTCGGGCAGGTCACACCGCCAGCGGGGATCCCTGGTCGCGGTCGTAGGAGTTGCGGGTCGCTTCGTCGACGCTGCGGGGGTATTCGACGTAGTCGTGCATGCCCGCACCGGTGCGCAGCTGGTGACGTCCACGGTTCACCGAACGCAGTGTGCCGGTGAGGATCTCCTCGAACTGGGCCAGCTTCTCGTCCACGTACACGTCGCAGTCGCCGCGCAGGCGATCCGCCTCCGCGTGGGCCGCGTCGATGATGCGTTCGGCTTCGGACTTGGCCGCACCGACGACCTCGGTCTCCGACACCAGGCGCTGCTGCTCGGCGATGCCGTCGGCCACCGACTTGTCGTAGGTGTTGTTCGCCGCATCGACGGTGCGCTGCGCCTCGGCGCGGGCGCGACCGGTGACGGCCTCGAACTCGCGGGCGGCACTGGTCTGCAGCCGGCGCGCCTCCTCGGTGGCGTCCTCGACGAGCGAGTGCGAGTGCGAGCTCGCCTCGTCGACCATGCGGTCGGCCTGCGCCTTGGCCTCGGACAGGATGCGGTCGGCCTCGGCGCGGGCGTGCGCCAGCACGGCCTCGGACTCGGAGTCGGCCTTGGCCACCGTCGTCTCGGCGTGCTCGCGCGCATCGCCGATGAGGGTGTCGCGCTGATCGAGGACGTCCTGCGCGTCGTCGAGTTCGCCCGGGATGGAGTCCTTGATGTCGTCGAGGAGTTCGAGCACGTCACCGCGCGGCACGACACAGCCCGCGGTCATCGGCACACTCCGCGCCTCCTCGACAATCGCCACGAGTTCGTCGAGAGCCTCAAATACCCGGTACACAGCCACCCCAATCCGGCGCTTGCCTGTTTGCAACAGTTGGTGAATCTGTGACTATTGTGCCGAATGTTGCGCCTGTGATTAGTGAAGCGCGTGGGGTGTGTCGCAATTCCCGCAGGTGGGTCCTAGACGGAACGCTCCCCGGTGAGCTTCGCGGTCAGGTTCTTGTGGATGTGCGGCGACAGGAAGGGCGTGACGTCACCGCCGAGCTTGGCCACCTCTTTGACGAGCGAGCTGGACACATGCGCGAACCGGGGGTCGGTGAGCAGAAAGACCGTCTCGACGTCGGCGAGTGCGCGGTTCATCTGGGCCATCGGGACCTCGTAGTCGAAGTCGACCGCCGAACGCAGGCCCTTGACGATGGTGTGGATCGACTCCTGCTTCAGATAGTCGACGAGAAGGCCTTCCCAGCGATCGACCCGCACGCCGGGCAGATCCGCGCAGTCCTCCTCGATGAGCGCGATCCGCTCGTCGACACCGAACATGCCTCGCTTGTTCGGATTGA
Organism: Gordonia sp. 135; assembly: GCF_009720185.1. Classification (NCBI taxonomy): domain Bacteria; kingdom Bacillati; phylum Actinomycetota; class Actinomycetes; order Mycobacteriales; family Gordoniaceae; genus Gordonia; species Gordonia sp. 135. The sequence continues at coordinate 3,055,957 of NZ_CP046257.1, forward strand.
CCACCACGGTGATGACCACCTCGTCGAAACACGCCGCGGCGCGTTCGACCACATAGCGGTGGCCGAGGGTGAAGGGATCGAAGGAACCGGGACACACTGCCGTCGTCATGGCCTGAACTTACCGTCCGGCCCCACACATCAGGCGCGTCAGGAGCCGATGAACTCCCCGACCTCGACGCGGGTGTCGCCGTAGTTCTTGTCGACGACGACCTCGAAGTCGCGGGGCCAGATGTCACCGGTCGAGCGCGCCGAGCGCTCCACCACCACCAGCGCGCCGTCGGCGAGCCGGGACGCGGCCAGCTTGGTCAGATCCTCGGACAGTGCGGCCGCATCGACCGCGTACGGCGGGTCGGAGAACACGAGGTCGTATCTCCGCTCGGGCAGCGAGGACAGGTAGGCGGACACCGGTCGTGTCAGTACGGTGGCCGACGAGGCGATCCCGCAGGCCTTCACATTCGCGCCGATGACGGTGGCGGCCTTCCGTGCGGAATCGACGAACGTCGCGCCGGCCGCACCACGCGAGACCGCCTCGATGCCGAGGGCCCCGGACCCGGCGTACAGATCGAGGACCCAGAGCCCGCCGAGATCGAATCGGGCGTCGAGCATGTTGAAGACCGACTCCCGCACACGGTCGGAAGTGGGACGAGTTCCCTCGTCCGGAACGCGGAGCCGTCGACCCCGTAGCTCGCCCGCGATGATCCTCGTCATGGGGCCATTCTGCTCCCCCGGGAACCCCCGAATCGACGCGTGGGTGACACTCTTGTGACTCACTTCACATTGCATGTCTGAACAGGTAGAAGGTAGGGGTTCGATGAGGCAATTTCCGCTGGTGGGTGACTTCCCGGATACCCGTTGTTAACGTCGAGAGCGTTATGAGCCCTTCACAAGCAGGAACGGCCCCAACAACTGTCCTCACCGTCGACTATCGGATGCCGACTGTCGCCGACGGTACCCGCCTCTGGGAAATCGCCTCGGACTCAAAGGTTCTCGACGTCAACTCGTCGTACTCCTACGTCTTGTGGTGCCACGACTTCGCCGACACCTCGATCGTCGCCGAAGTAGACGGCCGTCCGGTCGGTTTCGTCACCGGATATCGCCGCCAGAGCGACCCCTCCACACTCATGGTGTGGCAGGTCGCCGTGGACGATTCGATGCGTGGACACGGCGTCGCCGCGTCCATGCTGCATCACCTGTTCGATCGTGCGAACCGCCACGGAATGGTGGCGATGCACACCACGATCAGTCCCGACAACATCCCGTCGCAGCGACTGTTCGAGTCGGTCGCGAAGGCCCGCGGTCTCCGTTTCGAGCGCCGTGACCTGTTCGCCGCCAACACTTTTCCGGACTCGCACGAGCCCGAGGATCTCTACATGCTCGAACCGGAGATCCCCGAGCCCTGAGCGCTCGCGCGTGATCCCGGCACACCCGTGTCGAGGGTTGTAAGTCCGATCACCATCGAAATACGCAGTGCCCCAACGTCGTTGGCACTAGTCAGAAAAAGTTGCCGACAACCGGCATAAATTTCCGAGTTCTGGGTACACGCGGTCGTCGAACCGCACCGGAACTCCTGCGCTCACATAGCTGTAGCGCGGTTATACCAGGAAGAAGGAAGCAGGTCATGCAACTTCTCGACACCACCCCTGTTCTCGACAAGACTTTCGACGACTCTGTGTTCACCACGCACGAGTCCGAGGTCCGCAGCTACTGCCGCAACTGGCCGGCGGTCTTCACCACCGCCAAGGGCTCCTACATCACCGACCAGAACGGTCGGGAGTACCTGGACTTCTTCGCCGGCGCAGGTTCGCTGAACTACGGCCACAACAACGACGTGCTCAAGAAAGCTCTGATCGAGTACATCCAGTCCGACGGCATCACCCATGGACTGGACATGGCCACCGTCGCCAAGGGCAACTTCATCGAGAAGTTCACCAAGCACATTCTCGAGCCCCGCGGACTCGACTACAAGATCCAGTTCCCCGGACCCACGGGCACCAATGCCGTCGAGTCGGCACTCAAGCTGGCCCGCAAGGTGACCGGCCGCGAGTCGATCATCAGCTTCACCAACGCCTTCCACGGCATGACGCTGGGCTCGCTGTCGGTGACCGGCAACTCGATGAAGCGTGCCGGCGCCGGCATCCCCCTGGTCCATGCGACCCCGATGCCGTTCGACAACTACTTCGGCGGCGTCATGGAAGACTTCGCCTGGTTCGAGCGCGTCCTCGACGACTCGGGCAGTGGCCTCAACCGCCCCGCCGCAGTCATCGTCGAGACCGTGCAGGGCGAGGGCGGCGTCAACGTCGCACGCGCCGAATGGCTGCGCGCCCTGGCCGACCTGTGTGAGCGCCGCGACATCCTGCTCATCGTCGACGACGTCCAGATGGGTTGCGGCCGCACCGGCGAGTTCTTCTCCTTCGAGGAAGCCGGCATCAAGCCCGACATCGTCACCCTGTCGAAGTCGATCAGCGGCTACGGTCTGCCGTTCGCCCTGACGCTGTTCAAGCCGGAGCTCGACGTCTGGACCCCCGGGGAGCACAACGGAACCTTCCGCGGCAACAACCCCGCGTTCGTCACCGCCGCCAAGGCCATCGAGGCCTACTGGTCCGACGACACCCTGAGCCGTGACATCCACACAAAGGGTGAGCGCATCCACGAGGTCTTCTCCGACCTCTGCAACCGCTACGAGGGAATCTCGACGCGCGGTCGCGGCATGGTCCGCGGCCTGGCGTTCGAGGAACACACGGCAGCAGGCAAGGTCTGCGCGCTGGCCTTCGGCGCAGGTTTGCTGGCCGAGACGTCGGGTCCGTCCGACGAGGTCGTCAAGCTGCTCCCGCCGTTGACCATCTCGCGCGAGGACCTCGACCGCGGCCTGTCCATCCTTTCCGACGCAGTCAAGGAGGTGATCGGATGATCGTCCGAACCACCGAAGAGATCACCGGAACCGAGCGTGACGTGGCCGACGGCCACTGGCGCTCCAAGCGAATCGTCCTCGGCGGCGACGGTGTGGGGTTCTCGTTCCACGAGACCACCATCGAAGCCGGCAGCGTCAACGAGTTCCACTACGCCAACCACATCGAGGCCGTCTGGCTTGTCGAGGGCACCGGCACCCTGCTCAACCGGGAGACCGGTGAGACCCATCCCCTGGCCCCCGGCACGATGTATCTGCTGGACGGCCACGAACGCCACACGGTCACCGCCGACACGCCGATGCGCATGCTGTGCGTGTTCAATCCCCCGGTGGTCGGCACCGAGGTCCACGACGAGAACGGCGTGTACCCCCTGGTCGCCGTCCCGCAGCCGACCGGCAAGCATGCCGAGGATGCCATCGAGGAGACCGCGGCCTCCTGATCGGCCCCCTGAGAAGACCCACCAGGATCGCCACTTCCGGTGACAATCGCTAGCTATCAGCGGTTGTCGCCGGGAGTGGCGATTCTTCTGCCTTCTGCGCCCAGAAGTCCAGCACCGCGTCAACGGTCTGGCCCGGCTGCTCGAGAGCCGGGATCACCCGGGCCTCCCGGATGGTGACCTCACGGGCATCGAGCATGGTGGCCGCGACCTCGCGGGCCTCCTCGGGTGTCCACTCGCCGCGGTCGTCGGTCGTCACGAACAGCACCGGACAGGTGATCCGCGCAGCCGCCCACGTGAGGTCCGTGCGGTTCAGAATGGCTGTGCGGATGGCCGGGATCATCGACCGCCCGGAAGCCCGGAGTCCGCGCCGCAACACCGCGATCGCCTCCGGATCGTCGCTGCGTGTCCGGTCGGTGAACAGCGTGGTCGAGATCGCCGACCACACCGGGCCTCGCGCACCGATGACGCGGTACATCGGCAACAGGAGTCCGATCCGGCGCCGCAGTGCCCGGTCGATCGGACGGGTCGGCGCACTCATCGCGACCAGTGTGTTGATCCGCTCCGGCTCGACGGCGGCCAGATGCATGCCGACGTGACCGCCCCACGCGTTGCCCACCCAGTCGACGGCCTCGGCACCGCACACATCCCCCACCGTCGCGATGATCTCCCGCGCGGCATCCGCACACGCCTCGATGTCGGCGGCGGCGGCTGACTTCTCGCTCGCACCGCACCACGGGGCGTCGACGATGAACAGCCGTCGTCGGCCCGCGAGCCCGGGAACGATCCGATCCCAGCTACCCGAATCGACGAACATGCTGTGCCACAGGACCGCCGGCGGCCCCTCGCCGACGTCGCGAACGCGTATGCGCCCCAAACGCGTCGGTACATCGAATTCGGTCATGGCCGCTCCCGCCCGTGGTGGTCACCCGGAGCGGGTCACCCATAATTGGCATTACACCGTGTATTTCGAATTATGTCTAGACTGATCCCCGTGGTCAGGTCCTACTCGTCGGCTTTACGAATGACACGCGCCCGCGAGAATCGCGCCCTGGTCATCGACACCGCCACCACCATGTTCTGCCAGGAAGGCTGGGTGACGACGACGATGGCCGCCGTCGCGGCCCGCGCCGGGCTGACACGGCCCACCGTCTACCGGCAGTTCGCCGACAAACTCGACCTGCTCGACGCGTGCATCGTCTCGGCACTGCGCCGCGACGAGACCGTTCCGGTCCGCGAGACCACTGAATACCAGGCGATGGGACACGGCGATCGAGCCACACGCATCCGGGCTGCCGCGAGCTGGCTCAGTGCCGCGCACCTCCGGTCGGCCGCCATCCAGCACGTTCTCGACCAGGCCGCGGTCACCGACGACGACGCGGCGATCCTGCGGGACCAGCGTGAACAGACCCGCTGGGCCGAGGTGCGCTGGGCGCTCACGCTGATCCTCGGAGAAGAGCCGGCCGACGAGCACGTGGACTCGATGTGGATGCTCGCCTCGCGCACCGCCTGGCTCCGCCTCGTCGGAGATCGGGGGTGGACCCCCGACCGGTGGGAACGATGGTTTGTCGCGCAGACCACCGCGGCGCTGGACCAGGTCGACGCGGTCTGAGTCGCGCCTATCCTGGGCAGGGTGCGCACTCGTCTTCAGCTCGGCCACGCCCCGGCCGACCACACACCGCTCGACGACGACGTCGCCGAGCGTATCGATCTCGCGTCGGACATCCTGGCCGGCCGCCGAACCGCGGTCCTGACCGGCGCCGGCATCTCCACCGACTCGGGCATCCCCGACTACCGCAGCCCGGGGTCGCCGCCGCGCACGCCGATGACCCTGGAGATGTTCCTGTCCTCCCCCGAGTTCCGGCGGCACTACTGGGCACGCAACCACGTCGGCTGGCGCCACATGGACGCCGCCCTCCCCAACCCGGCACACCTCGCACTCACCGGCCTGCAGGACCAGGGCCGGGTGTCCGCGGTGATCACCCAGAACGTCGACATGCTGCACACCAAGGCCGGGACGAGGGGCGTGCTGGAGCTGCACGGCTGCTACGGCCGCGTGCGCTGCCTGCGGTGTGACTGGCGGATCTCCCGGCACCGTCTCGCGCAACAGCTCGAGGAGATCAACACCGGATTCGCCGAACGCGTGGCTGGGCGTGGGGCCATCGAGGTCGCGCCAGACGCCGACGCGATGCTCGCCGACACCACGGACTTCCGGATGATCGACTGCCCGCACTGCGGCGGCATCCTCAAACCCGACATCGTCTACTTCGGCGAGACGGTTCCCAAACCTCTTGTCGAGCAATCATTCTCGGCGGTTGACGAGGCGGATGCCCTACTCGTGGTCGGATCGTCGCTGACGGTCATGTCGGGCCTTCGGTTCGCTCGGAGGGCGCATCGCGCCGGCAAACCGTTGATCATCGTCAATCGCGGCCACACCCGCGCCGACGAGCTGGCATCGCTCAAGATCGACCACCGGGCCGGGGTGGTGCTACCGGCGCTCGCGAACCGCTAGGTCCGCGAGCGGGCAACGCTCAGCGCGAGACGACGACGAGGTCGTCGGCGTGCACCACGGGACGCTGCAGTTCGGGCGGGAGTTCGTCGGTCTGACGGCCGATCATCGACGTGATGTCGTCGAAGTCATAGGATGCCACCCCGCGCGCCTTCACGACGCCCCGCTGGTCCACCAGCTCGACGACGTCGCCGTCGAAGAACCGGCCCTCGACGCCGACCACGCCGGCTGCGAGAAGCGAACGGCGCCTGCGGGATACGGCTGCCACCGCACCGTCGTCGAGGACGATCCTCCCCCGCGCGTCGGCGGCGTGACGCACCCAGAAGCGACGTGCGGACAACCGCTCCTCGCGGGCAGCGAACACCGTGCCCACCGAGGCATCGGCCAGCGCCTGCGCGGCGGACGACGCGGCGGCGAGCAGAACCGGGACACCGGCGTCCGCGGACAGACGGGCCGCGGCGAGCTTCGAGGCCATCCCGCCGGTGCCGAGCGTTCCCCCGGATCCGGCGATGACGCCGTCGAGGTCCTCGGGCCCGTTCACCTCAGGGATCAGACGCGCCCGCCGACCGTCCACGCCGACCTTGCGCGGGTCGCCGTCGTACAGGCCGTCGACGTCGGAGAGGAGCACCAGGGCGTCCGCCCCGCTGAGGTGGGCGACGAGCGCGGCGAGCCGGTCGTTGTCGCCGAACCGGATCTCGTTGGTCGCGACCGTGTCGTTCTCGTTGACCACGGCAACCGCACCGAGCGACCGCAGACGGTCAAGTGTGCGTTGGGCATTGGCGTGATGCGAGCGGTTCGAGATGTCGTCGGCGGTCAGCAGGACCTGCCCGACGGTGCGACCGTACCGAGCGAAGGAAGTACCCCATGCGTGCGCCAGGGCGAGCTGTCCGACGCTGGCCGCGGCCTGCTTGGTGGCGAGGTCGGTCGGACGCTTCTTGAGACCGAGCGGGGCGATGCCCGCGCCGATCGCACCCGACGACACGACGATGACGTCGGAGCCGGCGCGCATCCGCGCCTCGAGCGCGTCCGCCAGGGCGTCGAGCCGGTCCCGGTCGAGTCCCTCGGCCAGGTCGGTCAGCGCCGACGAGCCGATCTTCACCACCACGCTGCGCGCGTGCGCGATCTGTTCCCGCACGCCGCGCACCTCGATGCCGACCTCCGCGGTCACGACTGGTCCTGCTCTCCGTCCTCGACGGGCAGTCCGCGCCGCAACCGGCGGGCCTGCTTGCGTTCGGCGGCACCCACACGGTCGTTGCGGTCGAGTCGGATGTCGGTGCCACGCCCGGTGACCGGGACGTCGTCGCCCATGGGCGTGCTCGGCTCCCAGTCGAAGGTGACCGCACCGATGGTGACCGGGGCGCCGGTTTCGGCACCCATCTTCACCAGTTCGTCCTCGACGCCGAGGCGGTTGAGACGATCGGCCAGGTAACCGACGGCCTCGTCGTTGTCGAACTGCGTCTGGGCGATCCAGCGCTCCGGCCGCGTGCCGTAGACGATGAAGCCGCCCTCGATCTCGGGGTCGCGGACGATGGTGAAACCGGTGTCGTCGACGGCCTTCGGACGGATGATCGCCCGGCGAGGTGTCTTGGCGGGCTGGGCTTCCCGGTACTCGCGGACCATCTTCGCCAGCGCGAAGGTCAGTTCCCGCAGACCCTCGTGGGCCACTGCCGAGATCCGGAACACGGGCCAACCGCGTTCGGCGAGTTCGGGTTCCACGAGATCGGCGAGTTCGGCGGCGTCGGGGACGTCCACCTTGTTGAGGATCACCACACGCGGCCGCTCGGCCAGGTCACCGAGACCGTGATCGGCGTCGAGTGCCGGCTTGTAGGCGGCGAGTTCGGCTTCGAGGGCGTCGATGTCGGACACCGGGTCGCGTCCGGGCTCGAGGGTCGCGCAGTCGACGACGTGCGCGAGGACAGCACACCGCTCGAGATGGCGCAGGAACTCCAGGCCGAGACCACGACCGGTCGAGGCGCCCGGGATCAGACCCGGCACATCGGCGATGGTGAACACGTCACCGGCGGTCTGGACCACACCGAGGTTCGGCACGAGCGTGGTGAACGGGTAGTCGGCGATCTTCGGCTTGGCCGCCGACAGCACCGACACCAGCGACGACTTGCCCGCCGACGGGAAGCCGACGAGGCCGACGTCGGCCACCGACTTCAGCTCGAGGACGAGCGAACGCTGCTGGCCCTCCTCACCCAGGAGTGCGAACCCGGGAGCCTTACGGGCTTTCGACGCGAGCGAGGCGTTGCCGAGACCACCGCGGCCACCCTGAGCGGCTTCGAAGGTCGTACCGGTGCCGACGAGGTCGGCGAGGATCGTGCCGTTCTCGTCGAGGACGACCGTACCGTCGGGCACGTTGAGGACCAGGTCCTCACCCATGGCACCGTCGCGGTTGTCACCGGCGCCGGGCTTGCCGTTGCCCGCCTTGGCATGCGGACGGAAGTGGAAATCGAGCAGGGTGTGCACCTGCGGGTCGACGACGAGTCGCACCGACCCGCCGTTACCGCCGTTGCCGCCGTCCGGGCCGCCGAGAGGTTTGAACTTCTCCCGGTGAACCGAGGCGCAACCGTGGCCACCGTTGCCCGCCGCGACGTGAATGGTCACGCGGTCGACGAACCGTGACATCGAATCCTTCTTCCGTCAAAAAAGAACAGAGCGGGCCGGGTACGTGATGACCCTGCCCGCCCTGCGAAAAGGCTTGTCGTGCCGGAGTGCTCGGGTCAGACCTGAGCGGTTTCCGGGACGATGTTGACCGTCTTGCGGCCACGCTTGCTGCCGAACTCCACCGCGCCCGCGGCGAGCGCGAACAGGGTGTCGTCGCCACCGCGACCGACGTTCACGCCGGGGTGGAACTTGGTGCCACGCTGACGAACGAGGATCTCTCCTGCGCTCACCTGCTGGCCACCGAAGCGCTTCACGCCGAGTCGCTGGGCATTGGAATCGCGACCGTTGCGGGAGCTGGATGCGCCCTTCTTATGTGCCATGTGTCAGTCCTCCTGAGGTCTTCGCGAAGCTTGTCGAACTACTTGATGCCGGTGACCTTCAGGACCGTCAGCTTCTGACGGTGACCCTGGCGCTTGTGGTAGCCGGTCTTGTTCTTGAACTTGTGAATGCGGATCTTGGGGCCCTTGACGTGCTCCACGACCTCGCCGGTGACCGAGATCTTGGCCAGCTTGTCGGCGTCGGTGGTCAGGTTCGATCCGTCGACGACAAGCGCGACCGGCAGGCTCACCGTGGCGCCGATCTCTCCGTCGATCTTCTCGACCTTGACAATGTCGCCCTCAGCGACCTTGTACTGCTTACCGCCGGTCTTGACGATCGCGTACGTTGCCATCGAAGTTCTTCCTCTTACTCGTCTGGTCGGGCCCTTCGCCAGCGCCGAGGCACTCTCGAAGGCGTTCGTTGTGTGCATGCCGGTGCGGGCCGCAGTCGACCCAGTCAGCTGACCGGGAGTGGCTGTAGATCACACCAGAGGGCCTGCCACGGGATTCACGCCGCTGCCGGTGCACGTGGCACGCAGAACAGCGCAGACCCTCCGCGGGAGGCGACTTTCCAAGGTTACGGGAACGGCGGCGGCCGGGTCAAACTCGCCCCGCCGGTCCCTCACCTCGGACCTCAGCTTTCTGCCGGCGGCGGTCCGGCGGGCCTGCCCGCCGTCCGCTTCCGTGGGCGTCGACGCACCGCAACCACCGGCTCTCCCGTGGAGACGGGACCGAAGGTGGTCTTGGGCGCTTCCGGAGCCGCGTCCACGGCCGTCATCACCACGTTCTCCGGTGCGGTCGTCGTCTGCGCCGGACGCCGGACCACCCGTCGGCGACGCTTCGCCGCAGGCGCCTGGCCGTCGGTCGACGCGGCCGGTTCCGCGGCCTCGGCGGGTTCTTCGACCTTGGTGGGTTCGTCGGCCTTGGTGGGTTCGTCAGCCCTGGTGGGTTCCTGGGCCTGCGCTGGCTCCGTCTCCGGCGGGGTCTCGGCGGCAGTCGCGACAGCCTGCTCGACCTCGACGTGCTCACCCTCGTGGTGCTCGCCCTCGGGATGTTCGTCGTCGTGGTGATTCGCGGCCATCGCCCGGAACAACGGGTGCTCGGCGGCGGGCTTGTGCGGCGGGATCGCCGGAGGAGCCGCCTTGGGCGCCGCCACCTCGGCGGGGGCCTCCGACTTCTTCTTGCCGCGGCGCGAACGCTTGGAGCCCGCGCCGTCCGACTTCGCCGAATCGTCGCCGCGCACCTCGACCGGATTCGCGTGCACGATGAGTCCACGCCCGCCACACGAGGTGCACGGGGTCGAGAATGCTTCGAGCAGACCGGTTCCGAGACGCTTGCGGGTCATCTGGACCAGGCCGAGCGAGGTCACCTCGGACACCTGGTGACGGGTGCGGTCCCGCGCCAGCGCCTCGGTGAGGCGACGCAGCACCAGGTCCCGGTTCGACTCGAGGACCATGTCGATGAAGTCGACGATGATCATGCCGCCGATGTCGCGCAGACGCATCTGCCGCACGATCTCCTCGGCCGCCTCGAGGTTGTTACGGGTGACCGTCTCCTCGAGGTTTCCGCCCGAACCGGTGAACTTGCCGGTGTTGACGTCAACGACCGTCATCGCCTCGGTGTGCTCGATGATCAGCGTGCCGCCCGAGGGCAGCCACACCTTGCGGTCGAGCGCCTTCGCGAGCTGCTCGTCGATGCGGTGGACCACAAACGAGTCCGGGGCATCCGCATGCGGCTTGCTGAACTTCTCCACCCGCTCCATGAGGTCGGGCGCAACCGAGCTGACGTAGCCCTCGACGAGGTTCCACGCCTTGTCGCCCTCGACGACGAGCTTCTTGAAATCCTCGTTGAACAGGTCGCGAACCACGCGGACCAGCAGGTCGGGCTCCTCGTAGAGGGCCTTCGGCGCGCCGGAGCCGGACTTCTTGACGCTCTCGACCGACTCCTCGATCGACTTCCACTTCGCCTCGAGGCGGGCGATGTCGGCACCGAGCTCCTCGGCGCTCACTCCCTCGGAGGCGGTGCGGATGATCACGCCGGCGTCCTCGGGGACCAGCTTCGACAGGATCTGCTTGAGACGCTTGCGCTCGACGTCGGGCAGCTTGCGGCTGATACCGGTCGACGACCCGCCGGGCACGTAGACGAGGTACCGGCCGGCCAGCGAGATCTGCGTGGTCAGGCGGGCACCCTTGTGTCCCACCGGGTCCTTGCTGACCTGTACGAGCACGTGGTCGCCGGGCTTGAGCGCCTGCTCGATCTTCCGCGAGCCGCCGTCGAGTCCGGCGGCGTCCCAGTTGACCTCGCCGGCGTACAACACGCCGTTGCGACCGCGACCGATGTCGACGAAGGCCGCCTCCATGCCGGGCAGCACGTTCTGGACGCGGCCGAGGTAGATGTTGCCGACCATCGACGACGACGTCGCCGTGGTGACGAAGTGTTCGACGAGGACACCGTCCTCGAGGACCGCGACCTGGGTGTAGTCCTCCACCGCGGCATGGTCGTGGCCGTCGCTGTCGGTGATGCTGCTGTTGGCGCTGCGCTCGCGCACCACCATCACGCGGTCCACGGCCTCACGACGGGCCAGGAACTCCGACTCGGTCAGGATCGGCGGACGCCGGCGACCGGCGTCGCGGCCGTCGCGGCGGCGCTGACGCTTGGCCTCGAGTCGCGTCGAACCGGAGATGCCCTGCACCTCGTCGCGCGCCCGCTTGCTGCGGGGTTCACGCTCGTGGACGACGGTGTTCGGCGGATCGTCCGGCGAACCCTCGTCGGGCTCTCCCCCGCCCTTGCGGCGGCGACGCCGACGCCGGCGGCGGGTCGAGGACGCCTCACCCGAATCGTCACCGGACTCGTCGTCGTTGTCGTCCGAGTCGTCATCGGAATCGTCGTCCTTCGACTCGCCCTTCGACGAGTCGTCGGAGGCAGAGTCCTTGCGGTCGGCCTCCTCCGAGGTGTCCGACCCCGACCGACGACGGCGTCGGCGGCGAGAAGTCGGCTCGTCCGACTTCGAATCGTCTGCAGCCTCGTCCGTCGTCGTCTCGCCGGACTCGGTCGAGGAGTCGACGTCGGGGGTCGTGTCCTCGGCCTTGTCGTCGGTGTCGTCGGTGTTGTCGTCGTCCGAGGCATCGCCCGACTCGCCGTCACCGCCCTGGTCACCGCGACCGCGGCCGCGACCACGACGTCCGCGACGCCGACGACGGTTACGACCCGATCCCGAGTCGTCGGTGTCGGAGTTGTCACCGCTCTCGGAGTCGGAGCTGTCGGTGTTCTCCGCGCCGGTCTCGTCGGAGACATCCGAGTCGACGGTCTCCGCTTCGGGAGCCTTCGTCTCGGCAATCTTCGTCTCGGCAACCTTCGTCTCGGGTGCCTTGGCTTCCTGAGTCGTCGCGCCGGAATCGGCGTCGGTGGACGACGCTTCCTCCGGCTTGTCCGAGTCGTCGGCCTTCGCGGGCTTGTCGACCTGCTCGGTCTTGTCCGCCTGCTTGGCCGCGCGGGTTGCCTTCGGCTTGTCGGCCGGGGCCTGCGGCTGCAGGAACAGCGGCTGGGTGCCGTAGGACGCGTCGGACTCGGCGGCGGGCGTGGCAACCGGCTCGTCGTATCGCGTCGAGGCGGCCGAGAACAGGCTCGGCGGTTCGTCGGCCGTCGGGGCCTCCGCCTCGGGGGCGGGCTCCTGGGCGGCCGGTTCCTCGGCGACCGGTTCTGCCGTCGTGGCGGCTACGTCGGCTGCCGCCTCGGGGGCGGCCTCCTCGGCGGCGGCCGGCGTCACGCCGGGCTCGTCCGCATCGACGTTCGCCCGCACCCGTTCGGCCACGGCCTGCGCCAACTCACGGTCGACGCTCGATTGGGGGCTGCGTGTCTGCACCCCGAGATTGGCCAGGTGCGCAAGCACCTGCCGACTCGTCAGGCCCAGGAAGCGGGCCAGTGCGTGCACACGAAGTTTGCTGGGAAATTCTTCCACCGGTTCTGGCGCTGCGTTCGCGTCAGCCGGTGACCCGTTGTCGGTCACTCAGTCTCCTCGAACCCCCGGGCGCGTCGGGCTGACGCGGCCACGCGAGGGTCTGCTCTGTGTCCCGGTCCACGTATGGCCGGTGTTGTGTGGTCTGCGCGTCATCACGCTGAGCCGAGTGTCGGTTCAGCAGAGAACGCTCTTGCTGTGTCGATGACCGCATCCCGGGCGCCTTCCACGACACCGGGCACAGGGCGAAGCCTGAGTGTTCGGCTGCTGGCAGCAGTACGAACCTCGGCGGGGTCAGCTGTGGTTGTGGGCGTCGCGGTGCGAGACTGCCGCACCGCGACGCGCCGAACCAAGGCGCGTCATCCGGCCATCGTCGACAAAGTGTGTCGGCGATAACCCTGCAAGTATCCCACACGGGGGTCGGATGACCGCAAAGTATGCGCGTTTGACACGCGCGTCGAACCGAGTCGAACCGAGTCGAACCGAGGTGACCCCGGTCAGCCAGCGAGTTCGGGGAACCAGATGGCGATCTCACGCTCGGCCGATTCCGGGGAGTCCGAGCCGTGGACCAGGTTGTACTGCGTGTTCAGGGCGAGGTCGCCGCGGATGGTGCCGGGCACTGCCTTCTCCACGGGATCGGTGCCGCCGGCGATCTGGCGGAAGGCCGCGATGGCGCGCGGACCCTCCAGGACGGCGGCGACCAGCGGGCCGGAGGTGATGAACTCCAGCAGCGAGGGGAAGAAGGGCTTGTCCGCGTGTTCGGCGTAGTGGCCGCGGGCGACCTCGTCGCTTGCGGTCTTGAGCTCGAGAGCGACGAGGGTGAGCCCCTTGCGCTCGATACGGCTGATGATGTCGCCGACGAGCGAGCGTTCGACGCCGTCCGGCTTGATGAGTACGAGAGTGCGTTCAGTCACGACTGACACCTTATCGACCGGCCGGAGGATTCCGACGGTCAGGAGCAGTACTCACCGGCGACCGGGAAGAACCCGTAGTTGAACAGGCTGCCGGAGCGTGCCTGCGGGTCGACGACGATCTGCAGACACCCACCGGGTGACGCGAGCGCACCGGCGAGAGCGAGGTCGAACTGTTGCGCCAGAGCGAGATTCGCCGGACGGTACTGGGCGGGCACCGGCATGGTCGCGATGGCCTCAGGCGCCTTCATCCCCGCTGCGCGCTTGGTGATGGCATGGGTCGCGACGTAGCTGAACTCACCCTGCGAGACGGGGACCGGCGCGCCTGCCTCGGGCACCGCGAACGCCTCGAGCGCCGGGGGCGTCTGCTGGGGCGCGGGTTCCGCCGACGCGACGGCGGGAGCGCTCAGCGCGAAGGCGGCCGCCCCGAGCAGCGCCGTTCCGGCCGTGCGGCCGAGACGGGCGGAGGTGCGGGGGCGATCGATACCGGCGGGTGTCCGGGAAAACAGGAACTGCACGTACGTCCTCACGTTGGATGGCGCTGCGATTGCGGGTCGCGATGAAAAGGAAGCCGGGCGGGAACCGGTCCGCTCCCCCTCGGCTTGCGCCATTGTTGCAGCAACTCCCGCAGTCCGCTCCGCTTCGCCGATAACGGTCCGGCCACAGGTCTTGCGACCACCAAACCGGGGTCTCCGACAGCGTTGACCACCCAGGTGGGGGCCGGTCAGTCGATCGGTTCCTGACCGGGGAGCATGCCCATTTCGACGCGCTTCTCCACATCCCGCTTGATGTAGACGATGTAGAGCCAAACCGACCCGAAGACCACGCCGACCGCGGCGATGGACCAATGGAAGACACCACCGGCGATCACCGCCACCTGTAGGGCGAGGTCGAGTTTGAGCGCATACGGGCGGCCCTGCATCCCGGCGGCCACGATCATCGCGAGCACGAGGAGGATCAGGTATCCGCCGGACACCCAGGTCAGACCGCCGCCGAGACGCCAGACGATGGGGAACGCCAGGATGACGACGATGACCTCGAGGATCATCGTCCCGGCCATCACGCCGCGCAGGCCCTTCCACGGGTCGTTGGCGGGTGGGGTGTACCGGGTCATGAGGGTTCCTTACCGAACAGGGTGCGCGCGGCACCGGCGGTCACGACCGAGCCGGTGATGACGACGCCCGCACCCGAGACTCGTTGGCCCTCGGCTTCCTCCGCGAGGGCGATGGCTTCTTCGACGGCGTCGGGCAGGAACGGCTGGACGACGACCCGTTCCTCGCCGAACACCTCGGTCGCGTACTCCGCGAGCGTCTCGGCGTCGAGGGCACGCGGCGAACCGTTGTTGGTGACGACGACGGTGTCGAGCACCGGCTCGAGCGCCTCGAGCAGTCCCCGCGCGTCCTTGTCACCGAGCACGCCGACCACGCCGATGAGGCGCCGAAAGTCGAACTCCTCGGCCAGCGCCTGGGCCAGTGCGTTCGCGCCGTGCGGATTGTGCGCGGCGTCGGCGAAGACCGTCGGTGCGCTGCGGAGCCGCTCGAGGCGGCCGGGATTACCGACCGTGGCGAAGCCGCTCCGGATCGCGTCGATGTCGAGCTGACGGTCCTGACCGGCACCGAAGAACGCCTCGACCGCGGCGAGCGCCAGCGACGCGTTGGCGGCCTGATGCGCACCGTGCAGCGGGAGGAACACCTCGTCGTAGACGCCGCCCAACCCCTGAATCGTGAGCATCTGGCCACCGACGGCGGTGGCCGATCCGAGGACCGCGAACTCCGAACCCTGACGGGCCACGACCGTGCCCGCATCGACCGCCGCGCGCAGCAGCACCTCCATGACCTCGGGGTTCTGCTCGGCGATGATCGTGACCGGGTCGACGGCACCGACGGCATCCGGCTCACCGGGCTTGATGATGCCGGCCTTCTCCCCCGCGATGGCGGAGAGCGTGTCACCGAGATAGTCGGCGTGGTCCATGGCGATCGGCGTGATAACCGAGACGATGCCGTCGATGACGTTGGTGGCGTCCCAGCGTCCGCCCATGCCGGTCTCGACCACCGCGACGTCGACCGGCGCCTCGGCGAACACCGCATAGGCCATCGCGGTCAGCACCTCGAACTTGCTCATGCGCGGCCCGCCGGCCGCGGTCGAGCTGTCGTCGACCATCGTGATGTACGGCTCGAGCTCGCGGTAGGTGTCGATGTAGGTCCGGGCACGAATCGGCTTGCCGTCCACCGAGATCCGCTCGGTGACGCGCTGGAGGTGCGGGCTGGTGATGCGTCCGGTCCGCCGGTGCAGCGCGGTCATCAACGCATCGATCATCCGCGTCACCGACGTCTTGCCGTTGGTGCCCGCGACGTGGATCGCCGGATAACTGTGCTGCGGCGAGCCGAGCAGATCCATGAGCGCCGCGATACGTGTCAGCGACGGTTCGATCCTGGTCTCGGGCCAGCGGGTGTCGAGTTCGGCCTCGACCTCGGCGAGTTCGGCGAGATCGTCGGCGCTGTCGTGGACGGTCAGCGGTGGGCGGTCGTTCTCGGCGTCCGCCGCCCGCCCCTCCGAGTCGAGCAGTTCCGACAATCCCAGCGGATCCTCGCCGACGACGGCGGGATCCTCTTCGGGGAAGCCGGTCTCGTCGCTCACGCGCCGCCGGCCAGACTCGCCAGTTTCGCGTTCAGACGCTCGACCTCTTCGGTCGCGATCCGCTGGCGATCACGGATCTTGCTGACCACGTGGTCGGGGGCCTTGGACAGGAACTGCTCGTTGCCGAGCTTGGCCGAGGTGGTCGCCAGCTCCTTCTCGGCGACCGCCAGGTCCTTGGTGAGACGCTTCCGCTCGGCCTCGACGTCCACGGTTCCCGACGTGTCGATCGCGACGGTGACGGTCGCGACGGACAGCCGGACCTCGATGGTCGCGGTGGCCCCGAAGCCGGGCCCGGCGGGATCGAGACGTGCCAGCGACTGCACATAGGGCAGCAGCGGCTCGATGCCCGACTCCCCCAGTCCGTCGAACTGTGCGGCCACCCGCTGACCGGGGCGGAGTCCCTGGTCGCTGCGGAAGCGGCGGACCTCGGTGATGAGTCGCTGCAGGTCGGCGACACGGGCCGCCGAATCGGCGGACCAGTCCTGCCCGGACGGCGTCGGCCACTCGGCGATCACCAGCGACTCGCCCCCGGTGAGCGTCTTCCAGAGCACCTCGGTGACGAACGGCATCACCGGCGACAGCGCCCGCAGCAGCGGCTCGAGGACCGCGCCGAGCACGATGGAGGTCGTCTCCGAACGCTTCTCGTCGTTCTCGGCGAACTGGACCTTGGCCAGCTCGAGGTACCAGTCGCACACCTCGTCCCAGGCGAAGTGGTAGAGCGACTCGCACGCCTTGGAGAACTCGTAGGACTCGAAACCGGCGTCGACCTCGGCGAGCACCTCGCCGAGGCGCCGGAGAATCCAGCGGTCGGCGTCGGTCAGTGCCTCCGCGGCGGGCAGCTCGGCAACCTTGGCGCCGTTCATCAGCGCGAACTTCGTCGCGTTGTACAGCTTGGTCGCGAAGTTCCGCGACGACTGGGCATGGTCCTCGCCCACCGAGATGTCGGCACCCGGGTTGGCGCCGCGCGCCAGCGTGAAGCGCAGTGCGTCCGCGCCGAAGCGCTCCACCCAGTCGAGTGGGTCGATGCCGTTGCCCTTCGACTTCGACATCTTGCGGCCGTGCTCGTCGCGGACCAAGCCGTGGAGGAACAGGTTGTGGAACGGGATCTCGCGGCCCGGGCCCAGGTCCTTGCCGACGTAGGTGCCGAACATCATCATCCGCGCCACCCAGAAGAACAGGATGTCGTATCCGGTGACGAGAACCGAAGTGGGATAGAACTTCTCGAGATCGTCGGTCTCATCCGGCCAGCCCATCGTGGAGAACGGCCACAGGCCCGAGGAGAACCAGGTGTCGAGGACGTCGGTCTCCTGGACGTAACCCTCCGGCGCCTTCTCGTCGGGTCCGACGCAGACGACCTCGCCGTCGGGGCCGTACCAGATCGGGATGCGATGGCCCCACCACAGCTGCCGCGAGATGCACCAGTCGTGCATGTCGTCGACCCAACCGAACCAGCGCGGCTCCATCGACTTCGGATGGATCACGGTCGAGCCGTCTCGGACGGCGTCGCCGGCGGACTTCGCCAGCGACGAGACGTCGACCCACCACTGCATCGACAGGCGCGGTTCGATCGGCTCACCGGTGCGCTCGGAGTGTCCGACGCTGTGCAGATACGGGCGCACCTCCTTGACGATGCGGCCCTGCTCGGCGAGCGCCTCGCGGACCTTGACGCGCGCCTCGAAACGGTCCATTCCGTCGAATTGCGTTCCGGTGTCGGCGATCCGGGCCGATTCGTCCATGATCGTCGGCATCGGCAGGTTGTGCCGCTGGCCGAGCGCGAAGTCGTTGGGGTCGTGCGCCGGGGTGATCTTGACTGCGCCGCTGCCGAATTCGGGGTCGACGTAGTCGTCGGCGACGATCGGGATGTTCCGGTCGAGGAACGGGTGCGGCAGTTCGGTGCCGATCAGGTGCCTGTACCGCTCGTCGTCGGGGTGCACGGCGATCGCGGTGTCGCCGAGCATGGTCTCCAGACGCGTCGTGGCGACCACGATGTGGGGTTCGGAGTCGTCGAGCGAGCCGTAACGGAAGCTGACGAGTTCGCCCTCGACGTCGGCGTAGCTGACCTCGATGTCGCTGACCGCCGTCTTGAGGACCGGCGACCAGTTGACCAGGCGCTCCGCCTGATAGATCAACCCGTCGTCGAACATCTTCTTGAAGACCGTGTGCACCGCACGCGACAGACCCTCGTCCATCGTGAAGCGCTCGCGCGACCAGTCGACGCTGTCGCCGAGCCGGCGCATCTGTTCACCGATGTTGCCGCCGATCTCGGCCTTCTCGGCCCAGACGCGCTCGATGAAGGCCTCGCGGCCGAGGTCGTCGCGGGTCTTGCCCTCGGCGGCCAGCTTGCGCTCGACCATCGTCTGCATGGCGATCGCGGCATGGTCCATGCCGGGCAGCCACAGCACCTCGTAGCCCTGCATCCGGCGACGACGCGACAACGCGTCCATGAGGACGTGCTCGTAGGCGTGACCCATGTGCAGCGACCCGTTGACATTGGGCGGCGGGATCACGATCGAGAACGGGGGCTTGTCACTCTTCGCGTCGGCGGTGAAGTAGCCGGCATCGACCCAGCCCTGGTAGAGCGTCGCCTCGTGCTGGGCGGGGTCCCAGGATTTCGGCAACTCGTTCTCGGGCGGCGCGGATGTCGGGTCGAGTGATGTCACGGCCGCCATTCTATGTTTCCGCCGGGTGTGACCTCGCCCCGGTCCTCACTCGCGGACGGGTTCATGCGGTCTCGGCCTGAAGTGCCGGACCGAGGAGGAGTCCGCCGTCGATGACGTACTCCGCCCCCGTGATGAACGACGCCTCCGGCGACGTGAGGAACAGCAGGAGCCGGGTCACGTCGACCGGCTCGCCGAGCCGATACGCCACGGCAACGCCGCGGACGCCCACCGGCGACTGAACTCCTCGGCCGGCGTTCAACTGCGCTCAGCCCGTCGTCACACGCAGACGATGCAGGTCCTCGGGCGCGTTCACGTTCACGAGCCACTCGGGGTCGGACACGCCCACGCGGTGAGTGTTGAGTGCCTCGACCGCACCGAGCATCCGGCGCTCACCACCGGCCACCAGATCGGCGATCACCGGTCCCGCGTCGGTCCGGTAGATCCCGGCCATCGGGTGGTCGCGCTGCGCGTCGCGCGCGATCACCGCCTGAGCGGAGTCGGTGAGTCCCAGTCGGAGTTCGTCGATGAGCTCGGGCGCGATCAGCGGCATGTCGGTGGCGCACACGAAAGCGAGGTCGGCGCCGTCGGCCGCGGCCTTGGCCAGGCCTGCCACCAGCCCGCCCAGCGGGCCGGCCCCTTCCTGCTCATCGGTCACCCAGTGCACCCTGGACCGGTCGATGCCGGGTGCCGCGCGGTCCCGGATGTCGTCGATGCCGCGGAACGCCGCCGACGTCGCACCGGCCACGACGAGCACCGGATCGCACCGCTGCGCGACGACCCGCACCACGCGGGCGAGCATCGGCTCACCCTCCCAGTCCAGTGCCGCCTTGTCGCTGCCCATCCGCCGCGAACGCCCGCCGGCCAGAACGATCGCCGCCAGTTTCGAACCGTCTGATCCCGTGTCTTGAGTCACAGCACCCAGTGTGCGTGATCCATCACCTCGGCGAGGCAAGATGGACATCATGAGCCACACCCCCGATGGTGACCCCCGCGTCGACGAGCCCACCGATGTCCACCGCAAGCATGTGAAGACCTGGGCCGCCGGCGTACCCGCGGTGGCCGTGGCGCTCAAGCGCGGACTCGAGCAGATGGGCCCGGTGCGGTCCGCGCAGACGCTCGTCAAACTCAACCAGCGCGACGGATTCGACTGTCCCGGCTGCGCCTGGCCGGAGACCCCCGGTCACCGCAAACACGCCGAGTTCTGCGAGAACGGCGCGAAGGCCGTCGCCGAGGAGGCCACCAAGCGCTCGGTGACCCCCGAGTTCTTCGCCGCCCACAGCGTCGAGGATCTCGCCACCCGCAGCGGCTACTGGCTCTCGCAGCAGGGCCGGCTGGCGCATCCGGTGTATCTCGCCCCCGGCGACACCCACTACCGCCCGGTGAGCTGGGACGACGCCAACCGCATCATCGCCGACGAGTTCGCCGCGATGGCCTCCCCCGACGAGGCCGTCTTCTACACCTCCGGGCGGACCAGCAACGAGGCCGCCTTCGTCTACCAGCTGTTTGCACGCAGCCTCGGGACCAACAACCTCCCCGACTGCTCGAACATGTGCCACGAATCGTCGGGCGCCGCGCTCGGTACGTCCATCGGCATCGGCAAGGGGTCGGTGACCGTTCCCGACCTCGAGGCCGCCGACCTCATCCTCATCGCCGGCCAGAATCCCGGCACCAACCATCCACGGATGCTGGCCACCCTCGAGAAGGCCAAGAACAACGGGGCGCGGATCGTCGCGATCAACCCGCTGCCCGAGGCGGGCCTGATGCGGTTCAAGGACCCGCAGAAGATCGGCGGCGTCATCGGTGAGGGCACCAAACTCGCCGACGACTACCTCCAGGTCCGGCTCGGCTCGGACATGGCCCTGTTCCGGGGCGTCGCCCGACTGCTACGCGACGCCGAGCAGGCGAACCCCGGCACCGTCTTCGACCACGAGTTCCTCACCGGGTCGTGCGCCGGCACCGAGGACTACCTCGCCCTGCTCGACGACGTCGACATCGACGAGGTCGCCGCCATCACGGGACTGACGAGAGCCCAGATCGTCGACCTCGCCGACGCCGTACGGACCTCGCAGCGCATCGTGCTGTGCTGGGCGATGGGACTCACCCAGCACCGTCACGCGGTCGCGACGATCGCCGAGGGCACCAATGTGCTGTTGCTGCGCGGGATGATCGGCAAGGTCGGGGCCGGACTGTGCCCGGTGCGAGGCCATTCCAACGTCCAGGGCGACCGCACGATGGGCATCTTCGAGAAGATGCCCGAATCCTTCCTCGCCGCACAGGATGCCGAGTTCGGGATCGTCAGCCCGCGCGAGCACGGGTACGACACCGTCGCGGCGATCAACGCGATGGCCGCGGGCAAGGTGCGGGTCTTCATGGGGATGGGCGGCAACTTCGTCTCCGCCACCCCCGACACCGAGGCCACCGCAGACGCGCTGCGTCGCTGCGCCCTGACCGTGCAGGTGTCGACCAAGCTCAACGAATCGCATACCGTCACCGGTCGCGCGGCGCTCATCCTGCCGACGCTCGGACGGACCGACCGGGACGTCATCAACGGTGTGGCCCAACGTGTCTCGGTCGAGGACTCGATGTCGGTGGTGCACCTGTCCCGGGGCTCGCTGCCGCCGGTGTCGGCCGACCTGCGCAGCGAGGTCGCCATCGTCTGCGACCTGGCCACCGCCGCCCTCGGCGCCGATCATCCGGTTCCGTGGCAGGAACTCAAGGGGAACTACGACGCGATCCGCGATCGCATCGAACGGGTGATCCCGGGGTTCGAGGACTTCAACATCCGTGTCCGGCGCAGCGACGGTTTCGTCCTGCCGCATCCACCCCGCGACGACCGGACCTTCGACACCCCGAACGGCAAGGCCAACTTCGCGACGTATCCGCTCGAATGGGTGCACATCCCGGAGGGGCGTCTCATCCTGCAGACGCTGCGCAGCCACGATCAGTACAACACCACCGTCTACGGCCACGACGACCGCTACCGCGGGATCAAGGGCAACCGGCATGTGGTCATGGTCAGTCCCGCGGACCTCTCCGCACTCGGACTGCACGACGGCCAGCGCGTGGACATCGTGTCGGAGTTCGAGGGCGAGAACGGCCTCGAAGAGCGTCGCGTGCGCGGCTTCGAGATCGTCGCGTACGACACCCCGCAGGGCAACGCGGCCGCCTATTACCCGGAGACCAACCCGCTGGTGCCGCTGGGCTCGGTGGCGAAGGAATCCAACACCCCGGTGTCCAAGGCCGTGGTCATCCGGCTCGAACCGGCCTGACCCGCCGGACCTCAGGCGAGAGAACAGAATCCCCGCCCGGCGATCCGGGCGGGGATTCTCGTCGTCTACGAAGAGATCGCGTCAGGCGGTCTTGTCGCGGCGCTCGTCGTTCGAGGCCTTGCGCGGCACGATGGTCGGCAACACGTTGTCGCGCACCGTCTCACCGGTGACGACGACCTTCTCGACGTCGTCGCGGCTCGGGATGTCGTACATGACCGGCAGAAGTACCTCTTCCATGATGGCGCGCAGACCACGAGCACCGGTGCCGCGATGGATCGCCTGGTCGGCGACCGCCTCGAGGGCGTCCTGGGTGAACTCGAGTTCGACGTTGTCCATGTCGAACAGGCGGGTGTACTGCTTCACCAGTGCGTTCTTCGGCTCCGACAGGATGCTCACCAGCGAGTCCTTGTCGAGGTTGGTGACCGAGGCGACGACCGGCAGACGGCCGATGAACTCGGGGATCAGCCCGAACTTGATCAGGTCCTCCGGCATGACGTCGGCAAACTGATCGGTGGTGTCGACCTCGTCCTTGCTCGCCACATCGTTGCCGAACCCCAAGCCGCGCTTGCCGATTCGCTCGGACACGATCTTCTCGAGACCCGCGAACGCACCCGCCACGATGAACAGCACGTTGGTGGTGTCGATCTGGATGAATTCCTGATGCGGGTGCTTGCGACCGCCCTGCGGCGGCACCGATGCCTGAGTGCCCTCGAGGATCTTCAGCAGCGCCTGCTGCACGCCCTCACCGGACACGTCCCGAGTGATCGACGGGTTCTCGCTCTTGCGGGCGATCTTGTCGACCTCGTCGATGTAGATGATGCCGGTCTCGGCGCGCTTGACGTCGTAGTCGGCGGCCTGGATCAGCTTCAGCAGGATGTTCTCGACATCCTCACCCACGTAGCCGGCCTCGGTGAGGGCGGTGGCGTCGGCGATGGCGAACGGCACGTTCAGCATCTTGGCCAGCGTCTGCGCGAGGTACGTCTTGCCACAACCGGTCGGGCCGAGCATGAGGATGTTCGACTTCATCAGTTCGACGGTCTCACCCGTGCGGGAGTCCTTCTTCTCCCCCGCCTGGATGCGCTTGTAGTGGTTGTAGACGGCCACCGCGAGCGTGCGCTTGGCCGTGTCCTGACCGATGACGTACTTCTCGAGGAAGTCGCGGATCTCCGCGGGCTTCGGGAGTTCGTCGAGTTTCACGTCGCCGTTCTCGGCGAGCTCCTCCTCGATGATCTCGTTGCACAGGTCGATGCACTCATCGCAGATGTACACGCCTGGGCCGGCGATGAGCTTCTTCACCTGCTTCTGACTCTTCCCGCAGAAAGAGCACTTGAGCAGGTCGCCACCGTCTCCGATTCGTGCCATCTCGCGTAGTACCTACTTCCTCGTTGCCGGACTGTCGTCGTGGTCCGTCGCGTCGCGCGCAGTCGGGCACGGATGATCTGACGACCTCCGAATGCCCAGTAACCCGACGGTACCCGCGCACCGCTCGAACTTCGACCGATAAGGCCAAATGTCGCGACAGAAAATCCCCGCGACTTCTGTGCTGGTTGTGGGTTGTCGCTAGGACTTCTTCATCGACTTCTTGCGGTATTCGAAGACCTCGTCGATGATTCCGTATTCCTTGGCCGCGTGAGCGGTCAGGATGTTGTCGCGATCGGTGTCCTTGCGGATCTTCGCCTTGTCCTGGCCGGTGTGATTGGACAGGATCTCGTCGAGCCGGTCGCGGATGCGCTCGATCTCGGCGGCCTGGATCTCGAGGTCGGAGACCTGACCCTGGTAGGCACCGCCGGTGCGCGGCTGGTGGATCAGCACGGTCGCGTTCGGCAGGGCCGCACGCTTACCCGGGGTTCCACCGGCGAGCAGGATCGCCGCGGCCGAGGCCGCCTCGCCGAGGCACACGGTCACGATGTCGCAGTGGACGTACTGCATCGTGTCGTAGATGGCGAGCATGTCGGGCACGCTGCCGCCGGGCGAGTTGATGTACATGGTGATGTCGCGATCCGGGTCCTGCGATTCGAGGACGAGCAGCTGCGCCATCACATCGTTGGACACGACCTGGTCGATCGGCGTACCGACGAAGACGATGCGCTCCTCGAACAGCTTGGCGTACGGATCGTACTGGCGCTGACCGTTGGGGGTGTGCTCGATGAACGACGGCAGGATGTAGCGCGCCTCGATGTTCTTGAGCGCCAACGCCGACGCGGGGATACCGGCGGCGACCTCGGCGGGCATGCCGTCCAGGGAAAGGGAGTTGGTCATCTGTTGCTCCAAATGAGTAGGTGTGGCTCGAGGGTGGCTGGGTCGCGCGATCGACCGGGTCACTGACCCGGACGCGAGATCACCTTGTCGACGAAGCCGTACTCCTTGGCCTCTTCTGCGGTGAACCACTTGTCGCGATCCGCGTCGGCCTCGATCTTCTCGAGCGGCTGACCGCTGAACTCGGCGTTGAGCTTGTTCATCTCTTTCTTGGTGAGCGCGAACTGCTCGGCCTGGATGGCGATGTCGGCCGCGGTGCCGCCGATACCCGCCGACGGCTGGTGCATCATGATCCGCGCGTGCGGCAGGGCATGGCGCTTGCCCTTGGTGCCGGCCGCGAGGAGGAACTGGCCCATGGATGCCGCCATGCCCATCGCGTAGGTGGCGACGTCGCACTCGGCGAGTTGCATGGTGTCGAAGATGGCCATGCCCGCGGTGACCGAGCCACCAGGCGAGTTGATGTAGAGGTGGATGTCCTTGGTGGGGTCCTCGGCGGCGAGCAGCAGGATCTGTGCGCACAGCCGGTTGGCGATGTCATCGTCGACCTGGGTGCCCAGGAAGATGATGCGTTCGCGCAGCAGACGCTCGAACACCGAATCGGTCAGGTTCAACCCAGCCACACCCGAACTCATCGAGGGTGTGTGGATGGTCGGCTCACTCACGGGTTCCTACCTTTGCCTTGTTGTCATGACCTGTGCGCGCCGTCTCGGGCGTCGCACATGTTCTCTTCTCTGATGGCGTCCTCACCGACACTAACCAATCCACACCCACCGGCACTCCCGAGGACACGTCTATTCGCTGAGAGCAGAACGGGTCGTCACAGTGAACGGCGAATGCAGAACGGTGCACCCGACGCCGATCGCCGGCCCCCGCGAACGGGGACCGGCGATCGGTGATGCGTGGTGAGGTTCCGGGTCGACTCAGTTGTCGGCGTCGGCCGCCTCGTCCGACTCGGCGTCCTCGTCGTTGCCGCCGAAGAAGTCGGCGGTGTCGACGGTCGCGCCCTTGGTGTCGGTGACGGTGAACTCGCCGACGATGCCGGCCAGCGACTTGCCGCGACGGACGTCGGCGTAGACCGCGCCGACCTGGTTGGCCTGGGTCAGCTGCTGGATGAACTCCTGCGGCTGCATGCCGTAGCGCTGCGCGGTGAAGATGATCTGCTGGGTCAGCTCGTCCTGGCTGACCTCGGTCTCCTGCTGATCGGCGATCGCGTCGAGGAGCAGCTGCTGCTTGACCGACTTCTCGGCCTCCTCGCGCGCCTCGGCGTCCCACTCCTCGCGGGTCTTGCCCTGCGCCTCGAGGAACTTCGCGACCTGCTCGTCGTCATGACCGAGAGCGTGGATGATCTGGTGCTGCTGACCCTCGATCTCCTCGGCGACGACCTTCTCCGGCAACGGGACATCGACGGTCTCGATCAGCTTCTCGAGCACGGCGTCGCGGATCTTGTTGGCCTGCTCGAGCTTCGCCGACTGCTCGACGCGCTCGGCCAGGCTCGCACGCAGCTCCTCGACGGTGTCGAACTCGCTGGCCATCTGGGCGAACTCGTCGTCGACCTCGGGGAGCTCGCGCTC
This sequence comes from Gordonia sp. 135, assembly GCF_009720185.1. NCBI lineage: Bacteria > Bacillati > Actinomycetota > Actinomycetes > Mycobacteriales > Gordoniaceae > Gordonia > Gordonia sp. 135. The sequence continues at coordinate 3,082,054 of NZ_CP046257.1, forward strand.
CTTGACCGACTGCACGGTGACCTTGACCAGTGCCTCGTCACCGGCGTGGTCGCCGGCGACGAGCTTGGTGGTGAACTCCTTGCTCTCGCCGGCCTTCAGGCCGATGAGGGCATCGTCGAGTCCGTCGATGAGCTGGCCGGAGCCGACCTCGTGGGACAGGCCCTCGGTGGTGGCCTCCTCGACGGGCTCGCCGTCGACGGTGGCCTCGAGGTCGATCGACACGAAGTCGCCGTTCTCGATGCCGCGCTCGACACCCTTGAGGGTGCCGAAGCGGGCCCGCAGGCCCTCGAGCTGCTCGTCGACGGCGGCCTCGTCGATCTCGATGGCGTCGACCTCGACCGAGAGGGTCGAGTAGTCGGGCAGGGTGATCTCCGGGCGGACGTCGACCTCGGCGGTGAAGGTGACGGACTCGCCGTACTTCAGCTCCGACAGATCGATCTCCGGCTGGCCGATGGCCTTGGTCTCGGTTTCGGCGACGGCCTCCGAGTACTTGGCGGGGATGGCGTCGTTGACGACCTGCGCCAGGACCGAGTCGCGACCGACGCGGGCCTCGATCAGCTTGGCGGGCGCCTTGCCCGGACGGAAGCCGGGGATCCGGATCTGCTGGGCCAACGACCGGTATGCCCGGTCGAAGTCTGCGGACAGCTCCTCGAACGGGACCTCGACATTGAGCTTCACTCGGGTCGGGGTGAGTTGCTCGACAGTGCTCTTCACGCCTACTGCTCCTTATATCTGCGGTGGTGATGAAAGTTCGGTTTCGGGTGGTGTGCCCCCGTGACCCACACGGCCACAATCGACAAGTCGGGATGACAGGATTTGAACCTGCGACCCTCCGCTCCCAAAGCGGATGCGCTACCAAGCTGCGCCACATCCCGCGGTCCTGCGCACGCGGTGGAGGCCTCACGGCCGACCGCGCATCAGGGCCAACAGAAGATAGTACGTGGCGCCTGTTGCGACGCGACCAACGGGTGCCGGACGCAGCGCCACCCATCCCGATTTAGAAATCCGGCGCGCCGCCATGTACAGTCACTCATCGCACGCGGGTGTAGCTCAATGGTAGAGCCCTAGTCTTCCAAACTAGCTACGCGGGTTCGATTCCCGTCACCCGCTCCACCACAGTCCTCGATCCCGGTCGAGGACACGACCCGACCCTGGTCCGTCGAAAGACGAACGGACCAGGGTCGTTTCGTTTCTCCGGCCGGTCAGCTACCGCGGATCACGGCAGACCTCAGAATTCGAAGAACGGGAAGCCGTCGCCGAACTCGTAGAAGTCGTACGGATAGTCGTAGAACGGCGGGAGTTCCGGCAGTGGCGGTGTCGTCGGGGTTTCCTTCAGCGGACCGTTCTCCCCCGGACCCGTCGAGATGACGGGTGGCGGACACGGAGCTGTCTGCCCGTTGGCGATGGGCATCGTGCATGGTGCGTCGGCGCTCGCAAGTGCCGCGCCACCGAAAAGCCCGGCGGTGGCGGTGGCGACAGCGAACGTCAAGGTGGTCAAGGGTCGGTTCATTGCTCTCGGTCTTCCATTCGCAGACGTCAGCACCCCCCTCCGCGCGGAAATGTCTCCCGACCTGCGTGCACTCTCGTGCACGCGCCCTCTCCTTCCCGGGTGCCGACATATACGTTCCTCCGCCCGGCAGCCATGTTTGAGCAGTTCGCGAAGCCGAAACCTGGATGTGACCCACGACACACTCGCGTAGGGTGGGTGCATGCCCTCTTCACACACGAAAACCCAGCGAAAGTGTCAGACCTGCGGCGCGCCGCTCTATATACGCAGGGACGTCACCGAATCCGAGACGGGACTCGAACGCGTCGACGTCATGCTCGTCTGTCGCGACGAGGCATGTGCGCAGCCCGTGCGACACGTGCGCACGGAGCACCCGCAACCTGCCTGATCCCCGACGCCCCAGTGGGACAACCGATCCTGTTGACATCGCCACAACTGGGGCGATGATGTACGCCAATGAGATGATCGGCGCAGTATGTCATCCGAGTGTGACTACCGTCACACGAGCTATGGTCGATGCGTTCACCACGGCTTTTTGCCAGCTCGCACCCCCCGTTCGCGATCGTGGCGCCGATGAGACGTCCGCACTCCTTGGCCGCTAGACAACGGTTGTGTAACGATGGATTAGCGCTTTCAGATGTAATGCGCGAGATATTCATCGAACCGAAGGTACGACTAGTGCAGACCAACAAAGTGCCGACCTCGCGGTCTCGTCGACGCTCCACTCGACGCCTCAGCGGGATCGTCGTCGGCGTCCTGGCCATGGCTCTCGCCCTCCCCGGCGTTGCGAACGCTGCACCCGTCACCGTGATCCCGGGCCTGCCGCCGGTCGAGATCCCTGTGATCCCCGGACTGCCGACGCCGCCGGCACCGAGCACCCCGAAGGCCCCGGAGCCGCCGTCGAGCAGCACCACCCCGGAGAAGCCCGCGGGTCCGGCCATCCCGAACGTGAAGACCCCGACCGGGTACATCGCCCTGGCCGACGACAACACCCACACCATCACCTGGTGGAAGAACGGCGAGGTCGTCAAGACCATGCCGATCTCGATGGGTTCGGACAAGCACCCGACCCCGAACGGTGTCTACTACACCAAGGAGAAGTACCGCGACATGTACATGGACTCGTCCACGTACGGTGTGCCGGTCGACTCCGCCGAGGGCTACCGCACCTACGTCGAGTACGCGACCCGCATGTCCTGGGACGGCATCTTCATCCATGCGGCGCCGTGGTCCGTCGCGCAGCAGGGCAACAGCAATGTGAGCCACGGCTGCATCAACGTCACCACCGAGTTCGGCAAGTGGGTCTACGACAACGTCCCGCGCGGAACCCCGATCGTGGTCCGCAACACCATTGGCGGTCAGTTCCAGGGCGACTGACCTCCGCGACATCCGACCTCGAATGCCGGTCACCGACACGGTGACCGGCCTTCGTCGTCGAAGCGGTTGATCGTCACGCAGCGCGGACGTCATCCGCGGGATCAGCAGCGAGTGTTGTGAACGTCGCCTGCACCTGCAACCAGCCCGCGATCACCTGGCATCCGGTCGATGCGGGATCGGTCACGGAACCGCGCCGGTACGGCTCGTGCCGGTACGAGGTGTGGCGTCCGCCCGGCGAATTCGTCCACACGACACCGAGGAACCGGATCATCGACGGCAGGTAGCAGCGGATCTCCCACCACGCCGATGCGAGTCGGTGGACGTCTCGCCGCCACTGCGACGGGCGCACCGCGGTGCGGCGGGCGTTCTGGAAGGCGTTGCGGCGCAGCACCCCGAATGCACTGCCTCCCCAACGACCCAGCGCAGCGAACGTCATCGCCCGTGTCAGGTCGGCGATGTCGCGGACGAGGGAATCGGCACGCGCGTTGCAGATCATGTCGTCGGGAGCGCCCACCCACACCACGGGCAGGCCTGTCGGTAGCTGTTCACCGGGACCCGCGACACCCCATCCGTCACAACCGGGTATGACGCCCGCCGGCTGGTGCGGGTCAGCGACGAGTCCGACGCCCAGTACTCGCCCGACGACGTGATGACGGCGTGTCCCCAGCTCGGCTAGCGCCGCCCGGATCACCACGGCTCCTTGCGAATATCCCAGCAACGCCACCGGCCCCGTGGTCCGCTCGAGCAGCTCGGACAACCGCCGGGCGCCGATCGCGACACTGTCGGCGAAGCTCATGCCACCGGGATGGGGCGCCGGGCCGTAACTGGCCGGATAGGCGACCCAGCGACTGGAGAATCGATCGTCGAGTTCGTCGGCCACCCCCGCGAGGAGTCCGGTCACCTCGGTGCGGACATCACCCGGGTACGACTCACCGGTTCCGCCGACCACGAGGACAGTGATCTCCGGCTGGTCGGCGTCGCCGAGGACGTCGTGCAGGGCCTGCTCGTCGCTGTACACCTCATCCATCGTGACGACCGCACATGTGAGCGGACGTCAGACGACGCTGTGGGTTCGCTGAGATCGGCGGCGGGAGCTCGCGACGAACGGACGTCAGAAGGTGGCGCCGGGCGGCGGCTTGGCGACGTAGTCCGCGGTTTCGATGATCGCGATGAAGAAACCGCTCCCCTCGATCACGTTCGCGCTGTGGGTCAGGCCGGCCGGGATGTAGATGCTCGCCGGCGCCTCCACCACGTACGACTCGTCGCCCAGGGTGATCTCATAGACCAGGTGGTCGAGCGAGAGCAGGATGTTGATTTCGGGGCAGTCGTGCACGTGGGGTTCACAGTAGTCCCGGGTCGCGGCCGAGACGGCTCGCATCTCGTGAGCGACGACGCGCTTCTCGGCCTCGGGGAACAGATCACCGCCGGTGAGGACGCGTCGGGTGATCGGCGCGTCGGATGCACCGTGGAACGGCACGTCCTTCAGCGGCGACACCTCCCCGCGCGAGATCAGACCGGCATGGAGACGGGCTTCCTCGGCGATCGACACGCTACCCCCACAGATTGCGACGCGGATGCCATGCATCCCGAACTACCGCGATGTTACTGAGGTTCGCCTATCCATACATCAATTGAGGGGATCGTCACTCCTGGCAAACCGGACACCAGTAGAGCTTCCGGGCCTCGAGTTCGGCGAGCAGGACCGGGGTGCCACAGATCCGACACGGCTCTCCCGCCCGGCGGTAGACATAGGTCCGCGGACGGTTCGCGGCATACGCCGGCGCCCCGTGGTCGTCCTCGGGACGGATCACATGGATCCGTCCGCGGCGCACACCGACCTTCATCAGTGCCACCAGGTCGAGCCACATCTCGTCGAATTCGGTTCGGAGAAGGCGTTTTCCGGGCCGCATGGGGTCGATTCCGGCACGGAAGAGGACCTCGGCGCGATACACGTTCCCGATGCCCGCGATGACCTTCTGGTCCATCAGCAGCGCGCCGATCGGACGCGAGGACCGGGACATCGCCGCCCAGGCGCGCTCCGGGTCGGCGTCGCGGCGGAGGGGGTCGGGACCCAGACGGGCGATCAGCGCGTCGAGGTCGACGGGGTGGTAGATCTCACACGCCGTCGGTCCGCGCAGGTCAGTGCCGGTGTCCTCGGTTTCGATACGCAGCCTGACCTGTCCGACGGGCTCGGGCAGCGGCGCCGTCAGTTCGGTGAAGGCGCCGTAGAGGCCGAGGTGGATGTGCACCATCTGCTCGGTACGACCGTCGCGATAGCGGTGGAGCAGATGTTTACCCCACGCCTCCGCGGCGTGGAAGGTCATCCCGTCCACGGCGGCCGCACCGTCGGCGAACCGTCCCTGGGGGCTGGTCACCCGGACCCGGCGGCCGCCGAAGAGTCGCTGTTGCCGGCGGGCGAGCCGGTGCAGTGTGTGACCTTCGGGCACCGATCAGGCCGGCGGCTGCGGGACCTCGGGGGCCACGCCGGTGCGCTCGTACTCGGCGAGGATGTCGATGCGGCGCTGGTGGCGCGGCTCATCCGACCACTCGGTGGCCAGGAAGGCGTCGACGATGGCCAGGGCTTCCTCGGTGGAGTGCATGCGGCCGCCGATGCCGATCAGTTGTGCGTTGTTGTGCTGGCGCGCGAGCTGCGCGGTCTCGACGCTCCAGGCCAGGGCGCAGCGGGCACCGGGCACCTTGTTCGCGGCGATCTGCTCGCCGTTGCCGCTGCCGCCGAGGACGATGCCCAGGCTGCCGGGATCCGCGACGGTCCGGGCCGCGGCGTCGATGCAGAATGCCGGATAGTCGTCGAGGGCGTCGTAGACGTGGGCGCCACAGTCCACCACCTCGTGTCCGTTCGCCTTCAGATGGTCGGCGATCTGGTTCTTGAGTTCGAATCCGGCATGGTCGGCACCGAGATAGACACGCATGGCGCCACTATAGATTGAGGGCGTGGACACGCCTGCGCCCATCCCCCGAGCGTTGCCGAACCCGATCCCGAACGTGCCCGGGGTCGCCGACCCGCTCCCGGAGACACCTCCCGACCCGTCACGACGCTGGCTTCGCGCTGCTCGTTTCGCCGCACGCCCGCAGCTGCATCCGTGGGAGATCCCCGTCCTCGTCCTCGTCATCCTCACCACGACGGTGGGATACGCGGCGATCGTGGTCCTCGTCGCCCTCGGCATGTTGGACCAGATCCTGTTGGCCGCCTTGGCATTTCCGTTGGTGTTGTTCGTGATCCGCGGTCTCACCTATGCGACGCCGCGCGTGAACGGCGTGCAGATGACGCCCACCCAGTTCCCGGACGGTTACCGGATGCTGGTCGAGGCCGCCGCCCGCTACGGACTGGAGTACGTACCCGACGCCTACGTCGTACTCGGGAACGGGCAGATCAATGCCTTCGCCTCCGGCCACGGATTCCGGCGGTTCGTCGTCGTCTACTCCGACCTGTTCGAGGTCGGCGGCGCCGCTCGCAGTCCCGAGGCCCTGGAGTTCATCATCGGCCACGAGGTCGGGCACATCGCGGCCGGTCACACGTCGTACTGGCGTCAGCTGGCGACGGTCCTCGGTACCAGCATCCCCCTGCTCGGCAGCGCACTCTCACGAGCGCAGGAGTACACCGCCGACAACTACGGCTACTACGCGAAGCCGGCGGGCGCTCCGGGCGCGATCGGCGTCCTGGCCGCCGGCAAGTACATGCTGTCCGCGGTCGACTTCGACGAGTTCGCCGACCGCGCCACCCACGAACGCGGGTTCTTCGTGCACCTGGTGAACGCGATCTCGACCCACCCGGTCCTCACCTGGCGCGCGGCCGCGCTCCGCAACCGGACCCGGGCCGGCGCGATGCTGCTGCGGCCGCGCCAGATCGTGCGCGACATCGGCAGCGGCAACGTCGTGGCCGTGCCACCACCGGCGCACCCGGCGACGGTCCCGCCCGGTTCGCTCCCGAACGGCATCGAACCCCCGCCCAGGTTCTGAGCGGAGGTTCGACGCAGCGGCTTCGCGGGAGGCGAATCAGACTGTGGTTCAGTCGAACTGGGGTTCCTCGGTGCGGCTGCGCTTGAGCTCGTAGAAGTGCGGGTAGGACGCGAGTGCGAGCGCGCCGTCCCAGACCTTGCCGGCGTCCTCGCCGCGCGGGATGCGCGACAGCACCGGGCCGAAGAAGGCGACACCGTTCACGTGGATCGTCGGGGTGCCGACGTCGTCGCCGACCTTGTCCATGCCCTCGTGGTGGCTCTTTCGGACGGCCTCGTCGAACTCCTCGGAGTCGGCGGCCTCCGCCAGCGAGGCGTCGAGCCCGAGTTCGGCGAGCGCGCCCGCGATGACCGCGTCGAAGTCCTCGATCCCCTCGTTGTGGATGCGGGTGCCCATCGCGGCGTAGAGCGGTGCGAGGATCTCGTCGCCCTTCTCCGCAGCCGCGGCGGCGATCACCCGGACCGGACGCCACGCGTTCTTCAGTGCCTCGCGGTACTCGTCGGGGATGTCCTTGCCCTCGTTGAGGACAGCCAGGCTCATGACGTGGAAGTTGACTTCGATCGGCCGGACCTTCTCGGCCTCGAGGATCCACCGGGAGGTGATCCAGCACCACGGGCAGAGCGGATCGAACCAGAAGTCGACCCGATCGGTGGTGGACTGGCCCTGCTCTGACATCGTCGACGTCCTCTCAGAAGTGGTGATCGATCTCGACCGTACCGGCGGCACTGTCAACCGTGCTCGACATCGGCACGGGCCTGCCTGTTCCCGGTTTGTCATGTGAGCGGCGAAATTCTGCGCCGGATCCGGTTACCGTTCGTTGGAAGGGTCACCGCTCGGATCCGCCACCGTTCCCGGGAAGGAAACGTCCATGCCGTCGACGCCGCACGATCCGGACTCCGGTCCCGGTCCGGCGGGCGGGCGGGCGAACCCCAGGGGCCTCCGGGCCGAGCAGATCGTCCGGGCGGCGACGACCCTGTTCCAGGAGGCCGGGTACCGCAACGTCAGCATCGAACAGATCGGTGCCGCGGTCGGTCTCACCGGGCCCGCGGTGTACCGCCACTTCCCCGGCAAGCACGACATCCTCGTACAGGCGCTGCTGACCCAGGTCGACCTGGTGGACGAACTCGTCCGCGAGGCCGACGAGTACGGCGAGACGCCGCAGGCCCAGCTGTGGCGGTTCCTCGATCGCCTCGGCGACCAGACCGCCAACCACGACGTGTCGATCCTCTGGCGCCGCGAGCAACGGCACCTGCACCCCGCCCAGCTCGCCGACATGCGGGTCTATTTCGCGAAGTTCAGCGACTACATCGCCGACAAGGTCGCCGCTGTGAGACCCGACCTGCCCGCCGTCGACGCCCGTCTGCTCGGATTCGCCGTCCTGAGCCTGTACTCCAACACCTCGGTGATCCGCGGGACGATGCCGCCGGCGCACGTGATGCAGATCCAGCGGGCCGTCGCCCGGTCGATCGTCGACGGCGAACTGCCAGCGCCCGGACCCGATGCCTCACCGCCGGCGCCGGCCACCCGGCGCCCCGCCGATCGGCACGAGCGCATCCTCGACGCGGCCACCGACCTGTTCGCCGAGCGGGGATTCCACGACGTCCGGATCGACGACATCGCGCGGGCGGCCGACATCTCGGTGGCCACCTTCTACCAACAGATCCCCGGCAAGACCGAGGTCTTGCGAGCGATCCTGGTCCGCGCCTTCGAAGGCATTCTCTTCCTCACGACCCACGCCCTCGACGGCGTCGAGCCCCGCGATGCCCTCGACGTGCTCATCTCCCTGCACGTGCGGCAATCGCTGGGTGTGCACGGACGGATCATCCCCATCTTCACCCGCGACCTCGTCTACCTGCCCGAGGCCGACCAGAATGCGCTGCGTGCCGCCCAGCGCGCGTACATCGCCGAATGGGCCGTCGCCATCCGCGCCCGGTCGCCCGAGCTGTCCGAGAGCGACGCCGCAGGTCTCACCCGCGCGTTCATCGGGGTGTCCGGCGACGTCGTGCAAGTGCCGGAACTGCGCGCACGACCGGGGATCTCCGCAGCGCTCGCCGCCCTCGCGACAGCGATCCTGCAGCCCGCCGATCTGCTGTCGGACGGCTGAGCACCGCCCTTCTCGATAAGCTGGCCTGCGTGACTGCCCCGAACCTCACCAGAGACCAGGCCCGCGAACGCGCCGCGATCGTCGACGTGTCGAACTACCAGATCGAACTCGACCTCACCGACGGGAACGGTGCGCCCGGCACCGCCGGGAAGGGCGCCTCCGGCACCGAGACGTTCCGATCCACCACGACGGTCACGTTCACCGCGACCGAGGGCGCCGAGACCTTCATCGACCTCGTCGCGCCGACGCTGCACTCGGCGACGCTCAACGGCGTCGACCTCGACGTCTCCGGCTTCGACGAATCCGTCGGCATCACCCTGCCCGGGCTGGCAGCGGAGAACACCCTCACCGTGGTGGCCGACTGCGCCTATTCGAACACCGGTGAGGGACTGCACCGTTTCGTCGACCAGTCCGACGAATCGGTGTACCTGTACTCGCAGTTCGAAACCGCCGACGCCAAGCGCATGTTCGCCTGCTTCGACCAGCCCGACCTCAAGGCCACCTACACGCTCACGGTCACGGCGCCGGAGGACTGGAAGGTCATCTCCAACGCGGCACACGTCGAGACCGCCGCCGCCGAGCCGGGTGTCCATCGCTTCCGCGAGACCGCGCCGATGAGCACCTATCTCGTCGCGCTGATCGCCGGGCCGTACGCCGAGTGGACCGACGTCTACTCCGACGACCACGGCGACATCCCCCTGGGCATCTACTGCCGCGCCTCGCTGGCCGAGCACATGGACGCCGATCGGCTCTTCACCGAGACCAAGCAGGGATTTGCCTTCTACCACAAGAACTTCGGCATCCCCTACGCCTTCGGTAAGTACGACCAGCTGTTCGTGCCCGAGTTCAACGCGGGCGCGATGGAGAACGCCGGCGCGGTGACCTTCCTGGAGGACTATGTCTTCCGGTCGCGCGTCACCAAGTACCTCTATGAGCGTCGCGCCGAGACCGTGCTGCACGAGATGGCGCACATGTGGTTCGGCGACCTCGTCACCATGCAGTGGTGGGATGACCTGTGGCTCAACGAGTCCTTCGCCACCTTCGCCTCGGTTCTCTGCCAGTCCGAGGCCACCGAGTACACCAACGCCTGGACGACGTTCGCCAACGTCGAGAAGTCCTGGGCGTACCGGCAGGATCAGCTGCCCTCGACCCACCCGGTCGCCGCGGACATCCCCGACATCGCCGCCGTCGAGGTCAACTTCGACGGCATCACCTACGCCAAGGGCGCCTCGGTGCTCAAACAGCTCGTCGCCTATGTCGGTGTGGACGATTTCCTCGCGGGTCTGCGCGACTACTTCGCCGCCCACAAGTTCGGCAACGCGACGTTCTCCGATCTGCTGGGCGCACTGGAGAAGTCGTCCGGTCGTGATCTGTCGGACTGGGGCGACCAGTGGCTGCGCACCACCGGCATCAACGTCATGCGCCCCGACTTCGAGGTCGACGAGTCCGGGGCGTTCACCCGGTTCACCATCGTCCAGGACGGCGCCGCGCCGGGCGCCGGCGAGACCCGCGTGCACCGGCTCCGCGTCGGCATCTACGCCGACAACGGTTCCGGTGCCATCGAACAGACCCACAGCGTGGAACTCGACGTCGAGGGTGAGCGCACCGACGTGCCCGGACTCGTCGGCGTGCACCGCGGAGACCTGGTGCTGCTCAACGACGGTGACCTCACCTACGCGTCGATCCGCATCGACCCCGAGTCGCTGGCGACCGCGACCGCCCGCATCGGCGACATCACCGACTCCATGCCGCGCACCCTCGTGTGGTCGGCGGCCTGGGAGATGACCCGTCAGGCCGAGATGCGTGCCCGCGACTTCGTCGAACTCGTGCAGCGCGGGATCGCGTCGGAGACCGAGATCGGTGTGGTGCAGCGTGTTCTGATGCAGGCGACCACCGCGATCGAGTCCTACGCCGACCCCACCTGGGTGTCCTCGACCGGCGGGCCCGCGTTCAGCGCGCGCCTGCTGGAACTCGCCCGGGGCGCCGATGCGGGCTCCGACCACCAGCTCGCCTTCGTCAACACCTGGCTGGCCGGCAAGCTCAACGACGACCAGATCGACGTGGCACGGGCACTTCTCGATGGAGGGGACCCGGCCGAGCAGGGTCTGGGCGGCCTGGCCGTCGACACCGACCTGCGCTGGAAGCTGGTGCGCGCGTTGGCGACCGCCGGTGCGATAGATGCCGACGCGGTTTCGACCCCGACCATCGACGCCGAGGCCCAGCGCGACAACACCGCCACCGGCACCCGGCAGGCCGCCGCGGCACGTTCGTCGCGACCGCTCCCCGAGGCCAAGGCCGACACGTGGTCGCAGGCGATCGACGACGATTCGCTGTCGAACATCTACACCCGCACCATGATCGAGGGCTTTGCGCGTCCCGGCCAGGGCGAGCTGCTCGAGCCCTACGTCGAGAAGTACTTCGAGGCGATCCCCGAGGTGTGGGCACGCCGTTCGAGCGAGGTCGCCCAGACCGTCGTCATCGGCCTCTACCCGAGCTGGGCGATGACGCAGCAGGCCCTCGACCTCGCCGAGGAGTTCGTCGCGGGTGATCATCCGCCTGCCCTCAAGCGGCTGATCTCCGAAGGCCGTGACGGCGTGGCACGTTCGCTGCGGGCACGCGAGTTCGACGCGCAGGGCTGAGATCTAGCGACCGGCTCCGCCCCATCGGCTCACCTCGAGTCTGCGCCCGATCAGCCGATCGGTGCAGGCTTCTCGTGGGTGTCCCACGCCGGTGGGGCGTGACCGGTCCGGTGTCCGTCGACAGCGGCCGCCGACGCGATGAGAGTCTCCGCCGACTGGGTGTTGGTCCGCTCGGCGGCACGCATCATCGTCTCGTGCGCTGCATCCGAGTCAGTGTCAGGACCGAGTACGGCAAGCGTGAGTGTCCCACTCGGACAAGAGAATCGAACGACCCCGGGCGGCCACGTGGTGAAGCCCTCCAAGTGCACCGACCGGCCGTCGACCGCAATCTTCCGGTCCGGCGCGGCATCCCAGTCGGCGATCCGGTAGCCCACCCGTTCGAGCCGCGGCAACCGGGTGTCGAGTGCTTGCGCGATATCCGGGAGTTCCGTTGCCAGGTCCCGGGATCGCGGCCACCACGCGCCATCGACCGACCCCCGGACCGAATCGGCCGGCTTGAGCCGCAACCGCAACTGGCGAGGCGGGTGCGTGGTCGGCGCGTTCATGCCCTGCTACTCACGTGGTAGCCGAAGACGGCGAAGCTGTCAGGTGCGAGGCCGTTCGCGCTGCCGTTGTTGGCGAGAAATCCGGCCGCCGTCGCGATCACCGCGGCGACCAGGATGATGACTCCGATGATGACTGTCACGACATCAGCTCTCTTCTCGGTTCCGGGACCGCCGGGTTGTTCCGGCTCCCGACGAGTCGGAGGGGACCGCAGAATCAGTCGATTGCGTTGCGGCACTGCGAGATCGGTTATTGCTGATGATCATGTCATTCTCCAGCTCGGTCACCGCGTCGACGATCAGAGAACGCAGGTCACCGACCATGGCCGCGGTGTCGTCATCGGTTCGGCCGGCCCGGGAGCGCGCGAGAAGTCGCTCGTTGAGCCGGCGGGCAATGGGAGGCAGATCGAGGCGTGTGGACATCAGGGTTCCCGTCTCTGGTTTTCGAACAGGACATCTGACAGGGTTCCGCCACCCTCGACAGTGCTCGTCACCTTTTCCCAGACGTCCCCGGCACGGACCTTGAGAACATCTGTGGCGAGCAGAATCACCGGGTGCGAGTCGGCATCGAGAACCTCGGTCCGTGAATGGCGGGCCCGCCGGAGGGTCCGGCAAGCGAGGACGTCACCGACGACTTCGTTCGCTTCGTTCGTTTCGGCGCTGGTCGCGGGATGGAACTGGACATCCCATTCGGCGAGGAGGTCGCCCGGCACATCGCGCGAATCCTGCTCTTGGATTCCGCTCACGATGGTCTGAGGCCTCGATGAGTGACCCGGTCGGGCGCGGTGATAGTCGCGTATGTGCCCGAAGAGGCGGCTGCGCGGAAGCGAGTCGAGAATTCGAGTGGTGGTGATCATGGCATTCGCCTGACTCGGTCGCCGTCTGGATGCGGCCGAAGTGACCGGGGCCGCCAACGGTGATTCCCTCGGCGTGCAGCCCGATGAGTTTCAGTCTACGCCGTCTGTCCAGTACCAGCGCCATCTCCGCGTACCGATGGCGGTCACCGACGGGCCCGCCTCCACCGATACCGCACCTGTGGCCGTCCCGCCGAACCGTACTGGGTGTCGCGGTCGAGGACGCCGTCGTCGGCGAGTCGTTCCAGGTAGCGCCATGCGGTGACCCGCGAAGATCCCAGTGCGCGAGCGACTTCCGACGCGGTGAGCCCGTCGGCGCTGTCCCGCACGGCCCGGCACACCGCATCCTCGGTCTGCGGTGCGGAACCCTTCTTCGCCGACCGCCGGAAGTCGCCGGAACGCAACTCGGCCAGTGCTCGGTCGACGTCGCGCTGGCTGACCGCCTCCGCCTCGCCGGTCAACGCCTCCCGGTACCGCAGGTACTGCTCGATCTTCTCGCGGAAGGCCGCGAACGTGAACGGTTTGAGCAAGTAGAGCAGCACCCCGCGCGACATCGCGTCGCGCACGGTCGGCAGGTCGCGTTGCGCGGTGATGGCGATGACGTCCGGGGCCGGGCGCACCCCGGAGAGCGCGGAGGCGAGGTCGGTGCCGCGGGCGTCGGGCAGACCGAGGTCGAGCAGCACCAGGTCGACGCCGTGTGCCCGCGCGGCGCGTAACGCCTCCTGCGCGGTGGTGACCGCGCCCACGATCTCGAATCCGCCGATGCGCGCGAGGTAGTCGCGGTGCGCCTCGGCGATCACCGGTTCGTCCTCGACGATCAGTACGCGGATCATCGGGTCTCCCCGCCTCTGACGACACCGCCCGGATGCGCACAGTGACCACCGAACCGTAGGTGTTCTGGGCGATCAACGACCCGTGGTGCCGGGAGACCACTTGCGCGACGAGGGCCAGACCCAGTCCGCGTCCGGCGTCGTCGCCACCGGATTTGGTGGAGTAACCGCGCGCAGTCGCGCGGCCGAACAGTTCGTCGTCCATCCCGGGTCCGCTGTCGGCGACGACGATCTCGAGCGCCTCGTGGTCCCCGACGACCCCGACCTCCACCCACGGGTCGCCCGGATCGCAGGCATCGAGGGCGTTGTCGACGAGGTTCCCCGCGACGGTGATCAGCTCGCGCGGTGACAGGATCTGGGTGGCGTCGTCACTCAACTGCGAATCCTCGGTGAGCGAGAATGCGATTCCCCGTTCGGCCGCCTGCGCACTCTTACCCAGGAGCAACGCGACCAGCGCCGGTTCGGCGACCGCCTGGGTCATCCGGTCGATGAGGTGTTGGGACAGTTCGAGTTCGGTGGTCGCCAGTCGGACCGCCTCTTCCGACCGCCCCATCTCCACCAGTGCGACCAGGGTGTGGAGCCGGTTCGCCGACTCGTGCGCCTGGGAGCGGAGCGCCTCGGCGAATCGGGTCATCGAATCCAACTCTCCCATCGCCTCGGCCAGTTCGGTCCGGTCGCGGATCGTGACGACCGACGAGCCGCGTCGTCCGGACACCGGCGACCGACTGACCAGCAACACCCGTCCGCCCTCGGCGTGCAACTCGTCGGACACCCCGTCGCCGCGGGTCAGGAAGTCCGGCAGATCGCCTGCGGGCGTGTCTGTTCCGATGCCCAGCAGACGTTGCGCCTCGGCATTGACCAGCGCCGGCCGGCCGGCCGGCCTCGACGACGATCAGTCCCTCGCGGATCGCGTGGAGCACCGCGTCGTGGTGGTCGTACATCAGTCGCAGGTCGCCCGGGGCCAGGCCGCCGGTCTGCCGCAACAGTCGTCGCCGGATCCACCAGACCCCGGCGGCCGCGGTCAGCAGGGCCGCAACGGCGGTGACGGCGATCCGAGGGAGCTCCCCGCGCCAGGTCGACGTCAGGGACCGCTGGGTGATACCGGCTGCCACCATGCCGATGATCCGGCCGTCGGGGCCCCGGACCGGCGTGATCGTCCGGATGGACGGACCGAGGGTGCCCGTGTAGGTCTCGGTGATCGTCTCGCCACGGAGCGCAGCATCGATGCTGCCGATATAGAGCGCCCCGATCAGGTACGGGTCGGTGTGGGTATAGCGCGTCCGGTCGGGACCCAGCACGGTGATGAAGGCGATGCCCGTCTCCCGCCGGATCCGGTCGGTGACCGGCTGAAGAATCGCGCTCGGGTCCGGCGAGGTGAGTGCGGACACCGTCGAGGGCGCCTGCGCGAGGCTGACCGCCACCGCGGTGACCTCGTCGCGGGCGGCCCGGTCCCCGTCGACCCGGGCGTCGATCGCCGCGAGCACACTGCCCGCCACGACCACCACCGTCACCACGGTCAGCGCGAGCGCCGCCACCTGGCCGGCCAGCGTCCGCGGATACCACCGCATGCTCGGCCTTTCATCTGTCTTTCGAGCCTCGTCTTCCGACGTTCGTTCTCGGCAAAGCCCCATATCGGGCTATTCCCCCGGCCTCGGTGAACGTAATGAACAGAATCGTGACGGTCATCACCACGTCGGTTCACAATCCTGACCACCCATGTTCCCGGTATACGAGGAGAGAACCGCCGATGAACGCAGATCCCAAGGCCGGTGACGAGGCGGTCGAGGCCCCACGGGCCAAGCGCGACCGCACGCACTGGCTGTACATCGCGGTCATCATCGCGGTGGTCGCCGGCGTGGTCGTCGGTCTCGTGGCACCCGAGGTCGGCAAGGAACTCGGTGTCCTGGGCACCATGTTCGTCAGCCTCATCAAGATGATGATCGCCCCGGTCATCTTCTGCACGATCGTGCTGGGCATCGGATCGGTCCGCAAGGCCGCGACGGTCGGCAAGGTCGGCGGTCTCGCGTTCGTCTACTTCCTCATCATGTCGACGGTCGCGCTGGCAATCGGTCTGGTCGTCGGCAACCTCATCCAGCCCGGCGAGGGGCTGAACATCTCGTCGATGTCGGGCAAGGGTGAGGAACTCGCGAAGGAGGCGCACGAGTCGGGCGGAACCATGGACTTCATCCAGGGGATCATCCCGGAGTCGATGCTCTCGGCCCTCACCGACGGCAGTGTGCTGCAGGCGTTGTTCGTCGCACTCCTGGTCGGCTTCGCGATCCAGGCGATGGGACGCACCGGCGAGCCGATCCTGACCGCGGTCTCCTACTTCCAGAAGCTGGTCTTCAAGGTGCTGACCATGGTCCTGTGGGTCGCGCCGATCGGCGCGTTCGGCGCCATCGCGAACGTCGTGGGCCAGACCGGTTGGGCTGCCGTGCAACAGCTTCTGACCCTGATGCTCGCCTTCTACCTCACCTGCCTGGTCTTCGTGTTCGGAGTGCTCGGGGTCCTGCTCCGGACGATCGCCGGGGTCTCGATATTCCGGCTCGTGCGGTATCTGGCCCGCGAGTACCTGCTGATCTTCGCGACGTCGTCGTCGGAGTCGGCCCTGCCGCGGCTCATTGCCAAGATGGAACACCTCGGCGTCGAGAAGACGACCGTCGGTGTCGTGGTGCCGACCGGGTACTCGTTCAACCTCGACGGCACCGCCATCTACCTGACGATGGCGTCGATCTTCATCGCCGATGCGATGGGCGACCCGCTCTCGGTCGGCGAGCAGATCGGTCTGCTCGCGTTCATGATCATCGCGTCGAAGGGCGCCGCCGGCGTCAGCGGCGCCGGACTGGCGACCCTCGCCGCCGGTCTCCAGGCGCACCGGCCGGACATGCTCGAGGGTGTGGGAGTGATCGTCGGTATCGACCGGTTCATGTCCGAGGCGCGTGCGGTCACCAACTTCTCCGGCAATGCGGTGGCGACGCTGCTGGTCGGTTCCTGGACCAAGACGGTGGACAAGCACCAGGTCGACGAGGTGCTGGCGGGTCGCATTCCGTTCGACGAGTCCAACATGGTCGACGACGAGCTCGAGTCGGCCGGGACCGGGGCACACGAGAAGGTGCTCGAGGGCTCTGCCCCGCGGTCCTGAGCAGGCCCGGCCTTCCGCGAACACGAAAGAGGCCGCCCCACCGGCAGGTGGGGCGGCCTTCTTCGTGGTCTGCGGGACTAACCTGCGGCGGCAGCGGTCGCCATCACGCGCAGCGACGCGATGAGGCCGTCGATCAGGTTGCCCTGACGGAAACCGGTGACCGCAGCGGTCACACCGAGCGCGGCGACACGGTCGTTGACACGACTCGACACCTCGCTGCCGGAGACGATGACGACGTCGCGCGTGTTCGGCGACACCGCGATCAGCGTGCCGTGGGCAGGCTCGGGAGCCTTCGCCAGGACGGCACGGGCGCTCGCGTCGAGGTCACCGTCGAGATCGCCGATGTAGACCGAGAAACGCACGAGAGCCTTCTCGCTCGCGGCCTTCAGGGTGTCGTCGAGAGCGATCAGATCCTTCTTGCTGAAGGGCGGCGTCGTCGGGGCGTCACCCGGGTAGCGGGCCGCCGAGATGCGTCCGCTGTTGGTGATCACGGTGCCCAGCGGAAGTTCGGCGGCCGAGCGGGCCGCGACCTCTGCACTCACGTTCGCGTGCGAAACCTCACCACTTGCCACTTGCCGAGCTCCCATCAACGTCGCCGGGTTCCGCGTGCCGCGGAAGTGCCATCGGTTCGATGTCGGTGGCACTGAAGAGAAGCGGAGCATGCTCCCATTGCTGATCGAGGGTGTACTCCTTGACCTCCGGGTACTTGACCCCGCCGGAGAACACCATCGCGACAACGCAGAGCACGACAAAGAGCACCGTCACGATCGTGACTGGCACTCCGATGGGGACGATCAGGCTGTCCATGTCACCCTTTCGATGGTCGCGCCGGACCAGGCCGGTTGTCGGCACAGGTCATCGTTGATCAATCTAGCCCACATCACACCGACCGGTGCAGCGACCCCTACAGCGCGTCGTAGACGGTCGCCGAGCGGCCTTCCGAAGGACATTTCGCGGCGCCTTCCGGCGCCTCACGCGGCGCCCGCGTCGATGTACTGCATCCAGGCCGGATCGATGTCCTTGACGGCGGCGATGAGCCCCCAGTGCCGGCCTTTCGGGGCGACCGGCCGGTTCCGCAGCGTCCAACCCAACTCGGTGATCAGCCGGTCGGCCTTGCGGTGATTGCACGACGCGCAGCAGGCGACGCAGTTCTCCCAGTTGTGGGCCCCGCCCCGGCTGCGCGGCACGACGTGGTCGATGGTGGTGGCGGGCTTGCGGCAGTACCCGCAGCGGAACCGGTCGCGGTGCATCAGCGCCGCCCGGGTCATCGGCACGGACGCGCGGTACGGAACCCGCACGTAGTTCCGCAGCCGGATCACCGTCGGCACCGGCACCGCCGTCGCGGCCGAGTGGAACGCTCCCCCGGACTCGTCGGCGTGGACCATGTCGGCGCGTCCACGCAGGATCAGGACGACGGCGCGGCGGATGGTGACCGCGCTCAGCGGCTCGTAGGTGGCATTGAGCAGCAGCACCCGGCGGCGTGTCCACGACCGCGACCCGGCCGCCGGCGAGGCCGCACCGCCGTGCAGTCTCGTCACCTCGCCCGTCTGGTGGTGTGACCGGTGCGTCATTCGACCTCCCGCCGGCCCTGCTCGAACTGGTTGACCTGCACAAGTTCACCACGGACGCCGACCTCGTGCAGGGAAAACCCGCTGCACGGCACCTCGGCAGGGCCCCGCCGGCGGCACGCGACGTTGAGGCGCCCCTCGGTCGTAGGGACAATGGCGGCTGTGACTGGCGAATCCGGCAACTCCCCCGACCCGGCCCCGCGGAGCTTCTACGAGGAGATCGGCGGCGCGGAGACGTTCCGACGGCTCACCGAGGTCTTCTACACCGAGGTGGCGAAGGACGAGGTGCTCCGCCCGCTGTACCCCGAGGAGGATCTCGGCCCCGCCGAGCGACGGCTGCGGATGTTCCTCGAGCAGTACTGGGGCGGTCCGCGGACCTACTCCGACGAGCGCGGCCATCCGAGACTGCGCATGCGCCACAACCCCTACCGCGTCGGCCCGATCGAGCGCGACGCCTGGCTGCGCTGCATGCACACCGCGATCGCCTCGATCGACGACGAGACCCTGGACCCGCCACACCGCCAGGCACTCGTCGACTACATGGAGATGGCCGCGCAGTCGATGATGAACTCGCCGATCTGAGAGCCGCGCAAACCTTCCGCCTTTCGCCACCCGCAGTTTCGACACGCCCACGACTCGCCGATTGACCAGGATTTCTCGCCGAAAACTCAGGTAGGGCAGAATGACCACGGTGAGCGATGAGACACCAGGTGTTGTCCCCGCCGAGCCATCTGACGGGGGTCAGACCGACGGCGCACACACCGACGTACCGGAGACCACGGGTACCGAGGGCAACGTGAGTGACTTGTCGGGAGACACCCCCGAGATCGAATCCGCGACAACCGATCCGGATGCCCTCGACGACGAGGCCATCGAGGCCGAGGCAGATGCCGAACTCGATCCGGGCGCCGAATACGATCCGGGCGCCGAAACCGCCGCCGCACGAGACGAACCGGCGTCCGTCGTGGTGCCGCAGCTGGACCCGACCGACACCACCTGGTGGAAGTCCGCGGTCTTCTACCAGATCTACCCGCGGTCGTTCTGCGACGCGAACGGCGACGGCGTCGGCGATCTCGCCGGTGTCATCGGCAAGCTCGGATATCTCGAACTGCTGGGCATCGACGCGATCTGGCTCAGCCCGATCATGACCTCCCCGATGGCCGACCACGGTTACGACGTCGCCGATCCGCGCGACATCGACCCGCTCTTCGGCGATCTCGCCACCTTCGACGCCCTCATCGCCGAGGCCCACGCACGCGACATCCGGGTGACGATGGACCTCGTCCCCAATCACACCAGCGATCAGCACGAGTGGTTCCGGGCCGCTCTCGCCGCGGGCCCGGGTAGTCCGGAGCGCGAACGGTACATCTTCCGGGACGGGCGCGGCGAGAACGGCGACGAGCCACCGAACAACTGGCACAGCATCTTCGGCGGACCGTCGTGGACCCGTGTCACCGAGGCCGACGGCAGCCCCGGCCAGTGGTACCTCCACATCTTCGCCGCCGAGCAGCCCGACCTGAACTGGGAGAACCCCGAGGTCTTCGACGATCTCGAGAAGACACTGCGGTTCTGGCTGGATCGCGGCGTCGACGGTTTCCGGATCGACGTCGCGCACGGGATGGCCAAGCCCGCCGACCTGCCCGACATGGACCTGACCAACACCGCTCTGCTCTCCAACGACGACGACGATCCGCGGTTCAACAACTATGCGGTGCACGACATCCACCGCAAGATCCGCAAGGTCCTCGACGAGTACCCGGGCGCCGCGAACGTCGGCGAGATCTGGGTGAACGACAACGAGAGGTTCGCCGAGTACCTGCGCCCCGACGAACTGCATCTGGGTTTCAACTTCCGACTCGCCAAGGCTCCCTTCAAACCCGAGGCGATCCGGGAGGCCATCGAGAACTCTCTCGACGCGGTCCTGTCGGTGTCCGGGACGCCCACGTGGACGCTGTCTAACCATGACGTCGAACGAGAGGTGACGCGGTACGCCCCCGTCGACCCCGCGACCGGTGATCTCGACCTCGCACGCGGGACGCGCCGTGCGCGGGCGATGCTCGTCGTCGAAATGGCCCTGCCTGGTTCGATCTTTCTCTACAACGGTTCCGAACTCGGCCTGCCCAACGTCGACGACCTGCCCGAGGAGGTCCTCCAGGATCCGGTGTGGGAGCGGTCGGGTCACACCGAACGCGGCCGCGACGGATGCCGGGTTCCGCTGCCCTGGCAGGGCACCGAGCCGCCGTTCGGTTTCAGCACGTCGGCCGACACCTGGTTGCCGATGCCGGAGTCGTGGCGATCGCTGACCGCCGAGGCGCAACTCGAGGACGTGGGCTCGATGCTGTCGCTGTACCGGGCGGCCATCGAATTGCGTTACGACCGCCCGGAATTCGCCGGTGACTCGATCGACTGGTACGAAGCACCCGAGGGCTGCCTGGCATTCCGGCGGTCGGAGGGCTTCCTGATCTGCGCGCTGAACGCGGGCGAGGTCCCGGTTCCGCTGCCGCCGGGCGAACTCCTGCTGATCAGCTCGCCGCTGGCCGACGGCATGCTGCCGCCCGACGCCGCCGCCTGGCTGGTCTAGATGTACTGCCCAGGCAGGTTGGTTGAGGGATTGCGACGACACGCGGTAGTGGGTCGTTGAACAGCGAAGGTCTCCCGTCGTGAAGTGGAGCTGCTACGACACACACTTCACAACCGGGAGACCTTCGTGGTTCACGCTAACGCACCTTTGACCCCCAAGGGCCGACTACTGCTGGCCCGTCGCATCGTCGATGACGGCTGGCCCATCGTCAGGGCAGCCGAACACTTCAACGTTTCGTGGCCGACCGCCAAACGCTGGGCCACTCGCTATGTCGAGATGGGCCCAGAGGGCATGTACGACCGCTCGAGTCGTCCTCATCGCAGTCCGAACCGCACCCCCGAGCCGATCAAACGCAAGATCGTGGCCCTGCGGTGGCGTCAGCGCCTCTCACCCCAGGCGATCGGCTCCCGACTGTCGATGCCGGCCTCGACCGTGCACGCGGTGCTGGTCCGATGCCGGCTCAACCGGCTCTCCCACATCGACATCCGCACTGGGGAAGTGATCCGCCGCTACGAGCACCCTCATCCGGGCTCGATGATCCACGTCGACGTCAAGAAACTCGGCAACATCCCCGTCGGTGGCGGCTGGCGGTTCGTCGGACGCGCCAAAGGACGCAAGAATCGGCAGGCCACGCCGGGAACCCGCCGGAGCAAGCACCACAACGAACTACTCGGACATGCCTTCGTGCACACCGTCATCGACGATCACTCTCGCGTCGCCTATGCCGAGATCCATGACGACGAAACCGCTGTCACCGCAGCCGGAGTCCTTCAGCGAGCCGTGGGCTGGTTCGCGGCCCGCGGCGTCACTGTCGAACGAGTCTTGTCCGACAACGGTGGCTGCTACCGCTCAGCGTTGTGGAAGCGCACCTGCACCGAGCTCGGAGTCACGGCGAAGTACACACGCCCCTACCGGCCGCAAACCAACGGCAAGATCGAACGGTTCCACCGGACCATGGCCGCCGAATGGGCTTTCGCCCGGCACTACCGGTCCGAACAAGCCCGACGCGCAGCGTTGCCAGGATGGTTGCACACCTACAATCACCACCGGCAACACTCCGCCATCGGCCGGAACGTTCCCTTCAGCCGCTTGACCAACGTCCCTGGGCAGTACATCTAGAGAACCGTCACCGACAGATCGCGGTGGCGCCGCTGGTACACCGAGCCGTACCGGGCGTCGACCCGAATCCAGGCCGCCGACAAGCGGATCCGGACGGGTTCGGCAGCGTCGATGTCCTCGACCGGCGAGCCCTCGGTGACCGCGCGCCCGTCGCGGTCGCGGATGAAACCCATTCCGGTGAGGGCGAAGAGCGACCGCATGGTGACGGCCGCGCGCAGCGCGCCGTCCTCGGTCGAGACCTCCAGCACGTCCTGGTCGAGCACGCCGGTGGCCGGTCCGTGAGCACTTCCCTCCTCGCGCGCCACGCGGGCACCGTTGCGCGCCAGGCCGACGATGCTGCGCGCGGGCACGTCGTCGACGTGGCGATAACCGGCGGATGCGGGAAGTGCACCGCGCCAGGCAGAGTCGAGGGAGAACCCGGGATCGATCTGTGCGCCTGCGGAAGACGCGGCCAGCGCGGAGTGCAGCGACGCGGCGTCGCAGACGATGTCGGCAGGCGCCACCCGTCCGGAGACCGCGCGGGTCGCGAGCACCTCGAACCCTGTGTGGGTCCAGAGCGCGACGAGTCCGTCGGGACGCGCCACGACGCGCACGACCGCGGCGTCGTCGAGCCGCTGGGCATGGGCGAGAAACGCCGACGCGTTGGAGCGATCGGACTCCGCGATCTGGATGAACCGTTCCATCAGCGCTGCTTCGTCGACGTCTCGTCGCCGCGGCGGAAGGAGTTCAGGTAGTCCTTCTGCTCCGGGGTGAGTCGTGCGATGCGCTGCCCGGCGACGTCGAAGGCGACGAGCTGGGTGCTGGCGACGACCGCCGGTTTCGCCGCGGGATCCGTCCCGGCCGCGCGGACCTCGTACCCGACGGTGAAGTCGACGGCACGCAGCCGCTGGACGTACATGGTGACCTCGATCGGGCCCTCCGAGTGCCGCAGCTGGGCCTGGTATTTCACGTGCAGGTCGGCCACCAGGCAGCCGTCCCGCAGCGGCGCGGTGGGCCGGCCGTCGAGGAACAGCCACGGGATGCGCGCCTCTTCGAGCAGCGTGACCATCCGGGCGTGGTTGATGTGCTGATAGACGTCCATGTCCGACCATCGCACCGGGACCTTCACCACGTAGCCGTCGGCCGTCGCGGTCCCCGAGTCCTCGTTGAGCACGTGCGTTCCATCCCCTGTCGATACGGATCTGCTGGTACGACGCCGGGCGCCGCGGAGTCAACCCTACGCACGACGGGCCCCGGCGCTCCGGACGGGCGACGACCGCACGGGCTCAGGCGGGGCCGACCACGACCCGCAGGCCGTTGAGGACGACTGTCCCCGAGAGCGGGTCGATCCGTGTCCCGTCGTTGAGGATGTTCACGTTGACCCCGGGTTCGGCGGCCGCCACGGAGAGTCGGGTCTCCGCGTCGTCGTGACCCCAGCCGTGCGGCACCGACGCGACGCCCGGCTTGATGTCGGAGGTGATCTCCACGGGGACGGTCAGTGACCCGCCCGCTCCGCGGATCGTCGCGACGCCGTCGATGCCGAGCCGCGCGGCGTCGTCCGGGTGCATCTGCAGGGTGCACCGATTGGTGCCGCCGGTGAGTGCGGGCAGGTTGTGCATCCAGCTGTTGTTGGACCGCAGGTGCCGGCGCCCCACGAGGAGGAGCGACGGATCGCCTGTCGCATGTTCGGCGTGGACCGCGGCGCGCAGCCGGGCGAGGTCCCCGATCAGCGGATCCGGCGCCAACTCGACCTTCCCCGACGCGGTACGGAGCACGCCGGGCAGACGCGGGCACATCGGACCCAGGTCGATGCCGTGCGGGGCTGCCAGGACATCGGCGAACGTGAGGCCCTCCCGCGCACCGAAACCGTCACCGTAGGCGCCGAGACGCAGCATCATGTCCAGGCGGCGCTGATGGCCCGGCGCATCGGGCAGCATCGCCACCAGCGTCTCGACGTCCCGGCCGGCGACAGACGAATGCGGGTCGGTCACCTCCTTGGACAAGGTCGCGGCGATGACCTGCTCGTCGACCAGGCCCGTATCGGCGTCGATGCCCGCCCCGGACAGACCGAGGATCAGGCGACACACGATGTCGATCTCGTCGGGCCGACCGTCGGGAAGCGGCAGCACCCGCGGCGAATAGCGGGCGTTCGCCCGCACGGCGAGGTTGTTGAGGATCGCGTCGAAGTGCGGACTCTGGGACGGACGTGGGGGCGGCAGGATGACATCGGCGTGCCGGGTGGTCTCGTTCAGATACGGGTCGACGCACACGACGACGTCGGCGGCGTCGAGTGCGGCGGCCAGGCGGCCGCCGTTGGGTGCCGACAGGACGGGGTTGCCCGCGACCGTGACCAGTGCCCGCAACTGCCCCTCGCCGGGTGTCTCGAACTCTTCGGCCATCGCGACGGCGGGCAACTCCCCCGCGACCTCCGGATGTCCCGACACCCGGCTGCGCCAGCGGCCGGTCCGGAAACCCCGGCCCGGGCGTGCCGGACGCGGTGCGGGGGCGGTCGGCGCCGTCGGGAACATCACTCCGCCCGGCCGATCGAGGTTGCCGGTGAGGACGTTCACGACGTCGATGAGCCAGCTACCGAGGGTGCCGAACTCGACGACGGTGGTACCCAGACGGCCGTAGACCGCCGCCGACGGTGCCGACGCGATCGCACGGGCGAGCCCGCGGATGTCCTCGGCCGGGACATCGCAGTACGGCGCCACCCGCTCGGGCGTGAGATCACCTATCTCCCTGCGCAATTCGTCGACGCCCTGCACGTGGGTCGCGATACCGCCGAGGTCGTCGGCGACCAGTCCCTCGTCGAACAGGCAGGTGACGATGGCGGCCAGCAACGCGGCATCGGTTCCCGGCCGTGGCGCGAGGTGGGTGTCGGCGAGCCGGGCGGTGCGGGTACGCGCCGGGTCGATGACCGTGAGCCGCCCGCCGCGATGCCGGAGGGCGTTCAGCTTGCCGGGGAAGTTAGCGGCGGTGGCCATGCTCCCGTTGGAGACAACGGGATTCGCGCCGATGATCACCAGGTGATCGGTGCGGTCGAGGTCGGGGACGGCAAAGGTCCCGGCGTGACCGAAGAGGTATCCCGACGCCGCCTGCTTGGGCATCTGGTCGAGGGTGCCGGCGCTGAACACGTTGCGGGTTCCGATCGCACGCGCGAGCAGCGGCGCGTACATGGTGCCCGCGATGGTGTGCGCCGACGGGTTGCCGAGATAGAAACCGACCGACGATCCGCCGTGGGTGTCGATGACCGCGCGCAGACGGGTGACGGCTTCGTCGAGCGCCTCGTCCCAGCCGACCTCGACGAACCGTCCGTCCCGTGTGACCAGTGGACGTTCGAGACGGTCGGGATCGTTGTCGAGCTGAGGGAAGCTCGCCCCCTTCGGACAGATGTAGCCGTGGCTGAACACGTCGTCGGCGTCGCCGCGGGCACCGGTCACGTGTTCACGCAAATGCCCGTCCGCCTCGGCGTGTTCCTCGATCGGGCCGCCGTGGGTGTCGACGACGAGGGACAACCCGCAGGTTGCCTCGCAGAGTGGGCAGATTCGCGGTGCCGTGCGCGTCATGTGCCCAGGCTAGGCCCGGGCATCGGGTCGGCGTGGCCGAAACGGATCAGGGGCCGAAACGGATCAGGGGCCGAAAGGGATTCAGCGGATGACACTGCGGAGCTGTCGCGCGGCGACCGACAGCGTCGCGAGGTCGAGGGTCCCGGTCTCCTCGATCTCTCCGAGGACGCTGCGCACGCGGCTGAGCCGGTTCGACTGGGAGGACTCCCATTCGGCGATCTTCTCGTCGCTCGACTCGTCGGGTTCGCTGACCTCGAGGATCTTGAGGGTGAGCGCCCGTAGCGCGCCGTGCATGTCGTCGCGCAGCGCCAGCCGGGCGAGCGCGTGCCAGCGGTCGCCGTAGTCCAGGTTCGACACCGCCGTCAGCAGTTCCTCGAGTCCGAAGTGCTCCATCACCGCGAAGTAGAGGTCGCCGACCTCCTCGGGGTCGCGGTCGGAGATCTCGGCGGCATCGATGATGTCGAGCAGGCAGAACCGGTGGAGGCTGACGGCCACCGTCCGGGCGAGGTCGTCGGGGACCCCCTCGTCGACGTACGCGTGTACCCGGTCGGAGATGTCTTTCGCGGAGCTCTCCCCCAGCCAGCCGTCGACGGCCGCGGACAGCCGGGTGACCCGATCGGAGTAGCGGGTGATCTCGGCGGCCATGGCGAGTGGCTGGGGACGGAACGCGAGCAGCCACCGCGACGCCCGGAACAGCAGGCGTCGGGCGTAGAGCATCATTCCGTCGACGACCTCGGCCGGTGCCGGTGCGTGCCGGATGCTCTCGAAGACGTCGCTCATGCCGAAGATCTCGTTGGACACGACGTAGGCGCGGACACCTTCTTCGGTGGTGCACCCGGTGCCCTCGCTCAACCGGAACAGATGCGTCATCCCGGCGTGATCGATGACGTCGTTGACGAGGGTCGTCGTGACGATCTGGCGGCGTAGCCGGTGGGAGTTGATCTGCTCGCGGTACGTCTCGCGCAGGGCCTCCGGGAAGTAGCGGGCCACGCGTGCGGCGAACACGTCGTTGTCGGGGAGGTCACTGGCCAGCAGGTCCGACTTCGCCTCGAGTTTGACGTGCGCCATCAGGGTCGCGAACTCCGGTGAGGTCAGCCCGCGCTGCAACTCACCGTCGAACCGCTTGCGGAGTTCGCGTGCCTGCGGGAGGGCTTCCAGTCTGAGGTCGACGCCGCGTTCGCGTGACAGCTGGTCGAGCATCCGGGCGTGGACCTCCACGCGCGTGAGTTCGAAGGTGCGGCAGAAGCCCAACTCGGAGTTCTGTGAGATGTTGTCGGCGAGAACGAGATCGGCGACGTCATCGGTCATCGACTCGAGCAACGGGTCCCGGTCGTCGGTCTCCAGCGCACCGCCCGACACCGCGGAGTCGAGCAGGATCTTGATGTTGACCTCGTGGTCGGAACAGTCGACTCCGGCCGAGTTGTCGAGTGCGTCGGTGTTGATCCGGCCACCCGCGAGATCGAACTCGATCCGCCCCCGTTCGGTGACGCCGAGGTTGCCGCCCTCCCCGATCACCTTGGCACGCACCTGATCACCGTCGACGCGGATCGCGTCATTCGACTTGTCGCCGACGTCCCCGTGGTTCTCCGTCGACGCCTTGATGTATGTTCCGATGCCGCCGTTCCAGAGCAGGTCGACGGGCGCGAGCAAGATCGCTCGGATCAGTTCGGGCGGCGAGAGTTCGTCGACGCCCTCCGCGATACCGAGCGCTGCCGCCATCTCCGCGCTGACGGGGATCGACTTGCGGTCCCGCGACCACACCCCTCCGCCCTCACCGATCAGATCGGTGTCGTAGTCGGCCCACGACGATCGCGGCACCTCGAACAGGCGGCGGCGTTCGAGGTAGGACCGGTCGGCGACGGGGTCCGGGTCGACGAAGATGTGCCGGTGGTCGAAGGCGGCGACGAGCCGGATGTGCTCGCTGAGCAGCATCCCGTTGCCGAACACGTCCCCGCTCATGTCGCCGATCCCGACGACGGTGAAGTCCTGCGACTGGGTGTCGACGCCCATCTCCCGGAAATGCCGTTTGACCGACTCCCAGGCACCGCGTGCGGTGATGCCCATGGCCTTGTGGTCGTATCCGGCCGAGCCGCCCGAGGCGAACGCGTCACCGAGCCAGAAACCGTAGGACTGTGACACCTCGTTGGCGATGTCGGAGAACGCCGCGGTGCCCTTGTCGGCCGCCACGACCAGGTAGGTGTCGTCCTCGTCGAGCCGGACCACACCCCGCGCCGGGATGACCTCCCCGGTCGAGCGGTCGATGTTGTCGGTGATGTCCAGCAGACCGGAGATGAACTGCCGGTAGCAGGCGATCCCCTCCTCGCGCTGCGCATCCCGGTCGGCAGCGGTGTCCCCGGTCGGCGCCGGCGGACGCTTGACGACGAAGCCGCCCTTCGCGCCGAGGGGGACGATGACGGCGTTCTTGACGGCCTGTGCCTTCACCAGACCGAGGACCTCGGTGCGGAAATCCTCCTTGCGGTCCGACCAGCGCAGCCCGCCGCGTGCCACTGCGCCGAACCGCAGATGGACGCCCTCCACACGGGGCGAGTACACGAAGATCTCGTGCAACGGACGGGGTTCGGGGGTCTGCGGGATATCGCGAGGCCGGAGCTTGAACGAGATGACCGGGCGGTGCTCGAGATCCCGTTCACCGGTCGTGACGAAGTAGTTGGTCCGTGACGTCGCGGTCATGACCGCGGCGAAGGCCGACACGATGCGATCGGCGTCGAGACTCAGCACCGTGCCGATGTCGGCCCGGAGTTGTGCGCTCACCCGCTCGCGCCGTTCGGGGTCGGAGGCGGCCGGGTCGAAGGAGGTCACGAACAGTTCGACCAGCCCGCGCGTGATCTGCAGATGACGGCCCAGCACATTCGCGACATGGGCGGTGCTGTAAGAGAATCCGCACTGCCTCAGGTACTGCCCGTAGGCGCGCAGCATCGCCGCCGACCGCCAGTCCAGTCCGCACCGGATGATCAGCTCGTTGTAGTCGTCGACTTCCGCTGCGGCGAGCCAGATCTGACGGAACGCCTCGGTGAAGCGCTCCTCGAGGTCGTCGGCATGGTCGAGGTCCACCGACATCCCGGCGGCGAGCTGCACGATGAACTCGTAGGCCCAGCAGACGGTGTCGTCGGACCGCCGGATCTCGTACGGATGTTCTTCGAGAACATCGAGGCCGAGACTGTGCAGCACCGGCAGGACATCGGTGAGGGTCGCCGACTCCCCGCACAGGTAGAGGGTGAACCGCCAGCTGTGGTGGTCGCCCGGCCCGCGCTGCTCGATGGCGTCGAGGGTCACCGCCAACGCGCCCGGCTCGAGGGAGACGACGTGGATCAGGTCCGCGAGGGCGTCCTGGGGTTCGCGGAGTTCCTTGTAGTCGTCGGAGAGTGAGGGCAGTTGCCGCAGAAGGAGTTCCGGTCCACCCGAGACCGATCCGGAACGGTCGCCGAGGTTCACGGCGAGTTCCCGGACACGCTCGTCCCATCCTCGGATCGCCGCCGCGAGCGCCGCCTGCATCCGTGCGTGCGCGGGTGATCCGGTGTCCACCGAGCCGAGTTCGGATGCGGCGCCCGGCTCGATACACACCAGCACCTGCAGGAGCGCGAGCGGCATCTCACTCACACGGGCCGTGTATTCCAGTGCGCTGCCCTTCAATTCATCCATCAAGGCACGTTCGAGGGCGAGTCGATTCTGGGTGTTGTAGCGGTCCCGGGGCAGGTAGATGAGGGCGACCGCGGTCTTGCCGTCGAGACTGGTACGCACGAACAGGCGCAACGACCGGGTCGCGACCGCGTCGAGCATCTCGGTGACACGACGGGCGAGCTCGTCGGTGGTGGAGGCGAACATCTCCACCACCGGATAGTTCTGCAGCAGCTCGATCATGGACTGTCCGGCGAAGGAGTCCTCGTCGACGCCGACGCGCGCGAGCACGTCGTGCACCTTGGTGCGCAACACCGGGACGTCGAGCACTGTCTGGTGCAGACCGGAAGAGGTCATGGTGCCGAGGAACCGGTGCTCACCGTCGTGGTTGCCGTGCGCGTCGAAGGCGGGAACCTGCAGCAGCACCGGGAAATTCGACCGCTGGATGCCGGTGGCGACGAAGACCCGACTCGCTCGCGGGAGCAGTGGCTGCGTGGTCACCGACGGGAAGTCCCGGGTGATGGAGCCGGTGCGCCAGACCCCCAGCCGCTCGTCACCGTCACCGGCGCCGTCGGTACCCACCCGGGTGTATCCGAGGGGATGGAAGTGGTTCCCGGCGAACCATTCGAGGAGTTCGGCGTACTCGTGCCGGTCGGTGTTGCGCATGCCTGTCGACTCACGCACCGGCATTACCGCCAGGTCGGCCGCACACGACGTCATCAGCGACCGCATCCGGGCGGCGTCGTGGTCGACGTCGCCCACCCGGAACACGACCTCGAGGAGGTCCGATCGGAGCGCCTCTGGATCGACGCCGGGATGTCCGGCGAGCCCGCCGACGAAGATCCAGGACTCCCAGGCGGCACCGGGGACGTCGTCGATCGCCTCGAGCCCGCCGTCGGTGTCGCGTTGCACCGGCATGACCGGATGGTCCATGCGCTCGATGGATAGGTCGTGTGCCTCAACGGTCGCCAGAACCGCCTCCACGAGCATCGGCATGTCGTCGTTGACGACGACGATCTCGACCGCGCCGCCGTCGTCGTCGACGACCTCGACCAGTGCCTGTCCGGGATCCCGCCGGGTCGCGACGTCAAGATGACGCACCACCTGCTCGGCGGCGCTGTCCGTCCCCGAGCCTTCGGCCCGGGACCTGAAGTAGTGGTTCACCGCGTCCGGCACGAGTGACGTCACATCGCCGATGCTAGTCACCCGCGCCGGACGGGGTCGGTATTAATCGCGGGTGAGTTTGCGGTGGGTCACCCGGTGCGGACGTGCCGCGTCGGCGCCGAGACGCTCGACCTTGTTCGCCTCATACGCCTCGAAGTTGCCCTCGAACCAGAACCACTTGCCCTCTTCGACGTTGCCCTCCCACGCCAGGATGTGGGTACAGGTGCGGTCGAGGAACCAGCGGTCGTGGCTGATGACCACGGCACAGCCGGGGAAGTTCTCGAGCGCGTTCTCCAGCGATCCCAGGGTCTCGACGTCGAGGTCGTTGGTCGGCTCGTCGAGCAGGATGAGGTTGCCGCCCTCCTTCAATGTGAGCGCGAGGTTCAGGCGGTTGCGCTCACCACCGGAGAGGACCTCCGCCTTCTTCTGCTGATCCGGCCCCTTGAAGCCGAAGGCACTGACGTAGGCGCGCGACGGCATCTCGTTCTGGCCGACCTCGATGAAGTCGAGTCCGTCGGAGACGACCTCCCAGACGTTCTTCTTGGGGTCGATGTTGGCGCGCGTCTGGTCGACGTAGCTCAGCTTGACCGTCTCGCCGACCTTCACGGTGCCCGAATCGGGTGCCTCGAGGCCGACGATGGTCTTGAACAGCGTCGTCTTACCGACACCGTTGGGGCCGATGACACCGACGATGCCGTTACGCGGCAGCGTGAAGGACAGGTCCTTGATGAGGACGCGGCCCTCGAAGCCCTTGTCGAGGTGGGAGACCTCGACCACCACATCGCCGAGGCGCGGTGGCGTCGGGATCTGGATCTCCTCGAAATCGAGCTTCCGCGTCTTCTCGGCCTCGGCCACCATCTCCTCGTAACGGGACAGGCGAGCCTTGTTCTTGGTCTGACGGGCCTTGGAACCGGAACGAACCCACGCGAGCTCTTCCTTCAGGCGGCGCTGCAGCTTCTGGTCCTTCTTGCCCTGGACCTCGAGACGCTCGGCCTTCTTCTCCAGGTAGGTGGAGTAGTTGCCCTCGTAGGGGTGCAGCTTGCCGCGGTCGACCTCACAGATCCACTGCGCGACGTGATCGAGGAAGTACCGGTCGTGGGTCACGGCCAGGACGGCGCCCGGGTAGCTCGCGAGGAACTGCTCGAGCCACAGCACCGACTCGGCGTCGAGGTGGTTGGTGGGCTCGTCGAGGAGCAGCAGGTCGGGCTTCTGCAGCAGCAGCTTGCACAGTGCGACGCGGCGGCGCTCACCACCGGAGAGGTGCGTGACCGGTGAGTCGGCGGGCGGGCAGCGCAGCGCGTCCATGGCCTGCTCGAGCTGCGAGTCGAGGTCCCAGGCGTCGGCGTTGTCCAGGTCTTCCTGGAGCTTGCCCATCTCCTCCATCAGCTCGTCGGAGTAGTCGGTGGCGAGCAGTTCGGCGATCTCGTTGAAGCGGTCGAGCTTCACCTTGATCTCGCCCATGCCCTCTTCGACGTTCTCCTTGACCGTCTTCTCCTCGTTGAGGGGCGGCTCCTGGAGCAGGATGCCGACGGTCGCCTCGGGGTCGAGGAAGGCTTCGCCGTTCGACGGCTGGTCGAGGCCGGCCATGATCTTCAGGATCGACGACTTACCGGCACCGTTGGGGCCGACGACGCCGATCTTGGCGCCCGGATAGAAGGACATGGTGACGTCGTCGAGGATGACCTTGTCGCCGTGCGCCTTGCGCACCTTTTTCATGGTGTAGATGAACTCAGCCACGTGAAAACTCCTTCGGACCTGCTCGATGCCGGGTGGATGTCAGCAATTCAGATGCTCTGGCGCACGCACGGTCGGTGCGCATACATGGGTCCCAGCCTAGTGGTCGGCCCCGGCGGGCCCGTCGCCCGGTGACCCGGTCCGCCCGGTACCGGCCACGCAATTGGGCGGATGCCGCGCGCGACGCGCGGTTTGTCGCGAGAATGGTTCGCGTCGGCGAGGGCCGACGACGGGGTGTGAGTTGCGGCGCCGGGCGAGCACAAGTGCGGCGCTGGGTTGGCGCGATGGGAGTGTCATGCGCTCGGTGGGTAGGTGGACAGTGGTGACGGTGGTCGTGGGCGTGATCGTCACGTCGATGGGTGCTGTCGGCGCCTGTGCGGCCGAGCCCCGGCATTGTCCTCCAACCATCTCACCGCTGTACGGTCCGGCCGGCCCATGTTTGAGATTCGGGGTCACGACACCGAGCGGCCCGCTCGAGCCCGCGGAGGTCGCCGGCGTCACCGCGCTGACCGGGGTCTCTCCGACCATCAATCTGTTCTTCGAGGACTTCACCGCCATCCCACCGATCGCGGCGCTGAACGCGGTGATCGGCGCGGGGGCCGAGCCGATCGTCACCTGGGAACCCTGGCGGCATCTCGGCGACGGCACCTACGATCGCGCCGCCTTCTCGATGTCCTCGATCGTTGCCGGAACGCACGACGACTACCTGTACCGCTGGGCCGACGAGCTCGTCGCCTGGGGTTCGACCGTCTATCTGAGGTTCGCCCACGAACCCAACGGCGACTGGTACCCGTGGAGTCCCGCGGGTGGGACGCCGCCCGAGCTGTACGTCGCGGCGTGGCGGCACGTCCACGACCTTTTTGCGTCGAAGAACGCGGTGAACGTGAAGTGGGTGTGGGCGCCGAACGTCCCGATCTCGGACGTTCCGCTGTCCCGCTGGTACCCCGGCGCCGACTACGTCGATGTCCTCGGCATCGACGGTTACAACTGGGGCTCGGTACCCGGCCACCGATGGACGTCGCCGAACGAGCTCTTCGGGTCCTCCCTCGACCAGCTGCGCGAACTCGCGCCGGACAAGCCGATTCTCGTCACCGAGGTCGGTTCGGCCGAGGCGGGCGGGTCCAAGGCCGACTGGATCGCAGATCTCGTCGACTACCTCGACAAGGCCGACGGGGTCACGGGTTTCGTCTGGTTCGACCACGACAAGGAATCGGACTGGGGTCTGAACAGCTCGCCGGAGGCAGGCCGGGCGATGGCACGTGCACTCGAAGAAGTGGGGTTGCGGTGATAGGAGTCGAGCGGTGACGGAAGCCGAGTCGGAACGTCCGGGTCGGGTCACGGTGGATGAGACGCAAGCGCTGATCGCCCCCGACGTCGAGGAAGCACGTCTCCGAGCGGTGGAGCAGCTCAACCTGCTCGACTCCGCCCCCGAGGACCGGTTCGCGCAGATCACCCGCATGGCCAAAGCGGTGTTCGGCGTACCGATGTCGACGGTGTCCCTCCTCGACCGGGATCGGCAATGGTTCAAGGCGGTCGACGGCATCGAACTGCAGAACCAGCCACGCGAGCAGACCGTGTGCCAGGTGACGGTCGCGCGGGCCTACACGCGCCCTGCCGACCCGGCGCTCGTCATCGAGGACGTGTCGACGATCCCGTTCTTCGCCGAGATACCTCAGATCAGCGGGGAGGGCGGAATCCGTTTCTACGCCGGGTATCCGTTGTACGGTCCGGGCGGTCACCCGGTGGGCACCTTCTGCGTCTACGACACCCGGCCGCGGCAGCTGACCGCCGACCAGTTGGCCGCGTTCCGCGAGCTGGCGGCCTGGGCGCAACGCGAGATCGAGAACTCCGACGATCTCGAACGCGCCGCGAAGGTGCAACGCCAGTTGCTCCCCCCACCGCTCGGTATCGTGCCCGGCTACTCCATCGAGACGATGTGCCTCCCCGCGTTCGCCGTGGGCGGCGACTTCTACGACCACTACCCCTGCCACGACGGACTGGTGTTCACCGTCGCCGACGTCATGGGCAAAGGTCTGGGGGCGGCGATCCTCACCGCCACCGTGCGGTCGGCGATGCGTGCTGCCTCACGGGCTTTCGACGCCACCGGTGGTGAGAGCGCAGACCATGATCTCGGCGAGGTCGTGGGTACGGTGGCCGGTCAGCTCGCCGAGGACTTCGCCGGCACGGAAACCTTCGCGACCCTGTTCCACGCCCGGCTGCGCACCCGGGACGGTCACGTCGACTACGTCGACGGTGGCCACGGGCTGGCCACCGTGCGCCGCGCTGACGGCCACTGCACCGTCCTACACGGCGGCGGACTCCCCATCGGAATCCTGCCGGAGGACACCTGGCGTTCGGCCGCAATCGATCTCGGCCCCGGCGACATGCTCGTGATCGCCTCGGACGGCCTCCTCGACCTCGTCGCCGGCGGGGACGCACTCGACCTCCTCCGAATGCTCTGCGGCACAAGCACTCCCGCCGCAGTGCGGACGAAGGTCGAGGAACTGGTGGCCAGTCTCCCACCCGTAGACGACGTCACACTCGTCGCGATCCGGCGGGACGATGCCGGATGAGCGAGAGCATCGAGAAGGCCACCCTCGCCCGCACCGCCCCGTCGCCGTGGTTACGGCTGCTCATCGTCGTGGCAGCAGTGCTCGGCCTCAACTACATCGTGTGGCGCTGGCTGGCATCGGTGAACTGGGAGGCGTGGTGGATCGCCGTCCCGCTGGTCGTCGCCGAGACCTACAGCCTCATCGACTCGCTGCTGTTCGGGCTCACCATGTGGAAACTGCAGCACCGCCCCGAACCCCCGCCGCCGCCCGCAGGCGCCACGGTCGATGTCTTCATCACCACCTACAACGAACCGATCGACCTCGTGATGAAGACCGCGCTCGCCGCGAAGGCCATCACCTACCCGCACACCACCTGGATCCTCGACGACGGTGACCGCGCCGAACTCGCCGAGTGCGCGCGCAAGGCCGGCCTGGGTTACCTGACCCGGTCGTCGAACTGGCTGGACAAGCCACGACATGCCAAGGCCGGCAACCTGAACAACGCGCTCATGCAGACCGAGGGCGAGTTCATCCTCATCCTCGACGCCGATCAGGTCCCCGAACCGCAGATCCTCGACCGCACGCTCGGTTACTTCCACGACGAGAAGATGGCCGTGGTCCAGACCCCGCAGTACTTCGTCAACGTGCCACCCTCGGACCCGCTGGGATCGCAGGCACCGCTCTTCTACGGGCCGATCCAGCAGGGGAAGGACGGCTGGAACGCCGCATTCTTCTGCGGCTCGAACGCGGTCCTGCGTCGTGAAGCACTGATGCAGCTCGGGATCACCCAGTACGTCACCGCCGTTGAGGACGGCGTCGACCGCGCCCTGCGGACCGCGCGGACCGTGCTCCGAAAGACCCGACGACGTGTCCGCGACAACCCTCCGGCACTCGCCGCGCTCGACCGGGTGGACGCCGCGGTCACCGAGGCACGGAAGCAGCTGAAGGATCGGGCACCGCTGGCCGATATCACCTACCGATTCCAGGCGTGGGTCGACGAGGCCGCCCGCGGACTCGTCGACGCCGATGTCGAGGCGATGCGTGCCGACCTCGAGGCCATCGAGGCCCTCACCGAGTTCAGCGAGCAGGAAACCGGTGCCGGGGCACTCGACTTCGATGCTCTGGCGGTTCTGGCCGATCGCGAATGGTCCCCACTCGGCGCCATCGAGTCGATCCGTGCCCTGGTCGCGGCGGTCGATGTCGGCAGATCCGATGAGGCGCAACCGATGTTGCCGCTCGCGACGATCTCGGTCACCGAGGACATGGCCACCTGCATGCGGCTGCACGCCCTGGGGTGGAATTCGGCATACCACCACGAGAACCTCGCCTACGGGCTCGCTCCCGAGGACCTGAAAACGATGCTCACCCAACGCCTTCGGTGGGCTCAGGGCACCATCCAGGTGATGCTGCGGGAGAACCCGCTGGTCCAGAAGGGGCTGACCGTAGCCCAGCGACTCATGTACTGGGCGACGATGTGGAGCTACCTGGCCGGTTTCGCGGCGATCGCCTACATCGCCGCCCCGGTGGTGTATCTCGTGCTGGGGGTTCTCCCGGTGCAGGCCTACAGCTGGGACTTCTTCCTCCGCCTCATCCCGTTCCTGGTGATCAACCAGGTGTTGTTCCTCGTCGTGGCGAGAGGAACCCCGACCTGGCGGGGCCAACAGTACAGTCTCGCATTGTTCCCGGTCTGGATCCGGGCCTGCACCACCGCGTTCCGCAACGTCTACCTGAACCGGCCACTCGGATTCGCGGTCACGCCGAAGACGAAACAGTCCCAGGACGCGCTGCCGTGGCATCTCGTCCGCCCGCAGCTCGCCGCGATGGTCCTCCTCGTCGTGGCATCGGTCATCGGCATCGTGCAGTTGTGGCGGGGCGCGATCTCTGTTCTGGGCGTGGGCGTCAACCTGTTCTGGGTACTGTTCGATCTGGTGATCCTGAGCGTCGTCATCATGGCGGTCCGCTACCGCGGTCACGACGACACGGCAGAAGACTCGCCCACCGGCGACAACCCCGCCCGTCCAGAAAGGCCATGATGACGACATACTCGACTCGCCCCGTCGCCGGTGATGCCGTGGCGATCACGCCGGACGGACGGCTCAACATGATCGCCGCACCCAGGCTGCGCGATCAGTTGCACGAACTCGTCGGGGCCGGGACGACCCGGATCGTCGTCGACCTATCCGGCACCGATTTCATCGACTCGTCCGGGCTGGGTGCGCTCGTCTCCGGACTGAAGGTCGCACGCCAGGCGGGTGGCGATCTCCGGATCGCGGCCCCCACCGAGCAGGTCGTCACCGTCCTGGAACTGACCAACCTCAATCGCGTGTTGCGGGTGCACGAGTCCGCGGACGCCGCGTACGGTGCCGAGTGAGATCCGAGAGGCCACCCTCATGACCGAGAACACCGGGACGCGTGTTCTCGAGGAGGTCACGTCGGACGCCACCCTCGAGCACATTCACGAGCTGCTCGCAGATCTGTTGCGCGACTGCCCGGTCGACGACATGGACGCAATGCAGTTCGAGCTCGCGCTGGCCGAGATCGGCTCGAACATCGTCGAACACGCCCGTGACGGCAGCCGGGTGGCCATGCGGCTCGAACTCGAGGTCGCGGCGGACCGGATCGAGGGCCGTTACAGCGACGACGGTCATCCGGCCCGCGTCGACCTCGACGCGGTGAGCCTGCCCGACGACTTCGCCGAGCGCGGTCGCGGACTGGCCATCGCCATCCAGATCCTCGACGAGCTCTCCTACCGGCGCGCCGACGGGCGCAACCACTGGCGACTGGTCCGCAACCGGACGGCGTGAAACTCACGCAGCCGTCTGGGTTTCCGCCTTCTCCGCGGCGGCGACCGGCAAGGCGGCCGCGATGTCTCGCTCCGACGACGGCGTGCCACGGTAGGTGACGATGCAGCGACTCAGGTCGAGTCCCACTGCGACGGCGGTCATCTCGAGATCGGAGCGGCGCGAGCCGTCGGCCGTCGGATACTCGTTGGTCTTGATCTGACCGTGCGCCATGACGGGCCGGCCCTTCGCGATGGCGAGGCCGACGCCGGCGAGGAGTCGGCGCCAGCAGCTCACCGTCAGATACAGCGTCGGTCCGTCCACCCACTCGCCGCTGCGCTTGTCGATGCGGCGCGAGGTGCAGGCCACGCGGAACGAGATCACGTCCTCGCCGGTGGTGGTCTGGCGTCGGCGGGGCTCGGACACAACGGTTCCGATGACGGTCGTGTACGTCTCAAACATGGTCGTCTCCTACTGGTGTCGGCCACGGGAAGTGTGGCCGCATCAGCATCTCCCCCGACATACGCCGGAGACGGGGACATGATCGGGCTGTGGAGAACTCTCCACGGATTACCCACAGATCGCGGGTACCCCTGGCGTTCCGCCCATAGGATCGCGGAATGCGGATGCGAGTGTTCCTGACCGGTCTGATCGCGGCGGCCACGATGCTGGTCGCGCCACCCCTGTCCGCGGCGGCACCGGCCCCGGCGATGTCGGGTCTGACCGACGCGATCGCCGGTCGCCTCGCACTGGCCGACGCGGTGGCCGCGTCCAAGTGGGCATCCGGCGCCGCCATCGACGATCCCGCGCGTGAACAGGTCGTCCTCGACACCGTGTCGCAGCTCGCTCTCGACCGGGACCTCGACCCCGGCTACGTTCGCGGTGTGTTCCGCGATCAGATCGAGGCGAGCAAGACGGTACAACGCAGGCTGTTCGCCCAGTGGCGCCTACCCGGGCAGACGGCCCCACCCGCGACACCGGATCTCGGTCCGGTCCGGGCGGCGATCAACGAACTCAATGTGGCGATCGTCGACGAACTCGCGGCCTCACGCGACATCGTGACGACCCTGCGCTGCCCGCCGGAGCTGACCGTGTCGACCGCGCAGACCGCCGCCGACGCGGGATTCGACCCGCTTCACGTCGCCGCGCTGGTCCAGGCCGGGGCGTCCGTCTGCACGGTGTCGACCGGATCGAGCTGAGTTCCGTTGCAACTCAGCCGCGTTTGTTGAGCTCCTTGAGCATGTCGTTGTAGTTCTCGAGTTCGGCGTCGTGGTCGCGGACCGCGTTGCGGTCGTAGCGCTTCGCCTGCCGGGTGTCGCTGCGCTGCCATTGGACCAGCAGGGCCAGCATGATGACGACGAGCGGGATCTCGCCTGCCGCCCAGGCGATTCCGCCGCCGGCGCGCTGGTCGTCGAACAGGTTGTAGGTCCACGGCAGATTGAGTCCGCGGTAGTAGTTCTCGGCGATGACGGCCGTGGTCATCATCAGTGCCACGCCGAAGAAGGCGTGGAACGGCAGCGACCCGAGGACGATGCCGAGTTTGGCGACCGGTTTGACCTGTCGTGGTGCGGGGTCGATGCCGATGACGAGCCAGTAGAACAGGTATCCGCTGAGCAGGAAGTGCAGGTTCATCAGCAGGTGAGCCGCGTGGTACTCGACCACCGACTCGTACAGCCCGCCGAGATAGAGGATGTAGAAGCTGCCGACGAACATGATGGCCGCGATCAGCGGGTGCGTCAGGAAGCGCGACGGCCCCGAGTGCACACCCGCCTGAATCCACTCGCGGGGTCCGGGAGGGTTGCCGCGGCCCGACGGCGGGAGGGCGCGCAGCGCCAGCGTCACCGGACCACCCAGGACCAGAAGGACCGGGATCATCATCGACATCAGCATGTGGGCGATCATGTGGACGCTGAACATCGCCGGTGCATACCGGCCGAGACCCGACGAGGTCGCCAGGAGCAGCAGCAGACATCCGAGAAGCCACGCGAAGGTGCGGCCGATCGGCCAGTCGTCGCCGCGTCGCTTCAGTCGCACGACGCCGCGGATGTACACGGCGGCCAGGACGATGGCGGCAAGACCGAAGATCAGGTCGAATCGCCAGTCGGTGAAGAACCGGACGAAGGTCGGCGGACCGTCGATGTCGTAGCCGATGGCGTTCTCGACCGGTGAGACGTTCGCGGTGTCGAGGGCCGGCGGCGGGGTCCGGCTCAGGCCGACCGCCAGACCGAAGGTGGCCGCGAACACGGCCAGCTCGACAAGCCCGAAGCGCACGAACAGCGACGGCCGCTCCTCCGACTCGAGCTGGGCGATGGTCACTCGCCGGTGCCACGCACCGAGCGCACCGAGGACGACGAGTGCCGCCACCTTCGCCACAACGAGGCGCCCGTAGGTGTCGGAGAAGAGCTGATCGAGGGGCACGCGCACGGCGGCGTTGATCACGCCGCTGAGGCCGACGACGATGATGCACCAGAACGCGACGCGCGAGAAGCGTCGGACCGCCAGTCCCCGCCACCGCCCGGACGCGAGCGCGTAGACGACCACCGCGGCGAGCCCGCCGAGCCACAGGGTCGCGCCGATCAGGTGCAGGATGAGGCTGTTGGTGGCGATGTCGTGGTTACCGCCCGACGACGAGTGCCCGGCCAGTGCCGACGGCATCAGGCTGAAGATCGTAAACGCGATGACCGCGACGGTCGGCCCCCACTTGAGGATCGTCCGCGCGATGATCGCCGCGACCAGCGCGAACACCGCCGTCCAGAACCAGGTGCGCACCTCGGCGACCTGACCGTATGCGTTGATCAGGTTGGCCGGTTTGATCGCCTCCGACAGCGGCGATCCGCTGACCTCCGACGCCGACAGCGGCATCAGCAGAAGCGCGCACACCGACCACACCAGCGCCGACGACGCCGCGATCCGGATGGCGCGATAGCCGCCGACGTCGAGCACGTTGTCGGACTGCGGCGGCACGAAGAAGGCGGCGAACACCGCGCAGCCCAGCGCGATCGCGGCCGCGAACTCACCGATCGCGGTCAGGGTCGGCAGACCGTAGGTGGTGAGCGGCCCGGGGTCGGGGACGCCGGTCAGCTTGAGCGCAGTGGACGCGGAGATGGCGGTGACGGCGATGGCGACGATCGCGGCGAGCCATCCCGACGCCCAGAGGACCGCGGTGACGACGCCGCGCGGTTCGTTCATCGCGTCGCGATTCTGATCCGGCGAGGCGGACGTCGACGTGCGGGTCATTCCTCAACTGTAGGTCCGGGGGCCGACGCCACACCCTCCGACCTGGTACCGCCGTGGTCTGGGGCACATCCGCGGCGAGCTCGAGGGCATGTCGTAAACTCCATGTGCCCGGCGCCCCGTGTCCTTGTGCCACGAGCGCGCCGAGCACGCCTCCGTAGCTCAGGTGGATAGAGCAAGGGCCTTCTAATCCCTAGGTCGCAGGTTCGAGTCCTGCCGGGGGCACCGTCACTTACGGCATCAGATGCCGAACGGCGCCGCGTAGCGCACCGTCCCGGACGGGACGTCGGTGCCGTCGAGGCTGAGCACCATCAACGCCTCTTCGGGCACCTCGATGCTGAGCCGGATGCCATGGTCGACGGCTCGTCGGAAACCGAAGCGCGGGTAGTAGTCGGGGTGGCCCAGCACGACGACGGTGCTCTCCCCCATGTCGCGCGCCGCGTCGAGGGCGGCGATGATCGCGGCCGAACCCGCTCCGGTCCGCTGGTATGCGGTGGCCACGGCACACGGTGCGAGGCACAACGCGGGGGCATCGTCGACGTGACAGCGTGTCAGCAGCGCGAAACCAACCGGGCGATCGTCGGCATCGACGGAAACGATGGAGAGCCCGTCGAGCCAGGCCGGGTCGGCGCGGAGCGCGTCGACCAGCTCGGCTTCCTCCGACGTGGGAAAGGCGTCCGCATTGATCTCGTGGACACACGCGACGTCGTCGGGCCGTTCCGCCCTCGTATGCCAAGCCTGTTGCGGCATCGGCGGCTCCCCTGTCCTGTCGAGTGCCCCCAACGTAGCCCCCGCGCGTGGTCGCGGAGAAGCGGTTTTCGGAACCGGCGAGGCGCGCGGCGCGTCCAAGAATCGCGCCACCTCTCCGGGTGGTCGCAGTCCTCGAAGAGTCACGGAGGATCATGCCATTCCCGTTCCCCATCCCCTCACCCGTTCCGCTCGTCCCCCAGTGGTTTCCCCGATCTGATCGCGGAAACGACTCGGAGAAGGATGTTTTCGGGGTTTCGCCGGACGAGATCGAGGCGGTCGTCAGGTCGTGGCGCGCCAATGGCATCGCCATCCACGCGATCGATACCGC
The DNA here is from genome assembly GCF_009720185.1 of Gordonia sp. 135. Taxonomy (NCBI): domain Bacteria; kingdom Bacillati; phylum Actinomycetota; class Actinomycetes; order Mycobacteriales; family Gordoniaceae; genus Gordonia; species Gordonia sp. 135. The sequence goes on from NZ_CP046257.1 coordinate 3,124,018, forward strand.
GACCCTCGGCGACGCCCGGGGCTCATCGAGTCGGGTGGCCCGTGCACTCCGCGACACCGCCGGACCTGCCGGTCGCGCCGTCGAGTCGATCGGCGACCGCCTCATCGCGATGAGCGAGATCCTGGCCACCTTCGAAGCGACGACGACCTCGGCGGACGCCCGAGCTGCCGCGACGTTCGAAGCACTGCGGGACCGCTGATGCGCCCTACGATCTCGGCGCTGCGCGCCTGGAATCCGCAGTCCTTCGCCGACGCGGGATCGGCCGCATCGACCGCGGCCGAATCTCTCGACACCGGAATCGACCGCGCCCGGACGGCATTCGAGTCATCCGACTCGTGGCGTGGACGCACCCGTGCCGCCGCACACGACCGTATCCGGCAGGAGCACGACCACGCCGGCGAGGTCCGCAACGCGCTGCAGATGGTCGCCGACGAAGCATCCGACGCCGGGACCGACCTCGCATATGCGCGCGAGCACGTGTTGCGTCTCGTCGACGCCGCAACCGGCGCAGGTTTTCGCGTCGCCGACGACGGCACGGTCACCCACCCCGATCCCGGCCGGGTCACGGCGGCCGCCGAGTTCAGCGGCTCGATCGAGTCCGGTCTGGCCGCCGTCGACGGTCTCGACGAACGCTACGGCTCGCGACTCGACGGGCTCGCGACCGACCTCGCGTCAATGGTCGACGGACAACCCGATGTGACGCTTCCCGGGAATCGCCCCTTGGACGCCGACGCTGCCGTCCGAGTGCTCGAGTCACTCACTCCCGGCCAGGTCCGCGACATCCTCGAACAGATGGCACCCGACGACATACGACGCCTCATCCAGGCGAATCCGCATGTGCTGGGCAACCTTCCAGGCGTTCCCTTCGACCTTCGCATCCAAGCCAACGAGATCAACATCCGCAACGCCCTGGTCGACGAGATCCAGGCCGGCCGGAGCGAGGGTCGTCGTGCCCGGACGCTGCGGGAGATGCTGACGCCCGGCGACGGGCGCGAGCGGCAGTTCGTGACCTTCGTGAACACACGGCAGGGACGCGTCGTCGAGATGATCGGCACGCTGCGTCCAGGCACCAGGAATGCCGCCACCTATGTACCGGGAACCGGCACCACCATCGACACCGCCGGCGGCGACAACCGCCGCGCCGCAGCCGAACTCGCCGACCAGACCAACGGCCCGGTGTTCCTCTACCTCGACGGCGATCTGCCTCCGGATCTCCGCGCGGCCACGAGTCCGGCCTTCGCCGGCGCCATGGCCGCGCGGCTCGAGCTGTTCGGAACCGAACTCGACGCCGAGATCGCCCGCCACGCACCCGGCGCGAGCACCACCTACATCGGCCACTCCTATGGCGGGGTGGTGGTCGGCACCGCCGAGCAGCTGGGCCTGACTCCGGACCGCGTCATCTACGCGTCGTCGGCCGACACCGGGGTGCACGATCTAACGCACCCCGGCGGCGTCGAACGGTACTCGCTGACATTTCCCGGCGACCCGATCCACTACGCGCAGTCCCTACCCGGGAACCCGCATGGCTCCGACCCCGACTCCGCACCCGGGGTGACGCGTCTCGACACCGGTACGGTCCAGATCGACGGACGCACCTACGACAGCGGGATCAAGACCCACGGCGGCTACTGGGACGACCCGCACTCGACGGCCTTCCGGAACATGGTGAAGGTCATCACCGGTCAGCAACCCGACCTGTACGTCGCGCGCAAACCCGATGTCCCCGAACTCCCGCCACCACCGCTCGGCGCACCGGCACCCCTGTGGGGGCTGTATCTGCTCAACGACCGCGCCGACGGAGATGTGGACCTACCAGGCCCCATCCCCGACATCCCGCTGAAACTCCCGTGGTGACGACCGACCTGTTCAGGACTTGTCGGGAACCACCGTCCCGCGCCAGCCACCGATGATCCGCATCGAGTGGTAGATGACCAGGGCGGCAACCGAGCCCAGCGAGATACCGGCGAACACGAGATCGCCGATCTGCCAGGTGTAGTCGGCGATGCCGATGATGAGCGGGATCGCGGCGGTGAACTGGTTGATCGGCTTGGAGAAGTCGACCTTGTTGCTGACCCAGATCTGCACGCCGATGATGCCGACGAGGCCGTAGAGGGCTGTCGTGACCCCGCCGAGGACGCCCGGCGGTATGGCGGCGATCACCGCACCGATCTTCGGCGACAGGCCGAGCAGGATCGCGGCCGCACCGGCCACCCAGTAGGCCGCGGTCGAGTAGACCTTGGTCGCCGACATCACGCCGATGTTCTCGGCGTACGTGGTCGTCGCCGAACCGCCACCGCTGCCGGCGAGCATCGTCGCCAGACCGTCCGCAGCGAGCGCGCGGCCCATCGTGTCGTCGTAGTCCCTGCCGGTCATCATCGCGACCGACTTCACGTGACCGATGTTCTCGACGACGAGGACCAGGACGACGGGAAGGAACAGCGGCAGGACACCGAGATCGAAGGTCGGGGTCTGGAAGTCGGGCAGGCCGACCCACGCGGCGTCGGCGATACCGGAGGTGTCGATGTAGTCGTTGTCGGAGTCGATCCAGTCGAGGACGAGCGCCAGCACATAGCCGAACGCGACGCTGAGGAAGATCGCCAGACGACCGAGCAGCCCGCGGAACAGCACCGCCGAGGCGACGAGCAGGACCAGAACGATGGTCGCGAGGACGGGGTCCGCGACGAAGTTGTTCTTCGCGGCCGGGGCCAGGTTCAGGCCGATCAGTGCCACGATCGCACCGGTCACCACCGGCGGCATCAGCGTCTCGATCCACTTCACGCCGGCGAAATGACTGATCAGACCGATGATGACGAGCAGCGCACCGACCGCGACCAGGCCACCGAGCGCCGACGATGCCCCGTCGGAGGCGACCGCCGCCGTCACCGGCGCGATGATCGCGAAACTCGAGCCCAGATAGCTGGGGAGACGGTTACGGGTGATCAGCAGGAACAGGATGGTGCCGATACCCGAGAACAGCAGGGTCGTCGACGGCGGGAACCCGGTGAGGACCGGCACCAGGAAGGTCGCGCCGAACATCGCGACCACATGCTGCAAACCGATGCTCACAGTCCGCGGCCAGGTCAGCCGTTCCTCCGGTGCCACCACGGTGTTCGTCGTGAGCTTCCACGACAGCAGGTTCTGGGATCTCGTCCCCGGTTCAGTCATGCGCAACAGTTTGCGGCACTCACGGCTTGCCCGCTCCCCTTACCCCGGTGCTCACTCGGCGCATATGCAACAAGACTCATAAGCACCTTGTTGCATAGTGCCCTGTTGCGGTGTTAGCGTGCTCACATGGCGCTCGAACATGCGATTCTGGTGTCGCTGGCGGAGCGACCCGGCACGGGTTACGAGATCGGTCAGCAATTCGACCGGTCGATCGGTTACTTCTGGTCGGCCACCCACCAGCAGATCTATCGGACGCTCAAGAAGCTCCTCGACGACGGCCTGGTGAGTGTCGAGTCGATCAGCCAGGACGGCCGCCCGGACAAGAAGGTCTACACCATCTCCGACTCGGGCCGAGATGCGCTGGCGCAGTGGGCGATGAGCCCCACACCACGGCAGGCACTCCGCAGCGACATCGGCGTCAAACTCCGCGCCGCCGAGTTCGGCGACCTCGCCGCCATCATCGGCGAGCTCAAGGCCCACCGCGACGAGCACGTCGCACAACTGACGTTGTTCAAGGGATTCCAGGCGGACTACTACCCCGAGCCCGACACCCTGACCGGCCGCAAGCTCCACCAGTACCTCGTGCTGCGCGGCGGCATCCGGCAGGAGGAGGGCTACATCGAGTGGTGCGACGAGGTCATTCCCGCACTCGAACGCGAACTCGCCGGGATGAACCAGCGACACCCGTGACGGCACGGAACCACCACCCAGACAGAGCATTGCACGCACACAGCGTCACCACGACACCGAGATGAAAGGTCGCGCCATGTCAGCCCACACGGCACAACCCAACCCGCATTACCCGCACCTGTTCACGCCGCTGCAGATCGGCGGCATGACCATCGAGAACCGTCTGGTGATGGGGTCGATGCACACAGGTCTCGAGGATCGCCTCTGGGACACCGACAAGCTCGCCGCGTACTTCGCCGAGCGCGCGAAAGGCGGTGCGGGACTGATCATCACGGGCGGTTTCGGCACCAGCCGCACCGGCCTGCTCGCCTTCGCCGGCGGCAAGATGACCAACGCCCTCGACTGGAAGCGACATCAGCGCGTCACCAAGGCCGTGCACGACGAGGGCGGCAAGATCGCCATGCAGCTCATCCACGCCGGCCGTTACGGGTACACCCCGTTCAAGGTCGCTCCGGGCAAGGATCCGTCGCCGATCCATCCGTTCAAGCACCTGCGGATGACCGAGCCGATCATCTGGCACGTCATCAAGACCTTCGGCCAGTCGGCGAAGCTGGCACGCAAGGCCGGGTACGACGCCATCGAGATCATGGGCGGCGAGGGGTATCTGATCAACCAGTTCCTGTGCCCGCACACCAATGACCGCACCGACAAGTGGGGCGGCAACACCGAGAACCGGCAGCGTTTCCTCGTCGAGGTCATCAAGGAGATCCGCCGTCAGGTTCCCCGCGACTTTCCGATCATCCTGCGTCAGTCCGTCGCCGACCTGATCCGCAAGGGCCAGACCTGGGACGAGATCGCCCTGATGGCACGCAAGGCCGAGGAGCACGGCGTCGATGCGATCAACACCGACATCGGCTGGCACGAGGCCCAGGTCCCCACGATCGTGACCTCGGTCCCCCGCGGCGCCTTCGTGAAGTTCACCGAGCGTCTCCGCGACGAGGTGTCGATCCCGCTGATCGCCGCCAACCGCATCAACACCGCGGAGTTCGCCGAGGAGATCCTCACCAACGGCCGCGTCGACGCCATCCAGATGGCCCGTCCGTTCCTCGCCGATCCCCACCTGGCCAACAAGGCCCGCGCGGGTCGCGCCGACGAGATCAACACCTGCATCGGCTGCAACCAGGCCTGCCTCGACCACGCCTTCGTCGGTAAGAAGGTGTCGTGCCTGGTGAACCCGCGTGCGGGACGCGAGACCACGCTGATCCTCAGCCCGACGCGCAAGGCCAAGCGGGTCGCCGTCGTCGGTGCCGGTCCGGCCGGCCTGTCGGCTGCCGTCTCGAGTGCCGAACGCGGCCACAAGGTGACGCTGTTCGAAGGTGGCAAGTCCATCGGCGGCCAGTTCTCCATCGCCGCCCGCATCCCGGGCAAGGAGGAGTTCAACGAGACGATCCGCTACTTCACCCGCAAGCTCGAGGTCCTCGGCGTCGACGTCCGACTCAACACCCGGGTCGACGCCGACACGCTCATCGCAGAGAAGTTCGACGACGTCATCGTCGCCACCGGTGTCGTGCCGCGCATCCCGAGCTTCCCCGGCGTCGACCACCCGATGGCGATGTCGTACGCCGACGCCGTCCTCGGTCATCGCGAGATCGGCAAGCGGGTCGCCGTCATCGGTGCCGGAGGTATCGGCTTCGACATCAGCGAGTTTCTCACCACCGACGAGTCGCCGACGCTGAATCTGAAGGAATGGGAACAGGAGTGGGGCGTCACCGACGATCCGGAGAAGCCCGGTTTCGTCACCAAGCCCCGCCCCCTGCCGCCGGTGCGTCAGGTCTACATGGTGCAGCGCAAGTCCGGTAAGCAGGGCAAGTCGCTCGGCAAGACGACCGGCTGGGTGCACCGCGCCACGATGAAGATGAAGGGCGTCGAGCAGATCAGTGGCGCGACCTACGACAAGATCGACGACCAGGGTCTGCACCTCAGCTTCCGCGACGACGAGGGCAACGTGACGGAGACCCGGGTCCTCGAGGTCGACAACGTGGTCATCTGCGCGGGCCAGGAATCGGTACGCGATCTCATCGATCCGCTGACCCTCGCCGGTGTCACCACCCACGTGATCGGTGGCGCCGACTACGCGGGCGAACTCGACGCCAAGCGCGCGATCCGGCAGGGCACCGAGGTCGCCGCCGGTATCGACTGACCTCTCGACCCAGCTGTCGCTGCGCTCCGGCTCTTCTCGGGCCGGGCCGCAGCGGCCGCTACGATTGCTCCCATGCCGGTACCGCCGCCTTCAGAAAACGCCCGCGCCGTCGTCACCGGGGCCTCCTCCGGTATCGGTCGCGAGCTCGCCCGGGCGCTGGCCGCCCGTGGCCACTCGGTCGTCCTCGTCGCCCGTCGCGGTGAGCTCCTCGAAGAGCTCGCCGGCGAACTGCGGGCCGCCCATCGGGTCGCGGTCGAGGTCCGCGCGGTCGACCTGTCCGACCCGACCAAGGTCGAGGTCCTTGCCGCCGAGTTCGCCGGACGCGAGATCTCGATCCTCTGTAACAACGCCGGCATCGCCACCTTCGGCCCCGTCGCCGAACTCGACGCCGACTACGAGAAGTCCCAGGTCCTCCTGAACGTCAACGCCGTTCACGACCTGACCCTCGCTGTGCTCCCCCAGATGGTGAAGCGCGGTTCCGGCGGCATCCTCATGGTGGGGTCGGCAGCCGGCAACATGCCGATCCCGAACAACGCCACCTATGCCGCGTCGAAGGCCTTCGTCAACACGTTCAGCGAATCGCTGCGCGGTGAGGTCTCGGCACAGGGCGTCCACGTCACACTTCTGGCTCCCGGCCCGGTCCGCACCCACACACCGTCGCCCGACGAGGCGTCGATCGTGGACAAGGTCGTCCCCGACTTCCTCTGGCATTCATCCGCGAAGGTCGCCGAGATGAGTCTGGATGCCCTGGCGCACAACAAGATGCGTGTCGTCCCCGGAACCCTGTCCAAGGCCATGTCGGTGGCCGGCGGGTACACCCCGCGCGCCGTCGTCGCGCCGATCGTCGGCGGGTTCTACCGAAAGTTCAGCGCCGAGTAGCCCGGCGCCGAACACTTCTCACCGCTTCCGACGCCGCCCCGTACCGAAGATCGCGCGACTGAACTCGCGTCCCGCGGCGCTGGCCGCCGACCGCAGGAAGCTCTGCACCGGCTTGCTGGTCAGCACCTCGGTGATGATGCCCGGCTCCTCGGGGACGGGCTTCGGTGCCGGACTACGTTTCGGAGCCGGGACGGGAACCGGAGCCGGTGCGGGCGCGTCGGCGGATTCGCCGGGCGACAGCATGTTGGCGGCGAGCATCTCGTAGGCCGACTCGCGGTCGATCGACTGCCCGTACTTCGCATACAGCGGACTCGCCTCGGCGGCGGCGGTGATCGCCTCCGCCCCGATGACATCCATCGACGAACGCGGCGGACGCACGACCGTCCAGGCGACCGGGGTCGGCGCACCCTTCTCCGACAGCACCGTCACCACGGCCTCACCGGTGCCCAGCGAGGTGAGGACCTGCTCGAGCTTGTAGATCTCCGACACCGGGTACGTCTTGACCGTCTTCTTCAGCGCCTTCTGATCGTCAGGTGTGAAGGCACGCAACGCATGCTGGATGCGGGCGCCGAGCTGCGACAGCACCTCGTTGGGGATGTCGGTGGGCAGCTGCGAGCAGAAGAAGACGCCCACACCCTTCGAGCGGATCAGCTTGACCGTCTGCACGACCTGGTCGATGAACGCCTTCGACGCGTCGTCGAACAGCAGATGCGACTCGTCGAAGATGAAGACCAGCTTCGGCTTGTCGACATCGCCGACCTCGGGCAGGAACTCGAAGAGGTCGGCCAGAATCCACATCAGGAAAGTGGAGAACAGAGCAGGCCGGGCGGCCTGGGCGCCGAGCTCGAAGAGCGTGATGATGCCGCGACCGTCGGCGGCGAGGCGGATGAGGTCGGCGGGCTCGACCTCGGGCTCACCGAAGAACGTGTCGCCGCCGTCGGCCTCGAGATTGGTCAGGGAACGCAGGATCACGCCCGCGGTCTGGCGCGAGACCCCGCCGATGTTCTTGAGCTCTTCCTTGCCCTCGTCGCCGGTGAGGAAGGCGATCACCGACCGTAAGTCCTTCAGGTCGAGCAGCGGCAGACCCTTTTTGTCCGCCCAGTGGAAGATCAGTCCGAGGGTCGATTCCTGGGTGTCGTTGAGGCCCAACACCTTGGAGAGCAGGATCGGGCCGAAGGATGTGATGGTGGCGCGGATGGGCACGCCGATGCCGGTGTCACCGAGCGAGACGAACTCGACGGGATGAGAGGCGGGCTGCCAGGAATCGCCGGTCTGCTGTGCGCGTTCGACGATCTTGTCGTTGCTGACGCCCTCGCGGCTCAGCCCCGACAGGTCTCCCTTGATGTCGGCCATCACCACCGGCACACCATTGGCGGAGAGCTGTTCGGCCAGCAATTGCAGGGTCTTGGTCTTGCCGGTGCCCGTGGCACCGGCGACGAGGCCGTGCCGATTCATCATCGCGAGCGGGATGCGCACCGAGGCGGTCGCGTCGACCTGACCGTCCACCGACACCGTCCCCAGTTCGAGCGAGGTGGAGGTGAAGGCGTAGCCGGCGGCGATGGTCTGAGCAGGGCTGAGGGCTTCGGTCACGAGGGACACAATAGCCCGCGAGGTGCCCCTGTTCTCCGTCTGACGCGGGCTCGTCGTGACGGTTGGCTAAGGTTGTCGGGTGCAGGACAAACTGGTGTGGATCGATTGCGAGATGACCGGCCTCCGACTCGAGTCGGACAAGTTGATCGAGATCGCGGCCCTGGTCACCGACGGTGACCTCAACATCCTGGGTGACGGCGTCGACGTCGTCATCCACGCCGACGACGCGGCTCTCGCGTCGATGCCCGACGTCGTGACCAAGATGCATGCCGATTCCGGTCTCACCGAAGAGGTACGCGCGTCCACCGTCACCCTCGCCGAGGCCGAGAAGATGGTGCTCGACTACATCCGCAAGCACGTGACGTCGCCCGGTGCCGTCCCGCTGGCCGGCAACTCGATCGCCACCGACCGCGGCTTCATCGCCCGCGACATGCCCGAACTCGACGCCTACCTGCACTATCGGATGGTCGACGTCAGTTCGATCAAGGAACTGTGCCGCCGCTGGTTCCCGAAGGTGTACTTCGGCCAGCCCGACAAGGGCCTCGCCCATCGTGCCCTCGCCGACATCCGTGAATCGATCCGCGAGCTCCGTTATTACCGTGCAGCCGCCTTCGTGCCGGCTCCCGGCCCCGACGTCGATGCGCTCGCGAACATCGTCAAGGATCTCGGGCCCGCCTGAAAACGCAGGTCAGATAATCGATTGGAGTTCTGCGGCATCTACCCGCTAGAGTGTTCTTGGCTCTGAGACCAGGCGCGAAAGCCCGGGTGTCGGATGCCGATGGTGGATGTAGTTCAGTTGGTAGAGCACCAGGTTGTGATCCTGGCTGTCGCGGGTTCGAGTCCCGTCATCCACCCCGATGAGTGGGAGGTCCGAGTTTCGGGCCTCCCATTTTTCGTTTCCGACGAGAAGTTCCGGCGGCTGTCGATATCGCGTCCGCCCGTACGTCACCATGGTGTCGGACCACTCCGGTCCGGCGGCAGATGACTGGAGGAACGATGAAATACGCACTGCTGCTCATGGGACACGTCGACGACCCGGCATGCGGCGAAGAAGGCGGAGCGACGCCCGAGGAGTTCTTCGCGTTCGACCAGGAGATCACCGAAGCCGGCGTCGTGGTCAGCTCTTTCGCTCTCGAGGACGAACGCGCCGTCGTGCACACGAATGGCACGGGCGAGCGCGTCGTGGCGTCGTCGGGTCCGTTCGCCGAGGTTCGCGAGTTCGTCGGCGGCGTCTACGTCATCGACGTCGCCGACATCGACGAGGCGATCGAGTGGGCTCGCCGTAGTCCCGGTTCGGCACCGGGTGGGCACGTGGAGATCCGGCCGCTCGCGCCGTACTGAGCCGTGACCGGAACACCGGACCGCTCGGCGGGCGCGCCTCTCGTGGCCCGTCGAGCGGTTGCCACGATCGATCGCGGCATCCGCACTCGTGTCATCGCCACCCTCACCAGACGATTCGGTGATCTCGATCGCGCCGAGGACGCCCTGCAGGACGCTCTGGCGCAGGCCCTGGTCACCTGGCCGCAGACAGGTGGCCCCGAGTCACCAGAGGCGTGGCTCACGACGACCGCGAAACGTCGGGTGCTCGACGAACTGCGGCGGGAGAACGTCCTCGCCGGGAAACTCGGGCAGCTGCAGACCGATTCGGACCGCGCGCCCGTTCCGGCGGACTTCGGCGACCCCGCCGACATCACGCATCCGGCATTGCCCGACGAACGCCTCGGCATGTACTTCGCGTGCACCCACCCGGTTCTGCGGATCGAGGACCGGATCGCGCTCATGTTGCGGTTCGTCGCCGGGCTGACCACACCCGAGGTCGCGCACGCACTCCTGATCCCGGTTCCGACCGCACAGCAGCGACTCGTGCGCGCGAAGAAGCGGATCAAGGCACTCGGCGTGCCGTTCCATCCGCCGCGTGCCGACGACCTACCGGACCGCCTCGGGGGCGTCCTACGTGTTGTGTACCTGGTGTATTCGGAGGGTTACGCACGGTCGACGGGTAGCTCACACATCCGCGACGACATCACCGCCGAGGCCATCGCGCTGGCGCGGACTCTGTATGTCCTGCTCCCCTGCGCCGAGACCGCCGGGCTGCTCGCTCTGCTGTTGCTCACCGAATCTCGGCGGCCCGCACGGGTGGACCCCGACGGCCGGCCGATCCCACTGTCCGACCAGGACCGGACCCTCTGGGTCACGGCAATGGTGAGAGAGGGCACCGCACTCGCCGAATCCGCTGCTGCACAACGTGACGCGGGTGCCTACACGATCCAGGCAGCGATCGCCGCGGTTCATGCGGAGGCGCGGACCGCCGATGACACCGACTGGGCGCAGATCGCGGTTCTCTACCGCCTGTTGGAAGCGCACGATCCCGGCCCGGTCGTGCGGATCGGCCGGGCCGTCTCCGTCGGACGGGCGTTCGGACCGTCACGCGGGATCGAGATGCTCAACCGGTTGGCGTCGAACCCCTCGCTCGACCGGTATCGCCCGTTCCATGTGGCGCGGGCACTGACACTCGCGGAACTCGACGATCACGACGGCGCAGCGGCCGCCTACCGTCGCGCGCTCGAGCTGCCCGGCAACGAGGCCGAAGACGACTATCTCGCAAGCGTTCTCGCCGGGTTGACGCAGGACTCCTGACGACGAGAGACCGGTTACTCGTCGTCCGCGGAGGAGTCCGCCGAGGACTCGTCCGAACTCGATCGCGACCGGCTCTTCTTCTCGGGAGTGGGCACCGGGTCGGAGTCCTCGGCCTCGACTGCAGGCGCCTCGTCCGCGGGCGCGTCGTCGGTCGGGGCCGCTTCCGGTTCGCTGGTCTCCGGCGCGTTCGCGACGGGTGCGGGTGCGGACGTCGTCGTCGAGGTCACCAGCACCTCCGGGTCCGGCAGGACGAACGTGAATCCGGCTGTGCCCGCGGGCTTCCACATCGCCTTACCGGCGGCGCTCGGCGCGGTGAACGCCACCCAACCGGTGTAGGTCTGCCCCGGCGCCAGCTGATCCGGCAATTGCGCTCCCTCGGTTGTCGCCTGCCCTGACGCCTGTTGCACTCCCCCGACCATCGGGGCGAAGTCATCCCAGGCGATCGACGACAACCGGCCGTCACCCCCGGTGTCCGACGTGGTCACCGCCATCTTCACCGCAACTGTCGCCCGTGCACCGTCCGAGGGAGCGGTGGACCCGACCTTCTGGATCGTCGCCGTACCGAGGTCGGTGCCATCGGTGGCGATCACCGGGAACTGCTCCCCGACGTCGACGTCGGTCGGGGTCGTCGGACCTTGCTTCAGCGCCGGGGTTTCGGCGGCTTCGCTCTCGGAAGAGCTTCCGGACGAGGAGCTCTCGGACTCGGAACTCTCGGAGTTCTCGGAACTCTCGGAGCTCGAGGACTCCGATTCCGAACTCTCGGAGCTCTCGGCGGCCGAACTCTCCGCGGACTCCGACGGCGTGGCGCTCTCCGAGGACGGCGCGAGGCGTGCCGCCATCCGTGCCGCGCCCGCAGCCTGGACAGAAGATCCTGCATCCGGAAGCGCAACCCCGATACCACATTCGGCGCGGACGAACTGGATACTGACGGTCCAGACGGTCGAGTGCGGCCACAAGAGGTTCTGGATATCGAGGTCCAGGATCAGCGTCGACAGAGCGGTCTTCGCGGTAGTGGCAACGATGCTGCGGAACGTCCCCTCTACCCGGTACCCCACCGCGTTGTCGGTGAAGGACCTCGACCCGTTCGGCGGGGGCATTGCGTAATTGTTGTTTGAGCCGATGCCGATATAGATGTCACCGCCGGTCGGAGCTGTGGCCGTGGGTGTGACCGTTTCGCCGTAGTTCGATGAAGTGCAGTTGACCGCAGCCGTGTAGATGTTCTCCTTCGTGTCCAGGACCGACACGGTCGAGCTGAACGGATTCAACCAGTTCGGCGTGGGGGACGCCCTCAGGTCCCGCGCCGTTGAGGTCGCGGATGCCGAAATGTTGCCGGCGGTGCGGGTCAGCGTCGCCTCCGACCGCCCTCGCGCAGCGACCATGCCCACACCGAAGAAGCCACTCCCGCTGTACCTGGAGGTGAAGGTGGTTGCACCGGGGGTCACCGTGGTCCCCGGGTTGGCAAACGTATGCGTGGCAGTCGTGGCGTCCCATGTGTCACCGCTGATCAACCGCTGGTTCTTTGTGTGCGCGGTGATCGAACGGGCGTACCCGTCAGTGGCCGGAGCGAGACGGAATGTGGAACTCCCCCAGACCTTGTCATTCCACGCCGCGAGCACGCCGGTCGCCTGCGCGACCACGCCGAGTACCGCAATCATGCCGATGACGGCGATCAGGATCTTGCTGCGCTTGGTGAGGTTCATGCTTGCCGTGTATCTCTATGAGTTGCGGAGGAACTGGGTTCAAGAACGAGAGGGTTCGTTGTGCTCGTCCCGGCGGCGACCGGTCGTCGACTTCGGCCAGAACGCCCAGAGGACGAGGAGTGCCGCACCGAGGGTGATGGCCCCGAGAACGTACGGATTCGACAACCAGACGATCTGCTTTGCGAGACCCGGTGCATGCCAGACGACTTTGCGCACCTGGCTCACGCGGTAGGGCTCCGGGTCGGGGTTCGGATTGGCATCGCCCTGCATCTCGATGAGGGCCTCGCCGCCGCCGAGTTGCTTCACCGCGATCGCCCGATGAGTGATCGGCTTCAGACCGATCCCACGGTCGACGGTGATGACATCTCCGACCTTCACCTCGGTCGCAGGGATCTCGTGCACGACAGCGATGGATCCTTGCGGGATGGTGGGATCCATCGAACCTGTCTTGAACATGATGATCGTGTAGTTGCCCACGAAGGCGAGGACTGTCAGCGCAATACACATCACGCCGAACACTGCGAGGATGTTCAGCCCCCAGTCGACGAGCCGACTGCCCAGCGACCGCGTCGCCGGCGTCGCCACGTGCGATTCGACGGGCGCCGGTTCGGCAGTAGCCGAGTCCACAGCCGGCGGTGACGGCACGATCGGAATCGGCAGGGTCGGGGCCTCCGACGCCGGAACGTGGCCCGCCGGAGCCGACGTCCAGACCACCCGCGGGGCAGGTGCCACGACGCTCATCGGTGCGGTCACCGTCCACGAATCCCGAATGCCGGACCCATTCGCGTCGGGTCGGTCGGTGCAGGGACTCGAGGTCGTCGTCATCGCGCCGTCTCTCTGAGGTCTAGGGGTGCGGATTCGGTTGGCAGGCAGCACAACTCTGCGGGTCGCGTGAACCCTCGATCCGGCGGCGCCCGGGGATGGGAAGGAGGCTTTGCCGCCGGATCGAGGACGACTCACGGGTTGTCGACGCTCTGTGCCCTCATCTCCCAGCGCGGGGTGACACTCGTGTCGAGGATGTTGTTGGGATTGGCGCTGGCCGGCAACGTCACCTCGAAGTCGATCTTCTTGGCCGTGTTCTTGGTGACCCGGAATGTCGTTGCGACGCCGCTGCTACTCAGCTGCTGGTTGTTCACCAGGGTGGTGGACCCGTCCTTGATGGTCACGTAGAGCGCCTGGGCAAGAGTGTTGGTCGCGTTCGCAGGAGCCTGGATGGTGATGTCGGCGTCCATCTTGCCCTTGGTCTCTTTGAGCCAGAAGCTGCCCTTGGTGGTCTGCCCGGGCATCAGGTTGACCGGGTTCACACCCGCGACCACTGGGAACGAGATGACGCCGGGGGCGGCGCTGTCCGCATACTCCGCGAACCCCTCCGTATCCGACACGGTACTGGCCTGCACGTTCCAAGCGCTCTCGCCGATACCGAATGTTCCGGAACCGAACACGGTGTCGTTCCACGCGGCGAGGGTGACCACAGCGCCAACGCCGAGGACTGCACCGGAGGCGAGGATGGCCTTGCGCTTGCGGCTCTTGCGGTTGCGCTCTTCGTCGGTCAGGGGGGCGCTGGTGGGGGTCTGGTTGTTGGTCATCTTCCGTCCATCATTCTGCGGGGGCGTAGCTCATTGCTACTCACGAGTAATTTAGATTGTTTCGGATTTTTTGTTACCTGTTTTTCGAGATTAGCCGTGTGAAGTGACTCACCACCTCTAGGTCATTTGTTCCAGAATTCTGATTACATCCGTGTCGTATCTGTCGGCCGTTTGAACTACAGATCCAAATGGACATTCGACCAAGATCGTTAATGTCCCGAAATTTACGACAATGGTCATTGGTATTCGACAACAGTTATTGGCACACGTCGGCAGCGGCCTAGTCCGGGTCACCTTCCACCTTCGAGCCGGCCTTGTTGATGGTGTCTGCCAGCCAGACGCCCAGCCACGCGATCGCACTCCGACCCACTTCATCCACGACGAGCTTCGCGTAGTCGGTGTGCGAGCTCCCGGAGTAGAAGTCCTTCGCCGTGACGGCGTCGCGGATCAGCGACGCCGGGTCGGTGATGGCCTGCTTCGTGACGATCCTGGCCAGCTCCTTGCCGAGCTCCCTGAACTCGGGCGAGATCAGTTCGGACAACACCCCGGAGTTCTTCCCCTCGCCCGCGTCCTCGTCGTCAGAGGCATCGACGGTCGTGTCCGCGACCAGCGAGGCGAGTTCTTTCCCCAGCTCCAGAACCTCCTCGGCCGAGACCTCGGTGTCCGGGATCGATGCCGCACCGACTCGTGCCCCCACCGATCCTGCCGCCGTCCAGGTCAGCTCCTGAACCTCCCCGACCAGGTCCGCGCTACGTTCGATGTCCACCCGATCGAGTACGCGGCAGATCGAGGCGCCGACCTTGGCGAGACCCGTCTGATCCGGGATGAGGTCGAGGATGCGGGCGGTCTTCGCGTAGTCCACCGTGTCCGCGAGCTTCACGAATGGGCGCAACTGCGTGTTCACACGCCCCGCGACCTTATGGGCGGAGCGAAGGTCTCCCACCCCGATGAGCTGCGGCAATCGACCGATGTCCGCACCCAGACCGGCATAGTCGATCCTGGCGATCGCGCCGACGACGTCGATGGCGGTCTCGACGGCGTCCGCCACCTCCTCCGCCCCTCACTGAGGACGGTGCCGATCTTGCCCAGGACGGGATGGCGCCGCTTGTCGATGGAGCAGTAGAGGTCGGAGGGTGCACAGATGCTCGTGACCTTCCCGGACAGCTTCCCCATCCCCTCGGGTCGCGGGTCGGCGATCCCGATGCCGCGCGGCTTCGGGCCGACGGTCTTCTGACCAGCGGTTCCGTTACTCTTCCGCCCGGTCGGCGAGGACCTTCGACGCGTTCGCGATCGCGGTGGCCTTGCTGTCCCCGTACGTCCGCCCGTTGTCGAAGGCCCGCGCCATGTAAGGCAGGAAGTAGATGGTCGCCGAGTCGCCATGCGTCCGCGAGATCGAGTCGGCCACCCCCGCCAGCGCTCCGGTGGCGTGGGTCGGGTCAGCGGCCGCATCCGTTTCCCAGGTCCCGGGAATGAAGAGATTGAAGGTCGAAACCGTCGGAGGCGGAGCGGCGACGCCGGCACCAGCCCCTCCGAATGCGGTTGCCGCGACACTCGCAGTGAGCGCTATTCCACCCAGACCAATTGCCCATTGACGAGCAGATCGAAAACCGACGAACTGAGACGCTTTGCCGGTTCTGTCGCACGCGTGTCGGGGCTTACGCGCAGAGGAAGAGTATTTCATGAGGGGATGTCACAAATCTTCACATCGTTGGGGAGACGGAACAACAGGTGCGGACGGAGAGGGTCTTTCGACCCCCCTTTTCACATTGTTGTTACTTAGCAGTAGATATGAAAATTCGACTATTACGGGACGATTTCAAAGAATCCCAGAGAATACTTTCAAGACCCGTAGAACCCTGTTTCATATAGGAAACTGAAACATGTTGTGGTGCAGTGTATTTCAGATAACATCGCAGGTAGGGCCATGCTGGACAAATGATCCTGTGTGAGTGAGATCACCAGCGTGACGTAGCCGTTCTCGATCACGAACCTTGAGAGGCCCTCCGCAGACACGGCGACGGCCCGGAACCGCCGGGAGACAGCGGGTCCGAGCCCTCGGGCAGACCAGGCGTCAGGTCACCCGATCGCAGTCACCGTGACGCTTGCCGATCGGGGGACAGATCGAGCCGACGGAGTAACTGGGCGTTGAGCGCGACGACCACCGTCGACACCGACATCAGGATCGCGCCGACGCTCATCGGCAACACGAATCCGATCGGCGCCAACACACCGGCCGCGAGTGGAACGGAGATCAGGTTGTACCCGGCCGCCCACCACAGGTTCTGCACCATCTTCCGGTAGCTCGCCCGCGACAACTCGATCACCGAGAGCACCGACCGCGGGTCCGAGGACGCCAGGATCACGCCCGCGGAGGCGATGGCGACGTCGGTACCGGCGCCGATGGCGATCCCGACGTCCGCCTGCGCGAGCGCCGGCGCATCATTCACCCCGTCACCGACCATCGCGACCCGCTTACCCTCGCGCTGCAGCTCGGCCACCTTGTCGGCCTTGTCCTCTGGCCGGACACCTGCGTAGACGCGGTCGATCCGCAGCTCGCGAGCCACATCCTCGGCCACCGCTCGCGCGTCTCCGGTGACCATCACCGCTTCGACCCCACGGCGCCGAAGGCCGTCGATCGCTTCGCGCGACTCCGGTCGCACCTCATCGGTCAACGCCAGCGCTCCGACGACCTCACCGTCGGCGACGACGTGCAGGATGATCGCGCCCTCATCGCGCCAGGTGCCCGCGATCGACAGCTCTGCAACACCCTGGCTGTCGAGCAACCTCGGCCCGCCCACCGCAATGTGCACTCCGTCCACTCTCGCCGAGACACCCACCGCCGGTGAGGAGGTGAAGTCCTGCGCCGCCGGCACCTCCAGTCCCCGCCCCCGGGCGGCCTCGACTATTGCGACGGCGAGTGGATGCTCGCTGTCCGCCTCGGCCGACGCGGCCAGCACCAGGACCTCGTCCGCCGTGCGGCCGCCCGCTGGTTCGACGGAACGGACCGTCGGAGCTCCACGGGTCAGCGTCCCGGTCTTGTCGAAGAGGACGGCGTCGACCGACCGCATGGTCTCGAGGGCGAGCCGGTCGGAGATCAGCACTCCCCCTCGCGCCGCGCGCTCCGTCGCGATCGAAACCACCAACGGGATGGCAAGACCGAGAGCGTGCGGGCAGGCGATGACGAGGACAGTGATCACCCGGACCACCGCGGAGTCAGGCATTCCCACCGAGGTCCAGACGACTGCCGTGACAGCTGCCGCGGCGAGGGCAAACCAGAAGAGCCACCCGGCGGCGCGGTCGGCAAGACGTTGGGCACGCGACGTCGACGCCTGCGCTCGGGCGACGAGCCGTTCGATCCCGGCCAGCGCGGTGTCATCACCGATCGCGGTGACCCGGACACGAACCGCGGAATCGGTGGCGACGGTCCCGGCGATCACGCGATCCCCGACCGATCGTCGTACCGGGCGCGACTCACCGGTGATCATCGACTCGTCCACATCCGCCGTACCGTCGACGACGTCACCGTCGGCCGGGATCGATGCACCCGGCCGAACCAGTACTACGTCGCCCACCTCCAGCTCGGAGACGGCGACGGTGACCGTTCCGGCGCCGTCGACCTTCTCCGCCTCATCGGGCAGCAAGGCCGCCAGCGAGTCGATGGCCGATGTCGTCTGGGCCAGCGCACGCATCTCGACCCAATGTCCCAGGAGCATGATCGCGACAAGGAGCGCCAGCTCCCACCAGAAGTTCAGCTCACCGGACAACAACCCCAGACTCGCGCCCCACGACGCCACGAATGCGACAGTGATGGCCAACCCGATGAGCAGCATCATCCCCGGCCGGCGGGACCGGATCTCCCCGACCGCACCGGCGAGGAACGGCCGGCCGCCCCAGAAGTAGATGACCGTGCCAAGTACCGGCGAGATCCACAAGACCCACCCGTGGTGAGGCAGCGAGTATCCGATCAGGTGGGCGAACATCTCGTTGAACGCCACCGTCGGGATGGCCAGTACCACCATGATCCAGAACAGTCGGCGGAACCGGCCGACGTGGTCGGCGTGACCGCCGTGTTCGCCACCAGCGTGCTGGTGACCTTCGTGCGTACCCGTGTCGTGCGCGGGATGGGTCGCTGTAGCACTCATGCGACCGACTATATACCCCCTACCCGTATACCGTAAGAGCCAATTTTCGTTGCGAGGTTCGCCGATACCCAGCCCGCCGAGGGAGACCCGATAGCACACACCTCCGACAAACGTGGGCCATCTACCTGCTTTCGATAAGCGTTGCACCGCAGCATGATTCCGGGTACAGTCGAATATACATTCGCACACGGCATCGGGGGGTGACCGTCTTGACCGAAATCTCGACCACCGACGGCACTCCGTCGGCCCGCGCCTCCGAGCTCGTGCAGGAACTGCACCGGCTCACCACCGAACTCCAGGCCGTCGATCTGACACAGTGCTCCGATGCCGAACTCATCGACGTCGCCGCCGGAACCGAACGCGCCATCGCCCGACTCACTTTCGCCGGCGACCGACAGATCATCGAGATCGCCGACCGCGACCTACCCCACAAGACCGGCCACCGCAGCATCACCCAGTTCATGACCCACCGCCTACGTGTGGCCGACCCCATGCGCCGCACCAAACAACGCCACGCGACCGCCACCCACCTCAGCCCGACCGGCGAACCACTCGAACCCGAACGCCCCGCTCTGGCAGAGGCATTGGCCGACGGCAAGGTCAGCACCTCCCACGTCCGGGCAGTACTCGACGTCCTCGACCAGATCCCACACGCCACCGACCACGACGTGAAGGTCGCCGCCGAACGACAGATGGCCGAGATCGCCGTCGACCACACCCCCGCCGACATCACCGCCCTCGGTGCACGACTGCTGGCCCACCTCGACCCAGACGGCACACTGACCGACGACACCGACCGCAAACGTCGCCGCAATCTGTCGGTCAACCGGCAACGCGCCGACGGCACCGCCAAGATGACCGCCAACCTCACCCCCGAACTCCTCGCCCGCATCACCATGCTGCTCGCCGTCTGGGCCAAACCCGGCATGAACAACCCCGACGACCCCGACTCCCCCCACGGTTCCATCGAGGACGCCGACCCCGAGGCGGTCGAAGCCGCAGCCGCACGCGACGACCGCACCCCCGCCCAGCTCAACCACGACGCCCTCAACGCACTCCTGAAAGCCGTGTTCGACGACGGACTCCTGGGTAAGAGCCACCGCGGGTTACCCATCCAGCTGATCATCAAAGCCGATCTCAACGACCTACGACGCGAAGCCGGGTTCGCCACCACCGCGACCGGCACCCTGATCCCGATCACCGACCTCGTCAACATGGCCGCCGACACCCAGCCCTGGCTGGCGGTGTTCAAAGACGCCACCGCAATCCCGCTCTACTTCGGACGCGGCAAGAGGTTGGCCACCCGTGAACAACGTCTCGTGTCCTTCGCCCGACCCGACGGCGAGGTCTGTTCCACCCCCGACTGCGGCATATCCGCCGCGCACGTGGAAATGCACCACGCGCAACTGGATTGGGGTCTCGGTGGACTCACCGACATCACCGACCTCGCACCGGCGTGCCCGAAACACAATCGCATGGTCAGCAATGAACCCGGCGGCTACACCACCCGCATGGTCCGTGAAGGCCCCGACGAAGGCCGCTGCGCCTGGCGGTTGAACGCCGAACCCGGCGCACCACCCAACCCCGAACGCATCAACCGCCGACCTGACATCCCCCGCCGATTCAACGAACAACTCAAACAGGTACGCAACGAGATCCACGGACCCGAACCGGAGTCCGGCGATACCCCACGCCTCCAGATGCGCCAGATCATCGACCTCCGCAACGCCTCCGACGCCGAAGCCACCCTCGCCTCGATACTCCTCGCCGCCGCCTACCCGCACCGGTGAGAATCGCGGTCGTGAAGAAGGTGGTGGACCGTCGTCGAGGATTCCGTGCGATTCTGGAGCCAGAATGACCATGGACACCCCGCACAAGGTCGAGGACTTCTTTGCAGGCTCGCCGGTGGGCCTGTCGATCCACCGTGCGGTCGAGGACGCCATTCATGAACTGGGAGACGACATCACCGTCCGAGTTACGAAGAGCCAAGTCAACTTTCGACGTCGGACCGGTTTCGCCTTCGTGTGGCGTCCCGGCCTGTACCTGCGATCCGAAGTACCAGCGGTGTTGTCGATCGCCCTTCCGCACCGCATCGACTCTGCCCGCTTCAAGGAAGTCGCGCACCCCTCACCGCGCGTGTGGATGCACCACCTGGAGGTCCGCCGGTGGCTCAGTGAGGCCTATGACGCCGCGGACTGACGTCGTCAGACTACGGCGCGGGGATGTCCAGCCCGAGGTCGAGCACCGTGACCGAATGGGTGAGTGCACCGACGGCCAGGTAGTCGACGCCCGTGCGGGCGTAGTCCTCGGCAACGTCGAGCGTCAGACCACCGGAGCTCTCCAGCTTGGTCTGCGGTGACCTGGTGTTGCGTCGCTGCACGGCCATCTGGGTTTCCCACGGCTCGAAGTTGTCGAGCAGCACGAGCTGCGGCTCGAGCGGCAGGACCTCGTCCAGCTGGGACAGGGAGTCGACCTCGACCTCGACGGGAAGGCCCGGAGCCGCGGCGCGAACCGCTTCCAGCGCCGCTGCGACGGAACCGGCGGCGACGACGTGGTTGTCCTTGATCAGTGCGGCGTCGCCGAGACCCATGCGGTGGTTGACTCCCCCACCTGCGCGGACCGCATACTTCTGCAGCAGTCGCAGGCCGGGGAGCGTCTTACGGGAGTCACGAATCTGCGCGGATGTGCCGGAGACCGCGTCGACCCACGCCCGGGTCGCGGTCGCGATCCCGGACAGATGGCAGATCAGGTTCAGCGCGGTGCGTTCGGCCGTCAGGAGTGCGGCCGTCGGAGCGTGGACGCGCAGGACGACATCGCCGGGTTCGACGACGCTGCCGTCTGCGACGGCGTCGGTCACCTCGAAGTTGCCCGGACCGATGACCTCGTCGAACACCGCGACCACCACCGGCACACCGGCGATCACGCCATGTGCACGGCTGACGATCGCGGCGTCGACGACAGCGCCGGCGGGGACCGTCGACGTGGTGGTGACGTCGGGGCCGTACCGCAGATCCTCGTCGAGTGCGGTTCGGATCAGCGCACGGATCTCATCGTCGACGACCAGATCCAGTGCACCGCCGACCGAAGCCTGACCGATGAAACCCTCACTCACCGCAGAGCTTCCGGTCACTCGCCCGACCCCGGGTTACCGATCGCGATCATCCGCTCGACGCTCTTGCGAGCCTTCTCCGCGACGTCGACGTCGACGAATACCTCGTCGCGGCCCTCACGCAGGCAGCGCAGCAGTGCGGAAGGGGTGATCATCTTCATGTAGGGGCACGACGCGCGGTCGTTCACGGCCTGGAAGTCGACCCCCGGTGCGGCCTTGCGGAGCTGGTGCAGCATGCCGATCTCGGTGGCGACGAGAACCTGCTTGGCGCCGGTCTCCCGCGCGGCGTCGAGCATGCCGCCGGTCGAGAGGATCTTCACGCGATCCTCGGGCACGGCACCCTCACCTGCCAGATAGAGAGCCGAAGTGGCGCAGCCGCATTCGGGGTGGATGAACAGGTCTGCATCGGGGTGCGACGCGGCCTGGTCGGCCAGCTCGTCACCGTTGATGCCGGCGTGCACGTGGCACTCGCCCGCCCAGATGTGGATGTTGTCCCGGCCGGTCTCCCGCTTGACGTGCGCACCGAGGAACTGGTCCGGGAGGAACAGCACGTCGCGGTCCGGGTCGATCGAGGCGACGACGTCGACGGCGTTCGACGAGGTGCAGCAGATGTCGGTCAGACCCTTCACCTCGGCGGTGGTGTTCACATACGAGACGACGACCGCCTCCGGGAACTCGGCCTTCCAGGCGCGCAGTTCGTCGGCGGTGATCGAGTCGGCCAGCGAGCAGCCGGCACGCTCGTCGGGGATGAGTACCCGCTTCTCAGGGCTGAGGATCTTGGCTGTCTCCGCCATGAAGTGGACACCGCAGAAGATGATCTCGTCGGAGTCCACCTCGGCCGCGATGCGCGACAGGGCAAGGGAGTCACCGACGTGATCGGCGACGTCCTGGATGGCGGGAAGCTGGTAGTTGTGCGCGAGCAGCGTCGCATTGCGGGCACGAGCGAGGCGCCGGACCTCGTCCGCCCACTCCTGAGTCGGTTCGACGCCGGCGTAGCCGCCCGGTGCGTCGAACCATTCGGCATCGAGGAGCCCGGGGGCGGCCACGGCCGCCGGGCGATCACTGGTGATGCTCATTGCCACTCCTCTGGCTGTCCCGGCGGGCGTCTACCACCACCGGGTCATCGGTGTCCCCGGAGCACGGGCCGTGTGTCCGAAGCAGGTTTTCGACTCATGGTCGAAAACGCTATGCATCGTAACATTCACCACACCCGGTTCATTCCCGTCGTCCCTCGCGCCAGAGCAGGCCGACCGGTCAGGAGCACATCAGGGCGTCGAGGTACCGCTCGGCGATCCGCGACTGCGCCACCCGCCCGATCGGGCCACCGAGTCGCGTGAACCAGCGGCCCGGTCTCGAGAACGCGACGATGTGCGCGACCACGGAGTCGTCCGGGAGTCGCTGAACCCAGAACCGCTCCTCCCCGATCTCCGGGTGACCGGGCAGGGTCCCGTAGGCGAAGCCGCGCTCAGCCCCCGAATCGATCGGCCCCGAATCGATCACCTCGATGACCCGACACGCGGCAGAGATCCGCACGGGGCCCACGCCCAGACGCATCGACACCGTGGCACCGACCTCGGCAGCAGGAGTGGAGGCGTCGACGCCGATCCCGGCGCGACGGTGCATGTCCCAGTTCAGGATTCGGTCTGCGGCGGTGGTGAAACATCCCTCGCCCGCACCGATCACGCGCGATCGCCGCAGATGGTGATAACCCGCCGGCAGCTCTCCGGCGGTCGCACCGACCTCCGCGTAGGTGAGGCCCGACGGACGCGGCGTCACCCGGCGCGCGCCACCTCGGCGTCGAGGACGGTGTCGTCATGCACCGCCGCCAGGTCGTCGAGCGAGGTGTTCAGCGACCGAGCGAGCGCGGCGATGGTGGCGAACGCGGGCGTCGGCATGCGGCCCGTCTCGATCTTGCGCAGCGTCTCCGGGGAGATCCCCGCGCTCACGGCCACCTCACCGAGGGGACGGGCGCCGCGGAGTTCGCGCAGCCGGGCGCCCAGACGGCGGCCGGCGTCGATCTGTTCCGGCGTCAACGGGTTGCGGACCATGCCCACGATCCTAACCGATGCGGTATACATATACCGAGAGTCCGGTATTTCTATACCGCGTACCGCCATCGTCAGCGAAGGGACAACGAGAATGGTCGAGCTGAAGTCACCGTCCGAGGTCGACGCCATGGCGGTGACCGGCGCGTTCATCGCGGACCTGCTCGCCGACCTCGCGGAACGGGCCGACGTCGGCGTCAATCTCCTCGACCTCGAGCAGCGCGCCCGCGACCTCATCGCCGATCGCGGCGCGAAGTCCTGCTACTGGGACTACTCGCCCTCGTTCGGCCACGGCCCCTTCCGCAACGTCATCTGCCTGTCGGTGAACGATGCGGTCCTGCACGGCCTCCCCCACGACTACGTCCTGGCCGACGGCGACCTGCTGTCCATGGACATCGCGGTCTCGATCGACGGCTGGGTCGCCGATTCCGCCCGCAGCGTCATCGTCGGCACACCCCGCCCGGAGGATCAGCGTCTCGTCCGGGCGACCGAGGAGGCCCTGGCGGCGGCCATCGACGCCGCCCGCCCCGACGCCCGGCTCGGCGACATCTCCGCCGCGATCGGAACCGTCGCCAAGTCCTACGGATACCGCGTCAACACGGAGTTCGGCGGCCACGGCCTCGGGCGCACCATGCACGAGGACCCGCATGTGGCGAACATCGGCAAGGCCGGTCGCGGAATGAAACTGCGGCCCGGGCTGACACTGGCGCTCGAACCCTGGTTCACGCTCGGCACCGACCGCATCAAGTTCGACGCCGACGGCTGGACGATCCGATCGTTCGACGGCTCTCGCGGTGCGCACAGCGAACACACCATCGCGGTCACCGACGGCGCGGCACGCGTGTTGACGTCGAAGGTTCGCTGATCACGCGGCGTCGGGGGCCATACAATCGACGCCATGCCAGCCGCCGGGTCCGATCCCTCCAGTTCCGACGGCTCACAAGCGTCGGACAACGCGACCGGTCTACGGGTCGAGGTCCTCAGCGTCGTCTTCCAGGTCCGCACCCCGCCTTCCGCGGACGGCTGCGACGTCCACGCCGCGCTCTGCGTCCTGCTCTCCCGCACCGCCACCGAACCCGGCCGCTGGTCACTGCCGGGCGGCGATGTCGCCGGCGACGAGACGTTGTCGGTCGTCGCGCGACGCCTCGTCGCCGACACGATGGACGTCCGCGACATCGCTCACCTCGAGCAACTGTCGGTCTTCTCCGATCCGGCACGCGTTCCCGGAGTCCGCACGATCGCGTCGACCTACATGGGTCTCGTCCGCTCGGACAGCCCGGTGACCCTGCCCGAGGGGGCGGCCTGGTTCGCCGTCGACGCGTTGCCGCCGGTGGCCTTCGACCACGCCGAGATCATCGACACCGCCCGGCATCGACTGGCGGCCAAACTCTCCTACACCAACATCGCTTTCGCGCTGGCACCGAAGCAGTTCCCGATGTCGGAGCTGTCGGAGATCTATTGCGCCGCACTCGGTTACCCGGTGGATACGACCAACCTGCTGCGCATCCTGAGCCGACGCGCCGTGGTGGTGTCCACCGGTACCGTCGGCAAGACGGGCCGGTCCGGCGGGCGGCCGCCGGCGCTCTATGCCTTCGCCGACAACGAGTTACGCGTCACAGATGAGTTCGCGACGCTGCGTCCGCCGATGTGACCGCCGACCCGGGAGGATCGTCGGCGGGGTGCTCGTCGTCGAGATCCCCGACGCCGAGATCTGCTGTACGTGAGGACAAGACGCAGACCAGGTAGACGAGCGCACACGCGAACGGCGCGCAGATGAGCAGCGTCCAGGGCGCGCTGTGTCCGGCGCGTGTACCGCCGTCGAGCCAGAGTTCGGGCACCACGCGGTAGACCGACTCCAGCGGAAGTCCGGCGAGGTCATCGTCGAACCGGAAGCCCGCCAGCCACATTCCGACCTGCGCGCCGAGCGCGGAGCCGGCCACCGTGCCGGCGGCCGGCACCAGGAAACCGGTGACGCCTCGCCACGGCCGCGCCGCAGCCCACGCGACCAGTGCGGCGATGCCGCCGTAGGTGAACATGATCAGCGCGAAGGCACCGACACCGTCGAAATCGGTCGAGATGCCGTCGCGAGTCAGACCCTTCAGGACGACGCCGGTGGTCGGCGGCGTAACCAGCGCCCAGATCCCGCCGGCGACCCCGCCGAGCACGATCACCACCGCGGTCACGGTGAGCAGGGTCGTGACCGGCCGGGCGGGACGCCGTCCGGACACCGGACCGCTCACCGACGACCCAGTTCGGCCGAGTCGACCGTCCCGTGGCGGGAGCATCGTGCGCTCCAGCCGTCGGGACGGACCTGCACGACCATGCGACGTCCGCACTGTCCGCAGAAACGCGGCGGTTCAAGCCCCAGTCGCGCGGCCGGCGGGATGGCGTCGGGTGCCTGCAGTTCCAGTTCGAGGCCGGTGTACACGCCGAACCTGCACGGTTCGGCGAGCGGCCCCGGGACGGTGTCGATCATGAGAGAACACGCTACCGATCGTCTGGGGATGTCGGGAGTGGCGGAGAGGTCAGATCGTGTCGTTGAGCGACTTGATCGGCATCGACAGATCGCTGAGGAGGTCGAGGTCGTCCTCCGCAGGCCGGCCGAGCGTCGTCAGGTAGTTGCCGACGATGACGGCATTGATGCCGCCGAGGATGCCCTGCTTGGCCCCGAGGTCGCCCAGGGTGATCTCGCGACCGCCGGCGAAGCGCAGGATGGTGCGCGGCAGGGCGAGGCGGAAGGCGGCCACCGACTTGAGTGCCTCGGACGCCGGGAGCACCTCGAGGTCACCGAAGGGCGTACCCGGGCGGGGGTTGAGAAAGTTCAGCGGTACCTCGTCGGGCTCGAGTGCGGCCAGGTCGGCGGCGAACTCGGCGCGCTGCTCGAGGCTCTCCCCCATGCCGAGGATGCCGCCGCAGCACACCTCCATGCCCGCTTCGCGCACCATGCGCAGCGTGTCCCAACGCTCCTCCCACGTATGCGTCGTGACGACGTTCGGGAAGTGACTGCGCGCGGTCTCGAGGTTGTGGTTGTAGCGGTGCACACCCATGTCGCGGAGCTGGTCGACCTGCTCCTGGGTGAGCATCCCGAGGCTGCAGGCGATCTGGATGTCGACCTCGTTGCGGATCGCCTCGATGCCGGCGGCGACCTGGCTCAGCAGACGCTCGTCGGGGCCACGGACGGCGGCGACGATGCAGAACTCGGTCGCACCGGTCTTGGCGGTCTGCTTGGCGGCCTCCACCAGCGACGGGATGTCGATCCAGGCGCTGCGCACCGGCGAGGCGAAAAGTCCCGACTGCGAGCAGAAGTGACAGTCCTCCGGGCAGCCACCGGTCTTCAACGAGATGATGCCCTCGACCTCGACCTCCGGACCGCACCACTTCATGCGCACGTCGTGGGCGAGCTGAAGCAGCTCGGTCAGGCGATCGTCGTCCAGGCGCAGCACGGCCAGGACCTGCTCACGGTCGAGCGGTTCACCACGCTCGAGTACCTGTTCGCGGGCGATGGCGAGGATGTCGTCGGACGTCTGTGCGTCGTGGGCGGTGTCGACGGTTGCCTGTGTCACGGGGCTGAACTCCTTGTACTGGAATCGGTTCGGGCGGGCTGGATCGAGCTACGGGGTGTGGGCGAACGAGGCCGGACGACTGGTGAGTGATCCGGCCAGCCAGTGGGGGTCGAACCACGTCGGGGCGGTTCGACGGAACTCCGCGGGATCGAGGGAGGCAGCCCCGGCGGGCAGCACACCCACCACCGGGACACCGGTGATCCGCGGCAGGTCGGATCGGTTGCAGCGCATGGCGAGGTCGGGCTCCTCCGGCCACCAGCCGATCACGAGCCCCGCCGGCCGGAGTCCCCGTGCGCGCACCGCATTCACGGTCAGCTCGGCGTGGTTGAGGGCACCGAGGCCGGGAGCCACGACGATGACGACGCCGTCGCCTGTGTCGGGCACGAGGGTCTCGGCGGCGATGTCGAGGATCGTCGCGGACTCCCCCAGCCGCACCAGGACCCCACCTGCCCCTTCGACGAGGGTGAGGTCGTGGGTGGCCGCGAGGTCGTCGACCGCGCGCACGATCACCGACGGATCGGCGAGCGGCATACCCGCACGCCGCGCCGCGGTGTCCGGTGCGAGCGGCTCGGGGTAGCGATAGGACTCGACCGCACTCACGTCCCCCGCCAGGCGCACGACTTCGGCGAGGTCGCCGGGTTCGGTTGGGGCGATGCCGGTTTGGACGGGTTTGCAGATGGCGACGGTGTCCATGCGTCCCGCAGCGGCGAGGGCGGCGGTGACGACCGTCTTGCCGACGTCGGTCGAGGTACCGGTGACGGCAAGGACGCGACCTCGGGCCGGAGATGGCTGTGCGTTCATCGGGCACCCACCTCACGTAGCGCGGCGTCGACGACCTCGGCGACGTGGTCGAGAGTCGCGGCGTCGAGGTCGGCGCGGACGGTGATCCGCAGGCGGGATGTGCCCGGCGGGACCGACGGCGGGCGGAAGCACCCGACTAGGACTCCGCGATCACGGCAGGCCGCGGCCGCGTCGACGGCTCGCTGCGGATCGCCGACGATGATCGAGATGACGGCGGCGGCAGGCTCGTCGACGCCGCAAGCGCGCGCCAGGTGGCGAGCGTTGTCCCGCAACCGGTCCGGCAGCGCGGGGTAGGCCCGCAGTACTCGTAGTGCGGCACGAGCCGCGCCGACCGCCGCCGGATTCAGTCCGGTGTCGAAGATGAACGGGCGCGCGCAGTCGATCAGGTGCGACCGGAGGATCTCCGGTCCGAGGACCACCCCACCCTGCGCCCCGAAGGACTTGGACAAGACCGTGGTGACCACCAGATCCGGCGCACCGGAAAGTCCCTGTTCGGCAACGAGCCCGCGTCCACCGGGACCGCGAACGCCGACGGCGTGGGCCTCATCGACGAGCAGCACCGCACCGTGCGCGCGGGCCGCGGCGTACAGGTCGGCGACCGGGGCCGGCTCACCGTCGATGCTGTACACCGAGTCGGTGACCACGAGAGCACGTTCCTCGGTGCGCGCGGCAAGCGCGGCCCGTACTGCCTCGTGATCGCCGCGGTCGACGACCACCACGCGTGCCCGAGACAGGCGGCACCCGTCGATCAGCGACGCATGCGACCCGGTGTCACTGACAATCAAATCGCCGCGTCCGGCGAGTGCGGTCACCGCACCGACGTTGGCGAGATAGCCAGACGAAAAGGTTAGTGCTGCAGGAAAACCAAGGAAATCGGCCAGTTCGTTCTCGAGGTCGACATGGGCCGCGGTGGTGCCGACGACGAGCCTCGACGCCGTCGACCCGCCACCCCACTGCGCGGCCGCGGCCTGCGCACCGGCGATGACGTCGGGGTGCGTCGACAGTCCGAGGTAGTCGTTCGAGCCGAGATTGACGGCGTCGGCACCGACTCGTCGGACATGCGGCTCGCGATGCAGGCCGGCCTCGGCACGATCACGTGCGGCACGGGCGAGCCAGGCGAGTCCGACCTCACCCGAGGTGGCATCCTGGCCGGCCACCGGCTGTCCCGAGGTGATCGTCATGATCGCGCCCCCACGAGTTCGGAAGATGCAGAGGATGTTTCGCCGAGCGTGGCACGCACGGCTGCGGAGATTCCGCGGACGATCGTCGCGACGTCCTCGGGCGTGCAGATGAACGGCGGCATCGTGTAGACGAGGTTGCGGAAGGGCCGCAGCCACGCGCCGGCGTCGATCGCGGCCGCGGTGGCCGCCGGCATGTCGACGGGACGGTCGAGTTCGACGACGCCGATCGCACCGTGTACGCGGACGTCGACAATGCCGTCGAGGTCCCGCAACGGCGCCAGCCCCTCGGCGAGGCCCGCACCGATCTCCGCCACGCGCTCGGCCCAGGGCGTCTCCAGCAGCAGCTCGATCGCGGCGACGGCCACCGCGCAGGCGAGCGGGTTGGCCATGAACGTCGGGCCGTGGGCGAGTCCGCCGGCCTCCCCCGCGCTGATGACCTCGGCGAGATGGGACGTGCAGAGTGTCGCCGCGAGCGTCATGTATCCGCCGGTGAGCGCCTTGCCGACACACATGATGTCGGGGGCGACCCGCGCGGCGTCGGCGGCGAAGAGGGTTCCGGTCCGGCCGAAGCCGGTGGCGATCTCGTCGAAGATCAGCAGGACGCCGTGACGGTCGCAGATGTCGCGCAGGGCGGACAGATATGCAGGGTCGTGGAAGCGCATACCGCCGGCGCCCTGGACGACCGGTTCGACGATGACGGCGGCGAGCTCGTCGCGGTGCTCGCGGACCGCGTCCTCCAGGGTGGCCACGTACTCCGGTCGGAAGTCGGCCGGAGGTGCGTCGACGAAGACCTGCCGTGCGAGCACCGCCGACCACATCGCGTGCATGCCGCCGTCGGGGTCGCAGACGCTCATCGGGGTGAAGGTGTCCCCGTGGTAGCCACCGCGCCAGGTCAGCAGACGGGTGCGCTGCGTCTCCCCGCGGCTCCGCCAGTACTGCAATGCCATCTTCGCCGCGACCTCGACCGAGACCGATCCCGAATCGCAGAAGAACACCTTCTGCAACGGTTCGGGGGTGAGTTCGACGAGGAGTTGCGCGAGCCGCGCGGCGGGTTCGTGGGTGAGGCCACCGAACATGACATGCGACATGCGCCCCATCTGGACGGCGGCCGCGGCGTCGAGGCGCGGGTGCCGGTAACCGTGGATCGCGGCCCACCACGAACTCATGCCGTCGACCACCGATCGTCCGTCGGCCAGCTCCAGGTGAACCCCCGACGCCGACGCGACCACCAGGGGTTCGGTCGTCGCGGGCAGCGCCCCGTAGGGATGCCAGATGTGCTCGGCGTCGACACGGCTGATCTCGGCCTGGTCCACGGCGCGCTCCTCCTGCTCTCCCCCGGATCGCCTGGACACCGTCCAGGATTCCTGAACACCGTACAGGTAATGCCTGGACGGTGTACAGGTGGCTCACGGCGGGCGCCCCGATCGGGGTCACTACGCTGACCGCGTGAGCAACAGCCGCACCGACGTCCTCCGCGCCGCCCGCGACATCCTGCGCGAGCACAGCCTGGCCGACCTGTCGATGCGCCGGCTCGCCACGGAGCTCGGGGTCCGCCCCAACGCCCTGTACTGGCATTTCCCCAACAAGCAGACCCTGCTGGCCGCTCTGGCCGACGACATCCTGGGCGCGGTGACGATCCCCGCCGCCGATCTGCGGTGGGACGAGCGGCTGCGGCTGCTCGCCACCGGGATGCGCGCGGCCCTGCTGGAGGTGCCCGACAGCGCCGAGGTCGTGTCGTCGAGCTGGGCCAGCGGCCTGTCCACCAAGGCCATCGCCGCAGACATCGTCGCGGCCGGACATTCCGGCGGGCTCTCGCTGCGTGACGCGGAGGCCGCCGGCGTCGCGATCTGTCAGCTCGTCATCGGCCTGACCATCGAGGAACAGACCCGCGCACAGATGGAACGCCTCGGCGTCATCGAACCGTCGGGCCGCGACTTCACCGGCGAGTTCGTCGACGGACTGACGATCATCCTCGACGGGGCCCGCACCCGAGCGCGTCGCTGACATTCCTGCGCCCCGTGACCAACTCCACCGGGTGTCGCGACCGTCACGACTCAGGAATTCACAGCTTCTGCGGGTACATTGCTACCCGGCCGAAACCGTTCCCGACCCGAAAGACTTCTCTGTGGCATCGACGACTCGAGTAGTGGCGCCGGAGTCGGCCCCCTCGACGCCGACGACCCCTGCCTACCGCACCGACCTCGACGGACTGCGCGGCATCGCGATCACCCTCGTGGCCTGTTTCCACGTGTGGTTCGGGAAGGTCTCCGGCGGCGTCGACGTCTTCCTCACCCTGTCGGGATACTTCTTCCTCGGTTCGCTCCTCCGGCATGCGATCTACGCGCAGAAGCCGAACGTCACCTTCCGCGACACCCTCGATCCGTGGCCGCGACTGAAGCGACTACTGAAGCGACTGCTGCCCGCACTGATCACCGTGCTCCTCGCGGTCACGGTGCTCACCGTCGTGGTCCTGCCGCAGACCCGCTGGGCCAACATCGGCAACGAGGTCGTGGCCAGCGCCCTCTACTACCAGAACTGGTACCTGGCTCTGAACTCCCAGGACTACCTGGCCGCGAGTTCGGCCAACAGTCCCCTGCAGCACATCTGGTCGATGTCGATGCAGGGACAGTTCTTCCTGCTGACCCTGCTCGTCGCCCTGGCGTTCGCCGGCGTCCTCAAGCTGCTCGCACACTTCGCGCGCCCGTTCGCCGACCCGCGGGTCATCAGATTCCTGGTCGGCGCCGCGGTCTTCGTGGTCGCGCTGGGATCGTTCTGGTGGGCACATCGCGGCATGGCCATCAACCAGCCGTACAACTACTACTCCACGCTCTCGCGGCTGTGGGAGCCGCTGGCCGGTGGGCTGCTGGCGATCTGGCTGCCGAGCCTCCGCGTCCCCAACTGGCTGCGCAACGTCGCCACCGTCGCGGCCCTCGCGCTGATCGTCAGCTGCGGGTTCTGGATCGACGGCGTCGCCGAGTACCCGGGCCCGATGGCACTCGTTCCGGTCGGGGCGACGCTGATCATCATCTGGGCGGGCGCGACCGCATTGCAGAAGGCGCCGCGCGGTTCGCATGCCGCCCCGGACGGGATGCCGGCCGCCAACCGCATGCTGGCGAGTACCTGGCCGGTGTGGCTGGGCACCATCGCCTACTCGCTGTACCTGTGGCACTGGCCCCTGCTGATCTTCTACCTCACCTGGCGGGACAAGAACCACGCGAACTTCCTCGAGGGAGTCGGCATCCTCGGGGTGTCGATCGGTCTCGCCTGGCTCACCAAGCGCTACATCGAGGACCCGCTCCGCGGCGGTGACCGGGCGGCCCTCCCCCGGGGCAACCGCGCGGGACGGTCGCGGTGGCTGTCCTACACGTCGGTGGTGACGGCGATCCTGCTGCTCGGCAGCGTGGTGGCCGGCGTCGCCATCAAGGTGTGGGAGAACCACGTCGACAACATCGTCGTCGACACCAAGAACCTCGACCCGCGGTCGTACCCGGGTGCGCGTGCCCTGCTCGACGGGTGGCCGGTCCCCGCCCTCGATCCCCAACCGTCGGCGCTGGAAGTCATCCAGGACTACCCGGAGACCTCCACCGACGGATACATGAGCGACTTCACCGACAACGAGATCCATGTCGGTGTGTACGGCGACCCGAACGCCACCCGCACGATCGCACTGGCCGGCGGCTCGCACGCGGAGATGTGGATCTCCGCGCTCGACACCCTCGGCAAGCGCAACGGGTTCAAGGTCAAGACCTACCTGAAGATGGGTTGTCCGCTGTCGACCAACGAGGTCCCCAAACAGCGCGGCGTCCCCTACCCCGAGTGTTACGACTGGGGCCAGCGTGTCATCGAACAGGTCATCGCCGACAAACCCGACGCGGTGTTCACCAACTCGACGCGACCGCGCGACTACCAACCCGGCGACTGGGTGCCGCCGGACTACACCCCGATCTTCGATCGCTTCCTCGGTGCCGGCGTCCCGGTGTTCGGCATGCGGGACACGCCGTGGCCGAAGAACGGCAAGGGCACCATCGACACGCCCATCTGCCTCGCCGACGGCGGCGACGCGGAGAGCTGCGGTTCGCGACGTGCCGCCGTCCTCGCACCCGAGGACCCGGCGCTCGAGCTCGCCGCCACCCGCCCCGACTTCCACCCGCTGGACATGTCGAACGGCATCTGCACCGACGACTTCTGCCCGGCGATCATCGGCAACATCACCGTCTACAAGGACCCCCATCACCTCTCGGCCACGTTTGTCCGGAGTCTCACCGACGAGCTCGGCCGGCAGATGGAGGCCCAACTGCCCTGGACCGGCCCGCAGGTGCCGTGACCTGCGTCTTTCACATTCCTTCCGGTGTCGCGTATAAGCCGCCGGGCGGACCGGCCGCTCCGGGCGGACGTTTCGCTCTCCGAGATGACCACCTGACACAACACGACTAGGGTCAACCCATGACGTCGTCTCCGAAGGTGGGCAGTACCGCTTCGCCAACCGCGGGTGAACAACCGGATCCGGGTACGAGCGACACCCCGCCGCTCCCCATGCCGGACGACCCGGTCCAGGCCGACGCACTCGTCGAACCCGAACCCGCACCGATCCCGGTGTGGCCGGGCACCCCGTACCCGCTCGGGGCGACCTACGACGGTGCGGGAACCAACTTCTCGCTGTTCTCCGAGGTCGCCGAAGCCGTCGAGCTGTGCCTCATCGACCGGGACGGCAAGGAACGTCGCATCCGTCTCGAAGAGGTCGACGGCTACTGCTGGCACTGCTACCTGCCGAACGTGGTGCCGGGACAGTTCTACGGCTTCCGCGTGCACGGCCCCTACGACCCCTCCCGCGGACTGCGATGCGACCCGAGCAAGCTGCTTCTCGACCCGTACGGCAAGGCTTTCCACGGCGACTTCGACGGTGACGCCTCACTGTTCTCCTACCCCCTGCCGACGCCCGACGACGCGGAGGGCCCGCCCGAGGACCCCACCGAGGAACCTGTGGCGGACGCCGACGCTTCGGAGGTCGACGCGGCAGAGGACGAGGCCGCACCCGAGGCCACCGACGGCGAGGTCGCCGAGGCCACCGACGATGCGGAAACGGTTGAACTCGAACCTCTTCCGGAGAACCCGCCCGCTCCCGAGCACCCGATGCCCGGGCTCGACTCGCTCGGGCACACGATGGTCTCGGTGGTCATCAACCCGTATTTCGACTGGCAGAACGACCGCTCGCCCAATCGCCCCTACCACCAGACGGTCATCTACGAGGCCCACGTCAAGGGCATGACCGCCACCCATCCCGGCGTGCCCGAGAACCTACGCGGCACCTACGCGGGCCTCTGCCATCCGGTGATCATCGATCACCTGAAGTCGCTGGGTGTCACCGCGATCGAACTGATGCCGGTCCACCAGTTCATGCAGGATTTCACCCTCCGCGACCAGGGGTTGCGAAACTACTGGGGATACAACACCTTCGGATTCCTCGCGCCGCACATCGAGTACTCGTCGACCCCGGATCAACCCGCCAGCGCGGTCACCGAGTTCAAGGCGATGGTCCGCGAATTCCACAACGCGGGCATCGAGGTCATCCTCGACGTGGTCTACAACCACACCGCCGAGGGCAACCACCTGGGTCCGACGGTCTGCTTCCGCGGCATCGACAACGCGGCCTACTACCGCCTCGTCGACGGCGAGCCCGAGATGTACATGGACTACACGGGTACCGGCAACAGCCTCAACGGCCGGCATCCGCACACGCTGCAGCTGATCATGGACTCGCTGCGCTACTGGATCCTGGAGATGCACGTCGACGGATTCCGCTTCGACCTCGCCTCCACGCTGGCCCGCGAACTCCACGACGTCGACCGCCTCTCGGCGTTCTTCGATCTGGTGCAACAGGATCCGGTCGTGAGCCAGGTCAAGCTGATCGCCGAGCCGTGGGACATCGGCGAGGGCGGTTATCAGGTCGGCAACTTCCCGCCGTTGTGGACCGAGTGGAACGGGAAGTACCGCGACACGGTGCGCGACTACTGGCGCGGCGAGCCGTCGACGCTGGGCGAGTTCGCCTCCCGGCTCACCGGGTCGTCGGACCTCTACGCGGCGACCGGCCGGCGGCCACTCGCGAGCATCAACTTCGTCATCGCCCACGACGGCTTCACGCTGCGCGACCTGGTGTCGTACAACGAGAAACACAACATGGCCAACGGTGAGGACAACCGCGACGGCGAGAGCCACAACCGATCCTGGAACTGTGGCGTCGAGGGCCCGACGGACGATCCCGAGATCAACGCCCTGCGTGCCCGGCAACAGCGCAACATCCTGGCGACGCTCTTCCTGTCGCAGGGCACGCCGATGCTGGCCCACGGTGACGAGATCGGCCGCACCCAGCAGGGCAACAACAACGTGTACTGCCAGGACTCCGAATTGTCCTGGGTGGACTGGTCTCTCGCCGAGGAGAACGCCGATCTGCTGGAGTTCACCCGCAAGGCCATCGCGCTGCGGACCGCGCATCCGGTGTTCCGCCGTCGACGCTTCTTCGGCGGCAAGCCGATCCGGTGGGGCGATCAGTCCCTCGACATCGCGTGGCTCACACCCGCCGGTGTGGAGATGACGTCCGCGGACTGGGACAGCGGCTTCGGCAAGAGTCTCGCGGTGTTCCTGAACGGAAAGGGGCTCGGCGAGAAGGACGAACGGGGTGAATGGGTCGTCGACGACTCGTTCTTCATCTGCTTCAACGCCCACTACGAACCCATCGACTTCCATCTACCGCCGGAACAATACGGCCTCGAGTGGGTCGGTGAACTCGACACCACCCATCCGACCGGCGACTCGGATCTGACCGCCGCCTGCCGAGATTCGGTGACGGTCGGCGGCCGGTCCGTGCTCGTCCTGCGGAAGACGTCCTGACCTTGGGCACCGCCTCGATGAGCACACGACCGACACCGCGGGCCACCTACAGGTTCCAACTCAACGGCGACTTCGGGTTCGCCGATGTCACCGCGACGCTGGATCACCTCGTCGACCTGGGGGTCAGTCACGTCTACCTGTCCCCCATCGGCACGGCCGCGGCCGGGTCCACCCACGGCTACGACTGGCTTCCGCCGCCCGCCGTGTCCGATGTCCTCGGGGGCATCGACGGTCTGCGTGAACTCCGCCGCGCGGCAACCGATCGCGGGCTCGGCATCATCATCGACATCGTCCCCAACCACACCGGTGTGGCGGATGCGCTCGCCAACCCGTGGTTCGCCGACCTGCTCCGTCACGGCCACCGGTCGCAATACGCCTCGTACTTCGACGTCGACCTCAGCGACGACAACGGCGCCGACGGGAAGATCGCGCTGCCGGTCGTCGCCGCCGACGGCGACCTGAGTCCGCTCGAGATCGACGAGCAGGGCAACCTGCGGTACTACGACCACGCCTTCCCGATCGCCCCCGGGACCGCGGACGGGACCGCCGCGGAAGTCCATGCGCGCCAGCACTACAAGCTCGTGCCGTGGAACAGCGGGCTGATCGGGTACCGCCGGTTCTTCACCGTCAACGAACTCGCCGGCCTCCGGCAGGAGGACCCCGCGGTCTACGACGCCACCCACGGGTGGCTGCGGGAGCTCATCGCCGAGGACCTCATCGACGGCGTGCGCGTCGATCATCCGGACGGACTCTGGGACCCCCAGCAGTACCTCCGCAATCTCCGCCACGACGTCGGCGACGACCGGCTGATCTACATCGAGAAGATCCTCGCCCCGGACGAGCCCCTCGAACCGACGCTGCCCGTCGAGGGCACCACCGGCTACGACCAGATGCGGATCATCGACGGGCTGTTCGTCGCACCGTCGGGCGTCGTGCAACTCACCGAACTCAACGAGCACCTCACCGGCGACACCGGCGACGCGCAGTGGTTCGCGTCGGTGGAGCACCAGCGCAAGCTGACGACGCTGCGCGAGTCCTTCCCCACCGAACTGCGACG
Organism: Gordonia sp. 135; assembly: GCF_009720185.1. NCBI lineage: Bacteria > Bacillati > Actinomycetota > Actinomycetes > Mycobacteriales > Gordoniaceae > Gordonia > Gordonia sp. 135. The sequence goes on from NZ_CP046257.1 coordinate 3,161,188, forward strand.
ACTCGTCCGGACGATCACCCATTCCGACCCGGCCGCCGACTCCGAATCCATCGCCGACGCCTGCGCCGAACTCATCGCCGCCCTCGGGGTGTACCGCGCCGACTATCCGTCCCTGCGGCCGCGCCTGGAAACGACCGCCGTACGGATCGCCGCCGCGAACCCCTCGCTGACACGAGCACTCGATGCCATCATGCGCGCCACCCGGAGTCCCGGTGCCGCGACCTCACGCCTGGCGCAGACCTGTGGCGCGGTGACGGCGAAGAGCGTCGAGGACAGCCTCTTCTACCGCACCGCGCGGTTGGTGTCGGCTCAGGAGGTGGGCGGCGATCCGGCGAATCCGGCGGTGTCGCTCAACGAATTCCACGATCACAACGCCCAACGCGCCCGTCGCTGGCCGCTGGCGATGACCGCGACGTCGACGCACGACACCAAGCGGGGCGAGGACGTCCGCGCCCGGATCGCACTCCTCTCGCAGGTGCCCGAACGATGGTCGCTGGTCATCGAACGCGTCTGGCTGGGGACCGAGATCCCGGACAACCTGACGTGCTACTTCCTGCTGCAGAACATCTTCGGTGTCTGGCCGGCCGATGGCGAGGTCACGGATGAGTTGCGTGCGCGCCTCGTCGAGTACGCCCGCAAGGCCTCGCGTGAGGCCGGACTCCGCACCACGTGGACCGAGATCGACGAGGACTTCGAAACGGCGATCGAGCGCTGGATCCACCAGGTGACCACCGATCCGATCGCGACCGCGGTCAGCGATCTGGTCGCCCGGACCTCCTCCGCCTGGCGGCAGGAGACCTTCGCCCGCAAGGCGATCGCACTCCTCGGACCCGGCGTCCCCGACATCTATCAGGGCACCGAATGGTGGGACGACTCACTCGTCGACCCGGACAACCGACGGCCGGTGGATTTCGCTCGGTCCCTGGAACATCCGAAGGCCGAACTCGTGCGTACCGCGCTCGGTGTCCGCGCCGGGCACCCGGAGGCATTCGGTGCATCGAGCACGTACCACCGCCTGCCGGTCGACGGTCCGGCCTCCGATCACGCCATCGCCTTCGGCCGCGGCTCCGACGACGCACCCGAGGTCGTCGTGATCGCCGCGCGGTTCACCCACAGCCTCAAACCCGAATCGGCGGCCGACACCGTCATCGGGCTGCCGCGCGGCGCTCGCTGGCGTGATGTCCGGAGCGGCGCGGTCTACGACTCGACGGTCGATCTGCACACCGTGCGCGCCGACCATCCGGTGGCGATACTCGTCTCGGACCACTGAAGGTCGTTGGACGGCCGATGCATTCGGCTCACCGGCCCGTCGTGGCTCGTCGCTTACGTCTTCGCACCTCAGCCTGGATCCGTGGAGGGGTGTGGGTGAGTGGTGGTGGGGTGTGCGTGAGTGGTTGATCGTGTTGTGGGCGTCGGGTATTCGCTGATCTTGCGTCAGCTTTTTCACTGGGTTTCCTGGTCGTGGGTGGGCGTGTTGGGGTGTTGGGTCAGGTGGTGTTCACCGCGGCCCACAGGGTGGTGAATGCGTGTTGGGATGGCCAGTGTCGGGGCAGGTGCAGGATGGGTGTTCGTGCTGGTCGGGCCAGTCGGGCGGGCACGGCGATGAGCGTGCGGCGCAGCGTCGCTCCGCGCGCGGCTCGTAGTCTGGGGGCCGCGCTGAGCGCGGCGAGGGTGCGCATGAGGTTGTGGCTGATGGCGGTCAGGGCCAGCCAGGCGGCGTTGGCGCCGAAAACGCCGGAGGGAAGATGCGCCAGCGGTCCGTCGATGAGGTCGGCGAACACGGTCTCGATGACGGCGTGGCCGCGGTGGTTGATGTCGGCGGTAACGGTGTCGTCGGTGGTGTTGGTGAAAAACGAGTGATACCGCCAGGCCGGCATCAGGGTGTCGGTGTCGGCGGGGTGATGGGCTTTGACTCGCCGCACGATGAGTCGGGCGGTGATCGGGTGCGGTGAGAGTGGTTTGACCGTGTAGGTGGTTTCGGCGACTTCGGCATCAGAGATCAACTCGCCGGTGTCGGGGTCGGTGACCGCCCCGGGATAGGACACCGGTGTCCAGGCGTCGTCGCCGATGGCGGTGATTGCGCGGGTGATCGCGGTGTTGGTCCGCAGGACCAGCGAGAACGTGGCGCCCAGGCGTTGGCAGGTAGCCATCACCTCGGCCGACCCGTAGGCGGCATCCGCGCGCACGGTGATCTCACCGGCGGCTCCGGCGCGGCGGGCGGTGGCGATGGTTTCGGCGAGCATCGTTGCTGCTCCGGCGCCGGAGGCGGCGCGCCCGGCGCGCAGCCAGGCGTTGGCGATCACCGGTGGGTGCTCGGGTGCACTGAGGGTGGCGATCAGCGGTGAGAGGCCCCGACGCAGCAGTTCACGTCCGGCGATCTTGGCGTGTCCGTAGGAGGCGCCGGTCTTCTGGTAGCCATAGACCGGGCGCAGCAGGGAATCGATATCGAGGAACACGCGGGCACCGTCGGTGGGTAACAATCCTGCCCGGGCACACATCGCCGGCAGCGAGCGCGTCATCACGGCGTTGAGTTGTCGGGTGTGCCCGGGGGTGAACTCCCGCAGGGTTTGTCCGATCGTGGCCGGGGCGTATACGCGGTCGAACAGGCGGGTGTGCCCACCGGCCCGGACGATGTCGAGGTCGTCGATACTGTCAGCGCCGCAACATAACCCGGCGATCACGGTCAGCAGTTTCGCTTCCAGGTTGGCTCCGGCGGAAGCGACCCGGGTGGTGCCCAGATCGACCCGTTCGGCCAGCAATGCGGCCACCCCGGTCGAGTGAGCCAATTCCATCACCGGCACCAACCCGGCATGCGACACCAGATTGTCATCGTCAAAGAGTGCCGACGTGGCCGAGAAGCTGTGTGATACTTTCACTGAAAGTGCCTTCTGAGCTGGGATGTTTAGTGTCTCAACACCACCAATCATCCCAGCTCAGAGGGCATTTTTATATCACCGACACCCCACACCCCTCCACGGATCCAGGCTCAGGGAGCAGGGGGTCGCGGCGCCGATAGGCGAAGCGGCCGACTAGCCTGCCGGCGCGGGTGCGGGGCTCGGCTGCGGCGCGGGTGCGCCACCGGCACCCGGCAACGACTGCGACGGGTCGATCTGACCGCTGGGGCTACCGGGCGGGCCGTCGACCTTGGAGACCAGCCACTTGCCGTCCTCCTTGTCCAGGTCGAGCCGGAACACCATGAGACTGGTTCCGCCGGTGGGTAGTTTGACGCTTCGGCCGGTCACCTCGGCCATCACGACCGTCTTGGCGGAGTCGGTCTCCACCGTCTCGACCGCGACGACACTGATCTTCGAGGACACCTCGATCTTGAGGGCCTCGACATTCTGCTCGGTGTCGGCGCGCTCCTGCTCGAGACGCTTGCGCAGCTCCCCGGTCGACAGCGGACCGAGCAGTTCCTTGGAGTTGCCCGCATTGTCGGCGTTGAGGGTCGTCACCAGCTTGGTGACGAAATCCGCCGAGGCGGTCTTGGCGTCGGCGAAGGCGGTCGCCTCGCTCTGCAAGGTGTACGTCCGCCAGCCGAGGAACCCGACAGCCGCGATCAGGGCGATGACCAGGAACGCACCGAGTGCGCGCTTGATCCCGCTCGCGGTGACCGTCAGCGAGAACTCCTTACCGGTCGCGGGCTGCGGCTCGGGCGCGGTCGCAGGCTCGGGCCCCACAGGACCGGAACCGCTGCGACGCGCCGACTTTCCGCGCGGAGTGGCAGTGGCATCCGCAACGGGTTTCTCGGTGCCGACCTTCTCGGTGCTGGTCTCCTCGTCGGACACGTGCTTCTCGTGATCTGGCTTCTCAGGGTCTGTCATCTACAGGTCACGCAACTTGTCTGGTCGTCATTTGTCGAGCGGCACCGTGCGGGCGTTCGGGTCGTAACCCGGTGGGGGCCCTGCGGTGTCGTCGCCCGGCGGTCGTGGTGCGTTGGCCGAACCACGGATCTGCTGGTTCGGATCCTCGGTCACACAGTACAGATTGGTCGGGATGGTCAGCTCGAGGACTTGGGTCGGCCGACGCGGGGTGACCGGGTAGTTGCAGCTCGGTCGCGGATACACCGAACCGAACGTCCACCACGCGCCGTCGTGGAACATGGTGAGGCTCTTGATGCTCGCATCCCGGATCGATGGCATCAGCGTCGCGAGGGCCGGTGCACGCAGCGCGCCCTGCTCGGCGATGTCGAGGAACTGCTTCATCACGTCGGTCACCGGGTCGGTCAGCTGGTTGATCGAACCGGCGAGGCTGGTCATCTGCGACGGGCCGCGGTCGAGCAGCGTGCGCAGCTCCTTGTCGGAGGCCGCGGCGGCGTTGATCAGGTCGCTCAGCCCCGACACCGTGGTCCCGAAGTCGGGCTGGATGTCGGCGGTCGTCTTGAAGATGGTGCCCGCATTCTGGATCAGCTTCGTCGTCTCGGGCAATGCGGTGTAGAGCCGGGCGAAGATCGTTCCGCCCGAGTCGAACAGCACCTCGAGATCGTTGGAGCCGTCCTCGGAGTACAGCGCGATCTTCAGGTTGTCCACGGCCGAGCGCAGTTGCGCCGGATCGATCTGCTGGATGAGTTCCAGCGAGGACTCGAGGAGATCGGAGAACGGCACGGTGACCTTGGTCTGCCCGGCCTCGATCACGTCACCGTCTTCGAGGTACGGGCCGTCGGTGGTGGTCGGTTGGAAGTCGACGTACTGCTCGCCGGCCGCCGACAACCCCAGCGCGGAGACCTGGGTGTTGCGGTTGATCTTGTACCGGTCGTCGACCGAGACCTTCACCGTCACCGAATCCGGCTCCACGCGAATGGTGTCGACCTCGCCGATACGCGCCCCGCGAAGGGTGACCCCCGAGGTCTCCTGCAGGCCGCCGGAGATCGGGAACTCGATGGTCAGCTTGTACTTGCCCGCCAACGGCTCCCACCGCAACGTGCCGAGCGACAGGTAGCCGAGCCCGACGACCATGACCAGGACGAGCCCGATGTTGCCGGCGAGTACGGAATGCTTGCGGAGGAAACCGAATACGCCGCTCATCCGCAGCACCCCTTGGTTCCGGTGAGTCGGGCGAGCAGCCGCGTGAGCGTCTGCTGGAGCGCTGCCGAGCCCGAATCGACGTCCTCGAGCTCGGGAAGCCTGCTCGCCGAGTCGAACCCGACGCCCGGGTTCAGCCAGTACACCTTTGCCGACACCGCAGCCGCGCTACCCGGCGTGGACTTGATCCACTTGGGGGTCAACGTGTGCAGGTTGTCGGCCAGCGACCCAAGCGGGCCGGCGGCCTGCCGCAGACCGGCCAGCACCGTCGACAGATGCCCGAGCATCTCCACGAGGTTGTCCTGATCGGTGCGCAGGAAGTCGTTGGTTGCCGCGGTCACCTGCTGGGCCTTGTCCAGCGAGGTCAGGATGGAGCCGATCTGGCCGTTCAGCGACTGAAGCGCGGGGCCCAGTTTGTTGATCGAGGCCATGATCTGTGCTCGGCCGTCCGCCAGCTGACCGGTCAGGATTCGGGTGTTCTCCAGCGACCTGTCGACCTGCGCCGAACTCTGATTGAGTTTGCGGATGCCGGTCGTCAGACCGCGGATCGCACCGTTGAGGTCCGTCGGATTGGTCGCGACGGCCGCGCTCAGTTCGGTGAGGATGACCGTGAGCGAGTTCAGCGATCCGCTGTCGACCACGCCGCTCATGCTGATGAGCAGATCCTCGACGGTCGACGCCGCGGAGGTGGGACCGGTCAGGGTGTCTCCATCGACCATGAAGCCCTTCGTGGCAGTGGGCGGCGGCAGCAACGCCACGAACACGTCGCCCAGCGGAGTCGCCTGCCGGAGTTCGGCACCCGTGCCCACGGGCAGTTCGGTCTTCTTGCTGACGTCCATGGTGACGATCGCCGAGTAGTCCTTGGCGACAATGGTGTCGACCTGCCCCACGTCGGTGCCGTTGAGCTTCACCTTGGCGCGTGTCGGCAGATTCAGGGCGTTGTCGAAATTCGCCGTCAGCCGGATGGAGTCACCGATGCCACCGGGGGCCGGCAGCGGGATCTGCTCGACGGTGAGGCCGGGCAACAGGCCACAGCCGGTGAGCCCCATCAGAGCGCTGAGCAGCACCGCCGTCACCGCGCCGCGTCGCATGCGGGAACGGCCACGTGTCCGTTCAGCGACCGTGCGACCCAGGGAAGCGCTTGTCACCGCTCTCATTTCGTCAGCTCCAGCATCGCGGAGTAGATGCCCATGTCCGGACCGAAGTCCTTCAGCTTGCCGGTGCGACAGCCGTCCTTCTGCAGGTTGATCGCGTCGCAGAACTCGGCGAGCAACTCGTTGTCGAGGAGCGACTTGTCGAGCAGCACCTGTGCACGCCAGGCGCCCTGCTCGGCGGAGATCGAATTGCTCAGGTTCTGGAACAGCAGCGGACCGACGTCGATGGTCTCCACAACCTGCCGCGAGTAGTCGCTCAGGTTGGCGGTCAGCGCGGCGAGGCGGTCGAAGGAGACCGAGATCGTGTTGGTGTTGTTCTGCAGGAACGCCGTCGTGTTCTGCAGGCTCTGGTTCAGGTTGCGCATGGTCGCCACGAGACCGGGCGACTGCGCGCCGAGCAGCTGGGACACCTCGTTGACCGACTTCGAGAAGGCCGTCATCTTCGGGTAGTTCTTCACCAGCGTGGTGGTGAGTCCCTCGATGGTCTCGATGATGTCGACGAGCGCGTCGCTGTTGCCCGAGATCACGTTCGACGCCTGGCCGAGCTGATCGAGGGCGGCACGGATCTCCTCGCCGTTGCCCGTGGCGATGCCCGAGGTGATGTCGATCATGTCCGCGAGAGGTCCCGGACCCGGGCCCTCCCCCTTCAGGCCCACGACGAGACCGTCGATGGCGTCGAACAGTTCACCGACCGAGACCGGGGCCTTCGTCTCCTTGAGCACCGAGCCGTCCTCGAGCTTGGGTCCGCCCTCGTAGGCCGGGGTCAGCTCGACATGGCGCGTGGTCACGATGGAGGTGTTGACGATGGCCGCCGTCGCGTCGGCAGGCACCGGCACATCGTTGTCGATGGTCACGGTGACCTTGACCCGGTCGCCCTGCGGCTCAACGGCGGTCACCTGACCGACCGGCATGCCGAGGACCGCGACGTCGTTGCTGACGTAGAGGCCGGCGACGTTGTCGAAGTAGGCGGTGACCTCGATCGCCTGCCCGAAGGCGGCCTTCCAGCTGCCCGGGATCATCGAACACCCCGAGAGTCCCACGATGCCGAGCAGGGAGATGCACACGAGGAGCGTCGAACGACGCAGCTTCTGCGGATTCAGCATCCGTCCACCACCCGGGCGAGGCACAGCCAGTTGTCGGGGAAGATGCCCCAGGGCAGGTAACTGTTCGCGTAGGGGCCGTCGCCGATGACGTTGTTGGTCAGACGAGCCGTCACGGGGAGGATTTCCAGTAGCTTGCGCAGGTTGTTGCGGTTCTTCTCCAGCCCCTGCGTGATGGTGTTGAGGTTCGCCATGATCGGGGCGAACTGGTTGGCGTTCTCCCCTGCCACCGCACTGGCCTGTTCGGTGAGTTCGGCGATGCCGTCGAGCAGGCGTGTCACCAGTTCCTCACGGGCCACGATCTTCTGGGTCAGGTCGCGTCCCTGGCCGACGATCACCGCCAGTTGCGCCTGGTTGTCGTTGACGATGTTCGTGATCGTCTTGGTGTCGGCGATCAATTGATTGATCTGGTCCTTGCGGTTGGTGATGACCTCCGACATCTGCGTCAGGGCCTCGAACGTCGGCTCGGTGATCGCGGGGACACCGGCGAGCTGACGATTGAGTGTGCGGATGCTCTGCGAGAGGGTCTGGTCGTCGATACCGGTCAGGATCGGTGCACCCGCTTCGATGGTGCGGTTCAGGTCGTAGGGCACCGCGGTCCGCTCGATGTGGCCGTCGGGTGCTTCCTCGGGCGAATCGCCCAGCGACACATCGACGTAGCGCTGACCGAGCAGCGTCGACATCTTGATCTCGGCCATGCCGTTCTTCGTCACCTTGACGTCGGTGTCGACCTTCATGGTGAGCGCGACGTGCTGGCCGGCGAGTTCGGTTTCGGTGACCTCCCCGACGTCGATGCCGGCGACGCGCACCTTGTCCCCCGGCCGGATTCCGCCGGCCTGGGCGAAGTCGGCGGTGAGCGTCTTCTTCCCGAGATGCGCACCGGCCAGCGCCGTCACGCCCAGCAGAAGTGCGACGATGACGACCGCCCCGATCACGCCGTACCAGACGCGGGTGTTGCTGCGGAACTTCTTGCGGAACCAGCTCATCGGCACACCACCGAATGATTAGTGCCACCGATCTTGTTGAAGATCCCCGGCGGCAGCAGGACATCACCGATCGCGACGTCGAGGTCGCAGGCATAGATGTTCAGGTATGCACCCTCTCCGAGTACCAGCGGGAAGTGGCCGAGGAAGATCGGCGCGTCGACGGCCATCCGGTCGAGCTTGGAGCCGTTCTCGATGAGCGTCCTGGTGGCAATCCGCCCGTTGGTCGCGGCGGCGGCGAGGCTGCCCCGGCTGCGGCTCAGGACGTCGGCGAAACCGTCTGCCGTGCGGCCGATGTCGGAGACCGCGCTGCCGAACGCCGCCGAGTTCGAGTTGAGGTTCGCGATCAGATCGGACATCGACTCGATCACGGTGCCGAGCTGACCGCCCTGACGGGACAGGTCACGCATGACGGTGCTCAGGTTGTTGATGATCGCGCCGATCACGATGTCGCGGTTGGCGGTGTCCTCGGCCAGCCGGCCCACCTCGGCGACGGTGTAGCTCAACGAGACCGAATTGCCCTGGAAAGCCTCGAGGAGACCCTGCGACAATGCGTTGACCTGCTCGGCGTCGAGGGTCTCGAACACCGGCTGGAATCCGGCGAGGAGCTTGGTGACGTCGAAGGAGTCCTCGGACGGCAACTCCAGCGTCGACCCGGGCGCCAGCGGCTTGCTGTCGCGGCCCTCGACCAGGGTCAGATTGAGATACCGCTGACCGATGAGGTTCTGATAGCGGATCGCACCGCGCGTGTTGGTGTAGACCTGTTGGTCGTTCTGCACCTCGAATTCGACTCGGGCGCGCCCGTTGTCGAGTTCGATCTTGTCGACGCGCCCGACGCGGACGCCCGCCATGCGGACGTCGTCGCCGGCGGCGAGTCCCGAGGCGTCGGTGAAGAACGTCGTGTAGTTGTTGGTCGATCCCGACACCGATCGTTCTAGGGTCGAGAAGATCACATACGTCACGAGCAACGCGACGAGACCGAAGATCGTGAAGCCGATCAACGGTTTGCGGATCGAATCCGAGGCCGCGCTCATCGTCCCCCTCCCTGATCAGTGGCAGCGTCACGTGCGTCGATGGACTGGACCAGCGGTCCGAGCATGATCGTGTCGGCGGCCGACGGCGCCCGGCGCAGCACTGCGCCGAGGGTCTTGTTGTCGGCGTCGGTGGTCACCATGCCCACCGGACGGTTCTTGCGCATGCCGTCGGACGGATAGATCCGCAGCGGACCCGACATCGTCGGTCCGGTACCGGTTCCCGGCCCCACGCAACCCGGCCCGCGCAGCGTGCCGTACGGGCCGCCGTTGTACACCGGACAGTTCTGACGCGTGTAGCGGACGAAGGCACCGAAGCTGACGCCGATGTTGAGCTGGACGTGTCCGTTCGTCCCGGTGAAGACCGTGAGCACCCGAGCCGCCAGGTTGTTCAGCGCGATGACCGCCTGCGGCAACGAGTTCGGTTCGAGCACGGTGGCGCCGAGCATGCGGTTCAGGTCGGTGACGAGTCGCTGACCGCCGTTGCCGTTGCGGGCGAACATCAGCTGTAGCTGGTCGAGCAGTCCCTGGTTGCCGGACAGCAGCGCCGCGAGGTCACGCTGCTTCTCGGCGATGGTCACCGCCGGGATCACGCTGCGCCCCAGGGCGTCGAGCAGTTCCGGCGAGGACTCCGCGAGACCGCTGATCGCGGCGTCGAAGTTGTCGAATCCCGGGGGTGCACCCGGCGGGAACTGTGCGTTGATCGCGTCGAAGTAGGTCCGCAGCACGCCGACGAACGAGCCGAACACCGATCCGCCGCCCTTGAGGGCGTCGGCGACGACGCCGAGTACCTGGGCGAGTTCCTCCGGCGGCACCGCGTCGAGGATGGCATTCAACTCGTTCTGCGCGTCCTGCAGCTTGATCGTCTCGAGCGACGTGTCGGCGGGGATGGAGTCACCCGACGACAGTCGTTCGGTACCCGGCTCGGCGGGTCGGACGAGTTCGACGGAGTTGACGCCGAAGAGGTTCGACGGCACGGTCCGTGCGGTCACCGACGCCGGGATGCCCTCGGCCTGCGCGGGCACGATGTCGATCTCGACCTTCTTGATCACCTTCGCGGCGTCGACCCGGTCGCCGGAATCGCCGACCGAGATGGACTTCACCGAGCCGACGATGAGGCCGTTGTACCGGACGTCGGCGCCCGACGTCAGACCGTCACCGATGTCGACGAGGTCGGCGGTCACACCCACCGTTTTGCTGAAGGTTCCCTGGTACCGCATGAACAGCAGCACGAAGATCACCAGCAGCACCAGCAGGAAGGCGATGCCGCGCAGCACGAATTGCATCAGCGAGGGGTTACGCCCGTCGGTTGCGATGTTCACCGGCGCTCCCTCAGCCCGAGATCTTGATTCCGGGCGAGGTGCCCCAGAACACGAGTGTCATGACCAGGTTCGCGAACACGATCACGATGATCGCGAGCCGGATGGCATGTCCGGCAGCAATTCCCACACCTTCGGGTCCCCCAGCGGCGAAGTATCCGTAGTAGCACTGGATGAACGTCGTCAGCAGCACGAAGACGATCACCTTGATGAACGAGAACACCATGTCCCAGGACACGATGAACTGGTTGAAGTAGTAGAGGTAGGTGCCCTCGCCCTGGCCGCTCTGGAGCATGAACATGAACTGGCACGCAAGGTAGTTGGCGGCCAGCGACACCGAGTACAGCGGGACGATCGCGATGACCGCGGCCAGCATGCGGGTGGTGACCAGGTACGGCAGCGGCCGGATGGCGATCGCCTCGAGGGCGTCGATCTCCTCGGCGATGCGCATCGAACCGAGCTGGGCCGTGAAGCGGCAACCCGATTGCGCGGTGAACGCCGTCGCCGCGAGCAGCGGGGCGATCTCACGCGTCGTCGCGAACGCCGACAGACCACCGGTCACCGGCGACATGCCGAGCAGGTTCAGCGCGGTGTAACCCTCGATGCCGACGGTCGCACCGCCCATGATCCCGAGGATCACCATGACGCCGACCGTGCCGCCGCCCACGACGATCGCGCCGTTGCCCCACGCGACGTCGGCGAGCAGGCGCCAGACTTCTTTGCTGTAGTGCCGGAAGGCCAGCGGGACCGCGCCGATCGAGCGGACGAGGAAGGTGATGAGATGCCCCATCGCCGCGAGGGCGTCGCGCGGACCGCGATAGACGGCCTTGGCGGCCTCCAGGGGTTTCAGCGCGGGTGGCACATACCGTGACGCGGTCATCTCACACCACCTTCGCCGGGAAGAGGATCGCGAACAGCTGCGTGAGGATCACGTTCACGGTGAACAGGAGCAGGACGGAGTTGACCACCGCGGCGTTCACCGAGTTGGCGACGCCGGCGGGACCACCCTTTGTCGAGAGGCCGCGATCGCAGGCGACGATCGCCACGATCGCGCCGAATATGACGGCCTTGGCCAACGCGAACATCAGGTCCGCGGTCGTCGCAAAGGACGCAAAGGTGCCCGTGTAACTGCCTGGCGTACCGCCCTGGAAGTACACGTTGAAGACGTAACCGGTGATGAAGCCGACGAAGCAGACGAAGCCGCAGAGCAGGAAACTGACCACCATCGTGGCGAGCAGACGCGGCGAGATCAGACGCTCGATGGGGTTGACGCCCATCACCTTCATGGCGTCGATCTCGTCGCGGATGGTGCGGGAACCGAGGTCGGCCGCGATGGCCGAACCGACCGCGCCCGCGAGGAGCAGCGAGGTGACCAGGGGCGCACCCTGACGGATGACGCCGAGGCCGGTGGCCGCGCCGGAGAACGACGTCGCGCCGACCTGGCCGGCGATGTTGGACACCTGGATCGACACGATGACGCCGATCGGGATGGCGACGAGCAGGGTCGGGAACACCGAGGTGCTCGCCATGAAAGCGCACTGGCGGATGAACTCCCCGAACGGGAAACGCCGCTTGAAGAGGTCGACGAAGAGCGTACGGAACACCTCGACGAACATGCCCAGCTGGCGTCCGAAGGTGTCGAAGGACGCGACGACATGTTTGTCGAACCACGACCGAACCGCACCCGGTCTCTTCCGACCGACCTCCTCGTCATCCGAGGTGACTGCGTCTGTGCTCAATCCCTACCCTTGCGTCTCGGCTTACCCGTTCACCGGCCGTCAGGTCGCCGTGCGTCGGTGTTGTCTCAAACTCCCGAACCGCTAGGCTGATCTGCTCGAGGTGCCCCCATGGGCATGAGCGTCGCCGTAATATACCCCACTCTCATCTTCGAGTGTGTGCGGCCTCACAGTATCGCGCGGTGCGACTTCGGTGACCCCGACATACCTTGCATGATGTGAGCAATTCCCCGACGATGTCCGCGACCGACCAGAGCACCACAACTTGGTCGGCCGACCAACGGGAACAGAACCCCCCACTTCGTTCCAATGCAGCTCCGTTTCAACCGCCGACCTCGGTGAACGAGATACGAGTGTGGGCCCCAGAGGCGGACAGGGTGGACCTCGTCGTCCGATCCGGAGGTCCCGGCTCCCCCACCCGATCGGTACCGATGTCCGCCGACGCGGGAGGGTGGTGGCGGGTCCCCGCGGACTCCGCGATCGAGACCGGCCCGGACCTCCGCTACGGGTTCTCGATCGACGGCGGGCCGGTGCGTCCCGATCCGCGCTCGGTCCGTCAACCCGAAGGCGTCCACGAGATGTCGGCGCTGTTCACCGTCGACGCGTCGTCGTGGAGCGACGCCGGCTGGGCCGGCCGCGATGTGCACGGCGCGGTGATCTACGAACTCCACCTCGGGACCTTCACCCCGGCAGGCACTCTCGACTCCGCGATCGAAAGGCTCGACCACCTCGTCGAACTCGGCGTCGATCTCGTCGAACTGATGCCGGTGAACGCCTTCAACGGCACCCACAACTGGGGTTACGACGGGGTCGGCTGGTACGCCGTGCAGGAAACCTACGGCGGCCCGGCGGCACTCGCCCGTTTCGTCGACGCCTGTCACGCCAAGGGACTCGGTGTCGTCCTCGACGTCGTCTACAACCACCTGGGGCCGTCGGGCAACTATCTGCCGGACTTCGGGCCGTATCTCAGCGAGGGCACGACGTCGTGGGGATCGTCGGTCAACCTGTCCGGACCCGACTCCGACGAGGTTCGCGCCTTCATCGCCGGCACCGCGCTGCGCTGGTTCACCGAATTCCACGTCGACGGACTACGACTCGACGCCGTCCACGCGCTCACCGACCATCGTGCGGTCCACCTCCTCGAGGAACTGGCCGCCGCGACGGACGCGTTGTCGGCCGAACTCGGGCGTCCGCTGTCGCTGATCGCGGAGAGCGATCTCAACGATCCACGGATGTTCCTCCCGCGATCGGCCGGCGGTCTCGGTCTGGCCGCCCAGTGGGACGACGACATCCATCACGCCGTCCACGCCCTCGTCTCCGGTGAGCGACAGGGCTACTACGCAGACTTCGGCGGTTTCGACTGTCTCGCAAAGGTCCTGACCGGAGGCTTCTTCCACGACGGCACCTACTCGTCGTTCCGACGCCGCTGCCACGGCCGGCCGATCCCGACCGATCGGGTGCCCGCGTCGTCGTTGCTGGCCTATACCTGCACCCACGATCAAGTAGGCAACCGGGCGATCGGCGACCGGCCGAGCGCTTACCTGGACGGCGGGCAGCTCGCGATCAAGGCCGCCCTGGTCCTGTTGTCCCCCTTCACGCCGATGCTCTTCATGGGTGAGGAATGGGCCGCGGCCACCCCGTTCCAGTTCTTCACCTCCCACCCCGAACCGGAACTGGGCCGGGCGACCGCGGAGGGCCGGAAGTCGGAGTTCGCCGAACACGGCTGGGACAGCGACGATGTGCCCGACCCACAGGACCCGGAGACCTTCGAGCGGTCGAAGCTGGACTGGTCGGAGCCGACCCGGCCCGACCACGCCCGCGTGCTCGAGTTCTACCGGTCTGTGATCGCACTCCGGAAAGCCGAAGCAGCCCTGCATGATCCGGCATTCGCCTCCGTCGACGCCGAATTCGACGAGGCGGCAGGCTGGTTCGCGATGCACCGCGGCCAATGGTCGGTGGTGTGCGTTCCCGGTGATGCGCCCGTGGCACTCCCCTGGCCGCTCGACATCCGGCTGGCCTGGGAGCAACCGGCCGACGGAGTGTCAGCCGGGCACAACGTGATCGTCGGACTGCGGTAGCTCAGGTCAGGTACTCGTAGGCCGGCGATCCCGGCTCGAGGCGCTCACAGTGCAGGCGCGAGCGCGCCATCCGGTCCATCAGAGCGCCGAGGCCGTCCGGGCTGCCGAGTTCGACGCCCACCAGGGCGGCACCGGTCTCGCGATTGTTGCGTTTGACGTACTCGAAGAGCGTGATGTCGTCGTCGGGCCCCAGGACCTCGTCGAGGAAGCGCCGCAGTGCACCCGGCTCCTGCGGGAAGTCGACCAGGAAATAGTGCTTCAGACCGCGGTGCACCAGTGAGCGTTCGATGATCTCGCCGTAGCGGGAGACGTCGTTGTTGCCACCGGACACCAGGCACACGACGACCGCGTCGGCGGGTAGCCGCAGCTTGCCCAAGGCGGCCACCGCAAGGGCACCGGCGGGTTCGGCGATGATGCCCTCGTTCTGGTAGAGCTCCAGCATCGCCGAGCAGATGGCGCCCTCGTCGACGTGCGTGATGTGCGCCGTGCCGGGGGTCGGCGAGAGCGGACCGTCCGGGATGATCTGCGTCGCCGGGGTCGCGGAGATGCCGGCGAGGATCGGGTGATCGCTGACGCTCGCACCGAGCTCGGACATCACCCGGTGCCCGATGCTGCCGATTCGCTTCACGGCCGCGCCGTCGACGAAGGGATCGATCTCGTCGAGGGTGACCGGCCCGCCGTTGACCAGTGCCGCACTCAACGAGACGGCCCCGGTCGGCTCGACGCCGATGATCGTCACGTCGCCGGAGAGTCCACGGAGGTAGGTGGCCATGCCGGCCAGACATCCGCCGCCACCGACGGGTGCGACGACGACGTCGGGCACGCGGCCCAGCTGCTCGACGATCTCGCGCGCGATGGTGCCCTGCCCGGCCGCGGTCCGCGGGTCGTCGAAGGCGTGGATCCACGCGGAGCCGGTGCTCATCACATCGGCCTGAGCGGCGGCGGCAGCCGCGTCGTAGGTTTCCCCGATGGCCTTCAGCTCGACGAAATCGCCACCGTGCCAGGCGATCCGGTCGCGCTTCTGCTTCGGGGTGGTGGTCGGGACGTAGATCCGTCCGGGCACCTTCATGCTCTTGCACGCAAAAGCGACACCCTGGGCGTGGTTTCCGGCGCTGGCCGCGACCACACCGCGGGACAGCTCGTCGGCCGAGAGCTGGGCCATCACGTTGTACGCGCCGCGGATCTTGTAGGAGCGAACCGTCTGCAGGTCTTCGCGCTTGAGGTAGATCTGGGCACCCGTCCCCGACAGTCGCGGGCAGGCCTCGAGCGGGGTACGCGCCACCGCGTCGGCGATTCGCTCCGACGCCGCCTCGATGGCGTCGAGGCTCAGTGCCGGACCGTGCTGGTGAACAGGGACGTGGTGCGTACTCACGACTGCCATGTTCTCACTGCGCGGGATAGTTCGAGGCGCCCGGGTACATCGATGTCGGCAGGGCCGGTATGCACGGGCGACCGCTGTCGCCCGCATACCGGGGTTGCGCGGCCGGAGAGGTGGGTATATCGGCGAAACCGCTCGTCGTCCCGAGCCCCTGCGCAAGACTGGCGATGGACAGCGGCAGCACGACCCGCCACCTGATCAGGGAGCAGTCAATGACATCTCGCCAGCCCTCTCCGCGCCGATCCCGGCGTACCTCACGCCTCACCCGGATCGCCGCCGGCGCGGCGTCCGCGGCCATGGCGCTGGGTCTCGCCACGGCGGTCGGTCCCGCCCCCGCCTCCGCGGCGCCGCAGTGCCCGGGAGCCGCTCCCGCCCGACTCGTCGGTGTCGTTCCCGGCGCCGCGCTCGAAGGTCTCACGGTCGACGCCGGTGGACGGCTCTACACCACCGACCTCATCTCCGGTCGCGTCTTCCGGTTGAACGGGCCGGGTGCGCCTGCGGTCCCGATCGCGCGAGTGCCCGGCGGTAACGGTGCGGGTGCGCTCGCCTGGACTCCCGGCGGAACCCTGCTGGTCGGTTACGGCGCCGACCCCCGCGTCATCGTCGGCGACGCCCTGCGCCATGCGTCCATCGGCCGCCTGGATGTCAACACCCGCGCGTTCCGGCCCTGGGTGACCGGACTGTCCGCAGCGAACGGGATGGATGTGGCGGCGAGCGGAAACGTCTACGCCACCAACGACTTCGGCAATCTCATCGGACGGGTCTCACCGGGCGGCGCGGTGAACGCCGCGTGGGGTGCACTGCCGAGCGCCAACGGCGCGGTCCTGAGCCGCGACGACCGCTGGCTCTACGTCTCGCGCACCTTCGTGAACCCGGGCGTCAGCCGCATCTCGACGACGAACCCGCGGGTGGTGCAGAGCCTGCTCGGTGTGGGTGCACCGTCTACTCCGGATGGACTGACGCTCGATTCCCGCGACCGGCCGGTCGTGCCGTTCAACGCGACCGGTGAGATCGTCCGGATCACCTCGCCCGGACGCTACTGCGTGCTGGCGAGCGGACTGCCGACGTCGAGCGTGCTCTCCTACGGCCGCGGCGACCGCGGCTTCTCGACCGGACGTCTGTACCGGGCCGGATTCGACGGACGGATCTACGAGATCCCCGGCGGATTCGACCGGGGTGCGACGGCCGCGTTCCCGGGCAGGTAGCGCCCACCCCACCACACCGCGAGGACCGCCACCGCCGTCACCCACGCAGTGGCCTGCAACGATCCGAAGATCAGCAGGGTCACGACGGCGGTGGCGACTCCCGCGAGAACGGCATGGGCTTTGTGAGCGGGCCAGTCGACACCGAAGACCTCGACCGTGCGGTGCGCACGCCGAACCGGACGGTGCGCGTTGATGCCGATCATCGTGGTCATCTGCGAACACTCCCCTCGACGGCTGGGCGTGACTGGACGTGCCGTCGAGTATAGCGCCTGTCGAAGAGAAATGTTCGGCGGGCCGAAACTATGGTGTCGGGCGCCCCGGTGTCAGCCCAGGCAGCTGGGTCCGAGCAGTGCTTTCAGGTCGCCCATCAGCGCGGAACTCGGCGCCACCCGCAGGGACTCGGTCAGCTTGAGCTGTGTCTGCCGCTTGTCGCTGACGAGCGTCACGTGCACGTCGGCCATGCCCGGATGCCGGGTCAGCACCTGCTTGAGCGCCTGGACCCGATCCGGGGTGCACAGCCGGGCGGACAGCGTGAGGGCCACCGGCTTGGTCGCGCCGGCGGTCTCGAGGTCCGGGACGGCGAGGTCGTTGGCGCTGATCATCATGCTGTCCTCGCGCAGGTTCACGCGGGCCTTGATCAGCACGATGTTGTCGGCCACGATGTCCATCCCGTACGCCACGTAGGCGCGGGGGAAGAAATAGACCTCGACACCACCGACCATGTCCTCGAGGGTGACCGCGGCCCACGGCTCGCCCTTCTTGTTCACCCGGCGCGTCACCGACGAGATGATGCCGCCGATCGTGATCTGCGCACCGTCGGAGATGTTGCCCTCCAGCAGCGACGTGATCGAGGTGTCGGTGTGCGCGGCGATGGCGTGTTCGACGCCGGCCAGCGGATGCCCGGAGACGTAGAGACCCAGCATCTCCCGCTCGATCGCGAGCTTGTGCTTGGTGTCCCACTCCTCCTCGGGGACCTTGACCGCGAAGACCTCGGCCATCGAGTCGTCGGCCCCACCGGCGTCGCCGAAGAGGTCGAACTGTCCGATCGCCTCGGCCTTCTTGGTGCCGATGACCGATTCGACGGCCTCGGCGTGCACCAGGAACAGGCCCTTGCGCGGATGACCGAGGGAGTCGAAGGCGCCCGCCTTGATCAGCGATTCCGTCACCTTCTTGTTGCAGGCGGTGACGTCGATCTTGCCGAGGTAGTCGGAGAAGCTGGTGAACTTCCCTTTCTCCTCGCGGGCGTTGATGATCGAGCCCACGACGCCCGAACCGACGTTGCGGATGGCGGCGAGACCGAAGCGGATGTCGGCGCCGACGGCCGCGAAGTTGCGCTGCGACTCGTTGACGTCCGGCGGGAGCACGGTGATGCCGAGCTTGCGGCAGTCGGCGAGGTAGATCGCCGCCTTGTCCTTGTCGTCGCCGACGGAGGTGAGCAGACCGGCCATGTACTCGGCGGGGTAGTTCGCCTTGAGGTAGGCGGTCCAGAAGGAGACGAGACCGTAGCCCGCGGCGTGCGATTTGTTGAACGCGTAGCCGGCGAACGGCAACACCGTGTCCCACAGTGCGGTGATCGCCGCCTGCGAGAAACCGTTGTTGCGCATGCCCTCCGCGAAGCCGTCATAGGCCTCGTCGAGGATCTCCTTCTTCTTCTTGCCCATCGCGCGACGGAGCAGGTCTGCTTGTCCGAGCGAGTAGCCGGCGACCTTCTGCGCGATCTGCATGATCTGCTCTTGGTAGACGATCAGACCGTAGGTCTCGGAGAGGATCTCCTTCAGCGGCTCCTCGAGCTCCGGGTGGATCGGCCGGATCTCCTGGAGACCGTTCTTGCGCTTGGCGTAGTCGGTGTGGGCGTTCACACCCATCGGACCGGGTCGGTACAGCGCCAGGACGGCCACAATGTCCTCGAACCCGGTGGGCTGCATCATCTTCAGGAGTTCGCGCATGGCCGCGCCGTCGAGCTGGAACACGCCGAGCGTGTCGCCGCGGGCGAGCAGCTCGTAGGTCTTCTCGTCCTCGAGCGGCAGCGCGTCGAGGTCCAGATCGATCCCGCGGTTGAGCTTGATGTTCTCCAGGGCGTCACCGATGACGGTGAGGTTGCGCAGACCCAGGAAGTCCATCTTCAGCAGGCCGATGGCCTCACACGACGGGTAGTCCCAGCCGGTGATGATCGCGCCGTCCTGTGCGCGCTTCCAGACCGGGATCGCGTCGGTCAGCGGCTCCGACGACATGATCACCGCACAGGCGTGCACACCGGCGTTGCGGATCAGGCCCTCGAGGCCGAGCGCGGTGTCGTAGATCTTCTTGACGTCCGGGTCGGTCTCGATGAGCGTGCGGACCTCGGTGGCCTCGCCGTAGCGCTCGTGCTCGGGGTTCGTGATGCCCCAGACCGGGATGTCCTTGGCCATGATGGGCGGCGGCAGCGCCTTGGTGATGCGGTCGGCGATCGCGAAACCCGGCTGACCGAACTGGACTCGTGCGGAGTCCTTGATGGCGGCCTTGGTCTTGATCGTTCCGAAGGTGATGACCTGGGCGACCTTGTCGTTACCCCACCGGTCGGTCGCATAGCGCACCATCTCGCCACGGCGACGATCGTCGAAGTCGATGTCGATATCGGGCATCGACACGCGCTCGGGGTTGAGGAATCGCTCGAACAGCAGCCCGTGCGGGATCGGGTCGATGTTGGTGATTCCCAGCGCCCACGCGACCAGCGAGCCGGCCGCCGAACCACGGCCCGGGCCGACGCGGATACCGACCTCGAGGGCGTGGCGGATCAGGTCTCCGACCACCAGGAAGTAGGCCGGGAAACCCATCTGGATGATGACGTCGAGCTCGTAGTTGGCCCGGTCGAGGTACTCCTGCGGCACCTCGGTCCCGGCGAAACGACGCTCGCGGAGTCCCTTCGCCACCTCCTTGCGCAGGAAGGTCTGCTGGGTCTCGCCATCGGGCACCGGGAAGACCGGCATGCGGTCGCGGTGGGTGAAGACCTCCTTGTAGGACTGGACGCGCTCGCCGATCTCGAGCGTGTTGTCGCATGCGCCCGGCACCACCGAGTCCCACTGCTCGCGCATCTCCGCGGCCGACTTCAGGTAGTAGCCGTCGCCGTCGAACTTGAAGCGGGTCGGATCGGACAGCGTCTTGCCGGTCTGCACGCACAGCAGCGCCTCGTGGGCGGCGGCATGCTCCTTGGTGACGTAGTGGCAGTCGTTGGTGACGATCGGCTTGATACCGAGTTTGCGGCCGATGTCGAGGAGACCGTCGCGCACGCGGCGCTCGATCTCGAGGCCGTGCTCCATCAGCTCGAGGTAGAAGTTCTCCTTGCCGAAGATCTCCTGCCACTTCGCCGCGGCCTCGAGGGCCTCGCGGTCGTGGCCCAGGCGAAGCCGGGTCTGCACCTCACCCGACGGGCAACCGGTGGTCGCGATGATGCCCTCGGCGTACTCGGCGATCAGGTCGGCGTCCATACGCGCCCACTTGCCGAGCTGCCCCTCGATGGAGGCGAGCGAGGACAGCTTGAACAGGTTGCGCAGACCGGTCGCGTTCTCGGCGACCATGGTCATGTGCGTGTAAGCACCCGAACCCGAGACGTCGTCGCTCTTCTGCTCGCGTGAACCCCACTGGACACGTTTGGTGTCGAACCGCGAACCGGGCGCGATGTAGGCCTCGATGCCGATGATCGGCTTGATGTCGTTCTTGATCGCGGTGTTGTAGAACTCGCTGGCACCGAACATGTTTCCGTGGTCGGTCATGCCGATGGCAGTCATGCCCAGCCGCTTGGCCTCGGCGAACAACGGTGACACCTTGGCCGCACCATCGAGCATCGAGTACTCGGTGTGGTTGTGCAGGTGAACAAACGAGTCCGTCACGGTGCCTCTTCTGTGCTCGCTGGTTGCTGTGCTCGCCGGTCTTCGTACTCGCCGGTCGCCGAGTCCGGGTCTACTTTAGGCGCGCGCACCGACACCCACCGGAAGGCACTCCGGGCCGTGACGAATGGGGCGGCTGTGACACCATGTCCGCCTCGCACACGCCGACACGTCGGGGTTACAACGCCACGACGAACACGAGAACGATCAGGATCAGCAGCACCGCCGCGACCCCGGCCAGCACCAGGGGCAGGCGGTTCGGATTCGACCGGCTCGGACCGCCGGAGGACATCGTCGCGCCCGGGAACGGCGGACCGCCCGGGGGCCGGTCCATCGGCCCCGACCCGGCGGCCCGGAGGTGATCGTTGGTCTGGCGGTGCGGGCCGGACGGCGGGTGCTGCCACACGGCGGGGTCCGCGCCGGTGGCCGGACGGGACGGCGTCGGACGCTCCTGTCGCTGTCGGTTCGGGTTCGGCCGGGGTGCGGCCCGCCGGGTGGCCTCTCCGCCGGGCGGGGCCGGCGACGGACCGCGGTACGCCGGACGTCCCGGAGCCGGGGGCGGACCCGGGCGACGTGTCGCCGGCATCGGGACGGGATGGTTCCGCGAGACCGGTCGGGGCGAGAGTCCGCGCACGGTGACGGCCTCGGCGTCGGACACCGACGGCGGTTGCGCGGGCCGAACACTCACCGTCAGCGCCTCGGCGAACTCGCGACAGTTCGCGAACCGTTCCTCGGGCGTCTTCGCCATCGCCCTCGAGATCACGGCGTCGACCGCCGGCGGCAGGCCGGGGACGAGTTCGGATGCGCGCGGCACCGGTTCCTTGAGGTGTGCGCCGATGACCGCTCCGGTGTCCCGGTCGTCGAACGGGACGCGACCGGTGAGCAGGTGGAAGGTGGACGCCGCCAGCGAGTACTGGTCGCTGCGGCCGTCGAGCGTCCGTCCCATGAGCTGTTCGGGTGAGGCGTAGGACAGGGTCGCGAGCACGGTGCCGACAGATGTGAGGGCCTCGGTCTCGTCGGAGATCTTGGCGACGCCGAAGTCGGTCAGCAGCACCCGCTGCTCGTCGACCGTCGAGTCCTCGTCGACCTCGGCGAGGAGGATGTTGCCGGGTTTGACGTCGCGGTGTGTGAGGCCGCGCCGGTTGGCGTGGTCGATACCGCGCGCGACCTGCGACACGATGTGGGCGACCCGCGGCGGCGTGAACCGTCCGATGGCGTTCAGTTCGCGGGCACAGTCGGTACCCGGCACGTACTGCATCGCGATCCAGAGCAGGTCCGACTGGCCGGACCTCGACGCGCTGGGGACCGTTGCCCGGCCACGGTTGAAGACGGTGACGATGTTGGGGTGGTCCAGCGTCGCCGCCACCTCGGCCTCACGGAGGAAGCGGCGACGGAAGTTGTTGTCGGTCAGGCCCGCCGAGTCCTTCAGCACCTTCAGGGCGTCGTACCTGGGGAGCTCGGGGTGCCGGGCGAGGAAGACAGCGCCCATTCCACCGCTGCCGAGCAGTCGCTCGACGCGGTACCCGGCGATCACCGTTCCAGGCTCGAACACCCTCTCAATCTAGGCGAGTTGTCCGGTGATGTCGCCGGTTGACGACCGAACGAATGCCGTCCTCGCCCGCCCGGATCCGGCAAGTCGGTCAGGAGTCGCGCAGCACGTCGAGCGCGTGCTGGAGGTCCTCGGGGTACTCCGAGCTGAACTCGACCGTGCGGCCGTCCGCGGGGTGGGCGAAACGCAGCGTCCGCGCGTGCAGCCACTGCCGTTCGAGACCGAGCTTTTTGGCCAGGACCGGATCGGCACCGTAGGTCGGATCACCGCAGCACGGATGGTGCAGCGCCGAGAAGTGGACGCGGATCTGATGTGTGCGACCGGTTTCGAGGTGGACGTCGATCAACGACGCCGCGGCGAACATCTCGAGGGTGTCGTAGTGGGTGATGCTCGGCTTGCCGTTCGCGGTCACCGCGAACTTCCAGTCGTTGCCCCGGTGACGGCCGATCGGTGCGTCGATGGTGCCCGACGGCGGGTCGAGATGCCCCTGGACGAGAGCGTGGTAGCCCTTGTGGACGGTCCGCTGCTTGAACGCCCGCTTCAGCAGCGTGTAGGCGCGTTCGGACACGGCGACGACCATGACGCCGGAGGTCCCGACGTCGAGCCGGTGGACGATCCCCTGGCGTTCGTGCGCGCCGGAGGTCGAGATGCGGAATCCGGCGGCGGCCAGCGCGCCGATGACGGTGGGACCGCTCCAGCCGAGCGAGGGATGCGCGGCCACGCCGACCGGCTTGTCGACGACGACGATGTCGGAGTCGTGATAGATGACCTCGAGGTCCTCCACCGGGGTCGGTTCGATCCGCAGCGGCTCGTCGGGCTCGGGCAGCGTGACGTGCAGGAGGGTACCCGCGGCGAGCTTGTGTGACTTGCCGACGACGACGCCGTCGACCATGACGTCGCCCTCCTCGGCCAGGGTGGCCACGACGGTCCGCGACAGGCCCAGCATCCGGGAGACACCGGCGTCGACGCGCATGCCGTCGAGCCCGTCGGGTACCGGTACGACACGCGATTCACGCATTGGTGTCCCCGTTCTGGTTGTTGTCGGGGCCGTCGTTCTCGGGGCCGGTGCGCTCGGCCGCGTGCCGGTCACGGCGGGCGGCCCAACCGGTCCGGCTGCCGTCGTAGTCGAAGCCCAGCGCCGACAGTGCCACCAGCAGGATCGCCCCGCAGACCACGGCGGAATCCGCCACGTTGAACACCGGCCACCAGCCGACCGAGACGAAGTCGACGACGTGACCCTGGAGCGGTGCCGGGGCGCGGAAGATGCGGTCGATCAGGTTGCCGATCGCCCCGCCGAGCACGAGAGCCAGACCGATCGCCCATCCCCAGGACTTCAGCCTGCTGCTGTAGCGGACGATGACCACCACGACGACGAGCGCGATGATCGTCAGGACCCACGTGTATCCCGAGGCCAGCGAGAAGGCGGCCCCGCTGTTGCGTACGAGTCGCAGGGTGACGACGTCGCCGATGATCTGGACCGGGCGCTGCGGGTCGAGCGCCGCGACGGCGATGATCTTGGTCAGCAGGTCCAGCCCGATGACGACGAGCGCGACGCCGAGGACCGCTGCGGTCACCTTGGAGAAGCGTCGTGCGGGGGTCGCGTCGTCCGACGGGACTCGATCGCGGTCGGCGTCCGGAGAATCGGCGCCGTGCGGATCCGCGTTGCCGGAATCCGTCAGGGGTTGGTCATCCACAGCCTCATTGTCCACGACCGGTCGAATACGCTGGCTACCCGTGTCCTCGCATCGTCGTCTCCTCCGGTCCGTTGTGTCCTCGTGCACCGTCATCGCGGCGGTATCCGTGCTGGTCGCGGGGTGCTCGTCGGAGTCCGACGACGCCCCGGGCGCCAGTTCGGCGACGGCTGCCGGTTGCGCGAACGAATCGCCCTCCCGTGCGGCCGGAGCGGCGCCGGTGCCGATCGCGGGGGCCACGGTCACCCTGGTCGACCCGGGTGAGGGCGAGCGTCGGGTGGCCGCTCCCGCTCCCGACACCACGTCGGCTCAGACGGTGACGCTCGTGACGACCTCCGACGTCGCCTCACCGGGGTCGACGGACGCCGAGACCGTCGAGACCCCGATGACCGCCCGGTTCTCGTGCGCCGAGAAATCGGAGCTGGAACTCGAACTGGGCACCGTGACGTCTCCGGACGCGTCCCTCAACGGACAACTGCCGGCGATGGCGGGCACGAAGGCCGGCCTGACCACCGGGCCCGGACTCGCGCCGGTCGCGTTGCGTCTCGCCCCGCCCGAGCAGGCGGGCCAGGAAGCGCGCCTGGCAGTCGAGCAGTCCCTGGTGACGGCGTTGAACACCTCCATCGCACTGCCGACCGAACCGATCGCGGTGGGTGCGCGATGGCGCACCGAACGTGTCATCTCAGCCGCCGCGACGGTCACGCAGACGATCGACGCGCGTCTGTCGGCGTGGGACGGCAACCGTCTCACCATCCAGTTCTCCGCCGAGGAGACCCCGGTGAACTCCGTCTTCGCCATCCCGGGCGGCAGCGACACCCTCACCATCAGCCGCTTCAGTTCCGAGGGCGGCGGGACGGTCGAGATCGACCTGTCACGCGGCCTGCCGGTCGGCGGTCAGCTGACCTACACCGGTGCGCGGGAACTCGTCGGGGCCGACCCGTCGCGTCCCCTGGTACAGAAAACCGGGTTGTCCGTCACCTGGCGGTGAGGACAACCCGGTTCTCCGGGGTCAGCCGAACGGTCCGGCTAGCTCGCCGGGGTGCACATCGCGCTCTTGACCTGGTAGAGGCCGAGCAGGTTGCACACGGTCTGGTTGGAGAGCTTCCAGCGGCCGTCGTCGAAGACGATGGTCGACTCGGCGTTGGTCGGCGGGTTGCCGGCGGTCTCGATGCGAACCTTGACGCGGGCCTTGTTCGGGCCGGCGCTGATGACCGGGTTCACCAGGACCCAGTCGACGTCGGAGTTCTCCGCGCGGGCGTTGACCAGCTCCTCGAAGATGGCCGGGTCCTTCTCCGAACCCTCGACGAGGACGATCTTGTCCTTGCTCGGGATCTTCGGGTCGACGGCGGTGTCCACGAGCTCGTTGAGAGCCGCGATCGACGGCGGCTTGCTGTCGTTGGTGATCTCGGACTCGGTGTCACCACCGGCGGCACCGGCACCGGCATCCGCGGTGCTGGTCAGGGTCGGGGCGGGCGGTGCGTCGCTGTCGTCGCCACCGCAGGCTGCGACACCGGTCATCAATGCGGCCGCGATCATGGTCGCGCCAAGAAACTTCCGATACTTCAACGATCTCCCTCACTATGTCTGTGGACGTGGGCGCGCCGTGGCGCTCTCCCATGACTCGCCGATGGGGTCTGCCGGGTCGGGCCCGGCGACAACCCACACCACTATGCCAAACGCAGGCGGATGATCCCGGTTCCACGCCGCGCCGCTCGAGGCTTGACGGTTCGGCGGCCTGCCGTGAGGCTTGACGACCATGTCCGCTTCTCCCCCGCCCGGTCCGTCGACGACCGTGCTGATCACCACCGGCGGCACCATCGCCGCGCAGACCACGACCGACGGTGCCGTGCCCGCGCTCGGCGCCGACGACCTGCTGTCAGCAGCCTCGAACACCGGGGCCGGGAACGCCGGGATGGAAGCCGTCCGCACCGTCGATCTGATGTCGGTGGACAGTTCGGCGATGACCGTGGCCGACCAACTCGCGGTGGTGCGGGGGATCGCCGACGCCCTCGCCGACCCGGAGGTCGCCGGAGTCGTGGTCACCCACGGCACCGACACGATGGAGGAGACGGCGTTCCTCGCCGATCTCTA
Source organism: Gordonia sp. 135 (assembly GCF_009720185.1). Classification (NCBI taxonomy): domain Bacteria; kingdom Bacillati; phylum Actinomycetota; class Actinomycetes; order Mycobacteriales; family Gordoniaceae; genus Gordonia; species Gordonia sp. 135. Next base: position 3,187,384 of record NZ_CP046257.1, read on the forward strand.
CTGTGTCGACTCGCGGCCGGTCGTGTTCACCGGCGCCCAGTTGCCGGCCGACCGCCCCGATGCGGACGGTCCGCGCAACCTGGCCGCCGCACTGGCCGCGGTCGGCGATCCCGAAAATCGGGGCCGCGGCGTCCTGGTGGCGGCCGGCGGTCGCATCCTGCCGGCGCGCGGGCTGTTCAAGGTGTCGACGTCCGACGCTGTCGCCTTCGACTCGGTGCGCACCGATCTGCCGCGTCCGGTGCTGACCGACGAGATCCCGCTCGGCCGGACCGCCCGGGTCGACCTCTTCGCGCTGTATCCCGGGGTGTCTCCCGGTCTGATAGCGGCGGCGGTCGCGCAGAACGCCGCGGGCATCGTGCTCGCCGCGACGGGCTCGGGGAACACCCACCCGGACATCACCGCCGAGGTCGCGCTCGCCGTCACCCACGGCGTGACCGTCGTGGTGACGAGCCGGGTGCCCTACGGCGAGGTGTCGGCGACCTACGGCGGCGGCGGGGGCGCCGTCGATCTGCATCGCGCCGGCGCGATCGTGTCGCCGTGGCTGCGTGCGCCGCAGGCCCGCATGGCACTGATCGCACTGCTCACCGCCAAGGCGAGTCCCGAGACGATCGCCGAGTTCTTCTCCGCATCCGGGAAGTGATGTGGCACTGGCGCTCCCGCGACGTTCACTCGTCGTCGGCGCCAAGGTCCCACTCGAGGCTGTCGAGCGGGTCGGCGGGCCGTAGATCGGGATCGTCGACGCCGAAGGTGCGGGTGCGCCCGGGGCCGGTGGTGCGGGTCTCGAAGCGGACGGTGACGACGCCGTGCCCACTCCCCTGCACCCAGCCGTGACCGAACTCGGGGTGGGTCACGTCGGCGCCCGGGGCGAACGGCGCGCGGCTCAGCGGGTTGCCGCCCGGGGCGAAGCGCACGGCTTCGGGCGACTCGGTGTCGGCGGTGGGATCGTGGACGGTCTCCGACACCTCCACGATGCCGCCGGATTCCGATGACGATCCCGATGCGCCACCCGCGGAAGCGGTGTCGTGGTGGGTCGTCTCGTCCGGCGAGGCGTCCAGGTCGTCGAACAGCGCGTACTGCTGCACCGCACTGAGACCGGAGAACCCCACGCCCACAAGACGTATCGCTCCGACGGTGCGCGGGTCGAGGGCCAGACGCTGGGCCGTTCGCTCGAGGTCGTCGAAGTCGGTGGTGGCCGCGGCGGTGGTCGCCGACCGGGTGAGGATCGACATGTCGGAGCGTTTGAGCTTCAGCACCACCGTGCGCGCGCCGCGTCCGTCCTTGAGCAGCCGACGATGTGCGTCGGTGGCGGCCTTGCGGATCGCCTTGCGTAGTTCGTCGAGGTCGACGATGTCCTCGGCGAACGTCGACTCGGCGCTGATCTGTTTGGCCGAGGCGCGTTCGGCGACCGGCCGGTCGTCGACGCCCTGGGCGAGCCGGTGCAGTGCAGGTCCGACGGTGGCGCCGAGCACCGAGGCGACCTCGACGGTCGACATCCGCGCGAGGTCTCCGATGGTGTCGATTCCCAGGCGTGCGAGGCGATCACCCGAGACCGGACCGATCCCCCACAGCTTGCGCACCGGCAGTCCGTGCAGGAACTCGATCTCGCCCGACGGCGGGATCACCATCACGCCATCGGGTTTCGCCATTCCCGAGGCGATCTTGGCGAGCTGCTTGCCGCTGCCGAAGCCGACCGACGCGGCGAGCCCGCACTCGGTGCGGATGCGGGCGCGCACCTGCTCGGCGAACTCGCGCGCCTGCGCCACGGTGGCCCCGGCGAGTTCGGCCGGTTCTGCGAACGCCTCGTCGAAGGAGAGCGTCTCGATCACCGGAACCGCTTCGCGCACAAGCCGGAACACCCGCTTGCTGACCTTGCCGTAGACCGCGCCGCGAGGGGGCACCACGACGCCGGTCGGGCCGATGAGGCGTCGGGCCTGATGCATCGGCATCGCCGACCTGGCACCGAACACCCGGGCCTCGTAGCTCGCTCCGGCCACCACTCCCCGACCTCCGGAACCGCCCACGAGCACCGGGCGACCGCGCAGCGTCGGACGGGTGAGTTGTTCGACCGAGGCGAAGAAGGCGTCCATGTCGAGATGCATCACCCAGCGTGCGCCGCGTTCGGAATCGGCACCGGCCGGCGCCCCGCCCGACCCTCCGCCGGTCACCCACCGTTCGGGTACGGATGATCCGTCCGCGATCGTCGAGTCGGAATCGGGGCGCACCACCCGTCCGAGTCTAGTGAGCAGACGTGACGACGAAACCCGCTAGTCGGCGGATGTGATCGCGAAGACCGGGATCGATCCGGCGTGTGCGGCGAGGTCGGCGTCGGACGGCTTGGCGTCGAGCCCTTCCGGCAGGAAGCGGCCGACCTCCCAGCCCCACTTGCGCAGGTATTCGCCGATGATCGGCGGGCGCCGGTCGGCGTCGACCTCGGTGAGGGCCACCACGGTCCGACTACGACCGCGCCGGAGTTCGACGGTCTCGGCGGCGCGTGCGTTCCGGGCCCACTGGGTGTTGCCGCGCGGCGAGACGAGGTAGTCCCCGCCGTCGAATCGCAGGACGTTGACGGGGACGGTCTGCAGCTTGCCGGTCCGGCGGCCGGGAACGGTGAGGTTCTGCGCGCCGGCGAGGTTGACGCCGTGGTCGGCGAGCCAGCGAACGGTGCGGTTGAAGACGTTGTCGAACCCCTCGGGAGCGCGGTAGTGGGTGGTACCGGTCATGGTCGTGACCCTTTCGTGGCGGATGGAAAATTATCGAGAGCACCGCTCTCGGTTTTGAGTGTGCACCCGGAAGCGCAAGAAATCAAGAGCACTGCTCTCGAAATGTGGAAGGATCGATCCATGGCGACCGGACGAAGCCGCGCGGAGAACCGCGCGATGATGACCGACGAGATCCGCAGACTCGGGCGCGAGCACCTGGCCACCCACGGCGCAGCCGGACTGTCGCTGCGCGCGATCGCCCGAGAGATGGGCGTCGTGTCATCGGCCGTCTACCGGTACGTCCCCAGTCGCGACGACCTGCTCACCATGCTGCTCGTGGAGGCCTACAACGACGTCGGCGACGCGATCGACGCGGCGGTCTCGGCCATCGAGCCCAGCCGCCGTCGCGAACGCGTGCTCGCCGCCGCGGAGGCCGCCCGGGACTGGGCACTCGACGACCCCGCCCGCTGGGCACTCCTCTACGGCAGCCCCGTCCCCGGTTATGCCGCACCGGGCGAGGAGACGATGGTGCCGGGCACGCGCATCCCGGCCCTGCTCCTGCGCGAGTGCGCGGCCGCACACGCCGAGGGCCTGATCCGCGACGACCTGCCCACTCCCACAACCGGGGTCGCCGGCGACATGGCCGCCATCCGCGACGAGTTCGGCATCGACGCCCCCGACGCCGTGCTGGCCGCGTCGACGACCCTCTGGGCAGCCCTCGTCGGCGCGATCAGCCTGGAGGCCTTCGGCCAGTACGGCAAGGACACCTTCGCGCACCCCGCCGAGTTGTTCCGGTCGCAGATCGAGCTGACGCTGTCGAGCCTGTTCGCCTGAGCGCTCAGCGCGCGACAGTCCGCCGCTCCTCCACGCCGGCCAGCTTGTCCGGGTTGCGCATGGCGTAGATCTGCTCGATGACGCCGTCGACGATGTGCAGGGTGAACGTGCCCGCCAACTCGCCCTCGATGTAGATCGCCACTCCCGACTGGTTGTTGAAGACCGCCGGTTCAAGGCGGTAGTCCATGCCCTTCCCGAGCCGGGCGAAGCCGGTCAGCAGACGCGCCACGGCCGGCGCGCCGTGGATCGGGTGACGCACCGCGGTCACCTTTCCGTCGCTGTCCGCGGTGAACTCGACCTCGGGTGCCAGCATCGTCAGCAACCTCTCGACGTCACCGGACTGCGCGGCCGAGAGGAACGCGTCCACCACCGCGACCGCACGTTCGGAATCCACCGGGTCGAACCGGGGGCGACGCGCCTCGACGTGGTTCCGGGCGCGGTGCCCGATCTGGCGCACCGTGGCGGCCGGCTTGGCGAGCATGTCGCCGACCTCGTTGTAGGAGAAGCCGAACACCTCGCGGAGGACGAACACCGCGCGCTCATCCGGGCTCAGCGACTCCAGCACGATCAGCATCGCCGTGGACACCGACTCCGCGAGCACCACGTCGTCGGCGAGGTCGCGTTCGTCGGTCAGGATCGGCTCGGGCAGCCACGGTCCGACGTACTCCTCGCGTCGCCGCGACCGTGACCTCAGCACGTTGAGTGCCTGGCGCGTGACGATCTTCGCGAGATACGCCTTGGCGTCCGCGATGTCGGTGTCGTCGACCTCCGCCCACCGCAGGTAACTGTCCTGTAGTACGTCGTCGGAGTCGGTCGCCGTCCCGACGATCTCGTAGGCGACGGTGAACAGCAGCGGCCGCAACTCGTCGAAACGCGCTGCCCGCCGGTCGCTCTCGCTTGCCTGGGAGTCGCTGCTGTTCACCGGGGTCCTGCCTCTCGTCGGCGAGCCGGTCACTGCAGAACCGGCTCACGCTCGGCGGTCACCTCGCGACCGCGCAGCCAGCCGAATGCGCCGGGATGCGCGGCCTCGCGTCGGATGTTCCACACGGTACCGCGGCACACCAGCTCCTTGGCCAGAGCTGCGAGACGACCTGTCACCACCGCTCGCGCGGGCGAGTCGTCCCGCCGGGTGAACTGGAGGGTGGCCGCGTGGCGGCCGATGCTCGTGCACTGTGCGACGAAGGCCTGGTCGACCGGGATCGGCCGGTCACCGGCGATCCGGGCGAGGACGGCCTCGGCGGCCTGTGCACCCAGCGGCTGAGCCGCCTGGCAGCTCATCCGGAGTGTGACGCCCTCGACCGCGACCGCGTCTCCCGCGCCGACGATCCGGGCGTCGTCGACGCTCGTCAGGCTCTCATCCGTCTGCAGACGGCCGATTCCGTCAGTGGTCAGGCCACTGTCCGCAGCCAGCTCCGGGGCCTGGAAACCGGTGGCGAACACCGTTGCCGCACTGGACAACACCAGCTCACGCCCGCCGGTCTCGACGATCACCCGCGACGCCTCGACCCCGGTGACCCGCGCATCCTCCAGGACGTCGACGCCGAGTCGTTCGAGTTGCCGGAGGGTGGCCCGGTGGCCACGCTCACCCACCGACGGGGCGACGACACCGCCACCGGCGAGCGTCACCGCGAAGCCGCGTTCGGCGAGTTCGCCGGCGAGCTCCACCCCGGTGAGGCCGCCGCCGACGACAACCACCGGCGCGCCGGCGTCCAGCGCATCGACGCGTTCCCGGAGTTGTTGTGCTGCAGCCCAATCCGAGGCCGACAGCGCATGTTCCGCGGCGCCCGGGATCGGCGGCAGGTGGAGCCGGCTCCCGATCGCGTAGATCACGTAGTCGTAGTCGAGGTGGGTCCCCGACGCGAGGTGTACGCGTCGTGCGCCGGCGTCGATCCGGGTGGCGGTGTCGACCACGACGTCGAGGCCGTCACCGAGCACGTCGTCGAATCCGACCTGCGGCTCACCGGTCCGTGCGATGAACTGGTGCAACCGGATGCGCTGCACGAAGAACGGCTGCGGGTTCACGACCGTGACGTCCACGGCGGGGTTGCGCCGCAGCCGGTTGGCCGCCATGGCCCCCGCGTAGCCGGCGCCGAGCACGACCACATGCGTCCGTGCGACCGTCTGGATTTCCTGCGTAATGTCGGTGGTGCTCATCGTTCTGCCTTCCGTCGGTGTTCGAGGTGGTCATCCTCGAGACACCGACGGCGGCTGAAATGTGACAGCTACTACGAAGTAGCTGGTCAGCCGACCTTCGCGACGTCGGCGGTGACGCCGTCGCCGAGCTCGATGGCGCCCGGCGCACCGTCGGCCGTGACGTCGAACTCCACGGCGAGGACCTCACCGGCGACGAGGCCCGCGTGCGTCTGCGCCCACTCGAGACGCTCGGCCGGCACGACGAGGCGCACCGTGATGCGGTCGGAGACGTCCAGGTCGAGGTTGCGGCGCGCATCCTGCAGTTCGCGCACGCGGTCCTTGGCCCAGCCCTCGGCCTCGAGCTCGGGGGTCACCGTGGTGTCGAGCACGACGAGGCCCTTGCCCCCGGGCAGCTCGGCGGTGGAGTCCGGTTCGACCGCCACCAGCTTGCGGCTGTACTCGCCGTCGTGGAGCTCGATGCCGTCGGCGATGACGACCTCGGCGCCGTCGGCACCGGTACCCACCGACCAATTGCCGGACTTCACGGCCTTGATCGCGCGCTGGACGTCCTTGCCCAGGCGCGGACCCGCCGCGCGTGCGTTGACCGCGATCTCGTAGCGGCCGTACTCGCTGGCGTCGGTGGCCAGCGAGACGGACTTGACGTTCATCTCGTCCTTGACCAGGTCGACGTACGGCTCGAGTGCGGCCGCGGTCGGCGAGGCCACGGTCAGACCGGGCAGCGGCAGGCGGACGCGCAGCTTGTTGGCCTTGCGCACGCTCGACGCGACCGAGCAGACCGCCTGCACCTCGTCCATGGCCGCGACCAGGTCGGCGTCGGCCGGCAGCTCGTCTGCGGTCGGCCAGTCGGTCAGGTGCACCGAACGGCCACCGGTGAGACCGCGCCAGATGGCCTCGGTCGCCAGCGGCAGCAGCGGTGACGCGAGCCGCGATGCCACCTCGAGCACCGTGTACAGGGTGTCGAAGGCGTCGGTGTCCTCTTCCTGACCGGCCCAGAACCGTGCACGCGACCGGCGCACGTACCAGTTGGTCAGCGACTCGACGAACTCGCGGAACGCGTCGCACGCACCGGCGATGTCGTAGGTGTCGAGCGCCTCGGTCATCGTGTCGCGGGTGGTCGCGAGCTTCGCCAGGATGTAGCGATCCAGGACGTTCTGCGAGTCGGTCCGCCACGTCGCCGGACGATCTGCGTACAACTGCAGGAAGCTGTAGGCGTTCCACAGTGGCAGCAGTGCCTGGCGGACACCCTCGCGGATGCCGCGCTCGGTGACGACGAGGTTGCCGCCGCGCAGGATCGGCGAGGCCATCAGGAACCAGCGCATCGCATCGGAGCCGTCGCGGTCGAAGACCTCGTTGACATCCGGGTAGTTGCGCTTGGACTTGGACATCTTCTGCCCGTCGTCACCCAGCACGATGCCGTGTGCAGCAACGGTTTTGAACGCCGGACGGTCGAAGAGCGCGGTCGCCAGCACGTGCATGGTGTAGAACCAGCCGCGCGTCTGACCGTTGTACTCGACGATGAAATCGCCCGGGTTGTGCGCGGGCGCCGACGCGGAGTCGCCGCCGTCGAACCAGTCGCGGTTCTCGAACGGGTAGTGCACCTGGGCATACGGCATCGACCCGGACTCGAACCAGCAGTCGAGGACCTCGGGCACACGACGCATGGTCGACTGCCCGGTCGGGTCGTCCGGGTTCGGGCGGGTCAGCTCGTCGATGTGGGGCCGGTGCAGGTTGTCCGGGCGCACGCCGAAGTCGCGCTCGAGCTCGTCGAGCGAACCGTAGACGTCGATGCGCGGGTACTCCGGGTTGTCCGAGATCCACACCGGGATCGGCGCGCCCCAGTAGCGGTTGCGACTGATGTTCCAGTCGCGCGCACCCTCGAGCCACTTGCCGAACTGGCCGTCGCGGATGTGCTCGGGCACCCAGGTGATCTGCTTGTTCAGCTCCACCATGCGGTCGCGGAACTGGGTGACGGCGACGAACCACGACGGCACCGCCATGTAGATCAGCGGCTGTCCCGACCGCCACGAATGCGGGTAGGAGTGCTCGATGGTCTCGTGGCGCAGGATGCGGCCCGCCGCCTTGAGGTCCTTGATGATGACCGGGTTGGCGTCGAAGACCATCTGGCCCTCGTACGGCGGGACCTGCGAGGTGAAGCGGCCGCCCGGATCGAGCGGCTGGACGACCTCGATGCCGTTGGCGGTCGCGAGGTCCATGTCCTCTTCACCGAAGGCCGGTGCGAGGTGGACGACGCCGGTACCGCTCTCGGTGGTGACGTAGTCGCCGAGCAGCACTCGGTGTGCGTTCGGGTGTCCGACGAAGAAGTCGAACGGCGGTGTGTAGGAGAGGTTCTCGAGGTCCTTGCCCAGATGGGTACCGATCACCTCGGGTTCGGCGATCTGCTTGGCGTACGCACCCAGCAGCGCCTCGGCCAGCAGGTACTGCTGCCCGTCGGCGGCCTTGACGTGCACGTAGGTGACCTCGGGGTTGACCGCGATCGCGAGGTTCGACGGCAGGGTCCAGGGCGTGGTGGTCCAGATCAGCGCGTTGACACCGTCGAGTGCGGCCAGCGGACCCTCGGGCACCGACAGCGGCATCCGCACGGTGACCGCCGGGTCCTGGCGCATGCGATAGGCGTCGTCGAGCTTGGACTCCTGGTTGCTCAGCGGCGTCTGCTCGTACCAGCTGTAGGGCAGCACGCGGTAGCCCTGGTAGATCAGACCCTTGTCGTAGAGGGCCTTGAACGCCCACATGACCGACTCCATGAAGTCGAGGTCGAGCGTCTTGTAGTCGTTGTCGAAGTCCACCCAGCGCGCCTGGCGGGTCACGTAGTCGCGCCACTCACCGGTGTAACGGAGAACCGAGTCACGGCAGTACTCGTTGAACTTCTCCATGCCCATCTTCTCGATCTCCGACTTGTCGGTGATCCCGAGCTGGCGTTCGGCCTCGAGTTCGGCGGGCAGACCGTGTGTGTCCCAGCCGAATCGACGATCGACCTTCTTGCCACGCATGGTCTGGTACCGGGGGACCACATCCTTGACGTAGCCGGTCAGGAGATGGCCGTAGTGCGGGAGGCCGTTGGCGAAGGGCGGGCCGTCGTAGAAGACGAACTCCTCGGCATCGGCACGGTTCTCGATGGACGCGGCGAAGGTCGAGTCGGCATCCCAGTACTCCAGGACGTGCTGCTCCACGGACGGGAAATCGGGGGCGCTGCGGCCCGTCCCACCCGTCATGTCGACTTTGGGGTACACACGGCCGGTCGCGTTCGCGCCCGTCTCGTTCGTGTCGGTCACGGCTCGTCTCCTCGTGCCTGGTGATGTCTCTCCTCGGCACGGGGACGCACACCGTCAGGTCTGCGCGGTACCACCCCGCTTGCGCCGGCACTCCGGCGCCACTCATCGGATCGCGCGGGTCTCCCCGTACGGTCCCGTGGCTGTGACGGGCCACGCCCGCCCGGTTCTACTGGGAGCGTCGTGCTCTGTTCTTCCGGGTGCTCCCCGGTGATGGCCGGATCAACGCGTCAACCAGTGTAACGACGCACCGCCCGGACAGGCGAATCGGTATCGCCTGTCCGGGCGGTGCGGGGTCGAGAACGGGAGATCAGTCGAGCGGTGGACGCCAGTTCGGGTCGAGCGGATCGAAATCCGGCGCACGACGCCGACCCGGCCTCGGTTCCGGGGACTCGGACTGCTCCCCCTGCGGCTGGGGATCCGACGGCGGGTTCCCGTACTGCGGAGGACGCGGACCCGGCTGGGACTGACCTGATTGGAACGGTCCGGACTGCGGCGACCTCGGCGGGTTCGGCCGCGGTGGCTGACCGCCGGTCTGCTGCGGACCCGGCGCCTGGTACGGCTCGCGAGGCGGCCTGCCCGGCGCACCCCGACCGGGCGGTGTCTGACCTGGGGGCGCCTGACCGGGTGCGGGTGTCGGACCGGCGTTCGGCGGGCCGACCGGCTCGCCGACCGACCGCAGGTAGTCCTCGAGGTTGCCCTCGCGACGCTCTGGTGCCGGGCGGCTCTCGGGCACCGTCGGCCGAGACGGCGTCGGTCCCGACGGTGCGGCCATACCGGGTTCGAAGGAGGGCCGCTCGTAGGCGGCCGTCTCTTCGTCGGCATCGGAAACCTGCGCAGACGGCATCGCCGTCGGGTACCGGCGTGTTCGGGACTCGTCGGCATCGCGATCGTCGTCGTCCTCATCGCGTCCGGCTCCGGGGACCATGTCTTCCAGCGATCGGCCGGAATCCCGGTTGCGCCCCGAGAACACATCGACGAGCAGGAAGGCCAGGCCGAGGAGACAGATGACGATGCAGGCGACGGCGAGCCACACGGTCCCGGTGATGAGACCGAGGATGAGCAGCACGAACCCGATGAGGGTCGCGCCCAGGGCCAAGGTCAGCACATCACCAGCCTAGGGTGCATGTCCGGCGCGGAGGTCAGCTCGGCGAGTAGCTGCTGAAACCGCCGCTGCCCGGGTCGTTCGAGAACGACTGATCGGGACGACCGCCCTCGACCGGTGCGGCGCTGCCCCGCTGCTGCAGTTCCTCGAGCTGCGACTCCAGGTAGGTCTTCAGACGGGTGCGGTACTCACGCTCGAACGTCTTGAGCTGTTCGATCCGGCCCTCGAGCACACCACGCTGCTGGTTGATCGTGCCCATGATCTCGCTGTGCTTGCGCTCGGCATCGCTCTGGAGTGCGTCCGCACGCTCCTGTGCCTGGCGCAGCTGCGCCTCGGAACGCGTCTGGGCGTCGGCCAGGATGGCCTCCGACCGCTGGCGCGCGTCGGCGAGCATGGCGTCGGACTTGCTCTGGGCCTCGGAGACCATCGTGTCGGCGCGGGTCTGCGCATCGGCCAGCATCGCGTCGGCGTCGGCGCGGGCACTGCCGGTCAGACGGTCCGCGGTGTCCTGTGCGAGTGCGAGAACGCGGGCGGCACGAACGTTGGCGTCGTCGTTGGTGGGCGCGGGCTGCTGGACAGGAGCGGGCTGCTCCTGGACCGGCGGCTTGGCGAACATCTGGGTCCGCTCCTCTGCGGGGGCGGCGCCGGCACCCGAGCGGGCGTCGGCGAGCTCACCCTCGAGCTCCTCGACGCGCTGCTTCAGGTCGGTGTTCTCTTCGATCAGCCGGGCGAGCTCGGCCTCGACGAAATCGAGGAACTGATCGACCTCATCCTCGTTGTAGCCGCGCTTACCGATAGGCGGTTTGCTGAACGCGACGTTGTGCACATCAGCTGGAGTCAGCCGCATGTCGGTTCCCCTCGTGTCTGTGGTGAAGCTTGTGTTCAGTTGGCGTGCCGTCCAACCCCGATCGCGCGACGTGAGTCGTTCGACCAATACAGGTTGTCACTAACTATTCATACCAGTCAAAAACTGTAACTGGCGTCCAATCCTGTCACATGCGAACCGTAGGTCGCACTGTTGGATGCTCAGCCCGATCGAAACTCCTCCGAACGGGCAGGGCATCCGAAGACGACAACCAACGGTAGTCCATCTGCGTACCTCAAGGTACCCGGGTCACAGGGGTCCCGGTGCGCGACGCGTCGGCGGATCAGGAGCGGGTGAGAACCAGAGCGGTGGCCAGCGAATCGGCGACCGCGTCGGCGCGGAGACCGTTCACGATGTTCATGGCGATGATGACGACGAGCATGACGATCATCAGCGACAGATCCAGGCGGATCGGACCGAGCGGGATCGGCGGCAGGACCCGCCGCAGCGCCTTGATCGGCGGATCGGTCAGAGTGAACACCGTCTCGATGATCACGACCGCCACCCCGGTGGGTCGCCACTCGCGGGCGAACGTCCGCACCAGCTCGACGACGAGTCGACCGAGGAGAAGCAACCAGAAGACCAACAGGATGTAGTACAGGACACCCAACAAAATCGCAGCCACGCGTCAAGATTGCCTGAAGAGCACCGGCCGGTGCGAACCGAGGGTGCCCACCTGCATCAGGAGTGGTTGTAGAAGCCGGTCTCGGCGATCTTGCGGCGGTCCTCGGGCGACACGTCGACGTCGGCCGGCGACAGCAGGAAGACCTTGGTGGCCACCTTGTCGAAGGAGCCGCGCAGAGCGAAGGCCAGGCCCGCGGCGAAGTCGACGAGGCGCTTGGCGTCGTCGTTGGTCATGTCGACGAGGTCCATGATGACCGGGTTGCCGTCGCGGAAACGCTCACCGATGGTGCGGGCCTCGCTGTAGTCCGAGGGACGCAAGGTGGTGATCTTCTGCAGCGGACCGTCGGCGAAGACGCGCTCGAGCTCGCGGTGCTCGGGGCCGGCCGGGCGCGACGAGGCGGCACGCAGGGCGGCACTCGACGAACGCTGCAGCGGTTCGAGGCGCGCAGCGGAACGCATCGGGGCCTCGGGCGTCGGACGCGGTCCGGCGTAGGCGAACTCGGGGGCGAAGTCACCGGCGAGTTCGTATCCGCCGTCGAAATGACGGTCGTCGTAGGCCATCTCGTCGCGGTAACCGGCCTCACGGAAGCCGGGGTCACGCAGGGAGGGCTCGTAACCGGGGTCGTAGGAGCCCTCACCGTAGTAGTCGTCACGGTAGGCACGCTCACGCGACGGGACACGCAGCGCGGAGCCGTCCTCGAGGTAGTCGTCCTCGTACTCGCTGGGCGGCACCATGCCGAAATAAGCCTTGAACTTCTGCATCGTGGTCATTGTCGGCCTCTCTGTCGTGCGACGCCGGTGTGCAGCCGTGCCGGATGGTGCATCTGATGTCACTGTGCTTGTTGAGATATTTGCGCTTGTTGTGCCACTTGGTTCTGTTGTTACCAATGTGATTACTGAGAGAGTAGCGGCCGATCGCCCATGATCGCGGTTCCGACACGCACACATGTCGAGCCGGCTGCAACCGCCTCTTCCATGTCACCGGACATACCCGCCGACAGTTCGACGGCGTCGGCGTACCGATCGCGAAAAGCGTTGTGGATACGAGCGGATTCGGCCATCCAGTACTTCCGCTCACCGGTGAGTGGGGCGATGACCATCAGTCCGCGCAACTGCAGAGAGTCCTCGCTCGACACCTGCTCGGCGAGTGCGGGAAGATCCGCCTCGACGACGCCGCCTCGCTGCGGGTCCCCGTCGAGACTCACCTGCAGCAGCACCCCGAGACGCGCGGTCCGCTCCCCCTCGTCGAGCGCGGCTCGCGCGGCCCGGCCCAGGGCCTCGACCACCTTCGGACGATCCACCGAGTGCACCGCACGCGCCCAACGCGCGATGGAACGGGCCTTCTTCGACTGGACGGTCCCGATCATGTCGAACACCGGGACGTCGGTGGAATCCTCGGGTGTCCAATCGGCGAGGACCTCGGCGACCTTGCGTCCGGCCTCCGGCTCACGGGACTCGCCGAACGATCGGACGCCCAGGTTCAGCAACCGGCGGACGTCGTCGGCCGGGAAGTATTTCGTCACCACCAGGAGCGCACACGCCCCGGTGGGTCGGCCCGCGGCCGCGACGGCCGCGTCGAGCCGCCCGCGTACGGCTTCGAGTCGCTCGGACAGCTCGGCGGTGCGTGCGTCATCGAGAGAATCGCTCATGTCCCCCATCATTCTCCGCGTGGAGCACCGGGGGTCTACTCGCCGTCCGGCGCACTCTCGTCGTCCATCCAGATCACCGATGCCAGGCGGCCGGTCGGTGCGCCGCGCCGATGGCTGAAGAGGCTCAGGTCCGAGATCGTGCAGCGCGGGTCGACGGCGACCCCGGCGACCCCGGCCTCGAGGAGCTGACGGCGCAGACCTGCACGCAGGTCGAGGCCCGTCGTGCCCTTCTTGGTGCGGCTCGCGCTCCCGGGCAGATGCTTCTCGACGTCGGCCTGCATCGCCGGGGGCACCTCGTACTGTTCGCCGGAGGCGGCCGGGCCGAGGAACGCACCGATCGACTCGATGCGCGCACCGAGTTCGACCATCACCTTCAGCGTCTCGCGCACGATGCCGATCCGTGCCCCGACGCGCCCGGCGTGGACACCGGCGATCACGCCGGCCTCGTCGTCGCTGAGGAGCACCGGCACGCAGTCGGCCGACAGCACGGCCAGCGCGAGTCCCGGCGTGGTCGTCACCAGCGCATCGGTCGCCGGAACCGGTTCGGGGACCGGACCGTCGACGACCGTCACGTTGCGGCTGTGGATCTGTTCCATCCAGACGACCGAGGACGCGGGCAACCCGATCTGCTCGGCCAGACGATTCCTGTTGGCGGACACCGCTTCCGGGTCGTCTCCGACATGGTCACCGAGATTGAACGAGTCATACGGTGCCACCGAGACGCCGCCGGCACGCGTGGTGACCACACGACGCACCCGCATGCGGGTCAGCGCTTCATGAAGGACGGCACGTCGACGTCGTCGTCGTCGAGATGCACGGTGTTGCGACGCGGGGGCTCCGGCTCACGCTCACCACCGAAGGGATCACCCGACCCCTTGGGGATGTCACCGAAGAGCGGATCGCTCTTCGGCGGCGCCGAGACCGCGCCGGCTTGTCCCTGTCCGACGGCCGAACGGCCGGCGGCCGCAGCGGGCACGTCGGACCGCTTCTTCGGGGTGCCGCCGTCGAAACCGGCGGCGATGACGGTCACGCGGACCTCGTCGCCGAGGTTGTCGTCGATCACGGTGCCGAAGATGATGTTGGCGTCCTCGTGGGCTGCCTCCTGGACCTGGGTGGCCGCGTTGTGGATCTCGAAGAGACCGAGGTCGCTGCCGCCGGCGATCGAGATCAGCACGCCCCGAGCGCCTTCCATCGACGCCTCGAGCAGCGGCGAGTTGATCGCCGACTCGGCCGCCTTCTTGGCACGGTCCTCACCTCGGGACGAGCCGATGCCCATGAGTGCGCTGCCCGCGTCGCTCATGACGCCCTTGACGTCGGCGAAGTCGACGTTGATCAGACCAGGGGTGGTGATGAGGTCGGTGATCCCCTGGACACCGTTGAGGAGGACCTCGTCGGCGCTGCGGAACGCGTCCATGAGGCTCACCTGCGCGTCGCCGAGCTGGAGCAGGCGGTCGTTCGGGATCACGATGAGGGTGTCGCAGGACTCCCGCAGCGCGGTGATGCCCGCTTCGGCCTGTCCGCCGCGACGCTTGCCCTCGAAGGAGAACGGGCGGGTGACCACGCCGACGGTGAGAGCACCGAGCTTCCGGGCGATCTGGGCGACGACCGGTGCACCACCGGTGCCGGTGCCGCCACCCTCGCCCGCGGTCACGAAGACCATGTCGGCACCCTTGAGGAGCTCCTCGATCTCGTCGCGGGCGTCCTCGGCGGCACGGCGGCCGACCTCGGGGTCGGCGCCGGCACCCAGGCCACGGGTGGAGTCGCGACCGACATCGAGCTTGACGTCGGCGTCGCTCATCAGCAGGGCCTGCGCGTCGGTGTTGATCGCGATGAACTCGACTCCCTTGAGTCCCTGCTCGATCATGCGGTTGACGGCATTCACGCCGCCGCCGCCGATGCCGACGACCTTGATGACGGCCAGGTAGTTGTGCGGTGGCGTCATGCGCTCGCCTTCCTCGTAATGGGTCGTGCTCGATGTTCCGTTGCTGATCTCTCAGCGCGTTCCGGTGCTGATGTGTCAGCGGCTAAGTGCTGACAAAACCCTAAACCTGAACCATAGATTTAGAGTTATGTCAAGTAGTTCGTTGTGGAGATGACGCTAGGCATCCCGGGCCCCGGTATCCACAACAGCGCCCGGCGTGTCGGGAAGTCGCGCCGAAATTCGGTGAATTTCTCAGATCTTCAACGAATCTGGCGTCGTTCCCGGCCCGTGCCGGCGGCCGCGGGCCGACACCATCACTTGTAGGCCGGGAACTCAGGGCTCGAGACGTTGTACATCTTGGCGTCCCGGCTCAGCAGATACGTGAGGGTTCGCGCCTTCTCCGCTCCCCGATCGCTGTCGCCCCAGATGACCCGGCGGTCCTCGGTGAGGAGGAACTCGATGTCGACCGGAGAGTTCGCCGACACCCGGATGACCTGTCGCGCCAGCGATTCCGGGAGTCCGGCGACCGCGGTGATCGCCTCCCGGGTGGTGGGGTCGGCCGGGCCCGGGTTCGGGGTCTCGAGAACCGGGAGCTTGAGCACCTCCGGCGGCACGCCCTGGGCGCGGACGTAGTGCAGGAAGGACACCCCCGACCGGTCGAGGACGTGGACCTCGTCCCCGCTCGTCACGATCACCACCGGCACCCGCTCGACGACGGTGATGGTCAGCGACGAGGGGTAGGACCGCTGGACGCGGACGGATTCGACGGACGGGATGGTGGCGACCCGCTGCGCGACGGCGCGGGTGTCCACCTGGAGAAGCGGTGTCCCCTGGGGGACGGCTGCGACGCGGAGGATCTCGTCGGCCGGGACCGAGCCGTTGTCCAAGATGTCGGTGCTGCGTACCGACATCAGCGGGGTCAGATAGGCGATCAGGACCAGCCCGACCCCCGCGGCGACGACCATCAGGGTGCCGAGGATCAGGCGGGACCGGCGGCGGGTCGGCCAGCGGATCACGAGACCCGTCCCGTGAGGCCCCCGTCGCCGGGGCCCTCACCGTTCGCGTGCGTCGTGCGCTCGGTCCCGGTGTCCGCACCGAGCGCGGCGAGGATCTCGGGACCCTGCATGGTGATGTCGCCCGCACCCAGGGTCAACACGAGGTCACCGGGTCGCGCCAGGCCGGCGACCTGACCGGCCAGCCGCGACAGGTCCGGCGCGAACACCGACGGGCGGGTCAGCTTGTCGGCGATCGTCCGGCCGCTGACACCCGGTATCGGTGCCTCGCGGGCGCCGTAGACGTCGGCGACGACCACGGTGTCGGCGAGGTCGAGGGCGGTGGCGAACTCGTCGGCGAACTCGACCGTGCGCGAGTACAGGTGGGGCTGGAAGACCGCGATGACGCGACCGCGCGGCGCGTCGGGGCCGGCCCGCGCGGCCATCATGGCCTGCGCCGCGGACAGCACCGAGCGCACCTCGGTCGGATGGTGGGCGTAGTCGTCGATGACCTCGACGCCGCCCCGGCGGCCGCGGAACTCGAAGCGACGATGGACCCCGCCGAACGCACCGATGCCCGCGAGGATTCCGTCGAGGGCACCCGCGGCGTCGGCGGTCTGCGCTGCGTTGACGCGGACGGCGCCGATCACCGCGGCGATCGCGTTGAGCGCCATGTGCTCTCCCGGGAGCGGGAGGATGAGTTCACGTTCGACGACCGTGCCGGTCTCGTCGGCGGGACCGGTCACCGGCGCGGTGAAGCGGACCCGTGCCGCTCCCCCGGCGGCCCGCGGCTCCCACGACAGCAGGGTCGCCACGTTGGGCACGCCGGACGCGAGGCCCGCATGGGTGCCGCGGCCGTAGCCGAGGACCGCGACCCCGCGCTCGGCGAGATCGCCGCGGACGCGTCCGGCGAGTGCGGCCGATCCGGGATCGTCGAGGCAGACCACGAGGGTGCCGCCGGTCCGGATGCGTTCGGTGAACTTGTCGAACACGTCGACGTAGGCCTCGATCGAGCCGAAGAAGTCGAGATGGTCGGCGTCGATGTTGGTGACGGCGACGACGTCGGGCGTGTACTCGAGCAGCGAACCGTCGCTCTCGTCGGCCTCGGCCACGAAGACCGGGTCGCCGCCGTGATGGGCGTTGGTGCCGGATTCGTTGAGCTCGCCGCCGATCGCGAACGACGGATCGCTGCCGGCGTGCTGAAGGGCGACGACGGCCATCGAGGTGGTCGAGGTCTTGCCATGGGTCCCGGCGAGCAGCATCGTCCGGTCGCCCTCCATGAGCTGGGCGAGCACGCGCGGGCGCAGCAGGATCGGGATGCCCCGCGAGCGGGCGGCCACCAGCTCGGGGTTGGTCTTGGGGATGGCGGCGTGGGTGGTGACCACCACCGACGGGCCGCCCGGGATCTGGTCGAGCGCCGACGGATCGTGTCCCACCTGGACACGGGCGCCACGCGTGCGGAGTTCGAGGATGCCGCGGCTGTTCTTCGCGTCCGATCCGGACACCTGGCCGCCGCGGGCGAGCAGGATGCGCGCCAGTCCGGACATGCCGGCGCCGCCGATGCCGACCATGTGCACGCGGGCCAGCTGCGGCGGCAGTCCTCCGGTTCCCACGGTCGTCCCCTCGCTCATGTCGTCACCTCCCACGCCTTCTCCGGTCGTTTCGCCGGCCGTGTCCCGTCCGACCCGGTCCCGTCCAATTGTCACTGCTCGCCGGCCGATCGGCGGGAACGAAACGCCTTGCGGACCGAGCCCCGGCCCGCGCGGAATCCGCGAGCGAGTTCGAGAGCGGCGTCGGCGACGGCCGCCGCGGCGTCACGATGGCCCGTGCCCGCGGCCGCCGCGGACATCTTCTGCAGTCGCTCCGCGTCCTGCAGGAGGGCCGGCACCTCGCGTGCCACCCACTCCGCGCTGACCGCCGAGTCCTCGACGATGAGTCCGCCACCGGCCTCGACGACCGGTAGCGCGTTGAGGCGTTGTTCGCCGTTGCCGTGTGGCAGCGGGACGTAGACGGCGGGCAGACCGGTGGCCGACACCTCGGCGACGGTCATCGCACCGGACCGGCACATCACCAGGTCGGCCGCGGCGTAGGCGAGATCCATCCGCTTGAGGTAGCCGACGCCGCGGTACGGCGGGGCGCCCTCGACGATCACCGGATCGATCGAGTTCTTGGGCCCGTAGGCGTGCAGGACACCGATGCCCGCCTTTGCGAGGGCTTCGGCCGCACCCGAAACCGCGGCGTTGATGCGTTGCGCGCCTTGGGATCCACCGAAGACGAGCAGGGTCGGGGCGTCCTCGTCGAGACCGAAGTAGTGTCGCGCCTTGGCCCGCAGAGCAGGCCGGTCCAGCTCGGTGAGGACACCGCGGACCGGCATGCCGACGACGGTCGCGTCGAGGCCGGAACCGTCGACGGCGGCCAGGATTCGGTCGGCGAAGCGGGCGCCCACCTTGTTGGCGATGCCCGCCGAGGCATTCGCCTCGTGGATGACGATCGGGATGCGGTTGCGTCCGCGCAGGTGCATCTGCGCGGCGAGGTAGGCCGGCACGGACACGTACCCGCCGAAGCCGATGACGACGTCGGCATCCACGTCGGCGAGCACCTTGCGGGTCGCGGCGACCGAGGACACCAGGCGGCCGGGCGTCTTGGCGAGGTCCATCCCGGGTTTCCGCGGCAACGGGACCGGCGGGATCAGCCGAAGGTCGTATCCGCGTTCGGGCACCAGGTCGACCTCCAGGCCGCGGCTGGTCCCGAGTGCGGTGACGCGGGCCGTCGGGTCGATGCGGGTGATCGCGTCGGCCACGGCGAGCGCGGGTTCGATGTGTCCGGCGGTACCACCGCCCGCGACCACCACCGACAACGGCCGCCCGCCCGGGCCTCCGGTCGTATCAGATTGTGCTGCACCCGAACTCACCGGCTCTGTCACTCCATCTCCAGCCACTTCGCACGTCTGTCCCACGCGGGGCATCGCCTGCCGCGGGAGCCGTCAGCGGCGTCCCGCGCGGCCGTGTGTCGGCCGATCGCGCCCGGGGTCGGCGGACCTCGGCGTACGCGGCTGATGCGCGCCCGCCCGCCATCCCGGTGACGCCGAGCGACGTGCACTGCCGGCGCCGGGATACCCGCCACGGTAGTCGACGCCTGCTCGTGTCGACGGCGCAGGTCGGGTGCGACCTGCCGTTGCCGGACGCCGTGCGGACGCACCACGAGCAGGTGCCGGTTCGGCGGCCTTCGCCCGTTTCCACGGCATGGTGAACCGGCCCAGGCTCGGCGCAGGCTCGGCCGGTCGTCCGCGACGACCCGACGGTCCTGTCCGACCGGACGCTCCCGCCCGTCCCGATGCACCGGCACGTACGGCCGTACGGCCGCCGGACCGTTCGCCCGCCGAGCGACGCCGGTCGAGCCGATCGCGCAGGGTCTCCGCCCGCGTCTGCCGGTAGGCCACCGGCGTCGGGAGCCGCAGGATCCGGGCCAGTCGGCCCTGCGACCCGGTGGTGAGGGCCGCGACGGCCTCGGGTTCGTGTCGTGCGGCGTTGGCGAGGAGCCCGAGCATCGCGAGCACGGTCAGCGTCGACGTACCGCCCGCCGAGATGAGTGGCAGCTGGATACCGGTGACCGGTAGCAGGCCGATGACGTAGCCGATGTTGATGAACGCCTGCGCGAGGATCAGCACGGTGATGGTCGCGGTCATCAGGCGCAGGAACGGGTCGGTGGAACGGTGCGCGATGCGGAAGCCGATGTAGCCCAGCAGCACGAACAGGAACACCACCAGCAGACCGCCGAGGAGGCCGAGTTCCTCGCCGATGATGGCGAAGATGAAGTCGTTGTGCGCGTTGGGCAGATAGTTCCACTTGGCGCTCGACTGGCCGAGACCCACACCGAAGACGCCGCCGTTGGCCAGTGCGTAGGTCGCCTGGCGCGCCTGGTAGCCGGCGCCCTGCGGGTCGTCGATGCCGCCGAGGAAGCTCATCACGCGCTGTGAGCGGTAGCCCTCGGCGAGCGCGAGGATCACCGCGAGGGCCACACCGGAGACGGCGAACGCCGAGAACACCTTGATCGGCAGCCCGGCGAACCAGAGCATCGCGCCGACGATGATCGCGATGGTGATCGTCGTCGAGAGATTGGGCTCGAGGATGATCAGCACGCAGACCAGCATCGCGACCGGGACCAGCGGGATCAGGAGCTCTTTGATCGAGGCGTTGTCCCGACGCCGCGAGGCCAGCAGGTGCGCACCCCAGATACAGAGCGCCACCTTGACCAGCTCCGAGGGTTGCACCGACACACCGGAGATGACGAACCAGCGTCGCGCGCCCTGGCTGAGCGTGCCGATGCCGGGGATGAGCACCAGTCCGAGCAGGAGGATGGCGATGGCCATCGACGGCGCGGCGAAGCGCCGGAGCAGGCGGATGGGGACCCGCAGCATCAGGTAGAAGACGATGAGGCCGAGTCCGGCGAAGATGACCTGGGTCGTGAACAGTCCGTACGCCGATCCCTCTTGCGAGTACCCCTCGACCGACGACGCCGACAGCACCATGACCAGACCGAAGGCCGTCAGCATGAACGCCATCGTGAGGACCAGCTGGTAAGAGGCCAGCGGCCGCGCCAGGAGGTTGCGCACGGCCTCGACGAGCAGGGCCGGCAGCGAGGCCGTCACCGACGCGGCGGTCGAGGCCGCCGCGGAGACCTCGGCGGCCGGCTTCGACAGCGCGGCCGCACCTTCCGACGCCTTCCGCCGTACGGTGGCCGCCCTGCTCTCGTCCGAGTGCTCGTCCGTCACGTCATCCAACGAGTCGTCGAACGTGTTCTCGTCGTCGACCGCGCTCTCGTCAGCCGCGGTCTTGTCGCTGCTCACGCGACTCACCGCGAGGTGGAGGTGCCGGCGATGTCCTGTGCGGCGTGCGCGAACGCGTCACCGCGCCGGCCGTAACCGGCGAACATGTCCAGCGACGCCGCGGCGGGTGCGAGGAGCACCGCGTCGGGCTTCGGGTCGCTCGCCGCGGCGAGCTCCCACGCCTCGGCGACCGCCCGGTCCATCACGGCGACGGCGGGGTCTGATCCCGAGGCTCGAGTCGACGAGTTCGGGATCGACGAGAGGACGGGTGCGGTCTGACCCTGGCGTTGCACGTTCACCGTGCCATCGTCCCCTGTGAATACTGTGACTGTTGGGACTTCTGGGGCGTGTCGCGCGATCGCTTCGACGACCAGTTCCCGATCCCGGCCGATGGCGACCACTCCGGCGAGCCGATGGCCGACCGCGGTGAGCATCCCGTCCATCGACGCACCCTTGAGCAGGCCGCCCGCTATCAGCACCACACGGTCGTACGCGGCGACCGCGGCCTGGGCGGCATGCGGGTTGGTGGCCTTGGAGTCATCGACGAAGCGGATGCCGTCGCGCGTCGCCACGACCTCGCCGCGGTGGGCGGCGGGCCGGAAATCGGTGAGCGCGGCGTCGACGGCGTCGCGCTCGACTCCGATCGACAGTGCGAGTGCGGCGGCGGCGAGAGCGTCGGAGACACCCGACGGACCGGCCGGATGCACGACGCCGGCGGACAGCAGACGACCCGCACCGAAGGCGCGGTCGACGAGTTGCCCGTTCTCGACGCCGAGCTGACCGTCCTGCGGCGGGTTCAGCGTGAAGCCGACCCGGCGTCCCGCGCCCGGCAGACCCGACGCGACCGCGTCGTCGAGGCCGACGACCGCGATGTCGCCGCGCAGCGCACCCGCCTTGGCCAGCGCATAGGCGTCGAAGGTGCCGTGCCAGTCGAGATGGTCCTCGGCGACGTTGAGCACCACCCCGGCCGCCGGGGTGACCGACGGCGCCCAGTGCAGCTGGAACGACGACAACTCGGCGCACAGCACGTCGACGCGGGGCGTCGCGCGCATGGCGTCGAGGACCGGCAGACCGATGTTGCCGCAGGCCGCGCCGGCACGGCCGGAGCGCTCGACGATGTCGGCGAGCATCGAGGTGGTCGTGGTCTTGCCGTTGGTGCCGGTGACGACCAGCCAGGTGCGCGGCTCACCGAGCAGACCAGCGGCGTCGACCCGCCAGGCCAACTCGACCTCACCCCACACCGGCACACCGCCCGCCGCGGCCTGCGCGACGAGGTCGTGGGTGGGTGCGAATCCGGGCGAGACGATCACGACCGCGGTGTCGCCGGTCCACGACGGGTCGGCGAGCAGATCGGAGATCGCGACCGCCTCCGCGCCCTGCGCGATCAGGTCCGCGACCCCGGGGACGGCGGCGATCGCCGCCTCCCGGCCGGCGGCGTCGGCATCGCGTGCGGCGAACCGGTCGTCGGCCAGCAGGATGCAGACGTCGCGGGTGATGAGATACCGCGCCGCCGACATCCCGGCGGTGCCCGCACCGCCGATCACCACGGTCTCCCCGGTCAACCCCAGCGGATCGCCGGCAGACGCGGGGCTCTCGGCGAGCGGATCAGCCATTGGTGGCCAGGAACTCGCCGTAGAAGAGCGACAGTCCCAGCGCACAGGCGATGGCCGTGAGCAGCCAGAACCTGATGATCACCGTCGTCTCGGCCCACCCGCCCAGTTCGAAGTGGTGGTGGAAGGGCGCCATCCGGAACACACGGCGGCCGGTGGTCCGGAAGAAGGCGATCTGGATGACCACCGACATGATCTCGGCGACGAACAGCGCGCCGATGACGACCGCGAGGAGTTCGGTACGGGTCGTGATGGACAGGCCGGCGAGCATGCCGCCGAGCGCCAGCGAGCCGGTGTCACCCATGAAGATCTTCGCCGGTGCGGCGTTCCACCACAGGAAGCCGAGGCAGGCACCGCCGCCGGCCACCGCGATGATCGCGAGGTCGAGGGGATCGCGGACCTGGTAGCACCCGGTCGGGATGTCGCTGGGCGGCTTGGCACCGCCGGCGCAGGCGTTGACGAACTGGAAGAACGTCACGAGGACGTAGGACCCGAGGACCATCGCCATCGAGCCGGCGGCCAGACCGTCGAGTCCGTCGGTGAAGTTCACCGCGTTGGACCAGGCGGCGACCACCAGCCAGCAGAACACCACGAAGACCACCGCGCCCAGGCCGATGGCGTTGATGTCGCGCACATAGCTGAGGTGGGTGCTGGCCGGGGTGAGGCCGTAGTCGTTGCGGAACTGCAGCACGAGGATGCCGAACAGGATCGCGGCGATGAACTGCCCGATCGACTTCGCGGTCTTGTTCAGTCCCAGGTTGCGGTGCTTGCGGATCTTGATGATGTCGTCGAGGAAGCCGACGATGCCGAGCGCCGTCGCGAGGCCCAACACGAGCAGACCCGACGCGGTGGGTCCGTTGCCGCCGTCGGTGAACAGGCCGACCAGGTGCGAACCGAAGTAGCCCGCCCACAGTGCGGCGAGGATCGCGACGCCGCCCATCGACGGTGTGCCGCGCTTGGTCTGGTGGCTCTCGGGGCCCTCGACCCGGATCTCCTGGCCGAATCCCTGACGGGAGAACACCTTGATGAGCACGGGGGTCAGCAGGATCGACACCGCGATCGCGATCGCACCCGCGAGGAGGATCTGGGTCATCGTGCTGCCCTCGTGTTCGCTCGTCCGTTCCCCGCCACGCTCTTGTCTCCGACTCTGTTCGGTGTTCTCGGCCGGCGCGCCTCGCCGCGCGCCCTCATGATGCGGTCCCCTCGTCGCCGGGACCGGCGTCCGTCTCCTCGCGGATCTGCCAGCCGCAGCCCGCACCCCACGCCGTGACCACCGAGTCGAGGTCGGCGCTCGCGGCCGCGAGGAGGATGACA
Source organism: Gordonia sp. 135 (assembly GCF_009720185.1). NCBI lineage: Bacteria > Bacillati > Actinomycetota > Actinomycetes > Mycobacteriales > Gordoniaceae > Gordonia > Gordonia sp. 135. Next base: position 3,211,263 of record NZ_CP046257.1, read on the forward strand.
TCGCCGGCGGCGGGCCGCCAGTCCGGGTCGGTGTCGACGAGTGCCGCGGCGGCTTCGACCGAGTCGACGATGCGCGCCTCGTCGCCCCACGACCCCTCCATGACGGCGCCCTGGTGCAGGGCGTGGACAGATCTGGAGTCGCCCACGCAGAGAGTCTTGTCGACGGCCAACCGGACGGCCAGACGTCCGAGGAGATCGTGTTCGACGACACGCTGGTTCTCCGGCGTCCCCTCGGGGGTGGCGACCTCGGCGATGATGGCCCAGGTCCGCGGCCGATCCACCGCGGCGCTGCCATGCATCGCTCCGGCGTGCTCGGCGAGTCGGCGGATGAGCAGACGTGCGTCGTCGACCGTCACCGGCGCATCCCCGCGGATCACCGTGACGAACGGTCCGGTCATCGATCACCCTCCGCGGCCACCGAATCGGTGGATGCGCTCTGTGGGGTCGACGACTCCAGCGCTTGTGCGACGACGTCACGGTCGTCGAACGGATGCTTCACGCCGTTGATCTCCTGCCCGGCCTCATGTCCCTTGCCCGCGACCAGCACGATGTCGCCGGGCCGCGCCCACGCGACGGCCTCGGCGATCGCGGCCGCGCGGTCCCCGACCTCGCGCACCGGCTCGGCACCTGCCGGGCGTTCGGCGGCGTCGACGCCGCGGGCGCCGGCGAGAACCTCGGACCGGATGGCGGCCGGTTCCTCCGACCTCGGGTTGTCGTCGGTGACGATGACGAGTTCGGCACCGCGTGCGGCGGCCTCCCCCATCAGCGGACGCTTGCCGGCATCACGGTCGCCGCCGGCACCGACCACGATGGCCACGCGGCCGGGTCCCTCGCCGAGCTGCCCGCGCAGGGTCGCGAGCACGGCCTCGACGGCACCGGGTTTGTGGGCGTAGTCGACCAGCGCGAGGAACGGCTGTCCGCGATCGACCCGCTGCAGACGTCCCGGCACGCTCACCGACGCGACCGCGTCGAGTGCGGTGGAGATCGGCACACCCGCGGCATGGGCCACGGCGACCGCCAGCAGGCCGTTGGCCACGTTGTAGCGGCCCGGGAGAGGCATGACGAGGACGTGGTCGCCGTCGGGTTCGGTGATCGGCGTGTGGGAGGTGCCTTCGCCGGTGAGATCCGACGGTCCCGCGTGCCAGTGTGCGGGCGTCGGACCGGTCGACACCGTCACCGGCTGCAGGTGCGCCGCCTCGCCGGGCCGGCGGGCGAGATCGGCCATCCGCTGCCCCCACTCGTCGTCGACGCACACCACGGCGCGTACCGCGTGGTTCGGCGACGACGGCACGAACAGCTGCGCTTTGGCGTTGAAGTAGGCGCGCATCGTCTGGTGGAAGTCCAGATGGTCCTGCGAGAGGTTCGTGAAGGCACCGATAGCGAAGTGCGCGCCGTCGACGCGCCCCAGCGACAGCGCGTGGCTGGACACCTCCATGACGACGACGTCGACGCCGTCCTCGAGCATCGACGCCAGCAGCGCCTGCAGGGTCGGGGCCTCCGGTGTCGTCAGCGAGCTCGGCTGCGCGACGCCGTTGACGCGGGTCTCGACGGTTCCGATGAGCCCCACCGAGTGCCCGGCGGCGAGCAGGGCGGCCTCGACGAGATACGACGTGGTGGTCTTGCCCGACGTGCCGGTGATCCCGATCAGCTTCAGCCGCTGCGAAGGGTTGCCGTAGACACGGGCACTGACGCTGCCCAGCACGGTCCGCGGGGCGGGGTGGATGAGGACCGCGACGGCGGTCTCGGGCGGCAGGACGCGGCTGAGTTCGGCGCGGCCGGCCGGATCGGTCAGGATCGCGGTCGCCCCGGCGGCGACCGCCTGGTCGGCGAACCGCGCACCGTGGGTGGCCGCACCGGGCAGGGCCGCGAACAGATCGCCGGGCTGTACGTCCTGGGCACGCAGGGTCACGCCCTGGACGCTGGTGTCGCGATCGGCGCCGCCGACGAGGTCGAGCCGGGCGCCGGTGGCCGTCGACAGGACCGTCACGGACGTCGGCGCGATCTCGCGCGGACGACCGGCGACCTTCCTGCCCTTGCGCCTGCCGGCCGATCCCTTGTGCGAGGAACCACGAGACGTCATGTGTTCGCCTCCTCGGGTGTTCTCGGTCGGTGTGCTGGTGGTGCTGGTGGTCTGGATACCTGCGGTCTGGTTACCGGGGCCTGGGTTCGTGTTCGGCGCAGAATTGCACTCACGATACCGACCCCGGGATCGGCGTCCGGGATGCGGTGCGCCGACCCCTCCGGTCGTGATCAGTTCGCGGTGAGGGTCAACCTCGGCGTCGGCGGGGACAGCGGGACCTGGGCGCGCTGCAGCATCCACGACGCGATGGTCGAGAAGAGCGGTCCGGCGGACTGGCCTCCGGTGCCGTCGGAGCTGCGACGCGGGTTGTCGAGCATGATCCCGATGACGTAGCGCGGCGCGTCGGCCGGGGCGATCCCGGCGAAGGTGATGTTGTAGCGCGAGTTCGAGTAGCAGCCACACGACGGGTCGACCTGCTGGGCGGTACCCGTCTTTCCGGAGACCTGGTAGCCGCTGACGGCGGCCTTGGTGCCGGTACCCATCTGCACGCCCATCGGATCGTCCTGCACCACCGACCGGAACATGTCGCGGACCGTCCGGGCGGTCTCCTCGCTGACGACGCGGACCGGTTCGGGACGAGCGCGTCCCTCCGGGGTGCTGCCGTCGCGCTCCTCGCCGGCGAGGATGCGCGGCGGGATGCGCAGACCGTCATTGGCGATCGCCTGGTACATCGCGGTCATCTGCAGCAGCGTCATCGAAAGACCCTGTCCGATGGGCAGGTTGGCGAATGAACCGCCCGACCACTGGCTCAGTGCCGGCACCTCGCCGGCACTCTCGGCCGGGAGTCCGACGCCGGTGCGCTGGCCGAGCCCGAAACGCTTGAGCATGTCGGCGAAGCGTTCCTCGCCGATGCGCTTGGCGAGCATCAGCGTGCCCACGTTCGACGACTTACCGAAGATGCCGGTGGTCGTGTACGGCTCGACGCCGTGCTCCCAGGCGTCGCGGACGGTGACGCCGGACATCTGGATGCTGCCGGGCACCCGGTGGACCGTGTCCGGCCGGGTGAGGCCGTATTCGATGGCGGCGGACGCCGCGACGAGCTTGTTGACCGAGCCGGGCTCGAACGGTGAGGTGACCGACGGATTGCCGAGCTCGGCCTTCGGCTGATCCGACAGTGGGAGCGAGGCGTTGAAGGTGCCGTCGTTCGCCATCGCCAGTACCTCGCCGGTCCTGGCGTCGAGTACCACTGCCGAGGCGCCCCGCGCGCCGGATGCCTGTTTGGCCTTCATGACCTGGCTCTGGACGAACCACTGGGTGTCGGAGTCGAGGGTCAGGCGGACGGTGGAACCGTTGATCGCCGGGTGCACGTTGCGGGTGCTGCCCGGGATGATCGCGCCGTCCGATCCGCGGTCGTAGGTACGGGAACCGTCGGTGCCGGACAGGATCGCGTCGAGCGAGGCCTCCAGACCGATGAGACCGTTGCCGTCGTAGTTGACGTCGCCGATGACGTTGGCCGCCAGCGAACCACCGGGATAGAGCCGGATGCTCTCCGGGTCGGCGCCGACCTCGGGGAACTCCTCGGTGATGCGTTTGGCGACGTCGGGGCTGACCGCCCGGGCGAGGTACACGAAGGGTTCGTCACCGGTGATCTTCTCGAGGAGGTCTTCTTCGCTGATCGAGCCGCCGAGTGCGACCGACACACCCTTGGCGATCTCCTTGAGCCGCTCGTCGACGCCGGGCAGTTCGTCGTTCTTGCGGTGCTCCTCGTCGATCGACTTGCGAACCGCCTTGGGCAGGAACGTCAGTGACCGGGCTTCGTCGGTGTAGGCCAGCGGGCGACCGTTGCGGTCGAGGATGGAACCACGCTTGGCCGTCAGGACCTGGGTGTACTCGCGCTGCTGGGCGGCCTCGGCCGAGATGGACCCGGCCTGGATGGTGTGGACGACGATCATCCTCCCCGCGACCGCGAGGACCACGAGCAGCACGACGACACCGAACACCTTGGTCCGGAAACCGAAGCTGTGCAGTCCCCCGCTGTTCCGCGGGCCGCCCTTACCCGGTCCGCGGCCACCCGGGCCGCCTGCGGTCGCGCGGGATCCCTGGCCCGGGCGACGTCCCGGGCGAGACGGCGCGTGGCCGAGTCGCTCGAAGGTCGCACGTGTCATGGTCGTCAATTGTTCACCGCTTCAAGGTCGTGACAGGGATTTGGCGTCGGCGGGTTGCAGATCGGTGGGCGCACTGTGACAGTCCCCACGACCCGCGGGCACCTCACGTCCGGGGCACGACATTCGGCGCCGGGACCGGGGTCGAGGGCTGGGGTGTGGACCCCGACTCGGTCGGCGCCGACGAACCCTCCCCCTGCCCGGGGGCCGGATCGGGTTGAGCCGGAACGGGTTGCGGAGACGGCGCGGACTGTCCCGGGGTTGAGGGGGCCGGGGCCTGTTGGCCCGGGGTCTGCTCGGCCGGCGGGTTGGGGGCGCCGACGGCGCCACCGCCCAGGCCGATCGAATCGTCCACCTTGCGCGGGTCGATGGTCTCGGTGGGGTCGGGCTTCAGTTCGGGGTTGAGGTCGGCCATCGGCTTCCCCGATGCCGGTGCGGGTTTCCCGACGATTCGGGGCCGGCGCGGGTCGTCGACGATCATCCGTGCCGGATTGTCCGACGGGATCATGCCCAGACGGGTTGCCTCACGGGACAGTTCCGGCGCCGAGTTGCCGGATTCGTAGGTCCGCTTGAGCGCGTCGCGCTGGTCGATGAGCGACTGGTTCTCCGTCCGCTCGATGCCGAGCTTGTAGGAGTCCTGGGCCGACTTGGTCGACAGCCACAGGCTCAGACCGAGGCCCAGGACCAGCAGCGCGATGACCGGGACCACGAAAGGTGTGTGCTGCAACCGTTCCCGGAGCGAGACACCGGACATCGACAACCCGCCGCGGGCCGCGCGCGGTGCGCTCGCACCGGTGGCCATGCGCTTGTGGCGCCGGTCCAGCGCGCGTTGGGCAGCCCGCGAACGGGTCGCGCGTTCGGATTCGATGCGTGCACGCCGCGACCGCCGACTGTCACGCTCGGCATCCGACCGCCCGGCGTCGGAGCGGGTTGCTCCGGAACGGGCTGTGCCGGAACGCTTGTCGTCGGAACGGCCGGAGCCGGGACGACGAGGGGCGTCGTGCAGGATCGTCATGATCAGCCCTTCTTCTCGACTCGTTCGACCGCCCGGACTCGCACCGGTGCCGATCGCGGATTGATGGACAGTTCCTCGTCGTCGGGACGCTCGGCGCCACGGGTCACGAGGCGGAACTCCGCGGCGGTGCCCGGCAACTCGACGGGCAGGCCGGGCGGGGAGGTCGAGGTCGTACGAGCTGCGAACTCCCGCTTGACGATCCGGTCCTCGAGCGACTGGTAGCTCATCACCGCGACACGACCGCCGACCGTGAGCACCGACAGCGCGGTCGGCAACGCCTCACGGAGGACGTCGAGTTCGTGGTTGACCTCGATACGCAGGGCCTGAAATGTTCGCTTGGCCGGGTGGCCGCCGGTACGCCGTGTCGCCGCCGGGATGGTGGCGTAGAGCAGTTCGACGAGGCGCGCACTCGTTGTGAAGGGTTCTTTCTCGCGCTCACGCAGGACCGCCGAGGCGATCTTGCCGGCGAAGCGCTCCTCCCCGTACTCGGAGAGCACACGGGCCAACTCGCCGTGACCGTAGGTGTTGAGGACGTCCGCCGCGGTGAGGGGGTCGTCGGAGTTCATCCGCATGTCCAGGGGCGCGTCGACCGAGTAGGCGAATCCCCGGCCGGCCTGGTCGAGCTGCATCGACGAGACGCCGAGGTCGAACAGCGCGGCGTCGATGGATTCCTCACCGGCGTCGTCGAGGACGTCGGCGATCTCGTGGAAGGTGGCCTGGTGCAGGGATATCCGGTCCGCGTGCGGCGCGAGCCTGCGTCGCGCGATGTCCAGGGCGGAGGCGTCGCGGTCGATGCCGACGAGGTGCACGTTGGGGAATGTGTTCAGGATGAGTTCGCTGTGCCCACCGGCGCCGAGCGTCGCATCCAGGAACACCCGCCGGTCTTCTGATTCCAGTGCCGGGGTGAGCAATTCGACGATCCGCCGGCCCATGACCGGGATGTGGCCGAACTCGCCCGAGCGGCGAGTGTCGTCACCAGTGTCATCCACGGAGGGCCCCCATCGGCGTGTCGGCCATGTCGGTCGGCAGAGTCGGCGTTTCGGTGCGAAGGACTTGTCGGAGGAGTGTCATGTCGCGGGCGGGACGGCGGATCACCGTCGGGCCGCGCCCCGGATGGAGCGAGGTCCCGATCCGATTCCGTACCTGGCGTTGGGGAAGTACGCCAGGGTCGGACCGGATCGGGGCCTCGTGCCACCCGAAGCCCGAGTACCGCTCAGCCCCGTCCCCTCTCGGCTACAAGACCGCGTTCAACGCGGCCGAGTTGGCTGCCGAGAAGTTCTCCTCGTGCTGCGTCTGGTACTCGTCCCATGCGGCCGAATCCCAGATCTCGAGGTGATCGAAGCTGCCGAACACCACGCACTCCTTGGACAGTCCCGCATAGATGCGATGGTCGGAGGACAGGCTGATCCTGCCCTGGCCGTCCGGTCGCTGTTCTTCCGAACCGGCGAAGAAGGTCCTCTGAAACGCACGCAGGTCAGGGTCGTTGCGTGACGCCTCGACGATCCTCGCCGCGATCGCATCGAACTCTTCGGTCCGATACACCGACAAGCTGTGGTCTTGGCCTTTGGTGACCACTACCCCTCCTGCCAGTGCATCGCGGAACTTCGCGGGCAACGTGAGTCGCCCTTTGTCGTCCAATTTGGGCGTGTAGGTGCCGACGAATCGCACAGACATGTCGACACCTCCTGCCCCTGGGTTCCGCGCTCCGGATCGCCTCACCCAGTGCTGCCACAGTACCCCACTTTCCTCCACTTTCCACCCCAGAGGCCCACACGATCTCCCACGTTCAGCAAATCCCCAGTTCAAGCGGGCAAAATGTGTGGAACTTCGTGCGTGTCCCGTGCGCAAACGCGCGTCTACACCTCCCGGAGCCGTGTGGCAGACGTGTTTCCTGAGGTGCCAGATACCCGTGCGACCAGCAGTTCCGTCATAAGTGGGGCAAAGTGGGGACCCCCGGTGGGGGAAGGTGGGGCCCGGGAGTGGGTGACGGTGGGGCGCCTGGGGCGCACGGCCGGGAGCGCGCTGGATCGCACATACGAAAGAGCCGCGCACCCACTGGGGTGCGCGGCTCCGGATGAGTCGTGGCATTCAGGCCGGCCGGGGATCTACTCCTGCTCGAACCGACGGTTGAATCGTTCTTCCATCCGCTCCGACAGCTTGCGCTTGGAGCCGGACGACCCGGACTGCTTCTTGCCTCCGGCACGCGGCGCGGACGTCGCGGAGTCGGCGAGGTCGTCACCCCAGAGGGCGAAGAGACCGGCGCCGAACATCACCAGGAAGCCGAGGAGGCTGACGATCGGGAATCCCCCGATGTCGATCTTGACGATGAGACCGCCGACGAGCATCACGAGGCCGACGACGAAGATGGCCACCGCCTGTAGGCGACGACGGCCACTCGACTTACCCAGCCGACGACGCTTGACACTGGACGCAAACTTGGGGTCTTCCGCGTACAGAGCGCTCTCGATCTGTTCGAGCATGCGTTGCTCGTGCTCCGAAAGTGGCACCGACCCTCCTTCTCCCTGATCCGCGACGCCGACGACGGTCAACCGCGACCGGTGAGGCGTCTGCGCCTTATTCTCCCATGATACGAGGTGAAATCAGCCGCGACCACCATTACTCGCTGTTGTTGGTCCGGATGCACATACCGGAACGACAACGGAACGCCGAATGTGTGTCCGGCCTCACGCAGTTCGCCCGATTTGGGGCTCCTCTGTCCCGAATTTGCCTTGCTCGTAAGCAATGACCAAGGTCTCGACCCGGCGGAGGAAATCAAGGACGAGGAGTCGCATGCCGGCGACACTGTCGGGGTCGAGTGTTCGGATGATCCCCGACTCGATCTTCATCCGGACGGGCGACAGCGTGGCGAAGCGCGCGGCCAGCGGGGCGAGGTCGGGAGCGACAACTCCGATGCGGGTCCAGGCGTTCGACGTCTTGCGACGGGCGGGGCCGGCCGGCTCGCCGATCGCGAGCGCGGCGCCTGCCGCACGGAGGGCGACGAGATAGAACTGCCGAAATCGCTCGGCGTCGTCGGAGACGCCGTCGGCGTTGTCGAGGAGGAGATGGGCGCGCTGGAGGAGGTCGCGCGCACGTCCGACCATCACCGGGTCGACGGGGGCGGACCGGCGGGATGTGGGCCGTCCGGGCATGGCATCCTCCTCACTCGCTGGCGACGGTGTCCGGTGGCAGACGCTTCCCTCGTCCGCCACCGGACCGTCATGTCGTCGGGATGAACGCGAACAGCTTGCGGAGGCACATTCATCGAACACCCGTTCGACACGTTCAATATAGCTAGCGGCGCGCGTCTCTTCAAGGCGTGGGTCCGCGCCCGCATCCTTCTTCAACACCGGGTCCCGCGACCCGATTCCGCGGAGTCCGCCGTACCGAGAGGACAGTCACGCCAGATGGTCGGAGAACGCATGGCCGGGGCGGTGCGGGCCCGCTCGGTGAACCCGGAAGCGACCCGACGTTGACGCTCCGGCTGGTGAACCTCAGTGGTCAGGACTCCCGCGTGTGGCTGGAGCCCGCTCTCGACGTCTACGTGACCGCGATGGGATATCCCCGCGGGACCGAGATGCATCGAGCGTCTCTGTGGCGCGAGCACATCGCCCGGCCGGGCTGGCGCGCGATCGGCGCGGTCGCCACCCTGCCCCCGCACGAGGCGCAGTCGATGCCGACGTCCCGTCGCCGGGTCGGACCGCCGGTGGGTACGGGTCCCGACGACGTCCTGGTCGGCATCGCGTACGGCTACACCGGCGCGACCGGACAGTGGTGGAATCAGCAGCTCCGGCTCGGGCTGCGGCAGACCGGACGCTCGCCCGCGGACATCGAGATGATCGCCCGGGACTACTTCGAGCTAACCGAGCTCCACGTTCATCCCACCGCACAGGGACGCGGCATCGGACAGTTGCTGCTGGCACGGCTCCTCGCCGAGCGGCCCGAACGTCATGTCCTCCTGTCTACGCCGGAGATCCCCGCCGAACAGAACCGGGCGTGGTCGCTGTACCGGCGGATGGGCTTCACGGACGTGCTCCGGCATTTCACCTTCACCGGCGACCCCCGTCCGTTCGCGTTCCTCGGCCGTCCGTTGCCGCTGAATCTGCAACCGCCGCCCCCCGGTCCCCCACCATCCGGAAGATAGAGGGCATGGCACAGACAAAGACGACAGCGCACGGCACGGAACACGCATGAGCGGGCACGGGGAGCGGCGCGACGCGGTGGTCGTCGGCGGCGGCCACAACGGCCTGATCGCCGCGGCCTACCTCGCGAAGGCCGGTCGCGACGTCGAGGTCTTCGAACGCGACGACATCCCCGGCGGGGCGGTGTCGACCGTCGAACGTTTCCCGGGGCACCGCATCGATCGCGGTTCCTCGGCGCACCTGATGATCCGGCACTCCCCCGTTCTGGACGACCTCGACCTCGCCTCGCACGGACTCCGGTACGTCGACTGCGACCCCTGGGCCTTCGTGCCGGCGACCGACACGGCCCCGGCGATCGTTTTCCGCACCGATCTCGACGCCACGTGCGTCTCCATCGAACGATCTTGCGGCGCAAAGGATGCCGCGGCATACCGGCAGTTCGTCGAGACCTGGACGCCGCGCGCGCGGGCCGTCATGGACGCCTTCTACCGACCCGCGTCGATGGGACAGTTCGGGCGGGCGTTCGCCGGTCTCGGTTCGACGGCCACCACCGAACGCACCGGCCTGATCGGACGCCGCAGCGGCGCGATGCTGAATCTCACCGCCGAACTCATGGCGTCCGGCGACTCGCTCCTCGACCGATACTTCGACTCCGAACAGCTCAAGGCCGGGCTCGCCTGGTTCGGTGCGCAATCGGGACCGCCGATGAACGCACCCGGCACCGCGCCGATGGTCGGGTTCGCCGCCCTGATGCATCTCATCCCGCCCGGCCGCGCGATCGGCGGCAGCGGTGCGCTGACCGATGCGCTCGTCCACCGCATCGGCGCCGACGGCGGCCGGATCGTGTGCGGGGACCCGGCCGTCTCGATCACCCGGTGCGGTGACCACTGGCGGGTGCAGACCGAATCCGGCGAGCGTCGGTGCACACCGACCGTGATCAACGCCTGCCACGTGCTGGCGACCCTGGACCTGCTGGCGGCGGGCGGTTTCGACGCCGGGACCATCGACCGCTGGCGACGCGACGTCGTCGTCGGCAGCGGGATCGGGATGGCGGTGCGTCTCGGCACGACCGCGCTGCCCGTCTACCGCGACCTCCCCGACGACCTGCCCGTCCACGGCGTCCACTCGGCACTCGGCCTGCTGGTCACCGACCGTGCGCACCTGATCCGCGCGCACGCCGCTGCGGCGGTCGGTGCACTACCGCCGCGGCCCGCGGTGGTGGCGATGAGCTTCTCGGCGATCGACCCCACCCTCGCCCCGGAGGGCAGGCACGCGATCAACCTGTGGGCGCAGTGGCACCCCTACCGGCTCGCCAGCGACGCCGGGGGCGGCTGGTCGACGCTGGGGGCACGGGCGGCGGCCGCGGTCTGCGACGAAGTCGACCGTCATGCACCGGGTTTCGCGGAGTCCATCGCACACCGGTACATCCAGACCCCCGAGGATCTCGAGTCCGAGCTGGGCCTGATCGGCGGCAACATCATGCATGTCGAGATGTCGATCGACCAGATGTTCATGTGGCGACCGACCCCCGACCTGGCGGGCCATCGCGTCCCCGGCGCCGACGGACTGTTCCTGGCCGGGGCGTCGACCCACCCGGGCGGCGGGGTGACGGGCGCGAGCGGTTACATCGCCGGGCACGCCGCACTGCGTAGGAGACGTTTGTTCAGCTGAGTGTCTGGCACGATGAGCAGCGTGCGATTGTCGATTCCCGAGCAGGGTGCACCGAAGTCCTCCCGCGGTCAGTCCCGACCCCGCCGGCTGATGCCGCTGGCGGTGGCGGTCGTGACTCTCCTTCTGTCGCCGCTGATGGCCGGCTGCCTGGAGCGTTCGACGACGGTGGGCGATCGGTATTCGGGCAGTGTCATCGTCGCGACGTCACCGGACAATCCCCGTGGCGCTCCGCAGCTGGATCTCCCCGAGTCGATGATGGGGCAGGTCTCGGTGACCGAGTACAAGGAGACACCCGAGGAGTCGGCTGCCCCATCGGGGTCCGCCGACCGCGATGACCGCAGCGGGGACGCCGGGAACGGCGAGGAGGCGGTCACCCGCGTGGGCAGCCGCGCGAGTTTCTCCGATCTCACCGCCGGCCAGTTCGGCCAGCTCGGTGACATCATCGCCGACGCCTACGGTGAGACCTCGCTGACGATGGATCTCACCGCCAAGCGCAGCGGCGAGGTGGTCCGATTCCGCGGTGACACCGACCTGTCCGAGCTCATCCCGGGTCGCGACTTCGTCCAGCTGACGGTCACCTTCGGCGGGCCGGTGACGGCGACCAACGGTGACCAGGTCGGCGAGTCGACGGTCACCTGGACCCCGGCTCCGGGCGAACCGTCGGACTTCACCGCGGACGCCACCTACCCGGATCCCGCGACCGCAGCGGTCAGCAGCTGGTCCTGGTTCGTCGCGATCGTTTGTCTGATCGCGGTGCTTGTCATCGCGCGGCTCGCCTATGCGAAGCGGTACCGCGGCCCGCGCCCGGGACGACCGGTCGCCACCAACACCGCGCCGTCGACCCTGTCGGGCGAGGGCCTTTCGGCGGCCGCCGACCCGAAGGCCTCGGCCGCACCCAAGGACAGCTAGGACCCGGTCGGCGTCAGGCGGGGACGTGCAGCGCGGCGTCGACGTCCACACCGAGGCGGCCGAGCACCTCTGAGGTCGCCTTGGCGAAGTTGAGGCTGCAGAAATGCAGGCACGGTGCGCCCTCGGCGATGAGCCGTTCGGCGGTCTCGGTGGCGAAGTCGATACCGACGGCGCGAACCGAGGCACGATCCTCCTCGGGACCATCGCCCGCGGCCTTGGTGAATCGCTCCACCACCTTCGGCGGGATCACCGAACCGGACAGCTCGGCCATGCGCTTGATGCTGGCCAGCGACGTCACCGGCATGATGCCCGGGATGATCGGCTTGGCACCCTGCTCGGGGTCGGCGGCCTGCACCCGGTCGCGCAGACGCAGGTAGTCCTCGACGTCGAAGAACATCTGGGTGATCGAGTACTCGGCACCCGCGCGGAGCTTGTTCACCAGGTTGCGGGTGTCGTGCTCGAGGTCGGGGGCACGGTGGTGGCCCTCCGGGAACGACGCCACCCCGACGTGGAAGTCGCCGAGGGTGTCGATGAGATGGACCAGCTCCTCGGCGTATTCGACGCCCTCGGGATGGGCGATCCACTCGCCGAGCGGATCGCCCGGCGGGTCGCCGCGCAACGCGAGGATGTTCGCGATGCCCTGATCGGCGTACGCGCCGACGAGTGCGCGCAGTTCGGCGATGCTGTGGTTGACGGCGGTCAGGTGCGCCACCGGCAGCAGGGTGGTCTGGGCGGCGAGTTCGCCGGTGATGCGGACCGTGCGGTCGCGCGTTGAACCGCCGGCACCGTAGGTCATCGACACGAAGGCCGGGGACAACCGCTCGAAGATCCGCACCGCGCGCCACAGCCGGGCTTCGCCTTCGGCGTCGCGCGGGGGCATGAACTCGACGGAGAACGGCACCGGTCCACGGTGCGGGGCGGACAGGCGTTCGACGATCGAGGGTGCCGGAGCGGTTGGGGTCACCCGAACAGTGTAGATAGCGATTCGCATAGCCTGGCAGGGTGACCTCCGCCTCCCCCACGCCGACCTCGCTCGATGCGGTCCCGGCGGCCGTCGAGACCGAATTGCGCAGTTTCTTCGACGTCGCGGTCCCCGCCGCGGCCGAGATCGCCCCGGTGGTCGGCACCGCGGCCGAACTGGTCCGCGACTTCGTCCTGCAGGGCGGCAAGCGCATCCGGCCGGTCTTCGCCTTCGCCGGATGGCGGTGCGGTATGACCGAATCGGGTCGCGCCGACTCCGACGCGGCGTCGAGCGTCGGCCGTGAGGCTCGCGACGCCCTGCGGGTGGGTGCGGCCCTCGAACTCGTGCAGGCGTGCGCCCTGATCCACGACGACATCATCGATCAGTCCGACACCCGGCGCGGGCACCCGACGCTGCACCGTGTCTTCCAGTCGCGGCATGCCGCCGCCTCCTGGGCCGGCGACGCCGCCGGCCACGGGGTGGCCGCGGCAATCCTGGCCGGAGACCTCGCGCTCGCGTGGGCCGACGACCTCGTGCACGATCATCGGCCGGGGGTTTCGGACACCTCCCGGTACCGCGCTCTCCCGCCGGCCGTCGGCGCCACCTGGGCGGCGATGCGCACCGAGGTGCTCGGCGGCCAGTTCCTCGACATCGTGAACGAGGCCAGCGGCGACGACTCGGCAGCCGCGGCGTATCGCGTGATGGAGTTCAAGACCGCCGCCTATACGGTGGCCCGCCCGCTCGAGCTCGGGGCACGTCTCGCCGGGGCGTCGGAGATTCTGGTCGCGACGCTGCGGAAGATCGGGCACGACCTGGGTATCGCCTTCCAGTTGCGCGACGATCAGCTCGGCGTTTTCGGCGACCCCGAGCGGACCGGCAAGCCGTCGGGTGACGACCTGGTCTCGGGCAAGCGCACGGCTCTCCTGGCCACCGCCCTACGACGCGCCGACGACTCCGACCCCGCCCTCGGGAACCGCTTGCGGGACTTCATCGGTCGCCCGCTCGACGAGGACGAACTCGGCTCCGCGCGAGCGCTTCTCGTCGACGTCGGCGCGGTCGCCGAGATGGAGGGCCAGATCGACGACCTCCTCGGCGCCGCCCTCGGCGCACTGGACACCGCCGACATCGGCGACGACATCCGCAGCGAACTCACCGCGGTCGCCCACCGGACCGCGCATCGCGAGGCGTGAACTCCCGCGTGAAGGCATCGACTCCGACGCCCACTCGCCCGGACGTCGCTGACCGGACCGCACGCGGCGATCTGATCACCGGCGCAATCGGCGCGATTCTGGTGTGCGTGGGCAGTTTCGGCGTCGGCGACCCGCCCCGCAACACGACGACACTCGCCGACCTGGGACTCAGCTGGATCACCTACGGTCACGGCAAGAACCTCTTCGGTACCTTCTTCTGGCTCGGCGTCTTCCTCATGGTGTTCGCCTGGGTCCGGCTCGGCCGTCGGATCGCCCGGGGGGCCGCGGACTCCCCGTCCGTCCGGACCCTGCAGCGATGGCTGCTCGTCTGGGCGGCGCCGCTGCTCGTGGCCGTGCCGGTCTACAGCCGCGACGTCTACGCCTACCTCGCGCAGGGGGCGGTGTTCGGTGCCGGGTTCAACCCCTACGCCGACGGTCCGGCCCACCATCCGGGTCCGCTCGTCGACAGCATGGCCACGGTCTGGGCCACCACCACGGCGCCGTACGGGCCGTTCACCATGGGTCTGCTGCGCGTCGTCACCGAGGTGACCGGCGACCACGTCGTCGCGGGCATCCTCGCGGTGCGACTCGTCCTCCTACCCGGACTGTTCTTGTCGCTGTGGGCGATCCCGCGACTCGCACGCCATTTCGGCGCCTCGCCGCAGGCGGGACTGTGGCTGGCGCTGTTCAATCCGATGGTCCTCATCCATCTCGTCGCGGGACCCCACGTCGAACTCCTGATGGCCGGCGTGCTGACCACCGGTGTCGTCCTGGTCGTCAGTGGACGGCACGTCGCCGGCACCGCGGTCCTCGCGCTCGCCGTGTCGATCAAGATCACCGCCGGGATCGCGGTGCCGTTCGTGCTCTGGATCTGGCTGTCCCACATACGCTCCCGCCGGCAGGTGACCGCCCGCGACGTCGTCGGCGTCTTCGCCGCGATCGTCGGCATCTCGGTTGCGGTGTTCGGACTCTGGACCCTGCTGGTGGGCCTGGGATTGGGCTGGCTGACGGGACTGGGCTGGGCCGACGTGATCATCAACTGGTTCACCATCCCGACCTTCGTCGCGCATCTCGTCACGCTGGTCGCCGCACCGTTCGTCGCACTCAATCTGCAACCGGTGCTGGAGATCACGCGCGCGATCGGGTCCGTGGTCCTCGCGGTCACCCTCGTCGCCCTGTGGTGGCGTCACCGGCGCAACGAGAGGGATGCGGTCGCCGGGATGGCGTGGGCGATGCTGGCCGTGCTCCTGCTCGAGCCGTCCACGCTCCCCTGGTATTACACGTGGGCGCTGGCGATCGCGGTGGCGTTCACCCTCCCGCCGTGGGCGCGCGCGACCGTGGTCGGGGCGTCGACGTTCATGCTCATCGTGTTCCAGCCGGACGACGCGATCGTCTTCTACAAGCCCTTCGAACTCACGCTGGCGTTCCTGCTCGCGGGACTCGCCGCCTGGTCGCTGCTGCGTCCGGACCCCTTGCGGCTCGGCCGGTTCGGCCGATGGGCGTGGGGCGCGGACCGGACCGGCGCACCGGAGGAACCAGCGGCCGGCGAGGTCAGAAAGCCTGAGCCTGCGCCCGGCGGATGACCTCGCGGGCGGAGTCGGTGTGCAGCGCCGCGGCCGGATACAGGTCGAGGTCTTCGTGCACGGTGAACAACCAGTTCATCGCCTCGTCGCGGGTGAAACCGCCGTCGAGCAGGACCCCGACGAGACCGTAGAAGTGTTTGACGACGCCCTCGTCGTCGAAGAACACCGCCGGAATGACCGGATGCCCACCGCGGGAGACGGCGAGCAGGTTGTGGTCGCGGATGAGTGTGCGCACCCGGTTGGTTGACACCGCGAGCCGGTCGGCGACCTCGTCGACCGACAGCATCTCGACATCAGCGGACAGGGTGTCAGGCGACAACGGAATGGAACCCACGGGGAGAAGCGTAGCCGTACATCCGGGCACGATGAAACCGTCGATCTCCGCGCGCGGTGTCGCGACCGCCGACACCCGGGGTGGGTCACACGCGGTGATGACGCCGACGGTCTGGTCCTGCAGGTAGATTCAGCGGGGTGAACTCCCCCGTCGACCCGATGCTCGGGACCGTCCTCGAGGACCGGTATCGCATCGACGCCCCCATCGCGCGGGGCGGAATGTCGGCGGTCTACCTCGGTGTCGACCTCCGGCTCGGACGCGAGGTCGCGGTCAAGGTGATGGACTCCCGGTACTCGGGCGACCCGCAGTTCCTGCGCCGCTTCGAGTTCGAGGCGCGTGCGGTCGCCGGCCTCAAACACCCGGGTCTCGTCGCGGTCTACGACCAGGGCATCGACAACGGCATCGCCTTCCTGGTCATGGAACTCGTCGACGGCGGCAGCCTTCGTGAGCTCCTCCGCGAACGAGGTCCGATGCCGCCGCATGCGGTGGTCGCCGTCGCCGAACCCGTGCTCGGCGGCCTCGGGACGGCGCATGCCGCGGGCCTCGTTCACCGCGACGTCAAGCCGGAGAACGTGCTGATCTCCGACGCCGGCGAGGTCAAGGTCGCCGACTTCGGTCTCGTACGCGCCGTCGCCGAGGCAGGGGTCACCTCGGCCAGCGTCATCCTCGGCACCGCCGCCTACCTGTCCCCCGAACAGGTCGAGTCCACCCACGCCGACGCCCGTAGCGACGTCTACTCCATGGGCGTGATGATGTTCGAATTGCTCACCGGCCGAACCCCTTTCCACGGGGACTCGCCGCTGTCACTGGCCTACCAGCGACTCACCTACGACGTCCCCGCCCCGGGTGACGTGATCGCCGGCGTCCCCGCGGAGTTCGACGAGATCGTGCTGCGCGCGACGGAACGCAATCCGGCCGACCGCTTCGCCGACGGTTTCGAGATGCAGCATGCGCTGCTCGCGGTCGCCGACGACCTCGACCTGCCGCCCTTCACGGTGCCCGCACCGAAGCGGTCCCGTGAGCGAGAGATGAAGTCGCGCTACCACGCAGCCGGTGCGGTCGGCCACGACACCCGGGTCCAGTCGGCTCCGGGGCCCTACGAGCCCGGATCGTCGTCGCCGGATTCCCCCGCGGCACCGGTCCGCCCGGTCGCCGGGGTCGGCGACGCGGATGATCGGCCCGCGCCCGCGCGTGGGCGCGAGAACCGGGCGGATTCACGGGGCCGAGGCGTCGTCGCCGCGCGCGACCAGGACCCGCTCGAACCCGACCTGAGCGGAGGCGGGCGACTGGGCGCGTTCCTGTGGATTCTCCTGGTGCTGTTGCTCGCCGTGGGCCTCGGTGCTGCCGGGTTCTGGGTCGGCAGCACCTATCTCACGATCGGCTGAACCTCAGCCGCGCAGCATCTCCGCGACGAGGAATGCCAGCTCCAGCGACTGCTGGGTGTTGAGGCGCGGGTCGCAGGCGGTCTCGTAGCGGCCGGCGAGGTCGAGATCCGAGATCTCCTGTGCGCCACCGAGACATTCGGTGACGTCCTCACCGGTCAGCTCGACGTGCACGCCACCGGGGTGGCTGCCGAGCGCGCGGTGGACCTCGAAGAAGCCCTGCACCTCGTCGACGATGCGGTCGAAGTGACGCGTCTTGAAGCCGGTCGACGCTTCGTGGGTGTTTCCGTGCATGGGGTCGCACTGCCAGATGACCTTGTGTCCGGTCGCCTCGACGGCGGCGACGATCGCCGGGAGCACCTCGCGCACCTTGCCGTTGCCCATGCGGGCCACGAGGGTCAGGCGGCCGGGGACGTTGTGCGGATCGAGACGCTCGACGTATTCGACGGCCTGCTCGGGCGTCGTCGTCGGACCGATCTTCACACCGATCGGGTTGTTGATCAGTTCGGCGAAGGCGATGTGCGCGCCGTCGAGCTGGCGGGTGCGCTCACCGATCCACAGGAAGTGTGCGGACAGGTCGTAGAGGACCTTTTCCTGCGCGTCCTTGTCCGGGGCGTCGGCGAGGCGCAGCATGGCGCGCTCGTAGTCGAGGACGAGCGCCTCGTGCGAGGCGAAGATCGACGCGGAGTGGAGGCTCGAGTCGGTGACGCCACAGGCGTCCATGAACCGCAGGCCGCGGTCGATCTCCGAGGCCAGTGCCTCGTAGCGGGCGCCGGCGGGCGAGGTCCGTACGAACTCGCGGTTCCAGTCGTGGACGCGGTGCAGGTCGGCCTCGGCCTGGGTGAGTGCCCGGACCAGGTTCATGGCCGCGGCCGCATTCGCATAGGCGCGCACCAGACGCGACGGATCGTGCTGGCGCACGGCCTCGTCGGCCGGGAACCCGTTGACCATGTCGCCGCGGTAGGACGGCAGGCCCAGGGCGTCGACGTTCGACGACCGCGGCTTGGCGTACTGACCGGCGATACGCGCGACCTTGACCACCGGCATGCTCGCGCCGTAGGTGAGGACGACGGCCATCTGCAGCAGCGTCCGGATGTTGGCCTTGATGTGGGGTTCGGTGTTGTCGGCGAAGGTCTCCGCACAGTCACCGCCCTGCAGCAGGAAGGCGCGTCCCTCGGCCACGTCGGCCAGCTGCGACGACAGCGACTGGACCTCGGCGGGCATGCAGATCGGCGGCACCGACTCCAGGACGGTGCGGATCTTGCGTGCTTCCTCGGCGGGCCAGCTCGGCTGTTGCAGCGCGGGGCGGCTCATCGCGTCGTCGAAACGCTCCTGGAGGCCACCGGGCAGCGGCGGCAGTTCGGGGAGTTCGTCGATAGGAACGTCTACGGTCCAGTTCACCACTGTTCCAGCGTAAAGCAGGCTCCCCGGCGATTTACGCGGGGTCAGCCACGCGGGTCGAGACGGGCCTTCTCGATCGCCTCCCAGCGCCGCAGGTTGTGTCGCGCGTCGCTCAGTGCGTCGTGGGCGTCGGACGGCGCCGGCGGGAGTGCGGGACGTCCGGCGGCCTCCCAGTGCTGGCGGAGTTCGCGGGTGAAACGCGGGATGGGACGGGGCAGCGCGGTCATCGGACCCCACATCTGGCACATGACGACGTGGTCGTAGGCACCGATCCACGCCCACAGTTCGATGTCGGTCCCGTCCGCGGTGAGGAACTCGAGGAGGTCCTCGCGGATGCGTCGACGGCCCTTCCAGACCGGCGACGACGGGGACGGCAGCTTGGGCAGCACGTTGGCGCGCACCCAGTCGCCCGCGCGGCCGGGGTCGAACTCGGTGGACACCGCGTAGAACTCACGGCCGTCCTCGCCGACGACCCCGATCGAGACCAGCTCGATGGTGTTTCCGTCTTCGATGAACTCCGAGTCGTAGAAGAACCGCATGGGGACAGTATTCACACCCGCCCCGGACGGCCTCGACGCGCGGCGAGATGGGGCGCGGATACGCGCCCGGACGAGTCACGTTTCGCCATTGCCGTCCTTTGCTGGCTACCCTGGTAATTCGTGCGCTCCAGGTCTGTGCTGGCGACCGCTCTCCTGGCGGCGTCGATCATCGCGCGGCTCGTCTGGGACACGCTGACCGTGAACGGCAGGAACTTCGTGGACCTGCACGTTTACCGCGACGGTTCGGCGGGTCTCGCCGACGGGTCGCTCTATTTGTTCACCTATTCCGGTGAGACGGACTTCGCGCTCCCCTTCACCTATCCGCCGTTCGCCGCGGTGGTCCTCTATCCCCTGTCGCTGATCCCGTGGGACGTCGTGGCGATCGGCTGGCAGCTCGCGACCTTCGCGGCCCTCTACGCGTGCGTGGTCCTCTCGCTCCGACTCTGCGGCCGCACCACCGACGTCCACGCGCTCGCCGCGCTGTGGACCGCACCGGCCATCTGGTGCGAACCGGTCCGGGTGACCCTGGACTACGGCCAGATCAACGTCTTCCTCATGCTCGGCACCCTGCTGGCGATCTCCTGGGCACGCCGCGCCGACGGGACCCCGAGCGAACGCGGTGTGCTCGCGGGTGGAGCGCTGATCGGTCTGATGGCCGGCATCAAGCTCACCCCGGCGATCAGCGGCCTCTGGTACCTCGTCGTCCGCAAGCCGTGGGGCGCGCTGTCGGCGGCGTTCGCCTTCGTCTTCACCGTCCTCGGCTGTCTGCTGCTCTTCCCGGAGGTCACCCGGACCTACTACGGCACCCTCTTCGGGGACGCCGAACGGATCGGCCCCGTCGAGGCGGTCATCAACCAGAGTCTGCGCGGGACGCTGTCGCGGTTCGTCGGCTTCGACGTCGGTACCGGCTGGATCTGGTTCCTCGGTGTCCTGGTCGCCACCGTGGTGGTCGTGTTCACCTGGCGCGCGGTGTCCGACGCGCTCGGCGTCCTGCTCGTCGTGCAGTTCTTCGGACTGCTGATCTCGCCCATCTCCTGGGTCCACCACTGGGTCTGGGTCGTTCCGCTGGGCATCTGGCTGGTGCACGGTGCAGGCGCCCGACGCCCCGGTGCCCGCGCGATCCTCGGTCTGTGGCTCGTGGTCGCCGGCCTCGGCATCCCGTGGATCCTGCGCGTCCTCATCGAATACGGCCCCGTGCCGCCTGCCGCCGTCGAGGCCGTGTTCGGCGCGGCCTGGACGATCGCCACGTTCGTCACGATGGGTTGGTTGATCGCGACCCGTTCCGCGCGCGGCGCCGCGGAGACCGACGACCGTCCGAAGGACGTGGTGGCCGCGGCCATCGTCGACGGCGGTCGGGTGCTGCTCGCCCAGCGCGCCCATCCGGCCGACCTCGCCGGCAAGTGGGAACTGCCCGGCGGCCGAGTCGAATCGGGCGAGACCCACGCGGCCGCCCTCGCCCGGGAGATTCGTGAAGAGCTCGGCGCCGAGGTCGAGGCGGGCGACGGTGTCGGGAAGCCGGTGACCCTGCCCAACGGCCTCGTCCTGCACGCCTACCGGGCACACCTCCGCGGCGGCACCCCGGTCGCGCTGGAACACCTTGACATGCAGTGGTTCACGGCCGACGAACTGCGCCGGCTCGACCTCGACGACGTCGTCCCCGCCGATCGCGACTGGATTCCCGAGCTGTGCGTCGTCCTCGACGAGGCGCGCGTGGGCGAAGCGGGATAGCCGGCTCGCTCTGTTGTTCCCTCAGCGCGAGCGCCCCTCGCTCCCTGAGGTGCGAGCGCAGCGCCCCCCTCGCTCCCTGAGGTGCGAGCGCAGCGAGCCTCGCAGGGCCGAACCGTATCCCTGCTCAGGCAGCGTCGGCGGCCGGCGACTCGACCGCCGGCGCCTTGTTCTTGAGGCTCGCGGCGTAGACGTCGACGTACTGCTGGCCGGAGAGCTGCATGAGCTCGTACATGATCTCGTCGGTGACGGCGCGCTCGATGTAGCGGTTGCCCTCCATGCCCTCGAAGCGGGAGAAGTCGAGGGGCTTGCCGATGCGCACGGTCACCTTGGTGGGGCGCGGGAGGACGGACCCGGGCGGGTTGAACTTGTGGGTGTCGATCATGGCGACCGGGATGACCGGCACGCCGGTGTCCATGGCCAGACGTGCGAGCCCGGTCTTGCCCTTGTACAGGCGGCCGTCGGGTGAGCGGGTGCCCTCCGGGTACATGCCCATCAGCTTGCCGCTGTCGAGCTGGCGGCGGGCTGCGGTGAGGGCGCCCTCGGCGGCGGCAGCGCCCGACCGGTCGATGGGGATCTGTCCGACCGCGGTGAAGAACCACCGCTGGAATGCACCCTTGAGTCCGGTGCCGGTGAAGTATTCGCTCTTGGCGAGGAAGTAGATGCGGCGGTCGACCATCAGCGGCAGGAAGAAGCTGTCCATCACCGCCAGGTGGTTGCTCGCGAGGATCGCGGGCCCGTCGGTCGGGATGTTCTCATGCCCTTCGATGGTCGGGCGACCGAGGACACGGAGGATCGGTCCCAGGAAGATGTACTTGAACGCCCAGTACCACATGAGACTCTCCTCGCCGCGCCACGAACTCGACCCGACGTCGCTGTCGACATCGGACCCCCACTGCCCGAACCCCTCACCCCTTGGTCCCGACATCAAGACCATACCTGCGTCGGACCGTACCGACCTCTCCGGTTTGGTCAGCGGGCGGCCGACGGCGGCGCAGACTGACTCGTCGCAGCCCGAAGTCCTTGGCGCGCAACCTCGGCCGCGCCGACGACGCCGGCCGTCTCGCCGAGCTGGGTGCCGCGGATGCGGGCGAGCTGACGGTGGCCGGCACCGGTGACCTGACGCGCGTAGTGTTCGCGGGCCTCGTCGAGGAACAGACCCGACGCCGCGCCGACGCCACCGGCCAGCACGATCAGGTCGGGGTCGAAGATGTCGGCGATCATCGCCAGCCCCTGCCCCAGGGAGGTCGCGAAGCGGGCGAAGGCCGCCAGGGCCACCGCGTCGCCGTCGGCGGCCGCACCCGCGACCCGGCGTCCGGTCAGTGAACCGGGGTCGGCGGCCACGTCGGCGGCGAGTTGGCTGCGTCCCCAGTCGCCGTTCACGGGCGCACCGTCGGCCAGCAGTTCGACCACCGTGTCGACCAGAGCCGTTCCGCTGCAATACCGTTCCCAGCAACCGCGTTTGCCGCAGGCGCAGGCGCGCCCGTCGGGGACGATCGTGAGATGTCCGAGTTCCGGTGCGACGCCGTAGCTCCCGCGGTAGATCTCGCCGTCGATCACGAACCCGGCGCCGATACCGGTACCGATGGCCAGCACCACGGTGTTGTGCCCGCGGGCGGCGGCACCGAACCGCACCTCCGCGACGGCCGCCGCGTTGGCGTCGTGTTCGGCGAACACCGGGATGCCGACGCGTCGGGTCATGTCCTCGGCCACGGGGGCCTCACGCCACGGCAGGTGGGGTGCGAACCGGACGATGCTGCGGTCGGTGGTGAGGAAGCCGGCGATCGCGAGCCCGACGGCCTTCGCGTCCCAGCGCGAGGTCAGCTCGCCGACGAGACGGTCCAGACAGTGTTCGAGGGCCTCGACCGTCGACGGGGTCTGGGCGCGCAGGGTGTCGAGCATCGTGCCGCGGTCGTCGACCACCGACGCCCGCACGCTGGTGCCGCCGATGTCGATCCCGATCGTCAGCTCACCCATCACTGCTCCTCGTCGGGTCCGCTGTGTGCGTCGGAGCGTCGGGAGGTGCCGATCCGGACCGCGATCGGCTCGTAGTGCCGGGGTTCGGAGACCATGCTGGGGGCTGACCGCAATGCTTCGGCGATGGCCTCGAGGACGGTGATGACCGCCGCGAGGAGCCGGGCGACGAGGTCACCGATCTCACTCAGCAGCGTGCTGATCTCCCCCGACGCACCGGCCAGCGCATGACCGACGGGTCCGTCGGTGCCGAACGCGGCGGCATACCCGGAGGCCGCGGCGGTCGCTTCCTGCCGACCACCTGCGAAGAGAGCTGCCAGCGCGTCGATCTGACCGGCCAACCCGAGTAAGAGGTCCCGGACCGGATCGCCCTGCGCAGCACCGCGGTCGTCACGACCGGGCCCGTCACCCCGTGACGTCCCCTCGTCCGTGCCCATTCGCGTTCTCTCCCCTCGCCGCTGGTACCCGGAGGCCTCATGCCGCTGGCTCCCGCCACCCTGGGTGGACGGGCGTCCCAGCACCGTACCGTGTGGCCGCCGACCGTGTGATCTCCACGAGTCTGTGTTCTCCACGAGCCGGGCGGTCTTCGAACCTACCCGGCGGCCGTGCGACGCCGACTACCGGCGCGGCCAGACCGCGGGGTCGGGGACGAAGCCGACGGTCAACCGCCCGTCCTCCCACGCCGCGTCGACGACGGTGCACCGGCGCAACACCGACGGCAGACGCACCGGATGGCGGAAGCCGGAGATCGTCACGAGCAGGTCGTCGCCGCTGCGCCCGAGGGCCAGCGAATCCGGTTCGGGCAGGCGTTGCGGCCACGACAACCGGAAGGCGGTCTCGGTCCCGGCGACGGTCTCCACGACCGACGCGGCCGAGCCGCGCGCGATGCCGTGCGGATCGGGCAGCCGGACCGCGAGCTTGCGCAGCCGGGCCATGCGATCGATCGTCTCGGCGGACCGGTCCACCAGGGCCACCCTTACGCCGCGGCAACCGTCGGGGCCGTCGAGCAACGCCTCGACGTGTGCGGCGAGGTCCTCGGGGGACTCCGAACCCACGCCACGGTTCACCTGGACCGACGCCAGCGGCAGCCCCATGACGTCGGCACCGGCGACATAGTGCTCCGCGAGGCGGCGGGCACGGTCGTCGGCACCGAGGACGAGGTGGACCGCCACCGCGTGCGCGTCGGAGAACAGCTCTGCGACATCGGCACAGTCGCGGTCGATGGCGTCGACGGCAGCGGTCAGTGGGGCCATCACCGGCCGCTCGGACGCCGTCGCGAGGCGTCGGTGCCGCGGCCAGAAGCGATTGAGCGCCTGACTGAGCACCGATCCCCCGCGCAGGAACTGCAGCGGGTCGCCGCACCCCGAGAGGTCGACGATGATCCGCTGCCACCGACCGCTCGTCGCCTCGTCGCGGATGCGCCGCAGCAGCAGGAAGTCGTCGATACCCGGGAGCGAGGTGAGCTCCGCGGCGTCGATGCCGGAGAGGGTCCCCACGCCGGGAAGGACGGCCTTGCTGCGACCCGCGGTGTGTTCGAGGACGTCGATGAACGCCGACCAGGTGCGCTCGGTCAGATCCAGGCGGTCGAGGGTCAGCAGGTGGAGGAACTTCGAGACCGCCACCGGCTCACCGGGCTGCCGGTAGACGCGGGCCCAGTCGTGCACCGGCGACCAGCGGTCGACGGTGATGAGCAGGGTGTGCTGCTCGGGCCGGGTGACGGCCTGACGCGAAGCCCGAGGCGTGCTGGGCCGCTGGGAGGCCGCCGCGGCAGCGACAGCGGAGACACCGGAGCCTCCCGGACCGAGCACCACATGTATGGGTGTGAGATCGATCAGCCTTCGACCCTCTTCTTCAGGTCGTGCAGCGCGGCCTCGGTGATCGCTTTCTCCGCTCGGCGTTTCAGCTGTCCGATCATCGGCACCTGCAGGTCGACCATGAGCTCATAGGTGACTTTGGTCGAACCCGGGACCTGCTGGGTGAGGCTGTACCGACCGCGCTGGTCCTTCTGCAGATCGCTGGAGACCAGACGCCACGAGACCGAGGTCCCGTCCGGATCCCACTCGTAGGCAAGCACATACGTGTCCTGCAGGACACCGGCGTCGAGCACGAAGCGCACCTCTAGGGCACGCCCGGCGTCGTCGGTGCGCAGGACCTCGACCTCGCGCGCCGCGGTGACCCAGTCCGGGTAGTGCTCGAAGTCGGAGATGACGGCCAGGATGTCCTCGGCGTCTGCGCCGATGACGATGTCGCGTTCGGTGTGATCGGCCATCACACGGCCTCCGCGGTCTCGGCACCGGCGGCCGGACCGCCCACGTGCCGGCCCGCCTCGAGGAGCTGTTTCACCTCGAAGGACATGTCCTTGCCGGCGACCCGACGCCGCTTGTTCTCCTCCGCGAGCGCATCGGCACGGGCACGCGGGTCGTCGCCGCGTTCACCGGGCAGGGCCCGCGTAGGTTCCGCGTGGAGGAAGTAGTGCAGCACGAAGCCGTCGAGGACCGCTTCGTTCCAGATCTCCATCGTCCCGGCCACCGGTCCGTCGACACGCCACCGGACCCCTTGCTCCGCACGGTCTTCGGTGACCGCCAGACGAAGGTCGGGCCACCATCGCCGCCAGTTGGCGGGGTCGCCGACCACGGCAGCGGCCAGACGTGGTGCCGCGGCGACGAAAACCTCGTCGGCCACCTGGATGCTCGTCACGCCCACTAGCTTCACATACTCGCGTCGGCGCAGGGTAGTGCACCCGAACGGCAGTGGGGTGATCGTCGCGCTTTGCTGCAGGGATACGATCGGCAGAACGGCATCTACTGGAGGGTAACGACGATGAGTGAGTACAGCGTGCCAGCGAAGTTCTCGATCGCCGACGACGAGAACTGCACGAACATCATCTTCAACCTGGCGCAGCGATCACCTCAGCACGTCGTCTTCCGCCAGAAGCAGGGTGATGAGTGGGCACCCATCACCGCCGCCGATGCCGCAGCACGCGTCTCGTCGATCGCCAAGGGCCTGATCGCCTCCGGCATCAACCCCGGCGACCGCGTCGCACTCCTCTCGCGCACCCGACTCGAGTGGAACCTCTTCGACTTCGCCATCTGGTCGGCCGGCGCGATCCCGGTACCGATCTACGACTCGTCCTCGGCAAGCCAGATCGAGTGGATCCTCCGCGATTCCGGCGCCGTCGCGATCGTCCTCGAGGACGACGGCCACCGTGCCGCCTTCGAGTCCATCGACTCGCTCACCGAACCGGTCACGGTCTTCCAGATCGACCGCACCGACGGGCCCGGCGCCGTCGACGAACTCACCTCCGCCGGCGCCGACGTCGACGACGACGAGGTGGCCAAGCGCCGTACGACCCTCGGCGCCGCCGACCCCGCCACCCTGATCTACACCTCGGGCACCACGGGCCGGCCGAAGGGCTGCATCCTCACCCACGCGAACATGCTCTCGGAGATGAAAGCGGTCCTCGCCGGCGACATCCTCGACGACCTCCAGGATCGGGAGCACAAGCGACTGCTGATGTTCCTGCCCCTCGCCCACGTCCTCGCCCGCGCGATCACCCTCGTCGCCATCGAGGCCGGCGCCGAGGTCGGACACACCAGTGACATCAAGACCCTCGTCGACGAATTCGCGGTCTTCAAACCGTCGCTCATCCTCTCGGTGCCGCGCGTGTTCGAGAAGGTCTACAACTCGGCGCGCCAGAAGGCCCACGACGGCGGCAAGGGCAAGATCTTCGACGCCGCCGCGGAGACCGCGATCTCCTACTCCGAGGCGCGCGAACAGGGCCAGATCGGTCTGGCACTCAAACTCAAGCACGCCGTGTTCGATGCACTGGTCTACAAGAAGCTGCGCACCGCCCTTGGCGGCGAGTGCGGCATGGCGATCTCCGGCGGCGGCCCGCTCGGCGCGCGCTTGGGCCATTTCTTCTCCGGCGTCGGCATCCCGGTGTTCGAGGGCTACGGCCTCACCGAGACGACGGCCGCGTTCAGCGTGAACACCCCGTCGGCGTGGAAGATCGGCACCGTCGGAAAGCCGTTGTCGGGCAACGCCGTCCGCGTCGGCGAGGACGGCGAGATCCTCCTCAAGGGCGGGGTCGTGTTCTCCGAGTACTGGCAGAACCCGGAGGCGACGGCCTCCGCAATCGTCGACGGCTGGTTCCACACCGGCGATCTCGGCACCGTCGACGCCGAGGGTTTCATCACCATCACCGGCCGTAAGAAGGAACTCATCGTGACCGCGGGCGGCAAGAACGTCTCCCCCGCCGGGCTCGAGGACGTCATCCGCGCCAACGCCCTCATCTCGCAGGCGATGGTCGTCGGGGATGCGAAACCGTTCGTGGCCGCGCTCATCACCATCGACCCGGAGGCCTTCCCGGCGTGGAGGGAGCGCAACGGCAAGCCCGCCGACGCCACCGTCGCCGATCTCATCGACGATGCCGAACTCCTCGCCGAGGTCCAGGCGGCCGTCGACTCGGCCAACAAGACCGTCTCGAGCGCTGAGGGGATCAAGAAGTTCCGCATCCTGCCGTCGGACTTCACCGAGGAGACCGGCGAGATGACGCCGACCCTGAAGGTGAAGCGCAACGTGGTCGTCGAGAAGTTCTCGGTCGACATCGAGGCGATCTACCAGCGGTGAGCCGCGGCGTCGCGTCCCGGCGCCGCCGTCTGGGCCGGGTGTCGGCGCGATCGGTTCCCGGCACTCGCGGGCGGGTCATGGAATCAATACGTCCGGGCACCCGTTGGTGCCACCATGCGAGCGATCACCTACAGCCGATTCGGCGGCCCTGATGTCCTGGAGATCACCGATCTCCCCACCCCCAAGGTCGGTCCCGACTCCGTACTGGTCCGAGTGCGCGCATCGAGTGTCAACCCGGTGGATTGGAAGATCCGGGAGGGGCACCTCGCCGAGGTCCTGGACACCGTGTTCCCGGTGGTTCCGGGTTGGGATGTGGCGGGCGTCGTCGAACAGGTCGGGCTGGACACACCGGAGTTCCAGGTCGGCGACGAGGTGTTCGGTTACGTCCGTAAGGACCTCGTCGGCGGCGAGGTCGCCGGCGGTGCGTTCGCCGATCTCGTCTCCGCACCGGTCCGGACACTCGCACACAAGCCGGCCGCCTGGACGTTCGAGGAGGCCGCGGCCGTTCCGCTCGCCGGACTGACGGCGTATCAGACCATTCGACGGGCCGGCGTGCAGTCGGGCCACACCGTGCTGGTTCATGCCGCCGCGGGCGGCGTCGGATCGTTCGCGGTCCAGATCGCGCGGTCTCTGGGCGCACGGGTGATCGGCACCGCCTCGGGAGCCAATCACGACTACCTCCGAGCCCTCGGCGCCGAGCCCACCACGTACGGCGATGGCCTGGCCGAACGCGTACGTGAGCTCGCTCCCGACGGCGTCGACGTCGTCCTCGACTATGTCGGTGGTGACGCACTCGACTCGGTGCCGGGCGTGCTGCGCGACGGCGGTACCGTCGCCTCCATCACCGATGCTCGGGCGCGTGACGAGTTCGGGGGCGAGTACGTCTGGGTCCGCCCCGACTCCGCGGATCTCGCCGCTCTGGCCCGGCTCGGCGACGCGGGCGAGCTCGAGCCGGAGATCGCCGAGGTCTTCGACCTGGCCGACGCTTCCGCCGCCCACGAGCGCAGCCAGTCCGGGCACGTGCGCGGGAAGATCGTCGTACAGGTGTCGACCGAGGCGTAATTCGGCGACGGACCGGCCTGGCCAGGCGTCGGCCCGCTGAAAAGCGCCCCTCGAATCCGCCCCGGCCCGAGAAGCGCCCCCGATTTCCGCCCCTCGAATCCGCCCCGGCCCGAGAAGCGCCCCCGATTTCCGCCCCTCGAATCCGCCCCGGCCCGAGAAGCGCCCCTGATCTCCGCCCTCCAGCGCCGCACCGCGAGTGATATGCCGGCAGTGCTGTGGAGGGCACTTTTCGGGGGCGGTTCTCGACGCCGCGCGGAAACCGGGGGCGCTTTTCGGGGGCGGTTCTCGACGCGGGGCGGAAACCGGGGGCGCTTTTCAGGGGTGCATTTCAGCAGCCAAGAGGCCCAGGGGCTCAGTGCCTCAGAGCAATTGGCGCAACCGGGCGGCCATCTGACTCCACTGCCAGTTGTCGACGACGAAACGTCGTCCCGCGGCACCCATCTCGGCGGCAGTGGCCCGGTCGCCCAGGATCGACAGGATCGCCATCGCGACGGCGTCGACGTCGGTGCCGTCGACCGTCGTGCCGGTGACACCCTCGACGACCGTCTCCGGCGCGCCGCCGGACAGGCCGGCGACCACCGGCACGCCTGTGGCCGACGCCTCGAGGTAGACGATCCCGAGTCCTTCGACGTCGAGTCCTCCCCCGCGCGTGCGGGACGGCATCGCGAAGACGTCGGCGATGTTGTGGTACGCCGAGAGTTCCTCGGCCGGAACCGATCCGGTGAAGATCACCTGGTCCTCGACACCCGCCCGGGTCGCCAGTGCGTGCAGCTTCTCGGCGTATGGACCTCCACCGACGATGACGAGGACCGCGTCGGGGATCGTCCGGCGGATCAGCGGCAGCGCACGGATCAGCACGTCCTGCCCCTTGCGCGGGACGAGGCGCGACAGACACAGGATCGTCGGCCGGTCCCCCAGTTTGTGGCGGTCCCGGAACTTCTGCCGCAGAACAGGATCGGGCGAGAACCGCGCGACGTCGACGCCGGGCGGCAGGTATTCCAATGCCGCATGCGCACCGAAGGCCGACGCGAATCGACCGCGGGTGTACCGGCTGACGAAGGTGATGACGTCGGTGTGGCGACCGATGTGGCCCAGCACCTGACGTGCGACGGGGAGCATCGACCAGCCGACCTCGTGACCGTGCGTGCTCGCGAGGATGCGTTGTGCACCGGCCCGGCGCATCGCGGGCGCGAGGACGGCCAGCGGCGCGGCCGCACCGAACCAGACGGTCGATATCTGCTCGCGCCGAACGATTTCCGCTGCACGGCGGGCGACGAACGGGGTCGGCAACATCAGCGTCGTGCGATGGCGGTACACCCGGTAGGGAACCTCGGCGTCGAAGTCGATGTGTGATCGGCCGCGCCAGCGCGGCGCATAGACGACGATGTCCTCCGGCGGGAGCAGATCGACCAGGTTCTGCAGGTAGGACTGGATTCCGCCCGGTCGGGGCGGGAAGTCGTTGGTGATCAACAGGGTTCGCCCCATCAGCGGACCTGCCCGTCGAGCCATCGGCCCCATCCGGCGATGAGCTCGTCGCGGCTGACGCCGAGCGCGGCCCGGATCGCAGCGTCCTGGCGAGCCGGATCGGCGGTCGCCGCGACCCCGAGATAGAACCTCTTCAGTCGCGCCTCGCCGTAGCGGTCCGCGACGTAGGCGGCCATCGACCATGCGCTCTGGTAGGCCAGCTGCGAGGTCTGCCCGTCCATCGCGAAGGCCGCATCGTCCGGCAGCGCGGTGGGAGTTCTCCCCGCCCGGACCGCCTCGGTCAGATCGGGTGCGGCGTCGGCGAGACGGCGGTAGGTGCCTTTGCGGCCGACGTATTCGGCCACGCCCTCGGTGATCCAGAGCGGGGCGTCGAGAGCAGTTTGCGCACGGGCTGCAACATGCGTGAGTTCGTGGCGCAACACGACGGCGAGCGTCGGCGGGGCCAGATCATCGGCGGCCGGGGTGAAGACCACGCGCTGGCCGATGGCGGTGCGCCGAGGGAAATCCACCCGGCTGTAGACGGTCGCCGCGGCCGCCGCACCTATCGCGCCGCCTTGCCCGACCAGGGCGGCGAACTCGTCCTGGTCGGAGGTGGTCACGAGCACGGCGCGCCGATCCCAGGACTCTCCCCAGAATGCGGTCACCGCGTCGACGGCGTCGGGCAGCAGCTTGCGCAGGTTCGCCGAAGCCGGGCTGGTGCGGAGATAGCGGGCGATCACCGACGTCCCGCCGGCGGTGGCGGCGTCGGAGACAGACAGTCCGGGCAGTTCCCACAGCTGGGGCGGGGTCGGCTCCCCGCCGAGTGCCCCCGTGTCGCCGACGAGCTTCCACTCGTCGCCGTAGCGGGCGACCACGAACTGGGTCGTCACGACGACCTCGGGTTCGTCGACACCGGGTGCGCGTTCACCACCGAGGGCGTAGCGCAGCTCCACCGGCGCCACCCAGGCGTCCGAACTGCCGTTCGCGTCGAGAAGGCCTTGGACTTCGGCGGGTACCAGTGCCTCGGCCTCCTCCGTGGGGGCCAGCTGGTAGCGGAAACGGGCGAACTGCAACCGACCGTCGGAGTCTCCGCGGACAAACTGCCGGGGACGGAAGTTCTCCGCCGCGGTGACCCAGCGATTCTCGAACGCCGGGGTCGCCGCCTCGTCGAGCAGCGACCCGATCTTCTGCACCTCCCCGGAGGTGATCGTCGCGGTGAGGTCGTCCAGCAGGCGCGTCACGCCCTCGGCACGCTGTTGTTCGTAGGGATTGGCCGGGGTCGACGTCGTCGAGGGGCTGCCACGGGAGATCGACCCGTCGGCCGCGGACGGCTCCTGGCCGCCGCATCCGGTGGTCACACCGATGAGCAGCACGACCGCGGACGCGAGCGTCGGGCGCCAACGCCCGCGGAGTGAAACCACCAGTGGAGTCTAGAACCGACGGCCGGAGTTGAACGGACCGGCCTCGTCGAGCGGGACGACCTTGACCGGGACACCGAAGGTCGAGGCGTGGATGACGTATCCGTCACCGACGTACATCCCGACGTGGTGGGCGTCCGGGTAGTAGATGACCAGGTCGCCGGCCTTGAGGTCCTCGCGGGACACCGGCTGACCGCCGGCCAACTGCGCCTCACTCGACCGCGGGAGGGTCTTGCCGGCCTGCTTGTAGGCCCACACCATCAGACCCGAGCAGTCGAACGAGCTCGGGCCGGTCGCGCCCCACACGTAGGGATCGCCGATGCGCGTCAGCGCGGCTTGGACCGCGACGAGTGCGGCGGCGGTGCCCTTGGGGACGATCCGCGGGTCGAAGTCGAACTTCGGGCCGAGGAGGGCGGCGAGCTGCTTGCCGGTCATCGACTGGTAGATCGCGCGGATCTGGATCGCCTGCATCTGCAGGTCGGCCTGCTTGGTCTGGAGGTCTCCGCGGACCCGTTCGGCGCGCGAGACGGCCTCCGACGCCGCGAGTGCGGTCTGGTCGGCGTCCTTCTTGGCGGCCGCGGTGCGGGCGCGGACCTTCTTGATGGCGGTCAGGTCGGAAGCGGCCTGCCGCGAGATCATGTCGAGTCCCGACATCTGGTCGAGCAGTGCCTGGGGCGAGTCGCTGACCATCACCGCGTAGAGACCGCTGACGCGGGCGCCCTGGTAGCTGGCGCGCACGATGGCGTCGACCCTGGCCTGGTAGGAGGCGAGCTGCTCACGGCTGATGTCGAGTTTGCGCTGGGCGTCGGCCGCGGCCCGCTTGGCCTGCGCAACGATCGAGCGCTGCTTGTCGTACTCGATCTTGGCGTTGTGCATCGCCTCGGTGGTCTTCTCGGCCTCGGTGCCGAGCTGTTTGTATCGATCGAGAAGCTGATCCGCCGATCGCGCGGGCGCGGCCTGGGCCTGCCCGACGCCGCCGGTCGTCAGCGGGACGACGGTCACGATCGCCGCCAGCAGACACAAGGCGAGCATCATCGGGCCCGATCGAGCGCGCAGACGCATCGCGTTCACTAGTCCCTCCCCGGAAAGCACGGTCCAGTCACTCCTCTACCGCTTCGTTCCTCCCCCGCGGACCACCCTAAGTTCCCCCGATGGCCCCCGAGACTGGATCGGGCGGATCGCACAAAGCTCGCGACCCGCCCTCTCCTGATGCTCTTGTTCAGTTGGTCTCAGTACCGCCGGATACCGGTGAGCTGCCATTCCTTGACCGCGTCACGCTTCACGGGCGTGCCGTAGGTCGAGGAGTGGACGAACTGTCCGTTTCCGACGTAGATGCCGGCATGGCCGCCACCGTTGAAGATCATCACGTCGCCCGGCTTGGCCTCGCTGTAGGAGACCGCGCGCCCGCCACCGAGCTGGCCGTAGCTGTCACGGGGGATGTTCTTGCCGGCCTGCTTGTAGGACCAGTAGACGAGACCCGAACAGTCGAAGGCGTTGGGGCCGGCCGAACCGTACGAGTACGGCGAGCCGATCTTGCTCTCCGCAGCCTTGACGGCCTTCTGGCCGGCGGTCAGCTGAGGCTGCCCGAGGGGGGCGCCACCATGCGGACGGAACTGCTGCGGGATCTGGTTCTGACCGATACCCGGGATGGTGAACTGGCCGACGTTGGGGATCTCGACCGTGGCAGCCGGCGACTTCGCGACGGGCTTGGGTGCCGGGGCCGCTTCCGGGGCCTTCTGCTCACCGGGCAGTGCCGGGATCTCGAAGGTACCGAGCGGGGTGTGGACCGGGGCTGCAAGAGCAGGGCCGGCCGCGGCAGCGAGCGAACCGAGCGTGATCGATCCAGCGATCACCGCCTTCTTGGCAACCGTGCTCCCACGATTGGGCTGTTCCAAACGATGTTTGGCCACGAAGCGAGTTCTCCTTCAGTTTCTCCCTGTACCGCCGACCGAGTTAGCTGTCGGGTTCGGGCCGGAAGAGTGGCCCTACGCGTTTTCGGCACAGCCGTATCCCAGAAGGACACGTTTGCGCGTTGACGCGATTCACCCCGATCGGGACAGTCTCAGCTGGTCGTGTCAGTACCGACATCCCTGGCCGCGCTGCCCGAAGTAAGTGGTTCCCCGGTTCGCCCGTGAGGGCGATTGAGCGGTGACTTGTGCGGACCACTTCTGTTGAAGCGGGACGCTCCGCAAAGGTCTCAGAAAGGTTACGAAATCGTCGGCGCTGTGTCCACTAGGCACCGGACACGCAGTTCGCCACCGCTTCTCAGCCCGCCCGGAGTTCGGTCGACGAGATGACGCGAAATGGCTTCTGACGTGCAGTTTTATCGGTTCTTGCAGATCGTGCAGCGGCACTGGTGACCATTGCAGCCGACTGCAACACATCGATCGCGAGGTCCAGTTCCGCATCGTCGTCGAGGGCCTGCACCGTTACCGAAGCTCCACCTTCAACGGGTGCATCGTCCCAGTTCGGGCCACCGAAAAGCACGGTCATCATGCACCCGTCACAGGCGACGGGGCGGGCCGGGCAGGTTGCGCAGTCGACATGCATCGTGTGATCTCCATCTCATCTGGCCGCCGGAGGCGTTTGAACTCCGGATCGGGCGGGTCACGGCGGGCGATTTCGGCGCCGTCGGCGTCGATCTCTCACTTCGAGATGGAGACTAGGGACCACCACCGACAAACTCGCTCGCACAGTGTTCGACACATGCGTCACACGAGTAACAGGTGACGTCGGCGTACGTCCGCGCCGCGGCCCCGGGACCGAAACGGAACGAACGATCGGGGTGTCACATCCGCCGTGTCGGTGCGTCGAACTAATGTTCGCCTCGTGACGCGCAGGGATGGTGGCGGTGCAGCCGCAGGACAGGTGATCTCGGGACAGCTGACCTTCGCGGATCTCGAGGCCGCCGACCAGGCCACCGGCGGCGACGCCATGTCGAGCGAGTTCAGCGATCGCGCTCTGTTCGACACCACGCTCGTCGTCGTCGACCTCGAGACCACCGGCTCGAATCCCGCAGGCGACCGCATCACCGAGATCGGCGCGGTGAAGATCCGCGGCGGCGAGGTGATCGGCGAGTTCGCCACCCTCGTCGATCCCGGCCGGCCCATCCCTCCGCAGATCGTCACGCTCACGGGGATCACGACGGCGATGGTCACCGACGCCCCCCGGATCGAATCTGTGCTGCCCTCGTTCCTCGAGTTCGCCCGCGGCGCGATCCTGGTCGCCCACAACGCGCGCTTCGACATGGGGTTCCTGCGGCAGAACGCCCTCCGGCTCCACCTGGACTGGCCGTTCAGCCTCAGCCTCTGCACCGTGACGATGGCCCGTCGCATCCTGCCCCGCGACGAGGCGCCCACGGTCAAGCTGAGCGCACTCGCCGAACTCTTCGACGTCTCGGTCCGTCCGACCCACCGGGCCCTGGACGACGCCCGCGCCACCGTCGAGGTCTTCCACCGTCTCCTCGAGCGCGTCGGGAATCAGGGCATCTCGACGGTCGGGGAACTCACCTCCTATCTGCCGCGCACCGATCCGCGCCTGCGGGCCAAACGTCAGATGGCCGACCGTGTGCCCGCGCGGCCGGGCGTCTATCTCTTCCGCGGACCGTCGAACGAGGTCCTCTATGTCGGCACCGCGGTGGACCTCCGACGCCGCGTCCGTTCCTATTTCTCCGGCAGCGATCCCCGACGCCGCATCACCGAGATGGTCCTGCTGGCCGAGCGCGTCGACGTCGTCGAGTGTTCTCACGCGCTCGAGGCGGCCGTCCGCGAGCTGCGATTGCTCGCTGCCCACGCGCCGGCCTACAACCGGCGTTCGACGCAGCCCCACAAGGGATGGTGGGTGACGCTCACCGAGGAGCGCTTCCCGCGCCTCAAGGTGAGCCGCACGCCCACCGACGAATCCATCGGTCCGGTGGGCAACCGCAACAACGCGGCGACGGTGGCCGACGTGATCGCCGCGGCCGCCGGACTGCGCACGTGCACCAAGCGCCTCGGCGCCACCGGGTACCACTGGTGCCCCACTCCCGATGGCGTCCGTCAGCCCGGGGGATGCCATGCCGCCGCGGCGCAACCCCAGACCGTCCCGGATTACCTGCCGCGCGTGACCGCGGCCCGCCGGCTGATGCGCGGGGAGACCGACGACCTCCTCGACGAGCTGACCGCGCGCCTCGCCGAACTCTCCGAGGCGCAGATGTTCGAGACCGCCGCCCGCCATCGCGACCGGCTCGCGCTGACCATCGACGCCCTGGCGCGGTGTCAGCGGCTGGCCGCACTGTGCGCGATCGCCGAAATCGTCGTCGCCCGTCCCGATGAGGAGCGCGGCTGGCATTTCGCCGTCGTCCGTCACGGACGGCTCGCGGCGGCCGGGCGTGCACGGCGGGGCGTCTCCCCCATGCCGGTCGTCGACGCTCTCGTCGCCGCCGCCGAGACGGTCATCCCCGAGCCCGGGCCGCTGCGCGGAGCCCCGGCCGAGGAGGTCGCACTGATCTATCGGTGGATGACCGAACCCGGGGCCCGCATCGTGTCCACCACTGATCCCGTGGCACTCCCGGCGGGTTGCGCCGAACGCCGGCGCGGCTGGTCACAATCCGCGCGAGACGCCCGCTCCGTAGCCCGCGCCGTTGTGCACCGGACACCACGGGCGGCGCAGCACTCGCCGATCCGCGAGCTCGTGGCCACTAGGCTTGCGCCATGATCACTGCCATCGTCCTCATCCAGGCCGACATCCACCAGATCCCGGAGACCGCTCAGGCCGTGGCCGACATCGCCGGCGTCGAAGAGGTGTACTCCTGCGCGGGCGACGTCGACCTCATCGCGAAGATCCGCGTCCGCGATCACGAGCACATCGCATCCGTGGTGACCGGGCAGATCAACCGACTGCCCGGAGTGCTCAAGTCCGCCACCCACATCGCGTTCCGCAGCTACTCCAGCTCGGACGTGGAGGGTGGCTTCTCGATCGGCGAGAACTAACCGCGGGCGGCCGCCCCCAGCTGAGTGCTGAGCGCGGCCCATCGGTCGAGCAGCGCCGCCGCCGCACCCGAGTCGATGGCGTCGGCGGCGCGATCCTTGGCGGCGCCGAGCGCCTCGGTCAGCTCGACCGAGGTCATCGGGCCCTGCTGTTCGAACGCCACGATCGCGCCGGCGGAGTTCAGCAACACCGCGTCGCGTACGGGACCTGTTGTCCCCGAGAACAATTCGCGCGCGATAGCAGCGTTCGCGACCGCATCGCCGCCCTGCAGCGCGGACAGCTCCACGCGAGCGATGCCGAGATCGGCCGGGTCGATGCTGAGCTGGGACACCTGGCCGCCGACGACCTGCCACACCGTCGAGGTGGTGGTCGTGGTGAGTTCGTCGAGGCCGTCGTCGCCGCGCACCACCAGAGCCGAGCCGCCGCGATCGGCGAACGCGCTGGCGAGAACCGGGGCGAGGTCGGCGAAGGCGCAGCCGATGAGGCCGGAGGTGGGCCGGGCCGGATTCGTCAGCGGTCCGAGCACGTTGAACACGGTCGGGATGCCGATCTCCTTGCGCGGCGGCCCCGTGAACCGGAAGGCCGGGTGGAACACCGGCGCGAAGCAGAACCCGATGCCCAGTTCCTCCACACACTGCGCGACCGCGTCGGCCGACAGGGTGATGTCCACCCCGAGCGCCTCGAGTACGTCGGCACCGCCGCTCTTCGACGACGCCGCGCGGTTCCCGTGCTTCACGACCGGGACTCCGGCGGCCGCGATCACGATCGAGGTCATCGTGGAGATGTTGACGGTGTGCGACCGGTCGCCGCCGGTGCCGACCACGTCGACCGCCGGACGGCTCACCTCGACGAGCGTCGCATGGTCGAGCATCGCCTGCGCCAGCCCGACGAGTTCGCCGGGCGCCGCGCCCTTCATCTTCACGCCGACACCGAAGGCGGCGATCTGGGCGCCGCTGGCGCTGTCGGTCATGATCTCGTTCATCGCCCACCCCGCCTCTTCGGCGGACAGGTCGATGCGATCGGTGATCTTGCCGAGGATCTGCGGCCAGGTGAAGGCAGACTGTGCGGTACTCACAGGCAGAGAGCCTAGTGCCCCGCCCCGCCCGGCGGACGCTGCAGTACGGACCATCGTCGTGCGATTCCGCCGTGGCGGGAGCCCAGACTCGCCATCCGGGACCGTTCCTGGGACAGATGCATGGCGTCGAGCAACTGGACCCGCGCCAAGACGAGAACCTCGAGCCGATCGTCGACGGTCTGCGGCCGCGGCCCCCAACGCTCGTCGTCGACCACCTCGTACCCGTCGAGAGCGGCCACCGCGGCGGCGTCGGCGAGCCGATCCGCGGGCACCTCCAGATCGTGGCGGAGGATGACCTCTTCCTCGGCCCGCCACGACGACGCGTCGAGGGCCGTCGACGAGGCGATCGCGTCGTCGTCCGAGCCGGCGACGACCACCACGTCGTCGGCGAGCCCGAGCGGGCCGGTGCCGCCACCGCCCCGCAGCCGGGATCGCAGGCGCGCCAGGCGACCCCGGGCGACGACCCGCCCGTTGAGGTCGCGGGGACCGGAGGAATCCGAACTCGACATGAACTCACCGTAGCCACCGCGTCATGGACGGGAACAGAGCGTCGGAGAGGGTGTGCGGACACGCCGGAGACGACATGACATGGCCCCCGACCTGCAGCGGAATAAAAAGGCGAACCCAATATCCGACCCGGGTGGCCACCGCTTACTACGAACCGTCATACTTCACATGTGACAAGCGCTGTAGGTACCTCAGGGACTGCGATAACCTCGCGCGTGCACTCGCTGAACCGGCCCAACATGGTCAGCGTCGGCACGATCGTCTGGCTGTCCAGTGAGCTCATGTTCTTCGCTGGCCTCTTCGCGATGTACTTCGTCGCCCGGGCCAACTCCGCCGTCGGGTGGCCGCCGCCACCGACCGAGTTGAATCTCGCCCTCGCCATCCCGGTGACGACGGTGCTGATCCTCTCGTCGGTGACCTGCCAGATGGGCGTCTTCGCCGCTGAGCGCGGTGACGTCTTCGGCCTCCGCCGCTGGTACGTGATCACCCTCATCATGGGCACGATCTTCGTCCTCGGTCAGGCGTACGAGTACACCGTGCTCGTCGGCCACGGCACGACCCTGGCCTCGGATGCGTACGGCTCGGTCTTCTACATGACGACAGGCTTCCACGGCCTCCACGTCATTGGCGGACTGATCGCCTTCGTCTACCTGCTCATCCGCACCAAGCTCTCGAAGTTCACCCCGGCGCAGGCAACCGCCGCAATCGTTGTCTCCTACTACTGGCACTTCGTCGACATCGTCTGGATCGGACTGTTCGTCACGATCTACTTCATCCGATGACCCCGTCGACCCCGCGCGACGCGCGATCCGCCACCTCAGAGCGCAGCTCGCTCTAGATCTCCACTCCGTCCCGCTTAGTAGAGAGTCACAGATGAGTTCATCTCCACCGCGACCGTCGGACAGCGGCACCGACACCCGCCGCGCCAAGGCCCGACGCAAGCTCCGTCGCCGCGCAAGCGGTACCATCGTGCTGCTGGCCGGTCTGGTCATGGCCGGTGTGCTCGCCTCGGTTCTCACCCCCGACCCCCAGGTCGCGGTGGCCGACGAGAGCAACGCCGCGATGATCAACGACGGCCGCAAGCTCTACGAGACCTCGTGCATCACCTGTCACGGCGCCAACCTCCAAGGTGTCGTCGATCGTGGTCCCGCACTGCTCGGCGTCGGCGATGCCGCCGTGTACTTCCAGGTGTCGACCGGCCGTATGCCGGCCGCGCGTGGTGAGGCACAGGCGCAGCGCAAGCCCGCCAAGTTCACCACCGAACAGATCGACCAGCTCGGCGCCTTCATCCAGGCCGAGGGCGGCGGACCGCAGGTCCCGCGTGACGCCAACGGCGAGGTCGCCTCGAGTTCACTCCGCGGCGACAGCATCGGTCGAGGCAGTGAGCTGTTCCGCCTCAACTGCGCGTCCTGCCACAACTTCACCGGTCGTGGCGGCGCCCTGTCCTCGGGTAAGTACGCACCCGTGCTCGACGGAGTCGACGAGGCGCAGATCTACACCGCGATGCTGACCGGCCCGCAGAACATGCCCAAGTTCTCGAACCGGCAGCTGAATCCGGAGGAAAAGAAAGACATCATCGCCTACGTCAAGTACGTGACCGAGGCCCAGCCCAGCGGCGGACTCGGACTGGGCGGCTTCGGGCCGGTCAGCGAGGGCATGGTGATGTGGTTTGTCGGCGTCATCGCCATCGTCGCAGGCGCCATGTGGATGGGATCTCGAGCATGAGCGGCAGTGACAAGGACGTCCCGTCGAGGGACGAACTGGAGCAGATGAGCACCGAGGAGCTCGTCAAACTCGGTACCAATCTCGACGGTGTCGAGATCATCCATCGGGCCGAGCGGTACCCCGAGCCGGGTACGAAGGTCGAGAAGCGCGCCGAGCGCCAGGTCGCGATCTGGTTCACGATCGCCGGCATCTCCGCCCTCGCCTGCCTGGGCATCTTCCTGTTCAACCATTGGGAATTCGCCCTTCCGGACGACCCGAACTACTGGTGGTACACGTTCAACACGCCGCTTCTCGGCGCGACGTTCGGTCTCTCGGTGCTCGCCATCGGCATCGCGATGATCCTGATCACCAAGAAGTTCATCCCGTCGGAGATCTCCGTCCAGGACCGCCACGACGGCGGTTCGGCCGAGATCGACAAGAAGACGATCGTCGGACTCCTGCAGGACACCGGCACCACCTCGACCCTGGGTCGTCGCAAGATGCTCATCGGTTCGGCCGGTTTCGGTCTGGGCGCCTTCGCGCTGACCGGTCTCGTCGCCTTCCTCGGTGGCTTCATCAAGAACCCGTGGGCCGAGCGGGAGAACTCTCCCCTGTGGCACTCGGGCTGGTCGCCGATCTACAACTCGAAGGCCGACCCCAACGAGACGATCTACCTGCGTCGCGACACGGGCAATCCGTACCAGGTCGCCCTGGTCCGTCCCGAGGATCTCGACGCCGGCGGCATGGAGACCGTCTTCCCGTGGCGTCGTTCCAACGGGTTCGGCGAGACCGAGCACTCCCGTCACGCGCTGATGGAGAGCCTGCACGAGGTCCGCAACCCCGTCATGCTCATCCGCCTGCGTCCCGAGGACGCGGCCCGCGCCATCAAGCGCCAGGGTCAGGAGAGCTTCAACTACGGTGACTACTTCGCCTTCACCAAGGTCTGCAGCCACCTCGGTTGCCCCGCCTCGCTGTACGAGC
This sequence comes from Gordonia sp. 135, assembly GCF_009720185.1. Lineage (NCBI taxonomy): Bacteria > Bacillati > Actinomycetota > Actinomycetes > Mycobacteriales > Gordoniaceae > Gordonia > Gordonia sp. 135. The sequence goes on from NZ_CP046257.1 coordinate 3,252,076, forward strand.
AGCGGAGCAATCGCATCCTGTGTCCCTGCCACCAGTCGCAGTTCGACGCGCTCGAGTACGCCAAGCCGATCTTCGGACCGGCTGCCCGCGCTCTCGCACAGCTGCCGATCACGGTGAACAACGAGGGTTACCTCGTTGCGGCAGGCGACTTCATCGAGCCCGTCGGACCGGCATTCTGGGAGCGTAAGTCATGACCATCGCAGACCGTCTCGGCACACAAGCCGAGGAAGTGGACTCGCGGTATCACCTCGCCGCGGGTATGCGTCGCCAGATCAACAAGGTGTTCCCCACCCATTGGTCGTTCATGCTGGGTGAGATCGCGCTCTACAGCTTCATCATCCTGCTGATCTCGGGTGTCTATCTCTCGCTGTTCTTCGATCCGTCGATGACGCAGGTCGTCTACGACGGCGCGTACCAGCCGCTCAACGGCGTCATGATGACCAAGGCGTACGAGACCACCCTGGACCTCTCCTTCGAGGTTCGCGGTGGCCTGTTCGTCCGCCAGATCCACCACTGGGCAGCACTGCTGTTCGCCGCGTCGATCATCATCCACATGGCGCGCATCTTCTTCACCGGTGCGTTCCGCCGGCCGCGTGAGGCCAACTGGATCATCGGCTGCCTGCTGCTGATCCTGGCCATGTTCGAGGGCTTCTTCGGCTACTCGCTCCCCGACGACCTGCTCTCGGGCACCGGCGTCCGCGCCGCGATGAGCGGCATCGTCCTCGGCATCCCGGTCGTCGGTACCTGGATTCACTGGGCGCTGTTCGGCGGGGACTTCCCCGGCGACATCATCATCCCGCGCCTGTACGTGCTGCACATCCTGCTCTTCCCGGGCATCATCCTGGCTCTGATCGGCGCTCACCTGGCGCTCGTCTGGTACCAGAAGCACACGCAGTTCCCCGGCCCCGGCCGCACCGAGAAGAACGTCGTCGGTGTCCGGATCATGCCGGTGTTCGCGGCCAAGGCCGGCGCGATGTTCGCCTTCGTCACCGGTGTGCTGGCCATCATGGCCGGCATATTCCAGATCAACCCGGTCTGGAACATCGGCCCGTACAACCCGGCACAGGTGTCAGCAGGCTCGCAGCCGGACATCTACATGCAATGGACCGACGGTTTGATCCGTCTGTTCCCGGCATGGGAGCTGTACCTCGGCAACTACACCGTGGTGATGTCGAACTGGGTCGTCCTGATCATGACCATCATGTTCGGTCTGATGTTCGCCTACCCGTGGATCGAGAAGAGGCTCACCGGCGACGACGCTCACCACAACCTGCTGCAGCGTCCGCGTGACACCCCGGTGCGTACCGCGATCGGTGCGATGGCGTTCTCGTTCTACATCCTGCTGACGCTGGCGTGCATGAACGACATCATCGCGTTCAAGTTCCACATCTCGCTCAACGCGACGACGTGGATCGGTCGAATCGGTCTGATCATCCTGCCGCCGCTGGTGTACTTCATCGCATACCGCTGGGCGATCTCGCTGCAGCGCAGCGACCGCGAGGTCCTGGCACACGGCATCGAGACCGGCATCATCAAGCGCCTGCCGCAGGGTGAGTACATCGAGCTGCACCAGCCGCTCGGCCCGGTCGACAGCCACGGTCACCCGATCCCGCTCCCCTACGAGGGTGCCGCACTGCCGAAGCGGATGAACAAGCTCGGCTCCGCGGGTGCCCCGGGTACGGGTTCGATCCTGACCGCCGACCCGCCGGAGGAGCAGTTGCGCCACGTCGAGGTCGAGCACGAGCTCGAGGCTGCGGAGCGCAAGGCTCTTCGCGATCTCCAGGCCAAGGGTGGCAATCCCTTCGACGAGTAGTAACCACACGAGACAGCGGGCCGTCGCGCACCATCAGGTGCACGGCGGCCCGCTGTTTTGTCCCGCTCCCCTCCCCCACCATGCCGGGCCCGTCGGCTCCGACGGACACGGCGCGGATGTGGCACGGTGGACACCATGCGCCGGTTACGACATCGTGGTTCCGGCCTGTCCCAGATCACCCGCGGGATGGGCACTCTCGACGCCGAGATCTACGACACGATCGCCCGGTCGCCGAGCCCGCTGCTGGACAAGACGATGCCGGTGCTGACCCATGCTGCCGACCACTCGAAACTCTGGATGGCGATCGCAGCCGGTCTGGCCGTCTCCGGCCGGCCGTCACTCCAGCGGGGAGCCGCCCGAGGAGTGGCCTCGCTGGCCGTCACCAGTCTCGTGACCAATCAGGGCGCCAAGCGGATTCGACGCCGTGCACGTCCTTCTCCGGGGCTCATTCCGGTCCCTCGTCGCGGACGTCGGCAACCGACGTCGAGCTCGTTTCCCTCCGGACACTCCGCCAGCGCCGCAGCCTTCGCGGTGGGGGTGGCTGTCGAGAGTCCGCCCGCAGGTCTGCTGCTGTCGGCGCTGGCCGGCCTCGTCGGACTCTCCCGCGTCGCGACCGGCGCCCACTACCCCGGTGATGTCGTGGTCGGGCTCGGAATCGGTGCCACGGTCGCGACACTGGGAACCCGGGTCGTACCCCCGATCACCCGCCCGTCGATATCTCTCGCCGACCCGACGGTCGTCGAGGCGGAGCCGCGCCCGGACGGCGCCGGTCTCGTCGTGGTCGTGAACCCTGCCTCGTCGGACGGACGGGGTCGTCGGGTTCTGGATGACATCCGGGACGCCCTTCCCGCGGTCGAGATCGTCGAGCTCGGCGAAGATGACGACGTCGCAACGGTATTCGCCGAAGCCGCGGCGCACGCGTCGATCCTCGGCGTCGCCGGCGGAGACGGCACGGCCGCCTGTGCGGCGCGCGCGGCCATCGACGCGGACCTGCCGCTCGCGGTGTTCCCGGCCGGTACCTTCAACCACTTCGCGCGCGACATCGGTTGTGGCACGGTCGAGGACACCGTCGGTGCCATCGCCACCGGTTCGGTGTCCCGGGTCGACGCGGTGTGGCTCAACGACTCCCGGCTGATCCTGAACACGGCGAGCATCGGCGCGTACCCGCATTTCGTGCGAATCAGGGAGCGTCTCCGGCATCGCATCAGCCGTCCGCTCGCCACCGCCACCGCGATCTTCCGGGTGATCCGCCAGGACGCCCACGTCTGCATCGAGGTCGACGGACGGATCCTCGACGTCTCCCTGTTCCTGATCGGCAACTCGATCTACCAGCCCACGGGATTCCTCCCCACGCGGCGCCTACGGCTCGACGACGGCCTGCTCGACGTCCGGATCCTGGAGACCGGTCACCGCTGGGCGACTCTGCGGCTCTTGGGATCTCTCGCTGCCGGCCGTCTCGAGCGCTCCCGGCTGTACCACGAGATGCAGGTCCCCGAATTCCGGTTCACCGCCGTCGGCGGCCCGGTGGCCGTGTCCCACGACGGTGAGGTCGAGGACAGCTTCACCGACGCCCACTTTCGTGTGGACTACCGCAGACTCAAGGTGTACGTCCCGTGCGCCGATGATCCGACGGTCCCCCAAAGCCGCTGACACAGACAAAAAGACGACGCCCCACCCTGGAGGTGGGGCGTCGTCTGTACTGGTTCTTGCGAGCGCTCAGTGCTTCTCGGGACCGACGTGGTACTCGAAGACGAGACCGGCGGCAGCACCCATGATCGCCACGGCCGCGAAGATCGCGAGCCACCAGTTGCCGGAGGCGAAGCCGACGGCGAAGGTGGAGGCGCCGAGGGCGATCAGGATGGGCCACCAGGAATGCGGGCTGAAGAAGCCCAGCTCGCCGGCGCCGTCCTCGATCTCGGCATCTTCGTAGTCCTCGGGGCGGATCTCGACGCGCCGCGACACGAACCGGAAGAACGTGCCGGCGATGAGCGTCAGGCCCGCTGCGAAGAACAGGCCGACGACGCCGACCCACTCGATGCCCTTGCTGGTGAACGCGGTGAAGAGGGTGTACGCGACACCGGTCAGCGCGAAGAAGGCTGTCAACATCTCGAAGAGTCGGGCTTCGATCTTCATCGTCAGCTCTCCTTCTTGGTGCAGTTGGCGAGGGTCGGGTCATCCGGGTTGCCGGATGCGGTCACCGAACCGTCGGACTTGCGGCGGCTGTCGAAGGGAACCGTGGTGACGGCTTCCGGAGCCTGGCAGATCGACGCGAGCGCCTCGGCGTTGGTGGCCTCGGGGTTCGACTGACGGAAACGGATGTAGCTGTCGAAGTCCTCGGGAGAGACCGCGCGGACCTCGAAGTTCATCATCGAGTGGTAGGTGCCGCACATCTCGGCGCAGCGACCGACGAATGCTCCGGTCCGGTCGATCGAGCCGATCTGGAAGATCGGGTCGGTCGAGTTCTCCTTCGGGAACGGCATCACGTCGCGCTTGTACAGGAACTCCGGTACCCAGAACGAGTGGACGACGTCGGCCGAGGCGATGTTGAACTCGATGCGCTTGCCGGTCGGAAGCACCAGGACGGGGATCTCCGTCGACGATCCGAGGGTCTCGATCTTGTCGAACTTCAGGTAGTCGCGGATGTCGTCGTCACGGCCGCCGGCGGGGCCGGGCAGCTCGCCACCGTGCTCACCCTCGACCTCGGGCTCGGCGACGGCCTTGCCGGCCTGCTCCTGGACCTGGAACGGGTTACCCGCGGCCTCGAAGCCGTCGTAGGTCGATCCGTCGCTGAAGATGACCTTGTTGTAACCGAACTTCCAGTTCCACTGGAACGCCGTGACATCGACCACGACCTTGGAGTCGTCGTTCTTGCCCTCGACGTCGTTCTGCACGATCACGGTGAAGTAGAACAGCACCGCGATGATGACGAACGGGATGGCCGTATAGGTGAGCTCCAACGGGACGTTGTACGCCGTCTGACGCGGGAAGACGCCCTTCTTGGCGTCGTTCGCACGATGGAACGTGATCGTCCAGAAGATCAGGGCCCAGACCAGAATGCCCATCACGAGTGCGGCGATGACGGACCAGGTCCAGAGATCGACCATCTTCTTACCCTGGGGCGTGACGCCCTCGGGCCAACCGAAACGCATCGCCTCATTGGCGTCACATCCCGACATCAGCAGTGCGCCGAGTCCGAGAGCGACGACGATTCCCAGTCGCTTCATCGTCTGCGACGCGGATGAGACACGCCGCGCTCGGGGCCGTCCACCGTGTGCCAATTTCACGCCTTCCTGCTCGCTCACCGGCGCCCTCGCGCCGCAGTGAGTGCATGCCACATGACCTGCAAGGGCAAGTACCCGCCGTGGACACACGACGAGAGCCTTGCACCTAGTACTACGCAGCGTAGACCAACCGGGAGAAGCTTTCGTGATTGGGGTTTGATCCGGTCGTGTCCGAGCCCTCCAGGTCGGAATCCCGCTGGTGGCTCAGGCATACTCGGACGCGACCCGACGCCCGTCGGGACCTGTGCTCGCGACGAGATTGGGGAGAAGCCAACGTGTGTGGTCTGCTCGGCCTTCTGACTTCCGACCGGACGGCCGCCGAGGTCGTCGACGCGGTGGCGGTGGCCTCGCACTGCATGCGGCATCGCGGCCCCGACGAGCCCGGCACCTGGCACGACGAGAACATCGTCTTCGGCTTCAACCGCCTGTCGATCATCGACATCGAGCACTCCCACCAGCCGCTGCGCTGGGGCCCGCCGGAGAACCCGAACCGGTACGCCCTGGTCTTCAACGGCGAGATCTACAACTACCTGGAGATCCGCGCCGAGCTCACCAAGGACGAGGGTGCGATCTTCCGCACCGAGGGCGACGGCGAAGCCATCGTCGCAGCTTTTCACCACTGGGGTCCCGACGCCGTGCGCCGTCTCCGCGGCATGTTCGCGTTCGCCATCTGGGATACCGAGAATCGCTCGCTGTTCCTCGCGCGTGATCCGTTCGGCATCAAGCCGCTGTTCGTCGCGTCGGGTCCGGGCGGACTCGTCTTCGGCAGCGAGAAGAAGTCACTCCTCGAGCTCATCGAACGCGTGGGCCTGTCGAAGGACCTGGACCCGCGGGCCGTCGAGCACTACACCGTGCTGCAGTACGTCCCCGAACCCGAGACCATTCACGCGTCGATCCGCCGGCTCGAGTCGGGTTGCCACGCGACCGCCTCCCCCGGCGGCCCGCTGTCGATCCGCCGCTACTTCACGCCGCAGTTCGGCGTGAAGCCGTTCACCGACGCCACACGTCAGAAGCGCTACGACGAGATCGCCGACGTCCTGGCGGACTCGGTCGCCAAGCACATGCGTGCCGATGTGACCGTCGGCTCGTTCCTGTCTGGCGGCATCGACTCGACGGCCATCGCCGCGCTGGCGATCCGCCACAACCCCGACCTGATCACCTTCACCACCGGCTTCGAGCGCGAGGGCTATTCGGAGGTCGACGTCGCCGCCGAGTCGGCGGAGGCGATCGGCGCGAAGCACGTGGTGAAGGTCGTCGGACCGTCGGAGTTCATCGAGGCGCTGCCCTCGATCGTGTGGTACCTCGACGACCCGGTCGCCGACCCCGCCCTGGTCCCGCTCTACTTCGTCGCGGCCGAGGCACGCAAGCACGTCAAGGTCGTGCTGTCGGGTGAGGGCGCCGACGAACTGTTCGGCGGCTACACCATCTACAAGGAACCGCTCTCCCTCGCGGCGTTCGACCGTCTCCCCCGCCCGCTGCGCCGGGCGGCCGGCAAGATCTCCGACCGCATCCCGGAGGGCACCCGCGGCAAGAGCCTGCTGCACCGCGGTTCGCTCACCCTCGAGGAGCGCTACTACGGCAACGCCCGCAGCTTCGACGATGCGCGGCTCCGCGCGGTGCTGCGCGACTACCGCCCCGATTGGACCCACACCGACGTCACCGCCCCGATCTACGCGATGAGCGAGGGCTGGGACCCGGTGGCCCGCATGCAGCACCTCGATCTCTTCACGTGGCTGCGCGGCGACATCCTGGTGAAGGCCGACAAGATCACGATGGCCAACTCCCTCGAGCTCCGCGTTCCGTTCCTCGACCCCGAGGTCTTCGCGGTCGCCGAGCGCCTCCCCCACGACGAGAAGATCGCGCACGGCACCACCAAGTACGCCCTGCGCAAGGCGCTCGAGCAGATCGTCCCGGCGCACGTCTTGCACCGCAAGAAGCTCGGCTTCCCGGTCCCGATCCGCCATTGGCTCGCCGGCACCGAGATGTACGACTGGGCCCACGACACGATCGTCAAGAGCCAGACCGACCACATCTTCGACAAGAACGCGGTCATCGCGATGCTCAACGAGCACCGGGAAGGCGTGGTGGACAACAGCCGTCGTCTGTGGACGGTGCTGATCTTCATGATCTGGCACGGGATCTTCGTCGAGGGCACGATCGTGCCGGACATCGTCGACCACACGTACCCGGTCCGCCTCTAGTACCGCGCCTCGCCGAAAAGCGCCCCGGAGAACGCGTCAGTGGGCCAGTTTGAGGCCGACCACGCCACCGACGATCATCACCAGGCACAGCGCCTGAATCAGCGAAACGGGTTGCTCACCGGTCAACATCGCGTAGACGACGGTCAGCACCGCGCCGATGCCGACCCAGACCGCGTAGGCGGTACCCACCGGCAGGTCGCGCATCGCGTATGCCAGACCGGCCATGCTGATGGCGAGTGCCACGAAGAAGACCACGGACGGCGCGAGCTTGGTGAATCCCTCGGACTTGCCGAGCGCGGTGGCCCAGACGGCCTCGAAGACACCGGACAGCACCAGGATCAACCATGACATGACAGCCTCCCTGCGGGCCGTCTTGTCGCACACCGGGTACAGCACCCCTCGTCCGGGAGTCCAGTAGAACGGACTCTGCCTCCACGTTGGCACACCGTCGATCACGACGGCAATGTCAGACCGGTCACCGCCGGCGGAAACGACGAAAACGGGTGGCACAGGCCGAAGCCCGCGCCACCCGTTCCGAAAGAGGTTCTCAGAAGGCGGCTTTGATCTCCGCCGCGGCCTCGGCACCGTATGCACCCTCGATACGGGCGAGTGCGGACTCGATGTCCCAGGACCAGTCCTGCGTCGACACCGTCTCGAGCACCAGCACGGCGACCATCGAGCCGACCTGAGCGGCGCGCTCGAAGCCGAGCCCCTTGGACAGCGCGGACAGGAAGCCGGCGCGGAACCCGTCGCCGACGCCCGTCGGGTCGACCTTCTCGGTCTCCGGGACCACCCCGACGTGGATGCTCGTACCGTCGCGCTCGACGATCTCGACGCCGTCCTTGCCGAGGGTGGTGACGCGCACGCCGACCATCTCGGCGACCTGCGTCTCGGACAGGCCGGTCTTCTGGCGCAGCAGGCCCCACTCGTACTCGTTGGTGAACAGGTAGTCGGCACCTTCGATGAGCGTCCGGGCCTGTTCGCCGTCGAGGCGGGCGAGCTGCTGGCTGGGATCGGCGGCGAACGGGATACCGGCGGCACGGCAGGCCTCGGTGTGGCTGAGCATGCCCGCCGGGTCGTCGGCGCCGATCAGCACGAGTTCCGGCGTCCCGGTCTCGGCGATGACGTCGGCCAGCGAGATGTCGCGACTCTCACTCATGGCGCCCGCGTAGAACGTGGCGAGCTGCGCCATCGTTTCGTCGGTGGTGCACATGAAGCGAGCGGTGTGATGGGTCTCGGAGACCCGGACGCCACGGCAGTCGACGCCGTTGGACTCGAGCCACTTGCGGTAGTCGTGGAAGTCCGAGCCGACCGCGCCGACGAGCACGGGGTTACCGCCGAGCTGGCCCATGGCGTAGCAGATGTTGCCCCCGACGCCGCCGCGCCGGACGACGAGGTCCTCCACGAGGAAGCTGAGAGAGATGTGCTCGAGGTGATCGCCGAGCAGCTGCTCGGAGAACTTTCCGGGGAACTTCATCAGATGGTCGGTTGCGATGGAGCCGCATACAACGATTGCCACTGGCGTTCTCAGCCCTTCGGTTGGTTGGTCGGACAGCTGTCCACGCTACCCACTCCCCCGACACACGACACCGGCCGCATCCCGAATCGGGATACGGCCGGTGTCGGAAGACGTGTTCGACTCAGTTGAACGAGTCACCGCAGGCGCAGCTGCCGGTGGCGTTCGGGTTGTCGATGGTGAAGCCCTGCTTCTCGATGGTGTCGACGAAGTCGATGGTGGCGCCCTGGACGTAGGGAGCACTCATGCGGTCGACGGCCAGCGTGACGCCGCCGAAGTCCGAGGTGATGTCGCCGTCGAGGGTGCGATCGTCGAAGAAGAGCTGGTAGCGCAGACCAGCGCATCCACCCGGCTGCACGGCGATGCGCAGCGCGAGGTCGTCGCGACCTTCCTGCTCGAGCAGTGCCTTGGCCTTGGCGGCGGCTGCGTCGCTCAGGATGATGCCGGTGGCAGTGCTCGTTTCGTTCTGCACGGTCATTGATGCTCCTGTAGTGGTGTGGTCCCGGTGTGACGTGGTCCGATCACGTCGCGGAGCCCTCTGCCCGCGCATGATCGGGAAACACCCCGCTCGCCGGGAGGTCGACCGGTTGTGCCCGTGCGTACAACCGTACTCCTTCCAGGACTATTCCCGCCTATTCGGACCTGGTTTCCATGCGGCTCGTCGCACGCTCGTCGCCTGCCCGACCGGCAGGAGAAAATCACCTTGCGAAAGAGCCGGCAACCGCCTCCGCAAGCTTCACGAGCTGGTTCTCGGCGTCGCTCATCGCGACCTCGACCGAACCGGCGACGTCGACGATGGCGTGCGCACCCGCGATCCCGGCCTCCTCGACCTCGGCCGGGGACAGCGCGACCTGTCCCGCGAGTACCAGGGTCCGCGCGCCGGCACCCCCTGCGCCCGATGTCGACGCGGCGTGGTGCAGGGCCGATACGACCTTCCCGCGGAGTGTCTGGGCGTCGAACTTGCCCTCGCCGGTGATGACGAGGTCGGCGGCCGCGACGTCGTCGGTCAGGTCGGTGGCGTCGGCGACGACGGTCGCCCCGGACACGCGACCACCGCCCAGGGCGAGAAGCGCGGCGCCGAGCCCGCCCGCGGCACCCGCACCGGCGTCGGCGGTGATGTCCCGTCCGGCGAGCTCGTTCAGTGTGACCGACCACTCGGTGAGCCGCTTCTCGAGGAGTTCGACGGTCTCGGGGTCGGCGCCCTTCTGCGGCCCGAACACCGTGGCCGCACCCAGCGCACCGAGCAGCGGATTCTCCACATCCGAGGCCACGACGATCTCGACCCCGGTGAGTCGCTCGCGCGCCGCTTCCGGGCCGCCGAGGGCGTCGACGAGTCCCGCGCCGCCGTCGGTGGTGGAGCTGCCGCCGAGTCCGACGACGAGGCGTCGTGCGCCGCGCGCCAGGGCCGCCGCGACGAGTTCGCCGACACCGTGTGTGGTGGCGGCGACCGCGGTCCGCGGGGTCGGCCGGCCGCCCAGTTGATGAAGACCGCAGGCCTGGGCGCATTCGACGTATGCGGTCGACGACGCGGCGTCGAAGAGCCAGCGCGCGGTGACGCCCGCGCCGAGCGGACCGTGCACGTCCTCGGTGACGAGGGTGCCGAATCGCGAGGCCAGGACGTCGACGAACCCCGGACCGCCGTCGGATTGCGGTGCGCGGACGAGGGAGTCGTCGGGCCGGGCGGCCGCCCAGCCGCGGGAGATGGCGTTCGCGGCCACGACGGCGGACATGGTGTCGCCGAAGGAGTCCGGCGCGATCAGGATGCGCAAACGCCGACTTCCGTCCCGGGTCATGAGCACGAAGTATAGGAGCGCCGTGGCCACCCGGCAGGGTGACCGATTCGGGCGCCCGCGAGGGTCCACCGAAAAGCGACGACCACGCGTTTCGACCGCGACCACGATCACTTACCCTCGTAGGCGTGAAGCTGCCATGGAAGAAGGACGAGACGTCGGAGGAATCCGGCGAGAGCACGGTGACCACGTACGCCGCCGACGACGCGGCCACCGAGGACTCCGCGCCGGCCAAGGGCAGCAAGACCACCCCCGGAAAGGGCCGCCCGACCCCCAAGCGTCGTGAGGCCGAGAAGCGCCGTGGGCCCGTCGCGCCGCCGCCGACCACCCGGTCCGAGGCCCGCGCGCGCAAGAAGGAACTGAAGAACACGCTCTCCAAGGACGAGAAGAAGCAGCTCGCCGCGGAGCGCCGCGCCAAGCGCCTCGAGCAGCGCGAGCGGATGATGGAGGGCGACGAGGCCTACCTCATGCCTCGCGACAAGGGCCCGGTCCGTCGTTACACCCGCGACATCGTCGACGCGCGCCGCAACTTCGCAGGCCTGTTCATGCCGTTCGCGATCCTGCTGATCGTGCTGATGTTCATGGTTCCGCAGGCAGCCGCGCTCACCAACCTGATCCTCGTCGCCTTCGTCGTCCTGATGGCCGTCGACGGCTTCATCCTGGGCCGTCTGGTGAATCGCCGTGTGGCCGAACGCTATCCCGACTCGCAGGACGGCGGTTTCAAGCTCGGCTGGTACGCGTTCACCCGTGCGATGCAGCTCCGGAAGATGCGTGCGCCCAAGCCCTCGGTGTCGCGCGGCGACGAAGTCTGATCGATGGCCGATCGCGCTACGCGCACACTCGTCCTGGGCGGTGTGCGTTCGGGTAAATCCGCCCACGGCGAGTCGCTGCTCCGCGCGCATCAGCAGATCCGGTACCTGGCCACCGGTCCGGTGACCACGTCCGACGCCGAGTGGACGGCGCGGGTCAACACGCACAGGCAGCGTCGGGACGCCCGCTACACGACAATCGAGACCACCGACCTCGCCGAGGCCCTCCGCGCGGCACCCGACATCCCGGCCCTGGTCGACGACCTCGGCAGCTGGCTCACCGCGCGGATCGACGCCGTCGACGGCTGGGAATCGGGTTCGGGGATCGACCTCGACGCCGACATCACCGAACTCTGCGACTCGCTGCGGGCGATGAACGCCGACGTGGTGCTGATCAGTTCCGAGGTCGGGCTCTCGCTGGTTCCCCCGACGCCGGCGGGCCGGTTGTTCCAGGACCTGCTGGGCACTCTGAACTCGGCGGTGGCACAGGCGTGCGACCGGGTGTCTCTCGTGGTCGCCGGCCGCGTACTCGACCTGCCCGCCGACCCGTCTGCCGAAGACCACACCGGTGCAACGGTTTCCGCGGCACCCGCACCCGCCGTCGCGCCGGTCCCGACGGCACCGGTGGCGACTCCCGCCCCGGTCACGCCCGGACCTGTCGACGAGCCCACACCCGTCACGACCGCCGCCGAGCTCCCCGATCCCACCGACGCCGAGGTCTTCGGACCGATCACGCCCCCGAGCGAGGCGGTCGCCTTCGAGGCCCGCGAGCGCCAGAAGACGCTGACCAAGCCGCCGGGTTCGCTGGGACGCCTCGAGGAGATCGGGGTCTGGATCTCCGCGTGCCAGGGGCAGTGCCCGCCCGCGCCGATCACCTCGCCGAGCGTCGCCGTCTTCGCCGGCGATCACGGCGTCGCGCGCGGCGGTGTGTCGGCGTTCCCGCCCGAGGTCACCGCGCAGATGGTCGCCAACATCTCCTCGGGTGGCGCCGCGGTCAACGTGATGGCCGCTCGTGTCGGAGCCACGGTGATGGTCGTGGACATGTCCGTCGACGCCGACACATCTCCCCATCTCTCGACGTTCAAAGTCCGCCGCAGCAGCGAGGATCTACGCACCACCGACTCGATCACCCTCGCCGAGGCCCGCGCGGCGCTGGCCGCCGGCCGGGCGATCGCCGATCGGCTCATCGACTCCGGCAGCGACCTGCTGATCGCCGGCGAGATGGGCATCGGCAACACCACCCCGGCAACCGTCCTGATCGGTGCGCTCACGCGACGCGAGCCGGTCGAGATCGTCGGGCGCGGAACAGGTGTCGACGACCACGGCTGGATGCGGAAGACCGCCGCGATCCGCGACGGCATGCGCCGGGCCCGCAAGGTCGTGCACGACCCGCTCGCCCTCCTCGCCGCCGTCGGTGGCGCCGACCTGACGGCCACCGCGGGTTTCCTCGCGCAGGCCGCGCTCCGGCGCACGCCCGTCATCCTCGACGGCGTCGTGATCACCGCGGCCGCGATGGTCGCCAACGAACTCGCACCCGGCGCCATGCGCTGGTGGATCGCCGGGCACCGCTCGGTGGAGCCCGCGCATCAGATCGCGCTCGATCACCTCGATCTCGAACCGGTCCTCGACCTGTCGATGCGCCTCGGCGAGGGCAGTGGCGCGGTCCTGGCGCTGCCGGTCGTGCAGTCGGCCGCCGACATCCTCATCTCGATGGCGACCTTCGCCGAGGCCGGGGTGACCGACCGCGACGACGCGGCCGTTCCCGAAGCCGCCGAGTCGTCCTGACACCCACGACATGTCCGGTCGCGCGATGACGTCGCCGCTGCGGGCGGTCCGGACCGCGTTGAGCTGGATGACCGTCCTCCCCGTCGGTACGGGGGCCGATGCGGAGGAGACACCGGATCGCGCGGTGGGCGGTGCGGTGATGTCCGCACTCCCCGTCGTCGGCATCGTGGTGGGTGCCGCAGCGGCGGCCCTCGCGTTCGGGGTGTCGTTCACCGACCTCCCCACCGCACTCATCGGCGCTCTCGTCGTCGTCCTGACCGCGGCGCTCACGCGGGGAATGCATCTCGACGGCCTGGCCGACACCGCCGACGGACTCGGTTGTTACGGACCGCCGGAGCGGATCGCCGAGGTCATGCGCAGCGGCACGGTCGGTCCGTTCGGCGTCGCGACCCTGGTGCTCACACTGGGCGTACAGGCCGCCGGGTCGACCGGCCTCGTCAGCGAATCCCGTTGGTACGAGCTCGCTTTCGCCATTGCCCTGGGACGGCTGGGAGCTGTGGTCGGTACCCGGCGATCGATCTCCCCGGCTCATCCGAACGGCTTCGGCGCCCTCGTCGCCGGCACGCAGCGGTTGTCGATCTCGGTGTGGGGTCTTCTCGCCGCCGTAGCCACGGTCCCGATCGGATTGCGCGACAATGGATTCGACGCCGCCGCGGTGGTACAGGCGCTCGTCGTCGTTCTCGCGGTCGTGGTGTTCGCGTGGGTCTTCACGCGGCACTGCGCGCGACGCATGGGCGGTCTCAACGGCGACGTGCTGGGGGCGACCATCGAACTCGGTGTCGCCCTCGCCCTCGTCGGCCTGCTCATCTGAATCGCCGCCCAGAATGGTTCTGGCGCCACGATCAGCGGATCGTGGCGCCAGAAACGTCTGTGCTGCGGTCGGACTCAGGCCCGGTACAGCTCCGTCATCCACCCGTGGGTATCGGCGAAGGTGCCGCGCTGGATGCCCGTGAGGGTGTCGCGGAGGGCCTGGGTGACCTCACCGGTCTGACCGTTGTTGATCGTGTAGTCCTCGCCCACACCCTTGACGTGACCGACCGGGGTGATCACCGCGGCGGTGCCACAGGCGAAGACCTCGGTGATGTCTCCCGAGGCGACACCCTTGCGGAGCTCCTCGGTGGTGATCTTGCGCTCCTCGACCGCGAAACCGGCGTCGGTGGCCAGCGTCAGCAGCGACGAGCGGGTGATGCCGGGGAGAAGCGAACCCGAGAGTTCCGGGGTCACGAGGCGGGCGTCGGCGCCGGAGCCGAACACGAAGAACAGGTTCATGCCGCCCATCTCCTCGATGTAGCGGCGTTCGATGGCGTCGAGCCACACGACCTGGTCGCAACCCTGCTCGGTGGCCTGACGCTGCGCCAGGAAGGCCGCGGCGTAGTTGCCGCCGCACTTGGCGAAGCCGGTGCCACCGGGCGCGGCGCGCACGTACTCGGTGGACAGCCACACGCTGACGGGCTTGATGCCGCCCGAGAAGTAGGCGCCGGCCGGCGAGGCGATGACGGAGTAGATGTACTGCGACGACGGCGCATTGACGCCGAGGCCCGCCTGCGAGGCGAACATGAAGGGCCGCAGGTACAGCGCCTCCTCACCGCCTGACGGCGGAACCCACGCGTTGTCGGCGTCGAGCAGCGCCTTGAGCGACTCGATGAAGTCCTCGACCGGGAGCGCCGGCATGGCGAGACGCTCGGCGCTGCGCTGCATCCGCTCCGCGTTGGCCTCCGGGCGGAAGGCGGCGATCGACCCGTTGGGCTGACGGTAGGCCTTGAGACCTTCGAAGACCTCTTGACCGTAGTGCAGCACCATCGCCGAGGGATCGAGGGCGATCGGTCCGTACGGCCGTACCTGCGCGTTGTGCCAACCCTTGTCCGCGTCGTAGTCCACCATCACCATGTTGTCGGTGAAGTAGCGGCCGAATCCCGGGGCGGTGAGAATCTCCGCCCGACGGTTCTCCGACACCGGATGGGGATGCTCGGTACGGTTGAACTCCAAGGTCATGCGGCCCATGGTACCGCTGGCCGCAAAAGCATTTCCGCGCCCGTCCGATGCGTGCGAGGCGGGCCCATGGACCTGCGGCACACCGCGGTCACACGTGCGAGGGCACGAACGGCGGGATGACGACCTCGCAGGCGAGATCCCGTCCGCGCACGTCGACGACCACCTGATCGCCCTTCTTGACGCCCGAGGCGGTATCCAGCAGCGCGAGCGCGATTCCCTGCTTGAGGGTCGGCGAGAACGTCCCGGAGGTGCACACCCCGATCCGGGTGTCCCCGAGCTTGACCGCGCAGTCGGCGCGCGGCACACCACGGCCGGTCGCCTTCAGTCCGTAGAGACGACGCGCCGGGCCCGCCTCCTTCTCGGCGAGCAGGGCGTCGCGGCCGAAGAACGACGGCTTGTCCCAGCCGACCGCCCAGCTCGACCGCGCCTCCACCGGGGTGATCTCCGAGTTGAGTTCGTGACCGTGCAGGGCGTAACCCATCTCGGTGCGCAGGGTGTCGCGGGCACCCAGGCCGGCGGCCTGCCCACCCGCCGCGGTGATCGCCTCGAGCAGCACGTCGAAGACGGCGCCGGCGTCGTCCCAGCGGGGCAGGATCTCGTAACCGCGTTCGCCGGTGTATCCGGTGCGGCACACGCGGACCGGCTTGTCGCCGTCGGCGGTGGACAGCTCGGCATCGGCGAATGCCATGTACTCCATGTCGGCGGGCAGGCCGAGTCCGGTGAGGACCTCCGGCGAGCGCGGCCCCTGCACGGCGAGGACCGCGAAGTCGCGGTGCTGGTCGGTGATCGAGATCCCCTCCGGCGCCACGGCCGTCATCTGCGCGACGACGGCCGCGGTGTTCGCCGCGTTGGGGACCAGGAACACCTCGTCATCGCTCACCAGATAGGTGATGAGGTCGTCGACGACACCACCGGATTCGTTGCAGCACAGCGTGTACTGCGCCTTCCCGGGACCGATCTTGCCGAGATCGTTGGTGAGGGTCGAGTTCACGAACGCGGCGGCGCCGGGACCCGACACCAGCGCCTTGCCGAGGTGGCTGACGTCGAAGATCGCCACCGACTCACGGACCGCGGTGTGCTCGGCGACGGTGCCCGCATAAGCAACCGGCATGTTCCAGCCGCCGAACTCGGCGAAACTCGCACCGAGTGCTGCGTGACGGTCGGCGATGGGCCCGGCGAGGAGTTCACTCATGGCCCATACGGTATCGGGCCGCACCCGCCGGGCGGGCCGGTCCCGCGGTCACCGTCGACATCCGGCGCGCTGTGGCAGAGTTGAGCGGATGAGCAAGAACGACACCGTCGACCGCGTACGCGGCCCCGAATTCGACCTGTCCACCTCGATCGGCAAGGGCGACACCGCCCTGGTCATCGGCCTGATCAGTGCGCCGGACGGCGACGAGAAGGCCGACGGCAAGGGTGAATCCACCGCCGAACCGACGCTCGCCATCGGCGACGGCGTGCTCGACGACGCCCAGGCCGCGACGATCACCGCCGCACTGACGGCCCTCGGCGCCACTGGTAAGCACGGCGAGGTCACCCGCCTCGCGGCACCCGAGGCGCTGCCCGTCGACCTCGTCGTCGCGGTCGGTCTCGGCGACGCCGACAACCTCGACGACGCCGACCAGGTTCGTCAGGCTGCCGGCATCGTCGCCCGCGAACTCGACGGCCTCGAGTCGGTGGCGACCACCCTCTCGTCGGTCGACCTCGCCGCCGCCGCCGAGGGCCTGTTCCTCGGCGCGTACCGGTTCGACGAGTTCCGCTCCGAGTCGTCGAAGCCGAAGAAGACACCGCCGCAACACATCACACTGCTGGTGGAGTCGAAGTCCAAGGAGGCCAAGGCTGACCTCGACCGCGCGATCGCGGTCGCGGACTCCGTCGCCATCGCCCGCGACTTCGTCAACACCCCGCCGAGCCACCTGTTCCCCGAGGAGTTCGCGGCCCGCGCCCGCACGCTCGGCTCGAAGGCCGGCCTGAAGGTCGAGATCCTCGACGACAAGGAACTCGAGGCCCAGGGTTACGGCGGCATCATCGGCGTCGGCAAGGGCTCCTCACGTCTCCCCCGCCTGGTGCGCCTGACCCACACGGGCAAGAAGGCGACCAAGAAGGTCGCCCTCGTCGGCAAGGGCATCACCTTCGACACCGGCGGCATCTCCATCAAGCCGGCCGCGAACATGGACCAGATGACCTCGGACATGGGCGGTGCAGCCGCGGTCATCGCCGCGACCATCCTGGCCGCCCGGCTCGACCTCGACGTCTCGGTCACCGCGACCGTGCCGATGGCCGAGAACATGCCGTCGTCGACGGCCCAGCGTCCCGGCGACGTGCTGACCCAGTACGGCGGACGGACGGTCGAGGTCCTCAACACCGACGCCGAGGGCCGGCTGATCCTCGCCGACGCGATCGTGCGCGCGGCCGAGGACGACCCCGACTACCTCATCGACACCGCGACCCTGACCGGCGCGCAGATGGTCGCGCTCGGCACCCGCACCCCGGGTGTCATGGGCACCGACGAGTTCCGCGACCGCGTCGCCGCCCGGTCGGCCGACGTCGGCGAGAACGCATGGGCGATGCCGCTGCCCGCCGAGCTGCGCGCGGACCTCAAGTCCCGGGTCGCAGATCTCGCCAACGTCACCCCGCACCGCTGGGGCGGCATGCTCGCCGCGGGCATCTTCCTCAAGGAGTTCGTCCCGGAGGACGTGCAGTGGGCCCACATCGACATCGCCGGACCGGCGTTCAACACCGGCGGACCGTGGGGCTACACCACCAAGGGCGGCACGGGCGTACCCGTCCGCACCATCGCGGCAGTCCTCGAGGACATCGCAACCAACGGCTGAGATGTCATGCCGTCGCCGGTTGAGAATCGTTACCCGCGAGTACGAGCCGAATCCGGTCGGCGGAGCGGCGTACGGGTAGGGTGATCCGCGGGGATGAGTGGCTGACCCGCCACCCATCTCGGCGGTCCCCTGACCGCTTCCCACCCCCGTGCCCACGGAGCACACACCGACGGGCCACCCCCTACAGACCACCACGTCGAGTTCAGGAGTTCACAACGATGGCCTTCTCCGTCCAGATGCCCGCCCTTGGTGAAAGTGTCACCGAGGGGACAGTCACCCGGTGGCTGAAGGAGGAGGGCGACACCGTTGAGGCCGACGAGCCCTTGCTCGAGGTGTCGACCGACAAGGTCGACACGGAGATCCCGGCCCCGACGTCGGGCGTGCTGACGAAGATCATCGCCCAGGAGGACGACGTCGTCGAGGTCGGTGGCGAACTCGCACTGATCGGCGACGCCGACGATTCCGGTTCCGACGATTCCGGCTCGGACGATTCGGCCGGGGGCGACGAGCCCACCGAGGCCGCTCCGGAGCCCGAGCCCGAGGAGGCGGCCGAGGAGCCGTCCACCGAAGAAGAGGCACCCGCCGAGAAGCCCACCGCCGATACCGGTTCCGGTTCGGCCGAGGGCACCGACGTCCTCATGCCGGAGCTCGGCGAGTCCGTCACCGAGGGCACGGTGACCAACTGGCTCAAGGCCGTCGGTGACGAGGTCGCCGCGGACGAACCGCTGCTCGAGGTCTCCACCGACAAGGTCGACACCGAGATCCCCTCGCCGGTTGCCGGCACCCTGCTCGAGATCCTCGCCCAGGAGGACGACGTCGTCGAGGTCGGCGGCAAGCTGGCCGTCATCGGTGACGCCTCGGCCGCGCCGGCCGAGAAGGAGTCGGAGCCCGAGCCGGAGCCCGAGCCCGAGCCGGAGCCCGAGCCCGAGCCGGAGGCCAAGGAAGAACCGAAGGAAGAGCCCGAGCCGGAACCGGAGCCCGAGCCCGAGCCCAAGGAAGAGCCGAAGGCCGAGGCCCCGGCGAAGTCGAACCCGCCGACCGTCGAGTCGACGCCGTACGTGACCCCGCTGGTGCGCAAGCTGGCCGCGGAGAACAACATCGACCTGAACTCGATCAAGGGCACCGGCGTCGGTGGCCGCATCCGCAAGCAGGACGTGCTGGCCGCGGCCGAGGCCGCCGAGAAGCCGGCCGCCGCCCCGGAGCAGAAGGCAGAGCCGGCCGCCGCCGCATCTTCTTCGTCGTCGTCGGCATCGCCGGAGATCCGTCCGGAGCTCGCCGAGTTGCGCGGGACCACCCAGAAGATCAACCGGATCCGCCAGATCACCGCCAAGAAGACCCGCGAGTCGCTGCAGCAGTCCGCTCAGCTCACGCAGGTGTTCGAGGTCGACATGAGCAAGATCGTCAGCCTGCGCAAGGCGGCCAAGGAAAACTTCAAGGCGTCCGAGGGTGTCAACCTGACCTTCCTGCCGTTCATCGCCAAGGCGGTCGTCGAGGCTCTGAAGGCGCACCCGAACGTCAACGCGTCGATCGACGAGGACGCCAAGGAGATCACCTACTACGACAAGGTGCACCTCGGCATCGCCGTCGACACCCCACAGGGTCTGCTGTCGCCGGTCATCCACAACGCCGACGACCTGTCGGTGGCCGGCCTCGCCCGCGCCATCGCCGACATCGCCGCGCGTGCACGCTCCAACGGCCTCAAGCCCGACGAGCTCGCCGGCGGCACCTTCACCATCACCAACATCGGTAGCCAGGGCGCCCTGTTCGACACCCCGATCCTGGTCCCGCCGCAGGCGGCGATGCTGGGTACCGGTGCGATCGTCAAGCGTCCGGTCGTCATCACCGACGAGGACGGTTCGGAGTCGATCGCGGTGCGGTCGATGTCGTACCTGCCGCTGACCTACGATCACCGCCTCATCGACGGCGCCGACGCGGGCCGCTTCCTCACCACCGTGAAGAAGCGCCTCGAAGAGGCCTCGTTCGCCGCGGACCTGGGCCTCTAGGCACCCGACGACGTCGAGGCGTTCGATGCGTATAGCCGTCGCAGGATCACAGGGCCTCATCGGGAACGCCCTGGTCAACTCGCTGCGCGCGGCGGGCCACACGGTCATCCGTCTGGTCCGCCGCGAGGCGCTCGCCGACGACGAGTTCAGCTGGGATCCCGAGACCATCGGGATGCCGCCGGAGAGCCTCGAGGGCGTCGATGCGGTGGTCTCGCTCGGCGGGGTCGGCGTCGGTAACGGCCGGTGGACCGGCCGATTCAAGCAGGAGCTGCGCGACTCCCGCATCACTCCGACCGAGGTGCTCGCCGAGGCCGTGCGCGATCTCGGCATCCCGACCTTCATCAGCGCCAGCGCCACCGGCTTCTACGGCGACACCGGAACCCGGGCCGCGGTCGAAACCGACGGTCCCGGTAAGGGTTTCCTCGCCGAGCTGGTCGTCGACTGGGAGAAGGCCGCGACCACCAACGCCGGCCCCGACACCCGCGTCGTCCTGCTCCGGACCGCGCCGGTCCTCAGCTCGCA
This sequence comes from Gordonia sp. 135, assembly GCF_009720185.1. Classification (NCBI taxonomy): domain Bacteria; kingdom Bacillati; phylum Actinomycetota; class Actinomycetes; order Mycobacteriales; family Gordoniaceae; genus Gordonia; species Gordonia sp. 135. Next base: position 3,272,622 of record NZ_CP046257.1, read on the forward strand.
GGGCGGTCTGCTCGGCAAGCTCCGCCCGCTGTTCAAGCTCGGGCTCGGCGGTCCGATCGGCAACGGCAAGCAGTACTTCTCCTGGATCAGCCTCATCGACGAGGTGCGGGCGATCGAGTTCCTCCTCGACTCCCCCGACATCGCCGGCCCGGTCAACCTGAGTGCTCCCGGATCGCTGCCCTTCGGCGAGTTCTGCAAGGCACTCGGCAAGGCCGTGCACCGCCCCGCCGTGATGCAGGTGCCCGAGTTCGTGGCACGCCGCGTCGGCGGCGAGATGGCCGAGGAAATGATTCTGTTCAGTCAACGCGTTGAACCCCGCGTGCTCACCGACCACGGATTCACGTTCAACCACCCCGAAATCCGCGAGGCCCTGACCTACGCGACGAAGCCGGCATCATGACCCATCGTTCCGTCCGCGCCGACTCGGCACCTGTCGAGGTCCGGCGCCTGGGCACCGTCGACTACCGCGACGCCTACGACATGCAGCACCGGCTCGCGACCGAGCGCGCCGACGGCACGCTCGACCACGACGTCCTACTCCTGCTCGAACACCCGTCGACCTACACCGCGGGCAAACGCACCGAGGACGCCGATCGCCCCACCAACGGCGCACCCGTCATCGACGTCGACCGCGGCGGCCGCATCACCTGGCACGGACCGGGACAGCTCGTCGGCTACCCGATCGTGAAGCTCGCCGAACCGCTCGACGTCGTCGAGTACGTGCGACGCCTCGAAAGTGCTCTCATCTCCGTGTGCGCGGACCTCGGCGTCACCACCGGTCGCGTCGAGGGACGCTCGGGCGTGTGGATCGACGACGACGCGGGTGAACGAAAGCTCGGCCAGATCGGCATCCGCGTCGCGCGCGGCGTCGCGCTGCACGGGTTCGCCCTCAACATCGACCCCGACATGTCGGCCTTCGAGGCCATCGTGCCGTGCGGGATCGCCGACGCCGGCGTCACCTCGCTGTCCCGTGAACTGGCACAACCGATCTCGGTGGCCTCCCTGCTCGACACCGTCGCGGCCGCCGTGCTCGACGCCCTGGACACCCCGCGGGAGGCCGCTCCGACGGCCTCCGAGAGGCCCACGACGGCGAGCGTAGGATCGGTTCGGTGACCGCGTCCCCCCTCACCCCCGGACCCGGTGCCCCCGACGCCACACCCCCGGCCTCGGCTACCGCACCGAAGACCACCGCTCCCGCTTCGCCCGCTCCCGAGGGCCGCAAACTGCTGCGCCTGGAGGTGCGTAACGCGCAGACCCCGATCGAGCGCAAGCCCAGCTGGATCAAGACCCGCGCGACGATGGGCCCGGAGTTCACCGAACTCAAGGGACTCGTCAAGCGCGAGGGCCTACACACCGTCTGCGAGGAGGCGGGCTGCCCCAACATCTACGAATGCTGGGAAGACCGCGAGGCCACCTTCCTCATCGGCGGCGAGCAGTGCACCCGACGCTGCGACTTCTGCCAGATCGACACCGGCAAGCCCGCCGCACTCGACCGTGACGAGCCGCGGCGCGTCGCCGAGAGCGTCCAGGCCATGGGTCTGCGCTACTCGACGATCACCGGAGTCGCCCGCGACGACCTGCCCGACGAGGGTGCGTGGCTCTACGCCGAGACCGTCCGCGCCATCCACCGCCTCAACCCCGGTACCGGCGTCGAGAACCTGATCCCGGATTTCCACGCCAAGCCCGACCTGCTGGCCGAGGTCTTCGATGCCCGGCCGGAGGTGCTCGCCCACAACCTCGAGACGGTGCCCCGCATCTTCAAGCGCATCCGTCCGGCGTTCCGGTACGAGCGCTCCCTCGAGGTCATCACCGCCGCTCGCGATTTCGGCCTGGTGACGAAGTCGAACCTGATCCTCGGCATGGGCGAGACCCCCGAAGAGGTGCAGTCGGCCATCATCGACCTGCACGAGGCCGGTTGCGACATCTTGACGATCACCCAGTACCTGCGTCCCTCGCCGCGGCACCATCCCGTCGAGCGGTGGGTCAAGCCGGAGGAGTTCGTCGACCACTCCGAGTTCGCCCAGGAGATCGGCTTCGCCGGAGTCATGGCCGGACCGCTGGTGCGGTCGTCCTATCGCGCCGGCCGCCTGTACGCGCAGGCCATGGCCCATCACGGCCGCGAGATCTCGCCCGCCCTGGCACACCTCGCTGCCGAGGGTTCCGCCAGCCAGGAGGCGTCCAGCCTGATGGCTCGCCTCGCGCGCTGACCGCATCCGCACCCCGCCTGCCGACCATGCGGCAGGTCACCTGACGACCGGACGTAAACTGGCCGTATGGCAAAGGCGCAGTCCGTGAGCAAGGAAGCAAAGGCCGCTAAGAAGCAGGCCCGCAAGGCTGCATCGAAGGAACGGCGCCAGCAGTTGTGGCAGGCGTTCCAGATGCAGCGCAAGGAAGACAAGCGACTCATCCCCTACATGGTGGGTGTGATCGTGCTGTCCATCGCCGTGTTCACCGCGCTCGGCTTCCTGCTGGGCTCGCCATGGCTGCTGATCCCGCTCGGCCTCGTGCTGGGTGTGCTCGGTGCGTTCATCCTGTTCGGCCGTCGTGTGCAGAAGAACGTCTACACCAAGGCCGAGGGCCAGCCCGGTGCCGCCGGATGGGCGCTGGGCAACATGCGCGGCCAGTGGCGCGTCGCGCAGGCCGTCTCGGGCACCTCGCACCTCGACGCCGTGCACCGGGTCATCGGCAAGCCGGGCGTGATCCTCGTCGGTGAGGGCTCCCCGACCCGCGTGAAGTCCCTGCTGAACCAGGAGAAGAAGAAGGCCGCCCGCGTCGTCGGCGACACCCCGATCTACGAGATCATGGTCGGCAACGACGACGGCCAGGTCCCGCTGTCCAAGCTCGAGCGTCACATCAACAAGCTGCCCAGCAACATCGACCGCAAGCGCATGGAAACCCTCGAGGGCCGTCTCGCCGCGCTCAGCAGCAAGGCTCCCGGTCCCGGTATGCCCAAGGGCCCGCTGCCCGGCAACGCGAAGATGAAGAGCATGCAGCGCACCGCGCGTCGTCGCGGCTGATTCGCAAACCCACCCTTGTTCCGTAAAGCCACCGCCCGCACGGGCGGTGGCTTTACGGATTCGTGGTGGGTTTACCGAACGCTCAGCGCGTCCGGACGATCGCCGTGCCCGTCGCGCGGTCGTGCAGGGCGCGGCCGTTGTAGTCGTTGATCAGGGCCGGCACCAGGAACACCATCAGCAACTGGCGGAAGAAGGCCCGCACGATGCCGACGGACGCGGGGCTCTCCTTGCCGGCGGCTTCGGCGGCGTTGCGCTCGGGCCCGAAGTCGACACGGGCCACGCGCATCCCGACGACGAACTGGCCGGGGGTGAAGCCGAACAGCGAGACCGCGAAGATTCCCATCACGAACCAGATGCCGAGCTGGGTGGTGCCCAGGACCGACGACTCGAATCCGACGAACAGGATCGCGAGCCCACCGGCGATCAGCCAGTCGACGAGCAGGCCTGCCACGCGCGGCCACCCGGTGGCCAGCGAGCCGGGTCCGGACGCGGGCAGACCGAGGTCCTGACCGCGGAAATCGTTGTCGACGCCGTCGCCGGGACCGATCTGCGGTCCCGACAGCCAGGAACCGGTTACTCGTCCCATCGTGATGACTCCTCTCGCGACCGTGGCTCGCCGTCGACGACCACGGCGTTCGTTGGGTCCATCGTAGTCGGGGCCGTTACCCCTACCGCCCGCCCCGGTGCCCGCAGCGGGCTAGGGTGGGATCCGCCGAGTGCGTTCACCGAGGTATGAGCCGTGTGTTGCCAAGAACACCGGTGTGTAACACGGGGGAAACACGGACTTGACGCCTGGGCAACTTCGCCTCCATACGGTTGCCGCTGAGATCCGCTGCTGTTTCTCGGCGGCGGATGTGTGTGGCGTGTCAGTACCACTGACCACCCGATCACGAAGGAGTCACCGCACGGTGTACAGCAGTAAAGAAGAACTACTCGAGGGCATCAAGAAGGAAGGTGTCGAGTACGTCGACATCCGATTCTGCGACCTGCCCGGTGTCATGCAGCACTTCTCGATCCCCGCTTCGGCGTTCGACGAGAGCGTGTTCGAGGACGGTCTGGCATTCGACGGTTCGTCGGTGCGCGGCTTCCAGTCGATCAACGAGTCGGACATGATGCTGCTGCCCGACCCGGCCACCGCGCGGATCGATCCTTTCCGCAAGGCGAAGACGATGAACATCAGCTTCTTCGTCCACGACCCGTTCACCCGTGAGGCCTACAGCCGCGACCCGCGTAACGTCGCGCGCAAGGCCGAGGACTACCTGGCCTCGACCGGCATCGCCGACACCTGCTTCTTCGGCGCCGAGGCCGAGTTCTACATCTTCGACTCGGTGTCCTTCGGCTCGGAGATGAACGGCACCTTCTACGAGATCGAGTCGGAGTCGGGCTGGTGGAACACCGCCTCGCCGAGCGATCCCGACGGCAGCCCCAACCTGGGCTACAAGGTCCGCCCCAAGGGTGGCTACTTCCCGGTTGCTCCATACGACCACTACGTCGACCTGCGCGACGAGATGTCGACCAACCTGCAGAACTCGGGCTTCGAGCTCGAGCGCGGCCACCACGAGGTCGGCACTGCAGGTCAGGCGGAGATCAACTACAAGTTCAACACGCTGCTCCACGCGGCCGATGACGTGCAGCTGTTCAAGTACATCATCAAGAACACCGCATGGCAGAACGGCAAGTCGGTCACCTTCATGCCGAAGCCGCTCTTCGGTGACAACGGCTCGGGCATGCACGCCCACCAGTCGCTGTGGAAGGACGGCAAGCCCCTGTTCCACGACGAGGCCGGCTACGCAGGCCTGTCGGATCTGGCTCGCTACTACATCGGCGGCATCCTGCACCACGCCCCGTCGCTGCTGGCGTTCACCAACCCGACGGTCAACTCCTACAAGCGTCTGGTCCCGGGCTACGAGGCCCCGATCAACCTGGTCTACAGCCAGCGCAACCGTTCGGCCTGTGTGCGTATCCCGATCACCGGCAACAACCCGAAGGCCAAGCGCCTCGAGTTCCGTTGCCCGGACAGCTCGGGCAACCCGTACCTGGCGTTCGCCGCGATGATGATGGCCGGCCTGGACGGCATCAAGAACAAGATCGAGCCGCACGAGCCGGTCGACAAGGACCTCTACGAGCTCCCGCCGGAGGAGGCCAAGTCGATCCCGCAGGCGCCGACCTCGCTCGCCGCTGTCATCGACCGCCTCGAAGAGGATCACGAGTACCTCACCGCCGGTGGCGTGTTCACCGAGGACCTCATCGAGACCTGGATCGCGCTGAAGCGTGAGAACGAGATCGAGCCGGTGCAGATCCGTCCGCACCCGTACGAGTTCTCGCTGTACTACGACTGCTGATCCAAGCACTCTGTTACGACGCCCCGTCCGCGTTCTCGCGGACGGGGCGTTCGTCGTCTGCGATGGCGTCTGCGTATTTGCTCGCCGCGGCGTTCGCCGACGCCGCGATGCAGAACGACGCCGCGATGCAGAACTCCGACGACTTCTTCTCCGCGGAACCGGATCTCGAACTCACGGTGACACTCGACGGAATCGAACGTCTCATTGCGCGGGTCTGAACAAGGGGTTTTGTGATGTGTCGCACAAATGTGACTTCTTGCTCTGCCGTACCACAGGGTAGGGCCTTAGTTTGGTCGCATGACCAGAGATGTGTATGTCGAAGACCTTGTCCCCGGTGACCGCATCAGCCTCGAGGGCACCCCGCGCGTGGTTCGCACCACCAGCCGACTCGACAACAATCAGTTGCGCATCGAATTGGTCAAGGGCAACGACGACCTCCACGAGGTCGTGCTGGACCGCACCGTCAAGCTCCAGGTGAACTGAACCCCAACAGGTACTTCCGCTGTCAGGCGGCGCTGGCCGAGTCGAGGTCGCCGAAGACGGCCTGATTGTGGCCGAACGCGGCAACCGCTTCGTCGACGAGCCGTTCCACGGCAGCGGCGTCGAGCGGCAGGGCGTCGAGCCGAGCGCGATAGGAATCCTTGTAGCGCTTGAGTTTCTCGATCTCGTCGAAGGTGTAGAAACTCAGCGCCGAAGCGTCGACACCGTAGTGCTCGCGCATTCGATGGGCCACGACCTGTCCCCCGCTCAGGTCGCCCAGGTATCGCGTGTAGTGGTGTGCCACATAGCGAGCCGGGTCATCTCGCGTGGCCTCGATGGCCTCGACGTACCGGGCGACGGCCGGCAGCGGGGTGAACGAACTCGGGTCGACGCCGAACGACGCCAGATCGGCACCGAGCCTCGGGAGCCGACGCAGCTTGTCGTCGATCACGGCTCCGGCGATCGGATCGTCGGCCAGGTCGTCGCCGACGGCTTCGAGGGCCTCGTAGACGAAGTACAGCTGCACAGCCAGTTTTTGGTACTCGCCGCTGTCGAGGCGGCCCGACATCAGGTCGTCGATGAAGGGAGCCGTCTCGGCCTGCTGGTGCGCGACGGCGGTCGCCTCGCGGAGCCGTTGGGAAATGCTGGGGCCCGCGGTGTCGGGACCGGAGATGCTGGCGCTCATGATGCAATCAGTGATACCACCAGCGCCCGGTGATCGGAACCTGGCAGGTAGTGACTGTCCATCGACGTGGCCACGAATCCGCGCAGGATGACCCGATCGATGGCGACGAGCGGACGGTTGCCGAGCCTCGTGTCCGTCGGATACGTCGGCAGGAAGCCCGCGCCTGCCACGTCCGTCCCGTCGACGAGCCCGTTGGTCAGCAGCTTGCGGTAGGTCGCGTGGTTCCAGGTGGAGTTGAAGTCGCCGATGGCGACCACCCGCCCCGCGGGCAGTTTCGCGAAGTGGTCGGCCAGGATGCCCATGTCGTGGAACCAGCCGTCCTTCTCCCCCCACAGCGGTGCGGCCGGGTGAATGGCCAGCACGTGCGTACCGGGTGCGCCGGGCAGGTCGGTGCGCACCTGCAGGTTGTGGAGGATGGTGTCGGGGATGTTGAACCGATCCGACAGGGTCGCCCTGGTGAACAACGCGGTGCCCGCCGCGTACGAGTACGGGATGGCGAACTCGTTGGGCAGGAGACGCGCGATCTTGCCGCCGCGAATCCGTTGCAGCGCTTCGGGAGTCACCTCCTGCAGCGAAAGCATGTCGGGATCGGCCTCGGCCACGATCTTTTCCAGCGCACCGATGTCACCGCCGCCGAAGAGCAGATTGGCGGACACGACGGTGAACTCCTCGCCCTGCGGGGCGCTCGCCGGGACGACCAGCGGGATCTGGGTGTAGGCCAGCACGCCGGATACGACGATCGCGATCGCCAGCATGAACCAGCGGCGCAACGCCGCGAAGATCGCGATGGCGACCAGCGCCGGGACGAGCGCGAAGGCCACCCCGCTCGTCAGATACAGCGCAACGTTCCCGCGCGAGGGATAGAAGTGCAGCCACACCGCCAGCACCACCCCGGCCAGCATCGCCCAGCCGACGATGTACGCCGGCACCCACAGGAATCTCTTCACCTGTCCCCCCGTACAACAGAAGCGCGACTACGCGCCGAAGACCTTGAGCACCACGGCCTTCGCCCGGCGCGTCACCCGCAGGTAATTCTCCAGGAACTCCGACGCCTGGTCCTGGGGCCAGCCGGCCGCAAACGCGATCTGACGCAGCTGTTTGCCCGGACCCGGCAACTGATCGACGGGCTTGCCCCGCACCAGCACGAGGGCGTTGCGCGCCTTGGTCGCGGTGATCCACGCATTCTTGAGCAGCGCCACATCGTTCTCCGACAACAACTCCGCGGCACCGATCGCATCGAGCGACTCGAGGGTCGAGGTGTTGTGGAGACTGCGGTAGCGGTGGGCGTAGCGCAGCTGCAGCAACTGCACGGTCCACTCGATGTCGGCGAGACCGCCACGGCCCAGCTTCGTGTGGGTCGCCGGATCGGCTCCACGCGGCAGTCGTTCGGCGTCGACGCGGGCCTTGATGCGCCGGATCTCCTTGACGGCCTCGTTGCTGACACCCCCGGCCGGATACCGCACGTGATCGATCATGTGCAGGAAGTCGATGCCCAGCGCCTCGTCGCCGGCGACCTGGTGCGCGCGCAGCAGCGCCTGCACCTCCCACGGCTGCGCCCACTGGGCGTAGTACGCGGAGTAGGCGGCCAGGGTTCGCACGACCGGGCCGTTGCGCCCCTCGGGACGCAGTCCGGTGTCGACCTCGAGCGGCGGGTCGGCGCTCGGGCTGCCGAGGGCCGAACGGACGGTTTCGGCAATGGTCTGCGACCACCGGACGGCCTCGGATTCGTCGGCGTCGCGGTTGGGCTGGCACACGAACAGCACGTCGGCGTCCGAGCCGTACCCGAGTTCGCCGCCACCGAGCCGGCCCATGCCGATCACGGCGATACGTGCGGGTGCGGGCTTCCCGCGATCGCGTTCGGAGATGTCGATCGCCACGGTGAGTGCAGCATTGAGGACCGCGGACCACACGCTCGACAGCGCCTTGCACACCGTCGGCACGTCCATCAGACCGAGCACGTCGGCCGACGCGACCCGGACGAGTTCGGCACGACGGTGCGAACGCGCCACGGCGACCGCACGTTTCATGTCCTCTTGGCGCACGGTCGAGGCGATGAGCCCCTTGGCCACGTCCTCGGGCCGGATGGCGCACAGTTTCGGCCCGTCGGGACCGTCGGAATACTGGTGGATCACCTCGGGCGAGCGCATCAGCATGTTCGCGATGAACTCGGAGGTGCCGAGCACCTTCATCAGCCGTTCGGCGACCACCCCGTCGTCGCGGAGCAGACGCAGGAACCAGTCCTTGTCCTCGAGCGCCTCGCACAGCCGCCGGTAGTTGAGCAGACCGGCGTCGGGATCCGGTGTGTCACCGATGTGTTCGAGCAGCTGCGGCAGGATGAGCAGCTGGATCTGGCCGCGACGCCCGGGTGCGTTCGACAGCGCCCGGATGTGACTGAGCGCGCGGTCGGGCATGGCGTAACCCAATGCGGCCAGACGCCTCTCGGCAGACTCGTCGCTCAGGGTCAACTCGTCGGGCCGGAAACGGGTGACCGCCTCCAGCAGCGGACGGTAGAACAACTTCTGGTGCAACCGTCGGACGCGGAGGGTCTGGTGCTTGATCTGTTCGCGCAGCACGCCGGTCGCGTCGAGCTCACCCTCGCGACGGATGTGGGCCGCCCGTGCCAGCCAGCGCAGCCCCTCGGTGTCGTCGGGCTTCGGGAGCAGGTGGGTCCGCTTCAACTTCTGCAGCTGCAACCTATGTTCGAGCAGTCGCAGGAACTGGTACGAGGCACTGAGATTGGCGCCGTCGTCGCGCCCGACGTAACCGCCCGCGGTCAGTGCCGCGAGCGCGTCGACCGTCGGCATCACCCGGAGTTCCTCGTCGACGCGGCCGTGGACCATCTGCAGCAGCTGCACCGCGAACTCGACGTCGCGCAAACTTCCCTGTCCGAGTTTGAGATTGCGCTCGCGCTCCCCCTCCGGGACCAGCGATTCGACGCGGCGTCGCATCTTCTGTACCTCGGGCACGAAGTCGGGACGCTCGGCGGCCTTCCACACCATCGGCTTGACCGCCGCGATGTACTCGTTCGCCAGTTCCATGTCGCCGGTCATCGCGCGAGACTTCAGCAGCGCCTGGAACTCCCAGGTCTTGGCCCACCGCTCGTAGTACGCGACATGGGATTCCAGCGTGCGGGTCAGCGTGCCCGACTTGCCCTCCGGGCGCAATGCGGCGTCGACCTCGAAAAAGGCCAGCGAACCGATCCGCATCATCTCTCCGGCAATCCGGGAGGAGGCGCCGTCGGCCGGGTCGCTGACGAAGATGACGTCCACGTCGCTCACGTAGTTCAGCTCGCGCGCACCGCATTTGCCCATCGCGATGACGGCGATCCGCACCGGGATCGGATCGCCGCCGCACACCTCGGTGAAGGCGACGGCGAGTGCCGCGGTCAGCGCCGCGTCGGCGAGGTCGGACAGATAGGCGCCGACCTCCGGTAGCCACATCACCGGTTCGTCCTCGACGGTCGAGGCGACGTCGTGCGCGGCCAGCTGCAGGATCAGGTTGCGGTACGCCAGACGGAGCGCCACGACGGATTTCGGTCCGGTGAGCTTCGCGCGGTAGACGCGGTTGCCCTTCTCGACCTCACCCGGCACGGCCTCGGCGCCGACGGAGTCGAGCATCCGGCGGTCGACCTCGTCGCGGTCGGGCAGTTCGTCGGCGAGCAGCAGACGCCAGGTCGACGGCTCGGCGACGAGATGATCGGCCAGGGCGTCGGAGGAGCCGATGACACCGAAGAGCCGACCCCGGAACGATTTGTTCGTGCGCAGCGCCGCGTCGACCTCGGACCACTCGCCCTCGACGGCCCCGCGCAGCCGGACGAGCGTGCGGAGCGCGAGGTCGGCGTCGGGTGCCCGCGACAACGCCCACAGCACGTCGACGGACTCGGGCGTGTTCCAGCCGAGTTCGGCGAGATTCTGCGGCGCGGTGGTGTCGAGCAGACCCAACCGTCCTGCACTGGGTACCGCGCTGCGTCCCGGTCGTCGTGTCACTTCACAAAAATAGCGGCTTCACCACCGAAGACGACATCGCGGTCCCGAACGACAGGGCCCGGGCCCTTACAGCGGCAGGTAGTTCTTCAGCTCGTAGGGGGTGACCATGCTGCGGTAGCCCGTCCACTCGGCCCACTTGTTGCGCAGGAAGTAGTCGAAGACGTGCTCGCCGAGGGCTTCCGCGACCAGCTCCGAGTTCTCCATCTTGGTGAGCGCTTCGGCCAGGCTGCCGGGCAGTTCCTGGTACCCCATCGCGCGGCGCTCGGCCGGTGTGAGGGCCCAGACGTCGTCCTCGGCCTCGTCGGGGAGTTCGTAACCCTCCTCGATGCCCTTCAGGCCGGCGGCCAGCAGGACCGCGAAGGTCAGGTACGGGTTGCAGGCCGAGTCCGGGCTGCGCACCTCGATGCGGCGCGACGACGCCTTGTTGGGGGTGTACAGCGGCAGGCGGATGAGCGCGGACCGGTTGGCACCGCCCCAGGTCGCGGCGGTCGGGGCCTCGCCACCGTGGATGAGGCGCTTGTAGCTGTTGACCCACTGGTTGGTGACGGCACTGATCTCCGACGCGTGGTGCAGGATGCCGGCGATGAACTTCTTACCGGTGGCCGACAACTGCATCGGGTCGTCGGGATTGTGGAACGCGTTGATGTCGCCCTCGAACAGGCTCATGTGCGTGTGCATCGCCGAACCGGGATGCTCGCTGAACGGCTTCGGCATGAAGGTGGCCCACACGCCCTCGTTGATGGCCACCTCCTTGATGAGGTAGCGGAAGGTCATCACGTTGTCGGCCATCGACAGCGCGTCGGCGTAGCGGAGGTCGATCTCCTGCTGGCCCGGGGCGCCCTCGTGGTGGGAGAACTCGACCGAGATGCCCATCGACTCGAGGGCCTCGATGGCGTGGCGGCGGAAGTTGGGTGCGGCGTCGTGGACGGCCTGGTCGAAGTAGCCGCCGGAGTCGGCCGGTGTCGGCACCGAACCGTCGAGCGGTGCGTCCTTGAGGAGGAAGAACTCGATCTCGGGGTGCACGTAGCAGCTGAAGCCGAGGTCGGCTGCCTTGTTCAGCTGGCGACGCAGTACGTGGCGCGAGTCGGCCCAGCTCGGGGTGCCGTCGGGCATCGCGATGTCGCAGAACATGCGGGCCGAGTGGTGGCGGCCGGCCGAGGTGGTCCACGGCAGGATCTGGAAGGTCGACGGATCGGGCTTGGCGACCGTGTCGGCCTCCGACACACGGGAGAAGCCCTCGATGGCCGAGCCGTCGAAGCCGATGCCCTCGGAGAAGGCACCCTCGAGTTCGGCCGGCGCGATCGCCACGGACTTCAGATAACCGAGTACGTCGGTGAACCACAGTCGGACGAAACGGATGTCGCGCTCTTCGAGGGTCCGCAGCACGAATTCCTTTTGGCGATCCATGGTCGCCGACATTAGAAGTCGGCTGTTAAATCCGTGTTACACGCATAACACCAACTCGCTGTCCTGCGCGTTTGCCGAGGCCATCCCATCATATGAGACGCAAGCCAGCCGGGATGGGATGCCTCCGAACAGCCAGGATGCTTCCGAACCGCGACAACCTCCGCACATCGGGCCGACTCCACCTCCCGTTCGATGTGATCAATTGCATATCCTGCGACGGTTACATCACATATCTGCGGTGACACAATGGCGCTTGTCCGTGTTCAACCCGGGTACCCGCCGCGCCCCTCCGGGCCAGCCGGGACTCGAGGCAGAAAAGAGACAACGATGTCCGAATCCTCGGTCTATGGTGCATCCACCTCCACCACCGACGCTCCCAAGCGCCGTGTGACCCGCGTCCATCACCTCGCCCAGATGAAGTCCGAGGGCGAGAGGTGGTCGATGCTCACCGCCTACGACTACTCGACCGCATGCATCTTCGACGCCGCCGGAATCCCGGTGCTGCTCGTCGGTGACTCGGCGGCCAACGTCGTCCTCGGCTACGACACCACCATCCCGGTGAGCGTCGACGAGATGATCCCGCTGATCCGCGCCGTCGTGCGCGGCGCCCCGCACGCCCTCGTCGTCGCCGACATGCCCTTCGGCAGCTACGAGATCGGGCCGCAGCACGCCCTCGAGAACGCCATCCGGATCTTCAAGGAGACCGGCGCGCACGCGGTCAAGCTCGAGGGTGGCGAGCGCGTCGCCCCGCAGATCGCGGCTCTCACCGCCGCCGGTATCCCCGTCATGGCGCACATCGGGTTCACCCCGCAGAGCGTCAACGGCCTCGGCGGCTTCCGCGTCCAGGGTCGTGGAGACGGCGCCGACCAGCTCATCGCCGACGCCATCGCGGTCCAGGAGGCCGGCGCCTTCTCGGTCGTCATGGAGATGGTCCCCGCCGAGCTGGCCGGTCAGATCACCCGCAAGCTGACGATCCCGACCGTCGGCATCGGTGCCGGCAACGAGACCGACGCCCAGGTGCTCGTCTGGCAGGACATGGCCGGCCTCACCCACGGCAAGACGGCGAAGTTCGTCAAGCGGTTCGCCGACGTGGGCTCCGAATTGCGTTCGGCCGCCGAGCAGTACGCCGACGAGGTCCGTCGCGGCGTCTTCCCCGGCCCCGAGCACAGCTACTGACCGACGATCCGTAGAAGTTGTGGACGCCATATCCCCACAACTTCTACGGAATCCCGGTTGCGCCTAGGCTCGGTGACCATGCGTGACTTCTACCCGGAGATCGAGCCCTACGATTCCGGTCACCTCGATGTGGGTGACGGCCAGCAGATCTACTGGGAGACGTCGGGAAATCCCGACGGCAAGCCCGTGGTCTTCGTCCACGGCGGCCCCGGCGGTGGCACGTCACCGGCCCAGCGACGCTTTTTCGATCCCGCGAAGTACCGGATCGTGCTGTTCGATCAGCGCGGTTGCGGACAGTCCCGGCCGCACATCGCCGACGGCGCGGACCTGAGTGTCAACACCACGCCGCATCTCATCGCCGACATGGAGAAGCTCCGGACCCATCTCGGCATCGACCGCTGGCAGGTCTTCGGCGGCTCCTGGGGTTCGACGCTGGGTCTCGCCTATGCGCAGGCGCATCCCGACCGGGTCACCGAACTGGTGCTGCGCGGGATCTTCCTGCTGCGTCGCTGCGAGATCGACTGGTACTACAACGGCGGCGCGTCGCACATCTTCCCCGACGTGTGGGAGACCTACCTCGAGCCGATCCCGGCGAACGAGCGCGACGGCGACCTGGTCGCCGCCTACCACCGGCTGCTGACCTCCGACGACCGCGACGTCGCCCGTGCCGCGGCCCGCGCGTGGACCGGCTGGGAACAAGCCACCAGCTACCTGCTCCCCCGTCCCGAGGAGGAGTCGGGACAGAATCCTGACGAAGCGCACCGCTTCGATCTCGCCTTCGCGTCGATCGAGAACCACTACTTCGTCAACCACGGCTTCCTCGACGACGGCCAGCTGCTCGACAACATCGACGCCATCGCGCACATCCCCGGCGTCATCGTCCAGGGACGCTACGATGTCGTCTGCCCGATGCGCAGCGCCTGGGACCTCCATCGGGCCTGGCCGGCCGCCGATCTGCGCATCGTCGACGACGCCGGGCACGCCTCCTTCGAGACCGGCATCCGGCACCACCTGCTGGAGGCGACCGACCGCTTCGCCGAATGAGGCGTCGCCGGACCCGGGGTCACTAGACTCGAGTCAGCTGCACCGTGTCGTCGGCGTCAGGAGGATCAGGTGGCCGCATCCGAGCAGGTCGAGGTGGAACTCAAGTTCGACGTGGACCCCGGCCACATGGCCCCGGACCTGCGGGCGCTCCCCGGAGTCGTGTCCGCGACCGAACCCGAGACGTTCTCGCTCGACGCCACCTATTTCGACACCGAGAACCTCGATCTCGCCGGCAACAGGATCACCATGCGACGCCGCACCGGCGGCACCGATCAGGGCTGGCATCTCAAGCGCCCCACCGACATCCCCGGCGCGCGTCGCGAACTCCAGATCGGCTTCGACGAGGCGCCCGCCGACGGTGACGTCCCCGAGGCCCTGGTGACGCCGGTCCTCGCACTGACCCGCTGCCGCAGGCTCACCCCCGTCGCCGTCATCTCCACCACGCGCACGGTGACGCGCCTGCTCGGCGTCGACGACGAGCCGCTCGCCGAACTCGCCGAGGACCTGGTGACCGCGCAGTCGTTGCTGCCGGGCGGGCATTCCCAGCAGTGGGCGGAGTGGGAGTTCGAACTCCTCTCCGGCGGCACCACCAAGCTGCTCAAGGCCGCCGACAAGGTCCTGCGCGCCGGGGGCGCCCGACCGGCGTCGAGTGCTTCGAAGTTGGCTCGTGCCATCGGTTCGACGCCGACCGTCCACAAACCCCGACTGTCGAAGCGCCCCACCGCGCTCGAGCTCGTCATCACCGACATCGCCCTGCACCGCAACAGCCTGATCGCCTACGACCCGCTCGTGCGGGAGGACGCCGACGACGCGGTGCATCAGATGCGGGTGTCCTGCCGCCGACTCCGCAGCGTGCTGTCCGGCTACCCCACGGTGCTCGACGCCGAGCGCACCGCCCACGTCGGCGCCGAACTCAAGCTCCTCGCCCGGATTCTCGGTGACGCACGGGATTCCGAGGTGCAGCTCGAACTCGACAAGTCCCTGCTCCGCGGCGAGAACGCCTCCGCGGAACTGCTCGCCGCGCTCGCCGGCGCCGAGACCCAGACCCATGATCGGGCGATCCGCGCCGCGCACGCCGCGATGTCGTCGAAGCGCTACTTCGCCCTCCTCGACTCCGTCGACGCCCTCATCGCCTCTCCCCCGCCCGGACCCGACGCCGAACTCCCCGCGACCGTCGTCGTCGACAAGGCGGTCGCCAAGAGCCGCAAGCACATCCGCAAGGCACAGGCCGATCTCGCCGACCTCACCGAGGGCTCGGCCGAGTGGCAGGAGCAACTGCACAAGATCCGCAAACGCGCAAAGCGGTTGCGCTACAGCATCGATGCGACGGAGCCGCTCAACAAGAAGAAGTACCGCGAGGTCGGCGCGGTCGCCAAGAAGATCCAGTCCGCCCTCGGCGACTTCAACGACATCCGCATCAACCGCGACCACCTCGCGACCATCGTCGCCGACGGGAAGCTCGGTGCCGCCGACATGTTCATCGTCGGTCGGCTCGACGCCCGCCTCGAAGCCGATGCCTACCGCGCCGTCGCCGAGTACCGCAAGGCCGCCAAGGACCTCTGACCCGCCCCGCCCCCGCTGCCTGAGGTGCGAGGAGCGCAAGCGACGAGCCACGATGGCCTGGTGAGATCACCTCCCGCGCAAGCATTTTTCTCCCGCGGGACTGGTTACTTCCCGCTTATTGGCTAGCACCCGCGGGAGGGAAACGGTCACGCGCGCGGTAAACGCTCCCGCGGGAAGTGTGGCTACGCGGGTCGGAACCCCACCGTCCGCGTGACCTCGTCCGCGGCCGCCAGTTCGACCTCGAGCCGGGTCCCCGGACGCAGGTCACCCTCGCAGCCCGCGACGACCGGCGGGTCGGCGATGAACACCTGGGCGGGTTTGCGTTCGGTGGCCGCCGACATCACCACTGCGTCAAAGCGTTCGCCGACGCGGTCGGCGAGGATGACGGCCTCGGCGAGATCGATGCCGGCCCGGTCGGCGGTCGCGCCGAGGGTGTCGGCGGAGCGCAGGATCTTGGGCAGGGTCGGCAGGGCGCGCATCACCCAGTCGGGTACCTCCCGGCCCGCGGTGACCGCGAGGCACACCTCGGTCGCGAACCGGTCGCCGAGGCGGCGCAGCGGCGCGGTGACGTGGGCGTAGAGACCGGCGATGGCGGCGTGCTGCTTCTTGTCATCCGGGATGGCACGCGCCTCGTCGGAACCGTCGAGCGCGAGATAGTTGGCGCCCCGCATCAGACCGCTCGCGGCCGACTGGATGGCGAGCGTGCTCGGCCGGTCGCCGGGCAGGCCCGCCAGGAATCGACCCACCGCCAAGCCGTCCGGCCATTCGACGCCGAGCGCTTTCGCGGCGGCGCGCAGATCCTCGACCGCTTCGGGATCGGCGGGCGGCAGCGTCCGCAGCAGTCCGATGCCCGCCTCGGCCATGATCGTGCCCGCGCACATCCCGGCGAGCAGCGAGAGCTGGGAGTTCCACATGTCGGCCGGGGTATGGGGTTCGAGGTCCAGCCGCCAGCCCGCCTCGGTGCGGGACACCTGCTGGTCCGGCAGATCGAGTTCGACGGCCCCGCGATCCATCGCGACGCTCTGCCGCAGCTCACCGAACGCCGGCAACGCCGCGATCGACGGATGCAGTCGGCCGGCCGCGGCGTCGGCGCTGACCCCCGCGTAGTCGAAGCGGGCGACGGACCGAATCCGCGAGCGCCGCACCTGGACATCGGCGACCGTCCCGTCCCCCGAGACCCGGATCGTCCAGAGCACGCAGGGCCGAACTTGTTCGGGCAGAAGTGATCCGCTGCCCTCCGACAGTTCGCGCGGATGCAGCGGTACCGAGCCGTCCGGGAAGTACACGGTGGACCCGCGGCGTCGGCTCTCCTGATCGAGTGCGCCTTCGGGGATCACCAGGGCCGCGACGTCGGCGATGGCGTAGTCGACGATGAACCCGTCACCGTCGGCGGCGAGATGGACGGCCTGGTCGAGATCGCGCGACGTCGGCGGGTCGATGGTGACGAACGGGACGCCGGTGTGGTCCTCGCGCGCATCCGCGAAGCGGTCGACGGAGTCGCGCGCCTCGGCCAGCGCGTCGTCGCCGTAGGACTCGTCCACCCCGAGCTGATCGCGGATACCGGCGAAGTCGATGTCAGGGGCGAAGAGGAAGCGCGTCACGTCTCGAACCCTAGCGCGCGTGAACGCGACCTATCCGGGAGCGCGATACCCGGAGGCGAACGAGTCGGCGCGTAAGCCGGATCCTGTGCCCGCGAGGTCTCTCGACCGTCGCGGGCGGCGACCATCCATCTGGGCACACCGTCGCCGGGTACCTCGAGCGGCCCACCCGCGGGCTGGGGCGAGCAGCCCTCGTAACGCCCGCGCACACGCACCGTGAGGTGCGTGCTTCGGCCTTGCTCCGGGTGGGGTTTACCGAGCCGACGCGGTCACCCGCGCCGCTGGTGCGCTCTTACCGCACCGTTTCACCCTTACCGACCTTGCGGCCGGCGGTCTGTTCTCTGTGGCACTGTCCCGCGGGTCACCCCGGGTTGCCGTTAGCAACCACCCTGCTCTGTGGAGTCCGGACTTTCCTCGGTGCGCGGCGTGACGGTCTTCCGCCCGTTCCGCTCACCGCGGCCGCCCGGCCGACTCGTTCGCGGAACCCAGGGTACGGCAGGCCGTGCGACCGCCGATCATCCGACGGCGTCAAGGGCCGTCAGTGCCAGTGCACGGCGTCGTTGACCAGACGCACGACGGAACCACCGTCGGGGAAGAACTCGGCGATCGAGACCGACGCCAGGTCGAGGTGGAGGCGGAACAACAGCTCCGGCCCGACGCCCAGCGCTTCACGCAGCATCAGCTTGATCGGGGTGACGTGCGAGACGAGCACGACCGTCTGCCCCGGATACTGCTGCAGCAGATCGTCTTTCGTCTCCGCGACCCGCTCGGCGACCTGCGCGAAGCTCTCGCCACCGGGTGCGGGCACGGTGATGTCCGACAGCCATTCCCGGTGGATCTCCGGATGCCGTTCCGACGCTTCGACGAACGTCAGGCCCTCCCACTCGCCGAAGTCGTTCTCGATGAGTCCGGGATGTTCGACGACGTCGACGCCGGTCACCGCGGCGACCTCGTCGGCGGTGGCGCGGGCGCGGCTCAGCGGCGAGGTCACGATCGCGGAGATGTGCTTCTCGCGGACGACCCGCTGGGCTGCCGCGCGGGCCTGGCGCAGACCTTCCGCGGTCAGCTCGGGGTTACCGCGTCCGGAGTACCGACGATCCACCGACAACGCCGTCTGGCCGTGGCGCAGCAGGATGAACCGGGTCGGCGAACTCCGCTGCCCCTGCCAGGACGGCGACCTCTCGCCCACAGTTGTCAGATCCCCGATTCGGCGGTCCGCACGAGGATCGCGCCGCATTCCTCGCAGCGGATGACCTCGTCGGACAGCGCCGCGCTGATCGACGCGATCGTGCCCCGGTCGAGCTCCATCCGGCAGGCACCGCAGCGTCGTGCTCGCAGGAGTCCCGCGCCGATACGGCCGTTGGCGCGCTGCTTGTCGTAGACGGCCAGCAGGTCGGCGTCGATCTCCCCGGCGAGCGTGTCCCGCTTCTCGCGGGCGCGCGTCATGTCCTCTTCGATGGTCGCGAGCGACTCATCGCGGCGAACCCGAGCGTCGGCGACCTTCTCCTCGAGATGCGAGATCGTCGCGGCGGCGCGGTCGCGCTCGGCCTCGACGGCCTCCTGCTGCTCCATGAGCGTCAGCAGTTCGTCCTCGAAGACCGCACGACGGCGTCCGAGTCCCGCGAGTTCGTGCTGCAGCTCCGACAGCGCCTTGGGCGCGAGCCCACCGGCGGCGAGCTGCTTGGAGTCCTTGGCCTCACGGTTGGCCATCCCGGTCACCTCGGACTCGATGCGGCGGTATTCGCGGCTCAGGTCCTCGGCGGAGATCTCCGCGCGCACCAGATCGTCACGGGCAGCGTCGATCGCCTTCTCCTGCTCGGCGATCTCGGCGTTCTCGGGCAAGTTCTTGCGGCGATGCTCGAGTCGGTTGATCTCGGCATCGGAGTCCGCGAGATCGAGCAACAGTCGCTGCACTCCGGCGTCGACTTTCATTGCGGCCTCCTCTCTCTGAAGTTCTGAAGTCCCCCTACCGTACGCGGCTGGTCCCGGCGTCCCGGCGGGCGGATGGCCTTTGGTCAGGCGGCCCTCCGGGCGTCACCCGAAGCTGTGCAATCCGAACGGGTCGGTCGGCGTGTCGTACACCACCACGGGCACGTCGCAGTCCTTGCGGACCAGCTCCGCAACCTGCGCGCACCAGGGGAACTCGGTGGCCCAGTGTCCGGCGTCGACGAGGGCCGGCCCACCGTCGCGCAGACTCTCGTCGGCAGGATGGTGTCGGAGGTCGCCGGTCACATAGACGTCGACGCCGAGCCCGCGCACGCGCCCGAGCAGCGAATCCCCCGCCCCACCGCAGACCGCGACCGTGCGCACCGGTGCATCCGGATCGCCGGCCGCCCGGATTCCCGACGGCGCACCCAGTGCGCGGGCGACGACCGCGGTGAAGTCACGCAGCGTCATCGGCTCGGGCAGCGAACCGACCCGACCCAGACCCAGGCCGCTGCCGAGGTCGGCGAGCTCGAAGACGTCGAACGCCGGTTCCTCGTACGGGTGGGCGTTGCGCAGCGCCCGGAGCACCGACCCGCGGATGGACCGGTCGGCGACCATCTCCACCCGCGCCTCGTCGACGTGGGTGCGGGTGCCGATCTCGCCGATCGTCGGCGTCGCGTCCTCCTGGGCCTCGAACTGGCCGGTGCCCACGACCGTCCACGAGCAGTCTCGGTAGTCGCCGATCGCACCGGCGCCGACGGCGAACATCGCCTCACTGACCTGTTCGACGTTGCCCTCGGGCACCATCACCACCCATTTGTCGAGCGGCGCCGCGGATTTCGGTTCGATGGGCACGGTGTCGACGAGGCCGAGCAGGTCGGCGAGTGCGTCGGAGACACCCGGTCGTGCACTGTCGGCGTTGGTGTGGGCCGACAGCAGCGCGATGCCGTTGCGGATCAGGCGGTGCACGATGCGGCCCTTGGGGGTGTCGGCGGCCACCGACGTGACCCCGCGCATCAGCAGCGGGTGATGGGCGATCACCAGGTCCGCCTTCTCGGCGACGGCCGCGTCGACGACGGCGTCGGTCACGTCGACGCACGCCAGGACCCGACGCACCGGTTCGGCACGGTCGCCGCACACCAGCCCCACGGCGTCCCAGGACTCGGCGAGTGCCGGCGGATACGCACGTTCGACGGCGTCGACCACGTCTCCGACGGTGATCCCCTCAGACGTCGACACGGTTCCCATCCCTCATCTCCTCTCGTACCTGCTCGATCGCCGCGGTCAGCGCGCGGACCTGCTCGACCGGACGTACCGCGAGCCGCAGATGGTCGTCGCCGAGTCCGACGAAGTTGGCGCAACTGCGCACCGCGAACCCGTGGTCGACGAGACGCCGTTTGACCTCCGTGGCCCGCGGCACCTCGACGAGCACGAATGGTGCGGCCGGTTCCGCCACGACGACGAGCCCGATCCGGGTCAGTTCGTCGACCATCTCGGCGCGCTCGGCCGCGACCCGGCGGGCCTGCTCCGCGCAGTGAAGGAAGCCCGCCTCGCCGAGGCACGCGGTCAGCGCGGTCAGCGCGGGTGTGGACAGCGCCCAGGGCCGCCGCCCCGCCCGCAGCCGCGCGAGGATCTCCGGCGCGGCGAGCAGGTATCCGGCGCGCAGCCCTGCCAGGCCGAAAGTCTTTGTCACGCTGCGGATCACGATGAGGTCCGGCCAGTCGGCCGATGCCAGCGACTGTGGTTCGAGTTCCCCGTCCGCGCCGAGGGTGAGATCGGCGAAGGCCTCGTCGACGACGATGATGCGTCCCGGACGCCGCAACGCCGCGATCGACTCCCGCGGGTGCAGCACCGACGTCGGGTTGGTGGGGTTGCCCAGGATCACCAGGTCGGCGGTGTCGGGCACCTCCGCCCCGGACAACCGCCACGGCTCGTCGAGCGTCACCTGCGTGATGGGCACCCCCGCGGCACGCAGTGCGATCTCCGGTTCGGTGAACGACGGCTGGATGAGCGCGGCATGACGCACGTCGAGTCGCGGCAGCATCTCGAAGCCGTCGGCCGCGCCGGACAGCAGCAGCACATCGCCGGGCGAGCGACCGTGGGTGGCCGCGATGGCGTCGACCGCGCGCCGCTCGTCGTCGAGGCCGGGATACCGGGCCAGGTCACCGAGACCGCGCGTGATGGCGTCGAGGACGAAAGGCGGTGGCGTGCCACGGACATTGACGGCGAAGTCCACGAGCCCGGGTGCCGCATCCCGGTCGCCGTGCCGATCCGGATCGGACAGGTCGGATGAAGATGCGACGCCATACCCAGCTGTCATGTCTGTTGACCTTACGTGCACGATGGACGCGTGTTGACGCCGCCAGATCCCCGCCATCCCGACACCGTGCTGCTCTTCGACCTCGACGGCACGATCACCGACAGCTTCGCGGGTATCGCCAACAGCTTCCGGCACGCCCTCGCCGCCGTCGACGCGCCCGAGCCCGATCCGCAGGTCGTCGCGGGCATCGTCGGGCCGCCGATGATCGACACCCTCAACCAACTGGGACTCGCTCCCGAGGTCGCCGAAGAGGCCATGCGCGCCTACCGCGAGCGCTACACCGAGATCGGCTGGCGGGAGAACGCGGTCTACGACGGGATGCCCGACGTCCTGGCCGATCTCTCCGCGTCGGGGCGCACGATGGCGGTCGCGACGTCGAAGAACCAGACCACCGCGCGCAGGATCCTCGAACACTTCGGTCTCGCCGACCACTTCGAGTACATCGCCGGTGCCAGCGATGACGGCACGCGTCGCCACAAGGCCGACGTCGTCGCACATGCGGTCGCCGAACTGGGACTTCCCGTCGACGCCGACACCGGCCACGTCACCGCGCCGGTCGTGATGATCGGCGATCGGAGCCACGATGTGCACGGCGCCGCGGCCTTCGGGATCTCTGCGGTCCTGGTCAGATGGGGTTATTCTCTGCACGGGGAGGAACAGGACGCGGCCTGGGCGGTTGAGTCCACAGCCGAATTGCGCGGCGTCCTGGGTATGTGACCGACGCCCTGGACCACCGAGCGTTCGGCACGTCGAGCTGAGGTAGACACCAGTGGCAGAAGAACTACACATCTGTTTCGTGTGCACGGGCAACATCTGCCGGTCGCCGATGGCGCAGAACATCTTCCGGACCGCCCTGGACGACGCGGGACTGGGCGGCAAGGTGCGCGTCACCAGTTGCGGGATCGCGGGCTTCCACGTCGGCGAACCGGCCGACAACCGTGCCCGCACCGAATTGCTGGCCCACGGTTACTCCGACGCCCACGTGGCGGCGCTGCTCGGTCCCGAACACTTCGACGCGGATCTCTTCCTGGCGATGGACGACGGTCACGTGCGGGAACTCGAGCGCAAGCGGCTCGGCGACCGGACACGACTGCTGCGGTCGTTCGATCCGTCGGCACCCGCCGACGACCTCGCCCTACTCGACCCCTACTACGGCGGCAACGACGACTTCGTCGCCACCCGCGAACAGATCGAGAGCGCCGTCCCCGGCCTGATCGACTGGGTGCGTATTGAGCTGGGCGTGGCCTGACGACCACGCCCTGCGGACCGGCCTCAGCCGACCGGTGCCACCAGGTTGTGCACGAAGCGGATCTTCTCGAGCACCGGCGCCGGGAGCACGAACGGGTAGAGGTCCGGGTGGCCCATCGACCGGTTGATCTGGTTGAGCGCCCACGTCAGTGGGAGCCACTCGTCGATGATGCGGTCGAATCCCACGTCGCCGGGCGGCACGCTGTCCAGCGTCGTACCCGACGGCGCCATCGCGAACGCGGCGGCGGTGTCGAGGGTGTCCCGGATGTGCAGGTAGTGCGCGAAGGTCTCGGCGAAGTCCTCGGCGGGGTGCATCGTGGCATAGGAGGAGACGTAGTTCTTCCGCCACCCCTCGGGCGCACCCTCCTTGTAGTGCCGGTCGAGCGCGGCCTGATAGTCGTCGTCGGGGTTGCCGAACAGCTCCTCGAACTGCGGACGACGGTTGTCGGTGATCAGGACCAGCTGGTAGTAGTGACCGATCTCGTGCCGGAAGTGTCCGAGGACCGTCCGATACGGCTCGTCGAGTTCGACGCGCATCTGCTCGCGGTGCACATCGTCGCCCTCGGCGAGGTCGAGGGTGATGACGCCGCTGGCGTGTCCGGTGATGACGTTTCGTTGCGCGCTGGAGAGCAGGTCGAAGGCAAGACCCGTGGTGGGATTCTCGTCACGATTCTCGATCGGCAGCCCGAGCTCGGTGAGTTCGAGGACGAGACGCCGCTTCGCGGTCTCGGCCTGGCCGAACACCACCAGCGCCTCGGGATCGTCGTCGCCGGGACGTGTGCGCGTCAGCTCGCACGATTGGCAGAGCTCCGGGTTGCCGGTCCACTTCACCAGCCAGTTGCATTGCGCGACCTTGGTGTTCACGCATCGCTCGAGGAGGACGCCGTCGACCTCGGCGCGTCCCTTGTCGTCGAGGACTTGAATGGAGCGGGACTCGAGCCAGAACCCGAGTGGGCTCTGGCAGTTCAGGCACAGGCTGTTCTCGAAGGAAAGCCGCTGGCCGCAGTTCAGACAGATGAAGTCACGCATTAGATCACGCTACAGGTGCTGAGTAACCTGGGCATCGTGCATGTGCTGCGAACGATCCTGCGTCCCGGGTGGATTGCCCTCGGCGTCGTCGTCGTGGCGTTCGCCGTGGCCTGCTTCACCATGCTCGCGCCGTGGCAGCTGGGGAAGAACTCCGACACCGAACGCCGCAACGATCTGATCCGTACCGCGACCTCTCTCGAGACCGTGCCGCTGGCCGAGGTGGCGCCCTCGTCGACCCTCGACCCGTCGGCCGAGTGGCGCGGCGTCGAGGTGACCGGACGCTACCTGGAGGACCAGCAGGCCCTGGTGCGGCTGCGCAACATCCAGGAACGGCCGGCCGTGGTGGTCCTGACGCCGTTCGCGGTGGACGGTTCGGATCGCGTGCTCCTGATCAACCGCGGTTTCGTCCGCCCGGTGGAGGGCGGTGTGCCCGACATCCCGGCGCCGCCTGCCGGTGAACAGACCATCGAAGGAAGAATCCGCGCGGCGGAGAGCGTCAGCGCCGACCGTGGCTCCCGCGCCGACAACGGTGTGCTGACGGTCCCGTCGATCAATCCGGGTCTCGTCGGGACCGCGACCGGCACTCCGATGGACGACTTCTACCTGCAGCTGTCCCCGGACCAGCCGGGCTCCCTGGGTGAGATCCCGCTGCCCCAGCTCGACACCGGCCCCTACCTCTCGTACGGGTTGCAGTGGCTCGCGTTCGGGATCATGGCGCCGCTCGGCGTGCTGTACTTCCTGATCGCCGAGATCCGGTCACGCCGACGCGCCGCCGCCGCGAAGGCAGCTCCCGCGGCGGAGGCCACCGCCGAGACCGGTGACGTCGCCGACGCGGAGACCGCTTCTCGTCCCGCGGGCACCGCACCCGATGGACAGCCGAGTACGGCTGCCTCCCGCGCCGAACGTCGTCGGCAGATGCGCGAGGAACTGCGCGCCGCGAGCGGCACCACGGTGGTCCACAACGTCGGACGCATCGGTCACGGCCCCGTTGCCGAAGACACGGTCGGCGACGTCCGCGATGCGACGCCCGACCCCCGCAGTCAGGACGGCGACGTGCGGGACAAGCTCAGCCGGCGCTACGGCGGCTGACCGCGACCCGGAGCAGACAACCCGCCACGCACGCGGCCACCGTCGCCCGTTGGACCCGCCGCGACACCGTGACCGCGGCCCGTAGATCGGCCGGCTTCGGTGCCGGCCCGGAACCCAGCGTCGGCCGTTGTTCGACGCCGTGCGGGTACACCGTCCGACCCCCGAGCTGCACCCCCAGGGCTCCCGCGAACGCAGCTTCGACGACCCCGGCGTTCGGACTGGGATGCGCATGGCTGTCACGACGCCACGCTTCGGCGGCACGCCTGGGTGCCCCGGAGACCAGGACGATCAATACGCCTGCGAGTCGTGCCGGGAGGATGTTGGCGACGTCGTCGAGTCGCGCGGCCGCCCAGCCGAAGTCGCGATAGCGCTCGTTGCGGTACCCGACCATCGCGTCGAGGGTGTTGACCGCGCGGTACCCGAGGATTCCGGGAACGCCCGCGACCGCACCCCAGAACAACGGCCCGACGGTCGCGTCGGAGGTGTTCTCCGCGATCGATTCGAGCGCCGCCCGACAGATCCCGGCCTCGTCGAGTGACATCGGATCACGGCCGCACAGACTCGGGATCAGGGCCCGCGCCGCGTCGATGTCGTCGGACTCGAGGGCGTCGGCGACCGCATCGCCCACCCGGCACAACGAGGTCCCGCCCAGCGCGATCCAGGTCGACGCAGCCGTCAGCGCCACCGATGCCGGCGCACGACGCCCGGCCGATGCCGCGACTGCCGCGCCCACGACGCCGCCCGCGGCCACCGCGACCAGACCGGCACCGGCAGCCCGCGAATCGCGGTACATGCGGTGTTCGAGCACAGATGTGAGCCGTCCGAAACCCGCGACCGGGTGCCCCGTCGACGGGTCCCCCAGGGCCTCGTCGAGGAGGAAGCCGACGATGAGTCCGGCTGTGTTCGACAGGGCTCGTCGTGCGGGTCGGTTTCGCTGCTCACGGGTCAGGGGCACCGCGCGATGGTATCGACTGCGCTCGTGCCAGACTCGACCCGTGGCCAGGTCATCCGCGGAACCGACCCCGGGTCGGCACGTCATCGACACCGGTGTCGCCGAACTCGCGCGCGACACCATCGCCGGCGGTTGGCTGCTGACCGTCAACGGGGCGCACAGTTCGCACATCGATCCCGACGACCCGACCGTGCTCGACTTCGAGTACCTGCGCCAGATGGCGGCCGTCATCGCCGAACGCCATCCCGCCTCGGACCGGTTGCGCGTCCTCCACCTCGGTGGAGCGGCCTGCGCGCTCGCCCGTTACCTCGACCATCAGTACCCCGATGCCCGACAGGTGGCGGTCGAGGTCGACGGCGAGCTGGCCCGCCTGGTGCGTGAGTGGTTCGATCTCCCCCGCGCCCCCAAGCTGCGGATCCGGGTCGGCGACGCACGGGAGGTCGTCACCTCACTGCAGCCGGGCACGCGCGAGGTGATCGTGCGCGACGCCTTCGCCGGCGACCGTACGCCCGCGCATCTGACGACCCGTGAGTTCACCTCCGCCGTCCACGACGTGCTCGTGCCGGGCGGGCTGTACCTCGCGAACTGCGGCGACAGCCGGGATCTGGCGGGCGCGCGCGCCGAGGCCGCCACCGTCGCATCGGTCTTCGACCATCTGCTGCTCATCGCCGACGCCGCGATGTTCAAAGGTCGGCGCACCGGCAACATCGTGATCGTCGGCAGCGACGCCCCGCTCGACGCGTCGGCGACGCTGGTGCGCACTCTGCTCAGCGATCCGCTACCTGCGCAGATCCTCTCCGGCGCCAAGGCCCGCGACTTCGCGCGCGGCCCGGGCCTGGCCGACTCCGACCTCGCGGCGGACCGGCCGTGATCGTCGCCGGTCCCGCGTCCGGTCGATGTACGAACACGCCCGGCAGTCGTTAGGGTGGTTTCGACCGCCGGCCGAGATCTGACGATCGCAGAACCGAGGATGACGTGACCGATCCATCGTCGAGAGCGGGCACCACGCTGGGCCCGTACCGCATCGACAGACTCCTCGGTCGCGGCGGCATGGGTGAGGTCTACGAGGCCTACGACACCGGCAAGGAACGACGCGTCGCCCTGAAGGTTCTCCCGCCACATCTGGTCCACGACAACGATTTCCGCGAACGGTTCGAGCGCGAGTCGAAGACCGCGGCGAAACTGTCCGATCCGCACGTCATCCCGATCCACGACTGGGGCGAGAAGGACGGCGTCCTGTTCATCGACATGCGCCTCGTCGACGGTCAGGATCTCCGCAAGGTGCTCGACTCCGGTCCCCTCGCGCCGGACCGGGCGATTCGCATCCTGGGCCAGGTCGCGGCAGCGCTCGACGCCGCGCACCGCGACGGCCTCGTCCACCGCGACATCAAACCCGACAACATCCTCGTCGACGCCGACGACTTCGCCTACCTCGTGGACTTCGGTATCGCGCAGGGCGCCACCGACAGTCGCCTGACACAGGTGGGGACCGCACTCGGCACGCTGGCCTACATGGCGCCGGAGCGGTTCGGCGACGAACCCGCGGGCCCGGGTTCGGACAACTACGCCCTCGCCTGCGTGCTCTACGAGTGCGTCACCGGCCAGACCCCGTTCCCGGCGAAAACCGACCAGGGACTCATGACCGCGCACATCACCAAGCCACCCCCTCAGACAGGCGGCCCACTCGACCCGGTGATCGCACGCGGTCTCGCCAAAGACCCCGCGCAGCGTTTTCCGAGCGCGCGCGAACTCATCCAGGCGGCCTCCGACGCGCTGTCGGGCAGTCCGTCGGCGTCGGCAACCCGACCGCAGACACCTCCGGCCGAGCAGGCCCCACCGACGGTCGTGCCCCAGCCCATTCCACCCGCGGGCCCGACCCCGCGGCCCCACACCCCGCGTCCGCCGCAGTCACAACCGCCGGCTGCCCACCCGACGCCGGGCGGCTCCATGGCATCCGACCCGACGATGGTCCGCGGTCTGAATTCGGGCCCCAACGTCCACGGGCCGCAGCACTCTCCCGGTTCGGCCGGTGGATATGGTCCTCCCCCTGGACCTTTCGGGCCGCAAGGATTCTCAGGTCCCCAATTCCATTCGGAGCCTTCCCCTTCGGGGCCACAGTCGTTCTCGGGGCCGCAGTCGCACTCCGGTCCCCAGTCGTTCTCGGGACCCCAGTCGTTCTCGGGACCCCAGTCGCTGTCCGGACCCAACCAGTGGGGCGGCACCCCGACCCCACCTCCCCGCAAGTCGAAGACCGGCCGCAACATCGCCATTGCCATCGGGGTCGGCGTGGTGGTGATCGCCCTCGCGGTCACCGGCATCGTCGTCGCGCTGTCGGGCGGTGGCGACGATCCGCCGGAACCGGGCACCTCGTCGCAGGCGATGCCCGCGGGCACCGTCGCGTGCGACTACCCGACGCGCACGGTCGTCGGCGGCATCACCCAACCTGCACCGGCGTCGACCCAGCCGAACACCGGCACCGTGGACGCACAGATCCCGATCGCCGCGCAGGGCACCATCACCATGACCCTCAACCGGGCCGAGGCACCGTGCAACGTCGGCGCGATGGTCGCGCTGATCAAGTCCGGGTTCTACGACGGCAGCAAGTGCCATCGCGCATCGGCGAAGTACCTGATCTGCGGGTCTTCGGGCGGCAAGGAGGGCACCAACCCCGGTTGGACCAGCCCCGACGAACTCCCCGAGGGCCTACCGTCGGCCGGCACGGACACCAACGGCATCCCGCAGGTCACCTACCCGCGCGGCACCGTCGGCATCCTCGATCTCCCCGACGACGAGGGCGCCACCGGATCGACGACGTTCTTCATGCTCGCCGACGACACCGACCTCCCGCTCACCTACTCGATCGTCGGCACCATGGACGCGTCCGGGCTGGCGGTCCTGGACAAGATCGTCGCGGGCGGCTTCACACCGACCAAACCCGGCGCCCAGTCAGGACCGCCGAACCAGAACCTGCTGATCCAGAAGGCGACGGTCGGCGAGTAGCCGAATCGCAGAGTGCGTCCTGAGTACCGTTTCCCGACACTCAGCCCGCACTCTCCCCTTGCTGAGGGTCAGATCACGTAGTTCATCCGGTTCAGGATCGCGTTCCCCAGCGCGGCGTCGCCATCGATCTCCACCGCGTCCGGGCTGGCGTCCCGACGCCCACCGGCGCAGCGGGCGAGGTTCGCGGCGTCGATGCGCAGACGGACATCGGCCGACGCGTCGCCGCCGTCGAACTCCTCCACCAGAGACGCGCGGTCACCGACGTCGATCCGAACCGTTCGCGCGGACAGCCCGGTGATGGCGAAGAGCACCTTGCTGCCCTTGGGCGCATCGGCGCGCTTGCCGACGACGAACGGCAGTGACGCGCCGATCTCGTCCAGCGCCAACGACGCGGGGACGGGGTCGGTGACGGCGGAACCGTCGGTGCCGTCACGCAGGTCGATCTCGTGCGTCCAGCAGTCGAAGATGCGGATGCGCATGAAGCGTCCGTAGGTGTCGGCGCCGGCCGGCGTCATCGACGGGGCGTCGAACTGCTCCTGTGTCATCGCCCGCAGTGCCGCGGTGCGAACCGTGATGATCTCGTCGAGCGCGGCGAGCACCTCGGCGCGCGGCTTCGGCCGGTAGTGGTCGACCCACTTCTCGTTGAGCTCGCCGATCGGGTTGCGCACGTGGTCGAGTGCACTCACCGTGCGGGTGGCTTCCACGTCGCGGCCGTCGAGCATGCTCTCGGTGCCGATGATGTGCGCGACGATGTCGGCGTTGGTCCATCCGGGCAGCACCGATGCCGCCGACCACTGCTCGTCGGTGAGTGCGGCGGCGACGTCGGCGATCGCGGCCCACTGGGCGATCAGGCCTTCGGTGACCTCGGCGAGCGGCAGAATGGTCGTCGGCATGGATGCTCCTTGCGGTCGTGCGCCCGGCGGGACCCGGACCGCACCAACCTTATCGGGGTCGGTGAGCGGGGCAGCCGCATTGACGCACCGCGACAAGCCGCCCCCGTTCTGCCAAACGAGGACCGAATCTGTCCGCATCGTGCGGCAGGATGTCTTCATGTTGGAAACCTCGGCCCGGCTGCTCGCCCTGCTGTCGCTGCTGCAGACGCGGCGGGAATGGTCGGGCAAGGAGCTCGCGGAACGCCTCGACATCACGACCCGCACGGTGCGACGCGACATCGACAAGCTCCGCGAGCTCGGTTACCCCGTCGACGCGAATGTCGGTGCGCGCGGCGGGTATCGGCTCGGCGCCGGCGCGGAGATGCCGCCCTTGCTCCTCGACGACCAGGAGGTCCTCGCCGTCGCGCTCGGGCTCGACGCGGTGACGACGGGCGCGGTCGCCGACATGGCCGAGGCATCGGCCGGGGCGCTTGCGAAACTGCGTCAGGTCATGCCGTCGCGACTCCAGCACCGCCTCGACGCGCTGCGGATCGAGGCCATCCCGCGGGAAGCGCCGACGAGCGCGGTCCCGGCCGAACGCCTCACCGACATCGCCACGGCCTGCCACCGCCACGAACGCCTGCGCTTCGACTACCGGCGCAACGACGGTGAGGAGAGTCGACGCGAGGTCGAGCCGTTCCGGTTGGTGCGCAGCGGAAACCGTTGGTATCTCGTGGGCTTCGACCTCGCGCGCGACGACTGGCGTTCGTTCCGCGTCGACCGCATGGACCCGAAGATCCCCACCGGCCCCCGATTCACCCCGCGCGAACCCCCCGAGGGCGGCGCCGCGGCCTTCGTCGCCCGTGGTCTCGGTGCCGTGCAGCAACAGGCGACCGCGCGGATCCGCGTCCACCTTCCGCTCGACGAGGTCGCGCCGATGATCCACCACTACTGGGGTGCCCTGGAATCCGGCGACGAGAACAGCTGCGAGGTGACCGTCTACAGCACCTCACTGACGGCGATCGCACGGTGGATGTACGCCTTCGACGCCGACTTCACCGTCCTCGAACCCGACGAGCTGCGCGTCGAACTGGGTGCCGTCGCGGAGTATCACGACCAGGTCGCCGAACGTTATCGACGCGCGATGTCCGCCCGGCCCTGACCGTGTTGACCTGCTGTTCCGACCGGATCGCGGATTCTTCTCTACGGTCGGAGGCATGAGGTTACTCATCACGGGGGCGACCGGGTACGTGGGATCCCGGCTCGTATGCGCATTGCTGAGGCAGGGTCACGAGGTCGTGGTCACGTCCAGGGACACCCGCAAGCTGGACCGATTCGGTTGGTCGTCGGACGTCACCAAGGTGGCCATGGACGCCGACGACCCGATCTCGGTCAAGAAGGCGATGACCGACGCCGGGCACCTCGACGCGATCTACTACCTGGTCCACGCGATCGGACAGGCGGACTTCGCCAGCGGTGATCGCGACGCGGCACGCAACGTCGCCGAGGCCGCACGCGATGCCGGCGTCGGCCGGATCATCTATCTCGGCGGCTTCGTCCCGGGCGACGCCAAGCTGTCGTCGCACCTGCAGAGCCGCGCCGACGTCGCCGAGGGGCTCGTCATCGAGGACGGCCCGGAACTGGTCTGGCTTCGTGCGGCGGTCATCATCGGCGCCGGCTCGACGTCGTTCGAGATCATCCGCTACATGGCCGACCGCTTACCGGTGATCCCCGAACCTGCCTGGATCACCAACGAGATGGACCCGATCTCGATCCGCGACGCCATCCACTACCTGGTCGCAGCCTGCGAATCCTCGCTCCCTCCAGGTGAATACGACATCTCGGGACCCGACCACGCCCGCTACATCTCGATCCTGCACGAGTACATCTCCGCGGTCCGCTTCCCGCGGTTGCGGCTCCCGGTATTCGGGGTCAGCACCCGCCTCGCCGGACGACTCGGCGGCATGTTCGTGCCGGTCCCGGCGTCGCTCACCGAGGAACTGGTGACGTCGCTGGACCATTCGATGACGGCATCGGAGCACAGCATCCGCGAACTGGTGCCGCCGCCCGAGGGCGGTCTGACACCGATGCGCGACGCCGTGCGCGCGTCCGTCGAATCGCCGTATCCCCGGTCCGTCTGCGATCTGCACGACCTGCACCACCTCGCCGACACCGACCCCGCGTGGGCCGGCGGCGACTGGCTGCGCGTCAAACGCAGCATCGGTGGGACGATCGGTGGCACGCTGCGGGTGTCGGCGAAGATCGCCGGAGCTCTTCTGCCGACCCGTCCGTGAATGACCCGTGTCCGTTGACGACCGACCTAGGTGGTGACGACTGCTGGTGACTGCACTGGCGCGCGACCTCTACAACTCCATAGCCGCGGATCGTGATCCCGATCCCGGTTCCCACTACGTCCGACGCCGCTGGCTCGTCGGTGTCTTCCTCGTCATCGGGGCCATCGTGCTCGGCGTCTCGTTGCGCGTGGAGCCGGGCGACACCGCGTTCTATCCGCTGACGGTCGCCTTGGCGGCGGTGTGGACCGTCGGGGCGCTCACCTCGGGCAAGCTGCGGCTCGGCGCCTACAGCCCGACGGCGTCCCGTCCGCCGGATCGTCTCGGGGCGGTGGGGTTGGGCGTCGTCGTCGGCCTCGCGGTCGGTGCGGCCTTCGTCGTCGGCGGCCTGCTCGTCCGGATGATCCCCGGGGTCAGCGACCTGGCGAACAAGGTGCTCGCCTTCGCCGACTACGGCAGCCTCGCCATCGTCACCTTGATCACCGTGGTCAACGGCCTCGCGGAAGAGCTGTTCTTCCGCGGCTCGGTCTACTCGGCGGCGCGCCCCCACAACCCGGTCCTGGTGTCGACGGTCATCTACGTGCTCGTCACCATGGCCAGCGGCAACGTGATGCTCGGCTTCGCCGGCGCCGTCCTGGGTACCGTCTGCGCGATCCTGCGGCGCAGCACCGCCGGGGTCCTCGCGCCCGCGATCACCCACGTCATCTGGGGCGCGATCATGGTACTTGCCCTTCCGCCGATCTTCGCCTGAGCCGCCGACCGGCGAACCTCATCTCGACCTGCAGACGTCGATCGAAGTCTGCAGGTCGAAGTGAGGTTCGCCGGTCGCGGCCCCGCGGTTTGGGCGATCGGTCCCGACCGGCTAGATTCATTCTCGCGAGTGACACTCTCGGCACTCCGCGCGCGTATAGCTCAGCGGTAGAGCTCTGGTCTTACACACCAGCGGTCAGGGGTTCGAATCCCTTTGCGCGCACCACGATTCATAGCTCCAACCCGCGCCCAGCGCGGCTTGGAGCTATGGATCAGCCAACAGCGCCCAGGGCTTTGTCCCACACGTTGTTCTCCCGCACCTCGCCCGGCCCGACCATGTCGGCGTAGACGATGACACCCTCGCGGTTGACGAGGAAGGTGCCGCGGTTCGCGTACCCGCGATCGGAGTTGAACACCCCATACGCCTTGGCAACCTCGCCGTGCGGCCAGAAATCCGACAGCAGCGGGAACAGGAACCCCTGTGCCGCCGACCAGACCTTGTGCGTCGGGGAGGGACCCACCGAGATCGTCACGGTGGTCACGTCGTCGTTCTCGAAGCGTGGCTGCTGGTCGCGGATGTAACCGAGCTCGCCCTGGCAGGTGCCGGTGAACGCGAGCGGGAAGAAGACCACGAGCACGTTGCGCTCGGCGCGCAACGCCTGCAGGGACACGAGCTGATTGTTCTGATCCCGGAGTTCGAAATCAGGTGCCTGGTCACCGACGCTCAGCGGCGCGGTGGGCAGAGCATCACTCATGCTTTCTTGCCCGAGCGGGCCTTCGGCTGAACGAGTCGGGCTGCCGACCAATCCCCCAGGCTGATCGCCGACGTCTGGGTCAGGCCCGCGGTGGGGGCCGCCTCGGCGATCTCGCTCGGATCCACGTATCCCGGCTTGCCGGTCTTAGGCGAGAACACCCACACGTATCCGTCTTCGGCAAGGGGTCCGATGGCGTCCATCAGCGCGTCGACGAGGTCTCCGTCGCCTTCACGCCACCAGAGGACGACGACGTCGACGACGTCGTCGGCATCCTCATCGACCATCTCGGCATCGATCGCGTCCTCGATGTCGGCTCGCAGCTCGTCGTCCGTGTCCTCGTCCCAGCCGACTTCCTGCACGACCAAGCCGGCCTTCAAGCCCAGTTTTTGGGCGTTGCTGCCCGTACCGTCTGTGGCGGCTACCACCGCGCGTGACCTCCTGAGGGTGATGGGACGTTCTTTCCGTCGCCGGTGTGTGCATCTGTGTACGCCAACTCGCTTGTCAGCATAGGCAACAGCCTAGAGCCTCACATTGCAAGCCGAACTACGTCACTCGATTTCGGGCGTTTCTTTTTCACCGACCACCCCACCGGAACCGCTCAGCGACCGGGACTCGTCGGCACCGGAGTGGTGGTGACCGAGGAACGGGGCGTCGCCGACGACGCCGCCGGCACCGGCGTGTACTCGCCGCACACCTCGAGCAGGCGCGCCTTGTCGCGGGTCCACTGCCCCGACACCGTGTTCAGTTCGGTGCGCTGTTCCTTGCGGATCGCGTTCTCGAGACGCGCCGTCGAATCGAGGAACGTCCGCGTCGGTGTCGCGACGTCGACGGGCGCACTCGCGGTGATCTTCGGACGGATCTGATCGGCACCGGCGATCAGACTCGCGCGCGCCTTGTCGGCGAGATCCCCGACCTCCGGATACGAATGCGTCGTGTTGAGCCGCTTGATGAAGGTGTTGTAACCGCGCACCATCACGACCATCGACGACATCGACTCCCGACAGAGTTCGACGCCTTCGGTCCGCACCTGCGCGGCCGCCGACGCCGACACCTCCGACCGGTAGACGGCCACCTCACCGGGCGCCGCCACACCCTCGCCCCCGACCGTGGACGCGCACGCCGACAACATGATTCCCCCGAATGCCATGCCGACCGTCATGCTCGCCCGGACACCCCGATGTCCGCTGCGGCCGGGCCTGGCCTCCCCTGTGCCCAGCATCGCTTTCCCCCTACTCATCAGTAACGCTGCAAGGACGCTACAGCACCCCCGCGATCGCGACAGCCTACACAGATCCACCCAGTGCCAAGCCAACTCACATGGGGCACGATGAGGGGTGACACCGCACAACAAAGAGCTGCGGTGTCATACGCCATGCAGCCGGACCACCACCCCGAGTCCGGCCTGTCAGAGGGAGTAGGCATCACCGTGACCGACCAGATGGACCAGGCGACGCAGGACACGATTCCGAGCGAGCACGCCGGCCCGGGCTCCAACGGACGTGCTGCCGGACGAAGCGGACAACGAGTCCGCGTCATCCGCGAGGGAGTCGCGTCCTATCTGCCCGACATCGACCCCGACGAGACCACCGAGTGGCTCGATTCGTTCGACGCACTGCTCGACGCCGCCGGCCCCGGGCGGGCGCGCTACCTGATGCTGCGGCTCCTCGAACGTGCCGGCGAGAAGCGGGTGTCGATCCCCGCACTCACCTCCACCGACTACGTGAACACCATCCCCACCGAGGCGGAACCCTGGTTCCCCGGTGACGAGGAGGTCGAACGCCGTTTCCGTCAGATGATCCGCTGGAACGCCGCGATCATGGTGCATCGCGCCCAGCGCCCGGGAGTCGGTGTGGGCGGCCACATCTCGACATACGCGTCGTCGGCGTCGCTCTACGAGGTCGGCTTCAACCACTTCTTCCGCGGCAAGAACCACTCCGGCGGCGGCGACCACATCTTCATCCAGGGCCACGCCTCGCCCGGCATCTACGCCCGCGCCTACCTCGAGGGCCGCATCGGCGAGGCCCGCATGGACGGCTTCCGGCAGGAACACAGCCACGCCGGTGAGGGCGGCGGCCTGCCGTCGTATCCGCACCCGCGGCTGATGCCCGACTTCTGGGAGTTCCCGACCGTCTCCATGGGCCTCGGCCCGATGAACGCGATCTACCAGGCGCGCTTCAACCACTACCTGCACGACCGCGGCATCAAGGACACCTCCGACCAGCACGTCTGGGCGTTCCTCGGCGACGGTGAGATGGACGAGCCGGAGTCGCGCGGGTTCGCGAGTTTCGCGGCCACCGAGGGTCTCGACAACCTCACCTTCGTCGTCAACTGCAACCTGCAGCGGCTCGACGGCCCGGTGCGCGGCAACGGCAAGATCATCCAGGAGCTGGAGTCGTTCTTCCGCGGCGCCGGCTGGAACGTCATCAAGGTCATCTGGGGCCGCGAGTGGGATGCGCTGCTGCACGCCGACCGCGACGGTGCCCTGGTCAACCTGATGAACACCACGCCCGACGGCGATTTCCAGACCTACAAGGCCAACGACGGCGCCTTCGTCCGCGAGCACTTCTTCAATCGCGACCCCCGGACCAAGGAGCTCGTCAAGGATCTCTCCGACGCGGAGATCTGGAACCTCAAGCGCGGCGGCCACGATTACCGCAAGATCCACGCCGCCTACGCCGCCGCCATGACCCACAAGGGCCAGCCGACGGTGATCCTGGCGCACACGATCAAGGGCTACACGCTCGGCAAGCACTTCGAGGGACGCAACGCGACCCACCAGATGAAGAAGCTGACGCTCGACGACCTCAAGGCCTTCCGCGACAGCACGCGCATCCCGATCAGCGACGAGCAGCTCGAAAAGGATCCGTACCTGCCGCCGTACTACCACCCCGGCAAGGATTCGCCGGAACTCCAGTACATGCTGGATCGCCGCAAGACCCTCGGCGGCTTCCTGCCGAGCCGCCGCACCAAGGCCAAGGTCCTCGAGGCCGACACGTCGTCGGCGCTCAAGACCACCGAGAAGGGCTCGGGCAAGCAGCAGGTCGCGACCACCATGGCACTGGTCCGCGTTTTCAAGGATCTGTTGCGCGACAAGGAGATCGGCAAGCGCATCGTGCCGATCATCCCCGACGAGGCCCGCACCTTCGGTATGGACTCGTGGTTCCCGACCCTGAAGATCTACAACCGCAACGGACAGCTCTACACCTCGGTCGACGCCGAGCTGATGCTCGCCTACAAGGAGAGCTCCGAGGGCCAGATCCTGCACGAGGGCATCAACGAGGCCGGTTCGGCGGCCAGCTTCGCCGCCGTCGGCACGTCGTATGCGACGCACGACGAGCCGATGATCCCGCTGTACATCTTCTATTCGATGTTCGGCTTCCAGCGCACCGGCGACAGCTTCTGGGCGGCCGCCGACCAGATGGCGCGCGGCTTCGTCATCGGCGCGACCGCCGGCCGTACGACGCTCACCGGTGAAGGTCTGCAGCATGCCGACGGCCACTCGCCGCTGCTCGCCGCGACCAACCCGGCCGTCGTCGCCTACGACCCGGCGTTCGCCTACGAACTCGGCCACATCGTCGACGACGGTCTCAAGCGCATGTACGGCGAGGACCCGGAGAACGTCTTCTACTACATCACCGTCTACAACGAGCCGATCAGCCAGCCGGCGAAGCCCGAGCACGTCGACCACGAGGGCATCGTCAAGGGCGGCTACCTGTTCCAGAAGGCCCCGGAGAACAAGGAGTACCCGGCCAACATCCTGGTTTCCGGGATCACCATGCCCGACGCGCTGCGTGCCTCCGAGCTGCTCGCCGAGGAGTGGAACGTCGGCGCCGACGTGTACTCGGTGACGTCGTGGAGCGAACTGGCCCGAGACGGTATCCGCGCCGACCGGCAGGCGCTGCGCGATCCGGGCAGCGAGCCCGCACCCGCCTACCTGACCGAGCTGATGGCCGACGCGGCCGGCCCGTTCGTCGGCGTCAGCGACTACATGCGCGGCGTCCAGGAGCAGATCCGCGCCTACCTGCCCGGCACGTACCTGACGCTGGGCACCGACGGATTCGGTTTCTCCGACACCCGGCCGGCGGCACGACGCTTCTTCAACGTCGACGCCGAGTCGATCGTGGTCGCGGTACTGGTCGCCCTCGCCCGCGACGGTCACATCGCCATGTCGGTGGCCAAGCAGGCCGCGGACAAGTACCAGATCGACGACGTCGCGGCCGCTCCGGAGCAGACCAGCGATCCCGGCGTGGCCTAGTTCGGCACCGGACCGCCGCACCCGGACAGACCAGCGATCCCGGCGCGGCGGTTTCCGGGGACTAGATTGAGAACGTGTCCGACGCGCGAGTGAATCAGCCCACAACACCGCCGGCTGACGTGTTCGGTGAGCGGGGTGCCCATGTACCGGCCCCTGCCACCGTGCACGACGCGCTGCCGGACACGCTTCTTCGGCGGGTCAAGCAGTACAGCGGACGCCTCGCCACCGAGGCGGTCCACTCCATGCAGGACCAACTGCCGTACTTCGGCGACCTCGACGCCGCGCAGCGCGCGAGTGTCCAGCTCGTCGTGCAGACGGCGGTCGTGAACTTCGTCGAGTGGATCCAGGACCCCGAGGGCAACGTCAAGTTCACGGTCCAGGCGTTCCAGGTGGTGCCGCAGGACCTTGCCAGACGTATCACGCTGCTACAGACCGTCGAGATGGTCCGCGTGGCCATGGAGTTCTTCGAGAAGTGGCTGCCGCTGCTTGCTCGCAACGACGCCCAGCTCCGCGCACTCACCGAGTCGGTCCTGAGATACGGGCGCGAGATCGGCTTCGCCGCCGCCGCGATCTACGCATCAGCCGCGGAATCGCGCGGCGCGTGGGACTCCCGGCTCGAGGCCCTGGTCGTCGACGCCGTGGTCCGCGGCGACACCGGCCCCCAGCTCCTCTCCCGCGCGGCAGCCCTGAACTGGGACTCCGACGCCCCGGCGACGGTCATCGTCGGGACCCCGCCACCCGAACAGAACGTGTCGGTGCCGCTGGCCATCCACAACACTGCAAGACACTTCGACCGGTCGGCACTGTCGGTGGTCCAGGGTTCGGTGCTCGTCGCCATCGTCAGCGGTCCCGCACGCCCCACGGAGAAGTTCGTCTCGGCTCTTCTCTCCCACTTCGCCGACGGCCCGGTGGTCATCGGACCGACCATGCCGAACCTGGGGAGCGCCCATGCCAGCGCCGCCGAGGCGATGGCGGCGATCGAAGCGGTGGTGGGCTGGCCGAGTGCACCCCGCCCGGTCCACAGTCTCGAACTGCTCCCCGAGCGAGCTCTCAACGGTGACGAATCGGCGGTCGCCGCCCTGGTCGAATCGGTGGTCAGTCCGCTCTCCACGGGAGGCACCACACTGACCACGACGCTCGAGGCCTACCTCGACTCTGGCGGATCGGTCGAATCCTGCGCGCGCGTTCTGTACATACATCCAAATACGGTCCGGTACAGACTGAAAAAAATTGCGGAAATCACACGCCGCGATCCGACAAACCCACGAGATGCGTATGTACTACGGATCGCGACGACTGTCGGTCGTCTGACACACTTAAGGCACAAATCGGACCCTCCTGCACCATGAGTCACACTGGCAACATGTCCGATTCACAATTTATGCTGATAGGAGCCTTAAGAGCACGTTTCGGTAACGAATCTCAGCCTGATGACGAAGCAGGTGACACTGAGGTCAAGTTTGTGGGAACCCCACAAAACCCGGCATCAAGGTTCATGCTTCTCCACACCCACATGGGGCGGGCAAAGGGTGTTCTCTGGTCACGTGCTTTCGTTGCTTGCTCCCGGCCAGGGTTCCCAGACACCCGGCATGCTCACGCCGTGGCTCGACCTGCCCGGCACCCGTGATCAGATCGCCACGTGGTCCAAGCTCACTCAACTGGACTTGGAAAGACTCGGTACCACCGCCACCGCGGAGGAGATCACCGACACCGCGGTGACCCAGCCGCTGGTCGTCGTCGCCGCCCTCCTCGCCTTCGACGAGGTCCGCAAGAACGGTGAACTGCCCGCGGACGCGGCCGTCGCCGGCCACTCGGTCGGTGAGCTCGCCGCCGCTGCCATCACCGGCGTCATCTCCGCCGACGAGGCCGTCACCCTCGCCGCGATCCGCGGCGCCGAGATGGCCAAGGCCTGTGCCCTGGTGCCCACCACCATGGCCGCCGTTCTCGGTGGCGACGAGGCCGCGGTACTCGCCCGCCTCGAGGAGCTCGAGCTCGTCCCGGCCAACCGCAACGCGGTCGGTCAGATCGTCGCGGCCGGCGCCGTCGAGAAGATCGACGAGCTCATCGCCTCGCCGCCGGAGAAAGCCCGCATCCGCAAGCTCGCGGTCGCCGGCGCGTTCCACACCCACTTCATGGCCCCGGCGCAGGACGCGGTCGCCGCCGCGGCGGCGAAGATCACCCCGGCCGACCCGAATCGCACGCTGCTGTCCAACTCGGACGGTCAGCCTGTAACGAATGGCGTCGACGCACTGACAAAACTGGTAGGCCA
The DNA here is from genome assembly GCF_009720185.1 of Gordonia sp. 135. Taxonomy (NCBI): domain Bacteria; kingdom Bacillati; phylum Actinomycetota; class Actinomycetes; order Mycobacteriales; family Gordoniaceae; genus Gordonia; species Gordonia sp. 135. The sequence goes on from NZ_CP046257.1 coordinate 3,312,676, forward strand.
GGTCACCAGGCCGGTCCGCTGGGATCTCTGCTCGGCGTACCTGCGGGACAACTCGGCCACCGCCGTCGTGGAACTGCCACCGGCGGGCACGCTCGTGGGGATCGCCAAGCGTGAGCTGAAAGGCACCCCATCGCTGGCTCTCAAGGAGCCCCGCGACATCGCGAAGATCGCAGAACTTGGATAGCGGTCGCGGTTAGTCCGCGACCCCCGGAAGATCGGCGCCCGGCGCCGATCTGTCCAAGCGCGCGGACTACACGTCCGTCAGACGCTCCGGAATCATCAACCCGAACACGAAAGGGAACCATACAGTGGCTGCCACCCAGGAACAACTCATTGCCGGCATCGCCGAGATCATCGAGGAAGTCACCGGCATCGAGCCGTCCGAGGTGACGATGGAGAAGTCGTTCGTCGACGATCTGGACATCGACTCGCTGTCCATGGTCGAGATCGCGGTGCAGACCGAGGACAAGTACGGCGTGAAGATCCCCGATGAGGACCTCGCCGGTCTGCGCACCGTCGGCGACGCCGTCTCGTACATCCAGAAGCTCGAGAGCGAGAACCCCGAGGCTGCGGCTGCCATCAAAGCCCAGGTCGAGGCAGACCAGAACTGATGAGCTCCCCCTCCCTCCGCGACTACTCGACGCTGGGTGGGAACTTCCCGAGCGTGGTCGTCACCTCCATGGTGGCGACCACCTCGCTCGGCGAGGATCTCGACTCGACGTGGAAAAACCTGCTGGCGGGTGAGTCGGGCATCCGCGAGCTGACCGACGACTTCATCACCAAGTACAACCTGCCGGTGCGCATCGGCGGTCGGCTGCTGAAGGATCCGTCCGAAGAGGTCACGCGAGTCGAATCTCGTCGGATGGCCTACGTCGAGCGCATCGCCCACGTGCTGAGCAAGCGTCTCTGGACGCAGGCCGGCGAGCCCGAGGTCGATCCCGACCGTCTCGCCGTGGTCATCGGCACCGGCCAGGGTGGCGGCGACGCGATGATCGACGCCGTCAAGGCCATGGAAGGCACCGGCAACTACCGCAAGGTGTCCCCGCTGGCCGTCTCGATGGCCATGCCCAACGGCCCGGCCGCCGTCGTCGGCCTGAACATCGGCGCCCGCGCGGGCGTGATCACCCCGGTCTCGGCGTGCTCGTCGGGTGCCGAGGCGATCGCACACGCATGGCGCCACATCGTCATGGGTGACGCCGACATGGTCGTCACCGGTGGCGTCGAGGGACAGATCGACGCGGTGCCGATCGCCGCGTTCTCGATGATGCGTGCCATGAGCACCCGCAACGAGGACCCCGCTGCCGCCTCTCGTCCGTTCGACAAGGACCGCGACGGCTTCGTCTTCGGCGAAGGTGCCGCGATGCTCATCCTCGAACGCGAGGAGCACGCTCGGGCCCGCGGTGCGCGCATCCACGCACGCCTGCTCGGTTCCGGCATCACCTCCGACGGCTTCCACCTGGTTGCCCCGGACCCCAGTGGTCAGGGCAACGCCCGCGCGATGACGCGGGCACTGCAGACCGCCGGTCTCCAGAAGTCCGACATCACCCACATCAACGCGCATGCGACGTCGACCCCGATCGGCGACACCGCCGAGGCCGCCGGTATCACCGCTGCCATCGGTCAGCATGCTGCGATCTACGCGCCGAAGTCCGCTCTGGGACACTCGATCGGTGCGGTGGGTGCGCTCGAGTCGGTCCTGACCATCAAGAGTGTCGAGGAAGGCGTCATCCCGCCGACCCTCAACCTCGAGAACCAGGACCCGGAATGCGACATCGACGTCGTCCACGGTGAACCCCGTTACGGACAGATCGACTACGCGATCAACAACTCGTTCGGTTTCGGTGGGCACAACGTGGCGCTCGCCTTCGGTCGCTACTGAACGTCGGCTCCCCGCCGATCTCGGTAGTGCCTGAGACGAACCACGCCCGACACCCTTGGAGGAGACTGCGATGACGACCTTGGCTCCCATGGCCGGCCGCGAAGAAGCCGCCGATCCCCGCGACCCGCTGTTGCGGCTGACGAACTTCTTCGACGAAGGCACCATGTCGTTGCTGCATCCTCGCGACAAGTCCGGGGTCCAGGCCGCGGTCGGCCTGGTCAACGGCGTTCGCACGGTCTCCTACTGCACCGATGGCACCGTCATGGGTGGTGCCATGGGTGTCGTCGGGTGTGCTCACATCGTCAACGCCATCGACACCGCCATCTCCGAGCAGGCGCCGGTCATCGGCATCTGGCACTCGGGTGGCGCCCGCCTCGCCGAGGGTGTCGAGGCGTTGCACGCCGTGGGTCAGGTCTTCGAGGCGATGGTCCGGGCCTCCGGATACATCCCGCAGATCTCCGTGGTCGTCGGCTTCGCGGCCGGCGGCGCGGCCTACGGACCCGCCCTCACCGACATCGTGATCATGGCCCCGGCCGGTCGCGTCTTCGTCACCGGGCCGGATGTGGTCCGCAGCGTCACCGGCGAGGACGTCGACATGGAGTCGCTCGGCGGCCCCACCACTCACGGCAAGAAGTCCGGCGTCTGCCACATCGTGGCCGACTCCGAGTCCGACGCCCTGTGGCGCGCGCGACGTCTCGTCTCGACATTCAGTCAGCAGGGCCACTTCAACCGTGAACTGGCCGCGGCCGGTGACACCGACCTGAAGGCCCTGCTGCCCGAATCCGCCCGCCGCGCTTACGACGTCCACCCGGTCGTCGAGAAGCTGCTGGACACGGCACTCGCCGCCGACGGCGAGACCGAGATCTCCAGTTTCGAAGAGCTGCAGGCGAAGTGGGCGCCGAACATCGTGATCGGGTTCGGCCGGTTGTCCGGCCGCAGCGTTGGCGTGATCGCCAACAACCCGCTGCGCATGGGCGGCTGCCTGAATTCGGAGAGCGCCGAGAAGGCCTCCCGGTTCGTCCGCCTCTGCGATGCCTTCGGCATCCCGCTCATCGTCCTCACCGACGTCCCCGGCTACCTGCCGGGCGTCGGACAGGAATGGAACGGCGTCGTCCGACGCGGCGCCAAACTCCTCCACGCCTTCGCCGAGTGCTCGGTCCCCCGCGTCACCCTCGTGACGCGAAAGATCTACGGCGGCGCCTACATCGCCATGAACTCGCGGGCGCTCGGTGCCACGGCCGTATTCGCCTGGCCCGGTTCCGAAGTCGCCGTCATGGGAGCCAAGGCCGCCGTCGGCATCCTGCACAAGAAGGCCCTCGCCGCCGCACCCGACGACGAGCGTGAAGCCCTCCACGACCGACTGGCCGCCGAACACGAGGCCATCGCCGGCGGTGTGGGACGCGCACAGTCGATCGGCGTCGTCGACGAGATCATCGACCCGGCCCGCACACGCAGCATCATCGCCGAGGCACTCGCGGCCGCCCCCGCTCGACGCGGACGTCACAAGAACATCCCGCTCTGATCAGCGGACGGACACACGAAGAACGCCACCGGTTCTCACCGGTGGCGTTTCTCGTGTGTCCCTGAGCTCGCGGGACGAATCACCGCGCTCCCTGGGAAGTCTGTATTCTCCGCAGCGTCAGGAAGTTTCCCACTTCTTGCGCCGACGAAACCTCGTCTCGTGCCTGCCGGGCGTGTCGTTCCTCACAACCGAGGACGCCGCCTCGCTCCCTGAGGAGCGCCCGGAGCTTGCGGAGCGTCTCCCTCGCTCCCTGAGGAGCGCCCGGAGCTTGCGGAGCGTCTCCCTCGCTCCCTGAGGAGCGCCCGGAGCTTGCGGAGGGCGCGTCTCGAAGGGTCAGCCGACCCGCTGCTGCAACCAGGTGACCTCGGCCCCGGCACCGCCCATGCGGTACTGCTCGAGCGCGTCGTCCCAGGCCGAACCGAGAGCGGCTTCGAGTTCGCCGGCGAGACCGGCACTGTCGGGCTGCGATTCGATCATCGAGCGCAGCTGGTTCTCGCCGATGATGACATCGCCGTTGGCACTGGTCGATCCGCGCCAGAGCCCCAGACCCGGCACGTAGCTGTAGCGCTCGCCGTCGACACCCTCGCTCGGGTTCTCGGTGACCTCGAACCGCAGCGCCGACCATTCGCGCAGAGCGGTCACCAGACGTGCCGCTGTCCCGACCGGCCCTGCCCAGTCGACTGTTGCACGCTGCATACCCGGTTCGGCGTCCTGGGCCGACCATTTAAGGTTCGCGCGCGCGTTCAGGGTCGACGACAGAGCCCACTCCACGTGTGGGCACAGCGCCACCGGCGCCGAGTGGATGTAGACCACTCCTGTTGTCATGTCCGCAAACTGGTTCAGATTGCGCACCTTTTCACCTCCGTTGTCGACGAGGAACGTCTTCCCCAACACACCTCGCGACTTCGGATATCACACTCGTGGGATTCATTGTGCCCCATGATGCGCGTGTTGCGCTAGTTTCTCGTGCGAGAAAGGTTCATTTCTGTGACGAAAGTTCACTGACGACCCGGTCGTTGAACTCGCTCCACAACGGTTTCGCCCACGGCCCGAAGGCCCGGTCGGTGAGGACGACGCATGCCGCCTGCAACTCGGGGTCGACCCAGAGGTAGGTGCCGGCCTGACCGAAGTGCCCGAAGGTCCGGGGCGAGTTGCCCGTCCCGGTCCAGTGCGGGGACTTCGCCGATCGGATCTCGAACCCGAGGCCCCAGTCGTTCGGGCGGTGCCTGCCGTAGCCGGGAACAAAGCCGTCGAGTCCTGGGAACTGGACCGATGTCGCGTCGGCGAGGGTCTCCGGTGCCAGCAGTCGAGGCGCGAGGAGTTCCTGCGCGAAATGCGCGAGATCGGTGGTGGTGGACCGCGCCCCGTGCCCGGCGGGCCCGTACAGTTCGGTGGACTTCATGCCAAGCGGTGCGCAGACGGCGTCGGCCAGGTACTCCGCGAAGCCGATGCCCGCGGCCTGCTCCACCGTCTCGGCCAGGATCTCGAAGCCTGCGCTCGAATAGATGCGCTTCTCCCCCACCCCGGCCTCGAGGTCCCGTGAGTCGAAGGCGAGTCCCGACGCGTGTGCCAGGAGGTGCCGGATGGTCGCCCCGGGAGGACCGGCCGGATCGTCGAGTTCGACCGCTCCCTCTTCGACGGCCACCAGAATCGCCTCGGCGACCAGGAGTTTGGTGACCGAGGCGAGTTCGTAGACGCGAACGGGGTCGCCGAATTCCTCGGCGACCCCGTCGCGGGTGATGATCGCCGCCGACACATTGTCGACAGGCCATTCCGTCAGAGATTCAAGGACCGACACATCGGGTCACGTTACCCGTGCCCGCGTACCGGCCGGTGGGCACAGGGCTCACCAATCCTCTTCGGTGTAGCGGATGACGCCGCGGATGTTGCGGCCGTCCAGCATGTCCTGGTAGCCCTCGTTGATCTGGTCCAGACGGTACTGGCGGGTGATCATGTCGGCGATGTTGAGCTTGCCGATCTTGTACATCGACAGCAGCTGCGGGATGTCGAGCTTCGGGTTGGCGCCACCGAAGATGGAGCCCTGCAGGTTCTTCTGCAGCAGCGTCAGCATCGCGAGGTTCAGCGTCACGTCGCTTTCGAGCATGTTGCCCATGCCAGTCAGCACACAGGTGCCACCTTTGGCGGTGATGCCCATCCACAGATCGACGTCCTTGCCGTGGACCTCGCCGACGGTGACGATCACCTTCTGGCACATGCCGCCGTGGGTGGTCTCCGCGATCGCCATCGCAGCCTCTTCGACCGACGCGAATGCCGCGGTGGCACCGAACTTCAGCGCCTGCTCACGCTTCCACTCGACCGGGTCGATGGCGAACACGTTGCGGGCACCCGAGATAACGGCGCCCTGGAGGGCTGCCGTACCGACGCCGCCGACACCGACGATCGCCACGTCCTCGCCGGGACGGACGTCACCGCTGCGGGTCGACGAGCCGTAGCCGGTGGGGATACCGCAGCCACACAGTGCGGCGACCTCGAACGGGATGTCCTTGTCGATCTTCACTGCCGACGCCTCGTGGACCACCATGTAGGGCGCGAAGGTGCCCAGCAGGGTCATCGGGTAGACGTTCTCGCCGGCTGCCGTCTGGATTCGGAACGTGTTGTCCGACACCGCTTCGCCCTGCAGCAGCATGGCGCCGAAGTCGCACAGGTTGGCCATGCCCGACTGACACGACGGACACTTGCCGCACGACGGGATGAACGACAGCACAACGTGGTCGCCGACCTCGAAGTCGGTGACACCCTCGCCTACCTCGGCGACGACGCCCGCACCCTCGTGGCCACCCAGGATCGGGAACCCGGCCATCGGGATGCCGCCGGTCATCAGGTGATGGTCGGAGTGGCACATGCCCGCCGCTTCCATCTTGATCTTGATCTCGTGGGCCTTGGGATCGCCGATCTCGATATCCTCGATCGCCCACGGCTTGTTGTGCTCGCGCAGCAGCGCGCCCTTTGTCTTCACTGGTCTCCTCCGTTCGAACCCGGCAACAAACTCGCCCCGGGAAGTCCGTCGAGCGACGTTGCCGTCGCTTGTGACTGTAGTCACTCAATCACAAAATTGAAACGTGTCCTAGTCCGTGTTCCATCGCCACCGGCACCCGCCCGATCACCGAATCCGGCGCCGGGACACCTCGACACGGTCAGTCGGCCAGACCGGCGTCCTTGGAGCCGTAGCTCGCCCGCAGGGTCGGCTTGACGACCTTGCCACCGGCGTTGCGCGGCAGCTCGTCGACGATGACCAGGCCCTTCGGGTGCTTGAAGCGGGCCAGGTTCTCGTTCAGGTAGGGCTCGAGGTCGGCCAGGGCCAGGTCGGTGACGCCTTCGGCCAGGACGACGACCGCCACCGGCACCTCGCCCCACTTCTCGTGCGCGCGGCCGATGATGGCGGCCTCGCTGATGCTCGGGTGACCGAACAGGACGTTCTCGACCTCGGCGCAGTAGATGTTCTCGCCGCCCGAGATGATCATGTCCTTGGCGCGGTCGACGACGTAGAGGAAGCCGTCCTCGTCCTCGCGCACGAGGTCGCCCGAGTGGAACCAGCCGCAGGCGAACGCGTCGGCGGTGCCCTGCTCGTTCTGCCAGTAGCCCTTCATCATGTTGGGCCCGTGGTAGACGATCTCGCCGACCTCGCCCTGCTTGACGTCGTTGCCCTCGGGGTCGATGATGCGCGCGGTCACCGCGGGCACGACCTTGCCGATGGAACCGATCTTGTTCATCGCATCCTTTCCCTCGAGCACGCAGGTGATCGGCGACATCTCGGTCTGACCGAAGACGGCGACGTTGAGCGCGTCAGGGAAGGTCTCGTTCATCGCCCGCAGCACGGTGTCCGAGGCAGGGGCGGCGCCCCAGCTGGTGACGCGCAGCTTCAGGTCTCGCGGCTTGGCCTGCTGGGCGGCACAGACGGCTTGCCACTGGGCGGGCACGAGGAAAATCGAGGTGGTGCCCTCCTTCTCGATGGTGTCGAGCATGTCGTTCGGGTCGAAGGCACCGAGCGGATGGATGACCGACAGCGCACCCATGTAGAACAGCGGCGCCATCGCGCCGAGTCCCGCGATGTGGAACATCGGCGCGACGCACGATCCGATGTCGTCGGATCGCGTCTGCAGTGCCTGCAGACAGGTCACCGCCTGCGCCTGCATGTTGGTGTGGGTGAGCATGGCGCCCTTGGGCTTTCCGGTGGTACCCGAGGTGTACATGATCAGCGCGACGGTCTCTTCGGGGACGTCGATCTCGGGCAGGTCCGAGGAGTCCTCGGCGACCAGCGCCTCGAAGTCGAGGTGGCTGTCGTTGTCCGATCCGCCGACGACGACGATGTGGTCGATCGCGTTGGTCGACGCGGCGACGGCGTCGGCGAGCGGGGCGAGCATCGTCTCGGTGACGATCACCTTGGCACCGCTGTCGTTCACGAGGAACGCGATCTCGGCCGGGCTCATGCGGATGTTCACCGGCACCGGGATGGCGCCGATCAGGTTGGCGCCCAACACCGTTTCGACGTATTCGCTGCGGTTCAGCAGGACCACGAGGATGCGGTCACCGAACTGGACGCCACGACGGGTCAGGGCGGCGGCGAAGGCACGGGTCCGCTCGTCGAGTTCCTTCCAGGTGGTGACCTCGCCCTGGAACTTCAGGGCCGGGCCCTCGGGGTTCATGAAGGCGTGGCGCTTGATCTGGTTGTTCCAGTGGTTGCGGCGTGAGCGCAACGGTTCGGTGGCGAGGTCGGTGACGGTGTCGACGGTCGCGGTCATACGATCGGTCTCCTTGTTGTCTGTCGTCGTGACGAAGGTGGGTCGTGAATGCGTCTGCGGGAGTGCGGTTTCGGCGTCGTGCCGAGCTCACTTCTTGCCGGCGAAGGCGGCGATGGCGGCTTGGAACTCCGGCGACTGCAGCAGTTCGGTCTGCCCCTCGAGTTCTCGCTCGATCGCGGCCTCGAAGCCCGACATGGTGTGGGCGTCGAGCGCGGACTTGGTGAGCCGCAGTGCGGACCGACTCTTGCCGGCGAGCTTCGCGGCTACCTTGTCGACGACTTCGTCGAGCGCGGGCCGGTCGTCGTAGACGCCGTCGACCAGTCCCGCCGCGAGAGCCTCAGGGGCGCGCAGCTTTTCACCGAGGAGCGCGAGTTCGTTGGCGCGGACCCGGCCCACTGCAGAGGTGAAGAGCATCGACGCGCCGCCGTCGGGCATCAGGCCGATGTTGATGAAGGCGAGCAGGAAGTACGACCGCTTCGTCGTGTAGATGAGGTCGGCGGCCAGGGCCAGCGAGGCACCGATGCCAGCGGCTGGTCCATCGGCGGAGGCGATGACCGGAACCTGGGATGAGCGGACCGCGCGGGCGAGTTCCGAACCGACGGAGATGATCCCGCGAGCCTGGTCGGGGTCGAGCCCCGACGAACCGTTGGCTGTCGACTGTGAGTTGATGGAGACCACGTCGGCTCCGGCGCTGAAGCTCCCGCCGGCCCCGTCGAGAACGATGACGCGGACGTCGTCGCGCTTCGACCACTCCTCCATCGCAGCCTTGATGCCGTGGTTCGCCTCGGTGTCGAGAGCGTTCATCTTCTCCGGGCGGGAAATCGTCAGCCGCGCGACTCCTCGGTCGTCGACCGAGGTCACGATTGCCTGGCTGGTCTCGTCGCTCACTGCACTCCCCACTCGTGACCGGACAGATAGACACAGATTCTCGGATCTGTGCCATCGCCTAGAGTACTACCACAGTGCGACGCAGATCACGAGAATCTTGGTTAACTTATACGCGTCGCTGAATACCCCTTGCTGGGGTTTTCGGACGATTGCCCCGAAAATCCTGTGTGAACATCGTATCCGGATAGAGTGTGTCGCCATGACCGTGCGCGCGGGGACGTCGACCTCTGACACGTCTCAGACCGTTGCGCCGGGCATTCGACGACGCCGTCCGACCGACCGCAGGCGGCTCATCATCGACGCTGCGGCGAAGGCGTTCAGCGACGGCGGTTACCACGCGGTTCGCCTCGACGACATCGCCGATGCGGTCGGGATCTCCGCGCCCGCGCTCTACCGGCACTTCCCCAACAAGTACGCGCTGTTCGCCGAGACCACCGCTGTCCTCGCACGGTCGCTCCGGTCGGCGCTCGATGCGGTGGAGCCCGGCGGCGACGACGAACTGCGCGAGCTGCTCGTGGCGATCACCGCGGCCTCCTTCGAGAACCGCCGCACGGGTGGCCTGTACCGGTGGGAGTCCCGGTACCTCGCACCGGCCGACCGGGACCTCGTCCGCGATGTCGTCGTGCACCAGCACCGCCGTGTTCGCGCGGCGGCGCGGCGCCTGCGTCCCGACCTCCGCGATGCCGACGCCAATCTGACCGTCGCCGCGATGACCAGCGTCGCGGCCAGCCCGACGACCCATCACTCCTCGCTGCCGGCGCGCGAGGTCACCACCCTCATCTCCGATGCCGCGTTCGACCTGCTCGACGTCGACCTCCCCGATCCGGTGGGACCGCCGGCTCCCGCCGCTCACGGCCTCGCACCGGCGGCGAAGCGCGAGATCATCCTGACCGAGGCGATCAACCTGTTCGCCGCCCGCGGCTTCCGCGACGTCACCATCGAGGACATTGCGCATGCCGCGGGCCTTCCGGCGTCCGGCGTGTACCGCCACTTCCCGAGCAAGGTCGCGATCCTCGAGGCCGCGTTCTGGCGGGCGACCGACCGCGTCACGGCCGCCATCGCCGAGGCCCTCGCCGATGCGTCGACGCCGCACGAGGCACTCGTCGGCATGATGCGCCGATACGTTCGACTGACCTGCAGCTCAACCGATCTGATCAGCGTCTACGAGACCGAGATCGGACACGCCACCCCCGAGGCCCGGGATGCGCTGCGCCATCAGCAGCGCATCACCGTCGATGAATGGGCGACCTGGATGAGTCGCGAGCGAGCGAACCTACCGATCACCCACGCGCGATTCCTGGTGCACGCGGCACTCAACGTCGTCACCGACCTGTCGCGGCTGCGGCCACAACCCTCCCCCGAACGCATCGAGGCGCTGTCGGCGCGGATCCTGTTGGGCGGGAACGCAACCCCTACAGCACCGCGAAGTCGTCCATCAGCCAGCGACCGTCCTGCTGCACCAGGGTCACCTTGACGCGTGTCTGGTACGGGAACCCGTCGGGGAACTCCTGTGCGGTCTGCGGCGACTTGACGGCCTGGTCGAGTGTCACGAGCACGACGGCTTTCTCGTCGTCGAGCGACATGATTCCGGCGTTGTCGGCCTTCGCGGTCGACACGGCCGCTGCCTCGGTGGAGCCCTTTCGGGCGTCCTGCGAGGACTCGATGTAGGTCTGGGTGAACGCGGGAGTGGAGATCTCGCGGATTCTGCGGTCGAGGTCGGAGTAGTCGGCCGAGTTGTAGGTGGTGATCTCGGCGGCGTACTTGCGTGCGGTGTCGAGGATCGTCGAGTCGATCGCCCCGGCCGCAGTGTCTGCCCGACGGTCGGCATCGACGTAGGCGACAGCCAACACCGCGGTCGACGCCGCGAGGATGACGGCGACCGCCACCAGCGCGACGACCGCCCAGGTCTTCTTGCCGAGACTCGTCGCCCAACCGGTCCAGCGGTCGCTCTTGCCCGACGCCGCGGCCGGGTCGAGCTTGCGTGGTGAGCGGTCCTTCGCGATCGTCTCGTCGGAGTCGATCGTGCCCTCGAGCGCGGCGTCGGCATCGACCGCCTCCCCGCGACGGGCCGCCCTGCGGGCCGCTTTCGCCGCCTTGGCCTCCGCCTCGGCTCGGTACTTCTCCCGGTTCGTGCGGTTGGCCTGCAGGAAGTGGTCGCCGTCGAGCGGGGTCACGCCGTCTTCGACGTCGGGCGTCACCGTGGTGGCGTCGGGGGCGTCGGAGGTCTGACGGGGCTTCGGCATGGGTTCAATGTAGCGATGCCGCTGTGGGCGCTGTGTCCGGCGTCATACCGCCGGCAGATCGCCGAGGCTGCCGAGGTCCAGCGACACCCACTGCTGAGGGTCGAGGTACACCTTGGTCTGCGGACCGTGTTCCTTCTCGGCCATCTCGATGTACGGTTCGACGGCCTGCGGCGGAAGGTAACGAGATGCCATCTCGCGCAGGTCGTCCCGGGTTCCGGCGACCATGTCGATGGCATTCCCGGACACCGAGACGTACATGAGGCGCGGCGACACCTCGTCGACCATGAGGGTGAACCGCCCCGCCGCCCGGATGAGGTTCAGCTTCCGCGACTCGGTGCCGGTGAGCAGCCATGGTCGTCCGCCGGGTTCGTAGTGGTACCAGATCGGCACCGTCAGCGGAGCCCTCTCGGGTTCGGCTTCCACGGACAGGGCCGCGACGTGTGGTTCTGCCAGAAACGCTTCTCGTTCGCTCTTGGTGAGTGCCATATTCCGACGGTAAACCGGGCCTCCGACAGTTCGTGCCCGATTCGCGCCGGTCGTGCCTACTTCCAGGGAGCGAGAACCTCGGCGGCGCGTTCGGCGAGCACCATCTGGAACAGCGGACCGAAGCTCACGCGTCCGACGCCGAGCGCGGCGAGTGCCGCCTTGTTGTTCTTGGTCGGGTGCCCGATGGCGTTGACCGGCAGCGGAAGTTCGTCGGCGAGCCGCTTCTGGGTGGCGTCGTCGTGGAAACCGACGGGATAGAGCACGTCGGCACCGGCCTCCGCGCAGAGCTTCATCCGCGCGATGGCGCGGTCGACGCGGTCGGATTCGTCGCCGACCTGCTTGAGAAACAGATCGGTGCGGGCGTTGACGACGACGTGGACATCGGTGGCGTCCGACGCCGCACGCAGGGCGCCCACGAAGTCGGCGTGCTCCTGCGCCTCGCGGAGTCGCCCGCCCTCACTGTGGACGGTGTCCTCGATGTTGAGGCCGACAGCACCGGCGTCGATGAGGCCGTCGATCAGCGTCTTGGGATCTTCGCCGTAGCCGGATTCGATGTCGACGGAGATCGGGACGTCGACCGCTGCGGTGATCTGTTTGATCCGCGTCGTGAGTTCCCCGAAGGTGATGCCCTCGTTGTCGGGTTTGCCGATCGAGTCCGACACCGGGTGACTACCGACGGTGAGTGCGGTGAATCCCGCGGACACCGCCAGATTCGCCGACCATGCGTCCCATACCGTCGGCAGGATCACCGGGTCTCCGGGCCGGTGGAGTTCGAGCAGTGCCTTGGCCTTGTCGGCGAGTTCCGTCATGACCCCTACAACTACGCCGGTCGACGCGCACATTCCGGGGGTTGGCGAAAAACTACTTCCGCCAGAACAAATGGTGGGTGACCCCGCTCGGACTCGGGACCACTTCGTGCCCGAAACGGTCCTCCAACTCGGCGGGCGAGTTCCACAGACGCAGTCCGTTTCCGTAGGTGACGGGTGCGACCGCGATGTGCAGCGTGTCGATGAGATCGGCGTCGAGGAACTCCCGCACGGTGCTCACGCCGCCGCCGATCCGAACGTCTTTGCCGTCGGCCGCGGCCTTCGCCTTCTCCGCGGCCTCGGCCGGCGTGGCGTCGAGGAAGTGGAACGTGGTCTCACCCAGCGTGAACGACGGGCGGAGGTGGTGGGTGAGGACGAAGACCGGGGTGTGGAACGGCGGCTCGTCGCCCCACCACCCCTGCCATTCATGGTCGACCCACGGACCTCGCTGGTGCCCGAATTTGTTGCGGCCCATGATCTCCGCACCGATGTTGTGTGTGAAGTCGCGCGTGAAGTAGTCGTCGAGTCCGCGGGTGCCACCGGGATCGGTGCGGTTGGGCCAGCTCGCGGTGGCCCCTGCCCAGGACATCATCTCCCAGGGTTCGACGGTGTCGCCGAACGGCCGCTCGAAGGTCTGATTTTCACCGGCACCGATCCCGTCCTGCGAGACCGCGAAGTTCTGCACCCTGAGTAGCTGAGCCATGGCATCCATTCCTGTTGTCGTCGGGCAATCCAACCAGGACAGACTCGAAACCGCAGCGAGACTCATCGGTGCAGCGCAGCGTCAGGCGATGGCGGCCTTCACGATCTGGGCGAACGGCGTCGACGACCGGCCGATCAGCGTCTGGAGGTCGCCTGAGGTGGTGTCGAGTTCGCCGCGGGCGATGCCGGCATCGGAACCCGCCAGCACGGCGGCGAACTGCTCCGGGATGCCGTTGTCGGCGAGCACCTTCGCGTAGTCGGCCTCCGGCAGGTCACGATACTCAACGGTCTTGCCGGCCACCTCGCCGATGACCTTCGCGAGGTCGGCGTAGGTGAGTCGCTCATCGCCGCCGAGTTCGTAGACCTTGCCACCCTGATCGGCATCGGAGGTGAGGACTGCGGCAGCCGCAGCCGCGTAGTCGGCGCGGGCGGCACCGGCGACCTTGCCCTCGCCCGCTGCACCGAACAAAGCGCCGGACGAGACCGCCTGGCTGATGGCCTGCAGGTAGTTCTCCCAGTACCAGCCGTTGCGGAGGAAGACCGCGGGGATCGACGACTCGCCGAGTCGCTTCTCGGTGGCCACGTGTTCGGGCGCCAACCCGAGTCCGCTCGTAGCGGCGTTGAGGAGGCTCGTGTACGCGATCAATCCGACACCGGCCGCTTCCGCCGCCTCGATCACGTTGGTGTGCTGCGGAACTCGACGTCCGACCTCCGAACCCGAGATCAGGAGCAGCTTGTCGACACCGTCGAGTGCGCGCCGCAGCGCCTCCGGATCGTCATAGGAGGCAACCCGGATCTGAACGCCCTTCGACGCCAGATCGGCAGCCTTCGACTCGTCCCGAACGATCGCCACGATGTCCGCGGCCGGGACTCCCCGCGCGAGCAGCTCGCCGATCGCCAGCCCGCCGAGCTGTCCGGTGGCGCCTGTCACTGCTGTGGTCATGTTGTCTTTCCTCTCGTCGTGACTGGGCTCGACTGTACGCACTTACTTTTCGTAAGTGCAATACGAACAGTTAGCGGGTCGCTGTGACCTTCGCTAACCTGAGGTCATGTCCGACCACGACCCGACCCTCGAAGCCGACGTCTTCGCACGCGACTGCTCGTCGAGGTCGACGCTGCAGACGGTCACCGGCCGCTGGGGCACGCTGGTCCTGATCGCGTTGCGCGAGAGCAACTATCGATTCAGCGCCCTTCGACGCCGCGTTGACGGTGTGAGCGAGCGAATGCTGTCGCAGACGCTTCAGAACCTCGAACGCGACGGCATGATCGTGCGGACGGTCCTGGAGGCGATCCCGCCGAAGGTCGAATACGACCTGACTCCCCTCGGCAGGCAGGTCGCCGACCAACTGCAGGGGTTGATCGATCTGCTGCAGGGCCACATGCCGACGGTGCGTGACGCGCAGGCGGAGTACGACGGGCGGCGCGGGACGAGTGCCTGAGGCGGTCAGCGCGAACGAGCCGGCAGCAGCAGCAGCAGTTCTATCGGCACAATGCCTAGCGATGGACCCCGGGACAACCGATATGCCATAGGCTCGAGGAATGATCGTTACCGGTGCGATGTTGGCGGAGGCCGCTACTGTCGCTGACGGCAAGCTATATGTACTCGGGGGCGTCCTTACAGATTTTTGGCAACCGCCAGGGGGCTATCTAATCGAGACCCTTCTGATTGTGCTTATCCAGGCAGAGGAGGGAGACCTTCACAATCCGCAGTTCGTCGAAGTCTCCATCACCACACCTGACGGAAA
Organism: Gordonia sp. 135; assembly: GCF_009720185.1. NCBI lineage: Bacteria > Bacillati > Actinomycetota > Actinomycetes > Mycobacteriales > Gordoniaceae > Gordonia > Gordonia sp. 135. The sequence goes on from NZ_CP046257.1 coordinate 3,327,707, forward strand.
GAGCGGCTCTAGCAGGCTCCCCGTCCCCGAAGTGGCAACCGCAGGAACCAGAGCCGGTTTCTTCTTTCACAAGATCGGCTTCGAGGCGAAGGTTCCCGGCCAGTACGTCATCGTTGTGGAATCAGTGTCACTTCCAATTGAGGTTCATGCACCGCAATTTGGGTAGCGTGCGGGTACGGCGTTCCGCCCCAACCTGATGCAAGGAATTTAGCCTCGATGCGGACTTCACGAGGACCCGGCACCAACCGGACAGGTTCCGCAGCCTCCATCCGACGGTCGAACTCCTCGTCCGTCATCTCGAAGTCATCGTCGTACTCGTCGCCTACCTGCTCCATGTTCACATCCTCCTCCAGGCAGTCCGTAGTTGCCAGATCCCATCTTCGACATCGATTGGCTGGAGTATGACCCTGATCCACCCCACCGCATCATGAGTCTCCACCAGCAGCCTCTCCCCGTGCACCTCGTCAACTTCCCAGCCCGCACGGTCGTATTGGTTCGGGACACACGCCGCCCGGACTTCCTCAACTGACAGGTTGTGCTTTGTTCGTAGCTTTCTAGCGACACCATCTGAGGCGCGGATCTCGCCAATCCAGAACCCACGCGTTGCCACACCGTTGAGACTAGTCTGATCGCGCACTGGGTACCTGGACTGCGAGCCGAACCAGTTACCCAACCTGCAACCTGCACCGCGGTGCGGAACCCGACGGCATGAAACTACAAGAGAGCCCACAGAAAAAGCCCGCCGCCTGCTTTCGCAGGGGCGGGCTTCTTGTTCTGCTCCCCCAACTGGACTCGAACCAGTAACCGTTCGATTAACAGTCGAATGCTCTGCCAATTGAGCTATGGGGGATTGCTCTGGCTCTCGTTCAGCGCCGTGAGCGCATCACTTGAACCGAGGACAGACTCTAGCGCATGCCGCCGCCGGACAACAAAACGGCAGGTCAACGAGGAGACAGCTGCTGTCAACGGCCAGTTTGATGTCCCCGCTGGTGGCCAGGTAAAAGTCCCCACCCTGTGCGGGATGTTCTAGGTGGGTGGTACCTCCGTTCGGTGTGTCATGCGGTAGGAGTCGCCGTCGGTGATGACGATGGTGGCGTGGTGTAGGAGCCGGTCGAGGATGCTGGCGGCGGTGGTGTGTTCGGGCAGGAATCGTCCCCATTGTTCGAAGGGCCAGTGGCTGGCGATCGCGAGAGAGCGGCGTTCGTAGGCGCCGGCGACGAGCCGGAACAGTAGTTGGGTGCCGGTGTCGTCGAGTGGTGCGAATCCGATCTCGTCGAGGATGAGCAGATCTTGGCGTAGCAGGGTGTCGATGGTTTTGCCGACGGTGTTGTCGGCCAGTCCGCGATACAGGGTCTCCACGAGGTCGGCGGCGGTGAAGTACCGCACTTTGTGTCCGGCGTGTACTGCGGCGATCCCCAGCCCGATCAGGGTGTGACTCTTGCCAGTCCCGGCTGGGCCGATCAAGGCCAGATTGTGTTGGGCTCGAACCCATTCCAGTGAGGATAGGTATTCGAAGGTGTTGGCCGGGATGGAGGATGCGGCCACGTCGAACGATTCCAGGGTTTTGGTGACCGGGAACCCGGCAGCTTTGAGTCGGTTGCGGATGTTGGAGGCATCACGAGCGGCGATCTCGGCTTCGACCAGGGTCCGCAGCACTTCTTCGGGTGTCCATCGCTGGGTTTTCGCGGTGAGCAGTACCTCGGGTGCGGTGCGGCGGATCGAGGCGAGCTTCAATCGGCGTAGCGCTTGGTCGAGGTCGGCCGGTAGTGGCGGCACTGTTGGTGCAACTGATGTCGATGTTGTGGTGGTCATGACACCTCCTTGTCGCCGGCGCCGAGCTTGTAGGCATCCAGCGAGCGGGTGGGCGCGGTAGGCAGGTGCCCGAGCAGTGCTGTGCCGGCCGGTCGCGGGTTGGGGGTGCCGGCTCCGGCATCGAGGATCGAACGCACATCGGCGGCCTTGAACCGTCGGAATGCCACCGCCCTGGTCAGGGCGGTGAGCACCTGTTCGTGGCCGTGGGAGGTGACGAGCCCGAGGATGTCGTCGAGTTCACCGCTTAGGCGGGTGTTACCGATCGCGGCGGCACCGACCAGGAACTGCTCAGCAACCTCACCGAGAGCGCAGAACTGCTTCTCTGCTGCGGTTTTGGGTCGTGGTGCACGACTGGGCGGTGTGCGTGGCCCGCCGTAGTGGTCATCGTTGAGGACGACCTCTCCGGGTGCGGCCAGCAGATGTTCGGCGATCACCTCGCCTGAGGCGGGTTCGGCGATCAGGAGCCGTTCACCGTCCTGGATGAGGGTCACGGTGGTGCCGATGAGCCGGTTGGGTACCGAGTAGCGGGCCGAGGCGTACCGGATACATGAGAGGCGATCGACCTTTCGGGTGACCGGCGGTGGGCCGACTTGGGCCCGCAGAGATGGCAACGTCGACAGCACTTCTCGTTCCACATCGAGTTGCTCAGCAGGCACGCACAGTGTGTCGCTGTGGCGGCGGGTGTTGACCTCGACACACCAGTCCCGCGCGGCCCGGTTCGCTGCGTGCACATCCAGCTGCACGTCGTCACGACCAGCGGCGATCTTGGCTTCGGTCCACAACGGTTGCGCCAGATCTGACTGCGCGTACCCGCAGAGGTTCTCCACGATCCCTTTCGATTCCGGATCGGCGCCGTGACAGAAATCCGGGGCGAACCCGTAGTGGGTGGCAAACCGCACATACGAGGGGGTGGGTACGACGACGTTGGCGACGACTCCACCTTTGAGGCAGCCCATCCGATCAGCGAGTACCTTGTTGGGTACTCCACCGATCTCCTCAAAGGCTTCAGCGATGAATCCGAGTGTGGTGGTGGATGTTTCATTGGTGGCGAACCGAACGAACCGCCAGCGTGAGAACGCCAACACCGCGCAGAACATGTGCAGGCCGCCGATCACGGCCCAATCGATGACCAGGTAGTCACCCGGAGCCCACACTGCCGGGCGACGCCCACGATGGTGATCACGGCGCCACTGTGTTTTCTCCTGGGCGACGAGACGACGGAAGTTGCGGGCCGAGCCTGCATAGCCCGCCGCTCGCGCTACTGGTAGCAGACGTTTGGCGGTGATCCGGCCGTGTGACCGCTCGACTCGCTCGGCGACCAGCTCGGCGACGGTGTCGTAGTTGCGGGCCCGTTCCTTGCGATCGGGTGGTTGATCGTCGGCCTCGAACCGGTCGACCACACGTTTGACGGTCTTGTGGGTGGTGCCGCACACCTCGGCTGCGGCGCGATAGCTTCCGAGTTCTCGGTAAGCAGAAATGATGTCCATACGGTCCTTCGCAGACTTCAATGGAACTCCCAGGCGGTGATGGTGATCGGTTGGCACCTTCACCGTCATCGCCTGGGCCCTCAGTTCCGGGTCGACACGACGAACACAGGGTGGGGACTCTTATCTGGCCACCAGCGGGGACCTCGACCTGGCCACCAGTGGGGACTTTCTCATGGCCATGGACAGCTGCGGCAGTTGGTTCCGATATCCGGAACCAACTGCCGCAGATCCTACGAGCTCAGTGACCGGCCACGACGTCGGATTCGTCGACCTCCACCGGCGTCCGCGCTCCGGGCAGGAACCAGTAGGCCAGGCACACGACGCCGAAGAACAGGTAGCCGAGCGACACCTCCGGCGCGGCCGCCCACGACACCTCGGGTGCGTGGATGAGCCCGATGAAGGACAGCACCGCCCCCACCGCCGCGGCGATGGCCGCGAAGTGGAACTTCTTCTCCAGGATGAAGGTGACGATCGTGCCGAGGATGAGGCCGACGAGGACCGCGCCCTCGCCCAGCGTCTTGAGTCCCTCGTAGATCACGCCGGCGCCGTTCATCGCTTCCATGCCCACCTCGTCGACGGTCGTACCCGCTGCCGACAACGCGTTGTCGATGAGTCCCCGACCCCACTCCGCCAGGTTCGGCAGCAGCGCCGCGACCACCGCGACCGCGTGCAGACGCGGCACGGCCTGAAAGGCCTGCGCGCCTATCAGCAGACCGATGAAGAGCAGGATCGGCACGATCGCGGGCACAGGCAGCAGGTAGTTCAGCACCCCGAACAGACCGAGGAAACACAGCACACCGATCGCGACGCCACTGGCCAGCGAGTAGCTCGCGCGGCCGCCGGCGTCCTTCCATCCCGGGTGCCCGATGTACACGGCCGGCGGGAACGGCGAACCGAACGCCGCACCGATGCACGCCCCGGCACCGTCGGCGAGCAGCACGCTGCGCAGGTTGTAGTTGTCCCCCGCCGCCGCAGCGGACTCCACGTTGCTCATCGCCTCCGTGAAGTTGTAGACGCCCAGCGGTATCGCGGTGCCAAGAAGTGGCGCGAGATCACCGAGACCGTTGAACAGCAGGTCGAAGCGCTGATCCGGGATGCCGACCGCGATGTCCTCGACTGCCGCGGTGAGGTCCGGCACCGACATGAACCCGCCGGCCCAGCCGATCGCCGTACCGACGAGCAACGCGGCAAGTCCGACGGGCACGTTGCCCGGCAGCTTCACATCGGTGAAGAAGCCGATGAGGATGATCGCGAGCACCGGCAGACCGATCCACGCGGCCTCCCAGATCTGCCCTGCCGGACGCATCGAGATGAAGGTGATCGATATACCGGCCAGGGTGCCGAGCATCGCTGCACGCGGCGTCAGCTTGCGGACATAGGGTCCGACGAACGCGCCGATCATCACGATGACGCCGATCATGAACGCCCACGCCAGACCGGCCTGCCAGGCCTGGATGGCGTCCTTGGTGTTCAGATACACGGGCAGCATCACGACGAACACCACGATGAACATGTGCGGCACACTCGGCCCGTACGGCAGGGCCGTCACATCGTCGCGTCCCTCCCGCGCGGCGAGGCCTCGTGCCAGGAACGTGTAGTACAGGTTGCCGAGGATCAGGGCGACGCCCAGCGCGGGCAGAACCGTGCCGAGGACGTTGCCGGGACTGAGGCCGATCACGCCGATCATCAAGCCGGTCAACGTGAGGACGTTGACCAGGATGTTGAAGCCGAGACCGAAGAAGGCGTTGGTGTCTCCGCGCGTCCACCAGGCGACCTTCGTCGTCGGAGTCGGTGACGGCGGGTCGGTGGTCGGAGCTGGATCGGTGGTGGCGCTCATGAATTCCTCCGGGCTACTGGGGGTTGGTGGGGAAAACGAGACGCCGATGTCTCGACTGGATGAGTGGTCGATGTCAGACGGCGGGTTCCGCGGGCGCCCGCTCTTTCAGCAGCGGGATGATCGCGGCGCCGGGAGCGGTCCAGCCGAAGATGCCGCCCTGCGCGGCGATCATCTCCAGACCCACACGCTGGAACCCGGGGAAATACGAACCGACGCAATCGGATACGACGACGCATTCGAAGCCGCGGTCGTTGGCCTCACGCGTGGTGGTGTGGACGCACACCTCGGTGGTCACGCCGGTCACGAGCAACTGGGTGATCTGGTTGTCGGCCAGCACCTTCGACAGTTCCGTCGCATAGAACGCACCCTTGCCGGGCTTGTCGATGACAACCTCGGTGTCGAGCGGCGCGAGTTCGTCGACGATGTCGTGCCCGTACTCGCCGCGGATCAGGATGCGCCCGAACGCACCCGGGTCGCCGATCCGCTTCGACGGCGCACCGCGGTGGAGCTTGGCCGGTGGACAATCCGACAGGTCCGGCAGATGCCCTTCCCTGGTGTGGATGACGAGCATCCCGGCTGCCCGCGCCGCATCGAGCAGCGCCGCAAGGGGTTCGACGACGCGCTGCAACTGCGCGACGTCGTTGCCGAGTGCTTCGCCGAAACCGCCCGGCAACAGGAAGTCTCGCTGCATGTCGATGATGATCAGTGCGGTGTGGTCCAGATCGAGTTCGATCGGACCGGGTAGTGCCTCGAGGGTGACGGTCTCGGACATCGGGTGGCCTCCCGGGCGGGTGGTTGTCGGGTTTCAGGACGCTGGCAGCGTGGTCGGGGTACGGGCAGCGCTGGATGACATGGACCGGTCACGCGGCTCGTCGAGCAGTGCGGCCGCCAGGTGGAGCACGGTGTCGTCGGTGAGCGCGGCCCCGAGGAGCATCGCGCTGTGCGGCCGCCCATCGGAGGTCACGCCCTGGGGAACCGCGATCCCGGTGAGGTCGAGGAGGTTTCCGAAATGCGTGTAGTGGCCGAGCATGGTGTTGGTCGCGATCGGCTGCGCCAGAACCTCGTCGACGGTGAAGGTCCGCCCGATCGTCGGCACCACGAGGACGTCGGTCCCCAACCAGATGCGTCCGACCTCGGCTTTGAGCTCCCGCAATCTCTGCAGCGCAGCGAAAGCGTGAACGGCCGTGTACTTCTCGCCGCTGCGGAGAATGTCGCGGACCACAGGGTGGATCTCGTCGGGCTTCGCGGCGAGGAAGTCCCCGAACACGACGAGCCGCTCGGCGACCCACGGACCCGAGTACAGGAGCTCCCCTGCTGCCAGGAACGGTGCCAGGGAGACGTCGACGATCTCGACCCCGCCCGGTAACCCCAGATGCTTCAGGCGGTTTCGGAACGCCAGATGCGCATCCCGCATGGCGTCGTCGCCGAAGAACTCCAACTCCTCCACCGGCGGGAGACCGATCGTGATCGTCGACCCGTCGAATCCGGGCCCCCGGTCGCGCGACCACGGATCGGCGTCGTCGCGGCCCATCATCACGCTCATGACGCGGTCCATGTCGTCGACGGTCGCGGTCATCGCCGTGATGCAGTCCAGGGATTTGCACGCCGGAACCAGCCCCACGGTGCTGATCAGTCCGCGCGACGGTTTGTATCCGATGATGCCGTTGAGCGCGGCGGGCACGCGTCCCGAGCCGGCGGTGTCGGTGGCGACCGCGAAGGGCACGTCGCCGAGTGCAACTGCGAGCGCCGAGCCGGAACTCGAACCGCCGGAGATCATCTCGTGGCCGTAGACCCCGCGCGGCATCGTGTACGGGGTTCGTGTGCCGTTGAGGCCGGTGGCGAACTGATCGAGGTTGGTCTTGCCGATGTAGAGGGCTCCGGCGTCGAGCAGACGCTGCACAACGGGCGCGGTGGCGTCGGGCGTGTACGCGTAGCCGGGGCACGAGAGCGTGGTCGGGACGCCGGCCACGTCGATGGAGTCCTTGACGCCGAACGGGACTCCGTACAGCGGTAGATCGCGTGCGCCGGGTCGGTTCTCGAGTTCCGCGGCCGCGGCGAGAACCTCGTCGCGCGGCACCGTCGACAGCCAGATTCCGTCGTCACCCCGCGCCTCGATGGCGTCGAGGACCACGCGCGCGGTGCGGGACGGAGACCCGCTGCCGTGCAGGTGCGAGTCGAGGATCTCGGCAACCGTGGGACCTGTGGTAGGCCCGCCTGAAAGAGTCATACCGTCGATTGTCGACAGAATAATGGCGTCTGCGGAACGTGCGTGTGTCGATTGTGTTAGCAGGTCAGTGAGGGTGCTTGTGCTCTGCGGTCGCCGACACCAAATCCAGATAGTGGAGGTGGCCGTGATCATGGAGGGCGCTGATCGCCGCCGCGGCGTCGTTGCGTTCGAGCGCGTCGAGGATTGCCTGGTGCCGGTTGAACCCGTCGTCGGGTCCGTGGTGGTCGGCGGTCTCGGTCCGGAGGTTGACCGCCATCGGCAGCTGGAGCTTCAGCAGGATCGGCTCGAGGGTGATGTCGAGCTGCCGGTTCCCGGCGAGTCCGACGACCGCTGCGTGAAACCGACGGTGGGCGTCGTCGCGTGCGAGATCGTCTGGGGCACGGCGCATCGCGTCGATCGCCGCACGAAGAGGTGCGAGCTGCGACTCCGGATCGGTCAACGGCAGGGCGGCCTCGACGGCGTACCGCTCGAGCACCTGACGCAGCTCGAACAGCTGCAGGATGTCCCGACGCGACCACTCCGCGACCCGGACCCCACGACGCGGCTGATGCTCGACGAGCCCCTGCTGCGCGAGCAGCCGCAACGCCTCACGCACGGGGGCCCGGCTGATCCCGAGGTCTGCGCACAGCGTCTCCTCGACGATCTTCTGTCCCGGCGCCAGGTCGCCACTGAGGATGGCGTCCCGGATACGGCGGCCGGCCACGTCGACAAGGCTCTCCGGCAGCTCGCCGCCACCGTGGGACCCCTCCCCGACCGTCATCCGCACACTCTCCCATCGCGCCGTGTCCGATTTCGGCCAGTGTAGCGCCGTCGACTGTCGACCGTTTTCCGCCGCAGTTGGCTGCAGTGCCCCATCCCCGGTGCGGTAATCTCCTCCCGCGGGCCGGGTGCCCGCACGGGGAGTTAGCTCAGTTGGTTAGAGCCGTCGACTCATAATCGATTGGTCGCGGGTTCAAGTCCCGCACTCCCCACAGACTCGAGACGGCCGCGTCGCATCAACCTCGATCGGTCGACGCGGCGCGGCCGCCGCAGAATCCCCAGGCGATCAGCCGGCTCAGCCGAACGTCGCGGTACCTCCGGCGAGAACCTTGGTCTCGCCTACCCGTCCCTCGAAATGGACGGTCGGACCGCTCACGGCGGAGGCGACGTCGACGGTGTCACCGGGCAGCACGGGAGCGGCGAGGCGCGTCGACAGCTCGCGCAGCTCCGCGGGATGTGCACCGACGTGCCCGGCGATCTCCACCGTCGCGATCCCCAGCGTGCACAGACCGTGAAGGATCGGACGCTCGAAACCGTTGGCGCCGGACACTTCCGGGTCGATGTGGATCGGATGGCGATCGCCGGTGAGACGATACAGCGCGGCATGGTCCGGCGACGTCTCGAACGAGGTCACGGTCGTCAGTTCCGGGGTCTCCCCCGCAGCCGACGACGGTCCTCGATCGCCTCCCCAGCCACCCGTTCCGGGCAGGAAGATCCCATAGAACGCGTCGAAGTACTCCGAAGACACCTCGACCTCGACGAGGGACGCCTTGCCCTTGTCGTAGACGTTGGCGAGTCGACCGGTCATGGTGATGGACCCGGTCGCAGGCAGCGGCTTGTGAACAACGAGTCGTTGCGACGCATGCAGCGAGCGCTTCGGGTCGTACGCACCGAGACGCCCGGCGGCCTCCACGGCCCAGAGCCCGAGCGCACAGCCGTAGGTGGGAAGAACGCGCAGGTCACGCTCATACACGAGATCGAGCTGGGACGATCGTGCACCGACCGACAACGCGTACAGGATCGCCGCGGTGTCGTCGTACGTCGCGGTGTGTTCGCCGAGGTCGAGTCCGGCCAGATCCGCCAGAGTCAGAGTGGAGGTCATCGTTGCGCCGCCTTTCCGGGGTGTACCTGCCTGTGGGCAGAAGAACTGTTGTCTGGACTCGTGGCACCGTGGCGAAGCTTCGCGTCGTCCACGGCGCGGCGTCGTTCCGGCGAATCGAGCAGTTCACGCCGACGCTGCTGCCACACCGCGTCGTCGTAGTCACCCAACTCGACGGAGTTGAGGAGTTGTCTGGTGAGCGTGATCGCGCCTCGACTCTCGATTCCGTTGGCGCCGAGGAGCGTCACCGCGTGATCGCATGCGGTGCCGTTGGGAACCACCGTCGAGACGAACCCGGCACGACGCGCTTCGTCCGCTCCGAAACGCTCGGCGAGGAGCAGTAGGCGGCGGACCGAGTCGGACGGGTAGCGTCGCGCGAGCCACTTCACCGCCTGCGGGCTGTACAGCAGGCCGAGCCGCACGGCCGGGACCTGAATCCAGCTACCCTTCCCCGCGATTCGCACATCGCATACGAGCGCGAGGTGCGCCGCAGCCCCTACACAGGGCCCCTCGAGGGCCGCCGCGACCGGCACCGGGGACCCGGTGACGGCCGCGGCGACTGCGCCGACCACATCGTCGTAGTCGGCATCCGCGCTGGTGCCGGTCAGTTCCGCGAAATCAGCGCCGGCACTGAATGTTTCTCCCGCGCCGGTGATCACGATCCCGGTGATGTCATCGTCGATGCCCGCGATGGCGTCCGCCAAGCCGTAGAGGAGGGGACGCGACAAGGCGTTCCGCCGCTCGATCGCATCGATGGTGATCACCAGGGCGTTCCCGTCCCGCTCTACCGACACCGCGCTGGTCATACCGGCCTCCTCACAAGGCCGCCGCGGGCTGCGGCGTCCATCGCCGGGTGACCGCGGAACCGTCGAAACCGACTGCGATCTCCACGTCCTCGGAGAGATCGAGCAACAGTTCCTCGGCACCGGCCGGGGTGACGAGCTGCGCCCCGATCGGCAATCCGTCGGAGAGACCGCAGGGCACCGACGCCGCGCTCGCGCCGGCGACGTTGAACGGCACCGCAAACGGAAATGCGCCCCACAGCGCGTCGACATCGGCGCCGTCGATCTGCGCCGGCCGCTCCCCCAACGGGAATGCGGGGATGGCCGTCGAGGGGGTGAGCAGTACGTCGAACTCCTCGAAGAGCGCGGCGATCCGCCGCCGGTAGACGGGAAGCTGGACCCTGGCGCGCTCGACATCTGCGGGGTCGAGCGCAAGCGCGGCCCGCAGCGACGAACGTTCATACCGCGACAGCTGATCGGCATGATCCGCCAGCAGATGTCCTCGTTCCCGGTGCTCGTCCTCGAGAACGAGCGGCCCGAAGATCTCATTCCATCCGTCGAGCGGGAGGTCTGTCTCGATGATGTCGTGCCCCTGCTCGCCGAGCGCAACGGCAACGGCAGCGACGCCGCGAACCACACCGGGATCGACGGCCCGCCCCTCGGGGCGTGGGCAGTACCCGACGCGCAAGCGCGACAACTGGTTTCGGGTGTACTCTCGATCGGCCAGCACACCGAGCACAACACGCGCGTCGGTGACCTTGTTGGTCATCGGTCCGGCGCTGACGAAGTCGGTCATGCCCCGGAAGCCCTTCTCGTCCGGGCAGAGCCCGGGCGAGGGCTTGAGTCCGTATACCCCGCAGAACGCAGCCGGGATTCGAATCGACCCGCCACCGTCTGAGCCGACGCCGACCGTCGACAGTCGCGCCGCGACGGAAGCCGCCGCGCCACCGCTGGATCCTCCAGGGGTACGTGAGACGTCCCACGGATTGACGGTGTCCGGGCCGAGCATGTTCTCGCTCGTCGCCGATTGCCCGAACTCGGCCGTGTTGGTCTTACCGGTGAAGACCGCACCGGCCGCACGAAGACGCCGGACCACGCCCGAGTCCGCCTTCGCGACCTGACCCTCATACACCTTGGAGCCCAATGTGGTTCGCACGCCGCTCAGATAGAAGGCATCCTTGACCGACGTGGGGACACCGTCGAGCGGGCCGATCGGTGCACCCGCCGCGTACCGCGCCTCCGACGCACGAGCCTGCTCGCGCGCTAGGTCGTCGGTGACGGTGATGAAGGCACGCAGGTCGCTGTCGGCCGCCGCGATGCGGTCCAGGTATGCCTCGGTGACCTCGACCGGACTCAGGGTTCGCGCCCGGTAGGCGGCGGTGAGTTCGCCGGCGGCGAGTTCGATGATCTGATCAGCCATGCGGATGCACCCCGCCGCTCACGCCGTAGACCTCACCGGTGATGTAGCCGGCCTGGTCGGAGGCCAGGAAGGCCACCAGGTTGGCGACGTCCTCGGGCTGGCCGACCCGACCGACGAGCGAGCGGTTCTCGGCGTAGCCGTCGAAGAACTCGTCGGGGTAGATCTTGCGCAGGAAGTCGTTGTAGATCAGTCCGGGGGTGACGGCGTTGACGCGTACACCGGCCTTACCGTTCTCCGCTGCGGCGACACGGGTCAGGGCCAGGATGCCCGCCTTGGCGGCGGAGTAGGCAGCGCCGTGTTCGGTGGAGGTCTCGTACGCCGAGATCGAGCTGATGTTGACGATGGAGCCACCGCCGCCGGCGATCATGTGCGGCAACGCATGCCGCATCGTCAGGAAGGTGCCGGTGAGGTCGACGTCGATGCACTTCTGCCACGTCTCGAGTGACATCTCGGCGACCGGCTCGATCTTGGACCAACCGGCGTTGTTCACCAGTACGTCGATGTGGCCGCGGTCGGCCATCACCCGGTCCACGGCGGCGATGATCGCCTCCTCACTGGTGACGTCGACGGGGAGCGAGAGGAATTCGCGTCCATGCTGCTCACCGAGCTTCTCGGCGAACTCCTTGGCGCGACGCTCATGCGCGTCGGTGACCACGACGTCGTAGCCGTCGGTTGCGAGACGCTGAGCGATCGCCGCACCGATTCCGGCTCCGGCGGCTGCGGTCACGATGGCGACCTTGGATTCGGTCATTTCCTGTCTCCTCTGAGAGTCTGCGTTTGGTCTAGGGATGAAGCGATCGGGCGTGAGAGCTGAGGGGACGTCACTCGTCGCCGCGGATGGCGGCGCGCAGTACGGTCGCGACCGCGGCCGGATTGTCGACGTTCATGAGATGTCCGGCATTCGGGACCTCGCGGTAGGTGACGTCGCCCAGGGCGTCGATGATCATTCGGGCCGCCTTCTCGGGACAGAAGGTGTCACCGTCGGCACCGATCACCTCGACGTGCTGGCGGACCTCCGCGAGCCGGGGGGTCAGGGGATTCTCGCGCAGGGCGGCCATCGCCCGTGCCGCGTTGATGTAGCCCGCGCCGGCACCGATCGCGTCGAGGCGAATCTCGGTGATCTCGTCGAGCCGGTCGTGCGCCGCCACGATCGCGGCCGCAGTGTCGTCCCGGATCGCCTCCCGGAACTCCGAAGTCGAGGTGTCGGAGGCCTGACCGATGCGGTGCGCGTAGAACTCGGTCGCACTCCGACCGACCACCGACGACGTCCCGAGGACGATCGGTCGGGTCACCAGGTCGGGGCGCTCGGCCGCCGCCCAGAGCGCGATCGTGCCGCCGAGAGAGAATCCGACGACGATCGCCGGGCCGGTGACCTGCTCGATGAAGCCGATCAGGTCCCGTCCGAGCTGCTCTAGAGATCCCTCGCCGTTGCCCGGCGTCGTCGAGCCGTGGCCGCGGAGGTCGTACGCGAACGTATGGAACTCGGCCAGCTCCTGCTGCGTATCCGCCCAGCTCCGGCTGTCTTCGGCCAGGCCGTGTACCAAAATGATTGGGGTGGAGTCTGATTCGCCGGACCCCGCCTCCGCGTAAGCCACCGTGATGTCACCGATCTGCACCGTGGTCATCAGTCCTCCTGCTCGCGTCGTGGTCATATCGGAAGTCTCCACTCGGGCCCCGGCAAAGTCAAGAGAGTGACGTCGCTTTTTTAAGTAAGTCCTTCTCATTTGGTCGCGAATCGGTCATCATGGGCGTACTCAACAGTCAGTTGCCTGCACAAACGCAAAGGACATCACCTGTGCCCGCTGAACCCGTGACACCCAAGGGGCGCCGGACGCGCGACCATCTGGTCAACGCCGGCCGCAACGTCTTTGCGCGCGTCGGTTACGTCGAAGCCCGGATGAGCGACGTCGCCGACGAGGCCGAGATCTCCATGGGCGGCCTTTACCGGTACTTCAAGAACAAAGAGGATCTCTTCGCCCAGGTCATCGAGGACCTGCACGAGAAACTGTTCGAGGCCAGCGCGTCTCGCAACCACAGCTTTCGGACAAGTCCCCTGGAGTCGCTCGTCGAATCGAATCGCGGGTATTTGAGCCTGTACAGCGAGAACCGGGATGTCATGCGCGCGTTCATCCAGGCCGCGCACGTCGAGAAGCGCTTCCAGGACTTCTGGTGGCTCATGCGGACCCGACACGTCGACAGGTTCGTCGCCAGCCTGGAGCGAGATCACGGCATCACCGAGATCAACGGAGCCCCCGCACGCATCGCCACCGAGGCCCTGGCATGCATGGTCGAACAATCGGCATATGTCTGGTTCGCCCAGGAAGCACTCAACAGCGGCCCCGTGGACCTCGACGACGCCGCGCGGATCACCGCATCTGCTTGGTATGCAACCATTTTCGACCAAGCCAAGGTCTGACAGCGCGACGCACCCACCGAAGCCCCGGAGCCGGGTTGGACACCCGCCGCCGGGGCTTCTGCGCGTTGTTTGAGCGATTTCGGGAGCTGTCTCAAAAAAAGCGACGTCACTCTCTTGACTTCCCGTGGCTTGCGTCACATGATGGGTGAACCGCGACGCCAACCTCTCGCATCCCCCGATTTACGCAGTTGAGTGTCGCGAAACGACTTCTTAACAAAAAAGCGACGTCACCCTCTTGATTCTTCGCCGGAGGGAATCGAAGATCGAGACATCCCCCTCTTTCGATCCGCCGATGACCCCGTCAGCCCATCAGTACGGAGACACAGTGAACACCCACGCTTCCACTCTCATTTCCCGCCACGTCACCGGATCACCCGCCCTTGCCACGTTCCTCGCAGACGTGGCGAGCGACCCGCAGCGCACGGCCGTCATCGACGACCGCGGCGCGACGCTGACCCGACAGGATCTTGCCGACGCATCATCGGCACTCGCCGACGAGATGCATGAACAAGGCCTGCGAGTCGGCGACGTGATGATCATCTGCCTGCCGAACTGGACCGAGTGGATGGTCACCTACGTGGCCGCGCTCCGTTGCGGACTCGTGCCCGGAACCCTGCCCGTGACAACCGATCCGGAATCGATCGCCTATGTCGCGAACATGGTGGGAGCCAAGGCCGTTGCCCTCCCCCGCGCTCACCGCGGCCGTGACTTCGCCGCCGAGGCCGACATCATCTCCCGTTCCGTCGGACGTCGAATCCGGTTCCTGTTCTGCGAGCAGGACGAGTCCCCCACCTGGGCCCTGGCCGACGGAGCACCGGAGACCGCGCCGGCGTACCCGGCCGGCCTCGCCCACATCCTCTTCTCGTCCAGCACCACCGGGAAGTCGAAGGCCATCGCGCACTCCGAGTCGAGCATGGATGCGTACAACAACTGGATCATCGACCGCTACGGGATCACCGGTGAGGAGGCCATCTTCATGCCGTCCCCACTCGGCCACAGCACAGGCTTCTGGCACGGTGCGCGGATGTCGTTGCTGACGGGCGCGTCACTCGTACTCCAGGATCACTGGGACGTCCACACCGCACTGAGTCTCGTCGAGGCCCACCCCTGCAGTATCACCGTCGCGGCGACGCCGTTCCTCAAGGACCTCACCGACGCCGAATGGACCGGCGACACACCAAAACTCGCCGGACTCAAGACCTTTGTCTGCGGCGGCGCACCAATTCCTCCGAGCCTGATCGAGCGGGCGACCACCGAGTTGCCCGACACCCACATCGCATCGATCTGGGCGATGAGCGAAGGCGGAGCCACCTCGAGCCTGCCCGGCGACTCCGCCGAACTCATCGCCGAGACCTGCGGTCGGGTGATGCCCGGCGTGGAACTCGAGACCATCTCGGAATCGGGCGTCGTCAACCCGCGCGGCGTCGAGGGCGAGATCGTCATGCGCACGCCGTCCCTGTTTCTCGGATACCTCAACCAGGAGGATCTGTACCGCGAATCCTTCACGCGTGAAGGCTATTTCCGCACCGGAGATCTGGGCGTCGTCGATCACGACGGCTATCTCCGCCTGACCGGACGTCTCAAGGACCTCATCATCCGAGGCGGTGTGAACATCTCACCCGTCGACATCGAGAACGCCCTCATCCAACACCCGCTGATCGCCAAGGTCGCGGTGGTGGGACGACCCGACGATCGACTCGGCGAGCGCATCTGCGCGGTCATCGAGCCCCGTCCGGGTTCGGACCTCACTTTCGTCGACCTCGTCGACTGGCTCCGTGCGGAGTCAGTCCCCCGCCGACTCTGGCCGGAGTCCATCCACCTCGTCGACGCCATGCCACAGACACCCGCCGGAAAGATCCGGAAGAACGACCTTCGGAAGTCGCTCTTCCCGACCTCCTGACCCCGCTCCACCCCCGCTCCACCCACCCCCGGCACCGCTGCACCCCCGGCAGCGCGGCCTTCATCCCCGTCGTCCACCGAAAGGTCACCGATGACCGACACCACCTCCCCGAGCTTCGGGACAAAGCAACAGAAGCGAGCGGCGCTCGCCAGCCTGGTCGGCACCACCGTCGAATGGTTCGACTTCTTCATCTACGCAACCGCGGCGTCACTGGTCTTCTCGACCGTCTTCTTCCCCGACCTGGGTGACAACGTCGGCCTGCTCGCCTCGTTCGCCACCCTCGGCGTCGCGTTCCTGGCTCGCCCCGTCGGCGCCTTCATCTTCGGCCACCTCGGTGACCGCGTCGGTCGGCGCACCACCCTCATCATCACGCTCTCCGTGATGGGGGGCTCGACCGGCCTCATCGGCCTGCTGCCCACCTGGGATGCGATCGGCATCTGGGCCCCGATCCTGTTGACCTCCTTGCGATTCCTGCAAGGTGTCGCGGTCGGCGGCGAGTGGGGCGGCGCGGTGCTCATGAGCGTCGAGAATGCACCCAAGTCGCGAATCCGGTTCTACGGGTCCATGCCACAGATCGCCAGCCCGCTGGCCCTGGTCCTCGCGACCGTAGTGATGTACTTCGTCGCCAAACTCCCCGAAGACGACCTGATGTCCTGGGGCTGGCGCATTCCGTTCCTCACCGGATTCCTCCTGGTCGTGATCGGCATGGTCATCCGCCTCGGCGTCTCCGAATCGGAGGAGTTCGAAGCTGTCAAGGACAAGGGCGAGGTCAAGGGACATCCCGTCCTCGACGTGTTGCGGACGATGCCCGGCCGCGTTGTCGCCGGCGTGGGACTCCAGGCGAGTGTCATCGTGCTCTTCTACCTGATCACCACCTACATGCTCTCCATGGCGGTTGATTCCCACGGCTTCACCCGTAGCGACACACTGATGATCCTGCTCGTCGCCGCGGTCGTCGACCTTCTCGCGATGGTTGCCGTCGGAGTGCTCAGCGACAAGTTCTCGGCCTGGAAGATGTTCACCGCAGGTGTCGTCTTCACCGGCTTGTTCGCCTTCCCCCTCTTCGCGCTCTACGACACCGGCAACGTCGCACTGATGACGGTCGCCTTCACTCTGGCCCTTGTCCTCGGCCACGCCACCACCTACGCCGTCGTCTCGAGCATGACCGCCGAGCTGTTCCCCACCGAGGTCCGTTACAGCGGCGTCGCACTGTGCAGCGCGTTCTCCGGCGTCGCTTGGGCCGCTCCGACACCGCTCGTCGCCGCGGCACTGGTCCCCACCGACGGATCGGTGCACTGGTGGCCGCTACCCGCGGTCCTGGTGGTCACAGCGGTGATCTCGCTGGTCGCCGCGGCCGCCGCCCGGCGCGGGGCTCAGGCCGTCGCGGAGCCCGGGCCCGGGGTCGCGAACGAACCCGAACCCCTCTCCGGTGAAATGGACGAGATCCGCACGGTTCCGGCTGCTCCCGCCGCCCCGGAACGGGTCTGAGACGACCCGCCATCATCCACGACGCCACGATCATCTCGAGGAGACCCCATGCCCATCGCTCTCACCGCCGAGCAGCAAGACCTGGCAGCCTCGGTCCGCGAATTCTGCCGACGCGAAGTCGGAACGAAGGAGCAGCGCGACAAGCTCACCGACTTCGGCCGGAACTCCCACAGCCTGGAACTGAATCGCAAGGTCGCCGAACTCGGCTGGGCCGCAATCGATGTCCCGGAAGAGTACGGCGGCGCTGGTGGCAGCCACGTCGATCTCTGCGTGTTGTTGAGTGAACTCGCCAAGGGGATGGCCCCCATCCCCTGGCTCGGTACGACGCTCATCACGGCCGGCATCTACAACAGGTTCGCGAGCGAGGAACTCAAGACCCAGGTCCTCGGTCGGGTCGCCGACGGCGTGGCGCTCTCGATCTCGATGTCGGAAGCCGGTGCGGGATCAGATGTGGCGGCACTCGTCTGCCGAGCCGAGAAGACCGAGCAGGGTTGGGTCATCAACGGGTCCAAGACCTGGTGCACCAACGCCCACCTCGCCGACAGCATCCTCCTCGTCGCCCGGACGACCCGCGGCGACAAGAAGCACCACGGCCTGACCATGTTCCACGTCCCCGCCGGGACCGAGGGACTGGACATCAAGCCGATCGACACGATGAACGGCACCGAGGTCAACGACCTCTACTTCACCGACTGCGTCCTGCCCGACTCGGCGGTCATCGGCGAGGTCGACCAGGGCTGGAAGCAGCTCATGGCCGGCCTCGACACCGAGCGCCTCATCCTCGCCGCGCAGGCTCTCGGAACCGCCGAGCGCGCGTTCGACGACTGCCTGAACTTCGTTCGGGAGCGCAGTCAGTTCGGGCAGGCCGTCGGGTCGTTCCAGACGATCAAGCACCGCCTGGCCGACCTTGCCACCGAGATCGAGTGCGCACGCCTGATGGTGTTCGACGTCGCGCAATCAGCCGATGAGCCCGGTCGTAGCCCCAACCTGTCGCGGGCGTCGTCGATGGCGAAGCTGAAGGCCACCGAGGTCGCCAAGGCGATGTCGATCGAGGGCATGCAGATGATGGGCGGATACGGCTACTCGACCGAGTTCGACATGGTCCAGCATCTACGGGTTTCACTGGGTGCCACCATCTTCGGCGGAACCAACGAGATCCAACGCGAGATCATCGGGCGTTCACTCGGTCTGTGACCGCGGTCTGATGCCGTCGAAATCCGTCGCGGGCTTCGACGGCATCGCCGTTCTCCTCTGCCGGGTCAGAGCCCCACTCCCCACCACCAGACGACGATCAGTCGCCGGCGATCGCCTCGCGCAGCGCCGCGGTCACGGTGTCCGGGTTGTCGACGTTCATCAGGTGCCCGGAATCCGGGATCACCCGATAGGTCACGTCCGACAGGCCGTCGACGATCATCTTCGCCGCTTTCTCCGGACACAGCGCGTCTCGGTCTGCGGCGATGACGTCGACATGCTGCCGGATCTCGGACAGCCTCGGCGTCAGGGGCTGCTCGCGCACTCCCGCCATCGCGCGGGCCGCGTTCGCGTAGCCGGCACCGTCCCCGACCGCCTCGAGCCTCCCGGCCGTGATCTCGTCGACGCGATCGTGAGCGGACACCAGACCGGCGACGGTATCGTCGCGCATCGCGGTGCGGAACTCGTCGCTCGAGGTGTCGGCGGCTTGATCGGCGCGCTGCTTGTAGAACTCGGCCGCGGCTCGTCCCACCACCGAGGACGTACCGAGGACGATGGCGCGGCTCACCAGATCCGGCCGTTCGGCAGCGGCCCAGAGCACGATCGTCCCGCCGGCGGAGAAGCCGACGACGATCGCGGGACCGGTCACCGTCTCGAGGAACCCCACGAGATCCCGTCCGAGCTGATCCAGGGTCCCCTCGGCCTCCCCGACCGTCGTCGAACCGAAGCCGCGAAGGTCGTAGGCGTAGGTGTGCAGGTCGGCCAGGTCGCGCTGCGTGTGCGTCCAGCTACGGCTGTCCTCGCCCAGTCCGTGCACCAGAACAATTGGCGCTGAGGAGGATTCGCCGCCCCCCTGTTCCGAGTAGCTCACCGTGAGATCGCCGATCGACACCGTCGTCATGAATTCAGCCTCTCACACCGCGCGACACCCGACCCCGCTCACCTCTCGACGCGGCACCAGAACTCGGCCTCGCCGGGGATACGCGTCAGCCGCACCTCCCCGCCGCCGGGTCGATCGAAGACCCGGACCCCGTCGCCCAGGAAGACCGGGACGTGGAAGATGAGGACCTCGTCGAGCAGTCCGGCGTCGATCATCTGGCGTGCGACGTCGGCGCCGATGACGGTGACGTACGCGTCGCCCGCCAGGCGCCGTGCTTCCTCCACGGCGCGGTCCAGGTCGGTGACGAAGGTGACGCCCTCCACCGGCTCGGCGGGCGGGTTGTGCGTGAGAACCACTGTCGGCCCCAGGAATTCACCCTCGAAGGCGCCTTCGCGATCGGTGCCCTTGTTGGGGTCGTCGCCCCGGAAGCTCCGATTACCCACCAGCAGCGAGCCGGTCCCCTCCCGGAGGCGCAGAGCTGCTGTGCTGTCGCCGCCCTCGGCTGCGTCCTCGCCGAAGAATCGGGTCAGCCAGGACATGTCGCCGCCGGGACCGGCGATGAAGCCGTCGAGCGATGCTGATGCCGAGTAGATCGTCGTCGCCATGTGATGTTCTCCGTTCAGACGTGGTCGATGGACAGACCGGGCGAACGACGAGAACTCATCGCGTCGAGGGTCGGACTCAGCCGGCGCCGACCGTCGGGTCCAGTGCCTGCTCCAGCAGGCTGCGGCGATACGCCTCCAGCGCCACGAGATCGCCGAAGACGGCGTTGTAGCCGTCCGGGTCGTCGCTCGGGGCCATCCGGCGTAGACGGGACTTGATGTCGGCGATCTGCGAACCGACCCACACCTCCTGCAACCGGGCGAGGACGCTGGTGATGTAGCGCGCGATGTTCTCCTCATCGACGGGCATCGACTCGACGGCGAGCTCGGTGACCAGCGGGTCGATGACCGGATCGTCGACGGCGTTGCGGACGGAGTCGACCCAGGCGGCCCCACCCAGACCCGACGACGTGCCGCCGATACTGATCATCGCTTGCCGCACAATGGCATACGCGGGTTCGTCGAAGCATTCGACGGGCAGCGAGTCGAAGACGGTGCCGGCGATCGCCGGGTACTGCAGCGCAGCCTTGAGGGCTTCACGCTGCGGCCACAGCCGCGGGTCGTTCGGCTGGGGGCGTGCGGACGTCGGCGCCGCCTCCGCCTCCGGCCGGTTGCGTGCCGGAGCACCGCGCCGGCCACTGCGCCCGGAATCCCCGCCGCCTTTTGCCTTCCGGATCTTCGCGCCCTCTTCGCGCACGCGACCGAGAACCTGGCTGACTTCCTCCCAGCCGACCCAGCCGGCGAGCTGTCGGGCGTACTCGTCGCGCAGCGCGATGTCCTTGATGCGGGCAACGACGGGGACCGTGTCACGCAGGGCATGCACGCGACCCTCGGCGGTGTCCAGGTCGTGTTCGGTGAGCAGTGTCTTGATCGCGAACTCGAACATCGGCACCCGGCGAGCGATGAGGTCGCGGACCGCGGTGTCGCCCCGGGCCTGACGGAGTTCACACGGGTCCATGCCGTCGGGCGCGATGGCCACGAACGTCTGGCCGGAGATGGACTGCTCCCCCTCGAAAGCCTTGAGGGCCGCGGCCTTTCCGGCGTCGTCGCCGTCGAAGGTGTAGATCACCTCACCGCGGAAGTACGAGTCGTCCATCATCAGGCGACGGATCAGCGCGAGATGGTCTTCACCGAAGGCCGTGCCACACGAGGCGACGGCGGTGGTGACGCCGGCGAGATGCATGGCCATGACGTCGGTGTAACCCTCGACCACGACGACCTGATGCCCCTTGGCGATACTCTTCTTCGCGTGGTCGAGCCCGAACAACACCTGAGACTTCTTGTACAGCATGGTCTCCGGCGTGTTCATGTACTTTCCGAGGTTGTCGTCGTCGTAGAGCTTGCGGGCACCGAAGCCGATGATGTCGCCGCCGAGATTGCGGATGGGCCAGAGGAGTCGACGGTGGAATCGGTCGATGGGGCCCTTGCGGCCCTGCTTGGACAGGCCGGCCGCCTCGAGCTCACTGAACTCGAAACCCTGCGACAGCAGGGCCTTGGTCATCGTGTCCCAGCCGGCGGGCGCGTATCCGCAGCCGAACTGGACGGCGGCCGCGGCGTCGAAGTCGCGCTCGGACAGGTAGTCCCGCGCCGCCTGCGCCTCCGGGGTCTGCAAGGCGGCCTGGTAGAACTTCGCAGCAGCGGCGTTGGCGGCGACGAGTCGGGCGCGCGTGCCACGGTCCCGCTTGATCGCGGTGCCGCCACCCTCGTAGTTGATCTGGTAGCCGAGCCGGTCGGCGAGCTGCTCCACGGCCTCGACGAAGCTGACGTGCTCCTGCTTCTGCAGGAAGCTGTAGACGTCGCCGCCCTCACCGCAGCCGAAGCAGTGGAAGTGACCGTGGTTGGGACGGACGTGGAACGACGGCGACTTCTCGTCGTGGAACGGGCACAGTCCCTTGAGGCTGTCGGCGCCGGCGCGGCGCAGTGCGACGTAGTCGCCGACGATGTCCTCGATCCTCGTCTGCTCACGGATCGCCGTGATGTCACGATCGGGGATTCGGCCTGCCACGGGTCCAGTGTAGTGACCTCCCGACGCGGGGATGACCGGGCGCTTCACACACGCCGACAGCACCCGGCCGACCGACCTCACCCCAGGTGCGCCTGAGCCCCGGAGTTCTGCTTGTCGGTGCGTTCCAGGCGGCCCTCGGTCATCGACGCGATCTGGTCGACGATCACCCGCATCCGGGCGGCGTCGTCGGTTGCGGCGTTCCACCAGGGCACGAAGATCGGGTCGAGTCCGCCGGGAGCGGCTTCGGCGAACCAGTTCGCGACGCGGTGGATGCGTTCCCGCTGACGCTGCTGGGTCGACTTGTGGCGTTCGTTGGAGAAGATGAACCGCAGCGCCATGGTCTTGAGCATCGGGACCTCGGCGGCGATGAGCGGCGGCACCTCGAGGTCGGCGTCGTAGCGCGACACCGGCCGGTCCCCGACCACCGCACGGGTGCCGGTGATGGCCGCCGACGCGAACCGCCCGATGAGCTCACTGGTCAGTCGCTTGAGGGCGACGTAGGAGTCGAGCGTGCCGTCGAAGACGCCGACCGCCCGCACGATGTCCATCTCGTAGAGTCGCTGGGCCGCGTCGACGAGTGCCTCCGGGTCGAGGCCCGGGAATTCCTTGGCGCCGATCTCGGCCATCTCCCGACGGTCCTGCGGGTCGCCGAGGCTGCGGAGGTCGATACGACCGCCGATGACGCCGTCCTCGAGGTCGTGCACGGAGTACGCGACGTCGTCGGACCAGTCCATGATCTGCGCCTCGATGCACTTCCGGCCCCCCGGGGCGTCCCGGCGAACCCAGTCCAGCGTCGCGGCATCGTCGTCGTAGGCGCCGAACTTTCCGCCGGGACTACGCCGCGTCCACGGGTACTTCAGCGTCGCGTCGAGCGACGCGCGCGTCAGATTGAGGCCCGCACTGACGCCGTCGGCGTCGAGCAGCTTCGGTTCCAGCCGCGTGAGGATGCGGAGGTTCTGCGCGTTGCCTTCGAAGCCGCCACAGTCGACGGCCACCTCGTCGAGCGCCCGTTCCCCGTTGTGCCCGTACGGCGGATGCCCGATGTCGTGGGCGAGGCCGGCGAGTTCGACGAGGTCGGGTTCGGCACCCAGGCCGATGGCGATGCCCCGCCCGATCTGACCCACCTCGAGAGAATGAGTCAGCCGGGTACGCGGGGTGTCGCCTTCGCGTGGTCCGACGACCTGTGTCTTGTCGGCCAGCCGACGCAACGCGGCAGAGTGCAGCACGCGCGCACGGTCGCGCGCGAAATCGCTGCGATGATCCGTTCGGGTGCCCGGAAGACTCGCGACCTTGGCACCCTCGGGGACATAACGTTCGACGGCCTCGTCGCCGTAGGCGGCCACGGCCGGGAGGACATGGCCGGCAGCGCCGGAACCGGATTGGGTGCTAGTCAAGCACCCAGCCCCGGCCGACCGCGAAATCGGTGACCCGCTGGCGGATGGCCACGATCTGGCGTGCGGTGAGGTCGTCGTCGGCGTCGAGGAGCAACTCGGTCAGCTCCTCGGTGAAGGCGCCTGCATCGAGCGAACCGCGGCCGCCGCGCGGGCGTCGGCTGCCGCGGTCGTCACGATCGTCACGACGGTGGCCCCGATCGCCGCGATCCCCACGACCGTGGTGCTCGTCGCGACGATGCGCACGCGCACCTGCCGAATCGTCGGCCGGAGCCGCCTCGGTCACGGCGACGTTGATCGCCTTGGAACCGCGATCGGTCTCCTCGATGTCGAACGACACCTTGGCACCCGGCTTCAGCGAGCTCTCGTCGATGTCGATGTCGTTGATGTGGAGGAACACATCGGCACCGCCCGACTCCGGCGCCAAGAACCCGAATCCCCGATTTGCGTCGTAATGAACGACTTTCCCGCTGACAGACACGACTCCACTCACTCTCTCGTCGCGCACATGACGGCCCCATGCCCTCCTCCGCGCGACAACTCGCCATCAAGTGTGACAGACATCAGCAGGTCAGGCGGAATCGTGACCGTTCCGCCACACCCGGTACCCGGGTGTGGCGGCGGGCGATCAGGCGCCGAGCAGCTTGCCGCCGAGATATTCGGCGACCTTGTCGAGGGCCACGCGCTCCTGGCTCATGGTGTCGCGCTCACGCACGGTCACGGCCTGGTCGTCGAGGGTGTCGAAGTCGACGGTCACGCAGAACGGCGTGCCGATCTCGTCCTGACGGCGGTAACGCTTGCCGATTCCCTGCGCGTCGTCGAACTCGACGTTCCAGTGCTTGCGCAGTTCGGCGGCGAGATCGCGCGCCTTCGGCGACAGCTTCTCGTTGCGCGACAGCGGCAGGACCGCGACCTTGATCGGGGCGAGGCGACGGTCGAGGCGCAGCACCGTTCGGGTGTCGGTGCCGCCCTTGGCGTTCGGCACCTCCTCCTCGGTGTAGGCGTCGCACAGGAACGCCATCAGCGAACGGGTCAGACCGGCTGCCGGCTCGATGACGTACGGCGTGTAGCGCTCGCCGGTGGCCTGGTCGAAGAACGACAGGTCCTCACCGGAGTGCTTGCTGTGGGTCGAGAGGTCGTAGTCGGTGCGGTTCGCGACGCCTTCGAGCTCGCCCCACGGGTTGCCGGCGAAACCGAACTTGTACTCGACGTCGACGGTCCGCTTGGAGTAGTGCGACAGCTTCTCCTTGGGGTGGTCGTAGAGTCGCAGGTTCTCCGGATCGATACCCAGGTTCGTGTACCAGTTGAAGCGCTGATCGATCCAGTACTGGTGCCACTCTTCGTCTTCGCCCGGCTTGACGAAGAACTCCATCTCCATCTGCTCGAACTCGCGCGTGCGGAAGATGAAGTTGCCCGGCGTGATCTCGTTGCGGAAACTCTTGCCGATCTGCGCGATGCCGAACGGCGGCTTCTTGCGCGCGGTGGTCATCACGTTCTTGAAGTTCACGAAGATGCCCTGCGCGGTCTCCGGACGGAGGTAATGCAGCCCCTCTTCGTCGTCGACGGGGCCGAGGAAGGTCTTCATCAGACCGCTGAACGCCTTGGGCTCGGTCCAGTTGCCGGGCTGGCCGGTCTCCGGGTCGTTGATGTCGGCCAGGCCGTTCTCCGGCGGGTGGCCGTGCTTGGCCTCGTAGGCCTCGATCAGGTGATCGGCGCGGTAGCGCTTGTGGGTGTGCAGCGACTCGACGAGCGGATCGGTGAACACCTCGACGTGGCCCGACGCCTCCCAGACCTGGCGCGGCAGGATGACCGACGAGTCGAGACCGACGACGTCCTCACGGCTGATGACCATGTTCCGCCACCACTGCCGCTTGATGTTGTCCTTGAGTTCGACGCCGAGCGGGCCGTAATCCCAGGCCGACTTGGTGCCGCCGTAGATCTCACCGCACTGGTAGACCAGACCCCTGCGCTTGGCGAGGTTGACGACGGATTCCACTTTGGACTGGGCGGCCACGGTTAACTGCTCTCCACGGGTTGAGGTATTCGGCTTTTGAACTGTCCTGCTCGTGCGCGGTGCGACCGGGTGGGGTCAGGCGCGCGCACGGCAACCCTTACAGACTACCGAGCACATGCTCTGTTCCCGAATGCAGTGGTGTTTACGCCTCCTCGGAGAACACTTCGATCCGTGGTCGTAGACGTCGATGTCGACGGCGTCGATCAACCGCCGGAATCGGGTCGGCTCAGCAACCGGACGACCGACGGCGCCGCGGCCGCATTTATCTGATTTGTAAACTATTCACCGTGCGAACAAAGTCTGCATGCTGCCCACCGGGTCCACGACCCGGACGATCCGTGCTGCGCGCGGATCTCGGACCGGTTTTCGGCGCGCGACGCTCCACTCGGACGATCGGGCGAAGTGAGATACTGGGCCGATGACTTCGCGGCCGACCGGCAACCTGCCGGTGGAACTGACCAGCTTTGTCGGTCGGCGTGACGATCTGACCCGAGCGAGGAAGCTCCTCGGAACCACACGCCTGTTGACGCTCACCGGCGTCGGCGGAGTCGGCAAGTCGCGTCTTGGAGTGGCAGTCGCAGCGAGCGTGCGCCGCGATTTCCCGGACGGCGTCTGGGTCGTCGAGCTGGCCGACCTCCGCCACAGCGGCCTGCTGACCCAGACCATCTGCGGAATGTTCGGGCTTCGCACCGATTCCGCCGACGCCTTCGGGCTCCTCGCCGAGCACCTGCGGACTAAGAGACTCCTGCTGGTCCTCGACAACTGTGAGCACCTCATCGACGCCTGCTCCGGCCTGGTTCGTCGGATTCTGTCTGCCGCACCGTCCGTCAAGATTCTGGCGACGAGTCGGCACGTGTTGGGAGTCGAAGGCGCACAACTCTTTCCGGTGAGTCCGCTGACCGTCGAATCGTCCGGCGGGCTGGGCGAGGCCATGTTGCTCTTCGAGGAACGCGCCTCCGCCGCCCAGCCCGATTTCCGGATCACGAACGACAACCGTGCCGCCATCGAGGACATCTGCCGCCAGCTCGAGGGACTGCCGCTGGCCATCGAACTCGCGGCGGCGAACATCAGGATCTTCGGTCCCGCCGAGATCGCCGCGCGACTCGGCGACAGCACGCTGCTGACGTCGGCCGAACCGGGTCGCACGCCGCGGCACCGCACCGTGGAATCCATTGCCGACTGGAGCTATCAGCTGTGCTCCGAGCGAGAACGCCAGGTGTGGGAACAGCTTTCCGTTTTCGTCGGCGGCTTCACCGCGGAAACCGCCGACGGAGTCTGCCTGCGCTCCGGCTCCGGCTCCGGGGTGCTTCGCGAGTTGATCGGGTTGCTCGACAAATCCATGATCGTTCGAGTCGACGACCATGCCACACGAGAACGCTACCGGCTGCTCGGGCCGATGCGCCAGTACGCGCTCGACAAGCTGGAGTCCTCCGGCGATGCGCCCGCGATCAGGGTCCGGCATCGCGACTACTTCCTGCGCCTGGCCGAACGGTCGTACACCGATTACTGCAGCCCGGACGACATCGAGTGGTTCCGCAGCACCCGCGCCGAACACGCGAATCTCCGGGAGGCCCTGAGCTTCAGCCTCAGCGAGACAGCCGAAGCCGCGACGGCCGCCGCGATGGTGCGCGCACTTCGTCCCTACTGGTCGCAGTCGGGCACGCTACTCGAGGGCTTCCAGTGGACCTGCCGGACGATCGAGGAGGTCGTGGAGCCCGCCGAGCCGCGGGCCGAGGCGCTCGTCGTAGGGAGCGTCCTGGGCTTCCTGGTCGGCGAAGTCGAGCTGGCGGAGTCCTACCTTCACGAGCATCACGACCTGACTGAAAGTCTCGGGATAGGCCGGTTCGCCGGCATCGCGTGTTTCGCGGCCGCTCTGGGGGCGTCGCTGCGTCACGACAATGTCCGGGCTTTCGAGCTCGCCGAGCGGGCGGTCGAACCGGGTGGGGGCCGGGCGGATGACGGCGTGGTCGCCGACTGCATGCCGCTGTCGGCGCTTTACGCGCTCATCCTCGAGGACGACGAGGCCGAGCAGTACGCCATCCGGGGCCTGGAGTTCGCCGATCGCCACGGTGCGCATCTGGTCAAAGCACTCGCACTGGGGCCGCTGGGAATTCTCCGCTGGCATCAGGGCGACATCGTCGCCGCAGAATCGTTCATGCTCACGGCGATCGAGTTGTACGAGGCATTCGATTATCCCGGCATGGTCGCGGTCTGCATCGAGGTGATCGGTTGCTGCGCGGCCGAGGACGAGCCCGAACGTGCGGCCACGCTGCTTGGGGCGGCTCGCACGGTGTGGCACCGTCACAGCCAGATGAAGCTGGCGCAGGCAGCGCTCAGCACGGTCACGAGCACCATCGAGAACCGGTTACGCGGGGTCCTCGGTGACGAGACTTTCGAGTCTGCCGTCGCCCGAGGCCGGGCCCTGCCGCTCGATGACGCGGTGCGACTGGCCCGCAGAGCCGGTGCCGCTCCCGTGACCCGCTCGACGGCGTCGTCTCGGTCGGTCTTGACCCGCCGCGAGAACCAGGTCGCCGCATTGGTGGCGGAGGGTTTGACGAACAGGGAGATCGCCACCAAGCTCACGATCTCGCCCCGTACCGTCGATGCCCACGTCGACCACATCCTGACCAAGCTGGGTTTTCGGTCCCGAACCCAGATTGCCCGGTGGGTCAGCGCCGGCGTCGACGGTTGACTGCTGGGCCGTTTATCACTCGGCCACCGAGGAAAGATAGGCCAGGGCCTCGACCCCGGCCGGCGTCATCCGGTGCCGGCGTCCGCAGGCAGCGTCCGCAGTGTCGGTGACCAGTCCCAGTTCGACGAGCCGGCGCATCGTGCCGATGTCGGTGCCAATGGATTCCCGCCGGGCGGGCGGGGCCACCGCGCCGTTCGAGCCACACACCCGATCCGCCAACTCGTCGATGGCGACCCGCTCCAGTACGTCTAGCTGCGTTGCGTTCATTCCTGAGGCCTCCTTGTTGCCACCTACAAGCTTGGTCGCGGGAGACGCTCGTTTCCATTCGCAGAAGTACCTAAGTCACTACCTATGAGCTGGGTCACACGCGCTGCGCGCACGTGAATCACGACACATCGGTCCCACATCGTTCCATTGCGGAGCCGGCCACAGCGGTGGATCGTCGCCCGTGCGTCAGCAAGAACGGAAGTCCGGGATGCGCTTCTCGAAGAAGGCCCGAGCTCCCTCGCGTGATTCCTTCGAGCGGAACGAGTACGCCTGCCCCACCGCCTCGGACTCGATCGCGTCGGCGAAGGACCGTTCGAACGACGCGTTGAGTTGCTGCTTGATCACCGACAGCGCCCGGCGGGGACCGTCGGCCAGTCGCCTCGCCCAGTCGCCGACCACGGCGTCGACGTCGGCATTGGGAACGCAGCGGTTCACCAGCCCCATCTCCCTCGCTTCGGGCCCGGTCACACGAGAGGCGAGGAACATGATCTCCTTTGCGCGGCCGAGCCCGACGAGCCGGGGAACCGACCACGAGCCCCCGCCGTCGATCGACAGGCCGCGCTCGGCGAAGATCTCGCCGAAGACCGCGTCCTCACCGGCCACCACCAGATCCGCGCACAGAGCGAGGTTCGCGCCGTACCCGACTGCACCACCACGCACCTTCGCGATCACCGGGATCGGTAGGTCGTGGATCAGCGTGCACAGGTGACCGACCCGACGCATGAACGTCATCTCGTCGGGAAGGATCTTCTCGGCGAGATCCATACCGGAGCAGAACGCCGAACCGGCGCCCGTGATCACCAGCACGCGGCAGCGGTCATCGGCCCACACCTGTTCCAGGGCGACGATCGCCTCGTCAACCATGTCCTTGTTGAGACCGTTCTTGCGGTCCGGACGGTTCCAGGTCAAGGTGGCCACCCCGGCGTCATCGACCTCGAGCAGGACAGTGGGATCAGTCATCGGGCGGAATCCTCCAGCAGTAGAACGGCATATCGCGACCGGTGATCGGCGGGCGTGCCCATCAGGACTTCCAGCGCCTTGGCCCGCCGTAGGTACAGATGTGCGTCGTGTTCCCAGGTGAACCCGATGCCGCCGAGGATGTGCAGGCACTCGTCGGCGACGACCATCGCCGCGTCACCACATCGGGCTTTGGCCGCGCTCGCGGCGACCGACAGCTCTCGCGCGACTGCATCCGATGGTGCGGCGAGATAGGCGTCGGCAGCCGCGACCGCCACATCGAGGGCCGAACGCGCGAGTTCGGTGGCCATGAGCAGATCCACGAGCTGATGTTTGATCGCCTGGAACTGACCGATGGGACGGTCGAACTGCACGCGGTCCTTGGCCCACGCGACCGCCACCTGGAGACATTGCTGGGCGATGCCCACCTGTTCGGCGGCGATGAGCACAAGCGCCAGATCCGCCGCTGTCTCCAGGGAGACATTGTCGGCGACAAGGGTTCCCGGTGCATCGAGGAATTCCACGACAGCCATTCCCCGGGTGAGGTCGAGACCTGTCATCGCGGTTCGGGTGAGGCCGGGCGCCGCCGTGTCGACGGCCACGATCGCGTCGGTTCCGTCGATGGTGACCGGCACCAGCACAACGTCTGCGTCCGCACCGTCGAGGACGAACTCGGCGCGTCCGCTGACGATGACAGATTCACTGTCGGTGGCGCGACAAGCAGTCGCCGAGACACCGGCGGGTGGCATCGACGCCGGGTCCGGCCAGCAGACGGTCGCGGCCAGCCCGTCTTCGGAGAGCCGGACGGACATCGCGCGGGCCTGCGTGGTCCCGGCGACGCGGAGCAGCGTTCCGGCGATGCCGATGGATGACAGCGCCGGCACCACGGCCAGTGTGGCGCCGAGATTTTCGAGAACGACTGCCAGCTCCGCGACCCCTGCACCCGCGCCCCCGTCAGCCTCGGGGACGAGCAGTCCGCCGAGTCCCATCTGCTCGGTCAGGACCTTCCACAGTTGCCCGTCCCGTTGGGGTCGGCCGTGATCGTCGAGGAACTCGCGCGGCCCGGCCGAGGAGGCGTCGCGCACCGCCTCGGCCAGAGCCGCACGTTCCTGTGCATCGATTGCCATCGCGATCCCCTAGTCCGTTCGGGCTCGACGCGCGACCGGCGACGTCGCGTCGCGGGTCGGCAGCGCGATCGTCGCCGTTCCGGGCATGACATCGGCGCCGCGCTGGTTGCGTGCGAAGGTGCGCAGTTCCACCAGATGTTCGCCGTCCTGGCCCACCGACTTGCCGGTGACCTCGCCGCCGAGGGTGACCACGTCGGACAGGTAAACGAAGCCCCGGTACTCGGAACTGCAATCGCGCACCCAGCCGTCGTCACCGCACCAGTTGGTGAGCAGTTGCGTCTGCCAGCACTGCCGCTGGAAGCCGACGTCGTACTGGAAGGCCACGCCCATCGCATTGGCGGCCGCCTTGTTGTAGTGGACCGCGTAGATCGGCTCGCTGGATCCCATGACCTGGTCGCGGAACGACCACGCCGGGTGCGCCTGGTAGTCGACCAGTGCGGCGGCGTGCGCCTTGAGTCGCGGGATCGGGGTGCCGCCGCCGGCGATGAAGGCGACCTCGTCGGTCAGGCCGATCGGTCCCTTGGTGAGGGTCTGGATCGCGTCGCCGACCTGCACGTCCTCCCAGTAGCGCGGTTCAGCGCCGCGCGGCTGCTCGTCGAGAACCCGCTCCTCGACCTCGCGGATCTCCTCCTCCTGCCACGGATGCGGTAGGACCAGTTCCGGCCTGCCCGAGTCCTTCACTGCCGACTTCGAGCGCGACTTCGCCGAACCGCGCTCGAAATTAACCACCTGCCAGTCGATCTCGGCGACGAGCTCACCGTGCTGGTTGCGGTAGGTGTTGACGAAGTGATCGGTCACCATCCGGCCGGCGAACTTGCTCGGACGCGGGCCGGTGAAGCCATCGTATCGGCAGGTCGCGGTGATCGTGTCGCCCCAGTAGACCGGCTGGTGGAAACGTGCCTGGGTGGCGTTGTGGAAAGCGCCGAGTCCGGGCCAGCCGAACTGGATGCCGGAGAAGCACCCGATGACGAAGGACGGAGGCGCCACCGGCGCACCGTAATCGGATCGTTCGGCGTGCTCGGCGTCGGTCCACAACGGGTTGATGTCACCGATCCCGCCGGCGAACTTGATCACCGCGATGCGGGTGGCTTCTTCGTTGTTGATCGAGTGGTCGATCCGGAGGTCGACACCCGCACGGGCTTCCATCGACGCGATCATCTCGTCGGTGATGACCGCCTCGGGCATCTTGGCCTCGGTGGTCTTGTCCACCGCATCAGACGTCGTCGACACCGCAGTTGTCGCCGGAGTTGTTTCGGTGGTGGTCATTTCGCAGCCGCCTTTTCCGGGTTGGCGGTCCAGGTGCTGCCGCCGCTGGGGATGCCGGCGTCGGCGACGGCTTTGGCCAGCGCGTCGAGAGTCCACCGACCGTCGGTCATGAGCTTCCACTCCGAATCCTTGGCCCACGGCTTGATCCGCTGCACGCGCGAACCGCCGACCAGGAAGACCTCGCCGGTGAGCGGGCACTCCGCCGCGAGCAGGTACCCGACGAAGGGTGACACGTTGGCCGGGTCGAAGCGATCGAACTCGCCTTCCTTGCCGGCCAGAGCGTCGCCGAATGCACCCTCGGTGAGCCGCGTCCGTGCCTGCGGCAGAATCGCATTCACCCGCACGCCGTAGCGTGCCAGTTCCTTGCTGGCGACCTGGGTGAGACTCGCGACCGCGGCCTTGGCAGCGGAGTAGTTGGTCTGCCCCGGGTTGCCGAAGACGCCCGATTCGCTGCTGGTGTTGACCACCGATCCGGCAACCTGCTCGCCGGCTTTGCTCCGCTCGCGCCAGAAGCGTGAGACCTCGCGGGTCATGAGGAAGGTACCGCGGAGGTTCACCCGCAGTACGAGATCCCAGTCATCGTCGTCGATGTTCACCAGCACGCGGTCCCGCAGGATTCCCGCGTTGTTCACCAGTCCGTCGACGCCGCCGAAGGTGTCGATCGCGGTGGCCACGATCCGGTTGGCGCCCGCCGAGTCGGCGACGTCGTCACCGTTGGCGACGGCGCGACCGCCCGCCGCGGCGATCTCGTCGACCACGTCCTGGGCCGGACCGGTTGCGGCGCCGCTGCCGTCCTGCGAACCACCGAGGTCGTTGACGACCACGTTGGCGCCCTCCGCCGCGAACAGCAGAGCATGCTCACGTCCGATGCCGCGGCCGGCGCCGGTGACGATGACTGTCTTTCCGTCGAGGTGTCCCATCGAATTTCCTTACTTGTGAGTCGTCGCCCGTATGCGGGGCGACGAAATCGGTTGCCGGCAACTAGGTTCGAGCCGGTTTGTCCTTGGGAAGACCGAGAAAGCGTTCGGCCACCGTATTGCGGTGGATCTCATCGGTACCGCCGCCGATGCGCATCCCCGGCACGCTGAGCACGAACTCCGACCAGGCATAGGTGCGCGGTACGCCGATGTCCGCGATCAGGCGCGGACCCAGCACGGTTGTCACGAGGTCGCTGAGCGCCTGCAGATTTGCCGTCAGCGCGAGCTTGCCGAGCGACATCTCCGGACCCGGAACGCCGTTGGCCTTGAGATTGGCGTCGGCTCGGCGGCGCATCGCCTTGGCGGAGGTGACGCCCGAGTAGACCCTGGCGAAGGCCTCGATCACCGCGGGGTCCTTGTGGCGACCGAGATCCCGAATCCAGGCCGCGAGGTCGTCCATCCGGAACAAGCCGCTGCCGCCGCTCGACGATCCCCCGATGGCGTTCCGTTCGTGCATGAGCATCGCGATGGCGACCGACCAGCCCTGTCCGACCTCGCCGAGACGGCACCAGTCGGGCAGCGTCACGTCGGTCAGGAACACCTCGTTGAAGTCGGCCGCACCGGTGATCTGACGCAGCGGTCGCACGTCGACGCCGGGGGTCCGCATGTCCACGACGAAGGCGGTCATGTTCTTGTGCCGTGGACCGTCGCTCGTGCAGGTGAGCGCGATCCCGATGTCGGAGTAGTGCGCCCCCGAAGTCCAGACCTTCTGCCCGTTGAGCGTCCACTCCCCGCTGCCCTCGTCCTGCACCGCCCTGGTGCGCACCGCAGCCAGATCTGACCCGGCGGCGAGCTCACTGAACAGCTGGCAGCCGATGATGTCGGCACGCCGTAACCCTGTGAGCCACTTAACCGTCGCCTCCGGAGAACCGAACTGCGCGAGGGTCGGGGCAACCATGCCCAGGCTCACCGACAGCGGCCCCTTCGAAGGGATCGGGAACTCGCGTTCGACGGCCGCGAAGGCCCTCTCGTAGGCACCCGACAGTCCGGAACCACCGAGGTCCGACGGACCGGTGATCCAGCCGAACCCTGCGTCGAACGCCGCTCGCTGATAGTCGACCGCCGCGGTCAACTCGGCGTCGGTCGAACCGGAGAACAGTGCATATCGCGACTTGGCCGCCGCGTCGGGTGTCGACCCGCCCTGCTTCCTGGTCACCGCCCCGAGGAATTGCCTTGCCTCACCGACGAACTCATCAATGGTCGGAGTCATGATCTCACCACCTTCACCGAAACCTCAGATTTACACTATCATCGAATAGTTTAGTTCTAGACTATATGGATGTGACGACACCACACCGACGCCCTCGGGCGGCGGACCGTAGTCCTCACAGGGAACGCAACAACCCCTGATATGCCTCCGTCGCGGCGTCGGCTTCCGGGCCGCGATCCCTGGCCTCACGGAGCGTGGTCAAGGCCGCCGCCGCGAGCGCCGCGAGCCGCTCGTAGTGCTGCTCGATCGCGGCGTACTCCCGCTGCTCGGGTTTCGGCGGCAGCTCGTCGTCGAGCCACCGCCGTGCCTCTCGCAACGCGACCTCGAGTCGATCTGTTCGCTGGGCGAGCTCGAATCCTGCGTTGTCCCAGTCGACCTGCGCCAGTACCGCGCGGATCTCGTCGAGACGTGCGCGCGCATGTTCGCCGCTGCACGAGGGGGCGGCCGTATCTTTCAGAACCGTACGGATGCCGGCGATGATCTCTGATGGTCGCGGTCTCATGACCGTCCTCCTGACCGATGTCCGGAACCGTCGAGCAGTCCGGTCTCGCGCAGCGCGATCAGCTCGATCCGGCGAGTGGGTCCGGCCGGACGGTCGGTCGCACCGTCGCAGAATGCCTTCACACCGGTCAGTGCGATGACGGCCAACCGGAGCGCGGTCATGACCTGCCAGAAGTGCAGCCGTTCGCGGTCCACCTCCAGCCCGGAGGTCTGCGACCACCGCTGTAGGAAATCGTCGAGTCCCCAGCGGTCGTCGACGAAGTGCTCGTTCCGGTAGACCGAGCACGTGTACCAGCCGAGGTCGTCGTGCGGGTCGCCCAGGTGGGCCAGTTCCCAGTCGAGGAGCCCACTGATGGCGCACCCGTGGATGAGGACGTTGGCGGGCCGGAAGTCGCCGTGGACCAGTCGAATCGGCGACGGAGCCGGCAGGTGTGCGCGCAGCCAGGCGATCGTCTCGCGGAGTGCCGGGTGTGGTCCGAGTTCGACGCCGTCGAGCTCGGCCTCCCACCGATCGAGTTCAGTGCGCCCGGGATCGTCGGGCGATTCCAGGATGCCGGGTATGCCCAGCGCTACCGGGTCCAGCCGGTGCACCCTACCCAACAGATCTGCCAGCGCTTCGGCGAGAGCGAGTCGTCCGGAAGATCCGAGCCGCAACGGATCACGGTCGCGCAGCACCGCGCGGTCGGCGCGGCCGACGAGACGGTCCACGACCATCGCCGGACGTCCCATCAGTGAGCCGTCGGGATCGAGCGCGTGGACGGCGGCGACGGGCAGCCCGGTGCCCGCCAGTCGGCGGAGCAGGTCGTACTCGACGTCGCGTTCGGTGTCGACGACTCCGCTCTGCGGCGCACGTCGCAGCAACAGCGGGCGACGGCGACCATCTGCGGCGATCGCCTCGAAGGCCCAGTTCTCCTGAGAACTGCCACCGCCGAGGCGGACCGGGTCGTCGGCGTCGGTGAACCCGGTGCCGTCGAGGAGTTCGAGCAGCCCCGGACGCAGTCCGGTCATCGCGAATCCGACCGTGATGCGCGCGGCGGAGGCAGTGCCTCCTCGTAGCGGCCGTACCCGGGCAGCACCATGTATTCGATGACGCCGTAACCGACGTCGTCGCCGTGACGCACCTCGACGAGGTGATCCGATCCCGCTTTCGCGTAACGGTAGAAGTTGTCGCGGTCGGTGAGGTCCCACTCGTCGTGCTCGGCGGTGAGTTCTCCGCGCCACTGACCCTGCCGCCAGCCGTTCCAGCCCTCATAGCCGCCGCCGCGCAGGTGAGCCCGCCCCTTGCACGCGGTGATCTCGAGCTCGGTGGTCTCGCCACCGAGCAGGGTCAGGACAACGCGTCCGCCGAGCAGGGTCGGCGCCGCGGCGTCTTCCGCCCACTTGAGGTCGTGCTCGACGGCGACGATCGGCGGTAGTTCCCGGTTGTCGCCGGGTGGGCGAATCGCACTCGCCGACAAATGAACCGGTTCCCCCGGACGCGACTCCTGCAGGTACATGTGCACGGCGAGGTCCGGCAGTTGCAGCGGTGCGAACATCAGCATCTTCCACTCCGGCCGCTCCCCCGGCGGTTGCCCTTCGGCACGAGGCAGCGGTCGGGTCCCCCAGGAGTGGTCGCGTTCGGCCCACCAGCGGTCGGGCGTCACCTCGATACGGCGGCCGTCGGGGGTGACGATCCAGCCGCGCGCCCGGCCGTGCTGGACGTAGCGGATGGCGTCGTAGGTCGCACGCGCGCGACTGATCTGGAAGAACCTTCCCTCGAGCATGGGCTCGAAGGTCGCCTCGAAGGTGATGTCGAAACGCAAGCCGGAATCATTGTCGTCCAGGGTGAACCGAAGTTGCGCAAGGGGTTCGACGATCTCGCAGGACAGGGGTCCGACGGTCATGCCGTGGCTGTCGGGCAGCAGGGTCCGGGACAGCCGTAGGTTGGTCTGCCGCTCGCCGCTGGAGAAGCAGGCGAACGCCTCCATGACATCCTGGTTCGGGTACCGCCCCAGCCCGAGGGTGAGGACCGTGTCGCCTGATTCGGTGTCCTGGAAGCTGACCCAGTAGCGCTCGCGCCACGACGGGTCACTGGTCGCCACCATGGCGTGGGTCAGTGCGGTTTGGTGGGTGAAGTACTCGTCAGCCGGGCTGAGGAACATCGGTCATCCTTCCAGGCCGGCGGCGATGAAGTCTGCCTTGATGGCCTTCTTGTTCAGCTTCTCCCCGGCGAGGGTGGGGAGCGGCGTGTCGTCGATCCGCCAGTGGGTGGGGACCTCGAAGTACGCGAGCGTGGTACGACAGTGCGCGACCAGGTCGTCGACGCTGACCGGCTCTGCGGCCCGGTGGGTCACCACCGCGGCCAGTTCCTCGCCGAGATCGTCGTGCGGCACACCGAAGACGGCGGCCTCGACGATCGAGGGATGTCCGAGGATCGCCTTCTCGATGTGGGCGCAGGCGATGTTCTCGCCGCCCCGGATGACGATGTCCTTGCTGCGGCCGTCGAGGTAGAGATAGCCGTCGGGATCGAGGTGACCGAGATCGCCGGTGTGCAGCCAACCCTCGGTGTCGACGGTGCCGTCGTCGAGACCGACGTAGCCGAGCATCACCGTGGGAGCACGCACGAGCACCTCCCCGATGCCCCGATCGTCGGGGGCGTCGATGCGGACCTCGACGACGGGGTACGGTCGGCCGACCGTACCGGGCCGTTCGGTGAGGTCGGCGTTGCCGGCGACCGTCATGAAGCCGCCGGTCTCGGTCATGCCCCAGGTGTTGGCCAGACCACGCCGCTTGAGCTGCGGCAGCTTGGTGGTCATCCGGTCCAGCAGAGCCGGGGGCAGCGGTGCGCCGCCGAGCGGGAACGAGCGCAGGCTCGACAGGTCGTGGGCGTCGAAGTCGGGATGCTCGAGAAGCCGGATGGCCATGGTCGGGACGCCGCCCCAGGTCTGCACCCGCTCGGCTTCGATGAGTCGGAGGATCTCACCGGCGTCGAACTTGCCGGCCGTCATGACCATTCGGCCGCCGATGAGGAGGTTGGTCAGGATGTTGGACACCCCGCCGATGTGGAACAGCGGGGTGCACACCAGAGCAACCTGCTGCGGTGTGTCCGGCGCGAGGTTGTGCGGCAGGCGACGGGAACGCACCAGCAGGTTCTGCTGGTTGGTGATCACCGACCGCGACGACAGCGCAACGGCTTTCGGGGCACCGGAGCTACCCGACGTGAACAGGATCAGGGCGGGGTCGTCGAGGTCGACACCGTCGGTGGGCTCGTGCGGCACCGGGTTCGTCCAGCAGGCGGTGAGGTCGGCGATGGATCGCACGACGATACCGACGTCGCCGAAGAGCTCAGGAGTGTCGGTGAGCACGAGGACCGGTGCGGACACCTCGATGGCATGCCGGGACTCATCGGCACTCCACCAGCGGTTGGCGTACACCGGCACCGCGCCGAGCCACCACACCGCGCAGGTGGCCAGCGCGAACTCCGGACGGTTGTAGCTGTGTAGCATCACCCGGTCGCCCCGCGAGACACCCAGGGCGGCAAGGTATGCGGCCGCCGCCGGGATCGCCGCGTGGAACGCGGTGTGACCGATTCGCATGTCACGCTGCACCAGGAAGTCGCGTTCATTCCACGGGCCGGCGGTACGCAGAAGGTCCACCAGAGAACCGGGAGCCTTCGCATAGATACGCCCCGGATGACCGGCGTAGGCAGCCTCGACGACCTCCTCGCCCCACACCAGGTCCCGAACGGTCTCGGCGCTCATGCTCCCTCACTCTCCCGCACCATTCCGGCGCTAACTCAATAGTAGATTACTAGAGTATTTATTACTAGATCTATTGGGCTCGGCGCGCCCGTTTCTGCCCGGAGTCAGGTTCCCGACCAGTTCCCGGGGCGCTTCTCCTTGAAGGAGTTCACCGCTTCGACGACGTCATCGCTGCGGTTCGACAACGCCTCGAGATAGAAGCCCGCGTCCAGCACCTGATCGGTCTGCTGGGACAGGACCCTGTTCAACGCCCGCTTGGTCAGCTGGGTGGCGATCGGCGGCAGACTCCCGACCTGACCGGCCAGTTCCAACGCCCGGGGACGCAGCTGCTCGTCGGACTCGACGAGGTCGGTGGCGAGGCCCAGCTCGACCGCCTCCGGTCCCGTGAGGGGCTCGCCCCAGAGCAGCTTCCGCTTCGCCCGGGCCAGGCCCGCACTCAGCGGCCATGTCACCGCTCCCCCGTCACCGGCCACCAGCCCCATGTGGACATGTGGGTCGGACAGCTTCGTCTTCGGCGCGACGACCACGGCGTCCGAGGTGAAGACCAGACTGGTCGCGACCCCGAAGCTGCTGCCCTGCACGGCCGTCACCAGCGGCTTCGGGAAGTCCGCGAAGGCGCGGAACAGCCGTCGCCCGTCGTCGACGCCGCGCAGCAGCACGTTCAGATCGGCGTATCCGGCCAGAATCGTCTCCATGTCGCCGCCGGCGGAGAAATGCCGTCCGGTCGAGGTCCACGCCACCGCGCGGACCTCGGTGTCACGGGCGAGGTCGGTCAGCACACCGGGCAACTCGTTGACCAGTTCGTCGTCGAAGGCGTTGAGGCGGTCGGGTCGGTCTAGACGCAGCTCGGCGACATGTCCGTGCCGCTCGACGGTGACTGTCCGGTAACTCATGACTCTCCTCGCGGGTGGTATGGCACGTCTCAGATTCGTTCGACGATGGTCGCGGTCGCCATGCCCCCGCCGGTGCACATCGTCACCAAACCTGTTGTGAGGTCGCGTCGTTCGAGCTCGTCGACGACGGTCTGGAGGAGCATCGCCCCGGTGGCCCCGATCGGGTGCCCCAGCGCGATGGCGCCACCGTTGACATTGACCCGGTCGGGGTCGATCGCCAGATCCCTGATGACCTTGAGAGGAACGGCGGCGAACGCCTCGTTGATCTCCCACAGGTCGATGTCGCCCACGCTCATCCCGGCCTGGCGGAGGCACTGCTTCGACGCCGGTCCTGGAGCAGTGAGCATGATGACGGGCTCGGCTCCGAGGACAGCACCGGTGACGATGCGGGCCCGCGGGGTCAGGCCGTGTGCCTTGGCGTAGTCGTCGGAGGCCACCACCACTGCCGCAGCACCGTCGACGACTCCGGAGGAGTTGCCGGCGTGGTGGACGTGCTGGATCTCGCCGACTTCCGGGTACACCTCGCGGCACATGTCGTCGAAGGAGCGGCTGCGGTCGTCGCGGGGTTTCGCACCCGAACGCGCGAACGAGGCCGGCAGCGACGCCAGCGACTCCGCGGTCGTGCCCGGACGGACATGCTCATCGGCGTCG
This sequence comes from Gordonia sp. 135, assembly GCF_009720185.1. Classification (NCBI taxonomy): domain Bacteria; kingdom Bacillati; phylum Actinomycetota; class Actinomycetes; order Mycobacteriales; family Gordoniaceae; genus Gordonia; species Gordonia sp. 135. Next base: position 3,367,298 of record NZ_CP046257.1, read on the forward strand.
AGCAGCACGGTGCCGGCGGCATCGGTCACGGGCACCAGACTCCGAGCGAAGCGGTTCTCCTTGATCGCGGTCGCCGCGAGTTCCTGGCTGCGCGCCGCGAAAGCGTCGACGTCGGCGCGGCTGAATCCCTCGAGCGTGGCGATGAGGTCCGCCGAGATCCCCTGCGGGACGAGCGGGTAGCGCTCGCGGAGAACCGGGTTGTTCGCATCGAGCGGCTGACCGTAGCTGTGCCGCGACATGGACTCGACGCCGCCGGCGACGGCAACGTTCTGCCACCCGGCGAGCACACCGGTGGCCGCAGCCATCACCGCCTGCTGCCCACCACCGCAGAACCGGTTGATCGTCACGCCCGGCACACTCACCGGCCAACCGGCGGTGAGGACCGCCGAGCGTGCGACGTCGTTGGCGTGGTCTCCGGCATGTTCGCCGTTGCCCATGATGACGTCGGCGACGTCATCGGCGTTCAGTCCTCGGTCGGTCAGTGCGCGGAGCAGCCCGCCGAGGAGCTCCTGGGGGTGCACGCCGTGCAACGCGCCCGACGGCTTGCCCTTACCGCGCGGCGTGCGGACGCCATCGATGATCCATGCTTCGGTCATGGGTTCTCCTCACAATCGGGGAAGCCGGCAATCGTGTTGCCAGCTTTCAGTTTTCGGGGATCAGGGGTCACAGGGGCGCCAGCGCGGGACTGACCGAGCCGACGCGGAGGGCGGCACCGAGTTCACGGTGCAGATCGACACTTCCACCGAGGAGCGGTTCGAGCGTGAGAGCTCGACGCAGGTAGCGATGGAAATCGTGTTCCCATGTGAAACCCATGCCGCCGAGGAGCTGCTGACAGACCTTGCGTGCGGTGGCGGAGGCACGCGTGCCGGCCGCCTTGGCCAGTGCCGCCGACGCCTCGCCGCGGTCTTCCCACGCCGCGTCGGCGGCCAGTTGTGCGACCTCGATCCAGAGGTGCACGTCGGCGAGTTGGTGTTTGACCGCTTGGAAGGAACCGAGCGCCTGACCGAACTGCTGCCGCGACGTGACGTGTTCCACCGTCATGTCGAGCATCGCGCGGCTTGCTCCGAGCAGCTCGTAGGTCAGGGCACGCCGGCCCGCCGCCACCATGAGCGGCCACGCCTGCGATGGGGTGTGCCCACTCGGCGAAAGTTGCTCGGTCACAGTGAATGTCCCGGTGAGGCGGGTCCAGCCGGCGGTCGGGTCGAGGGGATCGCCCGTCGGCAGCTCTGGTGTCTCGCACACCGCGAACACGATGTCGCCGTCGGACGCCGCAGGCACCAGGATGGGCCCGTCTCCGGCGGAGAGCACACCATCCACCACGACACGTTCACCGTCGTATCGGCCCGGCACGACGGACGAGCTGATGCGCGGCAGCACGATCCGGGTCGTGGTCGGGGAGTCGACACCTCCGGCACAGAGCATCACCGGGGTCAGCAGACTTCCGTGGGCCAGCGACCGGCCCCAGATCGGTAGCAAGGTAGCTACCGCGATGTCCTCCTGATCGGCGAGCAGTTCGTCCCAGCCGAACTCGGTGACCGCTTCGCGTGCTGCGGCGGGGTCGGCATCGACCGTCTGCAGCAGCGCTTCTCGGATCTGGCTGATGTCGTCGTCGTCCATGGAATCTCCAACCTCAACGGGGCAAGCCCAGTAGGCGTTCGGCAATGATGTTGCGCTGGATCTCGGCCGCGCCTCCGTAGATCGACGACGCCCGGCTGTAGAGATAGTCGTTGCGCCAGATGGCCCCATCGACCTCGATGTCCGGACTCTCGCCCGCTGGACCGCCGAAGACGATGTCCTCGGTCTTTCCGGCCAGCGCGATGTCGAAGAGGTATCTCTCGGCCGTCGACATGGCCAGCTTGTCCAGCGACGTCGTAGATCCCACCGGTTCGCCGGCCGACAGCCGGCGCACGGTGCGTCGCGACAGGAGTCTCAGTGCGGCGAGCAGTTCCAGCGATTCGCCGAGAACGGCGTCGTCGACGTTCGCCGACGGATCGGTGGCGAGGGCGTCGAGTCGGGAGCGTAACCAGATCTGGCGCTGCCAGGCCGCGGCACCCCGCTCGCCGGCGAGCACGTGCATGGCGACGGCCCAGCCGCAGTCGACCTTCCCGAGCACCCGCTCGTCGGGGATGAAGACGTTGTCGAAGAACAGTGAACAGAACTCGTCGTCACCGTTCATACTCCGCAACTGGCTCACCGTGATTCCCGGCGTGTCCATGTCCAGCAGGAACGCCGAGATGCCCCGGTGGCCCGAGTCCAGGGAGCCGGTCCGTGCCAACAGCAGACAGCGGTCGGCGAGCTGTGCCCAGCTCGTCCAGATCTTCTCGCCCGACACCCGCCAGCCGCCATCGGCCCGGACGGCCTTGAGGCGTAACGACGCGAGGTCGCTTCCCGCTCCGGGCTCCGAGAAGCCCTGGCACCACGTCTCTTCTCCGCGCAGCAATCGCGGGAGGACCGTCGCCGCCAGCTCGGTGGATGCGAACTCGGCGACGGCGGGTCCGAGCACCTCCTGGGTGGCGAAGGAGAACGGCGGCGGGTAGCCCGCGGCTGCGAGCTCCTCGCTGATGATGGCGCGCAGGATCGGCCGGCCACCGAGACCACCGGCCGACTCAAGCCAGCCCAGGCGGATCCAGCCCGCGTCGTACAGCATCCGCTGCAGTCGGCCGAGCCGTTCGAAGACCTCGGTGAGCTCGCCGCCGGTTTCGCGGAACTCCGCCAGGGATTCCCGGTTGTCGTCGAGCCAGGAACGGAAGCCGGTACGGGCCTCGTCGACGGTGTTCGGGACCGTCAGCAACTCTGCGGTGGTCATGGTGCAGCAACCTCGTTCTCGGTGAGGATTCCCCCGGCGAGACCCCCGGCATCCCAGTCCGCCAACACTTGTTCGGTGTCCTCGCCGGGCAGGCGGGGCGCGGACGGTGTCGCGGCAGGCGTCCGCGAGAATCGCGGTGCCGGGGCAGGTTGGCGAACCCCGCCGACATCGATGAATCCCGTTCGTGCAACGGCATGTTCACCGTCGGGCGCCTCTCCCGGCGCGAGTACCGGAGACACGCAGGCGTCGAGGTCGGCGAAGATCTCGGTCCATTCCCGGCGGGTGCGCGTCGCGAATGCGGCAGCGAACCGAGAGCGCAGCTCCGGCCAGCCGTCGCGGTCCATCTGGCCCGGCAAGCCCGGATCGTCGTCGAGATCCAGCCCCGTGAGCAGTTGCTGATAGAAGCGACGCTCCAGGGCGCCGACCGCCATGTAGCGGCCGTCCGCGGTCAGGTAGGTGTCGTAGAACGGGGCACCTCCGTCGAGGAGATTGGTACCCCGCTCGTCGGACCAGTGGCCGTCCGCCCGCACCCCGTGGACGAACGAGGTGAGCAACGCCGCGCCGTCGACCATCGCCGCATCCACCACCTGTCCCCGACCGGAAGTCGACCGCTCGTGGAGTGCGGCGAGAATGCCGACCGCCAAGAGCATTCCGCCACCGCCGAAGTCGCCGATGAGATTGAGCGGGGGCAGCGGCCGTTCACCGGCTCGCCCGATCGGCTCGAGCGCCCCGGCGACCGCGATGTAGTTGATGTCATGGCCGGCACGAGCAGACAGCGGGCCCTCCTGGCCGTAACCGGTCATCCGGGCGAAGATCAGACCGGGATTGACGACGGCGAGATCGTCGGGCCCGAGTCCCAGGCGTTCCATCACGCCCGGACGGAAACCCTCCACCAGGACATCGGCGTTCGCGGCCAGGCGACGCACGGTCGCGACACCTGCCGGGTTCTTGAGGTCGGCGACGACTGAGCGGCGCGACCGCACCAGCGGATCGTTGGGCCGCCGCGGGGTGCGGCCGGGTTTGGCCGGCCGGTCCACAGTGACCACGTCGGCACCCAGATCGGCCAGCATCATGCAGGCGAACGGAGCTGGTGCCGCACTGGCGATCTCGAGCACCCGTACACCGGTGAGCGGTCCGGACATCAGCGCTCCTTCTCGGCTTCGGCGGTCACGGTCGCGGGAGTCATGCCGCCGGGGCTTCCAGCACGTGGATGGCGCATGCCGATGCCAGGCCGATGACGTGGGTCAGGCCGACCTTGGCGCCCTCGATCTGGCGGTCGCCGGCCTCACCGCGCAGATGGGTTGCGACCTCGTACAGATTCGCGATGCCGGTGGCCCCGATGGGGTGCCCCTTGGACAACAGACCGCCGGACACGTTCACCGGTATCCGGCCATCCCGCATCGGGGCGCCGGAGTCGATGAAGTCGCCCGCGCCACCCGGTTCACACAGTCGGAGGTTGTCGTAGTGGATCAGCTCTGCGGTGGCGAAGCAGTCGTGTAGCTCGACGAGATCGAGATCATCGGGGCCGATGCCGGCGATCTCGTAGGCCTGGTCGGCCGCGAGCCTGGTCAGGGTGTTGACGTCGGGCTGCACCTGGCCGCCGTCGACCCACGGATCCGAGGTCATCACGGAGGCACTGATCTTGACCGCGCGGCGTCGGACGTCGGGGTCGAGGGTCTTGAGCTTGGCATCGGAGACCAACACGACCGCAGCGGCACCGTCACCGGTCGGGCAACACATCGGCAGCGTGTTGGGATGGCTGATGACCTCGGCGCCCATGACTTCGTCGAGGGTGAACTCTTTTCGGTACTGCGCCAACGGGTTCAGGGTCGAGTGGAGGTGGTTCTTCACCGCGACCTTCGCGAACTGTTCGGCGGTGACGCCGTGGGCGAGCGCGTACTCGGTGCCCGCCTGCGCGAAGACACCCGGCATCAGACCGGTACCGAGGAGGCCCTCGGTCTTCACCACTGCTCCGTAGCGGCCCTTGGGAGTGAAGATCTTCTTCTCCCCCGCCTTGCGGGCAGCACCGCCGAGCATGCCCATCTTGCCCATCTTCTCGACACCGACGGCCAGCGCCATGTCGCACTCGCCGGCCTTGATGCCCATCATCGCCACGCGGACCGCGGTCGCCCCGGTGGCACACGCGTTGACGACGTTGTAGACGGGGATGCCGGTCTGACCGATCTGCTTCTGCAGACGCTGGCCGTTGTGGGAGTTCGCCTCGTAGACGTTGCCCAGGGCCAGCATTCCCATGTCGGCCATGGTCTGACCGGAGTCAGCCAGCGCGTCGAGCGACGCGGTGGCCGCCAGGTCGAGCAGATCCTGGTCGGCGAATCGACCGAACTTCGTCATCGACGTGCCGATGATCCAGACGTTGTCACTCATGCTCATGCTCCGATCGGTTCAAATCCGAAAGCGACGGCGACGGTTCCGTCGTCATCGGTACCTGCCTCGAAAGTCGCCAACCGGACCTTCATCTCCGGCCGGATGCCGTCGGCCTCGGTGACGCCCAGCAGATTCGCCTTGACGACACCCCCGCCGGTCAGCTCGACCACCGCAGAGGTGAACGGACCGTTCTTCGCACCGCGCTGGACGATCGTGTACGCGCGAAGGACGCCTTCGGTGGCGAGCGGCCGGGACTCGAAGTCCGTGGCAAAGCACTTGGCGCACGCGTTGCGACGGTCGAAGTAGAGGGCTCCGCACTGCACACATGCGTTCGCGACCAGATGCGGTTGGTCTCCCAGCACCAGGTAGTCGACCGCCGGAATCGTCTGCGTCATCTCGCGCCTTTCGAGGGATGGATGCCAGGTCAGGAAAACCTGGCCGACTAAACTGTATAGTACTAGAGTATTTACTACACGACCATCTCGACCACAACCGCGAATCAGGAGACGCCATGTCGCAGTCGCAACCCTTCGATCCGAACGCGCTGGGAGCCACGAGCGAGCCCAGAACCGTCCGGTGGACCTCGCGCGATTGCATGCTGTACGCGCTGGGTGTGGGCGCCGGTACCGACGACCTGCAGTTCACCACCAACAACACCAAGGGTGTCGAGCAGCAGATGGTGCCGACCATGCCGGTGACCCTCGGAGTCGACTTCAGCGTGCTCAAGAAGGCCGGTCGGTTCGACTGGACGAAACTGCTGCACGCCGAACAGCGAGTGGAGATCCTCGACGAGATCCCCGTCGAAGGCGAAGCGCAGGCCGTCACCGAGATCACCGAGATGTGGGACAAGGGCAAAGCGGCACTCATTGTCGCCCAGACCACCGGAACCGGCACCGACGGCCGTGCGCTGTGGCGCAGCTCAGCCGGTCTGTTCATTCGCGACGTCGGAGGCTGGGGCGGCGAACGCGGTCTCGCCGGGTCGAACTCGGCGACCACCGAGGCCCCCACCGATCCCGACCTCATCACCACGCTCACCTACGAGACGCGACCTGATCAGGCGCTGATCTATCGACTCTCCGGCGACTACAACCCATTGCACTCGGATCCGGCGTTCGCGGCCCGCGCCGGCATGGACCAGCCGATCTTGCACGGCCTGTGCACCTTTGGCTTCGCCGGCCGCGCGGTTCTGGACGTGGCCGGGCCCGACGCAACCCTGACGTCGATGTCGGCACGGTTCGCCGGACCGGTCTGGCCCGGCGACACGCTCACCGTCGACCTGTGGCGTCCCGACGCGAGCTCTGTCGGCTTCCGGATGCGAGGACGCCACGACAAGGAGGTGCTCACCGGCGGCCTCGCAGGCGTGAAGTGAGAGCCTGACGACATCAGGTGACCGCCGCCGGCGAAGAGCCTTCCGGCGGCGGTCATGTGATGAGCGGTCCGACGGCCGATCAGCAAGTCTCCAGCATGATCACCTCGGGACCCACCGGGTCATCCCAGCAGCTTCGGCAGACGGTCACCGATGATCGACTCGGCCTCCGACACGATCGAGTCGACGACCTCACGACAGGACAGCACCTCGTCGATGAGCCCCTGAGCCTGTCCGGCCCACCACATCCCGCCATCCATGTTCCCGGCGTCGAGCACCTCGCGGCGACCACGCTCACCGGACGCGAGGTGCGCGACGTCGGCGAACGTCGCCCCCGGACGCGCCGAGATCTCGGCGATCTCTTCCGAGACCGCGTTGCGCGCGACCCGCGCAGTGTTGCGGAACTCCCTGAAAACGACGACGGTTGAACGCTCGTCGTTGGCGACGATCTGCTGCTTGACATTGTCATGCACCGGCGATTCGGTGGTTGCGACGAACCGCGTGCCCATGTTGACGGCGTCCGCACCCAGCGCGAGCGCCGCGACCAGGCCGGCACCGTCGGCGAAGCCGCCGGATGCGATGATCGGAATGGAGAGCTTCCGTGCGGCCGCGTTGATGAGTATCAGTCCCGGAACATCGTCCTCGCCGGGGTGTCCGGCGCACTCGAAGCCGTCGATGCTGATCGCATCGACCCCGAGACGTTCGGCTTTCAGCGCATGCCGGACGGCAACAGCCTTGTGGATCACCTTGACGCCGGCGGCCTTGAAGGCTGGCATGTGCGGTTCGGGATTGGCCCCGGCCGTCTCCACGATCTTGACCCCGCCGTCGATGATGGCGTCGCGGTACTCGTCGTACGGGACCGGATTCACCGTGGGCAGGATGGTGAGGTTCACGCCGAAGGGCTTGTCGGTCAACTCGCGAACCCGGCCGATCTCGATGGCGAGATCCTCGGGGGTCGGCTGCGTCAGCGCCGTCAGGAAGCCGAGAGCACCGGCATCGGCGACGGCCGCAATGAGGCCCGCCCTTCCGACGGCGGTCATCCCGCCGCACACGATCGGATGATCGATCCCGAAGGTCTCGGTGAAGCGTGTTCTCATCATCAACATCTCCTTGCCACAACGGACTCGACGACACCGTCGTGCGATTTGGGGTGCGGGTCGATGCTCCCGCCGACGGCTTCCCGAGCATCCACTAGTACTCTATACCTCTACTATTGTAGACTGGAGTATGACTGATCAGTCCAGACCTCATGGAAGCAGAGGAATTCATGGCCGCCGCCTTGTCCAAACCAGTCGTCGATCTCGGCATCGTGACCATGAACATCGATGAGATGACCTGCTTCTACCGCGACGTACTCGGCCTCCCCGAGCTCGATCGGATTCGCATGGGCGGCGTCTCGATCACCCGTTTCCAACTCGGCGACGCCCTCCTCAAGATGCTGGTGTACGACACCGCACCCGCCTCGACCGCGGCTGTCGGCGGCATCGGCGCGAGCACCGGGATTCGCTACCTCACCATCTCGGTGGACGATCTCGCCGAACTGCTCGCCGACTGCCGGGAGTCGGGAATCGCGTCGGTCCTCAAGGAGCCCTTCGAGGTCGAGTCGGGCACATGGATCGCCTTCGTGACCGACCCCGATGGCAACACCATCGAGTTCGTGCAGCGCGATGACGCCGCGTAGCCGAACCCAGCCATCGGTGGCCGGACCGCCCGCGGTGACGCCGTGACCTTCGCGGGTCGGCTCGCCCGGAAACGACCCACCGAGATCGCCCTACGCGACGACGACGAGTCCCTGACCTGGGCAGAGGTCGACCGGCGGCTGCGGCCGGCGGTGAATGCACTGGCGCGCGCGGAACTGGGTCCGCTGCGTCGGGTCGCGGTCATCGCATCGAACTCGGCACAGACCCTCCTGGCCCACGTCTCGTGCATCCTCGGTGGCGCGTCTGCGGTGGCGGTGAATTCACACCTGACGGCCACGGAGACGGCGCACATACTGGAGGATTCACAGGCGGAAGTGATCCTGTGCGACCAGCAGACAGTCCACGTTGCGGCCGAAGCGGCCCGTCTCGCCGGGATCCGCACGGTGGTCGCGTGGGGCGGCGACGCCGACCACCCGGCCGGGGTGAGGCCGTGGTCCGACTGGTGCGACGGTATGGACGAGCCGCCGACCGACATGCCACCGAGACGGACGCTGGTCTACACGTCGGGAACCACCGGTCGCCCGAAGGGCGTCGAACTGCCGTTCACGTCCTGGGTCGGCGGCGACAACATCGCCGAACACCTCGATGGACTCGGCCGGAACCACATGGTGCAATTCGGAAGACACCTCGTGGTCGGCCCGCTGTACCACTCCGGCCCGCTGACCGGCACACGCCTGTTCGCGGGTGGCACACCTGTCACCGTCACCGGCAAGTTCCGGGCCGAGTCGGTACTGACCGCCCTCGAACGCGACCGGATCGGCTCGACCATCATGGTTCCGACACACTTCCAGCGCCTACTCGCCCTCCCGGATGAGCGTCGTGCCGCCGCGGACCTCGCCTCGCTCCGACACGTCCTGCAGGTCGGCGCGAAGTGCCCCCTCCCGGTGAAGCGCGCCGTTATCGAATGGTTCGGTGACATCGTCTGGGAGAGTTACGGTGCCAGCGAAGTCGGCACCACCTGCATGATCAGCGCTACCGAGTGGCTCGAACGTCCCGGGTCCGTGGGCCGTGCGGTTCCACCGTTCGAAGCGTTCGTCGCCGGCACCGACGGCCGGCCCGCACCGCCGGGAACCGAAGGGCCACTGTGGTTTCTGGACACCAGCGGTCACGGCATCAACTACACCGACGGAACGCGCAGCGGGGAGCGCTTCACCCTCGGCGAGACCGGGCACATGGACGCCGACGGCTACGTCTGGATCACCGACCGACTCTCGGACACGGTGGTGTCCGGGGGTGTCAACATCTACCCTGCCGAAGTCGAGCAGGTACTGGCCGACCATCCGGCCGTCGCCGACGTCGCATGTTTCGGGGTTCCCGATGAGGAGATGGGCGAAAGTCTTGCAGCCCTTATCGTCCCGGCCGATCCCAGCGACCCCCTGAGCATGGCGGAGATCGAGCGCCACGCCCGAACCCGGTTGGCCGGCTACAAGATCCCGCGAAAGGTGTATCTCACCGACTCGCTGCCGCGCACGGCGGTGGGCAAGCTGGACAAGCGGGCGATGCGCAGACTCTCCGCCGGGGAAGCATCCGACGTCACCGAACTCGGCGCCCGGCAGCGTGTCCCATCGTGATCATCGCACCCAGGCGTGACCGGCAGACCGGGCCGGCCCCGACATTCCGCGGTCCTGCGACGTACGATCCTCGCGGAGGTCGGGTCTCCGAGAGTGTCGCGTCTCCCGCGATCACACAGACCCGTCCACTGTGCTGTTCCGATACTCAAGGCGTAGACTTTCATTTTCGGCCGACAGCGGAGACCAGGCCACAGGAGGCAGAGCAGTGACGAGCACGCAGAAGACGCCGGACACGATCACCGACCCGGTGGATTGGGCACGCCACTATTGGGAACAGCAGAAGCTCGACGGGGACGAGCAGCGCTTCCTGACGCTGACTTCCTTGCTGCGTTACCAGCGCATCGTCGCCGACGAGGTCGAAACCGAGCTGAAGAAGCACGGTCTCAACATGACCGACTATCTGCTCCTGATGACACTGCAACTATCCGAACACGGCACCCGTCTGATCTCCAGCCTGGCGCGCAACCTCATGGTGCACGCAACCACCGCGACGCTGGCGACCGACCGACTGGAGGCTCGCAAGCTCCTCGAGCGCAGCCCCCACCCCACCGACCGTCGTGCCACCTGCGTGACGATCACCCCCCAGGGCCGAAAGATCGTAGCCGCTGCCACGCGCGGCCTGACCGGCGTCGATTTCGGGATGACCGGCAGTACTCCGAAAGACGTCAAACGGCTCCGCGACGCGCTGACCGCCATGCGACAGGGCGCCGGGGACGCCTGAGAACCCGGGTGTGAAGCTCAGAAGGTGACCCGGCCGGATCAGTGCGCGCCCAGCGCGCACAGCAAGTCACCGCCTCGACACCGGAACCGGCCCGGTCGGTCCGCCGGGCTTCGTCTGGTGGCGGTGATCGTCGTGGCCGTCACCATCGCCGGCTGCGGCGGCGCCGGACCGGAGAGTCCCAGGCGCAGTGCGTCCTCGGCCCCGGTCTCAACGCCGTCCGTCGGGCCACCGGTCACCGACGTCACCCCGGCCGGTCTGGCCGACGCGGTCACCCTCGACCGCGTCATGGGGCACGTCCGAGCCTTCCAGCAGATCGCGGACAACCACGGCGGGACCCGCGCGTCGGGTACCCCCGGCTACGACGCCTCGGTCGACTACGTAGCCGGACTACTGCGCGGCGCCGGGTTCGAGGTCACGACGCCGGAGTTCAGCTACAAGCGCTACGACCTCGAGTCGGTGAAGTTCTCCGCCGACGGCCGCGACGTGAAGGGACACGTGCTCGAGTACTCGGTCGGGACCCGCGAGCCGGTCACCGCGAAACCGGTGACCGTCGCCGCTGCGGGGTGCGCACCCGCCGACTTCCCGGCCGACGCGCGCGGGGCCTTCGCGGTGATCACCCGTGGTGACTGCACCTTCACGGACAAGGCCCGCCACGCTCAGTCGGCGGGAGCGGTCGGAGTCGTCATCGTGAACAACGAGGACGGGCCGCCGTTCGGGTTGACCCTCGGCACCGAAGACGTGCCGGACATACCCGTTCTCGCAGTGGCACGCGACGACGCCGACCAGGTGCGCGAGGCCGAGCAACTGCGGCTGGAGGTCGACGCGGAGACCACCCCGATCACGACCCGCAACATCATCGCCGAGACCCGCACCGGGACGCCCGACGACGTCGTGATGGCGGGCGCCCACCTCGACAGCGTCGTCGAAGGACCAGGCATGAACGACAACGCGAGCGGCAGTTCGGCGGTCCTCGAGACGGCGTTGCGCCTCGGGTCGTCACCCCGGGTCCCCCACCGGATGCGCTTCGCGTTCTGGGGCGGCGAGGAGGACGGTCTGGTCGGCTCCCGCGAGTACGTCGGCGGTCTCGACGCCGCCGGACGACGCGCCCTCGCGCTGTATCTGAACTTCGACATGCTCGCCTCCCCCAACGGCGGGTACTTCACCTACGACGGCGACGACTCCGAACGCAAGGGCGCCGCGGCGGGTCCGGCCGGTTCCGACGGCATCGAACGCGTCTTCGCGAAGTTCTACGCCGACCGGGGAATCCAGCTGGGCGCGGCCGATTTCGACGGTCGATCCGACTACGGTCCGTTCATCGCGGTCGGTATTCCGGCCGGCGGCGTGGCAACCGGGGCCGAGCGGAAGAAGAGCGAGAAGGAAGCCGAGATGTGGGGCGGAGAGGCCGGGGTGGCCTTCGATCCGAACTATCACAGCCCCCGCGACACGATCGACAACATCAACACCGATCTGCTGGCCGTCAACGCCGCCGCGGTCGCCCACGCGGTGGCCGCCTACGCGCTCGCGACGAACGGTCCCGACGGCGTTCCGTCGGTCGAACGGCGGCAACGGACCGAAGGCTGACTCCGCCGTCACTGATTGAAAACCATTTCCGTTAGAATGGCGGCAGTGCTGTGACGCGAGCGTTCCGGGAGGAGTGACATGTCGGCTGAACCCATCAAGGGATCCGGGCAGTTCGGCGCGTCCGGACCGGCCGACGACTCCGACGCCGCCGCACGGGAAGCCGCCGCCGATCTGTTGCGGGCTCTCGCCTCCCCCACCCGCGTCGCGATCGTGCTCTCTCTGCGTGAGCGCGTCCAGTGTGTGCACGAACTCGTCGGCCACCTCGGTCTGAGCCAGCCGCTCGTCAGCCAGCACCTTCGCGTCCTCAAGGACGCCGGCGTCGTCCGCGGCCATCGCAACGGTCGCGAGATCACCTACGAACTGCTCGACGACCACGTCGCCCACATCGTCGTCGACGCACTGGTCCACGCGAACGAGACCAACCGCGGCCCGTCGGTGGTGTCCGAATGACCGGCGTCGAGGCATCCGGCCCGCAGCCGGTCACCGGAGTCCGTTCGACGCGCCAGCGCGCGGCCATCGCCGACGCCCTCGCCGGCACCGACGACTTCTGCTCGGCCCAGGAACTCCACGAGATCCTCAAGGGCCGAGGCGAGTCCATCGGCCTGACCACCGTGTATCGCAACCTGCAGGCCCTGAGCCAGGCCGGTCAGATCGACGTCCTGTGGGACGGGTCCGGCGAAACCCGGTACCGCCACTGCTCGTCGGGACACCACCATCACCTGGTGTGCCGCAACTGCGGAACCACCGTCGAGGTGCAGGCCGACCCGGTCGAGAAGTGGGCCGCGACCATCGCCGCCGAACACGGCTTCACCGACATCAATCACACGGTCGAGGTCTTCGGCCTGTGCGCGAACTGCCAAGGGTGCCAGCGCAACTGACGCAGCGTGGAGCGACCTCAGTCCGGAAGTGCTACGTCGCCACCAGTCGCTCGGCGGCGTCGACCCCGGCGGCGAGTACGATGTGCAGGACCGTCAGCAGCGGCAGGTCGTCGAGTCGGCCCGCTGGAAATGTGTAGTACTGCAACACGTCTGTCGTGACACCGGCCGGATCGGACCGACGCAGACTCCCGAAGCTCAACTGAGCGCCGAAGGCCTCCACGTCGTCGCGCAGGGTCGGGGTGTTGGGCAGGTCCATGGCCACCATCTGGGTCACGGCGAGGACGTCGAGGCCGTCCGACAGCGTCAGCACCCGGATCGATGCACGCGTCGGACCGACCTGCACCACAACCGATTCCGCGTCGGGTCGGTCGACGGGACCGAGCTCGGCCACGATGACGGCGGTACGTTCGAGCAGTGCGGCGGCATCGGTCACGACGGGTTCACCCCACCGAAGCGACGGTCGCGGGAGGCGTACTCGAGGCACGCGTCCCACAGGTCGCGGCGGTCGAAGTCGGGGAACAGCTTCTCCTGGTAGACCATCTCGGCGTAGGCCGACTGCCACAGCAGGAAGTTCGAGATGCGCTGTTCACCCGACGGACGCAGGAACAGGTCGACGTCGGGCATGTCGGGCTCGTCGAGGTAACGCGCGAAGGTCGACTCGGTGATGCGCTCGGGATCGATCTCGCCACGTGCGGCGCGACGGGCGATCTCACGGGCGGCGTCGGCGATCTCGGCGCGGCCACCGTAGTTGACGCACATCGTCAGCGTCATCACGGTGTTGTCCTTGGTCAGTTCCTCGGCGATCTCGAGTTCGCGGATGACGCTGCGCCACAGTCGGGGTCGGCGACCCGCCCAGCGGACACGAACGCCCATCTCGTGCATCTCGTCGCGGCGCCGGCGGATGACGTCGCGGTTGAAGCCCATCAGAAAACGCACCTCTTCGGGGCTGCGCGACCAGTTCTCGGTCGAGAAGGCGTAGGCCGACAGCCATCCGACGCCCAATTCGATGCAGCCGCAGACGGTGTCCATCAGGACGGCCTCACCGCGCTTGTGTCCTTCGGTTCGCGGCAGTCCGCGGTCGGTGGCCCAGCGCCCGTTGCCGTCCATCACCAGAGCCACGTGTTTGGGCACGAACTGGGCGGGAATGGCCGGGGGCCGAGCACCGCTGGGATGGGGATCCGGGGCACGAACCTCCGTACGTGGGCTCGTCGGCTTGCGTCCCTTCGACGAACTACCCGGCCGCAACGCCATCGTCGACTCTCCTCACCCCGTCGTCCGCCACTGGTTCGACACCCGTTTCCATCAGCCTATGAGGCGCCGTGCGTTCGATGAGCGGCAGGGTTCGGAGCTGACGTTCGAGATGCCATTGCAGATGCGCGGCGGTGAGGCCGCTGGCCTGGCGGCGCAGGGAGTTCGACGACTCCTCCACGTGTTCCCACTGACCGCGGAACAGCGCGTCCATGAGGTCGAGCACGCCGGGCGACGGGGTGGCCGAGCCGGGTGGCCGGCAGTGCAGGCACACCGCCCCGCCGGCGGCGACGTGGAAGGCCCGGTGCGGACCGGGGTTGGCGCAGCGCGCACATTCCTCCAGCGCGGGCATCCAGCCGGCGCTGTACATGGCGCGCAGCAGGTAGGCGTCGAGGATCAGTTCCCGCGGCCGACGGTCCTCGGCCAGCGCCTGCAACGCACCCACCGTGAGGCGGTGCAGCTGGCGGGTGGGTGCGCGTTCCTCACCCGCCAGCCGCTCGGCGGTCTCGAGGACCGCGCAGGCCGTCGTGTAGCGCCCGTAGTCGGCGACGATCGCGTCGGTGAGGGCGTGCAGGCTGTGCACCTGGGTGACGACGTCGAGGCTGCGCCCCGGGTACAGATGCACGTCGATGTGGGCGAAGGGTTCGAGACGGGCGCCGAACTTCGACCGTGTCCGGCGCACCCCCTTGGCGACCGCGCGCACGAGCCCGTGCTCCGCGGTCAGCAGGGTGATGATGCGGTCGGCTTCGCCCAGCTTGTGCTGGCGGAGCACGACGGCCTCATCCCGGTAGAACCTCACCCGCCGATTGTCCCACCGTCCACCGACACCGCCGACCCCGACATGCCCTTCCGATACGCCCTTCGCAAGCTCGGGTCTACTCGAGCAGCAGTGGGTCAGCGCGGGCTGATGTCGAACGAGGTGAGCGGACGCAGCAGCGACCGTTTCTTCTCGACGTGGCCGCCCATCCGGTCGAGGATCGAGGTGAGCGCCTCGATGGCCTCGACGATGTACGGACCTTTGTTCAACATGACCCCCTCGGCACGGCGGCTCATCGCGGCGTCGGTGACCTCAGCACGAGACGGAACACCCTTCTTCGCCAGGCCGTCGAGAACCTGCGTGGCCCAGATGACCGGAATGTGCGCGGCCTCGCAGAGCCACAGGATCTCCTACTGCACCTCGGCCAGCCGGCCGAACCCGACCTCCACGGCGAGGTCCCCTCGCGCGATCATCACGCCGACCGCATCCCATCGCATCGCCTCGAAGAGCATCTGCGGCAGCGATTCGAACGCGGCGCGGGTCTCGACCTTGAGCACGATCCCGACGTTCCGGGCGTCGAGGCGCTCGAGTTCGGCGATGAGGTCGGCGACATCCTCCGGCGACCGGACGAACGAGAAGTTGACCATGTCCGCGTGCGTCGCCACGAACTCGAGAGCTGCGCGGTCCTCCGGTGTCAGCGCGGGGATGTGGAGAGTGGTGTCCGGGAGGTTGACGCCCTTCTCGGCTCGCAGTTTGGTGCCCTTCGGGCCGGCGCGTTCGATGTCGACGACGATCTCGTCGTCGAACCTCTCGCGCACGCGTCCGGCGATCTTCCCGTCGTCGAACAGCACCCGGTGCCCCGGTTCGACATCGTCGAAGGCGTTCCCGAGTTCGCATCCGATCCGATGTGGTCCGACCCTGGTCGCGGGTGAGGGCGCGAGGTCACGCTGGAGTCGGATCTCGTCGCCGGAGCGGATCAGCAGATGCTGGCGCTTCTCCGGCAAATCCCCGACGACGAGAGCCTTTCCGCGGAGCCGTTTTCCCGTGATCGACGCCCCGGTCCGGTAGTAGACGGTGCGATCGCATTCGCCGTCGATCCCGGCCTCGGACACCGCGACGACGTCCAGGCGTCGACGGCGACCGCGTGCGTCGCGAAGCCGGAGTCGGTCGCCCTGGCACACCGCGCCGAGGTCGTCGACCGGGATGATCGCGTCGATGCCGTCGGGCAGGGCGTGATCGGGATCGGGCGGGGTCGTACTCATCCGCACCCGTGATCGGCGTTCGACGGTCCCGTCGTCGGCTCGGACGGGTTTCACCTTGACGACCTTCGGTCCCGGCTCGAGCGGTCCGGTGCGGAGTTTGGGCCCGGCCAGATCCATCGCGACACGCACGCGCCCGGGGAGTCCGCGCACCGACTCGATCATCCGCGCCCATCCGGCGGGTCCGTCGTGGGCGCAGTTCACCCGTGCCACATCCATCCCGGCCTCGCCCATGCGTCGCACCAGATCCGGGTCGTCGGCGGCCTGGGTCGGCATCGTGACCATCACCCGGCTGGCTCGTCTACCGTGCTCGTCGCCGGGCCGGTCGGCGGTCACGTCGTCGGCCCCACCCGGGTGCACGCTGCCCAACAACTGGTCGCGGTTGGCGCCGAGAACCCGTACCCCGTCGGAGAGATCACCCCAGATCGGGTGTCTGCGTCTGCCTGCGGCGAGGGCGTCGACGGTCTCGATGACCGTCTCGATCCAGGAGTAGACGATCGATTCCATCCGGCCGAGACTCGACAACCCGTGGGCGGCCATCGACGACTGCAGCGGACGCAGATCCCGCCGTCGCACCGTGACGTAGTGCACGAGGTTGCGCGCGCTCTGCCGATGCTGTTCGGCCACCGCGGAGATCAGCGGCCCCGCGAGCTCCTCCGCACGGTCGAGCTCGTCCCGCAGGTCGTGCAAAGCGGCCGACATCTCCGCGATCGACATCTCCACCGACGTACCCATGCATCCACCGTGCCAGGTTTCCGCGCAAGGGGGCGGGGCGTAGAACCCGGTCAGCCCGCGTTGACGATCTTGTCGAGCTTCGGCGGGAGCGTCATGCCACCCGGGTAGCGGTGCCAACCCTTGCGGTCGTAGTACTTGGTGCCGAGCAGACCCAGCAGCACGCCGAGGAGCAGGCCGATGAAGCACTGGACGACCGACCGCGCGAGCCCGGCGGACAGGTCGGCGTCGAAGTACAGGACCGACCGAACGCCGAGGTAGATGACGTGCATCGGCTCGATCGCCGCGATCCACTCGAAGAACCGCGGACTCGCCTCGAGCGGCAGTGTTCCGCCCGACGACGGCAGGCCGAACACGACGAAGAACACGAGGTTGAACAGCAGGCCGGCGTTGCCGAACACGGCCATCATCGCGCTCGCGCTCACCCCGACCGCGAAGATCGCGAGGATCGAGATCAGCCACAGCACGAAGGCGTTCGGCAGTGACGTACCCACCCACGAGCCCACCGCGATGAACAGGGTCGAGAGCACCACCGAGACGAGGAACATGATGGTCCACTTGGCGGCGAGCGTCGCCCAGCGGCTGATCGCGAGACGTTCGCGGAGTTGGTAGAACGGGCCGTACTCGATGGGCGTCTGACCGAGCATGCCGTCGACGACGATGCTCACCATCATCGCGCCGGTGAAGCCGGCCAGCACCAGGAGCAGCGTGAGGTAGAACGCCGACAATCCGTTTCCGGCGCCCTGCGGCAGCGGCGTCGGCTCCGACACCGAGACAGCGACCGGACTCGCCAGCGCGAGCTGAGCGGCACCGGTGAACGTGACGTCGTTGCGGTCGAGCTGCTCGCGCACCTGCGCGGTCAGCTGCTGCCCGACCTCGGCGTTGACCCGCGTGGTCACCTGCTCGGCGAACGTCGTGGTGATCGACGACGCGAAGGCGCCGGACCCGCGGTTGATGAAGATGTCGATGGCGGGGCGCGTCGGCTGCGCCGGGAGCACCGTCGAACGTCCCAGCGCGACTGCACGATTGGTGAAGTTCGAACCGATGATGACGACGCCGTA
This sequence comes from Gordonia sp. 135, assembly GCF_009720185.1. Lineage (NCBI taxonomy): Bacteria > Bacillati > Actinomycetota > Actinomycetes > Mycobacteriales > Gordoniaceae > Gordonia > Gordonia sp. 135. The sequence continues at coordinate 3,385,363 of NZ_CP046257.1, forward strand.
CACCTTGCCGCTGTTCAGTTCGCCGAGAGCGGTCGACCGATCGGTGCGCCGGACGACGATGCCGTTGTCGGCGGCCGAGGAGATGATGCCGTCGGCGACCTGATCGCCGAAGTTCTGCTCGGTGGCCTTGCCGTCGGCGCCGGTCACCTCGCCGCCGGAGTCCTCGTTGACGAGGGCGATCGGGAAGTCGTGGAGGTGGCGCTGCGGGTCGACGACGGCCGACATGTACAGCGCGGCCATGAGCGAGAACAGCACCGCGACGAGGATCAGCGGAGCGAGCCAGAACCGGGGCGATCCGAGCACCCCGGCGATGGTCCGTCCGGTCGGTTCCTCGACCTCCGGCGCCTCGTGCGCTCCGCGACCTGTGTCGGAGGTCTCCTGCGACTCGTGCGTTCCCATCGACGTACCTCCCCCGCGGCCCTTGTCCGCGAGGACGGTGCCGTCAATCTTCTCGTCTAGAAGCCCAGTCGGCGGAGCTGCTTGGGGTCGCGTTGCCAGTCCTTCGCGACCTTCACGTGCAGATCCAGGTAGACCTTGGTCCCCAGCAACCGCTCGATCTGTGCGCGCGCAACTGTACCGACCTCTTTCAGGCGCGCTCCCTTGCGCCCGATGATGATGCCCTTCTGGCTGTCCCGCTCGACGAAGAGCACCGCGTGGACGTCGACCATCGGCGGCTGGTCCGGTCGCCGGTCCTCGCGGTCGATGACCTCCTCGATCACCACGGCGAGCGAATGCGGCAGCTCGTCGTGGACGCCCTCGAGCGCGGCCTCGCGGATGAACTCGGCCATGAGGACCTGCTCGGGTTCGTCGGTGAGCTCACCGTCGGGATAGAACGCCGGGCCCTCTTCCATGAGGCTGACGAGCAGGTCGCTCAGGACGTCGAGTTGCTTGCCCGACTTGGCCGACACGGGCACCACCTCGGCGTCGGGGCCGAGGAGTTCGGAGAGCGCCATGAGCTGTTTGGCGACCTGTTCGGGGCCGACCCGGTCGATCTTGGTGACGACGCCGAGAAGCGTGGTGCGCGGAGCCATCTCGCGGACCTGCGAGATGATCCAGCGGTCGCCGGGGCCGATCGCCTCGTCGGCCGGGATGCAGACGCCGATCACGTCGACCTCGGAGTACGTGTCGCGGACCAGCTCGTTGAGCCGCTTGCCGAGCAGGGTGCGCGGCCGGTGCAGTCCCGGGGTGTCGACGAGGATGAGCTGCGCGTCGGGCCGGTTGACGATGCCGCGGATGGTGTGGCGTGTGGTCTGCGGCCGGTTGGAGGTGATCGCGATCTTCTCCCCCACCAACGCGTTGGTGAGCGTCGACTTGCCGGTGTTGGGGCGGCCGACGAAACAGACGAAGCCGGAACGGAACTCGGGGGCGGACTCAGACATCGGCGCCGCCGAGTCGCTGCTGCGGCCGGCCGGCGGCATCGGTGACGTACGTGTAGGCCTGCGGGCTCAGTTCGTGCAGGGTCGCGAGACCGGGATCGTCGGCGTCGCCGTTGACGAGCACCGCCGCTTCGAAGGCGGTGGCCCCACTCGAGATCGCCGAGGCGACCGCAACCTGCAGGCCGCTGAGCGTGAGGGTCTTGGTGCGGACCTCGGCGCCCGCATAGGTGCGGCCGTCGCCGTCACGAACGGCCGCTCCGGAACGCGCCTCGGCACGCGCGAGTGCTCCGCGGGCGAGCACCACGAGCTTCTGATCCTCGTCGGCGAGGGTCTCGGTCACTGATTCATCCTTGCTGTCGGTTGCTCGTGGTTGTTGCGGTGGGCCTCGTCCTCGTGTTCGCGGGCCGCGGTGCGGTCATGGCGACCCTGCCGGCCGGAATGCCCTCGCCCACCGGAGGATTCGTGGCGCTGCGAATCCTGGCCGTCGGCACCGGACCCGGGGACGCGCGTGACGAGGACCGTGATGATGCGTTGGCGTCCCTTGCGATTGGGACCGCCCTCGGCCACGAGCTGCAGGCCGTGCGACTTGACCCGGGCTCCGGGCAGCGGGACCCGGCCGAGTTCGAGCGCGACGAGTCCGCCGACCGTCTCGACCTCTTCCTCCTCGATCTCGACGTCGAACAGCTCGCCGAGATCCTCGACAGGAAGGCGCGCCGACACACGGTACGATCCGTCGCCGAGATCCTCGACGGGTGCGAGTTCGTCGGTGTCGTATTCGTCGGTGATCTCGCCGACGATCTCCTCGAGGACGTCCTCGATCGTCACCAGCCCGGCGATGCCGCCGTACTCGTCGACGAGGATCGCCATGTGGTTGCGCGTGAGCTGCATGTCGGCGAGAACCTTGTCGAGCGGCTTGGAATCCGGGATGAACTCCGCGTCGCGCATGATGTCGGAGACGCGCAGCGTGGTCGGGTCGGTCCGCGTGGCGACCGTCCGCTGGACCATGTCCTTGAGGTAGACGATCCCCAGCACGTCGTCGGTGTTCTCGCCGATGACCGGGATACGCGAATGCCCCGACCGTGTCGCGAGATTGGTGGCCTGCAGGACGTTCTTGTCGGCCTCGATCCAGACCATCTCCGGCCGCGGCACCATGACCTCGCGTGCGCTGGTGTCGCCGAGATCGAAGACCGAGTGGATCATCCGGCGCTCGTCGGCGGCCACCACACCCCGCGCCTCGGCGAGGTCGACGACCTCGCGCAGCTCGATCTCGGTGGCGAACGGGCCGTTTCGGAAGCCGCGGCCCGGGGTCAGGGCGTTACCGATGAGGATCAGCAGGCGGGTCACCGGCTTCAGCAGGATGCCCAGCGCCGACAACAGGTACGACGTCGACAGCGCGATCGTGTACGCGTGCTGGCGGCCGAGGGTGCGCGGCCCGACGCCCATGGCGACATAGGAGATGACCGTCATGGCGGTGATCGCCACGACGAGACCCCAACCGACGCCGAGCCATCGGGTCGCCGCCACGGCGATCAGTGCGGCGGCCGCGGCCTCGCAGGCCACTCGCAGCAGGACCACGAGCCCGAGGTAGGTGGCGCGGGAGTCGAGGATGATCGCGAGGCGGCGTGCGCCGGCCCGACCTTCCCGGACCATGTCGTCGACGCGGGCGTTGGAGACAGTCGAGACCGCGGTGTCGACTGCGGCGAACAAACCGCCGAGCCCGATCAGTACGACTGCGGCCACGATGAACCAATAGTCGGAGGGCACGCTCAGTCCTCCTCGGACCGTCCGGTCGTCCCCGCGTCCCCGGACCCCGCTTCGGTTCCGGTGAATCCGATGTTGGACAACAGCCGCGAATCACGGTCGGTCTGGCGCTGATCCTGCGCGCGCCGATGCCGGTCGGCGTAGAAGGCGTCGAGGATCTCGTTCTGCAGCCCGAACATCTCGCGCTCTTCCTCGGGCTCGGCGTGGTCGTACCCGAGGAGATGGAGCACGCCGTGGATGGTGAGCATTGCGAGTTCGTGCTCGAAGGAGCGCCGCGCTTCGCGAGCCTGCTTCCGGGCGAACTCGGGACACAGCACGATGTCGCCGAGGATCGCCGGACCGAGATCGGTGGCGTCGGGACGGCCGCCCGGGACGAGCTCGTCCATCGGGAAGCTCATCACATCGGTGGGTCCGGGAAGATCCATCCACTGCACGTGCATGTCGGCCATGGTGTCCTCGTCGACGCAGAGGACCGACAGCAGCGCGCCGGGGTTCACGTCCATCGCGTTCACCGCGAACCGCGCGGCGTCGATGATCAGCTCGGCCGGGACCTCGACCCCGGACTCGTTGGCCAGTTCGATGCTCATGAGCGACGCCCCTGAGAAGCCGCACGACGCGCCGCGCGGTTGCCGCCGATCGCGGTGTCGATGCGTTCACCGGCCCGCTGGGATTCCTCCGCGCGCCCGTAGGCGTCGACGATATCGGCGACCAGACGGTGCCGGACCACGTCCTGGCTGGTGAGACGGGAGAAATGGATGTCGTCGATGCCCTCGAGGATCGCGGTCGCCGCCATCAGGCCACTCTTCGCGCCGCCCGGCAGGTCCACCTGGGTCACGTCACCGGTGACGACCACCTTGGAGCCGAAGCCCAGGCGCGTCAGGAACATCTTCATCTGCTCGCTCGTCGTGTTCTGCGCCTCGTCGAGGATGATGAAGGCGTCGTTGAGGGTGCGGCCTCGCATGTAGGCCAGCGGAGCGACCTCGATGACCCCGGCAGCCATGAGCTTCGGGATAGCCTCGGGGTCCATCATGTCGTGCAAGGCGTCGTAGAGCGGTCGCAGATACGGGTCGATCTTCTCGCTCAGCGTGCCCGGCAGGAAGCCGAGACGTTCACCGGCCTCGACGGCGGGACGCGTGAGGATGATGCGGTTGACCGACTTCGACTGCAGCGCCTGCACGGCCTTGGCCATCGCGAGGTAGGTCTTGCCGGTGCCGGCCGGGCCCAGACCGAACACGATGGTGTGGTTGTCGATGGCGTCGACGTAGTGCTTCTGGTTCAGCGTCTTGGGCCGGATCGTCTTGCCGCGGCGCGACAGTATGTCCAGCGACAGCACCTCGGCGGGCGACTCCTGGCCGCCTTCGGAGAGCATCGACACGCTGTGCCGGACGAGGTCCGGGGTGAGCGGGGTGCCACGTCCGACGAGGTCGGTGAGTTCGGCGATGACACGCTCGGAGGCGGCGACATCGGCGGGCTCGCCGGTCAGCGTCACCTGGTTGCCGCGCACGTGGATGTCGGCGGGCAGCAGCTGCTCTAGCGTCCGAAGGTTGACGTCACTGGCGCCGAGCAGCCCGAACACCACTCCGGGAGAGACTTCGACGTTGGATGTGACCCCAGACCGGCGCGGCTGCGTACGGCTGGATTGCCCGCTCGGGTCGGGGTTGTCGTCACTCACGTATGAAATCACTCCTGGGGTCTGCGGTTGTGGACTGCACGGGTCCGTCACCCCACAGTGGGGATTCACTGAAGGAAACGTGCAGTTGTGTGGTCAGTGTATCGCTATGCAACAGCCGATCAGCAGGCAATATTTCGGGACCGTCTCAGCGGTCCGCTGCCGGTTGCCCCATCGACGCCAACCGACGCAGAGCCCGACCGTCGGCCAGCTCGGCACGATCGTCGGGACTGGAGGCGTAGTAGTCCAGGAAGTCCAGCAGGGGTAGGGCTCCACTGGCGAAGAGATCGGCGGTGATGCGCACAGAACGTTGAGCCTGCAGATACGCCGGTGCAAATGGACCCCGGTAGAAAATGTCGACGCCGGCCCGTGCACGATCCTTCAGGACAACATCGATCTCCGGGTTCTTCCCGTCTGCAAGAGGAACGATGTCCGCGACATCATCCCACGTGACCGTCTGTTTCAGCCGAAACCCGTTGGTGGACAGACCATCTGGGGAAACCTCAACGCCGGGATACCGCAGAAATCCCGCCGCGAACCAAGTCAGCGCACCAACCGCGTAGCTGGCAACCGCGGCAGCGGCCAGGGGCAAGATCAACTTCTGCCCAGAGCTCATCGAGAAGTCGAACTGTCCAAGCCAGGTACCGACGGCGAACAAGCCGGACGAGATGGCGATGAAAGTCATAGCCATGCGGTAGGCCACGCGAAGTCCACGCGATGTCGAGAACCGAACCCCACCCGGAACCGAATCAGCCGTCCCTGGCGCCGCGATGGACCGTGCACGGTTCTTCAAGACGAGCACAGACGCCCAGAGCACCGCAGCGCAAGTCGCCGACGCGCACATATAGAACGCCCCGTCCACAAAGCGACTGTCAGCCAGCGATCGCGCCAGGTGCCACAGCCAGAACAGTCCGAGGGCTCCGAAGAGGGCCAAGGCCACATACGTCCGTCGGGTGTGGACGCGAATCCTCGCCCATTCGGGTACCGGTGTGGACTGGTCGGTCATGCCAAGTGACTATGCCCGCTCCGACGGCAAGCCATATCCCTAGATCCCCAGCACCCGGATCGTCTGCCGCGCACAACCGGTGCGCGGGTCGACGAACGCCTCATGACCTTCACCGGGTACGACGATCAGTTCGGCCGACTGTCCGCGGGAGATCGCATCGTCGACGTAGCGGCGGCTGACGACGTCGGGGACGAGGTCGTCCTCGTCACCGGTGATCGCGACCACGTGCGCGTCGAAGACCGGCGCAAGCATGGGCGACGCTTCTTCGTAGCGACGAGGTGACTCGCTGTACGGCCGGCCCATCAGGTCACGCACGGACTGCTTGTCCGCCGCGGAGACGGTGTCGAGGACCGCTGCCTGGGCGACGACGGTGGTGACGGTGGTCGATGCGGTACGCGCGCCGAGCTTGCCGACGGCCCACACCGCGAGCTGTCCGCCGGCCGAGTGCCCGACGACGCCGACCGAGGAGAAATCGATCGCGCGGAGGTCGACGTCCTGTTCTTGCAGCGCATCGCGCACCGAGCCGTCGAGGGCCCGGATCGCCTCGACCACGTCGCGCCCGGTGTTCGGCCAGCCGCCGCCCGGTTCCCCGACGCGGCGGTACTCGATGTTCCACACGACCGCACCGCGTTCGGCCATCGTGCGGGCGACTGCGGTCTGGATCGTCGAACCGTACTCCACCGACCACGAGCCGCCGTGGACGAGCACGACCACCCGGGCCGGCGTCGCGGGGTCGAGGCCGTCACGCGGGAGGTATACGTGGCCGAATTGGGAAGGCTCGGTGCCGTATTCGATCTTGGTGCGTCGTACGGCGCAGCGTCGGACGGTACTCATCGCGACCACCGTCCGGTCAGCACACCGATCGCACCCAGCGCGACCGCGGCCGCCGTCGAGGTACGCAGCACCTCCGGGCCGAGCACCACCGAATGGGCACCGAGCGCGGTCAGGTCGGCGACCTCGGCGTCGTCGAGTCCGCCTTCGGGACCGACGACGAGCACGATCTCGCTCGCATCGGCGAGCGGCAGTTCGGCGAGGGGCCGCGCCGCCTCCTCGTGCAGCACGGCGACCACACCACCGGCGGCGACCGCGTCGGCGCACCGCGCGCGGACATCGATGGTGGTGGCGAGGTCGGTGACCTCGGGAATCCAGGGTCGGCGGCTCTGCTTGGCGGCAGCCGACGCCGCGGCCCGCCACTTGGCAACGCCCTTGTCCGCCTTGCCCGTCCACCGTGCGACACAGCGCATCGCCTGCCAGGGCACGATCACGTCGATGCCGGCCTCGGTCGCGAGATCGACGGCCAGCTCAGACCGTTCGGACTTCGGCAAGGCCTGCACAAGGGTCACCTGCGGGGCGGGACGCGCCTGGAAGGAGAACTCACGCACCGACGCGACGAGGGTGTCCTTGCCGGTGATCTCCCGGATCTCGCATCCGGCCACCGATCCCGCGCCGTCGCCGACGAGGATGCGCTCCCCCACCCCGAGGCGCGCGACCGTCACCGCATGCCGGCCCTCCGGCCCGCTGAGGATGAGGTCGGCACCCGGGGCAGGGACGGAGTCCGCCCAGAAAAGCGGTGGGCTCACTTGCCTGCGAATGCGTTGCGCAGTCGTGAGAAGAGTCCGCCCGGGGCGGCCGCGGCCGACGTGTTGACCACCTCGATCTCGTCCTGCGCCACCTTCTTGAGCTTCTTGAGCGCGTCGGTCTGGGCACTGTCGAGCTTGGTCGGCACCACCACGTCGAGATGGACGTGCAGGTTTCCGCGGACACCCGAGCTGACGTGCGGCATACCCTGGCCGCGCAGCTTGACCACCTGGCCGGGCTGCGTGCCCGGGTCGATCTTGACGGTGACGGGATCGCCGAGAATGGTCTCGACGTCGAACTCGGCACCGAGCGCGGCGTCGACCATCGGGACCTTCAGGGTGCAGTGCAGGTCGTCCTTGTCGCGCAAGAAGACCTCGTGCGGCCGCTCGGTGACCTCGACGTAGAGGTCGCCGGCCGGACCGCCGCCGGGGCCGACCTCGCCCTGGCCGCTGAGCCGGACGCGCATGCCGCTCTCGATGCCGGCCGGGATGCGGACGGTCATGGTGCGACGCGAACGCACGCGACCGTCGCCGCCGCACTTGTGGCAGGGATCGGGGATGACCTCGCCGACGCCGTGGCAGGTCGGGCACTCGCGGACGGTCATGACCTGACCGAGGAACGAGCGCTGCACCGACTGGATCTCGCCGGCACCGTGGCAGGTGTCGCAGGCGACCGGTTTGCTGTCGCCGTTGGTTCCCGACCCGGTGCACGCGTCGCACAGGATCGCGGTGTCGACGGTGATCTCCTTGTTGACGCCCTGGGCGCACTCGGCGAGATCGAGCTTGAGGTTGACGAGCGCGGGCTCACCCGGCTGGACGCGCGAGCGGGGACCGCGTCCCGACCCGAAACCGCCGCCACCGCCGAAGGCGCCGCCGTTGCCGAAGAAGGCTTCGAAGACGTCGCCGAATCCGCCGCCTCCGCCGCCGAATCCGCCGAACCCCCCGGCACCCGCACCCGCGAGGGGGTCGCCACCGGCGTCGACGATGCGGCGCTTCTCCGGATCGGTCAGCACCTCGTACGCGGTGCTGACCTCCTTGAACTCGTCCTCCATGCCCGGGTTGACGTCGGGATGCAGTTCGCGTGCCTTCTTGCGGTAGGCGCGCTTGAGCTCCTGGTCACTGGCACCCTTCGCCACACCCAGGATTGCGTAATAGTCACGTGCCACGGTTGTAGTGATCCTTCGGTCTCAGTTGGTGCCCACGCGGTGCGCGCCATCGGTGTGGACGCACGTCCGCGCGGTACGCAGTGGAACCACTCGATTCTGCCGTCGACCGGTTGGGGCCCTCACCTGACGTCCGTCGCCGGGGCGGCGGTCATCGTTCGGCGAGCACCTCACCGATGTATTTGGCAACGGCTGCGACCGACGCGATGGTTCCCGGATAGTCCATCCGTGTGGGGCCGAGCACACCGACGCCGCCGAACACGGTTCCCGATGCACCGTACCCTGTGGACACCACCGAGGTCCCACGCAGGTTCTCGGTCTGCGTCTCCTCTCCGATCTGCACTGTGACCTGGCCCATGTCCTGTGTCGTGGCGAGGATCTTGAGCACGACGACCTGCTCCTCGAGCGCTTCGAGGACGGTGTCCATGCCGCCGACGACCGGCGTGAAGTCGCTCGCCGACCGCGCCAGGTTGGAGGTGCCGCCGAGCACCAGCCGGTCGTCGCCGCGTTCGACGAGGGTCTCGACGAGAACGGTGGCGATGCTGAGGACCGCACCCCGGATGTCGTCGGGTGCCGAGTTGGCGAGCTCGGCCACCGCCGCCGACGCCTCGGCGAGCCGTTTGCCGTGCAGCGCCGCGGAGAACATGTCACGCAGACGACTGATGTCCTCTTCGTCGTGGTCCTCGTTCAGCGCGACCATCCGCTGTTCGACACGGCCGTTGTCGACGATCACGACGAGCAGCAACCGCGACCGGGAGAGCGAGACGACCTCGAGATGCCGGACGCGGGCCGCCGACAGCACCGGGTACTGGATGACGGCCACCTGGCGGGTCAGCTGGGCCAGCAGCTTCACCGAGCGTCGCAGCACGTCGTCGAGGTCGACGCCGGAGTCGAGCACCGACAGGATGGCGCGACGTTCCGCCGACGAGAGCGGCTTGATCTCGCTGATGCGGTCCACGAACATCCGGTAGCCCTTGTCCGTGGGGACTCGACCCGAGCTGGTGTGCGGCTGGGTGATGTACCCCTCGGCCTCGAGTACCGCCATGTCGTTGCGGACGGTCGCACTCGACACCCCGAGCTGATGCCGTTCGACGAGTGCCTTCGACCCGATGGGCTCTTGCGATTCGACGTAGTCGGTCACGATCGCGCGGAGGATCTCGAATCGACGGTCATCCGTTGTGGACACGCGGTACACCTCCTGATCCGAGTCCCGGTCCATGGGGTTGGGCCATAGAGTTGGGTACGTCCCATACTGGGTACGTCCATACTACGAAACCGGCGCGGAGTCACATGATCTTCAAGGGGGTGCGGGAGGGCAGGCCCTATCCCGACCACAAGCTGTCGACGCGGGGCTGGGCCAAGATCCCACCGCGACAGCTGCGACTCGACCAGCTGATCACGCTCACCAAGGTGCTGGCCCTGGACAAGCTGCTCAGCGAGGACTCGACGTTCTACGGCGACCTCTTCGCGCACGTCGTCCGCTGGGAGGGCGACCTCTACCTCGAGGACGGACTCCACCGCGCGGTGCGCTCGGCACTGCGGAACCGCAACATCATCCACGCCCGCACCCTCGATCTCGACGCCCTCGACCTCTCCGAGGGCGCGCGCCCCCTCGAGGAGCAGCTCGACGACACCGCCGAGATCCCGGCCCGTCCCCGCATCGTCGACGTCCCGCCCGAACCGGTCCGTCCGCCGCGTGGCGCTCCCGAAACCCCTGGCGGTGGTGGGGCTCATCGTCGAGGCGCCCGGTCGACCGGCTGGACGAGCCCGTCGCGCCCCGAGCGGCCCTGGTAGTCCGCGGCTCAGCCCCAGAGCACGCGGCGGATCACACCGTCGGCGAGAAGCCGGCCGGCGTCGGTGAGGACATAGGCACCGCCCGTCGAGCCGAGCAGGCCGTCGGCGCAGAGCTTTTCGGCGTTCGCACGTTCGGCGTCGTCGAGGAGGTCGTTCGGCAGTCCGGTCCGGAGTCGGGTGGTGAGCATGACCGCCTCCATGTGGCGGTCCTCGGCGGTGAGCTGTTCCGACGACGCCGCGGGCAACACGCCTTCTCCGAGCGTCTGCGCATAGCGCGCCGGATGCTTCACGTTCCACCAGCGCACCCCGTTGACGTGCGAGTGCGCGCCCGGGCCGATCCCCCACCAGTCCGAGCTGTTCCAGTAGGCGAGATTGTGGCGGCACGCACCAGCGTCGTCGAGCGCCCAGTTCGACACCTCGTACCAGCCGAAACCGTTGGCACCCAACCGATCATCGAGGACCTTGTAGCGGTCGGCGAGCACGTCGTCGTCGGGTGCGGGCATCTCGCCGCGCCGGATTCGACGCGCCAGCGCGGTGCCGTCCTCGACGATCAGCGCGTACGCCGACACGTGGTCGACGCCCGCGGACAGCACGGCGTCGAGGGTGGTGTGCAGGTCGGCGTCCGTCTCGCCGGGGGTGCCGTAGATGAGGTCGAGGTTGACGTGGTCGAAGCCGGCCGCCCGGGCCTCCTGCGCCGCGGCGACCGCGCGTCCCGGCGTGTGCACCCGGTCGAGGACCTTGAGCACGTGCTGGGCGGCGGACTGCATGCCGAGCGAGATGCGGGTGAACCCGGCCCCGCGCAGCTGCTCGAAGAACGCCGGCGACGTCGACTCCGGGTTCGACTCGGTGGTGACCTCGGCGTCGGGGGCGAGGTCGAAGTTGGCGCGCACCGCGTCGAGCAGCCGGGTGAGTCCGTCGGCGCCGAGGAGAGACGGCGTACCGCCGCCGACGAAGATCGTCGACACCTTCCGGGTCGGCGCCAGCAGCCGTGCCGCCGACTCCAGTTCCGCGGCGACCGCCTCCTGCCAGGACTCCGGCGACGACGTCGAGCCGAGCTCCCCCGCGGTGTAGGTGTTGAAGTCGCAGTAGCCACAGCGGGTCGCGCAGAACGGGACGTGCAGGTACAGGCCGAACGGCACGTCGGGGTCGACGTCTCGGCACGCCCCGTCGATGAGCTGCGCGGTGAGCCCGGGGGTGGCTGCTTCGATGTCGACCTTCACCGTTCCATCATGACGACCTCGACGTCAGCACCGAAATCGCCGGATCGACCGGGGCGGACAACGCCGCGGCTCAGGCCGGGAACAACCACGACGCGTTTCCTCGACCGACTCGAGGTGAGACCTTCGGTCGCGCCGGCGCAGAGGCGTTTCCATCATCATGATGGAAAATAACCCCAAGTAGACGAGGCGATGGAGATCGTGGCACTATGGACCTCGTGATTTTCCCAGGGGTGTGGCTCGCAGCGCGTCGCCACATTGATCTCAAGCGCGTCAACAGCGCTTTCTGTCGCATCTAGCGACGTCTCGGCCCCGATTGATCCCTGCATCCCAGGGATGCCGGCACGTTTCAGCCCACTTTTTCGTGCAATGAACGCCGGCCCTGTGCGCCGGCACAGGAGATTTCATGACGTCCACAACCGACGCCCCTGCTGCTGTCCCCAGCACGGACTCACAGCCTGATGCCGTCAACCCCGCTGCTGCAGGAGAGGCCGGCACCGAGAAGCGCGCTCGTCCCGCACGCAAGGCACGCCCGGCCAAGCGCCGCGCCGAAGGTCAGTGGAAGCTCGGCTACCGCGAGCCGCTGAACCCCAACGAGCAGGTCAAGAAGGACGACAACCCCCTCAACGTCCGCGCCCGCATCGAGAACATCTACTCCAAGCAGGGCTTCGACTCGATCGACAAGCAGGACCTGCGCGGTCGGATGCGCTGGTGGGGCCTCTACACACAGCGCGCCGAGGGTTACGACGGCACCTGGACCGGCGACGAGAACATCGACATCCTCGAAGACAAGCACTTCATGATGCGCGTGCGTTGCGACGCCGGCGCACTCAACGTCGCGCAGCTGCGCACGCTCGGCGAACTCTCCACCGAGTTCGCCCGCGACACCGCCGACCTCTCCGACCGCGAGAACGTCCAGTACCACTGGATCCGCATCGAGGACGTCCCGACGATCTGGGAGCGCCTCGAAGGCGTCGGCCTCAAGACCACCGAGGCCTGCGGCGACTGCCCCCGCGTCGTGCTGGGTTCGCCGCTCGCCGGTGAATCCTTCGACGAGGTCCTCGACCCCACCCCGGCCATCGACGAGATCGTCCGCCGCTACATCGGCGACCCGAAGTACTCGAACCTGCCGCGCAAGTTCAAGACCGCGATCTCCGGCCAGCAGGACGTGGTCCACGAGATCAACGATGTCGCCTTCGTCGGCGTCGTCCACCCCGAACACGGCCCGGGCCTCGATCTCTGGGTCGGCGGAGGCCTGTCCACCAACCCGATGCTCGCCCAGCGCGTCGGCGCCTGGGTCCCGCTCGACGAGGTGCCCGACGTGTGGGAGGCCGTGGTCTCGATCTTCCGCGACTACGGATATCGCCGCCTCCGCGCCAAGGCACGCCTGAAGTTCCTCATCAAGGACTGGGGCATCGAGAAGTTCCGTCAGGTCCTCGAGGACGAGTACCTCGGCCGCAAGCTGATCGACGGCCCGGCTCCGGTGCAGCCCGAACGCCCGATCGACCACATCGGTGTGCAGAAGCTGCGCAACGGACTCAACGCGATCGGCTTCTCCCCCATCGCCGGTCGCGTGTCGGGCACGATCCTGACCAAGACCGCCGAGGCCGTCGCCGCCGTCGGTTCCGACCGCGTGCGCTTCACCCCGTACCAGAAGCTGATCGTCCTCGACGTCCCCGACGACAAGGTCGAGTGGCTCATCGACGAGCTCAAGCCGCTCGGCCTGCACGGCCGGCCGACGCAGTGGCGCCGGAACCTGCTGGCGTGCAGCGGTATCGAGTTCTGCAAGCTCTCGTTCACCGAGACCCGCAAGCGTTCACAGGTTCTCGCGCCGGAACTCGACGAGCGGCTCGCCGACATCAACTCGAACCTCGACGTGCCGATCACCGTGAACATCAACGGCTGCCCCAACTCCTGCGGACGGTCGCAGATCGCCGACATCGGGTTCAAGGGACAGCTCGTCGAGGACGCCGACGGCAACCAGACCGACGGCTTCCAGGTCCACCTGGGCGGCAGCCTCGGCCTGGACTCCGGTTTCGGTCGCAAGCTGCGCCAGCACAAGGTGCTCGGCACCGAGCTCGGCGACTACATCGAGCGCGTGGTCCGCAACTTCGTGGACCAGCGCGAAGAGGGTGAACGGTTCGCGCAGTGGGCCGTTCGCGCCGACGAGGAGGCTCTCCGATGACCATCAGCACCCCGGCACCGGCCACCGGCCGCCGCCACAGCGAGGACGAACTCCGGGCGATCGCGGCGAAGGGCGCGGCCGACCTCGGTCCCGACGCCACCCCGGAGGAACTGATCCGGTGGACCGCGGAGACCTTCGGCACCAACTTCGTCGTCGCGTCGAACATGCAGGACGCCGCCCTCGTCGACCTCGCGGTGAAGAACATCGACCGCGACCTGCTCGACGGGGAGCCGGTCAAGGTCTTGTTCCTCGACACGGGATATCACTTCGCCGAGACCATCGGCACCCGTGACGCCGTCGAACAGGTGTATGGGGTTCGGATGGTCAACCTCAACCCCGAGCACACCGTCGCCGAACAGGATGAACTGTTGGGCCGCAACCTCTTCGCGCGCGATCCCGGCGAATGCTGCCGCATGCGCAAGGTCGTGCCGCTCAAGGCGGGCCTTGCCGGTTACGACGCCTGGATCACCGGCATCCGCCGCGTGGAGGCGCCGACCCGGGCCAACGCGCCGCTCATCTCGTTCGACGAGGGCTTCGGGCTGGTCAAGATCAACCCGATCGCAGCGTGGTCCGACGAGACGATGCAGGACTACATCGACTCCAACGGCGTGCTCGTCAACCCGTTGGTCGACGAAGGCTACCCCTCCATCGGCTGTGCACCGTGCACCGCCAAACCCGAACCCGGATCCGATCCGCGCAGTGGCCGCTGGGCCGGTCGCGCCAAGACAGAATGTGGGCTCCACGCATGACCGTCACCGAACCAATCCGCGATACCACCGTCTCCGCCGAGGCCGACGACTTCACCACCCTCGACGCCCTCGAATCCGAGGCCATCCACGTCTTCCGTGAGGTGGCAGGCGAATTCGAGCGCCCGGTGATCCTCTTCTCCGGCGGCAAGGATTCGACCGTCCTCCTCCACGTCGCACTGAAGGCGTTCTGGCCTGCGCCGCTGCCGTTCTCGCTGCTGCACGTCGACACCGGGCACAACCTGCCCGAGGTCCTCGAGTTCCGCGACGACGTCGTCGACCGTCACAACCTGCGCCTGCACGTCGCCAAGGTCGAGGATTACCTCGCCGACGGCCGGCTCACCGAGCGCCCCGACGGCGTCCGCAACCCGCTGCAGACCATCCCGCTGCTCGATGCCATCACCGAGAACCGCTTCGACGCGGTCTTCGGCGGCGGTCGCCGCGACGAGGAGCGCTCGCGCGCCAAGGAGCGGATCTTCTCGCTGCGCAACGCCTTCGGCCAGTGGGACCCGAAGCGTCAGCGTCCCGAGCTGTGGAACCTCTACAACGGCCGTCACGCCCCGGGTGAGCACGTGCGTGTGTTCCCGCTGTCGAACTGGACCGAGCTCGACATCTGGCGCTACATCGCCCGCGAGCAGGTTCTGCTCCCCTCGATCTACTACGCCCACGAACGTGACGTCTTCCTGCGGGACGGCATGTGGATGACCCCCGGCGTCTGGGGCGGACCGCGCGAAGGTGAAGAGCTGCAGCGTCTCTCGGTGCGCTACCGCACCGTCGGCGACGGCTCGTCGACCGGCGCGGTGCTCTCCGAAGCCGCCGACAACGAGGCCGTGCTCGACGAGGTGGCCGCGTCGCGGCTGACCGAGCGCGGCGCCACCCGTGGCGACGACCGGGTCTCCGAGGCCGCCATGGAAGACCGCAAGCGCGAAGGATATTTCTGACATGAGACATGCACCCGACCTTCTCCGCATCGCCACTGCGGGCAGTGTGGACGACGGCAAGTCGACGCTCGTCGGCCGCCTGTTGTACGACACGAAATCCGTTCTGGCCGACCAGATCGACGCAGTGACCAAAGCATCGGTGGACCGCGGGCTCGAAGGGCCCGACCTGTCGCTGCTCGTCGACGGCCTGCGCGCCGAGCGCGAGCAGGGCATCACCATCGACGTGGCGTACCGCTACTTCGCGACGCCCGCACGCTCTTTCGTGCTCGCCGACACCCCGGGCCACGTGCAGTACACGCGTAACACCGTGTCCGGCGCCTCCACCGCCCAGCTGGTGATCCTGCTCGTCGACGCCCGCAACGGCGTCGTCTCGCAGACCCGCCGCCACGCCGCGGTGATGGCCCTTCTCGGTGTGCCGCAGCTGGTGCTGGCGGTCAACAAGATCGACCTCGTCGACGATCAGGCATCGGTGTTCGCCGAGATCTCCGCCGAGTTCGCCGAACTGACCCGCTCGCTCGGCTGGTCCGACGACCAGGTCACCGCCATCCCGGTGTCCGCGCTGCACGGCGACAACATCGCGAACCGCTCGGAGAACACCCCGTTCTACAACGGCCCGACCCTCATCGAGCACCTCGAGACGGTCCCCAACCTCACCGAGCGTGCCCCGGTGGGCCTGCGCTTCCCGGTGCAGTACGTGATCCGCCCCCGCACCGCGGAATACCCCGACTACCGCGGTTACGCGGGTCAGATCGCCGCCGGACGGGTATCGGTGGGTGACGAGGTCGTCGTCCTGCCGTCGGGTCAGCGAACCACCGTCAGCCAGATCGACACCGCCGACGGTCCGCTGGAGTCCGCGCACACCGGGCGCAGCGTCACGATCCTGCTCGCCGACAACGTCGACATCTCGCGCGGTGACCTGATCGCCGCCGCGGTCGACGCCCCGGAGCCGGTGCAGCAGTTCACCGCGACCGTCTGCTGGCTCGCCGAGAAGCAGCTGCGCCCCGGTGCGCGTCTGCTCCTCAAGCACGGCACCAAGACGACGCAGGCCATCGTCGGTGGGCTCGACGCTCTCTTCGACGAGCAGAACCTGGCGCTCGTGGAGGCCCCGGAATCGGTGGAGCTCAACCAGATCGTGCGGATCTCGGTACAGACCGCCGAGCCCATCCCGGCCGACGACTACCAGGTGAACCGCGAGTCGGGCAGCTTCCTGCTGATCGACCCGCAGGGTGGCAACACCCTCGCCGCCGGCCTGGTGGGCGACGCACTCGCGCCGCTGCACCTCAAAGAGTTGGTGTGAGTCCGGTTCTCGTCCTCGTCGCACACGGCAGTCGCGATCCGCGCTTCGGCGCGACCGCGCGCCGTGTGCGCGACGCCGTCGCCGTCAGGCTTCCGGGCGTCGAGGTGGTCCTGTCCTACCTCGATCTCGACGAGCCGCTCGTCGGCGAAGTCCTGGCGACCGGGAGCGAGACCGGTGACGATCCGGTCGTCGTCCCGCTGCTGCTGTCCGCCGGGTATCACCACAAGATCGATCTGCCGGCGATCATCGCCGAGCACCGGCCGTTCGCGCAGCAGACCGACGTCATCGGCACCCGGTCGTTCACCGCAGCACTCGCCGACCGTCTGCTCGAAGCCGGGCTTCACGAGCGCGACGGCGTGATCCTGTCGGCGGTCGGTTCCTCCGACGAATCCGCCGACCGTCACGTCCGGCGCCGGGCCATCGAACTCTCCACGTCCCTGCATCGGCCGGTCGAGGTGGTCTTCGCGACCAAACTCGGTTCGGGCAACCGCGCCGTCGCCACGGCAGTCCGTCGACTCCGTGCCGTCGGTGCCGAGCGCATCGCACTCAGTCCGTACTTCTTGTCGGCCGGTCTGCTGATCGAGCGGGTCGAGTCGGCTCTGGACGCGCTGACCGACGAAACGCTCGTGGCCGGACCGCTCGGCGCGCACCCCGACGTCGTCGAGGGGATCTGCGGCCTCTATCGCACGGCCGCACAGCGTCGCACGGTGATCGCCGGGCGCTGACCGCCCGTCAGGTCGTTCCCCGATGGGGTCCGACGGCCTTCTCACATCGTGACGAGCCAGGCGATCACGACGAGGACCAGCAACGCCAGCAGCGCGAGGGTGACCGGCGAGCGCATCAGTTTCACAGTCCGGTCCCATCGTCGTCGGCGAAGCGTCGGCGGTCGAACAGCGTTGCCGCCAGGTCGACCAGGAGATTGAGAACATAGGCGAGCAGGATCGCGACCGGAATCACCACGGCGACGGTGACCAAGAGCTGCGGAACGAAGGACAGGCCGGTCAGCCACTCCTCCACGCCGTCCCACCAGGCGAAGAACGCCGTCACCTCATCACCTCGTCCGTCCGATTCGGTTCATCTGTCTGCCCGGCCCCGTTCGGGCCGACTGGCGTCGGACAGCGCCCGTCGCAATGATAGATCCCATGTCTGTTGCAGATGACTCCACCGTAACGTCCCTGCCAACCGCGACCCCCACACAGGGCGCCGGCACCGACGCCGCACGAGTCAGCGTCCCGGGACCGGCACCGATGCCGCCGACCAACCCGGCGCACCGGAGCGCCTTTCCCCCCATCGGCGACTACGCGTTCCTGTCCGACACCGAGACCAACTGCCTCATCGCCCGCAACGGCTCCGTCGAGTGGATGTGCGTGCCGCGTCCCGATTCGCCGAGCGTGTTCGGGGCGGTGCTCGATCGGAGCGCCGGCCACTTCCGCCTCGCGCCGTACGGCGTCAGCGTGCCCGTCGACCGCCGGTACCTCCCCGGCAGCCTGATGGTCGAGACGACGTGGCAGACCGACACCGGCTGGATCATCGTGCGCGATGCCCTGGTCATGGGCCCGTGGCACGACAACGAGCGACGCTCCCGCACTCATCGCCGTACGCCCACCGACTGGGACGCCGAGCACATCCTGCTCCGCACGGTGCGGTGTGTGTCAGGCACCGTCGAACTGCACATGAGTTGTGAACCGGCGTTCGATTACCACCGGGGTACGACCAAGTGGGAGTACACCGGCCCGGCCTACGGCGAGGCCATCGCGACCGCCAAGGACACCGAGTCCGACGCGGACATGCCCACTCTCAAACTCACCACCGACCTCCGTCTCGGACTCGAGGGCCGTGAAGCACGTGCGCGCACCCGTCTCGTCGAGGGCGACAACCGGTTCGTCGCGTTGAGCTGGTCTCGGTTTCCTGCACCGCAGAACTGGGACGAGGCGGCCCAGAAGATGTGGTCCACGGCCGAGTCGTGGCGGCAGTGGATCAACATCGGCACGTTCCCCGACCATCCGTGGCGCTCCCATCTGCAACGCTCCGCGCTCACCCTCAAGGGACTCACCTACTCCCCGACCGGCGCGCTCCTGGCCGCCGCGACCACCTCGCTGCCGGAAACCCCTCAGGGCGAACGTAACTGGGACTACCGCTATGCGTGGGTGCGCGATTCGACGTTCGCGCTGTGGGGGCTGTACACGCTGGGCCTCGATCGTGAAGCCGACGATTTCTTCTCCTTCATCGCCGACGTCTCCGGCATCACCAACGGCGAACGGCATCCCCTGCAGGTGATGTACGGCGTCGGCGGCGAGCGGACGCTCGAAGAGGAAGAGCTCACCCACCTCTCCGGTTACGACGGCGCCCGCCCCGTCCGCATCGGCAATGGTGCGTACAACCAGGCGCAGCACGACATCTGGGGCACGATGCTGGACTCGGTGTACCTCAACATCAAGTCCCACGAGGCGGTCCCCGAGACCCTGTGGCCCGTCCTCAAGGCTCAGGTCGAGGAAGCGATCAAGCACTGGCGCGAACCCGACCGCGGCATCTGGGAGGTGCGCGGCGAACCGAAGCACTTCACCTCGTCGAAGGTGATGTGCTGGGTGGCTCTCGACCGCGGTTCCCGCCTCGCGACCATGCACGGCGAGGAGAAGCACGCCCGCGAGTGGGCGGCGATCGCCGACGAGATCAAGGCCGACATCCTTGCCCACGGCGTCAACGACCGCGGGGTCTTCACCCAGCGCTACGGCAACGACGCGCTCGATGCGTCGCTGCTTCTCGTGCCGCTGCTGCGGTTCCTTCCGCCCGACGACTACCGTGTCCGCGCAACGGTTCTCGCGATCGCCGACGAGCTGACCGACAACGGCCTGGTGCTGCGCTACAAGGTCGAGGAGACCGACGACGGCCTCACCGGCGAGGAGGGCACCTTCACGATCTGCTCGTTCTGGCTTGTGTCGGCGCTCGTCGAGATCGGCGAACTGTCACGCGCGAAGACCCTGTGCGAGCGACTCCTGTCCTACTCGAGCCCCCTCAAGCTCTACGCCGAGGAGATCGACGCGAAGACCGGCCAGCAGCTCGGCAACTTTCCACAGGCGTTCACCCACCTCGCGCTGATCAACGCGGTCATGCACGTGATCCGCGCCGAGGAAGCCGAACACCAGCACACGTTCCAGCCGGCGAATCACTGACGATCAAGATGCTCAGGCCTCGGTCAGCGCGGCGACCTTGGTGGCCCGCGCGTACACGGTCTCCCCGGCCTGCAGGTTGAGGGCGTTTTGGTCGCCACGGGTGATCTGGGCGGCGAACTCGTCGCCCGTGGTCGCGGCCACGAGCTCGACACGGGTCTCGAAGCCGAGGTTCACGACGCGCAGCACCGTCGCCTTGATCACACCGGTATCGAGCGATGCGTCGGCGGCCGGCGAGGCCATCTCCGGGGTGCGTCCGATCCGGATGTCGTGCGGGCGAACCAGTTCGCCGTTCAGGCGGACCGTCGAACCGAGGAACGACGCGACGAACTCGTTGGCCGGACGGTCGTAGAGATCGTCGGGGGTACCGACCTGCTCGATGCGTCCCTTGTTGAGGACGGCGATGCGGTCGCTCACGTCGAGCGCCTCCTGCTGGTCGTGGGTGACCAGCACGGTGGTGACGTGCACCTCCTCGTGGAGACGACGCAGCCAGCGGCGCAGGTCATCTCGCACCTTCGCATCCAGGGCCCCGAACGGCTCGTCGAGGAGCAGCACCTTGGGGTCGACGGCAAGTGCGCGGGCGAGGGCCATACGCTGCCGCTGGCCACCCGACAGCTGCGCCGGGAACCGGTGCTGGAAGACGGAGAGTCCGACCACCTCGAGCAGCTGGTCGACCTTGGCGTCGACCTCCTTCTTGGGCCGCTTGCGGATCTTGAGGCCGAAGGCGATGTTGTCGCGCACGGTGAGGTGTTTGAACGCGGCGTAGTGCTGGAACACGAATCCGATGTCGCGCTTCTGCGGTGACTTCTGCGAGACGTCGTTGTCATTGATCCGGACGGTGCCCGAGTCCAGGGTGTCGAGGCCGGCGATCGCCCGCAGCAGCGTCGACTTGCCGGAGCCCGACGGCCCCAGCAACGAGGTGAGCTGACCGTCCGGGATGTCGATGGAGACGTTGTCGAGGGCGGCGAAGTCGCCGTAGCGCTTGTTTGCGCCGATCACCTGAATGGACATGTCACACGCCTTCCTTGTGCTGGGCGTTGGGATGGACGATCTGCTTGGCGTCGACGGATGCCGGCCCGTGCGGCGGGGTGAGGTCGACCTCGGTGAGTTCGACGTCGCCCGAGGTGGATTCACTGGCGTCGACGAGACGGGACTTGGCGCGGCGCTCGATCAGTGACATCAGGACGAGCACCAGGATGGCGACGAACATCAGCAGGGTCGCGGCCGCGTAGGCGCCGAACTCGTTGTAGTCGTCGGTGTAGCGGGAGTGGACCAGCAGCGTCAGCGTCTGGGACACACCGGGATAGTTCGACGACACCATGGTCACCGCGCCGTATTCGCCCAGCGCTCGCGCGACGGTCAGAACGATGCCGTAGGTCAGGCCCCAGCGGATCGCCGGGAGGGTGACCCGCCAGAAGACCTGCCAATTGCTGGCGCCCAGCGTCGCGGCGGCCTCTTCCTGTTCGGTACCGATCTCCCGGAGCACCGGTTCGACCTCGCGGGCGACGAACGGCAGCGTGACGAACAGCGTGGCCAGCACCAGCCCGGGGAAGCCGAAGATGATCCGGAAGCCGAGACTCTCGATGCCGCCGAACCAGCCGCCGTGGCCCCACAGGAGGATCAGCGCGACACCGGCGACCACCGGTGACACCGCGAACGGCAAGTCGACGACAGCCTGCAGGAATCCCTTGCCGGGAAACCGCCCACGGGCCAGGGCCAGCGCAGTGATCACGCCGAAGACCACGTTGAGCGGCACGACGATGGCGACGATGAGCAGGCTGAGCTGCAGTGCGGAGATGGCCGCCGGGGTGGTGATCCACTCCCAGAACTGGACGATGCCGTGTTCGAAGGAGCGGTAGAAGATGGTGCCGACCGGAACCATCAGGAGGACGAACAGGTAGACGAGCGCGATGGTGCGCAGCGTGTACTTGGTCGGGTTCGACACCTTCATCGGTCAGCGTCCTCCCGCTTGGACTGCCACCGTCCGGCGACGCGCAGGATGAGCAGTGCGACGAAGGCGATGAGCAGCAGGACCACCGAGATCGCGGCCGCGTCGATCGGCGCGTCGATCTCGATCTGCTGCTGGATGTACTGCGAGGCCACCTGGGTGTCGCCCGGGATGTTGCCGCCGATGAGCACCACCGAACCGAACTCGCCGATGGCGCGGGTGAAGGCCAGGCCGGCACCGATCAGGATCGCCGGCAGCAGCGCGGGCAGGATGATCTTGCGGAAGATCGTGAGGTTGTTGGCGCCGAGTACCGCCGCGGCCTCCTCGACGTCGACGTCGAGTTCGATGAGCACCGGCTGCACCTGACGGACCACGAACGGCAGCGTGACGAACGTCAGCGCGATCACCAGAGCGGGCTTGGTGGCGTTGAGCTGGATGTCGATGGGGCTGTTCGGCCCGTACAGCGACAACAACACGAGACTGGCGACGATCGTCGGCAGCGCGAACGGCAGGTCGATGATGGCGTTGACGAATCCCTTGCCGGGGAACTCGTCGCGGACCAGCACCCACGCGATCAGCGTGCCGAACACGACGTTGATCAGCGCCGCGACGACGGACACGACCACGGTGATCCAGATGGCGTCCACCGCGGCGGGCGCCGAGACGGCCTCCCAGAAGCCGCTCCAGCCGTCGTCGAAGGACTGCACGGTGATCGCCGCGAGTGGCAGCAGCACGATGACGCTGAGCCAGAGCCAGGCGACGCCGATGGTCATCGGGCTCACGCCGGCGAAGGTCCGCGAGCGTCCGAGGAACCCGCGTGGCGGCCGGGAGTCGGGAACGGGTGTCCCGGTCTCCGTGGCCGTCGAGTCGACCGAGGTCACTGCTTACCCCCTGAGTCGTAGATCTTGGTGATGGCGCCCTTCTTGCCGAACAGCGCCTCGTCGACGGCCTTCCAGCCGGTCAGGTCCTTGCCGTCGTTGTCCTCGGCGGTGCCCTCCCCGAGCACCTTGCCGAGTTCGGCGATGGTCCACAGCTTCGCGATGTCACCGGGGAACCGATCCCGGGTCGCCTCGATGACCGCGGGGTCCACCGGCCGGAATCCCTGCTCGGCCCAGATCAGCTGCGCCTCCGGGGTGAAGAGGAAGTCCACGAAGGAGCGTGCGCCCGCTTTGTCGTCGGAGGTGTTGACGACCGCGACGGGGTTCTCGATCTTGAAAGTCTGCGGCGGGATCACGTATTCGACCTGGCTGTTCGGGGCGGCGGTGGAGTTGGCCTTGTCGAGCATGATCGCCTCGTTCTCGTAGCTGATCAAGACATCGCCCTGACCCTGCTCGAACGCCGTGGTGGCCTCGCGGCCCGACTTGGGCACCACCTTGATGTGGTCGCGCACCAGTTTGGCCACGTAGTCGAGGCCGGCCTGCGAATCCCGGCCGCCGTCGCTGAGCGCGGCATACGGTGCCAGCAGATTCCACTTCGCCGACCCGGAGCTGCCGGGGTTCGGGGTGACCACCTGCACACCGGGCTTCAGCAGATCGTCCCAGTCGCGGATGCCCTTCGGATTGCCCTTGCGGACCACCAGCGCGACGACCGACCCGAACGGGGTGCTGTTGTTGGGTGCCTGCTTTTTCCAGTCCTCGTCGACCAGACCCGCCTTCACCAGGCGGGTGATGTCGGGTTCGACGGAGAAGTTGACGACGTCGGCCGGAACACGACGGGCCACCTTGCGCGACTGATCACCGGAGGCGCCGTACGACGCCGAGAAGCCGATGCCGTGGCCCTCCGGGGTGTCGCGGAACGCCGGGATGATCTCGTCGAAGCCGATCTTGGGGACGGCGTAGGCGACCAGATCGAGGTGCCGGTCGCCGCTGGAGATGTCCACTCCGCCGGGCTCGTCGGTCGATCCGCCACCGCAGCCCGCGACGAACACCATCGCCAACGCCAGAAGGCTCACCAGCACCCGGGTGCCACGCGGCGTGACAGGGCCAGCGCTCACTCTTCCTCCAAGACTCAGCGGGGCCGGTCGGGACAGGGCGGTGACCGGCGGGACCGGATCACGCTAGCAACCCGCAAGGGCCTCGCCGGAGTTGAAATCATCGAGATCTGAACTCCGCCCAGGCCATGCACACACACGGTGAGCACCCTGACCCTCTACTCCAACCGCCAGTCTTCGTAGGCGCGCGGATCGTTGACCGGTTCGACGTGCGTCGTGATGTTCAGGTCCGGGACCGCTGCGTGCAGGTCGTCCTCGACGACCTCGGTGAGATCGTGGGCGCGCTGCACCGACCAGTCGCCGGGCACGAGCATGTGGAGCTGCAGAAACCGTTCGTGACCGGCCTCGCGGGTGCGGATGTCGTGGAAGACGATGCCGTCGGTGCGGTGCCGGTCGAGCACGTCGTCGATGGCGGAGCGCTGCTCGGCGGGGAGCGCGGAATCCATCAGTCCCGCACTCGAGCGCCACACGAGCCGGGTACCGACGACCATGATGTTGATCGCGACAGCGATGGCGATCAGCGGGTCGAGGGGCAGCCAGCCGGTCAACGCGACGAGGAACACACCCACGAGGACGCCGACGGTGGTCGCCACGTCGGTCATCAGATGCTTGCCGTCGGCCTCGAGGGTCAGCGACCGGTGTTTGCGGCCGGCGCGGATGAGGATCAACCCCACCGCCGCGTTGAGGGCCGTGGCGCCCACCGAGATGCCGAGGCCGAGCCCGATCTCTTCGAGCTCGCGGGGGTTGATGAGCCGGTCGATCGCGGTCACGACGATGATCACCGCCGCCACGACGATCAGGACACCTTCGAAAACCGCCGAGAAGTACTCGGCCTTGGTGTGCCCGAAGTTGTGCCCCCGGTCCGGCGGCTTCGCGGCGACGCGTAGTGCGACGAACGCGCCCACGGCGGCGACGACGTTGACGATCGATTCGAGCGCGTCGGACAGCAGGCCCACCGACCCGGTGATCCACCAGGCCAGCAGCTTGAGGCCGAACACGACCACCGCGGTCACGATGCTGAGCACCGCGAACCGGGCGAGGTTGTGGCGTTGTCCCCTTGTCATGATCGAACCCGGCTCAAGCCGCGAGCCCCCGACGACGCAGGAGCGGCTCGATCTGCGGTTTACGGCCGATCAGCGCCTCGTGCGATACCAGCGGGTCGATGCTGTCACCGCGCGACAGCGTCGCCTCGGCAAAGCGTCGCCCGTTGTCGCGCTCCAGGCCGCCCGAGGCGAGGAACCACTGTTCGGTCTCGGCGTCGAGGACCTCCGACCAGATGTAGCTGTAGTAGCCGGCCGAGTAGCCGCCGCCAAAGATGTGGTTGAAGTAGGCGCTGCGGTAGCGGGGCGGGATCAGGTCGGTCTGCAGGCCGACCTCGGTGAGCGCCTTCGCCTCGAACGCCTCGACGTCGGTGACGGCCGCGGCCTCCTCGACCGTCAACCGATGCCAGGCCAGATCGAGCGACGACGCCGCGAGGTACTCGATGGTCCCGTGCGCGGTCTCGGCGCCGGCGGACTCCCGTGCGGCGGCGGCCAGTTCGGCCGGGATCGCCTCACCGGTCGCGTGGTGCAGCGCATAGTTGGCGAGCACATCCGGGTGGAGGGCCCACATCTCGTTGACCTGCGACGGGAACTCGACGAAGTCACGCGGCACCGATGTCCCCGACTGCGACGGGTACTGCACTGACGACAGCAGACCGTGCAGAGCATGCCCGAACTCGTGGAACAGGGTCGTCAGCTGATCGATGGTGAGCAGACACGGCTGCCCCTCATCGGGTTTCGTCAGGTTCAGGACGTTGACGATGATCGGCTGGGTCTCCAGCACCGACGACTGGTCGACGATGTTGTTCATCCAGGCACCGCCGCGCTTGGACGGCCGCGCGTAGAAGTCGCCGAGGAACAGTCCGATGCCGGTGCCGGAGTCGTCCCGCACCTCCCAGACGCGCACGTCGGGGTGATAGACGGGCAGTCCCGTCCGTTCGACGAACGTCAGGCCGTACAACTTGTTGGCGGCGTGGAAGACTCCGCGCGTCAGGACGGTGTCGAGTTCGCAGTAGTCGGCGAAACCGTCGAGCGGTACCGAGGACTTGGCCTGCTTCTCACGTTCGAGCCAGAAGGTCAGGTCGGCGGGTCCGATCTCGGCGCCTTCGGCGAACTCGGTGAGCCGCGTCAGTTCCCGACCCCCGGCACGCATCGCCGATCGGTTGAGTTCCCGCAGCAGGTCGTCGACCGCGGACGCGTCGGGCGCGGTCTGCTCGGCGATCACGAACTCGGCGTGGTCGCGGTACCCGAGCAATTCGGCACGGCGAGCACGCAGACGCACGATCTCGAGGACGAGTTCCCGGGTGTCGTGGTCGTTGCCGCGCGCGCAGCGGTTCACCGACGCGTCGAACACCCGTTGCCGCACGGCAGGATTCGTCAACTCGGTCAGCACGGACTGGCTGGTCGGGAGTTCCAGGGTGATCAGGTGGCCGCTCTCGTGGCCGGCATCGGCCGCCGCGCGTCGAGCGGCCGCGATCTGGCCGGCGGACAAGCCGTCGAGGTCCGACGCGTCCTCGACGAGGACCGCCGAATCGTTGGTGTCGTCGAGGATCTTCTGCGAGAACGTGGTCGTCAGATACGCGAGCCGGGAGGCGATCTGGCGCATCTCCTCCTGCTCGGCCTCCGGCAGACCGGCACCGGCACGCACGGACTCGCGGTACCGCTTGTCGAGGAGTCGACGCTGCGGCTCGGTCAGGTCGAGGTCGTCGGCGCGGGACGCGAGATCCGAGATCCGGCCGAACAGAACCGGGTTCATCGCGATCGTGTTGCCGTGGTCGGTCAACAGCGTCGAGAGCTCCTGGGAGATCTCGTTGCGCTTGGGGTTGGTGTCGGGGCCGACGAGATTGAAGAAGATGCCCGACGCGCGGGCCAGGTCGCGACCCGACAGCTCCAGCGCCTCGATCGTGTTGCCGAAGGTCGGTTCCGCGGGATCGGCGGCGATGGCCTCGACCTCGGCGAGGTGCGACGCCATCGCCTCACGGAAGGCGGGCAGGAAGTCGTCGTCGGAGATCGACGCGAAGTCCGTCAGATCGTAGGGCAGATCACTCTGTGCCAGTACCGGATTGGTTGCGCTGTCCTGCCCCGTCATCTACTTCCCTTTCGGTTTGTCACCTGCGGCATCGGTGGAGAGCGCCGCGACGAACGCCTCCTGCGGGACGTCGACACGGCCGATGGTCTTCATCCGCTTCTTGCCTTCCTTCTGCTTCTCGAGCAGCTTGCGCTTACGGCTGATGTCGCCGCCGTAGCACTTCGCGAGCACATCCTTGCGGATCGCCCGGATGTTCTCGCGCGCAATGATCTTCGAGCCGATGGCCGCCTGGATCGGGACCTCGAACTGTTGACGCGGGATGAGCTCGCGGAGCTTGAGCGCCATCTTGTTGCCGTAGGCGTAGGCGGCGTCGCGGTGGACGATCGCGCTGAACGCGTCGACGGCCTCGCCCTGGAGCAGGATGTCGACCTTGACCAGGTCGGCTTCCTGCTCGCCTGCCTCTTCGTAGTCGAGAGATGCATAGCCGCGGGTGCGCGACTTCAGCGAGTCGAAGAAGTCGAAGATGATCTCGGCCATCGGTAGGGTGTAGCGGAGTTCCACGCGGGTCTCCGACAGGTAGTCCATGCCGCCGAGCTCGCCGCGCCGCGACTGGCAGAGTTCCATGATGGCGCCGATGAACTCGCTCGGCGCGATCACCGTGGTCTTGACGACCGGCTCGTAGATGTGGCGGGTCTTGCCCTCCGGCCAGTCCGACGGGTTGGTGACGATGTGCTCGGAGCCGTCCTCCATCACGACGCGGTACACCACGTTGGGTGCGGTGGAGATGAGGTCCAGGTTGAACTCGCGCTCGAGACGCTCGCGGGTGATCTCCATGTGGAGCAGACCCAGGAAGCCGCAGCGGAATCCGAAGCCCAGCGCCACCGACGTCTCCGGCTCGTAGGTGAGCGCGGCGTCGTTGAGTTGCAGCTTCTCCAGCGCCTCACGCAGGACCGGATAGTCGGAACCGTCCATCGGGTACAGGCCCGAGTAGACCATCGGCCGCGGTTCGCGATATCCGGTCAGCGCTTCGCTCGCGCCGTTGCGGGCGCTGGTGACGGTGTCACCGACCTTCGACTGGCGCACGTCCTTCACACCGGTGATGAGGTAGCCAACCTCGCCGACGCCGAGTCCCTGGGTGGGCTTCGGTTCCGGCGACACGATGCCGACCTCGAGCAGTTCGTGGGTCGCGCCGGTCGACATCATCTGGATCTTCTCGCGCGGCACGATCTTGCCGTCGACGACACGGACGTAGGTGACCACGCCGCGGTAGGTGTCGTAGACCGAGTCGAAGATCATCGCGCGTGCCGGCGCGTCGGCGTTCCCGACGGGGGCGGGCACCTTGCGGATGACCTCGTCGAGCAGTTCGCCGACGCCGACGCCGGTCTTGCCGGACACCCGCAGGACGTCCTCGGGCTCACAGCCCACGATGTGGGCGAGCTCGGCGGCGTAACGCTCGGGGTCGGCCGCGGGCAGGTCGATCTTGTTCAGGACCGGGATGATGGTGAGGTCGTTCTCCATCGCGAGGTACAGATTGGCGAGCGTCTGTGCCTCGATGCCCTGAGCGGCGTCGACGAGGAGGACCGCGCCTTCACACGCCTCGAGCGCACGCGACACCTCGTAGGTGAAGTCGACGTGACCGGGGGTGTCGATGAGGTGCACTACGTAGTCGTCACCGTCGAGCTGCCACGGCAACCGCACGTTCTGCGCCTTGATGGTGATGCCGCGCTCACGCTCGATGTCCATGCGATCGAGGTACTGCGCCCGCATCTGGCGCTCTTCCACGACACCGGTGAGCTGCAGCATCCGGTCGGCCAGCGTCGACTTTCCGTGGTCGATGTGGGCGATGATGCAGAAGTTCCGGATGCGCGCCGGGTCGGTGAAGGTTGTGTCGACGAAGGTGGGAATTGGAACTACTCCTCGAGGATGGACACGTACGTTGACCACCATGTTCTCATGAGCGCCGCGAATGGTGCCCAAGCGGATGGTGGGGCGCTACCGTGGCAGCCGTGACAGCCGAGTCCGCCGAGTCGAAAAAGCCAGGGACCACCATCGCCACCGTCGAGACCGAGGACGTCGCCGCCGACGTGCACCGCCCGGACGGCACTCCTCGCGCCACGATCGTCTTGGCGCACGGCGCGGGCGGCAACCGCGACGCGGTCATCCTGCGCGCGCTCGCCGACGAACTGAGTTCGCGCGGCTACGTCGTCGCCCGGATCGACCTCCCCTATCGCCGGCGCCGACCCAAGGGACCGCCGAGTCCGTCGACGTCGCCGGCCGACCGCGACGGCATCCGCGCCGCCTGCGCGACGTTCCGCGAGGAGTCCGACGGCCCGCTGTTCGTCGGCGGCCACTCCTACGGCGGGCGTCAGGCGTCGATGGCGGTCGCCGAGGACGGCACCGACCTCGCCGACGGCCTGCTGCTCAGCTCCTATCCCCTGCACCCGCCGGGCAAGCCCGACCGGCTGCGCACCGAACACCTGCCGTCGATCACCGTGCCGACCCTCGTCGTCCACGGCAGCACCGACCCGTTCGGCACCACCGAGGAGATGGCCGAGGCGATCGGCCTGATCGACGCGCCGACGCGGATCGTCGAACTCGAGAAGGTCGGTCACGACCTCAACCCGAAGAAGAAGCCGACCGCGCAGCTGACCGCCGACGCGGTCGACGAGTTCCTGATGAGAGCATTCCGGCCGTGACGAGCCGCAGCATCCGGTCCCGCCTCCGTCCCACCGCCGAGGTCGCCCGCACGATCAGCTACAACCCCGAACTCGACGGCGACGCCGACCCCGGCGAGATCGTGTGGACCTGGGTCGCCTACGAGGACGACCCCAACCAGGGCAAGGACCGCCCGGTGCTCGTGGTGGGCCGCGACGCCAACGCCGAGACCGCCGACGGTGGCACTTTCGAGGAGGTTCTGGGTCTGATGCTGTCGAGCAAGGACTACCACCGGGACGACGACGACTGGTTCGCCGTCGGCACCGGGACCTGGGACTCACAGAATCGGCCGAGCTTCGTCCGCCTCGACCGTGTCCTCGTCGTCGACGCCGACGGCATCCGGCGCGAGGGCGCAATCCTCGACCGTCGCCGTTTCGACGCGGTCGCCGACGAACTCAGGTCGCGCTTCGGCTGGCGCTGAGCACTCCCCTACGCCAGCCGCGTGATCTCCACGATGACGTCGAGATCCGTTGCGCCACCACCGGTGTAGACCCCCTTGAGTGGCGACACATCCGCGTAGTCGCGGCCGACGCCGACCGACACGTGCTGCTCGGTGATCGGAGTGTCGTTGGTCGGGTCGTAGCCCCACCAGCCGCCGGTCCATGCCTCGATCCATGCGTGGCTCTGGCCTTGGACCGTCTTGTCGATCGCCGCATTCGGTTTCGGATGCAAGTACCCCGACACGTAGCGGGCCGGAATTCCCAGGCCGCGCAACATCACCAGGGTGAGGTGGGCGTAGTCCTGGCAGACCCCCTTGCGCTCGTTCCAGGCGTCGACGGCGGTGGTGTGCACGCCCGTGGTGCCGGGTACGTACTCCATCTCCTCATGGACGAACCGGGACAGCGCCTCGACCGTCTCCGCCGGGGTGAGCCCCTTGGCGACCTTCTTGGCCGCCGCGATCAGCTGCCGGTTCTTCGGCACATAGGTGGTGTTGGAGAGCATCTCGTCGTAGCGATCCATGACGGCCTCGCTGCGGATGTCCTCCCACGAGACCTGGTCTTCCTCGGCTGGTCGCTGTCCGGCCTCGGTCTCCACCACCGACATCCCCGACACCTCGAGTTCCTCGTGCGGCGCATGGAGATCGAAGGCGGTGACCGCCGTACCCCAGTAGTCGGTGTAGCGATACGACCTGGTGGCCGGCACGGTCTCGACACGGTTGACGATCACGTTCTGACGGGCGTCGCTACGGGGCGTGATCCGGGCCTCGTTGTACGAGGAGGTGACGGGACTGTTGTACGCGAAACCGGTGGAATGGACGACGCGCAGACGCCAGCTCACAGTTCACTCTCCTCGATCGCTTGGCCGTCGCTGACGCGGGTGTCGGCCCACGAGACATACGGCGACACATGGAAGTACTGCTTGGTGACCGCCTCGTTGACGGCCCGGCAGGTGTCCTGCAGATCAACCAGACGTTCCTGCAGCCCGTCGAGCAGCTCGCCGGGCTCGAGGAACTCCAGCGAGCTCCGCGCCCGACCGAGCAACAGCTGGGCCTCGGCCTGGGCTCCGACGCGGCTGGGACCCTTCTCGAGCTGCCCGAGGTTGCGTTCGGCGACGCTGAGCGCGTGGAAGATCGACCGCGGGAACAGGCGATCGAGCAGCATGAACTCGACGATGTTCTCCGCGTCGAGGACGCCGCGGTAGGTGCGCAGGAAGGTGTCGTGACCGCCGGCGGAGACCAGCACGTTGACCCATGCGGGCGACGAGGTTCGATCCCCCGCTCGCGACAACAGCATTCGGATCGTCATGTCGACCCGCTCGACGGAGCGGCCGAGCAGCAGGTAGCGGTAGCCGTCGTCGTGGCTGAGGGTGGCGTCGGCGAGGCCGGCGAACATGGCCGCACGGTTCTTCACGTACGAGAGGAACTCGTGCGGACCGAGGCGGCGCGACCGGCGTTCGGCGGCGTCGAGTCCGTTGTAGGTGGTGTTGAGACACTCCCACAGCTCGCTCGACGTGACTTCCCTTGCGCCGCGCGCATTCTCGCGTGCCGCGCGGATGAGGTCGACGATCGACCCGACCGCGTCGGCATCGTAGGCCACGCGTTCCGTCAGCGACCAGACGTCGAGTTCCTCGTCGGTCTCCGGCGCCTCGAGCCCGAGTACCTGGATGATCAGTCGCGCCTGCTGGTCGACGTCGACGGTGGTGTCCTCGAGCAGCTGGTGGATCGCGACGTCGAGGATGCGCGCCATGTCGTCGGCGCGCTCCACGTACCTGCCGATCCAGTACAACGACTCGGCGTTGCGCGCCAACATCATCGGGGATCACCGCCCTGCTGTTGCTGCTGTTGGGTCTGGGTGTGCACCGGGTCGGGGGCGCTGTCGGCGGGCCGGGCCGCGGCGACGCCACTGGTGGTGACCACCTTCGCGCCGGAGAGTTCGCGTTCGGCCTCCGACGTCCGGCTGGCGAGCACCCAGGTGTCCTTGGAACCACCTCCCTGGCTGGAGTTCACCACCAACGATCCCTCCGGCAGGGCGACGCGAGTGAGGCCGCCGGGCAGGACCCAGACCGACTCGCCGTCGTTGACGGCGAACGGACGCAGGTCGACGTGACGCGGACGGATCTCGTTGCCGATCTTCGTCGGCACCGTCGACAGCTGCACGACGGGTTGTGCGATCCAGCCGCGCGGATCGTTGCGCACCTTGCGGGCCAGGGTGTCCAGCTCCGCCTTGGTGGCCTCGGGCCCGAAGACGATGCCGTATCCACCCGATCCCTCAACGGGTTTCACGACGAGCTCGTCGATGCGGTCGAGGACCTCCTCGCACTCCTCGGGAAGCCAGCAGCGCAGGGTGTCGACGTTCTGCAGACTCGGCTTCTCACCGAGGTAGTACTCGATGATCTCCGGGACGTAGGTGTAAATCAGCTTGTCGTCGCCGACGCCGTTGCCGACCGCGCTCGAGATGACCACGTTGCCGGCGCGGGCCGCATTGAGCAGTCCGGCGACACCCAGCATCGAATCGGGGCGGAACTGCATCGGGTCGAGGAAGTCGTCGTCGATGCGGCGGTAGATGACGTCGACGCGCTGTTCGCCCTCGGTGGTGCGCATGTAGACGACGTTGTCGCGGCAGAACAGATCTCGGCCCTCGACGAGCTCGACACCCATCAGGCGTGCGAGCAGCGAGTGTTCGAAGTACGCGGAGTTCGCCACCCCCGGGGTGAGCACGACGATGTTCGGGTCGGCCTCGTTGAACGCCGCCGATGCGCGCAGCGCACGCAGCAGATGGCTCGGATAGTCGGCCACCGCGCGGACGCGGTGTTTGGAGAAGAGGTCGGGGAACACGCGCGCCATCGCGCGGCGGTTCTCGAGCACGTATGAGACACCCGACGGCGACCGCAGGTTGTCCTCGAGGACCCGGAAGTCGCCGTTCTCGTCGCGGATCAGGTCGATGCCGGCGACGTGGATGCGAACACCGTTGGGCGGCCGAATGTTTGCTGCCTGCCGATGGAAGTGCTCACAGGAGTGGACGAGCCGTTTCGGCAGCACGCCGTCGCGCAGGATCTCCTGCTCACCGTAGATGTCGTCGAGGAACAACTCGAGGGCCTGCACGCGCTGGGTGATACCCGCTTCGAGCTTGCTCCACTCCCCGGCCGAAATCACGCGCGGCACAATGTCCAACGGGAAGGGGCGTTCCTGGCCGGACAGCGAGAAGGTCACACCCTGATCGAGGTAGGCGCGGCCCAACGCTTCGACGCGGGCCTCGACCAGGTCGGACGAGTCCTCGTCGGACATCGCCTTGTAGATGCCGCGATACGGGGTGCGCACATCGCCCGCGGCATCGAACATCTCGTCATATGCCTTGCCGTACGGACCTTTTGAGTACCCACCGAAGTTCCCGGTGAAGTTCTCCTCACCGCTCGACTTGCGGGATCTGCCTCCTGACCCCGAACTCTTCGACGATCCGGAGCGGCCCGAGGCCGCCTTCCCGGACGAGCTCGACGTCGTTGTCTTCGCGGATGCGGACTTTCGCGGCGCCTTCTTGGCGGGCGCACTTGTCGATGCGGGGGTCATAAATTGCCATGGTGCCGCATAACCGCGAAATCGGCACCACGGTTGGCCGACCGTGTCGTGCGCGCCATGCGCCGGCGCCTCAGAGCGAACGTCGCATCGCGAGGGCGCGGCGCTTGACTCGCCGCAGGACATTGGCTGCGCGCGTCTTCATCGGCGGTCCGACCTTGGGCAGCGGCGCGGCGAGGACCATCGAGGCGATCGTGTCGAGAGCCACGTCGAGCACCTCGCGATCGGAGGGCATCGGCGCGTCGTCGGCGGCACCGTCCGCCGACACCTCGAGGTCGGCGAGGTCGCCTGCGACGTCGTATCCCGCGCTGCGTACCGCCTCCACCATCGTGGCCGCCTGCGCGGCGGCCCACTGCCGGTGTTTGACCGTCAGCCCCTGGGGCGCGCCCGAGCGCGCCTCGAACAGGATCTCGCCGATCACCTGCCCCTTGATGATGCGTTCGTACCGGCGCCATTCGATGGTCTCCGGCTGCAGGCGCTGGTTCAGACCGCGGAGGAACTCGGCCTGCGACGCCGACAGCGAGCTGTTGAGGCTGGGCACCGGGATGTTCAGCGGTGCCGCGTCGACCTCCAGGACGCGGAGGAAGCGATCCCAGAGGGCGTCGCCCTGCGCCGGCCGACCGCGCGGCACGGTCACCACGTGGACGCGTTCGGGTCCGACGAACTTCGCCCACTTGGCGAGGATGCCGACGTGGTCCTGGAACTCCCAGAACGGTTCGTCCTCGACGAGCGGACCGGCATTCTCCGCGGACACCTCACCCACCGTGTTCGATTCCGCCGCGAACGCGACCGCGTCGACGAACTCGTCGAAGGAGGCACGCCGCTGGTTCTTGACGTTCTCCTGCCAGACCGACGGGAGCTGGCGGGCGAGGTCGCGAACCGTTGCGATGACGTGCACCTCGTCGGCGAACGACAGATCGGCCAGGAGCCGCTCGATCTGCTCGCTCGTCGCGGTGCTGTAGAGCTCATGCGACAGCAGCGAGGTCTGGGGCCAGGCCCGCATCTGCCCGAGCAGCTTGGGCCACACCCCGGAGAAGGCCGGGTCGGCCCAGTCGAGGTAGCGCTCTGGCTGGAGGTGGACCGCGGCGTGGAAGTGATCGGAGATGACGTTGCCCGGATAGAGCAACCCGGACGTCTGCAACGCCAGGTCACGGTTGCGCCAGAGTCGATCCTGCAGGTGCGTGGTGCCGGTCTTCGGGAGGCCGATGTGTACGTAAACGACGGACATGATGACTCGAGCCTAGACTTTTGCCCACGATGATTCTTTTCGGCGCGCATCGGCCCGACGACGGATTTTGGGCTGACTGATCCCGGCTGGTAAAGTTGTCCGCTGTTGCGGTGACGCCGTGAAGATCCTTCACGCGCCGACGCCGCGCGGTGCGAGTTCGGGCCAACCGGTCCGCCGCCCGACCAGAACAGACAGACATATCCACCAGCAACGACAGAGGTAACACGCGTGGCGAACATCAAGTCTCAGATCAAGCGCAACCGCACCAACGAGAAGAACCGGCAGCGCAACGTGTCGGTGAAGTCGGCCCTGCGTACCTCGATCCGTAGCTTCCGCGAGGCCGTCGAGTCCGGCGACAAGGACAAGGCTACCGAGCTCGGTCAGGCTGCGAGCCGCAAGCTCGACAAGGCCGCCAGCAAGGGCGTCATCCACGCCAACCAGGCCGCCAACAAGAAGTCGGCCATCGCTCTCGCGGTCAACAAGCTCTGAGCTGACCCACTCCGACCTCCGGGTCGCCTCGGCGCATGGCGCGCCGCCATATGTTCATACTCACGATCACCCCGGTAGCATCCACGCGGTTGCCGGGGTGATCGTCGTTCTTCTCTGCTGAGAGACACCGTCCGCCCGGCCGCGCGCGGTTGAGTCGCTCCCCTCGCCTGGGTGAGAAGTCGTCCCCGTGACTGGCGCCCGAGGGCACATTGCCCCCGCTATCGCGTCAGGGGGACGAGTTTCGACGCCGATCCGCTGACCGAGACTCGGCCAGTCGGCAGTAGCCGATACCTACTGCCGACTCAGTTCCGACGACGCCCGTCCGGCCGGAGATCTGCAACCGCGGCGACGGCGTAGGTCAGTGCGTAGTCGGCATCGGCGGCCTGTCCCTTGACATCGCCGTTGAGTTTCGCGACCACCCCGACCGCGCGGGCGATCGACTCCGAGTCCCATGCCTTGGCCTTCGCCTGCACGCTCTTGACCCGGTTCGGCGGCATGCCGAGTTCGGAGGCGGCGGCGAAGTGGTCGATCGACCCCATCGGCCGGATGCGGGCGATGGCGTGGACGGCTTCGGCGAGGGCGTCGGCCAGGAGTACGCGCGGCACTCCGTGGTGCAGCGCCCAGGCGAGCGACTCGAGTGCTCCGGCCCGGTCCCCCAGGACTGCTTTGTCGGCGACCTCGAAGCCGGTCACCTCGGACCGGCCCTGGTAGTACAGCTGCACGCTCTCGCGGTTCACCTTGCCGCCGGTGTCGGCGACGAGCTGGGCGCATGCGGCAGCGAGCTCACGCAGTTCGGAACCGACACTCTCGACGACCTGCTCGACGACGTCGGCGCTGACCTTCACACCGAGTGAGCGGAACTCGTTGCGGACAAAGGTCATCCGGTCCGATGCCCACTTCGGCGCGGTGGTCGCGTGCTCGACGGCGCCGGCCTTCTTCAACGCCGGAACCATCGACTTCGCGCGTCCCCCACCGGAGTGGATCACCATCAGCGTGATGCCCTCGGGCAGCGACGTGGCCGTCGTCGCGATGAGCGCCGCCGGCTCCTTACCGGCTTCGGCAGCAGACTCGACGACGACGATGCGTTCCTCGGCGAACAGTGACGGGCTCAGCAACTCGGCGAGCTCGTGTTCGCTGACGTCACCCGCACGCACCCGGGTCACCGGGACCGGTGTGCCCGCCTCCTTCGACGTCGCCTCCGCCACCGCGGAGATCACCCGGCCGGTCAGGAAGTCGTCGTCTCCGAGGAGCAGGTGCAGGCGATCGGTCACGTGCTCATCGTGCCAGATCGGGCCGACATGGCTGCGGGGACTACGGCGGCGGTCCCGGCGTCGTGCGTGCGGCCCGGCCCGTGCCGGGCGGTTCTCAGACCACGGACCTACGACGACCCCGCGAGCCCGTTCTCCAGCGCGTACAGGCTGGCGCCCACCCGATTCGACGCCCCGATCTTCGTATACGTCCGCTCGACATGATTGCGCACCGTCTTCTCGCTCAGAACGAGCTTCGACGCGATGTCCCGGTTGGACAGCCCACGCGCGACGAGTCCGAGGATCTCCCGCTCCCGCCGCGTCAACGCGTCGCTGTGCCGCGCCCGGGTCCGCGCGTGTCCGGCGGCGGCGAGAACGGCCTCGACGCAGTCGGCGTCGAGTTCACCGCGATGGGCGCGGCGCTCGAGCCGTGCGACCGCCTCGTCCGTCGACATCGCCGCCCGGTACGGCCGGGGTTCGACCGCCGACCGATACGTGACTGCGGCAGCGAGAATACGCTCCGGCTGCCCGAGCGCCGGTCCGTTGAGTCCCAGTGGATAGCCGGTCCCGTCGAGGTGCTCGTGGTGGGTCCGGGCGATGCGTGCCACGTCCCGGAGACCCGGGATGCGCGTGAGGACGCGGTCGGTGAGATACGGGTGCATGCGGACGCGCTCCCACTCCGCCGCGGTGAGGTCCCCGGCCTTCGACCAGATCTGATTCGACACCCCGATTCGCCCGACGTCATGAAGCCACCCCGCACGACGAGTCGCGTCGATGTCCGATCGTTCGACACCGAGGTGCCCCGCAGCCGATTCGGCCAGCGCCGACACTCCGCGTGAATGCCCCAGCGCGAAGGGACATTTCAGGTCGACGAAATCTCCGATGGCGAGCAGCAGATGGTCCAGTCCCGGATCGTCGAGACGGAGCTCGGCATCCGGCGCGATCGCCAACGCCAGCTCCCACGGATCGTCGGAGTCAGCCGGGAAGAGAGTCGCGGGATCGTCGACGAAGGCATCGACGACGTCGGGATCGAAGTGCCCTCCCCGCCGGCTCCGCGCCATCGCGACCGCTCCGTCGACGCCATACGTGCGCTGGTGGACCTCGGCCATGTCGGCCAGTTGTGCCACCCGCATCTCGATCGGGATCTCCACACCGGACACCCCGCCGGGAAGCCCTCCCCCGTCGAAGCGCTCGAACGTGTAGGTGATCGCCTGCTCGACGTCGGGACCCAGTCCGATGTGGCCGGCCAGCGCAGCCGCCGACAGGCAGTGCGAGTGCACGAGTGCCGCGATATTGCCGCGCGAATCCCGGAAGAGTTCGGCCATGATCTTCATCCGATGCGGAAGTGATTCTCCGCGAACGAGATTGCCGATGAGGAAACGCAGATACGGAAGTCCCGACCAGTCGACGAGATAGGCGTCGCGGCGCACCGCGATGTCGTCGCCGAACCAGCGCGCGTACTCGGCGGAGTCGGCGTGACAGCCGATCCACATCACGAGCGTCGCGTAGTAGACGGTGTCCTGTTGCGATCGGTCGAGCCCCAGCCGGCGCGCCAATCGCGTGGCGATGACCGCCGACCGCAGCATGTGCTCGGCTGGCTGACCGAGTCCGAGGTCGATGGCGACGGACAGGCCGGCCAGCACCTCGACTCGACGCGGAAGCACCCTTTGCGGGCTCATGACGTTCATTGTCGCGCTCATCGCCTCGGGTGTCAGGCGACTCGCGCGTGCGCCGGCCCCGACGCTCGACGCGCACGCAGCCCGGGCACCAGCATCGGGACGCGACGCCGATACTCGACATAGTCGTTCCCGAAGTCCCGGATCAGATCCCGTTCCTCCAAGTGGATACCGATGAAGATGTATCCCGTTGTCGCGCAGGCGAACAGAAGATGTCCGGCGGTCATCGTCGGGGCCACCCAGAACGCGATGACGAAGCCCAGGTAGATCGGGTGTCGCACGATTCCGTACCAGAGGGGTGTGATGAACCGATACGGCGGGAGCGGCCGCCGACGCGCGTTGGCGACCACCTGTCGCAGACCGAACAGGTCGAAGTGGTTGATGTGGAACGTCGAGGTCAGGACGAGGACCCAGCCGAACAACGACGCCGCGACGAGGACCCACCGCAAGGCCGATGTGGAGACGTCCCACACGGTGGTGGTGATCGGATGCCACCACCAGAGCAGAGCTGCCAGGCACGCGGTCGCCGCCAGGACGTAGGTGCTGCGCTCGATCGGCTGGGGCACGATGCGCGTCCACCGACGTTTGAACCCGTCGCGCGCCATGACGCTGTGCTGCGCGGCGAACAGCGTCAGCAGTCCGAGGTCGACCACCACCGCCGCCACGACCCCCGTCGACGGCCCGCCACGATCGATGGTCCGCGGCACGATATCGACGCCGCCGATGACGATCGAGGCGTTCTCGACGAACGCGATCGCCCACAGGAACACCACCAGGAAGGCGACGTAGGCAGTCACCCCATAGGCGAGGTAGACGGTGCGGGTGAGAAGGGTTGCCGCCGGGGCGGTGTCCGTTGGCGACGGCGATTCCATCGTGGTCATGTCTGTACTCCTGTGTCGGTGAAGGCGTGCGTGGTGTCGTTTGCGGCGTCGGGTGCATCGAAAGCCGATCGGCCGACGAAGAACAGTCCGCGTTGCGGGAGGGGGATGTCGCCGATGCTGATCTGTTCGTCGAGTGGTGCGGGAGAACCGAAAGTCTCACCGTCCAGCCACGCCCGGCTGTCGGCGACGCGCCAGACGTACAGCGGTGTCCCGCGGAACTGCGGCCCGTTGGGGGTCCGGGCGCACATGCGGATTCGGCCGGCGCGCAGCATGAGCGTCGCCATCGGCCCGACGGCGTGCAGCATGGTCCGGCTGCGCCACGCTGCGGTGGGCGTCGCACCGCTCAGCGTGGTCATCAGCCGGGTCGCCGGTGACGAGGCCAGCTCCACCGTCCAGCGGAGCGTGTCGCCCATCGTCACCTCGAACGTCTGGTCGTCGGCCCATCCGACATTGATCGACGGAACGCGCCGTGTGGTCGCGCCCGCGCCGAAGTAGCGTGGGCAACTCTGGTCCGGCTCGGTTGTGGTGTAAAGCGTCCAGAGGCCGTGCGGATCTCGATGCCAGACGGACCGATACGCGGGTCCGATGGAACTGGCGACCATGTCGCGCAGGGCCAGATAGTGGCTCGACGCAAACGGCAGGCCCATGACGCCGTACCCGGCGAATCGCTCGTCATCGCCGTCGGCGAGCCGTGGGTGAGCGCGGGCTTCGGTGACGACTTCTCGGGGTGTATGTGTGTTCATGACCCCAGCGTCGTCCGCGACCCGCCTCACCCGCGTGGGGCATCTGCCTCAACTTCTCCTCACCCGAACACCTCGACACTGGCCCACCCCGGACCGCCGAGGGTGTGCGCGCACCAGATCATCCACCACAGTTCCGGCCCCAGCGCACGGACCAACAGTTCCGCGATCCCCGCGCCGACCCCATCCGGTGGACCGATCGCACCCACGAGGGCAGCAACGGTACCGACCACACTGATGACCGCGACGACGGGCGCGACGAGCAGATTGGCGACGATCCCGACCACCGACAGCTGACCGGTGACCAGCACGACGATCGGAGCGGTGACGACTTGCGCGGTGACCGCCATTGCGATCACCTCCGCCAACCCCGGTGGACACCGCCACCCCCGCAACCGATCCCGCAGCCGCGGTGCCCACAGCACGATGGCGCAGGTGGCCGCCACCGACAGCGCGAAGCCTGGTTGCAGAGCGAGTTCCGGCCACCACAGGAGACCACCGATCACCGCGGCCCCGAGAGCCGGCATCGACTGCGACCGACGCGACGCGAACAGCGCCAGCACCCCGACCGCACCCATCAGCGCTGCCCGCAACACGCTCGGCGTGGGTCGGACGAGCATCACGAATCCGAGGATCACCACCAGCCCGACGACCGCCGCGGCACGCGGTGGCACCCCGATGCTCCGGACGATGAGAAGCGCAGCGCCGCAGACGATCGCGAAGTTCGCCCCGGACACCGCCGTGAGATGGCTCAGTCCGGCGGCGCGGAAGTCGTCGCGCAGATCCTCGTGCACGCCACTCTCGTCGCCGAGCACCAGACCCGGCAGCAGACCCGCGGCCTCCGGATCGAGGCCGCGGGTGGCCACCAGCTGCAGGCGTTGCCGGATCGATCCGGCGACTCGCTGATACGCGGGCGGGCCGCCGATCAGCTTCGGAGTCGAGGCGGTCAGCGATGCGACGAGGAGCGTTCGGCTCGGCGGTGGCCGTACCTTCACGACCGCGACAACCCGTTGGCCGGGCAGCAACCCCGACCATGCCCGCGCCGCGGCACGCAGGTCCGCGGGCGCGGACGTAACCCGCTGACCGCCAATCTGTTCGACGCCTACGCGTACGCGAATCCGCCCCTGCCTCGCCGGTCCGATCGGGGTCGGATCGCTGCGCAGGGTCATGACCGCCGTCGCCTTGCCCGACACGTGTGCCAGCGGGTGGTCGGCGCGCGCCTCCTGCCGGAGCGCGAGCGATGCCGCACAAGCGGCGGCCAGACCGGCTCCCACGACGACGAGCCCCACCAACTCCCAGCCGAACCGGCGGGAACCGACCACACCGACGACGGCCACCAGTGACGCGACGATCGCCATGCCGACGCCGACACCAACGGGGGCCATCAGACCGCACGCCGTCACCGACCACACCACCACCGCCGGCACCAGCAGCCGAAAGTCCATCCTCAGACCGTCACGAGGTCACGAAGTCTGGCCAGCCGCGCCGGACCGATCCCGTCCACCTCGGCGAGCTGACCCACAGACATGAAGCGGCCGTTGCGTTCTCGCCAGTCGAGGATCGCCTTCGCCGTCACCGGCCCGACCCCGGGCAGCGCATCCAGTTCGGTCTCGGTCGCCGTGTTCAGGTTGACCCGACCGCCGGCCTCCGCCGCCGACGACGCCGGTGGCGGACTGCCCGGGCCCGCCGAGGGACCGGGCGCCGGCGCAGCACCTTCCGCACCGACCACCGCACTGCGCATCGACATCTGCCCCTCACCACC
Source organism: Gordonia sp. 135 (assembly GCF_009720185.1). Classification (NCBI taxonomy): domain Bacteria; kingdom Bacillati; phylum Actinomycetota; class Actinomycetes; order Mycobacteriales; family Gordoniaceae; genus Gordonia; species Gordonia sp. 135. Next base: position 3,427,016 of record NZ_CP046257.1, read on the forward strand.
GGCGTAGCCCACGAGGACCTGATCGCCATCGCGCAGGACCTGAGCAAGATTCAGCGACAACAGATCCGCACCCTTACGGGCGCCACCGGCCTGTTCGATCGCCTCCGCGACCCGTGCTCCGGGAGCCAGACGAACCAGTCCGGGTTTGTTCACGAGGCCGACGACACTCACGACCAACTGCGCCGGCGTCGTACTCGGTTGCGCGGCAGTCGGCGCCGACACCTCTGACGTCGACGACGGTCCGGGTGCACCGAAGTCCACCACCGGCGTCGTATCCGTTCCGCGGAACAGTCCGAATCCCGCCACGACGCAGGCGATCACCCCGACCGCGATCAGCGCGATCGCCGCGGGCGGTGCCACGGCAAAGCGTCGGCGTGCAACAGGGTCGTCGTCCTCGTCCCAGTCCCCGCCCGGAGAGTCGGCGTCCGGGTCGAGCACGTCGTCGAATCGCCCGACCCGACCACGCCGCGGTGGCGACGGCGACGGCGACGGCGGCGCATCCAGCCACGTCGGCATCCCGCCGATCCCCCAACCGGGATGCGCGGGCTCCTCGACTGCGACAGCCGCGCCCGGGTCACCGACACCGGGCGGCGGGTCGGATTCGGCAGCGGCCGGAGACAGATCCCGACGAGCCGGCGGCTCGACGACCGGTCCCAGACGGTCCAGCGGATTCCGCCGTCCTGATGCGCTCATGGCGCCACACGCTAGGGCGGTTCAGTGCCGAATCGACGTGGCCCGGCGCGCAGCCGAGAGATCTGTGGACAGCAACCAGACTGTGCACCGATTCCCGATTCAGGTCCCGACCGGACCGCGCTCAGCTCTCCTCGAGCCCTTCGATCGGGTCGAGGTGCGAGGCGATGACGATACCGACCGATCCGGGACCCACATGGGAGCCGAGGATCGGTCCGAGGTCGACGGTCAGCTCGGAGGTCACCATCCGTAGACGGTTGCGCAGCGTGGCGAGGACTTCCGCCGCGACGTCCGGGGTCTCGCAGTGCTGGACGCCGACCGTGACCGCGCGTCCTCCTGCGGATTCGACCGCCGCGTCGACCATCTTGTCGAGCGCCTTGGAGAAGGTGCGGTGACGTTCCTTGAGCTGGAGCGTGCCGTCGACCATGTGCAGGATCGGCTTGATCGACAGTGCCGAACCGAAGAGCCTGCCGGCGGCGGAGATCCGGCCGCTCTGGCGCAGGTTGTCGAGCTGCTGGACGCACAGCAGCGAGTCGACGGTCGCGGCCTGCCGGATCGCGGACTCGTACACGCGATCCCGGTCGGCGCCGTTCGCGGCCGCCTGCGCCGCCCCGATGGCGGTGAAACCCACTGCGAGACCGACGGATCGGGAGTCGACGATGCGGACCTGCCCGGAGAACTTCTCGGCTGCCAGCCGCGCCGAGCTCCACGTGCCGGACAGCTTTCGCGACATGTGCACCGCCACCACGCCGGCACCTTCGCTCGCTTCGAGTGCCGACTCGAAGTACTCCGTCAGTTCACTCGGATTGGCACCCGAGGTGGTCACGCCCGGTGTCGACACCACATCCTCCGGGATGTAGTCGACGCCCTCGCGGTAGTCCTTGTCCTCGATCGTGACATGTAGCGGGACCTGCCGGATCCCGTAGTGCTCGGTGACCGACTCCGGTAACCGAGACGACGAATCTGTGACGACGACGACAGGCACCCGTCTACGTTAGCCGGTTCACCGGTCGGACCTCACATGGGAGTCGCGACGTCCGTCGACTACGTGTTCGCCCGACTCTTCTCGACCACGGGCGTCACCAGATCGGCGATCTGACGATGGCAGGAGAAGCCCCAGTGGATGCCGTCCGGGTTCATCGCCGCCGCCGGATCCTCGAAGGCGTCCCGCGTCACCGGATAGAAGTCGACGCAGGGCAACCCGTGCTGCTCCGCCCACCGCGCCATCGCCGCCGTCGTCGGAATTCGGCCCGTGTGGACATGGCCGTAATACGGGCTGCTGTGCGTCGGCGGGAGGCACACGACGATCGGCAGATCCGGACGGAGCTGTGAGAGGGCCTCATGGATCTTCTCGAGATATTCGACGGTCACCTTCGGCGGCAACGCCAGCGGCCACCCCAGACGCGCGCCACGGGGTTGCACCCACGAGTACGCGTCACGCACCAACTGCCGCAGCCGATTCGGTCGCACGTAGCGAATCTGCTCGCGCAGCGCGGTCGGCAGCGGCGAGGGCAACGTGTCCATGCCGCCGAACGCCAGCACGACGACATCGGTGTGCGGCACGGTGGCCCAGATGTTCGGGTCCTGGGTCAGCGCCCACCAGACGTCGCGGCTCGTCCAGCCGATCCGGCCGAACAGCTTCACCGGCAGGTCCACGTCGGCGCCGACGAGTGACGGCCAGATCCGCGGATCGTTCGCGGGCAGCCCGCCGACCGGACCGTAGTAGGCCAGCGAATCGGACAGGACCATCATGCAGCGCTCTCCCGAGGGGGCGCCGCCGTTCACGTCGGTCACTGAACGGCGGGGTCCGAGTCCTCGGCCGACGCGTTCCACACGTCGAGCCGCCACCGCGGAAGGTCGCCGGGCACACCATGGCCCGACAGCTGCACCCAGCTGGTGTTCGCGAGACCACCGAAGACCGGCCAGTTGTCCACCGGCAGACCGAGGAGCGCCGCGGTCATCGCCGCGATGACCCCACCATGGGCCACCAGCACCACCGGCGCCTCGGGATTGTCGCCGACACCCCAGTCCGGCAACTGCTCGATCAGCTCGTCGACCAGCGGAGTGGAGCGCCTCGCCACGTCGACGCGGCTCTCGCCACCCGGCGGCGTCCAGGTCGCGTCGTCGCGCCACACCGCCCGTGCGCCCGGCATGACCTCGTCGACGTCGAGATGCGTCAGACCCTGCCACTCGCCGAGATGCGTCTCACGAAGGCGCACATCGGTTGTCACCGGAAGGCCGGTCCGCTGTGCGAGAGCCTCCGCGGTGTCGCGGGCACGCTTCAGGTCCGACGACCAGATCACCAGCGGTTGCCGCTTCGCCAGTTCGTTCGCGGCCGAATTCGCCTGCCGCACACCCAGCTCGGAGAGGTCGGTGTCGAGCTGGCCCTGCATACGGCTGCCCGCGTTGTACTCGGTCTGCCCGTGGCGCAACAGGATCAGCCGCCGGACGACCGGGGTCAGACGCTCGACCGAAGTGTCGTGGGTGTCGGGACCCCCGCTCACGTAAGTCCTTCGACCTCGACGACCGGGCAGTCCTTCCACAGACTCTCCAGCGCGTAGAAGCGGCGCTCGTCGGTGTGCTGGATGTGCACGACGATCTCGGCGTAATCGAGCAGCGCCCAACGCCCCTCACGGGTGCCCTCGCGACGCAGCGGCTTGTGCCCGGCCTCGCGCAACTTCTCCTCGACCTCGTCGACGATCGAATTGACCTGTCGCTCGTTGTCCGCCGACGCGATGACGAAGGCGTCGGTGATCACCAACTGTTCCGACACATCGATCACCGTCACCTCATGGGCGAGCTTCTCCGCGGCCGCCAGAGCAGCCACCTTGGCCATCTCCAACGCTTCAGCTGACGCAGTCACACAAGTCCTCTCGAAATTCCCTCAGGGCTCGACACCCGCTCGCTCCGCTCCCGGCGCGGACACCCCGGGCGACGACGCCCGAGGCGCACGATACAGCTTCCTCTTCGCGATGTACTGCACGACGCCGTCGGGCACCAGGTACCAGACCGGACGACCCTGCGCCGCACGTGTGCGGCATTCGGTCGACGAGATCGCCAGCGCCGGGATCTCCAGCAGGTGCAGCGTGTCGTCCGGCATCTGCGCGAGATGCTGGGCCAGATGGGTGGCGTCGAGCTCGTAGCCGGGCCGGCTCACGCCCACGAAGCGAGCGAGGTCGAACAATTCCTCCCAATCCTGCCAGGACAGGATCGACTCCAGCGCATCGGCGCCGGTGATGAAGTACAGCTGCGCGTCCGGCAGTTGCTTCCGCAGATCGCGCAACGTGTCGACGGTGTAGGTGTCGCCGTCCCGGTCGATGTCAACGCGACTCACGCTGAACTGCGGATTCGACGCCGTCGCGATGACCGTCATCAGGTACCGGTCCTCGGGCGGACTCACCGTCGTGTGCTCGCCCAGCTTCTGCCACGGGCGCCCGGTCGGGACGAAGATCACCTCATCCAGTTCGAAGCGATGAGCGACCTCGCTCGCCGCCACCAGGTGCCCGTTGTGGATCGGGTCGAACGTGCCACCCATCACGCCGATGCGGCGCGCACGATGGCGGTCGGTTGACATGGACGGTCAGTCTACGCGGTGACGCCGCGCTCAGATCGGCAGCAGGTCGGCGATGACCGTGCCGAGCTGCGTCGCATTGCGGCATTCGAACATGTCGATGACCTCCGCGTAATCGGTGGCGGCCGAGTCACCGGTCCCCCAATGCTCCTTCGCCTCGGGATTCAACCAGTAGGCGTGACGGGCACGTTCGACGAGTTCGGCGAGCGCATCGACGTGCGCATCGTGATAGTTGTTACGGCCGTCGCCGAGGACCAGCAGCGCTCCCCGATGCGTCAGCGTCTCCGCATAGTCGCCCACGAAGCCGGCGAGCATGTTCCCGTAATCCGAATGCCCGTCGCGCGTCGAGATCCGTGCGGTCGAGATCATGTGGTGCATCGCCGCACCGAAGTCCTCTTCGCCGTGGTCGAAGAACTCGGTCACCTCGTCGACGGTGTCGACGAACGCGAACACCCGCACCTTCGAGAACTGTTGCCGGAGTGCGTACACCAGTCGCAGGGTGAACTGGCTGAACCCGGCGACCGACCCCGACACGTCGCAGATGATGATCAGCTCCGGGCGGCCGGGACGCGGCTTGCGGTGACTGAGTTCGATCGGGACACCGCCGGTGGACATCGACGCACGCAGGGTCTTGCGCACGTCCACCGCACCGCGATGGGCCCGGCGTCGTCGCGTCTCGAGCTTCGCCGCGAGCAGCCGGGCCAGCGGCTCGATGGTCTTGCGGATCTCCACCTGCTCCTTGGCGCCCGCGGACAGGAAGTTGACGTTCTCCGGCAGCGGCGGCACCGCGTACGCGCCGACCTTGTCACGGCCGTTGCGGTCGGCCATCCGACGCTGCGTCTCGCGTTCGATCGCGGCCCGCAGATCGGCGGCCTTCTGCCGGGCGGCCTGCCGGTACAGCGGCTCCGTGCCCGGCCGGCCCGCGTCGCCCTCGCCGTCCCCGGCCATCGCCGCGGCGATCTTGGCGATCAGCGTCTGCGGGCTCACCGCGGAGATCGCTTGGTAAGCCGAGAAGGCCTCACCCTTCGTCGAGCCATAGCGTCCCAGCTCGTCGACGATCATCGCAATCGCCTGCTCGAGTCGACCGTCACCGGCCGCCGAGTCGTCGGCCAGCATCTCCGCGAGCGCGTCCCGTACCGCCTCGACGTCGAGGTTGCCGTCCTCGTCGCGCGGCAGGTCCTCGGTGATGGTGCGCATCCCCGCGCCCACCGGGAACCACAGATCGAAGACGCGGTCGAAGACCCCGCGATGCGAATTGTCGACGAGCAGCGTCGTCGCCAGACCCTCGCGGAGGCGGGAGCGCTCCAACAGGTCGAGGACCTCCATCGCGCTCGCCGCGTCGATCAGGGCCGACGGCCCGACGACGATCCCGCGACGGCGCAGCTCGTCGACGAAGTCGGTGAGGTGCGCGACGAGCGGAGTCGTCATCAGCCCAGCTTGAGTTCTTTGAGAGCCGTCTTCAGATCGGGCCGGTGCTTGAGCACCACACCGAGCGTGCGCGCGATGAGGCCGTCGTCGAGGCCGCCGCGCTTGGTGTCGGCCTGCTCACCCGCACCGAGTGCGAGCAAGGTGTTGGCCCAGTCGATCGTCTCGGCCACCGACGGCTTCTTGCGGATGTCCAGCGTCCGCAGCACGCCGACGATGCGCACCAGCTCCGCGCTCAGCGACGCCGACAGATTCGGTACCCGCGATGCGAGGATCTCCTTCTCCCGCTCGGCGTCGGGAAAGTCGATGTAGAGGTACAGACAACGACGCTTGAGCGCCTCGGACAGTTCACGGGTGGCATTCGAGGTGAGCAACACGATCGGGCGACGCTGCGCGGCAACCGTTCCCATCTCGGGGATGGTGATCGCGAAGTCGCTGAGGACCTCGAGGAGCAGACCTTCCATGTCGACGTCGGCCTTGTCGACCTCGTCGATCAGCAGCACGGTCGGGCCCTCGCGCGAGATCGCCTTCAGCAGCGGACGCGGCAGCAGGAACTCGTCGGAGAAGATGTCGGTCTTCGCCTCTTCCCAGGCGCGGTTGCCGGTGGACTGGATGTGCAGGATCTGCTTGGCGTGGTTCCACTCGTAGAGTGCCCGCGCCTCGTCGATGCCCTCGTAGCACTGCAGGCGGACGAGTTCGGCGTCCGTGGCCGCGGCGATCGACTTGGCCAGTTCGGTCTTGCCGACACCGGCGGGCCCCTCGACCAGCAGCGGCTTGCCGAGCCGGTCGGCGAGGAAGGTCGACGTCGCGGTGGCGTCGTCGGCGAGGTAGCCGGTCTCACGCAGCTTCGAGACGACGTCGTCGACCGACGTGAACGACGGGACGACCTGCGGTCCGGAGGCGGTGTACTCGGCAGGGGTCGTCATCAGGCCGGCCGAACGTGGCCGTTGCCCCAGACCAGCCACTTGGTGGAGGTCAGTTCGGGCAGGCCCATCGGGCCGCGCGCGTGCAGCTTCTGGGTGGAGATGCCGATCTCGGCGCCGAACCCGAACTGCTCGCCGTCGGTGAAGGCGGTGGAGGCGTTGACCATGACGGCGGCGGCGTCGACGCGGCGGGTGAACTCGTCCGCGGCCGCGAGGTCGGTGGTGATGATCGCCTCGGTGTGCCCGGTGCCGTAGGTGTCGATGTGCGAGACCGCGGCGTCGAGATCGTCGACGACCTTCAGCGCGATGTCCATCGACAGGTACTCCTTGTACCAGTCGTCCTCGGTGGCCGGTTCCATGCCGGGTTCGTCGCCGTGGATGACGACGCCCTGGGACTGCAACACCTGGGTGATCCGGGGCAGCGCGTCTGCGGCGACGGCCTTGTCGACGAGGACGGTCTCGGCGGTGTTGCAGACACTCGGCCGGCGCGTCTTGGAGTTGAGGATGACGCGGACGGCGACGTCGAGGTCGGCGAGCGCGTGCACGTAGACGTGGCAGTTGCCGACGCCGGTCTCGATGGTCGGGACGGTCGCGTTGGAGACGACGGCCTCGATGAGTCCGGCACCGCCACGCGGGATCACGACGTCGACGAGCCCGCGGGCGCGGATGAGTGCGGTGACGCTCGAGCGATCTTCGCTGGGCAGCAACGACACCGCGTCGGCGCTGAGTCCCTTGGAGGACAGGGTCTCCCGCAGGATGCGGACGAGTTCGGCGTTCGACGACCGAGCCGACGACGATCCGCGGAGCAGCACCGCGTTGCCCGACTTGAAGGCGATGCCGAACGCGTCGACCGTGACGTTGGGACGCGCCTCGTAGACGATGCCGACGACACCGAGGGGAACCCGGAGCTGTCGGAGCTGGAGTCCGTTGGGCAGGGTCTTGCCGGCGACGACCTCACCGATGGGGTCGGGCAGGACCGAGACCTGCCGCAGACCGTTCGCGATGCCGACGACCCGGGCTGCATCGAGACGGAGACGATCGAGCAGGCTCGCCTCGGTGTCCGCCTCCTCGGCGCGCTTGATGTCCTCGGCGTTGGCCGCGAGGATCGTCTCCGTGGCGGCCTCGATGGCGTCGGCTGCCGCGAGCAGGATGTCATTCTTGTCCGCTGTCGTCAGTCCACCCAGCGAGCGGGATGCCGATTTCGCAGCTCTGGCGAGTCCGAGGACGACCTTCTCGGTGTCGGACTCGCCTGTTGCGACGGAGGGCTCTGCGGTGGGTGCGCTCATCAACTTCCTCGACTTCGCGGGTGGTCGCCGCGACGAGGTCGTCGCGGGAGATATGCCGTTCTCAAGAGTAGCGCCGGGCCGCGCACGTCCCCAAAGAGATCCGGTCCGGTCAGGCGCGGGACCACCACTTCGAGCGTCGGGACGACTCTTTCGCGTGCCCGTCGCACCACTGGGAGTCGGGGACGCGGCGCTTGAGGGCGTCGACATGACGACCACAGCCCGACCAGGTGGTCTTGCCACACGTTCTACAGGTCACCGGTTGACACATGTTCTGAGAGTCCTTTCGTCTGCACTCGCCGTAACTATACCCCAGGGGGTATATTGGTCAGAGTTATCGTCCCTTGACAGTCAGACGACCCCGGAACAGAAAGAAGAACCCATGACCCCCACAACCGAGACCCACCAGCCCCGATTGACCGTGGAGCGGATGGTGCCCGCGCTTGCGGGCGTGATGGTGACGGTCAGCGTCATCCTCGTGCTGACGGTGTCCCCGTGGTGGACCGTGCTCACCCTCTTCGTGGCCGCAAATCTGCTGCTCTACAGCGCGGTCGGGTGGTGCCCGGCCAGCCTGCTCATGGCGAAGGCCGGACTCCCGCGCGCCTCATGTCCACGCTGAGGGCCCAGCACCCGACCCGCGAACACCCATCCGACGATCATCGAAGAGGGAGGGCCGATTCCTCGGCCCCCCTCTTCCGTTCCCGTAACCGTCACCCGGCGGGCGTCCGGGCCCGCCCCTCATGCCAGGGCGAGGAACAACTTCTCCAGCTCCGCCTCCGACAGCGGGGCCCGCTCACCGTCCACAGCCTCGACGCACTGCCGCATCCCGGACGCCACGATCTTGAAGCCGGCACGATCCAGAGCTCGTGACACCGCTGCGAGCTGCGTGACCACGTCCGTGCAGTCCCGACCCGCCTCGATCATGGCGATCACGCCCGCAAGCTGGCCCTGAGCGCGTCGAAGCCGATTCAGGACAGCACCCATAGCCTCGTCGTCGACGGCCGCACGGACCCTCACATCACTGGTCACTCCGACCTCTCCTGTCTCGGCATTCCGCCGTTTCCGCAACCGATCGATATCGGCCCCTTGACCCAAGGATACCCCCAGGGGTATGTTCGACGCCAGATTGGATACCCCTAGGGGTATAAAACGAAAGGATTCTCATGTCGTCGAATTCGGCCTTGTCCGAAGACGAAGCAGCACCTGATACCTCGGGTCCCACAGCCGGGCTCCTCGGACGCTGGGGCGCGACGATGGCGGGTCGCGCCCGTTGGGTTTTCGGCGTCTGGGTCCTGCTCCTGGTGGTCCTGGGAGCGGCGGCACCCTCGGTGTTCTCCTCCCTCGCCGGCGCCGGATGGCAGGCCAACGGGTCCGAGTCCGTCCAGGTCCGCGAGCTGGCCCAGCAACACTTCGGCGGAAACTCCTCGGCGGCGGTCCAGGTGGTCGTCCACTCCGACCGTGACCGCGTCGAGAGCCCCACGGTCCAGGCCGTCGTCGGACAGATCACCGAACTCGCGGCGACCGATGACCGATTCGCCCAGGTCGTGCCACCACAACCGGGGATGTCCATCAGCCCCGACGGTCACACCGGCATCGTCCTCATCGGCGCTGCCGCCAACACCGACGACATGGTGCGGGCGGTCGACGAACACAAAGACGAGCTGACCGGTCTGTCCGGCAACGGCGTCGAGGTCTATCCGACCGGCGCGTCGGCGTTGTGGAGTGACTTCAACAAGGCCAATCACGACGCGATGATCAAGGCCGAACTGTTCTCCTGGCCCGTCACCCTGACCATCATGGTGCTCGCCTTCGGATCGCTCGTCGCTGCCGGACTCCCTCTGCTGCTGACCATCGCCGGACTCGTCGCATCCGCGGGCGGACTGGTCCTCCTCAACCAGGTCACCCCGATCTCCGTGTGGGCCATCAACTTCGCCATGATGTTCGCCCTGGCCCTGGGCATCGACTACGCACTGTTCATCGTGTCGCGCTTCCGCGATGCGATCCGCGGCCACGCCGACGACATGCGTGCCGCGGTCGCCGAAACCATGGACACCGCAGGAAAAGCGGTGTTGCTCTCCGGCATCACCGTCCTGGTGAGCCTGTCGGCGGTGCTGCTGGTTCCCGCACCCGCGGTGCGCACGATGGCCGTGGGCATCATGCTCGCCGTCGTCTTCGTCCTGGCCGCCACCCTGACCTTGCTGCCCGCCGCACTGGGCAAGCTGGGTCCCCGGGTCAATGCGGTGTCGTTGCCGTATGCCCGCCGCCAGCAACACCGTTCACCCGTGTTCGCCCGCTGGGGACTCTTCCTGCACCGTCACCCCTGGACGGTGGCCGCCGGCTCCCTCGCTGTTCTCATCGCGCTGTCGATCCCGGTGTTCGGCCTGAAGGTCGCGATGCCGTCGATCACCGTCGTCCCCGAGGACGCGCCGGTGCGTCAGGGCTACGAACTCGTCCAGTCACAGATGGGCGAGGGCGCACCCGGCATGCTGCAGATCGTCGCACCCGCCGGCGAGGCGCAGCAGACCGCCGCGATCGCCTCCAAGTCGCCGGGGATCGAGATGGTGACCCCTCCGATGCCCGCCGCTGACGGCTCCGATTACGTTCTCATGCAGGCACTTCCGTCAGTCGACCCGTCCGATGAGCAGATGGGCACGATCGTCGACGACCTGCGCGGCGCCCTGCCGAGCGATGCACTGGTCGGTGGCGCACCCACCGAGAACCTCGACCTCCAGCAGGCCCTGAACGACTACTTCCCGCTGGTCGTCGCCGTCATCCTCATCCTGGGCTTCGTGTTGCTCCTGGTCTCGCTGCAGGCACCGCTGATCGCCCTGATCGGCACCGTGGTCAGCCTGTTGTCGACGGCAGCTGCCTTCGGCGTGGCAAAGCTCATCTTCCAGGACGGCCACCTCGCGGACCTGTTGGGCTTCACACCCCAGGGCTTCCTCGACGGGTGGGGACCGGTGTTCTTCTTCGCGATGATCTTCGCGATCGCGATGGACTACACGGTCTTCCTGCTCGCCACCACGAAGGAACACTTCGAGCGGTCCGACAGCGCAACAAGTGCCCAGGTCGACGGGATGGCCCATTCCGGCCGGATCATCTTCGCCGCGGCAGCGGTCATGGTGGCGGTGTTCTTCACCTTCGCCCTGGCCGAACCTCTCCCCCCGAAGGAGATGGGCATCATCCTCGGTGTCGCCGTCCTGCTGGATGCCGTTCTGATCCGCCTCACCCTGCTTCCGGCAATGCTGCGGATCACGGGCCGCGCCGCATGGTGGTCACCCGCCTGGTTGCGTCGCGTCCTCCCGAAGATCAGCTTCGCGCACTGACCCCCGAACCGGTTCCGTCCCGGGCCAACGGATGACAACCCGTGTGGCCCGGGACGGGGCCGATATGAAAGGAAGACAATGTCACTCGCACTCAGCACCACGATGAGCGTCCCCTTCGACGAAGCGGTCGAACGCACGCGCGCCGCGCTCGCCGACCAGGGTTTCGGCGTCCTCACCGAGATCGATGTCCAGGCCACCCTGAAGAAGAAGCTCGACGAGGACATGGAGCCGTACCTGATCCTGGGCGCCTGCAATCCGCCTCTGGCCCACCGAGCACTCGGGGTCCAACGTCAGATCGGATTGTTGTTGCCGTGCAATGTCGTCGTCCGGTCGGACCCGGACCACCCCGGCACGACACTCGTGGAGGCGATGAATCCGGCTCTGATGGTTCAGGTCTCGGGAGAGCCCGACCTCGAGTCCGTCGCGCGCGACGCCGCCACGAAGCTGCAGGCCGCGATCGACGCCCTGTCGGATCAGTCCTGACCCCGACGACCCCGGAAAAGAATCCCCTGACACGACAGGAGTTGTCATGACCCGCTTCGACTTCTACTTCGATCCCGTGTGCCCCTTCGCATGGGCCGCATCGCGATGGCTCACCGACCAGGCCGAGAGACACGATGACACCGTCGCCTGGCACGTGATGAGCCTGGCCGTCCTGAACGAGGATCGGGAGCCCGCGTCGGACCAGCAGCGCCGGCAATGGGACACCTCGCGCCGTCTCGGCCGGGTCTTCATGGCCGCCATCGCGAAGAACGGCGCCGATTCGGTTGAGCCGCTCTACACAGCGATGGGCCGCCGCATCCACCACGCCGGTGATGAGATGACCCCCGCTGTGGTCGCCGAGATCCTCGCCGAGGCCGGGCTCCCTCCCGAATTGGCCGACGCCATGGACGACGACTCGTGGGACGACACACTGGGAACAGCGCACCAGCGGAGCCAGGAAGCACTGGGAGAGACCGGCGGCAGCCCCATCACCGGCATCAACGGCACCCACTTCTTCGGCCCGGTGCTCTCCGACATCCCTACCGGCGACGAGGCGCAGGCGCTCTACTCCGCGATCACCACAATCGGTGCCACCTCAGCGTTCTCGCAGCTCAAGCGTCCCACGGGTGGGCGACCGACGTTCTCGGCCTGACCTGGTCGAGCGCTCGGCCAGCGGACCGGCCCGGCCGCACTTAGGGTGACGAACGAGTGTGGAGCCGGGTTGGTGAGGAGTGTCGGACGTGCCGAACCGCCCTCTACGGCAAGCTGTTCCTCCGCGAACCCGCCGGACTCGCCCGTCTCGGGTGCATCTTACTCATCCTGGTCGGCGTCGTGGGATTGAATCTGCTGCACAACGCATCCGGTGGCGAAACCGCCTGAATCACGTCAACCGGCGCAACGGAGCGCGTCGGCGAGCACCTCCCGTGACTCCACGTCGATCGTCAAACCGTATGTCACGCTGACGGTCACGAACTGGATCGCGTACTGACACCAGAACCCGCGCGCCGGCGGCATCCAGCGCGCCGGTTCCGAGTCACTCTTGTCCTGATTCGACGCCCCGTCGACGGCGACCAGGTTGGCCGGATCGTTCGCGAACTCGAGTCGTCGGCCGAATTCCCACGACCACGCGCCCATGTCCCAGGCGTAGGCCAGCGGCACGATGTGATCGATCTGCACGGTCGACGCCCCACGGTCACGACGGAACACAACGAACTCGCCGCTGTACGGACTCCGGAACTCCCCGGCGACAACCGCTCTCGGGCAACTCGGGACCGGTCCGGCCCGGATGTCCTGCAGATCGCGGGCCAGGATGTCGTTGCGGGTGTCGCATCCGTTGCCACCGCCGGCCACGGCCACCGCATCCGTCCACGCCGAGCCGAACGCCCTCCGGTCGTAGTCGTCGCGGTCCGGACGCTGCGCGTACACGGGGATGGACGCCAAGCGCGCCAGTGCTTCTCGCGCCGTGGCCCGCACCCGCGGGTCGGTGTCGGGGCGCGGACCGAAGCCACCCGACCCCACCGCGACCACGATCGCCGTGACCACCGCGAAGACCAGCAACCACCACTGCCTCGCCGACCACGACCCGGATGCCGAACCGTTCCGGCCGATCCACCGCAGACGCATACGCAACCGCCGCAGCGTCGGCGAACGGAACGTCGCCTCGTGAAGGACCATGGGACTTTGACGTAATGCGGTCCCGCACGGTTCCACAAGCGGGTAGCGACCGCCGGTCAGGACTTGTCGAGATACGCGATTTTCTGCGGGACCAGAATCCCGTCGACGAGATCGGCCAGCGGGCTGTGGTGCAACAGCGTGATGTCCTCGCCCACGACGTCCTCCGCGAGTCCGCGGGCATCTTCGATCACCTCGACGTCCTCGAGCAGCGACAGGAACCGCAGCGAGGTGTTGACACCGGACTGCAGCGAACCGAGCAGGTCGCCCTCGCGGCGTTGTTCGAGGTCGACGCGGGCGAGTTCGAAGCCGTCGTTCGACCCGGCGACCGCGCGCAGACGCTGCATCGACTGGGAGATCTCGTTGCTGTTGGTCATCAGCAGACACAGCCCGGCATGCTGGCCACGGCCGACGCGACCGCGCAGCTGATGGAGCTGACTGACACCGAATCGCTCCGCGTCGACGATGACCATCGTAGTCGCGTTGGGCACGTCCACACCGACCTCGATGACGGTGGTGGACACCAGGACATCGACCTCGCCGCGACCGAACGCGTCCATGATCTCCGCCTTCTCCTCCGGCGCCAGACGGCCGTGCAGCATCTCGACCCGGCGATGCGCGAACGGACCGGCCACAAGGGCCTCGTACTGCTCGACCACCGAGGTCGTCTTCGGTCCCTTCTCGCCGTCGGGGCCGGGTTCGGGTTCCGGCGAGTCGTCGTCGCCGATGCGCGAGCAGACCACGTAGACCTGGCGGCCGGCGTCGATCTCCTCGTTGGCACGCGACCACACCCGGTCGACCCAGTTCTGCCGACCCATCGGCACGACCGAGGTCGAGATGGGCTGGCGCCCGCGGGGCAGCTCGCGCAGGACAGACGTCTCGAGGTCGCCGAAAGCGGTCATCGCGACGGTGCGCGGGATCGGCGTCGCGGTCATCACCAGGAAGTGCGGGATCCGACCGTCACGGCCCTTGTTGCGCAACACGTCACGCTGTTCGACGCCGAACCGGTGCTGTTCGTCGATCACGACGAGGCCGAGGTCGAAGAACTCGACCTTCTCCTCCAGCAGGGCATGGGTGCCGATGACGATGCCCGCGGTGCCGGTCACCACGTCGAGCAGCGTCTCGCGCCGCCCCTTGGTCTTCATCGACCCGGTCAGCAGGGCGATGCGGGTCGCCCCGTCGGCCGCGGTCAACTCGCCGCCCTCGGCGAGGTCACCGAGCATCTTCTTCATCGTCCGGTGATGCTGGGCGGCAAGCACTTCGGTGGGTGCGAGGATCGCGCACTGGTATCCGTTGTCGACGACCCGCAGCATCGCGAGGAGCGAGACGAGGGTCTTACCGGAACCCACCTCACCCTGCAGCAGCCGGGACATCGGTTGCGCGAGCGCGAGGTCCTCGGCCAGCTCTTCCCCGACCGCGACCTGGCCCTCGGTGAGCGTGAACGGCAGACGTTCGCGCAACTTGTCCTCGAGACCGCCGGGCACGTGCGGGCACGGCGGCGCCGATTCGCTGCGACCTGCGAGGCGTCGTTGCGCGAGCACCGTCTGAATCGCCAGCGCCTCATCGAACTTCAGCCGATGCGAGGCGACTTTCACGTCGTCCTCGGAGTCGGGCAGATGGATCTTGCGGATCGCCTCGTCGGTCGAGACGAGCCCCCGCTCCCGACGCTGCGCATCGGTCAAGGCGTCGGGGATCGGCGCGCAGTGGTCCAGGACCCGCCGGACCGCACCCAGGATGTCCCAGGTCTGAACCTCTTTGGTGGCCGGGTACATCGGTAGGATCTCGCGGTCGAACATCGCGACGAGAGGGTGAGCACCCTCCTCTTTCGCGATCTCCTCCTCGACGGCGTACATCTCGGTCAGCATCTTGGAGCCGACGACGTGGTCCTCGATCTCGGGATCGCCGTCGGGCAGGATCATCCACTCCGGATGCGACAGCTGGATCTGCTCGCGGAAGTACTTGACCGTGCCGGCCATCATCACCCGGGCACCGGGGCGCAGCTGATGTCGGATGAACTTCGGGTTGAAGAAGCTCGCCTCGTAGACCTCGTTGTCGTCGGTGACCTTGACCTTCAGGAACTGGCCACGGCGACTCTTCATCTGGATCAGGTCGGACTTGGTGATCCGGCCGACGATGGTGAGCCACTCGCCCGGTTCGGGTCGTTGGTGGTCGGCCACGAGACCACGACGGATGTACCGACGCGGGGTGTAGCGCAGCAGCTCCCCGACCGTGGTCACGCCGAGTCCCGCGAGCTTGTCGGCGGGCTTGGACCCGAGGGCGTCGGACAGCGAATCCGCCAGTGCCAGTTCGTTCACTCCACACCCACCTGCAGCAGGTCGCTGCGCTGCCCGGTCCGATAGACCGCGAGCTCGATGCCCGGGTAGTTACGCCGCATCTGCTCGCCGACGGCCTCGAGCGCCTCCTCGTCGACGTCGGTACCGGCGAGCACGGTCACGAGTTCACCACCGGTCGCGAGCATCAGGTCGATGAGCGCGGTCCCCGCGGAGGTCTGATCGGGCGCCACCACCAGGACGTCGTCGCCGATGAGTCCCAGGACATCCCCGACCTCCGACATCCCGGCCAGCGTCATCATCTTGGTGGTTGCGAGTTGCAGCGATCCCCACCGCGCACCGGCGGCGGCCTCCGCCATCGCGTAGGCGTCGACGTCGGGGATCTCGCTCGGGTCGTGCACCGCGAGCGCGGCCAGGCACTGGGTCATCGACGACGTCGGGAGCATCAGGACCGACCGTCGTGTCGAACGCACCTCGGTGGTGACGGTGACGAGATCCTGAGAACTCAATGCGCCGTTGGCCATCACGACCACATGCGCACTGTCGGTGTCGCGGATCGCCTGCCCCAACGCGTGTGCGGTCAGCCCGTCGTCGGCGCGGAGTACGGTCGCCCCGGCCTCGGCGAAGAGGTCGGCGGCCCCCTCACCAGATGCGACCGCAACCACCGCACGCTTGTGCTTGGGCGGGGGCTCATTCGAATCAGACTGTGCGCGAATGGCATCCAGCGCGAAACAACTGATGCGGACATCCGACAACCGCCCCAGTCCCGCGCCGGCCTCCACGGCGGCACCGGGTTCGCAGGTGTGCACGTGAACGGAGAAGCGCTCATCCTCGCGGCTCGAACTGTCGCCGACGATGACCACGGCGTCGCCGAGTTCGTCCAGCCGTTCGCGGAGCCGGGCGATCTGGTCACCGGCCGCGCCGTCGAGCAGATACATGACCTCGAAGTCCTGGTCGCTGCTCTCCACGCACGAGTCGTCGACGCCGTGTCCGAGGGTCGCGCTGTCGGTGAGGATGCCCCGATAGCGGCGCCGGCGGTGGGCCACGCCGGTGATCACCCGGACCATCGCGTCGGCGATCACCAGGAAGCCGCGACCGCCGGCGTCGACGACACCGGCGGAGGCGAGTACCGACAACTGCTCCGGTGTGCGTTCGAGCGCCTCGGCACAGTCGTCGGCGATGGCCCGGACGATGTCGGCGGCGGTCTCCTTCTCATGCGCCGCGGCCGACTCGGCGGCCACCCGCACCAGTGTGAGCACCGTGCCCTCGCGGGGTTCGCTGACCGCACGGGTCGCGGCCAGTGATCCCAGCCGTAGGCCGAGCGACGCCAGATCACCGAAGGTCAAGGAGTCGGTGTCGCCGAGGATCTCCGCACCGTCGGCCAGGCCGACGAGGACCTGCGACAGGATGATGCCCGAGTTTCCGCGGGCCTGCGCCACCGCTCCGTCGGCCATCGCGCGCGCGACCTGCGGCAACGACGCCTCATCCGATGTCGCATCGGCAGCCTCCGCGGCAGCACGCATGGTGAAGAGCATGTTGCTGCCGGTGTCCGAATCCGGGATCGGGAAGACGTTGAGGTCGTTGATCTCACCGCGGAACTCCTCGAGCTGGTCGACACAGACACGGGCCCAGTCGCGCAGCAGCTGCGGGTTGATTGTACGGGCGATCACGCGGTGACTCTTTCTCGCTCTGACGTGGGCATACGACGGGGCTGGGTCGCGGGCCGACGGGACCTGCCGGAAGGATGTGTGTCAGGTTACTCGGCGTCCCCGACGGTCCGGGGACCTCCGCACCACGAGGCGAGGCGGTCCGACCCGGATTTGGTCACGCCCACCCGAGCTGGTTATCCTTGCAGGGTTGCCTTTCGGTCCACGCGCACACCTTCCGGTGGTGCCGATCCGAGAGGCTGACCACCAGACCATATTCATCTATCAAGGGAGTTCGACGATGGCTGCCGTCTGCGACATTTGCGGCAAGGGCCCGGGCTTCGGCAAGTCGGTGTCTCACTCGCACCGCCGTACCAACCGCCGCTGGAACCCGAACATCCAGTCTGTTCGCGTCGAGGTCGCCCCGGGCAACCGCAAGCGTAAGAACGTCTGCACCTCCTGCCTGAAGGCCGGCAAGACCGCAGCTGTCTGACCTCCGCGTCACCCGCCACGCGGGTGACTTGGGGTTCCGAGAGCACAAGACCCGATGCCACCGAGCGCAAGCTCCCCGGCGTCGGGTCTTTGGTGTGGGCGGGATAATGTTTCGCGCATGACCTCCACACAATCCCCTGCCACGGAAATCACTCGGCCCGACGCCCCCACACTCGTCAGCGAGGCCGACGGCGTCCTGACGATCGCGGTGTCGGCTGCCGGCGCGGGCAACTCCCTCGACGACGGCGGGATCGCCGCCGGCACCCAGGCGCTGCGCGAGGTGGCACGTGGCCGTCGTGACGTGGGCGCGGTGCTGCTCGTCGGTCCGGGCAAGAACTTCTGTGCAGGCGGCAACGTGCGCGCTTTCGCCGCCGCCGACGATCGCCCCACCTACCTGCGCCTGATCGCCGACAACTTCCATGCCTTCGTGACGGCCCTGTACGAGGCCGATATCCCGGTCGTCGCCGCCGCGAAGGGCTGGTCGGCCGGAGCCGGCATGTCGCTGGTCCTGCACGCCGACGTCGCGATCGGCGGCACCTCGTCCAAGCTGCGTCCCGCGTACCGCGGCATCGGCCTCACCCCCGACGGCGGACTCACCTGGACCCTCCCCCGTGCGGTCGGCGCGGCCCGGGCCCGCCAGATCATCCTCACCGACCGGGTTCTTTCCGCCGACGACGCGCTGAACTGGGGCATCTTCTCCGAGGTCGTCGCCGACGAGGACGTCGAGGCCGTGGCGCGCGCCAACGCCGAGAAGATCGCCGCCGGGCCGCGCTCCGCCGACTCCGGCACCAAGCACCTGCTCTCGGTCTCGTCGGAGAACTCGCTCATCGAGCAGCTCGCCCTCGAGGGTCGCTCCATCTCCGAGCGGTCGGGGCTGGCCGAAGGCATCGAAGGGGTCGACGCGTTCGTGGGCAAGCGCGCGCCGGAGTTCGGCAAGAGTCGCTGACTCTCATCGCTGCAAGCGAGCCTCGACGGGCCTGGTAAGTCGCTCTCACCAGGCCCGTCGACGCTCACCGCTATCGCTCCTCGCACCTCGGGGAGCCCAGATCAGGGCAGTCGCCAGTCCACCGGGTCGGCGCCGAGGTCGGCGAGTTCTTCGTTGGCCCGGCTGAACGGGCGCGACCCGAAGAAGCCGCGCGATGCGGACAGCGGTGACGGGTGTGCGGAGACGATGGTCGGGACGTCCGGCAACCACTCCTGCAGCGAGGCGGCGTCCTTGCCCCACAGGATCGCGACGAGCGGTTCGTCGCGGTCGACGAGTGCCTTGATCGCGCATTCGGTGACCGTCTCCCAGCCCTTCTTGCGATGAGACGCGGGCTCCCCTGGCGCGACCGTCAGGACGCGGTTCAGCAACAACACTCCGTTGTCCGCCCACGGGGTGAGGTCACCGTTGCTCGGCATCGGATATCCGAGATCCGAGCAGTACTCGGTGTAGATGTTGGCCAGCGACCGCGGGATCGGACGTACGTCGGGGGCCACGGAGAAGCTCAGTCCGACAGCATGTCCCGGAGTCGGGTACGGGTCCTGCCCGACGATGAGCACGCGCACATCGTCGATCGGCCGGGTGAACGCCCGCAGGATGTGTTGCCCGGCGGGCAGATAGCGGCGTCCCTCGGCGATCTCGTTGCGCAGGAACTGGCCCATCTCGGTGATGATCGGCTCGACCGGGGCGAGGGCCTCGGCCCAGCCGGGGTCGATGATCTCGGCGAGCGGTTTGGTCGGTGCGGTCACTCCGGTCTCCCCATCGGTCCCATCGGTGCGGTCATTCGTGTCAGTCGAGTCGCCGCAGCGACTTGCGGTAGTACTGGGCGTTCTGGAAGTACATGTCGCTGTTGAGGTCAGTGTGTCCGTCGGGGACCTCGTAGTTCTCGCGCAGGCGGGCGGGCACGCCGAGCGCCATGCGGCGCGGCGGCACGTCGAACTTGAACGGGACGACGGCGCCGGCTCCGACGATCGCTCCGTTGCCGACCGTCGAACCGTTGAGGACCACCGAGCCGGAGGCGATGAGGCAGTCGTCGCCGATGGTCGCGCCCTCGATGTGCGCGTTGTGTCCGACGACGCAGCGGGCGCCGATCACGGTCGGTTCGAAGACGGTGCAGTGGATGACCGTGCCGTCCTGGATGTTGCTGCGCTCACCGATGGTGATGGTGCCGTAGTCGCCGCGCAGGACGGCGCCGGGCCATACCGAGACGCCGTCACCCAGAGTGACGGCTCCGATCACCACCGCATCGGGATGGACATAGGTGTCGTTGCCCAGAACGGGCTCGCGGTCGTCGAGTGCGTAGATCGCCATACGGAGACTCTAGCCACGTACGGACAGCGGTCCGTGCCCGCCCGCGCCGGTCACACGCTCCAGGCCAGCCGGAACCGTTCGGTGAGTGCTTCGGGGGTGTGATCGGGGATGTGGGTGACCTCGTACCGGCGGACCGCCACGAGCGCATCGACCGCCGGGTCGCCCAGGATCCCGCGCAGCAGCGGCGACACGTCCATCCGGTCGACAACCTCGCTCTGGTCGGTGGAGAGCAGTGTTCGTTCCCCGGCTGCACGGGTGCGCGGGTCGACGCCGACCTCGGGCGGCAGGGTGGCCTTCCACTCGATTCCGGCCGCCGCCGCGCCCAGGATGGCGGCGGTGGCGAAGTAGACGTTCGCCGACGGGTCGGCGATCTTCACCTCGACGTTGGCACCCCGTCCCCTGACGTCCGATGTATCTCGCCGGGCATCAGCGGCACTCGCGTCTGCCGAGTCCGCACGGACCAGGCGCACCGCCGCTTCGCGGTTCTCCACGCCCCAACAGACGTGCGCGCCGGCCCACTGACCGGGCAGCATGCGCAAGCCTGACACCACCGATCCGCACAGCACACCCTGTAGTTCGAGGAGCGCGTCGACGATGCCTGCGACCGCGTGGGCACCGTCTGGCGTCATCCCGGCGACGCCGGTTCCGCCCGAGAACAGGGGCCGACCTCCACGGTGTAACGAGACATGTTGATGAGCACCGCATCCGGCTTCGTCGACGAAGGGTTTCGGGGAAAAGCCGGCGCGCAGACCGTGTTTGCGGGCAAGGCGACCGATGATGAGCCGCGTGAGTACCAGCCGGTCGGCGGCGGTGATGGGGTCCGCCGGCCCCAGAGAAACCTCGAACTGCCAACGCGCATGCTCCGGATGCAGCTGTTCGACCGTGATACCCGCGGCACGACACGAGACGAGGACGTCCCGCACGAACTCCTCGTACTCCAGCAGCCCGACCGCGCCATACGGGGTCCACGGAGCGGACGGCAGCGGCGATCCGTCCGCAGCCAGGAGAACGAACTCGAGTTCGTGGCCGACCATGGCGTGCAGGCCGGCATCCGCCAGTTCCGCGACGACGCGACGCAGGGTGCCACGGGCGCACTGCGGCACCGGATCCCCGGCGAGGCCGAAGAACTCGCCGGGCGCCCAGCTCAGCGTCGGGTCCACCTCCACCCGCGCGCCGAGATCGATCCGGATGCGCTGGTCCCCCACCACCCCGACCTCGTCACTGAACGCGATTCCGGTCTGGTCGATCGCGAAGGCATGCCACGACGGACTGGCGCCGAGCCCCACCGACGCGAACACCGGGACGCGTTCCGGGGTGACCGTCTTCGCCAGCGTCAGTCCGGCCGGGTTGACGACGGTCGCGAGGAGGATCGACGACGATGAGTCGCCGGCGGAATCGGATCGCGAGTCCATGTCCACAGTGTCGTGGAGCGCGGCGGTTCCGGTGGCGGAACCGTACGGATTCGGCACATCATCCGCGCGGCTCGGCGAACGACTGCCACCCGTGCAGGTCCGGTCCGTCGGGTCCGCCGACGCGCCGGCCGTCGACCCACACCTCCGGGGTCGTCGACGTGGCCTCGCGGACCGACCCGATCACGGTCCAACCGTCGGGCACGGACGCGGCGTCGAAGGCCGCGAGCAGGTGGTGATCCTCGCCACCCGTCAGAACCCATTCGTCCACTTCCGCTCCGAGTTCCGTTGCCAGGCGGGCCAGATCGGGTCGTCGCGGCACCGCGGCGACCTCGACGGCCATCGCCACCTGCGCGGCCCGCGACATGGTGATCAGTTCTTCGACGAGACCGTCGGAGATGTCGGTCATCGCATGCGCTCCGGCAGCGGCCGCGACGGGACCCTGACTCAGATCAGGCATCGGAACACGATGCAGAGCAACCACTTCCGTCCACTGCGCATCGTCGACGCCGGGCGTCGACAGCACCGCGAGCCCGGCGGCGCTCGCACCCAGGGGACCGCTCACGGCGAGTACGTCGCCAGGACGGGCACCGCCCAACGACACCGGCCGTCGACCTTCGAGCGCCCCGACCGCGGTGACGCTCACGACCACCTGCTCCGCCGCCACCAGGTCCCCGCCGAGAACTCGTGCGCCCAGCGCATGTGCGGCGCCGACGACACCGTCGTTGAGGTCGAGGATGACGCCCACTCGAGTCGCAGCCGGGCAGGCGATGGACACCACCAGCCCTGTCGTCCGACCACCCATCGCGGCGACGTCGGCCGAACTCTGGACCACCGCCCGCGCCCCGATCTGCTGCGGCGTCGACCAGTCGAACCGGAAATGCCGTCCCTCGACCACCGTGTCGGTGCTGATGACCGCCGACCCGCCGATGTCGAGGACGGCCGCGTCGTCGCCCGAGCCGATCACGATGTCGTCAACGGACCCGGCCGCGGTCGCTGCCGCGGTGAGTGCGGCGATCACCGCCCGCTCGCCGATCTCCCCGACGGAGTCGGACCTGTCGATACCGACGGAGTCGGACCTGTCGATACGGACGGAGTCGGACCTGTCGATACCGACGGAGTCGGACCTGTCCATACCGACGGAGTCGGGGCCGTCTGAGCCACCGCTGTCGGACCTGTCCATACCGACGTTGTCGGGGCCGTTGGTACCGACTTCCTCGGGGGTCACTTGTCGGGTCTCACTCTCGTCGGGTCCGCTTTGAGTCGCGCGCGAGCGGGTTTGTCGGTGACAATGTGTGCCACAGTGTATTGGGCTCACGGCGAACGGTGTTCGCCGCGCAGCACCCATTGCCGCCGGATTCGACAGCCCGTGTCGGCGATGGGGCACGAACGGAGAGGATGTCCGTGGTTCAGGCATACATACTGATCCAGACCGAGGTCGGTAGAGCCGCCCTGGCGGCGGCGACGATCGCCGAGATCTCGGGGGTCGCCTCATCCGAAGAGGTCAGCGGACCCTATGACGTGATCGTCCGGGTGGATGCCGCCGATGCGACGCAACTCACCGAGAATGTGGTTCCTCAGATCCAGAAGGTCGACGGGATCACCCGCACCCTGACCTGCTCGGTGGTCGGCAACACCCGCGGGTCACGGTTCCCCGGTCCCGGCGTCGGCGCAGACGTGCACGGCTCCTAATGTGGTGGCGTGACGTCAGCAGGTTCGGATGACACCCCGCAGGATCCCGTGGACGACCCGGTCGCCGGTGACCCGGCCCGTGGCGACGACGCCACAGCCACCGAGGACCCCGTCGCCGACGAGCGCTACGGCACCGACTCCCGGCTGAGTCCTGCGCTCATCGCGACCCTCGTCGCCATCCCCATCATGGTGATCGCGGGATTCATCGCGTTCGCCGCGCTGCGCCCCGACACAGTGAATCCCGTCGAGTCCTATGCCGCGGACGGCAGCGCATCAGCGGACTGCACGCGACTGCTCGAGGCGGTGCCGCAGACGTTCGAGGGATTCGGCAGCAAGGAGATCTCCGGGGACCGCGCGACCTGGCCCGCGGAGGGGTCCGGCGACGATCTGACGCTCCGCTGCGGTGTGACCCGTCCGGCGGAACTGTCCCCGACGAGCAACCTCCAGGAGATCCACGCCGCGGGCCAGGCCGGTGTGCAGTGGTTCATCACCGACACCGTCGACGGCTCCGGCCAGGCCTACGTATGCGTCGACCACCGTCCCTACGTCGCGCTGTGGGTTCCGTCGAATGCCGGGAACGGTCCGATCACCGACATCTCGGGTTTCATCGACCAGACACTCGAACGCGGCCCACTCGACTTCGGCTGACCTGCCGCCGGATTCCGCGGGTCGGCTCCGCCGGGCTCAGTCCCGGTAGATCTCCGGCTTGGCACTGCGGCCGAGCAGTGAGTTGATGGCGTCGGCGACCGACTGCCCGTCGTGGCACACCTTGTGCACCGCGTCCGTGAGCGGCATCGGGACCTGATGCTTCTCGGCGAGCGCGCGTACCGACGAACACGACTTCACGCCCTCCGCGACCTGCCCGTTGGTGGCCGCCTGCGCCTCGGCCATCGTCGCCCCTTCGCCCAGCCGCGCACCGAAGCTCCGGTTCCGCGACAGCGGGGACGAGCAGGTTGCGACCAGGTCGCCCACACCCGCGAGTCCGGCGAGGGTCTCGATTTCTGCGCCGACGGCAACGCCCAGGCGGATGGTCTCGGCGAGACCGCGGGTGATGATCGTGGCGAGCGTGTTCTGGCCGAATCCGACGCCGCTGGCGATACCGCACGCGAGGGCGATCACGTTCTTCGCCGAGCCGCCGATCTCGCATCCGATGACGTCGGTGTTGGTGTAGGGGCGGAAGTAGCGCGTGCTGAAAGCACTCTGCAGGGTGACCGCGCGTAATTCGTCGGTGCAGGCGATCACGGTCGCCGCGGGCTGCCCTTCGGCGACCTCGTGCGCGAGGTTGGGTCCGGTGAGCACCGCGATCCGGTCGTCGGCCACTCCGGTGACCTCGGCGATGACCTCGCTCATCCGCAGCAGCGTGCTGGTCTCGATGCCTTTGGCGAGCGACACCAGCGACGCATCGGAGCCGATGTGCGGAGTCCACTGCTTGAGATTCTCCCGCAGTGACTGCGACGGCACCCCGCAGACAACGATGTCGGCGCCGCTCAGGGCCGCCACCGGGTCGCTGGTCGCAGTGAGTTCTCCGGGCAGCGTGATGTCCGACAGATAGTTCGGATTGACGTGTTCGGAGTTGATCGCATCGGCCAGTTCCGGGCGTCGAGCCCAGATGACCGTCTCGGTCCCCGCGTCGACGAGAACCTTCGCCACCGCCGTACCCCAGGAACCAGCACCCATGACCGCCGCGCGCACCGCACTCCTCCTGCCCCGTGTCCGTTTCACCGGACCGAACGACTACCTGCCCACCCTAATGCCAGTCCACTTCTGACCGACCCGGAATGTCACCCACGGTCCCGTGGTGGACCATGATGGTCAGCATGGACCACAGCGCCGTCGACATGAGCGTCGACCTCAGCGCCGCCTCGGGGAGCCCCGCGGCCGGCGGGGCGACGGTCGCGGCCGTGCTGGCGGTCAAGAGTCTGCATCGCGCGAAGTCGAGGCTGGCGGCCACGCTGGCGTCGGCCTTCGGCCACGACGATCCGACGACCCGCGGCTGGCTGGTCCTGGCGATGTTCCTCGACACGGTCGAGGCGCTGCGCGGTGCCGGCGTCTCGAGGGTGGTGGTCGTCAGTCCCGACGACGACGTGCTCGCCGCCGCGCAACGCGCCGGTACCCATGGGCTGCCCGAGGTGGTCTCCCCGCCCGCAGGCCCGGGACTCAACGTCGCCTTCGGTCACGGTGCACGGTGGGCGCGGGAGACGTGGCCGGATTCGACGCGGGTCGTGTTCGTCCAGGCCGATCTGCCCGCTGCCACCAGCGACTCGATGCGCGAGGTTCTGCAGGAGGCGCCGGCCCACCGACTCAGCTTCCTCACCGACCGCGACGGGACCGGCACCGTTCTGCTGCACGGCACCTTCACCCCCGACGACCCCGGCGCGCTCGACGACGCACCGCGTTTCGGCCCGGGATCGGCGGCTGCGCACCGAGCCGCCGGCGCCGTCGAACTCGACCCCGCGCACACGCGGTGGACCGATCTGCGTACGGACGTCGACACCGCAACCGATCTCGACGCCGCACGCGCACTCGGCCTCGGCCCCCACACCGCCGACGCTCTGCGTCGTCTGTGACGATCGGTCCGCGCCACGTCTGAGGGTGCGCGACTTCGCCTGTCGCACCGTGCCGATTCGGACATCGTGCCGCCGACGGTGAGGTTCCGGCCTCCGACCCATCCCAAGCGCGGTGAGTTTGAGCCATGATTGACGGGTGAGCCCTGCCGACGACACCTCAACGACCACCGCAACGGTCACGACCACGCCGATCCCCAATGCACCGCCGGCCGCAACCCTCGTCCCCGACGAGTCCGCGGACCTGCCCGAGGACCGGTACCTGAACCGCGAATTGAGTTGGCTCGACTTCAACTCCCGTGTGCTGGCCCTCGCCGAGGACACCTCGCTGCCGCTCCTCGAGCGGGCGAAGTTCCTCGCCATCTTCGCCTCCAACCTCGACGAGTTCTTCATGGTCCGGGTCGCCGGCCTGAAGCGTCGCGACGAGACGGGTCTGTCGGTCCGGTCCGCCGACGGGTTGTCCCCGCGCGAGCAGCTGATGCGCATCGCCGGCCGCACGCAGAGCATCGCCGACCGCCATGCCCGCGTCTTCCTCGACTCGGTCCGGCCGGCGTTGGCCGCCAACGACATCTATGTCGTCTCCTGGTCGCAGCTGACCGACGAACAACGCGCCCGCATGGTCGATTACTTCCAGGACGAGGTCTTCCCCGTCCTGACGCCGCTGGCCGTCGACCCGGCTCACCCGTTCCCGTACATCAGCGGCCTGTCGCTGAACCTCGCGGTGACCGTCAAAGACATCAACGAGAGCGGCGAGCATTTCGCGCGAGTGAAGGTCCCCGACAATGTGAACCGCTTCATCCGGGTCGATCAGCTGGTGCCGTACCGCGGCGCCGACGACGGGCGCCCCAAACAGGCGGTGTACCTCCCCATGGAGCACCTCATCGCCGCCAACCTGGGCAACCTGTTCCCTGGCATGGAAGTCGTTGAGCATCACGCCTTCCGGATCACCCGCAACGCCGACTTCGAGGTAGAGGAAGATCGCGACGAGGATCTCCTGCAGGCGCTCGAGCGGGAACTCGCCCGACGCCGGTTCGGCTCGCCGGTCCGACTCGAGGTGGCCGACGACATGAGCGAGCACATGCTCGAACTGTTGCTGCGCGAACTCGACGTGAACCCGGCCGACGTCATCCAGGTGCCCGGTCTGCTCGATCTGTCTTCGCTTTTCGAGCTCTACGACCTCGATCGGCCGCATCTGAAGGACCGCCCGTTCGTGCCGGGCACGCACCCGGCGTTCGGCGAACGGGAGACGCCCAAGAGCGTCTTCTCCACGCTGCGCGAGGGTGATGTCCTCGTGCACCACCCTTACGATTCGTTCTCGACGAGCGTGCAGCGCTTCATCGAACAGGCCGCGGCCGACCCTCAGGTCCTCGCGATCAAGCAGACGCTGTACCGCACCTCGGGTGACTCCCCGATCGTCAACGCGCTCATCGACGCCGCCGAGGCAGGCAAGCAGGTCGTGGCGCTGGTGGAGATCAAGGCCCGCTTCGACGAGCAGGCCAACATCAAGTGGGCCCGGCAACTCGAGCAGGCGGGAGTGCACGTCGTCTACGGACTCGTGGGACTCAAGACGCACTGCAAGACGTGTCTCGTGGTGCGGCGTGAGGGCTCGACGATCAAGCGCTACTGCCACATCGGCACCGGCAACTACAACCCGAAGACCGCGCGGTTGTACGAGGACGTGGGCCTGCTGACGGCCGCCCCCGACATCGGCGCGGACCTGACCGACCTGTTCAACACGCTGACCGGATACTCACGCAAGAAGGAGTACCGGAACATCCTCGTTGCCCCGCAGGGCATCCGGGCGGGCATCATCGAGCGAATCCACCGCGAGATCGAACTGTTCCGCGCGGGCGACGATCGTGCCCGCGTGCAGCTGAAGGCCAACGCGCTGGTCGACGAGCAGGTGATCGACGCGCTGTATCGCGCGTCCCAGAACGGGGTTCCGGTCGACGTGGTGGTCCGCGGCATCAGCGCACTGCGCCCGGGGATGGAAGGTGTCAGCGACAACATCAACGTCCGGTCCATCCTCGGTCAGTTCCTCGAGCACTCGCGAATCCTGCATTTCGGTGCCCAGAACGAGTATTGGATCGGCAGCGCCGACATGATGCACCGCAATCTCGACCGCCGCGTCGAGGTGATGGTGAACGTACGCGACAAGCGTCTTGCCGGCGAGCTCGGCGACATCTTCGACTCGGCCCTCGACCCCCGCACCCGTTGCTGGGTCCTGCAGACCGACGGTAGCTGGGTGGCCTCACCCGCCGCCGGCGAAGAGGTCCGCGATCACCAGCGGCAGATGATGCGCCGCAATCGTCGTCGGCCGGAGACCATTTCGTGACCGGCCGATCTCGGCGCCCCGTCCCGACGGTGATCACCGATGAGTAAGAACCCGCCGAAGGATGTGTGGGCCGCGGGCGCCGTGGTCTGGCGTCCGGGGACGTCGGGCTCGACGGCGACGGAGGACGTGGAGATCGCCGTCGTCCACCGGCCGCGCTACGACGACTGGACGATCCCGAAGGGCAAGGGTGAATCGGGCGAGACCCTCGTCGACACCGCGGTTCGCGAGATCGCCGAGGAGACCGGACAACACGTCGTCCTCGGACGGCACCTGGGCGATGTCCACTACGACGTCGAGGCAGGTCGCAAACACGTGCGCTACTGGTCGGCGCGCGGTGGCGACGCTGCGTTCACCCCGGACGACGAGGTCGACGAATTGCGCTGGCTCACGGTCGAGAAGGCGCGTGAGACACTGAGCCACGAGTTGGATCGCGAGATCCTGAGCGAGTTCACGCGGCTGCCGGCCGATCTGCACACCCTGTTGTTGGTGCGCCACGCCAAGGCCGGTCGGCGCTCTCAGTACAAGGGCGACGACCGCCTCCGTCCGCTCGACGCCGTCGGACGCACGCAGTCGGCGGCGCTCGTCCCCCTTCTGCTGGCCTTCGGCGCCCGTCGGGTTCACGCCGCAGATCGGGTGCGCTGCGAGCAGACGCTCGAGCCGCTGCGGGACCGCCTCGAGGTCGAGGCGCGGAGCGAGCCGGATCTCTCCGAAGAGGTCTACCGCGCGGATCCGGCGGCGGCACAACGCCGGATCCGGGAGCTGGCGTCCGAGATGCCGGACACCCTGGCGGTGTGCAGCCAGGGCAAGGTGATTCCGCCGCTCATGGAATGGTGGGCCGAGCAGGACGGGATCACGCTGCCGAAGGCGTCGAACCGCAAGGGCAGCGTATGGGTCTGCTCTCTTCTCGACGGCCGGCTCGTGGCGGCCGATCACATCGCGAGTCCACTGCCCCCGGGCTGAGCACCCCCGGACACAGATCAACCCCTGGCGGGGAAGTCACCAGGGGTTGATCTGAGAGGTTTGCCCTACCGGGCCGGTTTTCAGCGACGCGTCGACTTCTTGGCCGGAGCCTTCTTGGCCGCAGTCTTCTTGGCCGGAGCCTTCTTTGCCGCGGTCTTCTTCGCCGGCGCAGCCTTCTTGGCCGCGGTGGTCTTCTTCGCCGCGGTCGTCGTCTTCTTTGCTGCGGTCGTCTTCTTCGCCGGCGCAGCCTTCTTGGCCGCGGTGGTCTTCTTCGCTGCCGTGGTCTTGGCCGGCGCCTTCTTGGCCGCGGTCTTCTTGGCCGGGGTGGCCTTCTTTGCCGCGGTCTTCTTCGCCGGGGCCGCCTTCTTGGCCGCCGTGGTGGTGGTGCCGCTGCCGCGCTTCACAGCCGGACCGCTGGCAGCAAGCTTCTGCTTACCGGCCACGACGGCCTTGAACTGAGCGCCCGGACGGAACGCGGGAACCGAAGTAGCACGGACCTTCACGGTCTCGCCCGTGCGCGGGTTGCGAGCCACGCGCGGCGCGCGCTTCCGCTTCTCGAAAACACCGAAGCCGGTGATCGTCACGCTCTCGCCCTTGTGGACCGCGCGAACGATCGTGTCGACGACGAGCTCGACGGCTTCAGTCGCAGTCTTGCGATCCGCGTCGAGCTTCTTGGTCAGCTCATCGATGAGCTCCGCCTTGTTCATGAGTACCTCCGCAAGCTGATCTGACCGATTTTCGGCCAGCTACCAACACACGGTAAACGTCGAATTTGAAAACGTCCATCTTCCACGCCAATTAAGACGCCGTGTTGCGAAATCGCATGTCAGCTCACAAGGTCTCCGCTTCGGCGGGACCCGGCCGTTCGCGCGGCCGACAAGGGTCTCCGGTCAGTCCGCGAGAGTCCTCGGTTTGAACGACGGGCGCTTCGATTCGTACTCGGAAATCGCGTCTACCTGGCGCAACGTCAATCCGATGTCGTCGAGACCCTCCATCAGGCGCCACCGCGTGTAGTCATCAATTGCCAACGGCACCACGAGGTCTCCGGCGGTGACGGTCTTATCGACAAGGCTCACCGTGATTTCCATCCCGGGACTCTCTTCGAGTCGCTTCCACAGCAATTCGACGTCGGACTGCTCGACCTGGGCAGCGACGAGCCCGGCCTTACCGGCGTTCCCGCGGAAGATGTCGGCGAAACGAGACGAGATCACCACGCGGAACCCGAAATCGGACAGCGCCCACACCGCGTGCTCGCGCGAGGAACCGGTGCCGAAGTCCGGACCGGCGACGAGCACCGAGCCGTTGCTCCACGGCTCGTTGTTGAGGATGAAGTCCGGATCGGTGCGCCACCCGGCGAACAGACCGTCCTCAAAGCCCGTGCGGGTCACGCGCTTCAGGTACTCGGCCGGGATGATCTGGTCGGTGTCGACGTTGCTGCGGCGCAGCGGGACGCCAATGCCCGTGTGTTCGGTGAACGGCTGCATTTTTCAAAGCCCCTGTTCGGAAGTTGTCTGGAATGTGGTCTGGGGGTTACTCAACCGAGATCGGCCGGAGCGGACAGCGTCCCGCGGATCGCGGTCGCGGCCGCGACAGCCGGGGACACCAGGTGGGTCCGTCCGCCCTTGCCCTGCCGCCCTTCGAAATTGCGGTTCGACGTCGACGCGCAACGCTCGCCGGGCGCGAGCTGATCCGGGTTCATTCCCAGACACATCGAGCAACCGGCCTGACGCCACTCGGCGCCGGCGTTCAGGAAGATCTCCCCGAGACCCTCTTCCTCGGCCTGGGCGCGGACCCGCATCGAGCCGGGCACGATGAGCATCCGCATGCCGTCGGCGAGCTTGCGCCCCTTGAGCACGTCGGCGACCGCGCGCAGATCCTCGATGCGACCGTTGGTGCACGATCCGACGAAGACGGTGTCGACCTTGATGTCACGCAACGGCGTACCGGGTTTCAGGTCCATGTACTCGAGGGCCTTCGCAGCGGCGCTCGACGCGACCTCGTCACCGAACTCTGCGGGGTTCGGAACGGTCGATCCCAGCGGGGCGCCCTGGCCCGGGTTGGTTCCCCAGGTGACGAACGGGGTCAGCTCGGTGGCGTCGATGTGGACCTCGGCGTCGAAGACGGCGTCGTCGTCGGTGCGCAGGCTGTCCCAGTAGGCAACAGCCGCATCCCATTCGGCACCCTTCGGGGCGTGCGGACGCCCCTTGAGGAACTCGTAGGTGACCTCGTCGGGAGCGATCATCCCGGCGCGGGCGCCGGCCTCGATCGACATGTTGCACACGGTCATCCGGGCTTCCATCGACAGCTTGCGGATCGCCTCGCCGCGGTACTCGAGGATGTATCCCTGCCCACCGCCGGTGCCGATCCTGGCGATGATCGCCAGGATGAGGTCCTTGGCCGTGACGCCGGGCGGCAGCTCGCCGTCGACGTTGATCGCCATCGTCTTGAACGGACGCAGCGAAAGCGTCTGCGTGGCGAGGACGTGCTCCACCTCACTGGTGCCGATACCCATCGCGATCGATCCGAAGGCGCCGTGGGTGGCCGTGTGGCTGTCACCGCACACCACGGTCATGCCGGGCTGCGTCAGACCCAGCTGCGGGCCGACGACATGCACGATGCCCTGCTCGACATCACCCATCGGGTGTAGCCGGACACCGAACTCCTCGCAGTTCTTGCGGAGGGTGTCGACCTGGGTGCGCGACACCGGGTCGGCGATCGGCTTGTCGATGTCGATCGTCGGGACGTTGTGGTCCTCGGTCGCGATCGTCAGGTCGAGACGCCGCACGGGACGTCCCGCCAACCGGAGGCCGTCGAAGGCCTGCGGACTAGTGACCTCGTGCACGAGATGGAGGTCGATGTAGATCAGGTCCGGGTTCCTGGTTCCGGACGCATCTGCTTCACCGGGCACGACAACGTGGTCGCGCCAGACCTTCTCGGCAAGAGTAAGCGGCTGGGCTGGGCTGTTGCTCATGGCTGCACTCGATATCTTCTCGGGTTCGGCGGACGGTGCACGCCCATCTCGCGATGAAACGTGCATCTCACTATTTGGACAGCTAGTATCGTCCTATGGGAAAGGATAGCGCATCCGGAGTCAGCAGCGGAATCGGCGTACTCGACAAATCCGTGGCTGTGCTCCATGCCATCGCGGAGGCCCCGTGCAACCTCTCGGAGTTGTGCGAGCGGACCGGGCTCCCGCGTGCCACGGCCCACCGTCTGGCGGTGGGTCTCGAGACCCACCGCTTCCTCGCCCGCGACATCACCGGCCGCTGGCAGCCGGGGCCGGTCCTCGGCGAACTCGCCGCATCCGCCCACGATCCCGTGACCGAGTCGGCCCTGATGGTCCTTCCCCGGCTCCGCGACATCACCGGCGAATCGGTACAGGTCTATCGCCGCGAAGGTGCCGAGCGCGTGTGCGTGGCGGCGATGGAACCGCCGACCGGACTCCGCGACACCGTGCCCGTCGGAACGCGCTTCCCGATGACCGCCGGCTCCGCGGCCAAGGTCCTGCTCGCCTGGGCCGACCCCGCGACGCAGCGCGCACTGCTGCACGACAGCGTCTTCGGTGAACGGACACTGCACGAGATCCGACGCCGCGGCTGGGCCCAGAGTGCCGGCGAACGTGCCGCGGGCGTGGCGAGCGTCTCGGCGCCCGTGCGCGACGGCAACGGCGACGTCGTCGCGGCGATCTCGGTGTCCGGCCCGATCGACCGCATGGGCCGACGGCCCGGCGCCCGGTGGGCCGCCGATCTCCTCGCCGCCGCAGACGCGATCCACAAGCGCCTGCAGACCTCCCGCGCCTGAGTCACCTTCACAGCCGCTCCCGATAGTGACCGTTCCGTGTGACGGGCCCGTCGGATAGCTTCGTCACATGGGAGTCAACCAACGCAACCAGATCGTCATGTCCGACGCCGAGATCGAGGACTTCGTCGCGCGCAGCCGCACGGCCACCCTCGCGACCACGGGCCCCGACGGCGGCATCCACCTCGTCGCCATGTGGTACGGCGTCATCGACGGCGAGATCTGGTTCGAGACGAAGTCCAAGTCGCAGAAGGCGGTCAACCTCCGCCGCAACAACCGGTGCACGGTGATGATCGAGGACGGCGACACCTACGACACACTGCGCGGCGTCAGCTTCGAGGGAACCGCCGAGATCCTCGACGACCCCGACTCCTGCCTGAAGATAGGGATCAGCGTCTGGGAGCGATACACGGCCCCTTACACCGAGGAGTCGCGTCCCTTCGTCGAGCAGATGATGCACAAGCGCGTGGCCGTCCGCCTGGTGCCCTCACGCGTCCGCTCGTGGGATCATCGCAAGCTCGGCATCCCGGAGATGCCGGCGTCGGGAAGCACCGCGCAGTACCTGTAACCCAATCCCCGCACTCACGGACTCGCCCGTCTCGCGATCATCACATCGCGATACGGGCGAGTTGCTCTGTCGCACAGAAAAAAGCACCCTCCCCCTGCTGGACAGAGGGAGGGTGCATCTGTAGCCCCGACGGGATTCGAACCCGCGCTACCGCCTTGAGAGGGCGGCGTCCTAGGCCGCTAGACGACGGGGCCCTGGAACTTTCCGGCGAACCAGACCCTAGCACGGGTCCGGCCGCACTCACCTTGCAGTGAAAAACTCCCCCCTCCTGACTGAGCAGGAAGAGGGAGCTTCTGTAGCCCCGACGGGATTCGAACCCGCGCTACCGCCTTGAGAGGGCGGCGTCCTAGGCCGCTAGACGACGGGGCCAAGGAACTTCCAGCGATCGGACCTCGCGGTCTCGATCTTCTTCAGTTCGCTGGGGTACCAGGACTCGAACCTAGAATGGCTGAACCAGAATCAGCTGTGTTGCCAATTACACCATACCCCATGGACTTCCCTTTTCCCTGAGGAAAAGTGCCGAGGAAGACAATAGCAAAGGGTTACCGGAAGTCCACAAACGCGCAGTTCAGAGGGCTATTTCCCGGCGATCTCCCGGGCTGCGGCGAGACGCGCGAGGGTCTTGTCGCGACCCAGGATCTCCATCGACTCGAAGAGCGGCGGACTCACCTGCGAACCGGTGACGGCGACACGCACCGGACCGAACGCCTTGCGCGGTTTGAGCTCCATACCGTCCACCAGAGCCGCGTTGAGCGCGTCCTGCAGCTCCGGGGTGGTCCAGGACGCCAGCGGCTCGACAGCGGCGATCGTGGCGTCGAGAACGGCCACCGCATCGGCGCCCAGGTTCTTGCTCGCGGCCTTCTCGTCGATGGTGAAGTCGTCGTCGGAGACGTAGACGAACTTGATGAGGTCCCAGGCGTCGCCGAGGACCTGGATGCGCGTCTGGACGAGTTCGGCGAGTGCGGCGAAACTCACATCGTCGATCGGCTCCGACAGGTGGCCGTGACCGATCAGGAACTCCTTGAGGCGCGCGGTGAAGTCACCGAGTTCGAGCCGGCGGATGTGTTCGGCGTTGATCGCGTCGGCCTTCTTCTGGTCGAAGCGCGCCGGATTCGAATTGACCTGTCGCACATCGAAAGCCGCGATCATCTCGTCAAGCGAGAAGACGTCGTTGTCGCTGGAGAAACCCCACCCGAGCAAGGCCAGGTAGTTGAGCAGCCCCTCGGGGATGAATCCGCGGTCGCGGTGATGGAAGAGGTTCGACTGGGGGTCGCGCTTGGACAGCTTCTTGTTGCCCTCGCCCATCACGAACGGGAGATGGGCGAACTTCGGCACGAAGTCGGCGACACCGATACGGATGAGCGCCTCGTACAGCGCGAGCTGACGCGGCGTCGAGGAGAGAAGATCCTCACCGCGCAGAACGTGGGTGATCTTCATCATGGCGTCGTCGACCGGGTTGACCAACGTGTACAGCGGGTCCCCCGATGCGCGGGTCAGCGCGAAGTCCGGAACGGTGCCGGCCTTGATCGTCGTCGTACCGCGGACCAGGTCGTCCCAGGAGAGGTCGATGTCCGGCATACGCAGGCGCACAACCGGTTTGCGACCCTCGGCGCGGTAGGCCTCCCGCTGCTCGTCGGTGAGGTCGCGGTCGAAGTTGTCGTAGCCGAGCTTGGGGTCGCGTCCGGCCGCCTTGTGCCGCGCCTCGACCTCCTCGGGGGTGGAGAAGGCCTCGTAGGCCTCCCCCGCCTCGAGCAGGCGCGCGACGACGTCGGCATGGATGTCACGACGCTCCGACTGACGGTAGGGACCGTAGGGGCCACCGACCTCGGGCCCCTCGTCCCAGTCCATCCCGAGCCAGCGCAGCGCGTCGAGGATCGCCTGGTACGACTCCTCGCTGTCGCGCGAGGCGTCGGTGTCCTCGATGCGGAACACGAAGGTTCCGCCGTCGTGACGCGCCTGGGCGAAGTTGAACAGCGCGGTCCGCACGAGTCCCACATGGGGTGTACCGGTCGGGGACGGACAGAATCGGACTCGTACGGCTTCACTACTGGTCATGACCCTCAGGGTATCGAAACCGCCTCAGGCGCTGACCGGCGCGTTCAGTCCCGGAACCGCCCGCAGAAGTCGACGAGCACGCGGTTCACCTCGGCCGGTTGTTCGAGATAGCCGAAATGCCCGGCACGTTCGATCTGCACGTACTCCGCGCCCGGAATCGCCTCGGCCACCTCGCGAGCCAGCTTCGGCGGCAATGTGCGGTCGTCGGCGAAACCGACGACGAGCGTCGGGCGGGTGATGTTGCGGTACGCCGAGAGCCGGTCGGACTCCTTGTGGTGGAGTTCGAGCTGCGCACGCACTCCCGGGGTGATCGTCTGCGGCGAGAACCCGATGATGTCGAGCCAGTCACGGGCCGAGCGGTCGTCGTCGAGGGTGTGCGGAGACAGGTTGAGATGAGCCGTGATGGCGGCCTCGTACTCCGGCGGCAGCTTGATCTTGTTGTCGTAGAGCGCGCGCTCGCCGGCCGAGATCGCTTCCTGCAGCGGGGTGTTGCGCCCGTAGGTGGCGATGAGGACAGCGGCCTTGACGACGTCGGGCCGGGCCAGTGCGAGTTCCTGGGTGATCCGGGCGCCCAGCGAGGTCCCCACGACGATGGCCGGACCGCGGTCCAGATACTCGATGAGCGCGGCCGTGTCGGCGACCATGTCGTCGAGGCTGAAACCCTCCGCACACTCCGACGACGGGGCGATGCCGCGGTTGTCGAAGGTGACGACGGTGTAGCCCGCCTTCACCAGCGCCGGTTCCTGATTGGCCTTCCACACGCGACCGGGACTTCCGGTCCCCATCACCATCACGACGAGCGGGCCGCTCCCGGCCACGCTGTAGGAGATGTCGATGCCGTTGACGCGTGCCGTGCTGGGAGCTGTCATGCCTTGTCCACCACCGGATTGGAGAGCGTGCCGATTCCGTTGACGGTCACCGAGACCCGCTGTCCGGCGACCATGGGTCCCACTCCTTCGGGCGTGCCCGTGAGGATCACGTCACCGGGGAGCAGGGTCATGATCCGCGTGATCCACTCGACGATCTCACCGATGTCGTGCAGCATCAACGACGTCCGTGTGCGCTGCTTGACCTCGCCGTCGAGCTCGGTGACGAGTTCGACGTCGGACGGATCGAAGGACGTCTCGATCCAGGGACCGAGCGGGCAGAAGGTGTCGTAGCTCTTGCCTCGCGTCCACTGACCGTCGGCCTTCTGCTGATCGCGGGCGGTCACGTCGTTGGCGATCGTGTAACCCAGGATGACGTCCTTGGCCTGGCCGGCCTTGACGTCCTTGCAGGGACGTCCGATGACGACGGCGAGTTCACCTTCGTAGTCCACACGTTCCGACGACGGCGGGCGCACGATCGGGACCTCGGGACCGATGATCGAGGTGTTCGGCTTGATGAAGATCACCGGGTCGGCCGGTGCCTCACCACCCATCTCGGCCGCATGTGCGGCGTAGTTCTTGCCAATGCAGATCACCTTGCTGGCCAGGATCGGAGCCAGCACACGGACGTCGGCCAGTTTCCAGGAACGACCGGTGAACGTCGGGGTGCCGAACGGATGCTCGGCGATCTCCTTGGCGACAGCGTCGTCGCCCTCCCCTTCGACGGACACGAAGGCCACTCCGTCGGGACTCGCAATTCGACCTAAGCGCATGTCCAGACCCTATCGCACCGACTGATCCCATCGGTTGAGAGCCGAGTTGGCGAACCACCTCGCCGTTCTTACAATGTGAACCTCAAGTCCCATAGTATGAGATAGTAGAGAGCGGGGTGAGTTCGGATGGATGACATCGGCATCATTTCCAACACCAGAAGATGGGTCATCCTCGGATGCTCACTGCTCGCCGCGCTGACGACCACCTGCGTCGTGAGCGGCGTCGCGTATCTGATACCCGCGCTGCACACCGATGCGGAGCTGACCCTCACCGCGGCGTCGACGCTCGCCGCCGTCCCCACCATCGGCCTCACGATGGCCACATTCCTGTGGGGAATTCTGCTGGACCGTTACGGCGAACGCCGGATTCTGCTGATCTCCCTGTCGATCTCGCTGGTCGGCGCCACCGGCGCGGCCGTTGCTGCGGCCACGGATGCGTCGTATGCCCTTGTGGGAGCCGCTCTCCTGGTGGGCGGCACCGGTTCCGGCGCCGCCAACGGCGCCAGCGGCCGAATCGTGGTGGGCTGGTTCCCCGCCCATCAGCGTGGCACCGCGATGGGGATTCGGCAGATGGCGCAACCTCTGGGTATCGGGGTGTGCGCGTTGACCATGCCGGTTGTCGCCGCCACCCACGGACCCGCTGCGGCACTGGCCATCCCGGCCGTGATCACCGCCGTCGGATTGCTGGCGGTGCTGATCGGCATCAGCGACCCGTCGCGCCGGGCGACACCCGGCGGCCACGACGATGCTCCGGCGATCACTCGAAACCCCTACCGGGGCAATTCGTTCCTCGCCCGGGTTCACACCGTCAGCATGCTGCTCGTCGTACCGCAGTCGATGATGTGGACCTTCGTACCCACGTGGCTGATCGTGGCGCACGACTGGTCGCCGGCCGGCGCCGGCATCCTGATCACCGTGACACAGGTGGTCGGCGCGCTCGGCCGGATCGCCGCGGGTCGATGGTCGGACGCCTGGCTCTCCCGGATGCGCCCGATCCGGATCATCGCGGTCGCCGGCATCGCATCGATGTGCGCTCTCGCAGTGGCGGATTGGTTCGACAGCCCCGTGGCCCCCGCACTGATGGCCGTGGCGAGCGTGATCTCGGTGGCCGACAACGGCTTGGCGTTCACCGCCATCGCCGAGTTCGCCGGGCCCGACTGGAGCGGACGCGGACTCGCGGTGCAGAACACGGGCCAGTACCTGGTCACCGTCGCGACGACGCCCGTGCTGGGCGCACTGATCGCAGCGGTCGGTTTCCCGGCGGCGTTCGCGGTCACCGCGCTCGCACCGCTGGTCGCCACTCCCCTGGTCCCGCGCGACGCACAGCGCCTCGTCGAGGAGCCCGTGAGAGTTTGACCTGACCGCGACCTCAGACCTCAGCACATACGGATCAACCCACCACCCGATCGCCGGGTGGTGGGTTGATGCGTTGGTGCTGGTTCGCGGAACCTCAGGAGAGGCGTTCGCGGATGCGCTTGCCGACCTCGCTGGTGACAACCGGTCCGCTGCGCTCGGCGAGGTCGTCGGCGACAGCCTTCTCGATCCGCGCCGCGGCGTCGTTCTCGCCGAGGTGCTGGAGCAGCAGTGCCGTCGACAGGATGGCAGCGGTCGGATCGGCCTTGCCCTGGCCGGCGATGTCCGGTGCCGAACCGTGAACCGGCTCGAACATCGACGGATTCGCGCCGGTGGCATCGATGTTGCCCGACGCCGCGAGTCCGATGCCGCCACTGACGGCAGCCGCGATGTCGGTGATGATGTCGCCGAACAGGTTGTCGGTGACGATCACGTCGAAGCGGCCCGGATCGGTGACCATGTAGATGGTCGCCGCGTCCACGTGGCAGTAGTCAGTGGTGACGTCGGGGAACTCGGCACCGATTTCCTCGACCGCGCGGCTCCACAACGATCCGGCGAAGCCGAGCACGTTGGTCTTGTGGACCAGCGTCAGCTTCTTACGACGCTGCTGCGCCCGCCCGAAGGCGTTGCGCACCACGCGTTCCACGCCGAAGCGGGTGTTGACGCTGACCTCGGTCGCGACCTCGTGGGGGGTGCCGACGCGGATCGCACCGCCGTTGCCGGTGTACGGACCCTCGGTGCCCTCGCGGACGACGACGAAATCGATCTCGGGGTCGCCCGCCAGCGGCGAGGTGACACCCGGGTACCGGCGCGACGGACGCAGGTTCACGTGGTGATCGAGGGCGAAACGCATGGTGAGCAGCAAACCGCGCTCGAGGATGCCCGGCGGCACCGACGGATCGCCGATGGCGCCCAACAGGATTGCGTCGTGGCTGCGCAGCGACTCGAGGTCGTCCTCGGTGAGGAGTTCGCCGTTGCGGTGGTAGCGGCGAGCACCGAGATCGAACTCGGTGGTGCTCACCGACGGAACGACGGTCTCGAGGACGCCGAGTGCCTCCCCGATGACCTCGGGACCGATGCCGTCGCCGGCGATGATTGCGAGTTTCACGAGAGGTCCACCTGCTCGATCAGAGTGGCGCCCACGGCCGAGCCGATCGCCTCGACGACGTCGTCGGCGAGCACGCTGCTGATGCGCAGCATCATGGTCGCGCCGCCGCCCTCGGCGTCCTGGGACAGACCAGCGGCGAGGATGTCGACCCCGGCATCGCCGAGCAGGGTGCCGATCTTGCCGAGCGAGCCCGGACGATCCGCGTAGCTGACGACCAGGTTGTGGCCCTCGGCGCGGAGGTCGAAGTTGCGACCGTTGATGTTGACGATCTTCTCGACCAGACGCGGCTCGGTGAGCGCGCCGGAGACGTTGTGAACCGAACCATCGGCGAAGACGGCCTTCACGTCGACGACGCTGCGGTGGTTGGGGCTATCCGGAGCGGTGGTCACCTCGCAGGTGACGCCGCGACTCTCGGCGACGGCCGGAGCGTTGACGAAGGTGACCGGCTCGTCGAGGACGGCCGAGAACAGACCGCGCAGCGCGGAGAGTCCGAGGACGTCGACGCTCTTGGCGGCCAGCTCACCGCGGACGTCGACGACCAGCGAGGTCGGCGGCTCCTTGCTGATGGCGCCGACGAGGACACCGGCCTTGCGGGCGACCTCGAGCCACGGGGCGACCTCTTCGTCGACCGCTCCGCCGGTGATGTTGACGGCATCGGGCACGAAGTGACCGGCCAGGGCGAGACGCACGCTCTTGGCGACGTCGGTACCGGCACGGTCCTGGGCCTCGCTGGTGGAGGCGCCGAGGTGCGGGGTCACGACGACCTGCGGGAGGTCGAACAGCGGCGAGTCGGTGCAGGGCTCGGTCGCGAAGACGTCGAGGCCGGCGGCGCGGACCTGGCCGGAGTTGATGGCGTCGGCCAGTGCCTGCTCGTCGATCAGACCACCGCGCGCGGCGTTGACGATGACGACGCCCTTCTTGGTGCGGGCCAGCTGTTCGGCGCCGATGAGGCCGAGGGTCTCGGGCGTCTTGGGCAGGTGCACGGTGATGAAGTCGGCGCGCTCGAGGAGCTCGTCGAGGGTGACCAACTCGATGCCGAGCTGGGCGGCGCGGGCCGGCGAGACGTAGGGGTCGTACGCGATGATGTGCGTCTCGAATGCGGCCAGACGTGCGGCGACCAGCTGACCGATGCGGCCGAGACCGACGACGCCGACGGTCTTGTCGAAGATCTCGACACCGTTGAAAGCCGAACGCTTCCAGGTCTTCTCACGCAGGGTGGCGTCGGCGGCCGGGATCTGGCGCGACGCCGACATCAGCAGCGCGATGGCGTGCTCGGCGGCGGTGTGGATGTTGGAGGTCGGCGCGTTGACGACCATGACTCCACGAGCGGTGGCGGCGGGGACGTCGACGTTGTCGAGACCGACGCCGGCGCGCGCGATGATCTTCAGCTTCTTGCCGGCGTCGAGGACCTCGGCGTCGACAGTCGTCGCGGAACGCACGAGGATGGCGTCGGCGTCGACGACGGCCTCGAGCAGCTTGGGACGGTCCGGGCCGTCGACCCATCGCACCTCGACGCCGTCACCGAGTGCTTCCACGGTGGACGGCGCCAGCTTGTCGGCGATGAGTACGACCGGGCGGCCAGCAGAGCTCACAGTCTTTTCTCCAGGTTCGGGGCAGGTGCGATTTCTCACCTTCGGCAGGACGGAGCGTCGTGGACTCTCCGTATCACACCTTAAAGGTCTGGTAGGTGGCCCCGAACAGGCGGTCTACCCCAAAAGAGGAGCCGTGTACGTGCGGCTGGGTAGAGTGTGACGGGGGTTACGACGCGCTGCGGCAAGCATCACGGAAGGGTTGCAAACCGACCGCGGGTCGATCCCACGCAGGAGCGAAGCCGGAGAGTCCCGGTA
Source organism: Gordonia sp. 135 (assembly GCF_009720185.1). NCBI lineage: Bacteria > Bacillati > Actinomycetota > Actinomycetes > Mycobacteriales > Gordoniaceae > Gordonia > Gordonia sp. 135. The sequence continues at coordinate 3,468,438 of NZ_CP046257.1, forward strand.
CGGTGTGTTTTGACCGCCTGCCGCGACCAGTTCCGGCAGGCGTTTCGGCGCATTGCGAATCAGAAGTGGAGAGCGGATGACGAAGAAGCTGACGGCACTGTTGGCGGTTTTGGCTGCGACGGTGCTCGCCGGCTGGGGAGCGGGCGTCGCGGTCGCGGCCCCGGCGAAGATCTTCCTCGGGGGCGGCTCGGGAATTCTTGTCCTCAAAGGTGGAAACTCCGCTGCAGCCTGCACCCTGACGACGATCGGCCGCTCCAAGACCGGCAAGCTCATCGGCATCACCGCGGGACACTGCGGTAACCCAGGTCAGAAGGTCTATTCGGAGACCTTCCAGGACCGCGGCCAGGCCGGCACCATCACCCACTCGTTCTCCGACCTCGACATGGCGATCATCGAGATGGACGCCTCGCGTGTGGTTCCGCTGCGCACCGTCCGCGGCGTGACGATCCGATCGGTCGATCCCCGGCCGATCGGCTTCCCCACCATCGCGTGCAAAGAAGGCCGCACCACCGGCAACACCTGTGGTATCGCCTGGTTCTCCGAGGGTGACGTCCACCTGAGCCAGCTGTGCGTGATCGAAGGCGACTCCGGCAGTCCCGTCGTCGTCGGCGACCGCCTCGTCGGCATGGTGAACGCCTACTACTTCCTCGGCTGCTTCGGCCCGGAGACCGGCACCAACATCAAGCCGATCCTCAACCGGGTGGCCTCGGTCCCCGAGTACAAGGGATTCACGATCGCCTGATCGAACTTCCCCTCGCGACGCCCCGGGTTCACACCCGGGGCGTTGTGCATTTCCGGGACATCTTCTGCCCCGCCGCACCTCTCGTGATCCCACCCTTTTGCGCTCCGACGACGGCGGGCCCGCACCTCGAAAGGTGCGGGCCCGCGGTCAGAGCAGAGAGAGTCAGGCGGTCTCGGTGATCGGACGATCAACCCAGCTCATCAGGTCACGCAGCTTCTTGCCGGTGACCTCGATCGGATGCTCGGCGTTCTGCTTGCGCAGGCCCTCGAGCTCCTTGTTGCCGCCCTCGACGTTGGCGACGAGGCGCTTGACGAAGGTGCCGTCCTGGATGTCCTTCAGGATGGCGCGCATGCGCTCCTTGGTGTCGGCGTCGATGACACGCGGGCCCGAGATGTAGCCACCGAACTCGGCGGTGTCGGAGACCGAGTAGTTCATGCGGGCGATGCCACCCTCGTACATGAGGTCGACGATGAGCTTGAGCTCGTGCAGCACCTCGAAGTAGGCCATCTCCGGTGCGTAACCGGCCTCGACCATGACCTCGAAGCCGGCCTTGACCAGTTCCTCGGTGCCACCGCAGAGCACGGCCTGCTCACCGAAGAGGTCGGTCTCGGTCTCTTCCTTGAACGTGGTCTTGATGATTCCGGCGCGCCCACCGCCGATGGCGCTGGCGTAGCTGAGAGCGAGAGCCTGGCCCTCACCCTTCGGGTCCTGGGCGACCGCGATGAGCGCGGGCACACCCTTGCCGTCGACGAACTGACGACGAACGAGGTGGCCGGGGCCCTTCGGGGCGACCATGGCGACGGTGACGTTCTCCGGAGCCTTGATCAGACCGAAGTGGATGTTCAGGCCGTGACCGAAGAACAGCGCGTCGCCGTCGGAGAGGTTCGGCTCGATGTCCTCGGTGAAGATCTGTGCCTGCGAGGTGTCGGGTGCGAGGACCATGATGACGTCGGCCCAGGCAGCAGCCTCGGAAGCGGTCAGAACCTTGAGGCCCTGCTCCTCCGCCTTGGCCTTGGACTTGGAACCCTCACGCAGGCCGATGACGACGTCGACGCCCGAGTCACGCAGCGACAGCGAATGCGCATGGCCCTGGCTGCCGTAGCCGATCACCGCGACCTTGCGACCCTGGATGATCGACAGATCCGCGTCGTCGTCGTAGAACAGTTCGATGGCCACTTTGTTTCCCTTCGATATGTGGCGCCCCTCGCGATTTTCTCTCTCGCCGAGGGACTTTTAAATTTCTCGCCGCTGTTTCCAGCGGAGTGTATAGGTCAGCGGTTGGCCGACATGCTCTTCGGTCCGCGTCCGAGCGCAACGGCGCCGGACTGGGCGATCTCACGGATGCCGTAAGGATCGAGCATCCGCAGCAAAGCCTCGAGCTTCTCCGACGTACCGGTTGCCTCGATGGTGAGCGACTCCGGCGACACGTCGATGACCTTGGCGCGGAACAGGTTCACCACTTCGATGACCTCGGTGCGCACGGTCGAGTCCGAACGGACCTTGACCATCATCAATTCGCGGGACACGGAGTTGGCCGGGTCCTGCTCGACGATCTTGATCACGTTCACCAGCTTGTTCAGCTGCTTGGTGACCTGCTCGAGTGGGAAGTCCTCGACGGAGACCATGATGGTCATCCGCGAGATCCCTTTGAGCTCGGTCGGTCCGACGGCCAGCGACTCGATGTTGAACCCGCGACGCGAGAACAGTCCGGAGACGCGGGCCAGGACGCCCGGCCGGTCCTCCACCAGGACGCTGAGGGTGTGGGTGGTGCTCACTTCTGGTCCTTCTTCGCTGCCGGCGCGTCGGCCGGGGCCGCTGCATCGGGCTTGGTCATGGTCTCGTGGATGTCGACCGGGTCGGAAGCCGCCTCGTCGTCGTCGAACAGCGGCCGGATGTTGCGGGCCGCCATGATCTCGTCGTTGCCGGTGCCCGCGGCGACCATCGGCCACACCTGGGCGTCCTTGCCGACGATGAAGTCGATGACGACCGGGCGGTCGTTGATCGCCCGTGCCTGCGCGATGACGTCGTCGACGTCCTCCTCACGCTCGACGCGGAAAGCGACGCAGCCCAACGCTTCCGACAGCTTCACGAAGTCCGGGATCATCCGCGAATGTGTCGCCAGGTCGGTGTTGGAGTACCGCTCCTCGTAGAAGAGGGTCTGCCACTGCCGGACCATGCCCAGGTTGCCGTTGTTGATCAGCGCGACCTTGATCGGGATGCCCTCGATCGCGCAGGTGGCCAGTTCCTGGTTTGTCATCTGGAAGCAGCCGTCGCCGTCGATGGCCCACACCTCGGTGTCGGGTGCGGCGGCCTTGGCGCCCATGGCGGCGGGCACCGCGTAGCCCATCGTGCCCAGACCACCGGAGTTGAGCCAGGTGCGCGGCTTCTCGTAGGAGATGAACTGTGCGGCCCACATCTGGTGCTGGCCGACGCCGGCGCAGTAGACCGCGTCGGGTCCGGCGGCCTTGCCCAGCGCCTGGATGACGAACTCCGGCGACATCGAACCGTCGGTCTGACGGTCGTAGCTCAGCGGGTACGTCTTCCGGATGCCGTCGAGGTAGGTCCACCACTCGGACAGGTCCGGTGTGGTGCCGGTGGTCGCCCGCTCGTCGCGCAGCGTCTCGGTCAGCTCGGCGATGACCGCCTTGCAGTCGCCGACGATCGGGACGTCGACCGGACGGTTCTTGCCGATCTCGGCCGGGTCGATATCGGCGTGGATGACCTTGGCGTCGGGCGCGAAGGAATCGAGCTGTCCGGTCACGCGGTCGTCGAACCGGGCGCCGAGGGTGATCAGCAGATCACTGCGCTGCAGGGCGCCGACGGCTGCCACGGTGCCGTGCATACCCGGCATGCCCAGGTGCTGGTCGTGGCTGTCGGGGAACGCGCCACGCGCCATCAGGGTCGTGACGACCGGGATGCCGGTCAGTTCGGCGAGCTCGAGCAGCTCCTCGGAGGCGTTGGCCTTGATGACGCCGCCCCCGACGTAGAGGACCGGCGCCTTGGCGGCGTTGATCAGGCGAGCCGCCTCGCGGACCTGCTTGCCGTGCGGCTTGGTGACCGGACGGTAGCCGGGCAGGTCGATCTGCGGCGGCCACGAGAACGTGGTCTGGCTCTGCAGGATGTCCTTCGGGATGTCGACGAGGACCGCACCGGGACGGCCGCTCTCGGCGATGTGGAAGGCCTCGGCGATGGTCTTCGGGATGTCGATGGCACGGCTGACCAGGAAGTTGTGCTTCGTGATCGGCATGGTGATGCCGGAGATGTCGGCTTCCTGGAAGGCGTCGGTGCCGATCAGCGAGCGGCCGACCTGGCCGGTGATCGCCACGACCGGGACGGAGTCCATCTGCGCGTCGGCCAGCGGGGTCACCAGGTTGGTGGCACCGGGGCCCGAGGTCGCCATCATGACGCCGGCACGACCGGCGACCTGTGCGTAGCCGGTGGCGGCGTGGCCGGCACCCTGCTCGTGGCGCACGAGGACATGGCGAACCTTGGTGGAGTCCAGCAGCGGGTCGTAGACCGGCAGGACCGCGCCGCCGGGGATGCCGAAGACGACCTCGACCCCGAGCTCCTCGAGCGATCGGACCACAGACTGCGCACCGCTGACGCGCTCCGGCGCGACGGTGTGCTGACCTACCGCACGGAGGTTGCCCGCCGCGGGAGACTGCTGACGCAGTCCGGCGTTGCGCGTCGGCTCATTCCGGCCGGCGTCGGTGCGTGCTGTTGGTGCGCTCACTGCACGATCCTCATCTTGTCTGTATTTCGGTGGTGGGGTGATGTGACTACCTGACATGAAAAAACCCCCGACAGCTTCCGCTGTTCGAGGGTGGCGCGTCGATGCCGGTAGGGGTCTGCGAGGTGACCGGTCAGGCGACGCGCCAGCCGATTACTACGAGGATCCCGTTCGTCATCACGTAGATCACGGTAGGACCGTGCGTCGTTCTGAGTCAAACTCCGGACCACGCCGTCCCACATCATGGGAACGCACAGGTGGTGACGGACGTCTCACCGACTACTGCCCGGTAGACCCGACGCCGCGTTCACCGTGGCCGTGTTGGCACAATGGATGTGTGCCGACTGATTCCAGCGACCCCGCCGCCTCGACACCCGACGACTCGGCGGAGATCCCCTATCCCGTGGTCTTCCGCATCAACCGTGTCGCCTACTTCACGGTGCCGATGGTCGCGCTCGTGGTGGTCCTGCTGCTCGGCGCGTCGTACTGGTTCGCCTTCCTCTTCGTCGCCCCGGTGGCTCTGTACATGTGGATCCACCGCCTCCGCACGGTCGTCACCGAGGACGGAGTGCGCGCGGTCGGCGCCCTGTCCACGACCGAACTCCCCTGGTCCGAGATCGCCGGCCTGCAGTTCCCCAAGTGGAGCTCGGTGCGTGCGGTCCGCCCCGACGGTGAGCGGGTCAAGTTGCCCGCCATCGGTTTTCGCGATCTCCCGGTGCTGAACGTGGTCAGCAAGGGCCGCATCCCGGATCCGTTCGAGGCCGCCGCAAACCGCGACAAGTAGGCCCGACCCGTCCCCGGCGGCACAGAATCGTCGCTGCGCGAACGGCTTTGACACCGACACCAGCCGATAGGCTCGTCGGGTGACGTACGCGATGCTCGACGCGAACCAACTCGACGACCTGATCTCCGACGGTCAACTCGGAGCGGCCGCGACCGCGCTGTCCGCACTGCCCGCCGGTGACATCGCCGCGCTCCTCGACCGTCTGTCCCACCAGGCGCGGGGCGTGGCCTTCCGTCTCCTCCCGAAGGATCTCGCCGTGGAGGTCTTCGACGATCTCTCCGCGGGCTCCCAGCGTCGGCTCATCGACGATCTCGGGACGGCCGAGGTGGTGGCGGCGTTCGACCACCTCGACCCCGACGACCGTGCAGAACTCCTCGACGAACTGCCCGCCGGCGTCGCCCGCGCACTCATCCAGCAACTCACCCCCGCCGAACGCGACGTCACCGCCGTCGTGCTCGGCTACCCGCGCGGTTCGGTCGGGCGTCGGATGAGTCCCGAGTTCGTCCACGCCCGACGCGACGAGACCGCGGGTGCCGCACTCACCCGGGTCAAGGACCGCGGCCACGCCGCCGAGACGATCTACACCGTGCCGGTCCTCGACGTCGCGCGGTCCCTGTGCGGCGTCGTCAGCCTCCGCGACCTTCTCCTCGCGGAACCCGACGAACCCATCGCCGACCTGATGAGCAGGCCGATGTTCGCGCACGCCGACGACGACGCCGAGGCCACCGCCCAACGATGCGTCGACCGCGGCATTCTCGCGATGCCGGTCGTCGATCGCGACAACCGGCTGGTCGGCGTCCTCACCATCGACGACGCGGTCGAGGTCGTCGAACAGGCCCGCGACACCGACGAGGCCCGTGCCGGCGCCCGCGAGCCGCTCCGCGAGCCGTACCTCCATGCATCGATCCTGTCGATCACCCGCGCCCGCATCGTGTGGCTGTTCGTCCTCGCGGTGTCGGCGATCCTCACCGTCAACGTCCTGGAGATCTTCGAGGGCACCCTCGAGCAGAAGGTCGCCCTCGCGCTGTTCATCCCACTGCTGACCGGCATCGGCGGCAACACCGGATCGCAGGCCGCGACGACCGTGACTCGTGCCCTTGCGACCGACGACGTCACCACTCGCGACGTCGTCCGGGTCGCCGCCAAGGAGGTCCGGGTCGGGCTGACCATGGGATCGCTGCTCGGCGTCGTCGGGTTCGCCGTCGCCGCACTGGTCTACGGCGTCGACATCGGTGGGGTGATCGGGCTGACGATCGTGTCGATCTGCACGATGGCGGCGACCGTCGGCGGCGTGATGCCGCTCGTCGCGAAATCCATCCGGGTGGACCCCGCCGTCTTCTCCACCCCGTTCATCTCGACGTTCTGCGACGCGACCGGCCTGATCGTCTACTTCTCCATCGCCAAGGCGGTTCTGGGAATCTGAGGTCACCACCGGAGCACCGGGGGCACGTCCGAATCGTTTTGTTTCCGCATGTCACAGCGGAGTAGCCTGGTCTCTCGGCGACTCGCGACGCCCACCCTCAGCGTGCGACGCCGTTCAACCCAGGTCCCGGGACCACACAGCCCGAGTGAGACAAACCCCCGGGATCGCGGTGTTGACGCCAAGAGTCCGACGCGGAGAACGACTTCGGCCCAGCAGCGCCCGAAGCCGTTCGGCGACGCCGACTCTGCCCGACCCGACGATCGATATTGAGGAACCCATGCCAGCCTTGAGGTCACGCACCACCACCGTCGGCCGCGAAGCCGCCGGAGCACGCTCCCTGTGGCGCGCCACCGGTATGACCGACGACGATTTCGGCAAGCCCATCGTGGCGATCGCCAACTCGTACACGCAGTTCGTGCCGGGCCATGTGCACCTCAAGGATGTCGGCGACATCGTCGCCGACGCAGTGCGGGCCGCGGGCGGCGTCCCGCGTGAGTTCCACACCATCGCCGTCGACGACGGCATCGCGATGGGTCACGGCGGCATGCTCTACTCGCTGCCGTCCCGCGAGATCATCGCCGACTCCGTCGAATACATGGTCAACGCCCACACCGCCGACGCGCTGGTGTGCATCTCCAACTGCGACAAGATCACCCCCGGCATGCTCAATGCCGCGATGCGCCTGAACATCCCGACCGTCTTCGTGTCCGGCGGTCCGATGGAGGCCGGCAAGGCAGTCGTCGTCGACGGCGTCGCCCAGGCCCCCACCGACCTGATCACCGCGATCTCCGCCTCCGCGAACAGCGACGTGGACGAGGACGGGCTGAGCGAGGTCGAGCGGTCCGCCTGCCCGACCTGTGGCTCGTGCTCGGGCATGTTCACCGCCAACTCGATGAACTGCCTCACCGAGGCCCTTGGACTCGCCCTGCCGGGCAACGGGTCCACGCTGGCCACCCACGAGGCGCGTCGTGCGCTGTTCGAGCGCGCCGGCAAGGTCGTCATCGACGCCGCGAACCGCTGGTACCGCGAGGACGACGCATCGGTGCTGCCGCGCAGCATCGCGACCCCGACCGCCTTCCGGAACGCGATGGCGCTCGACGTCGCGATGGGCGGCTCGACCAACACCGTGCTGCACATCCTCGCCGCGGCGCAGGAGGGCGAGGTCGCCGACTTCGATCTGTCGACCATCGACGAGATCAGCCGCAACGTTCCCTGCCTGTCGAAGGTCTCCCCCAACTCCGACTACCACATGGAGGATGTCCACCGGGCCGGCGGAATCCCCGCGATCCTCGGGGAGCTCCGCCGTGCCGGACTGCTCGACGACACCACCTCGACCGTGTACAGCCCGACCCTGGCCCAGGCCCTCGACGACTGGGACATCCGCGGCGGCAAGGCGACCGACGAGGCCGTCGAACTGTTCCACGCCGCGCCGGGTGGCGTGCGCACCACGACCCCGTTCTCCACGGCCAACCGCTGGAGTTCGCTCGACACCGACGCCGCCGGCGGCTGTATCCGCGACCTCGAGCACGCGTACACCGTCGAAGGTGGGCTGTGCGTCCTGCGCGGCAACCTCGCTCCCGACGGCGCCGTGCTCAAGACCGCGGGCATCGACGAGGACCTGTGGCACTTCGAGGGTCCGGCCCGCGTGGTCGAGAGCCAGGAAGAGGCCGTTCAGGTCATCCTGTCGAAGACCATCCAGGCCGGCGAGGTGCTCGTCGTCCGCTACGAGGGCCCCGCGGGCGGGCCGGGCATGCAGGAGATGTTGCACCCGACCGCCTTCATGAAGGGCACCGGCATGGGCAAGAAGTGCGCCCTCATCACCGACGGCCGGTTCTCCGGCGGATCGTCGGGTCTGTCGGTCGGCCACATGTCGCCGGAGGCGGCGTCGGGTGGTGCGATCGGACTCGTCGAGGACGGCGATCAGATCCTCATCGACGTCAAGACCCGTCGCCTCGAGGTGCTCGTCGACGACGAGGTGCTCGCCGAGCGCCGCGCGAAGATGGAGGCCTCCGAGCGTCCGTGGCAGCCGAAGGACCGCGAGCGCACCGTCACCACCGCGCTCCGCGCCTACGCGAAGCTCGCGACCTCGGCCGACAAGGGCGCGGTCCGTCAGGTCGACTGACCACTGAACCACAGAGTGCGGGGTGCGTACCGGATGTCGGTACGCACCCCGCACTGTTGTCTGTGCGCGGAGCTCAGTTCAGCGGGTTGGTCCCGTTCGCCAGGATCCACACGGCGACGGCTGCACCGATGCCGACGATCAGCCACACGAACGACCCGACGAAGGGTCGGCGTGCCCAGCCGCGCGGGTAGTCCAGTGAGTACAGGCCCGGCCCGGTGAGGATGACCGCGGCCGCGGTGGCCGCAAGGAACAGCTCGTACTCCGCTCCCTGTGCGGCGGCGAAGAACTCGAAGCCGCCGGCCGCGGAAACCCGGTACGCCGCGGCGACGAGCATCGTGCCGAGGATGGCCGAGGCGCCGATCGGGGTGAGGAGGCCGAGGATGACCATGAGCCCGCCGACCGTCTCCGCGAGTGCGCCGACGATGGCGAGGATCTGCGCATAGTCGGCGTTGAATCCGCCGTCGACGAGCATCTGCTCGAAACCGCTGAGGCGCGGCCCGTTCCACAGTCCGAACAGCTTCTGCAGTCCGTGCGCGCCGACGAAACCGCCGAGCGCGATGCGCAGCAGCAACAGGCCGAGGTCGAGGGTGCCGCGTCGGGACTTCGCGAGCGCGTCTTCGAGGTCGTCGTCGGCGACCGATTTGGTTTCGTACTCGTCCTCGGGAGTCCGGTTCCGGCGACGACCGAACAGGCTCCTGCGCTCCGGCTCCTCGTCGAGCAGGGCGGTGTCCGCGGCGCTCGAATCGGCCGGGTTCGCGCTGTGGCGGCCGGCGGTGTCGTCTTCGTCGAGGAAGTCGTAGCGAGCGGCGCCGACCGGCGGCAACGCGGGTTCGGGCCGGGTCGCGGTGTCGTCGGCGGGGATGTCGCCGGCGTCGGAACCGGCTGCCGCGCGACGCTCGAATGCGACGGTCGGTTCGACATCGGGCTCCGACGCGTGCGGGGCTTCCGGCGTGCGGGGAGGTTCCGGGGCCTTCGAGGATTCCGGGACGCGCGGGGGTACGGGGAGGGGTGTGGCCGGCGGCTTGTCCGCACTCCCCTTGGTCTGTCGGGTCTCCACGTCGCCGGGGTCGATGTCGTCCAGGTCGTCGACCCGCGCATACGGTGCCGGCCGCCGCGCGTGCCGGTTGTAGAAGTCATCGCGATCGACCTCGGGCCGCGGTGCGGGGGTCGGCGGATGATCCTGGACCGGGATCTGGCCGGTCGGCTCGTCGTAGGGGCTCATCGCGGGCGGGCTCGACGTATCGGGCTCCCTGGCGCTCGGCGTGTCGCGTTCGCTCACAAGCCCGACTCTAGAGGCTCGCGGGGTGCGGTCCCCGCACCCCGGCGGGGTGTCGGCACACCATTACTGTGGACGCCATGTGGAAGGGGCGGCCGACAGGCCGAATGCTGGTGGCCGTTCTGGCGGTGATCGCGCTCACCGTGGGCGGCTGCGCGAACTTCACCGAACAGGACCGTCAGCGGGAGGCCGGCGCGTTCAGTCCCAACAACCGTCCGAGCGGTCAGGCCGAGCCGACGCCGCCGCCGGAGACGCCGCGGGACACCCAGCCACCGCCCACCGGTCCGTGCGTCGACCCCGACCCCGCGGTGATCGCGACCTGCCTCGCGTCGACGGGCGGGGTGATGCCCGGTGACGAGCAGGGCGAGGTCACGGTGGTCGCCGAACGCACCACCGGAAAGATCATCACCACCAAGCGTTATGGCCCCGAACGGGTCCTCGGTCAGGCACCCGTCGACGCCTCGGGCGACGGCGGACTCATCGATTTCGCCTTCTCCCCCACCTACTCCCAGGACCGTCTGATATACGCACTGATCACGACGCCGTCGGACAACCGGATCGTGCGGCTGGCCCCCGACGATGTGCCGAAGCCGATCCTGACCGGAATCCCCAAGGGCGCCACCGGGAACATGGGCTCGATGTATTTCCGCACGCCCACCGAACTCGTGGTGGCCACGGGCGACGCCGGGAACCCCGCGGCCGCCGACGACCCGTCGTCGCTGGCCGGAAAGCTGTTGCTGGTGACCTCGTTCACCTCGGGTGTCAGTCCGCGCCCGCGAATCCTGGCCTCCGGCTTCGGATCATCGGTCGCACTGTGCCCCAACGAGTCCTCCGGCACCATCTATGTCGCCGACCAGACGGCGACCGAGGACCGTGTGCAGGTCATCGAAGAGGGCGGCCCCAAGGTCCTGTGGACGTGGCCCGACAAGCCGCAGATCGCCGGATGCGGTGTCGCGGGCGGCAGCATCTTCGTCTCGACGACCCGCACCCAGCGCATCGAGGGCATCCGCGAACCCACCCTCGAGGACCCGACGATCACGCCGCCGGTCGTCGCGCTCGAGAAGCGCTACGGCGCGCTCGGCCGAATGGCGGCCCTGCCCAACGGACTCCTGCAGGTGGCCACGGTCAACAAGCAGGCCGGCAATCCGAAGCCGACCGACGACCGCGTGTTCCGCTTCCTCCCGCAGGGCGGCGGCAACGACCGGACCTGACCGGGCGCCACCGCTCCCTGAGCGCTGATGACCGGCGAACCTCATCTCGACTCGCAGACTTCGATCGAAGTCTGCCGGTGGAGCTGACGTCTGCCGGTCGTCGCTGTCGCTCCTCACGCCTCGCAGCGGAGGTGGCGTCTACGAGCAGGCGGCGAGGACGAGTTCCTTGACGCGCGCCGGGTCGGCCTGTCCGCGGGTGGCCTTCATGACGTCGCCGACGATCTTGCCTGCGGCCTGGACCTTGCCGCCGCGGATCTTCTCGGCGATGTCGGGGTTGGCGGCGAGTGCGTCGTCGACGGCCTTCTGCAGTGCGGAGTCGTCGCGGACGACCTCGAGGCCGCGGTCGGCGACGATCTGCTTCGGCTCGCCCTCACCGTCGAGCACCGCGGTGGCGACCTGCTGGGCGAGCTTGGTGGTCAGCTTGCCCTCGTCGACGAGTCCGATGATCTCGGCGACCTGCGCCGGCGTGATGGCGAGACCGTCGAGTTCGACGCCCCGCGAATTGGCCTGCTGCGCAAGGAACGACACCCACCAGCCGCGGGCGGCCTCGGGTGAGGCACCGGCGTCGACGGTGGCGATGATCAGGTCTACGGCGCCGACGTTGACCAGGTCGCGCATGACCTCGTCGGAGACACCCCACTCCTCCTGGATGCGGGCACGGCGCAGCCACGGCAGCTCGGGCAGGGTGGCGCGCAGCTCTTCGATCCACGCCGCATCCGGCTGCACCGGAGGCAGATCGGGCTCCGGGAAGTAGCGGTAGTCCTCGGCGGTCTCCTTGCGACGACCGGCCGACGTGGTGCCGTCGGTCTCGTGGAAGTGGCGGGTCTCCTGCACGATCTCGCCACCGGCCTGCAGGATCGCTGCCTGACGGCGCATCTCGTAGCGGACGGCGATCTCGACGCTCTTGAGCGAGTTGACGTTCTTGGTCTCGGTACGGGTCCCGAACTCGCTCGCGCCCTTGGCCATCAGGGACAGGTTCACGTCGCAGCGCATCGAGCCCTGGTCCATTCGCACGTCCGACACGTCGAGGGACTTGAGCAGGTCGCGCAGCGCGGTCACGTACGCGCGTGCGACCTCGGGAGCACGGTCCCCCGCACCGACGATGGGTCGGGTGACGATCTCGACGAGCGGGACGCCTGCGCGGTTGTAGTCGAGCAGCGAGTGGCTCGCACCGTGGATACGACCGGTGGCGCCGCCGATGTGCAGCGACTTGCCGGTGTCCTCCTCCATGTGTGCGCGCTCGATCTCGACGCGCCACGTGGTGCCGTCGGCGAGCAGGACATCGAGGTAGCCGTCGTATGAGGTGGGCTCGTCGTACTGCGAGATCTGGTAGTTCTTCGGCTGGTCCGGGTAGAAGTAGTTCTTCCGCGCGAACTTGCTCGACGGCCGGATCGAGCAGTTCAGTGCCAGGCCGATGCGGATCGCGGACTCGACGGCCTTGGCGTTGGCGACCGGCAGCGAACCGGGCAGGCCGATGCACACCGGGCACACCTGGGTATTGGGCTCGGCGCCGAAGTCGGTCTGGCATCCGCAGAACATCTTGGTCGCGGTACCCAGCTCGACGTGCACCTCGAGGCCCATCACCGGATCGAAAGCGGCGATGACCTCGTCGTACTCCAACAGTTCGACGGCGGCGGAAGTCATGGCTGCCAGTTTATGCGGCGATATCCCAGGGGAACGTTCAGGGTGATCACCGATGCCGGGAACGGGTCGACGGACCTACCGTCGTAGACATCAGTTCACCGACCCACATCACCTCGATCAGCAGGGAGACCCCGATGACCACCGCACAGCCCGCTTCGTCCGCCCCGCGACTGACGCGCTCCCGTTCGAACGCCTGGCTGGGTGGCGTCTGCGGCGGCATCGCCGAACGCTGGGGCTGGGACCCGACCCTGGTCCGCGTCCTGTTCGTGCTGTCGATGCTGCTCCCCGGCCCGCAGGTCCTGATCTACCTCGCGCTGTGGATCATCATCCCGCGCGAACCGGCGGCAGTCGTGCCGGTCTAGCCGAAGATGACCCGGATCTCCTTGTACTGATCCAGCGGGACGGTCTTGAGCTCGCCGAGCGCCTCGTCGAAGGTGATCCGGTCGATCCGGGTGCCGTGGAGGGCGACCATCTGACCCCAGCCCTTCTCGGCGACCAGGTCGGCGGTCGCCATACCCATGCGGGTGGCGAGGACGCGGTCGTAGGCCGACGGCACGCCGCCGCGCTGGATGTGGCCGAGCACGGTGGCCCGCGTCTCGATGCCGGTGCGCTCCTCGATGAGCGGGGCCAGCACCTCGCCGACGCCGCCGAGCCGCGGACGGTTGAAGCCGTCGAGGCCCTTGGTGGAGTACGCCTCCGTCATCTCGGGGAGTTTGAACCCCTCGGCGACGACGACCATCGGCGAACGGCCGCGGGCCTTGACGCTGGTCACCCAGGCGCAGATCTGGTCGAGACTCTCGGGGTTCTCCGGGATGAGGATCACGTGCGCACCGCCGGCGATACCCGAGTGCAGCGCGATCCAGCCGGCGTGGCGGCCCATGACCTCGAGCACCATGCATCGCTTGTGCGAGTTGCCGGTGGTGCGCAGGCGGTCGATGGCCTCGGTCGCGATCTCGACGGCGGTGTTGAACCCGAACGTGTAGTCGGTGGCGTCGATGTCGTTGTCGATGGTCTTGGGCACGCCGACGATGTTGATGCCGTCGTCGAACAGACGCTTCGACGCCGCGGCCGTGCCGTCGCCGCCGATCGCGATGACCCCGTCGATACCGAGGTTCTTGAGCACCTTCTTGATGGTGTCGGGCCCACCGTCGGGTTCGGTGTAGGGCCCGAAGCGGCTCGTGCCGAGAATCGTGCCGCCCTCGTGCGACAGGCCGCGGACCGTGGAGCGGTTCAGCTCCATGATGTCGCCGTAGACGAGACCGGCCCAGCCGTCCTTGAAGCCGACGAACTCGTGACCGTAGACGGTTTCACCCTTGAGCACCGCACCGCGGATGACGGCGTTCAGACCGGGGCAGTCACCACCGGAGGTGAGAATGCCGAATCTCTTGGCCATGTGGTGAGACCCTCCCTCTCGAACGCGACGAACACACCCAATCTAGTGCGCGGGTGTCCTCCCCGCTGAGCACGAATTCACTTGATGCCGTTCTCGTAGGCGAAGACGACCGCCTGAGCGCGGTCCCGCAGCCGGAGCTTGCCCAGCAGACTACTCACGTGGGTCTTGACGGTTTGCTCGGTGACGAAGAGGTCGGCGCCGATCTCGGCGTTCGACTTGCCGTCGGCCACCAGGTCGAGAACCTCCCGCTCCCGCGGCGTGAGATGTTCCAGCGCCGGGTTCCGGGCGGGGCGTCGACGTCGGGCGGTCACCTCGGTGATGAGCCGCTTGGTGATCGACTGCGCGAGCAGGGCCTCACCGGCGGCGACCACCCGCACCGCGCGCACGAGCTCGTCGGCCGGGGCATCCTTGAGCAGGAACCCCGACGCGCCGATCCGCAACGCCTCGTAGACGTAGTCGTCGATGTCGAAGGTGGTGAGCATCAGCACGCGGGTCGGCGGCTCCAGCCCGGCCAACAGGATCTGCTCGGCGGCCCACAGTCCGTCCTTGCGCGGCATCCGCACATCCATCAGGACGACGTCGGGCCGCACCCGCTTGCACACCTCGACCGCCTCCACGCCGTCGGCGGCGTCGCCGAGCACGGACAGGTCGGACTGAGCGGCGAGGAGGGCCGAGAAGCCTTGTCGGACCATCGCCTGGTCGTCGGCGATGACGACGGTGATCGGGCGGGAGCTGCCCTGTGCTTGTAGCGGTTCCGCGTTGATCGGCACGCCTGACACGCTACTGGTCGGAGGCCGGTGAGGGGACCTTCGGCGTCGTTACGGACCGGGCCGCGTCGGGCAGGATGCCGTCCCGTGGCGGTGTCGCCGGGATACGCGCGCGCACCGCGAACCCGCCCTCGACCGTCGGTGCCGCGAGGAGCGAACCGCCCACTGCCTGAGCACGTTCGAGCATTCCGGGGATGCCGACGCCGTTACCGCCGATCCCGAGGGGCGCCGCCGTCGGAGCCGAGTTGACCACGGCCACCTCGACCGTGCCGCGTTCCCCCGGGGTGACGCTCACCAGGGTGCGGCTGCCCGGCGCGTGCCGGGTGGCGTTGGCGAGCGACTCCTGGACGATCCGGTAGATGACGAGTGCTGCCGACTCACCGACCATCTCATCGTCGACCTCCCGGTTCACGGTGACCTCGGAGCCGGCCCGACGGGTCTCGGCGACGAGCGATTCGACCTGCGCCAGTCCC
Organism: Gordonia sp. 135; assembly: GCF_009720185.1. Lineage (NCBI taxonomy): Bacteria > Bacillati > Actinomycetota > Actinomycetes > Mycobacteriales > Gordoniaceae > Gordonia > Gordonia sp. 135. Next base: position 3,484,003 of record NZ_CP046257.1, read on the forward strand.
GGATTGGGGGCCGCGACGGTCTCGGCACCCTCGATCCGCAACACCCCGAGCAGCTGCCGCACCTCGTCGAGCGAGGTCCGGGCGGCGTCGGCGATGGCGTCGAATTCGGCTGCCGCAGCGGGTGAGACGTCGTCGATCCGGTACCGCGCGGTCTGCGACATGACGACGACCATCGACATCCGGTGAGCCACCACGTCGTGCAGGTCGCGGGCGATGCGTGCACGCTCCTGCAACACTGCGGATTCCGCCTCCGCCTCCTCGGTCTGTTTCGTGCGCACGGCGAGTTGCCGTCGTGACGCCATCAGTCCGCGGAGCAGTGTCACGACCACCGCGAGCACCGAGATCCCGACGATCCACGCCGGGTGAACCGCATAGGCGACGACGAGGGAGGTCGTCAGCCACACCACCGGTATCCACCGCAACTGGCAGCGGAGCATGACCATGAAGGTCAGCACGAGCAACTCGATGAAGTGAGTGACCTGGATGGTCAGCTCCCACCCGCTGTGCGTCGGCACGATCAAGCCGATGACCTGAGCCGAGACCACCGAGATCGCCCAGCCGACCAGTGGCGCCGACCAGGCGAGCGCGATCGGCAGTGCCGCGAACGCCGCGACAAGAGGCAGTAGGAAGACCGGCACGGCATGCGTGACGGGCAGCGTCGGCCAGGCGATCGAGTACATGATCAAGGCGACGACGAAGAAGAACCAGTTGACCCGTTTGGAGAAGTAGGCACGCACCGCGGGGTCCTGGGCGACGGGCGCGGTGGACGCCCAGTCAACGAAGTCGCCGCCGGCCGCGCGCAGATGCTTGCGTAAACCGAACATGAGGTTCACCCTAGGCCCGGTGAGGACCGGCAGTCCTCATACTTTCGGGGGAGATGCACTCGTTCCCGAGTAGTGTCCGCACTCCGGATCCCCGCCCCGACCGGTGAGCGGGAACCGCCCGTCGGAGCGATGTGGCCAGGCGGTTGCGCTCCCTAGCGTCAATGCCCATGAACCCTCCAGGTCCACTGCGGAAATGTCCTTCGGCCAACACTTCTCAACTCACCGATCATGCCGGTCGCACACGCCCACGACGTCCGCACCGCTGGCTGGTCGCCGCACTGACACTGACCTTTCTCCTTGCCGGACAGTGGATGTCGACGGCGCACGCGGTCGCCGGTGACGTCATTTCGACCATGGGTGTGGTCGTCCCCGACCCGGAGGACGCCGACAACCCGTACGCCGCCGCCGTCGTGGCGCTGACGGGGCCTGCCCCGGCCACGACGATGGGCGTCCTGCCCGCGACCTTCGACGTGCACATGGGTTACACGCCGGCCGTCGTGGCGGGTGTGCCCAGCGACCCGAACGGCGACTGCTCCTCCCCGGTACCGCTCCCCGACCGGTTCACACCGCTCTGCCGCACACATGATCTCGGTTACGACCTGCTGCGCGCGGCGGCCACCGACGGTCGTCCACTGGGCTCGTGGGCGCGGTTCGCCCTGGACCGCATGCTGATCGACGCGATGCAGCGCTCGTGCAGCAACCCGGCGTGCGACGCCGCGGCACGCGTCGCCCGGATCGGCTTGTCCTGGAACACCTGGCGTCAGTTCGGCGGACCGCCGACCCGGCACGAATCGATCCCGCAACTGGTGTCCACCACGGTCGAACGCGCACTCGTCGACCGGCACCCCCGCACCGGGACCACCACCGAGGAGCTCTCGTGATGGCCTCGCCCGCACCAACGTCGGCGCACACCGGGCGACACCTGCCTCACCCTGTCCTCGTGATCAGCGTCGTCGTCGCATATCTCGTCGCCCTCCACCCTGGCACACTTCCGCGCGATGCGATGACGACCACGGTCGTGACGACCGGCGTCACGGCACTGGGCGCGGTCATCGGAATGCTGTTGGCGCGATGGGTATCCCGACGCCACGGGCAACCGGATGGGCAGACACGACGCGACGTCCTCGGTGTCGGCGTGCTGGTCGCGGCCGGCGGTGCGGGACTGGCAGTGTGGTGGCAGAACCTGATCCGTGCTGCCGTCGGTGCACTGCCGGTCGGCCCCGACTGGTGGGCGGGCGCCACGCTCGCACCCGTCGCGGTCGTTGCCGCAACCGTGGTCGTCCCTCGTGTCACCGCGGTCATCGCGGCGGCGGCGGTCGCGCTCACCGCGGGCCTCCTCACCCCAGCCTCTGCGGGTGCCGACGAAGGACAACCGCTGCCGCGTACCGTCTCCGAATCCGGGACACTGCTGCGCGGGGAGCTCTCGGCACCGGAATTCGAGCGTCCGGCAACACGATTGGTGAAGACGTGGCTGGGCGCCGACGGACTGTCGGCGCGGGCGGTGATCGTGGCCGTCCCCACCGGATCGGGCTGGGTCGACCCGGCCGCGGTCACCGGCTTCGTCGACCGCTTCGGCGCCGACGTCCGAATCCTGGTGCTCCCCTACGCCGACGTCCCGTCGTGGCAGGCGTTCATCTCCGACGACGCCGCGGCGACGGAGTCGTCGATCGCGCTGGTTCGCGAGGTCGCGGAGGTGTTGCAGGGCCGACCCGCTGGTGACCGGCCCCTGCTGGTGCTCTACGGCCAGAGCCTGGGCGCGGTCGGCGCCGACGCCGCCCGCACCTGGCTCGAGGACCGCCACCCGGGACTGCTCGCCGAGACCGTGCTGACCGCACCGCCCGCCGAGACGGTGGCCGCGGAGTCGGACTCACCGCGGGTCGTCGTGGCCAATCGCACCGATCCGGTGATCCGGTGGTCGCTCAGCTCGCTGTGGCGTCCCGCGACGACGCCGGACGGGACCGTACTCGGCGGACCGAGGGTGCCCCAGGTCCCCTGGCTGCCGGTGATCAGCTTCCTGCAGACCAGCGTCGACCTGCTGGCCGCACTCGACGGGCCCACCGGCGTCGGACACCGCTACGGGGTGGAGCAGGCGCATTGGGTTACCGGCCTGCCGCGATGACCTCAGATGATCGCGCCGCGAGCCGCCTCATACGACGCGCCGACGCGGTAGAGCCGATCGTCGGCGAGGGCGGGCGCCATGATCTGCAGGCCGACGGGCATGCCGTCGTCCTCGGACAGACCCGACGGCACCGACATCGAGCCGATCCCGGCCAGGTTCACCGGCAGTGTGCAGAGGTCGAACAGGTACATCGCCAGCGGGTCGTCGACCTTCTCCCCGATCGGGAAGGCGGTGGTCGGCGTGGTCGGCGAGATCAGCACGTCGACCTTCTCGAAGGCGTTGGTGAAGTCGCGCGAGATCAGGGTGCGGACCTTCTGTGCCTGACCGTAGTAGGCGTCGTAGTAACCCGACGACAGCGCATAGGTGCCGATCATGATGCGGCGCTTGACCTCTGGTCCGAACCCGGCCTCGCGGGACAGTGCCATCACCTCGTCGGCCGAATGCGAACCGTCGTCGCCGACACGCAGGCCGTATCGCATGGCGTCGAAGCGTGCGAGGTTCGACGACACCTCCGAGGGGAGGATCAGGTAGTAGGCGCCGAGCGCGTAGGTGAAGTGCGGGCAGCTGACCTCGACGACCTCGGCGCCGCGCTCGGTGAGGAGCTTGACGGCCTGGTGGAACGAGTCGAGCACGCCCGACTGGTAGCCCTCGCCCTGCAGTTCGGTGACGACGCCGATCTTGACACCCTTGAGGTCCTGCTCGGCACCTTCGCGGGCGGCGGCGACCACGTCGGGCACCGGGACGTTGATCGACGTCGAGTCGCGCGGGTCGTGCCCGGCGATGACCTCGTGCAGCATCGCGGTGTCGAGAACTGTACGACCACACGGGCCACCCTGGTCCAGCGACGACGCACAGGCGACGAGTCCGTAGCGCGAGACGGTTCCGTAGGTGGGTTTGACGCCGACGGTCGCGGTGACCGCGGCCGGCTGACGGATGGAGCCACCGGTGTCGGTGCCGATCGCCAGCGGCGCCTCGTACGCGGCCAGTGCCGCGGCGCTGCCACCACCCGAGCCACCCGGGATCTTGGTGGGGTCCCACGGGTTTCGGGTCAGCTGGTAGGCGGAGTTCTCGGTCGAGCTGCCCATGGCGAACTCGTCCATGTTGGTCTTGCCCAGGATCGGGATGCCCGCGGCGCGGAGACGTTCGGTGACCGCGGCGTCGTAGGGCGGCACCCATCCCTCGAGGATCTTGGAACCGCACGTGGTGGGGGCGTCGGTGGTGGTGAAGACGTCCTTGAGCGCGATGGGCACACCGGCGAGCGACGACACCGCGTCGCCCGAGGCGATCGCATCGTCGGCAGCCTTGGCGGCGACGAGCGCCTCGGCGCCGCTGACATGCAGGAAGGCACCGAGCTCACCGTCGACCTCGGCGATGCGATCGAGGTGTGCCTGCGTGACCTCCACCGAACTGACCTCGCGGGTCGCGATCTTGGTGGCGAGTTCGGCGGCGGACAGACCGGTCAGGTCACCGGCGGGACGAGGCGCTGCGGCGTGCGACGCGGGGCTCACTGCTCTTCTCCCAGGATCTGCGGAACGGCGAAACGGTCCTGCTCGACGGCCGGCGCACCGGACAGCGCGGCGTCGGTGCTCAGACCGGGCACGACGACGTCGGGGCGCAGCACGTTGGCGAGCTCGGCCGGATGGGCGGTGCCGGGCACGTCGTCGGCAGCCACCTCGGACACCGATGCGACGTGGGTCAGGATGGAGTCCAGCTGCTTGGCGTAGACATCGAGTTCGTCCTCGCTCAGCGCCAGTCGCGACAATCGCGCCAGGTGCGCGACCTCTTCTCGCGATATGGACTTCGGTTCGCCAGCCACCGTCATCGCCCTTTCTCACCATCACTTGCTCGGGAATGAATGCCCACCGCGGCGCCTTCGCGACGCAGATGTGCCTCTCCAGCCTATGGGAACGCGCCGATCCGACTCACTTCAGCCACCGTTTGCACGCCCGGGCTCGGTCCGCCCCTCCCCGGCGGTGCGCGCCCGACCCTCACGAGTGCGAGAATGGCCCACGTGTCTTACCTGTTGCGCGTCTACCTCGAGGACCGTCCCGGCAGTCTCGGCGTGCTCGCCGTGCAACTCGGTTCGGTCGGTGCAGACATCCTGTCTCTCGAGGTGGTCGAACGCGGCAACGGTTACGCCGTCGACGACCTCGTCGTCGAGGTCCCGCCGGGCTCACTGCCCGACAGCCTGATCACGGCCGCCGAGAAGGTCAACGGCGTCCGGGTGGATTCCATCCGCCCGTACTCCGGTGTGCTCGACACCCATCGTGAACTCGAACTCGTCGACCAGGTCGCCACCGCCAAGCGCAACGACCGGCTCCAGGTCCTCGTCGACAACGCCCCGCGCGTACTGCGGGTGTCGTGGGCGATGGTCATCACCAAGGCCAGCGGCGGCGTACTGCAGCTGTTCGGTTCCTCCGGGGCGCCGGAAACCCCGCTCACCCGGGCCGACTGGCTCCCGCTGGAGCATGCGGCACAGCTCGACGCGGAGGGCGACTGGGTACCGGATGCCTGGCAGGACATGGACACCCGACTCGCCGCGGCGCCCATCGGCTCCAACGACAAGGCGGTCCTGCTCGGCCGCATCGGCGGACCCGATTTTCGGCCATCCGAGGTCGCCCGGCTCGGCTACCTGGCAGGCATCGTCAGTACGGTGTTGCGCGCCGACGGATAGCGCGATGATGGAGCCATGACCTCCATCACGCTCGTGCAGGGAGACATCACCCTTCAGTCGGTCGACGCGATCGTCAACGCCGCCAATTCGACGCTGCTCGGCGGCGGCGGGGTCGACGGGGCCATCCACCGTCGCGGGGGTCCCGCGATTCTCGCCGAGTGCAAGGACCTCCGGGCCGGTCGCTACAAGCGCGGTCTACCGGTCGGCGAGGCGGTCGCCACCACTGCGGGCGATCTGGACGCACGCTGGGTCATCCACACCGTCGGGCCGGTGCACTCTTACGACGAGGACCGTTCCGAGTTCCTGATCTCCTGCTATCGCGAATCTCTGCGTGTCGCAGACGAATTGGGTGCATCGACGATCGCCTTCCCGGCCATCTCGACCGGCGTCTACGGCTGGCCGATGGACGACGGCGCACGCCGGGCGGTCGACACGGTCCGGTCCGCCGACACCATGATGACGGAGATCCGGTTCGTGTTGTTCGACCCGCGGGCATATCGCGCCTTCGACAAGGCGCTGAACGGTTGACGCTGCCTGCTCTTCGTGGCAGTGCTACCAAGCGAACGCATCACCGATCTGCCGGCCGCGTCTGGCGGTGACCCCGTCTACTCAGGACTGCCGGTCTCCAGCAGTCGCTTGAACGCGTCCTCGTCGAGTACCGGGACGCCGAGTTGTTCGGCCTTGTCGGCCTTGCTTCCCGGCGAATCGCCGACGACCACGTAGTCGGTCTTCTTCGACACCGAACCCGACGCCTTGCCCCCGCGCTGCAGGATCGCCTCTTTGGCGCCGTCACGGGAGAAGTCCACCAGCGATCCGGTCACGACGATGGTCTTGCCCTCGAGCGTTCGCGCGATCGACTCGTCACGCTCGTCCTTCATCAAAACGCCTGCCGCACGCCACTTCTCGACGATCTCGCGATGCCAGTCGACGGTGAACCAGTCGTGGATCGATTGTGCGAGGGTCATGCCGAGGCCCTCGACGTCGGCCAGTTGTTCGACGTCGGCGGATTCGATGGCCTCCAGCGAGCCGAACTCGGTGGCCAGCGCGCGCGCGGCAGTGGGACCGACATGGCGGATCGACAGACCCACCAGCACCCGCCACAGCGCGACGTCCTTGGCCTTGTCGAGGTTGGCCAGCAAACGGTTTCCGTTCGCCGACAGCGCGCCGGCCTTCGTCGTGAACAGATCGGTGCGGGCGAGATCGTCGGCGGTGATGGAGAACAGGTCTCCTTCGTTGCGGATCACCTTGGCCGACAGCAGCGCGGTCGCCGCCTCGTAGCCGAGCGCCTCGATGTCGAAAGAGCCGCGCCCGGCGAGGTGAAAGAGCCGCTCCCGCAACTGTGCCGGGCAACTCTCCTGATTCGGGCACCGGACGTCGACGTCGGATTCCTTCTCCGGACGTAACGGCGTACCGCATTCCGGGCAGCGCTCGGGCATCTCGAACTCGACCTCGGAGCCGTCGCGCAGGTCGACGACCGGTCCGAGGACCTCGGGGATCACGTCGCCGGCCTTGCGAATGGTCACGGTGTCGCCGATGAGGACGCCCTTGCGCTTGACCTCCGAGCCGTTGTGCAGGGTGGCCCGGGAGACGGTCGAGCCGGCGACGAGGACTGGTTCGAGCACCGCGAACGGTGTGACGCGACCGGTGCGTCCGACGCCGACCTGGATGTCGCGCAGCTTGGTGGTGGCCTCCTCCGGTGGGTACTTGTAGGCGATCGCCCATCGCGGTGCACGCGAGGTGGAACCGAGGCGGCGCTGCAGGGTGAAGTCGTCGACCTTGACCACGATGCCGTCGATCTCGTGCTCGACGTCGTGACGGTGCTCGCCCCAGTAGGAGATCTTCTCGAGGATCTCGGCAGCGCCCGAAGCCTTGGTGGTGTGCGTCGACACCGGTAGCCCCCATGCACCGAGCGCGAGATACGCATCATGCAGCGACTCCGGCCGCCAGCCCTCGGTGTGACCGATACCGTGACAGATCATCCGCAGTTTGCGACGAGCCGTGACCTGCGGGTTCTTCTGACGCAGCGAACCGGCCGCCGAATTGCGGGGATTGGCGAACGGCGGCTTGCCGTCGGCCACCAGGGACGCGTTGAGCGCCTCGAAATCCTCCCCCCGGAAGAAGACCTCGCCGCGCACCTCGAGGACGTCCGGGATCGGGTACTCGTCGGAGGCCGTGAGGCGCTGCGGGATGTCCTCGATGGTGCGGGCGTTGAGGGAGACGTCCTCGCCGGTGCGCCCGTCGCCGCGGGTGACGCCGCGTTCCAAGACACCGTTGCGATACACCAGCGCCAGCGCGACGCCGTCGATCTTGAGTTCGCAGAGGAACTCGGCCTCGGCGCTGGCGTCGGAGTTGACCCGCTCGACCCAGGAGGTCATCTCCTCGTAGTCGAAGACGTTGTCCAGCGACATCATCCGCTCGAGATGGTCGACCGGGGAGAATGCGGTCGAGAAACCACCGCCGACGAGCTTGGTCGGCGAATCGGGGGTGGCGAGCTCGGGATGGCGCTCCTCGAGATCCTGCAGGCGGCGCAGCAGCTCGTCGAACTCGCCGTCGGTGATGACCGGCGCATCCTTCACGTAGTAACGGAACTGATGGTCGCGGATCTCCTCGGCGAGAGCCGCCCACTCTTCGCGCAGGTCTGCCTCGGGTCCCGACTGCTCGATGGCCCCCGACTCCGTTGTTTCTGCCACGTCCCGAGGGTATCGGAGTGCTCGGACAGGCTCGCCTCTCTGCTCCCTGAGGAGCCCGGAGCCTGCGGAGGGCGTCTCGAAGGGTCAGCCGTCGAGCTTGGCCAGGGACCGTTTCGGCGCGACGTGCCGGTAGCTGGCATCGAGGAGTTCGGCGACCTCGTCCCACTCCGTGTCACCGTCGAGGATCAGTCCGAGCCACCCGTAGGGGCCGTAGTAGGCGGGTACGTAGAACCGCGGGTCCTCTTCGAGCGCGGGTTTCTCCGCCTCGTCGGGAATGAACAGGATCGACTGGTCGTGACGGACCTTGCCACCCTTGAGACCGCCGCCGTAGTTGGCGAACATCTAGCCGCACCGGAACGTCGGGCGGCCGTGTGCGACGACCTCGGTGGCGTCGAGAAGCGCGAGGGCGATCTCGCGGACGCGACCCAGGATCGGGTCGGCGTCGTCGAACATGATCGGATGCGGCCCCTCGCAGGATAGTTCCGCCGGACGCGAAATCTCGTCCCCCTCAGTGACTGTCGAGGGCAACTTGCCCTCGGGTGCCTGTCACGGGGACGAGAATCCGGGGGTATGTGTGGGTCTGAGTCTTCCGAGCACCTCGCCGCCGGTCACGGGAGAGTCTCGGGGCATGCCCTCAAATCCACAGAACCTCAGCCGTCGAGCTTGGCCAGGGAGCGCTTCGGCGCGACCTGCCGGTAGCTCGCGTCGAGGAGTTCGGCGACCTCGTCCCAGTCGGTGGTGTCCTCGAGGATCAGGCCCAGCCAGCCGTAGGGGCCGTAGTAGGCGGGCACGAAGAACCGCGGGTCCTCCTCAAGGGCCGGTTTCTCCGACTCGTCGGGAATGAACAGGATCGACTGGTCATAGCGGACCTTGCCACCCTTGAGGCCGCCGCCGTAGTTGGCGAACATCTTGCCGCACCGGAACGTCGGGCGACCGTGCGCGACGACCTCGGTGGCGTCGGGCAGCGCGAGCGCGATCTCGCGGACGCGACCCAGGATCGGGTCCGCGTCGTCGAACATGATCGGATGCGGCACCCTCGCAGGATAGTTCCGGCAGGCGGCGTTCCGCAGAGCTTCCAGGGCACCGGCTCCAGGAGGTCAGAGCGCGGTCGGGTCGGTGCCGAGCAGCTGACCCGCTTCGGCGGTCACCGCGAGAGCCTTTTTCGCCCAGCTCTCCGACGCCCCGGCGAGACCGCAGGTCGGTGTGACGATAACATTCTCGGACAACACTTTTCGGCTGAGGCCGATGCGATCGGTGATGGCGGCGAGGTCGGTCGCGACGGTGTCGGCGTTCACCGGTCGCTTCGGCGCGGTGGACGGGATTCGGCCGGCCACGAGGATGTCCCCGCGGTCGATGAGCATCCCGATGCCGTCGAGGTCGGCGTCGGTGGGTGCGGTGACGTCGATCGAGTACGCCACGCCCCGAAGGTGTTCGAGGAGGTCCCAGCGGGGCCGGTTGCAGTCGTGGAGCACCACCGGCGCGTCGACGTGTTCGATGAGTTCGGTGAGGGCCCGCGCCGCCTCGACGGCGGGGACCGCCCGGATCGGGTCGAACCGGGTGAGGGGCTTGACGGTTCCGTCGATGACTCGACCGATCATCGGCTCGTCGATCTGGACGACGACCTGTGCGCCGAGGCGGCGCTTGATCTCGCCGACGTGTTCACGGAGCCCTTCGGCAGTCGACGCGACGATGTCGCGGACCGCTCCCGGATCCTTCAGCACGCGATGGCCGTTCGGCAGTTCTACAGAAGCCGAGGTGGTGAACGGACCGGCGACCTGGACCTTGAACGGACGCCCGGTACCGACGAATCCCGCTGTCTCCCATAGCTCCTCGACGACGTCGAGATCCTCCTTGAGGAAGTCGCGGGCGCGGCGGGTCAGTTGCGATTCCCGTTGCGCCAGACGGTATCCCCAGGTCGCGGTGTCCATCGGGAGGTCCACGAGGATCGCGGCCATCCGGCCGATCAGATCCGAACCCGCCCCGCGACCGGGGAGTTCGACGAGGTGTGCGAGGTCGAGCTCACCGTTGACCACGGCGGCCGCCGCGCGCGGATCGGTGCCGGGCATCGAGCCCACGCCGGTTCCGACACCGGTGGGCAGGCCTGGTGTGGTCACCGAGTCGCGACGGCGGTCGGCTGCGACGAGGTGGACGCGATCCGCCCGCATCCCACGACCTGGTCGCCGTGCTCCGCGTCCGGCAGGTACAGCACGGCGGCCTGACCGCGTGCGACGCCGGTCAGCGGTTCGTGCAGGGCGATGTCGATCGCGGGTTCGCCGGCGACGATGGTCGGGGTCGCGGTGACGGGTGCGAGCCCGCCGTGTGCACGCACCTGGACCACGGCCTCGAACGGCTCGTCGGGGGTGATGCCCGACGTCCACACCGCACGGGTCGCGGTGATGCCCCAGACCTGCAGGTCCTCGGCGGTGCCGACCGTGACGGTGCCCGACGCCGGGTCGATCTCGGTGACGTAGCGCGGCTTGCCGTCGGCTGCGGGCGCATCGATGCCGAGGCCCTTGCGCTGTCCGATGGTGAAGCCGTGGACTCCTTCGTGGTCGGCGAGGCGCTCGCCGGAGGAGGCGTCGACGACCGCGCCCGGACGGATGCCGATCTTGGCACCGAGGAAGGCGCGGGTGTCGCCGCTGGGGATGAAGCAGATGTCGTGCGAGTCGGGCTTGTCGGCCACCGCGAGACCGCGGCGTGCCGCCTCCGCCCGGATCTCGGCCTTCGGGGTGTCACCGATCGGGAACAGCGCGCGGGACAGCTGCTCGCGCGTCAGGACGGCCAGCACGTAGGACTGGTCCTTGTCGTGGTCGACGGCGCGACGCAGCTCGCCGTCGACGAGCTGCGCATAGTGACCGGTGGCGAGGGCGTCGAAGCCGAGGGCGATCGCCTTGTCGGCGAGCGCGGCGAACTTGATCTTCTCGTTGCACGTCAGGCAGGGGTTGGGGGTGCGTCCGGCGGCGTAGGCCTCGACGAATTCGTCGATGACGTCGTCCTTGAACCGGTCGGCGAAATCCCAGACGTAGAAAGGGATTCCGAGCACGTCCGCGGCGCGGCGGGCGTCCGAGGCGTCCTCCCGCGAGCAACAGCCGCGCGATCCGGTGCGCAGGGCTCCGGGCGCGGTGGAGAGAGCGAGGTGGACGCCGACGACCTCGTGCCCGGCGTCGACGGCACGTGCCGCCGCGACCGCCGAGTCGACGCCGCCGCTCATTGCTGCGAGTACGCGCATCACGAGACCTTTCCGCCGGGTGCGGAGACGAGGCCGGCGGCGCGAGCTCGATCCACGACCTCGTCGATGACCTGCGCCACCGCGTCGATGTCGGCGTCGGTGGTCGTGTGGGAGAGCGAGAACCGCAGCGACGACCGGGCGTCGGCCATGTCGAGCCCCATCGCGAGCAGCACATGGCTGGCCTGCGCGACACCCGCCGTGCAGGCGGAACCGGTGGAGCATTCGATGCCCTTGGCGTCGAGCAGCATGAGCAGAGAGTCGCCCTCGCAGCCGATGAAGGAGACGTGGACGTTTCCCGGAAGCCGTGCATCTGGTGCGGCGCCGTTGCGTACCGCCCCTTCGACACCGAGCAGGGTCTCGGAGAGCCGCGACGCCAGGGCGCGCACGCGGGCGGTGTTCTCCTCCAGGTGTTCGACGCACCAGGTCAGCGCGGCGGCCATGCCGGCGGCGCCGGCGACATCCTGGGTTCCCGACCGCACGTCCCGTTCGTGGCCGCCGCCGTGCTGCAGCGGGACGCAGGCGACCTCGCGGCCGAGCAGCAGCGCGCCGACGCCCTGCGGACCGCCGAACTTGTGGGCGGCGAGGCTCAGCGCGGACAGTCCGCTGGCGGCGAAGTCGACCGGCAGGTGGCCGACGGCCTGGATGGCATCGGAGTGCACCGGTACGCCGAACTCGGCTCCGAGCGCGGCGATCTCGGCGATGGGCTGGATGGAACCCACCTCGTTGTTGGCCCACATGACCGAGATGAGGGCCGTCTGGTCGGCGTTTGCCTCGAGTTCGGCCCGGAGCTCGGCGGGTGAGACCACGCCGTCGGCGCCGACCGGCAGCACCACGAGTTCTGCGCCGGCGTCGGCCGCGAGCCACTGGGCGGGATCGAGGACCGCGTGGTGCTCCACCGCCGACACGATGATGCGGCGACGCTGCTCATCGGCGCGGCGACGGGCCCAGTAGATGCCCTTGATCGCGAGGTTGTCCGATTCGGTGCCGCCGCCGGTGAAGATGACCTCCGACGGACGTGCACCGACGGCCGCGGCGATCGCCTCGCGCGCCTCCTCGAGGCGGCGTCGGGCGGTTCGGCCGGAACCGTGCAGTGACGAGGCGTTGCCCGGGGCACCGAAGACAGCGGTCATCGCCTCGACGGCTTCGGGCAGCATCTGCGTCGAAGCGGCGTGGTCGAGGTAGACGGATGTGCGCGGCGGCACTCGGGTTGACAGGGGCATCGCTAGCAAGGATAAACGCGCGGCGGACGTCGACAAATTCCGCGACTTGTGAGCGCTGTGTGCACGCGCTGGTCATCGGGCGCCCGACCACCCGACCAGACCCCGCGGCCGCCTTCTCGGACGTCTCAGACGCGTTCGAGGTAGAAGTACAGGTGCCGTCCGTCGATGACGCCGCCCTTGCCGTTCATGATGCCCATGACGGTGGTGTCGTCGACGCGCTTGAAGTGATCGATGACCGGCTGGCCGTCGTAGACCATCGACGCGGTGATCTCCCCGCGGAACTCGACCGCCCACAGGCTCGCCTCACCCTTGCCGAGCTTGACGTTGGAGAACAGCTTGCCGTTCTCGTCACGGCAGACCAGCGGCTGCACATCGCTGCGCGAGGTGAAGGTCTTGCCGAACCAGTTGGCCTTCGCCAGCATCCCGTTGATGGCGTGGCCGGTGGTGAACTCACCGCCCTTCCAGGCGCCGAGCATCTCCTCGGGACGCAGCGTCGCCAGTCCTGCCCACACGGTGTCGAGGACCGCGTCGTCGACGAGCCCTTCCGCTTCCCGCAGTTCGAAGAACTTGGCGCGGGCCGCTTCTCGGGTCAGGGTGGACGTCATCGTCGGACTCCTTCGACATACGGCGATCTCCTCGGCCGCGTGCGCGGCCGCTTGCGAAGGAACCTATATCAGAGAACGTTCGATGTCACTTTCCGCGGCGCTCAACACACGCTCGCAACGCCGGGCCAGTTCGCGACGGTCGGCGCCCGGCACCTCGGCGTGTTCGAGGCGGACGACCACCGTCAGTCCGCGGGCCCGCAGCACCCGGCGCAAGGTGTCGAGCGGTGAGTCGTCGCCGATGAAGCTCGGGGCCGTCGCGGCACGCCCGTCGGGCCCGAGGAACCGTAGGCGAACCGGGAACACCGGCACCCCGGCGTCGACCGCCGCCTGGAAGAACGCGGGCCGGAACGCACCGCCGGTCCGGCCGCAGAAGGTTGTCCCCTCCGGGAACACGATCACCGACGATCCGGTTGCCAGGCGCGCGGAGACCTCACCCACTGCCGCCGGGAGTCCGCGCAGCGTCCCACGGTCTACCGCGATCACCCCGAACCGGCGCGCGAGCCCGGCCACCACCGGCATGTCGACGACGTCGGACTTCGCCACCACCGGTGCCGGGCTGACGAGAGCCAGCGCGAGGACGTCGAGAAAGGAGATGTGGTTGGCGACGATGAGTCCGGTTGCGCGCGGATCCCTCCGCCGGTCGTCGACGACGACCCTGATGCCGAGCGCGGCGAGCAGCGGACCCGCGGCCCGCGCACGCAGGGCTCGTCGGGGCCGCCTCCGGAGCCGCGCCATCGTCCCGTCGGCAATGGGTGTCGCGACGATCCAGCCGGCGATCGCGGCCAGACGACACAACCGCCCACCGGTGACCACGGCGTCGGCTGCCCGCCTCTCGGCCCGCGGACCGAGGCAGGCATGCCCGCAGGTGCTCACCGGGAACCACGGGTGACGCTCCACCGGCATGATGGTCACCGCGGTCAGGCCCCTGCCGAGCCGAGACGCTGGGCACTCGATCGCAGGCGGTCGAGATAGCGCCGGTTGGCGCCCTCCCGGTCGATGAGGGTGAGGAAGTCCGCGACATCGAAGACGTCGTCGACGGCGGGCTCACCACAGATACGGGCGCCCATCCGCAGGTATCCGCGCATCAGGGGCGGCATCCCGATGGTGTCCGACGGCGTGATGTCGTCGAGGAGCCGCCCACCGATGCGTGCTGGCGTCAGCGGGGTGACTCGTCGATCGGCGTCGGCATATTCCTCGCGCAGGCGGTCGCGGACGGCGCGCAGCACGGACCCGGGCATCCACTCCCCCGGGCTGTGCAGCGGCACCGACACGCAACCCATCAGGTACCGGTAGCCCGCGAGATCCATGTATTGCAGCAGGGCCGCCCACATGAGGGCGGTGACCGATCCGTCACGATGCCTGCCGTCCACGCAGGCGCGCCCCAGTTCGACTGTCTCGGAGAAGATGTCGGCCAATCGACTCAGGTCGAACTCGGTGGATGAGTACCAGCCGCCGGCGGCGATCGCACGCGGAGGTGCCAGCAGCCGTGCGCACCCGATGACGCCGTGGTCGTCGTGCCGCACGACGAGGTGCTCACAGAACTCGTCGAACCGGTCGGCGTCGCAGCCGGTGGTCGCGTCGCCGATACGGTCGGAGAAGCCGGGCTCATCGGCGAAGACCCGGTAGCGAAGTCGTTGGGCGGCAAGGATGTCGGCCGCGTCGTCGGACACCAGCACCCGCACGGGTCCGGCGGTCAGCAGGGTGGCCGAGACGGCGGAATCGGTTGCCGCGGCGGTGGCGATGGACTGTAGAGCGTTCATGCCCCGTATGAAAGCCACCGCCGGCGTCGCCACGACCACGGCCGCGTGACGTGTCGGGGCGATCCGGATGAACACGTGCCGCTCCGGCGACCTCGGGTGAACGGGCCGCGAACGCACGGTGGCCCCCGACGCGAACGTCAGGGGCCACCGGGGTACTGCGTGATCTACCGGATCACTTGCGCTTCTTGACCTCTTCGGTCAGCTGCGGGGCGACGTTGAACAGGTCGCCCACGATGCCGTAGTCGGCGATCTCGAAGATCGGCGCCTCTTCGTCCTTGTTGACGGCGACGATGGTCTTCGAGGTCTGCATGCCGGCGCGGTGCTGGATGGCGCCCGAGATGCCCAGGGCGACATAGAGCTGCGGCGACACCGTCTTACCGGTCTGACCGACCTGGAACTGACCCGGGTAGTAGCCGGAGTCGACGGCGGCGCGCGAGGCGCCGACAGCGGCACCGAGCGCGTCGGCGAGCTCCTCGACGACCGAGAACTTCTCGGCGCTACCGACACCGCGACCACCGGAGACGACGATCGACGCCTCGGTGAGCTCGGGACGGTCGCCACCGATGTTCGGCTCGACCTTGGTGATCTTGACGGCGTTCTCGGCAGCTGCCGGGACCTCGACGTCGACACGCTCGCCGGCACCGGCCTGCGGAGCGGCCTCGACGCCACCGGGGCGGATCGAGATCACCGGGGTGTCGCCCTTGGCCTGCGCCTCGACGGTGAACGCGCCACCGAAGATCGAGTGGATGCCCACGCCGCCTTCCTTGACGTCGACGACGTCGGCGAGCACACCCGAGCCGAGACGCACGGCGAGACGACCGGCGATCTCCTTGCCGTCGGCGGTGGCCGCGACCAGGACCGCTGCCGGAGCAGCGCTCTCGGCGATCGAGGACAGCACATCGACCTGCGGGTTGATCAGGTAGCCGGCCGCGTCGTCGGACTCGGCGACGTAGACCTTCTCGGCGCCGGCTTCCTTGAGGCCGTCGATGATCGCGTCGGCCGAACCGGGCTTGCCGACGACGACAGCCGACGGGGTACCGAGAGCGCGGGCGGCGGTGATGAGCTCGCTGGTGACCTTCTTCAGGGCGCCTTCGGCGTCCTGCTCCACGAGCACGAGTACTTCTGCCATGTTGGTTTTCTCCTGAATGTCTGGGGTTCGCCGGATGGACTGGTGGGGAAGATCAGATGATCTTCTGGCCGACCAGGTACTCGGCGACCTTCGTGCCGCCGTCGCCTTCGTCGGTGACGCGCTCGCCCGCGGTCTTCGGCGGCTTCGGGGTGGAGGAGTTCACGACGCTGCCGGCGTTCTCCAGGCCCACGTCGGTCGGCTCGACGTCGATCTCGGCCAGCGAGACGACGGTGACTTCCTTCTTCTTCGCGGCCATGATGCCCTTGAAGGACGGGAAGCGGGGCTCGTTGATCTTCTCGTTGACCGAGACGATCGCCGGGAGCTGTGCCTCGACGTGGAAGATGCCCTCGTCGGTCTCGCGCTCGCCCTTGAGGGTCTCGCCCTCGAGGGTCAGCTTGCGCAGGTGGGTCAGGTGCGGGAGCTCGAGGTACTCGGCGATCATGGCCGGGATCGCGCCGACGCGGCCGTCGGTGGCCTCGTTGCCGGCGATGACGAGTTCGACGCCCTCGACGGTGCCCAGTGCGCGGGCCAGGACGTAGGCGGTCTGGACCGCGTCCGAGCCGTGGAGCTGGTCGTCCTTGATGTGGATCGCCTTGTCGGCGCCCATCGACAGAGCCTTGCGGATGGCGTCGGTGGCGCGGTCGGGACCCGCAGTCAGGATGGTGACCTCACCGCCGTCGGCTTCCTTGATCTTCAGCGCTTCCTCGACGGCGCGCTCGTTGATCTCGTCCAGAACCGCGTCAGCTGCCTCGCGGTCCAAGGTGTAGTCGTCGTCGGACAACTTGCGCTCGGACCACGTGTCGGGAACCTGCTTGATCAGTACGACAATGTTTGTCATTGGTCTACGTCGACCTCCTGCGTCGGGTTCGGCAACTTACCGGCGGGTAAGGCCATGGGTCTCCACCACTTTAGCGTCTCCTATGTTCTCACTAAACATTGACTACCTCACACTTTGGACCGGCGTCGTACCTGGACAGGGAACCCTGCAGCGATCACGCACGATCGCTCGGTCGGTCGCGCCGCCGGGACGAACCGGGAGGCCGCGACCCCATGCCCTACGCTCTTGCAGATGACTGACGCAGACCTCGGTTCTCCGCCGACGGCCGGGATGACCGGTCTGGAGTCCCTCGACGCCGACCAACAGCTGGCGCTGACCGGTGAACGGACGGTTCCGGGCATCCCCGCGGAGAACTACTGGTTCCGCCGCCACGAGATCGCCTACCGCCACATCCTCGACCGCTGCCGGGGACGCGAGATCCTGGAAGCCGGATCCGGCGAGGGCTACGGGGCCGCGATGATCGCCGACGCCGGGGCGTCGTCGGTGGTCTGCGTCGATTACGACACCTCGGCGGTCGAACACACCCGTCGCCGCTACCCCGGGCTCGTCGTGCACCAGGGCAATCTGATCGATCTTCCGCTGGCCGACGCCTCGGTGGATCTCGTGGTGAACTTCCAGGTGATCGAACACCTCTGGGACCAGGCCGCATTCATCGCCGAATGCCGACGCGTGCTGCGTCCGGGCGGCGAGCTGCTGATCTCGACGCCCAACCGGATCACCTTCTCCCCCGGCCGCGACACCCCTCTCAACCCGTTCCACACCCGTGAGCTGAACGCCGCCGAACTCACCGCACTGATCGTCGAGGGCGGGTTCGCCCTCGACGCGATGCTCGGCGTGCACCACGGACCGCGGCTGACCGCGCTCGACGAGAAGTGGGGCGGATCGCTGATCGACGCCCAGATCGAGCGTGCCCTCGCCGGCGAACCGTGGCCGGCCGACCTGGTCGACGACGTCGCCGGGGTGGCCGCCGAGGACTTCGCCGTGCTCGACGCGCGCGACTCCGACATCGATGCCTCGCTCGACCTGTTCGCGGTGGCGACCCGGGCCTGAGCAATGACCATCAGCACCCCCGAGGTTCCGGGACAGTTCACCTTCGTCCTGCACTCCCACCTGCCCTGGCTGGCAAATCACGGTCGCTGGCCGGTCGGTGAGGAATGGCTCTACCAGTCGTGGGCGTCGTCGTACATCCCACTGTTCGACGTCCTCGAGCGCCTCGCCGACGACGGTCTCACCGACCAGTTGACCCTCGGGATCACCCCGGTCCTGGCCGCGCAGCTCGACGACCCTCACTGTGCGTCGTCGATGTACGAATGGCTGGCCGACTGGCAGCTGCGGGCGACCGAGGCCGCGACGTCGAACGATGCCGACCGCGCCGACGCCGGTCGCCGTGAGTACCTCGAAGCCCAGCGAGCACTGGAGACCTTCGAGACGAAGTGGCGACACGGCGCCTCGCCGCTGATCCGTCGCGTCGCCTCGAGCGGGGTCGCCGAGATCCTCGGCGGACCGCTCGCGCATCCGTTCGCTCCGCTGCTCGATCCACGCCTGCGGACCTTCTTCCTTCGTGAGGGTCTCCACGACGCGCACGCGCGCTGGGGTTTCGACCCCGCAGGCATCTGGGCGCCCGAATGCGCCTTCGCGCCGGGCATGGAAGCCGAGTACGCCAGCGCCGGCGTCGGGCACTTCATGGTCGACGGCCCGACCCTCCACGGCGACACCGCACTCGGCCGCCCGGTCGGCGACAGCGGTGTCATCGCCTATGGACGCGACCTCACGGTGAGTTACCGCGTGTGGTCGCCGAAGTCGGGCTATCCCGGCCACGCCGCCTACCGCGACTTCCACACCTACGACCACGAATCGGGACTCAAGCGGTTCCGCGTCACGGGTCGCTCGGTGCCGGGCGACGAGAAGAAGCCCTACGACCCGGCACACGTCGACGCAGTGATCGACCGACACGTCGAGGATTTCGTCGGGCATGTCCGCGAGCGCCTCATCGTGGAGTCGACGCGCATCGGCCGCGACGCCCTGGTGGTCGCGGCCTTCGACACCGAGCTCTTCGGGCATTGGTGGCATGAGGGTCCGATCTGGCTCGAACGCGTCCTTCGTCGCCTGCCCGAGGTCGGGGTGAAGGTCGGAACCCTCGCCGGCGCAACGCGATCCGGACTCGTCGGCGAGCCGGTCGATCTCCCCGCGTCGTCGTGGGGGTCGGGTAAGGACTGGCGCGTGTGGAACGGTCCACAGGTGCAGCATCTCGTCACCCTCAACGAGGAGGTGACCGAGACCGCCCTCGACGCCGTGGCCAAACTCCTCGCCGGTGGCGGAGAGCGCAGCCGTGTCGCCGATCAGATCGTCCGGGAGACGCTGCTCACGGTGTCCTCCGACTGGCCTTTCATGGTGTCGAAGGACACTGCCGCGCAGTACGCTGTCTCCCGTGCGCACACGCACGCGCACGCCACGCGGGAGATCAGCGACGCCGCGCTCCGTGGTCGCGACGACGCGGCGGCGGCGCTCGCGCAGAACTGGGCGCGGGCCGACAATCTCTTCCCCGCACTCGACGCGCGCCGTCTGCACGCGATCCTGACCGCGGATGCCGAGGGGAGCATCGGATGAAAGTGTTGTTCGTGTCGTGGGAGTACCCACCCGTCGTCGTCGGCGGACTGGGTCGGCATGTGCATCACCTCGCCACCGAGATGGCCGCCGCCGGACACGATGTGGCGGTCCTGACCCGACGCCCGTCGGGCACCGATGCGGTCAGCCATCCGACGACCGACACCGTCGTCGACGGCGTGCGCGTGATCGCGGTCGCCGAGGACCCGCCGGAGTTCGAGTTCGGTCAGGACATGATGGCCTGGACTCTCGCCATGGGACACTCGTTCATCCGTGCCGGGCTCAGGATCCTGGCCGGCGAACGGGCTTTCGCCGATTCCACCGCACGATGGATCCCCGAGGTCGTGCACGCGCATGACTGGCTGGTCGCCCACCCGGCGATCGCGCTGGCCGAATTCTTCGACGTGCCACTGGTTTCCACCATCCACGCCACCGAAGCCGGTCGGCACAGCGGCTGGGTCAGCGGCCGCACCAATCGGCAGGTGCACTCGGTCGAATGGTGGCTCGTCGCCGAATCCGACGCTCTCATCACCTGTTCGGCATCCATGCGCGACGAGGTGAACCGACTCTTCGGTTACGACGCCGCCGACATCGCGGTGATCCACAACGGAATCGACATCCGCACATGGCCGTTCGCGGCCCGCACGCGGACCATCGGACCGGCGGAACTGTTGTTCGCCGGTCGCCTCGAGTACGAGAAGGGTGTGCAGGACCTGCTGGCCGCACTCCCCCGTATCCGTCGGAGCCACCCGGGTACCACTCTCACCATCGCTGGTGACGGCACCCAGCGAGAGTGGCTGATGGAGCAGGCCCGCAAGCATCGTGTGAGCAAGGCGGTGCGGTTCATCGGCGCCGTCGACCACGACCAGCTGGTGACCCTCATGCACCGCTGCGACGCGATCGTCTTGCCGAGCCGCTACGAGCCGTTCGGCATCGTCGCCCTCGAGGCGGCGGCCACCGGCATCCCGCTGATCGTCTCGACCGCCGGCGGCCTGGGCGAGGCCGTGCAGGAACCCGACACCGGCCTCACCTTCGAACCGGCCGACGTCGCCGGGCTCGCTGCCGCAGTACGCGCGACACTGTCGGACCCCGGCGCCGCAGCGCAGCGAGCCCTCCGGGCCCGTGCCCGACTGACCGCCGAGTTCTCCTGGGCCGAGGTGGCCGAACGCACCGCGTCGGTACACCTGGCCGCCAAGCGCCGGGTGCGCCATCCGGTCGGACGACCGGACATTCCGATGCGTCCGTTGCCCGAACGCGACCCGGCGAAGCCCGACCACCCCGTTCCCTGAGCGCCTACCGCCCTTCCGCCGCGGCCTTTTCCGCCGCCGCTTTCTTGCGTTCGATGTCGGCGAGGGCGCGTTCGAGTTCGGCGCGCTGCTCGGCGTTCTCGGCCCAGTCGTCCATGCGGTTCTTGACCACGCGAGCCGGCGCCCCGACCGCGACCGAGTAGTCCGGGATCATCCCCTTGACCACCGCGTGCGAGCCGAGGACACAGCCTCGGCCGACGATGGTGTTGCGCAGCACCGACACCTTGGCCGCGACCCACGTGTCCGGGCCGATGCGGACCGGGCCCTTCACGATGCCCTGATCCTTGATGGGCAGCGTGATGTCGTCCATCTTGTGGTCGAAGTCGCAGATATAGCACCAATCGGCGACGAGGGTGGATCCACCGATCTCGAGGTCGAGGTAGGCGTTCACCACGTTGTTGCAGCCGAAGACGGTCTTGTCGCCGATCTTCAGGCTGCCCTCGTGGCAGCGGATCGAGTTGCCGTCGCCGATGTGGACCCAGCGGCCGATCTCCATCCGGGCGAGCTCCGGGGTGCAGTGGATCTCCACGTTGCGGCCGAGGAACACCATGCCGCGCAGCACGACGTGCGGGTTGGCCAGACGGAACTTCGCGAGACGGTAGTAACGGACCAGGTACCACGGGGTGTACGCGCGGTTGCGTTTCACCCAGCGCAGCGAATCGAGAGTGAGGAATCGCGCCTGCTCGGGGTCGCGGCGACGGCCGGCGCGGCGTCGGGACCGGTAGGAGGCGTTCCACATGGTGGTCATGGGACAAACCCTAAACGACCCGAAAATCGCGCACGATAGGCTCACTGCTGGCACGACGCGTGCCGGTGAGGACCGACGATGAGGAGCGCCGATGGCCTTGGCACGACCGCAGGTGTCCCGACACCGCCGATCTGCGCTGACCCGCCTGTTCGTCGCCGTCACGGCCGTGAGCTCGCTGGTGCTCGCCGGCTGCTCCGACGGTCACATCGACGTACGCTCGATCCCGAGCGTCGGCTGGCCCAGCTACGGCGGCGTGCCCGGCAACGCGAACTTCGCCTACGCCGACGTCCCCGATGATCTGACCCTCAGCTGGACCCGACCCACCGGCGGTCCGGTCACGGCGCCGGTCACGATCTCCGGCAAGGGCAATGTGGGGGTCACGTCGAATGCCACCCAGGGTTGCAACGTCCTGGTGCTCGACGGCCGGTCGGGACGCAAGAACTTCTGCAAGGACATGCGTGCCGGGGTCGAGGTCAACGCGATGCTCGTCGACCAGTACGACCAGCCGTACCTCGGCGAGGAGGCCACCTTCCTCGCGTTCAACGCCGGTGGTGCGATCCGCTGGCGCGCCGGCGTGATCGGTGTCCCGCTGTCGGCGAAGTTCGCTGCGCCGAACGAGGTGCTGGTGACGACGACGCAGGGCCAGATCCTCTTGATCGACACCCAGCGCAACGAGCTCGTCGCCCCCGAGGTGAAGCTGCGCGACGACGCCGATCCGGAGGAGCCGCTCCTCGGCTTCGGCGACTGTGTGCGCAACGGACCGCAGTGCGCGATCCCGGCACCCGCGGCGGTCGACACCGACCGGGAACGCTTCTACCTCAACTTCTTCCCGCAGGGCGCGGCGTCGTCGCAGATCCGGGCGATGAAGTACAACAAGGTCGCCGGCAAGCGCGAGGTGCGAACCGCGTGGCAGACCGACGTCCCGAGCGGCGTCATCGGTACGCCGACCCTGTCCGCCGACGGTGCGACGCTCTACGCCTTCTCGCGCGACGGCAAGATCGTCGCCCTGAACACCGAGAACGGGTCGACCAAGTGGACCCAGGACATCGGCGGCCACGGCTTCGCGACGATGACCGTGTCGCCCGACGGCCTGATCATCCCCACCGGTTCGCTCGGTGCCCCGCTCACGCTGTACCGAGACGCGGGTGACCGCGCCGAAAAGGTGTGGCAGCGCACCGATCTCGCCACGGTGAGCCTGTCTGCGTTGACCCAGCAGAAGACCGCCTGGACGGTCGTCCGCGACGCCGGCAAGGACACGCTGTCGCTGGTGGAGGTCTCCACCGACGACGGGGCGACGAAACGCACCCTGCCACTGCCGAATTCGTCGGGTTTCGCGACCGGCGTCTCGGTCTCCTACTGGGGCCAGATCGCGACCGCGACCAACCTCGGCGAGGTGTACTTCTTCGACAGCAAGGCCAACCTGGGATAAAGCGCCGGAACCAGAATGCGGGCTGAGTGCCGGAAACCGGCACTCAGCCCGCATCGTGTTTGTGCGTGGTCGCTCAGAGCTCCTGGCTCGCTGCGTCGGGATTGAGGAAGAACAATCCCGCGATCCGGCCGTCGGCGTCGAACGCCACGCGGAAAACCATCTCCCCGGCCTCCTGCTCGAGCGGCACGTCTACCACCGTGTGGAGGCCGTGACCGCGCACGAAAGGCGTTCCGGTCCTCTCGAGTTCACCGTGGAGTGCCACCACCGACGCCCAAGCGTCGGCCAGTGCGGCGTCGGACAGGGCAGCCGTCATGGTCTCGTCGAAACGTGCTGTGACGGTCGCCCACTCGGCCTCGGTGATCTTCTCGATGACGTCAAGGGCCATGGCGTCGGCGTGGGCAATCGTGACTTTCTGCATGGGTGCTCCTGTTCTGGGATCGATGGGTTTGCCGAAGCGTTGGAACGCCGCCTGACGGGTGACGCCGACGACGTCGCCGATCTCCTGCCAGGTACACCCGAACTCGCGCGCCGAACGAGCCGTGGCACTGAGCAATTCCTCTGCGCGACGGCCCAATTGGAGTGCGTCATGGACTCTGGTCAGAGCCGCTTCGCGGGCACCCGGGTCACCCGGTTCGGAACCGGGTCCGGTCGCCACGCTGCGCGCGTATCGCTCGATCTCCCGTGCTGTTTCTTCCACCTCGGACACTTGTAAAGGATAGGTTTACAAGCACCCGGGTGTCAAGCTCCGGTTTACAAGCGATCGGGTCAGAACCTGATTCCCGGCTCGCAGATGAAGGCGGTTCCCTTGCGTCCAATCCGGGTGAGCACCACCGACAGTGGCCGGGCGCCCTTGGGTTTGAGCTTCTTGCGGAGCTGATCGGGATCGACGTCGAGGCCGCGGACGAGGATCTCGAGCGGCCCGCAACCGTGCGCGGCCAGGGCCTTGCGGAGAACCTTCTCCGTCACCCCCACCTGCTCGATCACGCGGAACCCACGTGCCCCCGCAGGCACCGAATCGCCGGTCAGGTAGGCGATCTGGGGATCGAGCTGCCACAGGCCGAAACGGTGGGCGTAGTGCTTGACGAGACCGGCACGCACGACGGCACCATCCGGGTCGACGATCCACTCCCCCGCCTCGCCTGCCGGCACGTCGTCGTCCTCGTGATCGGTGATCTCGAACTGCGACACCGTCCCGTCGGGCCGCGTACGCAGAACCGTTGCCCGGCGCCGGGTCTCGATCCCCGGCCCCGACCACAGGCACGCTTCCCGGACACCGCCGTCGAGCGAGGTCACCTGGACCTCGCCGTCGAATCCGAACCGATTGCGCAGCAACTGATGATCCAGTCCGGGAGCACATTTCACGATCAGTACGCGGCCCGCATAGGTGGCGAGCAGTTCCAGCAGCGGTGGGGTCAGTTGGTCGAGGCGGAAGATCCGGCCGGCGTCGGACCGTCGCGCGGGGTCGGCGAGGAGTACGTCCGCAGTCGAGGTCGGGGTGAGCGCGTCGGCGACGAGGAGCGTCGCGTCGGGTACGTTGTGGCGCGCCATCGCGAGCCGGACGCGGTCGAGGTCGCTGCCGATCACTCCGGTGATCCCGTTGACGCGCACCAGTTCTCGTAGCTCCGCACCGATCGAGCAGGTCATGTCGTGGACCACCGACGCCGGAAACCGGGCGGCGATCTCAGCGGCGCGGTGCGCGGCGACGACCGAGGCGGTCGCCTGCTGCACGCCGTCGTCGGTGAGCAACAACTCGGCCGGGTCCCGCAGTTTCGACGCGGCTCGTCGACGGTTCCGGACGGTCTCGATCAGCGCGGCATCATGCGGTGCATACCGGCTGCGGACCTCGGTGATGTCGGACAGCATCGACGCCGGGGTGAGGGCCAGAGCCGACACCGTCTCCAGGGCCTTCTCACCATGCCGCGACCGCAGGAAGGCGACGTCGTCGAGACTGAAGGAGTAGCTCATGATCCTTGCAGGCTACCGTCGTGGCCCGCGTCTCCCCGGGCCGCCCGCCGCGTCGCAGAGCCTACTGACGCAGCTCCACGAGGGATGTGACGATCGTGGTCCGATCGCCGGTCGCCAGCGACTCGTCGTCCGGGTCCTGATCGGCCAGCACCACGTGTCTGGCGTTGGCGACGTTCAGCAGATGCACCGTGCCCTCGACGTCGAGAGCGATCGGTTCACGCTTCGCGATGACCTCGTGGAGGAACTGCCTCACCTCCGGTACCGGATCACTGAAGAGCAGACGGATCTCGAACTCATCGGACGTCAGCAGGGTGGCCATAGCCCATGGTTGCACGCAGGAAGCGGCCCCGGTCCCGAAAACGACGATCGGGCCGCCGCAGAGGCGACGACCCGATCGGTAGAGAGAATGCGCGCTATAACCCTGCGCTTTCTACGAATCGCCGGGCTTGGTGCCGGTGACCACCACGTTGTAGAAGAACTTCTGCGGCACGACCTTGCGCAAGACGTTCTCGTCGAGCCAGGTCAGGCGCTTCCAGCCGCCGAACGCGAACCGCGCCCAGCCCCAGCCGAGCTTCTCCGGCGGCACCGCGGCCTCGAAGGTGCGGACCGGCCAGCCGAGCATGGCGGCGGCCAGTTCCTCGGTGGCGGTGGCGACCTTGGCGGCTCCGGCGGAACGGGCGATGCCGGCCAGCTCGTCGGGATCGAAGGTGTGGATGTCGACGACGGCCTCGAGAGCGGCGGCACGCGAGGACTCGTCGAGCTCCTCCTGCGGACGCCGCCAGCTCTGCAGCGGCCCGAACTTGGTCACGTTGGTGGTGACGGCCCACGTCGCGCGGCTCATCCAGCGCGCGTAGAAGTCGCCGATGGTCGACGGCTCGCCGGCGAAGATGAAACGACCGCCAGGCTTGAGCACGCGCAGCACCTCGCGCAGCGCCTGCTCGACGTCGGGGATGTGGTGCAGCACAGCGTGTCCGACGACGAGGTCGAAGGTGTTGTCGTCGTACGGGATCTTCTCCGCGTCGGCAACCCGGCCGTCGACGTCGAGTCCCAGGTTCTCGGCGTTGCGCAGTGCGACCTTCACCATGCCCGGCGACAGGTCGGTGACCGAACCCTTCTCGGCGACACCCGACTGCATGAGGTTCAGCAGGAAGAAGCCAGTGCCACAACCGAGTTCCATCGCGCGCCCGTACGGCAGCGGCTCGTCGATCTCGATGGCGTCGAAACGTCCACGCGCGTAATCGATGCAGCGTTCGTCGAAGCTGATCGACCACTTCTCGTCGTAGGTCTCGGCCTCCCAGTCGTGGTAGAGCACCTGGGCGAGCTTGGTGTCCTTCAGAGCGGCCTGCACCTGCTCCTCGGTGGCATGCGGATTCGGCGCCGGATCGATACCCGGAGTGGCGTCGGTGGTCATGATCGCTTCCTTGTCGCGTGGGTCGGTCAGTCGTGATGTTGGTGGGGCCGCGCCGTCAGCGACCGGTGAACTCCGCCTTGCCGGGACCGTTCTCCACGAACGACTTCATACCGATGGCACGGTCCTCGGTGGCGAACAGCGCCGCGAAGAGCTGCTCCTCGATCTTGAGTCCGGTGTGGAGGTCCACGCCCAGCCCCTGGTCGACGGCCTTCTTGGCGGCGGCGATCGCCACTGACGCGGCATTGGTGAACCGACCCGCCCAGGCCAGTGCGGCGTTGTAGACCTCGTCGGGGGCGACGACCTCGTCGACCAGTCCGATCGCGAGTGCCTCCTCGGCGCCGACGAACCGGCCGGTGAAGATGAGGTCCTTGGCCTTGGCCGGTCCGATGAGCCGCGCCAGACGCTGCGTACCGCCACCACCGGGGATGAGTCCGAGGAGAACCTCGGGCACGCCGAGTTTCGCGTTGTCACCGGCGATCCGGCGGTCGGCTCCCAGCGCGACTTCGAGGCCGCCGCCCAGCGCGTAGCCGGTGATGGCCGCGACCGTGGGCTTCGGGATCTCGGAGATGGCGCCGAGGTCGCGCTGCAGACGACCGGCGACCTTGCTCATCTCGGCGTAGCTGAGGTCGTTCATCTCCTTGATGTCGGCGCCGGC
Source organism: Gordonia sp. 135 (assembly GCF_009720185.1). Taxonomy (NCBI): domain Bacteria; kingdom Bacillati; phylum Actinomycetota; class Actinomycetes; order Mycobacteriales; family Gordoniaceae; genus Gordonia; species Gordonia sp. 135. The sequence continues at coordinate 3,511,210 of NZ_CP046257.1, forward strand.
GGCGAGGACCTTGGGTCCGCCGTAGACGACGACGGCCTTGATGTCGTCGCGGAGGGTCGCCTCCTCGGCGGCCGCGGCCAGTTCGGCCTGCACCTGGCGGCTCAACGCGTTCATCGGCGGGCGGGCCAGCAGGATGGTGCCCACGCCGGGATGGTCGTCGGACGTTTCGAGGGTCACGAACTCAGGCATCCTCGAAGGCTACCGTCTGGTAAGTCGGCGTGGTGTCGCAGCCCGGTGTCATCGGCCTGCGACAACCCACGCGTCACATCCGCGCGCCCTACAGTTGGCGACATGGCCAAAGGCGCGGGTTCCGCAGGTGAGCCGATCGAGCTGACGGTGGGTGACCGCACCGTCCGCCTGTCCAGCCCTGATCGCGTGTACTTCACCGAACGCGGCGAGACCAAGCGCGACCTCGCCGAGTACTACCTGTCGGTGGGTGACGGCATCGTGCGGGCGCTGCGCGAACGTCCCTGCATGCTGCACCGTTTCCCCAAGGGCGTCAGCGGCAACAAGGTGCACCAGAAGCGGGTCCCGGCGGGCGCACCGGACTGGCTCGAGACCACCGAGATCTACTTCCCCCGCTACGGACGCACCGCCGACGAGCTGTGCGTGACCGAGCTGGCATCGGTGATCTGGGCGGTACAGATGTCGACGGTCGAGTTCCACCCCTGGAACTCACGCCGCGCCGACCCCGAATCCCCCGACGAGTGGCGCATCGACCTCGACCCCATGCCGGACTGCACCTTCTCACGCATCCAGCGGGTGGCCCACGTCGTCGAGGAGGTTCTCGACGAGCTGGGCATGCGTGGCTTCCCGAAGACCTCGGGTGGTCGCGGTCTGCACATCTACGTGCGCATCGCCCCCGAGTGGGGGTTCCCTCAGGTCCGGCGCGCCGCGCTCGCGTTCGCCCGCGAGGTCGAGCGCCGGGCACCCCAAGACGTCACGACAACGTGGTGGCGCAAGGATCGCGACCCGGCAGCCGTGTTCGTCGACTACAACCAGAACACCCGCGACCACACCATGGCGTCGGCCTACTCGGTGCGCGGCAACCAACGCGCGACGGTGTCCACGCCGATCCGCTGGAACGAGATCGACGACATCGAACCCGACGACTTCACCATCGCCACCGTGCCCGCGCGATTCGCCGAACTCGGCGACCTGCACGCCGAGATCGACGACGTCGCCCACCGGCTCGACACGCTGCTCGACTGGGCCGATCGCGAGGACATCGCCGAGGACGAGGACGACGCCGTCGATCTCGACGAGCCGTGAGGATCTACAGCGTGATCTCCGGCGGCGTCTGATCGCCGAGCGTGCGGAAGTACTCGTCGGAGCCGGGGAACCCGAGTCCGGCGAGCCCGGCGCCCGGGGTGGTGTTCGGCAGGATGCACTCGACGGACCGCTCGGCGGCCAGCAGCTCATCGACACTCGGGAAGCCGCTGACGTAGTGCAGCTGCGCCCAGGTCGGCGGCATCAGGAAGTGCTTGCCGTCGGCCCAGGCGTCGATCGCGACGCGGGCGTTGACCCAGCGCGCCACCTCGGCCTCGGTGGTCTCGGCGTCGGCCTGCTGGCCCTCGGGCATGGCAGCGAGGAAGAACCGGGTGTCGTAGCGACGCTTCTCGTTGACCGGGGTGATCCAGTGCGCGAGCGGACTCAGCAGATCGGCACGCAGGGTGAGGCCGCGCGCGGTGAGGAACTCGGCGAAGGACAGAGACTTCTCGACGAGCTGTTGCCGGTCGTCGGCGAGGGCGCCCGGGTCGGCGAAAGAACCGTCGGCGGTGGTCGCGAGCAGAACGCCGCATTCCTCGAAGGTCTCGCGGACGGCCGCGCACACGAGCGCCTGGGCGAGCTCGTCATCGGTGTTGAACTGCTCGGCCCACCACGCCGCTTGCGGCCCGGTCCAGGCCACGTGGGCGCCGGCGTCGCGCTTGTCGACGCCGCCACCCGGGAATACGGTCATGCCGCCGGCGAAAGCCATCTGCTTCACCCGACGCTGCAGGAACACCTCGATGCCGTCGGCGGAGTCACGGACCAGGACGACCGTCGCGGCGTCGCGGATCGGTGCGGACACGACCTCGGGTCCGTGATCGGTGGATGTCATCAGTTGCCTCCTGCTCGACGGTGACCGCCCGCGCGGCGACGGCGTCGAGCGAAGTACCGGCCGTCGACCTTGTCGAGGATGATCTGCTGCCGGAAGGCGGCCGTCAGGTTCTCACTGGTCAGCACCTCCTCGAGGAGGCCCTGCGCCACGACGCCACCCTCGGACAGGATCAGCGCGTGCGTGAACCCCTCCGGGATCTCCTCCACATGATGGGTGATCAGCACGATGGCGGGAGCGTCGGGGTCGGCGGCGAGGGTCGCGAGGCGGTCGACGAGTTCTTCGCGGCCGCCGAGGTCGAGACCGGCGGCCGGCTCGTCGAGCAGCAGGAGTTCGGGGTCGGTCATGAGGGCGCGGGAGATGATCACGCGCTTGCGCTCCCCCTCCGACAGGGTGCCGAAGGTGCGGTCGGCGAGATGCTCCGCGCCCATCGACTCCAGCGATTCGACGGCCTGGTCGCGGTCCATGTCGTCGTAGGCCTCGCGCCAGCGCCCCAGGACGGCGTAGCCGGCGGAGATGACGACGTCGCTGACGACCTCGTGGTCGGGCACGCGGTCGACGAGGGCGGGACTGGCGACGCCGATCCGCGTCGCGAGTTCGCGGATCTCGATCCGGCCGAGCTTCTCGTTCAGCACGAATGCGGTGCCCGACGTCGGGTGCAGTTCGGCACCCGCCAGTCGCAGAAGTGTCGTCTTACCGGCACCGTTGGGCCCGATGATGACCCAGCGTTCGTCCAGTTCGACCTGCCAGGACAGCGGGCCGACAAGCGTTTTGCCGCCACGGACGATCGCGACGTCGCGGAAGTCGATCAAGAGGTCGGGATCGGATTCGGTCACGACCCCTATCCTGCCTCACGCCCGTCCGTTCGACCGGTTCGGCTCAGCCGTGTCCGATACACGTCACGGGAATACACCGACCGGTTCGCCGGGTTGATGGACTACGTGACCGCTCAACACCTTCCTCTGTCCATCCTGGATCTCGCCACCGTCGGCCGCGACGAGACCGTCGCGGAAAGTCTCGCCGCCAGTGTCGATCTCGCGCAGAACGCGGAGAAGTGGGGATACAAGCGGATCTGGTACGCCGAACACCACAACATGTCGGCGATCGCGTCGTCGGCGCCTGCTGTGCTCATCGCGCACATCGCCGCCCACACCTCGACCATCCGCCTCGGTGCCGGCGGCGTCATGCTGCCCAACCACGCCCCGCTCACCATCGCCGAGCAGTTCGGCACCCTCGCCGAACTCCATCCCGGCCGCATCGACCTCGGACTCGGCCGCGCCCCGGGCAGCGACCAGCAGACCTTCCAGGCCCTGCGTCGCACCCACGCGTCAGCCGAACGGTTCCCGCACGACGTTCTCGAACTGCAGGCGTTCCTCGGCGACGAGTCCCGCATCGAAGGCGTCCGCGCCACGCCGGGCGCCGGGACCCACATACCGCTCTACATCCTGGGTTCGTCGCTCTTCGGCGCGCAGCTCGCCGCCGCCCTCGGACTCCCCTACGCCTTCGCGTCGCACTTCGCACCGCAGGCCCTGACGCAGGCAGTCGAGTTGTACCGCCGCGAGTTCCGGCCGTCGGAGGTGCTCGCCGAGCCGTACGTGATCGCCGGTGTCGGCGTGATCGCCGACGACGATCCCGACGTCGCACAGCAGCAGTTGCAGATCGCCCGCCGTCAGCGCGTCTCCCTGCTCTACGGACGCGGCCGCACATTCACCGACGAAGAAGCCGACGCGGTGCTGTCGATGCCCCAAGGCCGCCAGATCGACGAGATGCTCACCTACGCCGGTATCGGGACGCCCGATGAGGTGCGACAGTACCTGAGCTGGTTCGCCGGACATGCCGATGCCGACGAGCTGATCGTTGCGTCGCTGGCACCGAGTCGCGACGTCTGGATGAGCACTCTCGGGCATCTCGCCCCGGCGAATTCGCCGGTGGCCGTAGGCGGTTGATCCCGGAGCCGAGTCTCAGTCCTCGAGCCGGAAGTCCGCGAAGTCGAAGCCGGGCACGACGACACAGCTGACCAGTGCCGCCTCGTCGCCGACGGGGCGCGCACGCTGCCACATGCCGGGCGGCACCAGCGCCTGCGGCTGATTCCCGGCCTCGATGTCGGGCCCGACGATGATCGGGGTCGGATCGCCGGGGGCATCGCCGTCGCCGCCCAGATCGAGCTGCACCGGCGCCCCGCGATGGTGCAGCCAGAGCTCTGAGCCGCGCACGGTGTGCCACGCGGACTGTTGGCCGGGCGTCAGGACGAAGTAGATCGCGGTGCCGGCGGCCCGGTCACCGGTGTAGCCGGCCGGGAGCACCGCGTTCGGCAGCCCGATCCCGCTGCGCCAGGTCTCGCGAAACCAGCCACCCTCCGGGTGCGGTTGCAGGTCAAGGCTTTTCGCCCAGTCCGGTAGTTCGGTGGCGCTCATCTGCTCCCCTGTCTCGTGATCAGTTCCCGACGACTTCGGCGATGACGGTGACCGAACCGGGCGCGATCTCGGTGAACCCGGCATCACGGACCGCGACCGCGGTGCCGGACGCATCGGCCTCGAGCAGGTCACGCCATCGTTCGGGCGTGGCCTCACGCACCGCCAGCGGACAGTCGTCGAGCCGCCACCGGATCGCCTCGTCGGCGTCGAGAAGTTTGGCGGCGAGCATCGATGCGTGACCGACCTGCGCGGCGAGCTTGCCGACGGTCATGTCGAGCCCGGGATTCGTCCACAGCACCACGCCGTGATCCGGCCTCTCGGTGGGGAGTTCGCCGTCGACCTCGGTGCCGCCGATCTGCAGCTTCTTGACCCGCCGGTCGAGATCGCCGACGCGGCCGGGCACGAACGCGCGCGCCTCGGCGCCACCCTCGGTCGCGGTCACGCCCCACACCTCTTGCGCCGCAGCCCATTGCGCGCCACGGGCTCGACGAGCGATCTTACGAATGCGGGCCTGGCACCAGTCGTCCATCGCCGCCGCCCACGGACCGTCACCGGCTGCGCGGTCGTCGAGACACAGCAGCGCGACGGCCCGTGCCGCCGCGGTCAACAGGTCGGTGCGATCCGGCGGATCGGACTTCTCGACGCGCAGCACCATCGCCATCGCCAGGACGTCGGCCGGATCCTCAGGATCCTCACCGCCCCCGACGTATCCGACGAGGCGTCGATGGTTCGCCACGACCGCATCGGGGGTGACCGGCGGCCGCGTCACGGCGTCACGGGTGACGGGCAAGCCCGTCACGTCGGCGTTGTCTGTCGTGTCCGACACGTCAGCCGAGCGGAACCCGCCGGTACACGCCGTCGGCGGCGTCCGCGGCCTCGATCTCGTCGCGCGACACCCCGAGGATGAACAGCACGGCGTCGAGGAACGGGTGGTTGAGCGTGGCGTCGGCGACCTCCCGCAACGCGGGCTTCGCATTGAACGCGATGCCGAGTCCGGCGACGCTGAGCATGTCGATGTCGTTGGCACCGTCGCCGACGGCGATCGTCTGCTCCATCGGCACCCCGACCTGGTCGGCGAAGGAACGCAGCGCACGGGCCTTGCCGGTCCGGTCGACGACCTCGCCGATCACGCGTCCGGTCAGTTTGCCGTCGACGATCTCGAGAGTGTTGGCGCGCACGAAGTCGAGTTCGAGTTCGTGGGCCAGACCGTCGATGACCTGACGGAAACCACCCGACACCAGGCCGCAGTGGAACCCGAGCCGATGCAGCGTGCGGATCGTGGTGCGGGCGCCCGGCGTGAGCTGCAGCGACTTCGCGACGTCGTCGATGACCCCGGCGTCGAGCCCGGCGAGGGCCGCCACGCGCTGGTGCAGTGACTGTTCGAAGTCGAGCTCACCGCGCATGGCGGCTTCGGTGACCGCCGCGACCTCGGCTTCACGGCCGGCTTTCGCGGCGAGCATCTCGATGACCTCACCCTGGATCAGGGTGGAGTCGACGTCGAAGACGATGAGGCGCTTGGCGCGCCGGGCCAGACCACCGCGTTCGACTGCGATGTCGACCGAATGCTTGGCGGCGACTTCGGCGAGCCCCTTCCGCAGGGCGGCGTCGGCGGCGACCCCGCCGCGGCCGGCCACGCTGACCATCAGTTCGAGGCCGGTGAGCGGATAGTCGGCGATACCGCGGATCGAGTCGATGTTTCCGCCTTGACCGGCGAGTTTCGCGGCGACCGCGCTGAAGGCGGTGGCCGTGACCGGACTGCCCAGGATCACGACGGCATGAGACGAGGTCGAACGGCTACCCGAATCGACACCGATCTCCACCCGCACGTCGAAGCCGATGGAGGCCATCGCCTGCTCGACGATCTCCTGCAGCGTCTCGGGATCTCCGTTCGCGGAGACGAGCACGCCGAGCGTCAGCTGACCGCGGATGACCACCTGCTCGACGTCGAGCAGTGCAACGGCCTGACCGGCCAGGGCACCCATGAGAACAGAGGTGACACCTGGCCGGTCGGGACCGGTGACAGTGAAGAGAACGGTCGTACCGGTAGTGCCTGTTGAGTCGTTGCCCACCGGTCAGCGCGGATCGGGATCAGGCGATCCCTCGTGCGATCCCACGGTGAACGGCTCGCGACGAGCCTCTTCCATCTGGCGATCCTTGCCCGCGTCGTGACCCGGGCCGACATGAGCCTCGGCACGCATCCGCTCGATCATGTGCGGGTAGTGCAGCTCGAAGGCCGGACGCTCCGAACGGATGCGGGGCAGCTCGGTGAAGTTGTGGCGCGGCGGCGGCGACGAGGTCGCCCACTCCAGGGAGTTGCCGAAGCCCCACGGATCGTCGACGGTCACGACCTCGCCGTAGCGGTAGCTGCGGAAGACGTTCCACAAGAACGGCAGGGTCGACAGGCCGAGGATGAACGCACCAATGGTCGAGATGGTGTTCAGCGTGGTGAAGCCGTCCGACGGCAGGTAGTCGGCGTAGCGACGCGGCATGCCCTCGTTGCCCAGCCAGTGCTGCACCAGGAACGTCATGTGGAAGCCGATGAACGTCAGCCAGAAGTGGATCTTGCCGAGGCGCTCGTCGAGCATGCGTCCGGTCATCTTCGGGAACCAGAAGTAGATGCCGGCGTAGGTGGCGAACACGATGGTGCCGAAGAGCACGTAGTGGAAGTGCGCGACCACGAAGTAGCTGTCGGACAGGTGGAAGTCCAGCGGCGGGCTCGCGAGCAGGACGCCGGTCAGACCACCGAAGAGGAAGGTCACGATGAAGCCGACGGAGAACAGCATCGGCGTCTCGAACGTGATGTGACCTCGCCACATCGTTCCGATCCAGTTGAAGAACTTCACGCCGGTCGGAACCGCGATCAGGAACGTCATGAAGGAGAAGAACGGCAGCAGCACGGCGCCGGTGACGTACATGTGGTGCGCCCACACCGCGGCCGACAGGGCGGCGATGGCCAGGGTCGCGTAGATCAGGCCCGAGTATCCGAAGATCGGCTTACGCGAGAAGACCGGGAAGACCTCCGAGACGATGCCGAAGAACGGCAGCGCGATGACGTACACCTCGGGGTGTCCGAAGAACCAGAACAGGTGCTGCCACAGGATGACACCGCCGTTGGCCGGGTCGTAGATGTGGGCGCCGAACTGGCGGTCGACCTCGAGGCCCATCAGGGCAGCGGTCAGCAGCGGGAAGATCAGCAGGATGAGCACGCTGGTCACCAGGATGTTCCAGGTGAAGATCGGCATGCGGAACATCGTCATACCGGGTGCACGGAGGCAGACCACGGTGGTGACCATGTTGACCGCGCCGAGGATGGTGCCCAGACCGGACACACCCAGACCCATGATCCACAGGTCGGCACCGAGGCCGGGGCTGTGTACGGCGTCGGTCAGCGGCGTGTACGCCGTCCAACCGAAGTCGGCGGCACCGCCCGGGGTGATGAAGCCGGCGATGGCGATGGTCGAACCGAAGACGAACAGCCAGAAGCCGAGTGCGTTCAGTCGCGGGAAGGCGACGTCGGGCGAACCGATCTGCAGCGGCAACACGAAGTTGGCGAAGCCGATGACGATCGGGGTCGCGTACATCAGCAGCATCACGGTGCCGTGCATCGTGAAGAGCTGGTTGAACTGCTCTGTCGACAGGAACTGCATGCCCGGAGCCGCGAGCTCACCACGCATCAGCAGGGCCATCAGGCCGCCGATGAGGAAGAACGCGAAACATGCAGTGATGTACATCATGCCGATCAGCTTGTGATCGGTCGTCGTCAACAGCTTGTAGATGAACGAACCCTTGGGCTGATAGCGCTCCGGGAATGGTCGCACTGGAGCCACTTGCGTGGTGGGTTGGTCTACCGCGGTCACAGATCCTCCTCTTGCGCGAGCTCGACGTCGAACCCCTTCGAACGTCGGTCGGCACATGAACACAAACCGAGCGCTGAGTACTGATCCTAAACCCTTCCCGACGCCCGGGCCGAACGGGTCCTACGATCTGTCGTATTCGACGCCCGACGCACCACATCGGCCGTGCTCAAACCCCTTTCCTCCTTCGACGCGCCGGGTGGTCTGGCGACCCCGCTCGGTGTCTGCGGCCGACGGTCTGGCGGCCCCGTGGAAGCCTACGCTCGACGCCCCGGCGCCGGTGCTAGGTTGGGCGGGTGCAGAGCAGGGGTAACGGGGTCACGGATGTACGTGTTCGTCGTATGCGGGGACGCCGGCCGGTCTGGGCAGCGGTCCTCGGCGTGGTCGTCGTCGCGGCGTCGGCAGCGTGTTCCGGCGACGAGCCGCTGACCACTCCCGACGGCTCCACCATCTCGACCACTGTCACCCGCGTCGCGGAGGTCAACATCGTCTCCGCCGACCGTGACTTCTCGAAGACCTGCCTCGCGCCCACCCCGGCCGACGACGCCGCCACCGATCCCACCCGCATCGTCGTGACCGATCCGGCGCTCCTGGACGCCCTGTGTGCACTCGGCATCGGCGACAAGGTGACGGCCGTGACCGCTGCCCCTGGTTCGGTGCCCGCCTATCTCGGACCCCGACTGTCGTCGGTGCCGGCGATCGGGACCGCGCCCGACGCCGCAGCTGTGTCGCAGGCCGACGCCGACCTCGTCCTCCTCACTCCCGAGACCGCCGCGTCGTCGAAGCCCTTCGGCTCGGTGCGTTCGGCCACGATCCCCGCCGGCGACTGGCAGGAGCAGTTCCAGGCCGTCGCCGACGCCGTCGGCCGCAGCGAAGCCGGGCGGCAGCGTCTGGCCGAGTTCACGACCGAAGCCGCCAAGACCGGCAGGCGCATGGACGCCTCACATACGCAGGTGTCGCTGGTCCGGTTCGGCGAGGACTCGGAGACCATCGCCGGCATGGACACCTTCGCCGGCCAGGTCCTCGGTGAGATCGGCGTCCAGCGGCCCGGTCCGCAACGGGTCCCCGATTCCTTCCCCGTCACCTCCGAGAACTTCCGTGAGGCCGAAGGCGACCTCATCTATGTGAGCTTTGAAGGTGAGAAGGGCCAGGAGCACGGCGAAGAGGTCCTGCTCAGCGACGAGTGGCTGGGTCTGGGTGCCTCGATGTGGAAGCGCGTGCTCGCCGTCGACGACGCCGTCTGGTACGACTCCTCCGGCCTCGCTGCCGCCTGGCTGGTCCTCAACGACGTCAAGGGTTCGCTCGACGGCAACTCCTGAGCGGCCCCCGCGTCCACCGTTTGGATCAGGCCAGGTCAAACCCTCGCCCTGGACTCTCTGACGCATCACTGTTTGCGCATGACTGTCACCGATCAGTACCTGGCCAACAACGCGGAGTACGCCAAGACCTTCAACGGTCCCCTGCCGCTGCCGCCGAGCAAGCACATCGCCATCGTCGCGTGCATGGACGCCCGCCTCGACGTCTACCGTGTCCTCGGCATCAACGAGGGCGAGGCCCACGTGATCCGCAACGCCGGCGGCGTCGTCACCGCCGACGAGATCCGCTCCCTCGCCATCAGCCAGCGGCTGCTCGGCACCACCGAGATCGTCCTGATCCACCACACCGACTGCGGCATGCTCACCTTCACCGACGACGACTTCAAGCGCGACATGCAGACCGAGATCGGGCAGAAGCCGGAGTGGGCCGCCGAGGCGTTCAGCGACGTCGACGACGACGTGCGGCAGTCGCTCAACCGCATCAAGAACAGTCCGTTCATCACCAAGACCAGCTCGCTGCGCGGGTTCGTGTTCGACGTCGCGACCGGCCTCCTCCGCGAGGTCTCCTGACTCCGGACAGAACCGACCGGGTACGCGCGTTGCGGCGTACCCGGTCGGTTTCGTCTCGTCGGTCGCTTCTCGTCAGTCCGCGGTGTGGTCCGAGCGCTTCACCGCGTCGGGAGCGTTCTCCCGGGTCGCCATGCCGCCCTCACGTCCGTGGTCCTTGGGGCCGGGCGGGTCCTTGCGAACCTCGGCAGTGCCCTCGTCGTGTTCGGCCTGCTGGTCCTTCGACTGTCCCATCGGTGCCTCCTCGCACTCTCGTGCCGCGTTGAGCATGCGGAATCGATCTTCTCCCTTACCCTCGTCGGACGATGTGGAAACCGGCAGTGTCGGGGGCCGTCGTTAGACTGGCGGGCGATCCTCGATGCCTTCAGAACCGCAGCTCAGTGGGCCGACTCCGCCGGACGTCGCCCCCTCGCCCTCAACCCACCGGCCCCGTTCCGTCGCGCCGCTCCACGTCCTGTGGCGGCCCGGTGTGGGGATGGCCGTGTGGATCGACGGCGAACCGGCAGACCTGCCCGAGCCGCTGCGCGACGCCCTGTCGGGCCGCCGGTTCCGCAGCGAGATCCCGATCGTCGGCGAGGGCAATCGCCGACGGTTCGTCCGGGCGGCGACGCTCGGCCTGACGTCGGCGGTGTCCCTGCTCGACGCGTCTCGGTCGGCGACGGTCACCGGCGATGTCCGGTGGTATCGCTACCTGCTCGACGGCGTACGTTCATTCGTCGCCGCCGGCTCGGTGGCGCCGTCGGCCGAGCAGGTCGCGGGCGAATGGCTGCTCCGCTGGGTCGTCATTCCGACGCCGACGTGGCGCAGCTGGCATGCCGTCGGCCTCGGCAGTGCGCCGGATGCGTTGCTGCACAACGGCTCCCACGCCTCGCTCGACGACTTTCTCGCCGAGCTCGTCGATTACGAATGCCGCACGACGATCGCTCGTTCGATCCCCCGGCTCGGCGAACCGCGTCCGGCGTCGCCCGTCGTCCGCGCGCTGCTGCCCGGCACCGACGTCGGCCCGCCCTGCTCCCCCGAGCGTCTGGCGGCCGCTGTGGGGAGCTGGTCCCGGTGGAATGCCGGCGTGCCACGAGACGACCAGTCACTGATCTTCCGTCTCCACGAACCCGAGTACGACGACCTGACCGAGAGCCATTGGGACGACGCGTGGGACGACGACACCTTCGACCTGCCCACGCGCGACGAGGTCGCCGACGCCTCGCGCTGGCGACTCGAGGTCTGCCGGCGCAGCATCGACGGTCAGATCGAGCCGGTGGCACCCCACCGCCTCGACGCTCATGAACTCGACGAGCTGACCACAGCGCTGGCCACCGCGGTACGCGAGTTCCCCGAACTCGACCGGGCCGACCCGGACCGCGGCTCCCTCGACTTCCTGCTCCCCACCGACGTCGCCGCCGAACTGTTCGCTACCGGCGCCGCGGCACTGGGCGCGGCCGGGATTCCGGTGCTGCTCCCCCGCACCATCGCCGAGGTCCGGCCGAGTCTCACGCTGCGTGCCCTGCCACCACCCGGCGGCGGGGCGCCCGCAGCCATGGTCGGTCTCCGCGAGATCCGTGAGTTCGAATGGAGACTGGCACTGGGTGATTCATCCGACGCCATCACCCTCACCGACGCCGATCTCGACGAATTGTCCGGCCAGAAGGGCGATCTGGTCCGGGTGCGTGGCGTGTGGGTCCGCGCCGAGGGTTCGGCACTGACGCGCGCCGCCGCCTTCGTAGCGACGCAACGTGCTCTCGCCGCAACCCAGCCGCCCGCGGACTTCGGCGAACTGTTCGGTCTCGTGACCGGCGAGTCGGACAAGCTCCCGGTCCCCGTCGCCCGGGTCGAAGGACTCTCGTGGCTCGACGACGTCGCCGAAGGCGGCGCCATCCGACCCGAACCGGTCACACCCCCAACCGATCTGGAAGCCGTGCTGCGGCCGTACCAACAACGAGGGCTGGACTGGCTGGCACACCTGTCGAACCTCGGCGTCGGAGGCGTACTCGCCGACGACATGGGCTTGGGCAAGACCCTCCAGGTGATCGCACTCGAGTGCCACGAGCGCAGCGTCATCGCCGACGACGCCGACCGGCCCGGACCGACGCTCGTCGTCTGCCCGATGTCGCTGGTCGGCAACTGGTCTCGCGAGATAGCGCGGTTCGCACCCGGACTGCGTGTGGCCATCCATCACGGCCCGTCGCGAGCCGCCGGCGCGGTCTTCACCACGATCCGCGATTCCGTCGACATCGTCGTCACAACCTTCGCGATCGCCGGCCGCGACCTCGAACTGCTCTCCCGACATCCCTGGCACCGCGTCGTCGTCGACGAGGCCCAGCACCTCAAGAACGTCAACACCATTGCCTCCAAGGCGATCCGGAACATTCCCGCCGATCGCCGTCTCGCGCTGACCGGCACCCCGGTGGAGAATCGCCTCGAGGACCTGCGCGCGGTGATCGACCTGGTGAACCCCGGACTGTTGGGGTCGGCGTCGGTGTTCCGCGCGCGCTATGCCGAACCCATCGAACGCGACCGCGATCCCGGAGCCCTAAGGCGACTGTCCGCGATCACACGGCCGTTCATCCTGCGCCGCGAGAAGACCGACCCGGCCATCGCCGCCGATCTGCCGGAGAAGGCGGACTTCGCGGTGCGCGCCAACCTCACCGTCGAACAGGCCGCGCTCTACCGCGCGGTCATCGACGAACTCATGGCAGCGCTGCGCGACAAACAGCAGCGCACCCTGCGTCGTCGCAACGTGCTGGCCGCACTCACGCGGCTCAAGCAGGTGTGCAACCACCCGGCGCACTACCTCGCCGACGGCACCGACCTCATCCGCGACGGCGAACATCGTTCCGGCAAGGTCGAATTGCTCGCCGACATCGTCTCCACCGTCGCCGACGAGGGCGACCGCGCACTCGTCTTCACCCAGTTCGCGACGTTCGGCGAGATGCTGTCGGGATGGCTCGCCGAACAGTTCGGCACCGCGATCCCGCTGCTGCACGGCGGACTCGGCCGCACGGAACGCGACCGCATGGTCGCCGGCTTCCAATCCGACGACGGTCCCCCGGTCATGCTGGCAACCCTCAAGGCCGGCGGCACCGGCCTCAACCTGACCGCGGCCAACCACGTCATCCACGTCGACCGGTGGTGGAACCCCGCCGTCGAGGATCAGGCCACCGACCGCGCGTACCGCATCGGCCAGAACCAGAAGGTGTCGGTGCACCGGTTCGTCTGCGTGGGCACCATCGAGGAACGGATCGACGACATGATCGCCAAGAAGCGCGAACTGTCCCGGCTCACCGTCGCCGCCGGCGAGAACTGGGTGTCCGACCTCGCCGACGACGAACTCTTCGAACTCTTCCGGCTCCGCGACGAGGCGGTGAGCGAATGACCGTGCGCAAGAAGGGCACCCAACGCAAAGGCGAACGGGGCACCATCGCCGTCCGCGGATACGGTCTCACGCCGTGGTCGCGGGCGTTCGTCGACGTGGTCGAGGGCCGCGGCGCCGACGGTGAGGCGGCCGCCGACAGCCGACACATCACCAAGGCACGCAGGTACTTCCGTGACCGGCATGTGCGCGGTCTGCGGATCGGTGCGGGCCAGGTGACGGCGTCGGTGGAGGGCACGCAACTGGAACCGTTCGACGTCATCATCACCACCCGCACGGTCGACACACCGACGCTGGCCGGGCTACTCCGCGACCGAGGCGGCGTCGAGGAACTGATGCGACTCACGCGCGGCGAGCAGCCACCTATCCTCGGCGAACTCCTGGTGCCCACCGAATCGGCGGACATCGCCACCGACTGCACCTGCCCCGACGAGGCTCCGCGGTGCGTCCACGCGCTGGTGACGAGCTATGAGATCGCCGCCGAGATCGACCGGTCTCCGCTGACACTGCTGACGGTGATGGGTACCGATCTCCGTGACCTGCTCGCCGAAATCGACTCGCGGCCCGCACAATCCCCCGCCGCCGACGACGACTCGTCGTCGGGCTCGCTGCGGCCCGACGACTTCTACGGCACCTCGTCGCCGTTGCCGCCGCTCCCGTCGGTCCCACGGATGAACCCGCTCACCGCGCTCGACGGTTCGGATCTCCGCGCCGCGCTGCGGGCGACAGGTGTGGCGCCGGCCGACATCGCCGAGACCATCGACGAACTCGGCGATCTCTACGACCGCCTGACCGCCACAGACTTATAGCCCGAACCCGCGCTGGGCGCGGCTTCGGGCTATAAAACGGTGCGGGACTAGAAGTCCCAGTCCTCGTCTTCGGTGTTGACGGCCTTGCCGATGACGTACGAGCTGCCCGACCCCGAGAAGAAGTCGTGGTTCTCGTCGGCGTTGGGCGACAGTGCCGACAGGATCGCCGGGTTCACGTCGGTCTCGTCCTTCGGGAACATCGCCTCGTAGCCGAGGTTCATCAGCGCCTTGTTGGCGTTGTACCGCAGGAACTTCTTGACGTCCTCGGTGAGCCCGACCTCGTCGTAGAGCGTCTCGGTGTAGTCGCTCTCGTTGTCGTACAGCTCGAACAGCAACTCGAAGGTGTAGTCCTTGAGTTCCTGGCGACGCTCCGGCGTCTGCGTCTCGAGGCCGCGCTGGTACTTGTAGCCGATGTAGTAACCGTGGACGGCCTCGTCGCGGATGATGAGGCGGATCAGGTCGGCGGTGTTGGTGAGCTTGGCGCGGCTCGACCAGTACATCGGCAGGTAGAAGCCCGAGTAGAACAGGAACGACTCGAGCAGCGTCGAGGCGACCTTGCGCTTGAGCGGATCCTCGCCACGGTAGTAGTCCATGACGATGCGGGCCTTGCGTTGCAGCTGCTCGTTCTCCTCCGACCAGCGGAAGGCCTCGTCGATCTCCTTGGTGGAGCACAGGGTCGAGAAGATCGAGCTGTAGGACTTGGCGTGCACTGACTCCATGAACGCGATGTTGGTGAGCACCGCCTCCTCGTGCGGAGTGGTGGCATCCGGGATCAGCGACACCGCGCCGACGGTGCCCTGAATGGTGTCGAGGAGCGTCAGGCCGGTGAAGACCCGCATGGTGAGCTGCTTCTCGTATTCGGTCAGCGTGCCCCACGACGGGATGTCGTTGGACACCGGCACCTTCTCCGGCAGCCAGAAGTTGCCGGTGAGGCGATCCCACACCTCGGCGTCCTTCTCGTCGGGGACGCGGTTCCAGTTGATCGCCGAGACCCGGCTGACCAGCTTGATGGGTGCGCCGTCGGCGGGGCTGTGGCTTTCGGTGGAGGTCATGTGACGGTTCCTCGTCTAACTGGTCGAGTGGGGGCCAAAGCTACTGAAAGGCATTGTGTGGCAAAGGATCACAACATGCACGAAACGCAACCCTCCACCTCGGTCCCCTCGAGCGCGATCTGGCGCAGACGGATGTAGTACAGCGTCTTGATGCCCTTGCGCCATGCGTAGATCTGCGCCTTGTTGACGTCGCGCGTGGTGGCGGTGTCCTTGAAGAACAGCGTCAGGCTCAGGCCCTGGTCGACGTGCTGGGTCGCCGCGGCGTAGGTGTCGATGATCTTCTCGTACCCGATCTCGTACGCATCCTGGTAGTACTCCAGGTTGTCGTTCGTCATGTACGGCGCCGGGTAGTAGACGCGACCGATCTTGCCTTCCTTGCGGATCTCGATCTTCGCCGCGACCGGGTGGATCGAGCTGGTCGAGTGGTTGATGTAGCTGATCGAACCGGTCGGCGGGACGGCCTGCAGGTTCTGGTTGTAGATGCCGTCGCGCTGCACGGCTTCCTTCAGCTCACGCCAGTCGTCCTGGGTCGGGATGTGAATCCCGGCCTGCCCGAAGATGTCCCGGACCTTCTGGGTCTCCGGCTCCCACACCTTGGCGGTGTACTTGTCGAAGAATTCACCCGACGCGTATTTCGACTTCTCGAAACCGGTGAACGCCCGACCGCGCTCGCGGGCGATGCGGTTCGACGCGCGGAGTGCGTGGAAGAGCACCGTGTAGAAGTAGATGTTCGTGAAGTCGATGCCCTCGTCGCTGCCGTAGAAGATCCGCTCGCGGGCCAGGTAGCCGTGGAGGTTCATCTGGCCGAGGCCGATGGCGTGAGAGTTGTTGTTGCCGTGCTCGATCGACGGCACCGAGGTGATCGAGGTCTGGTCGCTCACCGCGGTGAGTCCGCGGATGGCGGTCTCGATGGTCTGGCCGATGTCGGGTGAGTCCATCGTCTTGGCGATGTTCAACGACCCGAGGTTGCACGAGATGTCCTTGCCCACCTGGGAGTAGGACAAGTCGTCGTTGAAGGTCGACGCCGTCGAGACCTGCAGGATCTCCGAGCACAGGTTGGAGTGGGTGATCTTGCCGTCGATCGGGTTCGACCGGTTCACCGTGTCCTCGAACATGATGTACGGGTAGCCCGACTCGAACTGCAGCTCGGCGAGGGTCTGGAAGAACTCGCGCGCCTTGATCTTGGTCTTGCGGATACGACGATCCTCGACCATCTCGTGGTAGCGGTCGGTGACGTTGATGTCGGCGAACGGCACGCCGTAGACGCGTTCGACGTCGTACGGGCTGAACAGGTACATGTCGTCGTTGTTCTTGGCCAGCTGGAACGTGATGTCCGGGATGACCACGCCGAGCGACAGCGTCTTGATGCGGATCTTCTCGTCCGCGTTCTCGCGCTTGGTGTCGAGGAAGCGGTAGATGTCGGGGTGGTGGGCGTGCAGGTACACCGCGCCCGCGCCCTGACGCGCACCGAGCTGGTTGGCGTACGAGAAGGAGTCCTCGAGCAGCTTCATGATCGGGATGACGCCCGAGCTCTGGTTCTCGATCTTCTTGATCGGCGCGCCGTGCTCGCGAATGTTGGAGAGCAGCAACGCAACTCCGCCGCCGCGCTTCGACAGCTGCAGCGCCGAGTTGATCGAGCGGCCGATCGACTCCATGTTGTCCTCGATGCGGAGCAGGAAGCACGAGACGGGCTCGCCGCGCTGCTTCTTGCCCGAGTTGAGGAAGGTCGGGGTTGCGGGCTGGAAGCGGCCGGAGATGATCTCGTCGACCAGGTTGCGGGCCAGGGCGGTGTCGCCGTCGGCCAGCGTCAACGCCACCATGCAGACGCGGTCCTCGAAGCGCTCGAGGTAGCGCTTGCCGTCGAAGGTCTTGAGCGTGTAGCTCGTGTAGTACTTGAACGCGCCGAGGAACGTCGGGAAGCGGAACTTCTTGTCGTAGGCGTGCTTGAACAGGCCCTTCACGAATTCGCGGTCGTACTTGTCGAGGACCTCGGGCTCGTAGTAGTTCTCCTCGACGAGGTAGTCGAGCTTTTCGTCGAGGTCGTGGAAGAACACGGTGTTCTGGTTGACGTGCTGCAGGAAGTACTGGCGCGCGGCCTCGCGATCCTTGTCGAACTGGATCTTGCCGTCGGCGTCGTACAGGTTGAGCATCGCGTTGAGCGCATGGAAGTCGAGCTCGCCGGGTTCATGACCCGACGGGCCGGCATGCACGCCCGACTTGCTTGCTGAAGAGGTGTCCGAGACGGCGGCGGCGGTGGGCGACACGACAGATGACTCCTGCGGATAGTGGGGGCTTACCAAGTGCCTCATGGGCAGCGTATGGGCGGGGTGTGACAGTCCGGTGGTGACGCGCTCGGCGGGGCGTCAGGCTGGTGTGGCGTGCAGCGACACACCGGTTGCGAACGCCGGGCTCTGGGCGAAGTCGGCCAGTCCCGCGCGGACGCGGTCGACGTCGTCGGTGGTGCCCATCAGTTCGAATCGGTACAGGTAGGGCACGCGACATTTACGCGAGATGATGTCGCCGGCGTAGCAGAACTCCTCACCGAAGTTCGTGTTTCCCGCCGCGATCACCCCCCTGATCAGGGATCGGTTGTGTTCGTCGTTGAGAAAGCGGATGACCTGCTTGGGGACGAAGCCGCCGGGTTGACCCGTCGCCTTGCCTCCCCCGTAGGTCGGGCAGATCAGCACGTAGGGCTCGTCGACACCGAATTCACCGGCTGCGCCGGTCAGCGGGATGCGCACGGAACGCATGTCCAGCTTCTCGACGAACCGGTGGGTGTTCTCGGAGACCGAGGAGAAGTAGACGATCAACGGCGAGGTGGCCGACATGTCTCCCTCCAACCCTGGTGACGGTGACCGATTGTGATGGCGTTTGTTCGTTGCGCCCGATGTCGGGACGCCTGCTGGTTCCAACGCCGGAACCGTCGTGACCATTTCCCGCATCCGGGCCGATGGCCACACTCATCTCTGCTGTCACATCCCGACGCGGCGGATCCGGCTTCCCCTTCGGATCACACCCGCGGCGGGGTCGATGGTGACGGCAGACGGCGGGAGATCAGGCAGCAGCGGTGGCGAGCGCCTTGATGCGGTCGGGGCGGAAGCCCGACCAGTGCTCGTCGCCGGCGACGACGACCGGGGCCTGCAGGTAACCCAGCGCCATCACGTAGTCGCGGGCTTCCGGGTCCTGGCTGATGTCGACGATCTCGTAGGACAGACCCTGCTTGTCCAGGGCCTTGTAGGTGGCGTTGCACTGGACACATGCCGGCTTCGTGTAGACGGTGATGGAAGACATCGAGTGGTTCTCCTCGGGTCGTTGGAATCGCCAGTGACGTGCAGTTTCCCAGTGTGAAGATGGTGATCTGGGTCACCGGCTTCCTGGCGTTTCCGGAGGAGTACATCCGCTTCCTCTTGTCCGCCTGACTGGTAGGGCAAACACTACACCTAGTGGCTGACATTTCTGGTCACCACAAGGGGTTGTGAATAACATTGGTGGAAGACATGCAGGTCGGACGGGTGCAGGATCATAAATTCCGGCGTGTCACGGTCGCGTCCGGCGTGTCGCTCACAGGTTGTCCAACGGTCCTCCACAACATGTGCACCGCCAGTCCACAAGGCCCGGGTCGCCACCCCTCTTCCTGTGCACCCGGACAGACGACGCCGCGCCGGGCATGTACCCGGCGCGGCGTCGAGGAAAACGGAAGACAGATCAGGCGCTGACGGCGACCTCGTCGACGATGCGGGCGACCGAGGCGACGACCTTCTCCACGATCGCGGGATCGGTCAGGCCGCCCTCGGGGAGCGCGGGGATCTGCAGACCGAGGTCGGCGTCCTCGATCGCGCGGCCGCCGGCGATGCCGACCGACTTACGGGTGTCCTCGCGGGTCCACTGGCCGCCGTACTGGCCGAGCGCGGCGGACAGGACGGCGACGGGCTTGCCGTTGAGGGCCCCGTTGCCGTACGGGCGCGAGAGCCAGTCGATGGCGTTCTTCAACGCGGCGGGGATGGTGCCGTTGTACTCGGGGGTGGCGATGAGCACGCCGTCCGCCTTGGCGACGGCCTCACGCAGGGCGATCACACCGGCGTCGAGGGCGCCCTCGACATCGACGTCTTCGCTGTAGAACGGCAGCGAACCGAGATGGTCGACGACGGTGATGTGAACTCCGGCGGGAGCGTTGTCGGCAGCGACCTGGGCCAGCTGCCGGTTGATGGATGCAGCACGAAGGCTTCCGACGAGCGCTACCAGTTCGACGACTCGATCCGACATGTCATTCCTTTCGACGAGGGCACCGGCCCGCTGAGGGCGGTGGATACGAAGCCAGCAACCGGACCCGGGTCCGATTGATTCCCGATCGGGGTGAAGAGTTACCCTCATCACGTGCCGAACGGGCCAGACCACTCCCCGCTCCAGATTTCCTTCAACACCTCGGGGACCGAACGTGCCGACGCCGCACGCAACCGGCGTCTGTTGCTGGCTGCCGCCAAGAACCTCATCGATCACCACGGTGCCGCCGCGGTGACCATGGAGGCGGTCGCTCGTGAGGCCGGCGTGGGCAAGGGCACGGTGTTCCGGCGCTTCGGCAACCGCACCGGGCTGATGCTCGCACTCCTCGACCACTCCGAATCGGAGATGCAGCAGGCCTACCTCTCCGGACCCGAGCCGCTGGGCCCTGGTGCGCCGCCGCTCGACCGGCTGCTGGCCTACGGCCGCGCCCGGCTCAAACTGACCTGCGACCACCTCGACATCCTGCTCGAGGCGGGAGCGGCCACCGACGACTTCATGACCCACCCGGTGGGCCGCGCGTCGACTCAGCACGTTCAGATCCTGCTGCGGCAGTTGGGATTCGCCGACGATCTCGACTTCATGTCGCTGGCCGTGCAGGCTCCGCTGGCCGCCGGATCGGTCCGGTACCTGATGGTCGAGGTCGGCCTCGATCTCGAGACCATCACCACGCAGTGGCAGGACATGGTCACCGTGCTCGCGACCTCCCGCGGTTCACGCTGACTCCCGCCCGGTCGCGCAGCATCGTCACGACCGTGTCTTCGGGGCGCGCCGCCGTCGGTCGCGTCCTAGCCTGGTGTCGGGCCGGCAGCACCAGTCGCCGGCAGGTGATCTCGAGAGAGCGGTGGTGAGTGTGAAGGCAGTGATCGTCGGCGCGGGTATGGGCGGCATGTCGGCGGCCATCGCCCTCAGGCAACTCGGTGTCGACGTCGAGGTCTACGAGCAGGTCACCGAGAACAAGCCGGTGGGTGCGGCGATCTCGGTGTGGTCCAACGGCGTCAAATGCCTCAACCACCTCGGTCTGGAGAAAGAGGCCGCCGAACTCGGCGGCATACTCGACTCGATGAGTTATGTCGACGGTTTCACCGGTGACGCCATGTGCCGCTTCAGCATGCAGCCGCTCATCGACGAGGTGGGCCAGCGCCCCTACCCGATGGCCCGGGCCGAGCTTCAGCTGATGCTGATGAACGCCTACGGGTACGACGACATCCACTTCGGCAAGAAGATGGTGGCCGTACACGACGGCGCGGAACGTGCGACCGTCGAATTCGCCGACGGCACCACCGATTCCGCCGACATCGTGATCGGTGCCGACGGGTCGAAGTCACTGACCCGCGAGTACGTGCTCGGCGGCCCGGTCCAGCGCCGCTACGCCGGATACGTGAACTTCAACGGACTCGTCGAGGTCGACGAGAACATCGGTCCGGCCACCGAATGGACCACCTACGTGGGTGATTCGCGTCGTGTGTCGGTGATGCCGGTGGCGGGCAACCGTTTCTACTTCTTCTTCGACGTCCCCATGCCCGCGGGCGTCCCGTTCGAACGTGGCACTGCACGCGAGGTGCTGGCCGAGGAGTTCGCCGACTGGGCACCCGGAGTCCAGACCCTCATCGGCAAGCTCGATCCCACGACGACCAATCGGGTCGAGATCCTGGACCTCGACCCGTTCGACACCTGGGTCAAGGGACGCGTCGCCGTGCTCGGCGATGCCGCGCACAACACCACCCCCGACATCGGGCAGGGCGGCTGTTTGGCGATGGAAGACGCGGTCGCCCTGCAGTTCGCGTTCCGCGATCATCCCGACGACCCGCTCGCCGCGTTGGCCGCCTATCAGTCCGCGCGCACCGAGCGTGCCGGCGACCTCGTGCTGCGCGCCCGCAAGCGCTGCGACGTGACCCACGGCAAGGACCCGGAGAAGACGGCCGCCTGGTACGACGAACTGCGCGGCGAGGACGGCACCAACATCATCCGCGGGATCGTCGGCAACATCGTCGGCGGCCCGCTCACGTCCTGAGACGGGGCCGACCCGGATTACTCACCGTCCCGGTCGATCCCGGCAGTTCTGAGTCCGTCGTGCGCGACCAGCGCGGCCTCGGCGGAAAGCGTCGGACCAGGTGCGAGCAGGGACACCACCGACCACGGTGCACGCGAAGGCGAGTCGCCGAGCCCGAGGGTGCCGCCCGTCTCGAGGTCCGGGATGCCGAAGCGCACACCCGAATCGTTTACGTAGAACAGCGATTCGGTGCGGGCGCTGTCGGCCTCGTTGCCGGTCACCTGTAAGTACTCCCCCGACCCCGGCGGCAGATAGACCTCGTCGAGACCGGGCCCGGCACCGTCGGCCGATGTCAGACGTACCGGCCGGGCACCGGATTCCAGCGGAAGCGCGCGACCGGCCAGCAGGGCGGTCTCGGCCCGCGGTTCGTCGGTGCCGCGGGACCAGCTGCGGCACAGGGTCGGATCGGTGGCGAGGCCGAGTATCGTCGGGTTGACCTGTGGGAAGTCGCCGATCGGCAACTCCTCCACCACCTTCAGGGTGGCGAGCTCGCCGGGCGCCACCGTCCTGACGGGTGCGGCGCCGTCGCGGTCGGCAAGACGCAGGATCTCCGCGGCCGGGGCACTTATCTCCTGGACACCGTCACGGAGCACGACGTGATAGGTGGTGTCGTCGTCGACGTCGACCGACTTCACGACCGAACCCACGGTCGTCGAGCCGACTGCGCCCGGCTGCCCCGCACCGGGGACGGTGGGCACCTCCAGCGGTTCGACGAGCGGGAAGCTGTTGAGGAGTCCGGGGGTCATCCCGCGCGGTGTGACGTCGTCGAGGCCGAGGGCACGCATGACCGGCGCACTGTCGGTGTCGACCTCCGCCCGGACCGGGCTCCACCTCCCCTCGCGGAACAGCTGATATATCAGGAAGGTCTTGTCGCCGGTACGGACCAGCAACGCGTCTTCCGGACGGGCGGTCTCGACGGTCGACGACCCCAGCACGGGCGTGTCGGCGATGACCGTCTGTCGGATCGACTCGCTCGCCGGGTCCGACGAGACCGTCGACGAATCGCACACCGTCCACATCGAGGTGCTCTTGTGCGCCGAACCCGGCAGGGACGCAGGCGCGCCCGGGATACCCAGCAGCGGGCCGCGCGCGTAGGGCTCGAGTTTGGTGTCGGCCACCGAGGTCGGCTCCTCGGAACTCCCGGTGATCAGTCGGGCCGAGGCGAGATTGAGCACCGGGTGCAGGGTGTCCTCGACGAGAACGTAGGTGCTGCCGCTGTTCTTGCTGACGATGATGGTGGCGTCCCCGACCGACCCCTGCGGCCGGACGAGGCCGTACACACCGCAGCCACCGAGGACGAGCAGGCCGAGGACGGTTCCGACCACCAGTGCCTGCAGCTGAGACCGCATCGGGTCGTGCAGCATCCGCACGTCGCGGCGCACGAGCGCGTGCTCGAGCCGCTTGATCAGGAAACGGTAGCCGTTGACCTGAGCCTTGGTCGTCAGCTGACGTGCCACGACTCCCCCTGTCCGCGCCGATCTCACGCGCCCGCGAACGGGCTTCGGTGTGGATCGGTTGTGATCTCCTGCGGCGTACCCCCTGCCGCGCGGTAGTAGCCTAACCGACACATGCGCCCCTCACGTGTGGGGCTTCGCCGCCTGTGGAGACACCGACGGGCGATGCCGCATCGGGCGCGGCACCGGGATCGAGGGGGGATCGTGGATCGGAACACGCGTGCGACGGGGCTGCGCACACTCGTGGTGATCGAGGTGATCCTGGCCCTCGGTCTCGTCGTATGGGCGTTGTCCGGCAGCGTGTGGGGGCTGTCGGCCCTGATCGTGGCGATGGTGATCGCGTCCGGGCTGGTGAGCGTCGGCGGTCGGCAGTCACTGTTCGGCCGGCTCGCCGTGCGGATGTCGTTCTCCTGGTCGCGGATGCGCCGGAGCGACGCCGACCTCGACCCGGCCCCGTTCGACGTCCCGCTGGCCGGCCCCTCCACCCGTCCGTCGGCCCGCCGGTCGTCGTCACCCACGACCATCGGCGCCCGCTGGGTCGGCGACACCCTGGTCACCGTGGTTCGGGTGTACCCGGGCGGCCCCGCGGTCACCTACCTGACACCGGGCAACAGCACCCTCGGCGACCAGAACGGGCAACTGGTTCCGCTCGACGTCCTCGCTGAGTGCATCGACCGGTACGACATCGCACTCAGCTCGATCGAGGTCATCAGTCACGGTGTGCGCGTGTGGGGTTCGGGTGTTGCACCGGCCACCTACGACCGCACCCTCGGACCCCTTTCGGCGACCGCTCAGCGTTCGGTGTTCGTCGTGCTGCGACTCGATCCACTCGAGTGTCCCGACGCCGTGGCACGACGCGGCGGCGGCGCGACCGGAGCCCTGCGCACCGCGACGGTCACCACCCGCCGTGTGGCCAAACGCCTCGCCGAACACGGACTGACCACCACCATCCTGTCCGCCGGGCAGATCACGTCGGTCACGACCCAACTGACCGAGGGCGCCGGCATCGACTCGCTGGCCGAGGAGTGGGAATCGGTCGAGGTCTCCGGGCTCCGCATCCGCAGCGCCGCAGTGGAACCGGAAGCACTGCCCGCCGTGGTCCGCGACGTCTGGGTCAACCCGGCCGTCTCCACCACCCTCACCGTCCGGCTCCGGCATGTCGCCGCCGACCGCCGCCACCGCAACGGACGGCCCGGGGTCGAGGTCTCCGCGTTCGTGCGGTTCAACGAGTTCCCCGATGCGCGACGGTCGGTGCCGTCGTGGCCGGCTGGTCTGCAGCCGCTCGACGGGCGCCAGTTCGAGGCCCTCGCCGTCAGCCTCCCCATCGCGACGCCCACCCGTCTCGAACGGAACCTGCCGACGCTCACCGGCGAGGCCGCCCAGGCCTTGATCGGCTCGGTTCGCCTCCCGGCCGGTGGATGCGGTCAGCTCATCGGTGCCGACCACACGGGCCGCGCCGTCGCCACCCGACTGGTCGGTCCCGGCATCGCCACCGTGTCGGTCGCCGCCGGTATCCACGTCGTCGCACAGATCGCGCTGCGCGCCGTGGCGGTCGGTGCCTCGGTTCGCGTCCACACCGACCGCCCGCACCGATGGGCCCCCCTGGTCACCGCCGTCGCCGACCCGAGTGCCCTGTCACTGGCCGGCGACCGCACACCGGCCCGTCCGGGGCCCGCGCTCGTCATCGTCGACGGCGTCACTCCCCCGTCGCCGCAACCGGATACGACGCGGATGATCGTGTCCGCTCCCGGCGTCGACGACCCGACCGGCGGCCACACTGTTGCCCTGACCCAGAATCCGCGTGCGCCACAGGACCTCTCACTCGACACCGGCGGGCAGCCGATGCTCGTGACGATGGTCGCGACGCCGGACGAATGGAAATTGATCGGCGGCTATCCCGAACCCGCCGTGCCGGTCCGGCGATAGCGGGACCTCACTCCGCGGCGTCGCAATTTTGCTCACTTTGTCGGTCGCCGCTCACCCGTTGACGGTGAGCGCGAACGGATCTCGTGAGCGGCTCGGGCAGGTATCGCCGCGGTTGTCACTCGGTGGCGGTCGCCGCGGCCGTCGCAGACGCCGACACACCTTCGGTTGCCGACACCGCAACCGGCACGAGCGCACGGTAGAAGACCGCCCGCGCCGAGGCCGCCCGCACGATCACGTCCGGGTCGTCGTCGGTGATCCACAGGGCGTGGCCTGATTTCACGGTCAGCGGTGCGCCGTCCCCGGGACGCACCTCGACCGCGCCGCTGAGCACGGCGAGGATCTGCGGTCCGGGCATGTCGAAACAGATCGACGACGAGTGATGCAACCCGGTGCCGTCCAACTCGATCCGCGACAGCCGGAACTCCGGCGCCGGCGTGAGGTAGACGCGTTCGGCGCCGATCATGCGCACCGGCGGCGCCATCTGGGCGGCGTCGACCGGTGTGAAGTCGAGGACGCGCAACAACTCCGGCACGTCGATGTGCTTGGGTGTGAGGCCGCCGCGCAACACGTTGTCGGAGTTGGCCATGATCTCCACCCCGGTGCCACGCAGGTAGGCGTGCAGGTTGCCCGCGGGCAGATACAGACCCTGCCCCGGCTCGAGATGCACGTGGTTGAGCAGCAGCGAGGCGAGCACACCGGGATCGTTCGGGTAGTCCTCGCCGAGCTCGCACACCGTGCGCAGTTCGGCGGAGAACTCCGTGCGTCCCGCGCTCAGCACCTCGATCGCGCCGTGCAGGACCGCGGGCACGAGCTGCCGGATCGACGACTCCGGCAGCGTCAGCCAGGTGGTGAACACCGCCCGCAGACCCTCGGAATCGGGTTGTCCGGCAAGCATTCCCAGGTAGTGGTCGAGTTCGCTGACCTGCAGTTCGCGTAGCAGGGCGACGGTCTTGTGTGGATCGCGGAAGCCGGCCAGCGCGTCGAAGGGCGTGGTGGCGACGATCAGCTCCGGCTTGTGCCACGGGTCGCGATAGTTGCGGTCACGGGCGTCGAGGGCGAGGCCGCGGGCGTTCTCCCGCTCGAAACCCTCGCGCGCCTGGTCCGCGGACGGATGCGCCTGCAGCGACAGCGCTTCCTCGGCGGCGAGGATCTTGAGCAGGAACGGCAGTCGGTTCCCGAACTCGGCCGCGCTCGCCGCACCGAGCGTCGCCACCGGATCGGCGTCGATCACCTCGACGAGGTGCTGCTCCGGGCCGGAGGGGTCGACGCACCGCGCCGAGCCCGCCGGATGCGAGCCGAACCACAACTCGGCTTCCGGATGCGCCGACGGGACAGGCCTCCCCTGAATCGACGCGATGGCTGTTCGTGAGCCCCATGCGTAGGGGCGCACCACTCCGTCGAGAATCCTCATTGCACCGTGTTCCCAATCAGGCGGAGATACACCGCCGACATCTCGACCCGCAAGGCGACGACCAGGAAATCGAGGAGGTCGCCCGGGCCGTCGGCCACCGGGTCCTCGCCCGGCACCGGCCGCCGGCCGTCCGACGGTTGCCCGCCGGTCTGCGGCACCGCCTCTGCCTCGTCGGCACCGACCACCAGGTCGACGTCGCCGAGTCCCATCACCCGCTGCCGGGTGTACCACTCACGCCGGGCGGTCGACATGATCATGATGCGCGGAGCGGGCTCCTGCGCCGGACCGTCGAACTCCGGGTCGTAGAAGATCGAGTCGGCGGCCGGAGCAGCGCCCGGTCGCGATTCCCGGAGCCGGGACATCCGCGCCACGTCCCCGAGTTCGGCGACGGCGCCGACGATCCCGGCGAAGGCGAGAATGCTCGACACGGCATGCACGGCCAGCACCGAACCCGCCGGTGAATCCGATGTCCAGACGGAAGGACGCCCCTGCACGCGCACGGCCAGTGACTTGGCCCGGTTGTGGAAGGTCTCCCGCGAGGGATGCGAGCCCGAGGCCTCGGCGTCGAGCGCATCGGCCAGGTCGTCGAGCGCGGGCACCGGGCCGGTCACACGGACCTGGGTGAGACCACCGAATACCGCGAGCAGCGCGGCGACGAATCCGACGAACCGGAAGCGCGGCTCGACGTCGAACCGCGGGGAGAGATCGATCCCGTTGCCGCCCAGCGCATCCTGAAGGGGCCCGGCGATGGGTGCGGCTACGACCACCTCGGCCCGACGACGCAGCGCACGCGCGGCGGCATCGGCCAGTGCCATGTCGCCCGCGTCCTCACCGGCCACGATCACCACGTCCAGCGGACCGACCCACCCCGGCAGGACGGGGCCCGTCACGACCGGGACGTCGATTCGTGCCGCGAGGGTGGCGACCCCCATCTCGGCCGCACGGTGCGAGACCTCGCTGGAACCGTGGACGATCACGACGCTGCGTGGCCGTAGATCCGCGAGCGGCGCCAGCACGCCCTCGCGGACGGCCTCGGCAGTTGCCCGAACCTGCGCCCCGGCGAGCGCGACGGCCCGCAACAGTCCGTCGACGTCCGCGGAGAACAACTCCTCGGCATCATCGAGGTCGGGTGTACCGGTGCGCATGGGACCAGCGTAGCCAGCCGCGCGGACACACGCCCGGGTACGCGACACAGTCACTCGTTCGGTACCCGCAGCGAGGTGGGACGGGAGGCCGGCCCCGAACTCCGACGATTCGCGGCCCCCGACGGCGACAACGGGTTCCACGCCCCCCGCGTGGTGGTCTCCGGTCAGTCGACCGGGTCCGGGAGAACCCGCAGATGACCGCGGCGACCCGGCCGGGGCCGCGTCTGGTGGCGGGGCACACCCGGGGTGGCCGACGGCTGAGACGGCGAATCGACGGGTCCGGCGCGATGGCGACCGCTGCGACGGTCGGCGAGTGCGGCCTCGTACGCGGCATCGGCCGCGCGCGCCTCGTCCAGCGACCGTGAGTCGAACGCATCGAGGGAATCGGCCGGCGTCCGGTCCGAGCCACGGCCGAGGGAGCCGCGATCGACGAAGCCCGGGCGTCCTCCACCGGCGACGGCGCCGGCCTCGCGAACGGCCTCGGCGAGGGCGGTCAGCTCATGGTCCTCGGCCGGTACCGAGAATCCCCGCTCACTGCGCAGCATCTCCCATCCCCGCGGCACGGTGATCCGGCGAGCGTGGTCATCGCACAGATCCCAGGAATGCGGCTCCTCCGAGGTCGCCAGCGGACCGATCACCGCGGTCGATTCGGCGTAGACGAAGGTCAGGGTAGCCACCGCGGATCGGGCGCAGCCGGGTCGGCAGCACAGACGGGGAAGCTTCACGTGACGAGATTAGCCCGCACTGTCCGCAACCACAGACTCGACACGCTCAGAACGGGGGCGGGCGGGGGCGACATCGGCCACCGCGACCTCATAGACTCGCGCCATGCGCATCCACCCGAAGCCGACGCCGCGCGGCTCATTCGGCCAGCCGGGAATCCGTCGTGGCCGACGCCGGGTCGGACGGTACCGAGATCGGCGAGGACGCGGCCTGCGCTCCCCGCTGCTGCCGCAGAACGTCCCCGCCTACAACACCCGCTCCGACGAGTTCGACGCCGTCGCGCTCGAGGCCTTCGCCGAGATCGACGCGCAGTGGCACGATCAGTTGGCCGGACTCGACATCGCCGTCGACGAGATCCCGCGACTGCTCCCCCGCGATCCCGAGACCGTCGAGTGGCCAGACGAGGTGACCGCCGACGGCGCGGTGCCGCTCGCACGATTGATCCCCGCGGGCATGGACGTCCACGGGGTGCCGACACGGGCGCAGATCATCCTGTTCCGCCGGCCGCTGGAGTCGCGGGCCAAGAAGGGCACGGACCTGCTCGAGCTCGTGCACGAGGTCCTCGTCCAGCAGGTCGCCACTCACCTGGGCGTCGACGAAGACACGATCGACCGCGGACCTGAGTGATCCGCGGTCGATGATCGCGTCCGACGACGCAGCGTCGAGCGTCCAGCTCTCGCTGGGGAATTCGATTGTTCGGACGTCGCCGTTCCGGCGACCTCCTCAGATGATGCCGCGCTTGAGACGACGGCGCTCACGTTCCGACAGCCCGCCCCAGATCCCGAAGCGTTCGTCGTTGTGCAGCGCGTACTCCAGGCACTCCGCCTTGACTTCGCAGCCCTGGCAGATGCGCTTGGCCTCACGTGTCGATCCACCCTTTTCGGGGAAGAACGCCTCCGGGTCGGTCTGCGCACACAATGCGCGGTCCTGCCACTGCTCTTCGACGGAATCGAACAGGTCGTCGAAGTCGTTGGGCACCAAGGCCAGATGACGACGGCCGGCGGCATCGTCTGCGTCGGATTCGACGAGAACGGTTGCGTCGGCGACGGATTCGATTGCGGCCGCACGCGCGGTGCCACCGATCATCGAATCGTCAACGGGCCCAAGGGTGCGAAACTCTGTGGCGCCGATGTCCGGGGTGGATGTCATCACGTGCGACTCTGCGATGAATTGCGGGCGAATATGCGGTTCAAGCGGATTGCCGATCGGATTGTCAAAAGCCATCGTCGGCGCCTCCTAGCTCGGGATGTTGGTCGTTGACTGTCCTTTGCGAACACGACGTGCTGCCGTACCCACCACTGCTGCCACACCACTTGTACTCGGGGTGCAGTGACTCTCTACATCCGTTGTACACAGCGCCCGAGCGACGGCCCTTCTCTGCCGGCACCGACCCTCTGTCCGCGTTCGAACATATGATCGAATCCCTTGGAGGCCAGTGGTTCTCGACCTCGAATGTTCTCGATCTCAAACTCGGAATGACACTGATGTGATTAGACACGCCGAGGGCGGTCCCGGTCAAGTTGAATCGAAGAATTCCCTTTACCATCGCCTGCCGTCAAATCTGTGACTCGACACGACGACGGCTCGAAGGCGAAGTGAAGATCACACTCGGCGAGCCCTCCTCCCCACCCGCAGGACGGGTGCGACAGCGGCGTACGGGGCCTCACGGCCGACCACTAGAGTGGCGGTGTGAAGGAGTACCTGCTGTGAAGGTGACCGTACTCGTCGGCGGCGTGGGGGGCGCGCGTTTCCTCCTCGGACTGCGCGAACTGCTCGGTGCCACCCCGTTCCCGCCGCATCCCGACGACCCCACGCTCGGTCTCGGCGAACATCAGCTCACCGCGATCGTGAACGTCGGCGACGACGCGTGGATGCATGGAGTGCGCATCTGCCCCGACCTCGACACGTGCATGTACACCCTCGGCGGCGGCATCGACCCGGAACGCGGCTGGGGCCGGCGCGGTGAAACCTGGCACGCGAAAGAGGAACTCGCCGCCTACGGCGCCGACCCGGACTGGTTCGGCCTCGGCGACCGCGATCTCGCCACCCATCTGATCCGTACGCAGATGCTCGACGCCGGGTACAGGTTGTCCGATGTGACCGCTGCACTGTCCCGCCGATGGAATCCGGGCGTGCGCCTGCTGCCGGTGACCGACGACCGGCACGAGACGCATGTGGTGATCGCCAAGCCGGACGGCGACGAGGGCGAGCGCGTCGCGATCCACTTCCAGGAATGGTGGGTGCGCCACCGCGCCCGGATCCCGACCTTCGGCTTCGCGCAGGTCGGTTCGGACGACACCACCCCGGCACCCGGGGTCCTCGACGCGATCGCCGACGCCGACGTCATCCTGCTCGCACCGTCGAATCCGGTGGTGAGCATCGGTGCGATCGTGAGCGTTCCCGGGATGCGCAGCGCGTTGCGCACCACCAAGGCCCCGGTGGTCGGTGTCTCGCCGATCATCGACAACCGGCCGCTGCGCGGCATGGCCGACGAATGCCTGTCGGTGATCGGTGTCGAGTCGTCGGCCGAGGCGGTCGCCGCCCACTACGGCGCCCGCAGCGGCAACGGCATCCTCGACGGCTGGCTGATCGCCGAGGGCGACCGGGCACAGGTCGACGGCATCGCCATCGGCTCCGCACCGCTGCTGATGACCGACCCGCAGGCGACCGCACAGATGATCCGAGCTGCCTGCGCACTCGTCGACGTGGCCATGCCGGAACAGAACGTGGGCACCGAGTGAGCGACCTCGCCGATCACCGCGCCCCGGACGGCCTGGAGATCCGACCCGTCACCGGGCTCCCCGAGTTCACCGCCGAATCCGACGTCGCCGCCGAGATCCTCGCCGCCGCACCGTGGTTGGAATCCGGTGATGTACTGGTCGTGACCAGCAAGATCATCTCCAAGGCCGAGGGCCGCATGGTGGATGCACCGGCCGATCCCGACGAACGTGATGCGCTGCGACGCAGGCTCGTCGAGGCCGAGTCGGTGCGGGTGCTCGCCCGCAAGAACCGCACGCTGATCACCGAGAACCGTCTGGGTCTTGTCCAGGCCGCGGCCGGGATCGACGGTTCCAATGTGCGCTCCGACCAGTTGGCCCTGCTCCCCGAGGATCCCGACGGCAGCGCGAGACGACTGCGGGCCGCCATCGCCGAGCGTGCCGGACTCGAGGTCGCGGTGATCATCACCGACACGATGGGCCGCGCCTGGCGCACCGGACAGACCGATGTCGCGATCGGGTCGGCGGGCATCGCCGTCACCCACCCCTACGACGGTGGCACCGACGACTACGGGAACCCGTTGGTGGTGACCGACATCGCGGTCGCCGACGAACTGTCCGCGGCCGCAGATCTGGTCAAGGGCAAGCTCGCCGCCGTGCCGGTGGCCGTCGTGCGTGGGTTCGCGCCCGTCGACGACGGTTCGACCGCCGCCGATCTGATCCGGCCCGCCGACGAGGACCTGTTCCGGCTCGGCACCGAGGAGGCCATCGCCCTGGGTCGTCGGGAGGCCATCCGCACCCGACGGTCCGTACGCGCCTTCGATACCCGGCCGGTCGACCCGGAACTGATCCGCACCGCCCTGGGTGAGGCCCTCACCGCGCCCGCGCCGCACCACACCCATCCGGTGCGGTTCGTGTGGGTGCGCTCGGAGCAGCGGCGTCGTGCGCTGCTCGACGCGATGACCGCCGAATGGCGCGCCGACCTCGAATCCGATTCCAAGACACCCGAATCGATCGAGAAGCGACTCCGCCGCGGGCAGATCCTCTATGACGCACCGGAACTGGTGATCCCGTTCCTGGTACCCGACGGCGTGCACGAGTACCCCGACGAGCGTCGGAATGCGGCCGAGCACACCATGTTCACGGTGGCCGCCGGCGGTGCCGTGGCGAGCCTGCTGATCGCGCTGTCGGTCCGCGAGATCGGCAGCTGCTGGGTCGGCTCGACGATCTTCGCCGCACCTACGGTACGTCGTGTCCTCGAAGTGGACGCGTCGTGGGAGCCGTTGGGCGCGGTCGCCATCGGACACCCGCTCGAAGCTGCCCCGCTGCGCGACGCGGCGCCGACCGACGAGTGGGTGATCGAACTGTGAGCGCGGAATCCCTGCACGCCTCTGCTGTCGAGGCATTGACCGCCTGGCAGGCGCCCGACTCGGGACAGGACAGCCTCCGGCATGCCTACCTCGCGTTCCTGGCCGCTGCCCCGGACGCGTGCCTGCGGGCCTGTGCGGCAGGACATGTCACCGGGTCGGCCATCGTCTTCGACGCCGATCGCAGCCATGTCCTGCTGACCCTGCATCCGCGCGTCGGCAAGTGGATTCAGCTCGGCGGACACTGCGAACCGTCCGACGAGACCCTGGCCGACGCCGCCTTGCGAGAGGCCCGCGAGGAATCCGGCATCCCCGGGCTCGATCTCGACCAGATCGGCGCCGGCGGTGGCATCGTCCACCTGCACACCCACCCGATCACCTGCTCGCTCGGCGTGCCGACCCGGCATCTCGACGTGCGCTACCGGGTGGTCGCCGGCCCGACCGCCGACGGTGGCCTGCCGCAGTTCGCACGCAGCGAGGAGTCCGTGGACCTGCAGTGGTGGCCCATCGACGACCTGCCCCCGGATGCCGACGCCGACATCCCGGAACTGATCCGCGCGGCCTTGGCGAGCTGACCTCGACACGCGGCGTCTCCGCTCCGCTCGGGCGCCGCCCCCTGCTGCCTGAGGTGCGAGGAGCGCAAGCGACGAGCCACGAAGGCCTGGTGCGTCGACCTCACCGGCCCTTCGTGGCTCGCTCCGCTCGCACCTCAGGGAGCAGAAGTTCGGCGCTAGACCCGAATCCCCTTGCCGACCGTCACCACACCTCCGGCGCTGACGGAAAAGCGTTCGCGATCGGCGTCGGGGTCGACGCCGAGCTGCTCACCGTCGCCGACGACGACGTTCTTGTCGAGGATGGCCCTGCGCACGACCGCACCCTTGCCGACCCGTACGCCCGGCATGAGGACGCTGCCCTCGATGATCGCGCCGTCCTCGACGATGACGTTGGACGACAGCACCGAATTGCGTACCGTCCCACCCGAGATGATGCAGCCCGAACCGACCACCGAGTCCTCGGCGACGCCACTCTGGACGAACTTGGCCGGCGGCAGGTTGTGTGTCTCGCCGCGGATCGGCCAGCGGCCGTTGTACAGGTTGAAGATCGGGTGCACGGACACGAGGTCCATGTGCGCCTCGTAGAACGCGTCGAGGGTTCCGACGTCACGCCAGTAGCCCTTGTCGCGCTCGGTGGCCCCGGGCACCTCGTTGTCCTTGAAGTCGTAGACGTAGGCGGTGTCGCGCGCGACGAACGCGGGGATGATGTCGCCGCCCATGTCGTGGTCGGAGTCTGAGTCGGCGGCGTCGGCGCGCAGGGCGTCGACGAGAGCCTCGGTGGTGAACACGTAGTTGCCCATGGAGGCGAAGGTCGAGTCCGGATCGTCGGGGGTCCCGGGCGGGTCCGCGGGCTTCTCGAGGAAGCGCGTGATCTTGCCGGACGCGTCGGAGTCGATGCACCCGAAGGCCACGGCCTCCGCACGCGGTACGCGGATGCCGGCGACGGTGACGTCGGCTCCCGATGCGATGTGCGCCTCGACCATCTGCGACGGGTCCATGCGATACACGTGATCGGCACCGAACACCACGATGTATTCCGGCTGTTCATCGCTGATCAAGTTCATGGACTGGAAGATTGCATCTGCGCTACCCGTGTACCAGCGCGGACCGAGGCGCTGCTGCGCGGGCACCGGGGTGATGTATTCGCCATGAAATCCCGATGTCCACCAGGTTTGCGAGATGTGCCGGTCCAGCGAATGCGATTTGTATTGTGTCAGCACGCATATGCGCTCGTATCCGGCATTGACCAGGTTCGACAGCACGAAGTCGATCAGCCGGTAGGCACCGCCGAAGGGCACCGCAGGCTTTGCCCGATCCATCGTCAGCGGGTAAAGGCGTTTACCTTCGCCGCCCGCGAGGACGATGCCGAGGACGTGCGGCTGTGATCTCACTCCCCCAACTTAACCGCGATCGGGAGCCTCGGCCAGATGACCGCACCATCGGATTCGCGGTTGTGTTCACTCTGCGATGGCGAACTGCTGCGGATGCCACTAGCGTCGTCGATATGAGGGTGGCGATGATGACACGGGAGTATCCACCCGAGGTGTACGGCGGCGCCGGTGTACACGTCACCGAATTGGTCCGCCACCTACGCGATCTCGCCACCGTAGATGTGCACTGCATGGGTGCCGAGCGGGAGACCGCGGCGGTCTATTCGCCGGACCCGGGCCTGGCCGGCGCGAATGCGGCGATCACGACGCTGTCCGCCGACCTGCGGATGGCCGTCGGTGCCGAAGG
Organism: Gordonia sp. 135; assembly: GCF_009720185.1. Taxonomy (NCBI): domain Bacteria; kingdom Bacillati; phylum Actinomycetota; class Actinomycetes; order Mycobacteriales; family Gordoniaceae; genus Gordonia; species Gordonia sp. 135. The sequence continues at coordinate 3,546,052 of NZ_CP046257.1, forward strand.
CGCCGACGTCGTGCACTCCCACACCTGGTACACCGGCCTCGCCGGGCACGTCGCCGCGCAGCTGTACGGCGTCCCTCACATCCTCACCGCGCATTCGCTCGAACCGTCGCGGCCGTGGAAGGCCGAACAGCTCGGCGGTGGTTATCGGGTGTCGAGCTGGGTCGAGCGCAACGCGGTCGAGTACGCCGACGCGGTGATCGCCGTGAGCTCGGGGATGCGCAGCGAGATCTGCACCACCTATCCGCATCTCGATCCCGAACGTGTCCACGTGGTGCGCAACGGCATCGACACCGACCAGTGGTATCCCGTCGACGACCCGTTCGGCCCCGAATCGACGCTGACTGCGCTCGGCGTCGATCCGGAGCGTCCGATCGTCGCCTTCGTCGGCCGTATCACCAGGCAGAAGGGCGTCGCCCATCTCGTCGCTGCCGCCCACCGGTTCGATCCGGACATCCAGCTCGTGCTCTGCGCCGGCGCCCCCGACACCCCGGAGATCGGCGCCGAGATCGAGTCGGCGGTCGGCGAGCTGTCCGCGTCACGACCCGGCGTGCACTGGATACGGGAGATGCTGCCGCTCCCCCGCATCCGCGAGATCCTCACTGCAGCATCGGTCTTCGTGTGCCCGTCGGTGTACGAACCGCTCGGCATCGTGAACCTGGAGGCCATGGCCTGCGGGACCGCCGTCGTGGCGTCGGAAGTCGGCGGTATCCCGGAGGTGGTGCGCGATCACGTCACCGGCCGGTTGGTGCCCTACGACCCCGTCGATCCGCAGACCTTCGAACACGATCTCGCCCAGACGGTCAACGCCGTCGTCGGAGATCCCGTCGCGGCCACGGCGATGGGTGCGGCCGGCCGCGAGCGTGCCGAAGCCGAGTTCTCCTGGTCGACGATCGCCGAACAGACCCTAGGGGTGTACCGGTCCGTACTCCGCTGACAGCGCGCCGTTGCGGCAGGTCAGCCCTGCGCGATCGGGCGGCAGGTCGTCACGACCACCGACAGTGTCACGCCCACGGTGCCACCTCCCACGAATGCGTCTGCACGCGAGCGGATGTCGGCGTCGTCGGCATGAAAGGCCGACGGCCCCATCGCCACCAGGTCGCCCACGGTCTGCGCGTCGAGTTCGATGACGTGCCGGATCGTCGACGAGTCGACGACCTCGAAACCGTCGGCGAAGGTGGCCTGGAGGCGTTCGTACTTGCCGGAGTCGACCCGCAGCATCTGCATCGGTTCGATGATCTCGGCGAGGTGGTCGGCAGCCGGGCTGACCACGACGAGCCCACCGTGGGGTTGGAGTACCCGTGCGAACTCGGCGGCGTTGCGCGGGGCGAACACCGAGAGCACAACAGTGGCAGCGTCATCGGCGATCGGTAGGCCACGCCAGATGTCGGCGACGATTGCGGCGTGTCGTGGGGTGCCGCGGGAGATCGCCCGCGCACAGAATTTGGAGAGATCGATGCCGAGTCCCCGTGCCCGGACGGACGGCGACGAGTCGGCGAGCGCGGAGACCGCGGCGCGAAGGTAGTGACCGCCACCGGCTCCGGCGTCGAGTACGACGGGTTTGTCGACACCGGCACCTAATTCGCGTGTCCGGTCCGCGACCGCGGCGAGGACCGGGGTGAAGAATCCGGCGTCGTGGACACGCGCACGGGCCGCGACCATTGCCGCGGTGTCGGCACGCAGCGATCCCGAACGTCCGTCGAGGAGCGAGACGTAACCCTGTTTGGCGATGTCGAAGGAGTGACCGTCACCGCAGCGGAGTGCGACTCCACGCGGTGACGGTCCAGACCCGGCTGCGGCCGGGGAAGTTTCGTCGTGCCCGGTCCCGAGAGGTCCGGTCTCGAATGACCCGGCACACACCGGGCATCGAAGCAGCTCGACGACGTCGGCGAGATCTCCGTTCAGCCGGTGACCCCGCGGAGTTCCTCACCCAGTGCGGCGGCTTCGTCGGCGGTCAGCTCGACGACGAGGCGACCTCCGCCCTCGATCGGAATCCGGACAACGATTCCACGCCCTTCTTTGGCCGCTTCGAGGGGGCCGTCCCCAGTACGTGGCTTCATTGCCGCCATTCTCAAGCTCCCTTCACAGTGTCCCTGCTTCGAACATGATACGTGTCGTCGTCTCAATCGAATGCGAGTGCGCGACACAAGCGTTGTTCCGGTGTGCTCTGCTCACCTCTCCGAGCGTATCGACGGACCTGCTTCGCGGGAGGCGGGATTGGGGGTCGGGTCGTCGTAAGCCGCCTGATCCCGGCCATTCTCGGGGGCGGCGGCATCGTCTTCGGCAGCCTCGGGGACGCCCGTGGCGCCGGGGAGCGGACCTGACCCAGACTCGCGCTCCCGGAGCCGTGCGATGACCGCGCGGAGGTCGTCGACCTCGCGTGCGAGACGCGCCAGCGCCCAATCGACCTCGGATTGCTTGTAACCCCGGAACGTCTGCGCGAAACGCAACGCGCGAACGTCGTCGCCGCCGATCCCGACCCTCGGCAGGCGGGTCAGTGTGGTGTCGGGTTCGACCGGGGGCAGTTCCTCCCCGCGCCCGAAGACGAACCACACGACGGCGAACACTGCCCCGGCGACGAGCGCCATGATCAGCAGGTACAGCAGCAGGGTCTGCATGCATTCCATCCTGACAGACCGCCGGCGCGCGGCCCCGGCGGCACCTGGCGGCCGGGCCGGCGATCGCCTCCGCACACGAATCCGGCGACACTGCGGCACGCCGTAGGCGTGTCAGGGTGTCGCCGGAGTCGGGGTGTGGCCGGATGGCTAGGAGGCCATCACCTTGGAGTCGATCGAGCGGAGGGTGTTCATCGGCGGACGGTCCTCGAGGTAGACCTCGGTGGTGTGCGGCGTGAACGAGCCGTCGGGCTCGGCGGTGAACTGGGTGAGTCCGACGCCGGAGTCCTCGATGCCGCATCGGCGCATCAGCGTGCCGACGATCTGCCGGCTCATGACGCCGAGCTCGATGAGTGGACGGTTGCGGTGGGTGCGGACGCCGAGGTTGACCTGTCCGATGCCGCCGAGGCCGTACCGATCGTAGGTGTCGATGAGGAGACCGATCTCCACGCCGTAGCCGGGCGCGAACGGCACCGACGACAGCATCTCGCGGGTGCCGGCGTATTCACCGCCGAGCGGCTGCAGGACCGCGGTGAGGTCGGGCTTCTGGGAGGCCAGCAGTGGGCGGGCGACGAGTTCGGTGACGCGGCCGCCGCCGTTGGCGTCCTGGGTGCCGCCGGTACGCAGCGGACGGCGGTAGTAGCCCTTCACCAAGTGGATCTCCGGATTCACCAGGAGCGGGCCGAGCATCTTCGGCACGAACATGGGGTCCGGGTCGATGAGGTCGGAGTCGACGAAGGCGATGATGTCGCCGGTGGTCGCGGCGATCGAACGCCACAGCACCTCACCCTTGCCCTTGACGGGTTCGAGCTCGGGCACCGCCTCCTCACGGCTGATGACCTGCGCACCGGCCGCGAGCGCACGCTCGGCGGTGGCATCGGTGGAGCCCGAGTCCAGGACGATCAGTTCGTCGACGAGCGTGCCGTACAGCGGCATGATCGAGGCGATCACGTCGGCGACGGTCTCCTCCTCGTTCAGGGCGGGCAGCACCACCGATACGGTGCGTCCGTCCTTGGCGGCGACGAGTTCGTCGATGGTCCAGTCCGGCTGCTCCCAGGTGTGGGTCGCCGACCACTGCCGCTTGGTACCGAGCTCCTCGGCCGGCGTCGGCCAGACGGCGGCCTTATCGCGACCGATGGGGTTACGTCGCTTCTGCTTGGTCATGCAAGTCCCCTGACTGTTCGGGCGGGCGGTCTCGTTCCCGCGATGGCAGCGACCATGTCGACCACACGACGGGTGGCGGCGACCTCGTGTACGCGAAAGATCCGGGCGCCTTCGGCGGCGGCCAGAGCGGTCGCGGCGAGGGTTCCCTCCAACCGTTGCTCCAGGTCTGTACCCAGAGTCTCCCCCACAAAGTCCTTGTTGCTCAGCGCCATCAGGACTGGCCAACCCGTATTAACAAGATCTTTTACACGGCGTAACAGTGCGAGCCCGTGGTGAGTGTTCTTGCCAAAATCATGCGTCGGGTCGATAACGATCGCGTCTCGATGTACGCCCGCTGCCAGGGCCCGCTCCGCCGCCCCGGTCACCTCGTCGAGCACGTCGGCCACCACCGCGTCGACGGAATCGCCGTAGGAGACGCGGTGCGGGCGGGTCCGGACGACGGCACCGCCGGTGTGCGAACACACGATCCCCGCACCCCGTTCGGCCGCGACCGCGACGACCTCGGGGTCGACTCCGGCCCACGTGTCGTTGATGAGGTCGGCCCCCGCCGCGCACGCCTGGTCGGCGACCTCGCTGCGCCAGGTGTCGACGCTGATCAGCACATCCGGGTGGCGCTCCCGGATCCACGAGATCATCGGCACCACGCGAGCCGCCTCGGTCATCGCGTCGACCTCTTCGCCGGGCCCTGCCTTCACCCCGCCGACATCGATGATGTCGGCACCTTCGGCGACCACCTGGTCGACGCGCCGCTGTGCAGCGGTGTCGTCGAAGCTGGCGCCACGGTCGTAGAAGGAGTCAGGGGTGCGGTTGACGATCGCCATGACCAGCGCACGGTCGACGGCCACCGGACGACCGCACAGGGTCGGCGAAACGGTCATCCCTTGGGGACCTTGGCGGCTGCCACGTCGTCGGGGTAATCCTCGTAGTACTCCACGTAGCCCTTCTCCTTGCCGACCAGCACGTAGACCTGATCGGCCTCGGCGTCGGCATAACCTTCCTTACGGAGTTCGACTTTACGGTTCTTGAACGTCGAAGTCTGCTCGAAGTCGTCGACGATGCGCACGAACAGCGGCACCGCATAGGACGGCAGCGCCTTGTAGAGGTGTTCGGCGAGCCGCTTCGGGTCGAGGTCGGCGCCGTCGCGCAGTTTGATCGCCACCATCCCGGCGCGGCCATCGGTGCCGGGTACCTCGACGCCGTAGACCACCGACTGGGCCACCGCGTCGTATGAGTCGACGGCACCCTCCACCTCGGTGGTGGCCACGTTCTCACCCTTCCACCGGAAGGTGTCGCCGAGGCGGTCGACGAAGGCGATGTGCGCGAAGCCCTGATCGCGGACGAGGTCGCCCGAGTTGAAGTACGAGTCCCCCTCCTTGAAGGCGTCGCGCACGATCTTCTTCTCGGTCTCCTCCTCGTCGGTGTAGCCGTCGACCGGCACCCGGTTGGAGATCTGCGCGAGCAGCAGGCCCGTACCGCCCTTGCCGACCTCGGTCAGTCGGCCCTCGGAGTCGCGCTTGGGATTGCCCTCCTCGTCGTACTCCACGATCTTGTACGGCAGAGGGCAGAACCCGGCCGTCTTGTCGACGGTGAAGGCGTTGACGAAGGCGAGGTTGAGCTCGCTTGCGCCGTAGAACTCGACAACGCGGTCCACGCCGAACCGCTCACGGAATTCGTCCCAGATGTCGGGGCGCATCCCGTTTCCGACCACGGTGTGCACCGAGTGCTGCAGATCGGTGGGCTTCTCCGGCTGCGCCAGCAGGTAGCGGCACAACTCACCGATGTAGCAGAAGGCGGTGGCGCGGTTGAGGATCACGTCGTCCCAGAACTTCGACGCCGAGAACGACTTGCCGATCGCGAAGCATGCCCCCGACGCGAGCACCGACGACAGGGACACCGACAGTGCGTTGTTGTGGTAGAGCGGCAGCGGCACGTACATGGTGTCGCTGTGGCGCAGGCGGACCGCGAGACCGCCGATACCGGAGAAGCTGGCCAGCCATCGGTTGTGGCTCATCACGCTGGCCTTGGGCATCCCGGTGGTGCCCGAGGTGAAGATGTAGAAGGCCTTGGTCGAGGCCGGCAGCTGTGCGGTGACCTCTGGGTCGGTGTCCGCCTTGCCCTCGGCGGCCGCGTCGAACTCGGCGAAGTCGAAGACATGGTCGGGCAGCGCCGACTCCGGGATCGACTCGAAGGCCTCGGCACAGTCCGGGTCGTGGACGAGGACCTTGGCCCCGAGCAGCTTGACCGAATGCTCGAGGACCTCGCCGCGCTGGTTGTAGTTCAGCATTCCGGCGATCGCGCCGAGCTTCACCGTCGCGAGCATCAGCAGCAGATCGGTGGTGTTGTTCTTGGAGAGCAGGGCGACCACGTCACCCTTGCCCACACCGGCCTCGGAAAGAACTGCGGCGTAACGGTTCACCCGGCGATTGGCCTCGCCGTAGGTGGTCGTGCGGCCCTCGAACCGGACGAACGGGCGGTCCGGATGGGCACTCGCATGCTTCTGGAAGACCGAGCCGATCGTCTTCTTCGCTTCCGGCGGCCGCCGGATCAGGCCCGGCGCGTGCTTGATCATCCCGGTCGCGTGTGGCGCCATCCTGGCCACGCCGCGCAGGAGATCCCCCACCCCGACCGTCTTCACCGTGTCCTGATTCGAACCGTCTGTCGTCGAGTCCGTCTGGACGTCCTTGGGCTGGGTCTCTGGCATGTGGCCTCCGCTCTCCGCTGGGCGTCGTGAGTGCCCCGCGCACTCACCGCGCCACCTTACCGGCCGGTAGGAAGTTTCTACCGCTGTGTCGCCAACTCGATCGCCTCGTCGACAGAGGCCGTGACCAGCAGTCGATCCAACGACCGCTGGGAGACGAAACCGGTTGTCGACAACTCTCGCAGCCAGCCGAGGAGCGGCGCGTAGAAATCGAAAGGATCGAGCAGGACCACCGGCTTCTCGTGCATGCCCAGGTACCCACCCGTCCAGGTCTCGAACAGCTCCTCGAGAGTTCCGATACCCCCGGGGAGCGTGATGAAACCGTCGGCACGCTCGTCCATGATGCGTTTGCGCTCACGCATGGTCTCGGTGATGACGAGTTCGTCGGACCCGAGGTCTGCCACCTCGCGCTCGATCAGCGCCTTCGGGATGATGCCGATGGTGTTGCCGCCCGCCGCGCGCGCCGACGTGACCAGCGCACCCATCATCGAGACGTTGCCGCCGCCGGAGACGACGACGTGACCGGCACGCGCGAGCGCCGCCCCCACCTCGGAGGCGAGATCGAGGAAGCGTTGCTCGACGGGACCGGACGCACAGTAGACACAGACGGCACTCACCGGGCAATCGTGCCATCGACTCCCGACTGGTTCACGCCGGGTTGCGTCGGGGCGGCGGCCTCGATCGTCGCGACGACGTCGTCCGGGTCGTCGACGACGGTCAGCAGGTCGAGGTCCTCGGGCGAGATCATCCCGCGCGCGGCCAGCACGTCGCGCATCCAGTCGAGCAGGCCGCCCCAGAAGTCGCTGCCCACCAACACGATCGGGAATCGCACCACCTTCTTGGTCTGTACCAGGGTGAGCGCCTCGAACAGCTCGTCGAGCGTGCCCATGCCGCCCGGCAGGCAGACGAAGGCCTGCGCGTACTTCACGAACATCGTCTTGCGGACGAAGAAGTAGCGGAAGTTCATGCCGAGGTCGACCCAGGGGTTGAGGCCCTGTTCGAAGGGCAGCTCGATGTTCAGCCCGATCGACTGGGCACCCGCCTCGTGCGCACCCTGGTTGGCCGCCTGCATCGCGCCGGGCCCGCCGCCGGTGATCACCGCGTAGCCGGCCTCGCCGAGCGCACGACCCACGCGCACGCCGAGTGCGTACTCCGGCGAATCCGGCTTCAGCCGGGCCGAGCCGAACACGGTCACCGCCTCGGCGACCTCGCTCATCGCGTCGAAGCCCGCGACGAACTCCGACTGGATGCGCAGGACCCGCCACGAGTCGCGCATCGTGCGTTCGGCGCGACGATCCGCATCGCGCGGGTCGACCCATTCGAGAAGCCGCCGGTCCGTGGTCTTGCCGCGCTGCTCCGGCCGCATGCGGATGGGGCCGACGTAGCAGACGTCGTCAGCGGCGGAGTCGGTGGCGAGAGGTTCCGGATCGGTCGACATGCGGCTCACGCTAGCAGCGTGCGATGCGGCTCCCGGCCGGCGTCGGCCGGGCTCAGGACAGGTACGCGCGCAGCAGCTCGGTGACCGTGCGGATCTGCTCGACCGGGACGCGCTCGTCCCGACGATGCGCGAGGTTCGGGTCGCCGGGCCCGAGGTTCACCGCGGGGATGCCGAGGGCGGAGAACCGTGAGACGTCGGTCCAGCCGTACTTGGCGCGGAAGCGTCCCTGCGCGGCCTCGACGAGCGCGGCGGCCGCCGGGTGGGCCAGGCCGGGGAGCGCACCGGCCGCGGCGTCGGTGACCTCGAGGGTGACCGTGCCGTCGGCGAGGTCGGCGGCGAAGACCTCGCCGACGTGGTCGAGGGCCTGCTCGACGGAACGGTCCGGGGCGAAGCGGAAGTTCACGTCGACGTGCGCGGCGTCGGGGATGACGTTGCCTGCGACACCGCCGCCGAGCCCGACCGCCGAGAGTCCCTCGCGGTACTCGCAGCCGTCGATGTCGACGCGGCGCGGCTCGTAGGCGGCCAGCGTGGTCAGCACTCCCCCGAGCTTGTGGATCGCGTTGTCCCCCATCCACGAGCGGGCCGAGTGCGATCGCGTTCCCGACGTCGAGAGCCGAACGCGCAGCGTCCCTTGACAACCCGCCTCGATGAGACCGGCGGTGGGTTCGCCGAGGATGGCGACGTCACCGGCGAGCCACTCCGGCAGTTCCCGCTCGATGTCGTTGAGGCCGTTGAACTCGGCGGCGATCTCCTCGCAGTCGTAGAAGATCAGCGTCAGGTCGTGGGCGGGATCCTCGAGCGTCGCGGCGAGGTGCAGGAACACGGCGTCGCCCGACTTCATGTCGACGGTGCCGCAGCCGTGCAGCACGTCGCCCTCCTCGGGATGCCTCTCGCGTCGCGACGGCAGATTGCCGGCGACGGGCACGGTGTCGAGGTGCCCGGCGAGGATGACGCGCTGCGCCTTCCCCCGGTTGGTGCGGGCGAGTACCCGGTTGCCGTGCCGGAGGATCTCGAAGCCCGTCGTCTGTTCGCGCAGTGCCGCTTCCACCGCACCGGCGATGGCCGACTCGTTGCGCGACTCGCTCTCGATGTCGACGAGGGCGGCGGTCAGTTCGACGGGATCGGCGGCGAGGTCGAGTGCGGTGCTCACGCGCCTACCGTATCTGGGGTTTCGACAAGCTCAACCGGCAAGGTTCGGCTCCACCGACATGGATCAGCCGGCGTTCGGTGCGGCCAGCTCGGCGGCGCCGAAGGAGACGCTGAACTTCACACACCACAGGAACACCGCGGGATAGGCGTCGAGGTCGACGTCGGCAGGGATCTCGTAGACCTGGTTGCCCTTGTTGCCTTTGATCGTCCCGAGGTCGACGTGGGGCGGATCGGCGGCGGTCCGCCAACCGCTGAAGCCTTCGACGACCTCGGCCTGCGACAACCAGACGTGGACGTCGGGTCCGGTGGTGGTGTCGAGGTTCTCGATGGCGAGAACCCGTGTACCGTCCGGCTTCTCGATGATCGTGACGGTTCCCGAGGTCGAATGCTCGTGGCTGATCAGCCGGCCTTCGGACAGCACGACGGGCGCGGCGGGGGGCGGTTGACCGACCTGCGAGGTCGACGGCGTCACAGCGACCGGGATCTCGTCGTCGACCTCGGTGTCGACGAAGATCAGCCACGGCTGGAAGATCACCGCGGCGACCGCGACAGCGACGACGACCAGCAAGCCCACGCCGCCGAGCACCCAGGGCCAGCGACGCCTGCGCCGCGGGGCGGGTGGGGAAGGTCGGTCGTGGCCGGTCATGGCAGCGACGATACGAGCCCCGAACCTGCCCCCACCAGGAGTTTGAGCCATTCGGATGACGGGCGGGCACCCGTCGGCCCCGATGCGCCGACGGCGGCGGGCGGCGGGAGGCGCGGCGTCGTTCACCCGGGCCGATCGCCTAGACTCGGGTGCCGTGACAACTACTGGCGCACACGCAACTGGCATCGCAACGGTGATCGACGGGGGGTCGACTCCGGGAGTCGTGCTCGACGTCTGGTTCCCCGCACCCGAACTCGACGGCGTCGAGACCGCCGAGACCGTCGTCCTCGACGAGGAGTCGACACCGGCGGAACTGCGCGAACTGGTCGGTGTCGACGAGGCCCGCGGCGTCAAGACCGTCGCGGTCCGCACCGGCATCGCCGACCTGTCGGTCGCCCCGGTCGACGCCTACGACGTCTACCTCCGACTCCACCTGCTCTCCCACCGGCTCATCGAGCCGCACGGCGCGAACCTCGAGGGCATCTTCGGGATGCTCACCAACGTCGTCTGGACCAATCACGGTCCGTGCGCGATCGAGAACTTCGAGTCGGTGCGCGCCAAGATGCGCGCCCGCGGTCCGGTCACCGTGTACTCGATCGACAAGTTCCCGCGCATGGTCGACTACGTCGTCCCCGGCGGCGTCCGCATCGGTGACGCCGACCGCATCCGTCTCGGCGCCCACCTGGCCGCCGGCACCACGGTGATGCACGAGGGCTTCGTGAACTTCAACGCAGGCACTCTCGGGTCGTCGATGGTCGAGGGTCGCATCTCGGCGGGTGTCGTCGTGGGCGACGGCTCCGACATCGGCGGCGGCGCGTCGACGATGGGCACGCTCTCCGGTGGCGGCAAGGAGATCATCTCCCTCGGCAAGCGCTGCCTGCTCGGCGCGAACTCAGGCTGCGGCATCCCGCTCGGCGACGACTGCGTCATCGAGGCCGGCCTGTACGTCACCGCCGGCACCAAGGTGACCGGTCCGGACGGCACCCAGATCAAGGCTCGCGATCTCTCGGGTCAGTCGAACCTGCTGTTCCGTCGCAACAGCCTGACCGGCGCGGTCGAGGTCGTGCCGTGGAAGGGCGACGGCATCGCCCTGAACGAGACGCTGCACAAGAACGACTGATCCGCGCCGTGGGACTGGCCGGATCGCCGATTCGGTCGTATTGTGGCCTCATGAGTACATCGAACAACAGTTCGACGCTGGGCGGCGAGGACGTTCTCGGCGCCGGTGCCGGCAACAGCACGGAGAAGGATCCCGACGACTGGGTGACGGGCGACGAGCCGATGACCGGCGCTCAGCGCAGTTACCTCGACACGCTCGCGCGTGAGGCGGGCGAGACCATCTCCGCCGACCTCACCAAGGCCCAGGCATCCGAGGAGATCGACCGGTTGCAGAACAAGAGCGGACGCGGGGCCGAATAACAGCCTGGGACATACAGTTTGGGACACACAGGGCGCCGGACGAGTCATCGTCCGGCACCCTTCGTGCGTCTGGCTACGTGGCTATCGTGATGCCGTCGCGTGTTCGGCGTCGTCGGCCTCCGCGGCCTTCTCGCCGACCGCGTCCTGGGACACCGGCTGCCCCGGGATCGGTTGCGGCGGCCGGGCGAAGAACCGGTCGAGGATCAACAGTGCGGCGAACGATGCCACCGCCCAGATCCCGAACGTCAGCAGGTGTGTCGAGGTGACGTCTCCACCGAAGTACAGGATCGACCGCGCCGACTCCACCGCCGCAGGCAACGGCAGCACGTCGTGCAGGAACCGGAAGATGTCCGGCGTCATGTAGACCGACAGCCCGCCGCCCGAGGCCGGAACCCCGAGGAACATGAGCACCGCCACCACCGGCAGCACCGCGAGGAGCCCGATCATCCGCGTGAACACCGTGGTGAACAGCGCGGTGCTGAAGATGGCCGCGAGCCCCAGCCCGAACAGGGGCAGAAAGTGGCCGTCGATCGCGCCGACGATGAGATCGGCGATCACCCACAGCGCCACCGACATGAAGGCCGACCAGCCGGCCATGATCGGGACCAGAATCCGTTTGCGCATGAGATCCGGTGCCGCATTGGCCAACACGATGATGAGCAGGAAGCCGGACATGATCCAGCCGATCGCGAGATAAAGACTGACGGTGCCCACCGAGTCCTCGGAATCAAGCGGGGTGAGATCGGTGATGTTCAGCGTCATCCCCTGGCTCTGGGCGACCTGCCCGAACACCGTCTGCACGACCTGCTGCGCACTCATACCCGCAGCACCGTTGGTGATCAGGGTTGCCGACGGGTTCTCCGCCGACGGCAGGACGTAGGCGGCCACGATCTGCCGGTCACGCACGGCCGCTTCCGCATCGTCGGCAGAGGTCGTCGCGGTCAGCTCGAACAGGCCCGGCATGCTGCTCTGGAAACCGTTCCTGGCCTGCTCGGCCTGCGCCTCCGACGAGCCGACGACCGCGACGGGCATGTCACGCGGGGTCGGTTCGCCCATCCCGCCGAGCATCGCCGACAACATCATCACGACCATCGCCAGCGGGAAGAACGCGAGGAGGGCGTACCGCACCCAGGTCTTGGGCGGCTTGACGCCACCGGTCATCGACACCATCGACTGCTGAGGTTCTTCGTGGTTGCGGCGGCGCTTCACGGCGTCGATCCCCGCGACTGCGGCCAGCGCCAGCACAGCACCGATCACGAGGACCAGGAGGTGTCCCCCGACGCCGTTGCCGCCGAAGTACATGACCGAGCGGAACGCCTCGCCCGCTGCCGGCGTCGGCAGGAAGCCGTGTAACCACGGGAAAATGCCGGGCATCGTGTAGACCGACATACCCATGTTCGACGCCGGGATGCCCAGCACCATCAGGAACAGCATGCCCGCCAGGACCGCGAGCGGACCGAGGATCCTGGTGAGGAACAGCAGGACCGCGCCGACCGCGAATACGGCCAGCCAGCCGATGCCGAGCACCTCCCAGGCGCTGCCCTGCGCTGCACCGAGGACGGGTCCGGCGATGATCCAGGTCAGCAGGCTGGCGAGACCCGACCACACCGCCAGGATCGGCACGATGCGGCGCAGCCGCAGAAGCTCGGGGGCCGAGGACAGCAGCAGACTCAGCGGCATGTAGCCGGCGAGGATCAGGGCGGTCACCATGAACATCGGCGCCAGTCCGGACGAATCCTCGGCCGGCAGCGGCACCAGATCCTCGGACTGGATCCGCAATCCCTCCGCCCCAAGATGCGGCGCCACGAGTCCGGTGACCGCCGTCGCCTGGGAGGCACCGGCAGAGCCTGCGGTGTACACGGTCGCCGAGGTGTCGTCGACTGCGGTGGGCAGCACGACGGCACCCGAGGCCTCGCGGTCGACGACCAGCTGGCGCGCGGTCTCCGCGGAGTCGACCACCCGGATGTCCACGGCATCGGCGTCGGCGTTCTCCAGCGTAGCCACGAACCGCTCGGCGTCCGGCGTCGAGCCGGCCACGGCGATCGGCATGTCGTTGGGCTGCGGGTCGTGCATGGACCCGAGGTAGCCGGTGATCATCATGACCACCATCAGGAACGGGAACACGAACGCGAAGCCGTAACGCCCGATCTTCATCTTGCGCGCCTGTTTGGCGGCTTCGAGTTCGGCCTCGGTGGCGTCGTGCGCCGGGACCGTGTCGTCGGACTTGTCGGTGTGGGCCGGTGAGGGCGTGGCCACAGAACCTCCTGGATGTTCGGAAAAGGGGCCGCTCGCACTCGCCGACCGCGCACCTTCGACGGCACGGGACACTGGCACCTACGAGTTCGCGGCGACTTCCATAATTTACGCCACTTGTCTTAAAATGATGAACGCAGTACCGAGTGATCTTCGTCGTAGGCTCTCTGCGGCGAGACAGCGCGGGCACGACGAGCACACCCGCGGACACCACCAGCGGACACCAGCGATGACGAGAACAAGGCGGCGACCCGATGGGACGACACGGCGACCAGGCACGTCGCGCGCTACTGGACGCGGCGGAGGAACTCTTCGCCACGGAAGGGATCGACTCGGTGTCCAACCGGCGGATCTGCGTGCACGCGGGTAACGCGAACCACTCGGCGGTCAGTTACCACTTCGGCGGCCGCGAGGCGATGCTCCGCGAGCTCGTCGAGCGCCACACCCAGCGGACGCGTTCGCTGCGTGCGGAGATGATGGCCGCATTGCCCGCCGAACCACTCATCGCCGACCTGCTGCGGTGCCTCATCCAGCCGGTCACGCAAACCCTCGACGGCCTGCCGTTGCCGACGTGGCGCGCGCGATTCGTGCTCCAGGCGCGCGATGTGCCCGCACTCGCCACCCTGGTCGCCGAGGTCGCCAAAGCCGATTCGGTGGTCGACGAGATGGTGACCGCGATCGCACACCAGATGTCCTGGTTGCCCGGGGACGTCATCCGGGGACGCATCTGGATTCTGGCGCGCATGGTCGTCGACGTGTGCGCTGAGTACGAGGCGGCGATCGCAGCCGGGAAGACCGATCCCCAATGGGCCGCCTTCGGAGGTTTCCTCACCGATGCGGCCGCCGGGATGCTCTCGGCGCCGGTGACGGAACCGAGCTCGTTCAGCCCGGCCTCACCGGGGGTGCTGCTCTAGCCCCCGCCTGGCCGGTACGACGCGGTCAGGCAACCAGGCGGTCGGCGGCGCTGCGGATGCGCTCGTCGGTGGCAGTCAACGCCATCCGAACGTGCCGGTGGCCGACAGGTCCGTAGAAATCGCCTGGCGCGCAGAGGATTCCGCGTTCCGCCAACCACGCGACGGTGTCGCGGCACGGCTCGTCCCGGGTGGCCCACAGGTACAGGCCGGCCTCGGAGTGATCGACGCGGAAACCCGCCGCCTCGACAGCGGCGAGCAGCGTGCGGCGCCGGGCCGCGTAGCGCTCACGCTGTTCGTCGACGTGGGCATCGTCGCGCAGCGCTGCGGTCATCGCGCCCTGGATGGGGAACGGCAGCATGAGGCCCGCGTGCTTGCGGACGGCGAGCAGCTCGGCGATGAGGTCGGTGTCGCCGGCGAAGAAGCCCGCCCGGTACGACGCGAGATCGGAGATCTTCGACAACGAGTGGACGGCGAGCAGGCCGGTGTGGTCGCCGTCGCACACACGCGGGTCGAGAACGGAGAGCGGCGGCTCCCCCTCCCAGCTCAGACCCAGGTAGCACTCGTCGGAGACCACCACGGTGCCCCGTTCACGTGCCCAGCCGACCACCTTGCGCAGATGGTCGAGACCCAGGATCTTGCCCGTCGGATTCGACGGCGAGTTGATGAACATCAACGCCGGGTTCATCGGGCCGAGCGCGATGGTCGAGTCGGCGCGCACCGCGCGCGCACCCGCGAGCAGCGCACTGACCTCATAGGTCGGATAGGCGACCTCGGGGATGACCACGTCGTCAGCGGGCCCGAGCCCGAAAGTCGACGCCAGACCGGCGATGGCCTCCTTGGTCCCGATGACCGGCAGGATTCCGGACTGGTCGAGACCGGTGACCCCGTGACGCCGCGTCAGCGACTCCGCAGCCGCCTCGCGCAGTTCGGTGGTACCCGTCGTCGTCGGGTATCCGGGGAACTCCGCGGCGTCGGCGAGCGCCTCGCGGATCAGCGGCGGGACCGGGTCAACCGGGGTGCCGACGGAGAGGTCGACGATGCCGTCGGGGTGTGCACGTGCGGCGGCCTTGGCGTCGGCGATCGTGTCCCACGGAAAGTCGGGCAGGCGCCGGCTCACACGTGTCGTCGACACGCGAAGCGGCGCTGCTGCACGGGACACCGGGGTGCTCACTGCGGGTTCCCCATGGCGCGTCTCGGTCAGTCCTCGGCGTTCATCGGCGGCAGAGCTTTGATGAAGGCCGGGTCGGCGTCGGTCTTGCCGACCTTGCTCGCGCCGCCGGGCGAGCCGAGATCGTCGAAGAAGTCGGCGTTCGCGCTGACGTACGGTTCCCACTCGTCGGGAACATCATCCTCGTAGAAGATCGCCTCGACCGGACACACCGGCTCGCACGCACCACAGTCGACGCACTCATCCGGCTGGATGTAGAGCATGCGTCCACCCTCGTAGATGCAGTCGACGGGGCATTCCTCCACGCAGGCCTTGTCCAACACGTCGACGCAAGGCTCCGCGATGATGTAGGTCACCACTCACTCCTTCGCTAGGAAGATCGTTGTCGGCGCGAGGCGGATGAGCGGTTCGGCGTCGAACAACTCTCCGGCATCGGCACCGGTGCGATCCGAGGGCTGGTCGAACCGCAACCCACAGTATCCGCCCCGGTGGTGCCCACGACGAAATCACCCCCGGCTCCAGAGCGCGCAGGACGCCCTGTTGTAACGAGAATCACGTCGTGAGCGAGTCACACGTCCACATCGAATCCGAGGTCGACGTCGCAGGCGGCCTGCCCGCCGCGGACGCCCCAGCTCTCGGTCGGCAGGTCCCGGACGATCACGGTCACGTGATCGCGCGGAATCTCGAACTCGGCGATGCGGTCGACCACCTCGGAGTACAGCCGCCGTTTCGCGTCGACGGCTACTGGAGTCGGAGGAATCCGTTGTTCCGGAAGATCAGCGGCGACGCCGCACGTTCATGGCCGACGGACAGCACCTCAAAGGTGACGATTGTGTGATCACCGGCCGGTGCAGTGCCGGCAATCGCGCACTCCATCCACGTCGACGCGTCATTGACGAAAAGCGCACCGCCCGGAGTGACAGTCGTGTCCAGCCCCGCAAAGCGGTCGCCATCCTGACCGGCGAGCTTGCGGCACACGGGCCCCTGATCCTCGGTGAGAACGGAGATGCCGATCCGGTCTGCCCGGCTGAGGATCGGCCATGTCGTGGACTCGTTGCGGACGGAGAATGAAACCATTGGTGGCGCATAGGACACACCCACCGCCAACGACGTGGCCGCCAGACCTCGCGGCTCACCGTCAACGACCGCACACAGCGCGCCGACAGCCGCCGGGAAGGCACTGAACGCGGTCGTGATCTCAATGGAATGTGAACGGGCAGACGCCATCACACTGGCAGAATCGCCGAATGTGCCCGGCACGGCATGGCATGGAATGTCATCGACTTGAGACACGGTTCTTCCTTGTCTTGTGAGAGTGAAGTGTGGGAACTCGGCGCCGAACACAGGTGATGGACCGGCGCTCGGCCCCGATGGGGTCACCGAACGAGAACGAAGACGCCGAGGAGAGACAACCCGGAAATGAGTGCCGTGCCGGTGAAGGCCAGAAGCACCGGACGCCAGCTGGAGCGGAACAGGGTCCGGAGATTCACGCCGGCCCCGAGTCCGAACATCGCGCCGGCGAGGATCGCCGTCTGCCAGGTCTCGACGACGTCGAGAAAGCCGGCGGGCAGCACTCCGGTCGACCGAATCCCCGCGAACGCGAGAAACGCGATCACGAACAGTGGGATCAGTGGGGGCCGTTTACGAGTGCCATCAGCATCCGCCTGACTTGACTCCTCGAAGCCGAGCACCGACGGCCACTTCCAGCGGAGCACACCGATCGTCGCAACGATCGGCGCGAGGAGGACGACCCGGGTGAGCTTGACCAGGATCGCCACCCCCAACGCCACTGACCCGGCTGTACTCGCCGCCGCCACCACCTGGCCGACCTCATGAGTGCTCGAGCCGACCACGATGCCGTAGCCACGGTCGCCGAGCCCGAGCACCGGCTGCAGGAGCGGCCAGGCGAACATGACCGCGGTTCCGAACAAGGTGATCAGTCCGATCGCGAGGCCTGCATCGTTGTCGTCCGCGTCGGTCTGGTCACGCACCCCTGCGATCGCCGAGGCGCCACAGATCGACGTGCCGGCGGCGATGAGGATGGAACCAGACGGGGCGATGTTCAGCCGTCTGCCCAGCCAGACCATGACGACGAACGTGATAACCGTGCTGAGGACCGCGGTCGTGACTACTCCCCAACCGAGACTCGCGACGGCCTGCAGAGGCAAGGAGAACCCCAGCAAGGCGACACCGGATCGGAGCGTCATCTTCGTCGCCTTCGCAAGACTGTCACCGAGGTTCTCCGGCACCAGACCGAGATTGGCCATCGCGATGCCGATCACCACAGACCAGGTCAGCGTGCCGAACACGCTGATCTGGGTGTGGAGATACGTTCCGATGCACACCCCGGCCGCCAGGAATCCGGCTGCTCGCAGCAGATTCATGAAACCGGCGGAACGGCTCGTAGAGCTCGGGACAGGTTCGGGCAGGGTGTCGGCCGCGGTCAAGACTCCAGGAGGTGGTCGCGGAGCGTGACCCCGGTGTACTGGGTGCGGTAGCGCCCGCGCCGCTGGAGCTCAGGAACAACCATGTCGACGAATTCCTCATAGCAACCCGGCGTATAGGTCGCGATCAGCATGAACCCGTCTGCGCCGCCTTCGTCGGTGTATGCCTCGAGCTGGTCGGCGATCTCCGCCGGAGTTCCCACCAGAACCGGCATACCCATCCCCATCGCGTAGATCTGCGCAGCCTCACGAACCGTGACGGGCTCGCCACCCTTGGCGTACAGGATGGATTCGAACAGACCCTGGATCCCCGGCACCTCGATGTCCTGCACGAAGTCTTCGAGATCGATCGTGGAGAAGTCGAGACCGAAGTGTCCCGAGATCCAGGCCAGCGCACCCTCGAGCGGGATGCACGACCTGATGCGCTCGTACTTCGCGACGGCTTCGTCGTGGGTCTCGGCGACAACGGTCTGGACGCCGAAGAAGTACTTCACATCACCGGGCGCACGGTCGAACGTCACCACTCGGGCATCCAGGTCGGAGGTGTACTCCTTCATACGCTCGATGTTCGGATGCACCGCGAAGATCGCCTCTGCATGTTTGGCGGCGAAGTCGCGACCGCGAGGAGACCCGCCCGCCTGCCACAGCACCGGACGGCCCTGGGGGGACGGCGCGACGAAGTGCCGGCCACGACACTGGTAGTACTCACCCTTGTGGTCGACGACCGCGACCTTGTCCGGGTCCGCGTAGATGCCGCTCTCGGCGTCGGCGATGATCGCGTCGGGCTCCCACGAGTCCCAGAGCTTGTAGCACACCTCCATGTACTCCTCGAGGCGGTCGTAGCGATCGCCGCGAGGTGCCATCTCCTGGCCGTATGCGTCCCACTCGCTCTTCGAGTACGACGAGACCACGTTCCAGGCCACGCGTCCTCCCGAGAGGTGGTCGAGACTCGAAAGACGCCGGCACATCGAGTACGGGTGCTCGAATGCCGTCGAAAGCGTGACGCCCACGCCCAGGTGCTCCGTCGCTCCGGTGATGATCGGGACGATCGTCGAGGGTTCATGGGTCGGGCACTGCACGGCGTACTTCACCGTTGCGTCCGAGCTGTCCTGGTAGGTGTTGTAGGGCGCGAGCTCATCAGCGATGAACACGCCGTCGAACAGGCCACGCTCCATGACACGGGCCATGTGCTCCCAGTACTCCGGGTCCGTGAACTTCCAATTGACCTTGTCACGCGGATGACGCCACATTCCGGTCGCGTGGCTGTTGACGCCATTCTGGATGAATCCCAGCAGGTGGATATTCTTGGACATCTTTGTCGCTCCTCAATTTCTGAGTGGATGGAAAGAGTGTGCCGCCGGAAAGCTTCGGCACTCTCCTACGGCTCGACGGTGACGATTTCGGTCGTCTCGGTCGTTTTGGGTTCCGAGGGTTGGGATTTCGCGTCGACCCGGAACGCCGAGATGACCGCGACGGCACTGCCCATGCTCAGCGCAGGCAGGAGATACCAGCCCCAGCTGGTATAGCTGATGATAAGGAGACAGCCCGTGGAAGCCGCCACTCCCCCAAACGCTTTGACCGCAAACGATCCGACCGCACTCACCGGTTCCGCGGCCACATCGTCGCCGGTGCTCGACCGCAAGCGACGGAACTCGGTGATCATGTGCGAGACGTAGAGAACCGCGATTATGATCGCGACGGGTACGGCAATCCAGAAGAGTGTCATGACTGCGCCTCCGAAGCACTCGAGCCGATGAGGTCTTCCGACTCGCCGGCGGCAAGTCGGTCGCCACCCTTGTCGAGGCGGCTGAAGTCATAGTTCGTTTTCGTCATCAGGCTGACGGTGACGACGATGAGGATCGAAAGACCGATAAGCGTTGCGGTACCAGCCAATTCGTTCACGGTCTCACGGACATAGAAGCCCACCGCCGCCGACACCAAGACTCCGAGAATGAAGGCCCATGCGTTCATCCGACGCCAGAAGATCGCGGCGCCCAGCGGAACGATCAGCGAAGCCTTGAAAAAGTAGATCGTGTTGACGGTCGTGATGTAGTCGCTGCTCGCGAGAACGACCACACCGCCGATGATTCCGCCGGCGACGATGCTCGCCTTGGTGATCTTCAGGAGGTTGCGGTCCGACATGGACGGCCAGCGGCGGCGGACGATGTCTGTGGCCACCAGCGAGGACAGCGCGGAAAATGCTCCGTCGACGGTGGAGTAGCACGCCTGCAGAATGATCATCACGTAGAGGACGATGATGATCACGGGCAGACCCATGTGCGTCACCACATAGGGCCCGATCGCTCCGGCACCGTTGGCACCGAGGTCGTCGGCGCTGACGCCCATGGAGATGCCCACCAGGCCCAGCAGACCGAGCGTCAACGGAATCGGATAGAACCACAGGCCCGCCCACAGGAAGGTGCGAGCCATGGTCTTTGGCTTCATCGACCATGCCTTCTGCCAGAAAGTCTGGTCGGCCATTGTCGAGGCGAGCAGGCCGAGTGCCAGGGTGATACCGAAACTCACCGCCGCGGCGGGGGCGAACGGTTCCAAATTTTGCGGGTCGGCCTCGCCGACCTTGCTGAACACGGCCTCGGCGCCGCCGGCCTTGCCGAGGACATACAGGACGACCAGCGCCGCAGGAACGGTCGTCCCCAGGGTGCAGAGTGCTCCGGTGATCGCCGATGTCCAGATACCGCCGAAGTACGAGTACACGGTGACGACGATCAGCGCGACCACCAGAACCGCGGTGGCCGGTAACCCGAAGACCACATCCATGACCAGCACGATCCCGAACAGGTTGATCAGGATCTCGCAGATGATCATGGCGATCATCACGACGAGCATCAGGCTCGCGACCAACGGATTGTCGAACCGTTTCCGGATGAACTCGACGATCGTGTAACCCTCCGGCATCCGGCGGCGGAGGAGAACGGCGAACGGGATCATCAGCATGACCGCGAGTCCGTTCGGAACGACAAACCACAGCAGTCCGCTGGTACCGAAGCTGAAAGCTTGAGCCGAGGACATCATCACCGCCATGGACCAGGTCCACACTGCGATGATCGATCCGACTCCGAAGCCGAATCCGACGCGACGGCCGGCGACGATGAAATCTCCGGTGTCGTGTACGAGCTTCTTCACAACGAGCGCGATTGCCAACAGGCATGCTCCGAGCCCGATGAGCAGGCAGTAGCCAAGCTCTGGTGACAGTGTCATAAGCGTTCCCATGGTGGGTGTGGTGTCTGTCGACGCCTGGGCTCCGATGCCGAGTCGTCGAAGTGTTCACCTGGTTGATGTATGGACCCGGTGCGTCGCCGATGACGGACGGGTGCGACCGGGGCGATGCGTGATCCGTTGAGAGGAGCCAGATCTCGTCGCGCCCGAGGCGCCCCCTGTTTGTAGGGCAAGTGCTGGGGTCGGCACACATCGAGGTGTTGCGGATGTGTTACCGGCCGCGGATCACCGTCTGAAACCGCGTCGTTCCGCAACCTCGAGAAGGTGTCGGGCAGGCTCGGTGAGGGCATTGTTCCGCGGCGACCACACGGCCGTGATGTTGCGGATCAAGCGTGTGTTTTTGATCGGGATCACCTGCATGCGGCCCGACTCGATGTCGTCTCGCACAATGAGCACGCTGAGCACAGCGGGACCGGTCCCTCCGATCACCGCGGTCTTGACGGCCGCGTTCGTCGGGAGTTCCAACGCGGGAGGTGCGATCGCGGTCCCGGGCAGCCGTGACTGAACCATGCGCTCGTAGCTGAGCCGTGTACCCGATCCGATCTCTCTCGTCACCAGCGGAGTCGCGGCGAGCTGGGCGAGCGAGACACCTCCGGCGTCTGCCCCGGTCCGATGCCCCGAGGCCCACGGATGGCTGGGCGCGACGACCAGGACCAGCTCATCCCGCGATACCTTCCGGCTGCGCAGATCACCTGGCAGATCCGGCGTTTCCACAAAGCCCAGGTTGTGCCCACCACTGCGCACGAGTTCGAACACCGTGCTGCTGTTCGCGGCTGTGACAGCCGCGGCGTCTCCGAACAGTTCGCGGAGCTGAACGAGCCAGCGCGGGAAGAGGTACTCGGTGACAGTCAGGCTGGCCGCGACGCGCACGACCGCGTGGTCGCCACCCCGTAAGGAGCCCATCGTCGTGTCGATTCGTTCGACGACTCCGAGCAATTCCTCCGCCATCCCGGCAAGGGTGACGCCCGCCGGGGTGAGCACTGAACCGAAGCGGGTTCGCGACACGAGTTGTTGGCCGACCGAACGCTCGAGACGTTTGATTCGAGCCGACACAGCCTGCTGGGTCATGTTGAGACGATCGGCGGCCTGGCTGATGCTCTGGGACTGCCCGAGAACCGAAAGCGTTTCCAGGAGGGGTACGTAATGTATCGCCGATGTTTCCACCGCCAACCCTCCCGAATTAGAATTTGTATGAGCACAACCATTGTTTGTGGCGCTACGTTCGATCGTAGTTACCTTCGGCTGATGCTGCCGTTCAGACGAGGGGGCCGAACTGTTCACGAGTCCTGCGCCGCCGACGCCGACGCCGACACGAAGTTGCGATGATCCCGGCCGAGATCACTGACATCGACCACCTGGATTCCGAGACGTCGCGCAAAGGCGGACAGGAACTCCGCATCCAGTTCTTCTATTCCATTGACGACCGACGCCGTAGCCACGACCCCGCTCAGTCCCGCAGACGAACTCATTGCCCAGATTGAGTCATAGATCGACCATCGGGCGGCACTGAAAGCACCACCGACAGCGATGGGGACCACATGGCCGGGCCGCACGAAATGCTCTGCTCGTGCTCCGGGATCGGCGAGGAGACCTACCGTGTGGGCACGATCTGCCCCGGAGATACCGGTCGTGATTCCCGAGGAAGCATCGACTGCAACACAGAACCGACCACTGTCCCGCTCGAACCCGGGTCTCATCAGCATCAACCCTGCGCGCGTCATGACATTTGTCGGGACCGTTGCGAGCACGAATCCCGACGTGTGACGCACCAGGAATGCGGCGGCGTCAGCTCCGAACGACTCACCTGCGAAACAGATCTGGGCCTCGAGTCCGGCGTTGCCGTGTCCTGTGACGATCACAGGCGAACCGGATAGGAGAGCTTCGGATATGGTCGCGGAGTCAGCGTGCGCACTCGCAGTCGAATCGCCCGCCCGATCTGCATCGTTCTCTCGCTCAGTGCATTGTGCGGTGATAGTCGTAGCTGATGAATTCATCATGTGCCACCTCGTGTCGGGACCGGATACGGTCACGACTATCGACACCACCGCAGTCACGAGCGAATTCCTGGGTTACGGCGGTGTGACAACCGACATGACCTGGGACACGCAACCGGCGACTTTCGCTCACTGTGCCGACAATTTTCGACGAGCCTCGACCTGTTGGGCATTCTCGTCGGCATGTTCGTCGTGAATTCGGTCGCTGTGGGGCGCCCTCTCACCGGCCTGTGGGCTGTGTCGGGGCTCGAGCCGGCGTCGCGGGCCATGTGTATGTGCTGTCGCTGACCTCGGTTCCGACCCGCACGTCCACTCCCCTCAAGGATCTCCTCATGACCTCGACCCTTGCCCGCACCACGTCGGCCTTCCTCCGCTCGCAGCACCTCACGCCCACCATCCGCACGCGGGTGGCGGCCGACGCCCCGCGCCCACGGACCCATCTGCCGACGCACCTCCGACCCGCCGACCTGCTCCGCATCACCGACCAGGGCGTCGCCGACGTCCTCGACGGCCGCCACGATGCGCTGCTGCCCGCCGAGTTCGATACCCGACGACGGTGGTCGACGCGACTCTTCGCCGACGACGATCTCGACGTCTGGCTGATCAGCTGGACACCCGGGCAGGCCACCGAACTGCACGACCACGCCGGCTCGCTCGGCGCGCTGACCGTCCTGTCGGGGTCCTTGCGCGAGTACCGGTGGACCGGAGACGATCTGGCCGTGCGCGTTTTCGACGCCGGCGACCAGGCCGCCTTCCCACTCGGATGGGTACACGATGTCGTGCAGAACCCAGCGCCCGCGCACCCCGAATCGGGCGGTCCGCTCGCCGTCACCGGCCCCACGCTGAGCGTCCATGCCTACTCCCCGCCACTGACCGCGATGTCCTATTACGAGGTCGCCGACGGCGGTCATCTGCGTCGTACACGCACCGTCCTCACGGACGAACCCGAATGAGCGACGGCAGGCCGACGCCCCGCACCATCGACGAGATCCTCGCCGACGCGCGTGCACGCCTCGAGCGGATCGACGCCGCGACGGTGCCCGACGAACTCGCGGCCGGCGCCGTCCTCGTCGACATCCGGCCCGCCGCGCAGCGCGCCGAGGAGGGCGAGGCACCGGGAGCGTTGGTGATCGAACGCAACGTCCTCGAGTGGCGATGCGATCCGGCCGGTGATGCACGGATTCCACAGGCGATCGATCACGACGTGCGGTGGATCATCCTGTGTTCTCAGGGCTACACGTCGAGTCTCGCCGCAGCGGCGTTGCAGGACCTCGGGCTGCACCGGGCGACCGACGTGATCGGCGGCTACGAGGCACTCGCCCCGTTCCTCGACTGATCACCGCTCGCGGTGTGCGACCCTGCGCGGCTCAGGCGACGGCGGGCCAGGGCCGTGGCGCGGGGCGGGTGTCGACGGCCAGCCCGGTTGCCGGGTCCGAGAGCGCCGACACGTGGCGCGCCAGTGCCGGGTCGATCCAGTCGTCGCCGGCGAGAACATACCGCGGCTGCGCCGTGATCCGTTCGGTGAGAACGAAACCCGACTCCGCGGTGCGTGCGGCGAGGGCGTCGAGGTTGGGCCACGGGCGTTCGGGGTTGACGTGATCGGGGGTCAACGGCGACACACCGCCCCAGTCGTCGACCCCGGAGGCGATCAGCGCGGCGCATTCCGCGGGCGAGACCAGGTTCGGCGGCGCCTGGATGCGCATGTGCGGTCCACAGACGATGCGGGCCACGGCCACGGCCGCGAGGAATTCGGTCATCTCCGCGTCGGGGGTCGAGCGCATCGCGGTGTCGGGCTTCGCGCGGAAGTTCTGCACGATCACCTCCTGGATGTGTCCGCCCCGGGCGTGCACGTCGGCGATCGCCAGCAGCGATTCGGCTCTCTCGTACAGTGATTCGCCGATCCCGACGAGGATGCCAGTGGTGAACGGGACGCGCGCCGTACCCGCATCGCGCAGCACCCGCATGCGGACCAGCGGGTCCTTGTCGGGGCTGCCGTAGTGCGGTTGCCCTTTCTCGGTGAACAGACGGCGCGAGGTGGTCTCGAGCATCATGCCCATCGACGGCGCCACCGGGCGCAGATGCCGGAGCTCCTCGAGGCTCATCACGCCCGGGTTCAGGTGCGGCAGCAGACCGGTTTCGGACAGCACCGCCACCGCCGCCGCTCGCACATAGTCCAGCGTCGAGGCGTAGCCGCGCTCCCTGAGCCAGTCACCGGCCTGCGACCAACGGTCCTCGGGTCGGTCCCCGAGGGTGAAGAGTGCCTCCTTGCAACCGAGTTCGGCCCCGCGGCGGGCGAGGTCGACGACCTCGTCGAGCTCGAGGTACATTCCCTCGCCTGCGCGTGCGAGCTTGCCCGGCACGGTGACGAAGGTGCAGTAGTGGCATTTGTCGCGGCACAGTCGGGTCAGCGGGATGAACACCTTGCGCGAGTACGTGACCTGCCGCGGCCGGCCCACCGCCTCGAGTCCCTCGTCCCGGATCTGCCCGGCGATGGACTGCAACTCGGCCAGATCGTCACCGGCACAGGACAACAACGCAACGGCGTCGTCGATCCCGATCGGTGTGCGTGCGCGGGCGGCGGACAATGCCGCCGCGATGGTGGCCGGTTCGGTCATCACTGTCCCTCTGCGAGTTCGGAATCGGTGGTCGCGTTCGGTTCGCCGGTCAGATACGGGGACGGGTCGAAGGTGCCGTTGCGTTCTCGGAACGACGCCGCCGTCCCCGGCCACAGCAGCGTCAACCGCCCGCTGTCGGGGTCGACATACCAACTGTCGCAACCGGTCAGCCACACGGTCGACGCGCTGCGCTCGTCGATCTCGCGGGTGTAGGCGGCCTCAGCCTCGGCCGAGACCTCGAGTGCCCGGACGTCGGTGTCGCCCATGAACTCCAGCGCACCGAGCACGTAGTCGAGCTGCGTCTCGATCATGTAGATCGCCGAGTTGTGGCCCAGCGCCGCGTTCGGCCCGTCGAGCACGAACATGTTCGGGAATCCGCTGACGACGGTCGAGGCATACGAGGTCATGCCCGATGACCAGTGCTCGGCGAGGTGCAGTCCCGCGCGGCCGACGACCCGGCTCGCGGCCGGCGGACGCGCGGACTCGAAACCCGTTGCCATGACGAGGAGGTCGAGGTCGAAGGTGCGTCCGCTGCGCGCGGTGGCCTTGGACTCGGTGATGGACTCCAGCGCACTCGGCTCGAACACCACGTTCGGCCGCTGCAACGCAGGATAGAAGTCGTCGCTGAGAAGGATTCTCTTGCAACCGATTTCGTAACCCGGTGTCAGGTGGTCACGCAGCTCCGGATCGTCGACCTGCTCGTGGAGATGGTTGCGGGCGCGGGCCCGGATCTCGTCGATGTCGGGGTGGAGGCCGAGTCGCTGCCGGAACGCCCCGTCGGCCTCGGTGAGGAGCCGGTGGCGGACCTCGCCGGCGACCTCGGGATCGAGTAGGGCGGCGCGTTCGTCGGCCGAGTACCGGCGGTCTTCGCGCGGCACCACGTAGGGAGCGGTCCGGCAGAACACGACGAGTTCCTCGGCGGCGTCGGCCAGGTGCGGGATGAGCTGCACCGCCGACGCACCGGTTCCCACGACACCGACCCGGGCACCGTCGACGGCGACGTCGTCGTGCCAGGCCGCCGTGTGGACGACCTGACCGGGAAATTGGCCGAGACCCTCGATGTCGGGGATCTTCGCCTCCGACAACCGGCCGACGGCGAGGACGAGACTACGCGCGCGGAACGCCCGGCCCGGTCCGTCACCGTTGCCTGCAGTGATCATCCAGCGGGCCGCGGCCTCGTCCCAGGCCGCCTGCCGCAGTTCGCAGTTCAGCAGGATGTGCTCGGCCAGGCCCTCTTCGGCGACGGTCAGCTCGAGGTAGTCGCGGATCTCGTGCCCACTCGGATACCGCGAGGCCCAGTCGGCCGGCGGACGGAACGAGAACGAGTACAGGTGTGCGGGGATGTCACAGGCGATGCCGGGGTAGACATTGTCGCGCCAGGTGCCGCCCACCGCGTCGGCACGTTCGAGGACGACGAAGGATTCGCGGCCGCGACGGGCGAGTTGCGTGGCCATCCCGAGACCGGCGAAGCCGGCACCGATGATGGCGACATCGATCTCCTGCGACATGTCGATGTCCACCCGCTCACCCCCCTGCGTCGTCGTCACCGTCACGAACGTACCTGCGGGATCGGGAGCAACCGATGGGCTTCCGGCTCGGCATAACGCGTGGTGCGCTGACGCGGTGTACGACCGGCGCGTTCGGCGATGGCGACGAGGGTGTCGGCGTCGAGGACCCGGCCCACCTCCGGACCGGCATCCGGCATGAGCCGACCGTCGAGCAGCAGGCCGCCGATGTCGTCGGCGCCGCCGCGCAACAGCAGGTCCACGGTGTCGGGGTCGAGCTTCGTCCAGGCGACCTGCACGTGGTCGATGAGACCGACGGACATCAGCCGGGCGACCGCGTGCAGTGCGCGGGTCTCCCGCTGCGAGGCGGTCGACGTCGCGGCGGCGGTCAGATGCGGCGGCGTGTTGGAGGCGACCATCGGCATCAGGATCAGCTCGCTGAATCCACCCGTGCGGCGCTGGATCCCGAGCAGTGTCCGCAGGTGCGCGACCTGATGCTCCGGGGTCTCGACGTGCCCGTAGACGATGGTGGCCGTCGAGAAGAGTCCGACGCCGTGCGCGGCCTCGATGACCTCGATCCACTCGCGGGCGGGTGCGGAGCCGGTGGGTGACAGGAACCCGCGGACGGAGTCGTCGAGGATCTGGGCGGCGGTCCCGGGGATCGACCCGAGCCCGGCGGCGCGGAGGCGGCGGAGGTGTTCGACGATCGGCACCCCGGTCCGGGCCGCACCGTCGGCGATCTCCGCAGCGCGGTACGCGTGCAGGTGCAGACCGTCTGCCGCATCGGTGATCTCCGCGACGAGGCGGACGTAGTCGGTGGCCGGCCGGTCGGCGGGCAACGGGCCCTGCATGCAGATCTCGGTGGCTCCGAGTTCCACGGCCTCCCCGACCAGCTCGGCGAGCGCGGGCTCGCCGGGGCGGCGTTCATCCGAGATGAGTCGGGCGGCGACCCCGGTGTCCAGATTGCGGTTCACGACGAAGGTCACGGCGTCGGGATCGGTGACCCTCGCCCGGACGGTGTCGGCAAGTTCGCACAGTTCTTCCAGCCGGGTGCCGGAGGCGCCCAGCAGCGCGACCCAGCCCTCGTCGTCGAGGGCATCGGGGCCGAGGGCTGTCGGGTCGTCACGGAGACGACTCAGGGCCGCCGTGACGCGCTCGATCGGGGCCGTGATGTCTTCGGCCCACGCGCGCAGAACCATGACCACACTCTAACGCTCGTTCGGTTACACCCTTCGCCCCGAGGGAACGGCGGCGGGGAAAGTCAGTCGTCGGCTTCGGGAAGCCGATGGGTCCAGCCGAGAAACGCCGCCGGGCCGACACCCAGCACCAGCAGAAAAAGGGTCTGCACCAGGTAGTTTCCCGACGTGCTCAGGATGACGTCGCCACCCGGCCCCGGGATCCCGCCGGCGATGACGACGACGAGCCCCCATGCGGCAAGCGGTGCATAGCGCAGCGGTGACGAGGTGTATCCGGCCGCCAGCCACAGCAGCACGGCGTTGAGAAGTCCGCCGATCAGAGCCGCGACAGGCAACGCGACCCCGCCGAACCGCAGGTACGCGAAGGCAACGCTGAGCAGGCCCACCACGAAGCCGTCGAGGGTCAGCAGCGCCAGCAGGAGCCGGTCGCGGACATGCGGATCGAGCGCTGGCATCTTCGCTATCCGATCCCGGCGAAGAGGTCCGTCTCCCGGTCGCTGCCGGGGGCCTCACGCGGATCGTGGTCGGTGAGGATGAAGTGCTCGTGGTCGTGGATCGGCTGCAGGATGTTGTTCGACAGCGCGTACTCGGTCCCCGACGGCGCGACGGTCACCTGCGTGGCGTGCGCGGCGAGTCCGGCGACCTTGTGCGAGTAGTACGCCCGCACGTCGACCTCGGTGGTGATCCGGTCGTCGGGGTAGCTCGGCAGTTCGCCGGGCCGCGGCATCCGCCAACCGTCCGGCACGGCGCGAGCCGCCGCGAGACCGTTCTCCAGGGCGCTGCGCTCGGTGACCGACTCGTACAGCTTCGCCGGGCCCGCACCGGCCTCCCGGGCACGCGCGACCGCGGCCGCGGTGACCTCGTGGACGAGTTTGTGGTCGGGATGGCCGTAGGTGCCCGACGCGTCGTAGCTGACGACGACCTGCGGGGCGAAGCCGAGGAGCAGGTCGAACAGCACGCCGACCGGCTCGTCGAACGGCGCCCGGACGAGCGCGCGCGGGTGGTCCGCCGACGGCGCCCCGGCCATGCCGGAGTCACGCCAGCGGCCGGCCCCGCCGAGGAAGCGGGGCGTCAGGGCCGGCCCGTCGGCCGGGCTGAGTGCGGCGAGGGCACGGGTCAGTTCGGCGATGCGGTACCCGCCGAGCTGGTCGGCGCCGCCGTCGGAGACGAGCTGTGCGAACTCGTCTCCGATGACCTCGCCCTCTTCGCCGAGGGTGAAGGTCAGGACGCGAACGTCGACGCCTTCGGCGAGGTAGCGGGCGATGGTCCCGCCGGTCATGATCGTCTCGTCGTCGGGGTGGGCGTGGACGAGCAGCAGCCGCCGGTCGGCGGTGGGAGAAGCGTCGGTCACGAGAGTTCCCAGTTGACCGCGGTCCCGAAGATCGACTCCTGGATCGGGCCGGTGAGCGGCACATCGCGCACCTCGGGCGTGACGCCGACGATCATCGAATCCTGGTACAGCGGCAGGTAGATGGCCTGCGCGGCCAGCAGCGGCTCCGCCTGCTCCAGCGTCGAGATCGGGTCGTTCTCGGACATCGCGTTGCGTGCGAGTTCGATCAGCGTGGGATCGCAGAGACCGGAGATGTTGCTGGCGTAGCTGTCGCCGACGTCCCCACCGCTCGGCGCGATGCTGGTCGGGGTCGGCGGTGTGGCGGGCGACGGCTCCGTGCTCGGTTTGGGTTGGTTGCAGTCGACCTGCGATGCCAGTGACGCCGCGGGCGGCACACCGAGTCCGGTCCAGCCGACGACGAGGTCGACGCGCTTCTGGGTCAGCGCCGAGCCGTACAGCTCGCTGTTCGGCATCGTCACCACCTGGGCACGGATTCCGGCGCTGCGGAGCTGGTCGACGACGCTCGCCGCGGCCGACGTGGCGCGGGGGTCACCGGCGACGGCGCCGACACGCACGAGGAGGTCCTGGCCCTCCTTCTGGAACGGCAGGACGCCCTCGGGCAGCTTGGCGACCTCGACCGCACCGGGGGTCGGCGTCGCCGCCGGGGTCGACGGCGTGGACGAGCCCGACGCAGAAGGCGATTCCGACGCAGGCGCACCGGTGGATGGCTCGGGGACGGGCGAGGCCTCTCCGGCCGTCTCCGGGTCCGCCCGGCGGTATCCGGCGTCGGCGAGGAGCGCGTCGACCGCGGCACGATCGGGTCGCGCCCGCGAGACGGGCGTGTACCCGGGGTCGGACGGCGCGAAGACGGTGTTCGCGTACGGCTCCACGATCCAGTCCCCCGCACCGGCGAAAGTGGTCAGCCGCGCGTCGACGAGGCCGAGGATCGCGCGCCGCAGCTCGACCGAGCTCATCGCGTCGGTGCGGGCGTTGACGCTGATCCCCAGTGACCTCGAGGTGAGGCTGCGTTCGGTCTCCAGGCCGGGTAGTGCCGAGAGTTCGGCGGCGGTCGCCGGCGAGGCCCCGAGCGCGACGATCTCGGAGTCGCCGGAACGGACGGAGTCGAGCATCTGGGCGTTGTTGCCCGCGCGGCGGAGCACGACCTGGTCGAGTCGGGGCGGTGTCACCCAGTAGCGGTCGTTGCGGGCCAGCCGCACCTCGTCGCGGGTCTTGTCGATCCCGACGATCGCGTACGGGCCGGCCGACACCGGCTTGCCGGTGTCCATGCCGGTCTGGAAGCCGGCGGGGGCGCCCTTGAGGACGTGACTGGGCAGCAGGCCGGTGAACAGCTCGCGCCAGGCCGGGTACGGCCGCTCGAAGCGCACCTCGACGAGCTTGCCGCCCTCGCGGGACTGCACGGAGTCGATGAGGCGGTAGCCGGCCGGGGCCACCACGTTGGGCTGACGCGACATCTGCTGCCACAGGTAGCTGAAGTCGTCGCCGGTGACCGGCAGGCCGTCGGACCACTGGGCGTCGGTGTGGATCCGGTAGGTCACCGTGAACGGCTGCCGCGACGTCACCTCCGCGGTGGTGACGAAGTGGCGCTGGAGTTCCCAGACAGGTCCGGCAGGTGTCTGCACGGGTGAGAAGGCGCTCGGCAGTGTCATCGCGGCGACCGCGGTGGTCACCGGATTCTGGTCGGCCGCGATGTGCGGGTTGAACCCGTTGCCGACCGAGTCGGTGGCGATGAAGACCGTCTTCGCGACCGGGTACTCGGTCGGCGTCGGCGGCGGACCGGTGTCGCGGACGGGCGGCGGCGGATCCGCCGTGCACGCCGTCAGGGCGATGAGCAGAGCGGCGCCGCACGAGAGCAACCCGAGCACACGGCCCCGGGTCCGGTTCGTGGCGTCGCGACCCTGTGGCCTCGCGCGTTTCACCTCGGATACCCCCATGAAGATGCTTCTCGGTCGATCGGACGAGTGCCGGTCTCCCGCTTGCGCGAGAGACCGGCTCGGCGGTCAGCTGACCGCGGCGTCCCGGGACTTGGCCCGCGAACGCTCACGGGCGCGGGTGTTCGAGTCCAGGTGCACCTTACGCACCCGTACGACCTCAGGGGTGACCTCGACACACTCGTCGGCGGCACAGAATTCCATGGCGGCCTCGAGATCGAGCTGCATGGGCTTGGCCAGCGTCTCCATCACGTCGGCGGAGGACTGACGCATGTTGGTCAGCTTCTTCTCGCGGGTGACGTTGATGTCGAGGTCCTCGTGACGCGGGTTGATACCCACGACGTGACCTTCGTAGCTGTCGTCGCCCGGGTTGACGAAGAACGTGCCGCGGTCGGCGAGCTGGATCATCGCGAACGGGGTCACCGTGCCGGAGCGGTCGCTCACGAGCGAGCCGGTGTGGCGGGCGCGGATCTCGCCGGCCCAGGCGTCGTAACCGTCGAAGACGGCGTTGGCGATACCGGTACCGCGGGTCTCGGTGAGGAAGTCGGTGCGGAAGCCGATCAGACCGCGCGACGGGACGATGAACTCCATGCGGACCCAGCCGGTGCCGTGGTTGTTCATCTGCTCCATGCGGCCCTTGCGGGCGGCCAGCAGCTGGGTGACCGCACCGAGGTACTCCTCGGGCACATCGACCGTCAGGTGCTCGAACGGCTCCTGGACCTTGCCGTCGACCTTGCGGGTGACCACCTGCGGCTTGCCGACGGTCAGCTCGAAGCCCTCGCGACGCATCTGCTCGACGAGGATCGCGAGCGCGAGCTCACCTCGACCCTGTACCTCCCAGGCGTCCGGACGGCCGATGTCGAGCACGCGCAGCGACACATTGCCGATGAGCTCGGAGTCGAGGCGCTGCTTCACCATGCGGGCGGTCAGCTTGTGACCGGACACGCGACCCGCCAGTGGCGAGGAGTTGGTGCCGATGGTGACCGAGATGGCCGGCTCGTCGACGGTGATGCGCGGCAGCGGCTTCGGGTTCTCGAGGTCGGCGAGGGTGTCGCCGATCATGATCTCCGGCATACCCGCGACGGCCACGATGTCGCCGGCGACCGCCGACTCCGCCGGTGCGCGTTCGACGCCGACGGTGGCGAGGAGTTCGGTGATCTTGGCGCGCTCGACGACGGGCTCACCGTCGACCTCGCGGCACCAGGACACCTGCTGACCCTTGCGCAGGGTGCCGTTGTGGATGCGGACGAGCGCGAGACGGCCGAGGAAGGCCGACGCGTCGAGGTTGGTGACGTGGGCCTGCAGCGGGGCCTCCGGATCGCCCTTGGGCGCCGGGACGTGCTCGAGCAGGACGTCGAAGAATGCGTCGAGGTTCTCGGCGTCCGGGATCTCGCCGTTGGCGGGCTGCTCGATGGAACACACGCCGGCGCGGCCGGAGGCGTAGAGCACCGGGAGTTCGAGCACGAGCTCGGCGGCCTTCGCGGCTTCCTCGTCGAGATCGGAGGCGAGGTCGAGGAGCAGGTCCTGCGTCTCGTCGACGACTTCCTGGATGCGCGCGTCGGGGCGGTCGGTCTTGTTGACGACCACGATCACCGGAAGCTCGGCGGCGAGGGCCTTGCGGAGCACGAAGCGCGTCTGCGGGAGCGGCCCCTCGGACGAGTCGACCAGCAGCACGACCCCGTCGACCATCGACAGGCCGCGCTCGACCTCACCGCCGAAGTCGGCGTGGCCGGGGGTGTCGATGACGTTGATGACCACCTCGGTGCCATCCGGCTGGCGCCGGTGAACCGAGGTGTTCTTGGCGAGAATGGTGATGCCCTTCTCACGTTCGAGGTCGCCGGAGTCCATCACCCGGTCGACGACCTCGGCGCGCTCTCCGAAGACGCCGGACTGGCGCAACATGGCGTCGACGAGGGTGGTCTTTCCGTGGTCGACGTGCGCGACGATGGCGACGTTCCGGAAGGTGGGGGCAGCGCTCACAGGCTCTCTTTCGTGTTGATGGGGACCGCCTCGGCGGCAGGCATTCAGCTCGCGGCCGAACAGCTCTGACCGGCGACAAGTGCAGATCACCTAGGGATTCAACGCTACAGAGTATCGGTCTATGTGGTGAGACCGCGATCACAGGCTTCCGAGCACCCGTTATTAGGGTCTGCTAACCTCGCCGCATGGGTAAGGTCGACGCGGCCAAGGTGGGCTCTCTGAAGCCCAAGAAGAAATGCTGCAAGAGCACCACGCGGTGCGTGCGGTGTCCCGTGGTGATCCACCGGATGCGCAAGCTCCACACCTCGGACATGAGCAAGAAGGAACTCAGCAAGGCGCTGAAGAAGGCACGCGCCGCCTGAGCACTCAGCTCGGCGGGATCTCGTCCTCATCGACCGATCGGACCGCCACCGCCAGCGCGACTGCCGCGATCCCGACGGCCTCCAGCGGCCGCGGAACCTGACCGAGGACGATCAGGCCGATCACCGCGGCCGTCACCGGGAGCAGCGCGAGCAGGATCGCGAACCGCGCTCGCCCGACGCGACGCAGCACGACCTGGTCGAGGGCGTACGGGATCGCGGTCGACGCCACGCCCAGGACCAGGCCCTGGCCGATCAGCGCGACCGGAGAGACCCCATCGCCCACCGCCTCGGAAGAACCCCGACCGGCTACCGCCTCCAGCACCCACCACGCCAGCGGCGAGGTCACGAGTGCGGCGATCACGAAGCCCGTGGCGAGGTCCTCGACGCCCGCCCCGCGCGCCGCGACCCGCTTCCCCAGCACGATGTAACCGGCCCAGCACGCAGCGGCGGCCAGCGCGAGCAGCACTCCCACGCCGGTCCCCGACCATCGGACGTCGGCGATGAGGACGACGCCGAGGCCCGCGAGCACGAGTGCCGCGATGTCGCGTCGGGTGCGGGAACCCAAGGCCGCCACCGTGATCGGGCCGAGGAACTCCAGCGCGACGGTCGTACCCATCGGCAGGTGTGCCAGCGCCTCGTAGAAGGTGATGTTCATTCCCGCGGTGATCAGGCCGAAGCACCCGGCAAGCCGCAGGCGGGACCACTGCCACGCCTGCCGCGGCGGCCGGACCCAGATCAGCAGCACCAGTGCGGCGCCGGCGATGCGCAGCCACGCCACCGCCGATGGAGCGACGTCGTCGAAGAGGCCGACGGCGACCGCCGCACCGAGATACATCGACGTCGCGCCGAGCACCATCAATCCCGGTGGGAGCAGGAGGTCGCGTCGCGCGGTATCCGTCATCAGGCGGCCGTCGTCACCCGATGACCGCGACCCGCTCGGGTACCAGGCGGATCCGCACCCGGTCGCCGATGGCAACGGATTCGTCTGCCACGGCGTCGATCTCGCCGACCGCCGTCTCGATGCGCACGCGTGGACCGGCCGGAAGTTCGGCGACGAGCACGACCGTCGCGAGGCTCCCGCCCGGATCGTCCGTGCCTGCCGGACCCACGACCTCGACCGACTCCGGGCGGAGCCCGAGCCGGCGCGAACCGTCGGGCAGGTCGAGGGCGATCTCGCCGAGCACGGTGTCGGCGATTCCGGCGCGCACCTGCGCGTCGACGACGGTGGTGACGCCGAGGAACTGTGCCGTCCACTCGTCCAGCGGACGTCGCCACAGCTGTGAGGGCGTGGCGACCTGCACCATCGCGCCGTCGCGCATGACCGCGATCTCGTCGGCCATGGTCGCGGCCTCGGCGTGATCGTGGGTGACGACGACGGTCGGTACGCCGGCCGCGCGCACGATCTCCGAGATCTCCACCGCCAGCTCATCTCTCAGGCGTCGGTCGAGTGCGGCCAGGGGTTCGTCGAGCAGGAGCAGCCGCGGATGCGGAGCGAGGGCACGCGCCAGTGCGACTCGTTGCGCCTGCCCTCCGGAAAGGGTGTCGACGGAACGCTTCTCGAAGCCGGGGAGACCGACGACGTCGAGCAGCTCGGTCACGCGATCGGCGATCCGGCGACGCGACCAGCGCCGCATCCGCAGTCCGTAGCCGATGTTCGACGCCACGCTGCGTCCGCCGAAAAGCTGTCCGTCCTGGAAGACCACCCCGAAGTCGCGTCGGTGTACCTCCACCCCGGCGAGGTCCTGACCGTCGAAGCGCACGACCCCGCGGGTCGGCTGCTCCAGCCCGGCGACGGCGCGGAGCAGCGTCGACTTTCCGCACCCTGACGGCCCGAGGACGGCGGTCACCAGCGACCCCGATCCCCCGACCTGCCAGGACAATCCGTCGATCACGGTGTGCCCGCCGTAGGCGACGGCGAGGTCGGAGATCTCGAGGAGGGCATGGGACCTCGTCGCGGGGCCTTCTCCGTTCACAGCAGCGGCACCTCCGATCGGGGACGGAACGCCTCGACCACCAGCACGGCGAGGGTCGTCGCGGCGACCAGCACCACGGACGCGGCCATCGCGGTCGCGAGGTTGGCGGCGCCCGGCCGGTTGAGCGCAGAACCGATCAGCACCGGCAGGGTCGTCGTGTCGGCACGGGCCAGGAAGCTGCTGGCCCCGAACTCGCCGAGCGCCATCACGAAGGCGAAACCGGCGGCCGCACCCATCGAACGGCCGACGATCGGCAGGTCGACGGTCGCGAACACGCGGGCGGGCCGGGCGCCCAGCGTCGCGGCGGCCTGCCGCAGCCGGACCGGTACCGATTCCAGCGCGGGGAGCATGATGCGGATGACCATCGGGATGGCGATGAGCGCTTGCACGCACGGGATGATCGCCGGCGACGCCGCGATGGCATAGGGCATCGACGCCAGCACGATCAGGTATCCGAATCCCAGTGTGACAGCGCTGATCCCGAGCGGAACCAGAGAGATGGCCGAGGCGATCGCGCCGACCACCCCGCGGGAGCGGTGGAGCGCGACGGCGGCGAGCACGCCCACCACCAGCGCGATGACGGTCGCGAACGCCGCCGACACCAGCGAGTACTCGAGACTCTCCAGCGGCGTGACCCCGTTGACCGGTTCGGCGAGGGCGCGATACCCGGCGAGCGTCCATTCCCCGCCGACCGTCGGCCGCACCGACCGCGCGATCAGAACAACGACCGGCCCGACGAGCAGCACCACCGTCCACACGCTCACCAGCCACATCGCCGGGCGCACGAACCGCCCGTGCACGAATGCCGCATCACGCCGACGCCGTTCGACACCGCCACGGGCCGAACCCGTCCCGGCGGGGTCGGCGAACACGCGGGTGAGCATCAGCGCCGCGAACACGACGACGATCTGCACCATCGACAGCACCACCGCCTCGGGGATACGGAAGTAGCCGATTGCCTGGGTGTATATCTCGGTCTCGAGGGTGCGCAACTCCCCCGCACCGAGGATGATCACGACGCCGAAGCTGGTGGAACAGAACAAGAAGATCAGTGCGGCGGCACCGGCGATGGCGGGCAGCAGTCGAGGGATCACCACCGTCAGCGTCGCACGCAGCCGCCCGGCGCCCAGGGTGCGCGCCGCCTCGAGCAACCGGGGGTCGAGGTTCCGCCATGCCGCGCCGACCACGCGGACGACGACGGCGACGTTGATGAACACGTGCGCGGCCAGCACCGCACCGAGACCGGATTGGATGTGCAGGAAGGACAGTGGGCCGGTCAGCAGCGACCGGAAGGCGACGCCGACGACCACCGTCGGCAACACGAACGGCACCGTCACCACGACGGCGAGGAGGACCGAGGCCCGCCCGCCGACATGGGCGTACAGCCACGCGATCGGTGCGGCCGCGACGAGCGCCAGCACGGTCGAGGCCGCCGCCTGCCCGAGGGTCACCCCCAGGAGCGCGAGTGCGTCTGTGCGGGTGAGGAGTTCACCGAGTCGCTCCCCCGACGCCGCGGCCAGGTTCACCGCGCGGCGGACGAGAGCGAGCACCGGCCAGGCGAAGAGGACTGCGATGAACAGAGCCGGGATCAGACGTAGTGCCACCCGGCCGGCGACCGTCGCCGTCCGGCCCGCGGGCCGCGCCCCTGCCCGGCTCACCGGGTTGTCACCTGCCGACAGCGTCACGCCACTGATCGAGCCAGCTCTCGCGGTTCTCCGCGATCGTGGCGGGCGGCAGCGAGGACATCCACTCCGGCACG
This sequence comes from Gordonia sp. 135, assembly GCF_009720185.1. Lineage (NCBI taxonomy): Bacteria > Bacillati > Actinomycetota > Actinomycetes > Mycobacteriales > Gordoniaceae > Gordonia > Gordonia sp. 135. The sequence continues at coordinate 3,583,857 of NZ_CP046257.1, forward strand.
GCCGCGCGGGCCGGCCAGCCCTCGGGCAGTTCGACGTCGCGCTGCACCGGGTACACGTACATCGACTCCGGCAGCGCGGACTGCACCTCCGGGCTCAGCATGTAGTCGACGAGCTTGCGCGCACCGGTGGAGTTGCGGGTGCCCTTGAGGATGCCGATGTACTCGACCTGCGGGAAGCAACTGTCGAGAAGGGCGCTGGTGTCGGGGGTCGCGGCGGGCGAGGACGCGTACGACAGCACGATCGGCTTGTCGCCCTTACCTTCCCCCGCGCTGAACAACTGGTTGTAGGCGACCTCCCAGCCGGAGACGATGGTCGCGCCACCGCCGACGACCCGCTTCCAGTAGTCCTGCCAGCCGTCGCCGAGGGCACCGACCGTCGTCAGCAGAAAGGCCGTGCCGGGTGAGGAGGTCGCGGGATCGGTCAGCACCGTTTGCGATGCGTACTCCGGCTTGACCAGGTCGCGGAAGCTCGCCGGGGGAGTCAGCGATCGTGATTCGTACCAGGCGTCGTCGATGTTGAGGCAGACGTCGCCGCGGTCGACGGCGGTCAGCTTGTCGGCCGCACCGGGCACCGCGTACTCGTCGGCCCCGTCGACGGCGAGCGGCGACTCGTAGGACTCCAGGGCTCCCGCTTCGATCGGCCGGGACGCGAAGGTGTTGTCGATGCCGTAGACCGCATCACCCTTGGGTGCGCCGGGGGTCAACGACACGGTCGACGCCAGCTGTCCGGCGTCGCCCGAGCGCACGATCTCGAGGGTGAGCCCGGTCTGCCGGCGGAACCCGTCGATGACCGATTCGGGCAGTTCGAAGGACTCGTGAGTCAGCAGGGTGACCTGTCCGCCTGTCGTCGACTCGTCGGCGCAGGCAACCGCCGTCGTGAAGACCAGTCCCAGTCCGACGGTGAGTGCGACGGCCCGGGAGGCGATCCCCGACCACCCACGCCGACGGCCGCCACTCTCGGCCTGCAGCTCGTTCACGCCCGGCAGTTGGGTCACATCCGACTCCTTGCGACTCGCTGTCCCTGTCCCATCCACCCCCATATCCAACCAGGTGGCGTCGCGACGCACGATTTGCCGCCCGAAAGATCACTTCTGTAACAATTGCATCAATAACCACATACGTCACAGTCGCAACCTGCCGGACTACCTGGACACAGAAGACATCGAGGGGCTTAGAATGACCCGCGACGTCCGGGGTGGGAAGATCGACGAACACCCGTCAATCCCCGGGCAATTTCCACGACCAGGATCCACACGACCACGAGGCGCACGAAGCTTGTTCTCCCAGCCGACGCAGCGCCACGACCGATAGGACACCACCAGTGCGTTTCACACGGCCGTCGAGGTTGCGTTCGACCACCTCTCGCCCGCACCGGACCCGGCGCAACCGCCTGTTCCTCAGCGCCTCGGCCCTCGTTGCCGCGGCCGGCCTCGCACTCCCGGCGGTCGCCGGCGCCGCGCCCGCTCCCAAGGTCGACCAGCGCGTGCTGGACTCGCTCGGTGCGTTCGCCCCGGCGATCATCGGCTCGGTGGCCACCCCCGGCCCCGACGGCAAGGTCAACGCCCAGCTCCTCCAGCAGGCCGAAGCCTTCGCCAACACGCCGGGAATGCCCGCCGAGGTCTCCAAGGTCTGGCGTTCGGTCGCCGACTTCCTCGGTGAGCCCGGACGCAAGGCCGCGGCACGCCAGCTGGCCGCCGAGCCCAAGCCCGGCGATCCGGAGATCCCGAAGGGCCCCAACGCTCCGAAGATCCAGGAATTCCTGTACCCGACCTTCGGTCTCGGCTGCATCCCCGGCGGCGGCTCGCTGGGCCGCGCCCTGGTCACCGCAGGCCCCCAGGAAGCACCGGCACCCGGCCCGAAGCGCGGCGAGGGCGGCTACGTCTACACCGCACTCGGCACCGGCCCCGCCATCGACAACAAGGCGAAGCCGCTGATCGTGAGCTGGCTCAACGTCGACACCGGCCGCACCGGTACCACCACGCTGAAGCGGAACCCGAAGATCAACGTCAAGGACGGCCCCGGCACCTTCACCGGCATCGCCCGGACCGGCAAGGGCCGCGTCATCTCCGCGATCCACGGAAACGTGACCACCAAGACCAAGGAGCAGGTCGTGTCCTGCACGATCGTGCCGGTGATCGGCCTCGCCGTCATCTGACCTCCGGTCGACTTCTCCTTCACCGACACCCCGGCACTTCGCCGGGGTGTCGTTGTCTCTGTGACCGTTATCCGCTCGGCGACGTCCCGCGCGCCACGTGTCGCGAACCGACTGTGGCGGCGGTCTCACTCGCTACGAGGACAAAACCCCAGGTCGTCGGAAATGTCGGTATCTCACCGATCGCGCGCATGTCACAGCTCGGACTCGCGACTTGCCGCAGTCGTCTCACACGTGGTCTCTTCTAACTCAAGTCCCATCTGTCACACCCGCCACACGTGGCGGGGTGTTCGGCTGTTCGAAGGAGTGCCATGTCCATCACGTCTCGATTCACACGTCCACTGATCGGTCGGCGCGGAATCCGGCGCTGCGGCGTGGGCCTGGTGGGCGTGGCGATGGCCGCAGCAGCGGTCACCTCGACCGCCCCGGCCTCGGCCGCCCCATCGCTCCCCCTCCTCCCGCCGAACATGCTGAGCGCGTATTCCATCCCGTTCGACGCAGAACTGGCCGGCGCGGTCCGTCTGCTGAAGTCGGCGGGCGTCGACCAGATGGCCCTCCAGGCCGCACAGGCGGTCATGGGCAGCTCCGGACAGCTGTCCGTCCAGGACGTCGTCGGACGTGCCGGTGCGCTGCCCTTCGACGCATCGCAGCCCCAGCCGGCCGCCGCTCCCGCTGCGGGGACACCCCGACCGGTGGCCTCCACCGATCCGCTGGCACTGCTGAAGAGCCTGGGCATCCAGACCTTGACCCCGTCCGTCGCCCCCTTCTGCACGACCCCCACCCCCGACAACCCGCTCGGTCTGGTCACCGCGGGCGCCGGCGCGGTCGCGGGCCCGTGGCCGCTGAAGACCGATCCGATCGCCGGGCTCAAGCCGCTCCTCGACATGCTGCCGATCGCAGGCATCCCGGACAAGATGAACGTGGTCGAGAACGGCGAGACCGCATACGCCTTCGTGCCGGCCTCCCCGAAGGCCGGAAAGGGTGGCACCATGCAGGTCGCCTGGTTCAACACCAGCACTCTGCAGGGCGGCTTCGCCGACCTCGAACCGCTGAAGAACGGCGCCACCCTCACCGCCCTGCCCCTGCTCTCGGGTGTGCGTCTCGCCCCGGTGAAGACCGGTAAGGGCACCATCCTGTCCGCGGTCTTCGGCACCGCGCAGAACGGCTCCCAGAACTGCTGGTTCCTCCCGGCCGTCGGCATCGTCAACGCCTGACTCCCGGTCTACGCGTGAGATCTCTTCTCGCCGTTGACCTTTCCACCCCCACCGCCACACCGAACGAATAGACGACACATGAACACGCACGGCATCTCTTCCACCCGTCGGAGTGCCTCCATCGCCCGCACGGTCGCGGTCGCCGCAGCCCTCACCATGGGCCTGACCTCCTTCGGCCTCGTTGCCGAGGCCGCCGCGGAACCCACCACGACCACCCCGTCGACCAGCACCCCCTCGCCCGGCGCAACCACCGACGCCACCGACGAGGAAACGGGCGCACCCGCCGACGACAACGCGGGCACGATCGACACCCGTGGCCCGGGCCAGGCGCCGGGTGCCGTCTACGCCAACCGTGACCTGCCCCGTAACCGCATGGTCGCCGGCTCCGCCGCCGGCAACGACTTCACCTACTGGAGTACCGGCGCCGACGGCAAGGCGCACCTGTCGTCCGGCGTGCTGATGGTCCCGGCCGGCCGGGCACCTGCCGGCGGCTGGCCGGTCGTCGCGTGGGCGCACGGCTCGCGCGGCATCGCCGACAAGTGCGCACCGTCGGAGCGTCCGACCAAGGACGACACCACCGAACTGAGCCGGTGGCTCGGCCGCGGCTACGCCGTCGTCTCCACCGATTACGCGGGCGTCGGCACACCGGGAACCCCGCAGTACTACGACCTCGAGGCCACCGCCCGCAACATCGTCGACGCGGTGAGCGCCGCACGCGACGTCTCCGACACCGTGTCGCGCTCGTGGGCCGTCGTCGGCGAGGGTCAGGGTGCCGCGGCCGCGATCACGCTGGCTCGCCTCGCGCCGAAGCTGCAGGCGCGCAACTCGCTGGACTTCAGGGGCGCGGCGGCTACGTCGATCCCCGCCGAGTTCGGAGCGCTCCTCGCCAATCTCGGACCGTCGTCGGCGAGCATCCCGTCCGGTCTCGCCGCCGACGCGCTGTACACGCTCAGCGCGATCCGCAATGTGCGTCCGGGACTCGACGTCGACTCGCTGCTCACCGACACCGGTAAGAAGTGGATGGCCAAGGCCGCCAACGAATGCGTCACCGAGTTCCGAAAGAACGTCGACGGTCTCGCCATGGGATCCCTCTTCGCCAAGCCGGTGTCGGGGAACACGGATCTGACGAATCTGCTGACCGAGGCCACCGCCCTGCCGAGCCGTGGCTTCGTCAGGCCGGTGATCATGACCCAGTCGCTCCAGGACACGTCGGTCGTCGTGCCGCTGTCCTTGAAGTACCTGAACCAGGCGCGTGCCGATCGCAAGGTGCAGGCCCGCACCTACCTCACCCTCGACGCTGCGCAGTCGGCGAAGTTGTCCGACAACGACATCCGCGCCTTCATCGCCAAAGTCCTGAAGTGAGTCGATGATGGGTCGCCGTCTTCCGGACCGTCGCCTGTCTAAGCAACGGGCGTTCGATCTCGCCTATGCGGCGACGACGGCGGCGGCCACCGTCACCGGCGCTCTCGGTCACCGGCGGGCGGCGGGCCTGACCAAGCCTCTGCCGATGCTGCTGCTGGTGGCACAGGCGGCGGCCGGGGCACGTGAGCGCGACGCCCTCGACAACGCCGGATTGGCGGGCGCACTGGCATTCTCGATGGCCGGCGACCGGTTGATGCTGCTCGAGGAGTTCGAGACCGAGCCGGTCGCCAAGGACCGCTACCTGCGACTCGGCGCGACCTTGTTCGCCGGAGCCCAGTTGAGTTACGTCGCGACGATGTGGCGCGCAGGTGCCCGGCCGTCGGCGAGACAGCTGCTCCCCCGGGTCGGGGTGCTCGCCGAATCGGCCGCGGTGCTGGCCCGTCACCGGCCGGCGCTGCTGCCCGTCCTGGGCACGTACGGCAACACCCTCGCGACGATGTCGGCGACCGCGAGCGCCATGTCCGATCCGCAGCCGCGGTTGCGGATCGGCGGCGTGACGTTCCTGCTGTCGGATCTGGCGATCATCAACCGCCGCCACCTCGTCACCGACCCGCGCGTCCGGGTGGCGGGCGAGGCGTGGGTGCTCGCCAGCTACTTCGCCGCGCAGTACCTGCTCATAGGCGGACTCGCCGAACGCTTGCGTCGACGCTGATCGAGACCGGTCAGGCGGTCGCGCGCCCGCTGCACGACGAGTACTGCGGGTTGACCATCGGGTTGAACGCCAGGGCGCCGAGCTTCTGCTTGATCGTGAACGCGACCGGACCACGACCGGGATGGATGTCGACCTGCCATTTGACGGTGAATCCGCGTCCCGGCACGAAGACGGTGCCGGTGCGCCCGGTCCGCAGGTTCCGCCACGACACCGTGATGTCGTAGGTGTATTCCAGTGCGACGGGTTTCGCACGATCGGTGCCGATGAGCGCGATCGCCGGCCCGGGCAGACCGTCGGCCGGGAACCGGATGTTGTTGAACACGTCGACGCGGATCTTCACCGGTCCTGCGGGCCACGGGTTCGCCGAGGTGCAGTTCAGGGTCGTGACGTAGTTCGGCTCGGTGTAGTCCGGGATCGCGTTCGCACTCCCCGGCCCGACGACGCCGATGACCGTTGCCACCACCGCCGCGATGACCGCTCCGACGCCCGCGCGGAACGCGCCTCGTGATCCTGCTCGCCCCGTCATGCTCTCCCCGCTGATCATGGGGGCAGTCTAGAGCGGCGCGCGCACCGCGTCTGCCAGAATCGATCCCATGCCGAAGATCCAGATCGCCCAGGAACCCGCGGCCGACGAACTGCTCTCGACCGATTCGTTCGCCCTGCTCGTCGGGATGTTGCTGGATCAGCAGTTCCCGATGGAGCGTGCCTTCGCCGGTCCGGCCAAGATCCGCGACCGCTTCGGCACGATGGACCCGGTGGAGATCGCCGACGCCGACCCCGAGGCCTTCGCGGACCTCTGCTCCACTCCCCCGGCCATCCACCGCTACGGCCGCTCGATGGCGGGACGCGTGCAGGCGCTCGCGAAGGTCGTCGCCGAGGAGTACGGCGGCGACGCCTCCCGCATCTGGACCGAGGCGAGCAGCGGCGCCGACCTGATGAAGCGCCTTCGTGATCTGCCCGGCTTCGGTGAGCAGAAGGCGAAGATCTTCGTCGCGCTCGTCGCCAAGCAGCTCGACGTGAAGCCGTCCGGTTGGACCAAGGTCGCCGGCGATTACAGCAAGCAGGGATACCGCTCGGTCGCCGACGTCGTCGACCCCGACTCGCTGCAGAAGGTCCGCGATTTCAAGAAGGCGGCCAAGGCGGCAGCGAAGGCCGCGACGGAGTAGAGACGCCGACGTGGGTCACCCGACCCACGAATCGTCCCGGCTTCACCCACGATCGCGAGCCGGTGGCCTAGTGTCGGGAACCATGGAGTCTCTTCCCGACCGAAGCGCACCCTACGGGACCGACCCGACTCGTGCGCTCCTCCAGATGCCGCTCCGGTTGGGGTTCACCGTGACCGGTGTGGTCCTCGCTGCAGCCGAGTCCGCCGTCACCATCGCACGCATCACCGCGGGCAGCGTCCAGCACGAGATCACCCAGGCCTTCGGAGTCGAGGACGAACTCAGTGCGGCCCGTACCCCCCTCGCCCTTCTCAACCAGCTGTCCGAGTTGCTGGGTCCGGACCGCCCCTTCGGACGCATCCTGGCCGCGGGCGGGCCGTTGGAACGGCTCCTCAACCCGGGCGGGGTCATCGACCGGCTGACCGCATCCGACGGTCTGCTGGAGAAGCTCACCGCCAAGGGCGGACTTCTCGACCAGATGGCCGACGAACGCGGCATCCTGATGCGCCTGACCGCGAAGGACGGCCCACTCGACCGCCTGACCCGCCCCGGCGGGGTCGTCGACCAGTTCACCGAGAACGAGGGCATCCTCGAACGTCTCACCTCCGAGGGCGGCGTCGTCGACAAGCTGACCGCACCCGACGGCATGCTGGAGAAGGTCACCGCGCCCGGAGGCATCCTGGACCGGTTCGCCGCCGAGGCCGGTCTGCTCGATCAGCTGGTCGGCGAGGGCGGCGCGGTCGAACGCGCCATCGCGCCGGGCGGTCCGCTGGATCGGATCACCGAGCTGGCCGAGGTCATCGGTCAGCTCGCACCCAACCTGATCGCCATGCAGGACACCGTCCACGAACTCGCCGAGACCGTGGACCTCCTGAATCAGACGGTGGCTCCCCTCGGCGGTCTCGCCGACCGTCTGCCCAAGCGACTCACGCGCGGCCCCAAGGGCTCCGGCGGCAACGGCAACGGGGCCTCCCCGGCAGATGCAGACACCAACGGTTAGCCACGACGGTGATCGCTGAGATCGTCGAATCGTTGGATGTGTCAACGACTTTCGGTAGTAGATGTTTCCGCGTGGCCGATTCCTTCCCGCTTACCGGATAGCACCCGCGGGAAGGAAACAGACACCGCGGGAAGGAAGCGGTTGAGCGGGAACCAAACCACCGCTAGACCAACACCCGGGCCGGGTTCGTGTGAACCCGGCCCTTCCTACTCGCCCCAACGTCAACACGTCCGATTTCCAGTTGACCCTAGCGACGAGTCGTATCGAAACCGGCCCGCAGCAACTCCACATACCGGTCGACGTCGGGCATGACGTCCGGGCTCGTGGTCACCGACACCGCGACGCGGTCGCCGATGCCGTGCACCCCGTGGGTGAGGCCCTGTACCGGCGACAGGGCGGGAAAGCCGGTGGTGAACAGGATCTCGCCGCCATCGAGGTCGAAGTCGGCGGCACCGCGGTCGACGGAGGACACCACGGTCACGCCGGTGACCGTCTCGGGTCGGGTGTCGAGGTCGAAGGCCCGGATGCCCCAGCGCGTGAGGATCGCCGGAGTGACCTCCGATACGCGTCGCTGCGCGACTCGTGCGGGGTCGGCGTCGGCCGCACGGGCGGCGTCGATCTCGGCGCGGACGAGTCGTGCTCGTTCATGCGGATCGTCGACTTCGAGGTGAAGATCGATCCCCACATTGCGAAAGTTGTTGCGCGCTTCCGATTTATTTGATCGTCCGACCGTGAGCTCTACACCGAGACGTCTGCAATCGTCGCCCAGGTATCGCGGTAGCGCCTGCGAGATGGCAACGAGCACGGCGACGGTGACCGGAGACCCGGCTGCGGTGAGACGCTCGCGGTCGAGCACGATGACCCGTAGGAGTCGCCGCGACCCGGGGCTGCGGTTCAGTGTCGTCAGCGGATAACCCGGCTTTCCCGGATTCGCCGGTTTCCCAATCCGAGCGACCTGTACTCCGCGTCGGACCGTCGAGACGAATTCTCCGGGGAACCGCAGTGCACCCAGCGCGAGGGTTCCGACATCGCGAACCGGCCCGGGCATTCCGAAGCCGCCACCACGGCGATTGTCGTACGGCGCGGTGAACAGGTCCCGGGCGATCTGCGATGCGCGCCGACCGTCACCGATCGCATGCGAGATCTGCAATACGACAACGACTCCCGTGACCGACTCACCACAACCGGCCGGAAGGTCGGTCACCGGACCGAACAGATGCAGACGCCAGGCCGCTCGGGACGGCACCAGCGGATCTGCGACGAGGTCGCCGACGGTGTCCAGACACGACAACCAGGTCCGCGTCGTGGTGTCGACGCGGACCTGGTCGGGTGCGGGTTCGGCGGAGACCCAGTACGGACGGTCGGCGGTCGCCGGGACGTCGTGGACCCGTAGGCACAGGTCGTCGACGTGCCTCGCCCGCGCCGACAGTCGCCGGGCGCACTCGTCGAGCGAGATCGACGGTGCGGCAAAGCAGTACAGCAGCAGCTGGTCGTTTGGGATGCGTTCGGACATCCAGTACGACGCGGCGTCCGCCGCCGCCATCCGCTGCATGCGGCCAGGGTAGCCCCCTATTTCTGGCCGGCACTCCAGGCGTAGGGCAGCTCGGTGCCGTTGAGCACGTGGTCGCCGATGGCCTGCAGCTTGAAGATCAGCGGATTGTGTACCGAGATCACGCGGGCGTTGCGCCAGTGGCGATCGAGGCGCAGCCGCTCGGAGGTGATCGACGCGCCGCCGACCTCGAACAGCTGGGTGGTCGCGTCGAGCACCAGCGGGATGACGGTCGCCTGCGCACGGGCGACGTCGAATTCGACCTCGTCGAGCAATTTCTCGTCCTGCCAGCCGGTCTCGGCGAGCCGGTCGAGCCGATCGGCGATCTCGAGGACGATGGTGCGCGCCGAGTAGGCGGCCGCCGTCAACCGGCCGATGACCTGCTGCACCAGCGGATCGTGGCGGGGCAGGTCGGCGGTCGAGTGGGTGAAGGTGCGCTTGCGTTCGCGCACCCATTCGCTCACGTCCTCGGTGGCACGCTGCGCGATGCCCGCCAGCACCGACAGCTGCACGAGCTGCAGGTACGAGGTGGCGTAGGTGCGACCGGAGACGCCGTAACCCGGGCCGAGGATGCGGTCCGCGGACACCTGCACGCCGCTGAACTCGGTGGTCCCGCTGGCGGTCAGACGCTGACCGAAGCCGTCCCAGTCGTCGTGCTGAATGACGCCCTGCGCGTCGGCGTCGACGAGCACCGAGACGCGCTCACCGTCCTGGTCGGCGGCGACCAGGATGTGGTGGGAGTACAGGCTGCCGGTGCTGTAGTACTTGGTGCCGTCCAGGCGCCATGCGTCATCGCTGTCGGAGTCCCGGGTCAGGCGCGTCTGGTAGCGGTCGATCGCGCCGACACCGGGCTCGGTGATGGCGTTCCCGACGAGCGTGCCCTCCGCAACCTTGCGCAGCCAGCGCTCGGCCTCGGGATCGGGCAGCGCGGTGAGCTGATCCTCGACGAACGACCAGTGCACGCGCAACGCCTGCGGGAGGTTCGACTCCGCGGTGGCCAGGTCGACGAGGAGCCGGAACACCTGACGGACCGAGGCACCGTACCCGCCGAGCTCGACCGGCACGCGCAGCGCGCCGAACTTCGCCTCGCGCAGCCACGACACCTCGTCGTGTGCGAGGCGGCGATCGTCTTCGCGAGCCACTGCGCCTTCGGCGATGCGAGCGAAGATCGGGGCGAACACCTCGTCGAGCCGGTCGTCGGTGGTGCCGGCGGCCGACGTGCTCGTGGGCACGGTTGCGGTCATCACATGGTCCTTTCGGTACAGACTTCTCGGCGAGAAGTGTCGCCGCCGCCCCGCCCTTCGGCCACGATTGAAACCGCGCTGAACGCAACGTTCCCAAGGCCCGGATCCACCGCCACACTGAAGGCCGAACCCGCAGGTATGGCGCATCCGAGACCACGTTGAGACGCCGATCACGCGTTTGTGCCATTGTGGGCGTATGCCAATCTCGATCGCTGATCTCGATCCGAACACCCCCGTCGTGGTCGGTGTCGGCCAGGCCTCTGAGCGTCTGACCGATCCCGGATACGAAGCGCTGGGTGAAGCGGACCTCGCGGCGCGCGCCGTCACCGCCGCCTTCGACGACGCAGGTGCCTCCGACCTCGCGTATTCCATCGACACCATCGCGGCGATCCGTTCGTTCGAGATCTCGAGCCCGTTGTCCTCGTCGCCGCTCGGCCGCCCGGACAACATGCCCCGCGCCGTGGGCAAGCGCGTCGGCGCCGACCCCCGCCGCGCCGTGCAGGCCGTCACCGGCGGCCAGACCCCGCAGACGATGCTCACCGAACTCGCCGGCGTCATCGCCGCGGGCGACTCCGACGCCGCGGTCATCTTCGGCGTCGAGGTCATGTCGACCGTGCGTCACCTGCAATCCAAGCCCGACAACGAGCGTCCCAGCTTCGCCGAGACCGTCGGCGGACAACTCGAGGACCGCGGCTTCGGCCTCAAGGGCATCATCACCGTCGCCGAGATGCGTCACGGTCTCGCCTCCGTGATCCCGCAGTACGCATTGCTGGAGAACGCCCGCCGCCACAACACCGGCCTGGGCCGCGAGGCGTACGCCACCGCGATGGGCGAGCTGTTCGCACCCTTCACGAAGGTCGCCGCGGCGAACCCGCATTCGGCCGCCCCGACCGAACGCGACGCCGCCGAGCTGGTCACCCCGACCGACGGGAACCGGGTCGTCGCCGATCCGTTCACGCGCTACATCGTCGCCCGCGACCAGGTGAACCAGTCGGCCGCCGCGGTCGTCATGTCGATCCGGGCCGCGCAGGCCGCCGGCATCGACCCGTCGAAGTGGGTCTTCCTGCACGGCCACGCCGAGACCGTCGAGCGCACCTCGCTGGACCGCCCCGACCTCGGCGCCGCACCGGCCGCCCCCGCTGCCGTGAAGCATGCGCTCGAGGTCGCCGAGATCGGTCTCGACGACGTCTCGGTCATCGACATCTACAGCTGCTTCCCGATCGCGGTCTTCAACATCCTCGACGGGCTCGGCCTCTCCGCCGACGACCCGCGCGGACTCACCGTCACCGGCGGCCTGCCGTTCTTCGGCGGTCCGGGCAACAACTACTCGCTGCATGCCATCGCAGAGGTCGTCTCGCGCGTAAGGCAATCCCCCGGAGACTTCGGTCTCGTCATCGCCAACGGCGGTGTGCTCAGCAAGCACGCGGCCGGCGTCTACTCGACGACCCCGGCACCGTGGCGCGCCGACAACAGCGCCAAGGTCCAGGCGCAGCTCGACGCGGTGCCCACCGTTCCCACCGTCGGCGACGCCGACGGCCCGGCGATCATCGAGACCTACACGGTGATCCCGTCGAAGAGCGGCAAGCGAACCGGCGTCGTGATCGGCCGCCTCATCGACGACGCCGCGCCGGATCGCCTCGGCGCCCGGTTCGTCGCCAACCTCGACTCCGACGACGACGAGTTCTTCGACCTCCTGCTGACGTCGGACGATCCCGCCGGCACCGAGATCGTGGTGCGCTCCTTCGACAAGGGCAACCGGGTCAAGCTGACCGAGGCGGCGATGGACGCCAAATACCCCGTGGTCGCACCGGCGTTCCGGGACAGCTACGCGCACGTCGAGATCCGTCGCGACGGACACCTGCTCGAGGTGACCATCAACCGGCCCGACGCGCGCAACGCACTCAACCCGGCCGCCAACGCCGAACTGGACTCGATCTTCGACGCCTACTTCGCCGACGACGACCTCTGGGTCGCGATCCTGACGGGCAAGGGCGACAAGGCCTTCTCGTCGGGCAACGACCTCGCCGCGACGGCCAGCCCGGCCGCACTGTCCGTGCCCAAGAACGGATTCGCCGGGCTCACCGCACGTGCGAGCCTGCCCAAGCCGGTCATCGCCGCCGTCAACGGTTTCGCTCTCGGCGGCGGGTGTGAGATCGCCATGGCCTGCCACATCATCGTCGCCGACGAGGAGGCCTCGTTCGGTCTGCCCGAGGTGAAGGTCGGATTGGCCGCCGCCGCAGGCGGTCTGGTCCGCCTTCCGCGGCTGATCCCGCCGGCACTGGCCCGCGACATGATCCTGACCGGTCGCCGGATCTCGGCCACCGAGGCCGCTGCCGCCGGACTGGTCAGCCGGATCGCCCCGGCCGGAAAGGTTCTCGAGACCGCCCGCGAGGTGGCCGAAGAGATCCTCGCCGCGTCGCCGACCTCGGTCCGCGCGTCCATCGCGACCATGGAGCAGTCGGACGCGATCACCGACACCGTCGAAGCGGTCCGCGCGAGCACCAACGTGCTCGACTCGCTGATCATCAGCGGCGACACCCTCGAGGGCATCATGGCGTTCGTGACGAAGCGAGCTCCGGAGTGGAAGGGCCGCTGATCCTCGCCGGGTAGCCCCTGATTCAGGTTGCGTTCTGTCCCGCTTCCCGGGACAGAACGCAACCTGAATCAAAAGGACGAACTCAGCCCGCCTGCGCAGTCTCCGCTGCCGCGAGATCCAGTGCGATGTCGACGATCATGTCCTCCTGGCCACCGACGAGCTTGCGGTTGCCCGCCTCGAGCAGGATCGACCGGACGTCGACGCCGTACCGGGCACTCGCGGCTTCCGCGTGGCGCAGGAAGCTCGAGTACACACCCGCGTAGCCGAGGGTCAGCGTCTCGCGGTCGACACGCACCGGACGGTCCTGGAGCGGGCGGACGATGTCGTCGGCGGCGTCCTGCAGGGCGAAGAGGTCGCAACCGTGCTGCATACCCTTGATGTTCGCGACCGCGATGAAGGCCTCGATCGGGCAGTTACCCGCTCCCGCACCGTGTCCGGCGAGTGAGGCGTCGACGCGGTAGACACCGTTCTCCACCGCGACCACCGAATTGGCCACCGACAGAGACAGATTCTCGTGCGCGTGGATGCCGATCTCGGTGCCCGCGTCGAGAACGTCGCGGTACGCCCGAACCCGGTCGGCCACTCCGTCCATGGTCAATCGGCCACCCGAGTCGGTCACGTAGACGCAATGTGCGCCATAGCTTTCCATCAGCTTGGCCTGCTCGGCCAGCTTCGCGGGCTCGGCCATGTGACTCATCATCAGGAAGCCCGAGACGTCCATGCCGATCTCGCGCGCCTTGGCGATGTGCTGCGCCGACACGTCGGCCTCGGTGCAGTGAGTCGCCACGCGCACCGACCGCACACCCAGGTCGTACGCGTGCTGCAGTTCTTCGATGGTGCCCACGCCCGGCAACAGCAGGGTGGTCAGGCGCGCGTTGGTGATGTTGGCCGCGGCCGCCTCGATCCACTCCCAGTCGGTGTTGCTGCCCGGCCCGTAGTTGACCGAGCCGCCGGCGAGACCGTCGCCGTGGGCGACCTCGATGGCGTCGACACCGGCCGCGTCGAGGGCGCGCACGATCTTGCCGACGTTCTCCGGGGTGATGCGGTGGCGGACGGCGTGCATGCCGTCGCGCAGGGTCACATCCTGGACGAAGATCTTGCTCATCGTGCGTTGTCCTTCTGCTGCGCGATCCGCTCGGCGACCTGCAGGCCGGCGGAGGTCATGATGTCGAGGTTGCCCGCATAGGCGGGCAGGTAGTGTGCGGCGCCCTCGACCTCGAGGAACACCGACACCTGGTGCGTCGGGGTGATCTCGGTGCCGTCCTCGAGCAGGGTGTGGACGGGCTGATCGGCCGGGATCGCGGCGATCTGGATCTCCTGCTTGAGGCGGTACCCGGGCACGTAGGCGGCGACGTCGCCGATCATCTTCTCGATCGAGGACCGGATCTCCTCGTGCGTGCCCTCGTCGGGCGCGTCGACGAGGCAGAACACGGTGTCGCGCATGATCAGCGGCGGCTCGGCGGGGTTGAGGATGATGACCGCCTTGCCGCGCTGTGCGCCGCCCACCGAGCAGATCGCCTTCGACGTGGTCTCGGTGAACTCGTCGATGTTCGCGCGGGTACCCGGCCCGGCCGAACGTGACGAGATGGAGGCGACGATCTCGGCGTAGGCGACGGGCGCGACACGCGAGACGGCCGCGACGATCGGGATCGTCGCCTGCCCACCGCAGGTCACCATGTTCACGTTCTCCGCGTCGATGTGGTCGGCGAGGTTGACCGCGGGCACGACGAAGGGGCCGATGGCCGCCGGGGTCAGGTCGATCATCCGCTTGCCCAGTGGGCGGAGCAGGGCGTCGTTGGCGACGTGAGCCTTGGCCGAGGTGGCGTCGAAGACGATCTCGATCTCGTCGAACCCCTCCATGCGCGTGAGGCCGTCGACACCTTCGTGCGTCGTCGGCACGCCCTTTGCGCGGGCGCGCGCGAGGCCGTCGGAATCGGGGTCGATACCGACCATCGCCCCCATCTCGAGATACTGCGACTGCTGCAGCACCTTGATCATCAGGTCGGTACCGATGTTGCCCGAGCCGATGATCGCCACCTTGGTCCGTGGCGTGTCTGTTGTCATGGTCCTTCTCCTTGGATGTGCGGAAGAGTCAATTGGAGGTGAAATGTGCTGTCACCGAACCGAGTTCGCCGATCTCGGCGGTCACCGTGGCACCGGGGGCGATCGGCCGCATCGGTCCCAGCGCACCCGACAGGATCAGCTGGCCCGCGCGCAGCGGTTCCCCGAACTGGCGGGCCCGGCGCGCGAGCCACGCGACGGCGTTGAGCGGATCCCCGAGACACGCGGCCCCGTTGCCCTCCGAGACGACCTCGCCGTCGATCGTCATGGTCATCGTCGAGTCGACCGGCGAGTACTCGTCGAGGGTGCGGCGAGCGTCACCGACCACGTACAGCCCGGCGGATGCGTTGTCGGCGACGGTGTCGGCGAAGGTGATGTCCCAGCCGGTGATCCGGCTGTCGACGATCTCCAGGGCCGGCGCGGCGTAGTCGATGGCGGCGCGGCACTGCTCGATGTCGAGGTCGCCGTCGGCCAGGTCGCTCTTCAACATGAACGCGACCTCAGCCTCGGCCTTGGGCTGCAGGAGTGTCCCCATCGGGATCGTCTCACCGTCGCCGAAGGCCATGTCGGCGAACAGCACTCCGAAGTCGGGCTGGTCGACGCCGAGCTGGGTCTGCACGGCCACCGAGGTGGCCCCGATCTTGCGGCCGACGACCGCGGCGGTCCGGTCGGCGTTGAACAGCGTCTGTACACGGTAGGCCGACTCGATGTCGTCGGCCGCGATGAGATCTCGGATCGGCGCACAGGGCCGGCGATTCGTCAGCGCGCTGCTGAGCCGTTGCGCCGCAGCGGCGATCGCGGGGTCGCGGTCGGTTCGGTCGGGGGCCGAGGTCGGGGAACTCATGTGCTGCCTCTGTTGTCGGTTCGGTCGTCGGCCGCGATCTCCTCGGGCGACTCCGCACCATCGTGGGGTGCCGCTATACCCTGGGTCGAGCATCGCGTTCCGGTGAGCGGTACGACAGGAGGTCGCAGATGAGCCAGGAACAGCTCGACCATTCGAGCGTGCTGGGTAAGGCGATCACCGTGCTCCAGGCCTTCGACTCCAATGACCGGCAGGTCACGCTCGCCGACCTCGCCCAGCGCACCGCGCTCCCCAAGACGACCGTGCACCGACTGGCCGGCCAGCTCGTCGCCGCTCGTCTTCTCACCCGCACAGCGGGCGGGTACGCGCTCGGCAGCGGGCTGTTCGAGCTCGGCATGCGCGCATCCCCGGAGCGAGGACTGATCGAAGTCGCGACGCCGTTCATGCAGGACCTCTACGTCCGTACCGGCGAAACCGTCCATCTCGGCATCCCCGAGGATCTCGAGGTCGTCTACGTCTCGAAGATCGGCGGACATCGCCAGGCCGCCGCCCCGTCGCGACTCGGTGGTCGAATGCCGTTGTACTGCACAGCCATCGGGAAAGCACTGCTGGCGAATTCGCCGGATCCCGTCATCGCCGAGCAGCTCGCTCGCCCACTGCGCCGGCGCACACCGCACACCATCGTCGCCCCCGGGCTCCTTCGTGCACAGCTCTCCCAGATCGCCGAGGACGGGGTCTCCTTCGAGTTCGAGGAATCGACCCTCGGCCTCGTCTGCGTCGCCGCCCCGATACTCGACGCCGACGATGCCCCGCTCGCCGCGATCAGCGTCACCGGCCCGGTACACCGCTTCCACCCGAGAGCGCACGCGACCGCGGTCCGGGCCGCCGCGGCGGGGGCGAGTTCGACGCTGGCACGACGGGCCCACATCATCGACGGCTGACACCCCGCCACCGGAAAGCACTCCGCCGCAGATCGTCGTACTGAACACTGGATGACGGTCGCGCACACCGTGCACGATCCGCGTCGTACAGAGAGTGAGGCGAGAGCATGGCACGTCGGGGCACGAACCGCTCCAGAGCCACCACGCGCGCGCCCGAGGCACCGCCCTACCGCACCGACCCGCCCGCCTGGACGCTCCCCCGCGGAACGATAGTCCTGATCACCATCGCCGGTCTGGTGGTCGCGGTCGGCGGCATCAAGGCGGTCTCGTCGTTCGCGGCGCCGACGTTCCTGGCGCTGATGCTGACCGTGGCAGTGCAACCGGTGCCGAGATGGTTGCGCACCAAAGGGTTTCCCGGTTGGGCGGCATTCCTGACGACGATCGTCCTCGTCTACGGCATCCTGATCGGACTGTTCGCGTCACTGGTGTTCTCGGTGGCCAGACTCGCATCGATCCTGCCGGACTACGACGACAAGTTCAACGACATCATCACGAGCTTCCAGGACTTCCTGACCGCCCACGGGGTCAGCCAGGACAAGGTCCACGACATGATCTCCAATGTCGACACCAGCAAGGTCGTCAACGTGGTCACCGAGTTGCTCTCCAGCACGCTGAGCGTCGCGTCGGCCCTCGTTCTCGTGCTCGCCCTGCTGCTGTTCATGGCAGCCGACTCGGTGGGCTTCGACGCCCGGATGGAACACCTGCGCGGGATGCGTCCCGACATCGCCGCGGCCTTCGGCTCCTTCGCCCAGGGCACCCGGAGCTACCTGTGGGTGTCGACGGTGTTCGGCCTCATCGTCGCCGTCTTCGACAGCATCGCCCTCGCACTGCTGTCGGTCCCGCTGCCGATCCTGTGGGGTCTGCTGTCCTTCATCACCAACTACATCCCGAACATCGGGTTCGTGATCGGTCTCGTACCGCCCGCGCTTCTCGCGCTGCTCGACGGCGGCGTCACCAAGATGCTCGTCGTCATCGCGGTCTACAGCGTCATCAACGTGATCATCCAATCGGTCATCCAACCGAAATTCGTCGGCGACGCCGTCGGCCTGTCGACGACGCTGACGTTCCTGTCCCTGATCTTCTGGGCCTGGGCGATCGGGCCCCTGGGTGCGATCCTGGCGGTACCGCTGACGCTGCTGGCCAAGGCCCTGCTCATCGACATCGACCCGGCCACCCGCTGGGCCGACGTCCTGTTGTCCTCGTCGGGCACCAAGCCGGTTCCCGAGGAGTCGCCCCCGCCGACGACGCCCGAATCGCCCCCGGACGACCCCGCGCACGTCACACTGGGAACCGATTCGTGAGCCGGACTACGCTCCGGAGCGAACATTCGGTAGATTGCCATTCGACCCCAATCTGACCACAACCGTTTACAGATAGGTTGCGCACCGCCCATGGACATGAACTGGTCTCCGGCCGACACCGCGTTCCGCGACGAGGTACGGGCTTTCCTCGACGAGAAGCTCACTCCTGACCTGCGGGCGGCGGGCACGCTGCGTACCTCGGTCTACTCCGACCACGAAGCCTCGATGACGTGGCAGGCCATCCTGCACGAGCGCGGCTGGGCCGCGCCGGCCTGGCCGGTGGAGTACGGCGGTTGCGACTGGTCGCAGTCGCAGCACTACATCTTCAGCCGCGAGTCGATCCTGGCCGGCGCACCGGCGCTGTCGCCGATGGGCATCCGCATGGTCTCCCACGCGATCATGGCGTTCGGCACCGAGGAGCAGAAGAACTTCTTCCTCCCCGGCATCCTCGACGGCAGCGTCTTCTTCTGCCAGGGCTACTCCGAGCCCGAATCCGGTTCCGATCTCGCGTCGCTGTCCATGGCCGCGGTCGACGACGGCGACGACCTCGTCGTCACCGGTTCCAAGATCTGGACCACCCACGCCGCCGAGGCCAACTGGATCTTCTGCCTGGTCCGCACCTCGCGCCAGGAGCGCAAACAGCAGGGCATCACCTTCCTGCTCATCGACATGAACTCCCCCGGCATCGAGGTCCAGAACCTCGTCTTCGCCTCCGGCGAGCAGGTCCAGGCGCAGGTGTTCTTCGATGGCGTGCGCGTCCCGAAGAAGAACGTGCTCGGCAAGATCGACGACGGCTGGACCGTCGCCAAGTACCTCCTCGTCTTCGAGCGCGGCGGCGGTGCGGCCGCCCCGGCCCTGCAGGTCATGGCCGAGCAGCTCGGCCGTGACGCCGCCTCGGTGACCGCACCCAACGGCGGTCCGCTGTCGGAGGATCCGGCGTTCGCGGGCAAGCTCACCGACCTCCAGATCCGCGCGAAGATCCTCGAAGTCCTCGAGTACCGAGCACTTGCAGCGATGACGTCGGGCAAGGATCCCGGCTCGATCGCGTCGATGCTGAAGATCCTGGGCACCGAGCTGAGCCAGGAGATCACCACTCTGGCGCTCGAGGCCGCAGGCCCGCACGGCCGCGTCTTCCAGCCGCATGCGACCCGCCCGGGCGGTCCGATCTTCCAGTACACGCCGCCCACCGACGGCTACGTCAGCGGTGAGCCCTGGCAGGCCGTCGCCCCGCTGCACTACTTCAACGACCGCGCGGGTTCGATCTACGCGGGCAGCAACGAAATTCAACGGAACATCCTCGCCAAAGCAGCTCTCGGTCTCTGACGGGTCACAGGAGAAAACTGATGGACTTCACACTCACCCCCGAACAGCAGCTGCTGTCCGACGGACTCAACAAGTTCCTCGACGCACGCTACGACCTGCAGGTCAGCCGCGACGCGGCCAAGGTCGGCGAGGGCTGGCAGCCCAAGATCTGGAAGGCCTTCGTCGAGGACCTCGGTGTCGTCGGCGCCTGCCTGCCCGAGGAGATCGGCGGATTCGGCGGCGGCGCCGAGGAATTGATGGTCGTCACCGAGGCACTCGGACACGCGCTGGTCGTCGAGCCGTTCGTCGACTCGGTGGTTCTCGGTGCCGGACTGCTGCATTCGACCGGCAACGCCGTCGCGCTCGAAGCCGCCGGCCGGATCGCCGCGGGGGAGGCCCTGAGCGCGCTCGCCGCGTTGGAGGACGGCTCGGGTGGCGTGCTGTCGCGCATCGAGACGAGCGCCGACCGCGACGGCGAGGGATGGAAGCTCAACGGCAGCAAGGCCGTCGTCACCACCGCACCCATCGCCGACTACCTCATCGTCAGTGCCCGCACCTCGGGTGAGCCGCACGATCCGGCGGGCGTTTCGCTGTTCCTGATCGATCTCGCCGACGGCGCGCCGGAGGGACTCGAACTGCAGCGGCTGCGCACCATCGACGACCGGCAGGCCGCCGACATCACGTTCACCGACGTCCGGCTCCCCGGTGACGCACTCATCGCCGGCGACGGTGCCATCGACCTGCTCGAGAAGGCCTGGGACACCGCCACCGCCGCCGTGGTCTCCGAGGCCGTCGGACTGATGCGCAAGGTCTTCACCGACACGGTCGAATACGCCAAGCAACGCGAACAGTTCGGCGTCCCGATCGGCAGCTTCCAGGTGCTGCAGCACCGCATGGTGGACATGCACCTGCAGCTCGAGCAGTCGGTGGCCGCCCAGTACTTCGCGATCCTGTCGCTCGACGCCGAGCCCGCCGAACGCGCCGCCGCGGTCTCGGCCGCCAAGGCGACGATCAGCCGGGCCGCACGCTTCATCGGGCAGAACTCGGTGCAGCTGCACGGCGGCATGGGCATGACCGAGGAGCTGGCGATCGGCCACTACTTCAAGCGCCTCACCGCCATCGAGTACGAGTTCGGCACCGCCGATGCGCATCTGGCGCGGTTCGCGACCGCCACCGCACAGATCGACGCCTGACACCAGGTATCCGCTCCCCCGTCGCGACGGCCCCCGTTGCGTCGGGGGAGTTCTGTGTCCGGGATGTTCAATGGGCGGGAACCCGCGTGCGTCGGGTCACACCGTGCGATTGCATGACACCTACGAACAACTCGGAGGTAGAAAGCATGCAGGACTGGGATATTCGCTGCGATGTCGTGGTGGTCGGGTCGGGCGGCGGAGCCCTCGCCGGCGCCTACACCGCGGCGGCGAACGGACTGGACACGGTCGTTCTGGAGAAGACCGCGCTCTTCGGCGGCACATCGTCGTACTCGGGTGCGTCACTGTGGCTGCCCGGCAGCGTCGTTCAGGAGCGAGCAGGTCTCGACGACTCCACCGACAACGCCCGCACCTATCTGCGGGCACTGCTCGGTGACGCGGAGGCCGACCGGCAGGATGCGTATGTGACGACCGCACCGGCGGTGGTCGAGTTCCTCGAACGCGATCCGCACCTGGAGTTCGAATACCAGCCGTTCCCCGACTACTTCGACGCTCCGGGACGCATGGATGCCGGCCGGTCGATCATCCCGGTCGACCTGCCGAGCGAGGCTGCCGGAGAGGTGCGCGAGCTGGTGCGTCCGGCTCCGATCGTCGACCGCGCCGGACAGTTGCACCCCGACGAGACCCTCATCGCGGGGCGGGCGCTGATCGGGCGACTCCTGCTGGCGCTGCGGGGCACCCGTCGTGCGGACCTGCGCGCCCGCACATCGGTCACCCGGCTCCTGACCGAGGACGATCGGGTGGTGGGTGTCGAGGCCACCGATGCCGATGGTCGGACGCTTCGTGTCCGGGCCGAGCGCGGTGTCCTGCTCGCCGCCGGCGGCATCGAGGGCAGCGAGGAGATGCGCGCCGCCCACGGCACCCCCGGCAAGTCGCAGTGGAGCATGGGCCCGGCGGGCGCCAACACCGGTGACATGATCCGCGCGGCCGTCGCGCTCGGCGCCGACACCGCACTCCTCGATCAGGCGTGGTTCTGCCCCGGCGTCGAATTGCCGGACGGCTCGGGCGCTTTCATGGTCTGTGTCCGCGGTGGCATTCTCGTCGACGCCACCGGCAACCGCTACCTCAACGAGTCGCTGCCCTACGACCGGTTCGGCCGGGAGATGATCGCGCGTGGCGAGTCCGCGCTGCCGTCGTACCTGATCTTCGACTCGTCCGAGGGCGGCCCGGTCCTGCCGGCGATGTCGATTCCGGAGGCCTCGGCCGACGACCACTTCGCCGCGGGCACCTGGGTCTCGGCGGAGACGATCGAGGAACTGGCCGCCAAGATCGGCGTCGACGCGGCCACGCTGCGCGCCTCGGTCGAGAGGTTCAACGGCTTCGCCGAACGCGGCGTCGACGAGGACTTCGGCCGCGGCGGCGACCCGTATGACACGTTCTTCTGCCCGCCGCGGGAGCTGCCCAACGTGGCGCTGCCGCCGATTGCGACCGGGCCGTTCTACGCGGCGCGCATCGTCCTCAGTGACCTCGGAACCAAGGGCGGTGTCCGGACCGACGCCGATGCCCGCGTGTTGACGGTCGACGGCAGCCCGATCGAGGGGTTGTACGCCGCAGGAAACACGAGCGCGTCGGTGAGCGGGGCGATCTACCCCGGTCCGGGAGTCCCGCTCGGCACCGCGATGACGTTCTCGTACCGCGCGGTCCATCACATGCTCGGTAGCGACCTGCTGCGGTGAACACGACAGCGGCGCAGGCGGTCTCTCGCCTGCGCCGCTGTGCGATCCGGGGGACGTGAATGCTAGAACTCCACGCTGAGGTTCTCGCTGCGGGGCCGTGCCTGGCAGGCCAGGATGATCCCGCCGGCGATGTCCTCCTCGTCGAGGACCGCACTGTTGTCCATGTCGACCTCACCGGTGGTCAGTGTGGCTGCGCACGAACCGCATTCACCCTCGCGGCACGAGAACGGGACGTTGATCCCCTTAGAGAGGAGAACATCCACCAGGGTCGCCGTGCGGGGCCAGGGGAACTCGTGTTCCTGCCCGTCGAGGTTCACCGTCACCGACGCCGCATCACCGGCATCGGCGTCCACGTCGGGCAGCTCGACGTCGGCGAACGGGTCACCGGACAGCGAGGTGAAGACCTCGGCGTGCACCCGGTCCCGGGTGAACCCGGCGGACGCCGTCGCCGCGTGAACCGAGTCCATGAACGGGCCCGGGCCGCACAGGAAGACGCGGTGGTCGGCGTAGGCGGCGGCGAGCGCTGCGAGCTGGGGCACGGTCGGCAGACCCTGCACGCTCTCCAGCAAGTGGATCACCGTGAGCCGATCGCCGTGTGCAGCTGCGAGTTCCCGCAGTTCGGCGGCGAAGATCACCGACTTCTCGTCGCGGTTGCCGTAGAGCAGCACCACCTTCCGCGACCCCTGGCTCAGAGCCGATTTCAGGATCGACATCACCGGGGTGATCCCGCTACCGGCGGCGAACAGCAGCAGATCGTCGTCGAAGTCCTTGGCGGTGAAGACCCCCGCGGGAGGCAGCACCTCGAGCGTGTCACCCGCGGAGATGTGGTCACACAACCAGTTCGACGCATAACCGTCGCGGGTCCGCTTGACCGTCACCTTCAGCAGCTCGTCGGTGAACGGCGAGC
Source organism: Gordonia sp. 135 (assembly GCF_009720185.1). Taxonomy (NCBI): domain Bacteria; kingdom Bacillati; phylum Actinomycetota; class Actinomycetes; order Mycobacteriales; family Gordoniaceae; genus Gordonia; species Gordonia sp. 135. The sequence goes on from NZ_CP046257.1 coordinate 3,607,050, forward strand.
TGGCCAGCGAGTAACACCGGGCGACCGAGCCGGTCTCCTCGCTGGGTATGCGCAGCGTCAGGAACTGTCCCGGCGTGTAGGCGAAGTCGGCTCGACGATCGGCCGGCACCGTGAACACCAGTGAGCGTGCATCCGCGGTCTCCTCGATCACGGCGGCCACCTCCAGCCGCACCGCACGCGAGGAAGTCGTGACCTGCTCGGCCACATCGGTGATGGTCATGGTCAGTTCCGCCCTTCGGACTCGTGGAAACCCGCCGCCCCGTTCGCGATGACCGGATTGCCACCGCTCACCATGTCGAACATCACCTCGCGCCCGTCGCCGAAGACCCGCAGTTCCGCGTCGTCGCCGGGGAAGATCGCGGTGGCGAATCGCCCGTCGAGCGAACGCAGATCCGCCGGATGGGCACCGATCAGCCGCGCCACGTCGAGCGCCGCGACACCGAGTGTGCACAGCCCGTGCAGGATCGGGCGCGGCTGGTGGATCCGTGCGGCGGCCGCGGGATCGATGTGGATGGGATGGCGGTCACCGGTCAGCCGGTAGAGCGCCGCCTGGTTCTCGGTCGTACGCACCGGACCGCTGATCGTCGGCGCCGCATCCGATGCCGGTGGCCTACCCGGTCCGCGATCGCCACCGAATCCGCCTGCGCCGGGGGCGAACAGCGACCAGGTGGCGACGAAGTGGTCACTGCGGACCACCACCTCGATGACCGCTGCCGAACCCTTGTCCCACACCTCGCCCACCGAGGCCGTCATGGTCACCTCACCGCGCGGTGGCAGCGGGGCCAGCACGTCCAGTTGCTGCGAGCCGTGCAGAGCAGTGGTCGGATCGAAGGCGCCGCGTGCGCCGAGTTCGTCCGGGGCCCACTGTGCGAGCGTCAGCGCGAAGGTCGGCAGCACCCGCAACCGCTTCTCGAAGACGAGGTCGAGCTCGTCCGCCCGAGCGCCGACGGCGAGTGCGTACAGGATCGCGTCGCGTTCGTCATAGGCAACGGTTCGACTGCCGAGATCGGCGCCGCGCCACTCCCCGGTGTTCGCCGGCGTCCCGGTCGGCTGTGTCCGCGCGGCCGATGACGTCATGCCGCACCGCGCTTCAGGAAGGCCAGCACGGCCGACAACCAGGCCTCGCGGGCTTCGATCATCGCCCAGTGCCCGCAGCGGGGGAAGACGTGCAGCTCGGCGTCGGGGATGTCGCGCATCGGCAGGATCGCCGAGTCAACGGGGCTGACGCGGTCGTCCCGGCCCCAGGTGATCAACGTCGGGGACGTCACCTTGTGCAGCTGTGCCCAGTACGGGACGGTGTCGGCCATCGCGTTGGCGGCCATCGTCGCGGCGAAGGCCTTGGTGCTGTACATGCGTCGAGCGATCTCGAGGGTTTCCGGTTCGGTGGCCAGTCCCCACCGTTCCTCGATGAGCTTCTCGGTCACCAGAGACTGGTCGTAGACCATCGCCGACAACCAGCGGATCAGGCGTTCGCGGGTGGGCTCGTCGGTGAACTCCATCAGCAGCTTGATGCCTTCGCTGGGCGCCGGGGAGAAGATGTTCTTGCCCATGCCGCCGATGGTGACGAGCTTGCCGACACGTTCCGGTTCGGCGATGGCGACCTTGGTCGCGACGATCCCGCCCATGGAGTTGCCGATCATGTCGGCGGATCCGATGCCCAGGCCGTCGAGGAACACCCCGACCGCCGTCTCGGCCATCACCATCGGATGTCCGTCGACCGGATCGCTGACGCCGAAGCCGGGGAATTCGAGGACGAGGCAACGGAAGTGATCGGCGAGCTCGCCGATGACCCCGCGGTAGTTCCGCCATCCCGTCACGCCCGGGCCGGACCCGTGTAACAGCAGCAAGGGAGGCCCCTCGCCGGCCTCGTGATACTGCAGCACGCCCAGGCTCGTCTCGAGCCTGCGGCGGCTGCCCCCATAGGTGACGTCAACGCTCATGAACGGTGAGGCTGCCAGTGCTGCGCCCCGTCGTGCAGCACCGCTCCAGTTGAGCGGAACACCGGCCGTGTCGGTTTCCCACTGAACGAAAGCGTGCTGGGCGCGAACGCCCGCGGACCCTACGCTGGCCCGGTGGATGGAGCCGGCCTCTCGGCGACGGCGGACAAACGGAAAGGTGCACGATGTCGATCGAAGCGATGTCCCAGACTGATATGCGTAAGGCGCTTGGTCAGTTCGCGAGCGGGGTGACCGTGGTGACCGGGCTCGACGACTCCGGACCCGCCGGTTTCGTCTGCCAGTCCTTCGCCTCGGTGTCGCTGGAGCCGCCGATGGTCCTGTTCTGTGCCGATCACCGCGGCCGGTCGTGGCCGCGCATCCTGCGGGCCGGACGCTTCACGGTGAACGTGCTGCACGAGAACCAGGCCGACATCTGTTCGCGGTTCGGCTCCCGCGACGGGCGCAAGTTCGACGGCCTGGACTGGGAGCTGTCCAACTGGTCGACGCCGTCGTTGCCCGATGTGCTGATGCGCGTGCACGCCGACATCCACGATGTCCACACCGCAGGCGACCACGACGTGGTGATCGGCCGGGTGCTGGAACTCGAGACGCCCAGCGAGGAACGCCCCCTCCTCTTCTTCCGCGGCAAGCTCGGGATCGACTCCCCCGCCGATCGGCTCACCGCATGAGCGAGACCGACGCCGTGTCCGTCGGGATCCCGGACGGCATGTCCGCCGCCGAGGCGCTCCTCGCCATCGAGGAGATCAAACGGGTCTTCGCCGTCCGTCTGCGTTGCATGGACACCAAGCAGTGGCATCTCTACGCCGGCCTGCACACCGACGACGTCATCAGCGAGACGTGGGGCGGCCTACCCGATGACAAGCAGCCGCGTACCGACGGCGAGTCCAATCGCGTGGTGGGCAAGGAGAAGCTGGCGTCGACCATCCGCGCGTTGCTCGACGGTCCGGTCCCCGTGACCACCGCTCATCACGGGCACAGTCCCGAGATCGTGCTCACCTCGCCCACCACCGCGCGCGGCATCTGGGCGATGGAAGACAACCTCTGGTGGTCCGACGACGCCGGCGAGTACCATCTGCGCGGCTTCGGCCACTACCACGAGGAGTATCGAAAGGTGAACGGCCAGTGGCTGATCAGCTACCGAAAGCTCACCCGCCTGCGCGTGGACTCCTCCCCCCACTTCTTCCGTTTCCTGAAAGCGCTGTGATCGCCCGTGTCTGAGAATCCTTCGGTATCCGACGGTCTTCCCGCGTCCGACGAGCACACTGCGCCACCCGACAACCCCTCCGCTCTCTTCGAGCCGCTGCGCATTCGGGGAATGGAGCTGCCCAACCGGATCGCGATGTCGGCGATGACCCGGTCCTCCTCCCCCGGCGGTGTCCCCGGCTCCGACGTCGCGCACTACTACGCACGACGCGCCGCCGGCGGCACCGGTCTGATCGTCACCGAAGGCGTGGCGATCGATCACGTGGCGGCGGTGGACAATCCGGCGGTCCCGCGGATGTACGGCGACGCCGCCCTGACCGGCTGGCGAACCGTCGTCGACGAGGTGCACGCAGCAGGCGGGCGCATCGTCCCGCAACTCTGGCACGTGGGACCGCTGTGGGGCGCGATGTGTGAGGTCGACCCGGCGATCCGCCCGATGCGACCCTCGGGCCGGTGGGGCACCCCCGGGGTCACCTCGTACTCCGATGACTACGTGGCACGCTCGCTGCCGGAGACCCCGCCCATGACCGAGCGCGACATCGACGATGTCATCGACGCTTTCGTGTCAGCGGCCGCGAACGCGGTCGAGGTCGGCTTCGACGGTATCGCACTGCATGGCGGTCACGGTTATCTGCTCGACGCATTCCTGTGGGCCGACACCAACCGTCGCAATGACCGCTGGGGACGAGACCTGCACGCGCGTACCCTCTTCCCCGCCGAAGTGGTCAAGGCGATCCGCGCGGAGATCGGGCCCGACCTACCGATCTTCTTCCGCTTCTCCCAGCACAAACAGCAGGACTACACCGCCCGCATCGCAGAAACCCCCGATGAACTCGGGGTGATCCTCGGGACGCTCGCCGACGCCGGGGTGGACGTCTTCGACGCCAGCATCCGACGATTCGACCTGCCGGCCTTCGAGGGCAGCGACCTGTCCCTGGCGGGCTGGGCGAAGATGCTCACCGGCGCTCGCGTCATGGCCGTGGGCAGCGTGGGGCTCGGTAAGCCCATGCGCGACAGCCGTATCGAGGGTGCGGCGCCGCTGGTGGACAACATCTGCGAGGTGGACGACCGCATCGCATCCGGCGAGTTCGATCTGATCGCGATCGGCCGACTGCACCTGGCCAACCCGGGGCTGGCAACCGCTCTGCGGACCGGCGCCCCGCTGACCGCGTTCGATCGTGCGGTCCACGAGGGCAGCCTGGTCTGAGACGCCTTCCGCCGGTTCAGTCCGACGCGCGCCCGAGCAGTTCGCGCGCGTCGGCACTGCCGTCGAGCAGCCGGGCGGTCCGACGCGTGATCTTCCACTCCCCGTCGATGCGCGCGAGCTCGAAACGGTTGGCGCTCGCGCGCCACACCCGGAACGAATCCTCGTCGGTGTTGCGGCGCACGAGAAGGGAGTGGCAGGTCGCCACCGCGGTGTCACCGTCGAGGCGGATGTTGATGGGGTCCAACAGATGTCCGCATCCACCGTGGATGTAGTCCTGGTGGGGTGAGGTCCGCACCATCTCGGTGATCGCCGCCCGCCCGTTCATGACGCCGATGTCGAGGTCGTACACGGCATCCGGCGCCCACAGCCTGCCCACCGCCTCGGCATCGCCCGCGTCGACGGCCGGGCCGTAGGCACTCAGCACGTCACCGATGGCTGCTCTGTCCTCGAGGACCCGAACCCGGTCGAGCAGAGCGTCGAGCTTCTCCTGGATGTCTGTCATCTGCGATCCCTTCTCCGAGACGACCTGTGGTGTCGGAAGCGGTGGCCGTTCAACCACTTTCCTACCGCCTACCCGGCCGAGGCCACCACCGCTGTCCCGTTCAACTGAAACTCCCGTGCGCCGAGCGCACACTCACTGCGAATGTAGGACGCATCACACCTGCACCGACCAGGCGGGTGCGTTCGGAAGAACACGGAAGTCTCCGGCCGTCTCGAGGCCGTCCCGAGGAAGGGTCACATCATGGGCCAGGTATTGGACAGAATCATGCAGCACGCGGACGAGATCCGCGCGGATGCCGCTGAGGGCGAGACGCTGATGCGTCTGACCGATGCGTCGGCGAAGAGCCTGCGCGACTCGGGGGTCATCCGGATGTTGCAGCCGAAGGAGTACGGCGGCTTCGAATCGCACCCTCGCGAGTTCGCCGAGACCGTCATGGCCACAGCGGCACTCGACGGCGCGACCGGCTGGGTCGCCGGCATCGTCGGCGTCCACCCGTGGGCACTCGCCGCCTTCGACGACAAGGCGCAGAACGAGATCTGGGGCGCCGACAACGACATGTGGATGGCCTCCCCGTACGCACCGATGGGTGTGGCCGTGCCGACCGACGGCGGCTACGTCCTCAACGGTCGCTGGTCCTTCTCCTCGGGCACCGACCACTGCGGCTGGGTCATGATCGGTGCCGCGGTGGGCGACAAGGACGGCAACCGCACCGGTCAGATCCTCCACGTCGTGCTGCCGCGTTCGGACTACGAGATCGACGCCGACAGCTGGAATGTCGTGGGACTCCGCGGCACCGGCTCCAAGGACCTGATCGTCAAGGACGCCTTCATCCCCACCTACCGCACCATCGACGCGGAAATCGTCCTGAGCGGTCAGGGCTGGAAGCACGCCGGACGTGACGAGACCCTCTACAAGTTCCCGTTCTCCTACATCTTCCCGCTGGGCATCACCTCCGCACTCATCGGCATGACCGAGGGCGCACTCGCCTGCTACGTCGCGGCCCAGAAGGAGCGCGTCCAGGTCAGCGGCATCCCGATCAAGGAGGACCCCTACGTCCTGTTCGCCATCAGTGAGGCCGCAGCGGAGATCTCCGCGTCGCGGGTCTCCCTGCTGGAGATGGTCGACCGGTTCTGGGACAAGACCGAGAAGGGCGTGGAGATCAGCTTCGCCGAGCGGGCCGAGGGGCGCCGGACGCAGGTGTCGGCCGCGTGGCGCGCAACCAGGGCGATGGACGAGATCTTCGCCCGCGCCGGCGGCGCAGCGGCTCATCTCAACACCCCGATGCAGCGCTTCTGGCGTGACGCGCACGTCGGCCTGACCCACGCGATCCACGTCCCCGGACTGATCTACCACTCGGCCGCCCTCACCCAACTCGGTGGCGACCCGCAGGGCGCCTACCGCGCGATGATCTGACCCGACAACACTTCTCGAGGATGACAACGATGACAGAACTACGCGGACTCGGCTTCCTGCGAGTCCAGAGCACCGATGTCGCGCGCTGGCGCGAGCTGCTGATCGACGGCCTGGGCATGGCCGTGGGCAGCGGCCCCGAAGCCGACGCACTGTACGCGCGGATCGACGAGCGTCGTTCGCGGATCGCCGTACTGCCCGGCGATTCCGACAAGGCACTGGCCGTCGGCTGGGAGGTGCGTGACGAGTTCGCACTCGAACGCGTCCGTCAGGCAGTGGAGGCCGCCGGCGTCGCCGTCACGGTGATGTCCCGCAAGGAAGCCGGCTACATCGACGCCGAGGGCGCCATCGCCTTCGACGATCCGGCCGGAACCCGGCTCGAGGTCTTCTACGGTCCGGTGCTCGACCACAGCCCCGTCGTGACGCCCTTCGGCGGACGCTGGGTCACCGGCGGCCTCGGACTGGGACACGTGGTGCTCCCGAGCGCCCAGTTCGCCGAGTCGTACGACTTCTACACCCAGGTGCTCGGCTTCCTGCCGCGCGGCTCCATCAGGCTCGACGAAGAGGGCCTGGCCCGCGTCCGCTTCCTCGGCATCAACGAGCGGCACCACAGCCTCGCGCTGTGCCCGGCCCCGCCGACCGAGGAGCCCGGCCTGGTGCACCTGATGACCGAGGTGGACACCCTCGACGCGGTCGGTCAGGCACTCGACCGGGTGAACAAGCAGAAGTTCTCGATCTCGTCGACGCTGGGCCGGCACACCAACGACAAGATGATCTCGTTCTATGTCCGGGCCCCCGGCGGCTGGGACCTGGAGTTCGGCACGGAGGGAATGCTCGTCGACGAGCGGCACTACACCTCCGAGGAGATCACCGCCGACGCCTACTGGGGCCATGATCAGAGCGGCTCGGAGCCGTTGAAGGCGTTCATCCCGGTCGGCGAGGGCTGAGCATCCCGACCACTCGGCCTCTCGGCCACACAGAGGAGCACCGCGACGACGTCGTCGCGGTGCTCCGTCGTTTTTGTCCCCGATCGTCTTCCCTGCGCGCGCCGGGCGCGATAGCATCGCATTGAATGATCGATCAATCAATCAGCGCGGGCCGAGAACCTGGGCTGATAGTCGGAGGCATCGTGACCACCCCAGTCGGCCAGACCCCCTCCGTCCTCGGACGCGCACTCCTCCTGCTCGAGCCGTTCCGGCATCGCGAAGGTCTCACGCTGACCGAGCTCGCCGAACGCACCGGCTTTCCGCGCTCGACCACGCATCGGATGCTGACGCAACTGGTGGCCGTGGGCTGGATCCGTCGCGAGGGCACGACCTACCTCCTCGGCCCCAAGATGGCCGAGTTGGGCTCGATCGCCCAGGTACACGACCGCGTCCACCAAGCGGCGCAGCCCGTCGCCTACCAGCTCTACCGTCGGACACGGGGCGCGGTTCACGTGGCCGTCGCCGCGAGCGAGGATGTCCTGTTGCTGGAGAAGATCGGCGGACGGTGGGCGGCCGCCAACCTGGACACTCGTGTCGGCCAGCGTCGCGGCCGGGGTGAGACGGCCGAGGGGGCGGCACTGACGCGGCATGAGGCCGGCGGTCCGACACAGTTCCACGACATCCACCGCACCCTCGACAGCGGCGAACACATCCGCTGTCTCGCAGCGACATTCGACGTAGCCGGCCAGGGCGCGACGCATGAGTCCACGGGGGGCGTCGCGGTGATCTCGCTGACCTTCCCGGCCGCCCGCATCCATCCGAGCGCCGACGAGGAGCTCCGCCGGGGCGTGAGCGCCGTGGTGCACTCACTCTCCTAGCGAACACCCCGCCTCGCCCGACGGCCTATCAGGCCGCCGGGCGGTTCGTGCTGCCACAGCCCGCCACCGGGTCACCATGCACATCGCGGCTGTGATTCGACGTTTTCGCGCAAACGGCTTTGACACACGTCACAGTCCTGCTATCTTTTCCCTATTGATTGATCGCTTGATCAATGAGCCCCGGTCGATCTCTGACCGTCCCCCGGGCGCCCCCACCGAGCGCCCTCAGGCCACCGCCCGGCCTGCCCCGCTGGAGGTTCACATGCGCAACAGTGACGATTTCTCCCCCGCCGTCATCGACCGTGCGGCGGTCCTGCTCGAGGAGTTCCGCGATGGCGGCGAGCTGACACTCTCACAGCTGTCGAATCGAACGGACCTCCCCCGATCCTCGGCGCATCGACTCCTTTCCCAGCTCGTCGACCTGGGGTGGGTCGAACGGCACGGACAGACCTACACGCTCGGCCGGTCACTGTTCGAGTGGGGCGCGCTGGCCCGACGGCGTTCAGGACTCCAGGAGATCGCGCATCCGTTCCTGCACGAGCTGTATGCGACCACCGGACTCGTCGTCCACCTCGGCGTGCTCGAGGGCAACGACGTCCGAATCCTGGACAAGGTCGGATACGGCCCCATCGCCCTGCCGACGCACATCGGGGGCCTGCAGCCCGCCGGACGCACGGCGCTGGGCAAGACGCTGCTCGCCTTCTGCGACAACGGTTCCGCGCGTCGCAGGCCGACAGTCGAGGTCCTGACCTCGGCGGCCGAGGAGGCGCGTCGGCGAAACGAGATGGCCGTCGTACGTCAGCGCCGCACAGCCTATGAGCGCGACGAGGCCGTCCTCGGCGTGGCATGTGTGGCCGCACCGATCGGCGACCTGCGCAGCTGCGCCGGCGCGATCGCGGTCACCGGCCCGGTGGAGACGGTCGACGGCGCACTTCTGGCAACCCCTGTCCGAGCGACGGCGAACGCGATCTGGCAGGCCCTGTCCGACAACGGTTCCGTCCGGCGCGCGGGCTGAGCCGGGGCCGGCCTCAGCGAACCAGCGCCTGCCCGCCGTCGACGGCGAGCGTGTGGCCGGTGATGTACCGGGCGGCGTCGCTGCAGAGGAACACCACGGCCGGGCCGATGTCGGTCTCCGGATCACCGAGACGCCCCAGCGGGACCGTCTGCAGGTACTCTGCGGCACCCTCCGGATCGAACTGCGCCCACTGCTCCATCGTCTGCGAGTTCGCCAGCGGGAGAATCGCATTGACACGGATACCGTCGGCCGCCCACTCGCAGGCCGCGGTTCGGGTCAGCACCCTCACCGCCTCTTTCGCGGCAGCGTAGGCGCCGGTGCCCGACGGATTCCACCGGATACCCGCGGCGGAACCGAGATTGACGACGGCGCCACCCCCGCGGAGGTACCGGTGACAGTCGCGCATCAGTCGCCAGGTGGCCGTCGGGCCCGAGTCGAGGGCGGCCCGGTAGGTGGCCTCGTCGATTTCGAGGAGGGTCCCCGGCGCCGGCGTCTGCGCGTTGTTGACCAGCACGTCGACACCGCCGAACTCCCCGGCCACCGCGGCCACGAGCGCTGAGACCGCACTCTCGTCGGTGACGTCGCAGGTGAACGGTGCGGCGCTGCCGCCACGGGCGACGATCTCCCCGGCCACTGACTCGATCGTGCCCGGCGTACGACCGACGACGGCTACTGTCGCACCTGCGGCGGCCAACGCGAGGGCGATTCCCCGGCCGATGCCCTGGCCGGCGCCGGTCACGAGCGCGACGCGATCATCGAGAACCATGTGTACTCCTCATTCCGAGACGGTTCATTGATCGTTTGATCAATGAATGTGGCACAATCTCCGTGCACGGCACGGACGGTGCCCGAACCTGGCAGGGGTGGGGATTTGTGGATCCGCAGCAACGCAGAAAGCTGATACTCGACCGCTCGGCGGCGATCTTCGCACGTAAAGGCGTGTCCGCCACCACGATCCGAGAGATCGCGGATGCGGTGGGAGTGCACTCGGGCGCTCTGTACCACTACTTCCCGTCCAAGGAAGCCATCGTCACCGAGATCATGCGGGAGTACATCCTCGACCTCTCGAGCCGATGCGAGGACGTGCTGGCACGCCGTCTCGCGCCCGTCGAGCGGCTCGTGGCACTCGCCGAGATCGCATTGGAGACCAACGAGCAGTACGACGGCGCCACCTCGATCTGGCGGCGCGAAGGCGATTACATGCGCGAGCGGGTCGTGGAAGCCGACATGACGGCGACCGCGGATCTGATGGAGATCGCCTGGCGGGAGGCGATCGCAGAAGGGGTCGACCTCGGCGAGTTCCGCACCGACATCGACCAGAGGGTCTTCCAAGAGCTGATCTACGACGCGGTCTGGCACGCCTCGCGATGGTTCCGCCCGACGCCGGAGAACACCCTGGCAGACCTGGCACGCACCATCATCACGGTCTTCGTGAGCGGCATGCGGAACCCCGCCGCGAGCGCGACGGGCGATCTCGGCACGTAGGGGTGAAACCTGGTGCCCCCTCGGCCCGACCTTGTCCAGATCGGGCCGAGGGGAAGACTGTCATTCCTTGGGAGCAGCCAGGTTCTCTTCCACTTCCTTGTGCCAGTTCTGGAGTGCACGGCTGGTGTCGACCTCGAACTCGAACCGCTGGGTCATATCGGGGGTGACCTCCTCGACGTCGACGTAGAACTGGCTGTACCAGCGACGCAGCTGGTAGACCGGGCCGTCTTCTTCGGTCAGCAGCGGATTCTCGATGCGGGACTTGTGTTTCCAGATCTCGATGTCCTGCGCGAACTGCTCCTCGAGACCGTCGGTGAACATCGTCGCCATCTCGGCGGCCTGCTCGTCGGACATGCCCTCGATCTTCTTCACGATCGTGCCGAACTGCAGGACGAACGAGTTCGTGGTGACCGGGTAGTGGCAGTTGATCAGCTTGGATTCGATGGTCGTGCCGTCGGCGACGGTGTAGATGGTGTCGAGCATGAACGACGGGCCATAGTAGAAGGCATCCGAGATGGTCTGTGCCTCCGGCAGATCCATCTGAACACCGGTCTTGATGTCGTCGCGTCCGTACGAGCGCATGTGCTGGCCGGCGATGTGACCGTCGAAGACGTTCTTGAAGAACTCCGGCATCTGGTAGTGCACGTAGAAGAAGTGCGCCATGTCGACGACGTTGTCCACGATCTCACGGCAGTGTGAACCCTCGACGTGGATCGTCGTCCAGGTCCAGTCGCTCCACTCACCGTCCTCGTAGCCCTCGATCTCCGGGATCGCGAGTTCCGGGGTGGGTTCGGTCCCCTGCGGGCAATGCCACACCAGCAGAACGCCGTTGCGCTCCATGGTCGTCCACGCCTTGGTGCGTGCGACCTTGGGCGTCCGGTGCGCATAGGGCACGGATTCGCAGCGGCCCTTGCCGTTCCACCGCCAGTCGTGGAACGGGCAGGCGATGGTGTCGCCCTTGATCTCGCCCCGGGCGAGATTGCCACCCATGTGCCGGCAGAACGCGTCGAGCACATGGAGTTCGCCCGTCGAGTCGGCGAAGACGACCAAATCGGTACCGAAGACCTGGACCTGATGGGGCTTGCCGTCCCGGAAATCCTTCGCCAACCCGATGCAGTGCCACCCGCGCGCGAAACGCGTCGGATTGGTGCCGGTGTCGATGCTGCGGATCTCGATTCTTTCTTGTTCGACGGTCATGATGTCTCCAATGGGTGTAGGGGCTGGAACTGACGGGGCTGAAATCGTCGAGACATCGCCTCGAGCTGGGAGTGATGCCCGAAGCGATCGATGAGAATGACTGAGCGGATGAGGTTTTCGCGACGGTCAGGAGGGCACGACGGCCGCGGACCCGGCGACGACATCGCCGGCGGACAGCGGACGGACACGGGGCTCCGACCTCGTCGACATCGGGATGTCCCCGCGCGTCACCGCATGGTCGATGCTGCGATCCAATGCCGCACAGCGCAGAACGTAACCGCAGTTCGCGTTCCCGACGGCGGACGCGGACGCCATCTCATGACAGGACTGCTTGGCGTCGGCGGTCCACTGGATGCTCGTGTGAGCAGGACTGTATTTCGCGACTGACACGCGGGCGTCGCAGGTCTGACAGACGAGCGGCTGCATTGGTCCATCCCTTCCTCGGATGAGGAAAGACTAAGAACCGGGATGTGTCGGGCACCACACGATTTCAGCTCAGCGGAACAGGAGCGGAGGGATCAGCTGTCGGTCCACACCGGTGCACGCTTGGCGAGGAACGCCGACATCCCTTCCTGCGCATCGCACGTCATCGCATTGGCCGCCATCGTCTCCGCCATCTCCACGTAGGCCGACGCCTCGTCGAGCTCGATCTGCTTGTAGAAGGCCTGCTTGCCGATCGACACCGTACGCGCGCTCGAGCCGGCGATCTGCAGCGCCAGCTCCCGGACCGTCGTGGTGAGATCTGCATCGTCGACGACGCCGCTGAGCAGCCCCCAATCGGCAGCGGTCTCGGCGTCGATCGCCTCCCCGGTCAGCAGCATGTGCATGGCGCGCTTGCGGCCGACGGCCCGTGTCAGCGCGACCATCGGCGTCGAGCAGAACAGGCCGATCCGTACGCCCGGGGTCGAGAACTTCGCGCTGCGACCGGCGACCGCGAGATCGCACGTCGCGACGAGCTGGCATCCGGCGGCGAAGGCCATGCCCGCGACCTCCGCGATCACCGGCTGGCGCACCTCGTGGACGGTTCGCATCAGCTCGGCGCAGGTGTCGAAAACGGCGCGTTCGTCGTCGAGTGTGCGGTCGACGAGTTCACCGAGGTCGTGCCCGGCCGAGAAGGCCGGACCTTCCGCACGGATCACGATGACCCGCACGTCCGAGTCCTCGTCGAATCGGCGGAGTCCGGCCGTGACGGCCTTCATCGTGGTGGTGGACAACGGGTTCCGGCGCCGAGCCGCGCGCAGGGTGATCACCCCGAGCGGCGCGTCGACCTCCACCGACACCGCGTCTGTCGTCTCGCTCATCGTCGGGCTCCTTCGGTGTCAGTGGCCGGGGATCGCGTACCGCGACCCGACGCTGATGTGGACGGTGTAACCGAGCACGGCCACCAGGTAGGTCAGGACCGGTATCGCCAAGGTCCACGACGCGCTGTCGCCGCTGCCGATGATCGCCGACGCCGCGAGCAGCCAGGCCATCATCAGCAGTGTCGCGCCGCCCATCAACGCCAGGTCCTCGCCCATCCGGCGATTGAACTCGTCCCGATTCGAACCTTCCATCCAGTACGCCTTGCGCCGCCGGCTCGGGAAGTTGACTGCGCGGGCCGGGATGCGCGACAGAATCCGCTCGGCGCGACCGAAGAGCACCGCGACCAGCACCGCGATGAGACCGAGACCGCTCAGGAGCCCCCACTTCGAGTCCCAGCGGGTGACCTCACCGTCCAGGCCGATGTGCCCGGCCATCTCGTCGGAACCGAGCACGGCGACTCCGGTCCACACCGCGGCGAACACCACCATCGACAGAGGCAGGAGCATGCGGCGCGCATCTCGCGAGGGCTGCGTCATGGAATTCAACCTACCGCCCGGGGAATAGCCTGGAGTCGAGGCGGTTGACCCTAATCGTGACCAGTACCGCACTCTTCGAACCGATCACGCTCCGCGATGTCGAGATCCCCAACCGGATCTGGCTCGCGCCGATGTGCCAGTACAGCTGCTTCGCCGGCGACGGAATCCCGACCGATTGGCATCTCGCCCACCTCGGCGCCCGCGCCGCCGGCGGTTTCGGGCTGATCCTCACCGAAGCCGTCGCGGTCGTCCCTGAAGGTCGGATCAGCCCCGAAGACGCCGGACTGTGGAACGACGACCAGGCGCAGGCCTGGAAGCGGACCGTCGACTTCGTGCACTCACAGGGCGCAACCATCGGCACCCAGATCGCCCACGCGGGCCGCAAGGCGTCGACGTACTCGCCGTTCGACGAACGGTCCGGAAGCATCCCCCTCGACGACGGGGGCTGGACGACCGTCGGCCCGTCCGACGTGCCGTTCGAGGGATACGCCGATCCGGTCGCCCTCTCCACCGAGCAGATCGCCGAGGTCGTCGACGCCTTCGCCCAGGCGGCTCGTCGCGCCGACGAGGCAGGGTTCGACGTGGTCGAGATCCACGCAGCGCACGGATATCTGCTGCACCAGTTCCTGTCGCCGTTCTCCAACACCCGCACAGACGCCTACGGCGGCGACTTCGCCGGCCGCACCCGCATCGTGCTCGAGGTCGTCGAGGCCGTGCGGGCCGTATGGCCCGAGTCGAAGCCGCTGTTCATCCGTCTCTCCGGTACGGAGTGGCGCGACGGTGGCTGGGGCGTCGCCGAGTCCTCCCGGCTCGCCGAGATCCTCGGCGCACGCGGCGTCGACCTCATCGACGTCTCCTCGGGCGGCAATGTGCTCGCCGACATCCCGGTCGGCCCCGGCTACCAGGTCGACCTGGCCCGCTCCATCCACCGGGACTCCGGAGTCCCGACCGCGGCGGTCGGATTGATCGTCGAGCCCGATCAGGCCGAGAAAGTCGCCGGCGACGCCGACATCACAGCCGTCCTCTTCGGACGCGTCGCCCTGCGCGAACCGTCCTGGCCGCAGCGCGCCGCACACGAACTCGGCCTCTCCCGCGACGAAGCGCCCTACCCGCCGCAGTATCTGCGGGGTGCCTGGCGCTGATCGTCAGCTCGGGGCGGGCCCCATGAGCGCGAAACAAGCGGCCGTTGCCGGTTCGATGATGTCGCTCAGCGGTGATCCGGATTCGACGGCACTCGCCGTCAGTTCGCGCACCCCGCCCCACAGGAACACCGCGCGCTGCCGGCTGATCGGCTTCACCCCGGCCGCGGCCAGCGTGGGCGTGGAGGTGAGTCCGACGAAGAGGTCGACCCAGTCATCCATCGCCTCGTTCTTCACCTGTGCAGCGGCTCCGCCCAGCGCGGGTAGTTCGCGAATCCACGAGAGCATGAGTCCCGGGTATCGGTCACTGGTGGTGGCGTAGGCCGTGACCGCTTGTCGCACTTGCGCTTCCGGGCTCCCCTCGGGATCCACGCCCTCCGCGATCCGCGCGATCATGAACCGGTTGGTCTCCCGCAGCAGCTCGAAAAAGCAGTCCTGCTTGTCGGCGAACTCCTGATAGAAGGTGCGTCGCGACGTCTGGGCCACGCGAACGACGTCGGCGATGGTGGTCTCGCGGTAACCGGATTCGGTGATGCACTCGAGCATCGCCGCGAGGAGTCGCTCCCTCGTCGACGTCGCACCGTTCGGCCACAATTCCACGTAGCGAGCATATGCCTCTTGCCCTCCCCGGTACCCACGCGTACCGTCGCCGGTACGCCGACGTACCAGACCTGGGAGGCCTCGAGCCGATGAGTACATCCGTCCTGCGCAGTGACCCGCATCTGCCGCCCGCCACGCGCGTCCCCTCGGCGATGCAGGGACTGGCGGCGATTACCTCTAGACGACTGTTCTTCGGCCACCTCCACGCTCGGCACGGCACAGCCTTCACCGTGCACCTCCCGGTCTTCGGGCGGGCCGTGGTGATCTCCGACGCCTCACTCGCCCGCGAGCTGTTCACCGCCGGCGACAAGGTCATCAACATCCAACCCAACCTGGGCCGCATCCTCGGAGCCGGGTCGATCTTCTCCCTCGAGGGACGGGAGCACCGGGCACGCCGCAAGCTGCTGACCCCGCCGCTGCACGGCAAGCGGATGAAGACGTATGAACAGATCGTGGAGGAGGAGGTCCGGGCCGAGACCTCCACGTGGCCGGTCGAGACCGAGTTCGCCTCGATGGAACCGATGATGCGGATCACCCTCAACGTGATCCTCCGCGCGGTGTTCGGCGCTGTCGGCGAAGATCTGGAGAACTTGCGGCGCATCATCCCGCCGATGGTCACCGTCGGTTCCCGCGCCGCAACCGTCCCCAACCTGCCCCGCGTGCTGCGCGCTGTCGACCCCAACCATCGGTACGAGCGCATGCGCGCGGAAGGCAAGGCACTCCTCGGCGACCTGATCACCAGGTCACGCAACGACCCCCGACTCGAGGAACGCGACGACATCCTCGCCCTGATGCTGCGCAGCCGCTACGACGACGGCGCGTCGATGGGCGACGACGAGATCGGCGACGAGCTGATGACCATGCTCGCCGCCGGACACGAGACGACCGGAACGACGCTCGCCTGGGCGTTCGAGCGCCTGCGTCGCCACCCTGGAGTCCTGGGACGACTTGTCGCCGAGGTCGATGAAGGCGGCACCGAGTACCGGCACGCGACCATCCTCGAGACCCAGCGCAGCCGCCCGGTCATCGACTTCGCCGCCCGCTACGTCGTCGCCGACCAACTCGAACTCGGCGAATGGCGCATACCTCGCGGATACAACGTCATGGTCTCCATCGCTCTGCTCCACGACGACAGCCGCGAGTTCACCGATCCCGAGCGGTTCGATCCGACCCGCTTCCTGGGCACCGCGCCGTCACCGGCGTGGTTGCCGTTCGGCGGCGGCACCCGACGCTGCATCGGTGCCGCTTTCGCGACGATGGAGATGGACGTGGCGCTCCGGACGATCCTGAGCGACTTCGAACTGCTTCCCACCGACGCCCGTGCCGAGCGGTGGTTCTCCCGGGGCGTCGCCTATGCGCCCGCACGCGGTGGACGCATTGCCGTCCGACGGCGCCAATAGTCTCGCGAGACCTCGCAAGCAAGTGGTCCACACCACTACCAGGGTGTGACCTTCGTCATCGAACACGTCCGAACACTCGGGTTCGCGTCCGCTCGCGGAATGCCGCGATGCGCTGGGGTTTTACCCCAAAGCTAACGGCGTTATCCATGCGTTACCGAAATCTTGCAGGTCACGACCCTGACGTGACCTGACCGTTACCAAGCACGTAGGGTCGGCCCCGTCCGAAATCAACCACCTTGCCAACCCCGGGTGGTGATCAGGAGGAACGAAGACCATGCGTATCAGCAAGACCCACATGACCAAGCTCGCCGCCCGCGCCGCCATCGTCGGCGCCCTCACCGCAGCCCCCCTCGGCATGCTGGCTTCCAACGCCTCGGCCGCCTCCGGCAACTGGGACGCTGTCGCCCAGTGCGAGAGCGGTGGCGACTGGAGCATCAACACCGGCAACGGCTACTACGGCGGTCTGCAGTTCTCGCAGAGCACCTGGGAGGCCAACGGCGGCTCCGGCAACCCGGCGAACGCCTCGCGCGAGGAGCAGATCCGCGTCGCGGAGAACGTCCTTGCCACCCAGGGCCCCGGTGCGTGGCCGACCTGCGGCGCAAACCTCTGATAGCAGCGCCGGCGCCTGAGGCGCCGTGACTGCATCACCAGAAGCACGAGCCGTGCTTCGTACGGCATGAGGCCGGTGAGTCCACTCGGACTCACCGGCCTCATTCGTCTCCGAGAAGCCTCTCAGTCCGACTTCTCGTCCTCGCCCGGCTCCCCGTCGAGCGCCTCGTCGAGAGCACTGACCGCGATGCCGTACGGCAGGAACCGCACCTTGCGACGCGGGTCGGTGTTGTTCTTGTTGGCGCGAAGCGCGTCTAGTTCGGTGGCATACACCTGCTCGACACGGGCGCCGCCGTCCTCGTCGACGACGAACACGGCCCAGACACCCGACCCGGTCTCACCGGCCGTCTCCGGCCGCGGCTGCGTCCGAGTGCGACCCCGGGCCGCCTCATCGAAGAACATGGAGAATGCTCCCGGCGCTGCCTGACCCTCGAAGAGCTTGCCGAACACGTCGCGCAGCCCCTCGCCCGCCTCGCGTGCGAAGCGGTCGAAGTCCTCGGGGCCGAAGTTGAACGGTCCTCCGCCGAATCCGCTGTTGTCGGTCATGGTGTTCCCTATCTGTGGTTCGGCTTGCCCGGCCGGCCGTGGGGGCCGACCGTGCCAACCAGTGTCCTCAGGTTCGTTCGTCCTCGCCACCAGCAGTGTCGACCTCCGCCAGACGCTGATGCAGTCGCTCGCGGACATCGTCGGCCGAGTAGGCCTTGCGCTGGCGTTGGTCTCGTGCGATCAGCACACCGCCGGTGGCCACCCCGACGGCGCCGGCGAGCCCGAGCCACTTCCACAGATTCCTCATGGAGGCAGGATAAGTCGCATCCGCGGCCGATGGCCGTCTTCACCCGCACGCTCTAGTCTTCGGGGATGCCCACCAGCAGAAGACCGCGCCGCGCCGATCTCGCCGGGGAGTCCGGCGGTGTCTCCCTGACCACCGCGCTCGAAGCCACCCGCACCGGCGACGTCTGGTTGTTCCGTGGCCAGTCGGGCCCCGACCGAGCCATCCGCACACTCACCAATGCGCCGGTCAACCATGTGGCCATGGCGGTGTGCATCGACGATCTGCCGCCGCTGCTGTGGCATGCCGAGCTCGGCGACAAACTGACCGACGTCTGGACCGGGTCGAATCACCGCGGGGTCCAACTGCACGATGCGCGCGAGGCCGTCGAGCAGTGGATGGTCCGATACGAGCAAGCGTGCTGGATTCGTCAGCTGAGTCCGGAAGTCAGCCGGGCGCAGGAGGATGAGCTGCTCAAGGTGATCGCACGCCTCGACGGCACCCCGTTCCCGACCACCGCACGCCTGGCCGGTCGGTGGTTCCGTGGTCGCGTCCCCAACTCCAC
Source organism: Gordonia sp. 135 (assembly GCF_009720185.1). Classification (NCBI taxonomy): domain Bacteria; kingdom Bacillati; phylum Actinomycetota; class Actinomycetes; order Mycobacteriales; family Gordoniaceae; genus Gordonia; species Gordonia sp. 135. Next base: position 3,625,751 of record NZ_CP046257.1, read on the forward strand.
CGATCTGGTGCGCGGAATCCCCTATCTCGACCGAAAGGTCCGGGAGCGTCGTGAGCAACGGCAGCACGAGGTCTCGCCGTCGAATCCGGTGAGCCTCGAGGCGGCGTACTGCGCCGAAGTGGTCGCGATCACCTACCGCGACATGAGCATCCTCGACACCACCAAGGACTCCAACTGGTTCGACCCCGGCCGGTTCTGGAGCGGCGACCGCCTCCCCCTCCACGCCCCGCACACCCTCGGACCGGAGATCGCGGTCCATCTCCGGTAGGTCAGATGGTCATGGCCTCGCGAACGGTGGCCTCGGCAGCCGTACCGCCCTCGCCCGACGAGGTGACCCGGCCACTCTCGAGGACGTAATACTGTTGTGCCGCTTCGAGAGCGAATCCGATGTGCTGTTCGACGAGGAGAACGCCGAGTCCGCCCCGCCGGGTGAGGGTGGTGATGGTCTGCTCGATCTCGGCGACCACCGACGGTTGGATGCCCTCGGTCGGTTCGTCGAGAATGAGCATCCGCGGCTCGGTGATGAGGGCCCGCGCGATCGCGAGCTGCTGACGCTGACCACCCGACAGCAGGCCCGCGCGCCGCCCGAGCAGTTCCTCCAGCGCCGGGAACATGTCCAGCATCTCGGCGATGAGTTCCTTGCCGCGCTTGCGGCCGTCGGCCACCACCTGCAGGTTCTCCGCGGTGGTGAGGTGGCCGAAGCTCTGCTGCCCCTGCGGGACATAGGCGATGCCGTGCTTGACCCGCGCGCTCGGACGGGCCTTGGTGATGTCGACGCCGTCGAACGTGATGGAGCCCTTGGTGGTCTTCACCAGTCCGACGGCGGCCCGGAGCAGCGTCGTCTTCCCGGCGCCGTTGTGCCCCAGCACGGCGACCACGCCGTCGGACGGGACCTCGATGTCGACGTCGTGGATGACCTCGGTGCGGCCGTATCCGGCGTGCACCCCGGAGAGTTTCAGCATCCGGCTCAGCCCTTCTTCTCGGTCGACACGGCGGGGACGTCCCCGGCCTCGGGTCCGTCGGATCCGGCGGCGATCTCCTCGAGTTCCTCACCGCCGGCGGCGGTTCCGAGGTACACCTCCTGGACCTTCGGATTGGCCTGCACCTCGGCGACGCTGCCCTCGGCCAGCACCTGACCGCGGGCGAGGACCGTCACCGACGTTGCGAACGCCCGCATGAAGTCCATGTCGTGTTCGACGACGACCACGGTCCGCTCACCGCCGATCCGGCGCAACAGGTTTCCGGTCTCCTCTCGTTCCTCGTGGCTCATACCGGCGACCGGTTCGTCGAGCAGCAACACCGAGGCGTTCTGCACCAGCAGCATGCCGATCTCCAGCCACTGCTTCTGACCGTGCGCGAGGACGCCGGCCGGGGTGTCACGCAGGTCCTGCAGGCCGATGGTCTCGAGGGCCTCGGCGATCGGCTCGGGGATCTCGGTGGGTCTACGGCGCAGCATGGTCCACACCGATCGGCCCGCGCCGGCAGCGATGTCGAGGTTCTGCAGCACGCTCAGTTCCTCGAAGACGCTGGCGGTCTGGAAGGTTCGGCCGACACCGAGGCGCGCGATCTGGTGCACCTTCTTGCCGACGAGTTCCACACCCGACTTCTGGATCGACCCGGTGGCCTTCACCAGACCGGTGATCGCGTCGATGATGGTGGTCTTCCCGGCGCCGTTCGGACCGATCAGGAACCGCAGATCACCCTGCAGCAGTGTGAGATCCACGTCGGTGACGGCCTTGAATCCGTCGAACTCGACGGACAGTCCGCGCACCTGAAGGTAGTCGCTGTCCATCCCGGCGTTGCCACCGGCGACCGGTTCGACCGTGCCCACCGTGTCGGATCGGCTCATGACGAGGCTCCTACCTTGCTGTCGGTGTGTTCGTCGATGTCACCGGTGGGCGACGGATCGGCCGACTTCTTCCGGCGCCACTTGAGCGCGGCGCCGATCCCGGCGAGTCCGGCCGGGAAGAAGCCGACGACGACGATGAACAGGATGCCCTGCGCGTAGGTCCATCCGGACGGGAAGTTCTCCGACAGGCTGGTCTGCGCCCAGGCCACCGCGATGGCGCCGAGAACCGGTCCGAGAAGTGTTGTGCGGCCGCCGATCGCGACGCCGATCAGGAAGGCGATGGACGGCACGATGCCGACGTCGGCGGGCGAGATGATGCCCACGATCGGCACGAACAGGGCGCCGGCGATGCTTGCGAACAGGGCGGCGATCGCGTAGGCGACGACCTTGACGTTGGCCGGGTCGTAGCCCAGGAAGCGGACGCGCTCCTCCTGGTCGCGCACGGCGACGAGCAGTTCTCCGTAGCGGCTGTACATCAGCTGCCGGGTGATCGCGACGACGACGAGCAGGGCGGCGGAGGCGATGTAGAACAGCAGGTGACGGTTCACCGGGTCGTTCAGGGCGAGACCGAAGAAGCTTCGGAATCGGTTGAGGCCATTGCTGCCGCCGGTGCTCTGCTGTCCGATGAGCAGGATCGCGAAGGCGGCAGCGAGCGCCTGGGACAGGATCGCGAAGTAGGCTCCCTTGACCTTCCGCTTGAACACACCCAGGCCCAACAGGACCGCGATCAGGGTGGGCACGACGAGGATTCCGAGGATCGTCACCAGTGGTGAGGCGAACGGCTTCCAGTATCCGGGGAGTTCGCGGATACCGGCGATCTGCATGAAGTCCGGTACGTCGTCGCCGCGGATCTCGGCGTCGGCGATCTTCAGGTGCATCGCCATGATGTAGGCGCCGAGACCGAAGTACACACCCTGACCGAGGGTCAGCATGCCGCCGCGACCCCAGGCCAGACCGATGCCGACCGCGACGATACCGAAGCACAGGAACTTGCCGAGCAGGTTGAGTCGGAAGTCGGAGAGCACCGAAGGTGCGACGCCGAACAGGAGCACCGCCGCGACGGCGAACCCCGCGTAGGTTTTCCAGTGACCGCTGAAATAGTCCTTCACACGAGACTCCTCGACTGGACCGTGAACAGGCCCTGGGGGCGGATCTGCAGGAAGATCACGATGATCACGAACACGGCGACCTTGGCCACCGATGCGGTCGTGTTGTATTCGATGAACGAGTTCAGGATGCCGAGGGCGACCGCCGCGATGACCGCGCCCTTGATCTGGCCCAGACCGCCGATGACGACCACCAGGAAGGCGTCGATCAGATACGTCATACCGGTGTTGGAGCTGGTGGAACCGATGAGGGTCAGCGCCACACCGGCGACACCGGCGAGCCCGGAACCGATGAAGAAGGTGGTGATGTCGGTTGTCCGGCTGGAGATCCCGCTGGTCTCTGCCAGATCACGGTGCTGGACGACCGCGCGGATACGACGCCCCATCGGGGTGTACTTCATGGTGACGGCGATCGCCACCACCGCGATGACGGCCAGCAGCATGATGAACAGGCGGGTCTTGGGAACAACCGCTCCGAGGATGTCGACGCCACCGGACAGCCACGGCGGCGCGGTCACGCGGACCGCGGGCGCACCGAAGATGTCGCGCGCGAGCTGCTGCAGGATCAGGCCGACGCCGAAGGTCACCAGCAGGGTGTCGAGCGGACGGTCGTACATGCGTTTGATGAGGGTGACCTCGAGCAGCACACCCATGAGGCCACCGACTCCGAAGCCGATGACGAGCGAGACGATCAGGGACACGCCGGCGTTCGAGATCAGATATTCCTGCACCGAGTACGCGGTGTAGGAGCCGGCCATGATGAACGACCCGTGAGCCATGTTGATCACGCCCATCTGACCGAAGGTCAGGGACAGACCGAGTGCTGCCAGGAGCAGGATCGAGCCGAGACTCAGCCCGGTGAAGAGCTGTCCGATAACGGTTTCCACGTCACCATCCGTTCGTCATGGGTGTCGGTGAGAACAACGGGTGTGCCCCGCCCCGCGCACGGGCGCGAGACGGGGCACGACGCGTCAGCTGCTCAGGCCCTCGGCCCACGGGTAGGACTTGAGGTAGGGGTCCGGCTCGATCGGCTGGCCCGAATCCCACACCGAGTAGATGAGTCCGTCACCGCGGATCTCACCGATACGAGCGGTCTTGGTGATGTGGTTGTTCTCGCCGTCGATGGTCACCAGGCCCTCGGGAGCCTCGAAAGTGACTCCGCCGGCGGCCTTCTGGACATCGGCAACCGCGAACGAGTTCGCCTTCTCGACCGTGTTCTTCCACAGGTAGACCGAGACGTAGGCCGCCTCCATGGGATCGGAGGTGGGCTTGTTGGCGCCGTAGGCGGCCTTGTAGTCCTCGACGAAGGACTTGTTCGCCGGGTTGTCGACGGTCTGGTAGTAGTCCCACGCGACCAACTGCCCCTCGATGTTCTCGACACCGATGCCGCCGACCTCTTCCTCGGCGATCGAGACCGACACGACCGGCATCGCCTGCGGGGTCAGACCGACGTTCTTGTACTCGCGGAAGAAGGCCACGTTGGAGTCGCCGTTGAGGGTGTTGAACACGGCGTCGGCGTCGGCGGTGCGGACCTTGTTGACGATGGTCGAGAAGTCCGTCGAGCCGAGCGGGGTGTAGTCCTCACCCTTGATCTCGATGCCGTTGGCCTCGGCGTAGGCCTTGATGATGCGGTTGGCCGTCTGCGGGAAGACGTAGTCGCTGCCGACGAGGTAGAGGGACTTGACGCCCTTCTCCTTCAGGTACTCCAGGGCCGGCACGATCTGCTGGTTGGTGGTGGCACCGGTGTAGAAGATGTTCTTCGACGACTCGAGGCCCTCGTACTGCACCGGGTAGTACAGCAGGGAGTTGTTGTCCTCGAAGACCGGCAGCATCGCCTTGCGGCTCGACGACGTCCAGCCGCCGAACACCGCTGCAACACAGTCCGCCGAGATCAGCTTCTCGGCCTTCTCGGCGAAGATGGTGGGCTCGGAGGCGCCGTCCTCGCCGATGAGCTGGATCTGCTTGCCCAGCACGCCGCCGTTGTCGTTGATCTGGTCGACGGCCAGTTTGATCGAGTCCCGCACGGTGACCTCGGAGATCGCCATCGTGCCCGACAGCGAGTTCAGTGAACCGACCTTGATGGTGTCGCCCGAGGTGTCGACGCACGACTCGGCGCCCGAAGCCGCGTCCTCACTGGCCGAGCTGCCACAGGCGCTCAGCGCGAGTGCGACGGCGGACAGCGCCGCCGGGATGAGGATTCCGTACCGCCTACGGCGTGTGGGGGTGACGGCGGACGGCAATGAATCAAACGGCATCCGAAGGCCTTTCTCAATACGTCTCAGGTCGGCTCAGGCGGGCCATGACAGATAGCAGGTGCAACTCCGCACCTCGACCCCCCGATGAGATACGCGCCGCTACTTGGTTAGCGATCTCGCGTATGTCGGGTAAACGTATTTAGGCTTTGTTACACCGGCGTGACGTGAGATGAATTCCCTGTTTCCGCTTCAGATAGGCTCACGCCGGATTCACACTGGCGAATCTTGTTGCGGGAATGGCTTTTTCGACGACAAAGGGCGACACATCCGTTAGGATGCGCCGCCCTTCGAGTCGACGGCCTAGTGGGAGAAAGCGGCTTCAACCTCCGTGCGACTGAGCTCGGGATCGGAGCCGAGTTCGTACCGGGGCAAGGTATGGGGCACGTCGGTGCCGCCGGCGACGCGGCGCTTGGCGGCGGCGAACTCCGGCGCCTCCCCCATCGACAGATGGGCCGAGTTGATGATGGTCCACACGGCGGATCGGCGGGCGCGCCGTTCGACCGGGTTCGGCGGCCGGTAGGAGATGAGTTGCTGGGCCCAGCGCGGCTGGATGTCCCGGATCGCCCAATCCACCGCCGCCTGAGCACGATTCCGCAGATTGGCGCCCGTGGCCATCGCGTTGCCGTGCGTCAGGGCCAGCCGGGGCAGGTACGACTCGAGACATTCCAGGGTGTCGGCCTTGGTGGTGGGCAGGCCGGTTCCGCCGAGCGCATGACCCACGCGCACGAATTCCCCGTAGTACCTGTCGAGTTCGGCTCCGCGCAGAGGTCGCGGGTGGTAGATCTCGTGTGCCGTGGCGATACCCCATACGACCGTCGCGTAGTTCCATCGCAACCACTCGGGATCGTCGGCGTCGTAGGCGGCGCCGTCGGGCCGGACCCCCTTGATCGTATGGTGCATCGCCCGCACGGTACGGGCGAGTCGCTCAGCGGTTTCCGTCGATCCGTAGGCGGTCCCCATGAAGAACGCGAGCGAGTGCCCGAGGCGGGTCATCGCACCGTCCGGATCGATGGCGGTGGTCGCGGTGCCGTCCTCACGTCGCCGGACCAGACGGGAGTGATGCATGCCCATCCAGAAGATGCTGGGGTCGAGGCGCTCGATGTACGACGCGCTCTGCAGTCCGAAGATCAGCGCAGGCGTGTGCGAGTGGACGTACCAGGTGGCGCTGTCCGGTCCGAACCACCCGGGGTCACCGGCCGGGTTCTCGAATTCCATCCCGCGGAAGAACTTCGCGCGGACGTTCTCGTCGAACTTGCCGTTGAGCCACGATCCCAGCATCTCGTGCGGCAGGTCCAGCGGGACCCATTCCGTCGACGGCAGCCGTAGGGGCGCCAAGGGAACGTTCATCGATCGTCCTTTCTCGATACCGACGTCCGGAGCGGGTCATCCCCGACCCGGACCACCGATACGACGACGCCACATGGGCACGGTCGTCATGTGGTCACGGTTGTACCCACTTTAACGCTTTGGGTACACACGTGACCAGACCTTGCTCCGTGCCGGGTCAGCCCGTCTATGGTGAAACGATGTCGAGTCCGACCCGATGGGCCGGCGTCCCCCTGGAGGACCGCCGCGCCGAGCGCCGAGCAATCCTGATCGCCGCGGCTCTCGACATCTTCGGCGGCAGCGGACCCGAGACCGAGTTGTCGGTGCGGTCGGTGTGCCGACACTGCGGGTTCAACACCCGCTACTTCTACGAGAGCTTCGCCGACACCGACGAGCTACTCGGCGCCGTCTACGATGCCACTGCCGCCGAGCTGGGCGCAGTGGTCGAAGCCGCCATGACCACCGCAGGTCACTCGGTCCGAGCACGCACCCGCGCCGGCATGCTCGCGGTCCTCGGTCACGCGTCCGAGGACCCGCGTCGCGGCCGCATCCTGTTCACCGAGGGACGGACCAATCCGGTGCTCGCGCAGCGGCGTGCCGCGACTCAGAACATGCTCTTCGAACTCTCCTTCGCCGAGGCCGACGCCCGGGAGACCGATCCGCTCACCGGTCGGGTGCGGGCGGCCGTCTTCACCGGCGCCATGGCCGAGCTCGCCCAACAGTTCCTCGCCGGGAGCCTCGGGGACGATCTCGAACGGGTCGTCGACGAGGCCCTGGCCACGCTCATCCCCGGTCGTCGCTGATCGACCCAGTGCGCGCAAGAGCCTGGATCGACTCCGGTCCCATACCGCGATCGAGCGCGCGGATCATGACGACGACGCCGATACCCGAGAGCACCAGGGCCGTCCCGAACAGGGTCGGGAAGCCGAACAGATCACCGACGACGCCCGCCGCGAACCCGGCCGCGCCCTGGACGCCGACGACCGTGCAGGCGAACAGCGTGTAGTCGCTGCCCTCGTATCCCTTCTCACACGCGTCCATCATGAGCGTGAACACCGCGACGGTCGCCGCCCCACCGAGAATGTGTTCGGCCAGGCTCGCACTCACCACGAGCCAGAACCCGCCGACGCCGGATGCGGCCACCAGATACAAAGCCAGACTGAGAGTTTGGGTGACACCGCCGAACAACAAGGCCTGACGCCGTCCGTAGCGGAACGCCAGCCACCCGCCGAGGGCCGCGCCGGCGAGCGCACCCGCCGACGACAACGCCCCTTCGACGAGGGCGATCTGTCCCAGGCTCAGGCCGATGTCGGACATGAAGGGGCCGACGAGGGCCGAACCCATCGAGTTGCCGAACTTGTAGGCCCCGACGACCAGGATGAACACCACAACGCCGGGGCGTCGTAGCCGGGCGAGCCAACCGGTGAGGAGCAGTGACGGCGTCATCCGCGAGACATGCGCCTGTGCGGTCGACGTTGTCGTCGCGTCCGCGGGTGTGCGGGCAAGGAACCAGACCGGCACTGTGAGAGCGACGAGCAGGATCGACATCGCGACGAAGAGGCTCCGCCATCCGGCGAGCGAGAACAGCCACAGCAACCCACCGCCGCCGACGATCATGCCGACCCGGTAAGCGCCCACCTGAATCCCGTTGCCGAGACCGCGTTGTCGGGGTCCGAGGGTCTGTACGGCCAGCCCGTCGGTGGCGATGTCCTGGGTCGCCGACGCCAGGTTGATGACGGCGATGCCGACGAGGAGCCAGACCAGCGTCCCGGAGAGATCGATGCAGGCCAGGACGAGGGCGACCGTCGCGGAGGTCAGTTGCATCGCGAGGAGCCAGCGGCGTCGGGTTCCGTACCGGTCGACATACGGCGCCCAGAGGAACTTGAGTCCCCACGGCGCGAAGAGCAGCCCGTACACGCTGATCTGCGTGAGGGAGTATCCCTCCTCGCGCAGGATGACAGGCACCGCCTGGCTGAAGAACCCGTACGGCAGGCCCTGCGCGAAGTAGAGCGCCGTGAGCAGGACCATGGTGCCGACGGCGAGCGTGCCGGTGCGCGACGGGGTCGACATGGCAGACATCATGCCGCAGTCACGAGGACGGGGTCGTCGCGGTCAGACCCTTCTCAGCGACTCCGGCGCGGTCAACCCGCCATGGCCGGGAACGAGAGAGTCACCAGCATCAACGCGAAGAGGAACCACGCGGCGCCCTGCCACATCGGCCAGGTTCCGCCGCGGCGGTAGGTGCGGTAGGCGATGACCAGCGCGCCGAGACCACCGAGGACGAATACGCCGGGAACCAGGGATGCGAGGACGATGTTCGTGCGATCGACGGCGAGGAAGATCGCACACGCGATGGCTCCGACTCCGACGACGGCGGCCACGTAGAGGGCTGCGGACCGGTAACTGCCGGTGTCCTGCCACCTCTTCTCGACGTCCTGTCGCCCGCGGTCGGTGGGATTCTGTACGTCGTTCATGCCGATGGCATACCCATGCCGACCTGCGCACGAAACCCCCAACCCCGGTGAGTAGCACTACTCATGTCCCGTGGACCTCGAGGAGACAGGGTCATTCCATGACCACATCCAGCAGCACGTTCGGGGGCGATCCGGGCGCCGCGACACTCGCGCGGATCTCCACCGAGTTCGATGCCATCGCCCGCCAGATGTCCACCGTCTCGGCCGAGTTCGCCGAACTGCGGCGGATCGTCGCAGATGTCGAGGGTCCTGCCGGCGACGCCGCGCGGCCCGACCGTCCGGTACAGTCGAAACCTCTCCAGCAGGAGCATCCGGCCGGACCGCTCACCCCGCCGACCGTGGCCCCGGCACCCGCACCTCCGATGGGCCCGCCGCCGGCCAACCCGCAACCGGCAACTCAGTGGGCGTCACCCGGACGTCCGCCGAATCAGGGTTCGTACGCCTACGGACCGCCCATCCCGCCGGCTCCGTCACGTCCGGGGCCGCATCCCGCGTACGGTCCGATGGTGCGACCGCCGGCCGCTCCTCCGCAGCCGCGTCCCCCCGCGCGCCCGTTGTCCGAGCGTGTCGCCGCGGCCGCCGAGCGAGGTCTGATCGGCAAGATTCTCGCCACCGCCGGTGTGGGCGTCACATTGATCGGCATCGCCCTGCTGCTGGTCCTGGCCGCACAGGCCGGCATCCTGCGCCCAGAGTTCCGCGTTGCGGGCGGCGCGATGCTCGCGACTGCGCTCGTCGGCACCGCGATCTGGTTGCGCCGCAAGCCGGATGGCCGGATCGGCGCGATCGCCACGGCCGCAACAGGAATTGCGGCCGGCTATCTCGACGTCCTGGCCGCCACCAAGATCTACGAGTGGCTGCCCATCGTGGCGGGACTGACCGTCGCCGGGATCGTTGCGGCCGGCGGCCTGGTCCTCGCATATCGCTGGCGCAGTGAACATCTCGGCCTGCTCGTGGTGGTTCCGCTCATCGTTCTCGGTCCGATGCTGACCGGCGGTCTCGACATGACCCTGATCGCATTCATGGTGGTTCTCGCCGCTGCGTCGGCGTGGGTTCAGTGGGGCCGCGACTGGATCTGGTTGCACACCGTGCGACTGGCCGCGCCCACGATCCCGCTCACCGTCGTCGGCTTGGCCGCCCTGGGCGGAACGAGCACCACGAACACCGGATTCCAGTTCGCCGGTGCCGCACTCGTCGTGATCGTCCTCGGGTTCGCGGGCGCGCTCGTGGCGATGCCCACCACCCGATTCCGTGAGCTGTTCGCAGGTCTGGCGTCGGCCACGACGATCCCGGTCCTGTTCGCCGGTGCGGTCCTGGACACCGCGGGTGCGGTTGCGCTGCAGGCGGCGGTCGCCGTGCTCGTCATCGGTGTCGCCGTCACCTGCTCGGCGGTCCGGACCGAGCACTTCGAACTCCCCGACGTGGTCGCTCAGATCTGGACCGCGACCTCGCTCGTCGTACTGTTCGTCGCGATCCTCGTGTGCTTCGACGGCACGGTGGCGGTGTCCGCGGTGCTCGGCCTCGCGACGGTGACCGCCCTGGTCGCCCGTGCCTGGTCGGCGACGTCGCTGGTCCTGCTGGCCGGGAGCACGGTGATCTGGGGCATCGGTTTCGCGGCACTGCTCGACGACATGCCGCCCTACGTCCTGGCCCAGGCGCGACTGGTCGAGGACAACGCCTCCCTGTCGATCCTGGTGGGCAGCATGCTCGCCGCCGTCGGGGCCATCGCGATTGCCGTCGGGTGGACCCGGCTGACCGCTGGGGATCTGGCCCGTGTCGCCTACGCCGCGGCTGGCGTGGTCGTGGTGTACGCGGTGACCGCCATCAGCGTGAACGCCGGGGTGTTGTTCGCCGGGGCCGACGGATTCCTCGGCGGGCATGTCGTCGCGACCACCTGCTGGGTCGTTCTCGCCGGCGCGGCGCTGGCCTTCGCCCGGCGCCATACCGGCAACGAGCGCACCGCCGCGGTCACCGGCGGTCTGGTGCTCGTCGCCGCGGCGATGGCCAAGCTGTTCCTGTTCGACCTTGCCACCCTCGACGGGATCTTCCGGGTCCTCGTGTTCATCGTGACGGGCCTGATCCTGCTGGGGCTCGGCGCCTGGTATGCCAGGGCGCTCCAGGGCGAACGCGTCCCGGGGTCGCCGACGACAACCCCGGGAGCGGATACTCCGGTCAGACCGTCTTGACGCTCTCGATCTCGGCGGGTGCCGCGACGTCGACCTCGGCCGTCTCATCATGGGAGACGGGCCGACGGTCGGCGGCGGTGCGTGCGTGGGTGATGTAGATCGTGAGCCCGACGAAGGTGAGACCACCGACGAGATTACCGATGACCGTGGGGATCTCGTTCCAGACGAGGTAGTCGCCGATCGAGAAGTCGCCACCGAGCATCAGACCCGAGGGGAACAGGAACATGTTGACGATCGAGTGCTCGAATCCCATGTAGAAGAACACCATCACCGGCATCCACATGGCGAGAACCTTGCCGGGCAACGACGTCGACATCATCGCTCCGACGACACCGGTGGACACCATCCAGTTACACAGGACGCCACGGATGAACAGCGTGAGCATCCCGGCGGCGCCGTGCTCGGCATATCCGACGGTCCGGCTGTGCCCGATCTCGCCGAGCTGCCGGCCCACCTCGTCCGGGTCGACACTGAAGCCGTAGGTCACGATCACCGCCATCATCACCGCGACGGTGAAGGCGCCCAGGAAGTTCCCCAGGAACACCCAACTCCAATTGCGCAGCATGGATTTCACCGTCACACCGCGTCGTTTGTCGATCAGGGCGAGCGGGACGAGCGTGAACACCCCGGTGAGCAGGTCGAAACCCATCAGATACAGCAGACAGAAGCCGACCGGGAACAGCAACGCCCCGAGCAGTGGTTCACCGGTGCGGACGGTGACCGTCACAGCGAATGCGGCCGCGAGAGCAAGGATCGCTCCGGCCATGTAAGCGCGGATGATCGTGTCGCGGGTGGACAGGAACACCTTCGCCTCACCGGCGTCCACCATCTTCACCGCGAATTCGGACGGATTCACATAAGACAAGACATTCTCCCCGAGCGTTTCGATTCGTGACTCTTGTCCCCCATCGAAACGAGGCCACATGTCGTGGAGGTGTCGTCGGGACGACCCGGTGTTACATCGACCTCTCTCGAGCGGTTCGCCGCGGTGATGTTTCACCGCGATTACCTCTTCCTCGTACCGCCGTGTCCGTCGTGTGAACTCTTCGGCTGAGTCCGGCAGCACCTTGGAAATCCGCCGGCACGTGCGCATGGTGGAGATCACCCTCGACGTATCAACAGGATTCGACCAGATCGCCGATCCCCGCGTCGACGGGCATCACCGAACCGACCGAGGAGACACGATGACCACCCCGATCATGCCGAAGTCCGACGCCGCCGACCTCATCGTCGCGGCCCGAATCCGGCAGGGACTCACCTGGGCAGCGATCGCCGAGAAGATCGACGCGCCGCTGGTGTGGACGGTCGCGGCCCTGCTCGGCAAACATCCCGTCCCGGCGGACAAGGCCACCGCGGTGGTCGAGATGCTCGGCCTCGGCGAGGGCGTCGCCGAGAGCCTGCGCCGACAACCGACCCGGACCCCCGACGAAGCCGCGACCAGCGACCCCACGATCTACCGCTTCTACGAGGCCCTGGACGTCTACGGTCCGGCGCTCAAGGAACTCATCCACGAGGAGTTCGGCGACGGGATCATGAGCGCGATCAACTTCAAGGTCGACATCGCGCGTCGCGCCGACCCGGGTGGCGACCGCGTCGTCGTGACCTTCGACGGGAAGTTCCTCGACTACAACTGGTGACCGCCTCGTCGGCCTCGCCGCCGTTCTGTGGTGCTCAGGCTCGTTCGACCGGCATCCAGATCTCGGCGTCGGCGTACGACGCGGTCAGTTCGAGGTAGCGCACGAATGTGGGGCCGGGCCGCAGTCGCCACGGATTCGACGGGAACCACTCGGTGGCCGTCGCGGCCCAGGTCTTCTGGAGCGTCTGCGGGAACGGACCGGACGACCGAAATGTGGCCCACGCCCCGGCGGTCACCGGGATGCCCGACAGGTCCGCCGGCACCGTCGAATCGTGCTGCAGCGCAACACCGTGCAGGTAGGTGACCAGTATCCCTTCGGGCGCGTCGGGCTCGCTTCCGTCCGTGATGGCCAGGATGCCGGCGGGTTCGGTGTCGTTGAGCGACTTGAGTCGGGCGTGTTCCTCGGGCGCGATCGACGCGATGTGCTGCTGGATGTGCGGATTGACCCCCTCGTAGATGAGCGGCACCTGTGCTGCGTGCCCGGCGAGTACGAATGCGGGTCGGTCGGTGATCGTGACGTCCATGGGACGACTCCCTTCGACGATCAGGCGAAACCTGAGTACGGCTTGTGTTTCGAAAGGACCGCCATGTGCCCGCACGTCCGACGGTGACACTCCATGAACCGTGCGAAAGGCCCGGCCGAACGCCTCGACCGACGAATAGCCGTAGCGCACCGCGAGATCCAGCAGGCCGGTGTGGCTGCTCACGAGATCCGTTGCCGCGAGGGTCATCCGACGACGCCGCACGTACTCCGAGAACGGCATCCCGGCCAGCGAGGCGAACATCCGACGCAGGTGATACTCCGTCGTCCCGTGGGACCGGGCGAATCCGGCCAGGTCGATGGGCTCGTCGGTGGTCCGGTCGACGAGGTCGACGAGTGCGTTGAGCGTGCCGATCATGGCTCTCCTTTCGTCCACGATCATGGTCCCTCTGCATGGCCCCGGACCCGATCGTTCCGGGCAGGAATTATCAGCGCGTTCCATAGCTCCGACTCGCGCCCACCGCGGCTTCGAGCTATGAAACGGCGCCGCGCAGATCACTCGCTCGAACTTTTCGTCTGACACCCCTTGTATTGAATTGAACCCAGTCGCATACTCAGGTATGGGCACGTCAGACCCGCAGTCCTCCGCAGCCACCGCGACGCGGAGAAGCTACGACTCGTCACTGCGACGTGACCAGGCGGCTGAAACCCGCGCACGTGTGCTCGACACGGCCATCAGGATGTTCGCCGAGCGTGGATGGTCGGTCGGGGTACGCGAGATCGCGGCCGGGGCCGGCGTGTCCTTCGAGACCGTCTATGCCAAATTCGGCTCGAAGACAAGGCTTTTCCTCGCCGCGTTCGACGTGGCGGTCGTCGGGGACGATCGTCCGGTCCCCCTCGTCGAGCGCCCGGGGTTCGCCGCGATGTCCGCCGGCAATCGTCGTGAACGTGCGGCAGCCGGCGCCGCCCTGGCCGCCGAGGTCTACGGCAGAACCGCGGGTCTGTACCGCGCGCTGCGGGAAGGCGCCTCTTTCGACCCCGAACTCGCCGCCCGGCTCGCCGACGCGTACCGCCGTCAACGGTCGGACGTGCGGACCGCCGGCGAATCGATCGCCGGACGCACGCTCACCGACGACGAAGCCGGGGGGCTGTGGGCGGTGATCAGCACCGAGGTCTACGACCTGCTCGTCAACAACGCCGGATGGAGCCAGACGCGCTATCAAAACTGGCTCGCCGACGCCACCCTGCGGCTGCTCGGTCCAAATTGACTCCAGCCCTTCGAATGAGAGGACAGCGCCATGTCCACCACCCCGCACGAACCCGCCGACACCCGGAGCATGGGCGTCGTGCACAGCGCGCTCCGCCGCGACTTAAGGCGTGCCCGTGTCGTTCTCACGTCACCGCCCTATCCCGAAGACGCCCGACGACGCGCCCTCGCCGACCACCTCACGTGGATGATGCACTTCCTCCATCTCCACCACACCGGCGAGGACGAGGGACTGTGGCCGCTCATCCGGTCGCGAAACCCCGGTGCCGCAGCACTTCTCGATGACATGGAAGCCGACCACCTTCGCATCGCCCCCGCCGTCGACGCTTTGGTCGACGCCGCCTCTGCCTACCGCACGGACGCGGAGGCACGGAACACGCTTCTCGACGCGCTGGATCGGCTCTCCGAAGTCCTACTCCCCCACCTCGAACGAGAGGAGCTCGAGGCGATGCCGGTCGTCGCGGCCACGATCAGCACCGCGGAGTATCGCGATGTCGAACACGAATACTTCGTCAAACCAAAGGGATTCGTCGAACTCGGCCGGGAGGGGCATTGGGCCATCGACGGTCTCAGTGATGACGATCGGGCATTGATCCTCGGCGTGGTGCCGGCCGTACCGAGGTTCATCCTCGTCCACGGCTTCGCGCGGGGTTACCGACGCCGCGCCGAACTCATCTGGGGACACGGCGGGGCGTCGAGGATCGGCCCGGTCACCGTCGGCGCGAAGAGCGCATCATGACGCGGCGCGTGGCCCACCATGGACGCACAGAGTCGTATGCCGAAGCGCCGCCCGAGGCCGTCTTCGACATCGTCTCCGATGTGACGCGGGTCGGCGAGTGGAGTCACGAGTGCCGCGGCGCGCACTGGGTCGGTCCAGAGCAGGCAGCGGCGCCGGGCGTCCGCTTCCGCGGCACCAACAAGTCCGGCATCTACCTGTGGAGCCGGTCGTGTGTGTTCACCACCGTCGAGCGACCACATCTACTGTCCTGGAAGACCACCGGGCTGATGGGCAAGATCGACAGCACCGAATGGCGGATCACGCTCGAACCGGAAGCGGGCGGCACGCGGATCGTGCAGGCCTACGACGTGCTCCATGTCGCACCGGGTTTCGACCGCATCTACTGGCTCCTGATCAAGGGGCACCGCGATCGGCGGGCCGCACTCGCCGAGGACCTCGATCGACTGGCCGCACTCGCCGCAGCCCGCCCGCGCAAACCACTCCCGACCCACGACGCGTGACGACCATTCCGAGAAACACCTGAAGCCCACCATCTGAGCTGTCAGGAAGTTCGCAGGTAATCAGCGGCTTGTTCTCAAGGAGCACCGGCATCGTGGTGCCGTGAACGCACCTCAGTCCCCCGACCGCACCCCCACCGCGCCGCTGGGTCAGCCCGGCCCGCCCCTGCCCCCGTACGGCGGCTGGGACGGTCCGCCCGTCGATCCGGTACCCGCGCCCGGCTCGCCATCCCCGTCGCCACGCCCCCGTACCGTGACGAAGCCGATCATCGTGACCGCTCTGCTCGCGGGCCTCCTCGGCGGCGCCATCGGTGTCGGCGGGAGCGCGCTACTCGACCACCAGGCCACACCGACTGCGCCGGTACTCAGCTCGCAACCCGCGAACACGGTGAACGCGGCCGACGTCAAGCCCGGGTCGGTGACCTACGCGGCACAGGTTGCGTCCAAATCGACCGCGGACATCAAGGTGCAGATGGCGCAGGGCACAGCGGTGGGCAGCGGCATCGTCCTCTCCTCGGACGGATATGTCCTGACCAACAACCATGTGGTGGCAGGGGCCGGATCGGGTAGCAAGATCGTGGTGTCCACCAGCGACGGAAAGCAATATCCCGCTACGATCACCGGCACCTCCCCGTCGTACGACCTCGCGGTGATCAAGCTCGACGGCGCGTCGGGCCTCACCCCGGCGATTCTCGGTGACTCGGATGCCCTGCAGGTCGGCGAACAGGTGGTGGCCGTGGGTAGCCCCGACAGCCTCTCCAACACGGTGACCTCCGGCATCGTCAGCGCACTCTCGCGGACCGTGGCCGCCGGCGACGAGAGCGGTTCCGGGGTCACCGTCTACAACGGCTTGCAGACCGACACCCCCATCAACCCGGGCAATTCCGGTGGGCCGCTGGTGAACCTGCAGGGCCAGGTGGTCGCGGTGAACTCAGCCGTCGACACCGGGCAGGCCTCCTCCGGTGGCCCGCAGTCCTTCGGACTCGGCTTCGCAATCCCGATCAACACCGCCGAACGCATCGCGAACCAGTTGCTGAAGGACGGGGAGGCAACGAAACCCGTTCTGGGAGTGTCTGGTTCGTTGTCGTCGTCGGACCGGGAGGACGGCGCGACGGTAACGGTCCAGAAGGGCGGGCCGGCCGCGTCGGCGGGTATCTCGAGCGGCGATGTGATCACGAAGATCGGCGACACTCCGGTCGCCGACTACGCCGACCTGATGGCACAGGTGCTGACGCACGCACCGGGCGAGACGGTACCCGTGACGATCGGTTCCGGTTCCGGCGCCCGCACGGTCAAGGTGAAGCTGGGGAGCACCGTCGACAAGCAGCAGACGACGGTCCCCGAGTCCGACGGACAGTCCGGAGGATCACGTCTTCCCTTCGGCGGCAACCCGTTCGGTCAGTTGCCCTGACCGGATGAGTTCAGCCGACGGTGATCGCATCGGGGCGGTCAGGTCCGGTTCTCCTCGCCGACGACGCCGATGTCCTCGTTCCACAGGCCAGGATTGGTCGCGATGAAGTCCGACATCATCGTGTAGCAGCGTTCGTCATCGAGGATCGTGACCGAGATCCCGAGCTCGGCGAGCCAGTCCTGTCCGCCCTGGAAGGAACGGTTCTCCCCGATCACCACTGCTCCGATGCCGAACTGCCGGATCAGTCCGCTGCAGTACCAGCACGGTGCGAGCGTGGTGACCATGATCGTCGACGAGTAGTCCCGTTGCCGGCCGGCTGCACGGAAGGCGTCGGTCTCACCGTGCACCGACGGGTCGTCGTGTTGGACACGGCGATTACGCCCCTCCCCGAGCAGGGTCCCGTCGGCGGCGAACAGTGCGGCACCGATCGGGATGCCGCCCTCGTCGAGACCCAGTCGGGCCTGCTGGTAGGCGGTGTCCAGCAGGAGCGATAAATCGATACCTGAGGCGTCGGTGCGGGAACTCATACCGCAAGGTTGCCGATCCGACGGTCACCAAGCAACCAGTACGTCGTCCTGCCCAACCTCGCCGATCACACGTGCCTGACGGCCGTCTCGGGTTCTTCCTCCACCTCATCGGACCGGCGTCGATGCAGCACGACGCCGATCGTCACGATCACCACAGCCGACAGCGCCGACAACCCGATGGCCTCCCGCTGCTCGGCGGCGAAGGCCATCAGCACCAGGACACCGACGATGAACACCATCACCACGATCGTCAGGTACGGGAACAGCCACATCCGGACAGGCGGCTGCTCTCCTCGGGCCCGCAGCGACCGACCGAGCACCAGCTGACTCGCGGAGACGCTCAGGTAGACGAACAGCGCGACCGCGCCGCTCGTCGCGAGGAGGTAGCCGAAGATCTTGTCAGGCAACACATAGTTGCCGATGACGGCGACGAACCCGACGACCATCGACGCCAGCACCGCGACCCACGGGACGCCGTTGCCGGTCAGCGAACGGACCGCCTGTGGGGCGTCGCGTCGCCTGCCGAGCGAATACAGCATCCGCGAGGCGGTGTAGAGCGCGGAGTTCAGGCACGACGCCACGGCCGTCAGGATCACGAGGTCCATGATGAATGCCGACCCGGGCAGGCCGATCGCCTCCAGCACCGACTGATACGAACCGTCGGACAGCTGGTTGTACGGCATCAGCGCCACGACGACAAAGATCGAGCCGAGGTAGAAGAGCGAGATCCGCCAGATCACCGAGTTCACGGCCTTGGTGATGCCGCGCTTCGGATCGGGTGATTCCGCGGCCGCGATCGTGACGATCTCGGTGCCCATGAACGAGAACATCGTCACCAGAAGTCCCGCGATGACCGCACCGAAACCGTTGGGCATGAAGCCATCCGGCTCCCACAGATGATGGAGACCGCTCACCCCCGAATGAGGGATGAGGCCGAGGATCGCCAGGATGCCCACCACGATGAACGCCACGATGGCCACGACCTTGATGAGCGCGAACCAGAACTCGAACTCGCCGTAGTTGCCGACGCTGATCAGGTTGGTGACGGTCAATGCGACCGTCACGGCAAGCGCCCAGATCCACTGGGCACCGCCGATCAGGTCGGTCAGGATGGCGGCTGCCGCGGTCGCCTCGACCGGGATCACCAGCACCCAGAACCACCAGTACAGCCAGCCGACGGAGAACCCGGCCCACCTGCCCAGGGCACGGTCGGCGTAGACGGAGAACGAGCCGGTGTCGGGGTCGGCGGTCGCCATCTCGCCGAGCATCCGCATGACCAGCACGACGAGCGTGCCGGCCAGCGCATACGAGATCAGCACGGCCGGGCCGGCCTTCTCGATCGCATTCGCCGAGCCGACGAACAGACCGGCGCCGATGACCCCGGCGATGGAGATCATCGTGATGTGGCGGGGCTTGAGGCTCGATCCGAGCCGGTCGGCCGGCGGGCCGGAGGCGCTCACTCGCGCCGGGGTTTCACTCATCGCGGCATCGCTTCCATCCGTGTGTTCCACGCCACGACGGGCGCCGCCCCCGGATGTGCCCAACCGGTGCGCCTCCGAAACCTGACCGGCCGTCTCATAGCTCGAACCCGCGCCCAGGCGATTTCGAACTATGGATCGAAGGCATCGCGTTCGAACCGTCGCCATCGTCGTTCTGTCCGCGCTCACCGGGACAGGATTCCGCCGCTGGGGCTGCCTGATCTGTGCCGACGTGCGCTGGCTCAATCTGTCGACGGGCTCGAGTGGGGCGGCCCGGATGTCGAACGGCCTGAACGGTTTCCCACCGGAAGCGGTACTACCAACCGGGACCGGACAGGTTGTTCTCACGATGCTCCAGGGAACCCCGGGGGACGTGACGTCCGGCTTCGCGACGTTCTTCGTGCCCTGAGCGTCAAACCTTCGTCAGATCCTGCGCGAGCATCACGATGATGTCGCTGGGGCCGCGGAGGTAGGAGAGCTTGTAGATGTTCTCGTAGTTCGCGACGCCCCGCAGCGGATGGCAGCCGTGCTTCGCGGCGATCTCGAGCGCCGCGTCGATGTCGTCGACGGAGAAGGCAACGCGGTGCATGCCGATCTCGTTGGGCAGCGTCGGCGTCGTCTCGATGGCGGCGGGGTGGATGTACTCGAAGAGCTCGAGTTGCCCCTGCCCGCCCGGCGTCTGCAGCATCGCGACCTTGGCGTGGTTGCCGTCGAGACCGACTGCGATGGAAGCCCATTCGCCGCTGACCTCGTCACGTCCGACGACGCTGAGGCCGAGGTCGGTGAAAAAGGCGATCGCCGCCTCGATGTCGCGGACCGCGATTCCGACGTTCTCGAGTTTGATAGCCATGTCGCCACGGTAGCTCTGCGCCCAGATCCGTAGCGCGAAATCGCCGTCAGATCTAAGGCTATAGATCTCGGACGGGAGGGCATCGGACCGTTGACCATGGCTCACGGAACTGCACCCGGCGGGACCCGCCACATCTGCGAAGCAACCGGCGAACCGCTGGTCGGCGGCCCCGTGGGACGCGGCTCGCGGTCGTGATGAACGCGTGGAACCGCGTCGCGATTCGGAGCGACTACCCCGTCGCACCGTGACGCTGAGCAGCCGTTGCGTTGTGTGCCGCAGACCGCGACAAAACGCAACGAGAACTCACAGAACCTTCTTCACCACGCTCGACTTCAGTTGCATCTGGCCGAAATCCGGGATCTTCGCGTCGATGTCGTGGTCACCGACGCCGTCGGAGATGAGCCGGATGTTGCGCACCTTGGTGCCGATCTTGATGACGCCGCCGCCACCGCCCTTGACCTTGACGGTCTTGACGATGGTCACGGTGTCGCCGTCGGCGAGCACGTTGCCGACCGAATCCTTGATCACCGCATCAGCCGCAGCTTCGGCGGCTTCGGAGGCCGACCACTCATGCCCACACATCGGGCACACCAGGAGTGCGCCCTGCTCGTAGGTGAATTCCTGCGAGCACTCCGGGCAGGGCGGCAACTGGTCAGACATTGAAGCGGAACTCAACCACATCGCCGTCCTGCATGATGTAGTCCTTGCCCTCCATCCGGACCTTGCCGGCAGCCTTGGCCGCGGCCATCGAGCCGGCTTCGTCGAGGTCGGCGAAGGACACGATCTCGGCTTTGATGAAGCCCTTCTCGAAGTCGGTGTGGATGACTCCGGCGGCCTTGGGTGCGGTGTCGCCCTGACGGATCGTCCAGGCGCGCGACTCCTTGGGGCCTGCGGTGAGGTAGGTCTGCAGGCCGAGGGTATGGAAACCGGCGCGGGCCAGCGACGTCAGGCCGGGCTCGTTCTGGCCGATCGAGTCGAGCAGCTCCTGGGCGTCTTCTTCGTCGAGTTCGAGGAGTTCGCTCTCGACCTTCGCGTCGAGGAACACGGCGTCGGCGGGTGCGATGGCGGCACGCAGTTCGGCCTTCTTCGCATCGTCGGTGAGCACGCCCTCGTCGGAGTTGAAGACGTAGAGGAACGGCTTGGCGGTCATCAGGTGCAGCTCGCGCACCGACGACAGGTCGAACGAATCCTTCTGCGAGAACAGCGTTTTGCCGCTATCGAGGATCTCCTGCGCCTTCTTCGCCGCCTCGAGGGCCTCGACTAGGTCCTTGTTCTTGCGCGAGTCCTTCTCGAGACGCGGAATCGCCTTCTCGAGGGTCTGCATGTCGGCGAGGATCAGCTCGGTCTCGATGACCTCGATGTCGGCGAACGGGTCGACGCGGCCGTCGACGTGCACGACGTCGCCGTCGTCGAAGACGCGGACGACCTGGCAGATGGCGTCGGCCTCGCGGATGTTGGCGAGGAACTGGTTGCCCATGCCCTCGCCCTCGGAGGCGCCCTTGACGATGCCGGCGATGTCGACGAACGACACCGTGGCGGGCAGGATGCGCTCGCTGCCGAAGATCTCCGCGAGACGCTTCAGTCGTGCGTCGGGCAATTCGACCACGCCCACGTTGGGCTCGATGGTGGCGAACGGGTAGTTGGCCGCCAGCACATCGTTACGGGTCAGGGCGTTGAACAGGGTCGACTTACCGACGTTGGGCAGACCGACGATTCCCAGGGTGAGACTCACGGGCGCCCAGTCTATCGGCACCGGCCGCGAGGCCCGACGCTGCGTCGGGCCTAGCTGCTCGGCTCCGATCGCCGGCCCCGTCGTCAGTCGCGGTCCAGCAGACCCTTGACCGGGTTCGGCGGGTCGTTCGGCGGTTCCTTGTCGGGGACGCCCTTCTGTTTCGTGACGGGCGCACCTTCGGGCGCCAGTGTCTCCCCGGCCCGTTCGGCGATCTGCTCGTTCAGGTAGCGCAGCACCACCGCCAGCGACGCGACCGCGGGCACCGCGAGGAAGGCACCGGTGATGCCGAACAGGGTGCCGCCCAAGGTGACCGAGAGCAGCACGATCACAGCGTGCAGATCCATCGACTTTGCCTGCAGCCAAGGCTGCAGCACGTTGCCCTCGAGCTGCTGCACCGCGAGGATGACGCCGAGCAGGATGAGTGCGGTGGTCAGGCCGTTCGACACGAGCGCGATGAGGACGGCGAGCGCGCCGGCGACGAAGGCACCGACGATCGGGATGAAGCCGCCGAGGAACGTGACGACCACCAGCACCCCGGCCAGCGGGACCCCGAGGATGAACAGGCCGAGACCGATGAGAGCGGCGTCGACGAAACTGACGACCGCCTGCGTACGGATGAAACCGCCGAGGCTGTTCCACATCCGGGTCAGCACCTCGCCGACGTGGGTACCGGAGGGCTTGCCGACCGAACGGTCGAGCCACGGCACGAACTTCGGCCCGTCCTTGAGGAAGAAGAACACCAGCACGAACGCTGTGAAGACGGTGACGAGCAGCGACGTCGCAGTGCCCACGCCGCTGAACACACCCGAGGCGATGGTCGACGCACTCGACTGCAACTTGCTGGTGATGGCATTGACGATGTTGTCGAGCTGCTCGTCCTCGATGTTGAGCGGGGGTCCCTGGACCCAGTCCTGCAGATGCCGCACGCCCTCGGTCGCACGGTTGGCGAGTTCCGGAGCCTGGGAAACGATCGACGGCACGATCAGCCCGATGACGCCACCGAGCACTCCGAGCCCGATCAGCATCATCAGCAACGACGCCGCGGCGGCCGGTACGCCACGATTGCGCATCCATCGCACCGGCGGCCACAGGATCGTGCACACGATGATGGCCAGCAGGACCGGCAGCAGGATCACCCAGAACTTGCCGAGGAGCCAGAACATCACCCAGAGGGCGGCCGCCACCAGCACGATCTGCAGACCGACGGTCGCGCAGGAGCGCAGGCCGGCCATCATCACCTGGGCGCGCGTCGGGTACGCCTTCTCCTCGACCCCGCCGAGAACGGCGTCACCCCCGAGGACGGCATCGGCCCCTACCGGGATGGAATCCGAGTTGTCGGTTCCGGCCTCGCCGTCGGCACGCTGATCATCCGAGCTGTCAGTCACCCGTGGATCTTCACACACCACGATGACATTGCGGCGTCGACGTGACGGATGGCATCGCCTCGCCAGCGCGAACGCCCTCGGGCCGGTCAGCGCCGGCGCAGTTTGCGCCCGAGGAAGCGGATCAGCGAGTTGACCGCCTCGAGTTCGGCGTCGACCTGGTTGAAGACCGGCGGAACGTCGTCCCGACCGCACATCTCGATGTCCGGCGCGTCGATCGGCCCGCTGGGCGACTCGTCGGCTCGCCCGCGGTCCCACGGCACCGGCGTGATGCCCTGCTCGGTCTCTTCCGTGAGCGCGCGCTGGATCGTCTCCGGGCCGTACAGGCCCATCATCATCTCCAGGCCCCATCCGGGTAGCCCGGCGAGGGGGAGGTCGTCATGCCGGCTTCCGCGTCGGCCATCGAACCGTGTGGACATGGCGCATATCGTGCCACAGGACTGTTACTCAGATCACATGTTCGGCGTCAGTTGCCGCGTCCGATTTCCGCCAGAACTCGTGCGTGCCGGATGTCAGAGTGGACAGGTGACCACAGCATCCGTCGAACAGACCATCCCGGGCTCGGCTCCGGACTTCGACCGCTGCTACCGCGCCGTCCAAGCCCGGGATGCACGGTTCGACGGCCAGTTCTTCGTCACCGTCCGCACCACCGGGATCTACTGCCGTCCGTCTTGTCCCGCGCAGACGCCCCGACCGCACAATGTCGCGTTCGTGTTGACCGCGGCCGCGGCCCAGCAGCAGGGCTACCGCGCCTGCCGACGATGCACCCCCGACGCCGTCCCCGGTTCGTCGCTGTGGAATGTCAACGCCGACATGTCCGCCCGCGCGATGCGTCTGATCGCCGACGGCGTGGTCGAACGTGAGGGCGTCGCCGGTCTCGCCGCGCGGCTGAAGTACTCACCCCGACACCTCAACAGAGTCCTCACCGACCACCTGGGAGCCGGTCCGCTCGCGCTCGCCCGCGCACACCGCGCCACCAACGCCCGGGTGCTGATCCAGTGCACGTCACTACCGATGTCCGACGTCGCGTTCGCCGCGGGCTTCGCCAGCATCCGGCAGTTCAACGACACCATCCGTGCCGTCTTCGGACTCACTCCGACCGAACTCCGCCGCCTCCGCAACCGGCGCGACCGCCCGCGGTCCGACGCGGCGTCCGCCCCGGGCACCGTCGCCCTGCGTCTGCCGTTCCGCTCGCCCTACCGCTGGCCCTGGATGCGCTGGTTCCTGTCCGCGCACGCGGCGGCCGGGGTCGAGACGGTGGTCGACGACGCCGACGCACCGCTCGGCTGGCGGTTCAAGCGCGTCATCGCTCTCCCGCACGGACCCGCAGTCGCCGAGATCGAACCCCACGACGACCACGTCGGTGTGGTCCTCACACATCTCGACATGCGTGATCTCGGAGCCGCGGTGAACCGCGTGCGTCGGCTCCTCGACCTCGACGCCGACATCACCGCCGCCGAAGACGCCCTCGCCGACGACCCGACGCTCCGCACGCCGATCGAGGACGCACCCGGACTTCGCGTACCGGGCAGTCTCGACGCCGCCGAGATGATCATCCGCACGATGCTCGGCCAGCAGGTCAGTCTCGCGGCCGCACGGCATCAGATCGACCGGCTCGTCGACGCGCTGGGCCAACCGCTGCACGACGCCGGGCAAACCGAGGGCGACCTCATCCTGAAGGCGTTCCCGACCGCAGCTGCCATAGCCGCCGACGGGCGGGACGTCCTACGCGGACCGCGCCGTCGCATCGACGCCGTCATCGGGGTGGCCGAGGCCCTGGCCGAAGGTCGGGTGGAACCGCATGTTGGGGTCGATGCGTCTGATCTACGTGCGCAGCTGATCGAGCTGCCCGGCATCGGCCCCTGGACCGCCGACATCGTCACCATGCGGGTGACGGGTGATCCCGACGTCCTGCTCGCGAGCGACCTGGTCGTCGCCCGGGCTGCCGCCGACCTCGGACTCGATCTGCGCGACACGCACCACTGGGCACCGTGGCGGTCGTACGCGACGGTGCACCTGTGGCGACACCGCCTCGCCGGCGACGGCGAGGACGTATGACGAGCGGATCTCCTATGACGCCCCCTCCGACACCGATTCGATCCGAACCCCGATCCGACAGGAGCGACATGTCCGCACCGTCCCCCACCGTCTCCGACGCCGACGTCAGCACGACCAACACCGGCACCGGTGGATACGCAACCGTCGACACCCCCAACGGCCCGTTCACCGTTGTCGCCGACGACTCCGAACGTGTACTCGCGTCCGGGTGGACCGACGATCCGGCGTACCTCTCCGCACTCATCCACCGGTCGTTGCGCCCGGAATCACTGCAGCGTTCCGAGACGCTGGGCAAGCTCACCGACGCGGTGTCGGCGTACTACGCGGGCGAGGTCGAGGCACCGTCCCGGGTCGAGGTGGTCCAACTCTCCGGCGGGACCTTCCTCAACAAGGCGTGGGACGCCCTGCGCCTCGTCGAACCGGGCCGGCCGGTCACCTACACCGAGTTCGCCGAGCGGGCAGGCGAACCGGCCGCCGTCCGGGCAGCGGCAACCGCGTGCGCTCGCAACGCCGCCGCACTGTTCGTGCCATGCCACCGGGTGAAGCGCAGCGACGGATCGCTGGGTGGCTTCCGCTACGGGCTGGAGACCAAGAAGTGGCTGCTCGACTTCGAGGCCCCCGCCGGGGACTGAACCGGCGCGACACCGCCCAGCCGGTTTTGTCGGAGGCATCCGACACCATCAGGGCATGATCGCAGCAGCCCTGTCACTCGTATTCGGCGTCCTGCTCGGCATCGCGCTGGGTTGGTGGGCGCACGCCGCGCGCAGCGCCGGGGTGGTCGCCGCTGCCCGCGCCGAGGTCGAGATGCTGCGCGAGGGCCGCAGCGAGGTGGCGTCGTCGTTGTCGTGGGCCACCGAGGATGCGGCACGTCGACAATCCACCGCGATCGGCGGCCAGGTGCAGCACATCGTGGAACCGCTGCGCGCCACCCTCGCCCAGCTCTCCGACGAGCTGCGCCGGGTCGAGTCCAATCGGATCGGCGCCTACGCGGGACTGACCGAGCAGGTTCGCGGCATCCATGCGGCGTCGGTTGCGCTCAACGACCAGACGCGACAGCTCGCCAACGCGCTGCACAGTTCCCATTCGCGCGGCCGGTGGGGCGAGGTACAGCTCGAACGGGTCGTCGAGCTGGCCGGTATGGCCAAGCACTGCGACTTCAGCACCCAGGTGTCGCTGCCGGACAAGACGAGGGAAGGAACGACGGTCCGGCCAGACCTCGTCGTCCACCTCGCGGGCGGACGAGACATCGTCGTCGACGCGAAGGTGCCGCTCGACGCCTATCTGCGCGCCGCGGAGTCCACCGACGCCAAGGCACGAGACCGTCTGATCGGCGAGCACGCTCGGGCTCTGCGCGCGCACATCGCGCGGTTGTCCGCGAAGGCCTATTGGACGGCCTTCGAGAACACCCCGGAGATGGTCGTGCTGTTCCTGCCCGCCGACGCGGTACTCGAGGCCGCTGTGCGCAC
The DNA here is from genome assembly GCF_009720185.1 of Gordonia sp. 135. Lineage (NCBI taxonomy): Bacteria > Bacillati > Actinomycetota > Actinomycetes > Mycobacteriales > Gordoniaceae > Gordonia > Gordonia sp. 135. Next base: position 3,652,468 of record NZ_CP046257.1, read on the forward strand.
CGACCCCGACGTCCTCGAGTACGGCTTCGCCCGCAATGTGGTGATCGCCACCCCGACCACCCTCATCGCACTGCTGCGGACCGTCGCGCTCGGCTGGCGCCACGACGCGATGGCGCGCGACGCAGCGGTGATCCACGACCTCGGCATGGAACTCCACCAGCGGCTCGCCGGTGTCCTCGGGCATCTCGGGACACTCGGCACCTCACTGCAACGCACCGTCGACGCCTACAACTCGACCATCGGCTCGGTCGAGAGCCGCCTCGGCGTCACCGCTCGACGCCTCGCCGAACTCGACGCTCTGGGCGACGTGAGCGAACCACCCCGCCCCCGGGTGATCCACGACACCTGCAGGTCCGCCGGATCCGTGGCGGCACCTGCGACGACATCGGCGGCCGCGTCCACGCCACGGTCCGGGGGTGGAGCGATTTCCGCCGATGAACCGGTACCGTGACCATGTGCCTTCCCCGCAACGTCTACAGACCGCGGTACCACTGGACCAGCAGTCCGTGATGCCCGCGGTCCGCGGAGTGCCGTGGTGGGGTGCCGTTCTCCTGGCTACCGGGATCACGGCCCTCGGCGCGGCGATCGACGCCGGCAGCAATGACTCGCTCGGCGGGATCTACAAGTTCTGCTATCTCGTCGGCTGTGTCGTCGCCGCCCTCGCCGTCCGTCGCCGCGCACTGTTCACCGCTGCCGCGCAGCCCCCACTGATCGCGTTCTTCGTCGGCATCGCCACGCTGTACGGACTCAATTCCGAGCAGGCGTCGTCCGGACTGAAGAGTCTGATCTTCAAGGTGTTGCTGCCGATCGCCGCGGATTTCCCCTGGATGCTGACGGTGTTCCTGGTGACCCTCGCGCTGGTGCTGGTCCGGTGGTTCCTGACCCGTGGCGACGACGACAAGAACTCCGGTGGCCGCGGGAAGCCGACCGGGACCCGCAGCGCATCGCGGAGCGCAGGCCGGGACAAGGCCGACCGCGCGAAGACCGGCGAAACGACCGAGCGCGCGACGACGCATCGCCGGACCAAGTCCGGCTCCGGCCAGACCGGCGCCGCACAGACCACCACGTCGCCGTCCAACCGGTCGAGGCCACAGCGGTCCCGTCCCGGCTCGGCGTCGGAGCGACCTGCCTCGTCCGAACGTCCGGCCTCGTCCGAACGTCCGGCCACGACGGCTCGTACGGCGACCGTCGAACGGACCACTGCCCAGCGGACCCCGACCAGCGCTCGCCCGACCGTCGCGGACCTCGGCGCACCCGATCTCACCCCGTCCGACGCCCCGCTCACCGGTCAGGCGGACACACCTCGCACCGAGGCCGCCGCGTCGGGTTTCCAGGCTTACGAGTCGGCCACCGACGCCGGTCCGGCCGACGTCGCCGACACCCGTTCCTGATCTGCCGGGTGGCCCTCAGCCACCGACGTTCAGTTCGATCCACTGCCCCAGCCGGCGGGCTGCGGCGTCGACCAGATCGGGCCACTCCATCGCGCCCTCGTCGGCGTTGTCGGTGACGGCCTTGACGAGCCGGCACGGGACGCCGAACTGGGCGCTCACATGGGCGACCGCACACCCCTCCATGTCGACGAGGTCGGCGTGGCGGGCGAGTTCGGCCCGACGTACCGGGTCGGCGACGAAGGTGTCCCCCGATGCGAGCACCGTGCCGTCGCCGTCCGGGAGTTCCCAGCGGTCGGTCATCTCGTAGCCCATGGCGCGCAGTTCGGCACTGCTGATGTCGTGTTCGAGCACCGCCGACGGGATGAACAGATCGCGCCCGGAACCGACGACACCGTCCCGCAGCGCACCCGCGGTACCGATGCTGATCACCTGTCGGACCGGTGCACCGGCGGCCAGCTCCCGACTCAGCGCCATCGTCGCCCGGACCTTGCCGATCCCGGTGACGAGCAACCGCGACCCGGCAGGCAGATGCCGCGCCTCGGCTCGGGTCGCCGACACGATCAGGACGCTTCCGGACACGCCGCTCCACACTCCGTCATCAGACACCGGGTGATTATCGCGTGTCCCGATCACGCGTGAGCGCCGAGTACGGCCCGAGCCGCTCGGCCGAGCGCGGTGCCGTATCCCGGTCCGTGTCCGGCCGCGTGCACCGCGAGCGGATGCAACTGATGGAGCTCGACCCTGTCCTCCCAGCCGGGGACCAACGGATGCGTCTTTTGATACCCGACGACGATCTCGTCGAGTAGCGAGCAGCCGAAGAGCGCGAGCATCGCGAGGTCGGTCTCGCGGTGACCCCCGTGCGCTGCCGGGTCGATCAGGACGACGCCCGACGGGGTCCACAGCACGTTCCCGTTCCAGAGGTCGCCGTGGATGCGGGCGGCGGGTTCGTCGTCGTCGAAGGCGCCGCTCGCGATCAGCTCGCAGGCGGCGCGGACGGCGTCGGAGTCCGCGGCGGTCAGGTTGCCCGCATCCCGGGCCGGACGCAGATAGGGCTCGACGCGCTCCCGTGCATAGAATTCGCCCCACGAGTCGTATTCGACGGAACTCAGCGGGCGTCGGCCGATGAACAACTGGCCGTCGAAGCCGGTGGGTGGTGAACCGAACCGCGGGGCACCGGCGTCGTGCATCCTCGCCAGCGCCCCGCCGAACGCGAGGGCGGCCTCGGGGTCGGGACGGGTCGTGTCGAGTTTCTCGAGTTCGATGGCGTCCTCGCTCCCGGCGAGCACCTTCGCGACCGGCGCACCGGCGTCGGCGAGCCAGCGCAGACCGGCCGCTTCGGCGGCCAAGAAGTCGGGATGCCCTCCCGGCGGACCGCTGCCTCGCAGCGTCTTACGGAAGACGCGGCTCACTGAGTGGAATGGTGGTCGCGCGCCCGCTCCTCGAGCTTGGTACCGCTGATGCGCGCGAGCTTGTCGAACCGGTCGTTGGCCACCCGCATCACGATCTCGTAGGGCAGCGCGAACTTCCGTGCCCACCAGTAGCCGAACCGGATGTCGAAGGAGGTGTAGACCATGAAACGGTTCTTGCGGATTCCCTTGAGGATCGCCGCGGCGGCGGTCTCCGGCGACACCGCGACCTTGTGGAAGTTGTTGATGGCGGCCTTGACTCGCGGATCATCGCGGTCGACGCCGACGATCTCGACGGTGTCGACCAGCGGTGTGTCCACCCCACCCGGGCACACCAACGACACCCCGATCCGGTGGCGGCGCAGGTCGAACCGGAGGACCTCGGAGACGCCGCGGATCCCGAACTTGCTCGCACTGTAGGCGGCGTGCCATGGAAGGGCGAGCAGCCCGGCGGCCGACGAGACGTTGACGATGTGGCCGCCGGCGCCTCGTCGGACCATCTGCGGCACAAAGCATTCGATGATGTGGATCGGGCCCATCAGATTGACGTCGACCAGTGACCGCCAGTGCCGGTGCTCGAGGTTCTCGACCGTGCCCCACGCCGAGATCCCGGCGATGTTCATCACGACGTCCATCACGCCGACCTCGGCGTCGACCTGCCGCGCGAAGTTGGCCACCCAGTCGTAGTCGGAGACGTCTCCGGCGACGTGATACAGCACGGTGCCGTCGGCACGGAGGATTCCGGTGACCACCTCGTCGAGCTGGTCGGCGTGCAGATCGGTCAGCACGAGTTCGGCGCCCTGGGCCGCCGCCGCCTCGGCGGTCGCGCGTCCGATCCCACTCGCCGCGCCGGTGATCAGTACCTTGCGTCCACGCAACGACGGCACCGGAGTGTCCATCACCAGGAGATCTCGAATGCCCATGGGGCCGAGGTTAGTCGCCGGAGGCGGGCAGGCTCAGCCGATCGGCAGCTTCCCGTCGAACAGGCCGTACAGAATCGTCAGCATCGCCTTGAGGACCTGCGCCGACACGTCCTGCCCCTGGGTCGTCAGCAGCTGTACGACGGCCTCAGGCTCCTCGGTGGCGAGCAGCTGCTGGACGAATGGGATCACCACGGACAGCCCGCTGGCGTCGTCGGCCAGCGGCACCGACGGTGCGGGGGCAGAGCCGGTTGCCGCGCTGCCGTTGACGTACTTCAGGATGCCGTCGGTGATGGCCATCGCGTACTTGAGCTGGCCGTCGCGTCCGGCCAGTGCGGCGGCCTCGGCCGGGTTGGACAGGTTGCCCATCTCGATGAAAACGGCAGGCACCTTGGTCAGGTTGACCGCGGCGATGTCCGGACGCGTCTGGATGCCGTTGCTCACGCCCGCGTAGTTGGCCGACGGGAATCCCGCGGCGAGGAATGAATCGCGCATGACATTCGACGCCTTGCGCCCCTCACCCGACTGCACGCGGTTGACGGTGGGGTCCGGGATCGGCAACGACGGCACGATCATGTGGAAGCCCTTCTTGGCTCCGTCCGCTCCGCGGCTCGTCGAATCGGCGTGCAGGCTCACCGCCACCGCTGCCCCGGAGCGGCTCGCCGCGGCGGCGCGTTCGTCCACGCAGCCGCCCCAGCCACGGTCGTCGGGCCGGCTGAGCACGACGCGGGCGCCCTGGCTTTCCAGGCCGGCCTTCACCAGCTGGCTGATCTGCCAGTTGACGGTGTGCTCCCTCGCGCCGTTCACCCCGGTTGCGCCGGTCGTCTGGCAGTCCTTCTTGCCGCCGCGCCCGTCGGGCACCTGTGCGCTGAGGCTGCGGCCGGCAGCGCTCGCCTGATGACCCGGGTCCAGGAAGATCGTCTTACCTGCCAGCGCGGCCCCTCGGGCGGGCGCGGCCTGCGCCGGGGCCACCATCAGGTTGGACGCCATCACGGTCGACGCCACCGCCGTCACGGCGAAGGCGGTCGTCATCATGCGCTTCTTCATCATCTTCTGGAACATCGGCGTTTCGAGGCGACGACCACGCGTTTCAGCTCTGGCCATTCGCCTCACTCCTCCCGTTAGGCACCATCGGTCACACTGGTAACAGACTTAACAGTGAAACAGGGTTCGCGGAGTTTGCGAAATGGAAGACCTGGACCTTTGGGATTTCGTTAGCCAGATGTGACATCTCACCCGGCGTGTCGGGTGATCCACGACACGTGTCGCGAGGATCGGCGGTCAGGCCGGCACATGCCGCAGGACGCTGAGGATGCCGTGCTCGTCGGCCGCGTCCTCCGGCCGCGCGATCGCGGCGCGCAGTTCGGCATGCACCGCGTCGGGGTCGAGGCCTCGACCGATGGCGACGAGCTCGGTCGACGGGGTCTGCGACTCCCAGGACCCGCGCTCGACCCGGACGAAACCGCCCACACCGTGGACGACGAACTTCTGCCGGTAGCGAGGCAGGTCGAAGTGCACGATGCCCTTGATCCGGAAGCAGCCGCTCGGGGGCCGCTCCAGAAACCTCGCGAGCCGCCGCGGGTCCAGGGGTTCGTCGCTGCGGAAGGCGACCGCCTCGTACCCGGCGTGCAGATGCTGGCGATCGGAGTGCCCGTGCTCTTCGAGGAAGAGTTCGTCGAGAGTCAGTTGGCCGCTACGGGGTTCGTCGTCGACGGCCGTCTCGTCGATGTCGAACAGCAGCGCGGGGTCGACGCGGGCCTCCTGCGTGATCAGCGTTGCTGCAGTCGGATTCAGCTGGCCGACAAGCTCTTCGACGCCCCGAAGATCCGTGTCGGAGATCAGGTCGGCCTTGTTGACCAGGATGAGATCGGCAATAGCCATGTGCGCGTCGACCTCTGGGTGTTCTTCACGCAACGTGTGGATGTGCGCGGCGTCGACCACATAGACCAGACCGCCGTAGCGGACCCGGGGTTCCGCCACTGCGGTGACCATTCGGATGAGCGACCTGGGTTCGGCGATACCACTGGCCTCGATGACGATCGCATCGATCTTCGCGCTCGGGCGGACGAGAGAGGTCAGCGCGTCGGCGAGTCCGTCGGCGTCGACCGTGCAGCACATGCACCCGTTGCTGAGGCTCACCGCGCCGTCGGCCTGCGCGGACACCAGCAGTGCGTCGATGTTGACCGAGCCGAAGTCGTTGACCAGCACACCCAACCTCGTGCCGGTGGCACCCGCGGTGCGCAACAGGTGGTTGAGCAGCGTGGTCTTGCCCGACCCGAGGAAACCGGCGACGACGATCACCGGAACCGGCGGCCGAGCCGATCGGGACGCGCTCAGGCCAGACATGCCGGACAGATCACCGCGAGGTCCCGGCCTTCGCGATCGGGATGATTGGCCACATTGTTCGTCGGCGCGCCGCATTCGACGCACTGTCCGAGCACCTCGGCGTGATCGGAGAACTCGGTGCTCATGCGGTTGTCGAAGACGTAGAGCGATCCTCTCCAGAGTCCGTCGTCGCGGTAGCGCTCGCCGTAGCGGACAATGCCGCCGTCGAGCTGGTAGACCTCGCTGAACCCGCGATTGCGCATGACCGTGCTGAGGACCTCGCACCGGACGCCACCGGTGCAGTAGGTGACCACCGGACGATCTTTGAGGTGGTCGTAGGCGCCACTCTCGAGCAGCGGGATGAAGTCGCGGGTGGTCTGCGCCTTGGTGACGACCGCCCCGTCGAACCGGCCGACCTGGGCCTCGATCTCATTGCGGCCGTCGAAGAAGACGACCTCGTCACCGCGTTCGTCGACGAGCTGGTGCACCTCTTCGGGCGACAGCCGGATACCGCCGCCGACCACGCCGTTCTCGTCGACGACGATCTCGTCGGGAACTCCGAACGTCACGATCTCCGGACGCACCTTGACACTCAGGCGTGGGAAATCGTCGCCGGTCCCGTCCGACCATTTGATGTCCGCGTCGGCGAACCCCGGGTACGAACGGGTCGCTCTGACGTAGCGTTTGACCGCGGCGATGTCGCCACCGACGGTGCTGTTGATTCCGTGTCGTGACACGATGATCCTGCCTCGCAACCCGAGCGACTCGCACACCGACAGCTGCCACAACCGAATGGCTTCCGGATCGGGCAGCGGGACGAAGACGTAGAACAGGACGATCTTGGGGGTCGACACAATGCAAGGGTACGGAAATCGATCGCGGCGGCCCGTACCCGTCCCCCGCCGGCGGCCGGCTCATTTCGGCCGCGTGATCTGCGCTTCGTTCGCGATCGTGATCACCGCGACAATCGTGACCGTTGCGGGATGTTCGTTACCCACCGACACCACGCCTTCACGAATCGTCATTCCGCCCACCAACGAACTGTCGACCCTCACCGAGCTCGAGTCGGCATCGACAACCACCACCACGGGTGAGGACACGGCACAGAATCTTCCCGATTGGACAATTGGGCGAGTCGTCGCACTCGCTCCCCGGGTCGACAATTCGCGCTTTCATCAGGGATCGGTCACGCCCGATTCACCGATACAGGACTCGTCGGGCTTCCATTTCTCCACACCCGATCGATCAGTCAATTGCTCGACGGGCACCAACGGGAGGTCGTCACTGGCCTGCCGTATCAACGAGGGTGGCGACTCCGGCCCCACGACGCGACGCTCCCGTCCGTCCACGGAGCCGGCCTCCTGTGACTGGGCACCCGATTACGCAATCCTCAGCTCGGACGGCCCGCAACGCGGTGCCTGCACCAATCGCTATCCGGTTCTCTATCGCTCATCAATAGTCGACTTCGGGTACACGATTTCCATTTCCCGATTCTCCTGCCTCGTCGAGACAGTCGGCTTGTTCTGTCTCGAATCGCGGTCGAAAGCGGGATTCTCGGTGACCGACAGCGGATACCGAACAATCTATGCGGCTGATCGTGCGCCCGAAGATCTGGTGGCACTCTCCCCGGAAGAATCGGACGAATCAGCCCGACGTGCGACGACCATCACGTCCACAACTCGGACATCACGGGCCACCACTCGCCCCGAGACACCCCGACTGCGGCCATCCGACAGCAGTACAGTGCCCACTTCCTAAGAATTCTCGGGTCCCGACTTCCCTGAGTCATTTCGATACTTTATGGTCTAGGCGGGGGTTCTCAGCGACTACTCATAGTTTGGGTCTAAGCTGTGCACCGAAGAATAGATCAAAACGGGGTGGATAAGGTTTAATAGACCCCCACGGCCGAGTTGGTCGCATGACACAAATCGAGGGGAAAGCGTTTCATGGCGAAGAAGGAAATCGTTCAGGTCATCGACGATCTCGACGGCAAGGTTTTGGATCAGTACGAAACCGTTCGGTGGTCACTCGACGGCAAGAATTACGAGTTCGACACTTCGTCGAAGCACGCTCAGCAATTCCGCGATTCGCTCTCGAAGTACCTCGACATCTCGCGCCAGACCGGCCGGGTGGGCAAGCGTACGACGGCCACCACCGCAGCCACCGGCGGCGGGCGCAACAAGGAGACCACCAAGGCCATTCGCGAATGGGCCATTCGCGAGGGCTACGAGCTCAGCGACCGCGGCCGTATCCCGCAGAGCATCATCGAGGCCTTCGAGGCCGCACACTGACCGGTCACGCGTGAGGACTTCCTCGCCCGTCCCGAACCACCGCCCGGCTGCACTCGTGCGCCGGGCGGTAGTCGTCTGTGGGGTGCAGACGTGAGGGCGCTCGAACCACTCGGCGCACCGGTCGACCCGGTGGAGGCGTTGGCCCGTATCTCCTGGCTCCTCGAACAGCGGCGGGAAAGCACTTATCGGGTGGAGGCGTTCCGGCGCGCCGCCCAGGCCGCGGCACGACTCTCCTCCGACGAGCTGCGGGACCGTGCGTCGGGCCGAACCCTCACCACGGTGAAAGGGATCGGCAAGACGACGGCGGCCGTCATCGGACAAGCCGTCGACGGCCGGGTCCCGGAGTATCTCGCCCGGTTGCAGGACGACGATCCGACCCACCCGCCGGAAGGTGCCGACGACCTGGTCGCCGCCGTCGTCGGGGATCTCCACGCGCACACCGAATGGAGTGACGGCGGCTCTCCCATCGACGAGATGGCCTCTGCCGCACACGCCATGGGTCACGAGTGGCTGGCCATCACCGATCACTCACCTCGACTGACGGTCGCCAACGGGTTGAGCGCCGAACGGCTGGCTGCCCAGATCGAGGCGATCGATGAGTGGAACAGCAGGCAGGCGAACGGTTTTCGTCTCTTTCGCGGCATCGAGATCGATATTCTCGACGACGGCGCACTCGATCAATCGGACGAGATGATCGAGCGTCTCGACATCGTGACCGCCTCCGTGCACTCTCACCTGCGGATGGACCACGACGCGATGACGGCACGTCTGGTCGCCGCGGTCTCCGACCCGCGCGTCCACGTCCTCGGGCACTGCACCGGCCGCCGAGTGCTCAGCGGGCGCGGCCACCGGCCCCCGTCGACCTTCGACGCCCGTGCAGTGTTCGAGGCGTGCGCGGCGAATGACACGATCGTGGAGATCAATTCGCGTCCCGAGCGCGTGGACCCGCCCGACGAACTGATCGAGATCGCTCTCGAGGCCGGCTGTCTGTTCGCGATCGACTCCGATGCTCACGCACCCGGGCAGCTCGAGTTCAAGGTCCTGGGTGCGCGTCGCGCCGTCGAGCACGGCATCGACCCGGACCGGATCGTCACGACGTGGTCGTCGGATCGCTTGCTGGAGTGGACTTCCCGATGAGCCGGGCAGCGAGGGGAAACAGCAGTACCGTCGTCGCGCCGGCAGCCACCAGGGTGGAGGCGAGGGCTGCGGAGATGAGCTCCGAGGACACCGCGACCTCGGTGACCGCCACGATGATCGGCAGTCCGGTCGCGGCGAACAGAGCCAGCTGACCGCGCTCGCGCGGGTTGTTCAGGAAGTGCTCGTCGTCGAGGTAACGAGCGCTGAACCAGACCGGGACGCCGCGGGCGATCGCGATGGCCAGCACCAGGACCACCCAGGTGCCGGGCTTCGACGCGACCGCGGACACGTCGATGTTCATACCCGAGGTGACGAAGAAGATCGGGATGAGGACCCCGAACCCGATGACCTCCAAGGATTTGCCGACATGCGGATGCTCGGGTCCGATGAGTCGGCGGAGGATCAGTCCCGCGGCGAACGCACCGAGCACGACGTCGAGGTCGAAGACCGCGGCCACCGTCATGAGGGACACGAGCAGCAGGACCACGACGCGCACCGGCAGCTGCACGGTTCCACCGGCCATCTCACCGATGGCCCGTCCGATCCCGGGGACGCGCGCAAGGATGCGTTGTGGGGCAGCCGCGATCAGCAACGCGGCCAACACGAAGAGCACCAGCACGATCACCGCTCCTCCGAAGCTCCGGCTGGTCAGCAACAGCGACATCGCGAGCACCGGTCCGAGCTCGCCGACCGCGCCGTGCGCCATCACCGCACGCCCGAGCCGGGTGTTGTCGAGGCCCGCCTGCTTGAGTATCGGCAGCAGGGTGCCGAGCGCGGTCGAGGTGAGGGTGATCGCGATCGCGATGTGGGCGGTGAAGCCGGCCTCGCCCAGCCCCAGCGCAAGGGTCGTGGCGACCAGTGCCACCGATCCCCAGGCGATGAGCAGACTCACCGCCCAGGACAGCTGCGCGACGCGACCGGTTCTGCCGCTCAACAGCTTCGGGTCGAGTTCATAGCCGGCGAGAAGGAACAGCATGCCCAGACCGAGCTGGCTGAGCATGTCGATGCCCGTGCGATCGGCCCAGTCGAGCGCGTGCGGTCCGATGACGATGCCGAAGACCAGCAGCAACACGGCATCGGGAACGTACCCGCGGGACAGCCTCGACAGCAGCGGGCACACCGCGGCGATGAGGACGATCCAGAACAGCGACACGATCACCGAGGTGTCGGTGGACGCGGACTCGGCGAGAATCATGCAGAACATCCTGGCACGGCGCCACTCTCGTCACGCGAGAGCGTCGCGTTCCCCGACCACACGGAGGCCGTGGCGAACCGGTCAGGTACGGCGGATGATGACCGAGGTCATGCCGGACGCCGATCCGATCAACTCGATGACCGCTCCCCCGGGCCGCGTCGGGGCTCCGGCCTTGTCCTTGACCTTCGACCAACCGGACAGGTGGAGGTCGCGGTGACGGACCTCGTGTTCGGGCCCGAGCTTCAGTTTCACCGTCGACGCCGAGACCTGCAGTTGCACCGAGGTCGACGGTCCGGTGAACCGCGCCGCGGTGAAGTCCAGGTCGACGGTACCCACTGACGCTGTCGCGAGGATCGAGGACGGCACCTCCCACACGCCCTTGCGTCAGACCTCGCTCCAGTCCGCGTCGAGGTGGAGCGGTTCGGCGGCGGGGCCGGTCGGTGCGGCAGCGGGTGGTCCGGGGAACAGCTTGGCGGCGCTGGGGAGATCCTCGAGCACCGTGCGGAGTTCGCGGCGGGTCTTCGCCGTGTACACCAGTCCGGAGCGGTCCTCGAACTCGACGATCTCCAGATATCCCGCTGCGAAGGCATCGTTCAGCAGCGCGATCGCGCGCTCACGCTCGGGGTTCCCGACCCGTAGATCATCATCGGATAGGCGGTCGACCATGTACCCCACCCTAGGCACCGGGCCACGGCGGCTCTAGTCACGAGGGATCAGCGGCGCGTGATCAGGTGCCATCAGCGCCCCGATCCGCGAGAAGATCGGGTTGCCACCGTTCTCGTAGGAACCGTCGGGTCCGAAGGCCGCCGCTTCATAGGTCACCGCGACGGCGATCGAGACCTTCTGGTCGGGAAGGTAGCCGACCACGGCGGCGTAGCCGTTGAACAGCGGGTTCTGGACGAGCCAGTCCCCGGTCAGGACCACACCCATCCCGTAGGTGTAGCGCTCGTTCATCGCCACGCACGTCGCGCATCCGGGCAACGGCCGGGCGATCCCGCGGAGCCTCGTCGACGTCATCGTCTCGTAGGACTCCTTCGAGAGCGTCTCACCGGCGAAGAGCTTGCGTCCGGTGGCCTCGACGTCGTAGATGTTCGACGTCTGGATGGCCCCGTGGGTGATGCTCCACGACGGATTCCAGCCGGTGGTCTCCTCGTAGAACGGCGCTTCCGGAGGCAGTTTCAGGATTCCGCGTCGCTCGGAGGAGTACGCGTGCAGGGCCGGATCGGGGATCGCCGCGGTCAGGTTCGACACGGTGTTACTCAGACCCAGTGGCTCCGAGATCCGTTCGCGGAGCAGATCTTCGACGGGCTTACCGGTGATCTTCTGCAGCGCCAGACCGAGGACCACGTAGTTGGTGTGGGCGTAGTTCCAGTTGGTGCCGGGCTTGTACAGCAGCGGCTTTTCCATTGCGTACGAGAGCATCTCGCCGGTCGTCCACGCCTTGAACGGATTGTTGAGTTCTTCCGTCTCGAACGCGTCGTTGCCGAGAACGTAGTCCTGGTATCCGGAGGTCATGGTCGCCAACTGGCCGAGCGTCACCTCGTCGGCGTGCGGAATCTCCGGGACCCACCTGCCGATGGTGTCATCGAGGGCCACCACCCCCTCGTCGACGAGCTGCAGGAGAACCGCGGCGACGTACGCGATGGCGACGGAGCCGTTGCGGAAGTGCATGTCGGGGGTGGCCGGGATACCGGTCTGGGATTCGCCGAACGCCTTGGTGATCACCTCGTCGTTGTCCTGCGTCACGCGAACGATCACTGCCTTGAGATGCTTCGACGTCATCACGTCTTCGACGATCTGCTCGATCTCGGCAGCCTTCCCGGGGTCCGAGGAGGTGGCCGAGCTCGGCGAATCCGAGGACGAACCGGATGTTCCGCAGGCCGCGAGGGCGGCGACCATCAGTATTGCCACGATCCCCGACCAGCGCTTCGCCATACGGTCAGCATCTGTGACCGACAGCCACCGCATACCCGGATTCGACGGGTATGGCACATATCCGACGAAAGCTAGGTGCGGGCGGCTCGACCGTCGGAATCTCCGTAACGCTCCCTCGTCTCCGGGCCCGCCGCGGGCCCGGCCGTGTAGACGAACCCGGCCCCGTCGACACGCTCACCGGTGTCGGCGTCGACGACCACCGGTTCGACCTCACGGCGCGTCTGTTCGTCGACGAGGATCATCGACCGTTCGTCGGGCGCCAACTGCGCATTGCGCCAGGCCGCCATCACGACGAGCACCGGACGCAACGAGCGGCCGAGTTCGGTGAGCACGTACTCGTGTCGAACAGGATTCTCCTGATATCGGCGCCGTTCCAGGATGCCGCCCTCGACAAGGGTTTTCAGTCTGCTGGTCAGCATGCTCGACGACAGTCCGATGTTCGCCCGGAACTCGTCGAACCTCGAGTAGCCGTCGAAGCAGTCGTGCAGGATCAGCACCGTCCACCATTCCCCGACGATCCCCAACGTCGTCGACAACGGACATTCTCGATCCTCGAGCCTGATCTTGGTGGCCATCGGGTTCCTCTCGTCACCAGTTGGTGCTAATTTAGCAGTGACTTGTTACTTCTGTCGTAGCACCAACCCCTGGGAGATCCTCGTGACGAACACCTCGATTGCGGACTGTCCGGACGCGGTCCGCGCCTTCATGCGGCTGACGACCTGCAACGACCGAACCGCAGCCACCGCATTGTTCACCGAGGACGCCGCGGTCACCGATGATGGCCGCGACCACGTCGGCATCGCGTCGATCCGCGACTGGCTCGATCGCGAGGCGAGTGAGTACACCTACACCACGACCGTGGTGGGCGCATCGAGCTCGCCGACCGACGGAGCCGTGGTGACCACTCGGCTCGAGGGCGACTTCCCCGGCGGCGTGGTCGATCTCGACTACCGGTTCGGCCTCGACGAGCAGGGACGACTCCGCCGCCTGGTCATCGAACCCACGGGCACCTGATCCACCCCGGCGGAGCCTGCGCCGTGGCCGGATCACAGCCCACGCGGGAACGCGTGGCGTAGCGTCGCCGGTGACCCGACCAGCGCGACCCGAGGCGGCGACCATGACCACTGCCCCACCGACGATGCCGGCCGCGTTCATCGGACACGGCAATCCGATGAACGCGTTGGAGCGCAACCGGTACACCGAGGCGTGGCGAGCGCTGGGGCAGGCGGTTCCGAAGCCGCGGGCGATCCTGGTGATCTCGGCGCACTGGTACACCAATGCGACGGCGGTCACGGCGATGCCCCGCCCGCGCACCATCCACGATTTCTACGGGTTTCCGCAGGACCTCTTCGACGTCGAGTACCCCGCTCCCGGCGACCCCGAGGTCGCCGAGATGGTTTCCGACGTCGTCAAACCCACGTGGTGCGGCCACGATCTGGACAGCTGGGGCATCGATCACGGCACCTGGTCGGTGCTCGTCCACACGTTCCCCGACGCCTCGATCCCGGTTCTGCAGTTGTCGCTCAACGCCTTCAAGGACTTCGAGCATCACTACGAGCTGGGCCGCAAACTCGCGCCGCTTCGCGAGCAGGGCGTGCTCATCATCGGCAGCGGCAACATCGTCCACAATCTGCACGCGATCGATTTCGCCAGGGCCGACACCGGTTACGACTGGGCCCATCGGTTCGACGACGCCGCCCGTGAAGTACTGCAGGACAACCCCTCTGACGTCTTGAGCCTCGACGGCCATCCCGACTTCGACAACTCGGTGCCGACACCGGATCACTACTTGCCGCTTCTCTACATCGCTGGTCTCGCACAGGAATCGCCGCTCGATCTGCTCGTCGACGGCCACGCGGCCGGTTCGATCTCGATGGCCGCCTACACGCACGGCCTGGACGTGAAGACGGGAACGTTCGGCGACACGCCGGCCGCCGAACTGCCCGACGGGTTCCCGTCCCTGGACTCGAACATCTGACGCGTCAGGACTTCAGGAACTCGTCGATCTGGTTGATCGCGCTGGTAGCACCTTCGACGACGCCCATGTCGAGCACCTTTTGGAGCGCTTCGGCGGAGTCGTAGGTGCTGATGTAGGTGGCGACGGTCTTGCCGTCCTTCTCCACGAACGCGTACGAGTTACGCGACTCGGGCATGTCGGTGAGCGGGTTGAGGTCCGCGTCGGCGAAACCGTCGAGAAACGTGAAACCGTGTGGCTCGTCGACTGATTCGACCTTCCAGTAACCGCCGAACTTCTCACCTTCGGGACTGGTCATGTAGTAGGTGACCTTGCCGCCCGGCTTGAACTCATGGTCGACGAAGGTCGCGGGATAGGTCGGTGGGCCCCAGATCTTCTCGAGTTGACGCGGATCGGCGTAGATCTGCCAGACGCGTTCGACGGGGGCGGCGAACTCGGCGTTGATGGTGATCGTGCGGGCGTCGAGGTCCGGGGTCACATCGATGACAGGCATTGGTCATTCCTCCGATGGTGTTGCAGTTGTTGGTGTTTCGAGCGAGAGCAGGTCGTCGATGCGCGCGATACGGCCGCGCCACACCTGTTCGAGTTCGGAGAGCATGGAGGCCACCGAACGCACCGCGGCGACATCGCCACTGGCCAGTTGCTCGCGCCCCTGACGACGCTTCGTCAGCAAGCCCGCCTTCTCCAGCACGGCGACATGCTTCTGCACTGCCGCGAAGCTCATGTCGTATTTCGCGGCGAGTACCGAGACCGAGTGTTCACCGGCGAGCACGCGTCGCAGGATGTCGCGACGGGTGCGATCGGACAGCGCGTGGAACAGGGCGTCGGCCCTGTCCTCCTCGTCTGGCGATGTGCCAGTGGTTCCGGCCACACCTCCAACATACAACCAGACGGTTGTATGTCAACCCCTACGCCAGTACTCGTCATGCGTCACCGCGGCACCGCCAGACTTCAGCCCGACATACAGACTTCATCCGAAGTCTGTGCCCCGAGTTGAGGTCGACCGGTCTACGCCACCCTCGGCGAGGACCAGGCCCAACGCGTCACTGCTCGGTGACGCGACCACGCTCGACGTGCCAATGCCGGTCGACGCGGACGTTCGACAGCATCCGCCGGTCGTGGGTGACCAGCAGCAGTGCGCCGTCGTAGGAGTCGAGCGCCGACTCGAGTTGCTCGATCGCCGGGAGATCGAGATGGTTGGTCGGCTCGTCGAGCACCAGCACGTTGACGCCTCGAGCCTGCAGCAACGCCAGCCCGGCCCGGGTGCGCTCCCCCGGCGACAGCTCGCCGACCGCCCGATCGACATGGTCGGCGCGCAGGCCGAACTTGGCCAGCAGCGTCCGAACGTCGGCCATGGTGTGGTCGGGTACGAGTTCGGCGAAGCGGTCGGCCAGCGGCGTCGTACCGGTGAACTGCCCACGCGCCTGGTCGATCTCACCGATCGCGACGTTGGCACCGAGTTGCGCGGAGCCCGAATCGGGTTCGAGGTGGCCGAGGAGGAGCCGGAGCAGCGTCGACTTGCCGGCGCCGTTGGGCCCGGTGATCCCGATGCGCTCCCCGGCGTTCACCTGAATCGAGACCGGCCCCATCACGAAATCGCCTTGGCGCACAACGGCGTTGTTCAACGTCGAGACGACGGAGCTCGATCGCGGCGCCGAGCCGATGGTGAACTCGAGGACCCATTCCTTGCGCGGTTCGGCGACCTCGTCCAGGCGCGCGATCCGGCTCTCCATCTGCCGGACCTTCTGTGCCTGTTTCTCACTGGATTCGGTCGCGGCACGGCGTCGGATCTTGTCGTTGTCGGGCGCTTTGCGCATCGCGTTGCGGACCCCCTGGCTCGACCACTCACGTTGCGTGCGCGCCCGCGCCACCAGATCGGCCTTCTTCGCGGCGAACTCCTCGTACTCCTCGCGCTTGTGTCGTCGCGCCACCTCGCGTTCCTCGAGGTAGCTCTCGTACCCGCCGCCGTACACGGTGTTGGTGTGCTGGGCCGAGTCGAGTTCGAGGACCCGGGTCACCGTGCGCGCGAGGAACTCTCGGTCATGACTGACCAGCACGACGCCGCCGCGGAGGCCTGCGACGACCTCCTCCAGGCGAGCGATGCCGTCGAGGTCGAGGTCGTTGGTCGGCTCGTCGAGCAACACGACGTCGAAGCGGGAGCACAACAATGCCGCCAGTCCCACCCGGGCCGCCTGGCCGCCGGACAGCGCGGTCATGGGGGTGGTGTCCGGGTCGATGAGATCGGTGGCGAGGCCGAGGTCGGCGAGCACCGCCGGCAGTCGTTCGTCGAGGTCGGCGGCACCGGTGGTGAGCCAGTGGTCGAGCGCCGCGGCATAGACGTCGGCGGCATCGTCCGGGGCCGAGTCGTCGGCGAGTGCCGCGGCGGCAGCGTCCATCGCCTGCGTGGCGGCCGTGCATCCGGTGCGACGCCCGACGTACTCGCGGACGGTCTCACCCGGAATCCGCTCGTGTTCCTGCGGAAGCCAGCCGACGAAGGCGTCCGACGGTGCCCGCGACACCGATCCCGCCAGCGGCGCGAGGTCGCCGGCCAGGACGCGCAGCAGCGTCGTCTTGCCCGCCCCGTTCGCTCCGACCACCCCGACCACATCGCCGGGAGCGACGGTGAGGTCGAGGTGATCGAACAGGACGCGGTGGGCGTATCCGCCCGCGACATCCTTGGCGACGAGAGTTGCGGTCATCGGTCAATGGTCGCACCACCGATGACCTCGGCCGTGCCCGGTCAGCCCCGGGGCTCCCCCGGACTCGGAGCGGGGGCCGGCTCGTCGGGCGCCCTGCCCAGCGCGAACGTTCCGTTCCGGAACATCAGCGGATACAGGATGCCGCCGATGAGGCCGCCCAGCAACGGGGCAAGCCAGAACAACCACAGCTGGCCGGGGGCACCGTTCCCGTTGAAGAACGCGACCGCCGTCGAACGTGCCGGGTTCACCGAGGTGTTGCTGATCGGGATCGAGACGAGGTGGATCAGCGTCAGCGTCAGACCGATGGCCAGCGGGCCGAATCCCGCTGGAGCCCGGTCGTCGGTGGCGCCGAGTACGACGAGCAGGAAGAACGCGGTGAGGACCACCTCGGCGATCAGGACGGCGAGCAGGGTGTAGTTGTTCGGCGAGTGGTCGCCGTAACCGTTGGCCGCCATGTTTCCGGTCGCCTCGAATCCGGGCTTCCCGCTGGCGATGACGTACAACAGGGTGCCGGCGAGCAGGCCGCCGGCGACCTGCGCGACCCAGTAGCCTGGGAGATCCTTGACCGGTAGGCGGCCGCCGACCACCGCACCGAGCGTGATTGCCGGGTTGAAGTGCGCGCCCGACACATGCCCGACGGCGTAGGCCATCGTGACGACCGTCAATCCGAACGCCAGCGCGACGCCGAGCAACCCGATGCCCAGCTGGATGAGGGTGTCTCTGTCATCGCCGGCGCTCGCGACGTACTTGGCAGCGAAGATCGCGCTGCCGCAACCGCCGAAGACCAACCAGAAGGTGCCGAACAACTCGGCGAGCAACCGGCGTGGAGTACTTGCTGTCATGAGACCGTGTCTCCTTCGCCCGGCTCGTCGACTACAGGCACGGCAGCGCCGAGCCGGTCCCAACCACCGCCTACCGAGTGGAGCGCAGTGGCCCCTGCGGTGTCTGCGGGTTCACCGATCTCATGCCAAGAATTGACCTTCCGCGTCCCTCAGTTCGAGGACCGCCCGCGGCCACGGGTCGACATCCTCATTCGACTGCATGAAATACGGCATGCGTCGCGCGGTGGCAACGGTCGGGATCGACACGGTCACGCCGCAGCCCGGAACCAGCATTGACCTGCAGCGACAATCCAGGCATCACTCACGATTCGTTTTTCTCGGACACCGCCGAGGGCGTCAGTGTGCGCGGTACTCTCCCCGAGTCGACGACCGCCGCGAGCCGTGGGTCGTGTTCCGCTGAGAGAAGGAGCCAATCGTGGGCAGTCCCTACGATCCGAACGAGCCCACCCGGCTCGGCCCGCAGGGTGGACAACCCGGGCCCGGCCAGCAGCCGTATGGCCAGCAACCCCCCGGCCAGCAGCCGTATGGCCAGCAGCCCTATGCGCAGCAGCAATCCTACGGCCAGTTCGGGCAACAGCCCTATGGGCAGCAACAACCGTACGGTCAGCAGCCCTATGGGCAGCAACCCTACGGTCAGCAACCGCCTCCGCCCCCGTCGTCCGGCGGTGGCAAGAAGTGGTGGTTCATCGGCGGTGGCGGACTCCTGCTCGTGCTCATCGTCGTCGTGGCCGTCGTCCTGGCGTTCACGCTGGGTGGCGGTGACAACAGCTCCGACGAGCCGAAGGTGCCGACCGCGTCGGCTGTCGCCATGCTGCTGCCGGAGTCCGAATTCCCGGACATCACCGGCGAATTCACGCTGGAGACCGAGCAGTCCGACGACGACGGCACCACCGTCGACAACGAGAAGTGCGCGCAACTGGTGAACACCCCGGACACCAGCGCCGACTTCGCGCAGCGCGAACTCTCCGAGACCGTCGACGGCGGCGAGGTGTTCTTCGGCCTCGACCAGTACAGCGCCGACGTGACCAAGCCTGCCGATGGTGGCTACGACGACTTCGACGACATCCTCTCCGCCTGCGAGACCTTCACGCTGAACCTCGAAGAGGACGGCGAGACCATCCCCGTGGCAATGAAACTCGACGAGCAGACCCTGCCCATCAGCGGCGACTACAAGGCCGTCCGGATGACCGGTCAGTTCTCCATCTCCGACATCGAGGTCCACATGGTGGGCACGCTGGTCGTCGGCGAGGAGCGCGGCGTCTCGTTCTCGGTGTCCCACAACACCTTCAGTGACAGCGCACCGTCGGTCAGCTCCGAGGTGACCAGCAACCTCGCCGAGATGTACACCGCGCAGCGTCAGCAGATCGCCGACGCCGCGTAGCTCGACGCTCAGAGCCGCCATCTCCGTGCGGGAACGCCAGGTGCAGCCCGGCGGTTCGACCGCGGAGGTGGCGGTTGTGCTGTGCCGTCCGAATTCCGCAGGGTTGAGACCTCCACCGACCGGGTACCAACTCACGGCATTGCGTACCGCGAGAGGAAGAGGTGGATGTGGTCGGCACGGACGCTTTCGACAAGATGGTCGAAGTCATCGACTACCCGGTGTTCGTGATCACGACCGTCGCCGAAGGTCGACGCTCGGGATGTCTCGTGGGGTTCGCCACCCAGACGAGCATCGACCCACGACGCTTCCTGATCGGGATCTCCCAGGCCAATCACACGCACGGTGTCGCAACGGCCGCCGAGTATCTCGCGGTGCACCTGATACCGAGCGATCACCGGGAACTCGCGGAACTGTTCGGAGGACAGACCGGCGACGAGATCGACAAGTTCGAGCGCTGCCGATGGTCGGCGGGACCGCACGGGTTGCCGATCCTCGAGGACTCGGAGATGTGGTTCGCCGCACGCATTCTCGACCGCATCGATGTCGGCGACCACACGGCGCACATCGTCGAACCGGTCGATGGCGCGATACTCGTCGACGATCCCGAGCGGGATTCGTGGGTCAGCTTCGCCGACACCCGCCACATCGAGCCGGGACACGACGCATGAGCGACCAGACCGACGTGCAGAACGGCACCGGCTTCGACGCGCCGGCCTTCGCCGAACGTCTCTACGCCGACTTCCCCGAGGGACTCCGCACCAACATGGTGATGAGCATCGACGGCTCGGTCAGTTTCCGCGGCCGTGTCGGCCCGCTGTCCTCGCCGGCCGACCGCGCTCTCTTCCACGCTCTCCGCGCGTTGTCCGATGTCGTGCTCGTCGGAGCCGCCACCGCACGCGTCGAGAAGTACGGTCCCCCTACCCTGTCCGACGAACTGACCGAGTTACGCTCGCGCAACCGGTGGCCAGGGGCGTCGGACATCCCGCGCCTGGCAATCGTCACGCTGACCTGCACACTGCCCGAGCGGTCGCTCGACGTTCCGCCCGAACATCGTCCGATCGTCATCACCTCGGCACAGGCCGACACCTCCGCGGTGCGGGGTCGAGCGGAGATCATCGCGCTCGGTGACGACGGCATCGATCTGACCGCCGCGATCGCCGAACTACGCGCCCGAGGCTTGCGACGCATCAATTGCGAAGGTGGCCCGAGCCTGCTCGACAAGCTGTCCGAAGCCGACCTGGTCGACGAGTTCTGCGTGACGATGGCACCCCAGGTGACCGCCGAAGGCAACCCGGTGACCGACCCCGCCGCCGCTGTGCGCAGCCCGCTCGACGCCCCTCGTCGATTCCGGCTCAAGCACGCCGTCCCGCACGGCGACGACGTCTTCCTGCGCTACGTGCGGTGACTTCGGCGGCCCCGTGCAGTTTCCCGGCGGTTCCACCGGGTACCCGCGGCCATGACCACATCCAGCGAGACCCGCCGGTTCGACGTCGTCGTCGTAGGCGGCGGCAACGCCGGCATCAGTGCCGCAGCACGCCTGATCCGGCGCGGCGCCCCCGACGTCGCGATCGTCGAGCCCCAAGCCGTACACACCTACCGGCCGTTGCTGTCCTATGTCGGTGGCGGACAGGCGACCCTCCGCGACGCCGAGCGCACCCAGCGTTCGGTGACCCCGGAGTCTGCGACCTGGCTGCGGGATTCGGTGACGTCGATCGATGCAGTCCGACGGACGCTCCGGTGTGCGTCGGGAATCGTCGTGGAGTACCGAGATCTGGTCCTGGGGGTCGGTCTCGTACCCGACTCGGACGCGATGCCCGGCATCGGTGAGACGATCGACGACCCGTCGGTGACCAGCAACTACCTCGATCGAGCGGCGAAGACCTGGGAGCTGGTGACATCGATGCCGCGCGGTGGTCGAGCGGTGTTCACGGTGCCGCGATCCCCGGTCAGCTGCACCGGCACCACCCTCAAGCCGCTGTTCCTCGCCGCCGCGCACTGGGAACGTACCGGAGTCCTCCCGACGCTCGACATCACCCTGGTCGTGGACCGCCCGGCTCTGCTCAGCATCGACAACCTCGACGCCCGCCTGTTCGCCCGTCTCGACGAGCTCGGAATCCGTGTCCTCCTGGATACCGGGGTGCAGTTACATCCCGGCGGCAGGCGGGTCACTGCGACGTCGGCTCACCACACCGAGGAGCTGGAGTTCGACATGCTGCATGTGGTGCCGCCCTTCCGCGGCCCGTCGATGATCGAGGAGTCGGGACTCGCCGGGGACCAGGAGCGCGGCCTCGTCGACATTTATCCGCACACTCTCCGTCATCGCACCCATCCTGAGGTCTGGGCGATCGGCGACGGTGCCGCAATCGCCACCGATCCGTCCGGAGGCGGACTCCGTCGGCAGGTCGAGATCCTGACCGACAACGTTCTCGCCGCACGTGACGGCGGGACCATGCGCGATTACGACGGGTACACCGTCGCCCCGATCACGACCGCATCGCATCGCCTCATCGCGGCAGAATTCGACCGGGACGGAAACCTGGCCTCAGCGCTGCCGTCCTTCGTCGATCCCCTGAAGCCCCGTCGCAGCGCCTGGGCGTTCGACCGTTACGTGCTTCCCCGCCTGTACTGGAATCTGATTCTGCGAGGACGAGTCTGAGCTAACGTCTGCGCCATGAAACCGGACCGCACCAGATCCATCGTGTGGACCCTCGCGGCGGTCGCCGTGATCCTCGTAACCGTACTCGTCGGGCTCAGCGTCTACGCCGCGACGAAGAACGGAGATGACCGCGCGGCGCCCGCTCCGGTCACGGTGACGGTCAGCAACACCCCGACCGAACAGCGGCCGCCACGTCCGACACCGCCGCCCCCGGTCACCGCCCCACCGACCCAGACCGGGTCGACTCCGACGGAGGGCGGCTTCTGTTACGAGTCGGAGGCGCGTTCCTTCGGGACCGCCGCCGATGGAACGAGTCTGGTGTGCGTCTACATGGGCGCGTCCGGCGGTTACCGATGGGCTCGCCACGCAGAGAACGACGGATCGGTGCACAACCTCGGCGAGCCCTGCGACCCTGCGGTCGACAAGGTCGCCCAGGATCCTTCCGGAAGGGCGATCATGTGCGGCGGCCAGTTCTGGGTCGACGGACCTTGAACTGTCACAACGCTTTCGCCCGAAGCACTCTCGCAAGGACAGCGGCTGGCTCCGCTAGGCTCTCGACCATGAGCAAGAAGAAGAGCTGGAAAGAGCTGTCCCCCACCGCGAAGGTCGCCATCGTGGCCGTCGCTGCAGTCGATGCCGGAACCCGCGTGTGGGCCCTGCGGGATCTGGCCGGACGGCGGCCCGAGGAGATCAACGGCCGCAAGCGTGCCTGGATGATCGGCCTGTCGTTCGGTTCGACCGCCGGGATCGCGCCGGCGATCTACCTGCTGTGGGGCCGCAAGCGCCGGGGATGAGGTCACCGGAGGCGCCGTCGAGTGTTCCGCGGAACACTCGACGGCGGCGTAGGACCATCCACGGTCAGGGCACCACCCGGTATCGCAGCATCATGTCGTGATCCTCGTGGTCGAGGATGTGACAGTGCCAGACGTACCCCTGGAGATCCTTGGTGACCATGCCGTGCGCAGGCCTCGCACCGGCGTGGTGGTGGTGCGACGACGGTGCCGGCCGGGCCGCCGACTCACCGGATGACGGGCGTGTCCAGGACTTCGTCGGATCGGACGAGAAGATCGCGTCGGGGTCGAACCCCAGTTCGTCGGCCGTCGGAAAGCGCACGACGATCGAGGTCACGTGCCCGCCGGTGGCGTGCACAGTGTCCTTCCAACCCGCTTCCCAGGCGGCCGGCCCGCGCATCGGTCCGGCGTAGAAGCGGCTCGGGTCCGGCGCCCATCGGTTACCGATCGGCGGCTGCGGGTTCGCCGCCTGGTACTCGACGGTGCGCAGGGGCCGTCGTCCGAGGATGCGGAACATGACCAGGTGCAGGTGGACCGGATGTGGGTCCGGGGTGATGTTGATGATGTCCCAGCGTTCGGTGGTGCCCGCCCGCGGCTTCTCTATCTGGGGGTCGGAGTAGCGCAGGTTGTTCAACGACATGATGGCCGGTGGGACACGCAATTCGTAGGGCTGGGAGACGCTGACCTTCCGGATGCGCTGCGGGGTGGCGATCGGGGGATTCGGGCGGGGCGTCCTCGACCGCCCCTCAGCGTCGTCGGGACGCCCCGGCGGTCGCCGCGTGCTGCGCCGGCGATGAAACGGCAGAACCGCGTCATCGCCACCTCGCCGAGCATCGCCGCTTGGAACGGCGGTACCAGATCATTGCACAGATCCACGGTCTCCCCGGGCGCCAATGAGCTGAAATCGACGAGTAGATCGAAGCGCTCGCCGGGCGCCGCCTGGAATGATCGGGTGGGGACCGGCGCGTTGAGCAGGCCACCCTCGTTGCCGATGACCCAGAAGCGCATGCGGTTGGAGAAGAAGAGATTCCACACCGAGAACGACGCCGCGTTGATCAGCCGGAAACGGTACAGCCCGCGGGCCACCGTCGTCTTCGGCCACACCTTGCCGTTGACCAGGCCGCGGTCGCCGACCGCTCCGCCCTCCCACATCCCCTGGGGGACCACGGGCGTCGAGCGTAGCGACTGATGTCCGTCGGCGCGTAAGATCTTCTCCTGCAGGATGAGCGGGATCTCGTACTCACCGGCGGGAAGACCCAGCGGGTTCTGGGGCGTACCCGTGTCGTGGTCGTCGCGCAGGAAGTACATCCCGGCGAGTCCGGCATAGACGTTGGCGCGCGTGATCGCCATCGCGTGGTCGTGATACCAGAGGTGGCCGGCCTCTTGACGATTGGGGAACTCGAACAGCGCTGTGCCGTGATGCGGCAGCATCAGCCGTTCGGGGTTGCCGTCGAACTGGGGTGGGGTGACGCCGCCGTGGAGGTGCATCGAGGTGACCGGCTCGTCGCGATACCGTTCGGAGACACCGTGCAGTGATGTGTCCAGATCCGCTGCGAAGACGTGCTTTCCGAGTTCACTGCGATAGTGCACGGTGGTCTGCTCGCCGACATGCGCCTCGATGGTCGGCCCCAGGTACGACTCGTTGTTGTACGCCATCGTCGGCACCTTCGGCTGGTCGCGATGGAACCGGTTGCTGGTGGTGCGGGCGACGATCTCGATCGGCTTCGACGGCGACGAGGCGATGGTGCGCGGTACGGGAAGGTCGTCGACGTACGGAACCATCTCCGGTGAATGGAAGATGGTCGGCAGCTTGATGGGCGGCAGCTTCGCGGCCGGCAGCGGATCCCCGACTGCAGGCGGGGCGCCGAGACGGCCCGCCGTTGCAGCCGACGCGGCCGCGGCAGTTGTCCCCCACAGAAATTGCCGACGATTGATCCTCTGCCCCACGCGATCCC
Organism: Gordonia sp. 135; assembly: GCF_009720185.1. Lineage (NCBI taxonomy): Bacteria > Bacillati > Actinomycetota > Actinomycetes > Mycobacteriales > Gordoniaceae > Gordonia > Gordonia sp. 135. The sequence goes on from NZ_CP046257.1 coordinate 3,677,367, forward strand.
CTTACCCCGGACGACTCGAAACTGATGAACCATACCACCGGTATGGTTCTCCGGACACAGCTCCGTGCAACCCTCGAATGCCGGGTCGTCGCGGGTCGTCGTGGTGTACTCGGTCACGCGCATCGTCCGCGCCGACCGGAGAGGACCGCCCGAAAGATGCCCGAGTCCCGTCGGAGTTCACGCCTGGGCGCCACCGACTGGGTAGACGCCGCATTCGCACTGCTCACCGCCGAAGACGGAGGTGAACACGGGGTCACGATCTCCCGTTTGTGCACGACGCTGGAAGTCACCAAGGGCAGCTTCTACTGGCACTTCAGAGACCTCGACGCCCTGTGGGAAGCGATGGCCGTGCGCTGGCAGGAGGAGAACCGCCGACGCATCACCGACGTGGACGAGCTCTCCGAGATGCCGCCCGACGGCCGCCTGATCGCTTTGTCGACGATGCTGATCGGCAAGGATCATCTGACGGTGGAACGCGCCATCCGTAGCCGGGCGCGCAGCAACGCCAACATCGCCGACACGGTGCGCAACATCGACGCGGAGATCTTCCAGGCGGTCGAGGCCATCGTGGGTCAGTTCGGGATGGGCCCGGGCGAGGCCCGCCTGTTGTCCGGCGTCCTGGTGTACGCCGGGATCGGCTACATCCACGGACACGAAGGGCTACCGACCATCTCCCCGGACGACATACAGCGCGCGATACCCGGGTTGTTGTCCTTGACCCTGGCCCAACCTTCTACCGATCCGGAACCGCCTGCGTCGGACAGCCCCTGACGCTGCGACTCACCCTGTAGTAGAAATCGCTACCTCAAATCACAAGCGCTAGTTCGCGAATGCATCCTCACATCAGTTCAGGAAGTACACATTCGGTCAGCGGCGCGAGATCCGAGGGCAACACCGAGCCGTCGAGCGGCAGCCAGCGCAATTCGGCGATCTCGGCTGCGGGACTCAAGGCGCCCGCATCCCGATCCAGCGGCGTCGAGCAGACGAAGACCGCCGCCTCGACGTCGAATCCGTCCTCGTTGGCGGCCGCGGCCCGGTAGTCGCCGCGCGGCTGGAGTTGAGAGGGACCGAGTTCGAGCTGTAGTTCCTCCCGGCACTCCCGGATCGCGGTCTGCAGCGCACTCTCGCCGGGTTCGGGCTTGCCCCCGGGGAACATGAATCGGGTGGTGCCGCGCTTACGCACGGTCAGGACTGCACCGGTGGAATCCCGAAGGACCACCGCACTCACCCGGATGACAGCTGACTCGACCACCCAGCCACTGTAGAGCCCGCGCCCGACCGGGGGCTCTACCAGCGGTCGCGTCCGAGTCCCCGGACCGATCCAGACGTCGGCGTAGGCTCGAATCAACAGCGAAAATCATTGAAACGGTGGACTTTCGGAGAGTCGCGTCGAGGAGGTGATCCCGGTGGCATGGACCGGTGACCCGATCTGGCTGGCCGACGTGTTGCGTGCCGAGGGCCTGAAGGTGATCGAACACGCCGGCTGGCGCGGCCGCGGGCACGGGGACTTCCGCGACCTGCGCGGCGTGATGTGCCACCACACCGCAGGCGGCGGCCCTGACGACTGGCGGGTCGTGCAGAACGGGAGGCCTGGCCTGCCGGCGCCTCTCGCGCAACTCGTCCTCGAGCGCGACGGCACGTTCCGGGTGATCGCCGTCGGGGTGGCATGGCATGCCGGCGCCGGTTCCCATCCCGGGTGGCCGACCGACAACGCGAACTGGCATGTCATCGGGATCGAGGGCGTGAACAACGGCGTGGGTCAGGTCTGGCCGGCGGCGCAGATGGATGCCTACCGGCGTGGCTGTGCGGCGATCCTACGTCGGATCGGCCGACCCGCGTCGGATTGCGTCGGTCACAAGGAGTGGTCGTCGGAGGGCAAGATCGACCCGAACTTCGACATGGTGTCGTTCCGGGCCGAGGTCGCCCGCCTCATCGCCGGCGGCCCACCGGTACCCGTGGAGAACGAGATCGACGCCGAAGCCGTCGTTGCCCGTGCCTGGATCGGCGCCCGGCTCACACATGGGGAGCTCCCGACCGCGGACGGCATCGGACGGTTCGCCCGGTTCGCCAACGGTTCCATCTACTGGCATCCCGATGCGCGGAACGGCGAGGCTACGGCCGTTCCGGCACACCTGATGGAGACCTACGCGCAGTACGGCTACGAGACCGGATTCCTCGGCTACCCGACGCTGCGCCACACCGTCGTCCCCGGCGTCGGCGACATCCAGGCATTCGAAGGCGGCACCCTGTACCGCCGTTACGGGCACGACGGGTTCCCGGTGCGCGGTGTCATCGGCAGACGCTGGGCGGCGGAAGGCCACGAGACCGGACCCCTGGGCTGGCCGATATCCGACGAATACGACAACGGCACCGGACTCGCACAGGACTTCCAGAAGGGGCGCCTGCAGTGGGACCCGTCCGGGGTGGTCAAAGAGATGGGTCGGCGCAGCGACGCCGTGTGATCACCAGACCGTCCATACCTCAGGGTGGCGATGATCCGGCCCGGCGTGCTGACGGTGTCCTCGTAGAGGATCGCGCCCGCGTCGGCGCGGGCACCGGTCTCGTCGGGCTCCTCGGAGACCACGAGCGGCACGACGTCGGCCTCGGTGTGCAGCAACCCGTGGTGATGCCAGATCACGGACTTGGTGGACAGGTGAAACGCCCCGGGTTTGTCGGAGGCTCTCGAATCTGTGAAGGATGGAGAGCATGGCAGCACCACGGAAGTACAGCGTTGAGCTGAAGGAGCGGGCGACGCGGATGGCGGTGGAGGCCCGCAAGGACCCAGCCACGCGACCAGGGGCGCTCAAACGGATCGGCGATCAACTCGGTGTGCACCCGGAGGCGCTTCGCACCTGGGTCAAGCAGGCCGAGATCGATGGCGGGGACCGCCCGGGGACCACGACCAGCGAGGCTGAGCGGATCGCGCAGCTGGAACGGGAGAACCGGGAGTTGCGGCGGGCGAACACCATCTTGAAGCAGGCATCAGCTTTCTTTGCGGCGGAGATCGACCGCCCACAGCGTTGATCGTGGAGTTCGTCGCCGCTTTCCGCGACGAACACGGAGTCGATCCGATCTGCGCGGCCCTGCGCGACACGGCCGCCCAGATCGCTCCGTCCACAGTCCGAGCCCATCTGAGCTCTCGACGAGTCGAGGCGCCACGGGTGGTCCGTGACCGCGAGATCCTCGGTGAGATCCGCACCGTGCATGCCGACAATCTCGGCGTCTACGGTGCCCGCAAAGTCCACGGCGAACTACGCAGAAAGGGTATCGGCGTGGCCCGGTGCACCGTCGAGCGATTGATGAAAGCCGATGGGCTGCACGGGATAACGAGATCCAAGACGCGGAAGACCACGCACAGCGAGGGGGCCGAAACTCCGCAGCCGGCCGATCGTGTCGAACGGCAGTTCACCGCGGCGGCGCCCAACGCGCTGTGGGTGGCGGACCTGACCTACATCCGCACACACTCGGGGTGGGTGTATGCCGCGTTCATCCTCGACGTCTTCTCAAGGATGGTCGTGGGCTGGCAGGTCTCGACCACCATGCACACCGACCTCGCGCTCGACGCCTTGGATATGGGGTTGTGGGCGCGGTCGCGTGCCGGCCAGGGCGTGGCCGGGCTGATTCACCACTCCGACCGCGGAGTGCAGTATCGAGCCATCCGCTACACCGAACGTCTCGCCGAAGCAGACGCAGTGACTTCTGTTGGCTCCAAGGGTGATTCGTACGACAATGCGATGGCCGAGGCGTTCAACTCGTTGTTCAAGGCCGAGTGTATCCGTAACCCAGTCATGCGCCCTCGCGGTGGCTGGGGCGGTGTCGGCGAGGTCGAGATCGCCGTCGCCGAGTACATCGACTGGTTCAACCACCGCCGCCTGCACGGCGAGATCGGGCACGTCCCACCCGTCGAGTACGAGACCACCTACTGGTCGACCCACACAGTCACCAGCTACCGTGAGAACCCGGTCCCGGCAGTCGCTGGAACCAAGTAAACGAGCCCCCAGCAAACCCGGGGCGATTCAAGGTACTCCCACGCCTCGTGCTCGGGGTTACGCGTACGGATCAACGGGTCCGAGCCCTCCAGCCACCACCAGAAGTTGGTCGGACGAGGACTCCACGAGACGCCCGGAAGCCAGGTGTGGGCGGCGTTCTCACCGAGCACGACGAGCGTTCCGCCACGCTGAGGTACCGCGAGGAGCTGCGCGGTGTGCTTGCGAACGGGTTGAAGCCGGTCGGCGAGCACGACGGTGTCGAACGCGTCGAGATCCCCGTCGGCGAGATCACCGAGGTAGACGAACTCGGGCTGATGCGCGATCACCGCCGGGTCCTTCATCGTCTGCAGATGGAAGTGCGAGCCGCCGTGGACGAACGCCAGGCGCCGGCGCGAGCGCGGCGCGCGGTCGGTGCGGGCGAAGGGTTCGGCGACGGGATCGGTGGTCGTGGTCATACCTGGGCCTCCTGCTGGGCGAGCCACGTGAGCAGCTGAGGAAAGATTCGTGCGGAGGTGTTCGGGTCCTCCTGGTAGACACCAACATCGAGGCCACCGTGGACGAGCACCTGGCCGGCGCCGAGCGGATACACGTAGTCGACCGGAAGTGCGTTGCGGCCGATGCGGTTTGCCACCACCGCCCCCTCCGGCAGCTTGTCACTGTAGCCACGGGCATAGAAGCCGGACACCCCGCGTCGGAAACTGACGTCGCCCGGATCGACTCCCTCCCACACGGGATGCGCGTCGCCGGAGACGATCGCGAGGTCCTTGGGGCCGAAGTACTGCAGCTTGCGCCACTTGCCGAGGCCGGGCAGGAAACGGGTCAGGGGATGCCCCATGATCGCGACCCGGCCACCGGCGGTGACGAACTCGGTGAGCAGGTCGCGACGTCGTTCGAGGAAGATCTGGTCGCAGTTGCCGTTGATCAGCACCCCGCGGACGGTGGTCAGATCCACTTCGTCGAGCGAGTACAGGTCGACGGGCGTGACCTCAGCCGAGACGTCGGTGCCGCCGGACATGCCGGCGTTCGATCCCATGGTCAGATGCAGAACAGGTGGAAGTGACTGCGGCGCAGTCGGTTCGGTACTCATCGAGATACCCTTTCTGTAGGGAGGGCGCCGCGGGGGCTGTATCCGCGAACGTGTCATATCGGGTCGTGCCTCGGCGGCGTTCTTCGACAGGGTGCCGGGTTCGGACCGAACCAACGCGATCAGCTCGGGCATGGCGGCGCGGGCGGTCGAATCGCGGCGGTTCCGTCGGCATAGGTCAGGTGCCGCGTCTCGCGGTCGAACGTCAAGCAGCCCTCGGGCACCGAGACATCACGGCCCACCGCCGAGAAGTAACGTGCCCGGCTTCCGTCGTCGTTGGTGTCGTCACCGCCGCGGACGATCTTCCACAGCGCGTCAGGCCAATCGAGCAGCCGCGAGTCACCGCGTGCGCGTTCGTTCTGGTGTCCCATGTGCGTAACCACCACACCCTCGGATGCGCCGATCTCGGCGAGCAGCGCGTCGAACGCGACCAGAACACGGCCCGCGTCTTTGTCCTCACTCAGCCCGAGGGCATCGAGCACCGGGCGCAGGCAGTCGAGGATGACGACCTCGGCGTCGGCGAGCTGCGCGGCCCACCGCGACCGCGTAGCGGGGTCGAGAATGTCGAACGCCGACACCGCGCCGCGCAACGGCAGGACGGATACGCGGTCGGTGTTCTCGATGCTCTGCTCACGCAGCCATCGGCGCAGCGTTCGCGTGTCGAGTTCGGTGTCGATCACCGCGACCTTGCCGACCGGCGAGACGTCGAACCTGTCGAGGAACTGGCCACCATCGACCAGAGTCCGAAGCACGTTGCCGACCATCGTTGACTTGCCCGACTTGTATTGCGCGGCCAGCAGTATCCGCCCGCCGGTCGGCCACAGTTCCTCGATGCGGTACGTCGCGGTGTCGTCGGGCTGTGCCAGCAGATCGGCCAGAGTGACCGGCACAGGCGGGACCACCGCCGCCTCACGTTGTGCCGTGAGTGTGCGCGCCAGGGCGTCGATCTGCCGTCGCGCGTCCGTGTGCATCGCCGCCGCCCGCAATCGCACCTCGGCGACCTCGGGCATCGGTCAGCGCGTGCAGGGCGGCGACCTGATCGTCGGTCGCGCCTGCGCTCACCGCCTTGTCGCCGGTGATCGTCAGCGTCGGCGGATACTTCGCCGGATCGCGTTGAGCGTTGGATCGCTCGATCTTGCCCGCGAGCGTGCGTGCCCACCGTTGGCCGGTCGGCAGATCGGCGACGGCGTAATGACGACCTGCCCACCGCTTGCGGCGTTTCTCGTCGGCGTCGGCCTGCTCTCGGTCTCGGCGGTGGTTCTCGTCGGCACCTGCGGTATCGAACGGATTGTGTTCGGGGTGATCGCTCGGCAGATCGGCGCGATACACGCGCCCGTTCGGCGGTGTCGTCGCGGTATCGTTGTTCACCGCTGAACTCCTCGGGTCGTCTTGCCAGTCCGGCTTCGGTGAGCTGGGCGGGCGCTCGTATTTGTGCGGTGAATCATGCTGTTGTGCATCATGTTCGGCGGTGAGGTCGAGAGGTCCGCAACCATTCCTCGACCTCACCGCCGTTCCTGACGTGCGCTAGTTGACTTCGGTCTCACCCTCGGTGAGCAGGCGGTGGAGTGCCGCCGCCGGTACACGCAGACGCCGCACACCGAGGCGGATCGTCGGGATATGGCCGTTCTTGGCCAAGGTGTAGGCGTAGGCACGGGAGACGCCGAAGTATTCCCCGGCGGCCTCAATGCTCACGGTCGGCGGACCATCGAGCAGTGCGTCGAGGGTGCGGGCGGTGGTGTCGGTTGTGGTCGTCATGTCTACAGAGTCGGCGACTGAGTGACAGTTATCAAGGCAATCTGCTATCGTTTTGTTCATGGCACTTGATAGCGAACCCGAACCGATCAAGGGTGACGTGATCCCCGGCGGCACAAGGCGTCTCGACGATGACCTCATCGAGGTTCGTCTCGTCGGGCACGATCACCGCTATGTGGTCAGGGTCGATCTCGACGGCCCGGCACCGCGTCTCACCGAATTGCGGGTCGTCGCGGACACCCCCGACGCCGAGATCGACCCCTCGACGATCCGACAGGTGCCGGTCCGCCGACTTGCCGCCGCTGCGGCGCGATTCGTTGCCCATGGTGACGGCGCGTTCGTCACCGCCGATGAGGTCGCCGACCCGACCCTGACCTCACGTCCCGAGGTTGCCGAACGTCGCGGACGCCGCCCGCGACTCGATGACGACCATTACCGGCAGGTCGCCGTCCTGCTCACCGAGGCACGTCGGCTCGGGTATTCACCCCGCGAGTACGTCGCCGAACAGATGCACGCGGCGATCCCGACCGTCGATAGATGGATTCGTGAGGCCAAGCGACGCGGTGACCTGCGCCGCGACTGGTCAACCGCCGACTGACCCGACACCGACACACAGCACACCGAGGAGAACCCGACATGACTTCCGACAACACCCGCAAGCGCGGCCAGCGGACCGATGACGGACTGACCAAGCTGTCCGACGGACGTTGGCGAGCACGTCCGACGCTGGGCACCGATCCCGTGACGGGCAAGCAGGTCCGGCCCTATAAGACGTTCTTGACCAAGGGCGCGGCCCGCGATTGGATCACCGACCAGCGCAAACAGTGGGATGCGCGGACGTGGGCGGCGAAGTCCGAACGGACCTTTGACGATGTGGCCGATCATTGGCTCAAGGTCCGTGAGGCCGACGACGGCACCCGTGAGAACACGATCCGCGCTGACCGTGAGTCACTGGCCTACTCACGTCGGGCGTTCGGATCGGTGTCGGTGCAGAAGTTGACCCCCCGAGGTACTTATCGACTGGTCGCTCAACCTGACGACTAAGCCGACGACCAACGCCGACGGCACCCCCAAGCCGGGCCGACCCCTCGCGGCCTCGACCAAGCGGCGGGCCGTGGTCACGATCAAGGCCGTGATGGCGCACGCAATGCGGATGCGGTGGATCAGCCACGATCCGAGGCAGCACCTCGACGAGCCGACGCAGAAGGTCATCGTGGCCGTCGCCGAGGGCGACATCTGGACACCCGAACAGATGTCGGCGTTCCTCGGCTCGGTGGCCGATCACCGCCTCGCGGGGTGTTTCGCCCTGCCCCTGCTCGGTCTGCGTCGTGAGGAGATCGGCGGGTTGCGGTGGTCCGATCTCGACCTAGTAGTGCCCCATAGAGTGGTGTAACTCGGTGGCCGAGATCGTGTCTGACGCTGTGTTGTTGACCGATGCAAAGCGGCCACCGCGTGATCCTTCGAGTCAACCTTCCACAGAATCCTCGAGGAGTCATCGCGATGACCGCACCCCATATTGTCGACCCTGCCGGCCTACTCGGCCAAGCCCTCGCAGACGCGTCACCGGATCTGATGCGCGAACTGCTACAGACTATGATCAACGCCCTGCTCTCGGCGGATGCCGACGCCGTGTGCGGTGCCGAATGGAACGCACGATCTGCCGAACGCACCAACCGCCGCAACGGCTACCGTCACCGCCCCCTCGACACCCGGGTCGGCACCGTCGACGTCGCCATTCCGAAGCTACGCTCGGGCAGCTACTTTCCCGAGTGGCTCCTCGAACGTCGCAAGCGGGCCGAGTCAGCGCTGATCACCGTCGTGGCCGACTGCTACCTGGCCGGTGTATCGACCCGCCGGATGGACAAACTGGTCAAGACACTCGGCATCGACTCACTGTCGAAGTCGCAGGTCTCACGCATGGCCGAAGACCTCGACGAACAGGTCACCGCATTCCGGCACCGCCGCCTCGACGAAACCGGACCGTTCACCTTCGTCACCGCCGATGCGTTGACGATCAAAGTTCGTGAGAACAAACAGGTCGTCAAGGCCGTCGTGCTGCTGGCGACCGGCGTCAATGGCGACGGCCACCGCGAGGTGTTGGGCATGCAGGTGGCCACCAGTGAGACCAAGGCATCGTGGAACACCTTCTTCGCCGACCTGGTGGCCCGCGGCCTGGGCGGGGTGCGCTTGGTGACCTCCGATGCTCATGCCGGGCTCATCGAGGCGATCGCAGCGAACCTGCCCGGCGCGGTATGGCAGCGCTGCCGCACCCACTACGCCGCCAACCTCATGGCAGTATGCCCCAAGTCCATGTGGCCGGCGGTAAAAGCGATGCTGCACAGCGTGTATGACCAGCCCACCGCCACCGCGGTGCACGAGCAGTTCGACCGGCTCCTCGAATACACCGACGGCCGATTGCCCGAGGTCGCCGACCACCTCGGCGACGCCCGCGAGGACCTGCTCGCCTTCACCGAGTTCCCCGACGACGTGTGGCGCCAGATCTGGTCTAACAACCCCACCGAACGGCTCAACCGCGAGATCCGCCGCCGCACCGACGTTGTGGGCATCTTCCCCAACCGCGACGCCATCATCCGCCTCATCGGCGCCGTCCTGGCCGAACAGACCGACGAATGGGCCGAAGGCCGCCGCTACCTCGGACTCGAAGTCCTCAGCCGCTGCCGACTTACCCTGACCACCGACACCCCAACACCGACGGAGGCGACCACCGATCCACTGATGCAACTACCCGCCTGACCCCCCCGAAGGATCAGAAACGAGTTACACCACTACTCGGGGCTTGACCCTCGACCTCGACGCGGGAACGCTGCGGATTCGTCAGGCTCGGGTCGATGTCAACGGTCACGATGTCATCGGCGATCCGAAGAATGCCCGGTCGGTGCGTGACCTGCCGATCCCGCCGCGTGAGCTGGCCATCGTCAAGGCGATGCGGACCTCGCACCTGCGTGAGCGCACGGCCGTGGGCCGACCGATGACCGACGGCGATCTGTTGCTCTCGCGGATCGACGGGTCACCGCTGCCCGTCCGCGACTACACTCGGTTGTTCACCGACCGGCGCAAGGCGGCGGGGCTGCCCTCGATCACGCTGCGGAACCTGCGTCACTCCTCGGTCTCGCGGATGCGGGCGGCGGGTGTCCCTGCCGATGTCGTCGCGGCGTGGCATGGCCACAGCGAACGCATGACGACGGCGGTCTACGGGCGCGTGAGCGACGACCGGTTGAAAGCGGCGGCGACGGTGCTTTCGCGCGCAGGAATTCTCTAAGTTGCGTGCGCGTGCGCTCTGCTGCTCAGACTCCCGCCTGGAGAGGGCCTCCTGACGCGGTCTGAGGGTCGTCCGCCACAATCGACAGCCGGTAGCCAGATGTCAGAGCCTCCAGTGTTACCCAATTATCGACGTAACTCGTTTGGCGAAGCAGCGCGTTCATTGGACCCCATTTGAGGACGGTCGTAAAGTTGCCCTGCCCCGCTTCACGGCTGACGTCATGGTCAACGCGAAATGTCATGACGCCCAACGCGTCACCTAGAACGAACACCTCGACTGGCACTTCCGTGTAGTCCACATTTGGTTTGTCAACGTCTGCATGCCAGGTCTCCAGACCAAAGAACTCGTACCGAAAATAGGTAGTCTGGTCGATCTCATGCCCGCTCATCGTCAAGCGGAGTGCGCCGGTTAGGTTGGTTCCTGCTGACGGCCCCAGTTGCTGCGCGTCGGACCTCTTCAGTTTCTTCGACCAACGACGAACGACCTCGCCCGAAATTGCCACGGCGGCGGTAGCAGACTGTGCTGGCGTCGCCGTCTCACCCTGCTTACCACGCGGACCCTTCTTTCTGGTCCGACTGACACCGAACACCGCACCGGGGGTCGAGCCGACCGCACTGTTGCCAGCCGATTGGCGGCGCACGTCTTCGTCGCCGATTCGATACAGCTCGCTAGCGACGACGGCTTCGAGAGTTTCCGGAGTTAGCTCGACGCAGCACTCGGCGTCGGACCGCAACAGGTGAATCCACTCCTCAACTTGGGTGACCATGTGGTCGGTTGGAACAGTATCGAGGACCAGGCCGGCCTCGTAGTTGCGGAAGACCCCACCAGCTGTGAGGTTGTTTGAGCCTACAAAGATCCGCGCGCGGGAAGCGGACCGCGACAAATATACCTTGGGATGGAAGGTCCTCCCCGCGGAGTCGAAGAACACCTCGACCCTGTCGCACAGCGCAAGAGCAAGCTCCAGCCCTTGCCGGGTCGCGCCGCCCTCGCTAATTCCCACGATCATTGAGATCGAACCTCCACGAGCCCTGATCTTCCGAAGGTCGCTCTCAATGAGGCTCAGGCCAGACCGCTTGGCCCACGCGACAACAATCGTGACGATCTGTGCTTCCTCATCGTCTGCACCGCCAACTGAGGCAAACCAGTCGTCGAGACTGGTGCCATCCTTCCAAGGCTGAACTGCCAAATGCATGGTCACAGGTAGATTCTCATGTGTCACACACGTAACACCTACTCGACACACCGCAGCCCGCACCAAGCGATGTCGTAGCGCCGTGCGAGCATGCAAACGTGAAGACCGCAGATCAGCTTGACTCACAGAAGCTCAGAGGCGGCTTCTACTCGCCTCCAGCCCTCGTCGATATGTGTCTCGACCGAGTCAGCGCGCTGACTCAAGGTCGTACGGGCTTGCAACTTCTGGAACCTAGCGCAGGCGACGGTGCATTCGTCCGGGGGCTCCAGCGACACGAACTCGTGGATCAGATCAGTCGCCTATCGGCTGTGGAGTTGGTCGGCGAGGAGGCTCGGTCCTGTCACCAGGCAATGATCAGTAGTGGCATCCCTGGTGACGTACAGACCGGTAGTTTCTTCGAGCCGAAGAACTCGTCGGTCGGTGCCGGTTTCGACATAGCAGTTGGCAACCCCCCGTTCCTGAGATTCCAATTCGTTTCAGCTTCGGACCAATTGAGCATTAAGCAACTCGCAGAAACGCTGGGCATCTCCTTCACGCGGGTGGCGAATCTATGGATCCCGTTGTTCTTGGGGGCGCTTGCCCGGCTACGAGCTGGCGGTGTCTTTGCGTTCATTATCCCAGCAGAGTGTCTGACTGGTATCTCGGCAAAGGTCGTGAGGGACTGGCTCATACAGAACTGCGAGGAACTTCAGATGGACATGTTTCCCGTTGGGTCGTTTCCGGGAGTGCTCCAAGAGGTCGTCGTTCTCAGTGGGCGAGTCGCACCAGGGCAACGCTGCGAGACGAAGGTCACGGTGATTGACCACTCAACGGAGTCGCGTTGGATTCACGCCGTCAGCGAGACAGCGACTACGTGGACGAGCCTATTGCTAGCACCGCACCAACTGTCTGCATTTGACGTTGCCCGTGAGGCAGAGTGCGTAATACCTCTGGGTACCGTCGCGCGCCTCAGTGTCGCAACTGTCACGGGTGCCAACGACTACTTTTCCTACAACGACACAACGCGGGACAACTACGAACTCGGGGCTTGGTCACGCCCGCTCCTCGCCCGCACGAGGCAGGCGCCCGGTTTGGAGTTCACAGAGCGCGACCTGCAAACCAACCGCGCGTCAGGAGTCTCGACATGGCTGCTTGACACATCCTTCGGACCCTGTGACCCGGCCGAATCGCCAGGTCCGAGCCAGTACTTCGAACTCGGAGAGGCGCTCGACCTCCACACTCGATACAAGTGCCGGATTCGAAGTCCTTGGTATCGGGTTCCGGTGGTTTCGCCGGGAGACCTCATGCTCTCGAAGCGGTCGCATCATTACCCTCGACTGATCCGCAATGTGGCCGGTGTCGTAACTACCGACACCATCTATCAAGGCGTGATGCTCAGTGGATACCGCCGCCGATCACAGGACCTGGTGGGATCGTTCCACAACTCGATAACGCTCTTGACCGCCGAACTCTACGGTAGGAGCTTCGGCGGTGGAGTCCTCGAACTGGTGCCCTCGGAGATAAGGTCCCTGCTTGTGCCGCTGGCGACTATTTCAAAGGACGAGCTGAGTGAGCTGGACTCGGTTGTGCGCAGCAAGGGTGCAGACTCCGCACTCCTTATCGACCGGACCGACGAGCTCATTTCGGCCAAGTTTCCAGAGTTGACACCCGAGGTACTTCGGGCGGTGAGAGAGGCGCGAGACCATTTGATGAATCGCCGCTTGGATCGCAACCAGTCTGCTGGCCTCCAGTACGCAGCATCGTGAACTGGCCACGGCACAACTCTCCCGGCACCCTAGGCAATAGTTAGGCAATCCGGCGGCGGTAGGCAACGACCCCGACAACGACGAAACCCGTTCCGACGCAGGTCGGAACGGGTTTCTCATCTGTGGAGCTAAGGGGACTCGAACCCCTGACCCCCACACTGCCAGTGTGGTGCGCTACCAGCTGCGCCATAGCCCCGTATTTTTTTGTTCCGCCCTGTTCAAGGGCACTGTGAAAGTTACACCACTGCCTCGACGGCGACCAAATCCGCAGGAACCGGGCCCATTGCGGGGCCCGGTCCCCTTGGATCAGGACTTGTTGCCGGACAGGATTCCGTCGAGCCAGCCGGTGCCGTCGAGCAGTCCTTCGACGGGTTTGCCGTCGTGGAGGACGCTCGGGGTGCCGACTTGGCCGGCGGCCTTCTTCAGTTCGTCGCTCGACGTGGTGGCGTTCGCTTCGGCCTGCGCGACCTTCTCGTTGTCGGTGATGCACTTGGCGGTCGCAGGCGTCGCGCCCTGCGAGGTCGCCAGGCGCGCCAGTTCGGGGCTGGTGATGTTGCCGGTGCCGTCCTCGGCCGGCTGGGCGGCGAACAGTGCGCTGTGGAACCGGAGGAACAGGTCGGTGTTCTGTTCCTGCGCCACACAGGTCAGCGCGCCCGCGGCCCGGGAGCTGTAGTCACCGGTCGCCGACCGCGAGTTCAGGAAGTTGAGCGTGTGATAGCGCACCCGCAGCTTGCCCTCGGTGACCGCGGCGGTGATCGCAGGTCCCGACTGCTGCTCGAACATCTTGCACACCGGGCACAGGGGATCCTCGAAGACATCGATCAGCGGGGCGTTCTCGGGTCCGACGATCATCGTCGAACTGGCGGCGAGTGCGGACTGGTCCGCGGTTCCCTTGTCACGACCGCTCCACCAGATCCCGCCGATGACCAGGCCCGCGATCACCAGGACCGCGATGCCTCCGAGAACGTAGGTCATCGTGCTCGACGGCGCGCTCGGCTGATACTTCGATGTGGTGGCGCGGGGCACGGAGGCTCCCGACTTACGCTTTTCGCTCACGTAACGACAATATCCGCGCCGTACTGATAATCGGCTGAGTAGATACAGCCGAAGAGCACCGATTACGTGCCGCTTTCGCGATGATCTCGACACGGCTCGACCGGCGGGGGAAGTCGCGCCCGGCGGCTCGTTCCATACGTCGTTACGCTCGCCGGGTGACCAACAGCGATGTCGACGAGGAAATGAACCCGATCAGCCATGAGCACCCGGACGTCTCGGGCGGCCGGGTGCGCGCGGCGACCTTCGGCGCGATGGACGGGTTGGTCACCAACATCAGCCTCGTTGCCGGCGTCGGAGGGGCGGGGGCCAGTGCGCACACGATCGTCCTGTCGGGTGTCGCCGGGCTGATCGCGGGCGCGTTCTCGATGGCCCTCGGTGAGTTCACCTCGGTGTCGACGCAGAACGAGCAACTCGACGCCGAGGTGGATGTCGAACGCTCCGAGATCGCGAAAAATCCCCGTGGGGAACTCAACGAACTCGTCGAGATGTTCACCGAGATGGGTATGACCGAGGAGACCGCGACCACCGCGGCGCACGAGATCCATCGGGACCCCGAGTGCGCGGTCGACGTCCACATCACGCAGGAACTCGGCGTCGCCCCGTCGGACAAGCCGTCGCCGTGGGTGGCGGCGATCTCGTCGTTCGTGATGTTCGGCGTCGGCGGCGTCGTCCCGCTGATCCCCTACCTGCTCGGGTTCTCCTCATTGATCCTCGGCCTGTCGGTCGGCGCCGTCGGCCTGCTCATCGCCGGAGGCGTCGCCGCCTACGTCACCCGCCATCCGATCGCCCGGGGCGCGCTGCGTCAGCTGTGCTTCGGCGCGATCGCCGCCGGCGCCACCTATCTGGTGGGCCTGGCGATCGGCGTCCCCGCGGGCGGTTGATCAGCTCCCGAGAGCGGTGTCGACGACCTGCTGCGCCTCCTTCTGCACCTGCGCGAGATGCTCAGGGCCCTTGAAGGATTCGGCGTAGATCTTGTAGACGTCCTCGGTTCCGGACGGCCGAGCGGCGAACCACGCGTTCTCGGTGGTGACCTTCAGACCGCCGATCGCCGCCCCGTTGCCGGGTGCGGTCGTCATGACCGCGGAGATCGGTTCACCGGCGAGTTCGGTGGCCTTCACCTGCTCCGGCGACAGTTTCGACAGCACCGCCTTCTGCTCGCGCGAGGCGGGCGCGTCGATACGGGCATAGGAGGTCTCCCCGTACTGCTCGGCGAGTTCGGCGTACCGCTGCGACGGTGTCTTTCCGGTGACGGCCAGGATCTCCGAGGCGAGCAGCGCCATGATGATGCCGTCCTTGTCGGTCGACCACGGCGTGCCGTCGAACATGAGGAACGACGCCCCGGCGCTCTCCTCGCCACCGAAGGCGACGCGTCCGGAGAGCAGTCCGTCGACGAACCACTTGAAACCGACGGGCACCTCCAGCAGCGGCCGCCCGATCCCGGTGACCACCCGGTCGATCAGCGACGACGACACCAGCGTCTTGCCGACCGCCGCCTGCTCCGACCACTGCGGACGATGCGTGAACAGGTAGTCGATGGCCACCGCGAGGTAGTGGTTCGGATTCATCAGGCCGGCGTCGGGCGTGACGATCCCGTGGCGGTCGGAGTCGGCGTCGTTGCCGGTCGCGATGTCGAAGGAGTCGCGCGCGGAGATCAGCGACGCCATCGCGTTCGCCGACGAGCAGTCCATCCGGATCTTGCCGTCGGTGTCGAGCGTCATGAAAGAGAACGTCGGGTCGACGGTCGGATTGACGACGGTGAGGTGTTCGAGGTTGTAGCGCAGCCCGAGGTGGGCCCAGTACCCGACCGACGCACCACCGAGCGGATCGGCACCGATGTGGATGTCGGCGTCACGGATTGCTTTCATGTCGACGACGTCGCCGAGGCCTTCGATGTAGTCGAGCAGGAACGAATAGTCCTGGATGTACTCGCTGGATCGGGCTCGTTCGAAGGGGATCCGCTTGACGCCGTCGAGTTTCGCCGCGAGCAGGTCGTTGGCGCGGGCGGCGATGACCGACGTGATGGAGGTGTCGGCCGGACCTCCGGTCGGTGGGTTGTACTTGAACCCACCGTCGCGGGGCGGGTTGTGCGACGGCGTCACCACGATGCCGTCGGCGAGCACGCCGGGGTTGTCCTTGTTGAACGTCAGGATGGCCCGACTGACCGCGGGCGTCGGGGTGAACGAGTCGTCCTCGGCGGTCAGCACCGACACCTCGTTGGCCGCGAGAACCTCGAGCGCGGTCCGCCACGCCGGTATCGACAAAGCGTGAGTATCGAAACCGATGAACAGCGGACCCGTGATTCCGGCGCCGCGCCGGTATTCGACGATGGCCTGCGTCGTTGCGAGAATGTGCGCCTCGTTGAATGCGGTGTCGAAACTCGAACCCCGATGACCGGAGGTCCCGAACACGACCTGCTGCAACGGGTCCGACGGATCTGGGACGTTGTCGTAATAGGCACGCTCGAGTGCCTCCACGTCGACGCGGTCTTCGGGCAGGGCCAATGTTCCAGCGCGGGAATGTGCCATATCGGCGATTCTGCCATCAAGATCGGAATTCGCCCGTGCGACGACACCAATTAGCGAGTCTCACAGACCGGTCCATATTCCATCCGGAATCGAATCGCTAGGGTGAAACGATCGTCGACGTGCCGTTGGAGGCCTGCCAGACCATGTTGAATCCCGGTCCACTGCGACTGCTCTCCCCCGGCCTGTTCTCGACCCGGCGTGACCCGGCCGGCCTTCTCGTCCTGGTGCTGCCCGGCGGCACCGACGACAGTCGCAAGCCGTTCAGTCCGTGGCAGGGGTCGGCGTTGCGCATGTACCCGTTCACATGGTCGCTGCGGTTCCGCTACCGACGGACGGTGCGTGTGCACCAGGTGCGGTACCGCGTCTACGGCTGGAACGGCGACGAGAGCAGCCCGATGCTCCCGGCCCGCGCAACCCTCGACGAGATGTGCCGACGCCACCCCGGCGTACCGGTCGTGGCGATCGGCCACTCGATGGGCGGCCGGGTCGCCGCGCAGCTGGCCGCCGACCGCCGGGTCATCGGCGTTCTCGCCCTTGCCCCCTGGTGGCAGCACGCCGACTGGCGACACATCCAGCCCGGTGCCCGCGTGGTGGCCGTCCACGGCGACGCCGACGAACGCACCTTCGCCAAGCGCACCCGGAAGGGCATCGACGAGTTGTCCGCGCAGGGCGTCGACGCCGAGTTCGTCAATGTTCCCGACGGCGGCCACGCGATGCTCGATCACATCGGCCTCTGGCAGCGCAGCGCACTCGAGTTCGTCGGCGAGCGCCTGGCCGTTGTGCACCGTAAGTAGACTTCACAGGCTGAAGTCTCCGGTCCCCGGCGGCCCGCACCACGAAGGAGTCCATCGCATGAGCGCGATCACCGTCACCGATCAGGGCACCCAGATCTCCTTCACCATCGACGACGTGACCCGATACCACGGTCCCGGCTTCCCGGGCGGCGTCGCGCACGCGTTCAAGGTCCTCGAGCGAGCTCTGCCACGACTCGGTGAACCCGGCTCGGTCGAGCGCCGTGACATCGTCGTGGCCACGGCACATACCGGGCCCGGTGTACGGGACACCTTCGAGATGGTCACCCGCGCGGTGACCGAGAACCGTTTCACCGTCGACTCCGCACTGGAGCGCAACGACCGCGGCGCGACGCTCGAGCGCTACGTCTTCGAACTGTCCTGTGGCGACCGGAAGGTCCGGCTGGAGATCCGCGAGGGGTTCGTGACCGATGAGTTCATCGCGCTGGCCCGGCAGGCAGAGCGCACCGCCGAGGAGGAGGCGCGCCTGACCTACCTCAAGCAGGAGATGGCGGATCGGCTCCTGGCCGCGCCGGCCGAGGCGGTCTACGACGTGGTGGACGGCTGACACCCCCCACGTCGGTCCCCGTTCACTCCTGTCGCCGAGCTCCGGACAGTTCTTCGACGAACTCCGGGTAGAACTCGACGTAGGTGTCGCCGGAGAGCACGTACATCGGGTCGTCACCGGTCTCGGAGTAGGCCTGCTTGCGAAGTTCGGTGCGCATGTTCTTGAAGGTCGACGTGTGCTCGAGCTGGTCGACGATCCGCACGAACAGCGGCACCGCGTAACTCGGCAGCCCCTTCCGGACGTGTGCGGCGAAGCCCGCGGCGTCGAACTCCTGACCATCGTGGAGGCTCACCGCCGCCATGCCGGCCTTGCCGTCGACGCCGGGCACCGGAACACCGAAGACGACGGCTTCCTCGACCGAGTCGTGCGCGTCCACCACGGCCTCGACCTCCGTGGTGGCGACGTTCTCACCCTTCCAGCGGAAGGTGTCACCGATGCGGTCGACGAATCCGATGTGGTGGAAGCCCTGGTCGCGGACGACGTCGCCACTGTTGAACCACTGGTCGCCTTTCTTGCGGGCGTCGCGGACGATCTTCTTCTCGGTGGCCTTCGGGTCGGTGTAACCGTCGAAGGGGACGCGCGAGTTGATCTGCGCGAGAAGCAGTCCCGTGCCGCCCTTGCCGACCTTCTGCACCCGACCGTCGGGTCCGCGCAGCGGTTCGCCGGTCTCCTCGTCGTACTCGACGACGATGTACGGCAGCGGCGAGAAGCCCGCGGTCTTCGACAGCCCGAAGACGTTGACGAAGCCGATGTTGGCCTCGCTGGCCGCGTACAGCTCGACGATGCGGTCGATGCCGAAACGTCCGGTGAAGTCGTCCCAGATGTCGGGGCGCAGGCCGTTGCCGACGGCGAGCCGGACGCGGTGAGCGCGGTCCGTCGGCTTCGGCGGCTGTGCAAGGAGATACCGGCACAGCTCGCCGATGTAGCTGAACGCGGTGGCGTCGTTCTCGATGAGCTCGTCGAAGAAGCGGGACGCCGAGAACTGCTTGCCGATCGCGAGGCAGGCGCCGGAAGAGAGCACCGACGACAGCGAGATCGTGAGCGCGTTGTTGTGGTAGAAGGGCAGCGCCGTGTACATCACGTCGTCGCTGCGCAGACGGATACCGAGACCGCCGATACCGTTCATGGCCACCAGCCAGCGGTAGTGACTCAGCTTGCTGGCCTTCGGATATCCGGTGGTGCCGGAGGTGAAGATCAGGATCGCGGTCGACCCGACCTCGACGGATTCGGTGGCCTTCGGATTGACCGGCGAGCACGGCGCGACCAGCGACGGCAGCTTCTCGAAGGTGAATTCCTTTGCCGGACGGGAGCTCTGCGGCACCGAGTCGAGAGCCTCGACCAGATCTTCCTGGTACAGAACAACCTTGGCGTCGAGGAGCCCCAGGCTGTGCTCGAGCACCGCGCCGCGCTGGTGGAAGTTGATCATGCCGCAGATGGCGCCGATCTTGACGATGCCGAGCATCGCGATCACGACGTCAGGGTGGTTCTTCGACAGCACCGCCACCACGTCGCCCTTGCCGACGCCCTCTCGCGTCAGGAAGTCGGCGAGGCGGTTGGCCCGGGCGTTGGCCTCGCGGTAGCTGATCGACGAGCCCTCGAAGCGCAAGAAGTCGCGGTCGGGGTACTTGTCGACGGACTGCTGGAAACGCTTGCCGATCGACATCTTTGTCGTCGGCGGCTTGGGCAGCATCTCCGGCAGCACACGCAGAACGGCCCCGATGTCCTTGCGCAGCGATGCGACGCCCGCTGCCATGTCGGCGAGACGGATGTCGGGCAGGAGCCCGGTCCCCGAAGCGTGATCAACCATTCAAAGCCTCCCCAGTCTGTGTTCGACGACACACACCATAGCCGGAGATCCGCCACAATGGAACGCAAGGATCGATTCGTTCCAACCAAAAACCGACCCTTCGTCTTGGCGTTGCAGTTGTGACCGGCCACACTGTCTCCCATGACCGACAACACCGTTGCCGCGCCGAACCGGGCAGGAGCCCCGGCGGGCCCGCTCGAGGGCGTCACCGTGCTCGAGCTGGGCACCCTGATCGCGGGTCCGCATGCCGCCCGACTCCTCGGCGACATGGGCGCCGACATCATCAAGATCGAGCCGCCGGGCAAGCCCGACCCGATCCGCACCTGGGGCCAGGCGGAGGTCGACGGCCACCGCTTCTACTGGACGGTCCACGCCCGCAACAAGAAAGCGATCACCCTCGATCTGCGCTCCGACCGCGGTCGCGAGATCTTCCTCCGGCTCGCCGACCGCGCCGACGTCGTCATCGAGAACTTCCGCCCCGGCACCCTCGAACGGCTCGGCATCGGCCCGGACGTGCTGTCGGAGCGCAACCCCGGCCTCGTCATCGTGCGGGTGTCGGGTTACGGCCAGACCGGACCGGACTCGACGCGCGCCGGCTATGCGTCTGTCGCCGAAGCCGCAAGCGGTCTGAGGTATCTCAACGGTTACCCCGGGCAATTGCCTCCGCGACTGGCACTTTCGATCGGCGACACCCTCGCCGGCATGTTCGCCGCGCAGGGCGCACTCGCCGCTCTGTACCGCCGCACGGTGACCGGCAAGGGACAGGTCGTCGACGCGTCACTCATCGAATCCTGTGTTGCCGTGCAGGAGTCGGCGATCGCCGATTACGACGCGGGCGGCGTGGTGCGCGGACCGTCGGGTACGCGACTCGAAGGCATTGCGCCGTCGAACCTCTACCCCACCAGCGACGGCACGCACGTCATCATCGCGGCCAACCAGGACTCGGTGTTCGCCCGGCTCTGCCAGGCGATGGGCCGGCCCGAACTCGCCACCGACGAGCGGTTCGCCGACCACACCGCCCGCGGTCGCAACCAGGACGAACTCGATGTGATGATCGGCGAATGGTCGGAGCAGTACTCCGCCGAGAAACTCACCGAGGTCCTGAGCGCCGCGGGAGTCGTTGTGGGACCGGTCAACACGGTCGCCGAGGTGGTCGCCGACCCGCACCTGCGGGCGCGCGGCATGATCGCCGAGCACTATGACGAGGGTGCGCAGCGCACCGTCCTCGGCCCCGGCGTCGTCCCGCAGTTCAGCGATACGCCCGGCGGCATCCGAAATGCCGGCCCACCGACGCCCGGTTGCGACAACGAGGCCGTCTACGGCGAGATGCTGGGGTTGTCGTCAGCCGACCTGACCGAATTGCGTGAGGGCGGGGTCATCTGACTCGACTATGGTCGGGGGATGTCATTGGTCGCGACCGGGCTCTCACGCACCTTCGGCCGGCACCTCGCTGTCGCCGACGCAGGCCTGGAACTCCGCCCCGGTCGGATCTGCGGCCTGGTCGGCCCCAACGGGGCCGGGAAGACCACGCTGCTCCTGCTCCTGGCCGGACTCCTCGCACCGGACGACGGCACCATCGTCATCGACGGGTCTCCGGCGTCGCCCGAGGACACCCGGCGACTCATCGGCTGGATGCCCGATGTCTTCGGCACGTGGGAGAGCCTCACCGCACACGAGATCCTGACGACTTTCGGCCGGCTGTACGGCTTGCGCACGGCTTCGGCACGTCAGCGGGCCGACGAACTGCTCGAACTGGTCCACCTGAGCGAGTTCGCCGCCCGGCCGGCGCACGAGTTGTCCCGAGGCCAGAAGCAGCGACTCGGCTTTGCCCGGGCACTGGTCCACAGCCCGCAATTCCTCCTCCTCGATGAACCGGCCTCCGGCATGGACCCGCGGTCGCGGATGGACCTACGCAGCCAACTCCGCCGACTCGCCGATGACGGGTGTGCGGTTCTGGTGTCGTCCCACATCCTTTCCGAACTCGACGAGATGGTCGACGACGTGGTCCTCATGACCGGCGGACGTACTCACCGACCGCCACCGGCCGCGGGCCACGTGTGGCGCATCAGGCTCGCCGGCCAGTCGATGTCCGACGCCGAGCAACGGCATTTCGATGACGAGCCCGCGGCCGCGGGATATCTGCGCGAGTTGATCCGCTCCGGGGCCGCGGTCGCGGAGTTCGCACCCACCTCGAGCGGTATCGAAGATGCCTATCTGGCCCTGGACCCGGAGCGCCGATGACGACCCCCCTTCTCGAACAGCCGACTCGACCCGAGACCCGCACGACCGCATTCACCACCTGGTGGCGGATGGTCTGGGTCATCGTCGAACTCGAACTACGCCAACGCCTGCGCACGACCCGGTGGAAGGCCATTCTCGCGACCGCATTCGCGGTGGTATCCCTGGTCGTGCTGGGATCCCTGTACTTGTCGGTGATCGCATTCGGCGGCACGTACCGGGGGTGGTCATCGGCTCTGTACGAGATCCTCGTCGGGTTTCTGCTGTTTCTCGGCATCATCGTCGCTCCGACGTTGGCCGCGACGACGATCAACGGCGATCGCAAGGACGCCACGCTGGCCGTCGTCCAAGCCACGTCCATCACGAATTCGCAGCTGGCACTGGGGAAATTGATCGGAAGCTGGCTGGCGAGCCTGGCTTTCGTGGGAGTCGCGGCCCCGTATGTCATCTGGGGCATCGTCGAGTCGCCCAATGGAGTCGCACACGGTCTCGCGGGCGTGACGGTGCTGATCGTCCTCTTCGCCTGCTATGCGGGCATCGGACTCGGTTTCTCCGCGATGACGACGCGGCCCGCAGGGTCGGCGGTCCTCACCCAGGCGAGCGTGCTGTTCCTCATCCTGGGTCTACCCATCGTCTTCGGTCTGCTTTTCCCGGCAACGACACAGACGCATACGGTCATCCGGCCGAACACGACGTTCGTCGACAACCCTCCGCAGCCCCCGACGTCGACGTGTCGTGAGGTCCGCGAGGACCGCGAGTTCCACCATCACGAACACATCTGGTGGCTGTTGGCACCCAACCCGTTCTTCATCGTCGCCGATGCCGCCGCCCCTCAGCGCGACCCTCTCGACCGCGAGGCAGCATCCAGCGTCGCGTCGGAGATCTCGCAGGTCTTCTCCGCGGTGCGCGCGGGCCCCTACATCGGCTCGAGGTATTGCTCGGACACGACGTACACCTACCCAGCTGTCGACCCGGCCGATTACAGCGTCCGCGAGACGGCACACGAGACGTCGAAGGTCGGTGACTCGTGGTACTTCGGACTCGCGTTCTACCTGGCCCTCGGCGGAATCGGATTCTGGGTGGCCACACGACGATTGCGGGTCCCCGCAGGAAAACTGGCACGCGGGGTCCGGATCGCGTGAGCGCCGCGGCGATTGCTCCGGCCGCGTGGAACCCCTTCTCGCGAGGCCGTTACCTCCTCGCAGACTTTCGGCCACCCTCGGCTGGAAAGTTCGGCTAACCGAAACTATAGTGTCGGCATGCCCAAGCTGCACGCTGTCCGCCGACTGCTGTCATTCGGTGCGTTCATCACCGCGATCGGCGTCCTCGTCTCCGGCTGCACCCTGGCGGGTCGGCTCCCCGACGAGAAGGTGGTGCTGACGACCTTCACCGTGCTCGCGGACATCGCGTCGAATGTCGCGGGTGACCGCCTCCGCGTCGAGTCGATCACCAAACCCGGCGCGGAGATCCATGGCTACGAGCCCACTCCAGGCGATGTACGACGCACCGCGACGGCCTCACTCGTCGTCGACAACGGGCTCAACCTCGAGGCCTGGTTCGGGCAGTTCGTCGACGGACTCGACGTCAAGCACGTCGTGGCCAGCGAGGGCATCGATCCGATCGACATCGCCTCGGATGCCTATGCGGGCAAACCGAATCCGCATGCGTGGATGAGTCCGGTGAATGTCGGCGTCTACGTCGACAACCTGGTCGACGCGTTCACCGACCTCGACCCGGAGGGCGCGGAGATCTTCGCGGCCAACGGCGCGGCGTACAAGCGGCAACTGCAGCAGGTGCAGACCGACCTGGTCGCGGCGTTGGACCGCCTGCCGCCCAACGAACGCGCACTGGTCACCTGCGAGGGCGCCTTCTCCTATCTCGCACGCGACGCCGGACTCACCGAGCGCTACATCTGGCCGGTCAACGCCGAGCAGCAGGCCACACCGCAGCAGGTCGCCGCGACCATCGACTTCGTCCGCACGAACCGGGTGCCTGCGGTGTTCTGCGAATCGACCGTGTCCGACGCCGCGATGCAGCAGGTGGTCGGGGCCACCGACGCCCGCTTCGGCGGCACCCTGTACGTCGACTCGCTCTCCGAGGCCGACGGCCCGGTGCCCACCTACCTCGATCTGATCCGCCACGACGCCCGGACCATCGTGTCGGGACTGACGGGAGACAACCGATGATCACCTCGCACGCCATCGAGGTCGACGACGTCACCGTGCGCTACGGCCGAATCCTCGCACTCGATCACGCCTCCGTACGCGTTCCGACCGGCCGCGTCTGCGCGCTCGTCGGCATGAACGGATCGGGAAAGTCGACGCTGTTCAAGACCATCGTCGGAGCGGTCACCCCGACCACCGGCTCAGTCACGCTCGCCGGCAAGAACCCGACAGCTGCCCGTAAGTCCGGCCTCGTCGGATACGTTCCGCAGTCCGAGGTCATCGACTGGTCGTTCCCGCTGTCGGTGCGCGACGTCGTGATGACCGGTCGCTACGGCCATCTCGGCTTCACCCGACGACCCAAGCGTGCCGACCACGACGCCGTCGACGAGGCTCTCGCCCGCGTCGAGCTCACCGAGTACGCCGACCGCCAGATCGGCCAGCTCTCCGGCGGCCAGCGCAAGCGCGCCTTCGTGGCCCGCGGCATCGCACAGGAGGCCTCGATCCTGCTTCTCGACGAGCCGTTCGCCGGCGTCGACAAACGCACCGAGGCCACGATCACCGCGTTGCTGCGCGAGCTCGCCGACTCCGGCGTGACGATCCTGGTCTCCACGCACGACCTCGCGGTCCTGCCGACCCTCGCCGACGAGGCGATCCTGCTGATGCGCCGGGTCGTCGCACAGGGCGATCCGACCGAGGTCATCACCACCGACAATCTGATCCGCGCGTTCGGACTCGACCCACTGGACCGAACCGAACAGACTCCCCGCGACCGGCAGGAGGAGGCGTCATGAGCATCGTCGACCACCTCCTCGACCCGTTCGCCTACGCCTTCATGACCCGGGCGCTGTGGGCCACGTTGATCGCATCGGTGGTGTGCGCGCTGTTGTCGTGCTGGCTGGTGCTCATCGGCTGGTCACTCATGGGTGACGCCGTCTCGCACGCGGTGCTGCCGGGTGTCGTGCTCGCCTACATCGTCGGAATCCCCTTCGCCATCGGGGCGGTCGTCTTCGGGTTCCTCGCGGTGGCGATGATCGGCGCGGTCCGCGACGGCGGCCGGGTGAAGGAGGACGCCGCGATCGGCATCGTCTTCACGACACTGTTCGCACTTGGCCTGGTTCTGATCTCGGTGACGCCGAGCCAGACAGACCTGAACCACATCATTTTCGGCAACCTGCTCGGCGTCTCGACGTCCGACCTGATCCAGATCGCCATCCTCGGTGCCATTGTCGCGGTGATCCTGCTGCTCAAGCGTCGCGACTTCACCCTTTACGCGTTCGACCCGACACACGCCTTCGCGATCGGCCTCAGCCCGAGGCTGTTGGGCGCGGCACTTCTCGCCCTGCTGGCTCTCACGGCCGTGACCGCGCTGCAGGTCGTCGGCATCGTGCTCGTCGTGGCGATGCTGATCATCCCCGGCGCCACCGCGCAGTTGCTCACCAACCGCTTCACCCGGATGCTCGTCATCGCGCCGACCACCTCGGCTCTGTGCGGTGTGATCGGCCTGTACGTGTCCTACTACCAGGACACCTCGCCCGGCGGGATGGTCGTTCTGGTGCAGGGGATCCTGTTCCTGCTCGTCTTCCTGTTCAGCCCGACCCACGGCGTCATCAGCAAGCGCCGTCGTCACCGCGAGAACGCCCTGGCCGACGCGGCCGCGGCCTGAGGACCGTTCCCAGCAGATGTACAGGTAAGCAACAGCGTCGCTCCAGACAGCGTGCGCATCATGGCGTTCACTTCCCGGGAAGAACCCGGTTTTTCCTTGAAGGAGAGAGCCATGAACACAACGCCGAACAACCCGACGCCCGAGGCGCCCGAACCGGGTCGCGCTCCCGATGCCCATGAAGACGCGGCGACGACCCCGGTCACGCCCGCCGACGACCAGCCGACCGAGCGGATGTCCGAGGCGCCCCCTGCCCCATCTACTCCGGCAGCCCCCGCAACCGCTGATTCCCCGACGATCACCGCGGCCAAGTCGAAGACACCGATCCTCGTCGCCGGCGGTCTGGGTGTGGCGATCATCGCCGGCGCACTCGGCTTCGGCGCCGGATACATCACCGGCGACACGACCTCGGACCACCACCCCGTCGGGGTCTCGCGCCACGGCGGCGACTGGCACCGCATGGACGGTCACGGCGGCCCGCCCCCGCGCTTCCGCGGCGGACCCGACGGGAACGGAATGCCCGGCCCGAATGGCCAAGGACGTCCAGACTTCCAGGGACCGCGCGGTCAGCAACCGGGTGGCGCTTCGACAGATGCACCGGGCGGCCAGACGCCAAGCCCGCAGCCGTCGGCCGGGCAGCAATCCCAGCCCAGCTGACCGATCGGGCCCCAACGCAAAGCGCCCCACCTGCGAACAGGTGGGGCGCTCTGCCGTGGAGCTGCCGGGAATTGAACCCGGGTCCTCCGTCGTGTTGGTAGGGCTTCTCCGTGTGCAGTCCGCTATGTCTCTACTTGGATCTCTCGGTCACGCGAACAAGCCGAGATGACGATCCCAGTCGCTGTTTGATTTTCCGACCTCGCCCGCGACCGGCGAGGACGGTGAGCCCCCTGAGATGATGCCGGCATCCGGATTCGGGAGCACAATCCGGGCCGACAGACTAGCCGTCGCTACTTAGGCAGCGAGGGCGTAGTCGCGCTGATTGGAATCGGCGCTTAATTGGTTGCTGCGACGCTTATACGGTGGTCTCCAGCCTGCACCGACACGCTTCCCCTACCTCGACGCACGTAGTCGAAACCGATCAGCCCCGAGGAGGTACCCACCGACCGAAGTCGGCGAGCACTTAAGTCTAACAAGTCGGACAGCGGACTTCATTCCCGTTTCGACCGCACGAGCACGATGGGGGCGTACATCTCGACGACGCGGTCCTCCCAGTCGTCACTGACACGCCCTGACCTCGCCTTCTCCGCCACAAGCGTCCCGACGATGCCGTCGATCAGGGTGTCGGGGTCCACAGTCGGTCCGACGAGGCCACGACGCTTGCCGTCGTCGACGACGGCCGCGAGATCAGCTCGGTGCTTCGCCAGCGCCGTGCGGAAGATCTCGGTGAACGCGGGGTCGGCGTCGGTGAGCAGCGCCGCCATCCCACCGAACCCGATACCGTCCGACACCATCGATGCCGCTTGCCGGGCCACCCAGCGGAGCCGCTGCTCCCCCGACAGCTCCTCGTCGATGGCCGGCGGCGTCCCCACGGCGACGAGCGCCGCGGTCAACATCTCGTCCCGGTTCCGATACCGCCGGTAGATGGTCGTGCGCGCGACGCCGGAATGTGCCGCGACCGCCTCGATCGTCACACCGGCCGGACCTTTCGCGCGCAGCAGTTCCAGCGCAGCCGTGATGATCTTCGAGCCGCTGTCAGCAGGCACCTGCAGACACCCTTCGTCGCCGTAATCGATGCATCAGGAATAGCACGGAGCACTCAGGTGCTACACATCGTGTAGCGCTACAGTGAGCGTAGCGCTACATAGGATGTATCGATCGTTTCGAGGAGGATGAATGCGCACCAATACCCAGCCGAAGTCCCACGGGTTCATCGGCTACCTGATCCTGCTGCTCGGGTTCGTCAGCATGGGGGTGTTTCTCTTGACTCTCGCCGGCCAGTTCGGCGGTTCCGCGTGGCCGTCCGGGACTGCGATGGTCGTACTGTTCGTACTCGCGGTTGCAGCGTTTCGTCTCCAGCTGGCGCAGGCCGCCGAGAGTCAACGAGGTGGCGACGTCCGGGTGTACACGGACCCGATGACGCCTCCCCTTTACCGCGCGCAGGTCGAGCGGTACGAGCGTACCTACCGGCGGAAAGGACATGCGGTGACGCCCGAACCCACCGAGGGCACCCGCCTGTACAAGGCCGCCTGAGCCGTCACGGCCCGGTCGGTCAACCCATTCCCTTCACGCGCCGGCCGACCTCACGCTCAACCTCACGCTGCGCGGTCCGCTTGGCGATGTCGTGACGCTTGTCGTGGGCCTGCTTACCGCGGGCCAGCGCCAGCTCGACCTTCACGCGTCCATCGCTGAAGTACATCGACAGCGGCACGAGCGTGAGGTTGCCGTCGCGGATCTTGCCGATCAGGTTGTCTATCTCGCGCCGATGCATCAGCAGCTTCCGCTTGCGTCGAACCGAGTGGTTGGTCCACGAGCCCTGGCCGTACTCGGCGATGTGCAGGGCGTGCAGCCAGACCTCGCCGTCGTCGATCGTGGCGAACGCATCCACGAGTGACGCCTTACCGGCGCGCAGGCTCTTCACCTCGGTTCCGACGAGGACGATGCCGGCCTCGTAGACGTCGAGGATGGTGTAGTTGTGCCGCGCCTTGCGGTTCGACGCAATCACGTTGCGTCCCTTTTCCCTGGGCATCGAGCACTCACCTCCTCGTGGATCGACGGTTGGCAGGGTCGAATAGACCGTAGTCAAGCCTGTGTGGAACGCCGGCGGCGGGTCCGCTCATTCCCGGACGTACACACGAAGGGTGACATAAGCCGTTGCGCCCGCCAACACGATTCCGCCGAGAATCAACCACGGCGCCACGAACAAGACGTCCGTGAGCTCGATGCGGGCGAAGAAGCTGACGCCGTAGAGCTCCTTCAGCGCGGTGTCGAAGAAGAACTTCTTCGCCAGCAGCAGTCCACCGATTGCCAGCAACGCACCCGCAAGGGCGGACACCACCGCCTCCAACAGGAACGGCAACTGCGTGTACCACCGCGTCGCGCCCACCAGGCGCATGATCGACACCTCGGTGCGTCTGGTGAACGCCGCGATCTGGACGGTGTTGATGATCAACAGGATCGCCGCGACCGCGAGCACCGAGGCGATCGCGAACGTCGCGTTGCGCACCCCGTCGAGCACACTGAAGATGCGTTGCACCAGTTTGCGGTCGTCCTTGAATGCGTCCACGCCCAGGTCTTTTCGGCCCGCGTACTCGGTGAGCACCGCATCGAACTGGGCGGGATCGGAGACCCGCACCCGCAGCGACGCCGGAAGCGTGCCCTCGACGATGTTCTCGGCGAGGTCGGGGTTGTTCGCGAAGATCTCCTTCGCGCGCTTGTAGGCCTCGTCCTTGTCGAGGTACGTCACCGAGGTGACGCCCGGTTCGTTCTCGAGTCCCCGTCGCAGCTGAGCACACGGATCGGCTTCGCACTGCGGATCGCGCTCGGTGACTTCGGGATTGAGGTAGAACTCCATCTCGACCCGGTCGAGGAAGATCTTCTGGCTCTTGTCGGCCATCTGGATCACCAACAGACCGCCGCCGAACATTCCCAGCGTGATCGCCGTGGTGATGATCATCGCGATGGTCATGGTCGCGTTGCGGCGCAGTCCCTTGAGAACCTCGCTGATGATGAAATTCGCTCGCATGCTTGCTCAGACGTCCTTGGGGGTCGTTGTTGTGTGTCGGAAGTTGGCTGAGCCGTCAGCCGATTCCGTACACACCCTGCGGGTCGTTGCGCACGAGCTGCCCGTTGTCGAATTCGAGGACGCGGCGGCGCATCGCGTCGACGATGTGCCGGTCGTGGGTGGCCATGACCACCGTGGTGCCCCGACGGTTGACGCGGTCGAGGACGTCGACGATCTCCTCGCTGGTCTCGGGATCGAGGTTTCCGGTCGGCTCGTCGGCCAGCAACACGAGCGGGCGGTTGACGATCGCGCGGGCGATGGCCACGCGCTGCATCTCGCCACCGGACAGCTCGTTGGGCATGCGGTCGTGCTTGCCCTCGAGACCGACGTACTCGAGCACCTCGGGCACGACGCGCTGGATCGTCGACTTCGGCCGGCCGATCACCTCGAGCGCGAAGGCGACGTTCTCGGCGACCGTCTTCTTCTGGAGCAGCCGGAAGTCCTGGAAGACACAGCCGATGGACTGTCGTAGCTTCGGTACCGAACGGGCCGGCATCTTGTTGACGTGGAACTCACCGAGGTACACGTCGCCGCTCGTGGGCCGGTCCTCCTTGAGCAGCAGCCGGAAGAACGTCGACTTGCCCGAGCCGGACGGACCGATCAGGAACGCGAACTCCCCTTTGTCGACCTCGAAGCTCAAATCCTTCAGAGCCGGCCGAGAGGATGCCTTGTACTGCATCGTGACGTTCTCCAGCTTGATCACGATGAGCCAGTGTAACGACGACGCCTGAGAGTCCGTTCAGGCGCGACGCACTGCGTCGAAGAAGGCACTGACCTGCGGTTGCGTGGGCGTCAGCGTGTCGGAACCGGAGTGGTCGGCGTCGGGGCGCCGAAATTCGGGATCTCGACGCCCGGCAGACCGGGGATGGTGTTGCGCGGGGCGGACTGCTGTGACGGGGACCGGGTCTCCCCCGGCGGCAGCGGCGCGTCGGTCCCGCCCTCGACCCCCGGCTCACCGGTCGTCGACCCCGACGGCGTCTTCGAGGTGGACTCCTCGTAGGTCGTCGACGGCAACGGCTCCTCGTAGGTGGGCTCCTCGACGACCTGCGATGTCCTCGGCGCGGGCCGCGGCGGTTCCGGCGAGACGATGCCGTAGCGCTGCGAGGTGTAGCCGTAGAGGACACAACAGAGGATGAAAACCACGAGGAGGATCGCGGTGCTGATGCGGATCGACGTCCGTCCGATGTGCTGATCCCATCGAAAGCTGCGCCGACGACGACCGTCGTCCTGGCCACCCGACCCCGACTGGTCGGACTGATTCTCCTGGGACCCGGCCATCACTCGTCCTCGTCCCGGTCGCGACCGGTCTGATCGGCCAGGGTCGCCGGCGGTCCGCCCGCGGCCTGGACCTCACGCCCGGCAGGCACCATGATCCCCTCGCGGGCGAGGGCCCGGATGATGTGAACACGCAGCGCACGGCCCACCTCGAACTGCTTGCCCGGTAGGGTCCGCGTCACCATGCGCACGGTGATGGAGTCGAGTTCGAGGTTGATCACGCCCAGCGACGACGGCGCGTCGAGCAGTATGTCGTGCCAGCGCGGCAGCTCGTAGAACTGGTGCCCGACCCGGTCGAGGGTGTCGTTGACGAGCCCGATGTCGGCCTCGGACGGCACCGGCACGTCGACGACGGCGCGCGCCCAGTCCTTCGACAGGTTGGTGGCCTTGATGATCTGGCCGTTGGGGACGGTGATGACCTCACCCTCGGTGGTGCGAAGCTTGGTCACCCGCAAGGTCACGTCCTCGACGGTTCCCTCGGCCGGGGCGTTGCCGGTCACCGTCAGGTTCACCACATCGCCGTAACCGTATTGCTTCTCGGCGACGACGAAGAATCCGGCCAGGATGTCCTGCACGATGCGCTGCGCGCCGAAACCGAGGGCCGCGCCGATGACCGCGGTCGGGCCGGTGAGGCCGCTGAGCGGGATCCCGAACACTCCCAGGATATGGATGACGACGACGATGGCGATGCCCACGATCAGCGTCCACGCCACCACGTCGACCAGCGCCCGTCGGTGTTTGGCGTCCTCGGTCTGCACGATCAGGTCGCTGGTGGAGAACCTCGTCTCCACCCGAGCGGCATATTTGCCGGCAAACCATCGGATGACGCGGGCCAGCAGCACGGCCCCGAGAATCCAGATGACGATCTCGAGGCCGCTGGTGGCCAGCCAGACATAAACCCGACCGATGAGGAGTTCGGTCGGGGACGGCGCAGCGGCCAGCAGCTCGAGTCCGGGCTGCACGATCACGCCTCGGCGGACGCCATACGCCAGCGGATACCGGCCTCGATGAACTTGTCCAGCTCGCCGTCGAGGACCGCGGTCGGGTTGTTGTCCTCCACGCCGGTTCGCAGGTCCTTGACCATCTGGTACGGGTGCAGCACGTAGGAACGCATCTGGTTACCCCAGCTCGAGCCGCCGTCGCCCTTGAGGGCGTCGAGTTCGGCGCGCTCCTCCTGACGCTTGCGCTCGAGGAGCTTGGCCTGCAGCACGCGCATCGCCGACGCCTTGTTCTGCAGCTGACTCTTCTCGTTCTGACAGGTCACGACGATGCCGGTCGGGATGTGCGTCAGGCGCACCGCGGAGTCGGTGGTGTTGACCGACTGACCACCGGGGCCCGATGAGCGGTAGACGTCGACCTTGATGTCGTTCTCGTCGACGTCGATGTGGTCGGTGGTCTCGACCACCGGCAGCACCTCGACCTCGGCGAACGAGGTCTGACGGCGACTCTGGTTGTCGAAGGGGCTGATCCGTACGAGGCGGTGGGTGCCCTGCTCCACGGACAGGGTGCCGTACATGTAGGGCGCCTTCACGGCGAAGGTGGCGGATTTGAGTCCGGCTTCTTCGGCATAAGAGGTGTCGTAGACCTCGACGCCGTAGCCCTTCTGTTCGGCCCAGCGGATGTACATGCGCATCAGCATCTGCGCCCAGTCGGCGGCGTCGACGCCACCGGCGCCGGAACGGATGTTGACCACGGCCTCGCGGGAGTCGTACTCACCCGCGAGCATCGTCTTGACCTCCATGGCCTCGATGTCGGCGCGCAGGCCGGCCCGCTCCTGGTCTGCGTCGGCCAGGGCCGCGGCCCTGTCCTCACCCTCCTCGGACTCGGCGAGCTCGTAGTGCACGGGCAGATCGTCGAGGCGCTGGCGAAGCTCGGAGACCTTGCGTAGTTCGGACTGTGCGTGCGACAGCTCGCTGGTGACCTTCTGCGCGTGGTCCTGGTCGTTCCACAGGTCCGGATCCGAGGCCTGCATCTCCAGCTCGTCGATGCGACGGCGGAGCTCCTCGAGGTCGAGCACCTTTTCCACGGTGGTCAGGGTGGCGTCGAGGGATTCGAGGTCTGCGGTCACGTCGGGATGCACAATCATCCAGAGTACCGGCCGCGGGCCGGGTCAGGCAGGGTCAGGCCCCGCAGTTCAGAAGCCGCCGGGTCCCGCGGTTCAGATTCCGCCGGGTCCCGCGGGCGGCTGCGGATCGGGCAGGACGCCGAACTGCCAGGACGTCACCGCCTTGTTCGGCTTGTAGATCACCGGCAGGTCGTCACCCACCTGCGGCCACGGATCGTCGGGTCCGAGCACGAGGGTTCCGTACACCTCGGTCGGGTTGGTCTCGGGTCCGACGATGGTTCCGGTGATGGTGTGGAAACGCTGCCCGTTCTTGTCGGCGGCGCTCTGCGGATCGGACTGGTTGTCGGAGACGCCGACGATCGTCAGCGTGCCCTGCACGTACT
Source organism: Gordonia sp. 135 (assembly GCF_009720185.1). NCBI lineage: Bacteria > Bacillati > Actinomycetota > Actinomycetes > Mycobacteriales > Gordoniaceae > Gordonia > Gordonia sp. 135. Next base: position 3,710,663 of record NZ_CP046257.1, read on the forward strand.
GCGAGGCCTTCCCTGCGGACATGGCCCGCGGATTGCGTCCCCGCTGCCACTGCAGGACCAGCACCACCACCAGTGCAGCCAGCAACAGGGTGAACGTCACGGTGAGCAGCATGAGGGCTACCCTACCGGGCATGTCCGCCGACTCCGGTCCGAGAAACCCCAGCACCTCACAGAGCTACGACGACGACCTCGAACTCGCGCTGTCGCTCGCCGACTCCGCCGACGCGCTGACCACGGACCGGTTCGGGGCGGTCGACCTCCGCGTCGACGACAAGCCCGACCTCACGCCCGTCTCCGACGCCGACCTCGCCTGCGAGACACTCATCCGCGAACGGCTCGCCGCCCGCCGGCCCGCCGACATGGTTCTCGGTGAGGAGTTCGGCGGGGACGCCACCCTGTCCGGCCGTCAGTGGGTCATCGACCCCATCGACGGCACCAAGAACTTCGTGCGCGGCGTCCCGGTCTGGGCCACGCTGATCGCCCTGCTCGTCGACGGCGTGCCCACCGTCGGCGTGGTGTCCGCCCCAGCCCTGCGCCGGCGCTGGTGGGCCGCCACGGGGCTCGGCGCCCACACCTGCTTCGACGGCGAGGACGCCCGCGAACTCTCGGTGTCCGGAGTCGGCGACCTCTCCTCGTCGAGCCTGGCCTTCTCGAGCCTGTCGGGCTGGGCCGACCGCGGCATCCGCGACCGCTTCGTCGACCTCACCGACCAGGTCTGGCGCGTTCGCGGCTACGGCGACTTCTTCAACTACTGCCTCGTCGCCGAGGGCGCGGTCGACATCGCCGCCGAACCCGAGGTCTCCCTCTGGGACCTCGCCCCCCTCGACATCCTCGTCCGCGAGGCAGGCGGCAAGTTCACCGCACTCGACGGGACCCCCGGCCCCGCCGGTGGCAGCGCCGTCGCCAGCAACGGACTCCTCCACGACGAGGTGCTCGCCGCGCTCAGCCCATCCGCTCCCTGACGTGCGAGGAGCGATAAGCGACGAGCCACGCAGGGCCGGTGAGCCGACCTACAGTTCGGTACCGGCTTCCTCGTCGAGCACCTTGAACTCGGTCGCCTCGTCCTTCATGTCGGCCAGCCGCGCATAGTGGACGGCGGACCCGGCGTCGGACAAGACCGCCTGGTGGATCGGCACGGCGACCCGCGGCGCCATCGCGCGGAGGTAGTCGACCGATTCGCTGAGCTTCATCCACGGCGCGGCCGACGGCAACGCGAGGACGTCGACCTGCTCGAAGGGGATGTAAAACGAGTCGCCCGGATGCATGAACTGTCCCGGCTTCTCGGCGGTGCCCAGGATGTAGGCGACGTTGTCGATGACCGGGATCTCCGGGTGGATGACCGCGTGCCGGCCGCCGGTGAATCGTGCGGTGAGCGAACCGATCTCGATCTGGTGGCCACCGCGCGCCGCGGTCCAGGCGCCGGCCACGTTGTCGCCGTTGAGCTGCGCGGTGGTCTGCGGGTCGGCGTAGAGGACGGCGTCGGGGTTGGCAGCGACGAGGTCGGGCAGCTTCGCGACGTCGCAATGGTCGGGGTGCTGGTGGGTGATGAGGATGGCGTCGAGACCGTTGATGCCCTCGAAGCCGTGCGAGAAGTTGCCCGGATCGAAGAGCACCTTGGTCCCGTCGATCTCGACGAGCAGACAGGAGTGGCCGAAGTGGGTGATCTGCATACGTCCACTCTGCCTTCTTCACACCACGATCGGGAAGATCCCCCACCCCGCCGCGGCGTCGACCACGCGCACCAGTCCGTAGGTCAACCACGTCCCCAGGAGGACGGCGCCCGCACGACCCAGCACGACGTCGCGCCAGCCCTCGAGCGGAGACCTCCTCCGCCGCACCAGGGTTGCGACCGCGACGACAACGGTGACGACCGTCAGGACGAGCAGGATCGGACCGAAGACGTTGAAGCGGAACGACGCCCCGACGTCGCCGTGCATGAAGGCCACCCAGCTGCGGGTGAGTCCACACCCCGGGCACGGCAGGCCCGTCATCATCGCGAACGGGCAGATTCCCGGACCATCGGCGATCCCGGCAGGCGTGAACACGCAGGCGGCTCCGACAGCAGCGGCGCCGGCGAGTCCGACGACCGCCGCGCCCAGTGCGCCGCTCGACGATAAGCGCAGGTCGGAGCGGGCTTGCACGGTCACCCGGCCAGCCTAGCGCGCAGGCCGTACGACGGTGTCGGAGAAGTAGGTGACAAACTTCTTACTACGGAGTAAGGTCTGGACTTACTACCGAGTAAGATCGGTCCGCAAAGTCCTGTGCAGAGGCCCCTGACCGGGGCGACTGGAAGAAACGGCTGGTGATCATGACAACTCACACCGAACCGCGCGACACCTCCGCAGTCGGCCGAAACCCACATCCCCGCAACTTCATCGGCACCGCGATGCGGGTGCTCTCGACGGTGACGGGTTCGGAGTTCGCCGAGAAATACAAGATCCGCGAGCCCATCAACCGCGTGGCCTACCAGGCCACCAAGACCGGGTTCCAGACCCTCGGCGCGGCGAACCGCGCGTTCAAGTCCGTCCAGGGCGGTTCGGGTGACGCCAAGCGTCTGACCACCGCGCCCAAGGACTACTTCAACCTCACGCCCGACGACGAGCAGCAGATGATCGCGGAGACGGTGAAGGACTTCGCCACCGAGATCCTGCGCCCCGCCGCGTACGACGCCGACGCCGCAGCCACCGCGCCCGAGGACATCGTGAAGCGCTCGGCCGAGCTGGGCATCACGATGATCAACGTGCCCGAGGATTTCGACGGCGCGGCCACCGAGCGCGGCGTGGTCACCAACGCACTCGTCGCCGAGGCGATGGCCTACGGCGACATGGGTCTGGCTCTCCCGCTGCTCGCACCGAGCGGCGTCGCCACCACCCTCACCAACTTCGGCACCGACTCCCAGCAGCGCACCTACCTGCCCGACTTCGCCGGCGAGAACGTGCCGCAGTCGGCTGTCGTCATCGCCGAGCCGAAGCCGCTGTTCGACGCATTCGCGTTGAGCACCAAGGCAACCCGCGTTCCCAGTGGCTACCGCCTGAACGGCGTGAAGTCCTTCGTCCCCGCCGCCGGGTCATCGGAGCTGTTCGTCGTCGGCGCGCAGCTCGACGGCAAGCCCGCCCTGTTCCTCGTCGAGTCGGACTCCAAGGGCCTCATCGTCGAAGCCGATCCCGGCATGGGCGTCCGCGCCGCCGGAATGGGTCGCCTGCTCCTGCAGGATGTCGCCGTCCCGGAGTCGGCGCTGCTCGCTGGCGAGGGCGACGCCGCCCACGCCGCATACCGCGACGTCGTACGCCTGTCGCGCCTGGGCTGGTCGGCACTCGCTGCCGGTACCGCGCGCGCCGTTCTCGACTACGTCATCCCCTACGTCAACGAGCGCGAGGCGTTCGGCGAGCCGATCTCCAACCGCCAGGCGGTGGCGTTCATGGTCGCGAACATGGCCACCGAGGTCGACTCGATCCGGCTGGTCACGCTGCGCGGCGCCGCCCGCGCCGAGCAGGGCCTGAGCTTCGCCCGCGAAGCGGCCCTCGCTCGCAAGCTCACCATCGACAAGGGGCTGCAGATCGGCCTCGACGGCGTCCAGCTCCTCGGCGGCCACGGCTTCACCAAGGAGCACCCGGTCGAGCGCTGGTACCGCGACCTGCGTGGCGCCGGTATCGGCGAAGGCATCGTCGTCCTCTAGACCGCTTGTGACCCAAGGAATCTGACATGAGCATCAATCTCGAACTCCCGAAGAAGCTGCACGTCACCATCGATCAGGCACATCAGGCGGCGGCGGAGATCTTCCGGCCCATTTCGCGCAAATACGATCTGCGCGAACACGATTACCCGGTCGAGCTCGACACCCTGGCCAGCCTGTACGACGGCCTCTCGGAGACCGGGCAGGCCGGCGCGGGCGCCGACGGCGGCCGCAGCCAGCAGAAGAAGGCCAAGCCCAAGGCCGAGGGCCAGGTCGTCAACGGCGGCAACATGCAGTCCGTCGTGAACGTCATGGAGACCTCGTGGGGCGACGTGGGCCTCATGCTGTCCATTCCCTATCAGGGCCTGGGCAACTCGGCGATCGCCGCGGTCGCCACGGACGAGCAGCTCGAGCAGTTCGGCAAGGTGTGGGCCGCAATGGCCATCACCGAACCCAGCTTCGGCTCCGACTCGGCCGCGGTGAGCACCACCGCGACGCTCGACGGCGACGAGTACGTCATCAACGGCGAGAAGATCTTCGTGACCGCCGGCTCGCGTGCCACCCACATCGTCGTGTGGGCGACCGTCGACAAGAGCCTCGGCCGTGCCGCCATCAAGAGCTTCGTGGTCCCGCGTGAGCACCCCGGCGTGGAAGTCGTTCGCCTGGAACACAAGCTGGGTATCCGCGTCTCCGACACCGCGGTCATCCGCTTCGAGAACTGCCGCATCCCCAAGGAGAACCTGCTCGGCTCCCCCGAGGTCGACACCAAGAAGGGGTTCGGCGGGGTCATGCAGACCTTCGACAACACGCGCCCCCTCGTCGCGGGTATGGCCGTCGGTGTCGCGCGTGCGGCACTCGAGGAGCTGCGCCATATCCTCGACGAGGCCGGGGTCGAGGTCGACTACGACCGTCCGGCCGCCGACCAGCACGCCGCGGCCGCCGAGTTCCTGCGCATGGAAGCCGATTTCGAGGCCGCCTACCTGCACACCATGCGCGCCGCGTGGATGGCCGACAACAAGCAGCCGAACTCGACCGAGGCGTCGATGTCGAAGGCCAAGGCCGGACGCACCGTCACCGACATCACCAACAAGGTGGTCGAGCTGACCGGCACCCTCGGCTACTCGGAGCGCCTTCTGGTGGAGAAGTGGGCGCGCGACTCCAAGATCCTGGACATCTTCGAGGGCACCCAGCAGATCCAGAACCTCATCATCGCCCGCCGCGTGCTCAACAAGAGCAGCGCCGAGCTCAAGTGAGCTTCTGAGACAAGCGCATTCGTGCCCCGCGACCTCCCATCGAGGTGCGGGGCCGAATCGGTGTAGCGGCGCGTCTGTCTCAGACCGCCCAGACCAAGGCCAATCCCGCCGCGCACGCCGCCACCGAAGCGAGCAGGGTCACGAGGGCGTACGCGCCGGCGACCAATCGCTGCCTGTTCTCCGCCAGCCGGACGACCTCGAAGCTGGCGGTGCTGAAAGTGGTGTAGCCGCCGCAGAATCCGGTCCCGATGACCGCCTGCAGCTCGTGTGGCGCACCGCGGAAGAGCACGAGTCCGGCGAGTACGCCGAGCAGCGCCGAGCCGCTCACGTTGATGACGAAGGTGCCCCACGGCGTGATGGTCGGCCACTTCCACTTGACCGCGCCGTCGACGACGAAGCGCATCACCGCGCCCAGAGCTCCCGCCACCATGACGGCCAGCGCGATCAACGTCGTGCCCATCGGGTCGCTGATCTCGAGGCGAGCGTGATGCCACCGGCTGCCGCCAGCAGGCCGAGGACGACGCTGACCGCTGCGTACGCAAGTGCCGTCGCGGCCGCCGAGGCTCGGGTCAGTTCCGAGATCTCCAGGGCGAAGGTGCTGTAGGTCGTCAGCGCCCCGCAGATTCCGGTGCCACCGAACAACCTCACCCGCTGTCGCCATCCCTCGTCATGCCCCAACCGGGCAAGCAGTTCCAGCAGCGCACCGAGAATGAAAGCACCGATGATGTTGACCGCGAAGGTCGCCCACGGCCAGTGTCCCTCGACGGTGGGGAACGTCTCCTCCGCCCAGTACCGCACACCCGTACCGATCAGTCCGCCCGCGAACACCCACACCAGGGCGTGCACGCGCAGGTGCAGCGGACGTTCGTCGGGGTCGACGGGGAGTTCGCCGTGCTTGTCCACATGCACGCGACCCAGTCTGCGCTAGGTGACGACCGTGTACAACACGACCAGGTAGACCGGCACCAGGACATCGAAGAAGAAGATCGGTCCGGCATTGCCCGGCTTGAAGTTTCGCCTGGTCACCATCTCCCGCACGTGCCCGACCGCGGCGCCGAGGTAGAACACGGAGAACGCGATGATCGTGGCCAGGGTGAACTCGTCGTCGAACCCCGATGCGATGACACCCAGGACTCCGGTCGCGAGACTCGCGAGCCCGACTTCCCACTGCCACGGCGTCTTCGACGGCCAGCCGATCGACTCCGCGATCGGCTCGCCGAAGAACATGTGTCCGCAGCCGGTCATCCAACCCTGTACGCCGATCATCCACAGCACCGAGTTCTCGAGCAGATCCCGGCCGAGATCACCTCCCGGTGACAGCAGATCGATCACCGTCATGACGATCGTGCCGACGAGCCCGACGAACGGGACGACGGCTATCGCGGTACGGAGGACGCGGTCACGCACAGCGTCGGGCCTCCTCAGCCCTTCAACTGTTCGGCCAGCGCGGTCAGTACATCCGGGTCCTCGATGGTCGACGGCACCGTGTACTCCTCGTGGTCAGCGATCTGGCGCATCGTCTTGCGCAGGATCTTGCCCGACCGCGTCTTGGGCAGAGCGGGAACCACGGTGACGTCACGGAAGGTCGCGACCGCGCCGATCTCGTTGCGCACCTTGGCCACCAGCTCGCTGCGCAGCGTGTCTGCGTCGATGTCGACGCCCGACTTGAGCACCACGTAACCACTGGGACGCTGCCCCTTGAGGTCGTCGTGGATGCCGATGACCGCGCATTCGGCGACGGCCGGATGCGACGCCACCACCGCCTCGATACTTCCGGTCGAAAGTCGGTGTCCGGCAACGTTGATCACGTCGTCGGACCGGCCGAGGACGAACACGTAGCCGTCTTCGTCGATGTATCCGGAGTCGCCGGTCAGGTAGTAGCCGTCGAAGGCCGCCAGGTAGGACTTGCGGTAGCGATCCTCGTCGCGCCACAGGCCGGCGAGCGTGCCCGGAGGGAGCGGCAGCTCGATGACGATGCTGCCCTCTTCGCCGGCGGACACCGGCTTGCCCTCGGCATCGACGACGCCCACCGCATAGCCCGGTACCGGCACGGTGGGCGAACCCGCCTTGATCGGCATCGGTTCCAGGCCGCGGAGATTCGCCGCGATCGCCCAGCCGGTCTCGGTCTGCCACCAATGGTCGACGACCGGGACGCCGAGGGTCTCCGACGCCCAGGTGAACGTGTCGGGGTCGAGTCGCTCGCCTGCGGCGAACAGCGTCTGCAGGGTCGACACGTCGTACTTCGTCAGTTCCGCGGCATTCGGGTCGGCCTTGCGGACGGCGCGGATCGCGGTCGGCGCGGTGAAGAGTGCCTTCACTCCGTGGTCGGCGATGACCCGCCAGAACGCGCCGGCGTCCGGGGTTCCGACCGGCTTGCCCTCGTACATCACGGTCGTCGCACCGACGAGCAGCGGCGCGTAGACGATGTAGGAGTGGCCGACGACCCAGCCGACGTCGGAGGCCGTCCACCACACGTCACCCGCGGAGATGTCATAGATGTTCTTCATCGACCAGGTCAGCGCGACGGCATGGCCCCCGTTGTCGCGGACCACGCCTTTGGGCTTACCGGTCGTGCCGGAGGTGTAGAGGATGTAGAGCGGATCTGTTGCGGCAACCGGTACCGGATCGGCGGCCTGCGCGTCGGCCATCGCCGCATCCCAGTCCACCCAGCCGTCGTGATCGGCCGCGGAACCGGCGATCTCGGGACGGTCCTTGACGATGACCGTCTGCGGCGCATCGGCCGACAGTTCGACCGCCTTGGCCACCATCGGCAGGTACTCGACCGCGCGGCCCGGCTCGAGGCCACCGGACGCGGTGACGATCGCGACCGGTTCGGCGTCGTCGATGCGAGTGGCGAGTTCGGGTGCGGCGAAGCCGCCGAAGACCACCGAGTGCACCGCACCGATCCGCGCGCAGGCCAGCATCGCGATCGCGGCCTCCGGGATCATCGGCATGTAGATGACGACGCGGTCGCCTGCGGTGATGCCACGGGCGGCGAGCACGCCCGCGAAACGCGACACCTCGTCGAGCAGTTCGGCGTAGGTGTAGCGGCGGACCTCGCCGACCATCGCCGAGTCCCAGATGAGTGCGGTGCAGTCCCCCTGACCGGCTGCGACGTGGCGGTCGAGGGCGTTGTACGAGGTGTTCAGCTCCGCGCCGGGAAACCAGCGGTAGAACGGCGCGGCGGAGTCGTCGAGAGCGAGTGCGGGCTCGGTGGTCCAGTCGACGGCTTTGGCGGCCTCGAGCCAAAAGCCTTCGCGGTCGCTGACCGCCTGGGTGAATGCCTCGCTGTACCGGCCCATGGCCATCCTTTCGTCCTCACGCGCATGGCAGGACACCCACACGTGTCACGCCGCCCCTAGAGCGTATCGGTGTGACGCCCGACACCGAATCAGTTCTCGTGACCTGCGCCGACCGGTAGCCCGGACGCGACGAACGGTTGCCCGCGGTGCTCGATCAGATCTGCCGCAACTCCCCCACCGCGTCGGTGACCTGGTCGAGGAAGGACCTGACGGTGTCGAGGTCAGCCGCCGAGAAGCCGTCGGCGACGGCACGAACTCGGTCGATGAGCGGCCCGAAGAACGCCCACCCCATCTCCCGGGCCTGCTCGGTGACGTGCAGCGTGACCCGTCGACGGTCGGATTCGTCGCGTGCTCGCGAGACGAGACCGCGGCCCTCCAGCCGATCGATCAACGCGGTCGTCGACGCGGAGTTGAGCCCGAGGTGACCGGCGAGCCAGCCTGGGGTCGCGACCTCCTCGGCCCTCGAGCGGTCGAGCAGGGCGATGAGGGCACGCACATCGGTGGCGTGCAGGACGTTTCGCGCCGCAAACTCGGACCCGAGCAACTCCAGCTCGACGGTCAGGGACCGCAGGCGGTGGACCAGGTCGTCGTTTGCCACGCAATCACTTTACGACATTCGCTCGATAATCTAATCTCTCGATCATCGAGATACATGGTCATCGGAGGCACGCATGGCACGACCGTCACTGCAGGAATTCGCCGACTCCCCCGACGGCGCTGGGTTCTTCGCCGCCTACGACGCACTCATCGCCCGCGGAGGCGCTCGCCCGATCGACATCGAGACCGGTTACGGAGTGACTCGCGTCAACAGCTACGGCACCGCATCGGACGCGCCGATCGTCCTGCTCCCGGGCGGCGGCGGCACGTCCGCGTCGTATGTGAACGTGGCCGGACGTCTCGCGGAGAGGCGCCGGGTTCATGCGGTCGACATCATCGGCGACGCCGGCCGCTCTCGCCCAGGACCCGGCCGGCCACGCACCGCCGACGAACTGATGGCCTGGCTGGACGCGACGCTAGACGACCTCGGACTCGAAACCGTTGACCTGGTCGGCCATTCATACGGCGCGATGATCGCCCTGGCCTACGCGACCGGCATCAACCACGAGCGGGTGCGGCGACTCGTCCTCCTCGACCCGACTACGTGCTTCGCGGGCCTGCGGTTGGGCTACCTCACCCACGCGTTGCCGACGCTCCTCGCCCCGAACCCGGAGCGGCAGCGCCGATTCCTGTCGTGGGAGACCCGCGACGCCACCCTCGACCGCACGTGGATCGAGATGTACTGGGCCGGAGCACGCTTCCCCACCGGCCGGACAATCGTCCCCAAACGCCCTTCATCAGAAGCGCTCTCGAGGTTGGCCGGCGGCAAGAACGTCACCGCGGTGTTCGCACCACACAGCAGGGCACATGACTCGGCCCGCGTCTCTGCTCGGGTTCGGCAGTACTTACCCGATGCGCGGACCGTGATGCTGCCCAGCGGAACTCATCACACGCTGCCGCTCGAGCCCGCGGACGAGATCATGACCGCGCTGCTCGACGCGGTCGAACCTGCGGAGGAGTGTGTCGAAGGGAATCAGTACAGGATCTTGCGGTCTCCACCACCAGGATCGGATGCCCGACGATCTCCCTGAGACGTGCCTCATCGGTGATGCGCATGTGCACATACTCCCAAGCGTTCAGCGGGAGGCAAGGCCGCGTTGCGGAACGGTCCATCCCGGTGTCCAGCGGAGGGTGCGGAGCGATGCCTCCCGGGTCGTGAACCGGCGACGGTGATGCCGTGTCCCATCGGTGACGACGAGATCCACCTCGGCATCGAGGTGCCGGGCGAGGGACCTCGCCGTCCACCCGGGCCGACGACCGGAGGTACCGAGCACGACCGCCCCGGCGCCGAAGCGCTCGACAGCCCGCTGCATCACCGCGACCGGGTCGCCGAGGTCGGTGGCCGTCACCACCGATCGCGCGCCGAGCCAGATCGCGAGTTCACGCGCGGTCCGCAGCTGCTCGGCGACCGTGGCCTGCCCGCTCAGCAGGTAGGACTCGTCCTTGAGTGCATCGTGAAGTCCGGTCGGGGCCTCGTCTCGCCGGCTGCGTCGTGTCGCGCAGACCAGAATCACGTCGGACGTCCCTCCGGTCGCGCGCACGGCGGTCTTGATGGCCCGACGCGACGCCTCGCTTCCGGAGACGCCGACGACCACCGGGCGTCCCGCGGACAGTCCGTGTAGTTCCGGAACAGCGGGTGACGCGACCCATTGCGGGCCGTTGGGTCCGGGGAGCAGCATCATCGTCTCGTCCTCTCGCCAGTGATGTAAACGTGCTGCTCACAACGCTATGGAGGCGAAGACCCCGAATCGCCATGCTGTGGGATGAACTGACATCCACCCGTGGGTGGAGGTCGGAATCCATCGGTGGGAGGAAGCGGGCGCGGGCTGCGGACCTATTCTGGAACGGTGACGAGCTTCACAGCAGACCTCGGAGCCGAACTGCGGCGTCGGGTCGAACGCGCCGGCGGAGACTATCCCCCGCTGTACCCCGCGGTGATCCTGTCGGCGAGCGTGGTCGTCACGGCGGTCGCGGTGGCGCAGCGATACCCGTTCGATCATCTCGGCTGGGTGATCGCGGGACTCGTGCTCGCATGCCTGACACTCGTCCTCGATCTCAGCGTGCCGCCGTCGACGTACGTCTGCTTCACCGTGCTGGCGAGCACTCTGTGTTTCCTGATGGCCCCGGTACCCAACGATGCCGCGCCCCTGCAGTTGACCCTCACGGCGGCCATCGGTGCCGCGATGTACTCACTGCGCACCGGAATCCGCGTCGCGGTCGTGTGCGTCGCGTTGGTCGTGGCGTTCGGAATTTTCGGTGGCCTCGAGTCCCCCGCGTTGTACGCGCTCGGCGTCGCCTGCGGTTGGCTGATCGGATACATGGTCCTGATCCAGAAACGTCTGTCCGACAACCGCGCCCGGGTCCTGCGTGAGCGTGCCGATCGCGCCGCCAGCGACGAACGCCGCCGCATCGCGCGCGAGATCCACGACGTCATCGCGCACTCGCTGTCGATCACCATGCTCAACGTCACCGGCGCGCGGCGCGCACTGGAACAGGATCGCGACGTCGACGATGCGATCGACGCCCTGACCGACGCCGAACGCCAGGGCCGGCAGGCCATGTCCGAGATCCGGAACATCGTGCACGTGCTCGGCGCGAACGAGACACAGCCGCCCACGACTCCGCCCAGCGATCGCGATCTCGCCGCGCTGATCGACGACTACCGGAAGGCGGGCATCCACGTCTCCCACCGCGTGGACGGCGACCTCGCCGCGCTCCCCGATCCGGTCTCCGCTGCCCTGTACCGGATCACGCAGGAGTCCCTCGCCAACGTCGTCAAACACTCGACCGCCAACCGGGCCACGGTGAGCGTCACTGTGGGCGACTCGGTCGAGATCACCATCGAGAACCCACACTTCGGCGGACGGGCGAGAGATCGCGACGGCGCCGGGATCGACGGCATGACGCAACGGGCCGCCTTGCTCGGCGGCACCTTCGAGACCTGCCACGACAACGGGACCTGGACCGTACGGGCCACGCTCCCGGCCCGGGTCATGACCGACGGGATCGGCGTATGACCTCCACCGGTCCCACCGACATCGGCACCGACCCGATCCGAGTCCTCCTGGTCGACGACCAGGAACTGGTCCGCACCGGACTCCGACGCATACTCCGCCCTCGGGACGGTTTCGACATCGTCGGCGAATGTGCCGACGGCTCAGAGGTTCTCGCGGCGGTAGCCGAACACCGACCGGACATCGTGGTGATGGATCTGCGCATGCGGAACATCGACGGCATCACCGCCACGACGATGTTGCGGACACTCCGCGAACCCCCGCCGGTGCTCGTACTGACCACCTTCGACGACGACGATTTGCTGTCCGGCGCACTGCGTGCCGGCGCCGCGGGTTTCATCCTGAAGGACTCGTCGGCAGAGGCCCTGATCTGGGCGGTCCGGGCCGTGGTCCGCGACGGCGCCTTCCTTGATCCCGCCGTCACCGAACGTGTCCTGAACGGTTTCCGACGCGCCGGGCGTGAGCAGACCTCGATCGCACCGGATCTGACCGACCGCGAGACCGACGTCCTGCGTCTGATCGCCCGCGGCCTGACGAACGGCGAAATCGGTTCGGCACTGGGCATTTCGCAGGTGACGGTGAAGACTCACGTGAACCACATCTTCACCAAGCTCGACCTGCGGGACCGCGCCGCGGCGATCGTCTACGCCTACGACCGGGGACTCGTCCTGGCCGAGTACGACTGACCGGGAGCCACTGGAATCCGCCCCTCAAACGCACCCTCAGCAGGGCTGTCGACGACGACATGTCCGCGGTGACGCTCCAGGTGTGTTGATCTCAGGAGCGGTTTGCAGGGCAGTTCTCAGCCGGCCAGGCGCACCTCGACGCCGTCTGCGAAGCGGTACGGTCCCGCCATCAGCAGACCGCCGAAACGCTTGCGCAGCCGGGACATCTCGGCGCGGACGGTCACCGTCCGATCGTCGACGCCGAAGAGGTGCGCCGACATCTGCGCAGCGGTCACCCCGCTACGGTGCCGCGCGAGAAAGGTGAGTATCTCACCGTGCCGGGGCGAACACCGATGGGTCCAGCCGCCACTGGCTCCCTCGACCGAGACCTCGACACACTCACCTCCGGAAGCGGCGACAACCGTTCGCATCGAGACCCGCGTCGTCGACGCATCCGCGGCATCGGCGACGCGCACGAGCCAGCCGCCCGGTAACGCTTCCACATCGCATTCGCCGAGTGCACCGAAGAAGGACCGGCCAGGTCCGACACCGCGCGGCAACAACAGCCGCGATCGTGGGGACACCGCATCGACAGCCGCCACCCAGCCGTCCACGTCGACGGCCAACGCCGGCCCCGGCGAGCGGGCGAGAATCGGCGCTGCGACCGCCCGGAGGCAATCGAGCCGTCGGTGATGCTGTTCCCGCAGCTGCGACTCGGCCAACCGCGCGACGGCATGTACGAGCGCCAGGGTGGTCGGGTGGATCGTTGCCGCCGGACCGCTGACGTCGACGACGCCGAGCACGTCTCCGGTCCGCGGGTCCTTGATCGGAGCTCCGGTGCACGTCCAGGAGTGGTGGCTGCGGACGAAGTGCTCGGCGGAGAACACCTGGATGGACTTGCCGGACATCAGTGCGGTGCCGATCGCATTCGTGCCCACCGAACCCTCTGCCCAGTCGGCGCCCTCGATGAACCCCAGCTGATCGGCACGACTGAGCACCCTCGACGACCCGCTGCGCCACAGCACGTGACCTCGTGCATCGGCGATGACCAGGATGTTGTCCCCGTCCGCGATCAACGAGTCCAGATTGCGTGCGAGTTCATCGACGACCTCGATCAGTCCCGACTGGCGTCGCCGCTCCTCGAGTTCTTCGAAGTCCAGGCCCCGCTCGACCGCGGTGTCGGCGTCCGGAGAGAGGCCTGCCCTGCGAAGCCGCTGCCACGAGTCGTCGATGACGGCCCGCGGACGTGCCGGCATCCGCCCACCCGACATAGCGGCGTCGTGGACGGCGCTGAGGACGTGGGCGAACTCCCGCGGATCGTCGCCGGCCTGTACGGCAGGCTCCAGATCGGAGACGTGGTCGGAAATCGTCATTACCAAGATTGTGCGTCACATCACAGAAGCGATGCAACGAGGGGACGGGTCGCAACGGACTGCAACCCTTGCCGGCGCGGGCACCCGAGGCGTCTGCTGTCCTCAGCAAGATTGTGGCCCGCGTCACTATCGGCGCCACCCCGAACTGTTTGAGGAGAGACGATGACCCAGACGATGGAGCCGGTTGTCAGCACCGGCCGCACCCCACAGCAGCGTGTCGACGCGTGGCTGCAGGAGTTCGTGAGGGGGACCCATTCGATGGTCCAGTCGCTATGCGGCTTGAGGTTGGTGGGTCGTGGTCCACTGTAGGGCGAACTCGGCGGGGGTGAGTCCGTGGTGGGCCGAATGGGGTCGGTTGGCGTTGTAGTCGATCCTCCAGTCTTCGATGATGACCCGGGCTTCGCGCAGGGAGTCAAAGCGCCAGGAGTTGAGCAGCTCGTCGCGCAGGCGGCCGTTGAACGATTCGATCCAGGCGTTCTGCCACGGGGAGCCGGGGTCGATGAATAGTGATCCGGTGCCGTTGAATCGGCACCAGTCGTTGACGGCGTGAGCGACGAATTCCGGTCCGTTGTCGAACCGCACGTAGCACGGTGGACCATGTATCAGGGCCAGGCGGTCGAGAACGTCAACCACGCCATCGGCGTTGATGACGCGGTCGACGTGGATCGCCAGGGCTTCGCGGGTGAACTCGTCGATCACGTTGAGCATTTTGATGGTTCGGCCGTCGGCGGTGGTGTCGAATTGGAAGTCCATCGCCCAGATCACGTTCGGCCGGATTGGGCACATCGCCCCAACCGCGGTCCCGATTCCGGTGAGCCGTTTCTTCCTGCGGCGCTGGGGAACTCGCAGCCCCTCCTCGCGCCACAGGCGGCGGATGCGTTTGTTGTTGACCGTGAAGCCCGCTTTGCGCGCGGCGATCGCGGCGCGTCGCCAGCCCCAGCGGGGCCGGTCGGTGGAAAACCCACGTAGCCAGGACCGCAGCTCGGCTTCCTCCGCGGTGATCGGCGCTGGGTGCAGTCGCATCGTGGAGCGGTGGATGCCCACCACAGCACATGCTCGCCGCTCAGATACCCCGAACCGCTCACGCAGCATCGTCACGGCGCTGCGCTTGCGGTTCGGGGTCAGAAGTTTCCCGACGAAATCTCCTTGAGCATGTCGATATCGAGGGCCTGGTTGGCGACCAACTTCTTGAGCCGAGCGTTCTCAGCTTCGAGTTCTTTGAGGCGTTTGACGTCATTGGCCTTCATGCCCCCGTACTGGGCCACCCAGCGATGCCAGGTCGACTCTGTGACCTCCAGATGCCGGCACACCTCAGCCAACTCCTGCCCGGTCCCGAGGAGCTTGTTGCCCTCGGCCAGCTTGCGGATGATCTGATCCGGCGTATGCCGCCGGCGCTTGCTACCTGCCATGTCGTCGTCGATTCTTCCTGCCCAAACACTCGGGCAACAGAGTCGCACAACAACTGGACCACTACGAAGGGCCCACCTCATTCGAAGCTGCGCTGGCCGCGCTGGATGTCGGGCGTGCGACGAGTGCGTTCCTCACCGACAGCTACTGGCGCGATCTCACGGCATTCACCTGGAACATCAAGACGGTCGAGGGCCACGAGCAGATCAGCGACATGCTGACCGCACGCCTGGCCGACACCCGGCCGGCGGGCTTCGCGACGACCGAGGACGCCACCGATGACGGTGACGGCGTGGCGTCGGCCTTCCTCTCGTTCGAGACCGCCGTCGGACGCTGCGAGGGCCATGTACGCATCCGTCCGGACGCCGACGGCGTCGACCGCGCCTGGACGCTCCTCACGACCATGCAGGAGTTGAAGGGTTACGAGGAGAGCCGCGGTCCGACCCGCGTGCTCGGTGCCGTGCACGGTTCCGATCCGGACACCCGATCGTGGGCGGAGAAGAAGGCCGACGAGGAGCGCGAGCTCGGGCGGACTGCCCAGCCCTATGTCCTCGTGATCGGCGGCGGACAGGGCGGCATCGCGCTCGGGGCACGCCTTCGACAGCTCGGGGTGCCGTCGGTCGTCGTGGACCGTCACGACCGGCCCGGCGACCAGTGGCGTAAGCGTTACAAGTCCCTCTGCCTGCACGACCCGGTCTGGTACGACCACCTCCCTTATCTCCCCTTCCCCGAGAACTGGCCGGTGTTCGCACCCAAGGACAAGATCGGCGACTGGCTCGAGTTCTACACCAAGGTCATGGAGGTGCCCTACTGGAGCAAGACCACCTGCCTGTCGGCGAACTACGACGAGGACCAGGAACGCTGGACGGTCGAACTCGATCGCGACGGCGAACGCCTCACGCTCCACCCGACGCAGCTCGTACTCGCGACGGGCATGTCCGGTAAGCCCTCGATCCCCACGGTGCCGGGTCAGGACATCTTCGCCGGCGAGCAGCATCACTCCAGCCGGCACCCGGGTCCCGACGCCTACGCCGGCAAGAAGGTCGTCGTGATCGGGTCGAACAACTCGGCTCACGACATCTGCAAAGCCCTCGTCGACAACGGCGTCGACGCCACGATGGTGCAGCGCTCGTCGACGCATATCGTGAAGTCCGATTCGCTGCGGTCGATCGCCCTCGGCGGCCTATACAGCGAGGAGGCCGTCGCCTCCGGCATGACCACCAAGAAGGCCGACCTGACCTTCGCGTCGCTGCCCTACCGGATCATGCACGCGTTCCAGGTGCCGGTCTACAACCAGATCCGCGAGCAGGACAAGGAGTTCTACGACCGTCTCGAGGCGGCCGGCTTCAGACTCGACTTCGGTGACGACGACTCGGGCCTGTTCATGAAGTACCTACGACGCGGCTCGGGTTACTACATCGACGTCGGCGCCAGCGAGCTCATCGCCAACGGGACCATCAAGCTGGTTCAGGGACAGCTCGATCACCTCACCGAGAACTCCGTCGTGCTCGCCGACGGCACCGAGCTCGAGGCCGATGTCGTGGTCTACGCAACGGGGTTCGGATCGATGAACGGCTGGGCCGCTGACCTGATGGGACAGGACGTCGCCGACCGCGTCGGCAAGGTGTGGGGACTGGGATCGGACACCACGAAGGATCCCGGCCCGTGGGAGGGCGAGCAGCGCAACATGTGGAAGCCGACGCAGCAGCCTGGCCTCTGGTTCCACGGCGGCAACCTGCATCAGTCCCGGCACTACTCCCTCTACCTGGCACTCCAGCTGAAGGCTCGGTACGAGGGTCTCGACACTCCGGTCTACGGACTGGCCGAAGTGCATCACCTCAGCTGAGTACCTGAAGACGAGTAATGCCCCGTGACGAGGAGATCGCGGGGCATTCTCATGTCTGTGGCCCGAGCCGGCCGCACACCCACCCTTTTTCCGTACTTCCACCACCCGGTCAGGGGGTGGAAGTACGGAAAACCGGTGGGTTTCCTCTATCAGCGACAGCCCCGGAAATGCATTGTGGCCCTACACGAATGATGTCGTGTAGGGCCACAATGGGATGTTGTGTTCGGCGGTGTCCTACTCTCCCACACTGATTAAGGTGCAGTACCATTGGCGCTGGAGGGCTTAGCTTCCGGGTTCGGAATGGGGCCGGGCGTTTCCCCTCCGCTATGGCCGCCGTAACTTTATGAAACAATCCACAACGGTTTGTTTGTTTGTTGTGTGTTGTCTCAGAAGATGCATAGTGGATGCGAACACACCAAAACATGTTGTTTTGGTGATGTTGTGGGTGTTGTTGGTAAGTCCTCGGCCGATTAGTACCAGTCACCTGAACACATTGCTGTGCGTACAGTTCTGGCCTATCAACCCCATGGTCTGTAGGGGGCCTTAACCCCGCAAAAGGGGGTGAGAAACCTCATCTTGGAACAGGCTTCCCGCTTAGATGCTTTCAGCGGTTATCCCTTCCGAACGTAGCTAACCAGCAGTGCCCCTGGCGGGACAACTGGCACACCAGAGGTTCGTCCGTCCCGGTCCTCTCGTACTAGGGACAGGTTTCCTCAAGTTTCTTACGCGCGCGGCGGATAGAGACCGAACTGTCTCACGACGTTCTAAACCCAGCTCGCGTGCCGCTTTAATGGGCGAACAGCCCAACCCTTGGGACCTACTCCAGCCCCAGGATGCGACGAGCCGACATCGAGGTGCCAAACCATCCCGTCGATATGGACTCTTGGGGAAGATCAGCCTGTTATCCCCGGGGTACCTTTTATCCGTTGAGCGACACCGCTTCCACTTGCCGGTGCCGGATCACTAGTCCCGACTTTCGTCCCTGCTCGACATGTACGTCTCACAGTCAAGCTCCCTTGTGCACTTACACTCAACACCTGATTGCCAACCAGGCTGAGGGAACCTTTGGGCGCCTCCGTTACTTTTTAGGAGGCAACCGCCCCAGTTAAACTACCCACCAGGCACTGTCCCTGAACCCGATCAGGGTCCGAGGTTAGAAGTCCAATACGATCAGAGTGGTATTTCAACAACGACTCCATGAACACTGGCGTGCCCACTTCACAGTCTCCCACCTATCCTACACAAACCGAACCGAACACCAATACCAAGCTATAGTGAAGGTCCCGGGGTCTTTTCGTCCTGCCGCGCGTAACGAGCATCTTTACTCGTACTGCAATTTCGCCGAGTCTGTGGTTGAGACAGCAGAGAAGTCGTTACGCCATTCGTGCAGGTCGGAACTTACCCGACAAGGAATTTCGCTACCTTAGGATGGTTATAGTTACCACCGCCGTTTACTGGGGCTTAAATTCTCAGCTTCGCCACCCAAAGGTGACTAACCGGTCCTCTTAACCTTCCAGCACCGGGCAGGCGTCAGTCCGTATACATCGTCTTACGACTTCGCACGGACCTGTGTTTTTAGTAAACAGTCGCTTCTCTCTGGTCTCTGCGACCCACACCCGCTCAGAGAGTAAATCTCGTCACCGGTCTGGGTCCCCCTTCTCCCGAAGTTACGGGGGCATTTTGCCGAGTTCCTTAACCACAGTTCTCTCGATCGCCTTAGTATTCTCTACCTGACCACCTGTGTTGGTTTGGGGTACGGGCCGTGTACCAACTCACTAGAGGCTTTTCTCGGCAGCATAGGATCATGGAATTCGCCGCAACGGCTACGCATCACCTCTCAGGCTTGATGTGTTCCGGATTTGCCTAGAACACGCCCTACAGGCTTACACCAGTACAACCACTGACTGGCCCCACTACCTTCCTGCGTCACCCCATCGCTTGCCTACTACCAGCCAAGGTCCCATGCATCACCCCACCCGGCACCCGAAGGTGCTCCTGGGGGATCTGGATGGTTAGTACAACTGATTCAGCATGGGCGCGGATACACGGGTACGGGAATATCAACCCGTTGTCCATCGACTACGCCTGTCGGCCTCGCCTTAGGTCCCGACTCACCCTGGGCGGATTAGCCTGGCCCAGGAACCCTTGGTCATTCGGCGGAAGAGTTTCTCACTCTTCTTTCGCTACTCATGCCTGCATTCTCACTCCCACACCCTCCACCACTAGATCACTCTGTGGCTTCCACGGATGCAGGACGCTCCCCTACCCACCCACACACCTGGTTGACACTCCGTAGAACATCAACGGGCTAACGTGTGAGTGCCGCGGCTTCGGCGGTGTACTTGAGCCCCGCTACATTGTCGGCGCAGGATCACTTGACCAGTGAGCTATTACGCACTCTTTCAAGGGTGGCTGCTTCTAAGCCAACCTCCTGGTTGTCTTCGCGACCCCACATCCTTTTCCACTTAGTACACGCTTAGGGGCCTTAGCCGGCGATCTGGGCTGTTTCCCTCTCGACTACGAACCTTATCGCCCGCAGTCTCACTGCCACACTCTCACTTACCGGCATTCGGAGTTTGGCTGACGTCAGTAACCCTGTGGGGCCCATCGGCCATCCAGTAGCTCTACCTCCGGTAAGAAACATGTGACGCTGCACCTAAATGCATTTCGGGGAGAACCAGCTATCACGGAGTTTGATTGGCCTTTCACCCCTACCCACAACTCATCCCCTCCATTTTCAACTGAAGTGGGTTCGGGCCTCCACGACGTCTTACCGTCGCTTCACCCTGGCCATGGGTAGATCACTCCGCTTCGGGTCTAGACCCGGCGACTCAAACGCCCTATTCAGACTCGCTTTCGCTACGGCTACCCCACACGGGTTAACCTCGCCACCGAGCACTAACTCGCAGGCTCATTCTTCAAAAGGCACGCCATCACCCACCCTCCGAAGAGGCACAGGCTTTGACGGATTGTAAGCGTCCGGTTTCAGGTACTATTTCACTCCCCTCCCGGGGTACTTTTCACCTTTCCCTCACGGTACTTGTCCGCTATCGGTCACCAGGAAGTATTCAGGCTTACCGGGTGGTCCCGGCAGATTCACAGCAGATTCCACGAGCCCGCTGCTACTTGGGCACCCATCACGCAAGACCATGTGTTTTCAGCTACCGGACTCTCACCGTCTACGGCAGACCATTCCAGGCCACTTCACCTAACACACGATTTTCTGACTCACGCTTCCACAGGTAGATGGAAGAAGATGAACCCCACAACACCACACACACAACCCCTACCCGGTATCACATGCGCATGGTTTAGCCTCATCCGCTTTCGCTCGCCACTACTCACGGAATCACTTTTGTTTTCTCTTCCTATGGGTACTGAGATGTTTCACTTCCCCACGTTCCCTCCACACCCCCTATACATTCAGAGGTGGGTAACACGACATCACTCGTGCTGGGTTTCCCCATTCGGACACCCTCGGATCACAGCTCGTTTGACAACTCCCCGAGGACTATCGCGGCCTACCACGTCCTTCATCGGCTCCTGGTACCAAGGCATCCACCGAACGCCCTTACACACTTACAACAACACCTACAAACCACCCCCACCCCAAAAGAACGAGGATCGAATGTAGACATCACAAAACAAACAAATTTCTGCTAAATCACAGACCAAGCACTCCAACCCCAAAGAGTCGAAGCAATTGATTTGAAATAAAGATGCTCGCATCCACTATGCACTTCTCAAACAACACACACCGTCTGACCGCCCACACCTCCGCGCCCCATCACAGGACACCTCACCAGCATGATTGACCGAACAGCTAGGTCAGAGACAACCCGACACACACCCGAAGGCATGCCGCGTGTTCTCTCAGAACCCCGATAGTGTGACGTGAACCCGCCGGCCTCACAGCCAAAGCGGTACCCCCAACATTCCGTCCTGTGACAGAACATCGAACAGGGCTGTCTGATGTTTCACCCTCGAACACACACCCACCGCACAGACATACGCCGGCAGAAATGGGTGATGTTGTGTGCTCCTTAGAAAGGAGGTGATCCAGCCGCACCTTCCGGTACGGCTACCTTGTTACGACTTCGTCCCAATCGCCGATCCCACCTTCGACAGCTCCCTCCCACAAGGGGTTAGGCCACCGGCTTCGGGTGTTACCGACTTTCATGACGTGACGGGCGGTGTGTACAAGGCCCGGGAACGTATTCACCGCAGCGTTGCTGATCTGCGATTACTAGCGACTCCGACTTCATGGGGTCGAGTTGCAGACCCCAATCCGAACTGAGACTGGCTTTAAGGGATTCGCTCCACCTCACGGTATCGCAGCCCTCTGTACCAGCCATTGTAGCATGTGTGAAGCCCTGGACATAAGGGGCATGATGACTTGACGTCATCCCCACCTTCCTCCGAGTTGACCCCGGCAGTCTCCTGCAAGTCCCCGGCATAACCCGCTGGCAATACAGGACAAGGGTTGCGCTCGTTGCGGGACTTAACCCAACATCTCACGACACGAGCTGACGACAGCCATGCACCACCTGTACACCAACCACAAGGGAACATGTATCTCTACATGCGTCTGGTGTATGTCAAACCCAGGTAAGGTTCTTCGCGTTGCATCGAATTAATCCACATGCTCCGCCGCTTGTGCGGGCCCCCGTCAATTCCTTTGAGTTTTAGCCTTGCGGCCGTACTCCCCAGGCGGGGTACTTAATGCGTTAGCTACGGCACGGAACTCGTGAAATGAGCCCCACACCTAGTACCCACCGTTTACGGCGTGGACTACCAGGGTATCTAATCCTGTTCGCTACCCACGCTTTCGCTCCTCAGCGTCAGTTACTACCCAGAGACCCGCCTTCGCCACCGGTGTTCCTCCTGATATCTGCGCATTTCACCGCTACACCAGGAATTCCAGTCTCCCCTGTAGTACTCAAGTCTGCCCGTATCGCCTGCACGCCTACAATTGAGTTGCAGAATTTCACAGACGACGCGACAAACCGCCTACGAGCTCTTTACGCCCAGTAATTCCGGACAACGCTCGCACCCTACGTATTACCGCGGCTGCTGGCACGTAGTTGGCCGGTGCTTCTTCTCCAGGTACCGTCACTTGCGCTTCGTCCCTGGTGAAAGAGGTTTACAACCCGAAGGCCGTCATCCCTCACGCGGCGTCGCTGCATCAGGCTTGCGCCCATTGT
Organism: Gordonia sp. 135; assembly: GCF_009720185.1. Lineage (NCBI taxonomy): Bacteria > Bacillati > Actinomycetota > Actinomycetes > Mycobacteriales > Gordoniaceae > Gordonia > Gordonia sp. 135. The sequence continues at coordinate 3,732,997 of NZ_CP046257.1, forward strand.
GCAATATTCCCCACTGCTGCCTCCCGTAGGAGTCTGGGCCGTGTCTCAGTCCCAGTGTGGCCGATCACCCTCTCAGGTCGGCTACCCGTCGTCGCCTTGGTAGGCCATTACCCCACCAACAAGCTGATAGGCCGCGGGCCCATCCTGAACCGCAAAAGCTTTCCACCCCAGAGCATGCACTCCAAGGTCATATCCGGTATTAGACCCAGTTTCCCAGGCTTATCCCAAAGTTCAGGGCAGATCACCCACGTGTTACTCACCCGTTCGCCACTCGAGTACCCAGCAAGCTGGGCCTTTCCGTTCGACTTGCATGTGTTAAGCACGCCGCCAGCGTTCGTCCTGAGCCAGGATCAAACTCTCCATGAAAAAATAGCGAAACAAAACCAACACCCACAAGGTGCCAGCGTTTCAACACAATCAGGAAAGCAAAACCTGACCAATCCAAAACTAGCAAAACATGTGACACCCAGACAAAGCCGAGCGCCACACAAAAAACAAACATCTACATCCATAAAGAATGCACGATGCCAAAATGGCATCAGACAATTCATCATCACACTATCGAGTTCTCAAAGAACACACACCCACCAACTACTCACCCCCACAAGGGCTTTCACCAGCAGACTTCGTTCTGACTTTCCACCGCCACCCCGTCTCCGGGGCAACTCTTCCAGCCTACCAGACCCAAACCCCGCCCGCAAAATCCGAAGATCCGCGCACCAGGACAGTCCAGCAACCCCACACACCCAGCCCGAGACACCAAGTCTCAAACCAGAAGATCAGGGGCGGCCAACGAAAAACCCGGTCTCCACTCCCCACCAGTCAGACCCTCTCAGGTCCTCCGGGGCGGCGCCGTGGCTCGCTGACTCGACATAAGTTACGCACATGGGTCGCCAGCGTCAAATCGCCTGGTCAGTAGCTTCGTCCGAGGACGAACAGCGAGGTCGGCGTGCACGCCATGGCGGAAGCCGACCCGCTCTACGGGTGATCCCCTGCTGGGAACGACCCGAGTTGTCCGCCCTTCCCAGGCCGGCGAGCCACGAACCTTGGGCACACATGCAAGAACCCCCGCCCGGGTGTCCCGGGCGGGGGTTCTTGTGTTGGTAGCGGGGACAGGATTTGAACCTGCGACCTCTGGGTTATGAGCCCAGCGAGCTACCGAGCTGCTCCACCCCGCGTTGGTGAAGACAACGTTACACACGCGTTTGTCAGCGATGCAAATCGATTCCGCAACCGCCTGTGACCAGCACGAATACCTGTGATGGCGGTCACCGATGGGGGTAAAGGGGAGGTCACTGCGCCGCTACGTCCGGCAACAGCAGCGCCGACCGTTGTGAGCTGAGTCACTCTCGGGCGTACACTCGGCGCTACCCGATCCGGGCTGACCCACTACCGAGGAGGGAACCATGTCCGCCCATTTCCATCATGAGAGCCATGGCAACCACCCGATGAGTTTCATCGGCTTTGTACTCGCACTCGGCGGCTTCTTGTCCGCGGCGTTGTGGCTGGTCCACATGGCCGCCGGCAACACGGGCCACGCAGTCCTCTTCGCGCTGGTCATGGTCGCCGCGTTCGGTTGCGCGATCTCGATCTTCTACACCATCGGCCACCGGTATCACCACAGCCCGGTTCTGCCGGACAACACCCCGGACGAGAAAGAGCGCTACGTGCGCAAGTATCGCGGCTAGCGATACCCGGCGCAGCAGCGCTCGGCTTCCTTCTCCCGATCGATGCGCCCCTCACCGGGGCGCATCGATCGGATTCTGTCCGGCTAGTTCTGCTCGGGCAGTGATTCGTACTGCGCGACAGCCTTGTTCAGCTGATCGAGGGCCTGGCCGTAGCCGGCGAAGTCGCCCTTGGTCTGCGCATCGCGCAGCGCACCGAGAGCATCCCCGATCGCCTTCACCGCGGCGTCGCGTTCAGGCGTTCCGCCCTGCGGCGGCGTCGGCAGCTGCGGGTTGGTCGTCCCACCCTGCTGCTCGGACTGGTCCGGCGCGCCCTCGGACTGCTGTTCACCTGGAACCACACCGGCGGCCGGCGTGATCCCGACCTGGCGCAGCGCCTCGGCCGTTGTCGGTGCGTAACCGATCCGGGCCTCACGCTCCTTCGGCTCATAGCGGGTGATCACCCGGAAGAGCCGCGGGAAGGCCTCTTCGCCCTGGGCCTGCGCGTACATCGGGACCACGTAGAGGATTCCGTTGTCGCCGACCGGCAGCGTCAGCAGGTTGCCGAACGTGACCTTCGCCGTGTTCTCGAGTGACTTCAGCGACTCGGCGACTCGACCATCGGTCTTCATCGGGTTGAAGGCCTGCTTCGGTCCCGAACGCTGGCTGTTGCTCGGGAGCTCCTTGACGGTGATCTGCCCGTAGTTCGACGGGTCCGACGAGACGGTGATGTAGGCACCGAGGATCGGCCGGTTGAGTCGGGTGAGCACCGAGGTGAGCTGGAACGATGCCTGCTTGCTCTCCGGATCCGAGGCCACGAAGTAGTACGGTGGCTGATCGAGTCCGCGCTGTTCGGCGTCGGGGCTCGTCGGATCGGAGGGCACCGACCAGAAGTCGTTCGCCTGGAAGAAGGTCCCCGGGGTGTCGACGTGGTAGCGCGTCAGGAGCGCCCGCTGGATCTTGAACAGATCCTCCGGGTACCGGACGTGCTCGCGGAGCGAGGTCTGCTTGTCGAACTCGGCACGCGAGGCGACCGAATCCGGGAAGACCTTCATCCACGTCTTGAGAACCGGGTCCTCGGTGTCGACCTCGTACAGCTGGACGTCACCGGTGTAGGCGTCGACCGTGGCCTTCACCGAGTTGCGGACGTACGACACGGTCTTGTTGACCTGCGTGCGTCCGGTCTGTCCGGGATTGAGATCCTGGGCGTCGGCGGTCGCGCTCTGCAGCGACGTCGGCTGCGAGTAAGGGAAGTTGTCGAGGGTGGTGTACCCGTCGACGATCCACTTGATCGAGCCGTCCTCCATGACCGCGGGATAGGTCTTGGAGTCGACGGTCAGCCACGGCGCGACCTGCTTGACGCGGTCCCGCGGGTCGCGGTTGTAGATGATCTTCGACGCCGAGGTGATCTCCCCCGACAGCAGGAAGTTGCGCTCCGCGTACTTGCCCGCATAGAGCAGTCGGCTGAACCAGTTGCTCAGCGGGACGCCCGCCGGGCCCTGGTAGGTGTACTTGGCGTCACCCATGTCGTGCTCGCGGGGTTCGCCGCCCTCGGAACCGACGATCGCATAGTCGGGATCGATCTTGGCGAGCAGCTCACCGAAGTAGATACGCGGCTGCGTCACCTTGATCGGGGCGTCACGCTTGTACGCCTCGGTCTGGTAGTTCGTGGTGTCGCTGACGTAGTAGAACGGGTCGCCACCACCGTCGATGTCGTTCTCGTCGACCGACTCGTTCACCCGGTTCGCCGGCGCGGCGACGAAGCCGTTGCCGTGCGTGTACACGAGATGCTTGTTCAGCCAGTTCTGCTGGTTCTCGAGGTACCGGCTCGGGTCGAGTTCACGCACTGCGACCACGAAGTCGCGGAGTTCGCCGTCGATCTTGTAGCGGTCGACCGCGAGCTGGGTCGGGAAGCCGTAGAAGTTCTGCCGCTGCTGCTGCTGGATGAACGTCGGCGAGACCACGTTCGGGTCGAGGATGCGCACGTTCGACAGCGTCGGGATGTCGCTGTTGACGAGCGCGGGGTTCGCCGGCTGGGCCGTCCAGTCCTTCTGCGTGATGACCTTGTCCGGCCCGATGCCGTAGGCCTCCCGCGTGGAGTTGATGGCCCGCTGGATGTACTCGGCCTCCTTCTGGGCAGCGTTCGGCTTCACCGAGAACTGCTCCATGGTCAGCGGCCAGCCCACGCCGATCAGCAGTGCCGAGAACAGCATCAGCACGGTTGCGAGGGCAGGGATACGAAGGTCACGCAGCACGACGGCGGCGAAGAAGGCGACGGCACAGATGATCGCGATCGCCATCAGGATGAGCTTGGACGGCAGCACCGCGTTGATGTCGGTGTAACTGGCGCCCGGGAAGATCTCGGACTTCCGCGAACTCGACAGCAGGTTGTAACGGTCGAGCCAGTACGCCGCCGCCTTGAGCAGCAGGAAGGTCCCGGCCAGGACCGCGAGCTGGATGCGGGCGGCCATGGTGACCGATCCCCCGCCCTGACCGAGTCGGATGCCGCCGAAGATGTAGTGGGTGACCAGGTTGGCCAGGAACGCCACGACGACCACGACGAACAGCAGGTTCAGCACGAACCGATAGAACGGCAGGTCGAAGGCGTAGAAGCCGATGTCGAGGTTGAACTGCGGGTCCTTCTGACCGAACGGGGTCCCGTGCAGGAACATCTGGACCGTGGCCCAGGAACCCTGCGCGACGAGACCGGCGAGTGCGCCGATGATCAGGGCCGGCAGCACCGCGAACCAGCGGACCTTGGTCATGACGGCGGTCCGGTAGCGCGCGAGCGGGTCGTTGGGGCCCGCGGTCGGCACGAAGACCGGCCGTGACCGGTACGCGAGGGCGACCGCGGCGAAGACGATCACGCTGACGACGAGCGTCGTGATCAGGAAGAGGATGACGCGGGTCCAGATGACCGTGCTGAACACGCTCGAATACCCGACGTCGCGGAACCACAGCCAGTCGGTGGCAAGACCGATCAGTCGTGGTCCGATGAGCAAGAGGACCAGCACGGCAACGCCTAGTCCGATGACGATCTTGCTCCTGCGTGACAGTGTCGGCATTCCTGCCGGCCCTCGGACGCCCACCAGACCCACTCTCCAAAGCTCTCAATCCGGACAACGCCCTGCGTGACGAGCAGCCTGGGCGTGGTGCCCACTGTACTGGCACCACCCGGGTGCCGATCACACTCGGGCTTCGGGACAACGATCCGGGGTCGGAACGGGTTCCCCGGGGTCGTGGTACGGGCCTCGTCGGGGCAAGATGGGCGGGTGTCCGACCCCAAAACACCCCCTTCGACGCCCCGCGGTTTCTCCACCGACGACCTCGGGAGCGCGCTGAGCGAGATCCTCGACCACGTCGACGCCGCGGGCTGGGGCCAGGAGCCGTCGGTGTTCGCCCTCGCACCGACCGCGGTCCTGGCGCAGCAGGCACCGGACGTTCTCGGAGACGGCGCCGATTCCGTCCTCACGCCGATCGAGCAGGAGTGCCCCGACCTCGACGCGTTCCTCGCCTCGGCGGTCTGGCCGGAGGCGGTCGCCGGCGCCGCGGTGGCCATCGAGATCGTGGTCGCTCCCCCGGCGCCCGGCGATGACGGCACGCCGCGCTACGTCGTGGACGGAACCAACCCCGCCGCAGGCGATTCGGATGGCGCGTCGGAGCAGGCGCGTCTGGTGGCGGGCGTGCTGCGCGGCGGCCCGGACCTCGCGATCATGCGGCTACGCCATCAGCCAGGCGAGGAGATCGAGACCCTCACGCATCCGCAGCTCGGGACCGAGCTGCGCGCGGCGCTCGCCGGTACCTTCACTCCCGACGACCCCGGGGCCTGAACCGCCGGACCGAGTTCGGCCGACTCAGCAGGTCGGGGCGGGACGACCTTCGCCGACCGCATCCAGCGCCTCGACCGCGCCGTCGAGCGTCTCGACCTTCACCAGTTCGAGGCCGTCGGGACGGTCGGAGACGGCCTCCGCACAGTTGCGGGCCGGGACGAGGAACACCGTGGCACCGGCGTCGTGCGCGGCTCGGGTCTTGTGGGTGATGCCGCCGATCGGCCCGACGTCCCCGTCTGCGGTGATCGTGCCGGTTCCCGCGATGAACTTGCCGTGGGTCAGTTCGCCCGGGCTCAGCTGATCGATGACCGACAGCGCCAGCATCATGCCCGCCGACGGCCCGCCGATGTCGCCGACGGTGTAGGTGACCTTCAGCGACGGGTCGGCATTGGCGACCTCGGCCGCGACCCCGAGGAATCCGGCCTTCGCGTCGTCGGGATGCGCGGTGAGCGTGACGCTCACCGTCTGCGGCGTGCCCTGTCGCACGATCTCCAGCGGCAGCACCGTGCCCGGCGGGTTCTTCGAGACGACGTCGCGCAGTTCCTCGCTCGTCTCGACCTCGACGCCCCCGGCCCGGGTGACCACGTCACCGGCCTGCAGGACACCGGCCGACGGGCTCTCGGCGCCCACACCGGCGATCCGCAGGACCGTGGGACGGTCGAGGAAACGCAGCGCCGCGACGGTGGCGTTCTCCTCCGATCCGGTCATCTGCAGGGCGTTCTCCTCCTGCACCTGCTCGGTGGTGCGGTCCGGCGGATACACCTCGTCACGTGGGGTCAGCGCGTACTTCCCGGACAGCCACATGCCCAGTGCGTCGAAGAGTGTGAGCCCGTCGCTGACCGACACCGTCGTCAGGTTGAGGTTGCCGGTGGTCTTGTCGACGGGGGCACCATCGATCTGTACGACCCTGCGTTCGACGACCTTGCCGTCCTGCTCGACCTTCGTCATGCCCAGCGTGTTCAGCGTCGGACCGGGACCGAGCGCGGCGTAGGGCACCTGCACCTGCGTGCCGACGACGAGCATCGCCAGCAACACCAGGGCACTGACCGCAGCGGTGGCGATCCGGCGGAAGCGAGGGCTCGAACTCATTCCGCACACGATAGTGCCCCGACCTCCGGGGACGGTCCCGGCGTCGCTACGCGCACGGCGAACATCCGACGCCGTGAACGCGCCTGTCCGGGCGGTACGGTGGACGTATGAGTGATCTGCCCTTCGGCTTCTCGGCGTCCGGCAACGGCGACGACGACCGCGACAAGAACAGCGGCGACAAGGACAAGCCGGGCGACAACCCCGGCAACCCCTTCGGTGGCGCCAACCCGTTCGGATTCGCAATGGGCGGACAGGGTTCCGGCGGCGGCCAGGGCTTCGGCGACTTCGACCCGTCGAACCTCGACCCGAACATGCTCGGCCAGATGTTCTCCCAACTCGGCAGCATGTTCAGCGGTATGGGCGCCGGGATGGCCGGTGGCGGCGGCGGTCCGGTGAACTATCAGGTCGCCACCAATCTCGCCCGCCAGCAGATCGGTTCGTTCACACCGATCCTGGAGAAGGAGATCTCGGCGTCGGCCGATGCCGTGCGACTGGCCGACGTCTGGCTCGACGACGCGACGACCTTCCCCAGCGGCGTCACCCAGACCGTCGCGTGGACCCCGGTGCAGTGGCTCGAGGAGTCGATGGACACCTGGAAGGGTCTGTGCAACCCGGTCGCCGAGCAGCTCGCGCGCACCTGGCAGGACAACCTCCCCGCCGAGGCCGCGCAGTTCGCCGGCCCGATGCTGGGCATGCTGACGCAGATGAGCGGAATGGCCTTCGGGACGCAGCTCGGCCAGGGTCTCGGTCAGCTCGCCAAGGAGGTGCTCACCTCCACCGACATCGGTCTGCCGCTGGCACCCGAGGGCATCGCGGTCCTGCTCCCCGAGGCGATCGCGAAGTTCGCCGAAGGTCTGGAGCAGCCCGGCCAGGAGATCATCGTCTTCCTCGCCGCGCGCGAGGCCGCGCACGTCCGGCTCTTCACGCACGTCGGCTGGTTGCGTCAGCGCCTGTTGTCGACGGTCGAGGAGTACGCACGCGGGATCAGCATCGACTTCAGCGGGATCACCGACGCCACGGCGAACATCGATCCCACCGAACTGCTGTCGGATCCGTCGAAGCTCGAGGAGCTCATCAGCTCGTCGACGTCGTTCGAGCCGACCACCACGCCCGAGCAGAAGGCCGCGCTCGGCCGCCTCGAGACGCTCCTGGCTCTCGTCGAGGGCTGGGTGGAGCAGGTCGTGACCCGGGCACTCGGCGACCGCATCCCGAGCACCGGCGCACTGACCGAGACCATCCGCCGACGCCGCGCTTCGGGCGGCCCCGCCGAGCAGACCTTCGCGACCCTCGTCGGCCTGGAACTGCGTCCGCGCAAGGTGCGTGAGGCATCAGAGCTGTGGCGCCGGGTCTTCGAGGCCACCGATCTGTCGACCCGCGACGGCGTCTGGGCGCACCCCGACCTGCTGCCCGACTCCGACGATCTGGACAACCCGGCCGCATTCATCGACCGTCTCCTGCACAAGGACACCGAACTCGACGACGCCATCGCGCAGCTCGAGAAGTCTCTCGCCGAACAGGACGACACCGAGTCCGGGGACGACGGGCCGAACGGACAGAGCGGTCAGGCCGGCTCATAACTCCACAGTCGACGCCGTACGCGCCCATGTTGTGGATAACCGGCCCGACCGACCTCGGCGAGGTGTTTTCGCTGGCAGAGTTGCGTCATGTCCATCACGGTCCCGCGCATCCGGCCGGGAACATCGATCCTGGTGCGGCCTGGCAACCGGGTGCATGTGGGGATCGATCCGGCCGGCAGCGTGATCATCGAGCTCGACGACGCGATCTCGGCGCATTCGGTCGCGGCGATGCTGCGGACGCTGGAACGCCCGTGCACGCCGGAACTACTCATCCGTCGGGCGTCGGCGGCCGGGCTCGCCGACGACGAGATCCGGACGCTCCTCGACGGTCTGACCGCGGCCGGGCGGACGATCACGGGTGGCGAGGCCGACACATCGTCGGCGAGTCCGGATCCGACCGAGTTCCGGATACAGATCCACGGTCAGGGACCTTTGTCGGATCTCTTGGGTGCGTCCTTGCGGGCGCAGGGCCTGCACGTCCAGCGGACGATGCGCCGACGCGCCGACGGCTCGCTCGACACCGTCGACACCAGACTCGTGATCCTCAGCGACTTCCTCGTCCACGACCCACGGGTCGTCTTCGCCCTGACGAGGGCCCGGATTCCGCATCTGCTGGTCCGGGCGCGCGACGGCGTCGGGATCGTCGGCCCTCTCGTCCTGCCGGGACTGTCGAGCTGTCTGATGTGCGCCGATCACCATCGCTCGGACGCCGACCCGGAATGGCCGATGATGGCGGTGCAGCTCATCCGCGCGCCCGGCGATCCCGACCCCGCGATCGTGCGGCCTACCGCCGCGATCGCGCACGGGCAGATCGAACGTCTGGTCACTGCGCTGCGTCGGCCCTCCCCCGCCGCAGCGCGGGGCACGCCGCAGTTGTTGAATCAGGTATTGGAGTTCCGCGATGATCCTGTGCGAGTGGACCGCCGAGAATGGTTACCCCACCCAAGCTGCGATTGTCGTGCGATGCGAGACGAACAGCTCAAGTCGTCTATTGTGTGACGCGGAAAGGATGCTATGACCGACATCACTCGGGGGCAGGGTCGTCGCAACGCGAAGTTGGCTTCTCTCCCCATCGGTATGGCCGGACGTGCGGCGGCGGGGCTCGGCAAGCGCATGGTCGGCAAAGACAAGGACGAGGTCAACCAGGAACTCCTCGAGAAGTCCGCGGAACAGCTGTTCGCGGTCCTCGGTGAGCTCAAGGGCGGCGCCATGAAGGTGGGCCAGGCGCTGTCGATCATGGAAGCCGCGATCCCCGACGAATTCGGTGAACCGTTCCGGGAGGCACTCACCAAGCTCCAGGCGGAAGCACCGCCGATGTCGGCCGACAAGGTCCACAAGGTGCTCGACCAGCAGCTCGGTACCCGCTGGCGTGAGCGCTTCAAGGAGTTCTCCGACGAGCCGGCGGCGTCGGCGTCAATCGGCCAGGTGCACAAGGGTGTGTGGTCCGACGGGCGCGAGGTCGCAGTCAAGGTCCAGTACCCGGGCGCCGACCACGCGCTCAAGGCGGACCTGAAGACGTTGTCGCGCATGTCGGGACTGCTGCAGCGGCTGTCGCCGGGCACCGACGTCAAGGCGATGATGGACGAACTCATCGACCGCACCGAGGCCGAACTCGACTACCTCGGCGAAGCCGAGAACCAGCGGGCCTTCGCCAAGGTGTACGACGGGCATCCGGACTTCCTGATCCCCAAGGTGATCGCGAGCGCACCCAAGGTCGTGGTCTCGGAGTGGGTCGACGGGATCGCGCTGTCGAAGGTCATCACGACCGGCGACCAGAAGACCCGCGACAACGCGGCCGCGAAGATGGCCGAGTTCGAGGTCAGCTCGCCCTACCGGGTCGGCTTGCTCCACGGCGATCCGCATCCGGGCAACTTCTTCATCGCCGATGACGGCCGGTTCGGCGTCCTCGACTTCGGTGCGGTCGGCCATTACCCCGGCGGACTGCCTCCGGAGACCGGGCCGATCCTGCGACTCGCCCGCGACAAGAAGTACGACGAACTCAAGGAACTGATGGTCGAGGCGGAGTTCATCCGCCCGTCGCATGCGTCGAAGGTCACCAGCGCCGACCTCGAGGCGTACCTGCGGCCGTACGTCGACCCGCTGTACTCCGAGTCGTTCCACTTCACACGCAAGTGGATGCAGCGTGCCGCGGGCAAGGCGACCGACGTGCGCGGCGAGGTCTACAAGACTTCGCGGAACCTCAACGTGCCCAAGCGGTTCGTGATGGTGTTCCGTGTGCTCGGCGGCTGTGTCGGGATCGCCTCGCAGCTCGAGGCGCACGCACCGTACCGCGCCATCATGGAGGAATGGGTGCCCGGTCTGGGCGACTGATCCCCCCGACCAGAACAGCGACGCCGCGAGCAACTGCTCGCGGCGTCGCTGTTCTCTGTCTCAGGCTGCGTTCTTCCGCGGCCGGCCGCGAGGCCGCTTGCGTGCGATCACCGCGCCGCGTTCGAAGATCTCGCCGCCCCACACGCCCCAGGGCTCGGCGCGATCCAGGGCCGCCTGCAAGCACTGGGTCTTCAGCGGGCAGTCGGCACACATTGCCTTGGCACGCTCGAGGTCGCGGGGATTGTCGGCGAACCACAGGTCGGCGTCGGCCACCTGGCAGGGAAGGTCGAGCTGGGCGGTCGCTGCGCGGTCCGCCGAGAGACAGGACTCGAGTACGCAATCGACAGTCATTGGTTTCTCCACATCTGCTCGTTTGGGATTGGTGACCCATGTCCTCGATGTGGCTGCCGGTCCGAGAATCCCTGCCGGGATGATGCTCGGTGACAAAAAGAGGGCCACGGGTTTCGCCTCTGCGATTCGCCCGTGGCCCGAAGTTCTCGGAGGTCTAACTCCGGAGAATCGGTGTCGGTACGGGGAACCCATGCGGCGAGGGGGCTGCTGCAGCTGTTGCCGGCGGCGCTACGTGCGCTGCTGCCGCCGCGGCGACTGCTGCCGGATGCACTGCCGCTGCGGGCTGTGCGATCGCCGGGAGGGCCGCTGCGTCGGCCGGCGGTGCCGGAATGGTCGCGCGAGTGGCGACCGGACGTGCGCAGACTGCAGGCAGCCAGGAGCGGTTGCGACGGGCGCGCAGAACGACGGCGTGTGCCTGATTCGGCTTGGCCGCAGGCACGGCGATGCCGGCCTGGTTCACGGTGCTTCCGTTCACTGATCCGCTCCTCTCTCTTCTCGACGGCTCCCACATGAGCGATGGGCTCCTGGTGGGCACAAGAGTGTTTCCCACCCGTGTGCTGACGGAGATCAGCCTAAACGGTACGCCAGAAAGCGCACAACCTATTTTTGACCTGCGGTTTTGACGAGATCGAGGAGATCCTCGCCGTACTCGTCGAGTTTCTGCGCCCCGATCCCCGAGATCGACACCAGCGCAGCGGTGTCCGTGGGCCGTTGTTCGGCGATCGCGGTGAGCGTCTTGTCGGAGAAGACCACGAAGGGCGGGACCTTTTTCGCCTGGGCGCGGGCCCGGCGCCACTCCTTGAGTGCGACCAGGAGGTTCTCGTCCAGGTCCGACGGACACCCCGCGCACCGACCGAGCAGCGTCGCCGTCGAATCCATCAACCGCGAGCCGCAGACGCGGCATGTGGGTCCCTTGCGGGGCGTACGTTCTTTCGCGATCTTCGAGGCCGGCGAATCGTCGGGGATGAGATCGGTCAGGAATCGGGACCGACGACGGGCGCGGCCACCCTCGTTGCGGGCGAGGGCCCACGACAGATGTAGGTGCTCGCGGGCACGCGTCACGCCCACGTAGAACAGTCGGCGCTCCTCCTCGACGTCCTCCCACGAACCCTTGATGGCCTGACTGATCGGCAACGATCCGTCGGTCAGCCCCACCAGGAAGACCGCATCCCATTCGAGTCCCTTGGCCGCGTGCAGCGACGACAGGGTGACGCCCTGGACCGTCGGCGGGTGGCGAGCCTCGGACCGGGTCGTGAGTTCTGCGGACAGCTGCGGCAACGTGAGATCGGGGTTCTCGGCGACCATGTCCTCGGTGAGCTGCACCAGCGCCTTCAGCGACTCCCACCGGGCGCGCGCCTGCGCACCCGACGGTTCCTCCTCGGTGAGCCCGAGTTCGCCGAGGACCGCGCGCACGACGTCGATCGTCGTCACACCGGGCTTCACCTCGCGGTTGGCCACCGTCGCGATCTGCCGCATCGCCTGACGCACCTCGGTCCGCGCGAAGAACGCCTCGCCACCGCGCACCTGATACGGGATGCCGGCCTCGGTCAGCGCCTGCTCGTAGTTCTCCGACTGGGCGTTGACGCGGTAGAGGATCGCGATCTCCGACGGCGCGACACCCGCCTTGATGAGGTGCTTGATCTCGATCGCGATCGACGTGGCGGCGGCCGGCTCGTCGTCGTACTCGGCGAACTGCGGCTGCGGACCGGACGGGCGCTGGCCGATGAGACGGAGCCGGGTGCCGGCGATGCGCCCGCGCGCGGCGCCGATCACGCGATTGGCGAGGTCGACGACTTCGGGCGTGGACCGGTAGTCGCGTTCCAGCCGGACGACCGTCGCCTCCGGGAAGCGGCGGCTGAAGTCGAGCAGGTAGTTCGGGGACGCGCCGGTGAACGTGTAGATCGTCTGATTGGCGTCGCCGACGACCGTCAGGTCGTCGCGCTCGCCGAGCCAGGCGTCCAGAAGACCCTGCTGGACGGGCGTCACGTCCTGGTACTCGTCGACGACGAAACACCGGTAACGCGAGCGGAACTCGTCGGCCGCGCCGGGTTCGATGGTCAGGATCTGCGTCATGTAGATGAGCATGTCGTCGAAGTCGAGAAGGCGATCGCCGTCCGGCGAGACCTTGGAGTCCTCGTAATGGCCGTACACCGCGGCGACCTTCTGCGGGGGCGCGGGTGACTCGCGTCCGAGGCGCCCGACCGCCTCGACGTAGTTCTCCGGCGAGATCAGCGTGGCCTTGGCCCATTCGATCTCCGACGACAGGTCGCGCAGGGTGTCGGTCGCGGTGTCGAGTCCGGCGCGGCGCGCGGCGCGCGAGATGAGCGGGAACTTGTTGTCGAGCAGCTCCCACCGGGCATCACCGAAGGCGCGCGGCCAGAAGTAGCGCAGCTGCCGCATCGCCGCGGCATGGAAGGTCTGGGCGGCGACGTTGCCGGTGGCGCCGCCGACGCCGAGGCTCCGCAACCGGGTCCGCATCTCACCCGCCGCGCGGGCGGTGAACGTGACCGCGAGGACCTGGCCGGGATTCACCTGCCCGGTGTCGACGAGGTGGGCAATGCGGCGCGTGATGGTGCGCGTCTTGCCCGTACCCGCGCCGGCCAGCACACATACCGGGCCGCGCGGTGCGAGGACGGCCGCGGACTGCTCCGGGTCGAGTCCCTCGACCGCGCCGGCATCGCGGGAGCGGGCATCGGGGTTCGCGGGGAAGGTCGGGTGGCGCACGGACTCCACTATGTCACCACCCACCGACGCTCTTTCGGACCGGCGATCGGGCTTGTGGGTGACGCGTCCCACGTCGTCGATCGCATGCGCCGGCGGGAACAGCCCGCGCATGCGTGGTGTTATGGCAGTCATGAGCAACGTGATCGACGACGAGGCCGGCGCCCGTAACTCCGACACCGGCGAACTGACCATGTACACCACCTCGTGGTGTGGTTACTGCGCCCGCCTGAAGACCGGACTGAAGGCGAGTGGTATCCCCTGGCAGGAGATCGACATCGAGCTGAACCCGGATGCCGCCGATTTCGTGGGCAGCGTCAACGGCGGCAACCACGTCGTCCCGACCGTGCTCTACGCCGACGGCACGACCGCGACCAATCCCTCGATCGCCGAGGTCAAGAAGAAGCTCGGCGTCTGATCTCGTGACCTGAGACCCGGGCCGGCCCTCGCCGGACCCGGGTTTCTCGTCTCCGGGGTGCGCGGCGTGGTTACCGGGCCGCGGCCCAGGACTCGATCAGCGTGCGTGCGATGGAGATCGATCCGGGCAGCTGCAACCGGGGCGCCTCGCCGTCGGGCCCGGGATCGGCACGCGTCCACCCGTCCCGCGACAGCGCCTCGCGCACCTCGTCGCGATGGAACCACTGCGCATCGCCGATCTCACCGTCGAGAAAGGCGAGTTCGTCGGCGGGATCGCCGATCGCGGCGAAGCCGAGCATCAGCGAGCGAGGGAACGGCCACGGCTGACTGCCCAGGTAGCGCGGTTCGCGAACCACGATGCCGACCTCTTCGTGTACCTCGCGCAGTACACATTGTTCGAGCGACTCCCCCGGTTCGACGAACCCGGCGAGCGTCGAATACCAGCCATCGGGCCAGACGGCCTGGCGTCCCAACAGGATCCGGTCGGCGCCGTCGTGGACCACGGTGATGATGGCAGGATCGGTGCGCGGGAACTCGTCCCGGCCGGACTGGACGCTCCGACGCACCCAACCGCCACGCGCCGGCTGGGTCGCCGACCCGTCGACCGGCGAATGACTTGCCGTCTCATGCCAATTCAGGATTCCCAGCGCAGTGACGAGCAGGCCCGCCTCGTCCGGCGTCAGATATACCGCGCCACGACGCGCGTCGTCGGTGGGTCCGTCGATGTGGTCGACGCGGCGCGCCCACCGGTCGACGCCGTCCACGATGCCGAGGATCACCGCGTCGGCAGGCGGCGCATCGGCGACGGTGGTCGCCGGAACCCAGTGCAGCACACCGGACTCCCCGACCGGGTACCGACCGTTGGAGTCGATGAGCAGTACCTTCGCCTGTGGCCATCCCGCCAGCATCCGCTCGGCGTCGTCGCGGATCTCGTCGGCGCGGTGGAAGCTCGCGCGCGACAGCAGCGGCTGTTGGACCAGTTCGAAGTGCACGTCGGTGTGTCCCTTTTCGGTGGTCGGTGCGGGGTACTCGGTGCGACGCGGCCGGTCGTTTCCGGGGCTCAGTCGTCGCCGGGACTCTTGCGGACGTACAGCAGCCGATCGCCGACCTCGATCTGTTCGACCTCGCTGTCGTCGACGCGGTGCAGCACCCCGTTGCGGACGACGCCGAGCACGATGTCGCGGGTGTGGGCGGGCGAGCCGCCGGTCTCCGTCGGGTCGACCTCGCGTTCGGCGATGGCGTAACCCGCATCGGGAGTGAGGAGATCCTCGATCACCTCGACCACCGACGGGGTCATCGTCGCGATGCCGAGCAGACGCCCGGCCGTCTCCGAGGACACCACCACCGAGTTCGCGCCCGACTGCCGCATGAGGTGGGTGTTCTCCGACTCCCGGATCGACGCCACGATCTTGGCCCGCGGGTTGATCTCGCGTGCGGTGAGAGTCGCCAGGACGGCGGTGTCGTCGCGACTGGTGGCGACCACGATGCTCGCGGCGTGGGCGACACCGGCGAGGCGCAGCACGTCGGACTTGGTGGCGTCGCCCCGGACCGTGACCAGCCCGTTGGAGGCGGCCGACTCCAGCACGGTCGGATCGGAGTCGACGACCACGATCTCGGATGGCTTGATGCCGTCGCCGCGCATGGCGTCGACCGCGGTGCGGCCCTTGGTGCCGTAGCCGATGACGACGGTGTGATTGCGCACGGAATTCCTCCAACGCTGGATCTTGAGCGCCTGCCGGGACCGTTCGGTGAGCACCTCGAGGGTGGTGCCGATCAGCACGATCAGGAACAGCACACGCAGCGGCGTGATGATGATGATGTTGATGAAGCGGGCGAAGGGACTGATCGGCGTGATGTCGCCGTAGCCGGTCGTCGACAGGGTGACCGCCGAGTAGTACAGCGCGTCCAGATAGGACAGCTCGCTGTTCTGCGCGTCCCGATATCCCTCACGATCGAGCCAGACGACCACCGAGGTGAAGAACAGCGCGAGACATGCCCAGAGCACGCGGCGTCCGATCGCGCGGGCGGGGCTCTGCTGCAGCTCGGGGATACGGACGACGCCGACCAGTGCATGGTCGGGCCGGTTGGCCAGTTCGGCGTCTGATCCGAAGCGGCCGCGGAAGCGGTTACGCACTGCCACGCTTGCGCTCCTGGAGTTCGCTCACACGCTGAAATGTAACCCACCCGGCGGCGCGAGGGCTCATTTGGCGAGCTTGGCGGCGAGCGTGGCCTCGTCGGGCAGGTCGTCGGCCTCCAGGGTGTGTCCGTCACGCACGTAGTGGAAGGCTGCGTGCACCTTCTCCACCGGCACACCGGCCAGCTGCGCCCAGGCGATCCGGTAGGCGGCCAGCTGGATGAACAGCGATTCCCGTTTCGCCGGTTCTGGTACGACGCCGGTCTTCCAGTCGACGACCGTCCACGACCCGTCCTTCTCGGCGAAGACCGCGTCGATGCGGCCGCGCACGACGATGCCGCCGATCACGGTCTCGAACGGCACCTCCACCTCCGTGGGGCTGCGGTTGGCCCAGCGCGAGGCGAGGAAAGCGTCGCGGAGCGCGTCGAGATCGGCGTCGGGGCTGGCCGTGGCGTCGGCGGCGCCCGGCAGTTCGTCGATGTCGAGCAGCCGGGTCGCGCCGAACCAGCGTTCCACCCAGGCGTGGAATGCGGTGCCGCGCCGCGCCATCGGGTTGGGCCGGAAAGGTGTGGGTCGGCGGAGCCGGCGCGCGAACTCGGCCTCGTCGGCGTCGAGTTCGACGAGCTGGCTGACCGAGAGGTGCGTCGGCAGCGTCACCTCGACGAGCGCCTGGTTGGCCTGATGGTGTTCGGCCAGCAGGGCCGACACCTCCGCCTCCCACGCCGCCACCTCGTCCTCCGGGTCCGGCGGCATCGGCAGCATCTCCGGACCGTCCGAGGCGTCCGGCGCCTCGAACAGCGCGGGCGCCTCGCGGGCGGTGATGGCGTCGAGGACGAGGTCTGCGGCCGCCTGCACCGCGTCGCGCCGGCCGGCGAGCGGATCACGCGGCCATGGCTGCGCCACAACGCGTTCGGCAAGCGGATTGGTCGCATCCTCGGCGGGCGGCGGGTTGCGCACCGCGATCGACAGGCCGGTCGAGTCGACGGCCGGATCGGTGATCGCCTCGTCGATGGCGACCATCAGCTCGTCGAAGAAATCCGAGCCGCCGCGCGGCTTGTCGCCGGTTTCCGACCAGTGGTGGGCGGAGATCAGCAGGTCGTGCCGTGCGCGGGTGAGGGCGACGTAGAGCAGGCGCCGATCCTCCTCGAGGCGTCGTTCGCCGATCGCCGCCTTGTGGTCGGACAGGGCGTCCTCGAGTTGCTTGCGGTCGCCGACGGTGTCGATCTTCAGCAGCGGGAAGCCCTCGGGCGTGCCGTCGGCCGACTCGGCCGGGATCGCGAGGTCGCCGCGCAGGTCGGCGGGCAGCTCGCGCGCGCTGCCCAGCCACGTGGTGTCGGCCTTGGCGCTCGGGAAGATGCCCTTGGCCAGGTGCGGGATCGCCACGACGTCCCATTCCAGCCCCTTGGCCGCGTGCACGGTGAGGATCTGCACGCGCTGTTCGGCGACCTCGATCTTGCCGGGTTCGAGACCTTTCTCGATGGACTCGGCGGCGTCGAGGAACGCCAGCAGCCCAGGCAGATTCGCGCCGGGACGATCGGCGTAGTGGCTGACGTAGTCGGCGAAGGCGTCGAGGTGTTCACGACCGGTGATCGCACCGCGCATGCGCCGGGCCCGGATCTGCGCCTCGACCCCCACGCCGATGGTGTTCTCCACATCGGCGACGAGTTCGGGCAGTGGTTGTCCGATGCGGCGGCGAAGGGATTCGAGCTGCGCGCCGAACGCCCGGATGCGGGCGTATCCCTCCGGGCTGTAGTCGGTCGGATCACCCGGATCGACGACGGCGTCGGCGATTCCGGCGCGATCGACGATCTCGGTGGGCAGCACCGCGTCGAGCGCGGCGTCGAGTTGCTCGCGGCTGGTGACGACGCCACCCGCCTCCGCGTAACTCTCGGCGGCGAGCGTGGTGGCCCGGCGCCACAGGGCGGCAAGGTCTTTGGCCCCCAGGCGCCAGCGGGCGCCGGTGAGGAGCCGCATGACCGCGGTGCCGGCCATCGGGTCGGCCATCACGCGCAGGGTCGCGACGATGTCCTCGATCTCCGGGACGTGCAGCAACCCGCCGATACCGACGACCTCGGTGGGGATGCCGCGGCTCTCCAGCTCCGCAGCCAGCGGAGCTGAATCCTCGTTGCGCCGCACCAGGATCGCCGTGGTCGGCGGTGCCTCACCGGCGGTCTCGGCCGCACGATAGCGCCGCTCGACCTCGTCGGCGATCCAGTTCCGTTCGTCGAGAACGGTCTCGGTGAGGGCGATGGTCGCGGTGCCGTGAGGAGCGTCGGGGCGGGGTCGAAGGATGGAGACCGGGATGCCGCGGCGCCGCAGTTCCTCCGAGATCTGGTTGGCCAGGCGGAGGCCCTGCGCCGCGTTGCGCCAGCTCGTGAGGAGCTCGCGACGTTCGGCGGGCGTGCCGTCGGGGCGGGGGAAGTCCCGGGCGAATCGCGGCAGATTCGCCGCCGACGCGCCGCGCCAGCCGTAGATCGACTGGATCGGGTCACCGACCGCGGTGACGGCGACCGACTCACGCGACGGGTCGTGGCCGCCGAACAGGGTCGACAGCAAGACGCGCTGCGAGTGTCCGGTGTCCTGGTACTCGTCGAGGAGGACCGCGCGGAACGCCGTGCGCTCGGCGGACACGACCTCCGGGTTGGACACGACGAGCTTTGCGGCGAGTGACATCTGGCTGCCGAAGTCGAGTGAGGACTGCGCCCGCATCGTCTCGCCGAGGGCGATGACCATCGGGATCAGTTCGCGCCGTTCGTCGATGACCTCCTTGACCTTCAGCAGCGCCTGCGTCGGCTTGTCGCGCTGCTTGGGTCCTTTCGGCAGGGTGTCGATGAGCTCGTACAGTCGCGACCCCGCCTCGGTGAGATCGTCGATGTCGACGAGATGTTCGGACATCTCGCCGTACAGCTTGAGGACCGACTCGGTGACGCCGGCGGGAACCTTCTTGGTGTTCAGCTCCCCCGGCCACGACGAGACGAGCGAGAAGGCGAGCTGCCACAGTTCGGTCTCGGTGAGCAGCGTCGACGACGGTTCGACGGGCAGCAGCAGACCGTAGTCGGCGATCAGCCGGCCGGCGTAGGCGTGATAGGTGCTGACCTCGGGGTCCGCGCCGCGCAAGCGCGCGGCCAGCGTCCCGTCCGGGTCCCAGGTCCGCAGTGCGGGCGCGCCCGACAACATGGACAGGCGACGCCGGATGCGTGCGCCGAGCTCGCTGGCGGCCTTGCGCGTGAAAGTGAGTCCGAGGATCTCGTCGGGGGCCACGACCTGGTTGGCGACGAGCCACACCACCCGCGAGGCCATCGTCTCGGTCTTGCCCGCACCGGCACCGGCGACGACGAGCATCGGTTCGACCGGCGCCTCGATGACCGCGACCTGTTCCGGGGTCGGGTCGGGAAGGCCGAGCGCCGCGGCCAGCGATTTCGCGCCGATCAGCGTCCGGCCGGTCGTCGGTGCGCTAGTCATCGGTCACCGCCTTTCCGGGGATCTTCGCGGGGCAGCTGGTGGTGAGGTTGCAGTGCACGCAGCCCGGGTTGGGTGTCGCGTGGAAGGTCGGGCCGATGCTCGCCCGCGCGGCCCGGCGCACGACGCCGATCCACTCGTCGAGCATCTCCGGTGTCAGCGGCGACTGGACACGTTCGGCCGCACCGGAATTGCGGTTCGCGGTGGACACGTAGACCAGACGTGCGCCACCCGGCGGGACATCTCCGAACTGCGGCACTCCCCCGTGGGCCAGCGCGACCTGATAGGCCGCCATCTGGGCGTGCTCGTCGGCCTCGGCCTTGGTGATCGCGTTCTTCGACGTCTTGACGTCGACCACCACCGGGCGTCCGGCCGAGTCGGTCTCGAGGCGGTCGACGCGGCCGCGCAGACGCACGTCGGGTGCATCCGCGGAGTCGGGATCACCGGTGGGACCGCCGGGAACGGTTGCGTCGACCGGCAATTCGACACCCACCTCCTCGAGGTCGGCACGAGAGATCCGCAGCCAGTCGCGGAAGTGGCCGAGCATGCTCTCGGCGCGTTCGAGTTCCCGGGCCGAGTACCAACCCGCACCGGTGTCGACCCGGTCCCAGATCCCGCGCAGCGCCGCGGTCACCTCGGCCGGATCCAGCTGTCCCGCAACGGCCTGCACGAGCGTGTGGACCAGGCTTCCGGTGAGCGCGGGCGTACCGTCACCGTCTCGGCCGCCGTTCCGTTCCAGCACCCAACGCAGCGAACACCGGTTCAACGCCTCGACATTCGACGGCGACAGCACGACGGGTCCGGTGTCCGGCGTCCACAGCGGCGCGTCGGTGCTGGGTTCGGCGAGCCCGAACCAGTCGCGCGGGTGGGCGCCGGGGATGTCGGAGTCGGCGAGTTCGGCGAGCAGGCGGGCGGCGGCCCGGGTCCGGTCATCGGGCTCGTGGGCACCGCCCATGACCACCGAACGCAGGGTCGCGACCAGTGACGGGAGCGACAGCACGCGGTCCACGCCGGGGTCGAGCCGGAGCTCGGCCTGGGGCGCTTCGTCGTCGGGATCGTCGACGAGATCGGCCAGTTCGGTGAGGAAGCGGGACGGCGAGGCGTCGCCGCTGCCGTCCTCCACCGCCGTGACGAGGAGCCTGCTGCGTGCACGCGTGCAGGCGACCAGGAACAGCCGCCGCTCGTCGGCCAGTGCGGTGGCGCCGCGCGCGACGGTGTCGACCGCGCCGGCGTCCATGCCGTCGAGGATGTCGACCAGCGCGCCGGTGGAGAGCACGCCACCCCGGCTGCGTAGCGACGGCCACAGCCCGTCCTGGACCCCGGCGACCGCGACGACCTCCCACTCCCGGCCCACCGCGGCGTGCGCCGACAGAACGGTCACCGATTCGCTTGCCGCCGTGGCGGTTCGGCTGTCACGCGGAATCTGCAGCTGGGAGAGGTAGTGGACGAATCCGGCCGGACCGGCGGCGGGCAGGGTGTCGGCGAAGTTGGCCGCCGCCTCGAACATCGCCATCACGGCATCGAGGTCGCGGTCGGCCTGCTCCCCGGCCGGGCCGCCCCGGACCGCCGACGCCGCCCAGCGTCGTTCCAGACCGGTGGCCTGCCAGGCCGCCCACAGCGTCTCCTCGACGCCGCGGCCGGCATCATGTGCCCGCTGCCCGGCGGCCACGACGTCGAGTACGCGGGCCAGCGGCGCCGCCTCGGTCTCGGTCAGGGCACGGCGGTACCGCGCACCGAGCTCGGGGTCGAGGAGTGCGCGGGTGAGCGAGGTCAGCGAATCCGGTTGAGCCGTCGGGTCGTTCTTCTCGTCGAGGCGTCGGATGCCACGCCGCAGGCGCCGCATCGCGCCGGGATCGGCCGCTCCCACCGGGCCGGACAGCAACGTGAGCGTGTCCTCGGTGGTGAACAGCTCGCGCTGCGGGGTCGCCTCGCTCCGCGTCGACGGGTCCTCGCGGCGGGCGGCGACCACGCGCAGCACCAGCATCAGCGCGATCACCGCACGCTGGCGGTGCAGCGGCAGGTCGCTGGCCGGGGTGGTCACCGGGACACCCGCCGACCGGAACGCGCGCCGCAGCGGAGGCAGGGCGAGGGACACCGACCGGACGATCACGGCCATCTGCGACCACGGCACGCCGTCGAACAGGTGCGCGCGGCGCAGCAGATCGGCGATCGCGGTGGCCTCCTTGGCCGCCGAGCCGTACACGCGCACCGCCGCGGCGTCGCGTGGCACGCCAGCGGCGGATTCGGTCTGCACCGGTTGCGGATACGCGTGCGGGCGCGCCCCGGGGAGCCGTGCGGCGATCGCACGTCCCAGGCGCGCGAGATCGGGGTGGGAGCGGAAGTCGTGTTCGAGCACGATGTCGCGCTCGGATCCCGCCTCGGCGAGCCCGTCGGCGAAACGTGGGCTGGCCCCGCGGAATCCGAAGACCGACTGATCGGTGTCGGCCGCGATGATCGTCGAGGTGGTGCCGGTGCCGACCAGCCGGATCAGCTGTGCCGCCTGCGGATCCAGATGCTGCGCGTCGTCGACGAGCAGGTGGCGGATGCGGCGGCGTTCGCCGCTGAGCAGTTCGGGGTCGGTCGCGAAGGCCGACAGCGCCGAACCGATCAGTTCGGCGGCGTCGACCGCCGGTGCCGATGCACCGGGCGTCTCGAGTCCGACCGCGCCGCGCAGCAGCATGTTCTGCTCGTACTGGGCGTAGGCACGGGCCGCGGCGGTCCACTCGGGGCGTTTGTGTTCGCGACCCAGCGCCGCGAGTTCTTCCGGGCCGACGCCGCGTTCGGCGGCCCGCATCATCAGGTCGCGCAGGGCCTGCGCGAAGCCGTCGGTGCCGAGTGCCGGCCGTAGATGTGCGGGCCAGTACTCCGCACCGTCCTCGATGTCGCCGGCCAGCAGCTCGCGCAGCACGACGTCCTGTTCGGAGCCGGTGATGAGCCGCGGGGGCGGGTTGCCGTGCGCACTCGCCTGGAGGCGCAGGATCGCGAAGGCGTAGGAGTGCACGGTACGCACGAGGGGTTCGCGGAGCGCTCCGCCCAGCACGCGCCGCCCGGTCGCGTTGGCCGAGAGCACGCGCCGGGTGATCTCCTCGCGCAACGCGACCGCCGCGCGGCGGCTCGAGGCCAGAACCAGGACCGATTCGGGATCGGTCGCGGGATCGAGCAGACGCGCGACGGCCGCGTCGACGATCAGGGCGGTCTTGCCGCTGCCCGGTCCGCCGTGGACCCGGACCGGACGCCACGCCTGCTCCTCCTCGCCGGCCGGGATGCTGGCTGCAGGGTCGATGACCTGCGCGATCGCCGGCGGCCACTCACGGGGACGGTCCGCGGCCTCGGGCGCCGCGACGAGCCGTGCGCGCAGGGCGCTGCGCGACGCCTGGGTGCCCGGTTTCCGACTCATGGGCTCCATCGAATCATGCGGCACCGACGACTCCGGCGGCCCGAGGTGTCGGTGCGGGTGGGTCGGGCTCGCGACCCGCGCATACGGCAGGATGGACGGGTGACAGCTCTCAACACGTATGTCTTCGGCGGCGGCTCGGCGGAGGGCGACACGGTCCTCGCGATCCACGGTCTCACCGGCCACGGTCGTCGCTGGGAGCCGCTGGCGCAGAACCTGAGCGGTGTCCGCATCGTCGCTCCCGATCTCATCGGCCACGGTCGTTCGCCGTGGCGTCCGCCGTGGAGCATCGAGCATCATGTTCGTGCACTGTCCGCCGTGCTCGACGATCACGTCCCGGCCGGGCGGCCGATCGTCATCGTGGGCCACTCGTTCGGCGGTGCGCTGGCGCTACACCTGGCCAATCGCCGGCCGGACGCCGTCAAGGGACTCGTCCTCCTCGACCCCGCCCAGGGCCTCGACCTCGAGTTCGCGCTCCAGGTCGCCACCGACAGTCTCGACAACTGGGACTACGCGAGCGCCGACGCCGCACGCTCGGCCAAACGCGCCGAAGGCTGGGCGGACGTGCCCGACGACATCCTCGAGGCCGAGCTCACCGAGCACCTCATCCCCCGCCCGCACGGCCGGGTGGGCTGGCGGGTCAGCGCACCCGCGGCCGCCGCGTCGTGGAGCGAGATGGCCAGGCCCGCAGTCCTACCGCCGCCGGGCGTGCCGACGCACATCGTCGTCGCCGGTCAGGTGCAGCCGCCGTTCGTGCGGCCGGCGTTCCTGGAGGCCTGCGCGAGCGAACGCGGTGACGACGTGACCGTGCACCACGTCGACTGCGCGCACATGGTGCCGTTCCTGGAACCGGAATTGTCCGCGTCGCTGATCCGCTCCCTGCTCTAGGGCCCCGATGGCTGCGATCACCGAGGAGCAGGTGGAAGCCGTCCGCGCCCTGGTCGCGGAGATCCCGGTCGGTCAGGTGAGCACCTACGGCGACCTGGCCGGCGCGGCCGGGTTGTCCAGCGCCCGCATCGTCGGCTGGATCATGCGCACCGACACCGCCGACCTCCCGTGGCATCGGGTCGTCCCCGCGAGCGGCCGTCCCGCACCTCATCTCGCGAACCGTCAGCTCGAACGGCTTGCCGCGGAGGGCGTTCCGATCGTCGGCGGACGAATCCGGTTGCGTGAGTGCCGGTGGGCCATCCCCTAGCGCCGACGGGTCAGACGAGGCGCGGCACCGGGGTTCGTCGGTACGGGCTGATCGCGGCACGCATGCGCGTGACGATGAGGTCGACGATGCGCGGGTCGGGTCCGAGGGGCGCGGCCACCGCGTCGGCGCCGTAGGTCTCGAGCCGCTGGTGGAACAGTCCCGGCGCGAGCAGGTAACTGGCGACCACGACGCGGCGTCCGGTGCGGCGCGCCCTCTCGATCGCCTCGGGCACCGACGGTTGCGCGGTCGTGATGAACCCGACCTCCACGCGGCCGCCGATCAGCGACTCGAGTTGCCGTGCAGCCAGATGCACCTGGCCGCAAGCACTCTGATCCGACGATCCGGCGGCGGCCAGGACCACCGCGTCGCCCGGTTCCCAGCCGGCCTCGGCGAGTCGGAGCCGCGCCACCGCGGCGATCGACGGGTCGGGGCCTAGCGCACGGGTCACGACGGTGTCGGTTCGACCCCCCAGAGCGACGTGTTCGGGGATGTCCTTGCGAACGTGGTACCCCGATGCGAGGAAGGCCGGCACCAGGACCGCGGGCTTGTCGAGATCGGCGATCACCTCGCTGGGCGTCGGTCCGAGCACGTCGACGAAGGCGGTACGGGTGAGCCCGATCCGCGCGCCAACAGCCTCGGCGATCTCGGCGATCACGTTGACGCCGTGCGGGTTACGGGTGCCGTGGGCGACCAGCACCGGACTGACGTCGCGCAGGCGGTCGCCGTGCGGGAGCCGGACGTGGTTGTCTCGCATGTGTCCTCCCCTGGACCTGGTCATTGTCTTCGGCAGTCATTCGTCTTCGGCGTCGTACTCGAGGTCGACGGCCAGGCGGTAACCGCGTTTGACGACGGTCTGGACCATCTTCGAATCCCCCAGCGCCGCACGGAGTCGCGCGACCGCAACCTCGACGGCGTGGGTGTCGGAACTGTCGCCGGGCAGCACCGCGAGCATCTCCTGCCGCGACACCACCCGACCGGGATTGCGTGCGAGCAGTTTCAACAGCAGCAGGCCCGTCGCCGACAGGTCCTTCAGCTCGCCGTCGACGACGACGGCCTGCCCGCGGATCGCGGTGTCGTGTCCGGCGACTCGCAGCACGTGGGCGCGGCGCGGGAGCTCGTCGGTGATCAGGCGCGCGAGCGCGCCGAGCCGGAACCGGCGCGGATACGTCGTCGGGATCTGCAGCGCCTCCAGCGGACTCGCGGTCACCGATCCCACACACATCACCGGGACCGCGGTGCGCAGTGCGTGCACGAACTGCTGCAGCTTGCCGAGTTCCTTGGCGCGGGTGAGGATCGACGCCGCCGCCGGCGCACTGGTGAAGGTGATCGCGTCGAGGTCACCGCGCAGCACCTGCGCGATCATCTTGTCGATGCGCGCCACGTCGGGATGCATGTTCCAGCGGTAGACCGGGATCGGCACGACCACGGCGCCCGCGGCCCGCAGGACGGTGCAGAAGTCCGGCAGCGGTTCCCATTCGCTCGTCGCGCCGTGCAGCTGGACGGCGATCCGCACACCCTCGACGCCCTCGGCGAGCAGGTGGTCGAGCACCTCCGAGGAGGACTCGCTCTCCGGCGACCACTCCTCGCGCAGTCCCGCGGCGCGGATGGCGCCCTTCGCCTTGGGACCGCGCGCGATCAGCCTGCTCTGCGACAGCGAACGCAGCACGTCCTCGGCGTTGCCCCAGCCGTCGGCCGCCTCGATCCAACCGCGGAAACCGATGCCGGTGGTCGCCACCATGATCTGCGGCGGCGAGGCGATGATCTCCTCGGTCACCCGCTCGAGTTCGGTGTCGTCGACGAGCGGCAGGATGCGAATCGTCGGAGCCTGGACCACCCGGGCACCGCGTCGTTCGAGCAGTGCGGCGAACTCCTCGGCACGACGCGCCGCGGTGATGCCGATGGTGAATCCGGTCAGTGGTAGCGGGTCGGCGGGCAACGGGTCCGGGTCGGTCGGGTCACCGGGAAGATTGATGGCGTTCACGCGGGAAAGAACACCTCGACGATCCGCTCGACGACGCGCACGCCGTAGCTCGGCACGGAGACCGATTCGTCGTCCAGGCAGACGCCGGTCCGCAGTGCGAACACCTGCTTGCCCAGCGGCGAGGCGACCGTCGGCTCGCCGGCGCGGTCCCCGGTGAGTCCGCGCGAGAGGACCGCGGCGCGGCCGAACGGGTCGATGTTGCCGATGGCGTACAGGCGGGAACGGCCGGGTGCGGCCTCGCGGTCGGTCTCGGCGGCCGGCAGGCGGAACAGCGCCGCCTGCTCACCGCGCGGACCGAGCACCGCGACGCCGCGGCCGACGATCAGGTCGTCGATCGGGCAGGCCCGCATCCAACTCCCCTCGACCGTCCCGGGCATCTGCCCGGTCTCGTCTGGTGCGATGGTCATGTCGGCACTCCTTCCTTCACCGGCGCCGCGTCCACAACCGGCCCGGTGTCCGCGTCCGCTCCCGGACGCACCTGCGGCATGTCGAGCAGCACCGGCACCTTACGTTCGTATTCGGCGAACCGGATGGTCGGGTCGACCACGTCGGGTGCGTTCACGAACGACACGAACCTCTTCAACTTGTCCTCGTCGTCGAGCACCGCCGCCCATTCGTCGGTGTACCCGGCCACGTGCCGGGCCATCGCGTCCTCGAGTTCGGCGGCGAGCCCCAGGCTGTCGTCGCAGACGACGGCCTTGAGATGGTCCAGACCGCCGTCGAGCGACTCCAGCCACGGGGCTGTGCGCTGCAGTCGGTCGGCAGTCCGGATGTAGAACATGAGGTACCGATCAATGTAGGCGACCAGCGTGTCGTCATCCACTCCGCTGGCCAGCAGCTGCGCGTGCTTGGGACTCTGACCGCCGTTGCCGCCGACGTAGAGGTTCCAGCCGTTCTCGGTGGCGATGACGCCGACGTCCTTGCCGCGGGCCTCCGCGCATTCGCGGGCGCATCCCGAGACGCCGAACTTGATCTTGTGCGGCGACCGCAGACCCCGGTATCGCTTCTCGAGGAAGACCGCCATGCCGACCGAATCCTGGACGCCGTAGCGGCACCAGGTGGAGCCGACGCAGCTCTTCACCGTGCGAAGGCTCTTGCCGTAGGCGTGACCGGACTCCATCCCGGCGTCGACGAGGCGCCGCCAGATCTCGGGCAGCTGGTCGACGCGGGCGCCGAACAGGTCGATGCGCTGGCCGCCGGTGATCTTGGTGTACAGCCCGTAGTCGCGGGCGATCTCGCCGATGACGATGAGCTGCTCGGGCGTGACCTCGCCGCCCGGCATGCGCGGCACCACCGAGTACGAGCCGTTCTTCTGCATGTTCGCGAGGAAGTGATCGTTGGTGTCCTGCAGGGCGGCCTGCTCGCCGTCGAGAATGTGATCGCTCGACGTGGAGGCGAGGATCGAGGCGACGGTCGGCTTACAGATCTCGCAACCCAGGCCGGTGCCGAAGCGGTCGATGAGTTCGGAGAAGGTCCGGATGCCGGTGACGGCGACGATCTCGAACAGTTCGGCGCGCGACTGGGCGAAGTGATCGCACAGCGACGTGCTGAGCTCGACGCCCGACGCGGAGAGGAGCTGCTTGATGCTCGGCAGGCAGCCGCCGCAGGTGGTGCCGGCCGAGGTGCAGCCCTTGATCGCGGCGATGTCGCAGGCGCCGTCGGCGATGGCCGAGCAGATCGAGCCCTTCGACACCCCGTTGCAGGAGCAGATCTCGGCATCGTCGGGCAGCGCGTCCATGCCGACGCCGGTGCCGCCCTCGGGAGCGATCAGGGCAGCGGGGTCGCCGGGGATCTCGCGACCGACCATCGGCTTGAGCAGCGCGTAGGCCGAGGCATCCCCGACGAGGATGCCGCCGAGCAGGGTCTTCGCGTCGTCGCTGACGACGATCTTGGCGTAGCGGCCCGCGACCGCGTCGTGGTACGTGATCTCGAGCGCGTTCTCCGTGGTCGCGAACGCGTCTCCGAAGCTGGCGACGTCGACACCTAGCAGCTTCAGCTTGGTCGACAGGTCGGCGCCGGGGAAGGTCGACGATCCGCCGAGCAGGCGGTCGGCGACGACCTCGGCCGTCGAATAGCCGGGCGCGACGAGTCCGTAGCAGCGACCCTCGACCGCGGCGACCTCACCGATGGCGAAGATGTGCTCGTCGTCGGTGACGCAGTTCGTGTCGACGAGGACACCGCCGCGCTCCGCTACCGCCAGGCCCGCGTCGCGGGCGAGCTGATCGCGGGGTCGGACACCGGCCGAGAAGACGACCAGCGAGGCGTCGATCAGCGATTCGTCCGAGAGCGTGACACGCAGGCCACCGTTCTCGCCGTCGGCGATCTCCGAGGTGCCGACGCCGGTATGGACCTCGAGGCCGAGGTCGGTGACGAGGTTCTTCAGGATCGCCCCGCCGCCGGCGTCGACCTGCATCGGCATGAGCCGCGGTGCGAACTCGACCACATGCGGCTTGAGGCCCATCAGTTTCAGGGCGTTGGCCGCCTCGAGCCCGAGCAGGCCACCGCCGACCACGACGCCCGTCGCACCCGGGCCGGCCGTGTCGGCGGCCGCCCGGATGTCGTCGAGGTCGTCGAGTGTGCGGTAGACGAAACACTTGGAGTTGTCGTGCCCCGGCACCGGCGGCACAAAGGCGTAGGAACCCGTCGCGAGAACGAGTGCGTCGTAGTCGATCTCGCGTCCCGCGGAGGTCACCACCCGACGCTGCGCCCGATCGAGGCCGGTGACGGTCTCCCCCAGATGCGTGACGACGAGATCGTCACCGTCGTAGGTATTGCCGTCCAGCGCGAGCGCATCGCGCTGCCACGCACCGACGTAGGAGGACAGACCCACGCGGTCGTAGGCCGGATCGGCTTCCTCGCTGACGATCTCGACGCGCCACCGGTTGTCGGTGTCACGCTTGCGCATCTCCTGCACGAAGCGGTGGCCGACCATGCCGTGACCAATCACGACGACGGTGTTGCGGCCGGTGCTGGTCTCGCTGCTCATTGTCTACTCCCTGTGCCTTGCCTGTTGGTCGGGTTGCGCCGCGGGTGAACTCAGGCCAGCGCTTCCTTGGTGACCGGCTCGCCGGTGCCGGCGGTGGTGCCTGCGGTCTCCGCGACCGGCAGGTCGGTGGTCTCGCCGACGACGATCGGGCGTCGTGCGTAGAACCACCAGGTGACCACCGCGGCCACCACATAGAAGGTGAGAAACACCCAGAATGCCTGCGTCGCCGACTGATTGGACTTGTAGCTGGACCGCAGCACCAGGTTGATGCCGACACCGCCGAGGCCGCCGGCCGCACCGGCGATGCCGATGAGCGCGCCGGACATGCTGCGCGACCAGGTGGACTTGCCGAAGGCGTTCAGACCCGACAGCGTCTGCGCCTTGTGCTCC
Organism: Gordonia sp. 135; assembly: GCF_009720185.1. NCBI lineage: Bacteria > Bacillati > Actinomycetota > Actinomycetes > Mycobacteriales > Gordoniaceae > Gordonia > Gordonia sp. 135. The sequence continues at coordinate 3,762,516 of NZ_CP046257.1, forward strand.
CAGATCGTCGGGATGATCTTGTAGACCGAACCGTTGGCGATCCCGGAGATCAGGAACAGCAGGATGAAGCCGGTGATGAAGGCCGCGAGGACACCGCCGCTGATCACCTTCCCGTTGGCGTCGGCCGACATACCGGCGATCACGAGGATCGACGCCGACGCGGCCATCGCGATGAAGCAGTACAGCGTCACCTTGCCGCCGCCGATACGGTCGGCGAGCTTGCCGCCGTAGGGACGGGCCAGCGAGCCGAGAAGCGGTCCGATCCAGGCGATCTGCGCCGCCGCGAGGGCGGGCTTGGAGGCGCCGGCAGAGGTGAAGCTGATGTTGAGGACCTGGCTGAACGCGAAACCGAAACCGATGAACGAGCCGAAGGTGCCGATGTAGAGCAGGCAGATGAGCCAGGTGTCGCGGTACTTGAGGCAGTCGATCATCGCCTTGCCGCTGGCGGTCTGATGGTCGAGGTTGTCCATGTAGATCGCCGCGCCGATGCCCGCGACCGCAAGTGCCACCAGGTAGATCGCGCAGACAAGCTCGGGCTGGTCGGCGAAGAGCCAGATGACCAGCAGTCCGATGACCTGGACGACCGGGACGCCGATGTTGCCGCCGCCGGCGTTGAGGCCCAGCGCCCAGCCCTTGAGTCGCTGCGGGTAGAAGGCGTTGATGTTGGTCATCGAGGAGGCGAAGTTGCCGCCGCCGAAGCCGGTGATGGCCGCGACCGCGAGGAACCAGCCGAACCCGAACTCGCCCGGGTTCATCATCAGCATCATCGTCAGGCCCGTCGGGATGAGGAGCACGATGGCGGAGAAGATGGCCCAGTTGCGTCCACCGAACTTCGCGGTGGCCTGGGTGTAGGGAATGCGCAGGCACGAGCCGACGAGGGTCGCGGTCGCGGCGATGACGAACTTCTGATCCATGCTGATGCCGTACTCGGGACCCATGAACAGGGCCATCACCGAGAACAGCGACCAGATGGAGAAGCCGACGTGTTCGCAGATCACCGACCAGACGAGGTTGCGCTTGGCGATCGCGGCGTTGCCGTTCTCCCAGGCGACGCGATCCTCCGGGTCCCAGTCGGTGATCGTGTGGTCACGCTTGAGCTGTGTTCTGAGGTCTGCGAAGGCCATTCGTCCCCGTCTTCCGATGCTTGGTGGTCACTGCACGAGCAGTGCGGGCTGTCTTCTCGACACGACAGCGAACTGTCATATCGGACGCCGACACCTGTGTCGTGCGACTGAGACCAAGCATCCCGGGGGCGTGTTGCGCGGATTTTCCGCGAGGTGACCGGACCGTCACGTTGTTCTCACTTCACCCCAAGGGCCCTGTGAGAACTCCGACAAACTCAGATCGGGGCTGTGAGCTGCGGTTATACGAGCAAACGTACCAGCTCGACGACCCGCTGCAACCCGGGCAGTGCGCCGGCGGTCGAGCGCGGGTGCAGCGCGTGGACGGCCAGACGGAACATCGTCGCCCGCAGCATCATCTGCGGCCACTCCGGCTGATCGGACCACCGCTGGATGAGTTCGGTGTCGGCGCCGCCCCAGGCGAGGGCGTCGACCACCGCGACCGCGGCCGCCCACGGAGCAGGTCGCCAGTACGGGACGATGTCGGTGATGCCGGGCGCCGCGGCACCGGCGAAGAGCACGGTGCCGAACAGGTCGCCGTGCACGACCTGGGACGGCAGGTCGACCGGCTTGCGAAGCTTCGCAAGGGTTCTCAGCATCTCGACGCTCTGCACCCCGTCGGGTGCGGTCGGCTCGGCCATGCCCGCGGCACGGGCCGAGCGCAACGGGACCTCCTCCCACGCGGCGCGGTCGGCGGCGGTGAAGACGTCGACGTCGGTGTGCGGCGGCGCGGGCGGCTGCAGCAGGAAGCGCGGACGTTCGAGGGTTGCGGTCGCCTCGTGCAGGCGGTCGGCGACGAGGACCACTTCGTCGTGGCGCGGCTCGGGTGTTCCGGCGATGTAGGTGTCGGCACGCCAACCCGAGACGACGTAGCGGCCGTCGGTGGCGCGGAACGGGCGTGCGATCCGCATGCCCTCGACGTAGAGCGTCTCGCGGACGGCGGCCGACCAGGCGGCGCGCGCGTGGTCGGGCACGAGCGACAGCACGACCTCACCGACGCGCCAGCCACCGATCCATGATTCGCCCATGGCGACGGGCGGATGGGAGGTGAGCCCGAACGTGTTCAACACGTGTTCGGGCGGCTCGACGGTATTCACCAGGCCAGATTACCGAGCGCAGGTGACCGATTCGAGAAGGCACGCGGTGGGAACGGCGGTCAGTAGACCGGCAACGTCTTGTCGACCTGGTTGGCCCAGGCGGTCACCCCGCCCTGCAGGTGCGTGGCGTCGGCGAAACCGGCCCGCTTGAGTGCGGCGAGTGCCTCGGCCGACCGGATGCCGGTCTTGCAGTAGAGGACCGTAGGGCGATCCTGCGGAACCTTCGCCAGGCCCTCGCCGGAGAGGATCTCGCCCTTCGGGATCAGGGTCGCGCCCTCGATCCGGACGATGTCCCACTCGACCGGTTCACGTACGTCGATGATCGCGAGCTTCTCCCCCGCGTCGATCCTCTGCTTGAGTTCGGCGGCGGTGAGCGTCGACCCGGCCGCGGCGTCGGAGGCCTCGCTGGAGACCACACCGCAGAAGTCGTCGTAGTCGATGAGGCCGGCGATGCGCTCGCCTTCCGGGTCCTTGCGGATCTTGATGGTCCGGTATGTCATGTCGAGGGCGTCGTAGACCATGAGGCGGCCGAGCAGCGGCTCGCCGATGCCGCAGATGAGCTTGATGGCCTCGGTACCCATGATCGATCCGATCGAGGCGCACAGGATGCCGAGGACACCGCCCTCGGCGCACGACGGCACCATCCCGGGCGGCGGGGCCTGCGGGTAGAGGTCGCGGTAGTTGATGCCGCGACCGTCGGGGGCGTCTTCCCAGAACACCGACGCCTGACCCTCGAAACGGTAGATCGATCCCCAGACGTAGGGCTTGTGCGCGAGCACCGCGGCGTCGTTGACCAGGTAGCGGGTCGCGAAGTTGTCGGTGCCGTCGAGGATGAGGTCGTACTGCGAGAACAGCTCGATCGCGCCCTCGGGTTCGAGTCGCTGATCGTGGATGTTCACGGTGACGTAGGGATTGATCTCGAGGATCGAGTCCCGCGCGCTCTCGGCCTTCGGGCGCCCGATGTCGGACTGTCCGTGGATGACCTGGCGCTGCAGGTTGGACTCGTCGACGATGTCGAATTCCACGATGCCGATGGTGCCGATACCCGCCGCGGCGAGGTACAGCAGCGTCGGCGAACCGAGTCCGCCCGCGCCGATCACGAGCACCTTCGCGTTCTTCAGGCGCTTCTGCCCGTCCATCCCGACATCCGGGATGATCAGGTGGCGGCTGTAGCGGGCCACCTCTTCGTTGCTCAGTTCGGCTGCCGGCTCCACGAGCGGTGGCAGCGACCCGGTGAGCGACCCTTGCGACGACACGAACGCCTCCAGTATTCGGCGAGTACACGGACTCTTGGCACAACCACCGGAAGGGTCCGCTCATTCCCGGGGTCAGCGCTTGGGGAACGGCCAGGGATTCGGGCGGCAGACGAGCGAGCGGTTGGCCTTCATGTCCGGGTCGAGAGCCATGATCTCGGAGTTGTCGGTGCCGAAGGACTGCTGCATCATCACCGGCGCGAGCGCCCCGTCCTCGCGGCACGGCTCATGCGATGCGTAGCCGAGTCCGTGGCCGACCTCGTGGTTGACGAGGTACTGCCGGTAGGCGATGTCGTCACCCTGATAGGACAGCGCCCCGCGGACCCAGCGGGCCTCGTTGAGGGTCACGCGCTCCTGCGGCGGGTAGTAGCACGAGGTCTCCAGCCTGATCTGGTACCCGCACAGTTCGCGGGTCGTGCCGGTGGAGACCAGGGTGATGCGCAGGTCCGGTTCCCCGCGGTCGATGCGCCGGAAGCTCACGCGCCCGTCGCCGATCCAGCTGCGCGGATTGGCCAGCGTCATGTCGACCATCTTCGCGAAGGTCGGGTCGCCGCCGTAGTCCTGCGGGTTCAGGCCGTTCTCCACCTCGACGGTGTAGGTGTACTCCTGGCCTCCGGTGCCGACCTTCGGTCCCGCGCCGCGCAGCACCCGGAAGGTCTGGCGGCCCTGCGTGGTGAACGGTCCGCCCTGCGGAAGGGTGCCGGCCGGCAGCGCGGCGGCCTGGATGTCGCCAGTCGGCGCACCGATCGGGCGGGTCTCGGTGTTGATGTCGGTGTTGCGGGCAGCCGAGTCCGGGTTGACCGCGGCGGTCGGGGCCAGATCGGAACCGCGCCCGTCCTGGATGGTCACCACGATCAGCGCGATCGTGAGAACCGTGAGGACCGGGATGGCGTAGGCGCGCCAGCCGTACGTCGAGACGAAGCGGCCGAGCGACGACTGCTTCTTGTACTCGGGCTGTGCCTCGCGGTCGACGCGGGGACGGCCGCTGTCATCGGTCGGGTCCCAGCGCGCCCGAAGCGGCTGGTCCGGCTTGGGGCGTCCCGACGATCTCGGGCCGACATCCTTGGTGCGCACCGGTCCCTGATCAAGGCCGGTGCCACCATCCTCTGCGCGGCTCACGGGACAACTTTCTCACAGCGGACCGCAGATACTGCGCAGGAAGGTCTCCCGAGTACGATCTTCGCCATGTCGACCGCAACCAACGCGTCCTCGGTTCCCGGACGCAGTACGCGCCTGCCTCGCAGCGCACGGCGCATGCAGTTGCTCGATGCGGCCAGTGAGATCTTCGTCGAACGCGGCTACCACGCCGCGGGGATGGACGAGATCGCCGTGCACGCGGGAGTGAGCAAACCCGTCCTGTATCAGCATTTCCCGTCGAAGCTGGACCTCTACATCGCGGTCGTCGACTCGCATGCCGAGAAGCTGGTCAGCGACGTGAACACCGCCCTGCGCACCACCACCGACAACCGGAAGCGCGTCCGTGCCGCCGTCGAGGCCTTCTTCGACTTCATCGACCAGGACAACTCCGGCTACCGGCTGATCTTCTCCTCCGATGCCTCCGACCCCGCGGTCATCCGCCGCGTCGAAGGTGCCACCGAGGCCTGCGTGGACGCAGTGTACGGCCTGGTCATGCACGATTCCGGTCTCGATCCGTACCGCTCCCGCATGCTCGCCTCCGGGCTCGTCGGGGCCAGCCAGGTCAACGCGCGCTACTGGCTCGAGGCCAAGCGTCCCGTGGACAAGCAGACGGCCGTCGACACCACCGTCGCGTTGCTCTGGGGCGGTCTGTCCCACTTCCCGCGCCAGGCCGCACCGCAGACCGACGCGGAGACCCCGGCGGAGGACACCGACTACGGTCAGTCCTGAACTCAGACGACAGACCCAGACCGACGACAAGGGTCCGGTGCGACCTTCGCGAGTGATCGCGAGGTGCGCACCGGACCCTTGTTCGTTGGTCTGTGTCCCGCCTCAGGAACCGAACCCGACGCGACGGTTCTCCGACGCCCCGACCTCGACGTAGGCGATCTTGGTGACCGGGATCAGGTAACGGGCGCCCTTCTCGTCCACCAGGGCCAGCAACTGCTGCTTGCCGCCGAGTGCCGCCTCGACCTCGGCATAGGCCTTGTCGCTGGTCAGCGACGTCGCGACGGTCAGCTCACGCGGGCTGTCGGTGATGCCGATCTTCACTTCCACGGCCATGTGCCGCCCTCCTCCGGTGTCAACAACGCTTGCCGCACAAGGCTAGTCCAGCGGTCACGGGACCGGACAGCCGCTCCGCTGACAGCGAAAAAGCAAGGGAACGAGCGGATTGGTCAGCCGAGACCGAGATCGGCCATGCGCTCGCCGTGTTTGGCCGCGACCGCGTCGAAGAAGTGGGCGACCCCCGACAGCGAGGAGCCCCCGGAGAACAGCAGATCGGTGACCTCCTCCTCGGCCGCGAGCACCCACTGCGCATGGGTGATGGCCTCGCCCAGCAGACGGCGCCCCCACAGGACCAGCGCGGACTTGATCGACGGATCGGCCTCGACGGCCGCCCGGACCTGCTCGCGGGCGAACGCCGAGTTGGCGGTCTCCGCCATCACCTCGGCCATCACGGTGCGCGAGTCGGGCGGGAGCATGTCGGACAGCTCGACGTAGAAATCGGAGGCCAGACCGTCACCGACGTAGGCCTTGACCAGCGCCTCGTACCAGGTCTTCGGGGTGGTGGCCCGGTGGTACTGGTCGAAGACCGACCGGTACCGTTCCACCGCCTCGGCGGCGGTGAGGCCCGTCATCGTCTCGACCCGCTCGGCGAGGCGGTCGAAGTGGCCGACCTCGGAGGCGGCCATCCGCGCGATCGCGATCTTGCTGGGCACGTCGGGAGCCATCGCCGACTCCTCGATGAGCCGATGGAAGGCGGCGAACTCGCCGGCCAGCAGCACCGCGAACAGCTTCCCGACCACGCGGTCCTGGGTCTCGATCGCAGCTACCGGGGTGATGTCGGAGGGGTCGGGTACAGGCGCCATGAGGTGATGGTAGCGGCCTCTCCGGAAGCACCAAGTACACTCGACTTCGGTGCACTCCGACGGGACCCCCCGGCGCCTGCCCGCTGAGCTGCGTGATCATCGCGTGCTCGCCGGCGCGAGCGTGTGGATGCGGCCGATTGGATGTGACGACGCCCCCTCGCGATCTCCTCGCGGGATCGAGACAGCGAGTTCCTCGCCGGATCGAAGAGTCCGTCTCACGACACCTCGGTCGAATCCCCGGTGCCACCACGACATTTGCGCGCGCACTTTCGAGCTTTTTCCTCGTGCGCGCAGGAATCACACGCGCGCAAGAGACTGGCCAGAAAGGCAACACACGCATATGAGCGATTCGGCCGTGCAGACGACCATCGTCGACGAAACCCACACCGCCCCCACCTTCGCCGAACTCGGCGTGGACGAGCGCATCGTCTCGGCACTCGCCGACGACGGCAAGACCCAGACGTTCGCCATCCAGGAACTGACCCTCCCCCTCGCCATGGGCGGGGACGACCTCATCGGTCAGGCCCGTACCGGCATGGGCAAGACCTACGGCTTCGGCATCCCGCTGCTCCATCGCCTCGCCAACGCCGAGGCAACGGGTGTCCGCCCCCTCGACAACACCCCTCGCGCGCTGATCATCGTGCCCACCCGCGAACTCTGCGTGCAGGTCACCAGCGACCTCGAGATCGCCGCCCGCAAGACCGACGTCACCCTTGCCCCCGGCGCCGGGAGCGGAGCGAGCGGGCCGAAGGACACTGGCACCAACCGCATGCTGAAGATCACCTCGATCTACGGCGGCCGCCCCTACGAGGCGCAGATCGCCGAACTGCAGTCCGGCGTCGACGTCGTTGTGGGCACCCCGGGCCGCCTCCTCGACCTCGCCCAGCAGGGACACCTCGTGCTCGGCAAGGTCTCGATCCTCGTCCTCGACGAGGCCGACGAGATGCTCGACCTCGGCTTCCTGCCGGACATCGAGCGGATCATGTCCGCGCTGCCGACGCCGCGTCAGACGATGCTCTTCTCGGCGACCATGCCCGGCCCGATCGTCACCCTGGCCCGCACCTTCCTGCATCGGCCGACGCACATCCGGGCCGAGAACGCCAACGACTCCGCCGTGCACGACCGCACGAAGCAGTACGCCTACCGTGCTCACGCGCTGGACAAGGCCGAACTCGTGGCCCGCATCCTGCAGGCCGACGGTCGCGGCGCGACGATGATCTTCACGCGTACCAAGCGCACCGCCCAGAAGGTCGCCGACGACCTCGCCGAGCGCGGATTCAAGGTGGGCGCCGTGCACGGCGACCTCGGTCAGATCGCCCGTGAGAAGGCCCTCGGCCGGTTCCGGAACGGCACCATCGACGTCCTCGTCGCCACCGACGTCGCCGCCCGCGGCATCGACATCGACGACGTGACCCATGTGATCAACTACCAGTGCCCCGAGGACGACAAGACATACGTCCACCGGATCGGCCGTACCGGCCGCGCGGGCCGCACCGGGATCGCGGTGACCCTCGTGGACTGGGACGAGCTGCACCGCTGGGAGCTCATCGACAAGGCCCTCGGACTCGGCATCCCCGAGCCCGCGGAGACCTATTCCACCTCCGAGCACCTGCACGAGGAGATGTCCATCCCGGACTCGGTCACCGGCCGGATCGTGGCCGCCAAGCCGGCGCGCGACCCGAACGAGACCCGCGAGACGCGCGAGGATCGGGAGCCGCGTAAGCGTTCCACCCGCACCCGTCGTCGTACCCGCGGCGGCCAGGGCGACGATGCCGCAAGCGCCGAGACGACCAAGAGCGAGACCACCACGAGCGAGACCACCACGAGCACCACCGACGACGCCGAGGCGAAGACCTCCGGGGACGACACCGCCGAGGGAACCTCGAAGCCGCGTCGTCGCCGTCGCCGTCGGGGCGGCGCCAACCGCGCGACGGCGGGCGAGGGTTCGGGTGCAGGCTCCGACGCGACCCCGGTCGCCGCACAGTCCGCACCGGCCGCAGCCGAGTAACCCACCACGAGTCCACGCGTGGCACGCGTCAAACCGGAGCGGCGCCGGCCGATCGATCTCGCGATCACCGCGACCATCATCGTGCTCGTCGCCGTTGCCGGGCTGATCGCCTGGCTGGTGAGCCCCGTCCGCGGGACGACCAGCGTTCAGGCGCAGTCCACCCCACCCGAGGTCGAACAGCCCGCGGCGGTTCCGGACGCGTTCGCGCCGCGCTGGCAGGCCGCCTCCGACGCCACCGTCGTCCCGGCGATCGCCGATTCGGTGGTGGTGACCGGCGACGGCGGCACCGTCGTCGGACGCGACCCCGCTTCGGGGGACGAACTGTGGTCCTATCGCCGGGACCTCGACCTCTGCGTCGTCGACACCGCCTGGACCGCCAGCACCGACCTCGCGCTCGCGGTCTACCGCAACTCGCGGGGCTGCTCGGAGGTCACCGCTCTCGACGCGAAGACCGGTGCCCGCAAGGGCTCCCGGACCAGTGACGCCGACGACGAGCTCCGGCTGGTCAGCGACTACGGATACGTGGTCGCCCAGGGCTCCGGGCGACTGGAGACGTGGGGTTCGAACCTGGTCCGCGGCATCGAGTACGGCCGCGTGGAGGCACCCGTGCGCCCCGAGGACGAGGCCAAGCGCAAGGACTGCGTCATCTACTCCTCGGCCATCACCGGCGACCGCCTGTCCGTCGTCGAACGCTGTGCCGACGACCCGGGCTACCGGCTGACCGTGCTGGGCGCCCTCCTCGACGACGACGAACGCGTCGAGCAGTACGGTTCGACGCTGATCACCGGCGACGTCAGCGGACCTCCGCCGGTGGTGATCGCGATGTCGTCGACGGGTATCGCCGTCTACGACGGCGGTGCGAGTCCGGCCGAACCACCGGCGCTCGGCGGTGACAGCGGACCGTCGATCCGCCGCTTCGACTCCGAGGGCGTGGCCACCGGCTCGAACACCGTCGCCGGGGACGCCATTCCTCCGAAGGACAGCGTCCCGCTCGGGGGCGACGGCGTCGTCACCTACTGGACCGGCAAGGCCACCGTGGTGCTGGATGCGCAGAGCCTCAAACCGATCTACCAGGTACCGGCGACACTCGGCCCCGGTGAGGTGATGGCGGGGCAACTCCTGCTGCCGAGTGCGTCCGGGATCAGCGTGCGCGACGTGGCCGGTGGACGTGAGATCCGGTCGATCCCACTCACCCGCAGCACCGCACCGGACGGCGTGGTGAGCCTGCGGGTCATCGGCGAGATGGTCGTCGAACAGCGCGGCACGACGGTCGAGGCCTTCGGACCGGCCTGACGTCGTCCCCTCAGAAGTCGAGGGTCCGCACGTCCTCCCCCGCGTCCCAGTGCTTCCACAGGTTCTCCGCGAGTTCGCGATATGCGGTGGCGCCCTTGTTCTTTCGTCCCCGCATGACCGAGGCACCGGAAGCCGACGCCTCGGCGAAACGGACCGTGCGCGGGATCGGCGGGTTCAGCACCGGAAGGTCGTAGCGATCGGCGACGTCGGCGAGGACGTCGCGGCTGTGCGTGGTCCGCGCGTCGAACAGCGTCGCCACCGCACCCAGCATCGTGAGGTCGGGGTTGGTGATCTGCTGGACCTCGCGGACGGTGCGCAGCAACTGCCCGACACCACGGTGGGCGAGCGTCTCGCACTGCAGCGGGACGATCACCTCGTCGGCCGCGGTCAGACCGTTGAGCGTGAGCACGCCCAGCGACGGCGGGCAGTCGACGATGATGACGTCGAAGTCCTGCCCGACCTCGGCGAGTGCCCGCTTGAGTGCGTACTCACGTCCCGGCCGCATCAGCAGCAGCGCCTCGGCACCGGCCAGGTCGATGGTGGCGGGCAGCAGCGTCACCTTGTCCTCGGTGTCGAGGAGTACGTCGGCGATCTCCTCGTCGCCCAGCAGCACATCGTGCACCGAGGACTCCAGTTGATCGGGATCATGGCCGAGGGAGAAGGTGAGACAGCCCTGCGGGTCGAGGTCGACGACGAGGACCGACACGTCGAGGTCGGCAAGTGCGGCTCCGAGGGACTCGACCGTGGTGGTCTTGGCGACCCCACCCTTCTGATTGGCAATCGCAAGGATGCGCGTCATGTGCCCTACTGTACGGGCGCCCGCCCGGGCGTCGACATATAAGAGTCAGGGTTGCGGTAACAACTGGGTCAACTGATCGGGATGCCCGATCCCGCGACCGGTGAAGGGCTCAGTGGTCGGGCTCGAGATCCCCGGCGAGCCACCGCACGGCGGCCGGGCTGAACAGCATCACCAGCCCCGCGATCGCCGCGAGTGCCAACGGCACGCTGAACACCGGCCAGCCGCTGGTGTACAGGTAGTACGCGACCGGAAGCAGCAGGATCTGGGCGACCATCGCGATCGATCGACCCCAGCGCCGACCCGCCAACAGGGCCACGCCGCCGACGAGGACGCCGCCACCGATGATCCCGAACCAGATGGCGGTGCCGTAGCCGCTGATGGCCGTCTCCTCGTGTCCGGCGAGCCCGCGGATCACCAGGATCACCGCCACCGCGACGCCGACCAGGCCTTCCACGGTGGTCACCGCGCCGGCCACCTTGATCTGGGTGGGCGTCACCGACGGATCGACGTCGATCTCAAGCCGGTCCTGCTCCGGGCGGTCCTTCTCCGTGCTCACGCGTCCAGGGTATTCGGCGCCGGTCGGGCGGTGGCCGCGCACCCCACGGGGCCCCCTCCCGGCACCGGGACGCAGGGCGGATTGCGCGCTTGGGCCACCTACCCCATATCCTCGGGTGTCGTGCGCGTCATGCTCATCGTCAACCCCTTCGCCACCGCGACCAGTCCGGCCGGGCGCGATGCTCTCGTGCACACACTGAGCGCTCACTTCGACCTCGACGTCGAGCTGACCACCCACCGTGGGCATGCCTTCGACCTCGCCGCCCGTGCGGCCGCCGAGGAATTCGACACGGTCATCGTCCACGGCGGCGACGGCTCGGTGAACGAGGCCACCAACGGCCTCCTCGATCCCCCGGGGACGAGCGATCCCGCGAGGCGCCGGCCGAGTCTGGCCGTCATCCCGGGCGGCAGCGCAAACGTCTTCGCGCGCACCCTCGGCATCGACCCCGACCCGCTGCTCGCGACCCAGCAGATCATCTCGCTCCTCGACGCCGGGGAGAGCCGTCGAATCGGCCTCGGTCACACCGACGACCGCTGGTTCCTGTTCAACACCGGCATGGGCATGGACGCCGTCGTGGTGCACGCGATGGAGGACAAGCGGCATGCGGGCAAGGCCGCCACGCCCGCCCGGTATCTGTGGACCACCGTCAGCAGCTTCCTCAAGCAGGCCGGCAGCTCGGCGACGTTCGACGTCGAGATCCCCGGCCGCGACCGGATCGTCGGCGCCCGTTTCGGTTTCGTCTCCAACACCAGTCCGTGGACCTATCTCGGGCCGCGCGAGATCCGCACCAATCCGACCACCGGTTTCGACACCGGACTCGGCGTGTTCGTGGCGACGTCGACCGGGGTCCTGCGCAACCTCCCGCTCGCCACGCGGCTGCTGGCCCAGGCAGATCCCAAGGCACACCACCTCTTTCGCGACGACGACGTCGACGAGGTCCGGTTCATGGCGGAGGCCCCGATCGACGTGCAGATGGACGGCGACTACATCGGTGCGTTCCGCGACATACGTTTTCATCATCGGCGCGACGCCCTGACCGTCATCGCACCCGCCGCCACCGCATAGGGCGACGCGGCGATCGCGAACAACGCCGCCGGCCCCAGATGTACCGATCCCGCAGCCCATCCGGCGAAGGCGAGGATCGCGACCACCTCCTCCCCCACGCCCGCGATCGACGTGACCGTCGCCCGCGACGCGGAGTCCAGTCGGTCCTGCAGAGCGGCGTCGGCGACGACCAGCGCCCACCCGAAGATCCCGAACGCGACGGCCACGCCGACGACACCGGCCGGGTGACCCCACAGCGCGGCCACGATCAGCACCGATGCGCCGAGTCCCACCGCGGGGCCGATCGCAGCGGGATCCCGGACGCGCCGGGCCGCGAGGGAACCGCAGATGTCCCCGGCTGCGACCACGATCATGAGCAGTGCGACAGACTCCGGCGTCGCGACGCCCGACACCGTGCCGCTCAGGAAGGACTCGACCAGCAACGGCAGGTACTCGTCGAGCGCCGCGACCCAGGTCAGGACGACGACCAGGATCAGCAGCCGGCGTGCGGTCGGCTGGTTGCGCAGGTGGTGCAGGCCGCCGCGAAGGATCGCGAACCACCCGACCGGCGGTTCGTCGAGGTCGGCGGTGCCGGCATCCGGCGTCACGTCCGGTCCGGAGCGCCCCACTCCGATCCGGCCCGTCTCCGGTAGTCCTGCGGAGATCAACGCGCAGAGCACGCAGGCCGCGACACTTGCGGTACCGACGGCGGCGTATCCGCCCCACGCGAGGAGTGGCACCGCCAGGGCCGTGCCGCCGATGACCCCGACCGCGGCCGCCGCCCGCATCGCGCCCGAGAGCCGTGCGTAGTCCTGCGACCTGCCGAGATGCGCGAGCTCGTCGTAGACGAGCGCCTGGTTCGTGCCGGATCGCAGCGATCCGCCGATCGCCCACAGCACAAAGCCGGCGGCGAAGGAGAGGAAGGAGGGCGCGTAGGTCCAGAGCGCGAAGCCGGCGCCGGTGACCAGAGGCCCCGCGACCAGTAGGCGGCGTCGCGAGAATCGGTCGGCCAGGATCCCGGTCGGCACTTCGACGATCACCGTCGACAGCGACCAGATCGCGAACAGTGCGCTGATCTCGGCGGCCGTCAACCCGGCCCCGGGAACGGTGGCATCGGCGAACAGAATCGCGTAGACCGGGTAGAGCGGTATCAGGTCCTCGAAGAGGGCGGCGCACACGGCCGCGGCCGTTAATCGCCGTTGTGGACCCGGCCCGTCATGGCCGGATCGGCGTGGTGTGGATCAACATCGTCGACGCATGTGAGCAAGAATACGCGACACGTCACTCCACGTCACGGACTATTTCGGGCCTTGGGAGGGGCGCGACCTGCGGAAACTCATCGACAGTCGTCGGCGGGTGCGCGTAGGCTACTACACGGACGGCGAACCCGCTGTCCGTACCCCCCGTGGGGGCGCCTTCGGCCGAAGTGGTAGGCGCGGGACGTGATGTTGCCCACGTGTTAACCGAGAACCATTGACTTCGGCCGGATTCGTGAAAGTATTCACAAGCAACAACGCGGAAACATTTGGTGCGGCCGCGTGAACTGAGAGTTACCAGCCAAACAATCAGCAAGCAATCAACTAATCGAGTGGTGCGCGGAAACGCGCCTGAAGGAGTAGTGGAATGGACTGGCGTCACAAGGCCATCTGTCGCGACGAGGATCCGGAGCTGTTCTTCCCCGTGGGAACCAGCGGTCCGGCCATCGCACAGGTCGCCGACGCGAAGCTCGTCTGTGCACGGTGCCCTGTCACCGCTGACTGCCTCTCGTGGGCCCTCGAGTCGGGCCAGGATGCAGGCGTCTGGGGCGGCATGAGCGAGGACGAGCGTCGCGCGCTGAAGCGGCGTACCGCGCGTACCCGCACCCGTAGCAGCGTCTAGGCTCATCCGAGCCGGCGTTCGCCCGGATTCGAAGAAACCCGGCCACGGCCGGGTTTTTTCGTGTCCGGCAACGGTTCTCACCCCACGGAAGAACTGCGTTCTCAGGAACGCAGCGGAATATGCACTCCGACTTCGGTTCCCAACCCTTCCGGGTTGGGCCGGACGTCGAGCTCGCCACCGAGTTCGATCGACACGAGCGTCTTCACGATCTGGAGTCCGAGGTGATCCGAGGTGGCCAGGTCGAAGTTCTCGGGCAGTCCGGAGCCGTTGTCGCGCACCGCGATACGGAGGTTGCGCACGTCGCGTTCGGCGATGACCGCGATCTCTGCGTCGGATCGGGGCGAACCGTCGAAACCGTGCTCGATCGCATTCTGGATCAGTTCGGTGAGCACCATCACCAACGGCATCGCCAGCTCGGCGGGGAGAACCCCTAGCCGGTCGCGGTGACGCACCGTCACCCGTGACTCGTTGGACGCCACGTCGACCAGGATCGGGACGAGACGGTCGACGACCTCGTCGAGATCGACTTCCTCGTCGACGCTGCCCGACAGCAGTTCGTGAACCAGAGCGATCGACGCGACGCGGCGCACGGCCTCGTTCAGCGCCTCCCGGGCATCGGTGTTGGAGGTTCGCCGGGCTTGCAGGCGCAGCAGCGCCGACACCGACTGCAGATTGTTCTTCACCCGGTGGTGGATCTCCCGGATGGTCGCGTCCTTGCTGATCAACGCGCGGTCGCGCCGCTTGACCTCGGTGACGTCGCGGATGAGCACCACGCTCCCCGACTCCTCACCCTTCGGGCGGAGCGGCACCGCCCGGATGAGGACCGTCGCGCGTCGGGCGTCGGCCTCCACCCGCATGCCGATGTCGCGGTACGGGCCGGTCGGCACCTCGGCCACCCCGGCCGCGATGTCGAGCATCATCGCGACATCGTCGGCCTCGAACGGCTCGGTGACGAGTTGCTTCACCACGTCGGAGAGCCGCGTGTGGTTGAGCTCGGCCGTCCAGCCCATGCGGTGGAACGCCGAGAGCGCGTTGGGGCTCGTGTAGGTGACCGTCCCGGTCCGGTCGAGCCGGATGAAACCGTCACCCGCGCGAGGCGTCGACAATCCCCGCGGATTGCCCTCCTCGTGCGGGAACGTGCCGTCGGCGACCATCTGGCACAGATCGTCCGCCGAGTCCTGGTAGGCGAGCTCCAGGGGCGACGGCAGCCGCGGATGGGTGAGGTCGACGGCGCGGGTCAGCACACCGATCACCGCACCGTCGAAGCCGACCGGGACCGCCTCCTGCCGCATCGCGGTGGCCCCGAACCACGTCGGGTCCTCGTCGCGGAGGACCTTGTCGGAATCGAAGGCGCGGAGCACCTGCGGGTGCACCGCGGTGTCGATGACCCGGCCCACCTCGTCCGTGGGAAAGACGGTCGACGCGGTGTTGGGCCGGCACTGCGCGACGGTGACCACGGCCCCCTCGTCGGTGCGCACCGACAGGAGGAAATCTGCGAAGGAGAGGTCGGCGAGCAACTGCCACTCGGCGACGAGTCGCTGCAGGTGCGCCGCAGCGGCGTCGGAGAGGGTGGTGTGCTCGGCGAGCAGGTCGGCAAGTGTCGACATGGGAAGGCTCCGGGTTCGCGGAGAGGGTGCGGCGCGGGCTATTCGAAGGTGGCGATGACGTCGCCGGCCTGGATGACGTCGCCCACCTTCACCTTGAGGTCGGCGATGGTGCCCGCCTCCTCTGCGAGAACGGGGATCTCCATCTTCATCGACTCGAGCAGCACCAGCGTGTCACCGACCTCGATCTGCTGTCCGGGTGCGACCAGGACCTCGAGGACACTCGCGACGATCTCTGCCACCACGTCTTCAGCCATGCACTCAAGTTAGCCCACGGGGTCACCGGCGACGACGGGTCGGGCCCGGTCTCGACCGGGCGATGGCCGACCGGGTTTTGGCACGTGGGAGAATGCCTGAGACACTGTGATGTCCCCATCCGCCGGCAAAAGGAGATGCGTCATGGGAAAGCGCGGACGCAAGAAGCGCGCTCGTAAGAAGAACGCTGCCAACCACGGCAAGCGTCCGAACGCCTGATCTTCGCCTCACGGCGGGGTTCGGCGAACGAGCACCAAGAAAAACGCCCGGGTACGGCCTTCATGGCCACCCGGGCTTTTTCATGCCGTCACCCCCGGGATTCGCCGGGGGTGACGGGCGATTCAGCGGTCGGTCTCGGCGATCTCTTGGATGATGACCGTCCGGCGGATCTCCACGCGCAGACGATCACGCAGCCCCTGAGGTGCCTGGTCGCCGCCGCACTTGCGGTTGACGAGCGCCTTCAGCTGCCGCTCGATGCCGTAGTGGGCGAGGCACGACGGGCAGGTGTCGAGGTGCCCCTGGAGCCGCATGCGGGCGTTCTCGTCGCATTCGTTGTCCAGCAGCAACCAGACGTCGGCGATGACGGCCGAGCAGTCGAGCTGGGTGACTTCCGGATCGATGTCGCTCATCGCGCCACCTCCGCACCCTTGGCCGTGGCAGATCTGTGGAAACCACGCTCCCGGGCGACGTCGGCCAGCAGCTCACGCAGCTGACGACGTCCTCGGTGAAGTCGGGACATGACGGTGCCGATGGGGGTGTCCATGATCTCGGCGATCTCCTTGTACGGCAGGCCTTCCACGTCGGCGTAGTACACGGCCATCCGGAAATCCTCCGGAAGCTCCTGCAGCGCGGCCTTGATCTCGTCGTCCGGAAGGGCGTCGAGGGCCTCGATCTCCGCCGAGCGCAGCCCCTGGGAGGTGTGCTCTGCGGTCGCCGCGAGCTGCCAGTCGGTGATCTCGTCGGTCGGGTACTGCGCGGGTTGGCGCTGTTTCTTGCGGTAGCCGTTGATGTAGGTGTTGGTCAGGATCCGGTAGAGCCACGCCTTGAGGTTGGTGCCCTCCCGGAACGACGCGAAAGCGGTGAACGCCTTGATGTAGGTCTCCTGGACCAGGTCCTCGGCATCGGCGGGATTACGGGTCATCCGCAGGGCGGCACCGTACATCTGGTCGAGCAACGGCAATGCGTCGCGCTCGAACCGTTCGGTGAGCTCCTCGGGGGACTCGCTCGGGTCGGCGCGTCGGGGCGCACCCTTCTCGGCGGACACGTGCGCAGCGGTTCCGGTCGCGGTGGACTCCGTAACGGCTGCTTCGGTGTCGGCTGATTCGGCTTCGGCCACTACGATCCCTTCGATGAGAGGCGTCACTGGGACGTTGCCGGTCAAGCTTACCGACCCCGGCCCGGCCAGGAGGTGCGTCGCCTCCACGAGTACCGGTGGCTCGAGTACCGCCGTTGTGCTCATCTCGGTTCTACCTCCTCGCATGCGCTCCCGATCTTCGTGTCGCAACCAGTCACAACAGGTCGGGCCGGGCGGTTTGTTCCCGACGTGACCGGCACCCCTTTTCGTCACGGTGAACAGAGCGCTGGTCGAATACGCTCTCCAGGTCAGACACCGACACGTCCCACCAGGAGGCACCCCGACCATGGCGGCAACACCCGCGATCGCGGCCCTCGAACGCGCGAAGATCGCGCACACCGTCCACCGCTATGACCACGACCCGCGGTCGGAGTCCTTCGGCACCGAAGCAGTGGACGAGCTCGCCGACACCCTCGGCATCGTCGGTGAACAGGTCTTCAAGACGCTCGTCGTCGAACTGTCCGGTGGTAGCCGCCCCGGTCTCGCCGTCGCCGTGGTCCCGGTTCCCCGCAAGCTGTCGGTGAAGGCGGCCGCCGCCGCGCTCGGGGCGTCGAAGGCCCAGATGGCCGAGGCCAAGGCCGTCACCCGCAGCACCGGCTACGTCCTCGGCGGCGTCTCCCCCGTCGGCCAGCGCACCGCTCTGCCGACGGTCGTCGATTCCTCGGCGCTCGAGTTCGACCGGATTCTCTGCAGCGCGGGCAGGCGTGGACTGGAGATCGCACTGGCACCCGCAGACCTCGTCGCGGTGACCAAAGCAGTGGTCGCCGACATCGCGGTGTGAGGGTTCCTCTTCCCGCGGGAACATCTACTACCGGAGGTCAGGCGTAGGGCAGCATGGTGACCATGTGCGGACGCTATGCGGTGACCACCGATCCGGCGAAGCTCGCGGCGGAGATCGACGCGGTGAACGAGGTACCCGAGCCGGCGAAGGAACCGGCCGACCCCGATGCCCTCGACCTCGACCTCGACACCCCCGCACCTCGCGCACTGGGCCCCAACTACAACGTCGCGCCCACGACCACGGTGATGACCGTGGTCAAACGGCATTCGCCGGAGGATCCCGACAACGATCCGCTGCTGCGCATCCGCGCCATGCGCTGGGGGCTCGTGCCGCCGTGGAGCAAAGAGGTCGGCAAGGGGCCACTGTTGTTCAACGCCCGCGCCGAGACCGCCGCGGAGAAGAGTTCGTTCCGCGCGTCGGTGAAGTCCAAGCGGTGCCTGGTGCCGATGGACGGCTGGTACGAGTGGAAGAAAGGCCCGCTCGACAGCAGGGGCAAGCCCACCAAGATCCCGTTTTACATGTCCCCGCGGGACGGCACCCGGTTGTTCATGGCCGGGTTGTGGTCGGTGTGGCATGACAAGCACTCCGACGACGCCCCGCCGCTGCTGAGCTGCTCGATCCTGACCACCGATGCGGTCGGCAAACTGCGCGACGTCCACGACCGGATGCCGCTGATCATGCCGTACGACAACTGGGATGCCTGGCTCGATCCGGATCACCGGGCACCGGACGACCTGTTCGCGCCGCCGGCCGAATCGCTCGCCGAGGCGATCGACATCCGCGGGGTCGCGCCGCTGGTCAACCGCGTCGCCAACAACGGGCCGGAGCTGCTCAACCCGCTCTGACTCAGAGGTCGGCGACGAGAACCGCTGCCCCGTCGAACCGTCCGGCGGCCAGTTCGGCGAGCGCGCGGTCGGCCTGTGACATCGGGTACTCGTGCGTCGTCGCCCGGACGCCGTGCCGGGCGGCCAGCGTCAGGAACTCGGCGCCGTCGGCGCGGGTGTTGGCGGTGACCGAGCGGATCTCCTTCTCGTAGAACAGTTCCCGCTCGTAGTTGAGCGGCGGTACGTCGGTGAGGTGGATGCCGGCGATCGACAGGACGCCGCCGCGATCGAGCGCGCGCATCGCCACCGGCACCAGCTCGCCGACCGGGGCGAAGGTGATCGCGGCGTCGAGCGACACCGGCGGCGCATCGGTGGCATCGCCGACCGACGCCGCACCGAGGTCGGCGGCCAGGCGTCGGGACTGCTCGCCACGTGTGAGGACGTGCACCTCGATCCCGAGGGCGATCGCCAGTTGTGCGCAGAGGTGCGCACTCCCACCGAAACCGTAGAGCCCCAGCCGCTTCGGACGATCGGAGCCGGCTCCGAGGTCGTCGAGCAGGCCGGTCCGCCGTAGCGCGCGATAGCCGATGATCCCCGCGCACAACAGCGGCGCGATCGAGACGTCGTCGATGCCGGACGGCAGCGGATAGGCGAAGCCCGCGGGCACGGTCACCAGCTCGGCATACCCGCCGTCGACGTCCCATCCGGTGTACACCGATGCCGCACAGAGGTTCTCGGCACCGCGGACACAGCGATCACAGGTCCCGTCGGTGCTGTGCAGCCAGGCGACGCCGACGCGGTCACCGAGGGAGAAGCCGGCGGTGTCGCGACCGAGTTCGACGACCTCCCCGACGACCTCGTGTCCGGGCGTCACCTCTGCGCGGCGGACCGGCAGATCACCCTCGGCGACGTGGAGGTCCGTACGGCAGACACCGCAAGCACGAACCCGGACCAGCAGTTCGCCGGCCCCGGGCCGCGGTTCCGGTTTGTCGACGAGCCGTAGTGGTCGGGTGTCGATCGGCCCCGGCTCGGTCACCGCCCAAGCGCGCATGTACCTCAGGCTAAACCCGCCCGCACGGCGCGGCACGGTGTTGCGAATGACCGGTCTCACACCGAACGGAGTACACCTTCCCGACACAGTGTCGGTATCGTTGCCGACATGGTGTCGGTAAACATGCGAGGGCAGTGACGTGTTCCTTGCCCTTCGAGAACTCTCATTCGCACGCGGACGATTCGCCCTGATGGGGTCGGTGGTCGCGCTGATCGCCATCCTGATGGTCCTGCTGAGCGGCCTGTCGGTGGGCCTGGTCAACGACGGCGTCTCCGGTTTGAAGAAACTGCCGGTGACCTCCTTCGCCTTCCAGAAGGACATCGCCACCGACTCCGCCTTCTCCCGCTCCCTGGTGCCGACGTCGGCGGTCGGGACATGGGCCGAGCAGCCGGGCGTCGAGGACGCCGCACCGTTCGGCAACACCCTGATCAACGGACGCACCAACACCGGCGTCGACATCGACCTCGCCCTCTTCGGCGTGGAACCGGGCAGCTTCGTCAGCCCCACCGCCTCCGAGGGCAGGTCGCTGTCGAACACCCCCGGTGAGCTCGTCATCAGCGAGACCGCTGCCGAGGACGGACTGTCGATCGGTGACACGGTCACCGTCGAGCCGCTCGGCACGCAGCTGCGGGTCGTCGGAATCCTCGACGGCCAGAGCACCTTCGGACACGTAGACGTCGCGTTCGTGCCGCTGAAGACGTGGCAGGAGATCCGCGCCGGCGCTCGTCCCGGTGAGCCCGTGCCGCCGCGCGTCTACGACGACATCACCGCCGTAGCGGTGAAGACCGACAGCTCGGTCGATTTGGCCGCCGGCGACGCCGCCGCCGACACCACCTCGCTGACTCTCGACGAATCCTTCGGCGCCTCACCGGGTTACACCGCCGAGACGTCAACCCTCACGTTGATCCAGGCCTTCCTCTACGCGATCTCGGCCTTGGTCGTCGGCGCGTTCTTCACGGTCTGGACGATCCAGCGCAGGCAGGAGATCGCCGTGATGCGCGCGATGGGCGCCTCGACCGGTTACCTTCTGCGCGACTCGCTGATGCAGTCGTTCATCCTGCTGCTCGTCTCTGCCGGCATCGGCATCGGGATCGGCGTCGGCCTCGGTGCCGCCATCGGTTCCACCCCGATGCCCTTCGCCCTGGAGACCGGTTCGGTCGCCGCGGCCGGCGGGCTGCTGATCCTGTTCGGCATGATCGGCGCCGCCGTCGCGGTGCTCCGCATCACCCGGGTCGACCCCCTGACCGCCTTGGGAGGCAACCGATGACCGCGCTCGCACTCAACGACGTCAGTCTCGTCCACGGTGACGGGGAAGACGTGGTCACCGCACTCGACGCGGTGACCCTCGAGGTCGCCGCAGGCGAGTTCGTCGCCGTCGTCGGCCCGTCCGGTTCCGGCAAGTCCAGCCTGCTCGCGGTCGCGGGCGGTCTCATCACCCCGACGTCGGGGACGGTCACCGTCGGCGACGCCGACCTGGGAACCGCGCCGAAGCGCGAGCTGACCCGGATCCGTCGCGAACACATCGGATTCGTGTTCCAGAGCGGCAACCTGCTCGACGCGCTGACCGTCGAGGACCAGCTGCGTCTGCCACTCACGTTCGGTCGCGTCGCCGAGGCCCGCTCACCGGCCGAACTGCTCGCCGGTGTCGGTATGTCGCACAAGGCGAAGCGCCGCCCCCATCAGTTGTCGGGCGGTGAGCGGCAGCGCGTCGGCATCGCGCGAGCGCTGATGACCCGGCCGGATGTCCTCCTCGTCGACGAGCCCACCGCGGCCCTCGACCGGCGGCGCAGTCACGAGATCGTCGAACTGCTCGCTCGCGAGGCCCACGAACACGGCGTCGCGACGGTCATGGTGACCCATGACCAGGACGTTCTCCTACACTGTGACAAGGTGTACGAGATGGTCGACGGACATCTGAACGAAGGGTCTGCGGCGTCCGCATGAGCTGAGGAGGTGGGCGTTTGCCACGCATCGAGGCGCCCACCGTCGCCGAGCACCGCCGTAAGCAGGAGCAGGCGATCCTGGACGGCGCGAAGGCCATCCTCGCGGAAACCGGCGAGGCACCGACCCTTGCCGCGGTCGGCAAGCGCGTGGGCCTCGCCCGCTCGAGCGTGTATCAGTACTACTCGTCCAGCGAGCAACTCGTGGCCGCGGTCCTGGCCGATCTCCTCCCCAGTTGGGATCGGTTCGTCCGCGATCGTGTCGGTGCCCAGACCGAACCGGGACAGCAGATCTGGGGATACATCTGTGCGAACGTCGAGCTGATCGTCGGGTCGGAACAGGCAGTGGCGAATGCGCTCGTCCGGATCGTCGATCCGAGCGTCCTGCAGGAGCCGATGCAACGGTTCCACCGGGAATTGCAGGAACCGCTCGTCGACGCCCTGATCGCGCACGGCGAACCGCGCCCGCTCGAGGTCGCGCAGCTGATCGACTCGATGATCGTCCAGGCGTGCAGGTCGTGGGGGGCCGAGCATTCCACGACCGCTACCGAGGATCCCACACGAGCCGAAGGCGCGGAGATCACCGCGATGATCCGCCGGCTGATCGGCGACTACCTGGGACTGACCGACCGCTGACTCGAGCCGCTCAGCGGAAGGCGTAGTCGCTCAACGGGAACGAGTCCATCTCCCGCAGGGTTCGCAGCGTGGAGGCCGGACGCAGGAGCGTCGCCTCGCCGTGCTGGTTGAAGTAGTAGCTGCGCGAGCCCACGCAGTTGCCGTTGTAGAAGACCGAGGACTGCAGACGGTCGGTCACCTCGTCGAGGAAGGCGTCGTTGGCGGGCTCGGTGACCTCGAAGGTGTCCTGCCCGCGGCGTCGGAGTTCACCGAAGAGCCGGGTGATGTGCTTCATCTGCCCCTCGATCGTGGTGAAGTACGACAAGCCGCTGTACGAGTACGGACTGTTGAGCGAGATGAAGTTGGGGAACTTCGGCACGGTGACACCCTCGTAGGCCTGGAATCTGCCCTCTCGCCAGAACTTTCCGAGGTTGCGCCCCTCACGACCGACGATGTCGAAGGCCGGGAAGTTCACGTCCCACAGGTTGAATCCCGTTGCCAGTACTAGGGTGTCGATCTCGGTCTTCGTGCCGTCGCCGGCCAGGATCCCGTCGGCCTCGAGGCGGGCGATGCCGTTGGTCTGCAGGATCACGTTCGGCTTGGTGAAGCTGGCGAAGTACGTGTTGGAGAAGGTCGGCCGCTTGCAGCCGAAGTCGTAGTCGGGTGTCAGCTTCCGACGCAATTCCGGGTCGGAGACCTGGGACCGCAGGTGCGCCTTGGCCAGCCGGGCCGCCAGCTTGTTGCCGGGCTTGAGCTGCTTGAAATGCAGGACGCCGGAGACCATCAGCAGCTCCAGCAGCGAGGTGTTGACCAGGCGAGCCACTTTCTGCGTCAACGGGATTCGCCGGAACACCTGCTGCACCGCGGACGGGATCGCGAAGTCGATCTTGGGCACCACCCAGATCGGCGTCCGCTGGAAGACGGTGAGCGCATCGGCACGCTCGGCCACCTCCGGGATCAGCTGGACTGCCGTCGCACCGGTTCCGATGACCGCGACCTTCTTGCCGGTGAAATCGAAGCCGTCCTCCCACGCCGCGGTGTGCAGGATCGTCCCCTGGAAGTTCTTGATCCCCGGGAAGTCCGGGACGTGGGGCTGGGAGAGGAAGCCGGTCGCGGTGACGAGATAGCGGGCGGTGCGCTCCGTTCCGTCACCGGTCCGCACCCGCCACCGCCGCGCGTCGTCGTCCCACTCGGCGGAGTCGACGGTCGTCCCGAACTCCATGTGCCGTTTGAGGTCGTACTTGTCCGCGACATGGTGCGCGTAGCGCTTGAGCTCGGGACCGGGCGCGAACAGACGCGACCAGTTCGGGTTGGGCTCGAAGGAATACGAGTAGGTGACCGAGGCGATGTCGACGGCGAGACCCGGGTAGTGATTGACATGCCAGGTCCCGCCGAGGTCGTCCTCGCGCTCGAGGATCGCGATGTCGTCGATGCCCAGGCGTTTGAAGGCGATCGCGGCACCCATTCCGCCGAAGCCGGCGCCGACGATCAGCACGTCGTGGGCAGGCGCGTCGTGTGCAGGTTGCATGAGAGACCCCAATAACTGTAACCGACAGTTACTGTAACTTAGCACACACCGCCGTCGTGTGTATCGGACCTGGTCAGGCGATCGTGGTGCCGTCCCAGAGCACATCGAAGAACTGTGTCGCCATCAGTTCCTCGCGCTTGTTCCGGTCGAGTCCGAGTTCCTTGCGATAGGCCAGGATGTGCTGCAGCGAGAGGGCCGAGTAGATCAGCGGCAGGTGGTCGCCCGGCTGGTCGTACACGCCGCCCGCTCCCTTGGCCACGGCGAGATTCCGGCGCAGATGAGAAGGGTGCTTGAGCGCATCACGCAGTACCGCGGCCTTGATCATCTTCTTGCGGCCCGCGGGGACGACGACGAGGTCACCCGGATCGAACAAGGCGGCGTCGAACTCCTCGGCGCTCGCGACCGTGCACCCCGCTGTCGGTCGGGGATTGCACTCGACCATGTGGTGGACGCCGTCGTCGGTGACGAGGTAGTCGAAGCTGATCTGCCCGTGCCAGTTCAGTTCTCGCGCGATGGTCCGGGCCGCGGCGAGCGATTCCGGCGAGTCGACGGATTGGAAGACGATGCCGCCGCGGTCGTCGATCGCGAGGGGGTGCTCGTAGCAGGAGTGCAGCACGATCTCGCCGTGATGGGCGACGCTCCAGCTGCACCGGTCGGCGCCCGTGAGGTACTCCTGGACGAGCCAGGGATCGGCGGGGGTCGGGCTGACGTCGTCGATCGACGATTCCCCCGCCAGCGGCCCGGTGTTGGTGAGGACGTCGAGCCCGCCGCGACCGAAGGCCGCCCGGGCGAACCAGTGCGGCCACTTCTCGGTGGCCTCGCGCAGCTCGTCGCGGCTCGTCGTGGTCACCGATTCCGCGGCCGGGAGTCCGAGTTCGCGGCAGAGGGCGGTGAACCCGACCTTGTCGTGGACGCGGGCGAGGGTCTCGAAATCGGGGAAGAACAACTCGACGTCGGGGTGTGCGGCGGAGATGCGGTCGCGGTGTCTGGCGAGGTAGAAGACCTCCTCGAACATCGGGAGCAGCCAGGTGATGCCGTGCTCGCCGATCGCATCGATCACCGCGTCGACGAAGGCGGTGGTCTGCTGGGTGGGTGCGGGGAACACGAGATGGCGTCGCGCGCCGCGGGAGTGACTTCCCGGCGCCGCTCGGAAGGTGTCCGCGGCGGTGACGTCCCGCCCGGTCTCCCCGAGCTTGTGGATCTCGTCGACGGCGAACGGCATCCGGGATGTGGTCACGAGGATGTGCGGTTCAGAGGCCTGCATGGCAGGGACGATAGGCGACGCGACGGCACCCGGCCCGTGATGACGGACAGATGACGAGGATCTGTTACCGGTGAGCGCCCCGATCCGGTCCGGCGGTAGTTTGGCAGTCTCATGACTGATCGATCCGGCACCCCGTCATCCCGTTCCGGCCGAGGTGCATCGGCATCGGCCGCGCCTCGTTCGACCACCCCCTCCTTCGTGGCGGCGGTCTACGCCTTCGCCGTCGTCATGCTCGGGACGACGCTGCCGACACCGCTCTATTCGCTCTACGGGGAGAAGCTCGGCTTCGGTGTCGCCACGACGACGGTCGTCTTCGGGGTGTACGCGGTCGGTGTCATCGCCGCATTGATCGGTTTCGGCCGCTGGTCCGATGTGATCGGGCGGCGCAAGCTGCTCATCGCCGGCGCCCTGCTGTCAGTGGCCAGCGCCGTGGTCTTCCTCACCGCCGGACCGGTCTGGCAGCTGCTGGTGGGCAGGGTGCTGTCCGGGTTGTCGGCGGGGATCTACGCCGGCGCCGCGACGACCGCGGTCATCGAACTGGCACCGCCGTCGTGGCGGGGCCGGGGGCCCGCCGTCGCGACCGCGGCCAACATCGGCGGACTCGGGATGGGACCGCTCATCGCCGGCCTGATCGCCGAGTATGCGCCCAATCCCCTGCACACCCCGTTCTTCCTCGACCTCGCCCTCTTGGCTCTCGCCTTCGCCGGCATCTGGCGACTGCAGGAGACGGTCGACGTCAAACCCGGTGCCCGTCTTGGTGTTCAGCGGCTCTCCGTACCGGCCGACGTACGCGGCGTGTTCGTCCGCGCGTCGATCGCCGCGTTCGCCGGCTTCGCGGTCATGGGGACGTTCACCGGCGTCATGCCCTCGTTCGTCACTCAGATACTGGGCATCGACGACCGCGCGTTCACCGGTTTCCTCGTCTTCGTGCTGTTCGCTTCCTCGGCGGTCACGCAGATCGTGGTGCGGCGCATGCCCACCGAGTCCGCGCTGATCGCCGGTTGCGCGATCCTGATCGGCGGCACCTGCCTGTCGATCGTCGGCCTGGTCGCCACGTCGACCGCCGCTCTGCTGGGTGGCGCGGTGGTGTGCGGTGTGGGGCAGGGCATGTCGTTCAGCAAGGGGCTGGCGTCGGTGGTCGCGGCCAGCCCGGCCGATCGACGCGCCGAGGTCACCTCAACCTATTTCGTGGTCGCCTACGTCGCGATCTCACTGCCCATCGTCGGGCAGGGTGTGGCCGCACAGCAGTGGGGACTGAGGCCGGCCGGAATCGCCTTCAACATCGGCGTCGCGGTTCTCGCGCTGGTGGCGTTGATACTCACCATCATCGCCGTCAGGCGCCTCGGCGACTGACCATCATCGCCGTCAGGCGCCTCGGCGACTGACCATCGATATACCGTCAGGCGCCCGGGACCCCGTACTCGTTGAGTATGTTCACCAGCTGACGGAAGCGCACGCTGCTGACGAGGTCCTCCACCAGCACCACCTCACCGTCGGCGTTGGCGAGCGGGATGCACCAGTTCGGGTACTGCTCCGCACTCGTACCGGGCTGGTTCTGAATCCGCCGCTCCCCCACCGCGTCCACGAGTGCGACGCTCAGCAGCACCGACGGTGTGTGCGCGATGACGGCGTAGAGGGCGTCGACGACCTTCGGGTCCGACAGCGGGATGTCCCGCGACAGCAGGCCGCGCTCGTAGGCGAGTTCGAGGACGGCGTCGCGTTCGCGTTCGTTGCGGTCCCGTTCGGCCTCCTCCCCGGTCTCGAGCAGCCCCAGCCGTGCCCGCAGTGCGATGTGGTCACCGGCCAGGTAACCCGTCGTCGGCGGGAGGTCGTGGGTCGTCACCGACGTCAGGCACAGTTCGCGGTAGCGTTCCGGCGCGATTGCCGCCTTGCGGTCCTGCTCGAACCACAGGATCGACGTGCCCAGGATTCCGCGCCCGCGCAAGGTGTCCTGCACCGTCGGCTCGAAGACTCCGAGGTCCTCGCCGACGACCACCGCATCGGCGCGCTGGGCCTCAAGGGCCAGGATGCCGATCAGTGCCTCGCTGTCGTAGTGCACGTAGGTGCCGCCGGCCGGTCCCATGCCGTCGGGGATCCACCACAGCCGGAACAGTCCCAGGATGTGGTCGACGCGGACGCCGCCGGCGTGACGCAGCACGGTGCGGATCATGTCGCGGTAGGGCTCGTAACCGGCCTCGGCCAGACGGCGGGGATGCCAGGGCGGCTGATCCCACCCCTGCCCCTGCTGGTTGAAGCCGTCCGGCGGTGCGCCCACGGTCGCCCCGGAGGCGAGCACATGGCCGAGTGCCCAGGCGTCGGCGCTGTGCCGGCCGACCCCCACCGCGAGGTCGGCCATCACGCCGATGGACATTCCCGCGGACTTCGCGGCATGTGCCGCGGTGGCGAGCTGCTCGTCGCAGATCCACTGCAGCCAGATGTGGAAGTCGATGCGCCGCGCCAGTTTCCGGCGCTTCTTCTTCAGGTGTGCCGGATCGAGGAACTTGTCCTGCCAGCGGGGATCGTCGGCGTCGTAGCGCTCGGCCAGTGCGCACCACGTGGCGAATCGTTTGAGGCCTTTGCCCTCCCGCTGCCGGAACTCGCGCAGGGCGGTTTTGCGCCGGGGGCTCAGCGGCACGTCGTAGATCAGTTCGAGTGCTTCCAGCTTGGCCCGGTAGGACTTGTTGCGCCGGATCTTGTCGGTGGCGGTGTTCTCGCCCAAGAACCCGCGGGCGAGCTTGTTCAACCACTTGCGCTGGGCCTTCGGCAATCCGTCGAGTTCAGGGATGTCGGTGACCCGGATGTAGATCGGGTTGAGGAAGCGGCGTGTGACCGGCAGGTACGGCGAGGCCTCGACCGGGGGGTCCGGTTGCGCCGCGTGCAACGGGTTGACCTGCACGAAATCGGCGCCGTACGCGCTACCCGCGACCTCGCAGATGCCCGCCAGATCGGCGAAGTCGCCGACGCCCCACGAGTCCGCCGAACGGATCGAGTAGAGCTGTACGGCCAGGCCCCACCGCTGCCGCCCGAGCAGCCGGTCTGCGGTGTGCAGCCGGCGCGGGGTGACGATCAGCGGTGCACTCGACGCCGTCGAGTCGTCGAGGTCGAGGGCCTTGATCCGGTGGTATCCGGGTTCGAGGTCGTCGGGGATCGCGAAGGTCGCCCGCCCGACGAGCGCGCCGTCGATCTCGCGCGGGTCCACCCACACGTCGAGTTGTTCCGGCGCGACGTCGCGGCCGTCCTCGGTGGCGATCCACACCTTCACCAGGTTTCCGTGCGGGACGTGGATCCAGAACGTGTCGCCGCCGCCCTCGGTGACCACCGTGACCGCCGGGACGAACTCGCGCCACGGCCGCTCGTCGACCGCGCGGATCGACTCCTCGATCGCCTCGGGTGAGTCCGCAGGGACGTCGAGGGCGGTGAGGACGGCGACCAGCGTCTCCGTACTCACCTCGTGGGTCTCTTGGTCCCAGCCCACATAGCTGGTGGCCACACCGTGACGATGCGCCAGTTCGGTCAATCTCTCCGGGATCACGTCAGCCACCTCGCCATCGTCTCAGGATTCGGGCGGGTCCGCGCTGCGTGCGCCGGTACCGAGGATGACACCCGGATTCAGCAACCCCTGTGGGTCGAAGGCCGCCTTGACCGCTCGCATGGTGTCGAGGTCGACGTCGGACCGGCCGAGGTGCGTCCAGGCAGTCTTGGCGCGGCCGATGCCGTGTTCGGCGCTGATGGACCCGCCGTTGGCCGCGACTACTCCGAAGACCCGGCCGGTGACGGTTTCGGCGTGTTCTTCTGGGACGTCGAGCAGGTTCACGTGGATGTTTCCGTCACCCACGTGGCCGAAAAGGATCGGGCGACAGGGGAAGTCGCTTGCCGCACCGACCTCGGCCAGTTCGGCGAAGGTCTCCGGCAATGCGCGGATGGGTACGGAGATGTCGAGTTTGACGACCGGCGTCGTACTCGACCGGGCAATCGTCTCGGTGTGGCTCTCGCGTGCGCCCCAGAGTGCTCGAGCGGGCGCCGGTTCGAGGACGGCGTCGACGAGTCCGCCGGTGTCGCCGAGCAATTCGGCCATCGTCGTCTCGATGTCGCCGACCCCGGACACCTCGAGGAGGACATAGAAGGGCCCGGGTGTCGCCGTCGGCCGACGGTGTCCGTGTTCGTGCACCAGTTCGATGCCGGCCTCGGTCATGAGTTCGGCGGCCTCGACGGTGAGGCCGCGCGACGACGCGGCGGCGATCAGTCCGATCGCATCCTCGACGTGTTCGACCGCGGCCACTGCGACGGTCGCAGTCGACGGCGGCACGACGAGTTTGAACAGCACGCGAGTGATGACCGCAAGGGTGCCCTCGCTACCGGCGAGGAGCGCCGGGAGGTCGTATCCCACATTGTCTTTCACCAGCGAGGTCCACCGGCGCAGGACGCGGCCGTCGGCGAGGACCGCCTCGATCCCGAGGACCTGGGAACGGGTGTTGCCACGGCGGATCATGCGGATGCCGCCGGCATTCGTCGAGACCACCCCGCCCGCGGTGGCCGACTCGCGGGAGGCCAGGTCGACGGGGAAGGCCAAGCCGGCCTCGGCGGCCTTGCCGTCGATGGCGTCGACGGTGGCACCGGCCTGGGCACCCACGCAGCGGCCGACCGCGTCTACCTCGTCGATGTCGGTCATACGGGCCGTCGACAACACGATCACCGGCCGTCCGGTGTCGTTGCGTGGTGGCGGCACCGAGCCACCCACGAGTCCGGTGTTCCCGCCCTGCACGCAGATTCGGGCGCCGATGGAGGCGCACTCGCCGACGACCCGGGAGACCTCCTCGGTGGTACGCGGCCGCACCACCGCATCCGCCTCACCCCGGTACCGGCCGGTCCAGTCGACGAGGAAACCCTCGATGGACTCGGGATCGGTGAGCACGTTGCCCGCGCCGACCACCGCGCGCAACTGTGTCAGCAGGGCGTCCGCATGCGCGGACACGGCGTCAGACCTGTGCGACCGCGTCGACGACCGGCGTGGGCCCGTCGTTGAACTCGATGACCTTGTGCACCGTCTCGGGTCGTGCGAGAACCGCTGCGGCGACCGCGGCCACGTTGTCGCGACTGACCTCGTCGCCACCGCCGCGCGTGCCGCCGATGGCGATCTTGCCCGTCCCCGGCTCGTCGGTGAGTTTGCTCGGTCCGAGGATCGTCCAGTCGAGGTCGCCCGACTTCAGATAGGTGTCGGCGGCCGCTTTGGCCTCGGCATACGCGTGGAACGAATTGTCCTCGGGCACGCCGTGATCGGGACCGGCACCGAAGTAGGAGACCATGACGTACCGGTGGATTCCGACCTTCGCCGCGGCGTCCATCGAGCGGATCGCGGCGTCCCGGTCGACGGCGTAGGTCCGTGCCGGCTCACCCCCACCTGCGCCCGCCGACCAGACCACGGCGTCGTGTTCGGAGATCGCCGTGGCGATCCCGGTCGTGTCGAGGGTCTCCACATCGGCGACGACGGGTACCGCGCCGGTCTCCGCGACGTCCTGCGCGTGTTCTGGGTTTCGGATGATCGAGGTCACCTGATCGCCTCGGTCGGTCAGGATCTTCGCCAGGCGCAGCGCGATCTTGCCGTGTCCGCCGATGATGGCCACTCGGGTCACTGGTTGCTCACTTTCGCGGTCGACGTCACTCGTTCTTCTCCAACGTACCCATCCACGAACGACACCGCCCCGGCCCGAACGCGAGGTGCGTCGGAAACCGGGGCGGGGTTCGCGGTGGGTGCTGCGATCAGACGCGGGTCCGGCCGCGCCCGGTCACGAGCTTGACCAGGAACAGCAAGACGCAAGCGCCGATCAAGCAGGTGATGAAGCTGAAGATCCATCCGGCGCCCTCGACGTCGACGCCGAAGAGCTGCAGCAAGAAGCCGCCGAGGAGACCGCCTACGACACCGACGATGATGTTGAGGATGATCCCCTGCTGCGCATCGGTCTTCATGATCTTGCTGGCGATCCAGCCGGCCAGACCACCGATGATGATCCACGCAATGATGCCAATTCCCAGCATGTCTGCCTCCTAGGTAGTTGTTGATCCTGCGTGCGTAAATCGTCCGAATCGTCCAGATCGTGCGATTTGCTACAGGACTCAAAGTACCCAGGAACCTCAGGACCAAACCTGCGCGCGTGGATCTGTGTGCACATCGAGACCGGTACGACGGTCATGCCGAGACCTTCTCCGCCGGTAAGGCCGTTCGACCTGCAGCGTCGTCGGATTCAGGGGCAGGTCACCTCGATCTCGTAGGACTTGGTCACCTTCTCGGTCGGGTTGGCGAGATCGACCCCCGACGCCTCGCCGGTGATCTTGTAGGTGGAGCCGTCCTTGTCGACCTCGGCGCTGCCCTCACCCACACCCTTCTGATAACCGAGCGTCACGCCGTCCACGGAACCGAGCCCGACCGACTCGACCTCCGGCGAATCCCCCGACGACAGCACGACGCCGACGCCCGAGGTGCCCGACCCGGAACCGATTCCGATCGTCACCTTTCCGGCGGCATCGGTGCAGCCGACGGTCTTGTCCGCCAGTTCCACCTCCTGGCCGTCGACGGTCACCTTGGCCTCCGCGTCGGCACTCCCGGAACCCGAGTCGTCCGAGCCGCATGCGGTTGCGGCGACGGCCAGTGCCGCCGCGCCGAGGACTGAAGCGATGTGCACCTTGTTCATCATGAGAACTCCTGGGCAGTCGTGAACGCCGCCGACTGGCGGACTGAGAAGAATCTAGCCCGTGAGCTGCGCATTGGCACAGAAATGTCTGAATCTCGGGACCTTCGGCACCGCAGTGGGTCTCAGGCGATCGACTGCAGTTTCGCGTCGGCCTCGATCATCACCGCACGCGTCAGATCGCGGAACTGTTCGTAGTGCCCGTGATAGCCGTACTTCGCGTGCAGACCCGGCCACCGCGTGTGGTCCGCGGCCGCGCCGATCGCGTTGGCCTCGTGGAGATATGCGGGCAGGATGTTCTGGATCGTCGGATCACGCCGGAGCCGGTGGACGGTGTCGCGGTGCAGCGACGACGACGCCCGGTACTTGGTGATGACGACACCCAGTTCGACGATGGTGCGGCCGATCTCGGCACCGAAGTCCGCGACCTGTCGCTGGATGTGCGGAATCGCGTACGTGGACAACACGTCCGGGATTGTCGGGATGAGATATCCACTGGCCATGAACAATCCGTTGAGGCTGAACGGACCGACGTTCGGCGGACAGTCGATGAGGACGTAGTCGTAGCGAGACATGATCGGGGCCAACGCGCCTCGCAGCACCTCGACGGCAGCGAGATGGTCGTCGGCGGCGACTCGGCGCGCGCTCATCTCCTCCTGCAGGTCGATCAGATCGAGCGAGGACGGGAGGAGATCGATTCCCGCGAGCCCATCGATCGACGAGACGTCCCGTTGGACGGTGCTCTCCAGGTCGAACCGCCGGGTGCCGTCGAGAACGTCGGCGAACAGGGTCGCGACGGTGTGCCCGCGGGCATTACAGGCCTCCCAGCCGTCCTCCCCGATCGTCATCGTCGTGAGGTTGGTCTGGGCGTCGAGATCGACGAGGAGCACCTTCTTGCCGAAGACGCCGGCGAGGAAATCGGCGAGGCCGGCCGTGAGCGTGGTCTTCCCGACCCGCCCTTGAGGCTGATGGTCGCGATCACCGTCGGCATGGGATCCCCGGTCTGGTCGGTGGGCCTGCGTCGCGAATCAGACTAACCGGGTGGCACTCGCGCCGCAGCGACTCTCGACCGGTCTTGCACGATCCTCTCAGCCGGCCTTGCCGAGGGCCTCGACCGGCTTGTCGTGGTGGGCGAAGGTCGGACCGCGCCCGCCGTCCTGCTCGGCGGCCAGCTTGGTGAAGGCGTCGTGCATGACGGCCCAGTAGGTGTCGCCGTTGGCGCGACGCTTGTCGGCCCGCTTCCAGTAGCCGGGGATGCGCCGGTCCAGATTCGCGAGCTTCGCCTGCGCGGTGATGAGTTTCGGTGCGATCCGTCCGATCCGGGTCGGCTCGGGCGTACCCGTGATGCGGCGCCCGAGGAACGTCCCGCCGATGAAGAAGTACAGGCCGTGCAGCGTCTGATGGATCGCCGACTTCACCTGTGGGTCGATCAGCGGAATCTGCACCTTGTCCATGAGAGTGTTCAGCATCATCTCGGAGACGTCGTTGAGCGCCTCGGAGAACTCCGACGGCGGCTCCATCACCGCATAGCCGTAGTCCAGCAGTTCAACCGCTTCGCCGAACGTGCGTGGGATCATCGCCTCACGGATGCCCATGATGTGTCCGATGTACGACCAGAAGATGTTGAGATCCTCGAGGTCCCGGTAGTCGTAGTGGCGACCGTAGTTGATGTCGTACATGAGGTTGGCGACGCCGAACGACGGTATCCCGCCGGACATCTCGGCGTTGGAGATCGGCACGCCATGCTGGGCGACCCACTCCTCGCCCCACTTCTTGCGCAGCATGACCCGCGCCTGGGCGTGCATGAGGCGCACGCGGACCGCGTTCTTGAACGCCGTGCCGAAGCGATCCAGCGCGCCGGGAGCCGGCAGGTGCAACCAGAATTCGGCGGACTCCAGCGACCGGTTGATCATGTTGCGCTGCATGCGCCCCATGGTTCCGACCGCATCACCCACCGAACCGCCCTGCACGGTGGCCAGGGTGTTGAGGAAGATCAGCGACGCCTTGCCTGCCGGGCTCACCTCGTTCGCGACGATCGCGCCACGATCGACGCGATCCTTGGTGATCCAGGCCGGCGGATTGTCGATGTGATCGAAGAGCGCGACGAGCTCCTCAGGTGGACTGTCGATGGTGTCCAGACCGTTGTCGAGGGCGTCTTCGAACATCTGCCGGCCGGTTCGCGGGGGCAGCCTGCGGAACATCTGAACCACCGCATCCATCTCCGGGTCGCCGACCCAGAGGTGGTCCTTCGCGCGGGCGACGATGCCCTCGGTCTCGGGTAGTCGGTCCTGTACGTCGACCCAGCCGTCGAGGAGTCGATGACGAGCCGGCGTCCAGTCCGGATTGAACTTCGGCCGCAGCGCCGGGGCCGGCCGGAGCGGGCGTCCCAGCACAGGATCCACCGGGGCGTCCGGCGCAGGGGGCGGGGCGAGGGCATCGAGGTGATCATCGAGGACGGTCAAGGTGGCGCTCCGTACGGTCCGAGGTCAGTCAACTTAGTTATCTTGGTTAGCCAACTTACCTCGTGGGCGGCGGACTTCACAGGGCGAATCGTCAACTCGAGCCGGCCGCCCGACTCCTCGGGACCTGCGTCGACACGCGCGCAGAATCGCGGATTCGCATCGACCCCGTTCTGCCGACACTGTCGATATCTGCAAGAATGACGTCGCCGAACATTCTCGCCGAGACCGTGCGGACACCATCGGCACATTTCATGGAATCCGGAAACACGCACCGATCCGCATTCTCTTCGTTTCAGGAAGTACCCGCAGATCACCGGCCGCGGCCGCACGACTTCCGCGAGGGAAGGACCGTCATGACCACTCGACCCCGGACCACTCGTCTCCGAAAGCTGTCCGCTGGAATGGGATTCGCCGCCGCCGTGGCGCTCGCCACCGCACTGGCACCGTCCGCGTCGGCAGCCCCGGCCGATGTCACCGTCTCGCCGTCGTTGGCCGGCAACACGATCACCCTCAAGGTCTCCAACAATGCGAACAAGCGGATCGGCTGCGAGATCTTCGGCGTCAAGGCCAATACCTCCCCCGCCGCGTCGGGCGTGGTTTTCGGTTACCAGACCCCGGAAGAACTCGGCGCCCTGATCTCGCCAGGTGCGTCGAAGAACGTGCCGATGAGGGTCACTGCGGGCACCCCGCCGACGCTCACGGGGTCCACGACGATCCCCGACGGGACCTACGACATCTACTGGGGTTGCGCCACCATCACCCTGCCGCCGGGCTCCGCCCGGGAACAGTTCTGGGGAACCGACCCGCCGCTGACCAACATGACCCCGACGGCGGCGGCGCCGATCCGCGTCAGCGTTCCGGGTGCCGGGCCGACGGCGCCGGCACCCGAGTCGGAGGCACCTGCCAGGCCGACCGTCCCGGGTTTCCCGAACATCGAGATCCCCGAGCAGATCTGCGCCCCGTGGGCCTGCTACCCGCTGCCGAGGTTCTGATCGCTCACCGACGCTGCGTCACAGCGGAGTCGGGTGATCGTCCTTGGTCTTCGAGCGGAACAGCATGTACCCGCCGTAGAGGGCCAGCCCGATGAGTGCGATCCAGAAGAGACCCTCGAGGAGCGGTCCGATCACCGCCAGCGCGATGAGGACGACCGCGATGATCCCGAGGACCTTCCAGAACGTGGTTCCTGAATTCGTTGATGTGCTCATGCCCCGAGTCTCCGCCCGTAACACGCGAAAAGCCACAGGTCAGACGGTATATGGGGCGAAGTTCAGGGACATCCCTGAGGTCCGTCCCTAGCGCTGGAACCAGGCCTCGGGATTGCCGTTCAGGGCCTTGGAGATCCGCAGTCGCGAGGTGTCGGTCAGGTTGTCGGGCAGTTCGTCGGGCGCGAACCAGGCGACGTCGGAGTTCTCGTCGTCGGCCGCATGCGGTTCGCCGTCGACGTACCTCGCGAGGAAACAGACGTCGAGGTAGCGCGTCTGGTCGCCGTTGGGGTAGGTGATCAGCGGAGTGACGTCGATGCTGGTCAGACGGATGATCTCAGCGGTCACGGCGGTCTCCTCGGCGACCTCGCGCAGCGCCGCGCGGGCGGGCTCCTCCCCGGGTTCGAGCACCCCGGACACGACCGCCCACTGTCCGTTGTCGACGCGCCGGGTGAGCAGCAGGCGGCCGTCGGCGTCACGGACGACCACGCTGACACCTGACAGCCAGAGTTCGCGGTGACCGACATGGGCACGCAGGTCGCGGATGAAGTCAGGGATGGGCATCCTCACATCCTGCACGCCCATGCATCGGGGCGCGTCGCGGCGGCGCGCACAATGTGACTCATGAAGATCTCCCGACGGGCCGAAGGGATCGCCCCGTTCTATGCGATGGAGTTCGCGCGGAATGCGGCCGAGTTGGAAGCGCAGGGCCACCACGTGGTCAAGCTCAACATCGGCGAACCCGATTTCGGACCGCCGCCCGCGGTTCTCACGGCGGCCCGGGAGGTCAGCGACGGCCGGCCGCTGGCGTACACCGGTGCACTCGGACTCCCGGAGCTGCGGGCCGCGATCGCGGGCTTCTACGGGCACCACTTCGGTGCGGATGTCGACCCTCGA
Organism: Gordonia sp. 135; assembly: GCF_009720185.1. Lineage (NCBI taxonomy): Bacteria > Bacillati > Actinomycetota > Actinomycetes > Mycobacteriales > Gordoniaceae > Gordonia > Gordonia sp. 135. The sequence goes on from NZ_CP046257.1 coordinate 3,799,030, forward strand.
CGGGTCGCCGTCACATCCGGTGCCTCGGCCGCTCTGCTCATGTCGTGCGCCGCGCTCATCGATCCCGGCGACGGGGTGATCATCGGGGATCCCTCCTACCCGTGCAACCGCCAGTTCGCCCACGCCTTCGGTGCGCGGGTCGACCTGATCGAGACCACCGCGCAGGCGCGGTTCCAGTTGACCACCGATGACGTCGAACGGGCCTGGACCGACACCACCCGCGGTGTCATCGTCGCCACCCCGTCGAATCCCACCGGCACCTCGATGCCCTACGACGAGCTGGTCACGATGACCGATCTCGTCGCCGCCCGCGGCGGCTGGTCCATCGTCGACGAGATCTACCTCGGTCTGTCCGACCCCGATCCGGACGGGCGGGCACCGCGCAGCATTCTCGCCACCGACACCCCGGGTACGGCCGAGACGGTCGTGATCAACAGCTTCTCCAAGTACTTCGGCATGACCGGCTGGCGTCTGGGCTGGTGCATCGTGCCCGACGAGCTGGTCGGGGTCATCGAGCGGCTCGCGCAGAACTTCTACGTCTGCCCGCCCACCCCGTCCCAGTACGCCGCGCTGGCCTGCTTCACCCCGGAGTCCCTGGCCGTCGCCGAGGACAACCGGCGCGAGTTCGCACGCCGCCGGGATCTCGTCATCGACGGACTCGCGCGGATCGGGCTCGACGTACCGGTCGTCCCCGACGGGGCGTTCTACGTCTACCTCGACGTGAGTTCGACCGGGCTGAGTTCGGCGGAGTTCTGCGACCGCGCCCTACGCGAGGCGCACGTCGCCCTCACGCCGGGAAAGGATTTCGGATTCGCCGGGGCCGATCGCTTCGTCCGGCTGTCCTATGCGGCGTCGACCGAGGATCTCGCTCTCGCGGTCGATCGGCTCGGGGCCTTCGTGCGGGCCGGAAACCCGGCATGATCCGCGGCTGACGTCGACCCCGCGGAAAGTGCATGGCCTGCAACGCTCTTCGAGCCCGGGCGACGTCGCCATGAGTACCGGCGATCTCGACACCGTGGACCCGAAGCGGATCGCGGAGAAGGCGGGCACTGTCCGTTGCGAGCGGACGGCCGCGAACATTGGGTGAATTCGGCGTCGTCGGTCAGTTCCGGGATCACGCCGGGCCGGCCGGCTGAACCCGACGACGCCGACCCCCAGAAATCTGGGGGCACATCGGTTCCAGAGGTTCCGCCGCGACATTTCCGGCGTTCGAGGGATGGCGGGAACAAAAGGTGCTCAGCGACTCTGAGTGCCATGAACACATCGGGACCCGCGGTGCGGAACACCGCACCCGACCCCGCTCCACCATCCGCTCCGATCACCGAACCGCGAAGGAACCACACCGTGTCCATCACCTCCGAACCGATCGACTTCACCGACCTCGACGCCCTCGTCACCGCCGTCGCAGGTCCCGTCCTGACTCCGACCGACGACGGTTACACCGCCGAACTGACCGGGTTCAACCTGGTCGCCATCCCGGCCGCCCAGGTCGTCGTCGGCGCGACCGGCGCCGAAGACGTCGCCGCCGCAGTGCGATACGCGCGGGCCAACGGACTGCGGGTCGGCGCCCGGGCCACCGGACACGGGGCCCCGATCGAGGGGCGCGGCACGGTCGTCGTCACCACCTCGCGGATGACCGACATCGTCGTCGACCCGGCCACCAGGACCGCCCGCGTCGGTGCCGGCGTCCGCTGGCGTGACCTCGCCGCGGCCACCGCTCCTCACGGACTGACCGGGCTGGCCGGCTCGTCGTCGTCGGTCGGCGTGGTCGGCTACCACCTAGGCGGCGGCCTCAGTCCGCTCGGACGCCGATTCGGTTGGGCCGCAGATCATGTCCGGTCGATCGAACTGGTGACCGCGGACGGGATCGTCCGAACGGTCGACCCCTCGGCCGGTTCTGATCTGTACTGGGCGATCCTCGGCGGACGCGATGGCTTCGGCATCGTCACCGCCATCGAGTTCGACCTCTTCGAGCTCCCCACCGTCTACGGCGGCGGCATCTTCTTCGCCGGCTCGGCGGCGGCCGACGTTCTCCACGCCTGGCGTGAATGGGCGCCGACGCTGCCGGAGGAGGCCGGCACCTCGGTCGCGATCCTGCGCCTCCCGCCGGACCCCAACCTGCCGGCCCCGTTGCAGGGGCAGCTCGCGGTGCATGTCCGCTACACCCACACCGGCGACCCGGCCACCGCGGCAGCGCTTCTCGCCCCCATGCGCTCGGCGGGCCCCATCCTGCTCGAGAACATCGACGTGCTGCCGACCGCTGCTCTCGACGCCGTGCACATGGACCCGCCCGGCCCGATGCCCTCCGCCGAGGGCGGCAGCGTCCTGCGCGAGTTCCCGGCGTCGGCCGTCGACGCCCTTCTCGAGGTCGCCGGGCCGCACGTCGCAAGCCCCCTGGCCATCGTCGAGGTCCGCCTGATGGGCGGTGCGCTGACGCAGCCGCAGCGCGTACCCAACGCGATCGCCGGTCGCCACGGCGCCTTCAACGTGATCGCGATCGGAGTGCCCGCCGGTCCCCTCGGCGACCAGGTCGGCGCACATCTGACCGCGGTCACCCGGGCCGTCGCGCCGTGGTCGGCCGGTGCACTGCTGAACTTCTGCGGACTCGACGCCGCCGAACGTGAGCAGCTCTGGACACCCGACCAGCGGGTGCGCCTCGAGACGATCCGCCGCCGTCACGACCCGACCGGGGTCCTCCGGGTGGATGATCCCAGCTTTGTGGGATAGACATCGATGCAGCTCAGGAACATCATTGCCAGATGACATCGAGCCTGACCGCCGAGCGCGTGCGCCGCGACATCGAAGTCGTGGCGCACGCCGGTCTCGGCCTCGACGACTTCTTCGCGGAAACCGTGGATTCGTTACGTCGTGCGGTACCCATCGATGCCGCCTGCATCGGCACCTTCGATCCCAACACCATCATGCTGACATCGGCGCGCAAATACGGGGACCTGCTCGGGCAGGATCACAAAGACCCGGATTGGGGTCTCCTCGAGTACGGCCAGGTCGAACCGTCCAGTTACCGAGAACTGGTGGCGCAGAAGCGCGATGCCGTCGGTCTCAATCTCCTGACCCGGGGTCGGACCCAGCAGTCCGAACGCATGACGCAGCTCATGATCCCGGAGTACTGCTTCCACGACGAGGCGCGCGTCGTGCTGCGCGACGGGGACCGGGTGTGGGCCGGGATCGCGATGTTCCGCAGCGGGGCGGGCTGCCGCCCGTTCACCGAGGACGAGATCGACTTCCTCGGTTCGCTGTCCCAGACCCTCGCCCACGGGGTACGGATCGGCCTGCTCAGCAGGGTCGTCGCCGAACAGCGGCCCTCGATCAACTGCGGGCCCGCCGTCCTGATCATCGATCGCAACAACGAGATCGTGCAGATGAGCGCCGGCAGCCAGGAGCGCATCGACGACCTCGCGGCGGGCCCGAACAGTGCCGCCGCGGCGAACCCCATCTACGGCCTGATCGGTGCAGCACGACGCTACGGCGCCGGCGAGACTCAGGTACCGCCGCGCCTGCGGGTCCGCGGCCGGTCGGGTATGTGGCTCGTCATCAACGCATCTCCGTTGTCCTCGGTGGACGGACGGCCCGGCGAGGTCGTCGTCACGATCGAGGAGGCGCGCCCGCCGGAGATCATCCCCCTGGTCGTCGAGGCCTTCGGGCTCACCGCACGCGAGCGTGACGTGACCCAGATGGTGTTGCAGAACGTCGCCACCAAAGACATCGCCGCTGCCCTGCATGTGTCGGCATACACGGTGCAGGATCACCTGAAGTCGAAGTTCGACAAGGCCGGGGTCCGGAGCCGCCGCGAACTGATCGCCCGGGTGTACTTCGACCAGTACGCGCAGCGTCTCAACGATCCCCTCACACCGTCCGGCTCCTACGCGTCGGGCGAGTAACCGGCCTCACCTGCACATTCCCCGGAGGGTCCGCATCGCGGGCCCTCCGTTCGTCGTCCGCAGACCGGCGATTCGGTCAGTCGTCTCACAGTGAGACGTTTGTTACCTGCATCACACGGTTGTATCGAAGTCGCTCCAGTCCATGCGGGCCGGCACACCCGCCGGCTCCCTCTAAGAGGAGGCGCACTTTGAGCAGGCAGAGCTTGACGAAAGCCCATGCGAAGATCACCGAGTTGTCCTGGGAGCCCACCTTCGCGACCCCGGCCACTCGATTCGGAACCGACTACACCTTCGAGAAGGCCCCCAAGAAGGACCCGCTGAAGCAGATCATGCGGTCGTACTTCCCGATGGAGGAGGAGAAGGACAACCGCGTGTACGGCGCCATGGACGGCGCCATCCGCGGCAACATGTTCCGCCAGGTCCAGGAACGGTGGCTGGAGTGGCAGAAGCTGTTCCTGTCGATCATCCCGTTCCCCGAGATCTCGGCGGCCCGCGCGATGCCGATGGCCATCGACGCGGTGCCCAACCCGGAGATCCACAACGGGCTGGCCGTGCAGATGATCGACGAGGTCCGTCATTCGACGATTCAGATGAACCTCAAGAAGCTGTACATGAACAACTACATCGACCCGGCCGGCTTCGACATCACCGAGAAGGCGTTCGCCAACAACTACGCCGGCACCATCGGCCGACAGTTCGGCGAGGGGTTCATCACCGGCGACGCCATCACGGCGGCCAACATCTACCTGACCGTCGTCGCCGAAACGGCCTTCACCAACACGCTGTTCGTCGCGATGCCCGACGAAGCCGCCGCCAACGGCGACTACCTGCTCCCCACCGTCTTCCACTCGGTGCAGTCCGACGAGTCGCGGCACATCTCGAACGGCTACTCGATTCTGCTGATGGCGCTCGCCGACGAGCGCAATCGTCCTCTGCTGGAACGTGATCTGCGGTACGCGTGGTGGAACAACCACTGCGTCGTCGACGCCGCGATCGGCACCTTCATCGAGTACGGCACCAAGGACCGGCGCAAGGACCGGGAAAGCTACGCGGAGATGTGGCGCCGGTGGATCTACGACGACTATTACCGCAGTTACCTTCTGCCGCTGGAGAAGTACGGGCTCACCATCCCGCACGATCTGGTCGAGGAAGCCTGGAACCGGATCACCAACAAGCACTACGTCCACGAGGTGGCACGCTTCTTCGCCACCGGCTGGCCGGTCAACTACTGGCGCATCGACGCCATGACCGACAAGGACTTCGAGTGGTTCGAGGAGAAGTACCCCGGTTGGTACAACAAGTTCGGCAAGTGGTGGGAGAACTACAACCGCCTCGCCTACCCGGGCCGCAACAAGCCGATCGCCTTCGAGGACGTCGATTACGAGTACCCGCACCGCTGCTGGACCTGTATGGTGCCGTGCCTCGTCCGTGAGGACATGGTCGTGGACAAGGTCGACGATCAGTGGCGCACCTACTGCTCGGAGACCTGTCACTGGACCGACGCGGTCGCCTTCCGCGACCACTACGACGGCCGGGACACCCCGAACATGGGAAGGCTCACCGGGTTCCGCGAATGGGAGACCCTGCATCACGGCAAGGACCTCGCCGACATCATCGAGGATCTGGGTTACGTCCGCGACGACGGCAAGACCCTCATCCCGCAGCCGCATCTGAATCTGGACCCGAAGAAGATGTGGACGCTCGACGACGTCCGCGGCAACGTCTTCAACAGTCCCAACGTGCTGCTCAACGAGATGTCCGACGCCGAGCGGGACGCGCACATCGCGGCTTATCGCGCCAATCCCAACGGGGCCGTGCCGGCCTGACGGCACGCAGGCGGGCGCCCCTTCGAGTTTGCTCTCAAGCTCGCTGCTCAGGGAGCAGGGGACGCTCGCGAGCTCGCTCCTCAGGGAGCGGTGACGACCGCAAGCCGTCGCCTCCCCCAGCTCCCTGAGGAGCGCAGCATCCCCTCATCCAGACACAGGAGTTCCAGTGGCCGACACACATCACATCAACTTCGCCCCGGTCGACATCGAGATGGAGGTGACCGAGGACGAATCGATCCTCGATGCCGCGTTCCGGCAGGGCATCCACCTGATGCACGGGTGCCGCGAGGGCCGCTGTTCGGCCTGCAAGTCGTACATGCTCGACGGAGACGTCCAGATGGACAACTACTCCACCTTCGCCTGCAACGAGGCGGAGGAGGCCGAGGGCTATGTGCTGCTGTGCCGGTCCTACGCCTACAGCGACTGCGAGATCGAGCTTCTCAACTTCGACGAGGACGAACTCCTCGGCGGCGCACCGATCCAGGACGTGCGCACCCGGGTCGCCGCCATCGAACCGGTGACGGCCGACATCGTGTCGCTCCGTCTCGACGTCGTCGAACCGGAAACCTTCGAGTTCAAACCCGGTCAGTACGTGGATCTCTCGGTACCCGGTACCGAGGAGAAGCGTTCGTTCTCGATCGCGACCACCCAGGCCACTCCGGACAAGCTGGAGTTCTTGATCAAGAAGTACCCGGGTGGCCTCTTCGCCGGTCTCCTCTCCGACGGGCTCTCCCCCGGCGACGAGATCATGATCAACGGGCCGTACGGGTCGTGCACCCTGCGCAACGGCCATGTGCTGCCGATCATCTGCATCGGCGGCGGGGCCGGTATGGCCCCGCTGCTCTCGCTGCTGCGCCATGTCAGCGAGACCGGTCTGAACAGGCCGGTGCGCTTCTACTACGGCGCCCGGACCGCGGCGGATCTGTTCTACCTCGACGAGATCGCCTCACTCGGCGAGAAGATCGCCGACTTCAGATTCGTCGCCTGCCTGTCGGAGTCGGCCGACGGCGCCCCGGACGGCGTCGAGGTCGCCGAGGGAAACGTCACCGACATCGTCAACTCTCGCGAATCCGACCTCGCCCGAACGGAGGTGTATTTCTGCGGCCCCCCACCCATGGTCGATGCGGCTCTCGCTCTCGCCGACCAACATTCGGTCCCCCGGGACCAGACCTTCTACGACAAGTTCACCAGCCCGGCTTTCGACTAGCAGTCGCCGAACGAGGAGGAACGACAGGTATGTCCGCACCCACCGCGCCGAAATCACCACAGCGCGAACGCAGTTTCCCGAGCATCGAATTCACCGACGCCGAGGCCGGCGCCAAGGAATTCCCGAGCAGCAAGAGCCGCAAGTACAACTACTATCAGCCGGCCAAGAAGCGGGCGACGATCTACGAGGACGTCACCGTCGACGTGCAGCCCGACCCGGAGCGCCACCTGACCCAGGGCTGGATCTACGGCTTCGGCAGCGGTCCCGGCGGCTATCCGCAGGAGTGGACGGCCGCGAAGTCGAGCAACTGGCACGCCTTCCTCGATCCCAACGAGGAGTGGGAACAGACCATCTTCCGCAACAACTCGGCGGTGGTCCACCAGGTCGATCTGTGTCTGCAGAATGCCAAGCGGGCCCGCGTGTACGACGGCTGGAATCCTTCTTGGCTCAAGTTCATCGAGCGTAACCTCGGTGCCTGGATGCACGCCGAGAGCGGCATGGGCCTGCACGTGTTCACCTCGATCCAGCGGTCGGCTCCGACCAACATGATCAACAACGCCGTCGCGGTCAGTGCGGCGCACAAGCTGCGTTTCGCCCAGGACCTCGCGTTGTTCAACCTCGATCTCGCCGAGGCCGAGGAGGCCTTCGACGGGTCGGCGCACAAGGAGGTCTGGCAGTCGGCGCCGGAATGGCAGCCGACCCGGGAGGCCGTGGAGCGGCTGACCGCGATCGGCGACTGGGCGAAGCTGTTGTTCTGCACCAACATCGTCTTCGAGCAGCTCGTCGGCTCGCTGTTCCGGACCGAGCTGATCATGCAGGTCGCGGCGCGCAACGGCGATTACATCACCCCGACGATCGTCGGCACCGGTGAGTACGACTACGACCGCGACCTGAACTACACCCGGGCCCTGTTCCTGATGCTCTCCCGCGACGAACAGTACGGCGCGCAGAACCGGGCACTGTTCGGCGAGTGGTTGTCGGAATGGGTGCCGCGCTGCCTCGACGCTGCGCGTGGGCTGCAACCGATCTGGTCGCAGCCGGCGGACAAGTCGGTCACCTTCGCCACGAGCCTCGAGGCCGCGACCGAGAAGTTCCGTGACGTCCTCAAAGCCATCGAAGTCGACATCCCCGAGGAGCTGAACCAATGAGCAGTATGCAATTCGGCGCACAGACCGAGTTCTCCAACATGTGCGGCGTCACCCTGATGAACACGCCCATCGGCCGCGTCGTCGCCGACGTCATGGGCGCCAAGGAGGGTGTCGAACTCACCGAGTACCCGTCGATGATCCGCGTCGACGGCGTCAACCGGCTCGAGTTCGACTACGACGAGCTCACCGACGCCCTGGGTCAGGAGTTCGACGGATCGATCTTCGAGGAGATCAGCTCCACCCACTACGGGCGAATGGTGCACCTCGACGACCGGACCTTCCTGTTCGCGAGCCCCGAGGACGCCGCCGAGTTCATCGGGTTCGATCTCACCGCGTCCAGCTGAGCGCAGGCCCCACCCCCCCCCCGATCTGCGTCGTGGCCGCCGGCGAGGACACCCGGCGGCCACGGCGCACCCCAGAAATCCCCGCCGGCAACAACTCTCGATCCCCGCCAACCCCATCGGATGCAGCCCGCTTCCACCGAGAACGATCAAGGAGTCATCGATGTACGAGAAGAATGGCGACAAGTACTTCATCGTCGACGCACACGTCCACCTCTGGGACGCCCGTGAATCCAATCAGCGCAACATCCACGGCAAGCAGTTCATCGATTGCTTCTACGATTACCACCGCAATCTCAGCCCCGAGGAAGAGGTCTGGGACTACGACACCTACACCTACTACGGTCCCGACCGGCTGATGCGCGACCTGTTCGAGGAGGGCCCGGCCGATCACGCCATCTTCCAGGCGACGATCCTGAAGGACTTCTACGTCAACGGTTTCGCCCAGGTCGACGACTCGCTGAAGCTGTGCGAGGACAACCCGAAGCTGCTCACCTACAACCACGCCTACGATCCCCGCCACGGCGAGGCCGGCCTCGAGCAGCTCCGCAAGGACGCCGACAACATGAACCTCAAGGGCGTGAAGCTGTACACCGCCGAATGGATCGGCGACTCACGGGGTTACAAGCTCGACGACGCCTGGTCACGCCGCTACCTCGAGGAGTGCATCAAACTCGGCATCAAGAACATCCACATCCACAAGGGACCCACCATCCGGCCCCTCGACCGGGATGCCTTCGACGTGGCCGACGTCGACAAGGTGGCCACCGACTACACGGATCTGAACTTCATCATCGAGCACGTCGGCCTGCCGCGGCTCGAGGACTTCTGCTGGATCGCCACCCAGGAGTCCAACGTGTTCGGCGGTCTCGCCGTGGCGATCCCGTTCATCCACACCCGGCCCCGGTACTTCGCGCAGATCATCGGCGAACTCCTCTACTGGATCGGTGAGGACAAGATCCTGTTCGCCAGCGACTACGCGCTGTGGACGCCGCAGTGGCTCGTGGAGCGGTTCGTCGACTTCCAGATCCCGGAGGACATGACCGAATACGCCCCGATCACCGTCGAACAGAAGAAGAAGATCCTCGGCCTCAACGCGGCAGCGCTCTACCCGCACATCGAGGTGCCGGAGGAACTCAAGCTCCCGACCAGCGCCGCCGATCCGGAAGTCGAGGTGGCCGCCGGCGCGAAGGATGTGGTGACGGCATGACCACGATCGCACCTCCCCCCGGTTATGTCGCCGATGCCGCGACGGACCTCGAGCGCGACGTCCTCGCCGCGCTCGACACCGTCCTCGATCCCGAACTCGACCAGCCGATCACCGAACTGAGGTTCGTGCGGTCGATCCTGATCGACGAGGCGGGCGTGACCGTGCACCTGCGTCTCCCGACGTCCTTCTGCTCGCCCAACTTCGCCTACCTGATGGGGTCCGATGCACTCGACGCGCTCGAGGACGTCGACGGCATCGGACAGGTCCGGGTGCTGCTGGACGATCATCACGACAGCGACAAGATCAACGCCGGACTCGACGCCCGTGCCGGATACAAGGGCACCTTCGGCGTCGAGGCCCTCGACAGCCTCGACGAGCTGCGCCTGACCTTCCAGCGCAAGGCGCACACCGCCGCGATGGAACGATGCGTGGCCGCCGAGATCGCTGCCGGTCGGGTCACCGTGGCCGAGGTGGATCGGCTGGCGCTGCGGGATGTACCGCGCGGTCGCCACAAGGCGGCGCTCCTCCGACGCCGGATGGAGCTGGGCCTCAGCATCTGCCCCAACAGCCTCGTCGTCGTCGACGAGGCGGGGCACGCGCTGCCGGCCGACCAGATCCCGATGCGGTTGAGATTCGCACGGTCCGTTCGCATCTCGATGGAGGGCAACAGCCACTTCTGTCGCGGTCTGCTCGCCACCCGCTACGCCGACGACGACGAATGCGACGGGGCCAGCGGCCCCGTCATCACCAACCTCCGCGAAAGCCTTCGCGCACACCCTCGAAGCGAACAGGAGTAAACCATGCGCGCAGTCCAGGTCGTCGGCTATCACGACAAGCTGCAACTCAACGAGGTCCCGGCCCCCGAGATCACCGGGCCGCACGACGTCATCGTCCGGATCGGCGGTGCCGGCGTCTGCCGCACCGACCTGCACATTCTCGAGGGCCAGTGGGAGGCGAAGAGCGGTGTCGCCCTTCCCTACACGATCGGCCACGAGAACGCCGGCTGGGTCGAGGCCATCGGTGACGCGGTCACCAACGTCGCCGTCGGGGACAAGGTGATCCTGCATCCGCTGATCACCTGTGGACTCTGCCGGGCCTGCCGGTTCGGCGACGACGTCCACTGCGAGAACAGCCGGTTCCCCGGCATCGACACCGACGGCGGTTACGCGGAGTTCCTCAAGACGACCGCACGCAGCGTCGTGAAGATCGACGACTCCCTCGAACCCGCCGACGTGGCGGCGTTGGCCGACGCCGGCCTCACCGCCTACCACGCGGCCGCCAAGGTCGCGCGGATGACGCGGCCCGGCGACACCTGCGTGGTCATCGGCGCAGGAGGTCTGGGACACATCGGAATCCAGGTGTTGGCCGCGATCTCCGCCCTGCGGATCGTCGTCGTCGACCGGAACCCGGATGCGGTGGAACTCGCCACGGAGGTGGGTGCCGAGATCGGCATCGTCGCCGACGGAACACATGTGCAACAGGTCCTCGACCTGACGGACGGACACGGTGCCGAGGCCGTGCTCGACTTCGTCGGCGAGGGCGGGGCGACCGCCGAGGGAACCGCGATGCTGCGCCGCGCCGGCAGCTTCTTCGTGGTCGGCTACGGCGAGAACATCGACGTCCCCACCATCGACGTGATCTCCACCGAGATCAACTTCATCGGCAACCTGGTCGGTTCCTACAACGACCTCGGTGAGCTGATGGACCTCGCCGCCCGGGGAAAGGTGAAGCTGCACACCAGCACCTACGCCCTCGCCGATTTCCAGCAGGCACTGGACGATCTCGACGCCGGCCGCGTGCGCGGTCGCGCGATCCTCGTGCCCTGACCCTTCGATTTTTCAGCCGAGAACACCACAGAAAGGCAGGACGACCATGGCCAAGGAGTTGCGCTACAACGCCGAAGCGCGACTGCGGCTCGAGCGAGGAGTGAACGCACTCGCCGACGCGGTCAAGGTGACATTGGGACCGAAGGGCCGCAACGCGGTCCTCGAGAAGCTCACCGGCCCACCGACCATCACCAACGACGGGGTGACCATCGCCCGCGAGATCCAGCTGCGTGATCCGTTCGCCAACATGGGCGCACAGCTGGTCAAGGAAGTGGCGATGAAGACCAACGGGGTTGTCGGTGACGGCACCACCACCGCAACCGTGTTGGCGCAGGCCATGGTTCGCGAAGGTCTGCGCGCCGTCGAGCAGGGCGCCAACCCGATGCGGGTGCGCCGCGGTATCGAGCGTGCGATCAGCACGGTCATCGACGCGCTGTCGGAACAGTCCGTCACACTCGGCGGCCGCAGCGATCTCGAACGCATCGCGACCCTGGCCGCGAGTGACGACGAGGTCATCGGTTCGGCCATCGCCGCCGCGGTCGAATACGTCGGCCGCAACGGCGTCATCACCACCGAGGAGAGCGACACCCTCGGCCTGTCGGTGGACGTCGTCGACGGCATCGAGTTCGACCACGGTTACATCTCCGGGTACATGGTCACCAATCCCGAACGGATGGAAGCGGTTCTGGACAACCCGGTGGTGTTGCTGACGAACAAGAAGATCACCTCGGTGCAGGAGATCATGCCGAGTATCGAGGCGGCCAAGCGCGCCGACCGTCCGCTCGTCGTGCTCGCCGAGGACGTCGACGGTCCCGCCCTGCAACTGCTCGTCGGCGGCAACATGCACAAGACGATGCAGTCGGTGGTCGTCCGGGCACCCGGCTTCGGTCATCGCCGCGTCGCCGAACTCGAGGATCTCGCCGTCGCGCTCGGTGGTCACGTGATCGCCAAGGACACCGGCCTCGAGCTGCACGAGGTCTCCCTCGAACACCTCGGACAGTGCGACCGGATCACCGTCACCGAGGACTCGACCACGATCGTCGGTGCGCGGGGCGACCAGACCCTCGTCGACGCTCGTGTCGCGCAACTCGAGGCGCAGCACGCACGTGCGCGGATCGACGCCGACCGGGACAGCCTGGAGCTACGGATCGCGCGCCTCACCGGCCGGGTCGCGGTCATCCGAGTCGGTGGCGTGACCAGCGTCGAACTGAAGGAACGCATGCTCCGCGTCGAGGACGCCCTGGCGGCGACGCGGGCGGCGGTCGAGGACGGCATCGTCTCCGGCGGCGGAACCGCGCTGGCACAGGCACATCGGGCCCTCGAGGCGCTGGGCGACGTGGGCGGTGACGAGGGCGCCGGCATCGACGTCGTCCGCCGGTCGATGGCCGAACCGTTGTTCTGGATCGCCACCAACGCCGGCTTCGACGGCGAGGAGGTGGTCAAGGTCGTGAGCGGACTGCCCCTCGGCCACGGATTCAACGCGATGACCGGCAATTACGGCGACATGTTCGACGAAGGCGTCATCGACCCGGCCAAGGTCACCAAGGCCGCGCTGGAGAGCGCCGCGTCGATCGCCGCACTGCTGATCACCACCGAGACCGCCGTCGTCGAGGAGGTGTTCACGCATCCGGGCGCGATCGAGGCCCCGGGCTTCGGTGATCTCGCCGAGGGGATGGTGCGGCCCTCCAACATCTACTAGTCCGCCCTCCTCCAAGACCCCGGCGGGGACGTCGTCGCTGCAGCGGCGACGGGGGCCGGTCGCGATTGCAGATTCGTTCTCGGCGTGGATCGCGACCGGCCCACTTCCGGCTGCCCGAAATGTCACCCGTATGCCCCTTGACCAGTACGAATCGGATGAAGACACCTGGTCGTTCACGCGCGTGAACGTAGGCTCGTCCGCTACACTGCCTTGGAATGAGACCTACATCACAGTAGGGAGTTGCGGTCCCGGTGAAGCCCAAGCCAACAGACCAGTCTCGTGAACCCGTCGCCCACGTAGCACGGGCGCGCGAGCGATTCCTCAGCGAAGACGGTGTCGTCGACGATCGCCTGACCGGTGCCGTTCGAGATGCGATCTCGACCTCGTGGCGCCGTTCGCGCTCGTTCAAGGTGCAGACAGACCGGCTGGAACTCCCGTTCGTCCGCGAGCCGAACACCGACAGTCCGCTGATGACCGCGGCCCGGCCGGTGCTGGACCAGCTCGCCACCGACCTCTCGTCGGAACCGGTGAGCATCATCCTCACCTCGCCGGACGGTGTGGTGCTGTCCCGTGCCGCCGGCAGCGGCGAACTCCTCGGCCAGCTCGACGCGGTGTCACTCGCACCCGGTTACAGCTACAGCGAAGAGCACGCCGGCACCAACGGGATCGGCACCGCCCTCGAAACCCGGCAGGCCACCCTCGTCACCGGTGCCGAACACTATGCGGGATGCCTCGCCCAGCTCAGTTGCGCCGGGGTACCTATCCGAAACCCGTTCTCCGGCGGCGTCGTCGGGGCCCTCGACCTCACCGGGTGGGTGGAGAAGGGCGGTTCCCTGCTGCTGTCCCTGGCCAAGTCGGCGACCGTGCAGATCGAACAGCAGATGCTCGCGAACGCCAGCGAAAGCGAATCCCGGCTCCTCTCGGCCTATCTCGCGACCTGTCGACGCGCACCCCAGATGATGGTCCTCGCCATCGCCGCCGACGTCGTGCTGATGAACCGACGTCTTCGGCAGAGCATCGACCCGCAGGATCAGGTGTCGATGCTCGAGCACGCCGTCGACCAGACCCTTGATGTCGCCGCGGGGCGGCGGGTGAACACGCTGCCCAGCGGCCGCTCGGTACGACTCGCGCCGGTCGTCGAGTTCTCTGACGCAGCGGCCGGCATCGCGGTTTTCCATGTGCACCTGATGGATTCGGCCACCGCCACCTCACCCCAGCGCCGACCCTCGACGGCCTCAATGCTGCCCGGGATCGTCGGCCGCAGCTCATCGTGGCGGCAGGCGAGCGACCGCATCGCCCAGCACGTGGGTGCCGGCCACTGGATCGCGGTGTCGGGCGAACGGGGTTCGGGGCGGTCGGCGGTTCTCCGCGCAGCGGCGGGACAATGCCGGCACGGGACGATTCGCGTGTACGCCGCCGCAGACTTCCAGGACACCGACACCCTCGACAGCTTCGCCGCGGAGCTCGACACGGACGGCTTCGCGATCATCCTGCGCGATGCCGACGAGTTCGACGACGACATGCTGTTCGACGTCGCCGAGGTGATGCAGGGACGCGAGCACGCGGGCTGGCTGGGGATGACCCTCAGCGCCGGCGACGCGACACCCACCCTGGGCGTCACCCTGCTCCCCTTCTTCTCGCACACCATCGAGGTACCGCCACTGCGCCATCGCATCGAGGACCTTCAGGTGCTGGTGCCGGCCATCCTCCTGCAACTCACGCGCGGACGGGAACTCGAGGTCGCGCCGGACGCCATGCGGCAGCTGAGCAAGTACACCTGGCCGGGCAACGTCGCAGAACTCCGGCAGGCGCTACGGGACGTGGTCATCCACCATCGGTCGGGGACGATCACGGCGCAGCATCTGCCGCCGACCTATCGCGCACAGAGCCGGCACACCCTCACCCGCATCGAGGCGCTCGAACGGGATGCGATCGTGCGGAGCCTGGAGGAGAACGGTCGGAACAAGGTCGCGGCGGCCCATGCACTCGGCATCTCCCGGGCGACGATCTATCGAAAGATCAAGGAGTTCGGCATCGACGTGTAGTCGGCGCCGGCACCGGGGATCGGCGGTCGGGATCGGCGGCGGGCAGGTCGGGACGATGCCACCCCCGCCGAATGGCACCGTCCCCGTGACCTGCATCTTCACGCCATAACCGAAGTTATTCACGATCGTGAATCGGCAGTAGTCCATCACGGGCCACACACCTTTACAAGGAGAAGTGACAAGGTGTGATACTCGTAACAACCGTCGAGCGATGGTTAAAAGCGGCCCCTCCAAATAGGGTCGGATACCGAGCGGACGATCGGTAGATGCATGATGAACGGGTGCCCCTGAACGGCACCACAACGGCGGTCCGATCA
This sequence comes from Gordonia sp. 135, assembly GCF_009720185.1. Taxonomy (NCBI): domain Bacteria; kingdom Bacillati; phylum Actinomycetota; class Actinomycetes; order Mycobacteriales; family Gordoniaceae; genus Gordonia; species Gordonia sp. 135. Next base: position 3,814,548 of record NZ_CP046257.1, read on the forward strand.
CGAGGAAGTGCGATGGCCACACCCATGTCCCGGCGGGACCTCGAGTTCCTGCTGTACGAATGGCTTGACGTCGAGGCCCTGACCTCCCGAGACCGTTTCGCGGCGCACTCGCGCGACACCTTCGACGCCGTCCTCGAGCTCAGCGCCGACATCGCGATGAAATGCTTCGCCCCGGCCAACAAGATCGGCGACGCCAACGAGCCCTACATCGGCGACGACGGCAAGGTCGTCCTCCCCGACGCGGTGGTGTCGGGCCTCGCCGAGTTCCGCAAGGCCGGCCTCATCGCCGCCTCCTTCGACGAGGAACTCGGCGGCATGCAGCTGCCGACCGTCATCCGGCAAGCGTCCGCGGTGTGGTTCCAGGCGGCGAACGCGGCCATGTCGTCCTACAACTTCCTCACGGTCGGCAACGCCAACCTGCTGGCCGAGTACGCGACCCCCGAACAACGCAACACCTGGGTCCGCCCGCTCGTCGAAGGCCGCTTCGCCGGGACGATGTGCCTGTCCGAACCGCAAGCCGGGTCGTCGCTGGCCGACATCACCACCAAGGCCGAACCGGCCGGCGACGGTACCTACCGGATCACCGGGACCAAGATGTGGATCTCGGCCGGCGACCACGAACTGACCGAGAACATCGTGCATCTCGTGCTGGCCAAAGCGCCCGGTGGCGGTCCCGGCGTCAGGGGGATCTCGCTGTTCATCGTGCCGAAGTTCCTGCCGGACGGCACCCGCAACGACGTCGCCCTGGTCGGCCTCAACCACAAGATGGGCAACCGCGCGACCACCAACACGCTGCTCAACTTCGGCGACGGCACCTTCTCCCCCGACACGACCCCCGGCGCGGTGGGATATCTGGTCGGCGAGGAGCACCGCGGCCTCTCCTACATGTTCCACATGATGAACGAGGCACGCATCGGCGTCGGATTCCTCGCCACCGCACTGGGTTACGCCGGGTACCAGGCGTCGCTGGAGTATGCGAAGGTGCGCACGCAGGGACGCCCCGTCGACCAGAAGGATCCGTCCTCGAAGCCGGTGCCGATCATCGAGCACGCCGACGTCCGGCGGATGCTGCTGGCCCAGAAGTCCTACGTCGAGGGCGCGCTCGCCTTCGAGCTGTACTGCAGCGTTCTCGTCGACCAGGCCGCGACGACCGCCGACGCCGAGGAACGCGCCCGCATCGAGCTGCTGCTCGAGGTGTTGACCCCGATCGCCAAGAGCTGGCCGTCGCAGTGGTGCCTGGAGGCCAACAGCCTGGCGATCCAGGTCCACGGCGGGTACGGATACACCCGTGAGTTCGACGTCGAGCAGTACTACCGCGACAACCGCCTCAACCCCATCCACGAAGGGGCACATGGCATCCACGGCCTAGACCTGCTGGGCCGCAAGGTGATCATGCAGGGCGGTGCCGGTCTGGCACTGCTCGCCGAGACCATCGGCGCGACCGTCGCACGTGCACTCGAGGTGCCGGCCGCCGCCGGATACGCCGAGACCCTGCAGTCGATCGTCGACCGGCTCGTCAAAGTGACCGCACACATCTGGTCGTCGGGCGACCCGAAGCTCGCGCTCGCCAACGCCACGCTCTACCTCGAGGCCACCGGCCACATCGTCATCGCCTGGATGTGGCTCGAACAACTCCTCGCCGCGGACGGCCGGACCGGCGACTTCTATGACGGCAAACGCGCTGCAGCGCAGTACTTCTTCCGGTATGAACTACCGAAGACCGGTCCGCAGCTCGACCTCCTCACCGCGCTCGACCGCACCACCCTCGACGTCGAACCGTCCTGGTTCTGACCACACCCGCCGATCACGGCGCGGCGCCTCTGCGCCGCGTCACCGGAGAAACACGCAAGGGAGACAACGATGTCCGTGATGGATCTGTTCGACACCACCGGCAAGGTGGTCATCGTTACCGGCGCTTCGTCGGGACTCGGTGTCTCCTTCGCCCGCGGCTTCGCCGAGGCCGGCGCCGACGTGGTGCTCGCCGCGCGTCGAGCGGAGAAGCTCGCCGACACCGCTGCCGCCGTGGAAGCGCTGGGCCGCAAGGCTCTTGTCGTCCCCGCCGACGTCTCCGACCCCGAGCATTGCCAGCGCGTCGTCGACGCGGCGATGGAAACGTTCGGAAAGGTCGACGTCCTCATCAACAACGCCGGCGTCGGCACCGCCTATCCCGCGACTCGGGAGACCCCCGAACAGTTCCGGAACGTCATCGACATCAACCTCAACGGTTCCTACTGGATGGCCCAGTCGTGTGGACGGGTCATGCAGCCGGGCAGCGCGATCGTCAACATCTCGTCGATCCTCGGCATCACCACCGCGGGGCTGCCGCAGGCCGCCTACGCCGCGAGCAAGGCCGGCGTCATCGGTCTCACCCGGGACCTGGCCCAGCAGTGGGGTTCGCGCAAGGGAATCCGCGTCAACGCCATCGCCCCCGGCTTCTTCGAGAGCGAGATGACCGACACCTACCAGCCCGGTTACCTCGACTCGCAGATGCCGCGGGTCGTCCTGGGTCGCACCGGTTACGGAGAAGAGCTCGCCGCGACCGCGATCTGGTTGTCCTCGGCGGCCGCCGGCTACGTCACCGGGCAGACCCTCGCAGTCGACGGTGGCGTCACCATCACCTAGAAGCGGCACGCGATTGCCGCGGTCGGCGGCGGGGGCGGCCCTAGACTGGTCGCAATGGAATCCGCACCCGCTCCCGACAATCCGCTGCATCCCACCCTGCGAGAGCCGGTCAACCAGGTCGATCCGCGCGCCAAGACCCTGTGGCGCATCGGTCCGCTGATCCTGGGCGTACCGGCGACCATCGCGGCCATCGTGGTCGCGGTCGTCGTGCCCGACGCACGGTGGGGTGCAACGCTCGCCGCGATCGCCCTGGCCCTGCTGACCGTGTTCTACACGGTGGTGGTCCCGTTGTGGCGGTATCGCTTTCACCGCTGGGAGGTCAGCGAGGATGCGGTGTACGCCCAATCGGGCTGGTTCGTCCGGCACCGGGTGATCATCCCGATCGCACGTATCCAGGTCGTCGACACCGAGGCCGGTCCCCTGGAACAGTTGCTGAAACTGGGGAAGCTCACGGTGACCACGGCGTCGTCGGCGGGCACGATCCACATCGAGGGGCTCGACGCCGAACTCGCCCGCGCGACCGCATCCGACCTGACCATCCGCACCCAGGCGTTCACCGATGACGCGACCTGAGCCGCAACCCGGTGCGGTGCCGCCGGCCACCCCGGGCCTTTACATCGACGCGCCGGACGAATGGCATCGACTGTCCCCGTGGATGATGGCGGTGACCGTCGTCGAATCGCTCCCGTCGCTGGTTCCGGTCCTCATCGCACTGGTCTTCGCCGGGCGGAGCGCGCCCCTGGTGACACTTCTCGCCACCGTGGTCCTCGTGCCGCTGGTGACGGTGGTGCCGTGGCTGACCACCTTCTATCAGGTGACCGCAGAACACGTCCGGGTCCGGAGCGGGCTGGTCACCAAGAAGGTCGCCACCGCCCGCCGCGACCGCATCCGCAGCGTCGACCTCACCGCCTCACTCGTCCACCGTGTGCTGAATCTGCAGAAGGTCACCATCGGTACCGGCGGCGACGAACAGGCGTCGCAGGTCAAACTCCGCGCCGTCACCCTCCCCGAGGCGCGCGCCCTGCACGACAACCTGATGCCGACGGCCGGAACCCGGTCTGCGGCAGCAGCGTCGGAGGAGCAGTTCGCTGCCGAGATGCCGACGGCCGCACCCGAGGTGCTCACCAGCTTCCAGAACGCCTGGCTGCGGTACTCGCCGTTCTCGATGGGCGGTCTCGCGATCGCCGCCGCGGTCGCCGGCGTCGGGGTCCAGATCGCCAACGACGCAGGCATGTTCGACGAGGGGGTCGGCCTCGCACGCGACGCCTTCGACACCGTGCGGTCGATCCCGCTCGCACTGGTCATCGCCGTGGCCGTGGTGGCCGTGATCCTCATCGGCGCCGTCCTCTCGGTGATCGGATATGTCCTGAGCTACTGGGACTTCCGCCTCACCCGGCATCCCGACGGGACCCTGCGCACCGAACGCGGACTACTCACCACCAACTCGATCAGCTTCGACGAGAAGCGCATCCGCGGCAGCCACCTGACCGAACCGATCCTCATGCGACCGCTGAAGGGTGCCCGTCTGCAGGCGATCGCGACCGGTGCGACCAAACACCCGCTGCTGCTGCCGCCGGCCCCGATGTCCGAGGCGATGCGGGTCGCCGACCTCGTCACCCACGAGCGGTCCGAACTGACCGCCGCGTTGACCGGACACGGCCGCGTCGCCCGCATCCGCCGCCTGAACCGGGGATTCCTCTCGGGTCTGGTGATCCTCGCCGGGATCTCGATCGCGGTCATCGGCGGCGCGATCCCGGTCGGTTGGATCGCCGTGGGTGTGCTCGCGCTCGCGGGTTCGATCGGTCTCGGCATGGTCCGGGCCCGGCACCTCGGTCACCGTCTCACCGCCCGGTCGGTGGTCATCGCTCCCCCGACGGTCGCCCGGCAGCGGATCGTCGTCGACCGCGCCGGCGTGATCGGCTGGGCGAGCCGGTCATCGGTCTTCCAACGCCGTGCCGGGGTGAGCACGCTGATCCTCGCGACGGCCGCCGGTTCCGAGCACTACTCGCTCGTCGACGTCGACGATGCGACCGCCGCGGCGATCACTTCCGACGTGACACCCGACTGGGTGGCACCGTTCCTCCGTCCGATGGCCGAGTAGGTCGACGGCCCCGCATCCGCATGGTGATTTCCTTCCCGCCTACCGAGCTCGATCGGCGGGAAGGAATCCGACAGGCGGGATCGTCGATCACCCGGCGTCGGGTAGCGCCTGGAGCAGCCGGTCGACGAACGCCGCCTGAGCGGGGTTGAGTTTCTTCTTCGCGGTCTCCGGGTCGAACCACTCGGCGCGGTCGATCTCCGGGAACGATCGCATGCGGCCCGACCGCGGCGGCCACGCCATCTCGAAGGTGTTGGATACGACGGTCGTCACGTCGAGATCGCCCTCGACGCCGAAGCCGATGACGGTCTTGCCGCTCTTGAGCTTCACCTCGCCGAGGTCGATGTGCGGACCGCCGGGCAGCGGGCTGCCGATCTCCTCGAGGTACTCACGACGCGCGGCGTCCCACTCCGATTCGTCGGCGTCGACCAGCCCCTTCGGGATCGACCACGAGCCTTCGTCCGGCTTGCGGGCCCAGATCGGGCCGCCGGGGTGAGCGATGAGCACTTCGACGCCGTCGGGGCCGCTACGGCGGAACAGCAGGATGCCCGCGCTGCGGCGAGTCGAGGATACGGTCACCGATATATCTTCGCGGAAACACCGCCGACACACGGACGCGCCTCCGCGGAAATACCGGGTACGTAGAAACCAGTCATGCCGTTAATCGACGTCGTGAAGAACGGGAAGACCGGTGCGCGTCCGGTCGACGAGATCCCGCCGTTCGTCAAACTGTTCCCGCTCGGCCTCCAGCACGTGCTCGCGATGTACGCGGGTGCGGTCGCGGTCCCGCTGATCGTCGGCGGCGCGATGGTCGGGGCCGGGCAGCTACAGCAGGGCGACATCGTCCACCTGATCATGGCCGACCTGTTAGTCGCCGGTATCGCGACGATCCTGCAGGCCGTCGGGTTCTGGCGGTTCGGCGTCCGGCTCCCGCTGATGCAGGGCGTGACCTTCGCCGCCGTCGGCCCGATGATCACCATCGGCACCAGCTACGGCATCACCGCCATCTACGGTTCGGTGATCGCGTGCGGCGTGTTCATGATCGCGGTGGCACCGATCGTCGGGCGGCTCATCCGGTTCTTTCCGCCGCTGGTCACCGGCACGATCATCCTGATCATCGGCGTCTCGCTGATGCGGGTGGCGGCCGGCTGGTTCGGCGGCGGCACCGCCTCCGGCCCCGACTTCGGCGACCCGAAGAACATCGGCTTCGGCTTCCTCACCCTGGCGATCATCGTCGCCATCGAGCGTTTCGCACCCGACGCCGTCCGCCGTGTCTCCATCCTCCTCGGCCTGGCGATCGGCACGCTCGTGTCCATCCCGTTCGGGATGACCCACTGGGACAAGGTCGGCGAATACCCGTGGGTGGGTGTGCCGCAGCCGTTCCAGTTCGGCGCGCCGACCTTCGAGATCAGCGCGATCATCTCGCTGATCATCGTCGGCGTGGTGATCATGACCGAGACCACGGGCGACATCGTCGCGGTCGGTGAGATCGTCGACGAGAAGATCACCCCGCGCCGCCTGGCCGACGGCATGCGCGCCGACGGACTCGGCACCGTCCTCGGCGGCATCTTCAACACGTTCCCGTACACGGCGTTCGCACAGAACGTCGGCCTCGTCGCCATCACCGGCGTCCGCACGCGCCACGTGGCGACCTGTGCCGGCATCATCCTGGTGGTCCTCGGTCTGCTGCCGAAGATGGCGGCGGTCGTCGAGGGCATCCCGCTCCCGGTGCTCGGCGGCGCCGGTGTGGCACTGTTCGGCATGGTCGCGGCCAGCGGCATCCGGACCCTCACCAAGGTGAAGTTCAACAACGTCAACGTGCTCGTCGTCGCGATCTCGGTGGGCGTTGCGATGCTGACCGAGGCGAAGATCTACTACACCGACCGCGCTCTCGGCGATGCCCCGGTCGACGTCGTGCTCGACATGTACTCGCAGTTCCCGGACTGGTTCCAGACCATCTTCCACTCGGGCATCTCGGCCGGCGCCATCACCGCGATCCTGCTGAACCTGCTGCTCAACACCCGCAGCGTGTCGTCCGATCCGGTCGACTACCACAACACCGGGGACATCGCGGTCGTCGGCGAACCCACGGTCTCGGCCTCCGACGGCGTCCGGGCACCGGCGTTCGACCCGCGGGACGCCCTTGCGGCCGCCGACCCCGACACCCCGCCGGAGACCCTGCGCTACCTCGCCGATCACGACGCGTCGCTGCACCAGTTCATCGTGACCAACCCGTCGAGCCCGAAGGACCTGTGCGACCACATCAGAGGCCTCGGCGATCCCAAGGTGATGCGGGTCTTCGAGACCTGGGACGGCTACACCGACGGCGGGTTCTCGCGGCGCGGTTCGTGAACGGGCGGACCGTCCAGATGTCGCCGAACGTGTCGACCGGCGTCACGGCAGGCGACATCCACGATTCAGTTCTCGGCGCGCCCTACCCCGCATCGGCCTTCGCGTAGTTGCTCGCGCCATAGAAATCGACGGTGACCACCGGCTCATCGCCGACCACCCAGGCGTCGTGCCCGGACGGCAGCGACGTGATCTGCCCGGGCCCGGCGTCGAACTCGGTACCGTCGGCCATCACGATGTGCAGCACCCCGGAGACGTGGTACTGGAAATGCGGCGCCTCACAGAGTTCGGTGCCGGCGATCGGTTTCACGTCGACCGACCACCGCCAGCCGGGCTGCAACTCGAGCCGGCCGATCTCGGAGTCCCCGACGTTGAGCACGTTCATCCGGCCGTGACCGAAGGTGCGGACCTCGTCGGGTGAGGCGAAGTCGCGGTGCTCGGTGCGATGCTTGGTGGCGGTCATGATTCCCTCCGGTTTGGATCCACCCGACCCTCCTCTGACGCTACGAACCCGACCTTGCGGTTCGGTAGCGGTCGGCACACGATCCGGCGCAGGTGGGGGCGCCGAAGCCGCCTCCGCCCGACACGACGCCGCGGGACCCCGGACACGGCCCCCCTCGCCGCGAATCGGCATATCGTGGGTTCCATGTCCTCCAGATTCGAACCCGGCCCCGGCGCCGACGACGGTTCCGCAGCCGACGGCCTCGACGACCGCATCGTCGACCCCGACGTACCGCACGAGTGGCCGCACGCGTCGGCCTTCGCCTTCGGGGATGCGACGCCGATCGGCGAGACAGATCGCCTGGCGCGTGAACGCGCGGCGTACGAGGCCGCCGGTCACACCGACTACAACCGGGGCCACGCCGTGGGCGGCTCCGCCGGAAGCACCGAGGGGCAGTAGATGGAGGTCTTGTCCAGCCGGGTGCTCCTACTCTCGGCAGATCCCGAGCGTCTGCAGGCCTTCTACCGTGACCAGCTGGGTCTCCCGATCCATCGGGAGTACCCCGGCGGCATCGTGTTCTTCGCCGGCAACGGGCTCATCGAGATCTCGACGCACATGAAGACCGACGCCCCCGACCCGATGAGCAACGCGGTGCTCTGGTTGCAGGTACGCGACGCCGAGGCCACCGGGAAGCAGTTCCGGGATCGCGGGGTGACGGTCACCCGCGAGCCGCGGACCGAGCCGTGGGGCCTGATCGAGATGCACGCCGAGGACCCTGACGGACGCACGATCATCGTCGTCGAGATCCCCACCGGTCATCCGCTGCGCAAGGACAACCGCTAGCCGGAGGGCATCGGCGGTGATGAAACCGGCCGGACCGGGCATGACAAACTGGATCGCATGAGTTCCTGGAACGCGCCCACCTGCGCGAGCGGCTTGGATGCCACCGTCGAGCTGCCCGGTTCCAAGTCCATCACCAACCGCGCGCTGGCCCTCGCCGCGCTCGCCGACGGCCCGTCGACCGTCCGCGGAACCCTCCGCAGCCGAGACACCAACCTGATGCTGAGTGCTCTGGAGGCACTCGGTGTGCAGGTGCGCATCGACCCCGCGGCGGAGACCACCGTCTCGCTCACCCCAGGACCGTTGCACGGCGCCGACGTCGACTGCGGTCTCGCCGGCACGGTGATGCGATTCCTGCCGCCGCTCGGCGCGCTGGCCGCCGGCCGGGTGCGCTTCGACGGCGACCCGCAGGCCCGGGTCCGGCCCCAGACCACGATCCTCGACGCCCTGCGCGGGCTGGGGGTCGCGATCGAGGGTGACCGGCTGCCCTTCACCATCGACGGCACCGGACGCGTGCGCGGTGGCGAGGTCACCATCGACGCGTCCGGGTCTTCGCAGTTCGTGTCGGGTCTGCTGCTGTCGGCGGCCCGGTTCGACGAGGGGCTCGTCATCCGCCACGTCGGACCGCCCGTCCCGTCGACTCCCCACATCGACATGACCGTCGAGATGCTGGCGACCGCCGGCGTCGAGGTCGACACCTCCGAACCCGATGTCTGGCGCGTGTCGCCCGGTCCGATCCGGGCCGTCGACTGGACCGTCGAACCCGACCTGTCGAACGCGGCGGCGTTCCTGGCCGCTGCCGCGGTGACCGGCGGAGAGGTCCGGGTGCCGTACTGGCCGGCGGTCACCACACAGCCCGGCGCCCGCATCGCCGACGTCCTGGCCGCAATGGGATGCACCGTCGAGCACCTCGAGGGCACCCTCAGCGTCCGCGGACCCGAGGTGCTGAAGGGCGTGAACCTCGACCTGCGCGACATCGGTGAACTGACCCCGACCATCGCCGCCCTCTGCGCCCTCGCCGACGGCGAGTCGACGCTGAGTGGCATCGCCCACCTGCGCGGCCACGAAACCGACCGGCTGGCGGCCCTCACCACCGAGATCACCCGTCTCGGCGGGATCTGCGCCGAGACCGAGGACGGTCTCCGGATCACCGGGACGAGCCTGCACGGCGGGACCTGGGAGTCCTACGCCGATCACCGCATGGCCACTGCCGGCGCCATCATCGGACTCGTGACCCCCGGCGTCGTGGTCGACGACATCGAGACGACGAGCAAGACGCTGCCCGACTTCCCCGGTATGTGGCAGCAGATGATCGGGCACCATTGAGCCGCCGGGCGGCGAGCTACGACGAATCCGATGTAAGGGTTCGTCCCGGCAAGGGCACCCGTCCTCGCACCAAGACCCGCCCGTCCCACGACGACGCCGAGCAGGGCATGGTCGTGTCGGTCGATCGCGGCCGCTGGGGTGTCGTCCTCGGCGGCGATCCTGACCGTCGCGTCGTGACGATGCGCGCGCGAGAGCTGGGCCGGACCCCCATCGTCGTCGGTGACGACGTGTCGGTGGTCGGTGATCTCTCCGGGAAACCCGACACCCTGGCGCGGATCGTGCGTGTCGCCGAGCGTCGAAGTGTGTTGCGCCGCACCGCCGATGACTCGGATCCGTACGAACGGATCGTGGTCGCCAACGCCGACCAGTTGCTGATCGTCACCGCGATGGCCGACCCGCCACCCCGTACCGGATTCGTCGAACGCGCGCTGGCGGCGGCCTACGTCGGCGGCCTGTCCCCCATCCTGTGCCTGACGAAATCCGACCTCGCCGACCCGACCGAGTTCACCGCCGCCTTCGCCGACCTCGAGCTTCCCGTCATCCGGGCCGGGCGCGACGATCCGCTCGACGAGATCCTCGCGACGCTCCGGGGCCGTATCACCGCATTCATCGGACACTCCGGTGTCGGCAAGTCGACGCTCGTCAATCGTCTTGTGCCCGATGCCTATCGAGCAACCGGCGTGGTGTCCGGGGTGGGTAAGGGGCGGCACACCTCGACCCAGTCGGTCGCCTTGCCGCTACCCGGCGACAGTGTCCCGCGCGGTTGGGTCGTCGACACCCCCGGAATCCGGTCGTTCGGACTCGCCCACGTCGGAGCCGACGACATCGTTGCCGCCTTCGACGATCTCCAGGATGCCATCGCCGAATGCCCCAGGGGCTGTACACATCTCGGCCCGCCGGCAGATCCGGAGTGCAAACTCGACGGACTCGGGGGACACTCCTATCGTCGCGCGATGGCCGTGCGACACCTACTCGTCGCGGTCGGCGGCGGACTCAGCGCCGACGACGCCGCGCCCGAAGCTCCCGAATCGCGGCCTTGAGGCCGGTTGCCCGCGGCATCCCGGCAAAGCGCTTCTCCGACGCCGTCTCCGGCGCATCGTCGGAGGTCGCACGGAGGAACCGATCGGGCAGCGACAGCTTGTTGATCGTGCGCAGCGTCTGGAAGTACTGCACCGCAAGCGGACCCGTGGTGTAGGGCAGGTCGTACTTGTCGCACAGCGCTCGGACCCGAACGGCGATCTCGGCGTAGCGGTTGCTCGGCAGATCCGGATAGAGATGATGCTCGATCTGGTAGCAGAGGTTACCGCTGAAGAAGGCCATCGCCGGCCCGGCGTCGAAATTCGCCGTCCCGAGCATCTGCCGCAGATACCACTGCCCCTGTGTCTCGTTCTCGAGGGACTCGACCGTGAACTTCTCTGCGCCATCAGGGAAGTGGCCACAGAAGATCACCACATAGGCCCACAGGTTGCGGATCAGGTTCGCGGTGAGGTTCGCCGTCAGCGTGTGTGTGAAGTTCGGACCGGACAACGCCGGGAACAACACGTAATCCTTCACGATCTGCTTGCCGACCTTACGGGCGAACAACTTGAGCTGCGGTCTCGCGATCTCCTTGGGCTTGGCACCCGAGATGACGTCCTTCAGATCCAGGTCGTGCAGACCGATCCCCCACTCGAACAGCGCCGCGAGCACGACGTTGGTCAGCGGCTGCAGAAGCAGCTTGGGCTGCCACGGATCGTCCCGGGTGACGCGCAACGTCTTGTAACCGACGTCGTGGTCCATGTCGAGAACGTTGGTGTACTTGTGATGGATGTAGTTGTGGGAATGCTTCCAGTGCGGCGAGGCGCACACCATGTCCCATTCCCAGGTGGTCGAGTGGACCTCCGGGTCGTTCATCCAGTCCCACTGCCCGTGCATCACGTTGTGCCCGAGCTCCATGTTCTCGATGATCTTCGAGAGAGCGAGCGCGCCGGTACCGAGCAGCCAGAGCGGCCGCGAGCGGCTGCCGAGCAGCGCGACGCGTCCGGTCACCTCGAGCGCGCGGTGCGCCAGGATCGTGCGTCGCAGGTACTTGACGTCACGCATCCCCCGATCCGCCTCGATCTCGCGGCGAAGGGTGTCGAGTTCGGCACCCAGCGCCTCCACGTCGGCGTCGGTCAGATGCGCGTACTCATTGATGTCAGCGATGGCCATTGAGCCCCATTATGCCGACCTTTTCGATTCCCTGCCCCGGCGCGGGGTCCGACCACCCGCCATCGCCGATCAGGCGGCGGCCTCGTCGTCACGCGTCGCACGCAGCGGCGTCACCACGGCACGTCCGCGACCGGCGCGACGACGCTCACGCAGCCCGGCGATGGCCGAGCGCAGTCCGCGACGGGTACCGGTCTGCTCGTCGATGGTGGCCCGCAGCCGGGCACCCTCGGGCAGCCCCTGCTTGAAGCGGCGCTCCGACGCGGTCTCCGGCGCGTCGTCGGCGGTCGCTTTGAGGTACTTGTCCGGCAGCGACAGCTTGGCGATGGTCCGCCACGTCTTGGCGTACTGCACCGGGAACGGACCCGAGGTGTAGGGCAGGTCGTACTTGTCGCACAGCGCGCGCACCTTCACCGCGATCTCGGCGTACCGGTTGCTCGGCAGGTCCGGGAAGATGTGATGCTCGATCTGGTACGACAGGTTGCCGCTCATGAACGCGAGAACGAAACCGGAGTCGAAGTTGGCGCTGCCCAGCATCTGGCGCAGGTACCACTCGGCCTGGGACTCGCTGTCGATGTCCTGCTTGGTGAACTTCTCCGCACCGTCGGGGAAGTGCCCGCAGAAGATGACGGCGTTACTCCACACGTTGCGGATGACGTTGCCGAGCGCGGTCGCGGTGGCCGCCTTGCGGTAGGCGTTGACGTACCCGACCTTGTGCCCGGTGGTCGCACTGACCAGCGCCGGGTAGGCGAGGTAGTCCTTGGCGACCTGCTTGCCGATCTTCGACAGCACGTCGGCGACGTCGCGCTTGTACTGTTCCCGTTCCTCCGGCGTCCGTCGCTTCTTGCCCAGCTCGAGGTGCTGCACGGCGACGCCGTACTGGAACGCCAGCGCGAGGATCGTGTTGTAGACGAGGTTGCCGTAGTTGAACGGACGCCAGCGCTGGTCGCGGGTGACGCGCAGCAGGCCGTAGCCCACGTCGTCATCCATGCCCAGCACGTTCGTGTACTTGTGATGGATGTAGTTGTGGGTGTGCTTCCAGTGCGCCGACGGGTCGGTGTTGTCCCACTCCCACGTCGAGCTGTGCACCTCGGGATCGTTCATCCAGTCCCACTGCCCGTGCATCACGTTGTGCCCGAGCTCCATGTTCTCGACGATCTTCGCCACGCCGAGCGCACCAGCGCCGGCCCACCAGAGCGACTTCTTGGTGGAGCCGAAGAGCAGTGCGCGTCCGGCGAGCTCGAGGCCACGCTGGAAGCGAATGGTGTTGCGGAGATAGCGGGCGTCACGTTCACCCCGGCTGGCCTCGACCTCCGCGCGGATCGCATCGAGCTCGGCGCCGAGTGCCTCGACGTCCGCCTCGGACAGGTGTGCGTATTCGGGGATGTCCGTGATCGCCATACGTGTGGTCCCTTCGCAGGTGGGATGGGTCTCGGTGGGGGTCGACGACGACCTCTACACCGACCGGCTCACGCCGAATCTTCCGACCCTTACGTTTCCGTAACTTACGCAAGCGTAGGTTACGGGGCGCGGGTGTGTCCAGCGGTGAGCCGCCCTGACGGCACGGTTTTTTGCGCGGGGGGGGTCGACAGGCTCAACCGGCAGGGTGGGCTCGACCGGCGGAAACCGGCGGGATCAGCTGTCCGCGGCCTCACGGTAGTCGTCGACGAACAGCTCGAAGCCGATGAGATCCTCGAAGACACCGTCGGAGCGGGCGGCGAGCTTCTGCCTGCTGACCTCGCGGAAACCGGCTGCGCGGGCGAGCTTCTTGCTGCCCTCGTTGCTGTCGGCGGCGAACAGCGTCAGCCGCCGGAAACCGAACTTCTCGAACGCGTAGCGCACGGACGCCGGAAACGCCTCTGCCAGCACGCCTTTCCCGCGCGCTTCGGGATGGGTGTAGAAGCCGGCCTCGGCGCCGGTGACCTCGTCGATGTGCAAGAGGGTGATGTCGCCCAGGTAGTCGTCGGTCTCGAGGTCGGCGACGGCCCACGTACAGGTGACGCCCTGCGCAGCGGTCCACCACTTGCGCAGACGTTCGGCCGCCGCGTGTTCGAGCTCCAGCGGGTCGGGCCGCGCGAAGAGGTACTTGCGGGAGGTCGGGTCGTCGAGGGTCTCGCGGATGCGTGGGTCGTCGTGCTCCGCGAGGGGCCGGAGGCGGAACCGCTCGGTCTCGAAGACGTCGGTGCGCCACTCGGTCTGCGGCTCCCGTGCGTCGTCTGCTCGCAGCGAGCCGACCCACGCATCACGGATGTGGCCGCGGACCTCGACCCCGTCCGGGACCGCGGCGTCGAGCCGGAATCCGCAGGAGTGCGCGACGCGCAACGCGTCGATGTTGCCGGCGACCGTCGTCCAGCGGACGACCTCCTTGCCGGCCTCGGTGAAGGCATAGTCGACCGCGAGCAGGACGGCGCGTTTCATCACGCCCCAGCCGCGGGCGTCGGGATGGAGGTCGTAACTGAGCCTGCTGAGCGGGCCCTCCCCGGCGAGGTCGACGGTGCCGACGAACCTGCCGTCGAACTCGACGGCCCACAACATGCGGGAGCCGTCCGCCCAGGACCTGGGCGCATAGTCGAGGGCGAATCTCTCGGCGGCGGCGCGACTGTAGGGCGCCGGGACGGGTGTCCACCGCATCATGGCCGGATCGGCCGCGAGCTCGACCATGCGATCGAGATCTCGGGGCTCATGAGGCCGCAGTGTCACCCCGCCGTCGGTGAGAACGGGGACGTTTTCGGGAATCCGGACCGCGGCTTTCACCGGTCAGCCCTCGGGCCGAACGGGACGGGTCCCAGCACTGTGACCAAGCACGTTTTCGAGCGTACCGGCAGTTCCCGGGGCATCGCCGGGTCATAGACGAACAGCCAGGTCAGACGTCCAGCGTGCAATCCCCGGCGGCCGCACTGACGCACGTCTGGATACGCTCACCCTCGACGTGTTCGACGCCGGACCGCAGATCTCGCACGCAGCCCTTGTCGAGCATCACCACGCAGCTCTGGCAGATGCCCATCCGGCAGCCGAACGGCATGATCGTGCCCGCGGCCTCCCCGGCCTCCAGAAGGGTGGTCGCGCCGTCGACCTCGGCGGTCTTGCCCGAGCGCTTGAACGTCACCGTGCCGCCCTGGGCACCCACCACACCGCGTTCGAGGGCGAACCGCTCGATGTGCAGCCGCTCGTCCAGGTCGGCGTCGGAGTAGAGGCGATGCAGGCCGTCGAGGAATCCCGCCGGTCCACATGCCCAGGTCTGACGTTCGCGCCAGTCGGGACACAGACTCGGCAGCGACTCCGGGGTGACCTGTCCGTCGGTGCGGGTGTACTGCACGTGCAGGTCGACGAGACCCGACGACGCCATCGCCTCGAGTTCGTCGGCGAACAGCAGGTCGGCCTCGGAGGGCGTCGAATGGATCAGCCTGATATCGGTGTTCTGCTTCCGCTGTCTGACCGTGCGCAGCATCGAGATGATCGGGGTGAGGCCACTGCCGGCCGTCGCGAACAGGATCTTCTCCGGCAGCGGGTCGGGCAGGACGAACTCGCCGCGGGGCGCGGCGAGACGGACCACGGTGCCCGGCGTCAGGCCGTTCACGAGGTGGGTCGACAGGAAACCCTCCGGCATCGCCTTGACGGTGATCGCGATGGTCTTGTCGTTCGCCGACGCGTCGGGGGTCGAGGTGAGCGAGTACGAACGCCACGTCCATCGACCGTCGATCAGCACGCCGATACCGACGTACTGGCCGGGCGCGTAGTCGAACGAGAATCCCCAGCCCGGACGGATCCGGATCGTTGCGGTGTCCTCGGTCTCCCCCCTCACCGAGATGACCTTGCCCCGCAGCTCACGGGCCGACCACAGCGGGTTGGCGAGATGCAGGTAGTCGTCGGGGAGCAACGGCGTCGTGATGCGGGTGACCGCCGCACGAACCCACTGCGCACCGCGGCTACGCGCCGCGACCCCGGCCACCGGTTCTTCGAATCGCTCGAGCAGACCCAACTCACACACCGCCTTCAACGTCTCCGAACACTCTAACCTACGCAACCGTAGGTTAGCGCCATCCAGGATCTCACACGAGTTTCAGAGCAGTTCGAGGAGAAACGGCAGCTCCTGGGTGGCGTACCAGGCGAGGTCGAAGTCCTCGATGTCGCCGACGGCCAGTTCGGCGTCCAGGTCACCCATGTCGGCGGCATCGATGACGACGACAGCGGCGCGAACCTTGTCCTCCGCCTCCTTCACGTCGACGTGGACCGAGGCGACCGCCGAGAGCGGGATCGTCCCGCCGACCTTGACCACCGCATCGTCGAGATCGGGACGGAGTTTGACGTCCTCGACGTCGGCGGCGACGACCACGCGGCGCGGCGGCAGCGAAGGGGTCACGCCCGGCTTCGTCAGCGCCTCGTCGGCGGCGAGATCGCGCTCGGCCTCGGCGTCGCCGGATTCCGGCGCCTCCCCGGCCAGGAGACGCAGCGACGCCCGCGCGGCCTCGCGCATCGCGACCTCCGAGAGCTCCTCGTCGTCGCCCGCGACGAACGCCTCGCGCAGAGCCGGGGTCAACGCGAACCCGGTTCCGCCGATCGGACGGAACTCGCCATCGGAATTGAGCTCCATCAGCATTGCCAACGTCGCCGGCAGGTAGACCCTCATTCGACCATCGCTCTCATAACGACCCCCGCTCCTGGCGGTCCGATTGCGGTACCCGCTCACCTTAGCCGCGTCCCCGACTCAGTCGGTGATCAGCAACTCCTCGAAGGACTCGGTGACGTAATCCGCCAGCACGGGCAGGTCGGAAATGACCCCGCGGTCGGCCATGAACGAGAACTGCAGCCGGTCACCGTATTCGACGACGCTGACCGCAAGCGCCCGCTGCGAGACGAGAACCGGGATGTAGAAGATCTCGCGGACCGGCACGCCGAGCACGAACCGGTCGGCGACCGGGGAAGTGCTCATCGCCACCGGGACGTTGTACGCGCGACTGTCGAGCGACCGGAACGCGCGGGAGCTGAAGTCGGCGAAGGGCACCATACCCAGCTCCGGGAACAGCGGGCTCGGGCCCGTGCTCATCCGCCGCGACGACTGCGCATAACGCTCGGCGAGGCCCGCCACCTGGGCGAGACGCACCGTCGGATTCGACTCCCCGACAGGCAGGTCCGTCACGAAGCTCGGTTTGCCGAGGTTGATCCAGCCCGGTTCGGCCCCCGCCTCGACCTCCACCCCGGGGTCCCGCGGCGACAGCGGGATCACCACGCGGACGGTGTCGGCAGGCACCGCCGCCGGGTCGACGGACAGCATCCATCGCCGCACCACCCCCGAGATGATGGCGAGTTCCACGTCGTTGACGGTGCAGTTGTGGTGTTCGGCGATCTTGGCGCAGTCGCGCCGCGGCGCCGACGCCGTGGTGAAGGTGCGGGTGGTCGTGCCCGTGTTGTTGAGTGGGCTGCGGGGAGCGGAGTCGGTGAGCTGGCCGACGACGTCACCGGCCCGACGGACGGTTCTGCCGACCACCGAGCGCACCTCGGAGACCAGGCCGTTGCCGTGCACCATGGTCTCGACGAGATCGCCCGGACGGGCCATCGCCTCGGCGAGTGCACCCACGACCAGGTTCGCCGATCCCGGCGGCGACCCGGGCATCCACAGTTCCTCGGGCAGCTGCTCCGGCTCGTCGGTGAGGTCGCAGATGACCTCGCTGATCTCCGGATCGCCCGAAGAGTCGATCAGGCACCGGTGCGACTTGGTCAGGATCGCGAGCCTGCCGTCGGCCAGGCCCTCGATCAGGTACATCTCCCACAGCGGTCGGGTGCGATCCAACGGCCGGGACATCACCCGGGAGATGAGCTCGGCGAGGTCCGCGGGACCACCCGGCCGCGGCAACCCAGAGCGCCGGATATGGAAGTTGATGTCGAAATCCCGGTCGTCGACCCACACCGGGCGGGCCAGTCCGAGCGTGACCTCGCGGACCACCTGCCGGTACCGGGGCGCCAGCTGGAGCCGGTTCTCGACCAGCGACACCAGCGACTGGTAGTCGAGCGCGGGTCGACGGGTCGCCGAAGCTGTGCCGTTCTCCCCGGGCGTCGGGTCGCCGGACTTCTTCCCCTCGCCGGCACAGGGGTCCACGACCAGCAACGCCCCGAGATGCGTCGTCGACCGGGAATCGTCGAGGAAGTAGTACATCGCGTCGCGCGGCGACAAACGGTTCACCACGCCGCCGATCCTAGCCGTTCGGCTGCGTCGGGGCCGGACTCGACGGGCTCAGCAGAACTCGAGCGCCACGAGCTGCCAGCGGTATTCGACCTGGCCGAGACCGGTTCGCGCGCCGGCGCCGCCGGGCCGCGGATCGTTCCCGCGCACACGGCGCGGCTTGCGCTCCACGCGCCCGGCGAAGGCTCGGACGCGGCCACCGCTGAGGTAGGAGCCGAACACCTCGGCAGCACTGGTGTCGCACAACTGGACGTGCACGCGCTGGAGGACCGTACCGCGAGCGGGTGGACCTCCAGGGGCACCGGCGATTTCGGCCACACGGAAGGCGTCGTGACGAACCAGCGCCGCCACCTGATCGACGATCGACGGCGACACGGAGTCACCGAGGTGCGCGATCCCTCGTCGACGGTCGATCACCTCGAACAGCAGTCGCGACGTGGCGACGGTGAACCGCCGGGCCTCCACCGCGGCGGTCAGGGTCTTGCGTGACGGTCCCGCATCGGGACGCGGCCCCGGGAACACGGCGCGCACCGTCCCGGAACCGACCGCCCCGGCACCCATCGCACCGGGGCCGGCCGGCTCATACGTCGGGGCGGGCAGTACCCGAACCCGCGTCGTCCGTGTGGAGACGGGAGGAGCGGAGGTGAGTGTTTGCATGGAGATTGGACGCAGCCACTCCCCTGTCGGGTTCCGCTTTCTCCCGGATTTTTTTCAGCGGCGCTGTTTCTTGGCCTTCGGCGGCTTCGGACGGCTGCCCTTGGTGTTCGCCCGCGCGGCCGCGCGGCGCTCGCGCCGACTGGCCGAGTCGGCGGCACCGGCCAGTTCCTCCTCCTCGGAGTGGACGACCGTGCCACCACCCTCGTCGGGTCCGGAGAACGTCATCGGCACATCGCCGCCGGAGGCCCCGGAACCACGCAGCGCTGCGGGCACCTGCGCACCGGAGTCGGCCGCCGGCGCGGGCGCGGGCGCACCTGCACCGACCGCGGCACGCAGGTCGGCGGCGGTGGGCAGCGGCGCCTGCGGTGCCGGCTGCTCGGTCTGCACCTGGGCGTTGAAGAGGATGCCGAGTGCTTCCTCTTTGAGACCCTCGAGCATGCCGGTGAACATGTCGAAGCCCTCGCGCTGGTACTCGACCACCGGGTCGCGCTGCGCCATCGACCGCAGGTGGATGCCCTCGCGCAGGTAGTCCATCTCGTACAGGTGGTCGCGCCACTTGCGGTCGAGGACGCTGAGCAGGACGCTGCGCTCGAGCTGGCGCATGGCGCCTTCGCCCGCGATCTCGTCGATCGCCTTCTCGCGCTTGTCGTAGGCGGCCTTCGCGTCGGCGACCAGGGTCTCGCGCAGCTCTTCGGCCGAGATGTCTTCGCGCTCACCGTATTCCGTCTCGTTGACGACCTCTTTGGGGTCGAGTTCGATCGGGTACAGGGTGCGCAGCGCGGTCCACAGCTCGTCGAGATCCCAGTCCTCGGCGTAGCCCTCTGCGGTCGCGCCCTCGACGTAGGCGCTGACCACGTCGTCGATCATCTGCTTGACCTGCTCGTGGTGATCTTCGCCCTCGAGGATCTGGCGGCGCTCGGCGTAGATGATCTTGCGCTGCTCGTTCATGACCTCGTCGTACTTGAGGACGTTCTTGCGCATCTCGAAGTTCTGCTGCTCGACCTGGGTCTGAGCGCTACGGATGGCCTTGGTGACCATCTTGGCCTCGATCGGCACGTCGTCGGGCAGACGGCTCATGATCGCCTCGAGCGCACCGCCGTTGAAGCGGCGCATCAGTTCGTCGGCGACGGACAGGTAGAACCGCGACTCACCGGGATCGCCCTGACGACCCGAACGGCCGCGCAGCTGGTTGTCGATACGGCGGGATTCGTGGCGCTCGGTGCCGAGCACGTACAGACCACCGGCCTTGCGCACGGCCTCGGCCTCCTCGGCGGCCTCGGTGCGCGCGACCTCGATGGCCTCGTCCCACGCGGCCTCGTACTCGTCCGGGGTGTTCACCGGGTCGAGTCCGGCCTTGCGCAGGCGGGTGTCGGCAATGATGTCCGGGTTGCCGCCGAGCACCACGTCGGTACCTCGGCCGGCCATGTTGGTGGCCACCGTGACCGCCCCGAGGCGGCCCGCCTCGGCGATGATCTGGGCTTCCTGCTCGTGGAACTTGGCGTTCAGGACGCTGTGCGGGATCTCGCGCTTCTTCAGCTGACGAGACAGGTACTCCGAGCGCTCGACGCTGGTGGTACCGATCAGCACCGGCTGGCCGATCTCGTGACGCTCGACGATGTCGTCGACGACCGCGGCGAACTTCGCCTCTTCGGTCTTGTAGATCAGGTCGCCCTGGTCCTTGCGGACCATCGGCCGGTTGGTCGGGATCGGCAGCACACCGAGCTTGTAGATCTGGTCGAACTCGGCGGCCTCGGTCTCGGCGGTACCGGTCATGCCCGACAACTTGTCGTACAGTCGGAAGTAGTTCTGCAGGGTGATCGTGGCGAGAGTCTGGTTCTCGGCCTTGATCTCCACGCCTTCCTTGGCCTCGATCGCCTGATGCAGGCCCTCGTTGAAGCGTCGGCCGTCGAGCACACGACCGGTGAACTCGTCGACGATCAGGACGTCTCCGTTGCGGACGATGTAGTCCTTGTCGCGCTGGAAGAGCTCCTTGACCTTGATCGCGTTGTTCAGGTAGCTGACCAGGGGCGAGTTGGCCGCCTCGTACAGGTTGTCGATGCCGAGGCGGTCCTCGACGAACTCGACGCCGGCCTCGTGCACGCCGATCGTCTTCTTCTTGATGTCGACCTCGTAGTGGACATCCTTCTCGAGCAGCGGCGCGATACGCGCGAACTCGGTGTACCACTTGCTCGACCCTTCGGCGGGGCCGGAGATGATCAGCGGGGTGCGGGCCTCGTCGATGAGGATCGAGTCGACCTCGTCGACGATCGCGTAGGCGTGGCCGCGCTGGACGAGGTCGGCGAGCGAGTGCGCCATGTTGTCGCGCAGGTAGTCGAAGCCGAACTCGTTGTTGGTGCCGTAGGTGATGTCGGCGGCGTAGGCCTCGCGGCGCGCGGCCGAGGACATCCCGGTGAGGATCACTGCGGTCTCGAGGCCGAGGAAGCGGTGGACGCGTCCCATCCACTCCGAGTCGCGCTTGGCGAGGTAGTCGTTGACGGTGACGACGTGGACGCCCTCGTCGGACAGCGCGTTGAGGTACGCCGGGAGGACACAGGTGAGGGTCTTGCCCTCACCGGTCTTCATCTCGGCGATGTTGCCGTAGTGCAGCGCCGCGCCACCCATGATCTGGACGTGGAAGTGTTTCTGGTCCAGCACGCGCCAGGCCGCCTCGCGGGCCGTCGCGAAGGCCTCGGGCAGCAGTTCGTCGAGCGTCGCACCATCGGCGATACGTTTCTTGAACTCGTCTGTCTTGGCTCGCAGTTCGGCGTCGGAGAGCGCCTCGAACTCGTCGGACAGCGCCTCGACGTGCGACGCGATAGCGTCGAGTCGCTTGACCATGCGGCCTTCGCCGACACGCAACAGCTTGTTCAGCACCGTGGATCGAGTCCCTCACCTGTAGAAAACACACGGAATCCGGCCCGTGCGAACGCACAGACCGGATCCCATGGTAGCGAGGTGAGCTGAGCAGACCCTGATCGACCGGCACGTAACCGAGACGACTTCATCGTTCGGATTCGTCCGCGGCCGTCCGGAACCGCTCAGCCCGTGTTCATGTCAGGCGGATGAGGCCGTAGTCGAAGGCATGCCTGCGGTAGACCACCGACGGCTTGTCGCTCTCCTTGTCGTGGAACAGGAAGAAGTCGTGCCCGACGAGTTCCATCTCGTAGAGCGCGTCGTCGACGGTCATCGGTACCGCGGTGTGCTCCTTGACGCGGACGATCTGACCTGGGATGTACTCGTCGACGCCGTCGTCCCACTCCCCGCGTTCGGTGGCCTCGAGCATGCCGGGGTCGCCGACGTGCCCCTCCACGGTCAACTGGTTGTCGCGCAGCAGCGGCGCTCCGACCTCGGTGGCCTCGGCCACCGACTGTGGGCGCCGGTTGCCGTAGTGCACGCGCCGACGGTCCTTCACTCGCCGCAGCCGCGACTCGACCTTGTCGAGTGCATGCTCCAGGGCGGCGTAGAAGTTCTCACCGCAGGCCTGCGCACGGACGATCGGCCCCTTACCCGTCGCGGTGATCTCCACCTGCTGACAGACCTTGGACTGTCTCCGGTTGCGTTCGTGGTTCAGCTCGACGTCGAATCGGTAGATCGTCGGATCGAAACGCTCGAGGCGGGCGAGCTTGTCGCCGACGTAGATGCGGTAATGGTCGGGTATCTCGACGTTCCGGCCGCTGAACACGACCTTGGCGATGGGCTCGGCGGGTTCGTCGGACTCCACCGTTCCCGGTGGACGGACGAACGCGAACTCCTGGTCGTCGGACTCGGTCTGGGCGGGTTGGTGGTTGGGCTCGAGGCCCTGCTCCACGGTCGGCCTGGGGTCTGCGAGTTTGGGCTCGCGCTGGCCTTTGCGATGGATGACTGTGGACATTCAACTACCTCCTGAATTGTTCCCGGCGGCGGTGGGGTCATCGTGATCTGTTGTCGCACTGATGATTTGGCCGACGCTGAGGATTTGTCCATGCCAGCTGACAGCTGGCACTCATCGACAGGGGCAACACCTCCCGAAAATCGGTCGTTCCGGCGCGGGGACTCAACTGTCCTCCCGGCAACCCGATGTACCCAAGACCGTAGTCGCAAGTTCGGGTATCGGCCACGTTTTGCCCCGCCGCGTCGGGTATCCCGGGACAAGTCGGGACCGAGGGCCCGCGCGCGGTGATCCCAAGGACTCGGACAACTCTCCGAACAGGGCGGATCTCTCCACAGGCTCCGCCGGCCACACCTGGCGTGCGGCGCCCGGGTCTACGGTCGGGACATGGTCTGGGGTCAGGTGCCGGCCGCGGCGGCGGATCTGGTCTTCCCGGTGGTCTGCGGCGGGTGCGCACGGCCCGGGACTCCGTGGTGTGCCCGCTGCGAGACCGCCTGGCACGACGCTCCGGT
Organism: Gordonia sp. 135; assembly: GCF_009720185.1. NCBI lineage: Bacteria > Bacillati > Actinomycetota > Actinomycetes > Mycobacteriales > Gordoniaceae > Gordonia > Gordonia sp. 135. The sequence continues at coordinate 3,837,627 of NZ_CP046257.1, forward strand.
CGCCGCCCGCCCGCGGATCTCACCGGGTGTGCCGGTGTGGGCCCTCGGTCGTTACCGGGGTCCCCACCGGAACGGGATCATCGCCGTCAAGGAACACGACCGCCGTGATCTGATCCCGCCGCTGGGCGCCGCACTCGCCCACGCCGTGCGGGTGCTGGCCGGGTGGGGCGAGCTACCCGACGCCGACCGACTGGCGTTGATCCCCGCGCCCACCCGCCGGCTGAGCGCACGACGCCGCGGCGGCGATCGGGTCGCCGCGATCGCCGAACACGCCGCACCACTCCTGGGTTCCCGTGTGACCGTCGCACCGCTGCTGATGACCGCGGCGACCGCCCGCGACTCCGCCGGACTCGACGCCCGGGCACGTGCTCGCAACCTCGCGGGGGCGGTCCGTCTCCGCGGCGGTGCGCGTCCACCGCACGGTGCCGCGGCGCTCCTGGTCGACGACGTGCTGACCACCGGGGCCACTGCAGCCGAGTCGGTCCGCGTTCTGCACGCCGCCGGGATCGGGGTCGCGGCGGTCGTCGTCCTGGCCGCCGCCTAGGAAGATCCCGCCCCGGCGATCAGGGCAGAACCGGGATCGCCCCGGCGATCATGGCGGGTTCGACCTCGGTCCAGTACTGGTCGGGCTGCCCGTTGTTGCTGCCGAGGCGCAGCACGCCGCGCTGATCCCCGACGTAGATGGTCGAGGCATTCGCCACCACGGCCCGCACCGGTGGGGACACGTTCCCGCTGAGCAGGCCGACCGCCGGGGTGCCGTTGATCGACAGCTGCACCACCGGGGACTCCGGCGCCTCCCGGGCGACGACCAGAGTCGTCGGTGACGCCCAGTCCAAGGACACCGCACGGTTGCCGATGTTGTAGGCCGCGATCCGCGGGCTGGTCAACGACACCTGCCCCTCGGCGTTCGTCGACAGCACGGCGAACACGATCTGCCCGCCTACGACGAGGGCAACCCGGACACCGTCCGGAGCCACCTGCATCTCGGTGATCGCGCCGCGCGCCACCCTCGGGATCGAGGATGCCTCGACCGGGACGGTCTGGGTGCCGTCGTCGTCGCGCTGCCACTGCACCGGCTTCCCGTCGACGGCCACCCACACAGCGTTCTCGTCGGCGCCGAAGGAGGGACGGGTGATGGACACCCCGCTGACGATCGGCCCGACGTCGCCGCCGTAGTCGCCGATCACGCACTCGAGCCGGCGGTCTCCAGCCGTCCGCACCGCGGCGACCCGCGCGCCGTTGTCGGAGATCGTCGCCGCCCGCACGTCGCGAGACGAACCGAGAGGTCCGCGCACCGGCACGGTCGCGGTGTCGGTCACCGCGCGCAATGCGCCGCCGGTGACGACGTTCAGGCCGACGTCGGTGGACGGCACCGCGTTCGGATCGAAGGAGCGGAGGTCGGCGGGTTGCCATCCCGAGGCGCGTTCGGCGGCGAGGGGCGCACCGTCGGCGTCGATCACGTACGGCCCGGAGATGTCGGCGTCGTCGAGGGTCCAGACGATCTGCGCGGCCAGCACCGTCCGATCCCGGCTCGACGCGTTGCCGATGCCGTAGAGGTCGACACGTACCCCGCCGCCGGCGAGGCCGACAACCGGCCCGCGCAGTGTCGAACCGCTCGGGAAGCCGCTGTCCACGGCCGCGGACAGGTCGGCGGCGGGTCCGGCGATGAGCCGGTTGACCAGCACCGTCGGATCGGTCGCCTGTCCTGCGTAGAACCAGCGCGGGTCCGGGACGAGTCGCCGGCCGGTGCGGTCGGAGAAGTAGAGCGAGACCGGACGGTAGGTGTTGTCGAACTGGTCGCGGTCGATCATCGCCCCGTTGGGCAGCGGCCCGTCGATGCGCCACTGGTCTCCCTGGCGGGTCAGGCTGATGCTGGTCTCGACCCGTCCCGACGCCGGCAGCAACTGCCCGTCGGATTTGAGCGTCCCGACGTTGTCGCCGGTCAGCCGCATGCGCACGGAGTCCTCGTTGCGTTGATCGACGAAGATGCTGATCTCGTCGAGGATCAGTGCGTCGCCGCGATCGTCCCACTGTTGCGAGGCCACCGGGGTCAGGAACGCGCGGGCGGCGTCGTGGCCGGAGTCGGGATCGACCGTGGACTTGAGGAACGCCCGGACGAGGGCCTCCGGGTCCATGTCGGCCTGGGGCACCGGGGCCGCGTTGGTGGCGCCCTCGCGCTGGAAGGACTTGATGGGCTGCGGGGACGAGTCGTTCGGGATCGACCCGCACGCCGACACCACGACCATCGCCACGGTCGCCGTGGCGACGGCGATCAGGAACCCCAGAACACTCCGCCGTGGGTGTTCCGGACGACGTTCGACGCTCATTCGGTACCAGCCTCCACGCCTGGTGTGCGGCCAGCCGCCTTGGCTGCGGCCCGGGGTGCCGAGCCGACGGACTTCAGCGGCAGGGGCGAACCGAGCACCTTGTGGCCGCGGACGAGGGGCAGCGTCAGCCGGAAGCAGGCGCCCTTGCCGGGCTCGCCCCACGCCTCGAGTCTGCCCTGATGCAGGCGGGCGTCCTCGATGCTGATGGCCAGGCCGAGACCCGTGCCGCCAGAGCGTCGGAACCGCGACGGATCCGAACGCCAGAACCGGTTGAACACCAGCTTCTCCTCACCCGGCCGCAGCCCGATGCCCTGGTCGCGGACCGTGATGGCGACGGCGTCGCCGTCGGACCGCATCGTGAGTGTCACCGGTTTCCGCTCGCCGTGGTCGATCGCGTTGGCGAGCAGGTTCCGCAGGATTCGCTCGACGCGGCGCGGATCGATCTCGGCGAGCACCGGTTCGGCGGGCAGGTCGAGGACGAGCTCGGTCCCGGTCTCCTCTGCCAGGTGCCGGACGGTGGCCAGCGCGCCGTCGATCGGGATGGCCATGTCCATCCGTTCCGCCGCCAGCTCGGCCATCCCGGCGTCGTGGCGGGAGATCTCCAGCAGCTCGTTGAGCAGCGTTTCGAACCGGTCGAGTTCCTTGTCCAGCAGCTCGACCGAACGCTTCCGTACCGGGTCGAGTTCGTCGCGGCCCTCGTAGAGCACGTCGGACGCCATCCGCACGGTGGTCAGTGGTGTCCGCAGCTCGTGGCTGACGTCGGAGGTGAACTGGCGCTGCAGGCCTCCGAACTCCTCGAGGTGGGTGATCTGCTTCGACAGGCTCTCGGCCATGTCGTTGAACGACATCGCAAGACGGGCCATGTCGTCCTCGCCGCGAACGGGCATGCGCTCCTTGAGACGGCCGTCGGCGAACCGGACGGCGATCCGGGAGGCGGACCGCACCGGGATGACGACCTGCCGGGAGACCAGCCAGGCGATGGCCGCGAGCAGACCCAGCAGGACGATGCTGCCGGTCAGCAGGGTGCCGCGGACGAGGTCGACGGTGTTCTGTTCCGCGGTCAGCGGGAACACCAGATACAGCTCGAGCCCAGGCACCGAGGCGTTGGTGGGGGTACCCACGATCAGGGCCGGCGCCTGTCCGCCGGAACCGTCGGGCACCTGGGTGTACTGGTAGGCCACCTGGCCGCCGCGGACCATGTCCCGCAGGTTCGACGGCACCTCGGCGGTCGGGCCGACACCGCTGGCAGCACTGCTCTCGGACGCGCCGGGGACGAGCAGCACGGTGTCGAAGGCGCCGACCGTGCCGGACGCCTGCCCGGTGTCGGCATCACGGTCGGTGAGCAGCGATCGCGTCTGACGCAGCCGGTTCTGCACCGACATGTTGCCGGCGCCGCTGGACAGGTCGCGTTCCACCGAGATACGGGCACGGTCGATCTCCTCGGTGGCCGCGGCCAGCTTCACGTCGAGAAGGCGGTCGGTGATCTGGGAGACCAGCACGAAACCGAGAATGAGCAGCACAACGACCGACAGCAACAACGTCGACGCCACGACCCGTAGCTGCAACGAGCGCCGCCAGATGTGCCCGAAGGCACGTCCGACAGCGCCGGCAGCGCGGGTGAAACGCCCGAAAGTGCTGTTGACCCGTCGTCGAGATCGACCGATCACGGCGGGCCGGCCTTGTAGCCGACCCCCCTCACAGTCAGGACGACCTCAGGGTTCTCCGGGTCGGTTTCGACCTTCGCGCGCAGACGCTGGACATGCACGTTCACGAGTCTAGTGTCCGCCGGATGACGGTAGCCCCACACCTGCTCGAGGAGCACGTCGCGGGTGAAGACCTGCCGCGGCTTGCGAGCGAGCGCGACCAGCAGGTCGAACTCGAGCGGGGTCAGCGAGATCGGCACACCGTCGCGGGTGACCTTGTGCGCGGGCACGTCGATCTCCACCGGGCCGATCGACAGCAGCTCGGCCGGTTCCTCGTCGGTGCGGCGCAGGCGGGCGCGCACACGGGCGACGAGCTCCTTCGGCTTGAACGGCTTGACCATGTAGTCGTCGGCGCCGGATTCGAGACCCAGCACGACGTCGACGGTGTCTGACTTCGCGGTCAGCATGACGATCGGGACGCCGGAGTCGGCACGCAGCACACGGCACACGTCGATGCCGTTCATGCCCGGGAGCATGAGGTCGAGCAGCACCAGGTCGGGGCGGATCTCCCGCACCGCGGTGAGTGCCTGGGTACCGTCACCGACCACGAAGGGTTCGAAACCCTCGCCGCGCAACACGATCGTCAGCATCTCGGCGAGAGCGGCGTCGTCGTCGACGACGAGGATGCGAGGCTTCATGTGTCCAATGGTGACACCATCGTGATGAAAGCGTGGTGAATGACGCGCCGGAGGCGTACGTTCTCGCCCGATTCGTCCCACCCCATAGACTCCTCCGCGTGGGTCAGTTGATAGCGGTGGAGGGGCTCGACGGCGCCGGTAAGAACACCTTGGTGGCCGGTCTGGTCGAGCGCTGGACGGCGTCGGGCCTGCGGGTCGCGACGTTCACCTTCCCCCGCTACGGGCAGTCGGCGACCGCCGACATCGCCTCGGAGGCACTTCACGGTTCGCACGGCGATCTCCGGGACAGCGTGTACGCCATGGCGCTGCTCTTCGCCCTCGACCGGGCCGACGCCGCCGCGGACATCACCGCGGCGACCGGATCGAACGACATCGTCATCCTCGACCGCTACGTCGCGTCGAACGCGGCCTACAACGCCGGTCGCCTGGAACAGGACGCCGACGGCGAGGTCGTGCGGTGGGTCGCCGACCTCGAGTACGGACGGTTCGGCATGCCGGTCCCCGACCGCCACGTCTTGCTGGGGGTGCCCGCCGAGGTGGCCATGCAGCGTGCCGAGAGCCGGGCCGCCGTCGACGCGAGCCGGGCACGCGATGCCTACGAACGCGACAGCGACCTGCAGCGCCGCGTCGACGCGGTGTATCGCCAACTCGCCGAGGCCGACTGGACGTCCCCGTGGCACCGGTACGACGGCGAGGACATCGCCGCGCTGGCCGGCCTCCTGACCCGCTGACCTCCGACCGATCCGTCGACCGCAAGTCACCCCGACGGGCGTCATTCGGACGTACGCCACCCCGCCGACCGGGCTCTGCCGTCGACAAGGCTCTTCGCTAGCCTGGATCAATGACTGGGGAGGGGGTCGAATGACCTATCAGCCGCCACCACCCGGTGGCCCACCGCCACCGTTCGGGCCCGGTCGGCCCGGGTACCCCCAGGGGCCCGGCCCCGGTGGACAGCGGCCGTATTCCGGGCAGTTCCCGCCCGCGTCGCAGCCGCGACCTCCCTACGGCCCGTACGGAGCCCCGCCGCCCTACGGCGTCCAGAGACCCGGGCCCTATGCCCCGGGCGGCGGCTACGGAGGCCCTCCCGGCGGTCCCCCGCCGCCCGAGCGCAACACCGGCGCGATCGTCGCCTGGATCACCGGCGGCGTCGCCGTCATCGCCCTGGTCGCCCTCGTCGTCACCCTGGTCGTGACGTCGTCCGGACCGGAGGATTCCTCTGTCGCGACAGGTTCGAGCACCTCGTCGAGCACCTCTCCGGGTGGTTCGACGAGCACCGACTCCGACCCCGAATCCGCCGACTACGCAGCGCTTTCCCAGATCCGCGCTGCCCTGCAGAACTACGTGTCAGCTCGAAACGCACGCGACGTCGTACGCATGAAGGCCGCGGTCTGCACGCAGTCGCGGGAGCGCATCACCGGCCCGCCGCCCGCCGAGGACGGCATGATCGTGCTCGACGGTTTCCTCGAGACGGTCTTCGACGGCAACGTCGCCCAATCCGAGGTCGTGTCCCATCTCGAAAAGGGCAGCCGCCGAACCGAATCCGAGAAATCCAAGGAACGGTTCCTGAAGGAACGCGGCTCGTGGATCTATTGCCCTGACGCCGAACCCGACATCGGGGCCTGACCCCAAAACGCCGCAAACCCACCCTTTTTCGGCATTTCCACCCCCAGCGAGGGTGGTGGATCTGCCGAAAAAGGGTGGGTTTGCGTGAGCGGGTTACCTCAGTAGCGGTAGTGCTCCGGCTTGTACGGGCCCTCGACGTCGACGCCGATGTACTCGGCCTGCTCCTTGGTGAGCTTGGTCAGCTTGCCGCCGAGTGCCTCGACATGGATGCGCGCGACCTTCTCGTCGAGATGCTTGGGCAGGCGGTAGACCTCGTTGTCGTACTCGTCGTTCTTGGTCCACAGCTCGATCTGCGCGATCACCTGGTTCGAGAAGCTGTTGCTCATCACGAACGACGGGTGGCCGGTCGCGTTGCCGAGGTTGAGCAGACGACCCTCGCTCAGGACGATGATCGACTTGCCGCTCTCGAAGATCCACTGGTCGACCTGCGGCTTGACGGTGATGCGCTTGGCGCCCGAACGCTCGAGGCCGGCCATGTCGATCTCGTTGTCGAAGTGGCCGATGTTGCCCAGGATCGCCTGGTGCTTCATCTGACGCATGTGGTCGAGGGTGATGATGCCCAGGTTGCCCGTGGAGGTGATCACGATGTCGGCGTTGCCGATCGCGTCCTCGACGGTGACCACGTCGTAGCCGTCCATGAGGGCCTGCAGCGCGTTGATCGGGTCGATCTCGGTGACCTGGACGCGGGCGCCCTGGCCGGCCAGCGACTCCGCGCAGCCCTTGCCGACGTCGCCGTAACCGCAGATCAGAACCTTCTTGCCACCGATGAGAACGTCGGTGCCGCGGTTGATCCCGTCGATCAGCGAGTGGCGGGTGCCGTACTTGTTGTCGAACTTCGACTTGGTGACCGAGTCGTTGACGTTGATCGCGGGGAACGTCAGCTCACCGGCAGCGGCGAACTGGTAGAGCCGCAGCACGCCGGTGGTGGTCTCCTCGGTCACGCCCTGAACCGACTCGGCGATGGTGGTCCACTTGTTCTTGTCGGTCTCGAAGCGCTCGCGGAGCAGCTCGAGGAAGACCTTGTACTCGGCCGGGTGATCGTCCTCGGTCGGCGGCACCACGCCGGCCTTCTCGAACTCGGCACCGCGCAGCACCAGCATGGTGGCGTCGCCGCCGTCGTCGAGGATCATGTTGGCCGGCTTGTCCGCCTCGGGCCAGGTCAGCATCTGCTCGGCCGCCCACCAGTACTCCTCGAGGGTCTCGCCCTTCCAGGCGAAGACCGGGACGCCCTTGGGCTCGTCCGGGGTGCCGTGCGGACCCACGACGACGGCCGCAGCCGCGTGATCCTGGGTCGAGAAGATGTTGCACGACGCCCAGCGGACCTCGGCGCCGAGCGCGACGAGTGTCTCGATCAGCACGGCGGTCTGCACGGTCATGTGCAACGATCCGGAGATTCGAGCACCCTTGAGCGGCAAGACATCTGCGTTCTCACGACGCAGTTCCATGAGTCCGGGCATCTCGTGCTCGGCGAGCTCGATCTCCTTGCGGCCGAAGTCCGCCAGGGACAAGTCGGCCACCTTGTAGTCGATCCCGTTGCGGCTGTCGGCCTTCAGCTCGTCCTGAGCAGTCGTCATCTGATCCCCTTGTCGTTCGCTTCGTGCGCCGCGTGTGCAGCGATCTGTGCGTTCGATCCAGGCTATCGGACCATGCCCGCCGAGCCCATGGTCAGGTGTCGGGCCCGGTTTCCCCGGCCGCGACTTCCGCCGTTCCGACCTCCTCACCGCGCTCCCGCCGGGCGAAGACCGAGTTGCGGTAGCCGTAGGCGAAGTACACGACCACACCCAGCACCATCCAGATCACGAACCGGATCCAGGTTTCCACGGACAGGTTCAGCATCAGCCACAGGCAGGCCAGGATCGACAGAATCGGGATGAACGGCACGAGGGGCACCCGGAACCCACGTTCGAGATCGGGCCGGGTTCGGCGGAGGACGATGACCCCGACACTCACCAGCACGAACGCGAACAGGGTTCCGATGTTGACCATCTCCTCGAGGGTGCCCATCGGGAAGAACGCCGCGAGCACACCCGAGACGACGCCTACGACGACCGTGAAGCGCACCGGAGTACCGCGCTTGCCGGTGTGTGCCAGCGATCTGGGCAGCAGTCCGTCGCGCGCCATCGCGAACCCGACGCGGGTCTGGCCGAGCAGCAGCACCATCACAACCGTGGTCAGGCCGGCGAGCGCACCGAGATCGATCACCCAGCCCGCCCACGTGACACCGTTCGCCTCGAATGCCGTGGTGAGGGTGGACCCGGTGACCTCGCCGGTCACCGGATCTGTCTTGTCGGCCAGTTCCGGGTAGGGGACCATCCCGGACACGACAAGACTGACCGCGACGTAGAGGACCGTCACGATGGCCAGAGATCCGAGGATGCCGCGCGGCATCGCCTTCTGCGGGTTCTTCGTCTCCTCCGCGGTCGTGGCCACGACGTCGAAACCGATGAAGGCGAAGAACACCAGCGAGGCCGCCGCCAGGAGGCCGTACCAGCCGAAGGTACTGCCCTCTGCGCCGGTGATCGCCGAGAACAGTGTCCGGTGGAGGCCGGTGTCGCCCTCGGCCGGCGGAGCGGCGGGCGGCACGTACGGGTCGTAGTTCTTCAGCTTGATGTAGAACGCGCCGACCACGATGACCAGCAAGACGACGAAGACCTTGATGGTGGTGACGACCAGCGACACCCGAGACGACAGCTTGGTGCCGAGCGCGAGCAGGACGGTCAGCACCGCGATCAGCAGCACCGCGCCCCAGTCGAAGCTGATCGAGTCGGTGAGCTCGACCGATGCCGCCGATCCGAGGATGTTGCCCAGGTAGAGCGACCAGCCCTTCGCGACCACGGACGCAGCGAGAGCGAACTCGAGGATCAGATCCCACCCGATCACCCATGCGACGAACTCACCGAAGGTGGCGAACGAGAAGGTGTAGGCACTACCGGCGACAGGCACGGTCGAGGCGAACTCGGCGTAACAGAGCGCCGCGAGTGCGCACGCGATCGCGGCCAGCACGAACGCCACCGACACCGACGGGCCGGCCAGATTGCCCGCCGTGCGTGCGGTGAGCGTGAAGATACCGGCGCCGACGACAACCGCCACACCGAAGACGGTGAGATCCCACGCGGTGAGGTCTCTGCGGAGTTTGGTGTCCGGTTCGTCCGTGTCGCTGATCGACTGCTCGACCGACTTGACGCGCTTGAACGGGTTACTCATCGTGCCTCCTCGGGCCGAGGGTCGCGCGCCCCGCGATCTTTCCAGGCTATCTCGGACAGACGGTTCATCGGACGTCGCGCTCGCATCGAGGGCGACGTGCGCCGAGAGGTGGAGCGGTTGCGGATCAGGTGTCGCGGAACGGGTGCGGTTGCGCCGCGCGCTCCTCGTCGTCCCGCACGAGATCGGGGTCCTCGTGGAGACCGTCGACCTCGGGGTGACGGTTCAGGAAGATGACGCTCGCGACCAGCCCTCCCCACACGATTCCGATGGAGATGAGGAGCATGACGATGGCGATCCCACTCATCAGACTGTCTCCTTACTGGCCTTGTGGTCGGTTCCGCGAACGCCTTCGGGTAGTGGCGGCCACGGCAAGAAGTCGGGATCGTCGCGACCCCTCCACGACGGCAGGGACAGACCGACCGCCGCGACGATCACCAGAGCGATTGTGCCCCAACCGAAGACGCTGATGTACCAGGTCGGGTATCCCTCGTATCCCTCGTCGATCACCGACCACACCTTCTGGACGAGCATGATCGTCAGGAAGATCGGTGCGACGACGCCGACGAGTCCCAGCCAGATCCTGCCGACCTTGAACGTCGACACCGCGTTCAGGTGGTTGCGCAACATGTCGCCGCGCCGCAGCACCCAGATCAGGATGATCGTCATCAGGATGGCCGAGGAGACCACGCCGACGTTGTTGGCGAACATGTCGACGGTGTCGAGGGCGATGAGACCCGAGGTGGTGGAGAACAGCCCGATCGAGATGAGCCCGCACACCACCGACACACCGACCGCCGCCTTGGTGCGCGAGAGACCCCACTTCTCCTGGATGCCCGCGGAGACACCGATCATCAGCGAGATCAGCGACGTGAAGCCGGCGATCACCAGCGAGCCGAAGAACAGCGCGCCGAAGAACGCCGCGCCGGGCATCTCGGAGATGACGGCCGGGAACGTCACGAACGACAGGATCGGGCCGGTGAGCCCTTCCAGATCGGACACCGCGACCTGCTGCTGGTAGGCGAGGAATCCGAGCGCAGAGAACACTCCGATGCCGGCCAGGATCTCGAAGGATGAGTTGGCGAACGCGACGACGAGCCCGGAGCTCGTCATGTTCGCCTTCCGCCGCTGAAACGATGCGTAGGCGATCATGATGCCGAATGCGATCGACAACGAGAAGAAGATCTGGCTGTACGCCGCGATCCACACGTCGAGGTCTTTCAGCGCCTCCCAGTGCGGGGTGAACAGTGCGTTGAGGCCATCGACGGCACCGGGCAGCGTGACCGCGCGGATCACCAGTCCGGCGAACCCGACGAACAGCAGCGGGATGAAGACGATGTTGACCTTCTCGATGCCGTTCGCGACACCGAGCAGCAGCACCGCGAGAACCGCGAGCCACACCACGATCAGCGGGAGCGCGACTCCGCCGACGATCGTCGTGGAGACCCCCGGATCACCGACCTTCAGGTACTCGCCGGTGAAGAAGGCGGCCGGATCATCGCCCCAGCTCTGGTTGAACGAGAAGAAGAAGTAGCTGAGCGCCCAGGCGATGACCGCCGCGTAGTAGACGCTGATGACGAACAGCAGGCCGGTCTGGAACCAACCGAGCGCCTCGACCGGTTTCTTGATCCGCCGGAACGACAGCGGCGCCGTCCCGCGGAAGCGATGGCCGACCGCATAGTCGAGGAACAGCACCGGGATTCCCGCGGTCAGCAGCGCGACGAGGTACGGGATGAGAAAGGCCCCTCCGCCGCTCTCGTAGGCGACGCCCGGGAAGCGCCAGATGTTGCCGAGCCCCACCGCGGAACCGATCGCGGCGAAGATGAATCCGGAGTTCCGAGTGAAGGTCTCCCGGTTTCCTCCAGCGGCTTTCGCAGACGTCACTGCTACCTCCTCATCGAACGCTGAGTCCGCGGGACACGGGTGCCCCGGGGACTGTCAGGTGCTGACGCTATCGCACTCATCCCCTCGCCCGCGGAGGTTGTGGTCGGCCTGTCGAAACGCCCACGGGCGGACACCGCGTCATTCGGACAGACGACGACAGGGACCCCGCGTGTGACCGCGGAGTCCCCGTCGATTCAGCTCACTCAGGCGAGCGAACGGAAGCCGCTCGCGATGGAGGAGTCGGTGTCGGACATGGTGCGGCTGGCGTTGGTGACGCCGTTCTGCAGCGCCATGAGACGCTCGCGCGACTGTGCGAAGGCACGGTCGAAGTTCGCCTGGGCCTCGAGGTAGGCGGCCTTCGCCTGCGCCGAGTTCCAGTTGCCGTCGAGCGCGGCGACCTGGTTCTTCAGCTGCGTGTTCTGGTCGTCGAGCTGCTGGAAGGCGCGGCCGAGCCCACTGCTCAGGTCGCCCAGGGCCGCGAAGTCGTAATTGATGGTCATGAGAGTGCCTTTCGAAGAGAGGGTGGGAAGGTCAGACGCCGAAGTGCCCGGCGGCAGCCGAGTCCTGGTCTTCGTAACCGGCGAAGCCGTTGGTCATCTGCGCCTTGATCTGATCGAGAAGCTGGTTGAGCGTGTTGGCTTCCTTGTTCCAGTCGGTGTGCGTGCCGTCGAAAGCCGCACCCGCCTTGCCCTGCCACGTCGGGGTGGTGTTCGCAGCGTGCTTCTGGATCACCCCGATCGTCTCCTTCATGTCCGCGACGATCCCGCCGACCGCCGCTGCGGTGGCCTGACCCTCCGCGACATCGACCTTCACTCCGGCGCCGCCTGCTCCCGGCAGATTCAGCATGAGTTCTCCTCCTGTGTAACGGCACCGTTTGGCGATGCCCCCGTTGGTATCCGTGACACAGATACCGCTGACAGTTGTCTCCCGCGGAGGTATGGACCGCGAGATCCCCCGACCCCGATCACGTCGACCACGTCCCGTCCGGGAGGGTCTCGATCAGCAGGCGCACGGCCTGCGCGATCCGATGACCCGAACCCGGCGAGAGGGTGGTCCACACCCGACCGTCCGGAGACTTGCTGGGACTCGACACGATCCGCCCCCGGGCGGTGTCGAAAACGGCCAGGGCCCCAGAAGATTGGGAGAATCGTCCGTCCTCGTTCGCAGAGGCGACGATCTCGGTGCGCACCCGGCAGGACGCGAATGCCGAGGAGATGACGACGGCATCGGACAGCGGCGCGCCGAGCGTGTACAACGCGTCGGTGATCTCGGTGGCCGATCCGCTGCGTCCGAGACCGTCGACCAGGTCGTCGGTGGGAACCGAGAACGACGTGAACTCGCACGCGGTGGCGTCGTCGAACCGGGAACGCAGGAGGTCGGCCACGGCATCGAGGTCGGCGACCTCGACGACGGCCAGGTCGAGCCGGTCGCCCGCACGTTCGGCCAGAATGTGCTCATAACCCCTGCGGGCCAGGCAAATCCGTCGCACGCCGGTCTCGGTGAAGCCGCGCATCTCGATCTCGCGTTCGGGCCGCGACAGGACGCGGAGGACGGTGGCCAGCCACGGCACGGGTTCGTCGTGGTCCACCAGGTCGAGGGCGGCGATGGCGGCATCGCTCTCGCGGTCGGCCAGACGCTGTGCGGTCTCGTCCGCGGCGCCGACGGGCATGTCGAGGACGACCGGCCAGGTCTGCACGCCGAAACGATCGCCGAGTCGGCGCAGCACGGCCGCGTCGAGCGCAACGGGGGCGTCGTGGGTCGTCACCATCATGCGGGGTCCCCCGGGTTCCCGAGCAGCAGCTTCTCCGAGAGGTACCGCGGATCGACCTTCGGAGACTCGGCGTCCGACGCCGAGACATAGTAGGCCGCAGGACGATCGGAGGTCTCGATGTCCGCCCACGTCAGCGGCGCGTCGAGGCTGTCCGACGCGCGGGCCAGGCTTTCGTCGGTGGGCGCCGCCTCGGATTCGACGGCGACACCGCGGATCGTGGCACCGCGATCACCGGTCGCCGCCATCCCGGGTGCCATCGGTGGCGGCACGCCGGGCCCCGGCGTGGTGGTCGAACTCGTGGGTGCCGAAACAGGGGTGGCGGACGGGGATACCGCACTCGCCACGACAGTCGGCGCATACCGGAGCTTTTCGGCGGGCGGCGCATACACCCCGGGCATCGCACCCAACATCGGCGGCATGGCCGGTGTCACCGGAGGTGTGACCGTGGGCGGGGCGGCGGCACGGGCCGCGGCGGCCTCCTCCGATGCGAGGGCTTCTCCGGACACCAGGTCGGGCGCCCGGCGGGAGGACGGCCACGGCGTGCCCACGGGCTCCGTCGCATTCTCGTACGTCTGCATGACGCGAGCGGCGCGCATGCGTTGCTGAGTCATCGCGCATTCGGCCTCGGCCGCGGCCCCGGCGATGATGGGGGCGACAGCCGTTGCGGTGGTGGCGATCTCGTGGAACTTCTCCACCACCTCGACCTCGGCGAGGTTGGGCATGTTCAGGCGCGCGACAGTGGTGGCCGCGGCCTGCGCCTCCGCACGGACGGCGTTCTCGGCGGCCTCGGTGGCGGTCTCGGCGAACCACGGCGCGAGCTTCGTCAGTTTCTCGAACGCTGCACTGGTGTGCGCGGATTGCCAGTGCACGCCCAGCCGTCCGATTACCGCCGCGTATTCGATCCCGGCTTCGCCGATCTCGGTCGCGAGTGACGCCCACGCGGCCCCCGCTTCCACCAGGGGCGCGGGCCCCGGCCCGGCGCCGAGGTCGGCGGCCAGTTGTTCACTGGTACGTGAGTCCCAGTTGACGCCGGTGAAGCCGGCTCCGGTCGTGCTGGTCATGGTCCCTCCCCTCTGCTGGGCGACGAGTCTGATGCGATGTCCGAGTCGGGCTGCCGCAGCGGCGGCAGCGGTCAGTTGTGTCGGATCACACCTGGAGCTTGAAGGCGGCGGCCGCCTCGGCCTCGCCTTCGAGGAAGCCGGAGGCCTGCGCCCGTAGCAGCGCGGCGATCTTGCGGAGCTCGAGAACGCCGCCGGCGGTGTCTTTTTCGAACTCCCGGGCGACCGTCGTAAAGCTGGCCGCGGTTGCGGTCGACACCTCGTCGCGCCCCTGGGCGTCGACGGTGAGCTTCGGCCCCGCACCGTTCAGCGCCAGCTCGAGCCGATCCGCGATCTTGTCGAGATCGACTGCAGCCGAGATCAACTCGGCCGGTTCGACGCGAAGTTGTGCGTTGCTCATGCTTCCTCGTTTCGTGTCAGACCGGGCACGCCCAGCCGCAGTTCGATGTCGGGACCCGAATCGGCCTCGGCCGCCTCTTCGTGGCCGATGACCGCCGGTGCGACCTCGGGGTCGTCACCGACCACCGCACGCCCGTTGTCCTCGGTCACGAGGTAGTCCGGCACGCTGTGCTGGCCTTCGGAGGCGCCCGCCCCGCGTGCACCGGCGCCGGCCGCACCCATCGGGGCGCCGCCCATCGGCATCGCCGCGGGCGTGGTCGAGACACGCGGGGCCGCCGACGATCCCAGGGAGGGTTCGCCGCCGCCGAAGCCGGTCGGCACCGTCGGCCGGGAGGCGCTCAGCGGCGTCATCACGCCGGCGATTCCGCCGCCGCCACCGCCGCCGCCTCCACCTCCGCCGCCGCCTCCGGCACCCTTGGCCTTGGTGAGCGGGCTCCCGGCGGGCGCGACGATCGCCGAATCCGGATTGACGCTGAGCATCTTGCTGATCGGCTGCATGAGCGTGGACGGCAGTTCGATGGCCGTCGACACCGCCGGGGAGACCACGTCGAGGACCGAGCCGGCCAGGGCGAAGGGTGATTGCCCTGCACCCGCGGTCGGTGCGCCGGTGATCGCGACCGGCGCACCGTTGGCGGTCATGGCGGTCGTGGGGGCGAGCAGTTCGGCCCGGGTCACGGCGACCGCCGCGGTGGCCAGCTCGAGCCCGGCCCCGGCGACGACGGCGGCGGTACTGAGTCCGACCGCGATCGCCGGGCTCATGATGACCGGCACCAGAGCCGAGATCTTGGCGACCGTCGCCGCGACGATGCCCTGCACCACGGCCAGCCCCTTGGCGACGATGGCGGCAGCCATCTTGGTGTCGATCGAGATCCCGGACCCCTGCGCGGCCAGGGCAGTGCTGTTGGTTCCGGCCTCGGCGGTCTTGGTGGCCGCACCGACCGCACCCTGACCCGCCCACAGCTGATCGGCGAGCTTGAGTGCGCTCTGCCCCATCGTCATCGACGTCTCGAGCACCTTGGTGAGGCTGTCGAAGATGATCGTCGGGTCGAAGCCGGCGCCGCTCAGGTCACCACTGCCGAAACCACCGAGCAGATCGGTGATCGGCTTGATGAACATGTCGAGATCGGGCGGCTGCATCGGCGGCAGCCCGGGCATCGGCGGCAACGGCGGCAGTACCGGCAGCGGGGGAAGCCCAAGGCCCCCGAGCACATCCGCGACCGTGCGATCGAGAATCGGTCCCAGCGGACTGGCATCGATCATCTCCTGCACGGTCATGTGACTGAGCGCAGGTACATCCGGGACGCCGGGCAACGGGCCCGGCAACGGAGGGAACGGGGTCACAGCACCGAACGGATCGCCGCAGCGGTCGCGGCATCGGTGCCTTCGTACTCGGCGAGACCCGCGACGGTGGAGGCGGCGGTCGCGGCGTGTACCGCGGCGAGCTGCCCGACCGACATCAGATGGTTGGCCTGCGCGAAGATGAACGACGCGAGGAACTCCTGCCCGATGAGGCCGAAGACCGGGACCATTGCGGCAGTGTTGGCGGCGGCGTCGATCGACCCGGCCGTCCCGATTGCGGAAGCCATCGCCGCATTCGTCGCCGCGAAGCCTTCGAGCGCCTCGTATGTCACTTTCACGTTCGTCATCGCAACCCCCTTGTGAGTGCAAGTCCTGTCGATCGACCGTCTGTCGGCCGGTTCACGTCATTCACCCGCCGGACGCGCGCCGAGCATGTCGCCGAATGATTCGTTGAAATCCTCGGTCACCGATGCCACCCGCGCGTAGACCCGTTGTGCGGCAAGAGCCGACGTCGCCACGATCTGCTCACCGAGCCGGGTGGCGCCCAGTTCGTTCGCGCCGTGTGCGAGTCGGAGGTCGACCAGGGCGCCCTTGGCGTCCACCTCGACCGTCACCAGGCCGTCGGCCGAGGTCACCGTCACCGCGATCGCCTCGAGGTTCTCCTGGAAGGACCGCAGGCCGTCCAGCTGACGGGCGGCACGTGCCTCGAGTTCGTCCATCGCCCAACTCATCGCCGCAACCACGACGTCATGGCGTCGGCTTCCTCGTCGTCACGTTCTTCGGCCGCGGCCAGGTCCTCGGGCTGCGGCAGCTTCATCTCGTTGACGAGATCGCGATCCGCCCCGGCCGCGAGCAGGTTCTCGCGCAACCGGATTCCGGCCGACATCGCGGACTGCTTGCAGAGGCGCAGGATGTCGGCGGCCAACAGTTCCGGATGCTTGTCGAGTTCGGTGGAGGCGATGTGCACGGCCACCGGCAGGCCTTGGGCCGTGGTCCGGACGGCGATACCGCCCGACCGCGAACGCGCTTGCGAGAACTGGTGGACGACGGCCCACGGATCGTCGCCGGTGCGCGCATCGTCGGAATGCGCTGCCGCCCCTTCGGTGTAGCTCATAGAAGCCGAACCCCCCTTCACGCCGATTTAGACGCAGACGGGGTTCCTCCCGGTTCCATCGAATTCCCGTTCGATGAAACCGCCTCCCCCAGATGCCGGTTCACCGGGTCGTCGACCAGCCACGACCACGGTGCCGCCCCGCCTCGCACCTGGGGTTCAAGTGCCTGATCCTGCCACAACTCGATCAACGCCACCACACGCCGAATTCGGTATGTAGAAGCGAGAGTGTGAGATGAACTGTGGAGCTCGTCCGAAATCCTCTCATACCCTTGGGTAGACTCTCGTCGACGCTGCCGGAGTCGGTCAGAGTGCAAGCAGATCGCACCGAGGATCGATGCCTCATCGATCCTCGCATGCTGCCGGTGATCATGCTCGCGCACAGATCACGGCTCGCCAGGTCGGCCCGGCCGCAAAACCAGAGGATTCCCCGATGACGTACGAGAACTCGACGACGCCCGACGGCGCCGATGCGCCGGCACCGCCCCCGTGGCTGCAGTTCGCGCCGCCTCCGCAGGAGCCGACACCGGCTCCGCAGCCACCGTCGGCGCCTCGGACTCCCGCGAACGACGACCGGGAGACGGATTTCCCGCCGGCCCCCGGCATCGCGCCGCCGAATCCCGTTCCGGCGCCGCGCCCCGATGCACCGCGCCCACCGGAGGAAGCAACCGCAGGTGCCCACACGCCGCCGGCTCCGGAACCCGCCCGTTTCCCCGACACGCCTCGAGGACGGGACTTCCACACGCCGCCCGCCGGCCCGCCGTTCGGGCCGGGACCCATGCCCACGTTCGACCACACACCCCCGCCGGCGACTCACCAGCCGCCACCGTTCCCGCAGACCGGGGCTCCCGGCCCCGCACATCCCGCCGGTCCGCCGGTCGGGAACGGCCAGATGCCGCCGGGACCGTTCGGTCCGGGCCCCGGACCCGCACCCGCGTATGCGGCCCAGCAGGCGCCCGCAGGTTACGGTCCGCCGCTGGGTGGTCCGTCGCTGGACGAGGTCGCACTGATCCGCAAAGCCCGACGCGCACCGAGTCGCGGCTGGCGGCGCGCCGTCCACACCATGTCGGCCGGTGCCATCAATCCCGGTGAGTCGCAGGGCGACATCGCCTACCAGCAGCTGCTCGAACGGGTGAACCGACCCGTGCGCGGCGACTACCGCATCGCGGTGCTGTCGCTGAAGGGCGGCGTCGGAAAGACCACGACCACCGTCGGTCTCGGCTCGACCTTCGCCTCCCTGCGCGGGGACCGGGTGATCGCCGTCGACGCCAACCCCGACCTCGGCACGCTCGCGCAACGTATCCCGCAGCAGACGCGTTCGACGGTTCGCGACCTGCTCGCCGATCAGAACGTGTACCGCTACTCCGATGTCCGGGCCCACACGTCGCAGGCCCCTAGCCGACTGGAAGTACTTGCCTCCGAACGCGATCCGGCGATGGCCGAGGCGTTCAACGAGGACGAGTACCGCGGGGTCGTCACCATCCTGCAGCGGTTCTACAACATCATCATCACCGACTGCGGCACCGGTCTGAGCCACTCGGCGATGAACGGTGTCCTCGACCTCGCGAACACGATCATCCTTGTCAGCTCACCGGCGCTCGACGGCGCACGCAGTGCCGGCGCCACCCTGGACTGGCTCGAGGCCCACGGCTTCGGTCACCTCGTGTCGCGGGCCGTCGTCGTGCTGAGTTCGTCGCGTCCGGGGTCGTCGACCATCGACACCGACCAGCTCGGTCAGCACTTCCTCACCAGGTGCCGTGCGGTCCACAAGATCCCGTTCGACGACCATCTCGCCGAGGGCGCCGACGTCGACCTCGAACTGATGTCGAAGGCCGCCAAGCGGTCGTTCGTCGAACTCGCGGCCACCATCGCCGACGACTTCTCGGGCACCACGCTGCCGCGGGAAGAGCCGTACCTCGGGTAGACCGCCGGATCAGCGCTCCTCCGGCGGCGCCTCATCCTCGGGCGGGGTCACGTCCATTGCGGCGACGACGCCCTGCCGGCGTCTCGTCGCCCGCCAGCGTCGCGCGGCGTGGACGGACATCGGCACCACCACCGTGAGTACCGACGCGATGATCAGGATCTCGATGTTGTCGCGGATGATCGGCACGTTGCCGAGCAGGTACCCGGCCACGATGATCCCGCCCGCCCACGCGAAGCTGCCCAGGACGCTGAAGAACGTGAACGCGCGGTAAGGCATCCCGCTGAAGCCCGCGGTGAGGGGCACCAGCGTGCGGACGATGCCGATGAACCGGCCGAAGAACACCGTCAACGGCCCGAATCGGTCGAAGAAGGCGTTGGTTCGCGTCACGTACTGCGGCCCGATGCGCTGCATCATCCGACCCTCGACGACGCTGCGTCCCAGGCGGCGACCGATGAAGTAACCGCACTGGTCCCCGGCGATCGCCGCGAGCGCCACCAGGGGGACCACCAGCCAGACCGGCGCGAACGGGTCCGGCTGCGCGGCGAACACACCCGCGGTGAACAGGAGCGAGTCCCCGGGAAAGATCACACCGAACAGCAACCCGGTCTCGACGAAGACGAGGACGCACAGACCGATCAGGCCACCGGTGGCCACGAAGGACTCGACGTCGAACGGATTCATCAGGGCCCACAGTAAACGGTTCGCGCAGGTGAGAGCGGTGATCCGACCGAACGACCCCGCGGGCCGCGGTGGCGTCGCCGGGGACGGCCGGTCGGGTCATCCGTCCCACCCGACCGCCGACGCGCGAACTCCACGCAGGTGGGGTTTACTCGACCGTAAGCAGCGCACCTCGAGCAAGAAGGGGGAACCACAATGCCGTCGAGGACCCCCGGTCCGTCGAAGCCACCGGCTCCGGCCCTGCGTCCTGTTTCGGACACCGACGTTCGCATCGAGTATCACACGATCCACGGTTACCGCCGCGCCTACCGGATCGCCGGCAGCGGTCCGGCGCTCCTGCTCATCCACGGGATCGGCGACAATTCGTCGACGTGGGACGAGGTCATCCCGATCCTGGCGCAGCACTACACGGTCATCGCGCCGGACCTCCTCGGCCACGGCCGCTCCGACAAGCCGCGCGCCGACTACTCCGTCCCCGCGTTCGCCAACGGGATGCGCGATCTGCTGGTCGTCCTGGGCCACACCAAGGTCACCGTCGTCGGTCACTCCCTCGGCGGCGGCGTGGCCATGCAGTTCTGCTACCAGTTCCCGCGATTCGTCGAGCGTCTCGTCCTCGTCGCGGCCGGCGGGGTGACGCGGGAGGTCAATCCGGCCCTGCGCCTCATCTCGCTGCCCGTGGTGCACCAGGCCCTGTCCGCGCTGCGGATTCCGGGCGTCGTGCCGGGACTGCGAGTCGCGGCCAAGGCCGTCGCGGCCGCCCCGGTGCTCCCGTTCGCACCGGTGACCGCCACACCCAAACGCCTTCTCGCCGACCATGAGGACCTCATGCGCGTCCTCGGCGATCTCGCCGACCCAACCGCCTACGCGGCGTTCCTGCGAACCCTGCGGGCCGTCGTCGACTGGCGCGGACAGTCGGTCACCATGCTCGACCGCTGTTACCTCACCGAACGACTCCCGGTCCTGCTGATCTGGGGCGACGAGGACATCGTCATCCCCTATCACCACGCCGAACTCGCCCACTCCGCGATCCCCCACTCGGAACTCGAAACGTTCGAAGGCGCAGGACATTTCCCGTTCCGCGACGACCCGGAACGGTTCTGCCGGGTGGTCATCGACTTCCTGTCGCGGCACGACCCCATCGTGTTCGATCCGCTGAACTGGCGGCATCTGCTGTCTGAGGGCGCGCATCCGCAGGACTTCATCGACGACGAGGACACACTCGAGATCGTCATGGAGGCCTTCGAGGACGAGCGCAACGCGACCTGAGTCCGCGCACCGCCGTCCTCCGTCACAGGTCTGTGCAACCATGAGTCCATGACCCACCCGGGCGACGGGCCGGACGGTACGACGCCGTTCGGCCACCAACCTTCCGAGTACGACTCGAGCCCCGGTTTCGCCGTGCCCGGGTACGGTGCGCCACAAGCGAATCCGGCACCGTATCAGTACGGCGGCGCACCGGTCCCCGAGCAGCCGCTCGTCGTCATCGGCGACATCACGTGCACCCAGAGCTTCGTCATCACGCCGTCGGGTACCTGCCCCATCGCCGGTACGCAGTGGGTCGTCACCGACATGTCCGTGTCGACCGAACGGATGTCACAGACGGGGCTGGTACTGGCCATCGTGGGCTTCTTCATGGTGTGCTTTCTCAGCCTGCTGTTCCTGCTGATGAAGGAACGCAGTACCACCGGATACATCCAGGTGACCGTGCGCGGCGCGGGCGGCTTCCTGCACGTCACCAACATCCCGGCGTATTCGCCGGTCACCATGGGTGACGTCTCGGGTCGCGTCAACTACGCCCGCACCCTTGCCGCGATGGCCTGACCGCACGACCCGACACGACCACACCGACCCGACGACACCACGCAGGACCCACCGAGGAGGACCGACCGATGACCAGCCCGGAGAACCCCGGCGACAAGCCGTACGACCCGTTCGTGAAACAACCCCCGCCCGCGGACACCTCCCAGCCGGGCACCCCCACCTACGGCACCGACCCGAACGCGGGGTACGCGCCGCCGCCGTCCGGGACACCCGACAATGCCTCACAGGGATACGGGACACCGCAGGGATACGAGGCCCAGCAGCAATACGGCACCCCGCCGCAGTACGGGGGCGGGCAGCAGTACGGGGGCGGGCAGCAGTACGGCGCACCTCAGTACGACGCCCCGCAGTACGGTGCACCCCCGTACGGTGCACCGGCCGGCTACGGCTATCCCGGAGCACCGGATCCGAGCGCGCCGTACGGCCGCGACCCCGCGACGGGCGAACCGTTGTCGGACAAGTCGAAGCTCGTGGCGGGTCTGCTGCAGATCTTCCTGGGCACGCTCGGTGTCGGCCGTTTCTACATCGGCGACAACACCATCGGCGGCATCCAGCTCGGCCTGACGATCATCGGCTACATCACCGCGATCTTCCTGATCGGATTCGTGCTGATCTTCGGTGTGGCGATCTGGGCCCTCGTCGACGGCATCATGATGCTGACCGGAAGTGTCCGGGACAAGAACGGCCTCAAGCTCGGTAACTAGCCTCCGCAGCAACCGGTGGCTCCGCGCACGTCGCGGGTCACCGTGTTGCGGGCGGCGAGTTCGTCGTCGGCGGGATAGTCCACGCCGACCAGGCACAGTCCCCTGGCCTCGGCCACCGGCACCTGCGAACTGCGCGCCTTCTCCGCGAGCAACGCACTGCACCAGTCGACGCTCCGCCGGCCGTCGCCGACGCTGGCGACGGCACCCACCAGCGACCGCACCATAGACCAGCAGAACGCATCCGCGCTGACCTCACCGACGAGCACGCCGTCCGCGTCACGCGTCCACGAGAAGCGCTGCAGGTCCCGGATCGTCGTCGCACCCTCCCGCCGCCGACAGAAGGCGGCGAAGTCGTTCAGCCCCAAGAGTTCCGTCGACGCGGCGTTCATCGCGTCGACGTCGAGCGGGCGGCGCCAGGTCGCAGTCGTCCGCGCGACCACGGGTTCCGGCCCCCACCGCGAGTCGTCGAGCCGATAGCGGTAGTGGCGCCGTAGCGCGGAGAAACGCGCATCGAACGCGTCCGGGACCACCCGGACCTCTTTCACCCGGATGTCGTCCGGACACATCTTCGCCAGCCGGCCGACCAGCGTCGACGGGTCCCCGGCGATCGACCGCGTCTCCAACGCCGACCGCGGGACGACGGCGTGTGCGACCTGCCCCGTGGCGTGCACACCGGCGTCGGTCCGCCCGGCCACCGTCAGCCGGACCGGGACCCGCAGGATCGTCGACAACCTGGTCTCGAGTTCCTCGCACACACTGCGCTGCCCGATCTGCCGTGCCCACCCGGCGAAATCGGTGCCGTCGTAGCCGAGGTCGAAGCGCAGACGACAGAACCCGCCGGCACCGGAATCCGGGCCGACGGGTTCGGTCAGCAGTTCTCGACTCAGTCGACTACTTCTTGTCGTCGTCTGCGTCGGTGGTCGCCTCTTCCGCCTCGACGGCGGTGGCAGCGGTCGACTCGTCGTCGACGGCCTCGGCGACAGCGTCGGCGTTGGCGACCTCGGCGTCGGTGGCGTCGGCCTCGACGGCCTCCACCACGTTCTCCTCGGCCTTCTTGGACGCGGCGACACGGGTCGCGCGCGACGCCTCGCTCGACGCGGTGGTCTCGCGAACCAGCTCGATCACGGCCATGGGGGCGTTGTCACCCTTGCGCGGCAGCGTCTTGATGATGCGGGTGTATCCACCGTTGCGATCGGCGAAGAACGGGCCGATCTCGTCGAACAGCGTGTGCACGACGTCCTTGTTGCGGATGTCCTTCAGCACCTCACGGCGGTTGGCCAGCTTGCCGGCCTTGGCGTGGGTGATGATCTTCTCCGCGTACGGGCGCAGGCGCTTGGCCTTGGCCTCGGTGGTGGTGATGCGGCCGTGCTCGAAGAGCGAGGTGGCGAGGTTCGCCAGCATCGCTTTCTGGTGGCTGGCCGACCCGCCGAGGCGGCGTCCCTTGGTGGGCTTGGGCATTGTCTTCTCCTAGGAGGACTCCCGATCACTCGAGCGGGAAGTCAGGGTTTGGGCGAGCGTGACAGCCGCCGCCGGAGGCGACTAGAGCTGTTCGGTTTCGGCGAAATCCTCACCGGAATCGGCGTCGAACGACGCGTCTTCCGACCACGTACCGGTGGCGGGGTCGTATCCGGCGACCTGCGACGGATCGAAGCTGGCCGGGCTGTCCTTGAGGGACAGGCCGAGTGCGTGCAGCTTGACCTTGACCTCGTCGATCGACTTCTGGCCGAAGTTGCGGATGTCGAGCAGATCCGACTCGGTCCGGGCAACCAGCTCGCCGACGGTGTGAACACCCTCGCGCTTGAGGCAGTTGTACGAACGGACGGTCAGCTCGAGATCCTCGATCGGCAGGCTGAACGACGCGATGTGGTCGGCCTCCGCCGGAGACGGTCCGATCTCGATGCCCTCGGCCTCGACGTTGAGCTCCCGGGCGAGCCCGAAGAGCTCCACCAGGGTCTTGCCCGCCGACGCCAGCGCGTCACGCGCGCTGATCGAGTTCTTGGTCTCCACGTCGAGCACGAGCCGATCGAAGTCGGTGCGCTGCTCGACACGGGTGGCCTCGACCTTGTAGGTCACCTTGAGCACCGGCGAGTAGATCGAGTCGACCGGGATACGGCCGATCTCGGCACCCGACGCCTTGTTCTGCACGGCCGGCACGTAGCCGCGGCCCCGCTCGACGACGAGCTCGATCTCGAGCTTGCCCTTGTCGTTAAGGGTGGCGATGTGCAGATCGGGGTTGTGCACGGTGACACCGGCCGGGGGCACGATGTCGGCGCCGGTGACGGTGCCCGGACCCTGCTTGCGCACGTACATGGTGACCGGCTCGTCCTCGTCCGAGGAGACCACGAGGCCCTTGAGGTTCAGGATGATGTCGGTGACGTCTTCCTTGACCCCGGGGACGGTGGTGAACTCGTGGAGCACTCCGTCGATGCGGATGCTGGTGATGGCAGCACCCGGAATCGAACTGAGCAGGGTACGACGCAGCGAGTTACCGAGGGTGTAACCGAAGCCCGGCTCGAGCGGTTCGATGACGAACTTCGACCGGTTCTCGGCGATGACTTCCTCGGTGAGGGTGGGTCGCTGTGAGATGAGCATTTCGTTTTCTCCTTTGGCCGCCCGCTATATGACGACCTCGAAAGTGAACCGAACAGCAGGTAGCTGTCGGGCTGGTCTTGCTCGAGCGTCTACTTGGAGTAGAACTCGACGATGAGCTGTTCGGTCAGCGGGACCTCGATCTGAGCGCGCTCGGGCACGGAGTGCACGAGGATACGCAGGGTCGAGGGCACGACCTGGAGCCAACCCGGGACCGGACGATCGCCGACGAGCTCCTTGGCGATCTGGAACGGGACGGTCTGCAGCGACTTCGGACGGACGTCGATGATGTCGTACTGGCTGACGCGGTAGCTGGGGACGTCGACCTTCACACCGTTGACGGTGAAGTGGCCGTGGCTGACCAACTGGCGGGCCTGACGACGGGTCCGTGCGATGCCCGAGCGGTACACGACGTTGTCGAGACGGGTCTCGAGGAGCTTCAGCAGTTCGTCACCGGTCTTGCCGTTGCGACGATTGGCTTCCTCGAAGTAGCGACGGAACTGCTTCTCCATCACTCCGTAGGTGAAGCGCGCCTTCTGCTTCTCCTGCAGCTGGAGCAGGTACTCGCTCTCCTTGATCCGCGAGCGGCCGTGCTGGCCGGGCGGGTAGGGGCGACGCTCGAATGCGGCGTCACCACCGATCAGGTCGACGCGAAGGCGACGAGACTTCTTTGTTGCGGGGCCGGTATAACGAGCCATTTTCTCTGTTCCTCCCTTTCCCGACTAGACCCGACGCCGCTTGGGCGGACGGCAACCGTTGTGCGGCTGCGGGGTGACATCGGAAATGGTGCCGACCTCGAGGCCGGCTGCCTGCAGGGAGCGGATCGCGGTCTCGCGACCCGAACCCGGTCCCTTGACGAATACGTCGACCTTCTTGACGCCGTGCTCCTGGGCCTTGCGCGCAGCGTTCTCGGCCGCGAGCTGAGCCGCGAACGGGGTGCTCTTGCGCGAGCCCTTGAAACCGACGTGGCCCGACGACGCCCAGCTGATGATGTTTCCGCTGGGATCGCTGATCGACACGATGGTGTTGTTGAACGTCGACTTGATGTGCGCGTGGCCGTGCGGGACGTTCTTCTTATCGCGACGGCGGGTGCCCTTCTTGGGGCCTGCGCTACGTGACTTCGGAGGCATTACTTCTTCTTCCCGGCGATGGTCTTCTTCGGGCCCTTACGAGTGCGGGCATTGGTCTTGGTGCGCTGTCCGCGGACGGGCAGGCCACGACGGTGGCGCAGACCCTGGTAGCAGCCGATCTCGATCTTGCGTCGGATATCGGCCTGCACCTCGCGACGCAGGTCACCCTCGACCTTCACCGAGGCTTCGATGTACTCACGCAGCTTCGAGACGTCTGCGTCGGTGAGATCCTTCGCCCGGAGGTCGGGGCTGAGGCCCGTTCCCGCGAGGATCTCCTTGGAGGTGGTGCGTCCAACTCCGTAGATGTAGGTCAGTGCAATCTCCAGCCGCTTTTCGCGGGGGAGATCCACACCAGCAACACGTGCCATGTGGCGGATTTCCTTTTCGATTTCCAGAGGTCTTCTCCCAGTCCGTCCCGCGAGCTGGTGCCGAACCGTGTGTCCGGCCTCGTGGGCTCCGGCCTCTGATCCGGAGGTAGGCGGTGACGCGTCTGTCGCCACTGGTGCTGAGAGGTCTTCTGATCTTCAGTTGTCTGTATTCAGTTGTTCTGACTCAAGCGACCCGGAGGGTGCGCGTGATCAGCCCTGACGCTGCTTGTGACGCAGGTTCTCGCAGATCACCATGACCCGACCGTTGCGGCGGATCACCTTGCACTTCTCGCAGATCGGCTTGACGCTCGGCTGAACCTTCACGTCAATCTCTCCTGCTCGGTTCGCCCGCGCGCACGCCTGAACACGGCCGTACACGTGGGTGTCGGTCTCCTCCCAGACGGATGTCCGGGAAGTCTTCTCCCGGCGAGGCCGGGAAAGTCTTATTTGTAGCGGTACACGATTCGCCCACGAGCAAGGTCGTAGGGCGAGAGTTCCACGACGACCCGGTCCTCGGGCAGGATGCGGATGTAGTGCTGCCGCATCTTGCCGCTGATGTGGGCGAGAACCTTATGACCGTTCTCCAGCTCAATGCGAAACATCGCATTGGGCAGGGGTTCGATCACTCGACCCTCGACCTCGATGGCCCCGTCTTTCTTCGCCATTTCCTCCGCGATCCTGGCCGTTTCCGCGACACCCGGGTGGTGCTGCGTCGTTGGCCCGGTTGAATCAGTGTTTGTCCGTTAAGGTGTGGTCACCGCTCGGCGAGGACCAACACCCGGTGCGAGCGCTCCGATCCGCGTGGGGACACGCGGATGCGGGCACGCGAGACGCACCGACGATCTATGTTACGCGAACTGCGGGAACAGTCCAAATGCGTGCCGGTCGGCCACCGCATTCCGCCCGACTCGCACATCAGACGGACGTTTCCGGCACGGTCGTACTGGCAGACTGTTGCGCATGCTGGCATTTCTGGTCCGCACCGTGTGCACCGCGGTGGCGTTGTGGGTGGCGACTCTGATCGTCCCGGGAATCGAGTTCGTAGGCGGGTCGACGACTGCAGAGAAGGTCGGGATCGCGCTGGTCGTGGCGGTCATCTTCGGCGTCCTCAATGCGTTCGTGAAGCCGATCGTGCAGATCATCTCGATCCCCTTCTACATCTTGACGCTGGGGCTCATCCACATCGTGATCAATGCGCTGATGCTCGAGATCACCGCCTGGATCACCCGGAACACCACGCACTGGGGTCTCGAGGTCGACGACTTCTTCTGGTCGGCGATCTTCGGCGCGATCGTCGTGTCGGTCGTCGGCTGGCTGCTCGGGCTGCTGATGCGGGATCCGGTGGACCGATGAGGGCGGTTGTGAGGTCATCGGTCGGCGTGCGACGCGCAGGACTCGGGGCGGCCGTCGTGTCCGCACTCGTCCTGGCCCTCGCCGCGTGCGGCAGCGACGGCGCCGTCGACCAACAGCGCTCGGTCACCGTCGTCGGCACCGGACAGGTCAGCGGCGCGCCGGACACCCTTCGCGCCGACATCGGCGTCGAGGCGACCGCGGGCGACGTGACGACCGCACTGAACGAGACGAGCGAGAAGGTGCGCGCGGTGACCGATGCCGTCGTCGACGCAGGCGTGGAACGCAAGGACGTCGCCACCCAGCAGGTGTCGGTGACCCCGCAGTACTCCAGTCCCGCCCCCGGTGGCAGCAGTCAGATCAGCGGCTACATGGCGACCAACTCCATCCGCGTCACGATCCGCGACATCTCCACGGCCTCCACGGTCCTGAGCGCAGCCGCCACCGCGGGCGGCGACAACACCCGGATCAGCAACGTCTCCTTCACCATCGACGACGACTCGCAGCTCCTCAAGGAGGCCCGGGAAGCGGCGTTCGACGACGCCCGCGGCCGCGCCGAGCAGTACGCCTCGCTCGCCGACGACTCACTCGGCAAGGTGCTGACCATCAAGGAGACGACCAGCGGTCAGGAACAGCCCGCCTCCCCCGGCACCTTCGAGCGCGACGTCGCCGCGTCGCCCGTGCCCATCGAGCCCGGCGAGCAGGAGCTGACCTTCACGGTCACGGTGACCTTCGGGCTCAACTGAGCGCTGAGAAGCGCCCCTCAGAGGCACCCTCGGCAGCGCCGCCGGCGGCACAGTGTCGTCAGACGGTCTGTGGAGGGCGTACTTCGGGGATGGTTTTCAGGGTCCGCCCCTGGGTACCCGACCACGGTCGACCGAAGGAGATTGTCATGACGGGTTTCCGAGCACGCGCTCTCAGCACCACCGCCCTGGCGGCCGCCGCAGTGTTCGCAACACTGGGGGTCTCGGCACCGGCCGATGCCGCGGAGACCAAGTCGCTGATGATCGAGGGCGAACTCGAGATCGCAGACCTCGACCTCCTCGCGATCAAGGCCGTGGGCGCCACGAACGCGGAGGGCAAGACCACCGGCACGTACGAAGCCACGCTGCTGGCCGGCGACGACGACAATCCCCTGCCGTTCAAGGTCAAGGGACCGATCACCTGCATCCACACCGACGGCGACACCGCGTCCCTGGTCTATCCCATCAGCGCGACCGACCCGAATCTGATCCCCGCCCCGTTGCAGGACGCGCTCGCCGTGCAGATCACGGTACGAAAGGGCGATCCGAGCAAGGTCGGGGTGAACGGTCCTGCACCAACCGGTTCGTTCAGCGGATGTGAGCCCGCGGCGACTCCTTACGAGTTCGACGGCGACATCGAGATCAAGTAGCCGCGTCGCCCACCTGCTCCGGTAAGGGACCATTCAGCCTGGCATCCTGGGTCGGTGCGAGCCGTCATCCAGCGAGTAAGCGAAGCCCGCGTGACCGTCGACGGTGAGATCGTCGGCGAACTCGACATCCCGGCCGGCGGGTCCGGCATCGTCGCCCTCGTCGGCGCCACCCACGACGACACCCCCGACCACGCCGCGAAACTCGCCGACAAGATCTGGCGCCTGCGGATCTTCAACGGCGACGACGGACCCGAGAAGGCGGCCGCCGACATCGACGCACCGATCCTGGTCATCAGCCAGTTCACCCTGTACGCCAACACCGCCAAGGGACGCCGGCCGTCGTGGAACGCCGCCGCCCCGGGCCCGGTGGCCGAGCCGCTCGTCGACGCGGTCGCCGCTGCCCTGCGCGACGCCGGGGCCACCGTCGCCACCGGACGGTTCGGGGCGAACATGCAGGTGAGCCTGGTCAACGACGGGCCGGTCACCCTGATCCTCGACGTCTGAGGACTAAGGTCGAAGCGTGGGACGAGTAACCGCACGACGCCGCGTCACCCGCATCCGACGCGATGCGGCCCCAACGCAACGCGCCGACACCCTGGCCGTCGAGGAGCCACTGGAGATCCGCGTGGGCGGTCAGCCGCTGAGCGTCACCATGCGCACCCCCGGCAGCGACTTCGAGCTCGTGGCCGGGTACCTCGTCTCCGAAGGCGTCATCACCGCGGGCGGCGACTACTCGACGGCCCGGTACTGCGCGGGCACCGACTCGACCGGCGCCAACACCTACAACGTCGTCGACGTCTCCCTCGCCCCCCACGTTCCGCCGCCCGCACCCGGCGTCGCCCGTCGCAACACCATGACGAGCGCCTGTGGAGTGTGCGGCAAGGACAGCATCGAATCCGTCCACACCGCGTCCGCTCACGATCCGGCCGCGGACACGCTGACGGTCGACGTCGACACGTTGCTCGGCCTCCCCGACCGTCTCCGCGCCGAGCAGGATGTCTTCGACAAGACCGGCGGGCTGCACGCAGCGGCACTCTTCGACGCCGACGGCGAACTGCTCGTCGTCCGCGAGGACGTCGGCCGGCACAACGCCGTCGACAAGGTCATCGGCTGGGCCGTCCTCGCCGACCGACTTCCCCTGTCCGGCACCGTTCTTCAGGTCTCGGGTCGCGCCAGCTTCGAGCTGGTACAGAAGGCGGCGATGGCGGGTATCCCGATGCTGAGCGCGGTGTCCGCACCCTCGTCCCTGGCCGCCGACCTCGCCGACGACTTCGGCATCACCCTGATCGGGTTCTCCCGCGGCGAGTCGATGGTCGTCTACACGCGGGCGGATCGGGTCGTCGGCGCGCGGGCTGACCGCCCCCAGACCGTCAGTCGCTGAACGCGGATGCCGCGATCGCGGCGTCGATATGGTTCAGCAACGAGACTGCCGGGTCCTCTGTCGTCATCCAGAGACGGTATGCGTACTCGACCACCGCGAGCACCGACCACACCGCGACGCCCGGCCGTAGATGTGCCACGGATCAGCGGGCCGCTCACACGATCCGTTCCCGCTCACCGAAATCGGGTGAGCGGGAGCGGAAACGGTGAGCGGAGCATCGGCAGAACCGCGCCCACCTTGCCGAATCACGGCCCATATCACCAGGCCGGACCGCACAATGCCAGTCATGGACGCTCAGCAGATCCGTTCGGCCTACCTCGCGATGATGGCCGAGCGTGGACACGCCCTCATCGACCGGGCATCGCTGGTGCCCCGGGGCGACCCGACGACACTCTTCACCGGTTCGGGAATGCAGCCGCTACTCAACCACCTGCTCGGCGAGCCACACCCCGCCGGCACCATGCTCGCCGACGTCCAGCCGTGCGTTCGCGCCCAAGACATCGACGAGGTCGGCGACAACCGCCACACCACGTTCTTCGAGATGCTCGGAAACTGGAGCCTGGGAAGCTATTTCAAGGCCGGGCAGATCCCGATGTTCTGGTCGTTCCTGGTCGACGTCGTCGGCCTGGATCCCAACCGGATCTACGTGACCGTCTTCGCCGGTGACCCGGAGAACGGCATACCGCGCGATGAGGAGAGCGCCGACATCTGGACCGAACTCTTCAAGGCCGCGGGCGTCTCCTACGACCGGGTCGACCTCATCACCGAGGAACACGGCAACGAGGTCGGTAACCAGGGCGCACGAATTGCGTTCTACCAGGACAAGAACTGGTGGTCCCGGGCCGGCGGCCCCGAGGCGATGCCGGTCGGCGACCCCGGCGGACCCGATTCCGAGGTCTTCTACTATTTCCCGCAGGTCGAACACGACACCACGTACGGTCGCTTCCCACACCAGAATTCCGACGGCGGCCAGTACATGGAGATCGGCAACTCGGTGTTCATGCAGTACCGCCGCGCCGAGTCCGACGCCCCCGGCGCCGTGTCGTTTGCCGAGCTCCCCAATCGCAATGTCGATTACGGCGGCGGCCTCGAACGCATCGCCGCGGCGTCGATCGACAGCCCCGACGTCTTCCGCGTCAGCCTGCTGTGGCCGATCATCGAGAAACTCCAGGAACTCTCGGGCACGAGCTACGAAGACACCACCCACGCCATGCGCATCGTCACCGATCACGTTCGCGGAGCGGTCTTCCTGGCTGCCGACGGTGTCACCCCTTCGAACCGCGAAGCCGGCTATGTCATGCGTCGGCTCCTGCGCCGGGCGATCCGCTTCGCCACCGAACTGGGCGTCGAGAACAACGTGCTGACACCACTCGTCGAGGTGATCGCCGACATCTACTCCGACGCCTATCCCGAGGTCGGCGAGCAGCGCGACACCATCGTCAAAGTCCTGCAGAAGGAAGAGCGCGCCTTCCGTCGCACGCTCAGCAAGGGCTTGCGCGAGCTGCGGCACATCGTCAAAGAAGCCCGCCCCATCACCGGAGCCGACTTCTTCACCCTCAGCGACACGTTCGGCTTCCCCGTCGAACTCAGCACCGAAGAGGCCGGGCGTCAGGGGCTGACACTCACCACCGACTGGCGTGCCGAGTTCGATGCGCTCCGTGAGGAACAGCGTCTACGGTCCCAGACGGCGACCAAACTCGGCGCGCACGACTGACTCTGCCCGGTCGGCGGGCCCTTCGAGGCTCGTCGCTGCGCTCCTCGCACCTCAGGGAACAGGTGGTGCCCGGTCGACGGTCAGTTGCCCTTGCCCGAGGCGGCGAGTCGGACGAGTTGTCCGGGGGTCGCGTCGGGGAGGTAGGCCCGCGAGATGGCCAGACCGATACGGGGCAGGTCACTCTCGTCCCGGAAGGCCAGGTACACCGGCTCGTAGCGCGGGCTGAACTTCTTCTTGAACGCGTGCAGCGACCGGAAACCATAGAAGGGCTCCATCGCGGCTCCCAGACTGTCGAGCAGGCGGTCCATCCCCTCTTCGACCGAGTCGCCGCTCCGCGCGAGCGGTGCGCCCGACAACGAGACGAACAGCGCGCCTTCCTCTTTGAACGCCGTCGCGGACGAGGCGATGAGATATTCGATCACCGGGCCGAATCCGTCGGTACGACGCCGCATCACGTCGAGCGTCCAACCGCGCACGGTTCCGGCAGGTACCGACGCACCGTCGGCGCCGGACGCCGCGTACACCGGCAACCAGGACAACACGCCGTGGACATCGCCCGCCTCGTCGACGGCAAGCGCGACACGGACTTCCGGGTCCATCGCCTCGTCGACGCTGCCGAGGGTGAAGCCCATCTCGGGAAGCCCCTTGTCCCCCACCCACTCCTCGGAGATCGCGCGCACCTGTGAACGGATGCCGAACGGTTCGTCGGCCAGGGTCACCAGGCGGAAGCTGATGTTCTCCTTCGTCGCCTTGTTCAGTGCCGACCGCACGTGCTGCCACGACTTGCCCTTGAAGGCCAGATTCGGCAGGTCGATGATGGTGTCCTCGGCGATCTGGAGGCTCCGCCAGCCGAGCTCTTCGGCGATCTGGGCCGTCTCGGCACCGACCGAGAACCAGCAGGGCACCTTGCCGCTGTGTTCGGCCTTGTCGATGAAGTCCTGGACCGCCGCCCGACGATCCTGCGGCGCACACACCGGATCCGACAGTGCCAGCAGCGTTCCCATGTGGTGCTGATAGGCCACCACACCCGACGGTCCACCCGCACCGGGGCCGCCCGCCGGGAACAGGTAGTTGTTGCCGGGCCAGGTGATCATCCACGACATCGTGCCGCCGCCGTGGGTGTGCAGCAGGTCCTTGACCCGTTCCAGCGGATCGCCGTCGACATCGCCGGTCAGGCGGGTCCGCCACGGCACCCGGAAGGCGAACCGCCCCGGCAGCAGAATCGCCAGGACCACCACCCACAGCAGCGTGGTGCCAACGGTGACGCCTCCCTCTGCGGCGAAGTCGGTGAAGGCGACCAACGCCACCACCGCGATCGTGACAACCACGTTGAGCAGGCCGTAGACCACCGCAACCCACCAGGCCCACCGCCGACCTCGACGCAACTGGTCGGCGATCAGCAGGTTGATCACCAGGCCGATGATCATCGTGAAGGTGGACTCGTCGTTGGCGTCGGTGGGCCCGAGGGGCCCGCTACCCGGGAAGAAGAACACCAGCAGGTTCGCGCCCGCGATGACGAGCAGGCCCGCACAGCCCAGCATGCGCACCTCGCGTCGGGTACGTGGCAGATAGCCGTGCTCGGCGGTACTGAACCACCGTTCGCCCACCGGCAGCATGATGAGTACCGCGATCACATACTGGACCGTGCTGAACGTGCCCTCGAACAGGAAAGCGATCGCCACGACAGCCCCGAGGGCGACCCGGATGCGTAGGCGCCAGGGTGACCGGAGCGTGGCCGTCGCCACCGCCACCGCCGCCACGACCATCGTGATCGCGCTCGCGCTGTGCACGTGCGACAGGCGTTCGACCCACTCCCACGAAGTGAAATCGCGGCTGAAAAACCAGACCAGACCGACCGTGATCAACTCGGTGACGATCTTGCCACCGAATGCCACCACCGCGACCCGCGCGGTGCCCAACCGGTATTCGGCCCAACCGATTCCGACCGCGATGAAGATCAGCGCGAGCACGTACTTGCCCGGGCTCGGCTCGAAGAACGACGAGGTGACGATGGTCCACCACTTGCCGTCCTCCAACGCCGGGACCCCGAAAGCGACGTCGTGGTACCAGGACTTCCGAGCCGCGTGACTCCACAACGACCCCGTGAAGAGCGCCAGACCGAAGACGGTCAGCCACAACGCGAGGGTGAACGGTAGCCGCATCAGCACCGCCGCGTACGCCTTGAGTTTGTTCAGCACCGCACTCTCGCGGGGGCCGTCGGCCTCGTCTCGCTCTGTCTCGACAACGGGTGCGCTCATTCCGGAATCCCCAATCGTTTACCGAGCCATGGCATCTCCTGACGCAGGCCCACCGACCACACCGCAAAGCTGTGCCCACCGGGCACCTCGCTGAAATGCACGTCCATACCGGCACGCCGCGCAGCTTCGAACACCTCTTTGAGACCGGCGCGGTACATCGCGTCATCTCGTCCGACGACGAACGCACCGGCCGTGTCGGGATACTGCCGCGTGACCATCAGATCCATCGGATTGACCGCCTTGAACGCAGCCTCGTCGCCGTCGAACGCCGTGTCGATGGTCTGCTGACGCGACCCCAGGGACGGTTCGATCTGACCCGACAGGTCGAGGAACGTCGGATAGACGTCCGGATAGTTCGTCGCGAGTTGCAGCGCGCACGTTCCGCCGTAGGACAAGCCACCGACCGCCCACGACCTGCTGTCCGTGTTCGCGAGTTTGAGGTTGGCCGCGACCCAGTCCGGCACGTCTTGCGACAGATAGGTCGCGACGTTGCCCAGCTTGGAGTCCACACAGATCGGGTTGGCCATCGTCGATCCGGTCCCGTCGGCGACGACGACGATTGGGCTCAGGCCGTTGTGCTCTGCTGCGTACGCGTCCATCGTGGCGACCAGCTGACCGCCGAGCAGCCAGTCGTCCGGGGCGCCCGGCTGACCCGCCAGCAGGAGCAGCACCGGCAACCGCGGTGTCGGCGAGGTGAGAGCAGCCGGCGGCAGATACATCTTCGCGGGACGTGCCGTGAATCCGGACTTGGTCCCGGGGATGGGCGCCGTCAGGATCCGCCCTCCGCTCGGGATGTTCTGCGGTGCCCGCCATTTGTCGATCGGCACCACGATCAGTGAGTCGTCGTCGAGTTCCTCGAGCGTCACCGACCGCGCACCCGAATGACCCAGCAGCGCATCAACTGTCGGATAGTAGGCGAAGGTGACGTTGATCTGCGACAACGCCATCAGCACCGCGAACAGTCCGGCGAGCACGGTGATCAGCTTCTGCAACCATCCGTGACCGGCCACGAATCGGGCCACCCCGAGAATCAGCGCAAGGGCGGCAACACAACTCGAGATGTAGACACCGGTCTCGATCGCCTCCGGAAACGGACGCCACACATCCTCGACCAGGTAGTGCGCCAACAGCGTGCCGCCGACGGCGACCGCGATCGAGACCGGGACGACGATCAGGAGATAGCGGACCGACGGATAGAAGATGAGCCACAGGAAACCGATCACACCGAGGACGGTGACGACGACTGGTACCGGTCCACTGACGATGGACAACGACGCCGACAGGACCACTCCGCACCTCCGTCACCTGGACTCGGGCGTGCGGCCACAGCCGAGGAAACCCTAGTGGAGGACATACGGATCGAACGTATCAAGGGCACCCCAACCGGCGCATCCCCCTCGCTCTCTTGCGAGACAAGGGAAATCGTAAGGCAGGAGTGACGCGGCTGTCTGTAGTTCGACACATCGAATTTGAGACGCGTTCACCACGACACCAATTCGACGTTCACCCTGAAGGCGACCGATACTCACCCCGCAGTGGTGCGGTCGCGGGTCACTCGCGTGCGGACGACACCAACTGCGGCTGAGCGGACCGATGACCGCGAATCCGGGCGGCCAACGTATCCAGTCGCTCGACCTGCTGCGCGGTCAGTTCGACGTCGACGCCGGCCAGGTTCTCCGAGACACGCTCGGCGAACCGGGAACCCGGGATCGAGACGACGGGGAGATCGAACTCGCGACCCTTGGTGTAGAACCAGGCCAGCGCCAGCTGTGCACCGGTGACACCGACCTCGTCGGCGATCTGCAGAAACTCCTCGAGGATCGGCTTGTTGTATGCCAGGTTGGTGGGCGTGTAGCGCGAGATGTTCAGGCGCACATCGCCTTCGACCAGATCGTTGTGGTCGAGGAGCCCGGCCAGCCACTTACGGCCCAGCGTCGAGTAGGAGACGAACCCGAGTCCGTGCTCGCGGGCAGCGGGTACCACGAAGCGCTCGACGTCTCGGGAGACGACGCTCCACTCGGACTGGATGGCGGCGATCGGGTGCACACTGACCGCGCGGCGGATCTCGTCACCGGTCGCCTCGGACAGACCGATATGCAGGACCTTGCCCTCCTCGACCAGTTCCTTGACCGCGCCGATGGTCTCCTCGATCGGGACGACCGGATCGACGCGGTGCTGGTAGTACAGGTCGATGCGATCGGTGCCGAGTCGTGCCAGGCTGAGTTCGACCTGCTCGCGAACATACTCTCGGTCACCGCGGACTCCGCGCTGCCCGACGCCGCCCTGACCGACGATGCCGAACTTGGTGGCGAGCTGAACCTCGTCGCGGCGGGTCTTGAGCAACCTGCCGATCGTGGTCTCGCTTCGGCCGTCCCCGTACACGTTCGCGGTATCGATGAACGTCACGCCGCTGTCGACCGCGTGGGCGAGGGTGCGGAAGGCATCGTCATCGGATACCGCCCCGTAGACGTCGGTCAGCGACATACCGCCGAATCCGAGAGCTGAAACCGTCAGTCCATCACCGAGTTCCACCGTGGCCATCTTCCTCGAACTCTCCTCTGCTCGACACTCGCCATCTGCCTGGCAGGTCCGCTCGCCGAGGTCATGACCAGAGACGAGTGCCACCGCCGCAATCAATCATTCTTCGCCATGCCGGCCGCGCAGCAGGACTTCGAGGCACGGCAGATTCTTACTCTGCAGCAGATCTCGGAGGTCGGGCCTAGAAAATCATTCGGGTCGCGGAGTCAGAATCCGCGGACCGTCGGCGGTGACCGCGACGGTGTGTTCCCAGTGCGCGGCCCGGGATCCGTCGTCGGTGACGACGGTCCAGTCGTCCTCGAGGACGGTGGTGTCCACGGTGCCGAGGGTCAGCATCGGCTCGATTGCGAGCGTCGACCCGATCACCAGCAGCGGCCCTTTGCCGGGCTCGCCCTCGTTCGCGAGGAAGGGATCCATGTGCATCTCACGGCCGATCCCGTGGCCGCCGTAGCCGTCGACGATGCCGAACGGACGATTGAACTTCTTCTCGGCGGCGCGGGTGCCGAGTTCGATCGCGTGGGAGATGTCGGTGAGGCGGGCGCCGTCGACCATGGCGGCGATACCCGCCTCCATCGACAGTCGGGTCGCCTCGGACAATTCGGCGTCGGGCTGCGACAACTCACCTACGCCGAAGGTCCAGGCCGAGTCGCCGTGCCAGCCGTCGAGAACCGCACCGCAGTCGATCGACACCAGATCACCCTCGGCGAGAACGACATCGGACGACGGGATTCCGTGGACCACGACGTCGTTGACCGAGCTGCAGATCGATCCGGGGAAACCGTTGTAGCCCTTGAACGAGGGAACTGCCCCGGCCTCGCGGATCGCGGTCTCCGCGACCTCGTCGAGGTCGAGGGTGCTCACCCCCGCCTTCGCGGCGGCGCGGACGGCCACGAGGGCCGATCCGACGACTGCGCCCGCTGCTGCCATCGCATCCAGTTCGCCGGCGGAGCGGAACGGAACGCGCTTGCGTTTGCGAAAACCCATCAGCGGACGCAGTCTCGGGATGTCAGTTGACGCCGGCGCCGAGGGCGCTCAGCACACGCTGGTGGACATCCTGGATGTCGCCAACCGCGTCGATCGTCTTGACCTGGTCGCCGTAGTACGCGAGCAGCGGCGAGGTCTCCTTGGTGTAGACGTCCATCCGGTTGCGGATGACCTCTTCGGTGTCGTCGGCGCGACCGCGGGCGAGCATGCGCTCCACGACGACGTCGGTGTCGACGACGAAGGACAGCACGCCGTCCAGCGAGGCGTCGAGGTTCGCGAGGATCTCCTTGAGTGCGTCGGCCTGCTCGGTCGAACGCGGGAAGCCGTCGAGGATGAAGCCCTTGGCCGCATCAGGTTCGCCCACACGGGCACGGACCATGTCGACGGTGATCTCGGACGGGACCAGGTTGCCGGCGTCGAGGTACTTCTTGGCCTCGATACCGACCGGGGTGCCCTGGGAGATGTTGGCGCGGAACAGATCACCAGTGGAGATGTGCGGGATGCCGAGGGCTTCGCTCAGCAGTTCAGCCTGCGTGCCTTTGCCTGCTCCGGGCGGGCCGAGAATTACGAGTCTCACTTGAGGAATCCTTCGTACTTGCGTTGCATCAACTGACTGTTGATCTGTTTCATCGTGTCCAGGCCCACACCGACCATGATCAGTACGGCCGTGCCGCCGAACGGCAGGTTCTGGACGTTGCCGCTGTTACCGATCTCAAGGAAGAGGTTCGGCAGGACCGCGATGATACCGAGGTAGATCGAACCCGGGAGAGTGATGCGGCTGAGCACGTAACCCAGGTACTCCGCGGTCGGGGCGCCCGGCCGGATACCCGGGATGAAGCCACCGTACTTCTTCATCTCGTCGGCGCGTTCCTCCGGATTGAACGTCACCGCCACGTAGAAGTACGTGAAGAAGATGATCATCAGGAAGTAGACCGCGATGTAGACCCCGTTGCTGGGATCGGTCAGGTACTTGGTGACGTATTCCTGCCAGGTCGACTGGGTGCCGTCCGGGCTGCGCGTCAGTTCGACGATCAGCTGCGGCAGGTACAGCAGCGACGAGGCGAAGATGACCGGGATGACGCCGGCCTGGTTGACCTTCAGCGGCAGGTAGGTCGACGAGCCGCCGTACATCTTGCGGCCGACCATGCGCTTGGCGTACTGCACGGGGATGCGGCGCTGGCCCTGCTCGATGAAGACCACGCCCGCGACGATGATCAGTGCGGCGACACACACCAGGGCGAAGACGAGTCCGCCGCGGGTGTTGAGGATGGTGCGACCCTCGGCCGGGATACGGGCGGCGATACCGGCGAAGATCAGCAGCGACATGCCGTTGCCGATACCGCGCTCGGTGATGAGCTCGCCGAACCACATGACCACACAGGCGCCGGCGGTCATGACGAGCACGATGATCATCAGACCGAAGATGCTGGAGTCGTTGAGGACCTCACCGCTGGTCGCACAGGACTGCGGGAGGAGCTGACCGCGATCGGCGAGGGCGACGATGCCGGTGGACTGGAGGAGCGCCAGGGCCACGGCGAGATAACGCGTGTACTGCGTCATCTTGGCCTGGCCGGCCTGACCTTCCTTGCGCAGCTGCTCGAACCGCGGGATGACCACCGTGAGCAGCTGGACGATGATCGACGCCGTGATGTACGGCATGATGCCGATCGCGAACACCGACAGCTGCAGCAGCGCGCCGCCGGAGAACAGGTTGATCAGGGAGTAGACCGAGCTCGACTCACCGGCCGAGACCTCGTCCAGACAGGCCCGGACGGCCTGGTAGTCCACGCCGGGCGACGGCACGGTCGCGCCGAGGCGATACAGGATGATGATGCCGAGAACGAAGAGGATTTTCTTCCTCAGGTCCGGCGTCCGTATGGCCGCGAAGAGGGGGGAAAGCACTAACTCCTCCTAGGAACGACCACGCGAGGGCAATCTTCCGGGTCGGTCACGACCCGATCCCCGTGTGCTCGGCAATCGACAATGTTCGGGATGCGGCGATCTTGCGGATGCGGCAGACAACGTCTGAAACTCTAACAGTGACGCCGAAACGCCCCGGTCGGGCGGCAGCGTAGCTGCCGCCCGACCGCGGGTTTGTTCCGTCAGAGTTCGGTGACGCTGCCTCCGGCAGCGGCGATCTTCTCCTTGGCGGAGGCGGTGAACTTGTCGGCGGTGATGTCGACCTTGACGGAGAGTTCTCCGTCGCCGAGCACCTTCACCAACTGGTTCTTGCGCACAGCGCCCGCGGCGACGAGCTCGTCGACGCCGATGGTGCCGCCCTGCGGGAAGAGACGCGCGATGTCGCCGACGTTGACGACCTGGTACTCGACCCGGTTGCGGTTGGTGAAGCCCTTGAGCTTCGGCAGCCGCATGTGGATCGGCATCTGGCCACCCTCGAAGCCGGCGGGCACGTTCTTACGTGCCTTGGTGCCCTTGGTGCCGCGGCCCGCGGTCTTACCCTTGGACCCCTCACCGCGACCCACGCGGGTCTTGTCGGTCTTCGACCCCGGTGCGGGGCGAAGGTGATGGAGTTTGATGGTCATTGCTTAAACCTCTTCGACTGTCACGAGGTGACGAACCGCGTTGATGAGGCCGCGGTTGATCGGCGTGTCCTCGCGGGTGACGGTCTGGCGGATGCCCTTCAGTCCGAGGGTCCGCAGGCTGTCACGCTGGTTCTTCTTGGTACCGATGGTGCCCTTGACCTGGGTGATCTTCAGCTCGGCCATGATCAGACTCCCTGTCCCGCTCGAGCGCGCAGCATACCCGCCGGGGCGACGTCCTCGATCGGCAGGCCACGACGGGCCGCGACCTCTTCGGGACGCTGCAGCATCTTCAGTGCCGCCACGGTGGCGTGGACGACGTTGATGGCGTTGTCGGAGCCGAGGCTCTTGGCGAGAACGTCGTGGACGCCCGCGCACTCGAGCACGGCACGCACCGCGCCACCGGCGATCACACCGGTACCGGGGCTGGCCGGGCGCAGCATGACGACGCCGGCAGCAGCCTCACCCTGAACCGGGTGGGTCACGGTGCCACCGATCAGCGGCACGCGGAAGAAGTTCTTGCGAGCCTCTTCGACGCCCTTCTGGATCGCGGCCGGAACTTCCTTGGCCTTGCCGTAGCCGACGCCGACCATGCCCTGGCCGTCGCCGACGACCACGAGAGCGGTGAACGAGAAACGACGTCCACCCTTGACCACCTTCGAGACGCGGTTGATGGTCACCACGCGCTCGAGCTGGTTGCGGTCCTGGTCGCGGCCGCCGCGATCGCGACGGTCTCCGCGGCCACCGCCGCGACGGTCGTTGCCGCCACCTGCATTGTTCTGGTTGTTGTCGTTACCGGCGGGTCCGTTTCCGCCGTCACGCTGACGTCCGGGCATCAGAGGTTCCCTCCGGTGTTGTGGGTGTAGCTGGTGAAGATGGTCATCAGAAGCTCAGGCCTCCCTCACGGGCGGCATCCGCGAGCGCGGCGATACGGCCGTGGTAGTCCTTGCCACCGCGGTCGAATACGACGGCCTCGACGCCGGCAGCCTTGGCACGGGCGGCGATGAGCTCGCCGACCTTGCGGGCCTGGGCCGACTTGTCGCCGCCTGCCGCGCGCACGTCGGCCTCGATCGACGACGCGGCGGCCAGCGTCTTGCCGGCCAGGTCGTCGATGAGCTGCACGTGGATGTGGCGCGAGCTGCGCTTGACCGCGAGACGCGGGCGAGCCGGGGTTCCGCTGACCTTCTTGCGGAGACGGAAGTGCCGGTTGACGGTCGCCTTGCGACGACGCGTCGACACGTCCTTGCCGAGGGGCTTACGGCTGGTCTTGGTAGCTGTGTCACTCATGGCTTACTTACCCGTCTTTCCGACCTTGCGACGGATCTGCTCACCCTCGTAGCGAATGCCCTTGCCCTTGTAGGGGTCCGGACGACGCAGGCGGCGGATGTTCGCCGAGATCTGGCCGACTTGCTGCTTGTCGATACCCGTGACCGAGAACTTGGTCGGGGACTCCACTGCGAAGGTGATGCCTTCGGGGGCCTCGATCGGCACGGGATGGCTGTAACCGAGGGCGAACTCGAGGTCCTTGCCCTTCGCCTGGACGCGGTAGCCGACACCGAAGATCTCCATCTTCGTGGTGTAGCCCTGCGTGACGCCGATGACCAGGTTGTTGATCAGCGAACGGCTCAGGCCGTGCAGCGCGCGGCTGCGACGCTCGTCGTTGGGGCGGGTGACAACGATGGTGTTGTCTTCCTTGGCGACCTCGATGGGCTCCGAGACGGTGAGCGAGAGCTCGCCCTTGGGGCCCTTCACGGCCACGCGCTGTCCGTCGACGGTGACGTCGACGCCCGCGGGGATCTCGATGGGGTTCTTTCCGATACGCGACATGTCGTTCCCTCCCCTACCAGACGTAGGCGAGGACTTCGCCGCCCACGCCCTGGTTGGCTGCCTGGCGATCGGTGAGCAGACCCGACGACGTGGAGATGATGGCCACGCCGAGGCCGCCCAGCACCTTGGGCAGGTTGGTGGACTTTGCATAGATCCGGAGGCCCGGCTTCGACACGCGGCGCAGTCCAGCGATGGAGCGCTCACGGCTCGGGCCGTACTTCAGGGAGACGATGAGGCTCTTGCCGACCTCCGCATCCTCGATGCGGTAGTCGGTGATGTAGCCCTCACGCTTGAGGATCTCGGCGATGTTCACCTTGATCTTCGACGACGGGAGTTTCACCTCGTCGTGGTACGCCGAGTTGGCGTTGCGCAGACGTGTCAAGAAGTCTGCGATCGGGTCAGTCATGGTCATGGGTGACCGTCAACCTTTCTCGTGGCGGTTCCCATACAGCGCCGATCCGGGGAAATCTCCCCTGACCTGCGGTGGGCCTTCCACGAAGTGGATAGTTTCTCTGAAGGTTCTCGCCGCCGGTGCCCTTGGCTTTTCGCCGGCACCGGAGACTATTCAGTTGTGTCCCGGGCACCTGAGGTGCACAGGCAACCGGTCTAGTGTAGGGAATCTGCTGGCCAGACCCAAATCGCGTCCGGCAACCGCCTCGTCGGACACTACCGGGCGGGCACCTCGAGCACGAGGTCGTGGCGCGACGTCGGCACCACGTCGAGGTGTCGGTCGGCGCCGAATCTCCCGACGCTGGTGAGCATCCGGGTCATGCGGTGCTCGAGCTCCGCCCGGTCTCCCCCGCTTCCGTAGAACGCATGGAGGTCGCTGACCGCGGCCATCGGGAAGAGTTCTTCGACGATGCCGTCCACCTGCGGTGTCTCCGGTGTGAGCGCGTCTTCGACGACGTTCTGGTAGTAGCCGAACGTCGCCTGGGTCTCGATGGCCACGGTCGTGTGCTCCTCGAGCCAGATCCGACGCCACTCCTGCGGGTCGAGCCCCGCCGGCCGACGCAGGAAGGCGACATTGGCGAGGGCGTCGACGCGCGTGCCGTCGGCGGGTAGGTCGGGATCGAGCGGTGCACGTTCGGCCACCCGCCAGGCACCGACCACGGTCGCGAACTCGCCGAGGGCGGTCAGCACGATGTCCACGTCGGCGTCCCACAGACTGACGACCGCCTCGATCGGCGGGTCGAGTTCGGAGATCCGCATGGCACCGGTGACCGCGTCGTCGGAGATGTGCACCTGCACGCGACGCGCACCCGACCGTTCGCACGTCCGCCGGAAACCTGCCCCGAGCAGCTCCACACCGAGCAGTTCGACACCGAGCAGGTCGGCACCGGGCAGTTCGACACCGGGCCCGGGTGCACGCAGCGCGACCATCACCTTCGTCATGCGGGCACGCTAACGGATATCGGGGTCCCGGCAGGCGCGGTTCGCCACTCCCGACGTCGAGATATCTCCGCACCGGAACTTGTCGGACCCCCGTGGTGTCATGTCGTCACCCTTCGAACAAAGGAGCGATCCAT
Source organism: Gordonia sp. 135 (assembly GCF_009720185.1). Classification (NCBI taxonomy): domain Bacteria; kingdom Bacillati; phylum Actinomycetota; class Actinomycetes; order Mycobacteriales; family Gordoniaceae; genus Gordonia; species Gordonia sp. 135. The sequence continues at coordinate 3,881,366 of NZ_CP046257.1, forward strand.
GTCAGACCACGCTGCCGCGATCCGAGGTCTGCCCCGGTGGCATCCCAATCCCGTCATCCGCTCGACCATCGACACCATCCGCCGGTGTGGATGGCAGGTGACCTCCGTCGGCGAAGGATCTCCCGAGGCGAACAGTCGCGAGACCGACTGCGGCTTCTCCTACACCGCCGGGCTCTCGTTGCACGCGATCCCCGAACTGGCCATCTACGGCGTCGACCCGCTCCCCGCGCATCACATCCTGAACGAGCTCGGCGATCTCCTCCACCGCGAGGACTGGCGCGATCTCGTCGCGGACCAGTCCGACATCCGGCTGCAGACGGTCGCGGTGTCGGTGCGACTCATCGAGCAGGTCGACAAGGACGAACTCATCCTCGCCAACCTGCTGTTCCCCGATTACCCGACGCTGCAGGTGGTCTGGCCCGACGAGTACGGCCGGTTCCCTTGGGAGGAGGGCTACATCCTGCTGCCGATGCACCAGCCGGTGAAGGGGATTCCGGATCTCTCGGCGCACGCGCGACGGGCCGCCCACGTGATCACCACCGAGTCGGGACCCGACCGAACCCGCCCCCGCCGGGGCCGCCGGATCTCGGGGCACTGAGGCGTGCCGGATATCCGTTGCCCGCCTTGACGAATGGGGTAGTCGGCTGAGGTCAGAGGGTCGGCCGTCGGGTGTCGTACGCCTCCCGGTACCTCACCCGCCGGCGGCCGTCACCGGCGACGGCCAGAACTGTGCGGACGATGCTCGCGAGCAGGACGAGACCGCACACGATTGCCAGTGGTACTGCGGCCATGACGACCCCCTTCACCTCGCTCCGCACCGCGAACCACGTTGCGGGACCGTTGGGATCGCCCCGGGCTTCCCGTGACGAACTGTTGCCGAACATGGTTGCGCGGAACCGCCGTTGGGCGCCACTGTTTTTTGTGGCCGGAGAGTGCTCACGCGCTGAGAAACGCCTCCGCGAAGCACCGTGCATATGGCCGTCGGAGAGGCGGTTCTCAGCCGGTGACGCGCCGGTCGGTCGACAGAGCGATCTCCTCATGCGCCCGCACTTGGCACAATGGACAACGTGCTCACGCTGTCCGCCGGAGAGAACCGTCCGTTGCCGTCGTCGGCCGTGACGGTGTCGGTGCGTTCGGCATCGCCGGTCAACACCTCGGCGATCCTGCTCACCGATGCCGGTCGCGTCCGGTCCGACGCCGATCTGATCTTCTACAACCAGCCCACCGGCCCGGGTGTCGGCTATCGCTCGTCGGGTGCGGTCGACATCGTCACCGTCGACACCGCAGCCCTACCCCGCGACATCACGACGGTCGTCGTCGCCGCGAGCCTGGACGGCACCGGCCCGTCCACCTTCGCGACCGCCGGCGCACTGACCGCGACCCTGAGCGGCGGCGGCGAGGAACTCGGCTTCACGCCGACGGGTCTCACCAGCGAGGCCGCCGTGGTCTGCCTCGAGATCTACCGCCGCAACGATACCTGGAAAGTTCGTGCCGTCGGCCAGGGTTACGACGCAGGGCTCGCCGGTCTGGTGTCCGCGTTCGGCATCGACGTCGAGGACGATCCGGCACCGCCGCCGCCTCCCGGTCAGCCACCGCGGGTTACCGATCCGCAGCCGTGGCCGCCGACGAATCAGCCGGTCCCACAACCACAATCACCGCCTCCGGCCGCACCGCCGCCGGCCACCCCGCCCCACCCTCCGGTCACGACCCAACCCTCGGGAGTCCCCATGCACAGCGATCTGTTCGCCCCGTCCCACGCCGAGGTCAGCGGCCAGGGAATCCAGAAGCAGGGCAGCAAGATGTGCCGCGTCGGCCTCTCGGGTGAGGTCATGGCCCGCACCGGTTCGATGGTCGCCTACCAGGGTGATCTCCACTTCGAAGCACTCGGGTCCGGCGGTCTGGGCCGGATGATGCGTCAGGCGATGACCGGCGAGGGTGTCCCCCTGATGAAGGTCACCGGTCGCGGCGACCTGTTCCTCGCCAACGCCGCGTCCGACGTCCATCTGATCGACCTCGACGGCACCGACGGCCTGACCATCAACGGCGCGAATGTCCTCGCCTTCGACTCGACCCTTCGCTACGACATCCAGCGCGTCCAGGGCGCGGGCGCGATGAGCAACGCGGGCCTGTACAACTGCGTGTTCACCGGCCGCGGACGTATCGCCATCACCACCGACGGCACACCGGTGGTCCTCAACGTCGACGCCGCGACCTACGCCGACCCGCAGGCCGCGGTCGCCTGGTCGTCGAGCCTGCGCACCTCGGTGAAGTCCAACGATTCGTTCAACCTCGGCACCCTGATGGGCCGCAGCACCGGCGAACGCTTCACCCTCGCGTTCTCCGGCCAGGGCTTCGTCGTCGTGCAGCCGTCGGAGTTGCCGCCGGGCGGGTTCATCGGCGGCACCGGCGGTGGTGGGGCCGCGGGCTCGGGCGCCGGCGGGGTACTGGGCGGCATCCTGGGCCGCTGAGCCCGGCGATCGCCTACCGGCGTAGGCCGACTACCGGAAGACGCTCCCCTTGTTCTCGGACGCTTCGACGCGCTCGACGATCCACGAGACGAGCACCTCGGGCTTGCGCTTACGGCTCGTCTCTTTGCGGGTGTCGAGCTCCTGCTCGGCGATGATGTCCCGGAGCTGGTCGAGGGTCAGCTCGCCGAGTCGCGCCGACAGTTCCTGGCCACCGCCCTCGCGGTAGACGACGAACGGATCGAACGCGCCCGGTTGACGTGTCACCCGCTTCTTCGGCGCCGCCGCCCGCTTCCGCGGCGCCGCCACGGGAGCGCCGTCGAGCGCGATGTCGACCGGACGAAGCGCGTCGACCACCCCGGTGAGCGCGGAAGCGAAACGCGAGGACCGCTCGGCCTCGGCGATGATCACGGTGACCAGCCCCGCGATCAGCTGTGCGGCCTGTGGATTCTTCGCGTCCAATTGCGCGAGCGCACCGCCGACGGCCTGGTACTCCATGCGCCGGCGGGTGTCGTCGGAACTCATCGGATCTTCTCCTGCGCCTCGGTCATCACGTCCATGGTCAGGCCACGGAACTGGTCGAACTGTCCTTGATTGCCGTATTTGACCCGAAGCGTCCCGTACGACGTGAACTCCGCAGCTGCGGCAACGGAATTCGCCTCGTTGATGTAACTGGGCAGCACATGTTGAATGGTGGGGTCACGGCGCAGGCGCATCGCTGTCGACCGGTGCACGGCCGAGTTCGCCTTGTACTTCGTGATCACCACACCGAGCTCGACGATGGTCCGGCCGATCTCGTGGCCGATCTTCCGCACCCGGGTCTGGATCTGTGGGATTCCGTACGTGGACAACACATCTGGGATCGTGGGGATGATGTAGGCGTCCGCGGCGGCCAGGCCGTTCAGGGTGATGGGCCCGATGTTGGGCGGGCAGTCGATCAGCACGTAGTCGTAGAAGTCGAGGACCGGTTCGATCGCCTCGCGGAGGAAGCCGGTGCCACCGTTGGGCACCCGCCCCTCGACGCGCAGCGCACTCAGGTCCTCCTGGACCTCGATGAGGTCCAGCGACGACGCGAGGAGGTCCACGGAGTTCACCTTCTTCACCGGTGAGACACCCCGCTCGACGGCCTCGTCGAGCCGGAAGTACCGGGTGCCCTTGACCGCATCGGAGAACAGTGTGGCGAGCGTCCGACCGTTGGTGTTCAGCTCGAGCCAGCGCTCCTCGCTGATCATCATGGTGGTCAGATTGATCTGTGAGTCGAGGTCGATGAGCAGCACCCGCTGACCGAACTCCGCCGACATGTATTCGGCCAGCCCCGCGGTCACCGTGGTCTTGCCGACCCCGCCCTTCAAGCTGATCGTCGCGATCACTTTGGCCATCGAAGAATCTCCACCTTCCCTGCGGTCATGCGTCGGCAGTAGGCAGGGAAACGGGTCGTCCCATCGCACTGATCAGCCGCCCCGGCGTGAGAGCTTAACACCCCCTCCCGTGGCGAAATGCTCACCATATCCGCTCTTTCGCGTCGGAATCCCGGGGCGTGGGTACCGTCGATGCCACACACCGCCACCACCGCAGGAGTTCGACGATGCCCGAAGCCTCCGCCTCCGTCGTGATCAAGCTGCCGGCCGACACGGTCTGGGAGTACTGCCTGGTCCCGGAACACGTCGCGGCGCTCACGCCGGGCGTCGTCGGCATCGCGTCGGTGTCGGAGGGCCCCACTCGCGTCGGCACCACGTGGAAGGGCCAGATGAGGGCTCTGGGACGCACGGTCGAATGGGTCGGCGAGTTCACCCGCGTCGACCCTGCGCAGGGGACCGAGTTCACCTCCACCGAGTCGCCGTTCGGGTTCACCATCTCCGCGACATTCGACGACGCCCGCGACGGAGTACGTCTCACCTACCGCGTCCACAACGACGGCGTCGGGGGCGGGGCGATCGGCAGGATCGCCGACGCATTGGCCATCCGCGCCTTCCAGCGGTCGCTCGCGGCGAGCGCCCGCAGGCTGCCGCGCCTCGTCGACGAGTGGGCGGCACGGCGCTGAACCACTGGACCCCCGCCGGGAGGACACGACACGACTGTCGTCCGGTCGGACGGTTTTCACCTCGCACGAATGACCGAGGTGAATCCGGACGACGGATCATCTCGCCGCCGACGACCCGAACCCGGGGGCCGGACCGGCACCGGAAGCGCTGCACAACAGCACAACCCGGATGTCACCCGTTCTGGGGCCCTCGAGGGTCCGTGCGACCGTCGATCACCCGCTGGAATCCGGCCGGATGAACCGTCCGACGAAGTGTTAGTGATCGCGACCACCAACGGCTACCGTCAGAGGCATCGACTGTGTCCGCGGTGGTGATGTCCTCACCCGTCGTCGTTCGCGGTCAATGTGCTGCTTCGTATCGAAGGTCCTCCGAAGATGACCATGACCACTGCGCGACCCCGCCGAGTCCGGGCGCTCGCGGTTGCAGCTGCCGTGGGACTGGCCCTCTACTGGGGAGGCCAAGCCCCCGCGACAGCCGAACCGAGCCCCTTCGGCGTCGGATCACACAGCGTCGACGCCCCGGGTTCCGGCGGCGACTCGGGCGGTGGTGACTCCAGCGGGGGTGACTCCGGCGGCAGCGGCAGCGGCAGTGGCTCGGGCGGTGGAGACTCCGGCGGCAGCGATTCCAGCGGAAGCGGTAGCGGCTCCGGCGGCAGCGGTAGCGGGTCGGGCGGCAGCGGTTCCGGCGGCAGCGACTCGGGGTCGGGCAGCACCAGATCCGGTGATGGTGATTCCGGGGATGGCGGGCCCGCATCCGGAACCGATACCGGTACGATCCCGGATTCCGACCCCGGCGATCCCACGGGCGAACCTTCGGGCCCCACCGCGGAGAACGACATCTTCCCGGTGTACCCCGATCCGACCATCCAGAGCGAGGGATCATCAGCGGGCGAGGCGGCTGTGCCGCCGGCCGCCGTGGAGACCGAGCCCGCCCCGGAGTCCTCCTCCGACTCCACCCCGAACCGCACCTCCCTCGATGTCGACATCTCCAAGAAACCCGTTCCGGCCCAGCCCGACGGGCCCGACCGCACCGGTGCCGACACCACGCCACCGCCCGCAGCCGACGGCCCGCGGCCCGGGGACACCGCCCTCGCCGCTCGAGCCGCCGACGTCACCCGATCCCAGTTCGGCCGGAACGTGTCGCCATCCGGTGATCCGCCTCCCTGGGCTCCCCTCCTCAAGACCTCCACCCCGCCGGTCGCCGTGGCCCCGCAGCCGGCCAGGACCGGCGCCATCGGGATCCTCACATTCCTGGGGATCAACATCCTCGGCGGCGGAAGCACCGGCGCGGCCAGCCCGGCGCCGTGGACGCTCCTGTGGTGGATACGGCGTTTCGGCACCCAGGGACCGGTGGCATCCGCCGAATCCCCTGCCACCCCTTACACATTCGGACTGGTGAGCGATCCGGACCAGTTCCTGACCGCGGCCGACGGTCCGGACACGACCGGTCCCGTCCCGCAGTTCGCTCTCGTCGGCGGCCTCGTCTTCGGTTCCGCACTCCTCAGCCGCAAGCGCATCTCGGCGGCGGTGACGATCACTGCGGACGGTCCGACATCAACGATCCCGGTGCCGGACCGAACACATGCCGAACCGGTTCTCACACCGGCCCCGACCGGCATCCTGCACGGCTCGTTGAGATTCACCGATCCGGACGGGAACCCGATCCCGACGACGCTGCACGGCGTCACGCCCACCGGCGACCGCACCTTCCGCACCGCAAGCGGCAGCATGTTCAGCTACGACGCACCGACCGGCGCCTACACCTACACGCCCGCCCTGCAGGCGCGCATCGCGGCCAGCGCGCCGGGAGCCCCGGAATCGGTACGATTCGACTCCGTCATGATCACCGCCGACAACGGCCGCGGGGGTACGACTCCGATCACGGTCGCCCTGCCCATCACGAGCCCGTACTCGCTCGGGCAGGTGACCGTGCCGGGTTGCCAGATCGACGAGGTCGTCGTCGGGCACGAGGACGTCGCCTTCGTGACCACCCAGCGCGGGGACGGGTGCACACAGGTCTCCGTGGTCCGACCGAAGACCATGACGGTGACGTCGGTCCCCATCGCGGGTTCTCCCACCGAGCCCGACCGCGGCGTCGTCCTCGGCCCCGACGGTCGGGCCCATCAGCTCACCGAGCTCACGGAATTCTCCGACGGCACCATCCGGACATCGGTTCGGATCACCCGGATCGATCCGACCGGGGCCGCGTCGACCACGGACCCGATCCTCGGCCTACCCGCGGATCACCTCGGGTTCGACGAGGCGGGCGTCGGCTATCTGCTGACCACCTGGCCCGACGACGACGGCCGGACGTACACCTATCTCACCGCTCTGGGCCTCGACGGCATCGCGTCGACTCTGTCTCGCGTTCCCGGCGCCGACAGCCGGCTCATCCTGCCCCCGTCGGGGAAGGTGTTCGTCTCGACGTCGGACGCCGACGGAACCCGTCTCCACGAAGCCGGCCCCGGTGGACTGTCACTCGTCGGGCAGGTGTTCGACGGTGAGGGCGGCGACATCTGGGCCCGGCGCGGCGACTCGCTGTACTTCGTTCGTCATCACGGCGATCCGGGCGCGCCGGTCGCCACGCTCGCGATTCGCGCCCCCGACGGTTCACTGAACACCGTCGATGGGATACCCGGCCGGGTGGCCTCTGTGGTCCCCACCGAATCCGCCGTCTACGTGGTCTCCCGGTCACCCGATTCGGTCCATGTCACCGCGGCGCACTCCGGTGGGCGCAGATGGTCCGTGGTCCTTCCCGGCACCAGCGACTCCGACGCCGTCGCCGGACCCGACGACCATCTCTACCTCCCGCTGGCGAATACCCTCACCGGGGAGAACACCGTCGTCGGGATCTCGCCGAACGGTGAATCCAGGGTGATGACCGCGGGCATCGGGCAGGCATGGGTCCGGGCCGACGAGAGCGGCACCGTCTTCCTCACGGCGACGACCCTCACGCCGGACGGCGAGGACATCACCACCGTGACGGTCATCTGCGGAGACGGCACGACGGGCGATACGCGCGTCGACGGGACCCCCGTCTCGGTTCACTTCGACCGACACGGCGCCGCCCATCTTCCGATGCTCACCACCGACCCGGCGAGTGGGGACCCACTGATCTCCCTCGCCGTCGTACACCCCGACTCCGCGACCGCGGTGTCCGCGCCCGTCGTCGGCGAACCGGCCGGCCCCCCGGCGATCGCACACGACGGCCGCACATACCTGCCGCTCACCCGCTTCTGTCCCGAAACCCGTTGGCCGAAGACGACTCTGGTGGTCTTCCACCCCGACGGCCCGGCCGTCGAGGCCGGTGAGTTCTACGGCCACTCGACGCACGGGCCCGTCCTCACGCTCGACGACGACGTCATCCTGCTCACCGGCGATGCCGGCGCCACGACGATCCGCCCGCTTCAGATGGCGAACGGCGGCGGGCGCCACGCCGCCGATCCCGCCGCGGCCATGGTGTTCGACGTCACCCCGACCATTGACGACGTCGACCCGGATACCGGCACCGTGTCGGGGTCGGTGGCCGACGCGGCCTGCGCTTCCTGCGCCCTGAGCTACCTGACCACGGACACCCAGGTGGCGCTCGATTCCGGCAGTGGCACATTCGTTTTCACGCCGACGGAGGACCAACGACGAGCGACGCCGGGGCCGACCACCCACGATTTCGCCGTTCTCGTCTCCGATGAACACGGCTCGTCGACGGTGATCTCGGTGAGCATCCCGCTCATGCCGGTCGACTCCCTTGAAACGACCGAAGAGACTGCGCGCCAACAGTCCACACCGGAACGGGCGACCTAGAGCACGCGTCCATTCAGGTTCAATCATGCTCTAAGCGAGCGCATCCGTCCTCATCGAGCAACCCGTCGAAACCGCCTGGGAGTACTCCACCGCCCCAGAGAACATCTGCCGCATATCTTCCCGGCACCGTGGAGATCACCCCGCTCTCCGACGATCCGGTCGCGGTCGGCGCACAGTGGAAAGGCAAGAAGCGTCCTCGGCCGCACGGTGGACTGGCGAGGAGAGTTCACCCGCGTCGACACCTACAAGGACACGGAGTTCCAGACCATCGATGACCCATCGACGCCAAACGGCCCCACCTCCGCGAAGAGGTGGGGCCGTTCGTCAAAGCGTCAGCCTCGGGTGAAAGTCACCAGCTGGACTTCTGCACGCCCGGGAGCTCGCCCGCGTGCGCCATCTCGCGCAGGCAGATTCGGCACAGGCCGAACTTGCGGAACACCGAGTGCGGACGACCGCACTTGTTGCATCGGGTGTAGCCCCGCACGGCGAACTTGGGCTTCTTGTTGGCCTTGTTGACCAGAGCCTTCTTTGCCATGTCAGTTGTCCTTAACGTTGTTGTCCTTGAACGGGAAGCCCAGGGCACGCAGCAGCGCGCGGCCTTCCTCGTCCGTGCGGGCAGACGTCACGACGGTGATGTCCATACCCCGCGGGCGGTCGATGTTGTCGATGTTGATCTCGTGGAACATCGACTGCTCGTTCAGACCGAACGTGTAGTTGCCGTTGCCGTCGAACTGCTGGTCCGACAGACCGCGGAAGTCGCGGATACGCGGGAGTGCGATGGACACGAGGCGGTCCAGGAACTCCCACATGCGGTCGCCGCGCAGGGTCGCGCGGGCGCCGATCGGCATACCCTCACGCAGCTTGAACTGCGCGATGGACTTGCGAGCGCGGCGGATCTCCGGACGCTGACCGGTGATCTTGGCCAGGTCCTCGACAGCGCCGTTGATCAGCTTCGCGTCACGGGCGGCGTCGCCGACGCCCATGTTCACGACGACCTTCACGACGCCGGGGATCAGCATCACATTGGGGTACTCGAACTGCTCGTTCAGCTGGCCCTTGATCTCCTCGCGGTAGCGAGTCTTCAGGCGCGGCTGGATCTTGGTCCCGGCGGAGCCGTTCTCGATTTCGGTAGAGGTCATGTCAGATGTCCTTCCCGCTCTTGCGCGAGATCCGGACCTTCTTGCCGGTCTCTTCGTCGACGCGGTAGCCGACGCGGGTCGGGTTGCCGTCGGAATCGACGACCATCACGTTCGAGACGTGGATCGAGGCTTCCTGGGTCACGATGCCGCCGGAGGAGGCACCGCGCTCGTTGGCCGACGCGGCGGTGTGCTTCTTGATTCGGTTGACGCCCTCGACGAGGACACGCTGGGTCTTCGGGAAGGCCTGGATGACCTTGCCCTTCGCGCCCTTGTCCTTGCCCGAGATGACGATCACGGTGTCACCCTTGTGAACCTTCATGCTCAGATCACCTCCGGTGCCAGCGACACGATCTTCATGAACTTCTTCTCACGCAGCTCGCGGCCGACCGGGCCGAAGATGCGGGTACCGCGGGGGTCGCTCTCACCCTTGAGGATGACGGCGGCGTTCTCGTCGAAGCGGATGTAGCTGCCATCCGGACGACGGCGCTCCTTGGTGGTGCGCACGATGACGGCCTTGACGACCTCACCCTTTTTGACGTTGCCGCCGGGGATGGCGTCCTTGACAGTGGCGACGATGACGTCACCAATGCCGGCGTAGCGCCGCGAGGAACCGCCGAGCACGCGGATGCACAAGATTTCCTTGGCACCGGTGTTGTCGGCGACCCGCAGGCGAGATTCCTGCTGAATCACTCGTTAGTCTCCTTGACCTGGCTTCTTATGTACGGCGGATTTCCGACCCGACGCACACGGTCCGTTGCCACCGAACACACGCCTGCCTGGGGTTTTCCACCAGGCTGTGACACCTGGACGGATCGCCCAGTGGGTTCGTGAGCCGATTCGCGACACAGCCGTGCCGCAGGCAACCCCATAAGTGTAGGGGAACGTGCAGGTGGGAGCCAAATCCGCGCTGCGGACCCCCGTCAGGCGTTTGGCCATCACCCGTACCGGGCAAAACTATTTTCGAACCGGACCCATCTGGCCCGGTGCCCCACACGAAGCACCCATGGGACGAGACCAGCCCGCACTGGCCGATTCAAACCACGAGCGATCAGTACGGCTTCACCATCCGGTGCGCAGGAAGCAGACCTGCGACCGACGGGGCACCCGACGAGTGTGACGAGTTCCGGGGGGATCTGCTTCGACCCGAGCGTGACCACGTTTTCACGCCATCGGGGTCCGACGTCCAGCACGAAACGCGCGACCTGGCCTTCTCACGACTTCGGTTCCCGGCTGCCAGGCGCCCGTCCACAGGGGAGGCATGCGTGACCACTGAAGACACGATCCGGCACACCAGCCGTATCGAGAGCACATCCGACCGCGACCCCGCCATCCCGATGACTGCCGCCCAGCGCGGCATCTTCTATGCCCAGCAGCTCGAACCCGATGTACCGCTGACGATCGACGCGTACATCGAGTTCCGTGGCGACACATCGGGTTCCGACGGCGCTCCGGTCGACATCGATCCCGAGATCCTCCAGCGCGCGACGACGCTGACCGAGCTGGAGACGGAAGCGTCCATGCTGCGGCTGACCCCGACGGATGACGCCGAACCGACCCTGACCATCGACCGGTCGCGCCGATTGGTCCTCGGCACACAGGATTTCAGCGACGCCGCGGACCCGCGTGCAGCCGCACTGGCCTGGATCGACGACCACCGGTCGAAGAGTCCGGACATGTTCTCCGATCCTCTCCTCGACACACACCTGCTCAAAATCGGTTCGGGACATTCGATCTGGTACTGCCGCGGGCATCACATCGGGTACGACGGCTATGCCGCCATGTATCTGATGCTCCGCGTCTCGTCGCACTACACGGCGATTGTCAACAATGCTCCGCCTCCCCTGGCAGACACCGCGACGATGGCCGAGATCGCCGCGATGGACGTCGCCTACCGTGCGTCGGAGAAGTTCCTCGACGATCGGGAGTACTGGTCGCAGCATCTGGCCGATCTGCCCGAATTGGCCACTCTGACCAGGCGTTCCGGTCCGGCGGCACCGTTGTCGACGGTCCGATCGGCAGTGCTCGACGACGACCTGGTCACTCGCATCCGCTCCCTGGCACGGGCCCACCGGGTGCGGCCGGCGTCGGTCATCACCGCTGCCGTCGCCGCCTATGTCGCCCGGTTCACCGACCGTGACGAGGCCGTCCTCAGTCTTCCGGTCGCCGCGCGCGACCGTGACGTCCTGCGTACCTCCGCGGGCCTCGTCTCCAACGTCGTCCCGCTACGCGTCGCCCTCGACCACGACGCCACCGTCGCCGATCTGCTGGCCTCGGTGAACGCGGAGATCAAGAGCGCTGTGCGCCACCAGAAGTACCGACACGAGGACATCGTCGCCGACATCCTGGACGCCGCCGGGGCCCGCCGTGGGTTCTTCGGACCGCTGGTCAACGTGATGCTGTTCTTCCAACACATCGACTTCGGGCCGGTGCACGGCGAACTCAATGTGCTGTCCACCGGACCCATCGAGGACCTGTCGGTCAACGTCTACGACAGTCTCGACGGCGGCATGAGCGTCGACCTGGAGGCCAATCCGAACATCTACTCCGACGACGAGATCGTCACCCATCACCGGCGACTCGTCGAGTTCCTCGAAGCTCTCGTCACCGCCACTTCCGAGACCCCGGTGTCGCATGTCAGCGTGCTGCGCGAGTGTGAGTACGCGGAGTTGTCGCAACACTCCACCGGCGCCCGAGTCGAACTCGGCGAGCGCACCCTGGTCGACCTGCTGGACGAGGCTGCCGCAGCTCATCCCGACGCGCCTGCCCTCATCGCAGCGCACCCGCGGGATTCGACCGAATCCCGGCCGCTCTCCCAGGCGGAGTTCGCCCGGCAGGCACGGTCCCTGGCGGCGGCGCTCCAGGATCGTGGCATCGGAGCGGAAAGCATCGTCGCCGTCCGGCTCCGCCGCAGCGTCGATCAGGTGCTGGCTCTGCACGCCGTCGTCCGGGCGGGCGCGGCCTTCGTCCCGGTCGACCCCGACGAGCCGGCCGACCGTCTCGAGCACATCCTGACGGTGGCCGCCCCGGATCTCGTCCTCACTGACGCGAATCTGGCCGAGCTGCGCGCGAACCCCGCCCGACGGGAACCGGCGCCGGTCGCCGGCCCCGACAACACCGCGTACCTGCTGTTCACCTCCGGCTCGACCGGCAAGCCCAAGGGCGTGGCGATCACCCATCGTGCCATCGTCAACCGGCTGGGATGGATGCAGGAATGGTATTCCCTCACCGAGTCCGACCGCGTCCTGCAGAAGACCCCGTCCACCTTCGACGTGTCGGTCTGGGAGTTCTTCTGGCCGTTCGTCACCGGCGCCGCGCTCGTGGTCCCTTCCGCCGACGGGCACCGCGACCCCTGGTACCTGCGCGACGTGATCGACGAACACCGCATCACCACGGTGCATTTCGTCCCGTCGATGCTCACCGCGTTCTCCGCAGCCCTCTCCGCCGACTCCGACACCCCGGGCGGTGCACACCGTCGCGCCTCGACGACCCTGGGGTCGTTGCGTCAGATCTTCACCAGCGGTGAGGCACTGACGCCGGGCACGGTCGGTGCGACCGCGGCGCTCACCTCCGCGCCGATCCACAATCTCTACGGTCCCACCGAGGCGGCCATCGACGTGACCCACCACGACGCCTGCCGTGCGGACGTCCCGGTCGTGCCCATCGGCCGACCGGTGTGGAACACCAGCGTGCACGTCCTCGACCACCGCCTGCGTCCGCAACCGCCCGGCGCGGTCGGCGAACTCTACCTCGGCGGGGTCCAACTCGCCCGCGGCTACCGGGCACGGCCTGATCTCACCGCGGCGCGATTCGTCGCCGCCCCCGCCGGTAGCGGCGAACGGCTGTACCGCACCGGCGATCTGGTCCGCATGAACGCCGACGGTGAACTGGAGTACCTGGGACGCACCGACTCCCAGGTGAAGATCCGCGGTCAGCGAGTGGAGCTCGGCGAGATCGAGTCGACGCTGGGTTCTCTACACGGGGTCGCCTCCGCGGGTGTCGTCGTCCGCGACGACCTCGTCGTCGACGGACCGGTCCTCGTCGGTTACGTCAGCGGCACCGCCGACCTGCACACCCGCGAGCTGCGGAGCGAACTGGAGTCGGCGCTGCCCGCGCACATGATCCCGACGGCCATCATGGTGCTCGACGTGCTCCCGACCACCTCGAACGGCAAGCTCGACCGCCGTGCGCTCCCCCGGCCGGAACTCCGCACCGACCGCGAGTTCGTCGCCCCGGAGACCGCACTCGACCGGTTCGTCGTGCGCACCGTCGCCGATGTCCTGGGACTGGACCCTGATTCGACGGAGAGCGCACCGATCTCGTTGCGCGACGACTTCTTCGCCATCGGCGGCACGTCGCTGTCCGCGACCCGGGTGGCTTCCCGTCTGTCGAAGGCGACCGGCCGGCGCATCGGTATCCGCACGATCTTCGACGCCGCGGACATCGGCGGGATCGTCGACGCGCTCGCCGAGCTGGGTGTCGGGGCCGACGATTCCCCGCAGAGCACCTCCGCCCGCACCGGCTCACCCGTCCTCGCCGGCTCCCCGGTACCCCTGTCACCGGCACAGCACCGGTTGTGGCTCGCCACCCGCCTCGATCCGGCCGGCGCGGCAACCTACAACATGCCCTTCACCGTCCGGCTCGTCGGCACGCTCGACACCGACGCCCTGCGGCAGGCCCTCAACGACGTCATCGTCCGCCACGAACCGCTGCGCAGCATCGTCGTCGAGCGGGACGGCATCGCCTTCATGTCGCCGCGATCGCCGGAGACGGTCTCCGTCGACCTACCGGTCCTACGGACACCGGACGTGCGCGATCTCCCCGACCGTGAGTTCGCCTCCCAGACCTTCGATCTCGGCGTCGACCTGCCGATCCGGGCGCGTCTCGTCCGTACCTCCGACGATGACCACCGCCTCACCATGGTGGTCAACCACATCGCCGCGGACGGATGGTCGTTGGCGCCCCTCGCCGGTGACCTGGCCACCGCCTATCGCGCCCGGCGCGACGGCAACGAACCCGACTGGGCCGCACTGCCCGTCACCTACTCGCAGGTCAGTGCAGATCGTCATGCCTGGCTGTCCGAGAGCAGCGGCGCCACGGCCGAACTCGAGTTCTGGCGGGCCACCCTCGCGGACGCCCCCGGCGAGACCGACCTCCCACTCGACCGCCCGCGTACCGGCCGAGGTGACGCATCGGGGGCGTCGGTGACCCACACCCTCTCACCCGACACGCACCGCGCCATCCGAGACCTGTCCGCCGCCACCGGCGCCACCGTGTTCATGGTGTTGCACGCCGCCGTGGCCACCCTTCTGCGGTCGTTGTCCCGGTCGTCGGACGTCATCGTCGGAACACCTGTCGCGGGGCGCGGGGACGCCGACCTCGACGGTCTCGTCGGCATGTTCGTCAACACACTGGCACTGCGCACGGCGGTCGACAAGGACGCCGCGTTCGTCGACCTGCTGGCGCACGTACGCGACGTCGACCTCAACGCGTTCGACAACGCCGACCTGCCCTTCGACCGTCTCGTCACCGAACTCAACCCGGACCGGTCATCGCACGTCCATCCGTTCTTCCAGGTGTCGCTCGCGCTCGAGGACCGTTCGGCCATCCGTCTCGACTTCGCCGGCCTCTCGGCGACCGCGTCACGCGTCGACACCGGGTACACCACCTTCGACCTTCAACTGACTTTCACCGAGGCGCAGGACAGCGACGGCGAGCCCGCCGGACTCTCACTCGAGATCGGTTACGCCACCGCCCTGTTCGACCGGTCCACGGTGACCGCGCTCTCCTCCCGCCTCGACCGCCTGCTCCAGGCGGCCACCGCACAGCCGAGTTCCGCGGTCGGCGACCTCCCGGTCCTCGATCTCCACGAGCGACTCGATCTCGTTCCCGCGGTCGGCGAGGGACGCCGACCCGTCGAGCATCTGACGACGCTGCTGTCCACGGCCGCCGCGTCGTCCCCGTATCGGATCGCCATCACCGATGGCACGCGGTCGCTGACGTATCGGGACCTCGATGCGGCGTCGAACCGGCTCGCGCGGTTGCTGATCGAACGGGGCGCCGGACCCGAACGTCATGTCGCGGTGGCGCTTCCCCGTGGCGTGGACTGGATGATCGCCATGTGGGCCGTGGCCCGGTCGGGGGCCGCGTGGGTGCCCGTCGACCCGGCCTACCCGGCGGCGCGTATCGCGCACATGCTCGGCGACTCCGGTGCCTGCCTGCTCCTGACCGACCGGTCCGCCGACCCGCGGACCGCACTGGCCGACGAATCGGCAAGCAACCCCGGGCATCTCCCGCAAACTCTCGTTCTCGACGACGATGAGGTCATCGAGTCGGTGCGCCGGATGTCCGCCGCGCCGGTGTCGTCCGGCGAACGCCCGGGCCCGCTCGACGTCGACCAGCCCGCCTACCTGATCTACACCTCCGGCACCACCGGCACACCCAAGGGCGTGGTGGTCAGTCATCGCGGTCTCGCGGACTTCGCGGCGCAGCAGGTCACGCAGTACGGGATCACCCCCGACAGCCAGACCATGCACATGGCCTCGCCCAGTTTCGACGCGTCGGTGCTCGAGATCCTGATGGCGATCGCGGCCGGTTCGACGATGCACATCATCCCGCCGGGCATCGTCGGCGGCGCCGAACTCGCCGAGCTGATGCGGGAAGGCCATGTCACCCATGCCTTCCTCACCCCGTCCGTGCTCACCACCATGTCGCCCGACGACGTCCCCGAACTCGAGGCCCTCGTCATCGGCGGCGAGCACCCGAACCCGGAGGTGGTGCGTACGTGGTCGAGCGGGCCGCGGCTGTTCAACGCCTACGGCCCGACGGAGACCACGGTCGTCGCGGCCGTGTCGTCGCCGATCGAACCCGACTACCGGACACTGACCATCGGACGGCCCATTCGTGGCGTCTCCGCACTCGTGCTCGACGAGCGTCTGCAACCGGTCGCCCCCGGCGCGGTCGGCGAGTTGTACATCGCCGGTGAGCATCTCGCCCGCGGGTACCACGGGGTGCGCCCACTGACCTCGAAGAGGTTCATCGCCAACCCGTTCGGCGACCCGGGCGAGCGGATGTACCGCACCGGCGACCTGGTGCGTTGGACGACCGACCACGAACTCGAGTTCCGGGGCCGCGCCGACCATCAGACGAAGGTCCGCGGTCACCGCATCGAACTCGGCGAGATCGACGCCGTGCTCGTCGCCGACGCCGCGGTGCGTGCGGCGGTCACGACCACCCACGGCGAGGGCGACCGCGCCCATCTCGTCTCGTACGTGACGATGGCGGACGGTACCGGGGACACTGCGTCCGACGTGCGTGACCGTCTGTCGGATCGTCTTCCTCGACACATGATCCCGTCGACGATCGTCGAACTCGACGAGATCCCGACGACTCCGATCGGCAAGGTCGACCTGCGCGCGCTGCCCGCACCGGAGGCCCTGCCGGTCGAGACCGGCGTCGCCTACGTCGCGCCGCTCACACCCACCGAGCAGACCGTGGCCGACCTCATCGCCGAACGTCTCGACCTCGAACCCAACACCGTCGGCCGTCACCACGACTTCTTCGACCTCGGCGGGAACTCACTGCTGGCGACCCAGATCGTCGGCGCTCTCGAGCACCTGACCGGTCACCGGATACCTGTACGTGAGGTCTTCGACCATTCGACCGTCGCCGCCATCGCACGCCTCGTGCCCGCGCGGGATCTCGAGCGACCGGACACGAACGTGACGCGTATCCCCCGTCTCGTGCACGATCCCGACGCACCCGTCGAGCCCGGTCCCGCCCAGCAGCAGCTCTGGTTCCTCAACCAGCTCGCCGTCGGCGAGGCCGCCGACGGGGACGGTTCCGCGACAGCCGGTTACGCGATCGCGTTCGCGCTCGACCTCCGCGGTCATCTCGACGTCGAGGCACTAGCCGCGGCGATCCGGCACACCGTCGACCGTCATGTGATGCTGCGAACCGTCTATCCCGACCTCGACGGCAGGCCTGTCCTCGAGGTGCACCCCGCCGGCGCCGCCACCCTCGATCTCGCGGTCACCGACATCACGGAAGCGCACTGGCCGGAGATGGCCCGCGCTCTCGCCGCCCGCCCGTTCGATCTGACCACCGACCTCCCGCTGCGGACCGCACTGCACCGGATCGACGGCGACGCCATGCACCACCGACTGTCGATCGTCATCCACCACATCGCCGCCGACGGGTGGTCCATGATCCCGCTCCACCGGGACATCACCCACACCTACGCCGAACTCCGTGACGGAACCACGACCGGCGCTAGGCCCATGACCGACACCGCGATCGACTACCTCGACTACCTGCGGTGGCAGGCCGAGAACCTCGCCGACCACGGTGAGCTCACGGACTGGTGGCGACGCGAACTCGACGGGATCGACGCCGGTCCCATCCTGATCCCCGACGCCCCGGCCGGACGACCTCGTCGTGCCGAGGTCGTCGAGGTGGAGTTCGGCGCCGAGATCCGTCGCCGGCTGATGGCCGTCTCCCCCGACCACGCAACCGAATTCATGAGTGTGCATGCACTGTTCGCGGCGCTGCTCCACCGTCTACACGCCGATCCCGCCACCCATGTGGGTGGCGCCTCCTCCGACATCATCATCGGCACCCCGGTCGCCGGGCGCAACGACCCCCGTCTCGCCGACGTCGTCGGGATGTTCGTGAACTCGGTGGTCTTGAGGACCCCGGTGGACGGTCGTGAGAGCTTCACGACTCTGCTCGACTCCGTTCGCCGGCGCGACCTGGAGGCGCTCTCGCAATCCGACATGCCGTTCGAGCGGATCGTGTCGATGGTCAATCCGCCTCGTGACGGTCGGCATCCGATCTTCCAGATCGCGCTCGCCTTCGACGCGCAGACGACCGACGCCTCCACCGACAGAGCGCCATCGGGTCCGCTCGCCGCCGGCTCCGGGATCTCCGACCTGCGCATCGATGCCGACGAGATCGACACCGGCGTGGCGCGTTTCGATCTCGAGCTCCGTATCCGGGACGGGCGCGCACGCTTCACGTATGCCACCGACGTCCACACCCGCGCTCGCGTCGAGATCCTGGCCCGGATGTTCGCCGAACTCGCCGACGCCGCGACGGCGCACCCCGACGTCCCCCTCGACGATCTCCACTTGACGACGACCGCAGACCGGCAACCAGTCGGCGAACCCACGGTCACACCGCGCCACCTCGCCGACATCATCACCGCCACAGCACGCCGGTATCCCGACCAGGTGGCCGTCGAGGACTCCGATCGCAGTCTGACCTACGCCGAGATCGACGAGATCTCGACGATCTGGGCGCACAACCTGCAGGCCTTCGAGGTGGGCACCGACGACGTCGTCGCCGTGGCACTCGAGCGCAGCATCGAGTCGGTGATCGCCACCTGGGCGGTGGCCAAGAGCGGTGCCGCGATCCTTCCTGTCGACACCCGCTACCCCGCCGACCGGGTCGCCCACATGATCAGCGATTCCGGGGCCCGCCTGGGCATCACGTCCGCAGATCGCTTCGCGGACGTGCCACAGGAGATCTGGTGGGCCTCTCCCGGCATCCTGGGTGTCCCGTGGGAGAGTCCGACCCCGGGCGCCGACTCGCTCGCAGGTCCGCGCCACACCGACTCGCTCGCGTACGTCGTCTACACCTCCGGATCCACCGGAAAGCCCAAGGGCGTCAGCGTGACCCATCGCGGACTCGCCGCGTTCGGTGCAGCGCAACGCGATCGCTACCGGGTGGCCCCCGGGGACCGCACCCTGCATTTCGCCTCGCCGGCCTTCGACGCCGCGATGCTCGAGTTCCTCCTGGCCTTCGAGGTCGGCGCGACGATGGTGATCGTCCCGTCGACGATCTACGGCGGCGACGAACTCGTCGACTTCGTCGACGAGCACGCAGTCACCCATGCGTTCATCACCCCGGCTGCGCTGGCCACCGCCGCCCCGCATCCACTTCCTCTGCTGCGCACGCTGGGAGTGGGAGGCGAGGCCTCGACGCCGGAGCTGGTGGCACGCTGGGGAGCCGACCGCAGCTACATCAACTCCTACGGTCCGACCGAGACCACCATCGTCGCCGTCATGTCACGGCCGCTGCGTCCGGGAGCGCCGATCACCATCGGCACCCCGGTCACCGACTGCACCGCACTGGTCCTCGACCATCGCCTGCGCCCGGTGCCCGACCACGTCCCCGGCGAGCTGTACCTCAGCGGACCAGGCGTCGCCCGTGGATATCTCGATCGGCGCGGACCTACATCCGCCCGGTTCGTCGCCCGACCCGACGGTTCGGGTGACGTCATGTACCGCACCGGCGACATCGTCCGGCGCGACGCCGACGGATCGCTGATCTACCACGGCCGCAGCGACAACCAGGTCAAGGTCCGCGGTTTCCGCATCGAACTCGACGAGGTCACGGCCGCGCTGAACGCCGCCGAGGGCGTCGACTTCGCGACGACGATCGTCCGCGGGCAGGGGGCCGACGCGGTGCTGGTCGGGTACGTCACCGTCACCGATCCGACCGGTGCACCGGACACCGCTGCGATCCTGGACACCGTCCGGCAGCGACTCCCGCGCCACATGGTCCCGTCGGCGGTCGTCGTGCTCGACTCGATCCCGCTGACGCGCAACGGGAAACTCGATCATTGCGCGCTCCCCGCCCCCGCCACGACAGTGGTGTCGACGTCGGGTCGCGCTCCGCGCACTCTCGCCGAGACCGCGCTGACGCACATCCTCGCCGACGTCCTCGATCTCCGTCCGGACGAGGTCGGGGCCACCGACGACTTCTTCCTCCTCGGCGGCACGTCGCTCCAGGCGACCACGCTCGTCAGCCGGATCAACCGCGTCCACATCGGTGAACGGCTGCGGGTACGGGACGTCTTCGATCACCCGACACCCGAAGCGCTCGCGCAGCTGCTCGTGCTCCCGCAGGGTTGGGACGCGAGTGCACCGGACGCGGCCGACGTCATCTCGGGGTCAGTCGAAGATGCTGCGCCCATCCGGCGTTCGGACCGGCCCGAGCGGTTCCCGCTGGCTCCCACACAGCGTCGACTCCACTCGATGGCCACCGCGAACCCCGAGTCCACCGAGTACCTGATGCCCTTCGTGCTGCACCTCCGCGGAGAACTCGACGTGCCGGCGCTGCGCGGCGCACTCGTCGACATCGTGGCCCGGCACACCAGCCTGCGCACCATCTTCGAATCCGACGAACACGGCCCCATGGGGCGAGTGCTCGACGACCCGGAGGCCGTGATCGGAGACCTCACCGTGCAGTGGACGACCGACGTCGCCGCCGAGATCACCCGGTCCGCAACCCGGCCCATGGATCTCACCCGGCGCGCGCCGATCACCGCCACACTCGTCGCGGACAGCTCGACCACCGGCTCGGAGACCGAGCACGTACTCGTGCTCGTCCTGCATCACATCGCCGCCGACGGTGCGTCGTTGCCGATCCTCGTGGCCGACCTCACCCGTGCCTACGGCGAACGTCGACGCGGCCGTACCGAGAACTGGCCCCCGGCCGACGTCGACTACCGCGACCACGCGGTCGAGAGTGCCGACGCCGAGAGCCTCGCCCACGACCTCC
The DNA here is from genome assembly GCF_009720185.1 of Gordonia sp. 135. Taxonomy (NCBI): domain Bacteria; kingdom Bacillati; phylum Actinomycetota; class Actinomycetes; order Mycobacteriales; family Gordoniaceae; genus Gordonia; species Gordonia sp. 135. The sequence continues at coordinate 3,902,374 of NZ_CP046257.1, forward strand.
GCTTCTGGGAGGAGACCCTCGCCGATGCCCCGGCGGAGACCACCGTCGCGCCGCTGACGGATGACGCACAGCCATCCGAGTCCGGAGCGGGCTCGGTGAGTCTCGGGCTTCCGGCACACACGCGAGCGGGCCTGGTCGCCTTCGCCCGTGAGCAGTCGACCACGCCGTTCTCGGTGCTGCACACGGCGCTGGCGATCCTGCTGCACCGGCTCGGCCTCGGCACCGATCTGGTCGTCGGCAGCCCGGTCGCGAATCGCATTGGGCACGACGCCGACCACGACTACAGCGGTGTGGTGGGCATGTTCGTCAACGTCGTGCCGCTGCGGACGCGTCTGGCGGCGGCCGACACGGTCGCCGGACTCGTCCGCCGGATTCGCGACGCCGACGTCGACGCACTCGACCACCGCGGCCTGCCGTTCGACGACATCGTCGCGTCGCTGAACCCGCCGCGCACCCCCGGACGGCATCCGCTGTTCCAGGTCGCGCTGTCGGTCCACGACTACACGGCCGGGAACACCGGGGTTCCGGCCGACGGCCTGCCGGCGGCGACCATCGAGATGGATGCCGGACTCCGCGCATCGATCGCCGAATTCGATTCCCCGGAAGCGAAATTCGACCTTCAGTTCACGATCACCGGCATACGCGACGGCGACGCCGCCCTCCAGGTCACCTACGACACCGCTCGATATCGCCGACAGGATGCCGAACTCCTGGCCACGCGCCTGATGCGGGTCGTACGCGGCATGCTGGGTGACCCGGGCCGCCCGATCGGTGACATCCGGATCACCGACCCGCTCGAGATCGCCGAGCGCACACCATCACTCGGACGTCCGGCGCAGATGCCGACGACGCTCGACCGGTTGTTCGCGCAGGCCGTGCAACGCAACCCCGATGGTGTGGCGGCGATGGCGGGCTCGCCGGAGTCACCCGAAACCATCACCTACGCAGAGCTCGACGCCCGTTCGAACCGGTTGGCCCGCGTCCTGCTGGGTCGCGGCGTCGGCGCCGCGGACGCCGAACACGTAGTCGCAATGGCCGTGCAGCGGTCGATCGAGTCCCTCGTGGCGATCTGGGCCATCGTGAAGACCGGCGCGGCCTATGTGCCGATCGACCCCACCTATCCCGCCGACCGGATCGCCCATATGCTCGGCGACAGTGGTGCACGGCTCGTCGTGACGACCGCGGCGGCCGGCGAATCCATCGCCGCCGGGATGGCCGGGGATCCGACACCGCTGCTGGTTCTCGACGACGCGTCGACGATGACCCGGCTGCAGCACTCGTCACCCTCGCCGATCACCGATTCCGAACGCGGCTCGACGATCCGGCCCGATCAGCTCGCCTACATCATCTACACGTCCGGTTCGACCGGACGACCCAAGGGTGTGCTCGTGCCGCATTCCGGGCTGCGTCCGGTACACGACGAACTCGCCCACCGGATGGCCCCGGGTCCGATGTCGCGGGTGCTGCACTTCGCGTCGCCCAGCTTCGATGCGTCGGTCCTGGAAATGCTGCTCGCCCTTGCCGGTTCGGCGCCGTTGGTCATCGTCGGTCCGCAGGTCTACGGCGGTGAGGCCCTCAGCGACGTCATCGACTCTGCGCAGGTCACCCATGCGTTCATCACGCCCGCGGCCGTGGCGAGCATGTCGCCGGCCGCGGTGCCCTCGTTGCGGGCGCTCGCCGTCGGCGGTGAGGACTACGGCGCCGACCTGGTCCGGCGCTGGGCTCCCGGACGCACCCTGATCAACGTGTACGGTCCGACCGAGACCACGATCATCATCACCGGCAGCGAATCCCTCACGCCCAACCGTCAATTGACTATCGGCACGCCGAACAACGGAGTGGGCGCGCTCGTCCTCGACGAGCGTCTCCATCCGGTCCCGGCCGGGGTGGTCGGCGAGCTCTACCTCATGGGACCGCAGATCACGCGTGGTTACCATCGCCGGCCGGGCCTGACCTCGACCCGTTTCGTGCCGGCACCGATGGTCACCGGCCCGCGCTTCGCCGGGCGTCGGATGTACCGCACCGGCGACCTGGTCCGCTGGACCGAGGACGGGCGACTGGTCTATGTGGGCCGCGGCGACACCCAGGTGCAGGTCCGCGGCTTCCGGATCGAGCTCGGCGAGATCGACGACGCCCTGACGACCGAGCCGGATGTCGACTTCGCGGTGACCCTCGTCGACGGGACCGGTGCGGCGGCGAAGCTCCGCAGCTACGTCACCGCGACCGACGGAGCCGCACCGGACCCCGCCGATCTCCGACGCCGCGTGAGTCGCCGGCTCCCCCGGCACATGGTGCCGACCTCGGTGACGCTGCTCGACTCCATCCCGCTGACCCCCACCGGCAAGCTCGACCGCAAGGCGCTGCCCGCATCCACCGATGACGCCACCCGTCGGGCACCGGCGCCGGGTGAGGAGACGACGATCGCGCAGGTCTTCGCCGAGGTCCTGGAAGTCGCCCCGGACACGATCGGGGCCGACGACGGCTTCTTCGACCTCGGGGGCAATTCCCTGCTGGCCACCGCCGTCACCGCACGCCTGACCGAACGGACCGGCCGCCAGGTGTCCGCGCAGTCACTGTTCGGCGCGCCGAGCCCGGCGGAACTCGCTGCGGCACTGGGGATCGACGGGGCGGCGCCGACCGATCCGTCGGAACAGTCCGGCACTGCGGGGCTGGACATGCTCCTGCCGCTGCGTCGGCAACGCGGTGACACCACAGGGAATCCCGGCGAGCCACCGCTGTTCGTCGTCCATCCGGCGATCGGGCTGTCGTGGAGCTTCACCTCGCTCCTGCCCCATCTGCCCGCCGGCCGGGCGCTGTACGGACTGCAACATCCGGCGCTGTCCGGGAAGCGCTGCCCTCGCTCGATCGGCGACCTCGCCGCGGACTACGTGGCGCAGATCCGGACCGTCGCACCGGAGGGTCCGTACCACCTCGTCGGGTGGTCGCTCGGCGGACTCATAGCGCACGAGATGGCGGTGCAGCTGCGCGAGGCCGGCGACGAGGTCGCCCGGCTCGTCGTGCTCGACAGTTACGTCATCTCCGAGCGGCCGGACCTCGACGCGGAGGCGTCGATCACCGACCTGATGCGCGAGTTCGGTCTCGACCTCGACAGCGAAGAGCTCTCCGGCACAGACGAACTCACCGTAGCCGATGCCCACCGCATCATCTCCTCGGTGGGCGGAGCGCTCGGTGGCCTCGCGCGGGACACCCTGGGCACGGTCCACGAGGTGTTCCGCCACGCCTCACCGCTCGCGGAGAAGTGGCGGCCGCGTGTCTACGACGGCGACCTGAGCTTCGTCACCGCCACCGTCGACCCCCAGCCCGGCGCGCCCGCCGTCGAGGCCTGGTACTCGAAGGTGACCGGACGGGTCGTCGAGATCGAGTCGCACAGCACGCATGCACGAATGATGTTGCCCGAGCACGTGTCTGACTGGGTACATGCCATCGGTGTATCGCCGGGAGAACCGGCGTCCGCCACACGACAGGAGAAGTGATGACCAATCCCTTCGACGACACCGACGGAGTCTTCCGGGTGCTCGTCAACCACGAGAACCAACACTCGCTGTGGCCGGAGTTCGCACCCGTGCCTGACGGTTGGCGGACCGTCTTCGGCCCGTCCGGTCACGACGAATGCCTCGAGTACGTCGAACAGAACTGGCGAGACATGCGGCCCGCCAGCCTGATCCGGACGATGGAAAGTGCACAGGACGAGGGAAGCGAGGTCACCCGTGGGGCGACACAGTATCGCTGACGACACCCCTGACCGTGGGGCGTCACCGTACGCGCTGGAGCTCCGCGGGCTGCAGAAGACCTTCCGCACCGGATTGTTCGGCCGCGGCCCGCGGGTCCACGCCCTGAACGGCCTGGATCTCTCGGTCCCCACCGGAACCGTGCACGCCCTCCTCGGCCCCAACGGCGCGGGCAAGACGACCACGGTCCGCGCGGTGGCGACGCTGATGACCCCCGACGAGGGCTCGGTCATCGTCGACGGCATCGATGCCATCGCCGATCCCGGCGCGGTCCGGAAGATCGTCGGGGTGTCCGGCCAGTACGCCGCCGTGGACGGGAACCTGACCGGTTTCGAGAATCTGCGCATGGTCGGTCAGTTGTACGGGCAACCGCGTGCGCTGGCATCGGAACGTGCCCGCGAACTGATCGCGGAGCTGAACCTCGAGGATGCCGCCGACCGGCCGATGCGGACCTACTCGGGCGGGATGCGGCGTCGCCTCGATCTCGCCGGCGCCCTCATCAACCGCCCCTCACTGGTGATCCTCGACGAACCGACGACCGGACTCGACCCGCGCGGCCGACGCCAGATGTGGGAGGTCATCGCCGAGCAGGTCAGCTCGGGCGCGACGGTCCTACTGACGACGCAATACCTCGAGGAGGCCGACGCCCTCGCCGACGAGATCACCGTCATCGACCACGGCACGATCCGGGCCCAGGGAAGCGCAGCGGAGCTGAAGTCCGCCACCGGTGGATCAATACTCACCGTCGAAGTCGTTGTCCCCCATACGGACGACGCGGACGCGCGGGTCTCGGCATCCCTCACCGACATCGGCGTCGGACCGGCAGAACGCCTCGAATCGGGCGCGGACGGTGACATCGGCATCGATTCCGTGCGCTGGTCCGTTCCCGTCGACGACGGCACCCGCAGTGCGGTCGCCGCGGTCCGGGCGCTGTCCACGGCCGGCATCGTGGTCGTCGACGCATCCGTCTCGACACCCACGCTCGACGATGTCTTCCTGACACTCACCGATCGGGGGCATACCGAACCTCCAACTGTCGACCAGATCACCGACGCACCAACAGATTCGTACCTCACGGTCGCCGAACCGGACATAGATGGCAAGGCAGTCGACGGTCTTGCCGGACCTGTCATCGGAACAGACGACACCGACGCGGACGTAACCGACATTCCGCCCAGCCGATCGGAGCGAGCCCGTGTTCACTGACACCGCAGTACTGGTCGAACGAAATCTACTGACCGTCAAACGTATACCGACACTTCTCATCAGCGCGACGATCCAGCCGCTGATGTTCGTCTTCCTCTTCGCCTATGTCTTCGGCGCGACCTTCGGCGGTAGCTCGTACCGCGAGTTCCTGATGGCGGGGATCTTCACGCAGACCGTCGTGTTCAATGCCGCTTTCACCACTGTCGGCCTGGCGAACGACACCTCGGACGGGATCATCGACCGCCTCCGCTCACTGCCGATGACCCGACTGGGCGTCATCAGCGGCCGGGTCACCTCGGACATGCTCCTGGGCGCCGTCGGACTGGCGGTGATGGTCGCCTGCGGACTGGCCATCGGTTGGCGGATCTACGGCAGCGCCGCCGACGCCGCAATCGCCTTCGGCATCATCGGACTCTTCGCCATCGCGATGGCCTGGGTCGGTGCCGTGAGCGGCCTGGCGGCGCCGAATGTCGAAGCGGCACAGAGCATAGGCTTTCTCTGGATGTTCCCGGTGACATTCCTGTCGAGCGCGTTCATCTCCGCGCAGAGCCTCCCCGGACCCCTGCGGACCATCGCGGAATGGAACCCGGTGACCGCCGTCGCGACCGCCTGCCGTCAGCTGTTCGGGAACGAGGCACCACCGATGTTCCCGACCGCGACCGGGTGGGTCGCCGACCATGCCGTGGGGTATGCGGTGGGCTCGTCGTTGGTCATCCTGGCCGTGTGCGTCCCTGTGTCCCTTGCCCTTTACCGAAGGTCAGCAAACCGGTGATCGCGGATCGCCGGAGAACTCCCGGCCATTCCGGTTACGGTGAAGAGGTGACATCGGACGACGGCAGCGCGACCCCCGATGCGGACCACGGACGTGGACACGAATCTCGTTTGTTGCGCGATCTTCTCGAATCGGCTTCCACCGGGGACCGTGCCGCGTTCACGCGTCTGTACGACCTGACGAGTTCGCGCATCTACGGGCTCGCGTTCCGCGTCGTCCGCGACCGCGAATACGCGGAGGAGATCGTGCAGGAGGCCTACCTGCAGTACTGGCAGAAGGCGGGCCAGTACCACGCCGCCCGGGGGTCGGTCCTCACCTGGATGATGACCATCGCCCATCGTCGCGCCGTCGATCGCGTGCGCACCGAGCAACTCCAGCAGGAACGGATGTCCGACTACGGCGCTGCCTCGGTGGAAACTCCACGCAACATTCCGCTCGAGGTGGTTGTCCACGCCGACGAGGCGCGTACGCTACGGACGTGCCTCGGCGAGCTCACGGAACTGCAACGAAGCTCCATCGAGATGTCCTACTTCGGCGGTCTGACCTATCCGGAGGTGGCAGAGCAGACCAAGACCCCCTTGCCCACCATCAAGTCACGCATCAGGGACGGCCTACGCCGCCTGAAACAGTGCTTGGGGACGCAGGAGGATGTCTGAACTGACCATGACAACCACTGACACGGATCCCGATGACCGCATGTCTGCCTGGCTCGACGATCACATCGAGCTGTATGCCGTTTCCGCTCTGACTCCGGAGGAGACCCTCCGCGCGGAACGGGAACTCGCCGCGCTCCCGCCGGACGCACGATCGGCCTATGAGGACCGGATCGTCGAGATCCACACCGCGATGGCCGGATTCTCGAGCACGTACGCACTCGAGACGCCTTCCGGCCTTCGGGGTCGGGTACTGACCCACGTCTTCGACGGGGCCGCCGGATTCGATGCGCCGACACCGCCTCCGATTCCTGAGCCCGTGCCCATCGGCGGACGCCGACAGGGTCCACAGCGGACGACGGCCGTGCTCGCCGCCGCCGCGGTGACCGTCGTCGTCGCTCTCGGCGCCGGCGTCCTGATCGGCCGCACCACGGCACCGGAACCCTCGCCCGCCGCGACCTCGGTCGGCGAGACGCAGCAGGAGGTCCTCACCGTTCTCGCGGCCGGTGATGCGACCATCACCGCCGAACCCCTGGCGGACGACCGCGGCACGATCACCGTCATCACCTCCGAGACCGCCGGCCGCGCGGTGACCCTCATCCGGGATCCGGGCCGTCCGATCTCACCGGACAGCACTTTTCAGCTCTGGCTGGTCGGCGGAGCGGAGAAACCGGTCCCGGCCGGTCTGATCCCCGGTGGCGACACCGAACCGGTCGTCGTCGACGGGCTCGGCGACGCCCAGGTGCTGGCGGTGACCATCGAGCCCGCGGGCGGTTCCCCGCAGCCGACCACGCCGATCCTGGCCCAGGTCCGTCTCTGAGCCGAGGCCGTATCGCCGAGTACGCCTGCGAACGATGCCTACACTGACGGCGGGGCCATTTCGCCGGCCGGCGCGTCCTGCGTCGGCAGAGGTGGGATGAATCAGAGAAGACAGGTGGGGCGCGGTGGGCGTGAACGGCGGACGGTTCCGGACGGTTCTGTTGACGGTGACGGCGCTACTCGCCGCGCTCGGCTGCGTATCCGCATCACCCGCCGGCGCGGAACCCGGATCGCGGGTCATCGACCGCTACGTCGACGACCCCCAGCAGACGACGCTGTTGGTGCACTCGGCGGCGATGGACCGGTCGGTCGCGGTGACCGTCCTCACGCCACGCGACCGGTCTCGACCGGCTCCGGTTCTGTACCTGCTCAACGGGGCCGGCGGCGGCGAGGACTCGGCGACCTGGGACGCCCGGACAACATACAAGAAGTACTTCGCCGACAAGAACGCCTACGTGGTGACGCCGATCGGCGGCGCCTTCTCGTATTACACGGACTGGCAGCGTGACGATCCGGTACTCGGCCGCAACAAGTGGCAGACGTTCCTAACCGAGGAACTCCCGCCGATCATCGACGAGGAGTTCCCGACCACCGGCGCGAACGCCATCGCAGGTATCTCGATGGCGGGGACCTCGGTGCTCAATCTGGCCATCGCCGCCCCGGGGCTCTATCGATCCGTGGCCGCGTTCAGCGGCTGTGCCCGGACGAGTGATCCGGCCGGACAGCAGTACATCCGGATGGTCGTCGAGGATCGTGGCGGGGCGAACATGGTCAACATGTGGGGCCCGCTGAGCGGACCGGGGTGGCGTGCGAACGACCCGTACCTCAACGCCGAGAAGCTGCGGGGGACCAAGGTGTACATGACCAGCGGGACCGGCCTGCCCGGTTCGCACGAGCGGCTCGGGGATCCGAGTATCGACGGCAGCGCCTTCGACCTGGTCAACCAGGCCGTCGTGGGTGGCGGCATCGAGGTCGCCATCGACATCTGTACCCGTCAGATGGTGCAGCGGATGCGCGCACTCGGGCTGCCGGTCCAGGTGAATCTACGTCCCACCGGTACCCACTCGTGGGGCTACTGGCAGGACGACCTGTACGCAACCTGGCCGAAACTGGCGCGCGACCTGCGCTGACCCCCGTTCCGGGATCACCGCAGGCCGCGCGTGTGACGGGTCGGTCACCAGCGATCGAGGCTGGTGTATCCGTCTTGCAGGGCGCGGGCGAAGAGGTGCGTCTTCGTCGGGGCCGGACGGCCGACCGCGGTGTACTTGGCACGGATTCGTGCGAGGTGGGTACTCACGGTCGACGCCGAGATGAAGAGCCGGGCGGCCGCCTCTTCCTTCGACTCGGCAGCGAGCCAGCCGAGCAGAACCTCGACCTCGCGGTCGGACAGGCTCGGCCGCGGCAGCGCCGCCGGTGCACGGTCGACGGCCGGGCGGTAATCCGAAAGCCGGGTGAGCCCGTTGTGGAGCATCGATTCCGGCGAGCCGACCCGGCGCTGGTCCACGGCCCCCCGGGACTGTGCGGTTCGGTAGAACTCTGAAGTGGCCGTCACTGGTCCATCCCCTAATTTCTGGCGCATCGCCCACGTCCCCCGACGCCGCACGCTCCACGCGTCATTCCCAATGATCTGAAAGTAGTGCTGCTGTCGGTCGCCCGGTAGACCCAGAAATGGGGACTCCTACTGTTCCGGCGCCGATCGCCCACTGATTCCCCACCGTTCCCCTTGTCTGCCTACTGATTCCGAACCGGGCAGTCCCTGGTCCCGATCCGGATCGACCTATTGTCGACGATCCGAAGCGCCACGACTCCGGTGCCGTTGGGGCACCGGGAGCCAGCCGTCCTCCACCGCACGCTTGAACAGGTCGACCTTCGTCCGGGTCGGCCTGCCGGCGTCTGCATACTTCTGACGAATTCGTTTGAGGTACTCGTTCACCGTCTCCGCGGACACCCCGAGGGCCGCTCCCACCCGAGAAGAGGTCTCCCCCGACGCGTACAGCGCCAGCACCTTCTGCAGCTGCGGCGACAGATCGACCGCGGCCAGCTCGGGGTCACCGTCGATGGCCGCGGCCCACTCGGTGGTCAGGACCGCCCGCCCCTTGGCGGCCGCCCGGATCGCGTCGATGATGACGGACTCCTCGGCCGACTTCAGTACCACTCCGAGCGCGCCCGCCCGGGCTGCCGAACGCAGGAGCGCCGGATGCTCACCGGATGTGTACACGACCGTGGCGACACCGGCCGCGGAGAGCGTGTTGACGTTCTCTCTGGGCGTGGTGCCGTCGTCGAGGCGCAGATCGAGCAGCACGACGTCGAGTGGCATCCCCGCGAGCACGCCCGCGACCGTGGACGCCGAGCATGCCAGCGAGATGTCGTCGACCGGGTCCAACACCCGCTCGATCCCCCAGATCGGCGAGCGGTGATCGTCGATCATCCCCACGCGGATGACACGACCCTCCGCCACCACATCGTTCGCCGTCACCGTGCGCACCTCGCCGTCGACATCCGACTCGGCGCGGCACCCCTTCGGTGCGGCGATGCGACGTTACCCTCGGGCATCGACGACGCCCCCTTCCGTCGGCTCACCGTGCGGCATTCACGCGTCTCTCAGCAATTACACAGTGTGGCGCGTCCGCACACGAGGCGAACCGTATACGACGAGTCGGACACCGGCCGCTTTCCGGCCCGGACCTGCGACAATCCGTCTCGTTTCGTCGCCTTCGGTGTCCACAGGATGGGGGACATCCGCCTTCCACGACGCCCCCGCACCCTGGCCGTGCAAGACTAGAACACGTTCTAGTCTTGCATCGATCCGTTCCAGCAGCCCCCACGTCAGAGCAGTAGAAGGAGTACCGGTGACCGCACCCTCGTCCCACGACATCCTCGGCACCACGGTGACCATGCCCGTCGAGATCCGGCATGCGCAGTGTTTCGTCGCGGGCTTCACCGCCGACGCGGCCGCGGTCCAGCGAGCGATCGACAGCGAGTCCGCACGCCCAGGCACCCTGCGTCCGCTGCGCATCCGACCGGGACGAGCGATGTGCATGCTGGTCTTCGTCGACTACGTCGACGGCGACCTCGGGCCGTACAACGAGTTCGGTGTCTGTTTCCTCGTCGACGACCCCTCGCAGCCCCCGACCTCGCCTCTTCGGGCGCTCCGCTCGCTCGCCAAGGGCGACGCACGCGCCCTCGTGCACCGACTCCCGGTCGACGGCGACTTCACCCTCGCGGCCGGGCGCGGGATCTGGGGCTTCCCCAAGACCCTGGCCGAGTTCGACGTCGACCACACCTCATCGGTCCGGCACGGCCGGCTCGAGGCCGACGGCGCGCTGATCGCGGATCTGCGGATCAAACCGGGGATCAAGGTCCCGGACACGACCGCCGACACCGTCCTGCACGCCTACTCCCAGCTCGACGGCGTCACCCGACTCACCCCCTGGCGGCTGACATCGGTGAGCGGGACCCGCACGCGCCTCGGCGGGGCGAGCCTCACGCTCGGCGACCATCCGATCGCCACCGAACTCCGCTCACTCCGACTCGGCCGGCATGCGCTGATGACCAGCTCGGTGGAGAAGATCACCATGCGATTCGAGGACCCGACCGTCGTCTGAAGTCTTTCCGGGCACCGCGATCCCCGACGCCGGGGAGAATGGTCACCATGAGCAATCTGGAAGCCCAGCCGGCCGAGGTCGAATGCCGGACCGACGCCGAAAGTGCGACCGGGTCCGGACGCCTTCGCCTCGAGGTGCTCACCGCACGCGACGTACCCCTCGGCGGTCCGCGCGCGATGACCGTTCACCGGACCCTCCCCCAACGGTCGCGGTCACTCATCGGCGCGTGGTGCTTCGTCGACCACTACGGACCCGACGACGTGGCGAGTACCGGCGGCATGGATGTACCGCCGCATCCACACACCGGCCTGCAGACGGTCAGCTGGCTGTTCACCGGCGAGGTCGAGCATCGCGACACGATGGGCAATCACGCGATGGTCCGCCCGGGCGAGATCAACCTGATGACCGCGGGACACGGCATCGCCCACACCGAGGTGTCGACGCCGGAGACCACGATCCTGCACGGGGTGCAGCTGTGGACCGCGCTTCCCGCCGATGCCGTCGACACCCCAAGGGATTTCGCCCATCACCGCCCGGACGACACCGTGCTGGACGGGGTCACTGCCAAGGTGTTCCTCGGCGAGCTGCTCGGCACCCGGTCACCGGTGCACACGTTCACGCCGCTGCTCGGCGCCCAGCTCGACTTCGCGCCCGGCGCCACCCTCGACCTCGACGTCGATCCCGCCTTCGAACACGGCATCCTCGTCGACGCCGGGACGATCGAGGTCGCCGACACCGGGGCCGCACCCCTCCAGCGCACCGAACTCGGTTACGTCGGAGTGGGCGCGTCGCGACTGACGCTGACCAACGTCGCCGACGACGAGGCCCGCGTGATCCTTCTCGGCGGCACCCCGTTCGGCGAGGACATCGTGATGTGGTGGAACTTCATCGGTCGCACGCATGAGGAGATCGTCGGATTCCGCGAAGAGTGGATGGCCCACAGCGAACGGTTCGGGCAGGTACAGGGATACGACGGAGACATCCAGCACCTGCCCGCCCCCGCCTTGCCGCACTCGCGGCTGCGGCCGCGGACGAACACGCCGGGCCGCGCCTGACGGGCGCGGCTCGGCCGATCAGTCCATCGGCAGAACCCGTCCCTGGCCGGCGAATACATTGCGCCAGTGCCAGGTCTGGGTCTTGATGTCGTAAGGCAGCAGCACGATCCAGAACGACCACCCGACTATCAGAGAGATCGGCATGAGACCGGTGATCACAGCAGCAGTCTTGTACTCGCGGTGACGCAGGTATGTGCGCGGCGCCGCCAGAGCGTATCGAAGGCTGGCCATCGGCGAAGATTTCACCCGACGATAGGACTGCGAGGCAACCAGCGAGGGTAGCCACCACATGACCTTGCCTTTCTTCTTGAACGCCAGACAGAGATCGACGTCCTCGAGCAAGTCGGTCTCGAGGAGCTGCAAGGCACGGGTCGAATCCCAATCTTCCCGGCGGACGACCATGTTCGCGCCGTATAAGTTTTCTCGTTCGCGTCCGCGATCCGCATCCGCCATGCGCCTGACTCTGCGCTCAAACCAGCCGGCAAATGGGACGTCATACGGATACGTAGCGCCCGACGCCGCCGCGACATCCGGTCGCTGTTCGAAGAAATCCACGACGGTTTGCGCCCAGTTGGGTTCTAGACGGGTGTCGGCGTCGATGCGCCCCAACAGGTCACCGATGGCAACTTCGAAACCTCGCTCACGAGCCCAGGCAACTCCAGCCCGCTTCTCCGCCACGATCCTGAGGGGTAGGCGATTTTCGAAGGTTCGCGCGATCTCGATCGTGCGGTCCGTGCAGTTGTTGTCAACGACGACACACTCGTCCACCGGATAGGTCTGAGCAGCTATGGCCTCCAGACAGGGTCCGATGGCATCTTCTTCGTCGAGGACGGGAATGATCACACTCAGCTTCGGCATCCTGGTCTCCAGTCGCAAATCCCGCTTTTCGGACCTCCCCTCCTTAGCGAACCTTACCAAGTTCGAGAGGCTTAGGCGAGGCGGAGGATTCCGGACCAGGCACAATGTCCGGGTAGACTCGGCATACCCAGCTGCCTATAGGGAGCGGCGAGTCTCATACTCGTGAGCGCGCGGCCACCAGCGACGCGTGTGTCGGCGCGTCGGGAACGTCGGCGAGCCTACCCTGAGCGAACCCCTCGCGCAGCTCGGGCAGGACCTCGCCGAGCAGGTCGAGCTGCTCGAGGACAACCTTCAATGGCAGGCCCGCATGGTCGACGAGGAACAGCTGTCGCTGGTAGTCCCCGAAGCTCTCGCGGAACGACAGCGTCTTGTCGACGAATTCGGCGGGGCTGCCCACCGTCAGCGGGGTCTGCGACGTGAATTCCTTGAGCGACGGGCCGTGACCGTAGACGGGTGCGTTGTCGAAGTACGGCCGGAACTCGCGCACTGCGTCCTGCGAGCGCGGTCTGATGAAGAACTGCCCGCCCAGGCCGACGATGGCCTGATGGGCCTTGCCATGTCCGTGGTGCTCATACCGCTCGCGGTAGAAGGCGATGAGCCGCTGGAAGTGTTCCTTTGGCCAGAAGATGTTGTTGGCGAAGAAGCCGTCGCCGTAATACGCGGCCTGCTCGGCGATCTCCGGACTGCGGATCGATCCGTGCCACACGAACGGCGCGACGCCGTCTAGCGGGCGCGGGATCGAGGTGAACGACGTGAGCGGGGTACGGAACCGGCCCTCCCAGTCGACCACGTCCTCGGTCCACAGACGGTGGAGCAGGTGGTAGTTCTCGATCGCGAGCGGGATGCCCTGGCGGATGTCCTGACCGAACCACGGGTACACCGGTCCGGTGTTCCCGCGCCCGAGCATCAGGTCGACGCGCCCGTCGGCGAGGTGCTGCAACATGGCGAAGTCCTCGGCGATCTTCACCGGGTCGTTGGTGGTGATGAGTGTGGTCGCCGTACTGAGCTGCAGACGCTGTGTCTGCGCGGCGATGTAGGCGAGGGTCGTCGTCGGCGAGGACGAGAAGAACGGCTCGTTGTGGTGCTCCCCGATGGCGAACACGTCGAGGCCGATGTCCTCGGCTTTCTTGGCGATCTCGACGATCGCCTTGATCCGTTCGTTCTCGGAGGGGGTCCTGCCCGTGGTGGGGTCCGTCGTGATGTCGCTGACGCTGAAGATTCCGAACTGCATGTCGCGCCTCCCGTTGCGTGCCGATCCTGCTGCTCTGGCAGCCTCGCCCAGCATAACCGGACCGCGGTCCGATTAATTCCGTCTCAGCGCTGGGTTAGTGTTGGCTCACTACTCCGCGGTGCCGATCCGCGGAGGCGTCGCATGAAGGGGAATCAATGAAGATCCGGAAGTCCGTCGCCGCCATCGCCATGGCCGGGTCCGCGCTGTTCGTTGCCACCGCCTGCTCATCTGAGGACGTGGACGAGGCCACCAGCAAGGTGTCGACTGCAGTTGAGTCCGCCGCGTCCGAGGTCTCCACCGCCGCCGGTGACGCGATCGACGAGGTGACCGGCCTCAGCGACTCGAGGGCCCAGGACATTCTGCGCAAGGCCGTCGACCCGGCGACACCTGCCGACGAGATCGACACCGTCGTCGACACCTCGGAGCCCGCCACCAAGGCTGCGGTCATCGCCTTCGCGAAGGGTTCGTCGGTCGCCGGCTACACCCCTGAGGTCTACACCGTGAAGGACGTCTCGAAGGACGGCGACAAGCAGGCCGTCGCCATGGTCTCGGTCGCCAGCCCGCATGCCCCGGCCCCGGTCGACATCAAGCTCACCTATGTCGACGCCGACGGCGGCTGGAAGCTCAGCGCCGACGCCGTCACCCAGCTCGCCGGAATGGCCACCGGACGCTGACACCGGCAGGCACTTCCTCCTCGCCGGTAGACTCGCCCCGGTACGGCCCGTCCAGCGAGCCGTCGAGCGAGGAGGTGCCGTGCGCGTCGACATTCCCACCCAGCCGTTCCCACCGGCGATCACCGAACGTCATGACCGATGGCCCGCGGTCAACGATCTCGACGACAACTCACTTCCCGCGGCGTCAGACTCCGCAGCAGAGGCCGCGCCTCCTGCCGAACATCAGACACCTGGGCCCTCGCCGCGGCCCGTCACACGCGTAGAGCCGCGTGTGCGCCCGGCACCGGCGGACCACGCCGCACTCCCGCCAGTGGGCGACTTCTGGGACCTGCAGATCTCCGCCGACCAGAACCCCGTTCTCGGCATCACCTCGAGCGGACCCGCCCGACCGTCGACTCGCCGGCCGGTGTCGATCATCGATTTCCGGCCGGCTCCCGCTTTCCGACCGTTGCCGTATTCGTCGCCGACGGTACGCCGTACGGTAGCGCCCGCCGCATCGCTGGCGCTGACAACCGGTTTGATCGCGGTTCCGATGACCCTCGTCCTCGGACTCGGGGCAATTCTCGGAATGGTCGCGATCGTCGCCGGCATCGTGGGGATCAGACAGGTCAGCCGTGCACCCGCGACACGTAGAGGCACCGGTCGCGCGGTCACCGGAATCGTCTGTGGCGCCGGAAGTGTCGTCGTCGGCGGGCCGATCATTTTGGTCCTGGCACTGATTTTCGGTCTTTGAACCGACACCGCCAGTTCGCAGCACCCGCACCCGCAAATACAGATTCCCGCGAATCGTCGCAAAACGAACGTAGTCCCAGACGACGAGACCCGCCCGGTGTCACCGGGCGGGTCTCGTCGTCGAGACGTTGCGTGCTGTGGGCCTAGCTGACAGCGCGAAGGCGGGGGCGCACGCTGGCGACCTCCCCGCGCTCACGCCCGAGCCATGCCTGAACCTCACCGATCACCTGCAGCCGGGCCTCGGCGGGCTCGATGTCGGCAAGCGCGGGCACGCAGTGCATCAGCGCCGCGTAAAACGCAGCGGTGTGAGACATGCCCTGGTCGGCAAGCACCGTGTCGTAGTCCTCGATACTGTCAGCGAGCTCCCCGTACGAGAGCGCCTTGTCGCCCAACCGCACCGCAGTGAGATGCGGCGTGATCGCACCACGATTCTGAATGTCGTGCAGCAGATCGTCCATGGTCAAACTACCTTTCCCCCCGCCACTTCGGCGTGACCGCGGCGTCCTCGCCTCCCCAGACGTTGGTACGTTGCGGCCCTTCCACACAGTGTGCCCTACCTCAAAGAATTTGAGGACTCCTACTTCAGCATCTGTGGCACATTCCACAAGCAAATCTGCGAGGAAAATGCAACTTCATGTTACTGGTGGGGTTCTAGTTACGGTAGTGCACTGCGAATCGTTGGTTAACTTGTTATTCACGCGCGATCGTCCCGACATTCCGGTAGATCGATACCGGACAAAGCGGTTTAGGAACCGGCGCCCTTGTCCGCTTCCATGGCCTCGATGAGGCTCTTCGGCCGGAGGTCCGTCCAGTTCTGCTCGACGTACTCGAGGCACGCAGCGCGACTGTCCTCGCCAAACACCTTGGTCCATCCGGCTGGGATGTCCGCGAAGGTCGGCCACAGCGAATGCTGGTTCTCGTCGTTGACGAGCACGTAGAAGCGACCGTTCTCGTCGTCGAATGGGTTGGTCATGGTCTTGTCCTTTCACTTTTGGGTTCGGTCGTTCTGCTCGAGACTCTGTCACCAGGGTCTCATTTCTGGTCACTGTGCCGGCAAGATCCGAAGTGCCTTGTCCAACAACGGACCGATCAGGGCGAGGGCCGCTCCATCGGCCATGCCGAGATGGGGGACGTCGACGTCGTGGTTCACGACGTCGCCGCTGACGTAAGGTCGCCAACTCGCCGCCACCCGGGCGGGATTCTCCTTGTCGGCGATGGCGGTGAACACGACGACGTCACCCGACAGCGCCGACGGCGTGTGTTCGGCCATTACGGTGTCGGCGACGCGGAAGCTCGTCATGATCCGGTCGATCTGATCGTCGTCGAGCAGTCCGGTGGCCCGCAGCTGGGTCCGGATCAGCTCGGCGACCTGTTCCGGCGTCGCCTCCCCTCCGTCGGCGGGTTCCAGATCGAACAGTGTCCGCCATGCCCCGAGCAGTTCGGCCACATCAGGCTCGGACTCCGTGCGATCATCGCGGGCGAGATCGGCCACCGACGGGGCCGCGTCCATGAGCGCGACGAGCCCGACGGTCTCTCCGGACGCCTGGATCTGCACCGCGATCTCCTGGGCGATCACACCACCGAGAGACCAACCGAGCAGGTGGTACGGGCCGGTCGGTTGCACCGCGCGGATCTCGCTCAGATAACGACGCGCCATCTCCACGACCGAATCGGCAGGTTCCTCACCCGTCACCACGTGCGGGTCCTGTACGCCGTAGATCGGCCGGTCCGCCACATATGGCGCCAGACCGCCGTAGAACCACGCCAGACCGCCTGCAGGATGCACACAGAAGAGTGGCGCACCCCGTCCCTCGGCCCGTAGCGGGATCACGATGTCACCGGTCAGCGCGGCCGACGATTCGGCCCGGAGATCTGCGAGCACACGGCTGGCGAGACCTCTCACGGTCGGGTCTGCGAAGAGCCACGCGAGATCGACCGCACGACCGGTCTTTTCACGCAATCGTCCGATGACGCGCGCCGCCGACAAGGAGTTGCCACCGAGGTCGAAGAACGACTCGGTCACGCTCACGCGTTCGATCCCCAGAACCTCGCCGACGACCTCGGCGATGAGCGACTCGGTCTCGTCTGCCGGCGGCACGTATTCCGCCGGCTTTACAACAGGCTGCGGGAGAGCCTTCCGGTCGATCTTGCCCGCCGCGCTGAGGGGCATCTCCTCGAGGACGACCCATGCAGTGGGCCTCATGTACTCGGGTAGGCCCCGGGCCACGACGTCCTTGACGACGTCCAGATCGACGGCTGCGGGGTCCGCCCCGGCGACATAACCCACCAGGCGCTCTTCGCCGGCTGCCTCCACGACCGCCGCGACCGCGTGCGCGACGCCCGGAGCCGATGCGGCGACCGACTCGATCTCACCGAGTTCGATGCGCTGACCACGTAGCTTGACCTGGAAATCGGTGCGGCCCAGGTACTCCAACTGCCCGCCTTCGTTCCACCGGACGAGGTCGCCCGTGCGATAGAGACGTGCGCCCGGGGCACCGAACGGATCGGCGACGAAGCGGTCGGCCGTCAGATCGGCGCGACTCGAGTAGGCACGAGCCAACTGCACACCTCCGAGGTACAGCTCACCGTTGACCCCGACGGGTACCGGACGCAATCGCGCATCCAGAACCCGCACCGTCGTGTTCCACACCGGTACGCCGATCGGGATGACGGTGTCGCCCGCCGACACCGGGTGATGGGTGACGTCCACCGCTGCCTCGGTGGGCCCGTAGAGGTTGTGCACGCTCACCTCCGGCAGCCTCGTCGACGCGTCCGCGGCCACGGACACCGGCAACGCCTCACCGGAAGTGAACAGCCGCCGAACGGAGTCGAGACGTCCGACGCCGTCCGGCCCGATCACCTCGAGGAATGTCGAGAGCATGGACGGGACGAAGTGCAGGGTCGACACCGCCTGGTCGGCGATCACCTGGGCCAGATAGTGCGGATCCCGATGCCCGTCCGGGCGTGCGATGACCAGTCGGGCGCCGGTCATCAACGGCCAGAAGAGCTCCCACACCGACACATCGAACGTCACCGGGGTCTTCTGCAGCACCACGTCGTCACCGGCGATCGGGAAGGCGCCCTGCATCCACTCCAGGCGGTTGACGATCGCCGCGTGCGAGACCGCGACACCCTTGGGACGCCCGGTCGAGCCGGAGGTGAAGAGGGTGTAGGCGAGGTGGTCCGGTAGCAGGACGCCGGTGCGCTCCTCGGCCGACACCCAACGGGGTGCATGGCGTCCGACGGGCTCGTCACAGTCGACGACGACACGGTCCAGATCGAGGTCTGGGAGCTGCTCTCCTGCGCCGGCCACCAGGGCCAGTCGCACCCCTGCGGTCGTCGCGATATGGCGCAGCCGATCCGCCGGCGCATCCACGTCGATCGGGACGTAGTGTCCGCCCGCGGCGACTACGGCGTGCACGGCGACCAGGAGCTCGACCGATCTCGGAATCGCGACTGCCACCGGCACGTCTGGCCCGACACCCCGCTCGATCAGGGTTCGCGCCAGACGGGCCACGCGTCCACCGAACTCAGCGTAAGAGACCTCCCGGCCCTCCACCACCAGGGCGGTCGCGTCCGGGGTGGCGGCGATCTGTCGTCCGACGAGATCGGGTAGCACTGCGGGCGCCACCGACACGTCGGGTCCAGATTCCCACTCGGCCACCTGCGCGGTGTCCTGGTCGAAGACCGGAACGTCGCCGACCGCGAGGCCGGGATCCACCGTGGCGCTGTCGAGTACCCGTACCAACTGGTCAGCCATGCGCTCGGCCGTCGCGGCGTCGAAGAGGTCGGTGGCGTAGATCAGGGATCCGTGCCAAGGATCGCCCGATCCCGCCGTCGTGATCCCGAAGGTGAGGTCGACTTGAGCCGGATAGTCGGCCGGGGCCACCGGTTCGACAGTCAGGTCGTCCCCGTCCACGTCGGCGTCCGGCGCGGACGGCGAGGGCTGACCGAATGTCAGCATCACCTGGGACAGAGGCGCGAACGACTGTGACCGGACGGGGTTGAGCTTCTCCACGAGATACTCGAACGGCACGTCGGAGTTGGCGAACGCGTCGAGGTCGGTCGTGCGGACCTGGTCGACCAGCTCGGCGAAAGTCGTTCCCGGCCTCACCTCAGTGCGCAGAACCAGGGTGTTCACGAACATTCCGACGAGGTCGTCGATCTCCCGCCGGCCACGACCCGCGACCGGCGTGCCGATGGCGATGTCGTCGTCTGCCGACAGTCGCGACAGCAGCACGGCGAGCGCTGCGTGAACCACCATGAACGGTGTCACACCGAGGAGTCGCGCGGTTTGTGCCGTCCTGTCCGCGACGGCGGGCGGCACCTCGAATTCCACGAGGGCCCCGCGCTGCGAGGCGACGGCGGGACGCGGGCGGTCCGTGGGGATGTCGATGACGTCCGGAATGCCGGCGAGGTGCTCGACCCAGTAGTCGAGCTGTCGTCCCAGAACGGATCGGCGATCGTCGACGGACCCGAGGACGGCGCGTTGCCAGAGCGCGACGTCGGCGAACTGCACCGGCAGCGGCGCCCAGTTCGGCTCCGATCCGGTGCGGCGCGACTCGTAGGCGACCACGAGGTCGCGCACGAACGGTCCCATGGACTCACCGTCGGCAGCGATGTGATGGACGACCACGGCCAGCAGATGCGATCGCCCGTCCGAGGTCTCGGCGAACAGGCGCACCCGTAACGGGGAGTCGACTGTCACGTCGAAACCTCGCGTCGCGGCGGCGATCAGTTCCTCCTGGGATTCGACCACGGCGAAATCGAGATCGCGCAGGGCGTCTCGCGGTTCGGCAATCGCCTGGACCGGGTCGCCGTCGATCGACGGATAAGTCGTCCGCAGCACCTCGTGGCGCTCGACGACGTCGCCGAGCGCGGCCTGCAGGGCGTCGACGTCGAGCGGCCCCCGCAGACGCAGTCCGGTCGGGATGTTGTACGCCGGCGACGTGGTGTCGAGCTGATTGATGAACCACATGCGCTGCTGCGCCAGTGACAGGGGAACACGTTCAGGCCGTGGCCCTGCGACGATCGGCGCGACACCGGTTCCGTCCGGCGGGGGCAGATGCCGGGCGAGTTCGGCAACCGACGGATGATCGAAGAGATCGCGCACCCCGACTCGACGGTCCACCAGTTCCGACAGCCGTCCGGCGACCCGGGTCGCCGACAGGGAGTTACCACCCAGGTCGAAGAACGACGCCGTCACCGACACATCGTCGACCGCGAGGACCTCGCGGAAAACTGCGGCGATCGCCTCCTCCGACGGGTTCCGCGGCGCCACCGTCTCGGTGGAGGCGAACTCGGGTTCCGGGAGAGCCCGGCGGTCGGCCTTGCCGATCGGGTTCAGCGGAATCCGTTCGAGCACCATCAGACTCGAGGGGACCATGTAGGCGGGCAACAGTGCCCCCAATTCGGACAGGATCTGCCCCGGCGTCTTGTCGACCCCGCCGGAGAGCGTGACATAACCGGCCAGTGCGGTGCCCGCCGGGCGCTCGACGGCGATGACTGCCGCCGCGGTCACCTCCTCGACTCGCAACAGCGCCGACTCGACCTCGCCGGTCTCGATACGCAGACCGCGGACCTTCACCTGGAAGTCCGTGCGACCCACATACTCGAGTTGATCGTCAGACCGCCACTTGACGAGATCGCCGGTGCGATACATCCGCGACCCCGGTTCGCCGTAGGGGTCCGCCACGAATCGCTCGGCGGTCAGCCCGCTCTGGTTGACGTAGCCGCGCGACAACTCCGGCCCCGCCAGATAGAGCTCGCCCGCCATGCCGACCGGGACCGGGTGCAGGGACTCGTCGAGGACCCGAGGGGCGACACCGGGCATCGGATCGCCGATCACCACACGCGCACCTGGCCGGAGATCGCGAGCAGTTATCGCGATGATCGTGGTCTCGGTGGGGCCGTACCCGTTGTACAGGGTGCGCCCGCCATCCGGTGTGACCCACCGGGCGACCTCGGTCTCGGGCACCGCTTCGCCCCCGAGCATGAGGTTCGTGAGTACACCATCGGCGACATCGGGCATGGTCGCCGCGACACTGGGGACGAGGAACGCGTGAGTGGTTCGGTGCTCGTCGACGAAACGCGTCAGCTCCGGTCCGCCGTAGGTGTCCGCCGGTGACACCACCAGGGTGGCTCCGTTCGGGAACGCGCCCAGTACCTCGAGCATCGTGGCGTCGAAGGCCGGTGAGCTGACTGCCAGCCACCGCGACGAGGGGCCCGAACGGTGCTTGTCGCGTAGACCGTCGGCGACGTTGCGCAAGCCGGTGTGGCTGACCATGACACCCTTCGGGCGTCCGGTGGAACCAGAGGTGAAGATCGCGTACGCGGCGTTGTGCGGGCGGATCGGCGCCCCACGGTCGGCGTCGGTGACCGGATCGGACGGCCACCGGTTCGAGATCGTCTGCAGGGCAGCGTGGTCGATGACGATCCACTCGGGTCCGGCCGGGAGCGACTCGACGCTCGCGGCCTCGGCCAGGCCGAGTGCCGCACCGCTGTCCTCGACGACCATCCGCACCCGATCGCTGGGGTACTTCGGGTCGATGGGCGTGAGGACCCCGCCGGCCTTGGCCACCGCCCACATCGCGATGTACATCAGGTCGGACCTGGAGAAGGCCGACAACACCATTGATTCCACGCGGACACCGCGCTCGATCAGCATCCTGGCCAGGGAGTTGCTCAGTTCGTCGACGCGGGCATAGGTCAGTGCACTGCCGTCGTAGATCACTGCGGTCGACGACGCATGGCGAGCCGCGGAGCCACTCAGCATCTCGGGGAGGGTGAGCACCGGGGCCGGCGTCGCACCCGTGACCGCGAGCCGTGCGGTCATCGCCTCGGCGTCGAGCAACTCGATCTGCCCGATGATGCGCTCGGGGTCGGCGGCGAACGATCCCAGTAGCCGACGGACGACCGCGGCGAAGCCGGCGACGGTCGGCTCGTCGAACACGTCCGGCAGGTACTTCAGTGTCAGCGTGAGACCACCCGCCGACGGCGCCGCGGCGAGGGTCAGCGGGTAATGCGTCGCGTCGCGCCCGGACACACCGCGGACCTCGAGTTCACCGCCTGCGACGGCGTCCGCCGCGCTCGACGTATCGACCGGATAGGACTCGTACACCGTCAGGGTGTCGAAGAGAGCGCTCTCCCCGATCGCCGCGGCGATCTCGGCGAGTCCGATGTGGTGGTGGTCCAGCACCGCGGTCTTCGCGCGCTGTAGCCGTCCCATGACGTCGGCAACCGTTGCGCGGGGGTCGACGTCGACGGCGACCGGCAGGGTGTTGATGAACAGCCCCACGATGGCCTCGGCACCGTCGAGATCGGCGGGCCGGCCGGAGACGGTCTCGCCGAACACCACCGACCGCTGCCCCGTCATACGCGACAACAGGACCGCCCACGCGGTCTGCAGCACCACGGACAGGGTCAACTCTCGCGTACGTGCTAGCTCGGTCAGCGACGCTGCCGCCGCCGCGTCGAGCTCGACCGCGAGATCGCGCGGAAGGGGCCGCTGCTCCGGCGACATCTGTGTCGGGGCGACGAGTGTCGGACCCTCTACCCCGGCAAGGGTCTCGCGCCAGGCCGCCAGTCCGGCGTCGCGATCGCGATGGCCCAACCATCGCAGGAATGCGTCGTAACCTGACGCATCAGACGCGGTCAGGATCGACCCGGTGAAGTAGGCGACGAGGAGATCGGTGAGCACCAGCGGTCCCGACCACCCGTCGAGGAGGATGTGATGGTTGGTGATCACCAGGCTGTGACGGTCGCCCGGTTCGGCGATCAGCGCGAAGCGGATGAGTCCGGGCCGCGCCATCTCGAACCGCGATTCCCGCTCCGCGTCGGCCACCGCGTTCCGGCGGTCGTCGAGTTCGGCGGCGGAGACATCGCGCAGATCGACCACCGACCACTCGGGCTCGACCTCAGGCGGGACCACTGCGACGACGGTTCCGGCGTTCGTGCGCACGTAGGCCGACCGGAGGATCGCATGGCGTGCGAGCAACAGTCGACTCGCGTGACGCATCCGGTCCGGCTCGAGCGTCCCGTGCAGTGACAGCGTGGCCTGGGTGACGTACACGTCCGCCGCTTCGTATTCCGCTGCCAGCTCGGCCTGATAGAAGAGTCCGCGCTGGAGCGGGGACAGCGGCCAGATCTCGGCGTCGCCGAAACGTGCGGTGAGATCGTCGACCTCCGCCTGGGTCAGCCCGGGAGCCAAGACATCCGACGGAGTCCGGCCCGGGACGCCGCCGTCGCCGACCCAGCCGACGAGAGTCCGCAGTGCCTCGAGCCAGCGACCGGCGATCTCGGTCACCTCGGCGTCGTCGAGGACCGCCGACGGGAAGGTGAGTTCGGCGTGCAGCACTCGGCGTCCGTCGACGACGATCGTCGACACGTTCACCGAGAGCACCGCGGAGACCGCCATCGCCCCCGATGCGGTCGGCGGGAGGCTGTAGCGCTCGGGCACCGGGGTGAACGGGACCAGGTCACCGTTCTCCACCGCCGCCGCGGTGTTGCCGAAGTAGTTGAAGCTCACCTCGGGTAGCGGCCGGTCGCGCAGACCCGACGCGGGGTCGAGGTAGCGGGCGGAGCCGAAGGACAGGCCCCGGGCAGGCATGGACCGGCGTGTCTCCTTGACCGCCTTGACACGCTGGACCAGTGCCGCGGCGTCAGCGGGAGTACTGCCGGCCACGTCGACTTCGATCGGCATGATCGAGGTGAACCAGCCGACGGTGCGGGCGAGATCCGCGCCCGGCGCGACCTCCTCCTCCCGACCGTGTCCTTCGAGCAGCACCGGTACCGACCCGAGTTCTCCCGACGCACCGACGGCGACGGCGAGGGCTGCGATCAGTGCGTCGTCGACGGCCGATCGGAAGGCGGCCGGTACGTCGACGAGCAACGGTTCGGCGACATCCGCGGGAACCTCGACGGCCAGGCTCCGGACGGTAGACATCCTGTCCCGGGCACGATCGAGGGGTGCCCACGCCTGCGGCCCCGCGGGCAGCTGGCGGCTCCAGAACGCCCGGTCGGCGTCGCTCGAGTCGGCGAGGCCGGCGAGTACGTCCGCCCACCGGCGGAACGACGTGCCAACCGGCTGCAGTTCCACGACCGCACCGGCGGCCACCTGAGCCCATGCAGTGGCGAGATCGGTGACGAGCACCTGCCAGGAGACCGCGTCCACGGCCAGGTGGTGGACCACGACGAGTAGACGGCCGTTCTCCCCATCGGTGGGCCGGAGCGCGACGAACTGCGCCATCGTGCCGGTCGCAGGATCGAGTCGGCCGAGGGCCTGCCGGTGGGCATCGAGCACGGTGGAAGTGAACTCTGTCTCGCCGGGTCGTGCCGAGGTCTCCATCATGCTGATCGCGGCTGTCGCGTCGAACGGCCCGCCCGCGGTCAGGACCGGCACGCCGTCGTCGTCAACCGCGAACGTCGCCGACAACATCGGATGGTGGGCGACGACCGCCGAGATGACTTGGGCGAGTTGTTCTTCGGTGAACACGTCGGGTAGGGCCAGTACCGCCGACTGGGAGAAGTCGGCAATGTCGGCGAGGGTGGCGGCATGCTCGAGCAACCAGTGCGCCATCGGGGGCGCGGTAACCGGACCGGTTGCGCCACCAGGCAATTCGGCGAGGACTTCGCCCTCACCACTACGGGCGACAGCGGCCAGGGCCCGGACCGTGCGGTACTCGAAGATGTCCCGCGGGGTGACGGTCAGTCCAGCGGCACGGAGTAGCGAGGACAACTGGATGGACATGATGCTGTCGCCGCCCAGTTCGAAGAACGAACGGGTAACCGAGATCTGGGGGTCACCCAGGACCATCGAGAAGACGTCGGCAAGGACCTGTTCGGTCGGGGTGGCCGGGGACTCGAAGGTGTCGTTGTCGACGATTCCCGGGACCGGCAAACCCGTCCGGTCGAGCTTGCCCGTCGGCGTGAGTGGAACCTCGTCCATTGCCACGATCGCCGACGGCACCATGTATTCCGCGAGCCGCCCGGCCAGTCGCTTCCGCGCGGCTTCGGCGTCGAAGGCGGCAGGCTCCGTGGTCACCACGTAGCCGATGAGGCGCTTGGTCCCCGTCGGACTGTCCATCCCGAGCGTGAACGCCTGATCGACTCCCGGCTCCTCGCTCAGCGCGGCGTCGATCTCCCCCAGCTCGACTCGCTGACCGTTGATCTTGACCTGGAAGTCCGAGCGTCCTGCGTAGAGAAGTTCGTGGTCGACGGTCCAGCGAGCGAGGTCGCCCGTCCGGTACATGCGTGTGCCGGGGGACGCGAACGGCGCGGCTACGAAGCGCGCGGCCGTGAGATCGGGTCGATGGAGGTATCCGCGGCCGACGCCATCGGCGATGACGTAGATTTCGCCGACGACTCCCACGGGAACGGGCTGCAGACGATTGTCGAGGAGCACCACGGCGAAGCCGGGGATCGGGCGCCCGATCGTGATCGGACGGTCCGGCACCATCGCGCCGACGGTGGACAGCACCGTGGCCTCGGCGGGACCGTAGAAGTTCCAGATCGGACTCAGGTTCGCGAAGCGGGCCACCAGCTCAGGCGGGCAGGGCTCGCCTGCGGTCAGGAGGTGACGGACCGTGGGAATCAACTCTGGGTACAGGGTCCCGAGAACGGACGGCGTGACAACCATGTCGGTGACGCCGCCCGCCGTGACCACCTCTGCCAGAGGTTCGCCGGCATAGGCATCCGCCGGCGCGATCACGGTCGTGAAACCGGGTAGGTAACCCCACATCAACTCGAAGAACGCAGCGTCGAAACTCGGTGACGCCACGTGCAGCACCCGCACGTCGGGCCCCTTCCCGGACACCGTGAGCTGCCGGGAGAGGAGGTCGGCGATGCCGCGGTGGGAAACCGCCACGGCCTTGGGCCGCCCGGTCGATCCCGAGGTGTAGATGAGATAGGCGAGGTTGTCGAGGCGAACCGCCGCCAGGCGTTCACCGTCGGCGATCGGGGCATCCGACCGACCCGCTATCCGGGCGCCGGTCGCGGGATCGTCCAGCACCACCCAGTCGGTGTCGGTCAGCCCACGGAAGGACGCCGCGTCGCCCGCGACGGTCACACCGACCGACACCCGCGAATCGGTGAGCATGTGACGAATCCGGTCGGCGGGGTGCCGCGGATCCACCGGAAGGTGGGCGCCGCCGGCCTTGATGACCGACCACACCGCGATCACCGACTCCATGGACCGCGAGATGCCAACTGCTACGGGAATTTCCGGACCGACGCCACGTTCGATGAGTTCTCGGGCGAACCTGTTGGTCACCGCCTCGAACTCAGGGTAGGTCATGACCCGGTCCCCCTCGATCACCGCGGGGCGATCGAGGTCGAGGTCTCGCGCGGCGAGCATGTCGGTCAAGGTGGCCGGTTGGACACCCTCGGTACGGGCGAGGGCCACAGGCGCCAGCCGAGCGCGTGTCTCGTCGTCGACGATGGCGATCTCCCCGACCGGTCGGTCCGGATCCGCAGTCATCGCGGCCAGGACCAGGCGGAGCACACCGACGAAACGGTCGACGGTATCCGTGTCGAAAAGTGTGGCGGCGAAGGAGACCTCACCGCGGAGTTCCCGGGCGTCGGACTCACCGGCACGTTCGGTGAAAGCGAAGGCGAGGTCGAACTTCGTCGCGGGGGCGGCGGCTTCCTCGAAGCCCACCCCGAACGACGTGAGTGCCTCGGCGATGTCTTCCTGGTCGGATTCCACGAGATAGTTGAAGCCGACCTGGAAGAGCGGTGCATGCGCGGTGGATCGTTGCGGCGCAATCGCTTCGACGATCTGCTCGAATGGCACATCGGCGTGCGCGAACGCGTCGAGATCCTCCTGCCGAACGCGGGCGAGCAAGTCGCGGACAGACTCCGCAGAGTCGACGACGGTTCGCAACACCACCGTGTTCACGAACATGCCCACCATCTCGTCGAGTGCGGCCTCGCCACGTCCGGCGACGGCCGCGCCGACCGCGATGTCGTCGGTCCCGGCCACGCGTGCGAGGGTCGCGGCGAGCGCGGCGTGGACGACCATGAACGGTGTCCCGCCGACGGCACCGGCGAGTTCACCCACCGCGCCCATGACCGCGGGCTCGATGGTGAAGTCGACCCGGCCCGCGGTCGGATCGAACACCGGCGGCCGTGGGCGGTCGGTGGGCAGGGGCAACACCTCAGGCAGGTCGACGAGGCGCCCCCGCCAGTATTCGATCTGTGCCGCGAGAACGGAAGAGGGGTCGTCCGGGTCTCCGAGAACCCGGCGCTGCCACAGGGCGAAGTCCGCGTACTGCACCGGGAGGGCCCGCCATTCCGGTGCCCGGCCGCTGACCCGGGCGGCGTATGCGGTGACCAGATCGCGGGCGAGGACGGGGGCCGACTCGCCGTCCGAGGCGATGTGATGGGTCACGAGGAGCACCAGGTGGTCGCCGGCGTCGACCTCGGCCACCCGGACCCGGATGGGCAGATCGCGCTTGACGTCGAAACCCTCGACGGCAGCGGCACGTATGTCGTCGGCGCTCCCGGCCGTCCGCCAGTCCAGGCGTCGGGCGGCCTCATCCACGTCGAGCACCTGCTGGTGAGGGGTGCCGTCCTCGGCGGGGAAGACGGTGCGCAGCACCTCGTGTCGTGCCACCGTGTCGGTGACCGCGGCATGCAGCGCGTCGAGGTCGAGGTCACCGGCCACCCGCAATGCGACGGGCACGTTGTACGCCGGTGAGGTGGTGTCGAACTGGTTGATGAACCACATTCTCTGCTGGGCGTAGGACAGCGGGATGCGGACCGGGCGCGGACCCGCGACCAGGGGTTCGCGACCCGAGGCGTCACGTCCAGCGGTGCCGGCCACCAGGGCACGCACGCTCGGCGCATCGAACAGGTCACGCGCGGAGACCGGCCGGCCGAGGCGTTCGCTGACACGGGCGACGACCCTGGTCGCCGACAGAGAATTGCCCCCGAGATCGAAGAACGAGTCGGTGACCGACACCTGTTCCACGCCGAGCACATCGGCGAATACCGCGGCGACATGGGCTTCGGCATCGTCGGCCGGGGCGACGTACTCCCCCACCTCGATGACCGGCTCTGGGAGTGCGGCCTTGTCGAGCTTGCCGACCGGTGTCAGCGGCAGAGAGTCAAGCACCGTGATCGACGCCGGAACCATGTGCGCCGGTAGCCGTTCGGACAGGTGTGTCCGCAGTTCGGTCACATCGATCGAGTCGCGGTCGCCGACCACGTATGCGGCCAGCGCCGTTGCCACCGACCCGCCGACCCCGACCACCACCGCGGAGTCCACGGCACGGTGCGAGGTCAGCGTGCTCTCGATCTCCCCGAGTTCGATGCGTAGACCGCGCAGCTTGACCTGGTCGTCGCTGCGGCCCGAGTACTCGAGTACGACCTGGCCGGAGTCGTCCTTGCGCCACCGCACGACGTCACCGGTCCGGTACATGCGGTCCCCGGGAATCCCGTACGGATTGGCGACGAACCGCACCGCGGTCAGCGCCGGGTGGTCCAGGTAGCCACGCGAGATGGCGTGTCCGACGACGTACAGCTCACCGGGCACTCCGACGGGCACAGGCTTGAGCCGGTTGTCGAGGACCAGCAGCCCGACGCCGTCGATCGGACGGCCCAGGTACACCGGCGCACCGATATGCATCGGCTCGCTGATGGTGACACCGATGGTGGTCTCGGTCGGGCCGTACAGGTTCTGGATCCGACGCATCGTCGCCCAGTCGTCCTTGAGTGCCTGAGGCACCGCTTCGCCGCCGGCGTAGACGACGCGCAGGGCCGGCAGCGCCGTGGACTGCAACGTGGACAGGACCGTCGGCGTCAAGAACGTATGGGTGACCGCCTGCCGCATCATGAAGTCCTGCAGCTCCGGCCCGCCGACCGCCTCGCTCGGACGGTAGATCAGGACACCACCGCTGACGGTCGCCAGCAGGTACTCCAGCACCGACGCATCGAAGCTCGGCGACGCGAAGCCCAGCACGCGACTGTATTCGTCTGCGCTGGAACGCTTCCGTTCCTCGGCGGCGAAGTTCGCGAGACCGGTGTGGGTGACGACGACACCCTTCGGCCGCCCGGTCGATCCCGACGTGAAGATCACGTAGGCGGTGTTGTGCACCCGCGTCGGTGTCGGCCGTTCCTCATCGACGATCGGATCGGCGCTCATCGTCTCGATCTCGGCGACGACGCCGGGATCGTCGAGACGCTCCCAGCTGCCGAACCGGCCCCGCGGCAGCTCGCCGGACCCTGAGACGCTGAGGCCGAGAACGGCTCCGGAGTCCTCGACCATCGCCGCGACCCGCTCGGACGGATAGTCGGGATCGATGGGCACATATGCGCCACCGGTCTTGGCCACCGCCCAGATCGCGGTCAACAACCGGGCGGAGCGGCCGATGGCGAGGGCGACCAGGGTCTCGGTCCCGACCCCGCGGCGTAGCAGCCATCGGGCCAGCCGGTTGGACTCTGCGTCGAGCTGCGCGTACGTGAGGGTCGCTCCCTCTGCGTCGACGACTGCCTGGCGTGGTCCCCAGGTCGTGGCGGCCTCGGCGAAGATCTCCCGCAGCAGGACCGGTGCGGTGCTCGGACCGCTGACGGCGAGTACCTCTGGGTCTGTGCCCTCCAGCGGATCGAGTACCCGGTAGCCGGCGCCTCCGGCGACCGAGGAGGACTCCGGCGCCTGGGCCGCCGCGGGGCCACCGTGGTCCCGCGCCCGCAGGGGGAGGTCACCCACTGCCACCGACGGATCCGCCAGTGCCGCCTCGAGGATTCCGACGAGATAGTCGCCGAAGGTCAGCACGGTGGTCGCCTCGAACAGGTCGGTGGCGTACAGCAGCGCGATACGCCAGTCGCCCTCGCCGGGCACGACTCCGACCAGCAGATCGACGCGGGCCGGGACCGAGCCGGTGATGACCGGCGCGACCTGCAGGCCGGCTATCTCCCCAGCCGCAAGATCTGAACCGGCCAGCTCGGGCAGAGCAGTCTGGTCGAACGTGAGCCAGATCTGGGTGAACGGCGCGAACGCATCCGATCGTGTCGGCCGGAGCGCGTCGACGACCACTTCGAAGGGGACGTCGGCGTTCGACATCGCCTCGACATCGGCTGCGCGCGCACGGTCCAGCAGATCGGCGAACGACGCCCCCGAGTCGACCTGGGTACGCAGGACGAGGGTGTTGACGAACATGCCGACGAGCGGATCGAGCACCGCCTGGCCGCGGCCCGCGACGGGTGTGCCGATGGCGATGTCGTCGTTCGCCGACAATCTGGCGACCATGGCGGCCAACGCCGCGTGCACCACCATGAACGGTGTCACACCGAGTTCGGTGGCCCGTTTGCCGATCTGGTCGGCGATCTCCGCGGGGATCGACATCTCGACCCGATCACCCTGCCGGGTGGCGACTGCCGGCCGGGGACGGTCGGTGGGCAACTCCACCAGGTCCGGGAGCCCGGCCAGCGCACTCCTCCAGAAGTCGAGCTGTCCGCCGACGGTCGACGACGGGTCGTCGAACGCCCCGAGCACGGTGTGCTGCCAGATCGCGAAATCGGCGAACTGGACCTCCAACGGGGCGAGGTCGGGGTCGCGCTCTTCGATCTCGGCGAGATACGCCGCGACGAGATCGGAGACGAACGGGCCCATCGATTCGCCGTCGAAGGCGATGTGGTGCACGACGATCGCGAGGATGTGTTCGCCGTCGTCGACCTGCCACAACCGGATCCGGATCGGCCACTGCTTGGCGACGTCGAATCCGCGGTCGACGGCCCCGGCGATCTCCTCCTCGGAGTCCACGACGTCCCAGTCCAACCGGGCTGCGATCGTCGATGCGCGTCCGACCTTCTGGTACGGCTCGCCGTCGACGGCCGGGAATGACGTGTGCAGGACTTCGTGCCTGCGGACCACACCGACGATCGCCGCGTGCAGAGCGTCGGTGTCGAGGTCACCGGTAAGACGCAGCACGGTCGGGATGTTGTAGGCAGCCGAATCCGTGTCGAACTGGTTGACCAGCCACATGCGTCGCTGGGCGAAGGACAGCGGTATCCGTTCCGGTCGCGGGTCCACTGCGACGATGGGTGCGAGCGCCGCATCCTGCTCGGACACCGCGGCGGCGAGCTCACGCACCGATGGCGCGTCGAAGATCGTTCGCACTCCGAGATTGACACCGAAGATCTCACCGGCCCGCGCGGCGACCCGGGTCGCAGAGAGCGAGTTGCCGCCCAGGTCGAAGAACGACTCGACAACGCTGACCTTCTCGACCCCGAGCACGTCGGCGACCACCGCGGCGA
The DNA here is from genome assembly GCF_009720185.1 of Gordonia sp. 135. Taxonomy (NCBI): domain Bacteria; kingdom Bacillati; phylum Actinomycetota; class Actinomycetes; order Mycobacteriales; family Gordoniaceae; genus Gordonia; species Gordonia sp. 135. Next base: position 3,933,982 of record NZ_CP046257.1, read on the forward strand.
TCGCAGACTCCTTCTCGTCTTCGGGGCCCACGTACTCCGCGGCCTCGAAGACCGGCGCGGGCAACACCTTTCGATCGATCTTGCCCGAAGTGGTCAGCGGCATCTCGTCCAGCACCACCCATGCGGTGGGTCGCATGAACTCCGGGAGATGCTCGGCTGCAACCGTCTTGACGGCGTCCAGATCGACCGCCCCGGCAACGGAGACGTAGCCGACGAGCTGTTCGCCACCATGAGCCGACACCACCGCGGCTGCGGCGTTCACCACCCCGGGCGCGGAGGCAAGCACAGCCTCGATCTCGCCCAGTTCGATCCGCTGACCACGAAGCTTGACCTGGAAGTCGGTGCGCCCCAAGTACTCCAGTTCCCCCTCGCGTGCCCACCGAACGAGGTCACCTGTGCGGTAGAGCCGCTGCCCGGGGGCACCCGAAGGTGCTGCGACGAACCTGTCGGCGGTGAGATCCGGACGGCCGGCGTAGCCGCGCGCCAGCTGAACGCCACCGAGGTACAGCTCACCTGCCACCCCGATCGGGACCGGGCGCAGGCGTGCATCGAGGACGTGGACGCTCGTATTCCACACCGGGGCACCGATCGGTATCGCCGGATCACCGGCGAACACCTCGTGCGCGGTGACATCCACCGCAGCCTCGGTCGGACCGTACAGGTTGTGCAGGCTCGCTCCGGCCAGCAACTCGAGTGCGGTCCCCGCCACCGCCGGGGCGAGCGCCTCGCCGGAGGTGAAGACCTGCCGCACCGAACGGAGATCCGCGGAGTCCTGGCCTGCGAGAACGTCGGCGAAGGTCGACAGCATGGACGGCACGAAGTGCAGGGTCGTGACCCGCTGCGTCGCGATCAGTGAGGCGAGGTACATCGGGTCGCGGTGTCCATCGGGCTCGGCGATCACGAGTCGCGCGCCGGTCAGCAACGGCCAGAACAACTCCCACACCGACACGTCGAAGGTGTACGGGGTCTTCTGCAGGACCGCGTCTGCCGCATTGAGGGCGTACCGGGACTGCATCCACTGCAGACGATTCACGATCGCCTCATGGGAGACCGTCACACCCTTCGGACGTCCGGTCGATCCGGACGTGAAGATGGTGTAGGCGGCCGACGCTGGTCTCAATGGGGCGACACGCTCGTCGTCCGTGACCGCCGGCGTCGCGACGTCCACCTCGGAGGAACAGTCGATCACGATGCGATCCACGTCGGTGGTACCGGACCAGACCGGTGCGTCGGCGGCCACCAGCAGAAGCCGCGTGTCGGCGGTCTCGAGCATGTAGCGAGCGCGGTCCTCGGGCGCGTCGACGTCGACCGGCACATAGTGTCCGCCGGCGGTGACGATGGCGTGAACGGCGACGAGCATCTCGACCGAACGCGGAATGGACACCGCGACGGCCACGTCTGGTCCGACTCCCCGCGCGATGAGCTCCCGCGCGGTCTCCGCGACACGCGCACCGAACTCTCGGTAGCTCATCTCGCGGTCGCCGGACACGAGTGCGGTACGCCGTGCGTTCGGTGCCACCTGGGCTGCGAGCAGATCCGGCAGCACTGCGGTGGGCAGCGGAACCCGGTCGCCGGTGGACCAGGCCGAGACCTCCGAGTCGACGTCGCCGAAGACTGGGGCATCGCCGATCGCGGAGTCAGGCCGCGCGACCAGGGTCTCGACGGTTCGGAGCAGCCGGTCGGCAAAGGTGCCGACGGTGGCCGGGTCGAACAGGTCGGTCGCGTAGCGGATGACGCCACTCCACGCCGAGCTTTCCGCGCCCTGCAGGACCTCGACGGTGAGGTCGTACTGACTGGGTCGGTCGCCGGTCTGCATCGGTGCGATGTGCAATCCGGCCAGCGACACCGGTTCGTCGGTGTCGTCGAGGACGTTGAGCAATATCTGGGCGAGCGGCGCGAAGGCCTGCGAGCGGACCGGGTTCAGTTTCTCGACGAGGTATTCGAACGGTACGTCGGCGTTCGCGTAAGCGTCGAGGTCCACCCGGCGCACATCGTCGAGCAGACGGTCGAACGTCATCGACGGCTCGACGCCGGTGCGCAGGACGAGGGTGTTGACGAACATGCCCACGAGAGGGTCGAGTTCCGGACGGCCGCGCCCCGCGACCGGGGTCGCGATCGTAATGTCGTCCACCGCAGCGAGGCGAGAGATCAGGGCGGCGAGGGCTCCGTGGAGAACCATGAAGGGAGTGATGCCGCGCTCACGCGCCACCGAGATGACTCGTGTCACCACGTCGGCGGGTAGTTCGAACGGAACCGACGCGCCGCCCATCGACGCAACCCGCGGACGCGGACGGTCGGCAGGGAGGTCGATCACGTCGGGTGAGCCGGCCAGCTGGTCCTGCCAGTAGCCGGCCTGCCGTCCGACGATCGACGACGGGTCGTCGGCATCGCCGAGGACGTCGCGTTGCCAGACGGCGAAGTCGGCGAACTGGATCGCCAGTGGGGCCAGCTGCGGGGTCTCACCGCGTCGGCGCGCGTCGTACGCGACGACGACGTCGGTGACCAGCGGCCGAATGGACTCGGCGTCACCGGCGATGTGATGAAGCACCACCACCAAGACGTGACGGTCGGCTGCCTCCCGGAGCAAACGAACCCGTACCGGGAGATCCGCGGTGACATCGAAACCTCGCGCCGCAGAGGCGTACAGCGCGTCGAGATCGGTCTCGTCGGCCCAATCCAGCGCGGGGCGCGCCCGGTCGACGGGCCAGATCTGCTGCACCGGTTGGCCGTCCACCGATGGATACGTGGTGCGCAGCACTTCGTGACGTTCGATGACGTCACCGACCGCTGCGCGCAGGGCGTCGGTGTCGAGGTCACCGGTCAAACGCAACCCGGCCACGATGTTGTACGCACCCGAAGACGCATCGAACTGATTGATGAACCACATCCGCCGCTGCGCAAACGACAACGGCAACCGCTGCGGACGCGCACCCGCCACGATCGGCGGAAGCGCCTGCACCGAACCGACATCCACCCGCACCGCCAGCTCACGCACCGACGGCGCATCGAACACCATCCGCACCGTCACCTCGGCATCGAGCGCATCGGCCACCCGCGCCGCCAGCCGTGTCGCCGACAACGAGTTCCCACCGATATCGAAAAACGACTCCACCACACTGACCTGCTCGACCCCGAGCACATCGGCGAACACATCCGCGATCACCCGCTCCAGATCGGACTCCGGCCCCACATACTCCGCCGAGGTGAACTCCGGCTCCGGCAACGACTTCCGATCCAACTTGCCCGCACTGTTGAGCGGCACATCCTCCAGCACCACCCACGCGGTGGGACGCATGTACTCCGGCAACCCGACCGCAACCGACGCCTTGATCGCCTCGAGGTCCAACCGCTCCCCCGGACCACCCGCAACATAACCGACCAGATGCTCACCACCAGCAGCACTGACCACCGTCGCCGCCGCATGCACCACACCCGGCGCACCCGCCAACACCGCCTCGATCTCACCGAGCTCGACCCGCTGACCCCGCAACTTCACCTGGAAATCGGTACGCCCCAGATACTCCAAGTCCCCACCAGCATTACGCCGCACCAAGTCACCGGTCCGATACAACCGCTCACCCGGCCCACCGAACGGATCAGCCACAAACCTCTCAGCAGTCAGATCCGGACGCGCCGCATACCCACGCGCCAACTGCACACCACCGACATACAACTCACCGACCACACCATCAGGCACCAACCGCAAACGCGAATCCAACACAAACGACGTCGAATTCCACACCGGCCGACCGATCGGCACATTCAACACACCATCAGCCCGACCCACACGCTGATACGTGATCTCCACCGCCGCCTCGGTCGGACCATACAAGTTGTACAACTCCGCCGACGGAACCGCCGCCAACGCCTGCCCCGCCACCGCAGGCGGCAACGCCTCACCCGAAATGCCGACGTGGCGAAGGCTGGTCAAGCCCTCGAGGCGACGTGGTCCCGCGAGATCGAGGAAGACCGACAGCATCGACGGCACGAAATGCACCATCGTCGCCCGAGTCTCCCGGATCGTCTCCGCGACATAGACCGGATCCAGATGACCATCAGCCCTGAGCACCACCACCGTCGCACCCACCATGAACGGCGCGAACAACTCCGGCACCGACACATCAAAGGTGTACGGCGTCTTGAGCACCACCACATCCGACTCATCGATCGGCAACTGATGCAGACCCCACCACAACCGGTTCACCACCGCCGCATGCGGCAACGTCACACCCTTGGGCCGACCCGTCGAACCCGACGTGAAAATCGTGTACACCGCCGAGGACACCGACAACACACCACGACGCTCCGCAGCAGTCACCGGACACGTATCACCCACCACCGGACCCGACGCATCCACCACAAACGTCCGCGCACCACAATCAGCCACCGCCGCCGGAACCGGCCCAGGACCGACCAACACCAACTCAGCACCCGCGGTCTCCACCATGTACCGCACACGCTCAACCGGAGCACCGGTATCGATCGGCACATACTGCCCACCCGCCGACACCACCGCATGAATCGCCACAACCATGTCCACCGACCGCGGAACACACACACCCACAGCCACATCCGGACCCACACCGGCATCGATCAACGCACGCGCCAACACCGCCACACGATCAGACAACTCGCCATACGACACCGACCGGCCCTCGAACACCAGAGCCACCGCATCCCGATCACGAGCCACACCCGCCGCCAACACATCAGCAACCGTCTCCGGCACCAACTCCCGCGACTCACCCGTCGACACCGCCAGAACCGTGCCTGCTTCGTCGGTGTCGAGGACGCGGATATCGTCCACCCGCAGACCCGGGTCGGGCACCTGGGCGAGAATCCGCTCGAGCATCGTCATGTAAGTCTCAGCCGCGGCCCGGGACACGTGGGCAGGACGGTACTTGAGTGTCAGACGAAGCTCCCCACCGATCGGCGAGACCTCGAGGGTCATGGCGTAATGGGTGGCGTCCTTCATCTCGACGTCGTCGATCTGCAGATCCGCGGACCGGTCGGCAGCGGCGGCTTCGCCGAGCTGGATCGGATAGGACTCGAACACGAAGAGCGTGTCGAAGAGACCGTCAAACGGTGAGACCTGCAAGATCTCCGACAGTCCGATGTGCTGGTGATCGAGGACACGCAGCTTCGAGGAGTGCAGTGCCTGAATACCATCCGCGACACGGACGCCAGGGTCGACCTCGGCCACCACCGGAATCGTGTTGATGAACAGCCCGACTGCCCGATCGATGCCTTCCAGCACCGACGGCCTACCCGAGACCGTCTCTCCGAAAGACACAACCGGAGTACCGCTGACACGTGCGAGGAGGACGGCCCAACCAAACTGGACCACTTCGGCCACCGTGGCGTCAAGCGAACGCGCCAGCGCATTCAACTCGAGTACTCGGCGCTCATCCAGGGTGAAGTGGGTCGACCCGGGCAGTGCTTCCTGCGCTCCCGGTCGGCTCGACCCCACGATCGTCGGCTCTTCCAGCGGTGCCAGGACCTCTTGCCACGCCCGCAGACCGGCGTTCGAGTCCTGCGACGCGAGCCATCGCAGGTAGTCGGCGAACTCGGCGCCCTTCGAGACGCCGGCGTCGGTCACCGTGGTACCGGTTCGGTAAACCGATACTAGGTCGGCGAGCACGAGCGGCGCAGACCAACCGTCCATGATGATGTGATGGTTGGTGAACACCAGAGCGCACCTGCCACCCGGCATCCGCACAAGCAGGAACCGCAGCAGCGGCGCACGGCTCAGATCGAAGGGGCGGGTGTACTCGCGGTCCACCAATGCATCGAGCCGCGCACTCGCGTCGTCATCGGAGAGCTCCGAGAGGTCCTCGACACCGATCGGCGTGCTGACCGAGGAACGGACCACGACTACCGGTTCGCCGCTTTCGGCTCGGAAGAACGAAGAACGAAGTGCAGCGTGTCGCCGTGTGACCGCATCGGCCGCTCGCTGAAGGCGCATTTCGTCGACGTCCCCGGCGACGCCGATGACCGACTGCGACACGTAGACGTCGACTTCGTCGCCGGCCGTCGCCAGTTCGGCCTGGAACAGCAGACCCTTTTGCAACGGTGAGAGCGACCAGAGCTTCGCACCCGGGTGTTCAGCCGCCAACCGGTCGATATCGGTCTGCGAGAGATTCGCGGCGGGAATGTCGGACGGCGAGTAACCCACATCCCCCGACGACGCGACCGCGTCGGCAATCGCCGAGAGCGCCTCGAGGAAATACCTGTCCAGCTTCTGCATCTCGTCGTCGGACACTGCCGACGGCGAATGGCTCCACGCGACCTCGAGCTCACGTCCGTCTGCCGTGCTCACGGTCGAGATGTTCGCGTTGAGGTTGCCCGGTACGACCATTCCGCCGTTGACCGTGCCGGGCAGCAGGTACCGCTCCGCGGCTGGGAGGAATGCGACATCCGAGGACACGTCCGTGGCGTCCGCAGACGATTCGGCCACGTTCCCCAGATAGTTGAGGGTGACCTCGGGCATCGGGCGGTCGGCGACCGGTGAACCCTGAGTGAGGTAGCGGTGCACGCCGAAACCGATGCCGTTGTCGGGCAACGCGTTCAGCGCTTCTTTCACACCCTTGACCAGACCGACGACCGAAGCGTCGGACGTCGACGCAGTCACCGGGAAGGTCACCGGCGCGATTCCGGTGAACCACCCGACTGTGCGGGTGAGATCTGCGCCCGGGGCGACGTGCTCCTCGCGTCCGTGCCCCTCGACGAGCACGGTCAGGTTGGTCAACGGCGTTCCGGGCGTGCGCTCGGCCCGGAAACGGGCGAGTGCACTACCAAGTGCCGCCAGCAACGCGTCGTTGACGCGGGTGCGGAACGCCACCGGCACGTCGACGAGGACCGGCTCGGCGATGCGGGCCGGTATACGCGAGACCACATCTCGCAGAGCGCGGTCGCGGTCACGGTCGCGGTCGATCGGCGCCAGTACGGGGGTGTCGGTGTCCGGCAACATGCGGTCCCAGAGCGCGGCCTCGTCGGCGCGGGCGGTGGCGAGATCAGCGATCGCCGCAGCCCAACGGCGCATGGATGTGCCCTCGGCGGGCAACGAGATCTCCTCCCCGCGGGCGCGCTGCGCCCCCGCGTTGACCAGGTCGGCGACAACGGTCTGCCAGGAGACCGCGTCGACCACGAGATGATGGATGGTGACGACCATCCGGCCGTTCCCACCGTCGGCCGGCCGCAGGACGACACAGCGGACCATCGCACCGCTCTCGGGGTCCAGGCGCAGCATGGTGTCACGGTGCGCCGCGTGGACCGCGGCTTCGAATTCGGTCGTGCCCGGCACCGCGTCGACGATCTGCTCCTCGACAGCGGCCTTCGCATCGAATGCCTCGCCGGCCAAGAGATGCGGTACGCCGGACTCGGAGTGGACCAACCTGGCCGACAGCATCGGGTGAGCGGCGATCAGCGCGGTGAGGACGTCGACGATGTCGGAATGCGGGATGCCCGCCGGTATCCCGACGACCATCGCCTGGGCGAAAGCGGCGTAGTCCGTCGGCGCGTCGGCGCGTTCCAGCATCCAGCGTGCGACCGGCAGAAGCGGCACGGCACCGGTCCCGCCGCCGGGCAACTCGGCGAGCGTCTGCCCTGCCCCGCTCATGGCGACAGCAGCGAGGGCGCGAACGGTCTTGTGCTCGAAGATGTCCCGTGGACGGACCGCGAATCCCGCGGCGCGCAACAACGCGGCGAGCTGGATCGACATGATCGAATCGCCACCGAGCGCGAAGAACGACTCCGTCACCCCTACGGTCGGGCGTCCCAGCAGACCGGCCATCACCTCGGCGATCAGCTGCTCGGTCGGGTTCTCGGGGGCGACCTCTTCTGCGCTGTCGAAACGGGCTTCCGGCAATGCTTTTCGGTCGATTTTGCCCGCCGATGTCAGGGGCATCTCGTCTACGACGTTCCACGACGCCGGTCGCATGAACTCGGGTAGGGTTTCCTCCGCAGCTGCCTGGACGACGGCCACATCGACCGATTCGCTGGGGCCGGCAGCGAGGAAGGCTGCGAGGAACTCTCCGCCACCCGGCGCGGACGCGACGGTGACCGCCGCGTGCACGACCCCCGGCGCCGCGGCCAGCACCGCCTCGATCTCGCCGAGTTCGATCCGCTGTCCGCGCAGTTTCACCTGGAAGTCACTGCGTCCGACATACTCCAGGCGGCCGTCCCTGTTCCAGCGGACGAGGTCGCCCGAGCGGTACAGACGCGCGCCTGGCTCTCCTAGCGGATCGGCGACGAACCGTTCCGACGTCAGCGAGGGACGCGACGCATAACCACGGGCAACCAGGGCGCCGCCTAGGTAGAGCTCGCCGACGATGCCCGGCGGGACGGGCCGCAGGCGCGCGTCGCGCACGTGTGCGCGTGTGTTCCACACCGGCCGTCCGATGGTCACGTGCGAGTGTCGTTCGACGTGGTCAACGGTCGAGTAGATGGTCGTCTCGGTGGGACCGTACTGGTTGTGTAGGCTCACTCCTGGCAACGCCTCGTGGAAGCGTCGCGCCAGAGCCTCTGGCAGGGCTTCGCCACCGGTGTGCACCAGCCGCAGACGCGTGAGCTGCGTGAGCTGCTCGCGGTCGACGACCTCGAGGAAGACCGACAACAGCGACGGCACCAAGATCGCGGAGGTCACCCGTCGCGCCCGCATGACCTCGGCAAGGTACTGCGGGTCCCGGTGTCCGCCCGGGGCGGTCACGACCAGGGTGCCCCCGGCGAGCAGCGGCCGGAAGAACTCGAGCACCGACGGGTCGAAGGTGTACTCCAGCACCTGGAGGACGACGTCGTCGGCGGTGAAGCCGTAGCGCCACTGGTCGTAGGCGAGGTGGGTCGACAGCGATCGATGGCTGACCGTCACGCCCTTCGGACGGCCCGTCGAACCCGACGTGAAGATCGTGTACGCGGCGCGGTCGGCTTCGCGCGAGGACACTGGGAGGTCAGCACTCGCGATCAGGGGTGCGTCAGAGTCGATCTCGGCGCCGGCGTCGATCTCGATCACAGTGATGCCCTCTAGTGCGCTCAACGCCGCGGGCAGCTCCCCCGCGAGCGTCAGCACGAGGCCTGCCCCCGAGGTGGACAAGATGTACTCGATACGCTCCGACGGTGCCGCCGGGTCGACGGGAACGTACTGTCCCGCTGCGGCATTGACGGCATGGATACCGATCACCATCTCGATGGAGCGCGGCAAGCACAGCGCCACTGCGACATCCGCGCCAACTCCATGGCCGAGGAGTGTCCGAGCCAGTATTGACACCCGGGCCGCGAACTCGGCGTAGTCGAGCACCCGATCGTCGAGAACGACGGCCGGCGCCGTGGGCGTCAGCCGGCTCAGCTCCGAGACCCGGTCCCACATCGCCGCGGTGTCGATCTCGGCGATGTCACCGCGTGCCGTGATCTCGTTGTCGTCATCGGCCGGCACTGCCACCGACACGTCGCCGACCGGAAGGGCCGGATCGGCGGTCACGGTGTCGAGCACTGTGATCAACCGGTCGATGAAGACCCGGATCCCGGTCTCCTCGAAGAGGTCGGTGGCGTACGTGATCGAACCCGCCCAGTTCTGTTCGGACGCGCGGATCTCCAGCGCGAGGTCGAGCTGCGCAGGATGATCGCCGGTCTCAGCCGGCTCGACCGACAGTCCCGGGATGGAAGCGGTCGACGGTGTGTCGTCGACGAAATTGAGCATTACCTGCGCGAGCGGTGCGAACGCCTCCGAACGCGCGGGGTTCAGTTTCTCGACGAGGTATTCGAACGGGACGTCGGCGTTCGCGTACGCGTCGAGGTCCACTCCGCGGGTGTCGGCGAGCAAGTCGTCGAAGCTCCGTGCCGGGTCGACCGCGGTTCGCAGCACCAGGGTGTTGACGAACATACCGATGGTCTCGTCGATCTCAGACCTTCCGCGACCGGCAACCGGCGTGGCGATGGCGATGTCGTCGACGGCTGCCAAGCGCGACAGCACTACCGACATCGCGGCATGCACCACCATGAACGGCGTGGCCCCCGCCCGGCGCGCAAGAGGCGTGACGCGCTTGACAACCTCGGCAGGGAACTCGAACGCGATGGTGTGGCCGCGCATCGATGCCACGACGGGGCGCGGATGGTCGGTCGGAATGCGGAGCAAGTCCGGCAGGTCTGCGAGTTGCCGAAGCCAGTAGCCGAGCTGCCGTCCCAGAATCGATGATTCGTCGTCGACATCGCCGAGGACGTCGCGTTGCCAGACGGCGAAGTCGGCGAACTGGATCGCCAGCGGGGGCAGCTGCGGGGTCTCACCGCGGCGCCGCGCGTCGTACGCGACCACGAGATCGCGGACCAACGGGCGCACCGACTCGTTGTCGCCGGCGATATGATGGACGACCACGACGAGCACGTGCCGATCTCCGGCCTCACGTAACAGGCGGACGCGTACCGGCCACTCACGCGTGACATCGAAACCGACGCCGGCGGCCTCGACGAGCTCATCGGATGACGTCGACTCCGCCCAGTCCAACCGGTAGTCGACCAGCTCGGCGGACTCGATCGACTGGACGGGTTCACCGTCGATGCTCGGGAACACAGTGCGAAGGATCTCGTGGCGCGCAACGACATCCAGGAAAGCTGCGCGCAGGGCGTCGGTGTCGAGGTCACCGGTCAAACGCAACCCGGCCACGATGTTGTACGCACCCGAAGACGCATCGAACTGATTGATGAACCACATCCGCCGCTGCGCAAACGACAACGGCAACCGCTGCGGACGCGCACCCGCCACGATCGGCGGAAGCGCCTGCACCGAACCGACATCCACCCGCACCGCCAGCTCACGCACCGACGGCGCATCGAACACCATCCGCACCGTCACCTCGGCATCGAGCGCATCGGCCACCCGCGCCGCCAGCCGTGTCGCCGACAACGAGTTCCCACCGATATCGAAAAACGACTCCACCACACTGACCTGCTCGACCCCGAGCACATCGGCGAACACATCCGCGATCACCCGCTCCAGATCGGACTCCGGCCCCACATACTCCGCCGAGGTGAACTCCGGCTCCGGCAACGACTTCCGATCCAACTTGCCCGCACTGTTGAGCGGCACATCCTCCAGCACCACCCACGCGGTGGGACGCATGTACTCCGGCAACCCGACCGCAACCGACGCCTTGATCGCCTCGAGGTCCAACCGCTCCCCCGGACCACCCGCAACATAACCGACCAGATGCTCACCACCAGCAGCACTGACCACCGTCGCCGCCGCATGCACCACACCCGGCGCACCCGCCAACACCGCCTCGATCTCACCGAGCTCGACCCGCTGACCCCGCAACTTCACCTGGAAATCGGTACGCCCCAGATACTCCAAGTCCCCACCAGCATTACGCCGCACCAAGTCACCGGTCCGATACAACCGCTCACCCGGCCCACCGAACGGATCAGCCACAAACCTCTCAGCAGTCAGATCCGGACGCGCCGCATACCCACGCGCCAACTGCACACCACCGACATACAACTCACCGACCACACCATCAGGCACCAACCGCAAACGCGAATCCAACACAAACGACGTCGAATTCCACACCGGCCGACCGATCGGCACATTCAACACACCATCAGCCCGACCCACACGCTGATACGTGATCTCCACCGCCGCCTCGGTCGGACCATACAAGTTGTACAACTCCGCCGACGGAACCGCCGCCAACGCCTGCCCCGCCACCGCAGGCGGCAACGCCTCACCCGAAATGCCGACGTGGCGAAGGCTGGTCAAGCCCTCGAGGCGACGTGGTCCCGCGAGATCGAGGAAGACCGACAGCATCGACGGCACGAAATGCACCATCGTCGCCCGAGTCTCCCGGATCGTCTCCGCGACATAGACCGGATCCAGATGACCATCAGCCCTGAGCACCACCACCGTCGCACCCACCATGAACGGCGCGAACAACTCCGGCACCGACACATCAAAGGTGTACGGCGTCTTGAGCACCACCACATCCGACTCATCGATCGGCAACTGATGCAGACCCCACCACAACCGGTTCACCACCGCCGCATGCGGCAACGTCACACCCTTGGGCCGACCCGTCGAACCCGACGTGAAAATCGTGTACACCGCCGAGGACACCGACAACACACCACGACGCTCCGCAGCAGTCACCGGACACGTATCACCCACCACCGGACCCGACGCATCCACCACAAACGTCCGCGCACCACAATCAGCCACCGCCGCCGGAACCGGCCCAGGACCGACCAACACCAACTCAGCACCCGCGGTCTCCACCATGTACCGCACACGCTCAACCGGAGCACCGGTATCGATCGGCACATACTGCCCACCCGCCGACACCACCGCATGAATCGCCACAACCATGTCCACCGACCGCGGAACACACACACCCACAGCCACATCCGGACCCACACCGGCATCGATCAACGCACGCGCCAACACCGCCACACGATCAGACAACTCGCCGTACGACACCGACCGGCCCTCGAACACCAGAGCCACCGCATCCCGATCACGAGCCACACCCGCCGCCAACACATCAGCAACCGTCTCCGGCACCAACTCCCGCGACTCACCCGTCGACACAGAGACCAGATCGGCGCGAGCGGTGTCCGACAGCAGGCTGACGGAACCGACGGTGAGCGACGGATCCGTCGTCAGATCGTCGAGGAGTGCGACGAACGTGCCGGCGATCGCCTCGATCGAAGGACCGTCGAAAAGGTCAGTCGCGTAGACGATCTGACCGCGCCATGAACCGTCCTGCGTCGCGGTGCCCACGCTGAAGGTGAGATCGACCTTCGCCGAGTCGGTACCGGGATTGACGGTCTCGAGGGTCAGGCCGGGCAACTCGGCGACGAGCCCGACGCCGGGCTCCCCCGTCAGTCCGAAGTCGTGCTGATCGAACGACAGCATGACCTGACTCAGCGGGGCGAACGCTTCCGAACGCACCGGGTCGAGCCGCTCGACGAGGTACTCGAAAGGGACATCCGCATGCGCCAGCGCATCGAGGTCGGTGGCGCGGACCTGGTCCAGAACGGCCTCGAATCCGTCGTCCTCGCTCAACCGGGTACGCAACACCAGCGTGTTGACGAACATGCCGACGAGTTCGTCGAGCACCTGCCGGCCGCGGCCGGCGATCGGCGTCGCGATGGCGATGTCGCCGGAACCGGTGAGCCTGGACAGCAGCACGGCGAGGACCGCATGGGTCAACATGAATTCGGTGACGCCGTACGCACGGGCGAGATCGGCGATGCGCGAAGCGGTGTGGGCGGGAACCGTGAAGTCGATGGCTTCGCCGCGAAGCGACGCCACCGGAGGCCTCGGCCGGTCCGTCGGCAACTCGATGACATCGGGTAGGTCAGCGAGCTGCTGCTCCCAATACGCCAGTTGCGAACCCAGCACCGAAGTGGGGTCGTCGACGTCGCCGAAGACCCGGCGCTGCCACAGCGCGAAGTCTGCGAATTGAACCGGCAGAGGCGGCAACTCGGGAGCACCGCCGTCCCGGCGGGCCTGGTAGGCGACGACCATGTCCCGTACCAACGGGCCGATCGACTCACCGTCGCCGGCAATGTGATGGATGACTGCCAGGAGCAGGTGCGTGTCCTCGGATTCGCGCAGCAGGCGTACCCGGATCGGCAGATCTACGGTGACGTCGAAGCCCGTCATCGCCGCCTTCAACAAGTCGGCCTCGCCGTCGACGACCCCGAAGTCGAGTCCCTGAAGGGCGTCGGCAACCGACTGCACGGACTGGTACGGGACGCCCTCCACTGCGGGGAAGACGGTGCGCAGCACCTCATGCCGCGCCAGGACGTCGCCGATCGCCCCCCGGAGGGCCTCTACGTCGAGATTGCCGCGGAGTCGCAGAGCCGCGGGGAGATTGTATGCGGGAGAAGCGGTGTCGAGACGGTTGATGAACCAGACGCGCTGCTGTGCGAACGACAGGGGGACCCGGTCGGGCCGCGGCCCCGCGACGATCGGTTCGAGAGTTCCGCTCCCGGGACGGATCCGGGCCACCAGATCGCGCACTGTCGGCGCCTCGAAGACCATGCGCACCGACACCTCGGCATCCATGGCCTCGCCGACGCGCGCGGCGAGGCGAGTTGCCGACAACGAGTTGCCGCCGAGGTCGAAGAAGGACCCGGCGACGCTGATCTCCTCGGCACCCAGCACGTCGGCGAATGCAGCCGCGACCAGCCGTTCGGCTTCATCAGCGGGCGGCACGAACTCGGCCGTCGAGCGGAATTCCGGTTGCGGCAGCGCTTTTCGATCAGCCTTGCCGGTCGGGTTGAGCGGGATCGAGTCGAGGACGACGAGCGCCTCGGGCACCATGTACGGCGGCAGCGACCGCGACACGGCGGCGAGCGCATCGTCGGGTGACACCGAACGACCGGGTTCGGCGGTCACATACGCGGCCAGCCGGGTACCTGCCGGGGTCGGTATGCCGACGACGACGGCCGACGCGACCTCCGGCAGCTCACGAAGCGCAGCCTCGATGTCACCGAGTTCGATTCGCAGACCACGGATCTTGACCTGGAAGTCGGAACGACCGACGTATTCGAGGGTCATCGACGAGGTCCATCGCACGAGGTCGCCTGTGCGGTACATGCGCTCACCTGTGGCACCGAACGGGTTCGCGACGAACCTCTCGGCGGTCCGGGCGGGCTGGTGCGCGTATCCGCGGGCCAACGGCGGACCCGCGAGGTAGAGCTCGCCGACCACTCCGATGGGGACAGGCCGCAACGACTCGTCGAGCACAAGGGTCGTGATGCCCTGGACAGGCGCACCGATCGTGACCGGCGCACCGGGCCGTAGCGGTCCGGTGCCGGTCGCGATGATCGTGGTCTCGGACGGGCCGTACAGGTTGAACATCGTCCGGCCGCCGGAGTCCGGTCCCAGTGTGCGCCGGGCGATCTCGGATTCCGGCAACGCCTCGCCGGCGGTCATCAGGACGGGGAGCGCCTGCGCCGGGAGTTCCGGGAGGGTGGCCAGGACGCTGGGCACGATCACGGCGTGGGTGACCCCATGGGCGACGATCATGTCCGCGAGTTCGGGCCCGCCGTAGATGTCGGGGGGCGACAGGACGAGAGTTGCCGCATTTCCGTAGGCGAGTAGATACTCAAAGACGGAGGCGTCGAAACTCGGCGAGCTCACCGACAGCATGCGGGACCCGGCGGCGAGGCCGTAGTCCCGTGCTGCCAGATCGGCGACGTTCGCCAGGGCGCGGTGGGTGACCACCACTCCCTTGGGACGACCGGTGGAACCGGACGTGAAGATCAGATAGGCGGCGGAATCCGCGGTGAGGACACCTGTTTCGGGAAGTGCGCTGCCGGTCTCCCCTTGCAGGGCTCGCAGGAGCGTGTCCAGGTCGTCGTCCAGCACCGTCCAGTTCGGCCCCGCCGGCATCGCGGCGTGGTGTGAACGTCCGACTACGCCGATCGTCGAACCGGAGTCCTCCACGATCGCGGCGATCCGCTCGGCGGGATACCCGGGATCGACCGGACAGTAGACCGCACCGGTCTTGGCGATCGCCCACAGGACGATCTGCCCCGCCAGGCCCCGGGGAAGCGCGCTGATGACCGGCCGCTCAGGTCCGGCGCCCGCGGCGATCAGCCTGTGCGCCAACGCCGTCGATGCCGTGTCCAGTTCGCCATAGGTGAGCTGCGCCGAACCCATGACCGCAGCGGGGCGGTCGCGGTGCACGGCGGCTGCGCGGAAGATCTCCGACAGGTTCACCGGCGGAGCGGCGTCGGGCCCGGCGACCACCATCGCGTCGCGGCCGGCCGCCTCCATGATGTCGAAGTCACGGACCGGCCGGTCGGGTGAGTCGACGGCCTGACGCGCCACATGCTCGAAATGGTCGACGAATCGGGCGATCGTCGACGGCTCGAACAGGTCGACCGCGAAATCGATCGTGCCCGAGAGGTAATCACCGCCGGCCTGCTCCCCTGCCAGCCCTTCGACAAAGGTGATGTTGAGATCGTAGTCGGTCAGCGCGCGCGTCTGGTCGACGAATTCCGCTGCCACTCCGGGCAATTCGAACTGGGTCGCGGTCGCGTCCTGCAAGGCCAGAGCCACCTGGAACAGCGGTGCGTGCGATTCGGATCGCGGCACCTGCAAGGCATCGACGACCAGCTCGAACGGCACATCGGCGTTCGACATCGCAGCCAGATCGCGGTCGCGGACGACTCGCAGGAGTTCGTCGAACCGCGTGTCGGATTCGAACTCCGTACGCAGCACCAGAGTGTTGACGAACATGCCGATCAGATTGTCGAGCGCACGCTCTCCACGACCGGCGTACGGAGTCCCGACGCTGATGTCGTGGCTGCCCGTGATCCGGTTCAGGACCACGAGCCACAACGCATGGAGCACCATGAACAGCGAGACGCCATGGCGATGCGCGAGCTCCTCGAGCTCGGCTGCCATTCCCGCTCCGATGGTGAACGCGTGGCGCGCGGAACGCTTGGTCTGCACACGCGGACGAACGTGGTCGAGCGGAAGGTCGATGATCTCGGGCGCGCCGGCGAGGGCGTCTCGCCAGAATGCCAGCTGTGCGCCCGCGACGGTGTCGGTCGAGGCCGGATCACCGAGCACGTCCCGTTGCCAGAGCGCATAGTCGACGTACTGGACCGGGAGCTTGTCGAAGTCGGGTGCCGAGCCACCGTGCCGTGCACGGTAGGCCACCATCACGTCACGTGCGAGCGGCACGATCGAGGCGCCGTCCGCGATGACGTGGTGAACGACGAAGACCAGGACGTACTCGGTGCGCGACAGCTGCAGCAACCGCACCCGCAGCGGCGGTGCCGCGTGCAGGTCGAAGGGGGCACGCACCAGCGCGTCGACGGTCTCGTCGATCGCGTGCGCAGCCACCGGCACCGGCGGGTCGACCACGACATCCGGTGGGGTGTCCTCGACTTCGCAGACCAACTGCTGCGGGACACCGTCGACGGACGGGAACCGGGTGCGCAGCGCCTCGTGCCGACGGATGACGTCGTCGATGGCCGCCGCCAGGTGCCGGGACTCGAGCACACCGGAGAACCGCATGACGAGCGGGATGTTGTAGACCCCGCTTTCCGGCTCGAGCTCGGCCAGGAACCAGAGCCGTTGCTGCGCATAAGAAAGCGGAATATCCCCGGGACGGTCGATCACCGTCAGCTCCGGGATCTCGACGTGGGCGCGGTCGCGGACCCGCTCACCGAGGGTCCGCACCGACGGGCACTCGAAGATGTCCCGGACGCCGACCCGCAGTTCGAGGACCTCGGTTGCGCGAGCGGCGATCTGCGCCGCGACCAGTGAGTTGCCGCCCAGGTTGAAGGCCGACTCGGTGACGCTGATCGACTCGACGCCGAGCAGCTCGGCGAACACCTCGGCCAGCCGTCGCTCGAGTTCGTCGGCCGGCTCGACGAACTCGACCGTGGCCTTGTCGAGCGCGGGCATGGGCAGCGCCGCCCGGTCGAGCTTGCCGTTGACGTTGAGCGGCAGTTGTTCCAGGACCATGATGACGTCGGGCACCATGTAGTCGGGAACCAGCTCGGCAACCGCGGAACGGACTGCGGCCGTGTCGAGTTCGGCGCCATCCGCACCGGCACCGGTCACGTAACCGACGAGATAGTCGAGCTTGTTCTCCCGCTGGCGGACGGCGGCGGCCGCGGCGTTGACGCCCGGCGCGGCCATCAGCGCCGCCTCCACCTCACCGAGTTCGATACGGAAACCACGGAGCTTGACCTGCGCGTCGCTGCGGCCGAGATACTCCAGTCCGTCCCCGCGCACGATGGCGACGTCACCGGTTCGGTACATGCGGTCGCCGGTGCCGAACGGATTCGCCACGAACCGCGCGGCATTGAGCTCCGAACGTCCCAGATAACCCCGAGTCACCTGTGGGCCGGTGAGGTAGAGCTCGCCGGGGACGCCCTCGGGAACGGGTGCCAGGCGTCGGTCGAGGACATGCGCGGTCAGCCCCGGAAGCGCACCGCCGATATCCGATGCCGCTGTGCGAGAGACGAATTCGGGAGTACAGTCGCGTCGCGTAGCGTAAACAGTAACCTCGGTGGGCCCGTACATGTTGTTCAGCTCGGGACCGGTCCCGCCGTCGATCTCCTGACGGTCCTCGTACCAGCGTCTAACCTGTTCGAAGTCGAGGGCCTCGCCCATCAGCACGAGGTAGCGGAGCGAGCCGGCGAGGCGGCCGAGAGCCGGCGGGCGCAACGCTGCGGCCAGCTGGTAGAACGCCGACGGCGTCATGTTGACAAAGGTGATCCGCTCGCGATTGACGACGTCGATGAAATCGCCGGGCGATCGCGTGGTGAAGAAGTCGAGGACCACCAGACGACCGCCGAACATCAGCGACACCCAGATCTCGGCGACCGAGACATCGAACGCGTACGACTGGAACATCGCCCAGACATCGCGATCGGACAACTCGTACATCTGCTCCATCGCGGACATCAGATGGATCACGCCCTCGTGGTGCACGACCACGCCCTTGGGCTTACCTGTCGACCCCGACGTGTACATCACATAAGCGGGATGGCGCGGGTCGATCCGAGCCGGGATACGCTCGTGCCCCTCGGCGGTGGAGATCTCCTCCACCGTGCACAAATCGACGTCGAACTCCGAACGCCAGTCGTTCGCGGTGTCTGCGTCGGTGATGATCCGAACCGGTTCGGCATCGGTGACCACCGATTGCAGCCGCTCCATCGGATGCGATCGATCCAGGGGAAGGTATGCCGCACCTGACTTGACGACGCCCAGAAGTGCGACGATCAGTTCGGCGTCACGGCTGAGCGCGACGCCGACGAGCTTCTCGGGACCGGCACCGGCCGCCACCAGGCCCGCCGCCACGCGGTTGGAGCGTTCGTCCAGTTCCCGGTAGGTCAGGGACACGCCCTCCAAATCGGTGACCGCGACGCGATCGCCGAAACGGTGCACGGACGACCGGAAAACCCCGGGCAGGCTCGCCCAGTCGTCGGTTCCGAGCACGGCTGACGCCGAATCCCGGATGGTCGAGATCGCTCGCTGCGTCGCAGTCGCCATCTCGGCGGGTGAACTCCCGGGTGCCACCACCAGACCGGTTACCG
The DNA here is from genome assembly GCF_009720185.1 of Gordonia sp. 135. Lineage (NCBI taxonomy): Bacteria > Bacillati > Actinomycetota > Actinomycetes > Mycobacteriales > Gordoniaceae > Gordonia > Gordonia sp. 135. The sequence continues at coordinate 3,953,038 of NZ_CP046257.1, forward strand.
CGGCCGCGACGGCGGCCTCCGAATCGAGCCCCTGCGCCGCCAGGATGCCGGCGGTCATCGACGCCTGGGCGTGCAGTTGACCGAAAGCAACCGGACCCGCCGCACCTTCGAATGCGGTGGCGTCCGGATCGAGGGCGGCCGCGGAAGCCACCAGGTTCAGTGTCGCCGGGCTGGATCCCCATGGACGAGAAATTTCTGATCCTCCTGATTCAGCGGCGGTCACTGCGTAGTGGTCTGTTGTGGTCGGCCCGCACTCACGATTCGCTCGGCGTTGTCACGTAGTTGCGCGAGGACGGTGTCGAGCGCTGCCGGCCCCTGGGCCGCCAGGCCGGGCACACTGCTCATCAACGCCATCGTCAGCGCCGCATCTTCATCGGAACCGGGGATCACGCCCATCATCGCGGTCGCCGCCGACGACAACTGCCCGAACTGGATCTGCGAGCCGTTGTTCTCGATCGCTTCGGCAGTGGGCTCGAGCTGTGCCGCCGACGCCACCAGCGCCGGAAGACTCAGGTCGACACGGCTGTCTTCGGCGGAGTCGACGAGCTCGGAAAGGGTGTGGATCACGATGTCTCCGACTATACAGTCGACGTCCGCGGCCACCGCCTCGAGAACCTGCACGAATCGTTGTGCCAGCTTGTCCACCGTCGCAGCGTCGAACAAGTCAGTCGCGTAGTGGATTTGGCCTCGCATGGGGCCGTCGGCATCTCCCCAGGCGGGCGACCCTGCCGGGTACACGGTGAGCTGGAGATCGACCTTCGCGCTGACGAGTTCCTCGGGAATGTGCGACACCCGCAGGCCCTCGAGTTCGATGGTGGGGAACTCCAGATTCTGGAATGCGAACATGACCTGGTAGATCGGATTGTAGGCTGTCGGGGGCGCCGGCAGCACCGCCGATGCGATCGTCTCGAAGGACACGTCTGCGTTCGCCATGTCGGCCAGATCCTGACGGCGAACCCGTTCCAGCAGGCCGGCAAAGGTCTCGTCGGGCTCCACCCGCGTGCGTAGCGCCAGCGTGTTGACGAACATGCCCACGACATCGTCGAGTGCCCGATCGTCTCGTCCGGCATAGGGCGTGCCGATGACGACCTCGTCCTGTCCGGAGAGCCGCGTGAGAAGGGCTGCGAAGGCTGCGTGCGCGACCATGAACAGGGTGCTGTTGTTCTCCCGTGCCAGTTTCTCGAGCGAACGCACGAGTTCGGGCTCGACCTCGAACTCGACGAGACCACCCTCATACGATGGCGTCTTCGGCCGCGGGCGGTCTGTCGCCAGGGTGATCACTTCCGGCGCACCGGCGAGCCGGCCCGTCCAGTAGTCGAGCTGGGACTGCGCCTCGGTACGCCCGTCGGTGTTGACCCGGCCGAGCTTCTCCAGTTGCCACAACGTGAAGTCGGCATACTGCACCTCCAACGGCGACCACTGGGGCGCGCGACGGTGACGACGCGCCGTGTACGCCGCCATCAGATCACGGGCCATCGGTGCCATCGAGGAACCGTCACCACAGATGTGGTGGACGACCGCGACGAGCACGTGGTCGGTCGGCGAGACCTCGAGCACTGCAACCCGAACCGGCGGCTGGCTCGTCACGTCGAAGCCTTCGCCGGTCACGGCTGCGATGGCCGCCTCGACAGATCCCTCGACCCGGATCGTCCGGAAGTCCATCTGACCCACCACCGACTCCGGTGGGATGATCACCTGCGCCGGTTCACCCGAGATCATCGGGTAGGTGGTGCGAAGGGACTCATGCCGCGTCAGGACGTCGATGACCGCCAGCCGCATCGCCTCGTGGTCGAACTCACCCTCGGCACGCAGGGCCAGCGCCACGTTGTACGCGGCGGACTCGGGTGCGGCCTGGTTCAGCAGCCACATGCCGCGCTGGATCGTCGACACCGGAACGAGCTCGGCCCGGCTGCGCGGGCGCAGAGGCGGCGGTGCCTCGCCCGCCTCGGGGGTCGAGAGGTGCTCGGCGAGCTCCGCGACCGTGGCGGCTTCGAAGAGTTCCCGGACGGAGATGGTGCGGTCGAGCACCTCCCCGAGACGGGTGGTGACCTTCACCGCCGACAACGACGTGCCGCCCAGACCGAAGAAGTCGTCGGTCGCACCGACCCGGTCCCCGCCGGTCACCTCGGCGAACACCCCGGCGATCACCGACTCCATCTGGGTCCGCGGGGCGACGTACTCGGCTGTCGAGCTCAGGTCGACAGGCGGGAGTGCCTTGCGGTTGATCTTGCCCACCGGGGTCAGTTCGAACTCGTCGACAAGCACCACGGTGTGCGGGACCATGTGACGCGGCAGGCGCTCGGCAGCGAACTCCAGCAGCGCATCCGGACCCACCCAGGACCCGGGCGTCGTGGTCGCGTAGGTGACCAGCAGGGTCTCCCCGCCCGGTCCCGGCATGCCCACGCTGAGGCAGGTGACCACGTCCGGATGGTCCTCGAGCACGGCGTCCACCTCGCCGGGTTCGATGCGCAGACCACGGATCTTGATCTGGAAATCGTTGCGTCCGTGGTAGACGATGCGTCCGTCGGGACGTCGGGTCACCCGGTCGCCGGTTCGGTACATCCGTCCCGAACCGAACGGGTTGGCCACAAAACGCGTTGCGGTCAACGGCGTCTGGTGAAGATAGCCGAGCGCCACCTGATCGCCGGTGAGATAGAGCTCGCCTGCGACCCCATCCGGGGCGGGGCGCAGTGCGGAGTCCAGGACCAGGGCTCCGACGCCGGTCCACGCCCGGCCGATGGTCACGTGGTCGTCGAGGGACATCGGGCCGTCCACTGTCGCGATGACCGTCGCCTCCGTGGGCCCGTACGCGTTGAAGAATCGTCGGCCCGCCCAGCGACGGACCAGTTCCACGCTGCACGCTTCACCGGCGGCCATGATCGTCTGCAGCGTCGGGACGTCGGCCGGGTTGATCGTCGTCAGCACAGACGGGGTCATCATCGAATGGGTGACACCACCGTCGTTGATCACCTTCGTCAGTGCCGCACCCGCATAGTCGTCTGCTCCCGCCACGACGAGTTCGGCGCCGGCGCACATCGCCAACAGCAGTTCGAGGATCGAGACGTCGAAACTCGGTGCGGCGACGTGGAGGACTTTGCTCTGCGAATCGACTCCGAAACGCTTCAACGCGCTGACCGCGAGGTTCGCCACCTGGCGATTGCTCACCGCCGTCGCTTTCGGGCGGCCGGTGGATCCGGACGTGAACACGAGGTACGCGAGATGGTCGAGACCCGCAGGTACCGGCATCTCCGAATCCGAGATGGGTGCACCGCTGTGCCCGGCGACCTGCATCTCGGTGCCCGGACCGTCGAGCTCGAGCCATTGCATACCGGTGCGCTGTGTCGGTGCGTGCCCGGCCTTGGCGAGGCCGATTCGCGCACCAGCGGTCTCGAGGAGCATTTCGCGACGATCCGCCGGATAGGTCGGGTCGACGAGCACGAAGGCCGCACCCGACTTGATGACCGCAACCGTCGCGACTATCGACAACACCGATCGGCGCATCTCGACTGCCACGACGTCGCCCGGACGTGCGCCCAGCCTGATGAGCTCACGCGCGATCTGGTTGGTCCGTGCCTCGAAGACCTCCCGGGTGACGGTCGTGTCCCCCGACAGGGCAACCACCGACCGGCCCGGTTCCCGGGCCGCATCCCCCAGGACGTCACGGAAGGTGCGCGGGCGAGCCGGCGCCTCCACCGCCGTCACCTCGGCGGCCCGACGCGCGTCCAGCAGATCGATGCGACCGACCGGTGATGTCGGATTCGACACCATCGCGTTCAGGACGCGCTCGAACTCCGCGGCGACCTCGGCGATCGTCGAGCGATCGAAGAGATCAGTCGCATAACCGAACTCCGCGACGATGCGCGACCCGTCGGGACGATCGACCTGGGTGAAAGCGATGTGGAGGTCGTACTTCGCGGCAGGCACCCGGGCGTCGAGCAATCGGGCGCCGAAGCCGCCCTCGACCGCGCCGAGGCGGTCGTGGTTCCAGGTCATCATCACCTGGAAGAGCGGCGAATGGTTCAGGGCGCGCTCGGGTGCGACGGCTTCGACGACCTGCTCGAAGGGAACGTGAGCGTGTGCGAGGGCGCGGGCACTGACCTGACGGCTCTTCGCAACGATCTCGTCTGCGGAGTCGTACGCACGGACTTGGCTCCGCAGTACCACCGTGTTGACGAACATGCCGACCAGGTCGATGACGGCAGGATCGTCCCGGCCGGCCACTGCCGTCCCGACGGTCACGTCCTGGCCGCCCCACAGCCTTGAGAGAAGCACCGACAGCGCGCCATGGAGCACGTGGAACGGGGTGGACCGGTTGCGGGCCGCTAGCTGCGCGATGGCCGAGACCGTATCGGTGCCGATCTCGCGGTCCAGGTACGCACCTTCCCCGGTTGGAACCGCGGGGCGCGGGCGGTCGGTCGGGAGGTCCACCATGTCGTCCAGTCCGGCGAGCTCGGTGGTCCAGAACTCCAGTTCGTCATGGGCCACCGAGCCCTGCTGAGCACGATCGCCGAGGACGTCTCGTTGCCACAGGGTGTAGTCGACGTATTGGAGCGGCAGCGGCTGCCATTCCGGCTCCGTACCGCGCCTCACCGCGTCGTAGGCGTGCATCAGGTCACGGACCAGCGGGGTCAGCGACAGGCCGTCGCCGCACACATGGTGCAGGACGATCACCACGGTGTGACCTGATGGCGACTCGATCACGGCACACCGGACGGGAACTTCACGAACCAGGTCGAAACCGGTGGCCGACACCTCGGCGATGACGGTGTCGATCTCATCGTCGGCGACCCGGCGGACCTGATCGATGATGTCGCCGACGACGTCGGCGACATCCAGGATCTCCTGCGTCGGCTCACCGTGCACGGCGGGATACCGGGTACGCAGCGGCTCGTGTCGCGCGACGACGGCTTCGAAGGCCGCGCGCAGTGCCTCGGCATCATGACCTGGCCCGAGTGCGACGGCGCCCGCCATGTTGTAGGTCGCGGCCTCGGGATCCATCCGGTTGATGAACCACAGCCGGGTCTGCGCCGGTGACAGCGGCAGGACCGCCGGACGTTCTTTGACGCGGGCGGCTGCCGAGGGCAGCCGTACGGAACCGGCGCGGTCGATACGACGGGCGAGGTCGGCGAAATCCTCGCTCTCGAACAGTTCGCTGAGCGGCAGCGACGTGTGGAAATTGTCGCGGATGCGCGCCGCCAGGCGGGCCGCGTCGAGCGAGTCCCCGCCGGCCGAGAACAGGTTGTCCCGCATCCCGACGCGCGGAACCTGCAGGACGTCGGTGACCAGTGCCGCGAGTTCGGTCTCGGTCTCGGTCTCGGGGGCGACGTATTCGGCGGTCGCGGCGAGGACCGGCGCCGGCAACGCCCGGCGATCCAGCTTGCCGTTCGCCGTCAACGGCAGGGCGTCCACCATCATCACGACGTCTGGGACCATGTATTGCGGGACGCGGTTGCGGACGCCTTCTCGCACGGCAGGCGCGTCGAGCGCCGAACCCTCTTCGACACTGACATATCCGACGAGCTTGGCACCGCCGCTCTCGTTGCCGTCGACGACGACCGCCGCGGCCGCGGTGACTCCATCGACCCCGCGCAGTGCCGTCTCCACCTCCCCGAGTTCGATCCGGAACCCGCGAAGCTGAACCTGATCGTCGGCGCGACCGAGGTATTCGACATCGTCATTGATGCGACGCCCGAGGTCACCGGTGCGATACAGCCTCGTTCCCGAGCCATCGGGATTCGCGACGAACCGGGTGGCGGTCAGACCGGGCCGACCCCGATAGCCGTGAGCCAGCTGCTCACCGGCGACGTAGATCTCACCCACCGCATGCTGCGGCACCGGACGCAGTCGGCGGTCGAGGACCTTCAGCGCCAAGGACGACAGCGGTCGCCCGATCATGCTGCCGCTGTATCCGCGCACCAGTTCTGGATCCAGCGGCCGGAACGTGACGTGCACCGTCGTCTCGGTGATGCCGTACATGTTCACCAGCGCGATGTCGTCACCGAAGCTGTCATACCAGCGGGCGACCTCGTCAAACCGCAGTTCCTCACCGCCGAAGACGATGTACCGCAGGGAAAGATGTGCCGGCGCCCGGCGCCGGGCGTCGGTGAGCACGTAGAACGCGGACGGGGTCAGCGACGCAACGGTGACCCGCTCGCGGTCCAACAGCGCCAAGAACTCCTCGGGAGCCCGTGCCACGTCGCGCGGCACGATCACCGTCCGGCCACCGCTCAGCAGCGGACCGAACATCTCCCACACGGAAAAGTCGAATGCGTACGAATGGAATACGGTCCAGACGTCCTCCGGCGAGAAGTCGAAGTCCTCGTTCGCGGCGTCCAGCAGAGTGAGGACGTTACGGTGCGACACCGCGACACCTTTGGGACGCCCCGTGGAGCCCGAGGTGTAGATCACATAGGCACCACTGCCGGAGTGGACTCCCGCCGACGGCGATGCGCCGGGCCCGGATTCGGTCAACTGCTCCAGCGTGACCGCGGGCGCATCGCCGAGCCACGCGCCGTCCTGACCATCTGTGATCACGCAAACCGGTGCGGCGTCACCGACGATGTAACTCAACCGGTCCTCGGGATTGGTCGTGTCGAGCGGCAGGTAGGCCGCACCGCTCTTGAGGACGGCCATGATCGCCACGACCAGACCCGCGTCGCGCGCGGTCGCGACACCCACCAGCGCACCCGGCCCCGCGCCACGGGCGACGAGGCCGTGGGCCACGACATCGGAACGGGCGTCGAGCTCGCCATAGGTGAGGGTGACGCCGGAAGAATCGGTCACCGCACCCCGATCGGGATGAAGTCGCGCGATCTCGCCGAACACCTCGATGATCGTCCGGTCGGCGTTGGCGGTCGGGCTGACGGGGCGGGGAAGCGTCTCGAGCAGACGACGATCGGAATCGGTCAGGATGGCGATGTCGTCCACCGGACGATCCGTGGCCTCGGGCCGCAGGAATTCGCCGAGGAAATTGACGAAGCGGGAATGGAGCGCATCCAACTCGTCCTGGGTGTATAGGCCGGGGTTGCCGTGCAGGTCTATCACCAGCGGCGCACCGGGGCTGCTCTGGTACAGATTCAGCAGCATGTCCTCGAGAATCCCCGAGCTCAGGATGTGATAACCGGTGGTCGCACCGGCGATCGCAATCGGCTTGTCGAAGAACATCATGTTCACGACGGGGCCGAACGACGCCGACGCCGAGTCCAGCTGGCCCGCGTCCCGACGGATGTCCTCGATGCGGTACCGCTGATGACGAAGTGCGCCGGTCAGTTCGATCTGTACCTTCTCGATCAACGACCGTACGGAGCCCTCGGTGACATCGGCGGTCCGGACCGGCAGAAGGTTGGCGACCATGCCGCCTCCGCGTTTGACCTTCGCACTGGCGCGGCCGGTCACCGGGAGGGTCAGTACCACATCGTCCTTCCCGGTCATCCGGGCCAGGAACGCGCTGAACGCCGCTGTGAGGACGACCGCGGCCGACGTGTTGAGTTCGGAGGTGCGGACCTCGAGACGGCGTTGCTCGTCGGCCGGAAGCGTGGTCGATGAGACCAGGTTGACGGGGGTCAGCGGAGCTGTGGCGCCGCGAGTCGAGAGGGTGACGCGCTCGGGCAGGTCGGCCGTCCGGGCCCGCCAGTGCTCACCGTCGGTCTGGCGACGTGAGGACGCGCGATATTTCTCGTCGTCAGCGACGATCTCCGCGATGGTTGCGGGCGGTTTCTCGTCGAACTCGCGGCCTTCGATCTTCGCGTTGTAGATCTCGACCGTCTGGCGGATGAGTGTCAGCGCCCCGTAACCGTCGATCACTATGTGGTGACCGCGGGTGTACCACAATGTGCGCTCGTCCGATACACGGATCAGGCACGTGACGACGAGTGGATCGGTGGCGAGATCGAGGGGACGCTGGTAATCGTCGTGCATCCAACGGCGGGCCGCTTCGAACGGGTCCGATTCGTGGCGCACGTCCACATACGTCATCTCATGGCCCCAGTTGTCCAGGTCCACTATCTGGTAGGGCTCGCCGTCCTCCTCGAGGATTCGCAGGTAGGGCGACTGATTGGCGATCGATGCCTCTTCGAGCGAGTCTCGCAGCAGCTTCTGGTCGAAGCCTCCGGGTGCGTGCCTGACGTCGAGGTACTGCGCGATGTTGACCGAATAGCCGGAGGAGAGCCGCTCGGCGAACCACATTCCGCGCTGCGCCGCGGTCAGCGGCACCTTCGACGGCTGTGTCGGACCTCCCGCCGGGTTCATATCGTGCACGTGGTGCGCCTCATCTCTCGACATTTCATGGTCACTTGTGACCAATTCGGACACACGAACTCCTGATTATGAGCCATACGGAACCAAATTGGTAACACGCGATGTCACTCAGTCGCCCCTTCGTATAGTCCAGTTCGTAACTCAACCACGGCCTCGCCGTCGATTCGCAACTATCAACCGTGATCATCCGATTTTCCGCGGTCAACACTCCCATGCACTCGAACGCCACGTGGTTTGTTCGGATTCCTGCTTCCCTGCGTTACATCACCGGGTGACATTCGACCGATGGACGCGCCGGTTGGAGCCGACGTCATCCGGCATGTGACGAATGCCCTGGCGGCAACCGTTGAAACAATCAACTACGAACCTCCACGTTATCCCGTAGCCGACCACCTCAACGTTCCGGTGCCCGTGCCCCTCTCGACCTCTGGCACTACTCCCGCCACGACACGCAGGTGATCGCGTGCTGCCTGACGACTGCGTATGTTGAGAGGCGACCCGGCGGATTCCGCGGGGAGCCGGAAAAAGGAGATACATGTCCGACGTGTCACAGGGGCGACACGAGTCATCCAACCGCACCCGCCCGGTTGACTCGTGGCGTGGTGATCCCCGGCCCCAGCCGGCCGATACCGCTCCAGGGAACGGTGCCGACTCACGCGAACCCGGCGCTACGTCTCCATCGCGTCCGCGGGCAGGGCGTCACGCACGCCAAGACCACGAGCCGTCTCCATGGTTCGACGCTCGACCGACGAGCGAACGGGCGCCTCGCGGCGGGTTCGGCGTCCGGGTAGAGGCGAACGACGGGCAGCAGCCCTCCCTCGCCCCCGAATCATCTCTCCCGACCGCAGGTCATTCATCTGTCGTACCCGGGACCCTCCACACCGACAGCGCGGTTTCCGGCCAGGGCTGGTCCGGGGATCCTGTCGTCACCCCGGCACCGGCGTCGGTGTGGTCCGGCGATCCGCCGGACCACAACCTGTCCACCGCGCCCCAGCAGGCCCCACCAGCCCCTGCGTCGTCGCGGCCAGAGGCCCGTACGGTCGCCGTTGACGACCCTTCACCCGAGAACCGGGAGACGCAGGACCGGCACGCGAAACCGCCGGCAGATTCCGTGATCGCGATCGGTGTCGACGGCCTCCACAAGAAGTTCAAGGACATGGTCGCGGTCGAGAGCGTGAGTTTCTCGGTCCCCAGAGGTTCCATCGTCGCGCTACTCGGACCCAACGGAGCGGGGAAGACGACGACGGTGAACATGCTGTGCACTCTTCTGGCGCCGGACGGCGGATCCGCCACAGTTGCGGGTCACGACGTGGTCAAGGACGCACCAGCCGTGCGCCGGTCGATCATGCTGACGGGACAGTTCGCCGCCCTGGACGAATCGCTGACCGGCCAGGAGAACCTGGTCCTGTTCGGCAGGCTACTGGGATTGAAGAAAAGCCAGGCACGGGCTCGCGCCGATGAACTACTCGACCAGTTCGGCCTCTCTGCTGCGGCCGGGCGACGCGTCCGCGAATACTCCGGCGGAATGCGTCGCCGCATCGACATCGCATGCGGCCTCGTGACAATGCCGCAGGTCGTGTTCCTGGACGAACCGACGACGGGGCTCGATCCCCGAAGCCGGCAGGAAGTGTGGAGTCTCGTCAACGGGCTTCGAGACCGTGGGGTCACCACTCTGTTGACCACGCAGTACCTCGAGGAGGCAGATGCCCTGAGCGACCGGATCGTGGTCATCGATCGCGGCCGGGTGATCGCTGAGGGTACATCGGACGAGCTCAAGGAGCAGACCGGCGCTTCGTACTGCCAGGTCACGCCCCAGCACGTTCACGACCTGCCCCGACTCCACGAAATACTCGCCGATCTCATCGGTCCGACACGCACGCCGGCCGCACGCTTGCCGATCATCGACAGCGACGACACCGGCGGCTTCTCCGCGCTCCACGACGACTCGGGAGGCGAGTTGTCGGTGGCGGTGCCGGCACCCCACGGCGCGGAAACGCTCGTCGAGATTGTCCGACGGACGACCGCAGAGGGAATCGAGCTCTCCGACATCGCGCTGCGACGCCCGTCCCTTGACGAGGTGTTCCTGTCGCTAACCGACCCCGCACGAGACAGCACGGCGACGTGACGATTCAGATCGACGCGATTCCTGAGCGAATCAGCGCATTTGGCCAGTGGTGGGCTTTGACGGTTCGCGGCCTGGCCGGAATGACCCGTACCGGCGAAGTATTGTTTGCGCTCATATCACCTGTTTTCTTGGCGGTGTGTTTTTACCTACCGCTCCGCTCGATCATGAACGCAACCCCGGGAATGGATTACGCGCAGTTCCTCATGCCGATCATCACATTGCAGGCAGTGGGGTTTATGGCGTCGTCTGCGGCGATGCGGTCTGCTTTCGATGGGGCCAAGGGGATCAGCACCCGCTTCCGGACGATGCCGATGCCCCTGATTGTTCCGGTATTAGCACGCTTGAGCGTCAACGCTGTGTTGCTCGCAATTTCACTGGTCTGCGCAACATTGGCGAGCCTGGTCATCGGGTGGCGCGCGGAAGGCGGAGTGTCCGGGACTCTCGGACTCTTCGCCATCGCGGCGGCCGTCGGCCTCCTCGTCGCGGTTCTCGCCGACGCCATCGGCCTTCTCGCGGGAAGTCCGGAAGCCACGAGTCAGGCGCTGTCCCTACCGATCTTGATACTCGGGATGCTGTCGACAGGTTTCGTTCCCGAGAACCAGTTCCCGGACTGGATCGGGCCCTTCGTCCGCAATCAACCGATATCGCAATTCGCGACAGCCATGCGGGCATTGAACGAAGGAACCGCAACGCGTGAGATCCTGATGCCTTCGCTGTGGTGGTGCGTCGGACTGGCGGTTCTGGCGGTCGTGCTCATGTCTCTCGGAGTTCGGAAGATCGCTCGATGACGACTCACACGATGAATCCACCGATTCCCGCCGGCGGCGCCGAGCCGTCGGAGATGGCCGGCGAACGGTCACCGCGCGCATTGCTCGACCAGGCTCTGGTCCTCACCGGACGCCAGTTGGCCGTCCTCGTCCGGGACCGCGCCACGGTCCTTCAGATTTTGCTCATGCCGGCGCTGACCATGCTCATGTTCAAGGTGGTCCTCGGCGATGCCGTCGGAAAGGCGACGGGCCAGGACAGCGTTTACGGCACGGTTCCCCTCGTCATCCTGGTGAGCGCGATGTTCGGGTCCTTGGCGAGCGCCGTCAGGTTGAACAAGGAGCGAGGGACAGGACTTCTCGGCAGGCTCTACGTCCTTCCGATCCATCGGGCCGCCGACCTCACGTCCAGGGTGCTCTGCGAGGTGGTCCGCATCGTGGTGACAACCGTCCTCCTGCTGTTGGCGGGAATGCTGATCGGGTTCCGGTTCACGCAAGGCCCGTTTGCGGCGATCGGGATAATCGGTGTCGCGTTGATGTTCGGGATCGCCTACTCGACATTCGTCCTGTCGGTCGCGGTCAACGTTCGGCCCAGCGTGACACTTGTACCCATGCTGTCCCTTCTGTCGAGCGTGCTGATGTTCTTCAACTCGGGGTTCAGTCCGGTGGAGGCCTATCCGACCTGGCTCCAGCCGATTGTCGAGAATCAGCCGATGACGCCTGCGATCGAGGTCATGCGTGCTCTCGCATCCGGGGGACCGATCACGGAGAACATGCTCAAGGTGATCGCGTGGGCGCTGACTATCACGGTGGTGTGCGCGGTTCCTGCTCTACGCGGTTACCGACAGGCGGCGACCTCACGATAGTACGGCCTCACGCTGGTGCGGCCTCGTCGCGCTAAGACATCCGTCCGGTCTGCTGGTGACGGCGCCCGGGCACCGGAGTCCTCTTCGAGGGGTCGCCTGGCTCGAGTACCTTCCCGGGAAATCAGATCCCAGTGGGAGCCGACCCATCGACGCGGCCCGCACGACCGGGAGCCGACTCGATCGCGTCCTGCTGTCCAGGCGAGTACGGAAATGCCGCCAAGAGCTCGTCCTGCAGCACCCGCAGGTTGGGAACCCCTGTGTATTCGTCCTTCAGCTGTTGTATCGCGTCAGCGTCTTCCACAATCGCAGCATTGTGCTGCACGGCATTGCCATCAAATGCAGAATAGTAATCTTCGAATTTGTAACGTCCGCCGCCGAGTGGTTTTTTCAAAGCAACCCACGCATTCGGCACGCCGAACGCGTCGGCGACGACGAGGCCGTGAAGACTGGTTGCGAAAACGAATTCACACTTTGTGATATCTACGATCACATCTCGCGGATCTCTCAAAGGGTCGATAGTCGCCACTCGTCCAGCTTGGGCCAGCGCGCGAAGAATCCGGTCGTTTCTGTGTTCATGGTTGTAGACGAAGCCGACCCGCCCCGGAACGACCGGCGCCGGCTGGTAGACCCTGCTGACGAGCAAGCCCGGGTCGCCGAGGGCCACTCGCCGGTCGGCGCGGACCCGGTCCAGAGTCAGCTTCCCTCGTACGGCATAGAAGTCGAAGTCCGGGAAGTCGTACTTACGCTTACGTTTGGGCTCCTGTATGAACCCACTACCCCACACTTTCAATCCACGGGGGGCCCCAGCCGCCTGCACCATCTCGAGGATCGAACCAGCCCCGATGAACTCGCTCCGTTTAGGATGGGCCCACGTGCAGGAAATCTCCGATATCTCTGGAACGAGTCGCGCGGTCAGCTCATCACCGAAGTTCGGGCGGTCGTGAGCGAATCCGACTCGGCGCCACCAAAATGTCTTGACACCGTCTCGCCGATCGTTCAATTTATCCGCCAGCAGGCGCCGAGCGTAAGGGATCATGACCTAACGTTAACGGAGGAAAATAGCGCGCCGAAATGCACTGGAGACCTGCATCCGTCTATGTGATATCGTTCCAGTCTCTTTTCATTACGTGGTACACAACGCGAATCATGCTCGGTACGAGTTACCGCGGGTTTCGGCCGATCCGCGAACGCCCCCGCCCGAACCATACGAACCCGAAGCGGTCGATATTGTGTGACAAGCCTCACTTCCATTCCGCGGTAGGGTATGGGCGGGTCGCCGAAGTTCGCGACGCGGTGCTCTACAAGAAGCCGCACACCATCACGGCCCCCGACTACACGTGGCGGACGACCGACAAGTGGATCAACTTCCCGTGGTCCGTCCAGGGCCCGATCGTGGGAGGGTGAGTCCGTGACACAACACGAGCAGACCGCCGACAAGACGGGCGCGCAGACCACGGTTCGCGACAACGCACCGGGCCGGCGCTATGAGATCACCATCGACGGGACGCCGGACGGCGTCGTCGCCGGTTTCGCCGAGTACCGCGACCGCACCGATCCCGAGACAGGCACCGAGCGGGTCTTCTTCCACACCGAGGTCGCCGAGGAGTTCGGCGGCCGCGGGCTGGCGACGATCCTGGTCCGCCAGGCGCTCGACGACACCCGGTCACGCGGGTTGACCATCGTCGGGGTGTGCCCGCTGGTGGCGGCGTTCCTCGGGAAGCATCCGGAGTACACCGACGCCACGCGGCCGGTGACACCCGATGTTCTCGGTTGGCTCCGACGTCAGCAACCCTGAGGGATCACGCTCACGCCGGAGTGACGGGCCCCGTCGTGTCCACGTCACCGACCGGGGTGGCATCGACGGCGACACCGCCGTTCCGAAGTATTTCCGACCTGCGCATGTGCGAGCCCACATCGACGACGATCGAGGCGACCACCTCGCGGCCCGACGGCAGGATACGGGCGGTCACGCTGCCCTGAACCGCCATCGTCGCCTCGACGGCGGTCAACTCGTTGACGAGCATCCGACGGGCCAGGCTTCCCGGCGAATGTTCGTCGTCGAGGTCGTCCGATGTGTGGTCGTCGAGGCCACCGTCGTCGAGCAACCGCACGGAGACGCCGCGTCGGCGTACCGCCCGCACCGACTCCCCCACCTCCGGCGCATCCCACCCGGGTGCACGGATGGTGTCGCGGAGGTGAGCCTCCGTCAGCCGCACCTCGAGCGCCTCCTCTGAGCCGAACTCGTGTCCGGCGGCGATCCGCTCCAGGATCGGACGGGCGCCGGCGTCGAGTCGTTTGAGCTGTTGTCGACGTTCAGAGGCCGACGCCGTCGTCGCGGCCTCCTCCGCAGCCTGCGCGAACGCCTGTTCCCGGAGGCTGCGGAGGCGGTCGGGCATCGGGATGGCCATCAGCCCGAACAGCGTCGCCAGCACCAGGACCGGATAGCAGAACATGGTGTTGCCGGCCCCGACCGCGTAGCCGATGCCGGTCAGATGCCCGCCGACCGCTGCCAGTCCGGTCGCGCTGAGCGCCCCCACCCAGGCGAACAGCGGCCGACGGTACAGCACCACCATCGCCAGGATGATGGTCATCGCCGAGGTCATGGGTGATGTCTGCACCGTGAGGTACGTGTCGAGCGGCAGGCTCCAAAACGACGTCGTGAGTCCGGCCACCGTGAGCGTCGTCACCGCCAAGGCGGTGCGCCTGGGCAGAGTCGACCTGCCGTATCGCATGAGCATCGATGCGGCTGACACGAACATGACGAAACCCGCCGCCAGCGCGACCCACGTCGCGGCCGATCGGATCTCCCGACCCGCGCCGATGACCGCGACCACGTAGATGCTCGCGAAGATGACGAGTGCCCTGATTAACAGCGGCGAACCGAGTCCGAACAGGTTCAGGGTCGTCGTATCGAGGTCCATCGGGTCCTCCGGCGGCGGTTGCGAGGTCATGGGCGCCTCCACTCGACCGTCACGACCGTGCCCTCTCCAGGCGCGCTGTCGATCTCCGCACTGCCGCCCGGCAGACCGGCCATCCGTGCCCGGATGCCGACTGCGATGCCGAATCGCCGCGGATCGACGAGAGCCGGGTCGAAGCCCACCCCGTTGTCGGCCACGGACACTCGGGCGAAGCCGTCCCTGAATTCGGCGGCGACCTCGCAGCGCGAACCGGCGCCCCCGTGGCGCATCCAGTTCCGGGTCGCCTCGGCCACGCAGTCGACCATGTCCGCTACCACCTGCGCCGGATAGCTCGCCGCGGGTGAGGCGATCACGTGTGTACACGACGCGCGGTCGCTCATCGCGACGACAGCGTCCTCAGTACGGGAGGAGAACGTCGCGGCGGTGAACTCCGACGGCGGCACGGTGCTGCGGTCCAGTTCCGCGAGCGCCGACACCGCCTGCGCCGCGAGGCGCGGATCCGGCGGCCCCCGGCGCACCGCCAGGAGGGTGGCGATCACGTGATCGTGGATTAGCGCGTCGAACCGGGAGCGCTCCGCCTCCTGCGCCGCGTTCGCCGCGGCGCGGGCGGTCATCGCCAGGACGGCGGGATGCCGCTCATCGAGGGCACGGACGTTTCGTACCGCGGACACGGCCACCGCCAGGAACACCCCGGCGAGCGCCGCCGACAGCGGCACACTCAACAGTTCAGCCGGCCGGAGCTCACCGTAGCGGGCGATCTGATTCGCCACGTGAACGGCGAAGGTCGCAACGACGAGATTCGTCACCGCCATGCCGGTGCGGAGCATGACGACCAGCCCGAAGCTCGACACCGAGGGGAACTGGAACAACCACACCGCCCAGCGGGCCTCCTCGTCCGGTTCACCGAGCCAGGCCGGGAACCACAGCAGCGTCGCGACGAGATAGCCCAGGGCGCAGGCACACACGAGTGTCAACAAAGCCCGCGGGACGGTCAGGAAGGTGGAAGCCACCAACAAGGTCGCCGGCAGGACGACCAGCACCAGACTCACCGGCGTCCACCACGCGGCCGCGAGATCTGCCCGGGCGATCGCCACCGGGAACATCACGGCACAGAACGCGAGCAACCCGGAACCGACGAACCGGCAGCCGATCCTCTTCTGCCGGTCGAGATCCGATGCGTCCTCTCGGATACCGCGACCGAGGTCTCGGCGGAGGCGATCGATCAACTCCGCCATAAGGTCCGTCCCGCCTGACCCACGCCGCGCGTCGACCCCCGTCATCGCGCGAACCGTTTGTCCCGCAGTGGGGAAGGATCGCGAATGTCAACGATCGTGAACCCGACCAACGCCACCCGATCATCGGTGTCGACCCCCACCGACGCCAGGGTTTCCCGTCCCGGGGGGTGAATGCGCACGGTCACGCGGCCGCTCTCGGCGTCCGCGAGCAACTCGGCGATCGCCGCACCGAGACGCTCTCGCGCGAGGGCGGCTTCCTCCTCGGCGAGGACGGACAGGCCGCCGTCGTCGAGGAGTACCACCCTGACGCCGCGCTGCCGCGCACGCCAGGCCGCGTCCCGCACCTCTGGCACGTCCAGGCCGGACGCGCGGATGCCGTCTCTGAGCTGTGCCTCGATGAGTCGGGCGACGGCCACCTCCTCGACACTGAATCGACGCCCCTCGGCGATCCAGGTGAGGATCGGGCGGGCTCGTTCATCGAGTGCCGCCAGTCGCCGGTCCCGTACCTCGGCCGCCGCGGCTGCTGCGGCGTCTGCTGCGACCTGCCGTTCATTCGCCGCGCGCAGGGCGTAGATCTGCCGCGCCATCGGGCGCAGCATCAGTGAGAACAGCGAACCCATGATCATGATGGCGTAGCCGGGAAGTGTGATCGACACGCCGTACTCGGATCCGACCCCGCTGACCTGTCCCCACACCGCGGCGACGACTGTGATCGCCGCGCTCGCGAGCCACGCCGCGAGCGGTCGGCCGCGAACCGCGAGGAGGGCTAGGACGATCACCGATGCGCCCATCGGCGGCCCGGACTGAATCGCCTCGGTCACCGGGAACGGCAACGCGAACAACGTCGCAGCGACCGCGGCGACCGCGAGTGCCGCAACGACGACGGTGATCGGAGTCGGCAACGGGTCGCCCGGGGCATCGAGCAGGGCGACACCGGCGACGAGGAACAGGACGAATCCCGCAGTAAGCCCAGCCCACTGCCACGTCGCGAGGGATTCGGAGAAATTGGCGCAGACCGTCAACATCACGTAACTGGCCGCGAATACCGCCATCATCACCCGCAATGGCCGAGAACCGATCCCGAAAGCGTTGACGACCGCTCCTCGGTCGTCCACGCGCGCGACCGAGTCGCGGTCGCACGTCACGGCCGCTCCCAGGTGATCGACACGGTGGTGCCCCTGCCGGGCCGGCTGCTCACATGCGCCCGACCGCCCGGAATACGTGCCAGGCGCCCGCGGATACTGACCACGATCCCCAGCCGGCCGGGCGCCACGGAGCCGGGGTCGAAACCGGTGCCGTTGTCGACGACCGCCATGCTCAACGAGTCGGGCGCGATGTGCACGATTGCGGCGCAGTCGGCGTCCGGACCCGCGTGACGAAGCACGTTTCGCAGAGCCTCCGACATCGCTTCGACGACCGCGTCGACGACCTCGGCCGGGTACACGATCAGTCCGTCGTCGGTCTCGTCCATCACGACTTCGACGTCGAACCGCTCCGAGATGTCGGCGGCCGCGGAGCGCATGCGCCGGATCGCGTCCCGCGCCGACCCGGCGACCGGCTCCGTCGGCGTGGGCACCCGGGCCAGCTCTTCGAGCGCAGAGCGCGCCTGCGCGGCGAGCCGGGCGTCGGGCCGGCCCGGTTCGACCGCGAGCAGCGATGCGATCACCCGGTCGTGGACGATGGCGTCGATACGAGCCTGTTCGACGTCGCGCGCCGACGTCGCCGCAGCGTTTGCGGCCGCGCGATACGTGGCCTCTCGCGTCTCGTCCAACATGCGTCCGGTGCGGATCGCCACCAGCACGACAGAGAGGAACACGCCGGTGAACACGAACGACCAGACGATCTCCAAGGCCAGATCGGCGTTGACGGCACCGAAGCGTCCGAGTTGCTGGGAGATGTTGGCGACGAGTGAAGACACCGCCAGACTGATCAGCCCCAGTCGGGTGTGGATGAGCATCAGCACCATGCTCGGCATCCCGCAGAACGCGATCATCCACTGCGCGGAATCTCCCGGATCCGCCAGCGACGTGCCGTTCCAGGCCACGAACCAGAGGGCGACGCCGAGGAGATAACCGCCCCACGTGGTCAGCGCCAGCGGTCCCAGCCACGCCGTACCCGGTCGGAAACTGGCCAGGATCAGCAGGATTCCCGGTCCGACAGACAGGAGGATGCTCACCGGCGGCCACCACGGGGCCGTCAGCGGAGCGGCCGCGACGATCTGGGTGATCGAGACGAGTGGGTAGCCGATGAAACCGAGTCCGAGGAAGCGGGCACCGACGCGTCGGACACGATCGAGATCCTGCTCGGCCGAGTCGGATTCGAACACCCGACGCATCCACGCCGGATGGTCCATCGGGGTGTCGGTCAGAGATGCATCGGTCGCGGCCATCAGGTCAACCCTCACACCCACCGGTGACGCGGTCAATCCATCGGGGGAACCAACGGGAACGGCGGACTCACCCGGCACGACGAACGGCCCGTCCCCCTCGAGAGGGGAACGGGCCGTTCGCGTGTAGATCTCGCTGGGAGTCGGCTTACTTGGCCTTCTCCAGCACCTCGACCAGACGCCAGTGCTTGGTCGCCGACAGCGGGCGGGTCTCCATGATCCGCACGCGGTCACCGACGCCGGCATCGCCGTTCTCGTCGTGTGCCTTGACCTTGCTCGTGGTCCGGATGATCTTCTTGTAGAGCGGGTGGCTCTTACGATCTTCCAGCTCGACCACGATGGTCTTCTGCATCTTGTCGCTGACCACGTAGCCGATCCGCTCCTTGCGGCGGTTACGCTCGGCAGCCTGGGTTTCGGTCACTTTCTGGTCCTCACTCATGCGTCTTCACCTTCCGGTCCCGACGCCAGGCCCAGCTCACGCTCACGCATGACGGTGTAGATACGTGCGATCTCGCGACGCACGGTGCGCAGACGGCGGTTGTTGTCGAGCTGGCCGGTGGCCATCTGGAAACGAAGGTTGAAGAGCTCTTCCTTCGACTCCTTCAGGCGGTCGACCAGATCGGCGTCGTTGAGCTCGCGCAGCTCGTTCGCAGCAACTCCGAGAGACATCAGAACTGCTCCTCTCGTGTCACGATCCGGGTCTTGATGGGGAGCTTGTGCTGTGCGCGGCGCAGGGCCTCGCGAGCGATCTCCTCATTCGGGTAGGTCATCTCGAACAGCACGCGACCCGGCTTGACCGGGGCGACCCACCACTCGGGCGAACCCTTACCCGAACCCATGCGGGTTTCGGCCGGCTTCTTGGTGAGCGGGCGGTCCGGGAAGATGTTGATCCAGACCTTGCCGCCACGCTTGATGTGCCGGTTGATCGCGATACGAGCGGACTCGATCTGACGGTTGGTGATGTACGCGCCTTCCAGAGCCTGGATGCCGTAATCGCCGAACGTCACCTTGGTGCCGCCCTTGGCCTGCCCCTTGAGGCTGGGGTGATGCTGCTTGCGGTGCTTGACCCGACGTGGGATCAACATGGCCTAGCCCTCCTGCTTCTCAGCCGCACCAGCAGTGGCCTCGGCGGGAGCGGCCTCGGCCGCGCGAGCGGCGTCGGTGCTCGTCGCAGTGGTGCCCGAGGCACCGCTACGCCGGGGCCGGCTGGGCCGGCGCGGACGGCGATCCTCGGCTGCCGGAGCGGCCGCAGCCAGCTCGCGGCGACCACCGACGATGTCGCCCTTGTAGATCCACACCTTCACGCCGATCCGGCCGAAGGTGGTCTTGGCTTCGTAGAGTCCGTAGTCGATGTCGGCGCGCAGCGTGTGCAGCGGCACGCGTCCCTCGCGGTAGAACTCACTGCGGCTCATCTCAGCGCCGCCCAGACGACCCGAGCACTGGACCCGGATGCCCTTCACGTTCGGCTGACGCATCGCCGACTGGATCGCCTTGCGCATCGCGCGGCGGAACGCCACACGGTTGCTCAGCTGCTCGGCGACGCCCTGGGCCACCAGCTGGGCCTCGGACTCTGCGTTCTTGACCTCGAGGATGTTCAGCTGGACCTGCTTACCGGTCAGCTTCTCCAGGTCGCCGCGGATGCGATCGGCCTCGGCGCCACGGCGACCGATGACGATGCCCGGACGCGCGGTGTGGATGTCGACGCGAACCCGGTCACGGGTGCGCTCGATCTCCACCTTCGCGATGCCGGCGCGCTCGAGCCCCGTCGAGAGGAGCTTGCGGATCGCGACATCTTCCTTGACGTAGTCCGCGTACTGCTTGTCGGCGTACCACCGCGACTTCCAGTCGGTGGTGATGCCCAGACGGAAGCCGTGCGGGTTGATTTTCTGGCCCACTACTAGGCTCCCTTCTTCTTCGGCTGACGCGAACGGCCACGGCCGCCGGCTGCCTTCTCCGGCAGGCTCTCCACGACCACGGTGATGTGGCTGGTGCGCTTGCGGATACGGAATGCGCGGCCCTGGGCACGCGGCTGGAAGCGCTTGAGGGTCGGGCCCTCGTCGGCGAACGCGGTGGCGACGACCAGGGTCCGGCGATCCAGATCCAGGTTGTTCTCTGCGTTGGCGACAGCGCTGGCCAGCACCTTGTACACGGGCTCGGACGCCGACTGCGGGGCGAACCGCAGGATGTCGAGGGCCTCGTCCACGTTCTTCCCGCGGATGAGGTCCAGCACGCGGCGGGCCTTCATCGGCGTGACGCGCACGAACTTCGCGGTGGCCTTGGCGGTCGGATTATCGGTCTGCGTAGTCATCAGCGGCGCTTCGCTTTCCGGTCATCCTTGATGTGACCCTTGAAGGTGCGGGTGGGGGCGAACTCGCCCAGCTTGTGACCGACCATCGAGTCCGAGATGAACACCGGCACGTGCTTGCGTCCGTCATGGACGGCAAAGGTGTGGCCGATGAAGTCGGGAATGATGGTCGAACGGCGGGACCAGGTCTTGATGACCTGCTTGGTTCCCTTTTCGTTCTGAACGTCCACCTTCTTCAGGAGGTGGTCGTCGACGAACGGGCCCTTCTTGAGGCTGCGTGGCATTCTCTTACCTCCTCCTGTTATCGCTTGTTCTTGCCGGTGCGACGGCGACGGACGATCAGCTTGTCGCTGGCCTTGTTCTTGCGGGTGCGGCCCTCGGGCTTACCCCACGGCGAGACCGGGTGGCGACCACCGGAGGTCTTGCCCTCACCACCACCATGCGGGTGGTCAACCGGGTTCATGACGACACCGCGGACGGTCGGGCGCTTGCCCTTCCAGCGCATGCGGCCGGCCTTGCCCCAGTTGATGTTGCTCTGCTCGGCGTTGCCCACCTCGCCGACGGTTGCGCGGCAGCGCACGTCGACACGACGGATCTCGCCGGAAGGCATACGCAGCGTGGCGTAGGTGCCCTCCTTGCCGAGCAGCTGGATCGACGCGCCGGCGCTACGTGCCATCTTGGCGCCACCGCCCGGGCGCAGCTCCACGGCGTGGACCTGGGTACCGGTCGGGATGTTGCGCAGCGGCAGGTTGTTGCCGGGCTTGATGTCGGCGGCCGGACCGCTCTCGACGATGTCGCCCTGCTTCAGGTTCTTCGGCGCGATGATGTAGCGCTTCTCGCCGTCGACGTAGTGCAGCAGCGCGATGCGCGCGGTGCGGTTGGGGTCGTACTCGATGTGAGCGACCTTGGCGTTGATGCCGTCCTTGTCGTTACGACGGAAGTCGATCAGACGGTAGGCACGCTTGTGGCCGCCACCCTTGTGACGAGTGGTGATGCGGCCGTGAGCGTTACGGCCACCGCGCCCGTGCAGCGGACGCACCAGCGACTTCTCCGGATGGTCACGGGTGACCTCGGCGAAGTCGGAGCCGCTGGCCCCACGACGACCCGGGGTCGTCGGCTTGTACTTACGAATAGCCATGAGTATCTAGTCCTTCTCTGGGAGCCCCGGTCAGCTGACCGAGCCTCCGAAGATCTCGATGGGCTTGCTGTCTGCGGTCAGCGACACGATGGCGCGCTTGGTCGACTTGCGCTGGCCGTAGCCGGAGCGGGTCCGCTTGCGCTTGCCCTGACGGTTCGCCGTGTTGACGCTGGCAACCTTCACACCGAAGATCTTCTCGATCGCGATCTTGATCTCGGTCTTGTTGGACTCCGGGTGCACCAGGAAGGTGTACACGTTGTCCTCCATGAGTCCGTAGGACTTCTCGGAGATCACGGGCGCCAGGATGATGTCGCGCGGATCGGCAACGGTCGTCATGTCAGGCCTCCTCTGCTGTCTTCTCGACGGCAGCCTTGGCATCCGCCGTGTTCTGCTCGATGAAGGCATTGAGCGTCTCGACGCTGAACACCACCTCGTCCGAATCCAGGACGTCGTAGGTGTTGAGCTGATCGGGCGCGATCGGGAGCACGTTCTCCAGGTTCGCCACGCTCTTCCACGCCGTCAGGTCCTCACGGCCGAGAACGACCAGGAACTTGCGACGATCGGAGAGGCTCTCCAGGAAATCGCGAGCCGACTTGGTGGAGGGGGCCTGCCCCGCAACCAGTTCGGTGATCACGTGGATGCGCTCGTTGCGAGCGCGATCGCTCAGGGCACCGCGCAGGGCGGCGGCCTTCATCTTCTTGGGGGTGCGCTGGCTGTAGTCACGCGGCTGCGGGCCGTGGACGGTGCCACCACCGGTGAACTGCGGTGCACGGGTCGAACCCTGACGCGCACGGCCGGTGCCCTTCTGGCGGTACGGCTTGGCGCCACCACCGCGGACTTCGCCGCGGGTCTTGGTGGAGTGCGTGCCCTGGCGAGCCGCGGCCTGCTGGGCCACGACGACCTGGTGCATCAGCGCGATGTTTGCGGGAGCGTCGAACAGCGCGGCCGGCAGGTCAACGGTTCCGTTGGTCTTGCCGTCGGCGGTCTTGACGTCCAGCGTCAACTTGGTCGTGGTCTCGGTGCTCACTACTTCGCACCACCCTTCACTGCGTCGCGGACCACCACGATGCCGCCCTTGCGACCCGGGATCGCTCCCTTGATCAGCAGCAGGCCGGCCTCGGCGTCCACCTTGTGGACGGTGAGGTTCTGCGTGGTCACCTTGTCGTTACCCATACGACCGGCCATCCGCATGCCCTTGAACACGCGACCCGGGGTGGCGCAGCCACCGATCGAGCCCGGTGCGCGGTGCACGCGGTGAGCGCCGTGGCTGGCGCCCAGACCGGCGAAGCCGTGGCGCTTCATGACGCCGGCGAAACCCTTGCCCTTCGAGGTGCCGGTGACGTCGACCAGCGCGCCGTCGGCGAAGATCTCGGCGGTCAGTTCCTGACCGATCTCGAACTCGCTGACGTCGTTGACGCGGATCTCGGCCAGGTGGCGGCGCGGGGTGACCCCGGCCTTCTCGTACTGGCCGGCGACCGGCTTGGTCACCTTGCGGGGATCGATGGCGCCGTAGGCGATCTGGACGGCGGTGTAGCCGTCACGATCCTGCGTACGGAGCTGGGTGATCACGTTCGGGCCGGCCTGGATGACCGTGACCGGAACGACGCGGTTGTTCTCGTCGAAAACCTGGGTCATGCCGAGCTTGGTGCCCAGGATGCCCTTGGATGAACTCTGGTTGCTCATGATTTATCTCGCCCCCGTCCTACTGGATGTTGACGTCGACACTGGCCGGCAGGTCGATGCGCATGAGCGCGTCGACCGTCTTCGGGGTCGGGTCGAGGATGTCGATGAGTCGCTTGTGGGTACGCATCTCGAAATGTTCGCGGCTGTCCTTGTACTTATGCGGCGAACGGATGACGCAGTACACGTTCTTCTCGGTGGGCAACGGCACCGGGCCAACGACACGTGCACCCGTACGGGTCACGGTCTCCACGATCTTGCGCGCCGAAGCGTCGATCGCCTCGTGGTCGTAGGCCTTGAGCCTGATGCGGATCTTCTGTCCCGCCACGCTGTGTCCTCTTCCGTCAGTTGTTCTCGACAGACAAACACCGCGTGACCAGGGGCAGGCTCTCGCCGGCTGAGCACATGACCGCCGTGTGAGATTCGGCAATCGACGCTGTTCATCTGTCGTTGTACGTTGGCTCGTCTCTGGAACGAACCGGTTTGCTCCGGCACCCGCGGTCGGGCGTGTCGAGTCCGTGAACCTGATTCGGAGCACGCGTTACACGCCAGTCCCCGTAAACCGGGCCTGGGAGTCATTCACCTGACCACATCGGCGGTGTCGGCACAGAGTGCGACGTGCGTCTGCCGGTCAAGGCAACCCGACAAGTATGCAACAGAGACGGGTGCCGATTCAAATCCGACCTCGTCACACCCCCGGACCGCTCAACTGACTCATGAGTAAGATGCGCGCATGGCTGCTATCGGTTCCACCTACGCCCTGCGCAAGAAGCTTCCCGACAACACTCTCGGGAACGTCCTGTTCTCGCTCGGCCTGGTTGCCAAGGCCCCCTACTTCGGGACCGTGTTCCCTCTGGTCCAGGAGATGGAGCCGGGTTTCGCCAAGGTCACCGCCCCCAACTGGTTCGGGGTCCACAACCACATCGGCACCTTCCACGCGATTGCCGCGTGCAACCTGGCCGAGGCCGCGATGGGCGTGCTGATGGAGGCGACGACCCCGACGTCGCACCGCTGGATCCCGAAGGCGATGGAGACTCAGTACCTGGCTAAGGCCACCACTCGACTCACCGCCGAGGCCCGCCTGGCCGAGCCGGTCGACTTCGCCACTCTCACCGAGGGCACGGACGTCACGGTGTCGGTCAGCATCACCGACACCAAGGGCGTCGAGGTGGTCCACTGCGACATCACCACCTGGGTGACGCCTGGGTAACGGCTTCCGCTCGACGTCTCCGCGCTCGCAACTGCCCGATCAGGACCCCCACCAACGAGACGAGGAACCACAGCAGCGGCGCCCAGACGTAGAAGGACATGCCGTACCAGGCAGAGACAACAACCAGCCCCTCGGCGGCGCTCGTCGTGGCGGTCTCGGCGGCGGCAGAGTAGGTCCATCCCCAGAAGGCCGCAACGAAGACCAGGTAACTCAGCGGCAGGCAGATGACCGCGAGCCTGAGCGAGTACGGGCGGAACCATCGTCCGATCAATTGCCGCCTACCTTCACGTCGTGGTGCCCCGGCAGGTGCCTCAGGGGTCCCCACAGGTCGGTCGGGTCCGGCATGTGTCCGTAGACCTGCGTCGGAACCCCGGAGTCGGAGTCGGCGTAGACCTCCCAGGCTGGGTAGTTGGTGAGCTGGCCTTCCAATCTTGGCTCCATACCGTCGTATGGCTCTGCGACCAAGGTTCCTCGCACGCTGGCCCCGACCGTGCTCGAAGCCCACTTTCCTACTTCCTGGTCGTAGAAGGGCATGAACGGATCCTTCGCTTCGAAGGTCACCTGCACGCGCTCTCCATCCTGCGCCACACCGAGGGTGGGGCTACCGACCTTCACAGCCCCAGACGGTATTTCGACCGACGGGTTCTGACGCATCACGACAACGCCATTGTCGTAGTCGATGTAGATGGATACCCTGCAGTCCTCAGCGCCCGCGCTGCCATCGAATCCCCTGCTGTCGCCGGCGTTGTCGTGCGGGATGTTGTGGACGTTGTCACGTGGGATGAATGCGTTCACACGCACGAGACCTCCGCCCGGAACTTTGTCTATCGACTTCACGACGACGGCAGAGTCCGTTCCCTTGTACCGAGGATCGTAGGTGTTCGGGTCCATGGCTTCCGCAAGCTTCCACTCGCTCGGCGTCGATGGAGGCCGATCGAACCGGTCTTCGAACACCTTTGTCTGATTGGCTCGCCTCGAGATACTGCTGGTTCCCGTGATCGGATCGACGTCGGTGACGGGCAAGTCGCCATCTGCTGCCTCGATCACAGCTGCCAGGTCCTGATCGACTTGAGCGGCGTCGGCGAGTAGCTGAGAAAGCTGCTCCTGCAGATCTTCCTTCATCGAGAGGAACGCCAGCACTTCGAAGAGCGGAAAAGTGGTGTCCGAAGGCGACGGGGTGGGTCCGTCGATCGTCCCCGCCTCGGTGACGGTCAGTCCCAGTTGCCGCGCTCCTTCGCGAACTGCTTCCAATCGTCGCTTGACTTCATCGATGGACTCCGCAGCCTGACGCGCGGCCATACCTATAAGAGCGGATTCGTTGCGGAAGTTCGTGAAGTCCTTCACCGCCGTCGCCACACGGGAACCCGCGGCGTCCGCGGAATCCCCGGACCAGGTTTCGAAGACCGCCAGATTCGCGAACCGTGTGACCATTGTGTCGCAGTTCTGGATGTTCTCTTCCGTCTGACGGAACACCTCGCGAACCTGCTCTGCATCCCACCTGTCGATGTCCGGAACAGTGACCACGTGTCAGTTCAGGTTCAGCAGTTTGGGGCGCTCGATCCGGTCGGCACTTTCGCGATCAGCAGACGACAGTTCGTAGTGCGCGAGTTGCAGTCTGCCTGAGAGGGTTCCCACGTGCTCGACGAGCCGGCGATTGGCTTCAACCCAGCGGGTCGTGATCTTTTCCATCGCTGCACCTGAAGTACACGCCCAGCCGCTGAGACTGTCGTTCATTCGTCTGCCGGCGGTACTGAACCGGTCAGCGCAGTCTTCGGTCCAGACCCCGGTCAACTGTGCCGCCGCTGCGAGCTCTCCGAGATCGACCGCAACATTCTTTGCTCTGTCCCCCTGTGTCACGAGTGGGAAGCATATCCGCCCCCTGCGCCACATGGCCGTGGCCATCCACAACCCGGTCGGGTCCAACGTGCGAGCGGCGCAGGGTTCATTGCCAGGCTCGCCCCCAAGTAGTCAGCGGTAGCAGGCCTGCCATCCGGCGGTGCGTACCGTCGTCGCCGCGCAGTAGGTCGCGCGCGGATAGTAAGGTCCCATCGTCGACGCCGGGTCGGACTTGTTCGCCTGCGACGCCTGCACGCTGTTCGGATAGAAGTCCGCCGACGGCAGCATGTTGCGGAGGAACACCACCTTCGGCACCGATGTGCTGCCCCACGGGATGACGGTGAGGTCGGAGCCGGCCACCTGTGCGGTCAGGTCCGACGGCGCCGCGACCACATAGGTGTAATAACCGTCGGCGTCGATCCGGGTCGCGTAGTCGGCCGCGCAGGCGACGACCGGGTAGGGCGTCACCTTGTCGTTCTGGCACATCGACCAGTATCGGAGCTGTTCGCCCGGGGTGGCCGGCGACTGCCCCGCCCGGCTGTTCGGGAAGCTCGGCGCCTTGCCGCGGATCACCGCGACGCGGCCGGGTCGGTAGGTGAGCAGCGAGCCGATGTACTTGTTGTCACCGTTGGGGAACAGACCCGAGGTGCTCGCTGGATTGACGAAGGTGGCCTCGGCGGCGTCGCCGGGGAACGACCCCGATGCGGCGTTGCCGATCGCATCGTCGAACACCCTGGTGAGCGCCTGCGCGATCGGTCCGTTGTAGTTCCGCGGGTTGAACGGCTGCGCGCACGGCGCGACAGGGACGGACTGCCCGGCGATCGAGAAGGTCACGTTCGGCAGGGTGACGCCGCCGTTCGGGGATTTCGGATCGTCGGGGACGTAGATCCGGACGATGAGGAAGCCGACCGGCACGTTCTGCCCACCGGCGGGGAGCCCGCGGATCTCGTTGCGCGAGTGGTCGGCGGCGCCGGGCACGACAGTCGCGTGCCATGTGCGCTTGGACGGCGGCGGCATGCGGACCGGCGCGGCGAAGGGGTTGATGCTGCCCGCATCGGGCCGGATCTGGTTGTCACGCAGCGTGTCGACCGTGTCGAGATCGGTGCCGTAGGTGTTGAGCGAGAAGTACCGGGCAGCCGGGAAGGTCCCCGACAGGCGGATCGAATCCCCCGGGCCGAGCGCATACGGCAGTATCCAGTAGGTCGCGTTGGCGTCGGGGAAGGCGACATTGAGGTCGGTGCTGTTCGACATCAACTGCCACGCGCATCCCGGACCCGGCGCATATCCCTGCGGGGCCGCCGATGCCGGGGCAGGCACCACGCCGGCCACCGCCGCGAGCACCGCACCGACGAGGAAGCCGACGATGGCTCCGACACGATGCTTGACCTGTGTGAACATGTTTTCTCCCTTCGCCTCGCGGCGATCGTAGCCACAGCTCACCTGCGTGCCGGGCCGATCCCGCGATATCGTCTCGGCCTGCCTCCCGGCGACGATGCTCATAGGGTGGAGAAGGTCCCGCCGTCGACGCCACTCCTGCCGGAGCGGGGCAAGAACCCCGGGGCCGGACCCTGGAGTGCGGCAGTATCGAAGAGGGACGGTATCGACGGGGAACCGACCGACAGGCGCCACCGAGCAGGAGGACAGAGATCATGTGCGGAATCTGCGGCGAGATCCGTTTCGACGGTAGCGTGCCCGACGTCTCGACAGTCGACGCGATGACCTGCGAGATGACGCGCCGCGGGCCCGACGGGAGCGGCGTCTTCGCGAAAGGGTCTGTCGCTCTCGGACATCGGCGCCTGAAGATCATCGACCTGTCCGAGAAGGGCAGCCAACCGATGATCGACCCGGTCCTGGGACTGGCGCTCGTCTTCAACGGTTGCATCTACAACCATCACGAGCTGCGGGCCGAACTCGAGGCGAAGGGTTACTCCTTCTTCTCCCACGCCGACAGCGAGGTGATCCTCAAGGCCTTCCACGCCTGGGGTCCCGACTGCGTGGACCACTTCATCGGTATGTTCGCCTTCGCGATCGTCGACACCGACACCGGCGTGGTGACCCTCGGCCGCGACCGCCTCGGGATCAAGCCGCTCTACCTCGCCGACACCCCGGGACGTCTACGGTTCGCATCATCGGTACAGGCACTCCTCCGTGCCGGTGACGTGGACACCTCGATCGATCGTGTTGCGCTGCATCACTATTTCAGCTTCCACGCGGTGGTCCCGGCCCCGCACACCATTTACAACGGCATCCGCAAGCTGCCCCCGGCCACCGTCATGGTCGTCCATCCCGATGGTCGACGCACCGAACGGAAGTACTGGGAGCCGAGCTTCGAGGCCCACCCCGATCGCGCCGACTGGGACGAGCAGCGATGGCATGCCGAGCTCCTGGACTCCCTACGCACCTCGGTGAAGCGCCGCATGGTCGCCGACGTCCCGGTCGGCGTGCTCCTGTCCGGCGGCGTCGACTCGTCGCTCGTCGTGGCTCTGCTCGCCGAGCAGGGACAGACCGACCTGGCCACCTTCAGCATCGGATTCGACTCGGCGGCCGGCGAATCCGGCGACGAGTACGCCTACTCCGACCTGATCGCCGACACCTTCGCGACGGATCATCACAAGATCCACATCGGTACCGACCGGTTGCTGCCCGCGATCCCCGACACCGTCGCCGCGATGGGCGAGCCGATGGTCAGTCACGACTGCGTGGCCTTCTATCTCCTGTCGCAGGAGGTCAGCAAGTCTATCAAGGTGGTCCAGTCCGGGCAGGGCGCCGACGAGATCCTGGGCGGCTACAGCTGGTATCCGCCGCTGCGCGGTGTGCCGCGCCAGGACACGACCCGCGCCTACGCGAACGTCTTCTTCGACCGCGACGACGCCGACATCCGCAGCATCCTCGCCGGCGAGTACCTCCTCGAGTCCGGCTACGACCCCAGTTTCGCCTTCGCCCAAGCACACCAGTCGGCTCCGGGCGCCGACACCTCGGTCGACGCGGCGCTGCGGCTCGACACCACCGTCATGCTCGTCGACGACCCGGTCAAGCGCGTCGACACGATGACGATGGCGTGGGGTCTCGAGGCCCGAGTGCCCTTCCTCGACCACGAGTTCGTCGAACTCGCCGCCACCTGCCCGGCCGAACTCAAACTCGCGCACGGGGGCAAGGGTGTTCTCAAGGAGGCGAGCCGGGCGCTCCTGCCGTCGGCGGTGATCGACCGCACCAAGGGCTACTTCCCGGTGCCCGGCATCCGCCACCTGACCGGCGGGGTCCTCGACCTCGTCAACGACACCCTCCGGTCGCAGTCCGCCGTCGACCGCGGCCTCTACCGGCCCGAGGCGCTCGACAAGCTCTTCGGCGACCCCAACGGCATCCGCACGCGCCTCGACGGGAACGAACTCTGGCAGGTCGCGCTCCTCGAGATGTGGCTCCAGACGATGGAAGCGAAAGCCCGACGGTGACCGCTCTGCGTTTCGACGACCGCGGTTGGAAGACCTACGGAGCCTCCCTCTCACCGGACGGGAGTGCGTTCGCGTACATCGTCGACGACGGCAACGGGTACCCCCGTGCGGCGCAACGATCCCTGTCCCGGGACGGGGTCGGCGACCTGCGCTGGGTGAAGCTGCGGTCCACCGGCCCGGTCCGAAAGATCGTGCACTCCACCGACAGCCGCTGGCTGGCCGTCGAGATCGCACCGAGCGGCGGTGAGCACCACCAGGTCTGGGTGGTCACCACCGACCCCGACGACGACACCGCGCACCGGATCGCGGCCACCCGCCCGGACGGCCGGTCCTACGGGACCGTCCGCCTCGTCGGCTGGGACACCGACTGGGTCCTGCTCACCGCGATCGACCACGACGGCACCACGCATGCGTTGCGCGTCCACCCCGGAACCCAGACCACCCGTACCCTCGACCTGCGCGTCGGCAGCGAG
Organism: Gordonia sp. 135; assembly: GCF_009720185.1. Classification (NCBI taxonomy): domain Bacteria; kingdom Bacillati; phylum Actinomycetota; class Actinomycetes; order Mycobacteriales; family Gordoniaceae; genus Gordonia; species Gordonia sp. 135. Next base: position 3,983,679 of record NZ_CP046257.1, read on the forward strand.
CTGATCGACTCGTGGAAGGGTGCGACGCTCGTCCGGGTCGGACCGCGCGGCTACCACGACATGCTCCTGATCCGACGCCGTCCCGATTCGCCCGGTGACGAGTTCACGATGACCCCGTTGCTCCCCCAGGACCCCGGCGCGGTCACCGATCAGGGTTATGTGCTCGATCAGGGCTTCGATCACGCGTCGCTGGTCTTCGTACCCGCACCGAACGAACCCACCCGCGACCTCGACAGCGTCCAGGCCCTGGTGCGCAGCGACTTCGACGCGAAGTTCCCCCGTCTCCTCGGCGTCGAGGTCAGCAAGTTCGGCGTGCGGTTCCGGGTGATGGCGCAACGCGTCGACATCGGGCTCGACGAGTTCGCCGTCAGCCACGACCAGTCCACCGTCGCCCTCTTGTGGAATATGAAGGGCCGCAGCCAGTTGCAAATCCTGACGCTGCCCGACCAGACGCTGCACCCGCCGATCGATCTCCCCGGCGAGGTTGCCCATGACCTGTCGATCAGCGCAGCTGGATCGGTGGTGTCGGTGACGGTGTCGAGCCCGCAGCACTCGCCGCTCGTCCACCTGATCGACGTCGCGAACCGGAGGGTGACGCCGGTGCGGGACGACGTCGTCACCGGTGAGGGTCCATCGAGTCTTCTCCGCCCCGAGCTCGTGGAGTTCTTCGCACGGGATGGCATGCCGCTGTCGGGTTTTCTGTATCGGGCCGCGAAGAAGACCCGCGACGAGCGACCCGGCCCGACGCTGCTCTACTTCCACGGCGGCCCCGAGGGACAAACCCGACCGGACTACCAGTTCCTCTTCGGCCCGCTCGTCGATGCCGGGATCACCGTCTTCGCCCCCAACGTCCGTGGCTCGTCGGGTTACGGCCGACTCTTCTCCCACGCAGACGATCGCTACGGCCGGTATGCCGGCATCGACGACGCCGCGGACTGCGCGGAACTGCTGTGCCGCCTGGGGATCGCCGATCCGGACGCGGTGTACTGCTCGGGCCGCTCCTACGGGGGCTACCTGACCCTGGCCTGCCTGACCTTCCACCCCGACCTGTTCGCGGCCGGTATCGCCATCTGCGGCATGAGTGACCTCGAGTCGTTCTTCCGCAACACCGAACCGTGGATCGCCGTCGCCGCCTACACCAAATACGGACACCCCGAATCGGATCGCGAGCTACTCGCCGACCTCTCCCCCATCCACCGCATCGACGACGTGCGCGCACCCCTGCTCGTCGTACACGGCGCGCACGACACGAACGTCCCGGTCAGCGAGTCACAGCAGATCGTCGCCGAGCTGCAGGCACGTGGTGCAGTCGCCGAGATGCTGATGTTCGACGACGAGGGCCACGAGATCGTCAAGCGCAGCAATCAGCATCGACTGACCGAGGCCGTCGCCGAGTGGATCGCCAAGTATCCGACGCGGCCCGGGGTGATGCGGTGAACCGGCGGATGACCGACCGGTTGATCGCGCAGCTCGCGGACACCCGCACCGGCAACGAGCGCGCCAACATACTCGAGGAACTCCGTCGTCTCATCCTGTCCGGTGGTGCACCTCCGGGAACACAGATCCCGCCCGCCGAGATCGCCGACGCCTTCCAGGTCAGTCCGATACCCGTGCGCGAAGCGCTGAAGACCCTTGTCGGTGAGGGTCTCGTCGTCCATCGACCCAACGCCGGGTACCACGTCAGCCAGCCGTCCACCGACGAGCTCCGCGAGATCTACTTCGTCCGTGGAACCCTCGAACAGGCCGCTCTCACCCGATCGGTCGAGCTCATCGACGAGTCCGCACTGCAGATCGCCCGGGACCGTCACGCCGAGCTCCTCGTCGCGGTGAAGTACAACGACGGCAAGGCATTCCATGACGTGTCCCGCGAGTTCCACCGCGCCCTCACCACCCCGTGCGCGATGCCGCGACTGCTCAACATGTTCGAGGCGACCTGGAACCTCACCGAACCCTTCCAGATGATGCGGGCGGTGACCTCAGAGACCCAGGCCGCACTCAACACCGACCACGAAGACCTCCTCGATGCCTTCGCCGACCGCGACACCCCGGCGGTTCTCGAGGTCGCACGCCGGCACCACCAGCGACTCGAGAGCGCGATCGTCGAAGCGGCCGATCTCCTCGACGTCCGCCACGATTGACCCGTCCCAGGACCGTCGAATCGGGCACCCGTCGATGTGCCCAGCGGAATATATTTGCGCGTTCATCGTCAGGTAACAAACCGTTCCTACTTTTGTCCCATCAGCATTTCCGCACCTGAGAGCGGGTTTCCACGCTGAGAGACGAACCGGGAGAACACATGTCCACACCGACCCCTGCCGAGGCGGCCCAGTCGCATCACGGCGCCGCGGGCGAGAGCGTCATCAAGGCAAGCTACGACGAACGACTCACCAACACCGATCTCGCACCGCTGAAGGAACAGAAGTGGACCTGGTACAACATCTTCGCGTTCTGGATGTCCGACGTGCACAGCGTCGGCGGCTACGTCTTCGCCGGCAGCCTCTTCGCGCTGGGGATCGCCGCGTGGCAGGTCCTCGTCGCCCTGCTGGTGGGCATCGTCGCCGTCAACATCCTCTGCAACCTCGTCGCCAAACCGTCTCAGATCGCGGGGGTCCCGTACCCGGTGACGACGCGGGTGTCCTTCGGTGTCAAGGGCGCCAACATCCCGGCGATCATCCGCGGCGCGATCGCGGTCGTCTGGTACGGCATCCAGACCTATCTCGCCTCGGTCGCATTCGGATTGCTCGCGCTGAAGTTCTGGCCGGGTCTCGAACCGTGGGGTGACGTCGACCAGCACGGCTTCCTGGGACTGTCGCTGCTCGGCTGGGCCGGTTTCCTCCTGATGTGGGTCCTGCAGGCCTTCGTCTTCTGGAACGGCATGGACACCATCCGCAAGTTCATCGACTTCTGCGGTCCCGCTGTCTATGTCGTGATGATCGCGCTCGCCGGCTATCTGATCGTCAAGGCGGGCTGGAGCAACGTGAGCCTCGACCTCTCGGTCGGCGACGGCCTCACCGGATGGTCGTCGATCACGATGATGATCAGCGCGTTCGCGCTCGTGGTCTCCTACTTCTCCGGCCCGATGCTCAACTTCGGCGACTTCTCCCGTTACGGAAAGAGTTTCGGCGAGGTCAAGAAGGGCAACTTCTGGGGCCTGCCGGTCAACTTCCTGTTCTTCTCGCTGCTCGTCGTGTGCACGGTCTCGGCGGCGGTGACGGTCATCGGCAAGGACGCGGACGGCAACATCATCACCGACCCGGTCCACATCGTCGACAAGATCGACAACACCACCGCCGCGGTGCTCGGTGTGCTGACCTTCGCCATCGCCACGATCGGCATCAACATCGTCGCCAACTTCGTGTCCCCCGCCTTCGACTTCTCGAATGTGGCCCCCACCAGGATCAGCTGGCGAACCGGCGGCATGATCGCCGCGGTCGGCTCGGTCCTGATCACCCCGTGGAACCTCTTCAACAACCCGACCGCGATCCATTACACGATGGACACGCTCGGCGCCGTGATCGGTCCGCTGTTCGGCATCCTGATCGCCGATTTCTATCTGGTCAAGAAGCAGAAGATCGTCGTCGACGACCTGTTCACCATGAAGCCGGAAGGCGCTTACTGGTACCGCAACGGATGGAATCCGGTGGCGGTCGCGTCGACCATCGTCGCCTCCATCCTGCCGATCTGTGTCGTCATCTTCGGCACCGCCTACCAGGCCAGCTTCACCTGGTTCATCGGCGCCGGCCTCGGCCTGGCGGTCTACTGGCTGGGCATGAAAGTCGTTCCCACCCATCTGATCCACGGTGCGGCACCCACCGCTCACACCACCACCGACATCGCGGTCGACGCCACGGGTGAACCCGTGGGCTACCCGGCCCCGGAGCCGGCGGTCGCCGGGGTCACCGCCGAAGAGGCACCGGGCAACTGATGCGACGAACGTCATCACCCTGACACCTCCCGGGAGGAAGTCGGCGCTGATCGATCGGGCCGCGCGATTCGTCGCGCGGCCCGTTCCGGGTCTACCGGCTCTGACCCAGCCCGCGCTCCGCGATCGCCTCGAGAACGTCCATCGACGCCTTGTAGGGTTCGGTGTCCCGCGGCCAGGGCACGATGATGTCGGTGAAGCCGAGTTCGGCTGCGCGGCCGACCATGTCGTCGAACAGGCCGACACTCTCGAGCGGGTTACGCGGGGCGGCCTCGAGACTGAGGTATCGGTCGATCCGACGGCCCGGTCGCCGACTTAGTTCCTCGTCGACGATGGCGACGGCCCGTCCGACGGACCCGAACCACTCGTCGAGGCCCTCCGTCGCCTGGCCGGTGGTCACCCACGCGTCACCGTGACGGGCGGCGAACCGCACCGAGCGTGGACCGTTGCCGGCGAGCAGGAAAGGCACCCGGTCTCGAACCGGTCCACGTCCCAGGCGCATGTTCCGCGCGCGGAAGTAGCGGCCGTCCGCGTCGACGTGATCCTCGCTCAGGGTCATCTCGAGCAGTCCGACGAACTCCTGGAATCGGTCGACCCGCTGACCGACGGTGAGCGCCGGCTGCCCGAGCACGACGTCGTCCGGTTGGCCTCCGGCGCCCAGACCCAGCAGGAAGCGACCGTCCGAGATGTCGACGAGGGTCTCGACCTCACGCGAAAAAGCCACCGGGTGACGGAAATTGGGCGAGACCACGAACGCGCCGAGTTCGATGGTGCTCGTGACCACGGCGGCCGCCGACAACAGCGGCATGCAGCCGGACCAGAGCGAGTCCGGCAGGCCGCCCCAGACGAGGTGGTCGTAGGTCCAGGCGTGGTCGAAACCCATCGCCTCGGCCAGAATCCATCGCGGCCGGGATTGTTCCCAGGTCAGATCGGGAAGTATGCAGATGCCGTAGCGCACGGCTCACACTGTACTTCGGCTCGCCGGGCGACTGCGGGACCGCGCCGGGGATCTCGGTGACCGATCCTGCGTGCGTGGTCACGGAGGCGCTGGTAGCGGAGAACGCGGCACCGGTTGCGCCGACGGAGATCCCGGCCGGCATCGTCACATTCTCCCGTGCGACGCGGATCAGCGGTGCCGGGTTTCCGGCAGCACGATCGCCGACGCCACGAAGAAGCAGAGCGCGCCCACGAATGTCCCGGCGTTGGCGGCGATGGCATCGGCCGTCACACCGTCCTTGTTCACGAAAGCGCCGACGGCCGACACCCCGAACGCGACACACCCCACCCAGTTCACCAGGACCGACCACCAGGCCCGGTCCCGGAAGTCGAGACCATGACCCGTCGACCGGGAGTAGGCGGCGAAGGCGACCGCGCCGCTGATCAGGAAGGCCACCGAGCCGCCGGCGTCGGGAGACCACACGAGGTGGCGCTCACCGGCGACCGTATGGGCGAACAGGGCACTCGTCGTCGAGATGTTGAACAGGATCGTACCGACGGATTGGGTTGCGGCGCTCAGCCATTCGGCGCGGACCGCCGACCCCGGGAGAGATGACTCCAGTTCGGCCGGCGACGCGCTGCGCACCAACTGGATGAAGCCGGCCCCGGTGAAGAACCAGGCGCCGGCGAAACAGCACAGGTTGACGACGTCGGCGCCGGCGAGCTGCCCGAGTCCGGGGGCCGACCCGAGGGCGAACAGGGCGGACCCGACCATGAAACCCCAGCACTGTTTCGGCAGCGTGGGTGCGAACGGCGCAGCGGGCCAGGCACGACGCCGCGTCGCCGTCCATCGCGCTGAGGACTCACGCGGTGACATCGAGTTCCGCGATGACCTTGCTCGGTTCGATCCAGACGCCCAGTTCGCCCGGTACGCCGTTGCGCGCACCGAACTCCTCGGCCCGTTCGGCACCCATGTATCGCGCGCCGCACAGCGTGGCGATCCGCCGCACTTCGTCGGGGTCCTCCGTCACCACCGCCCGGCCCTGCACCTGGACGAAGCCGAACGGCGGTTCCTGCAGGTCGACCGACATCGCGACACGCGGATCGCGCAGGAGCGCACGACCTTTCGCGGTGGTAGCACCGGTGTTGAAGGCCAGGCGGTCTCCGTCAAGGACGAACCAGACCGGGACCACCAGGGGCCTGCCATCGGCGGCGGTGTATCCGAGGTGGCCGGTCTTGGTACCGGAGGCCAGGAATTCCCGGACCGCGGGATCCGACAGCGACGTTCCAGACATGTATCCAGCCTAGGTGTTCCCGGCCGAAGGTACAGGTTCCCGCGTGGCCGATTCCTTCCCGCTTACCGGACAGCGCCTGCGGGAAGGAAACAGACACCGCGGGAAGGATGCGGTATCCAGGACGAAGAACTGCTCGCTCACCCCTCATCCGAGAGCCGGTTGCCGATGTGGACGGCCACCATCATGATCGTGGCGTGCGGCCCGCTGTGGCCGCCCGTCGGCAGGATCGATCCGTCGACGATACGCAACCCCTCCGTCCCGTGCACCGCACCGAGCGCGTCGGTGCGCACACCCATCGGCATCGTGCCCCACGTGTGCTGCGAGAACCCCGGCACCGCGGCCACCGAGACGCTGCCCGGAACGACGATGCCGGCGAACTCGGTCGAGTGCAGCATCTCCACCACCCGGTCGGCGCCCGCACGCATCGCGGCGGTGACCTCGGCCGACGGTTCTCCGAACACGAGACGGACGCGCTCGCCGTCGGCGACGAGTCGCACCGGCGATAGGTCCATCGCGGTCACCTCGACCATCGGCCCGCTGTACGGGAGACCGTCGATGTAGGCCGCGAAATCATCCCGGTAACAACGGATCTCGAGACCACCGACAGTGTGCACCACCGACGGCAGCACCATCCCGGGTTCGGCCGGTCCCTTTCGGCGATAGGAGACGGCCAGTCCCCGGTGTTCACCGGCGTCGAGGAATGCGGCCCCGCCGAGCGGCTCGAGGTCTGAAGCGAGTAGTAGTTGCGCGGTGCCCAGCGTGCCGCCGGCGAGGATCACCTCGCCGGCTCTGAAGGTGGCCCGATCGGTACGCACGCCGGTGACGCGCCGCCCGCCGGAGACCTCGAGCCGCCGGACCTCGCAGTCGGCCACCACGCGGAGATTCGGCCGGTCGAGCGCCGGCTCGAGGTAGGCCTGAGCCGCGGTCCGGCGCTCCATCCCGGATCGGTTGCCGAGTACCCGGTTCACGCCGGTGACCGGCCAGCGGTCGTCGAGCGGACGGACAGCCGCTCGCGCCGACCAGTACCGCTCGAAAGACGTTCCGGCATCACCGAGTTCATCGTCGGGCACCGGCGAGACCCCCATCGTGCCCCCATCCCCGTCCCCGCCCCCGTCGAGTTCGGAGTAGGCGGCCTCGACCGCGTCGAGGTCCCAGCCTTCCGGCCAGTCCGCGAAGTCCTCGGGATGCCAACGCAGGAAGTATCCGCCGTTGACCACGGAGGACCCCCCGATCGCCGACCCCCGCGCCGCGGTGAGGCCGTCGAGATCGGTGGCGTGCCGGACCGCGTAGGGCGCGTGGTCGTCGATGGGGAGACGCCGCAGGTCCCGCGCCTCCGGCCCCGGCCACCGTCCGGGTCCCCGCTCGAGCAGCACGACGTGCCGCCCGGGTTCCCTCGACAGCTTCTCCGCGAGGACGCAGCCGGCACTCCCCGCACCGACGATGACGACGTCGGCGCTCAGGACTTCGGCGCTCATGTCATCGGGCGTCAGACGATCATTGCGCGGCAACGTCATCGCGAGATGACCGGGCGCAATGCCTCCGCGTCTCGATGGGTGATGACGCCCTGCCACAGACCTGCGCCGTAGGCGAGGTCGTCGAGGCGGCGCATCAGCAGGTAGCGGAACGGACCCAGCGCCGGTGGGGTCGTCGGGTCCGCGAGGAGATCCCGGAACCAGGACACCACCCCCTCGACGATCGCCACCTGGATCGCGAGTGTGCGGAAGCGTCTCGACACGAGCGCCATGAGCAGGGCCACCGGCCAGTAGTGCCGGCAGATCGCATCAGCCGCCTGGAGTAGGCCGAATCCGGCGGCCCGACCGGTGAGTTGCGCCGAGACGAGCGGGGCCGACGGTAGGTCGCCCAACCGTTTGCGGAGCCGGGTCGCGAGATGGGTCAGGATGAGCATCGCCAGCGCGGTGCCGAAGCGGGTCCGGGTCAGCAGAGCTGCGACGGCCGCGGCCATCGGCACCGACATCACCAGCGGGGCGGCCCGGTTTCCGTGACGTGCGGCGAGGTGGGCTGCGCCGGTTCCGTAGAAGCACCGGCGAGACAGCACCGACCGCATGTCGGTGCGGTGATCATGTGCCACCCGTGCGACCGGGTCGTACCGAATCCGCCATCCCGCCGCGTGCATACGCCAGCACGCATCCACGTCCTCGGCCACCCTGAGCGACTCGTCGAAACCGCAGAATGCGCTGCGCCGCACCACGATTGCCGCGCTGGGAACGTACGGGACCCGGGTCGACGGCAGGACCGCGGATTCCTCGGGGCCCATATCCAGCGAGGACCAGCCGTTCTCGTAGCACTCGGCCAGCGAGGACGACCGGTCGGCGGACCGGAGTCCCACGATACGCGGGGCCACGATCCCGACCGTGGGGTCGGAGAAGTGGGTGAGCAGCACCGTCAGCCAGTCCGGGTCGGGCACGACGTCGGAGTCCAGGAAGGCCACGAAATCGGTGGTGGCAGCGGCCGATCCGGCGTTCCGGGCAGCCGCCGGACCGCGATTCTCGTCGAATCGGATCACGCTCACGCCCGGCCGGTCGGCGACGATCGGGGCCTCCGACCCGTCGTCCACGACCACGACGGTCAGCCCGTCGAGGGCGTCGAGAAGGCGGTCGACGCCGGTCTGGTTGTCCTTGACCGGTATCACCACGGTGACGTCGGCGGGCCGCGGGCCGAACATCGGGCGCGGGTTGGCGACCCCGGCGTCGAGAAGCGCACGCGCGAGACGCCGGGTCACGTTGTCGCACACCTCAATTCGACCGTCGTCCGAGGTCATGCCGAGCGCGGTGTCGGACATGCGCATCAACCGCGTCGGCGAGCCGCCGACGAGGTATCGGAGGTCGCCGCCACGCGCGGAGCGCAAGTCGATCTGGACCTGGAACCCGTCGGGCAGGTCGGCGGGGTTCCCCGTCGCCCTCGCGTCCGTCGAATCGGCATCCTCACCAGAGTCGCTCTCCGAAACATCTTGTGCGCCGACGTTTCCCTCATTGGCGGCATCGCCGTCGATCGTGTCCCGGTCGGTCACGTCCCTGCCCTCGGTCACGTCGTCGCCACTGATGCCCTGGGCCGAGCCACTGCCACGGGGGGCCGAATCGTCGAGTGCGGTCATCCGAGTCGCCCCTGGTCGTCGACCTCCCAGGAGACGAGCGCCGCACCGAGGCGATCGGTCACCTCGGCCACCAGGCGTCGCCCCTCGTCGGCGGAGGCCTTGGTGGGATCACCCAGCACACCGTTCGGGCTGACCGCCCCGACACCACCCTCGCGCATGGCACCGAGCAGTGCGCCGACCGGCTCACGATTGCCGGCGACTGCCCGCGACGCGTCGACCGACGACGGCGAGACATGAAGCAGCACCGAGGTTTCCGTGAACCCGGCATGTGCGTCCGCGCCCGGGAAGGCACACGGGAACCAGGCGGCATCCCGCCCCTCGTAGCGGAGTCGGGTCACCGCGTCGATCAGCGTGCGCGTGTTGCCGCCGTGTCCGTTGACGAACACGATGCGCCGCGCCCATCGGCAGGCACTGCGGCCGTACTCGATGAGCATCCCGCGCAGGGCGTCGTGTCCGATCGAGATCGTCCCGGCAAAGCCCTCGTGCTCGCCGCTCGCGCCGTAGTTGAGGTCGGGGGCACGGAGAATGTCGGAATCCCCGAGGCGCTCACAGACGACGTCGGAGACCGCCGCGGCGATACGCGTGTCGGTGTCCAGAGGCAGGTGCGGACCGTGCTGCTCGACAGAACCGAGAGGTACCACGAGAGTGATCACCTTTCCATCGAGGTCCGGCCAGCTGCACTGCCCCAGCGTCGACGGTCCTGTCATCTGACCAATGCTAGCCATCGTGCTCCCAGGCTTCTGCCCCTCGGCCCAAAAACAGCGAGAAAAACGGGCCGAAAACGTCGTGCCGACCACATTGACGAGCGTTCGATCGGTTATGGAATGCTATTGCGTGACACGTGACGCCTGACACAGTGGCGGTACAACGACCGGAGGACGACACATGAGCAGTACGACACCCCACAACAGCGGAAAACCCGGCCCACTCAGCTCCATCCGGGTCATCGAGTTCGCTGGTATCGGCCCGGGACCCCACGCGGCCATGTTGCTCGCCGATCTCGGCGCCGACGTGGTCCGTGTCCAGCGTCCCGGCACGCTGCCGAAGCCCGGCGTGAACGCCGACGCGCTGCTGCGCGGCCGTCGCGTCGTCGAGGCCAACCTGAAGGACGAGACCGATCGCGCCACGATCCTCGATCTCGTCGCCAAGGCTGACGTCATCATCGAGGGTTTCCGCCCCGGCGTCATGGAACGCCTCGGCTTCGGCCCCGGTGACCTCACCGAGGTCAACCCCGGCCTCGTGTACGGCCGTATGACCGGCTGGGGCCAGGACGGCCCCCGCGCCAACCTCGCCGGCCACGACATCAACTACATCTCGCTCACCGGCCTGCTCCACGCCATCGGCCGCAAGGACGATCGTCCGGTGCCGCCGCTCAACCTCGCCGGCGACTTCGGCGGCGGATCGATGTTCCTCGTCGTGGGCGTGCTCGCCGCTCTGCTCGAGCGCGGCATCTCCGGCAAGGGCCAGGTCGTCGACGCGGCCATGGTCGACGGCGCTTCCGTTCTGGGACAGATGATGTGGGCGTTCCGCGGCACCGGCCTGTGGAGCGACGACCGCGGCACCAACATGCTCGACACCGGCGCCCCCTACTACGAGGTCTACGAGACCTCGGACGGCAAGTACATGGCCGTCGGCGCCATCGAGCCGCAGTTCTACACCGAGCTGCTGAAGGGCCTCGGCCTGGCCGACGCCGATCTCCCGGCGCAGAACGACATCGCGAACTGGGGCACGCTGAAGGAGATCTTCACCGAGACCTTCAAGTCCCGCACCCGCGACGAGTGGGCCAAGGTCTTCGACGGCACCGATGCCTGCACCTCGCCGGTGCTGACCTTCGCCGAGGCGCCCGCCGACGCGCACATGGCCGCGCGCGCCAACCTGATCGACATCGACGGCGTCACCCAGGCGCAGGTCGCGCCGCGCTTCTCGCGCACCCGGCCGGAGACCCCGGTCGGACCCTCGACCGAGGCCGTCGACCCGAAGACCCTCTGGGCCTGATCCGTCAAGGATTCCCACCACCTCAGGCAGCGAGGAGCACTCCCCTCCGCTGCCTGAGGTGCGAGGAGCGAAAGCGACGAGCCACGAAGGCCTGGCGAGAATCCTCACCAGCCCTTCGTGGCTCGCTTCGCTCGCACCTCAGGGAGCAGGGGATCAGACCTTCGAGTGCCCCATGTCGATCTGGAACTCGGCACCGGTGATGCCCTTGGCGCTGTCGGAGGACAGGTACAGGACGGCGTCGGAGATCTCGTCGCACGACGCGACCGGGTGGTAGTCCAGCATCGACACGAAATGCGGGGTCACCCACGGCTTTTCGAAGAGTCGGTGGGCCTCGGTGTCGGCGACTCCCATCGGGGTGTCGACCGCGTAGGGGTGGACGCTGTTGACGCGAATCCGGTAGTGGCCGAGTTCCTTGGCCGCGGTCTGCGTCAGACCGACCAGGCCGTGCTTGGACGCCGTGTACGACGCCTGCATCGGCATCGCCTTCAATCCGGCGACCGAGCTGATGATGGTGATCGAGCCGCCGTTGCCGGCTTCGAGCATCGCCGGGACGGTGGCCCTGAGCGTCTTCCATGCGCCGACGAGGTTGATGTCGACGACATCGGTGAACTGCTCTTCGGTCAGCTCCCACACCTTGCCCCAGGTGAGCACACCAGCGTTGGCGACGACGTGATCGAGGCGGCCGAACTGCTCGACCGCATCCGCGACGAGCTGCTGCTGGAACGCGAGATCCCGCGTATCACCTTGCCGGGCAAGGATCTTGCCGCCCACACCCTCGACGAGCCGGATCGTCTCCTCGAGATCGTCGGCCGTGGCGGGCGGATAGGTCGCGTGGTCGATGATCGGACCCGCGATGTCGAGACCCACGATCGCGGCGCCCTCACGGGCGAACCGGACCGCGTGATTACGGCCCTGACCACGGGCGATGCCGGTGATGTAGACGACCTTGCCGTCGAACTGTCCCATGGCAGAACTGTAACACGTTCTAGTTCTGTCGCGGGTGCTGTTTCCCGCGGGTTCTGCCCGGCAACAGGGCCGAGACGCTCCCGCCCGCCGACCGGATGTCCGGCGGCGGGCGGGAGTGTTTGTCTGCTCGGATCAGACGTGTCCGAAGGACCGCTTGAAGTCGTCCGGGATGATCAGATCGTCGGCAGAGAGGTCGTGCACGCTCTTGTGCCCCAGACCCATCAGCGCGCCGTCTAGGCCCATACGCATGAGATCGAGGACGTTCTCGACACCTGCCTGGCCGTTGGCGGCGAGACCCCACAGGTAGGCACGGCCGATCATCACGGCGCGGGCGCCGAGGGCCAGCGCCTTGGCGACGTCGCTACCGCGGCGGATGCCGCCGTCGAGCAGCACCTCGATGTCGTTGCCGACCGCATCGGCGATGTCGGGTAGCAGACGGATCGTCGCCGGGGTGCCGTCGAGGTTGTTGCCGCCGTGATTGGAGACCGAGATCGCCGTCGCACCGATGTCGACGGCGCGCTTGGCGTCGTCCAGACGGGTGATGCCCTTGACCATGAACGGTCCGCCCCACTGCTCACGCAGCCACTGCAGGTCCTCCCACGTGGGCGGCGGGGTGCCCATCCACTCGCCGTAGGCGCCGAAGAAGGTCGGGCCGGGGACACCCTGCGGGGTGAGGTTCGGCGCGGTGAGGTCGGGGATGATGACCTTGCCGCCCTTGACCCAGTCCAGCGCGTACCGCGGCTTGACCGCGATCTCCGGGCCGAGACGCACCAGCGCCTTCAGGTTCACCTTCTCGGGGATCTCCGGGCTGCCCCAGTCGCGGCCGACGTTGAACACCCAGTCGGTCGTGACGATGAGACCCTTTGCGCCCGCGGCCCTTGCACGCTCGGCGCGGCGGAGGATGTCCTCGCGACTGCCGAGCCAGTAGATCTGGAAGAACACCTTGTCGTTGACCGCGGTGACCTCCTCGACGGCGTGCGAGGCGAAGCTCGACAGGCCCATCGCGGTGCCACGCGCCGCCGCGGCACGTGCGACGGCAACCTCGCCGTCGGGGTCGACGGCCTGCACACCGGTCGGCGAGATCATCACCGGGAAGGACAACTCCTGCCCCATGACCGAGGTGGTCATCTCACGCTCCGGCTGTGCGCCGACAACGTGTGGCGCCCAACCCAGTTCATTGAAGGCCTGCACATTGTCGTCGAGGGTCACACCGGCCTGCGTGCCGGCGACCAGCGACGAGTAGACCGACTTCGGCAGTCGCTTCTTCGCCCGACGCTGGGCCTCGGTGACCGTTTCGAACCAGGGGTTTTTCGCCCAGGGGTTGAGAGCCATTTCTCCTACTCACTCACTATTCGGATGCGTGCCATCGCCCGCGGTCCCCGTGTACCCCGGGGAGGACTCGACACTGTTGGGCCGCGGGGCGGATTACCGCGCAGCAGGGGCGAACCCGGCGAGCGGGTTCTCATCACAGGACTTGGTGGGCCGACCGACCGGGGTGAGGTCCCCGTCGGGTCGACGGGTCATCAGCGTCAGCGGGGTACCGCGCGAATGATCCTTGTTCGCCGTCGGTTTGGTGCGCTCCCCGGCGAGGAGCTCCTCGCCGTAACCCTGCACGCACTCGGGGTCCGGTCCGGCCAGCGGCAGGCCGGTGAAGAACTTGGCCGCCATGCAGCCACCGCGGCAGGCGTCGAAGTGCGCACACTTGGTGCAGGCACCGGCGTTCTGCGGTTCGCGCAGTTCGGTGAACAGATCCGAACGCTGCCAGATCTCCTGGAATCCGCCGTCCGACAAGATGTTCCCGGCGAGGAAGTTCTCGTGGATCGCGAACGGGCAGGCGTACACGTCGCCGACCGGGTCGATGAGGCACACGACGCGTCCCGCGCCACAGAGGTTGAGGCCGGGCAGGCCGCCGCCGGAATCCCCGCCGAAGGCCGAGAGGTGGAAGAACGAATCGCCGGTGAGCACGCGATCGCCGTGTGCGACAAGCCAATCGTAGAGTTCACGCTGCTGCTCGGGCAGCGGGTGCAGGTCGTCCCACACGTCGGCGCCACGGCCGGACGGACGCAGGCGGGTGATGCGCAGGGTTGCGTTGTAGCGGTCGGCAAGCGCCTTGAACTCGTCGAGCTGCGCGACGTTCTGCCGCGTCATGACGACGCTGATCTTGGCGTCGGCGAAGCCGGCCTCGGCGAGGTTCTCGAGCGCCCGGACCGCCATGTCGAAGGAACCGGGACCGCGCACGGCGTCGTTGACCTCAGCGGTGGCACCGTCGAGCGAGATCTGGACGTCGACGTAGTCCGACGCGGCGAGGCGTGCGGCAACCTTCTTGTCGATGCGCAAACCGTTGGTGGAGAACTTGACTCCCACCTGGTGGCTGGTGGCGTAGTCGACGAGCTCCCAGAAGTCGGGGCGCACGGTCGGCTCACCACCGCCGATGTTCACGTAGAAGACCTGCATGCGCTGCAGTTCGTCGATGATCGCCTTGCACTGTTCGGTCGACAGCTCGCGCGGGTCGCGCTTGCCCGACGACGACAGGCAGTGCACACACGCCAGGTTGCAGGCGTACGTGAGTTCCCACGTCAGGCAGATCGGCGCGTCGAGGCCGCGCTCGAACTGGTCTACGAGGCGGCCGACCTTGGGCACCTGGTCGGCGGGCGCGCTCGCACGCTGTGAGGTCACGAGTTCGGCTGCAGTGGGCGGCATCTCGATGGTCGTCATCGTGTCGGTCCTAGGGTCTGGGCGGAAGCGGGGAGCCGATCGGGGCTGTCGATCGGGGGTGGAGCTCGGTCAGGCCGCGCGGGGCGTGATCATCGCGCTGTCGGCCAGCGCCGTGAGCGCCTGCACGTACAGGGGCCGCTGGGCGGGCGTGACACCCGCGGCCAGGAGGGCCGCCTCGGCGGAGTCGTGATCGGCGAGGGACTGGACGATCCCGACCACGGTGAGGTTCTTGAGGAACGAGAGCTTGCGGGTACCGAAGTGGTACAGCAACGCGCCGAACGGCTCGGGGCGCAGCGCCACCTTCGGGTTGAGTTCCCACGCGGCGAACGTGTCGAAGCCGGCGGGGGCATCGGGGGCTGGGGTGTCGAACCGGACCCCGGCGACCGCAGAACGGTCGCCGGAGGTCGGATTCGATGTCGGGGCTGACATCAGTAGACCCCGCACATCCCATCGATCGACACCTCTTCGACGAGCGACTCGGCGATGAGTTCGGTCTCGTTCGAGTTTGCAGCGGTAACCGCGGACTGGTCGGCCATGATCCATACCTCCTGATCTTCTAAGTGACTCGGATCACGATGGACTATAGTGGCACTCAGTGCAGATTTCTACCGCTAGAGCAAAACTGCCCGTTCGGACAGGCGGTTCGGGCCCCTTCGACCCGCTGCGCGCGAACGGATCCCATATGGTGAGGTCTCGATGACTGCGACGACACAGCAGGATGCGGGCCCCGGGCGGGCCGCACCCGGGCGACGCCCGATCTCCTCGCGCGCCCGGATCAGCGCGCTCGCGATCGGCCTGTTCACCACCCGGGGTTTCGAGGAGACCAGCGTGGACGACATCGCCGAGGCCGCGGGCATCGCGCGTCGCACGCTGTTCCGGTACTACTCGTCGAAGAACGAGATCCCGTGGGGAGAGTTCGACGACCATCTGGGCGAGCTACGCGGGCTCCTCGCCCAGATCCCCACCGACATCCCCATGGCCG
This sequence comes from Gordonia sp. 135, assembly GCF_009720185.1. Lineage (NCBI taxonomy): Bacteria > Bacillati > Actinomycetota > Actinomycetes > Mycobacteriales > Gordoniaceae > Gordonia > Gordonia sp. 135. The sequence continues at coordinate 3,999,602 of NZ_CP046257.1, forward strand.
ACGCCCTCGTGGATGCCCTGGTCGTGTTCAACCGGGTGCCGCCGGAGGAACTGGAGAACCACCGCCGACGCATGTCCTTGCTGCTGGGAGTTCCTGCGCTCCAGGCACACTCGATGATCATGTACGCCGACTGGCGTCACGTCATCGCCGAGTTCTGCGCGGCCCGGCTCGGCCTCGACGAGAACGATCACCTGCCCCAGACCATCGGGTGGTTGTGCCTGGGCGCGGCGCTCGCCGCCTACGAGCAGTGGCTCGCGGACCCCGACGCCGACCTCGAGGAACTGATCTCCGACGGCGCGCGGACCGTCGCGAACGGAGTCGCATCGCTGTCCCGCGTGCCATGATCGGCGGCGTGACCACACCGGCTCCAACAGGGCCTCGTGGGACACCCACCGATTGGGCTATCCTGAAGTAGAACGTGTTCTAATTCGGCCGGTTCGCCCCGGTCCTCGACGTCGGAGAGCTGCTACATGTCTGACCTGACCCCTCACGGCTCACGAAGCGTGATCCTCACGGTGGCCGAGGTGATCGATGAGACGTCCGATGCCAAGTCCATCGCATTCGAGGTCCCCGAGGCGTCGTCGGCCGCCTTCACCGACTACAAGCCGGGACAGTTCCTCACCCTGCGCATCCCGAGCGAGAAGACCGGCTCGGTCGCCCGCTGCTACTCACTGGCGTCGTCGCCGTACACCGATGCACGCCCCAAGGTGACCGTGAAGCGCACCGTCGACGGCTACGGCTCCAACTGGGTCTGCGACAACCTCGCCCCCGGCTCCCAGGTCGAGGTGCTGCCGCCGTCGGGCGTCTTCACACCCAAGTCCTACGACGACCCACTGCTCCTGATCGCCGCGGGCAGCGGCGTGACACCGGTGATGTCGATCCTCAAGGCGGCACTGAAGAAGAGCAGCGCTCCGGTCGTCTTCTTCTACGCGAACCGCAGTGAGGGCGACGTCATCTTCGCCGCCGAGCTGCGCGACCTGCTCCACGCGCACGCCGACCGGCTCACCGTCGTCCACTGGCTGGAGAGCCTGCAGGGGCTGCCCAGCGCAGCGGCTCTCGCGTCGGTGTTCGCGCCGTACTCGACCACCCACACCGCCTACATGTGCGGCCCCGGCCCCTTCATGGACGCCGTCCACAAAGCGTTGACACAGGCGAACTTCCCGCATCACAACGTCCACACCGAGGTGTACAACTCGCTGTCCGGCGACCCGTTCGCCGACGTCGAACTCGAAGAGGTCAGCGAAGAGGACCAAGCCTCCGCCGCCACGGTCGAGGTGGAACTCGACGGTGAGACCCACACCCTCAGCTGGCCGCGCAAGCGGACGCTCATCGACGTGATGCTGGCGGCTGGTCTCGACGCCCCGTACTCGTGCCAGGAGGGCGAATGCGGTTCGTGCGCCTGCACCCTCACCGAGGGCACCGTCGACATGGACAACGCCGGCGCCCTCGACCCCGAGGACATCGAGGACGGGTACATCCTGGGCTGCCAGGCCCACCCGACCTCGGACTCGCTCAAGATCGAGTTCTGACAGGCAGTTCCGACCAACGCGAAGGAGCACGACGACGTGACCACCATCCGGAAGTCTCGGCTGAATCCGCTCCAACTCGCCCGCGGCCTGGCGGTGATGCTCCTCGGCATCGGCGTGCTTCACTTCGTCGCACCCAAACCGTTCGACGAGATCATCCCGGAGGAGATCCCCGGCGATCCGCGGACCCTGACCTACCTGTCCGGTGTCGCCGAGATCGGCTTGGGCGCCGGACTTCTCGTGCCGCGGACCCGTCGTCTCTCCGCGGCTTTGTCGGCGCTGTTGTTCCTCGCCGTCTATCCCGCCAACCTCAACATGGTGCGCCTCTGGTGGGACAAGCCACTGCCCTACCGGATCGTCGCCCTGGCACGCCTGCCGTTCCAGTTCCCGATGATCTGGGCGGCGATCCGCGTGGCGCGCGAGGACTGACCCCTCACCTCAACGCACGGAAGTACGCGCGTTCCTCCGGGCTCCGGTGCTCGATCGCGTAACTCAGTGCGGTGCGGCCCATTCGGCCGGCGTTCTCCTCGAGGTACGTCAGGAGTATCCGATCGTCGACGCGTTTGCCGGTCTCCCGGAGCATCCATCCGAAAGCTTTCTGGATGAGGTCCCGACGGTCGTCGCGGACGAGTGGCGCCACCGACAGAAGGACCGATGCGTCCTCGTGTTTGATGTGGGCGAAGGTCGCGATGATCCCCACCCGACGCCGCCACAGGTCGTCGTCGGCGGCGTGATCGACGATGATGCCGGAGTCGCCGCGCAGGCGGCAGTACTCACCGAGTACCGGATCGGCCGAGGAGTCCACGAGATCCCAGTTGTTCACCCGGCCCCGGCGAACCGCGTCGAGGTACAGCTCGACCCACCTCGCAGCCTCGTCCCGGTCCGGGCCCGATCGCGGCCGTAGGGCACGTTCGAACTCACCCCGCAGCAGGGCCAACGCGATGAACCGATGCTCGTGGACCGGCGAATCCAACAGCGCGACAACCTCACCGGCGTCGATGCCACGGAACCGCTTGGCGATGGCCCGCTGCTGCGGCACGCGCAGGCCGATGAACTCGTCGCCCTCGCCGTAGCCGCCGGGGCGCACCTGGAAGAACCTGGCGAGGTCGACGGCGCGTTGCGGGTCGGCGACCTCGGCAGCGGCCGCGCGCACCGCTGCAGCCGTCAGCTCGGCACCCACCGGTGCTACAGCAGGTCGGCGATGGGTGTCGGCGTCAGCAGCTTCGGCCGGGTCTTCATCACCGCACCGACCTTGCCGGCGCCGACGACTGCGGTGAGGATGCCGTCCCTGCTGTAGTAGGCCACGAATTTCTTGCCGTCGTCGTCGACGACGTGGACGGTGTCGTCGGCCCGAGGGGCGCCGAGAACCTGGATCTTCACATCGAACTGGTCGCTCCAGAAGTACGAGACCGCCGCGGTCACCGCGTCACCACCAGCGATCTGGTGGGCGACGACCGACGCCTGTTCGACCGTGTGATTCCAGTGCTCGACGCGATGCGGGGTGCCGTCGTCGTCACGCCAGTTGGCGACGTCGCCGAGCGCGTAGACATCGTCGACACTGGTGTGTCCGGTTGCATCGCAGGCGATTCCACCGCCCACCTCACGCGGCGCGAGTTCGATCCCGGAGCCCTCGAGGTAACCCGTGACGGGCGTGGAACCGATGCCGACGACCACGAGATCAGCCGGGAGTTCGGTGCCGTCGGCGAGTTTGACCGCGGTGACCCTCGGTCCGCCGGCATCGTCGGCGACGACGATCTCGGCCACGCCGACCCCGGTGCGCAGGTCCACGCCGTTGTCGGTGTGGAGCCGGGACACCAGCATGCCGATCTCCTCGCCGAGCGCCACCGCCAGCGGGGTGGGGGCGGGTTCGACGAGGCTGACGCTCAACCCGCGCGAGGTGAGGCTCGCGGCCACTTCGCAGCCGATGAAGCCGGCGCCGATGACCACGGCGGTCGAGGCGGAATCGATCTCCTCGCGCAGAGCGACCGCGTCGTCGTAGGTGCGGATCATGTGTACGCCGGCGACGGCGTCGGCGAGACCCGGGAACGGACGGGGATCAAGACCGGTGGCCAGCACCAGAGTGTCGTAGGCGAGTGTGTCCCCGGACGCCAGGGTGATGGTCTTCTCCGCCGGCGACACCGAGGTCACCGCGGAGCCCAGACGCAGGGTGATGTCGGATTCGCCGTAGAACTCCGCCGGTTTGAGGTCGACGCGATCGTCCTTGCCCAGGAGTACCGACTTCGACAGAGGCGGACGATCATAGGGCGGATGGTCTTCGGCCCCCACCAGGGTGATCGGATCGGTGAACCCGTTGTTGCGCAGGTTCTCCGCGATCCTGATCCCGCCCAGGCCCGCCCCGACGATCACGACGCCCGCGACTGATCCACTCATCTTCCGTCCCCTCTCACCCCGCGGACACCGTCCCGCCCGGGATGCCCGATGACATCCCGGCGACTCGCCTCAACGGGTTACGTCTCCGACCGGTTGCAGGTCGGACAACAGCCAATTCCCGTCGACCTTACGCATAAGTGCCCACCTCGCGATAGGGGTCGTCTCGTCCCCCGCGTCGGCCGGTTCCCTAAACCCCGTAGATTTTCCGTCGTCTCGGACCGAGACCGTCTGGTCGACGAACACGAGGACCCTCGCCCGTTCGGTGATGCTGTCGTTCAGACCGGCTCCGACGACGCGTCCGACCATCCACACCGAGGCGGCCCGCGCTCCCGGGACCACCACGTCGACACCACGATTGCGGTACTCGAGTCGCAATGGATCGGCGAGCAATGCGTCGGTTCGGCGACGCTGGTCGGGTGGGTCGTCCGGCCCGAAGGTCATGAGTGCGGCGACCGCCCCGCCCGCCGCGGACAGGATGGCGGCGCGCTCGTCCTCTGCGGGCCCCGGGTCCGATCGCAGCACCCCGATCCAGGCGATCAGTGCGACGACGAGTGCAGTCACCGTGACGGCGGCCAGGACGGCGAGACGGTGGCGTTGGCGGCGAGTGGGGCGCGGTTCCAGGAGGTCGCTCACGGCTGACGTGCCCCCGCGATCTTCCAGCCGTCACCGGTGCGTTCCATGGTGATCAGCGCGGTGATCCGTTCGGCGGTCGTGTCGACGGCCGCGGCCTGCCCATCCGTTCCTCCGGAACCGAGCAGCAGCGGGTTGGTGGCGTCCGCGACGACGAGCACATCCACGGTGGTGCCGGCGTCGTCCGACGTCGGGTCGGTCACCAGCCCGGCCGAGACCACCTGTCCGACACTGCGTCCGGTCTGCGTGCGCACCTCGGCGACCAGTGCTTCACGCGCGCTGTCGATGCGGTCGCGCTGCGCGCCGGTGCTCACGGCGAGCACGCCGTCGACGAAGCCGTCCGCATCGGCCGGGTCGGCGGTGAGCATGGCCGTGACCCCCGCCCGCGCCGAATCCAGCACCTCGGCTTGATGATCGACCTCGGCCCGCTGTCCGCGGATCTGCCATCCCAGGACAGCACCCGCGATCACCAGGATCGCGAGGGCGCCCGCCGAGGCGATGAGGGCTGTCCGTAGCAGGCGTGTCCGTCGCACGGCACGCGCCCGCAGCGCGGGTGCTGCGGCGATCCTGGTCGTGCGTGCTTCCCTTCGCGCCTCGTCGACCCGATCCCGCGCGAGTTGCACACGGGCCGTGGTCGCCGTGCCGGTCGTCACAGACTCGGTTCTCGCAGCATCGGTCACCGCCATCACCCGATCACATCGGCAGCGGCGAGGAGCCACGCGTCGTCGGCACGGACGAAGCGGGCCAGCACCGATCGGCGGACCGTCGTCGCGGCGGCTTCGGACCGGGCGGGAGCGTCGGACCGTACCGTCACCGCCACCCGGAGGAGCGCCTGCCCCTCGGTGGCGTCGGCGTCGACCACGCTGACGACCTCCGGCCGCCACACGACCGCGGCCGTCCCCTGCTCCGGCGGCCGGGAGAGCTGTGCGCCGTAACTGTCGAGGAAGTCGCGGGCGACGAGCGCACGAGCCCGCGACCGATCCTGTTGCCACCGCGTGGAATCCACCGAGAAGACGTCGGCGACGATCGTGCCCGCGCGTTCGCGGAGTTGTTCGCGGCTCTGCTGGAGCGCATCTCCCGCAGCGTGTGCACGCCACGCGAATCCCACCGCGACGAGCGCCGCGGCCAGAACCAGCGCTGCCACCAGCATTCGGAGAGCTCCGGCGCGCACCGAGATGTATCCGGATGTGGTCATGGAAGGTATTGCACCGCCCCGAGTTTCAGTGCACCGTCGTCCGGGGTCACGAGCACACGAAGCCGGAACCGGCGTGCCTGCTCTTCCCCGGTGTCTCCGGCGGCGTCGAATACGACGGTCGCTGCGACGAGAACCGTGGCGCTGTCACCGTCCCGGGCGGAGACCCCGGTGCCGTCGACCGAGGATTCCGACACCGATCCGTTGGCCTGTACGAAAGCGCTGTAACTGTCGGCGGATTGGGCGAATTCGTCATAGAAGGTGCCGGTGGCACCGGCGAGGATCTTGCGCGCGCGACTCGGATCGCGGTGGTCCGGTGCGATCAGCACGGCGACACGGTCGGCGGCCGCGCGCTCGAAGTCGTCGTCGGTGGGGGCATTCCGCGTGTCGGACCACGCCACCACCGCGACGCCGGCGAGGACGACGGCTACGACCGCCACCAGCGTCGCCAGAATCCACCGGCGCCGCGGCACCGGCCGGCGAAGGCCGGCGTCGACCTCGCGCGCGTGCAACTCTTCGAGCGCCTCGCCCAGTTGACGCCGAGCACTGCGCTCCGCGGCGATCTCTGCGGCGCCCGACCGCGCCCCTTCCCTCAACGCCACGCTCTCCTCTACGACGACAGGCGCGTGTTCGGCTTGTTCTCGATCTTCTCCCCGCGGATACGGCTCGAGTAGGCGGCGCGCGCCTCCTGGTCGGGGCGCAGGAAGATCGAGTCCAGCTTGGTGAGTTTGCGGGTGAACCGCTTCATCGCCTGCGGGAACAGCGGACTGGAGTCGGCCCAGCGCATCGATCGCGGGGCGTAGACCCGGGTCACCGGGCGGGCGATGGTCTCGACCACGATCGCTGCGACCTCCTCGGGCGCGACGGTCTGGATGAATCTGTTGGTCTGCAGGCCGGAGATCAGGGCGGTACGGGTGAAGGTCGGGAGAACGGCGCTGACGGTGACGCCCTCCGGCTCCAGCTCCGCGCCGAGGGCCTCGGAGAACTCGATCACCGCGGCCTTGGCACCGTTGTAAATGGTCAGACCCGGGGTCGGGATACGGCCGGCCGTCGACGCGATGTTGACGATGTGGCCGGTACGACGCGGGGCCATCCGGCGGGCGGCTTCCTGGCAGCCGATGATGACACCGAGGACGTCGATGTCGTAGGTGCGTCGGATGATCGTGTCGTCGTAGGACAGGAACGGACCGACCGGCATGATGCCGGCGTTGTTGACGAGGACGTCGATCGGTCCGAGTCGGGATTCGACCTCGGAGAGGAAGGCGTCGAAGGACTCCCGCTTGGTGACGTCGACCTCGACGCCCTCGATGCCGAGGTCGGCGGCGGCCTTGCCCACCGCCTCGCCGTCGACGTCCCCGATGGCGACCTTCGCACCCGCCTGGAACAGCTGCGTCGCGGTCTCGAATCCGATTCCGCGTGCACCACCGGTCACCACGACGACCTTGTCCTTCAGCGCCGTTCGGATGGCGTCGTGATCGGGCGTCCGGGACAGCTTGTCGCGCAGGCTCATTGGTTCCCCTCGGGTGGTTGTCGTTGGATCGAAAGCGAGTAACGGCGCCACGGGCCGTCGAAAGTCACGTGCTGATCACCAGATCATCGGGGCGAAGAATTTCGTGGCGAACGCACGGGCCTGTTGCGGATCGGTACGGGCAGGGTCCGACGGCGGGGTCTCCAGGAGCGAGATCACCAGTCGCACATGGATCTCGACGGCCTCGAGCAGGTCCTCCACCGGCATCTGCGCACCCTCGTCGCGCAGGGTGGCGGCGACCCGATCGGTGACCATGTCGATGAACAGCGACGTCATCTTCGCGGTGACGCTCTTGATCTCGGAGTCGGTGAGGACGATCCGGCTCAGCGACGGATCGGACTTGACCAGCTCGGCGCCCACCGCGAAGGCCTCGACCAGGGCATCCTTGGGGCCCATCCCCTTGACCGATTCCTCGAGTTTCTTCATGCCCCGCTCGTAGGCGTCGTTGGCGACGGCGTAAAGGAGGGCCTCCTTGTTGGGGAAGCGGCGGTAGAGCGTGCTGCGGCTGACGCCCGCACGGGCCGCGACCTCGTCGATGTTGGCGCGCCGCACCCCGACCTCGGCGAACTCCGAGCCCGCGGCGGCGAGGATCGCGGCCTCCTGGTCGGCCGGGCTGGCGGTGTTGCGCACCTTGCGGTTGGACGAGCGAACGCCCTTCCCCTTTGCAGCGCTGTTCACGGTGTCCTTCACGAGATTGTCCGACACGCGACTCACCGACGCCGGAGGGTCACGGGGAGCCTGTCCTTGGGCACGGGCAGCGCGCTGTAGTCCATGGGCAGGACGTAGTCGGCCGGCACCGACCACTCGTACCCGCGGAGCAGGTGGTGCATGATCGTCTTGATCTCCATCTGGCCAAAATACAGGCCGATACATTTGTGAACGCCACCACCAAATGGCATCCAGGCGAAGCGGTGGGACTTGTCCTCGGCGCGTTCGGGACCGAACCTCTCCGGGTCGAACATGTCAGGGTTGGTGAAGAACTCGGGATCCCGATGACTGGACAGGGATGACGTGGTGACGATGGTGCCCTCGGGGACGTAGAAGCCCTCGATCGAGGTGTCCTTGACCGCCATACGGGGCTGCGCCGGGACCGGCGGGCACAGTCGGAGCGACTCCTTCATCACCAGATCCAGGGCCGTCATGCCGGCGAGAGCGTCGTAGCCGAGTTCCGGTCCGAGTTCGAGGGACTCGGCGCGGGCGCGGTCCTGCCACTCGGGATGCTTGGCCATGTTGTAGGCCATCTGGGTCATCGTGATGGTCGAGGTGTCGTGCGCGGCCATGAGCACGAAGATCATGTGGTTGACCACGTCCTCGTCGGCGAAGCTGTGCCCCTCATCGGTTTCCGCGTGGCACAGGACCGAGAAGAGATCCGGCGTCTCCCGCGCGCGCTTGGCCGCGATGTTGGCGTAGAAGAACTCCTCGAGGACCTTGCGAGAACGCAGTCCCTTCCACCATCGTCCACCGGGCACGGGTTTGCGTACGTAGGCAACGCCGGCGCGGACGGTGTCGATGAACGCCTTGTTGATCCGGTCGGCCTCGTCCCTGGGCAGGTTCAGCCCGAGGAAGACCTCGAGCGCGAGGTCGAGGGTGAGTGCCTTGAACTGGTCGAACAGCTTCACCGAACCGACCGGGAACTCCGCGACGCGCTCGGCGATCATCGGCTGCATCTCCTGCAGGTAACCCTTGAGCGCGGTGGTGCCGAACGCCTGCTGCAGTATCTGCCGGTGATGACGGTGCTCGTCGAAGTCGAGGAGCATGACGCCGCGGTTGAAGAAGGGACCGATGAAATAGCTCCACGCCGGACCGTTGGCGAAGGCCCGGTCCTTGTTCATCAGGAGTTCCTGGGCGGCCCGCGGGTTTCCGGTCATGACCATCTGCACACCGAAGGCGTTCAGCCCGGACACGTTGCCGAACTGCGCCCGGCGACGGTCGGCGAAGCCGAACGGGTCACGCCGCATCGACATGATCTCGAGGGAGCTGTTGCGGCCGGAGCACGGGATGGCCTGCAGGTCGCTACCCGCCGGCGGGGTCGCCAGTACCGATGCCATCGACCGTCTCCTTCCGAACAGAGAGCCCTACGGAATGTGATCCACATCGCATACTAGACCATGTTGAGACGATTCGGTAAAAGCGTTCCTAACTCACTCCTCGACGAGCAGGCGATGACACCGCCGCAGCCGATCCCGCCACCACTGTCTGCGGCCCTCCGGGGCGGCATGCGCAACGGCGTCGACGTCGGCATCGGGACCGAACCAGCGCGGTTCGACGACACCGTCACGCATCAGGAACGACGGTGCGACGTCGGCGGTGAACAGCGAGCCCGTGCCGAGTCCGCAGGCGAGGTCGAGCCGAGGCAGCGCCGCCGCCGCGGCGACCCCGGCCGCCATGCCGACTGCGCTGTCGAGCGCACTCGACACCACCACGTCGAGACCCAGGGTGTCGGCCAGTTCGAGCGTGGCACGCATCCCCCCGAGGGGCGCCACCTTCACCACGGCGACATCGGCGGCATCCGCGGCGACCACGCGCAATGGGTCGTCGGCCTTGCGGATGGATTCGTCGGCGGCGATCGGGACCTCGACCGCACGCCGCACCTGCGCGAGCTCCTCGACCGTGCGGCAGGGCTGTTCGGCGTACTCGACGTCGCCGATCGCACGTAGGGCGGTGATCGCCTCGTCCACCGACCAGCCGCCGTTGGCGTCGACCCGCACCCTCCCGATCAGCTCACGTGTCGCCGCGACCCGCGCGACGTCGTCGTCGAGCGTCTGACCCGGTTCTGCGACCTTCACCTTCGCGGTCCCCGCGCCCGGATATCGCTTCAGCAGGTCGGGCACCTCGTCGGCCGGGATGGCGGGCACGGTCGCGTTGACCGGCACGGTGTCCCGGACCGCGGGTGGCGGACCGAGATAGGCGGCCTCGATACCGGCGCGCAGCCACGCGGAGGCCTCGGCGTCCTCGTACTCGACGAAGGGGCCGAACTCGCCCCACCCCGCCGGCCCGGCGAAGACCATCGTCTCGCGGAAGGTCAGCCCACGGAACCTGGTCCGCATGGGGAGGCGGACCACCACGGCCGTCGCGAGCAGGTCCTCCACGTCCGGGAGCTCCCACTCGCCCCTCATGCCGCCGGGCATCGCTTCCTCCTGAGTCGCTGGCGTCAACCTTGAACGAGGGTTGTGTGAATTCGATGGAACAACCTTTTCACTTTGTTCCAAGTCCGCTACCCTCGCTCTCATGTCAGTCAACCAGGGATTCGATGCCGGTATCCGCGAGGCGGAACCGATGATCGTCGACGACACCCCGGACACCGCCGGCGAGATCGTGCGGCCTCGGCTCGGAGCCGACTCACTCGTGTGGAAGTTCTACGGCGACTCGCGGGGCATCCTCGGCTTTCAGCGCCTGGCCGGCACCGAGAACTGCATCGAGCAGCTCGGGCAGGCCGTCCTCGACCACTCGGTGATCTTCAGCGACTTCCTCGGCCGCGCCAAGCGCACCGGACCGCCGGTGATGAAGACCGTGTATAGCACCGAACCCGAGAAATGGGGCCGCACGGTGCGCGACTTCCATCGCGACATCAAGGGCACCATCAGCGACGGTTCGCGCTACCACGCGCTGAACCCGGAGCTGTTCTACTGGGCCCACGCAACCTTCGTCGACCAGGTTCTCTACATCACCGACACGTTCATCCGTCGCCTCACCTATGCCGAGAAGGTCCAGATCTTCGAAGAAAGCAAGGTCTGGTACCAGCTCTACGGTGTCAGCGACCGCGGCCAGCCCCAGACGTACGAGGAGTTCGTCGCCTACTGGGAGGACATGCTCAACCGTTTCGTCCCCCACAAGACGATCGTCTACGCGACCGGTTACATCCGCCAGGGACTGCCCCGACCCAAGAAGATCCCGGCCCCGGTGTGGAACGTCCTGTCGGCTCCGCTCAATGCGTTCATCCGCACGGTCATCGTGGGGACACTCCCCCAGCAGATGCGCGATGTCTGCGACCTGGAGTGGAACGACAAGAAGGAGAAGAATTTCCAGCGCTTCGCCGCTTTCATGCGTGCGATCAACCCGCTGGTCAACAGGCTCCCACTCAAGTACCTCTACGTCCCGTGGGCGTACGAGGCGTGGGAAAAGGTCGGCATCGACCCCCGCCCGTTGCACAACAAGCCCGCGGCCTAACGCCCCAGGAATCCCTCGACGTGCCGGATGAACTCCGCACGGCGGTCGCGGTGCACGCTGTGCCCGGCGTCGAGGATGACGAACCGTGAGTCCGGCAGCGCCTCGCTGACCGTCCGCAGGTGGCGGGGCGGCAGGAAGCTGCGCTCCCCGCCCGAGATGACCATCGTGGAGGCGCTGACGCGAGGCAGTTCCGACCACCACTGCGGTGCGCAGACATCGAACTCGGCGACGATCTCGTCGCCCATCCGTCCGTCGAACCGGAAGACCGGGAAGGGGTTGCGCGCCAGCGCGACGAGCCCACGGATCTGCTCGCCGAGCGTCGCTTTCATGGTGATTCCCTCGGAGAGATCGGCCTCGTCCCGCGGCATCGGCGGGACCTCCTCGAGGACCATCCGACGCACACGGGACGGTTCGTACATCGCCAGCCGCAACGCGGTGTGGGCTCCGAGCGAATGCCCGACCACGTCGGCCACGTGAATCCCCAGATTGTCGAGCACGTACACCAGGTCGTCACGAAAATCGTCGAGACGGTACGGGCCGTCGGGGCGTCCGCTGCGGCCGTGCCCGCGCAGATCGACGCTGACCACACCACGACCCTGCCGTCGCAACGACGCGGCAAGCGGCCGCCAGGTCGAATGATCCGACGCCATCCCGTGGACGAGGACCACCGGCACGCCACGGTCGGGTTCACCGGCCACCCGGACCGCCAGGTCGGGTTCGGCACGTCGACTGAGCACACGCATGCCCTCGAGCCTACGAAAGGCGGCCTTGCGCGCCCCGTCACACTCGGGCTTTCTCGGGTTCAGAGTTCGTCGACGATCCGTTCACGGGCGTCGGTATTCGTCCTCGGTGAGAGCACCCACGCGATACAGGTCGTCGAGTGACGAGAGCCGGTCGGCGAAGGTGCGCGTCCCACCCTCCGACAGACCTGTCGATGGCATCGGATCGCTCATTGATTCCGTTGCCTCCCAGTCAATTTCGGACTCCTGACTGGCAGGGTCCACGAGCACCGCCAGCCGGCGGCGGTACAGCGCCGGCTGCCGGAAGATCGGGACCACCGTGCGGGTGTTCACCCCGAAGGGGACCAACCCCGACCCCGAGATCCGCAACCCCAGCGACATGAGGGGCTGATTGTTGATCTCGACCCCGGTCTGGCCCATCGACGTCACCTCGGCGAACCCTCGTACGCCGGTGGCCCGAAGCCTCTCGGAGCGGACTCCCCGCGGTAAGACATCGATGCGACGCCGATGCCGATCAGGACGTCGAGCACTGTCACCCCGATACCGGTCCACAGCATCCACTCGGTGTCGGGCTGGTCGAACACGAAATAACAGACGAGGAGGATCGGACCCCTACGACGATGCCACCACCCGCAGACCTCTGTTCGACGATGCGACGTCGATCGAGGTCGCATCGTCGGATCGAGGTTCGGCGGTGCCGAACAGACAAAGGCGCCCGGCCGCTTTCGCGACCGGGCGCCTCTTGACTCAGAGAGTCAGTGCGTCAGGACAAGATCACTTGGTGATCTTGGTGACTCGACCCGCACCGACGGTGCGGCCACCCTCGCGGATGGCGAAGCGCAGGCCCTCGTCCATGGCGACCGGCTGGATGAGCTTGACGCTCATCTCGGTGTTGTCGCCCGGCATGACCATCTCGGTGCCCTCGGGGAGGGTCACGACGCCGGTCACGTCCGTGGTACGGAAGTAGAACTGCGGACGGTAGTTGTTGAAGAACGGGGTGTGACGGCCGCCCTCGTCCTTGGACAGGATGTATGCCTGGCCCTCGAACTCGGTGTGCGGGGTCGTGGTGCCCGGCTTCACGATGACCTGACCGCGCTCGACGTCCTCGCGCTTGAGGCCGCGGAGCAGCAGACCGGCGTTGTCGCCTGCCTGTGCGGAATCGAGGAGCTTGTGGAACATCTCGATACCGGTGACGGTGGTCTTGGTGCTCTTCTCGCGGATGCCGACGATCTCGACTTCCTCGTTCACGTTGACCTCGCCACGCTCCACACGACCGGTGACCACGGTGCCGCGGCCGGTGATGGTGAATACGTCCTCGACGGGCATGAGGAACGGCTTCTCGGTCTCGCGAACCGGATCCGGGATCGACTCGTCGACGGCAGCCATGAGCTCCTCGACCGACTTGGCCCACTCGGGGTCACCCTCGAGAGCCTTGAGAGCCGAGACCTTGACGACGGGAGCTTCCTCGTCGAAGTCCTGGGCGGCCAGCAGTTCGCGGACCTCCATCTCGACGAGCTCGATGATCTCGTCGTCGTCGACCATGTCGGCCTTGTTCAGGGCGACCAGGATGTAGGGCACACCGACCTGGCGGGCCAGCAGCACGTGCTCGCGGGTCTGCGGCATCGGACCGTCGGTGGCGGCAACCACGAGGATCGCGCCGTCCATCTGAGCCGCACCGGTGATCATGTTCTTGATGTAGTCGGCGTGACCCGGGGCGTCGACGTGAGCGTAGTGACGCTTCTCGGTCTCGTACTCAACATGCGAGATGTTGATCGTGATACCGCGCGCCTTCTCCTCAGGAGCCTTGTCGATCTGGTCGAACGCGAAGCTCTTGTTGAGCTCCGGGTACTTGTCGTGCAGCACCTTGGTGATCGCCGCGGTCAGGGTGGTCTTGCCGTGGTCGACGTGACCGATGGTGCCGATGTTCACGTGCGGCTTGGTCCGCTCGAACTTCGCCTTCGCCACTTGATTGTCCTCCTGGACTGTCGTTCTCTACTGGGCGGATCCCAGCAGGGGTTTTCATTTACGTTGTTGCGCCCGCTTGTCGGCCAGCGCGTGTCGCCAGGGCGACCGGGGAATTACTCTCCGGTGGCCTTCGCGATGATTTCCTTCGACACGTTCGCGGGAACTTCCGCGTAGGAGTCGAACACCATGGAGTAGTTTGCACGGCCCTGGGTCTTCGACCGAAGGTCTCCGATGTAGCCGAACATCTCCGACAGCGGAACCTGTGCCTTCACGACACGAGCACCACTGCGCTCCTCCATGGCCTGGATCTGGCCACGGCGGGAGTTCAGGTCGCCGATGACGTCGCCCATGTAATCCTCGGGAGTCGTGACCTCGACGGCCATGATCGGCTCCAGGATGACCGGGCCGGCCATCTTCGCAGCTTCCTTGAGGGCCTGCGAGCCGGCGATCTTGAAGGCCATTTCCGAGGAGTCGACGTCGTGGTACTGACCGTCGAGCAGGGTGACCTTCAGATTGACCAGCGGGTAGCCGGCGAGGACACCGTACTGCATGGCGTCCTGGGCGCCGGCATCCACCGACGGGATGTACTCGCGCGGGACTCGACCACCGGTGACGGCGTTGTCGAATTCGTAGGTCGCACCGTCCTCGGCGTCCACGAGGGGCTCGAGCTTGATGATGACCTTCGCGAACTGACCCGAACCACCGGTCTGCTTCTTGTGGGTGTACTCGTGCTTCTCGACCGTCTTGCGGATGGTCTCGCGGTACGCCACCTGCGGCTTGCCGACGTTGGCCTCGACCTTGAACTCGCGCTTCATGCGGTCGACCAGGATGTCGAGGTGGAGCTCGCCCATACCGCCGATGACGGTCTGGCCGGTCTCCTCGTCGAGCTTGACCGAGAAGGTCGGGTCCTCTTCGGCCAGCTTCTGGATCGCGGTGCCCAGCTTCTCCTGGTCGGACTTGGTCTTCGGCTCGATCGAGACGTTGATGACCGGGTCCGGGAAGCTCATGGACTCGAGCACGATCGGGTTCGCCGAGTCGCAGAGGGTGTCACCGGTGGTGGTGTCCTTGAGACCGATCATCGCGTAGATGTGACCCGCGGTGGCGTCCTCGACCGGCATCTCCTTGTTGGCGTGCATCTGGAAGAGCTTGCCGATGCGCTCTTTCTTGCCCTTGGTCGCGTTGAGCACCTGGGTGCCCGCGGTGATGTGGCCCGAGTAGACACGCACGAAGGTCAGCTTGCCGAAGAACGGGTGAGCCGCGATCTTGAACGCGAGAGCCGAGAACGGCTCGTCGGCGGACGGCTTGCGCGAGAGGATCTCTTCCTCGTCGCCCACGGCGTGACCCTCGACCGACGGCACGTCCAGCGGGGACGGCAGGTAGTCGATGACCGCGTCGAGCATGGGCTGGACGCCCTTGTTCTTGAACGCCGAACCACAGATGACCGGGTAGAGCTCACGGCTCACGGTCAGCTTGCGGATAGCTCCCTTGATCTCCTCGACGGTGAGCTCTTCGCCGCCGAAGTACTTCTCCATGAGGGCTTCGTCGGACTCGGCAACCGTCTCGAGCAGCGCCTCGCGGTACTCGGCAGCCTTCTCGACCAGGTCGGCCGGGATCTCCTCGATCGTCGGCTCGGCACCGGTCGGCACGACGCCGCGCCAGGTGATGGCCTTCTGCTCGATGAGGTCGACGACGCCGTCGAAGTTGTCCTCGGCACCGATCGGGAGCTGCAGGACCAGCGGCTTGGCGCCGAGACGGTCCTTGATGGTCTGGACGGTGAAGTAGAAGTCCGCGCCCAGCTTGTCCATCTTGTTGACGAAGCAGATACGGGGGACTTCGTACTTCTCGGCCTGACGCCACACCTGCTCGGACTGCGGCTCGACGCCTTCCTTGCCGTCGAAGACCGCAACCGCGCCGTCGAGGACGCGGAGGCTGCGCTCCACCTCGACGGTGAAGTCGACGTGTCCGGGGGTGTCGATGATGTTGATCTGGTTCTTGTTCCAGAAACAGGTCACGGCCGCGGAGGTGATGGTGATACCACGCTCCTTCTCCTGCTCCATCCAGTCGGTGGTCGAGGCACCGTCGTGGGTTTCACCGATCTTGTAGTTCACACCGGTGTAGAAGAGGATTCGCTCGGTCGTGGTGGTCTTGCCGGCATCGATGTGGGCCATGATGCCGATGTTGCGAACCTTGTTCAGGTCGCTGAGCACTTCCTGTGCCACTTATTCGCCTCGCAATTTCGCTAGAGCTGTTGGGTCTGAGGTGGGTCCGGCCGCGGCGACCCGAAGGCCGCCGCGGCCGGCAGTGATCACCAGCGGTAGTGCGCGAACGCCCGGTTGGCCTCGGCCATCTTGTGGGTGTCCTCGCGGCGCTTCACCGAAGCACCGAGGCCGTTGGAGGCGTCGAGCAGCTCGTTGGCCAGGCGCTCGACCATCGTCTTCTCGCGACGCTGACGGCTGAAGGTCACCAGCCAGCGGAGCGCCAGGGTGTTGGCGCGGTTCGGCTTGACCTCGATCGGCACCTGGTAGGTGGCGCCACCGACGCGGCGGCTCTTCACCTCGAGGGTGGGCTTGACGTTGTCGAGCGCGCGCTTGAGGGTGACGACGGGGTCGGTGCCCGTCTTCTCGCGGGCCTGCTCGAGGGCGCCGTAGACGATGCGCTCGGCGGTCGACTTCTTGCCGTCCAGCAGGATCTTGTTGACCAGCTGGGTGACCAGCGGCGAACCGTAGACCGGGTCGTTGATCAGGGGGCGCTTGGGTGCGGGTCCTTTACGTGGCATGACTTATCAGTTCCCCTTCTTCGCGCCGTAGCGGCTACGGGCCTGCTTGCGGTCCTTGACACCCTGGGTGTCGAGCGAGCCGCGGATGATCTTGTAGCGCACACCCGGGAGGTCCTTCACACGACCGCCGCGGACGAGCACCATCGAGTGCTCCTGCAGGTTGTGGCCTTCACCGGGGATGTACGCGGTGACCTCGACAGAGCTGGTCAGACGCACACGGGCGACCTTACGAAGAGCCGAGTTCGGCTTCTTGGGGGTGGTGGTGTAGACGCGGGTGCACACGCCACGACGCTGCGGGCTTCCCTTGAGGGCCGCGGTCTTGGTCTTTGCAGCCTTGTCATGACGGCCCTTGCGGACCAGCTGGTTGATTGTTGGCACTAGGTGTTCATTCCTCTTTGTTGTCAGTTGTGGTTGGTGCTCCGGGCAAGCTCACGGATCTCGGCTCTACGCCGCCTCCGGCGTGCTTCCACAACTCGCCCCACCAGTGCATTCACACTGGTCAGTACATTTTCGCTACCCCGAGGTCGGGCGTGTCATACACTCGACAGCGGATTCGCTTGTCAGCCCACGGACCGCCCGTGCCCCGAGTCGGTCGATCTCAGGGCCGGCTCGAGAGCCGTTGGCCGGGCATGCGGACTGGCCCAGCATGGGCCGGGCACCGACGATCCACTCTACCGATCGGGTTTGCACAGGTCAAAAAACGGATCCTCCGCGCGACCTGCAGGTGAACAGGTCGTGTGCGCTGGGGTCCGGCGACGCTGAGACATGGCATTACCTTGTCCACTCTTACACCCCCGAACCCGACGCGTCGAGCCTTCGGCGAACCGCCGCCCGACCGGTACCCGCCGGCGCTCCGACCTGGGCCCGGACCTTCGCGATCGATGCCGCGAACGGACTGTCCGGATCCATCGGCCGCCCAATCGGCGAACTCTGGCCGCCGAACCACCGGTCGACGATCGTCGCCTGGCGTTCGAGGTTGTGGTCGGCCCACGCGTGGTGAGCATCACCCGTCCCCCGGATGCCGTAGACGTTCTCGCCGAGTTCGTGCCGCGCCTGAACCGCGAGCGCATCGGCCAGGAACGACGCCGCGGACCGGGCGCCAACGATCTGCCGGGCGTGCACGAGTTCATGGACCAGCAGTTGGCCGGGCACTGGATAGGCCCCGGGACCGGCCCCGAGGGGCGCGTCGAACATCGCGCCGAGATTGCAGAGGATGCGCCCATCGACCCCGGGCACGGTGAACGCGCGTCCCCTTCGTCCGGCGAGATCGGTGAGGATGACGTCGTCGAGCCATCCGGCGGGCCCGAAGACGAGCTCGGCGGTTCGCCGTTCCTCATCGCACAGGGGGCGGTGCCGAAAACTGAGGCGGGCGACGATCCCTGCGGCGGCGCCGGCCATCCCGGCGATCACGAGACCCAGAGGCCCGAACCAGACCGTGGCGATCGCGACGTGCGCGGCGACGAGGACTCCGTCGGTCGACGCCGGTCCCGCCGGTAGACGTACACCTCCGACTCGATGAGCGAGCGACAGCACGACACCGAGGAACCGGCCGTAACCGCGAGCCACGTGGATGAGGAGTCGTCGGCGCATCAGTGTCTCAGTCCCGCACGGCCATGACGACCAGGCCGGGGCCGACGTGCTCGTCGGCGGGCAGCCGGAGCTCGGCGACGGGGCGCAGACCGGCCTGCTCGATCAATCCGACGTACTTCTCCGGCGACCACTGATGGGTCGTCCACTCGACAGGACCGCCGTAGGCCTCGGTGCGTCGCACGTCCTCGTCGCCCGAGTGGGTACCGGTGATGAAGCAGCCGCCCGGCATCAATGCGCGGGCAAATGAGGCCAGCACCTGCGGGAGAACGTCCCGCGGGAGATTGAACAACGACCACCACCCCAGGACACCACCCAGCGATGAATCGGCGAGATCCAGCTCGGTCGCCGAGCCGACCTCGAATCGGCAGGACGGGTGCAGGCGACGCGCGTTCTCGATCATGCGCGGCGAGAGGTCCACGCCGGTCACGTCGAGTCCGCGGTCGGCGAGATAGGCGGTCACGGTCCCGGGTCCGCAGCCGACGTCGAGCACGGGACCGATGCCCGCCACCGAATCGATGAACGCATCGAGTGCGGCCTTCAGCCACGGACGGCAGCGAGGGTCGCCGATTCCGGTGTCCACCACCAGTCGGACGTAGTCGTCGGCCACACGGTCGTAGGACTCACGGACAGCGTCGAGGTCGGCCGGTCGATCAACGGGGTCGGCGCGCATGCGCCCACGATATGACCCGGGTACGACGCCGCCCCCTGTCCGGGGATCCGGGCAGGGGGCGGGTCGTGGAAAGCCGTGCGCCTACGGAGTGTTGAACCAGGCGACGACCGACGGCCATGCCTTCGGGTTCGACTCGCCGTACCCGATGTACGCACCGATGAACGCACCCACGCCGGCACCGATCCAACCGAAGACGATGAACCCGATGAGGCCACCGATCAGCGTGTAGAGGGGCGTGTTCCCCCGCCAGCCCTTGTTCAGTTCCGCCCACATGATGTCGTAGCGCTGAGCCTTGGTCAGACGCTTCTGCTTGGCTGCGTCGGTGGCTGCCGAGTCGAGCAGCGCACGGAGGTCCGGGCTGACCGTGGGGGTCAGAGTGACCCGCGACCGGTCCACGCTGACCGCGGCGCGCAGCGGAACGGTGAACCCGTCCATCTGCCCCGACAGCGGCATCGACGACACGGTGCGACCGCGGGAATCGAGGATCTGCAGCGCCCCCGCCGGGCTGACCACGACGCTGCCCCCGCGCACGTCGACGATCACGCTCTTGTGGTCCCCGGCGATCGCCGCGGA
This sequence comes from Gordonia sp. 135, assembly GCF_009720185.1. Taxonomy (NCBI): domain Bacteria; kingdom Bacillati; phylum Actinomycetota; class Actinomycetes; order Mycobacteriales; family Gordoniaceae; genus Gordonia; species Gordonia sp. 135. Next base: position 4,019,350 of record NZ_CP046257.1, read on the forward strand.
CGCCGTCGGGAGCGCCACCGTCGCCGGTACCGCATGTGCCGTCGCAACGGGAACGGCGATGAGTACTGCACCCATCATGGCCAGCGCCATGATCCCTGCCCTGAGGTGCTTCATGTGTGGATTCTCTCTCTCACGAGGATCTTTCGGCCCGTGCTCGGGCCGCGATGATCATATCGGAGAAGAGACACCTCCCCGCAATCGTCTCAACAGGCCAATCCTGCCCAACGGGTCGACGAATCACATTGCCGCGCAGAAAGATTGAGAATCGTGAGCGGGATCACTCCGGGGTCTGGGGCAGTTTCACCTTCGCGCCACCGGGTTTCGCCGGATTCGACGGCGGCGGGACCACCGGACCGATGTCGCCGTCGGGCGCCTCGTCGAGGTCGACGATGACCGGCGCGTGATCACTGGGCTTGCTGCCCTTGCGCGCCTTGCGGTCGATCCAGGCCGCCTCGACCCGGCCGGCGGCCGACTCACCCGCCAGGATGAGATCGATCCGCATGCCCAGGTCCTTGTGGAACATTCCGGCACGGTAGTCCCAGTAGCTGAAGACCCGGTCATCCGGCCAGCGGTCACGGACCACGTCGCGCAGACCCAGCGCCGCGAACTCGGCGAGCGCGGCACGTTCCGGAGGGGTGACGTGCGTGTGCCCGGCGAAGGCGTCGGGATCGAACAGATCCGCGTCGGCGGGCGCGATGTTCATGTCGCCGCAGAGGAGCGTCGTCGACGGGTCGGCGACCGCCTTCGCGAGAGCGGCGAGCCATTCGAGTTTGTACGTGTAGTGATCCGAGTCGGGGCTGCGGCCGTTCGGCACGTAAAGGGAGTGGATGCGCAGACCGCCGCACACCGCAGAAATCGCGCGGGCCTCGAGCGTCTCCGGCGTCGGATAACCCGGCATGCCGGCGAAGCCGACGCGCACGTCCTCGAGCCCGACCCGCGAGAGCAGCGCGACACCGTTCCACTGGCCCTGCCCCGCGTGCGCGATCTCGTAGCCACGTTCGGCGAGATCGGCGCCGAGGACCTCGTGGAAGGCGTCGTCGGAGAGCTTGGTCTCCTGCAGGCAGACGACGTCGGGGCGACGTTCGTCGAGCCATGGGAGGAGGCGCGGAATCCGCTGTTTCACCGAGTTCACGTTCCAGGTCGCGACGCGCATGGGCCCACGGTAGTACGACACACCGACGCCGATCCGAGGCGGCGTCCGGGCTTTCCTTCGTCGGTGATGTGTGTCACGTTGGTCTCATCGACACTCTCCCTTCCCGTCCCGATCGAACGCCGCAGCGCCCCGTCATCGAGCACTCGTGGCGTCGGTCGGCGATGTCGGGAGTGCGGCCGGAGGACAACACTCCCGCACGTACGCACGACATCGGTTCCGCCGACCCCCTGCTCGACGCAGCGCGCCCCGTCCTCGACGACGCGGCGGCTCGTCTCGCCGACACCGACGTGTCCCTGCTGCTCGTCGATCACGAGTGCCGCATGGTGACGCGGGTGGCGTTCGGAACGACCGTCGAACGTCGGCTCGACGCGATCGGCGCGGCGCCCGGCGTCCCGTTCGGGGAGGACATGGTCGGGACCACCGCGCTCGGCACACCCGCGGAGACGCGCGGCGGGGTGATCGTGAACAGCACCGAGCACTACCTCGAACAGTTCCGGACGATCAGCTGCTTCGGGCAGCCGATCATCCATCCCGCGACGCGGCGCCTGGCCGGGATCATCTGCATGTCCGAGATCGCCGATCGCATCAACCCGCTCGCGGTCCCGGTCGTCAACGGCATCGTGGCCGACATCGCCGACCGGTTGCTCGACCGGTCCCGTGCGCACCAGCGCCGCGTGCTCGACGCCTTCCAGCGCGCCGCCCCGCGCCGGGACGTCGCGGTGGCCGCGATCGGCGACGACCTGCAGCTCACCAATGCCCTGGCCGCCGAACTGCTCTCCCCCACCGACATCGGCGCGCTGCGGGCGATCGCCACCGACCCGGCGCTGCGTTCGACGACGCTGCCGTTGACACTCGTCTCGGGCGCCGAGGTCGAGATCGCCGTCGAACCGGTGGCCGGTACCCGCGGAGCCGCGCTGTTCCGCTTCCGCCCCTTCCTCACGCCGACACCGACCCGCTCGACCCCGGTCCGGCCGTCGTCGACGACCGTCGCCGTATCCGGTGAGCCGGGCACCGGGCGCACGACGCTGGCCCTCGAACTGGCCGCCGAAGCGCTGGGGACCGACGCGCTCGACACCGAGGCCGCGGCCGTGGTCGTCGACGTCGCGGACGCGCTGATCAACGGCCGGCGGGTGGACGTCGCCGCCGACCTCACCCGAGCTCGATCGTCCGGCGTCCCGCTCGTGATCGACGGCGTGGATCTGCTCGACGACCGGTCGATCGCGCTGCTCACGCACGCCACGGCGTCGACGCCGGCGGCCTCTCCGTTGCTCCTCGTCAGCGGTCCTCGTGCGCAGGCGTCTCCCGCGGTCGCCGCCCTGCTCGGGCGGTGTGCGCGGCGCGTCGATCCCGCGCCTCTACGTCACCGCAGCTCCGAGCTGGCGGCCATCGCGAGCGGCGTCCTCGGTCAGATCGATCCGGAACTCACTCTCTCCGGCCCGGCGACCGATGCCCTGCTCAGCCAGGACTGGCCGGGCAACTTCGCCGAGCTGATCGCGGTCCTGCGGGAGGCCGCGGCAGCGTGCCGGGATCGGATGGCACGCGTGATCGAGGCGACCGACCTGCCGTCTGGCTATCGGACGACGAGCCGGGCGGCCCATCTCTCCGGACGGGAGCAGGCCGAGCGCGCGGCGATCGTCGACGCACTCGACCGTGCCGGCGGCAACAAGGTCCACGCCGCGCGGGACCTCGGGATCAGCCGCACCACGCTGTACGCGCGGATGCGAGCCCTCGGGATCTAGGAGACACCGCGATGTTGCCGCGCCGGACGTCAGTCGACGAGCGGATCGGCCAGCGTGTGCCGCGCGAGGGCGGCGATGAGATCCGTTTGCGTGATGATGCCGACCAGAAGATCCCCGTCGAGCACGGGCACGGCGCCACAGCCACTGCCGGCGAGCATCGGGAGCACCGCGGTCACCGGAGCGTCGGGGGACGCGATCGGCAAGGTCGTGTCCATCACGTCGGCAGCGGTAAGCACGCTGCCGTCGCGGCGCAGCAGTCGGCCGAACATGCGGTCCGACCCACGTCGTGTCGCACCTCCGCGTAGCCGGGAGACGAGATGGATCTGGAAGACGACACCCAGGAACCGGCCTCCGCGCGTCACCACGGGCAGCGAGGTGAACCGGTGGGTGTCGAACATCTGCGCCAGTTCGGTGAGGGTCGAGTCCGGTCCCACCGTCACGAGGTCCCGGGACATGACGTCACCGGTGACGAGAGGGTCGGCGCGATGGCCGGCGACCTGGAGTTCGGCGGCCCCGATGAGTCGCGCGAGGTCGGCGACCCCGAGGTTGAGGGACTGGCTGTAGCGGTTGAGGATGTCGGTCAACTCGTCCTCGTCCAGCCCGATCCGTGCGGTGGCCGACGACTCGTCGTCGAACCGGCGGTACGGATACCGGCGTCCGGTCAGGCGTGCGTACACCGCCGCGAGCGCGACCAGCGCGATCGTCCCGACCGCGACGGGAGCCAGGGCGAACCGGAATCCGAGAGCGTGGACCAGGTCCGGACTGAGCCCGGCGGTCATCGCGACCGCACCACCCGGCGGATGCACCGCCCGGCAGATCACCATGGCCACGACCGCCGCACCGACCGCGAGCGGGACGCGCAGCTGACTCGGCGAGACCAGCAGTGTCACCGCCACGGCGGCGAACGCCGACACGGTGTTGCCGACGACCGCCGACCACGGCTGGGCGAGCGGACTGTTGGGTGCGGCAAACAGCAGGACCGCCGACGCCCCGAACGGCGCGATCAGGAACAGGCCCGCGTTCAGGTCGACGCCGGACGTGGCGAGGACGAGTCCGACGAGCCCGAGACCCAGGGCCGAGCCGACCCCGGCACGCACCGACTCGCGCGTCGGCACGGACGCCCCCGACGGCCCCCACGACTGCAGCGCACCGCTGAAACGATCGGCCATGCGCGCTGCCATCGGTTCCCTCTCTGCGTGAACAGGCAGCCATCGCTGCCCCCGGACACGCTAGCGACGCCGCGCAACTCGCCTTTCGCGACCTCCTGTTCACGTCATTCGTTCACGACAAAGCGGACTGTTCAGTTTCTGGACACGGCGACCACCCCGATAGGTGGCAGAAATGAGTCAGGTCACAGCTATGACCCAGATCACCCCCGACCGTCTCATCTCTGCCCGCTCGCCTCTCCCCGCGTCGAGTGCTTCACCAGGAGGTACCCATGACCGCAGTCGCCACCGAGCTGCTCCCGAAGGTCCGTGATTTCATCGGCTCCGACCGCCCGATGCTGATCGGCGGTGACTGGGTGTGGTCGGCGTCGGGCCGCACCTTCGAGACCATCGACCCCGCCACCGCCCGTCCGCTCACCTCGGTCGCCCACGGCGACGCCACCGACATCGACCGCGCGGTCCGCGCCGCCCGCGAGGCCTTCGACTCCGGCCCGTGGACGCGGATGAAGCCGAACGAACGCGAACGGCTGCTGTGGCGCGTCGGCGATCTCCTCACCGAACGGGCGGCCGAGTTCGGTCAGCTCGAAGCACTCGACAACGGCAAGGCCGCGACCATCGCCGCCGCCGTCGACACCGCCTGGGCCGCCGACATCTTCCGCTACAACGCGGGCCTGGCCACCAAGATCACCGGTTCGACGGTCGACGTGTCGATGCCGTTCGTGCCGGGAGGCGAGTTCCACGCCTACACGCTCCGCGAGCCGGTCGGGGTGTGCGGACTGATCGTCCCGTGGAACTTCCCGTTGCTGATGGCCGCCTTCAAGCTGGCACCGGCGCTGGCCGCGGGCAACACCGTCATCCTCAAGCCCGCCGAGCAGACACCGCTCACCGCGCTCCTGCTCGGCGAGATCTTCGACGAGGCCGGGTTCCCGCCGGGTGTGGTCAACATCGTCACCGGATTCGGCGAGGCGGGTGCCGCGCTCGCAGCGCACGACGACGTCGACAAGATCGCCTTCACCGGTTCCACCGAGGTCGGCAAGAAGATCGTCGAGGCGGCCAAGGGCAACCTCAAGAAGGTCTCGCTCGAATTGGGCGGCAAGAGCCCCAACATCGTCTTCGCCGATGCCGATTTCGAGAAGGCGGTCGCCGGTTCGGTGGCCGCATGGATGTTCAATCACGGCCAGTGCTGCGTCGCCGGCACCCGGCTCTTCGTCGAGCGGCCGATCTTCGACGACTTCACCGCGGCGGTCGCCGAGGCGGCGTCCCAGGCGAGGATCGGCCCGGGTCTCGATCCCGCCACCGAACTCGGTCCGCTGGTGAGTCAGGAACAGTTCGACCGCGTGTCCGGTTATCTCGCGGCCGGTATCGCGGACGGAGCTCGTGCGCTGACCGGCGGAAAGCGTTGGGGCGACGAGGGATTCTTCATCGAGCCGACGGTGTTCGTCGACGTCGAACCGGACTTCTCCATCGTGCGGGAGGAGATCTTCGGGCCGGTGGTCGCCGCGCTGCCGTTCGACGCCGACACCGGGGTCGCGGCCGCCGCGAACGACTCCATCTACGGTCTCGCCGCCGGGATCTGGACCACCGACCTGTCGAAGGCCCATCGGACGGCCCGTCAGATCAAGGCCGGTTCGGTCTGGGTCAACCAGTACAACGGCTTCGACACCGCGATGCCCTTCGGCGGCTACAAGCAGTCGGGCTGGGGCCGCGAACTCGGGTCCTCGGCCATCGACCTCTACACCCAGACGAAGGCCGTGAACATCGCGCTGTGACCGGCCGTCCTGCTTTTCTCCAGAGTTTCCCCCAAGTGCAAAGGAGCACGTCATGACACTCACCACCAAGGCCGCCGTTCTCACCGCCCCCGGAAAGCCTTTCGAGATCGTGGAACTCGATCTCGACGAGCCCCGCGAGGGTGAGGTCCTGATCAAGTACACCGCCGCCGGACTGTGTCATTCCGACCTCCACCTCACCGACGGCGATCTGCCGCCCCGCTACCCGATCGTGGGTGGTCACGAGGGTTCCGGGATCATCGAGGCCGTCGGCCCCGGCGTGACCAAGGTGAAGCCGGGCGACCACGTCGTGTGCAGCTTCATCCCCAACTGCGGCACCTGTCGTTACTGCTCGACGGGACGACAGAACCTGTGCGACATGGGCGCGACCATCCTCGAGGGCTCGATGCCCGACGGCACCTTCCGATTCCATTCGGGCAAGGACGATTTCGGTGCGATGTGCATGCTGGGCACCTTCTCCGAACGGGCCACCATCTCCCAGCACTCGGTGGTGAAGGTCGACGACTGGCTGCCGTTGGACAAGGCTGTGCTCGTCGGCTGCGGTGTGCCGTCCGGTTGGGGCACCTCGGTGTACGCCGGTGGTGTGCGGGCCGGTGACACCGTGGTGATCTACGGCATCGGCGGTCTCGGCATCAACGCCGTCCAGGGCGCGGTGTCGGCAGGCGCCAAGTTCATCGTCGTCGTCGACCCGGTCGACATGAAGCGTGACGCCGCACTGAAATTCGGTGCGACGCATGCCTACTCCGATCCGCAGGAGGCCGCTGCCAAGGTCAACGAGCTGACATGGGGGCAGGGGGCCGATCAGGCCCTCATCCTGGTGGGCACGGTCGACGAGGAGGTCGTGTCCAACGCGACGGCCGTCGTCGGCAAGGGCGGCACCGTGGTCATCACCGGGCTGGCCGATCCGGCCAAGCTCACCGTGCACGTGTCGGGCACCGACCTGACGCTGAACCAGAAGACGATCAAGGGCAGCCTGTTCGGCTCGGCCAACCCGCAGTACGACATCGTCAAACTGTTGCGTCTCTACGATCAGGGTCAGCTCAAGCTCGACGAGCTGGTCACCACGACCTACACCCTCGACCAGGTCAACGAGGGTTACCAGGACCTCCGTGACGGAAAGAACCTGCGCGGGGTCATCATCCACGGCGAATGAGCCGACAACCGGAACACTCGAACAGCTCGTCGGCAGGTCATTCGCCGGCGAGCTGTTCGTCTGCACGAGGAGTTCGGACGGGCCCGGCGATCGCCGCGCGCATGCGCTGCACCGATGCGATGAGTCGTCGGGCCTGCCGGGCCGGCGAGTCGTCGGCGGGCTCGGTTGCCTGAAAGGTGTACTCGACCTCCACGTCCCTGGTCGACTTCGCGATCCTCGACGGCACACCGCCGTGTTCGATCGCCGACACCGTCGCGTCGGCGGCTCCCCGGAGCTCCTCGACGAGGTCCTGCTCGATCCCCGGATCGACCCGGTCGCCGTTCCCGGTGTCCTCCGACCGCGTCAGGCCGGTCGCCGACCACGCGAGTCCTCTTGCCTCACGTGTCGTCTCGTGGAGATGCGGCCGCAGACGGCGCAACGTCGATCGATGGAATCGGCTGAGCGAGAACACTGCCGAGGTCGCGGCGTCGAGCATCGCGGCTTCGGCCCCGTCGAGCACTCGGACGGCGGCCAGGGCCGCGTCGGAGTCGGGCTCCCCCGGCCTGTTCTCGCCTCTGCGAAGGGCAACCGAGGCCATGTTGACCAGGGCGTCGAAATACGCCCGCAGCTTGGTGTCGAGGACGGGTGAGGTCGGCGTACTCAGAATGAGAAAGGCCGCGGCCGCGCCGACGAGGGCACCGCACAGGGTCTCCTCGATGCGCCACTCGAGGACGTGGCGGTCCAGGACACCGAGCAGGTCGTAGCTGTTGGTGAGGACGATCGTGATGAACAGGATCGTCCAGGTGTAGGAGATCGCGCCGAGGTAGAAGGCGAAAAAGACCGCGCAGACCACGATCACGTACTGCACCGCGGGGTGTTCGCCGATGATCAGCACGGCGGCGACACCGATCACCAGCCCGACCACCGTGCCCTGCACCCGTTTGACGGCCTTGGTGAGAATGGCTCCGCGCGTGGCCATCCCGTTGAAGACCATGAAGGCGCTGAGCACCGCCCAGTACCAGCGGCTCGCCGAGATGAGCTCGCCGACGGCGAGGGCCACCGAGCAGGCGACCACGACCTGGAGCGCGAATCGGGTGGTGTCGGGCCTCGGTGTCGTCTTTGCCGGCGTCGACGTCTTGCCGGTGGATGTCGCCTCCGTGGGTGTCGCCGGCGTGGTCGGCTTTTGGCGCCCGACGGCGATCGCGCGCAGATCGGCTGTCGCCCCCACGACGATGCGCAACGTCTCGATGATCTGACCCGTTCCGACGAGCGCCGGGGCGGCGTCGCCCGACGACCTCAGCGCACCACAGACCTGCGACACCGACTGGGCGACGGCGGGATCCGCTCGGTGCTCGACCACCCGGAAGGCTGCCTGCTCACAGGACAGATGAAGCATGGAGACCCGTCGTGACAGGGTCGTGTCATCCACATCCGAGTAGTGCGCCGCATCGTAGTTCTCCTGCCATCCGGCAACCGCACTCGTCGCGGCCGACAACCGGGTCACCGACGCCGCCACCCGCTGCGGCCCCGCCTCCGGTTCGCTCGCGACCCGGAGCAGATCGTCGGCGCAGACCTCCACGCTCCGCAGGAGGCGCACCAGTTCCCCACCCGGCCGGTCCGGGACCAGCACCAGTCGCACGAAGAGTGCGCTCGCCACGGCGATGACGACGAGTCCGCACAGCACCGGCAACGTGTGCAGTTCGGCCTCCATCACGACGGCGAAGAAGAACGCGAAGAACCCGAAGAACCCGAGCGCACTCCCCCGGGGCCCGTAGCGCGTCGTCCAGGCGGCGAGACCGGCGATCGCGACGAAGGCGACCGCCCGCGCGACCGGCCACGGATGCAGCAGACACGCGAGGAGTGCCGCCGCGAAGCCGGGGACGAGCAGCGCGACGGTCGTGACGATCCGGGCCCGCGCGGTCGTGTCCTTGACCGCACCGACCGTCGCCCACAGCGACAGGAAGCCGGCCGAGAGCTCGGCCGCGACCGGGATGCTCACCACCGATCGGATCGCGAGAACCACCAGGGCACCGATGGCCATCGCCGACGCGCCGCGCGCGGCTTTGCGCAACCTCGCCGCACCAGGGTCGTGCGTCGTCAGCAGTGCGGTCAGTGCGAAGGGCGGTGCCATGGGAGGAATCTTCTCATCGTCGCGTCGGACCGCAGGATGGCGGCGACGCATGTTCGTGCCACCGACGGCGGGGTGCACGCGCGGCGGGCGTCGGCCTGAACCCGTCTGCTCGTCAGTCGGTCTCGTCGACCCCGAACGACACCGCGAGCTGCTCGCACCAGGTGTCGACGACCTGCGCTCGTCGCGCCGAGTCGTCGGTCAGGGTGTCGGCCAGGCCGAGCCCCCGCGCGAAGTCGAGCGTCGCCTGCACGAGACGATGCCCCTTCTCGTCGGCCGGCGAGACCCCCATCGCCGCCATCGTGCGCTGATGGGCTGCGCGGGCGAACTTCGCCTCCAGCGGCAGGATCAAGGTGCGCAGAGCGGGATCGGAGGCCGCGGCCGCCCACACCTGCAGGGCCGCCTTGAATTCCGTTCCGGTGTAGACGTCGACCACGCGTTGAACGGCTGCCAGCACTCGTGCAGGGGTGATCGGCTCGCCCGGCGCGGCCGACGTCCCGAACCTGCTGTCCGCCGCCGTCGTCAGGTCGTCGAAGACCTGCTCGAGTGCAGCGGTGATGAGCGACTCCCGCGTCGGGAAGTGGTGCTGCGCAGCGCCTCGCGAAACGCCGGCGCGTTCGGCGACCGCGGCGACGGTGGCCGCCGCCCAACCATCCGCCGCGAGTGCGTCGATCGTCGCCCGCAGCAGGCGCTCACGCGTCAGGCGTGAGCGTTCCTGCTGCGGTTCACGACGATTCGACGACACACGCGTGGACACCATCGGTAGTGCCTCAGTACGACTTCGGGAGGCCGAGGCTGGCCTGCGCGACGAAGTTGAGGATCATCTCCCGGCTGACCGGTGCGACGCGGGCGATGCGGACGAGGCTCAGCATCGGCGCGATGCCGTACTCGGTCGTCAGCCCGTTGCCGCCCATCGAGTGCACGGCCTGGTCGACGAGCTTCACCGCGGCCTCGGCGGCGGCGTACTTCGCCATGTTCGCCGGCTCGGCGGCACCCCAGTCGTCGCCGGCGTCGTACATCGTCGCGGCCTTCTGCATCATGAGCTTGGCCATCTCGAGCTCGATCTTGCCCTGCGCCAACGGATGTGCGATGGCCTGGTGTGCGCCGATCGGCGTCTTCCACACCGTGCGCTCCTTGACATACGACACGGCCTTGTCGAGCGCGAACCGTCCCATGCCGACCGCCGACGCCGCGGCCATGATCCGTTCCGGGTTCAACCCGGCGAACAGCTGACTGAGTGCCGCGTCCTCGTCGCCGACGAGCGCGTCGGACGGCAACCGGACGTCGTCGAGGAACAGCTGGAACTGCTTCTCCGGGTTCTGCAGTTCCATGTCGATCATGGTGTAGGAGAAATTCTCCGCGTCGGTCGGCACGATGAACAGCGCCGGCTTGAGCTTGCCGGTCCTGGCGTCCTCGGTACGCGCGACGATCAGGACCGCCTGCGCCTGGTCGACGCCGGAGATGTAGACCTTCTGACCGGACAGCAGCCAGTCCGAACCGTCACGGCGGGCCGTGGTGGTGATGTTGTGCGAGTTCGACCCGGCGTCGGGTTCGGTGATGCCGAACGCCATCGTGATCGAGCCGTCCGCGAGGCCTGGCAGCCACCGCTGCTTCTGCTCGTCGGTGCCGAAACGTGCGATCACGTTGCCGCAGATGGCCGGCGAGACCACCAGCATCAGCAGACCGGTGCCGGAGGCGGCGATCTCCTCCATGACGATCGCGAGCTCGTACATGCCGGCCCCGCCGCCGCCGTACTCCTCGGGGAGGTTGACGCCGATGAAGCCTAGTTTGCCCGCCTCCTGCCACAGTTCGTCGGTTTTGCGTCCGTCGCGGGCGCAATCCCGGAAGTACTGCTGGCCGTACTTCGCGGCCAGACCGGCGACCGCGGAACGCAGCGCGGCGCGCTCCGGGGTTTCGACGAAGGGGTTCTCCAAGGTGGTCATCGCGTCTTTTCCTCTGTGTCGGTTCGGGTTCGGATGGTGCGTCGGCTCAGGCGTGAAAGCCGAGTCGCTTGGCGGCCAGACCGTTGAGAATCTCGGTGGTGCCGCCGCCGATGCCGATGATGCGCATGTCGCGGTACTGGCGCTCGACCTCGGTGCCGGTCATGTAACCGAGTCCACCATGCAGCTGAACGGCCTTGTTGGCCACCCATTCTCCCGCTTCGACCGAGGTGTTCTTGGCGAAGCACACCTCGGCGATGAGATCGTCGTGTGAGCTCACCTTCCGCTCCACCACGGCGCGCGTGTAGACGCGGGCGATGTCGATACGACGCGCCATCTCGGTCAGGGTGTCCTGGACCGACTGACGCGCGATGATCGGCTTGCCGAAGGTCTCGCGATCACGGGCCCACTGCACGGTGAGGTCGAGACACCGCTGGGCGCTGGCGTAGGCCTGGACGGCCAGACCCGACCGCTCGGTGACGAAAGCCATGGCGATCTGGGCGAATCCGGAGTTCTCCGGTCCGACGAGGTTCTTCACCGGGACGCGTGCGTCGACGAAGGACAGCTCCGCGGTGTCCGAGCAGCGCCAGCCCATCTTGTCGAGTTTGCGGGTGACGGTGAATCCGGGGGTGTCCTTGTCGATGACGAGGAGGGACACGCCGCCGGCGCCCGGTCCGCCGGTGCGGACGGCCGCCACGACGAAGTCGGCCCGGACGGCCGAGGTGATGTAGGTCTTCGAGCCGTTGACGACAAAGAAGTCGCCGTCGCGCTCGGCCTTGGTGGTCAGGTGGCCGACATCGCTGCCACCGCCGGGTTCGGTGATCGCGAGCGAGCCGATCTTCTCACCGGCGAGAGTCGGGCGGACCCAGCGGTCGATCTGCTCCGGATCGCCGGCGGCGATCAGGTGCGGCAGGGCGATGCCGTGGGTGAACAGGCCCGCGAAGATACCGCCGGCCGCACCGGCGTAGTGCAGTTCCTCGGCGAGGATCGTCGTGTCGATGACGTCGCCGCCGGAGCCGCCGACCTCCTCGGGCACCCCGAGGCCGAACAGGCCGAGCCTGGCGGCCTCGAGGTGAAGCGAACGCGGGATCTCGCCGTCGCGCTCCCAGTCGTCCTGGAAGGGCACGATGTGCTTCTCGACGAACTTGCGGACCATCGAACGCAGTTCGAGACGTTCCGGCGTGTCCCAGACGTTGGGGCTGGTGATGGGCACCCGAGGCTCCTTAGGTGATGTGACCGTGGTGTGGAACGAGTGGAGGGTTCGACGCGGCGTTCAGGCGCCGCGCGGCTCGCGGCCGGCGCCCGGAGGCCCGGCGAAACACTGTGCGATACCGGACCATTCGAGCGCATCCTCGCCGACGAACTCCAGGTCGAGGTCGGCGACGGCACGTCGCTGCGTGACGAGCTGGCAGAAGTCCAGTGCCGAGCCGCGCACGATGTTCGACGCGTCCTCGGGACCCCAGGTCCACAGCTCACCCGACGGCGAGGTCAGGGCGTAGTGGAACGGTTCGGCCGGCGGGACCTTGTTGTTGACGATGTAGGCGAAATCGCGTGTGCGCACACCGATGTGTGCGACGTGGCGGATGCGGTCGCTGGGCAGCACCGTCACCCCGAGGGCGTCGGCGACGTCGAGACCGTGCGCCCACGTCTCCATCAGCCGCGCGGTCGCCATGGACGCCGCCGACATCGGCGGGCCGAACCACGGGATCTTCACACCCTGGGGCACTTCCCGGAGCGCGTCCGCCAGCTTTGCTCGCGCGAGTCGCCAGCCCGCGAGGATCTCCTCGACCGGGGCACCCGCCCCGGCCTCGGCGGCATCGTCGACGTAGGTCTCGGGGCTGTTCTGCAGAGCCTCGGTCACCAGCTCGGTGAAGCGCTCGGGATCGGTCGCCGCGATGGCGGCGACCTCGTCGGTCCACGCAAGGTGCGCGATCTGGTGGGCGATGGTCCACCCCGGGGCCGGCGTCGGCGTGGCCCATCCCGCGTCGTCGAGGTCGGCGACCAGCGCATCGAGCTGGTCGGACTCGGCTTCGAGGTCTGCCACGACGCCGTACACGGCCGCTGCTCGATCGGTCATGCGCCATAGCGTCACACAGGACCGTAGAAGAATCAAGCGCGCTTGATTGTTTCTTTGGCGACGCACAGTGAACCGCCCCTGCGATCAACCCTCAAAAGCGAGTCCGCCGACGATATGTCGGCGACTCCGCTACCGGGGGCAGATCCCAGGGGCGGTCATCAGGGTTGGTTATCGGAGCGGAGCAACCGCCGTCAGTGGTAGTGAACGTCCAGCGTGGCGCGGCTCAGCAGGACATCGTCGTATGAGGTCATGGTCGCCTCGAAGGAGGAGATCCGACGCCCGGTCTTGATCGGCGTCACCGCGACGGTGACCTCGCTGCCGTCGACCGCCGGCGATCGGTAGAAGCCGATCGCCATGTCACCGATCGAGTACTCCTGCCCTGCCCCGGCGTGCAGGTGCCCGGCGAAGGACCCCGCCTGGCCGACGATCGTCGCGATGACGCCGCCGTGCATGGTGCCGAACATGTTGCCCATCCAGGGGTCGGTGGCGCTGCGGAACCGAATACCGGCGTCGCACTCGATGGCCCCGTCGAGCACCTCGACCGTGCCGTTGAGCATCTCGACCAGCGGTCCGGGGTCCCGCTGCTTGGTGGCGATCTCCTCGACCACCGCCCGCCCGGTCAGATCCGCGGGGATGGCGGCCGGGAGCGTCACGCCGTGGTCGTCGTCGCAGCTGGGCATCGCCATCCCGATCTCGGCGGACGGAGTCTGACCCGTCAGGGCGCGCCCGACGCGAACATTGCGGGCGGTGCCCACACAACACAGTTGCCCTGCCCCGGAGCGGATCTCGACGTATGTCGAGCCCCAGCCGTCGTCGTGCATCACCACCTCGGCACGCGCCGCGAGCAGGTCACCGATGTTCGCGCGACCGTGCGTCGACAACGACAACCGCGCCTGCAGCGTGGCGGCCGCCGGGTCGTCGTGGGTGCGATGGAACGGGATGCCTCCGCAGTGATCGAACAGAACGGCGAGCGCGGGCAGCTCGATCAGGCCGCGATGGTCGGCGAACTGCGAGCAGAGCAACTGAGCGGCGCGCACGCCCTTGCCCTCGACGGCGAGGTCGCCGAGATGGAAGGCGGACAGCGGGTCGTGTGGCCCCGGGTTCGATGACTCGGCGTGATGCGGATCGCTCATACGTCTTCTGTATCAGCAGAATGCCGCCGACCTCACCTTGAGGAGTCCAACATCACTCCCGTACGCTGTAGATTCGAAGTGTCCAAAGTGACGGGAGATACACATGGGACGCAAGACCATTGCTGGACTCGGAGCCGTTGCGGCATTCGGTGCGATGACGCTGGGCGCTGCGACCGCGCAGGCCGCCCCGGGTGAGCAGGCGCTGAGCGTTGAACAGGTCCCGAACACGGGCATCACCGTCGGCTCGAACGGCGTCAGCGGAGGCTTCCTCGCCTCGATCCTCGCATCCGCGACCGAACCGGGTGTTACCCAGGTCGCACTGAACACGACGCCGACCGAGGCCTGCGCAACCAACCTCAAGGACGCACGCGTCGGCATCAGCTGGACCAACAAGTCCACCGGCCAGTCCGGCAGCGACGTCTTCGATGCCTGCAGCGACGCACGCCCGTCGGACGGCGTGGCCCTCGCGACCGGTGCCGGCTCGATCGAGTTCACCACGACGATCATCGGCAAGAACGACCGCACGTTCACCGTCGTGCCCGGTAGCGGCTCGTTCAAGCGCTAGCGGCAGACAGCAACACCCGTTCGGTCGGGGACGCTTCGGCGTCCCCGACCGAGTTGTTTCCGGGAACCCCGGCCGTGGTGCAACGTCTCCGCCTGTCATGCCCAGGCGTCTCGGACTGTCATGCCCAGGCGTCTCCGACGGCCACACCCAGGCGTCTCCGACGCGGCGCAGTAGACAATATTTCAGATCTGTACACGGACCTGGTGAACACGTTCTAGATTTGGCCGCATGGCCGAGACAGTGACCCAGCTCCTCCAGGCACGAGCCGACGACGACAACCTGGCGATCACCTACGAGGGACGCCGGTGGACGTGGCGCGAGTACATCCGCGACGCGGAGAAGACCGCTGCCGCAATCCTGTCCGTGGCCGACGCCTCTCGCCCGATGCACATCGGCACGCTGCTGGGGAACACCCCGGACATGCTCATCGCGCTCGCGGCCGGAGCTCTCGGCGGCTACGTCACCGCCGGCATCAACAACACCCGACGCGGCGACGG
This sequence comes from Gordonia sp. 135, assembly GCF_009720185.1. Classification (NCBI taxonomy): domain Bacteria; kingdom Bacillati; phylum Actinomycetota; class Actinomycetes; order Mycobacteriales; family Gordoniaceae; genus Gordonia; species Gordonia sp. 135. The sequence continues at coordinate 4,034,667 of NZ_CP046257.1, forward strand.
CCTGGCCGCCGACATCCTGCGCGCCGACTGCCAGATCCTGATCACCGATGCCGAGCACCGCCCCCTCCTCGAGGGCCTGGAGCTCCCGGGCGTCACGGTCCTGGACACCTCAACCCCGCAGTGGACCGACCTCGTCGCCGGGGCGGGCGAACTCACACCGCATTCCGTGCCGGGCGCGATGGACACGTTCATGCTGATCTTCACCTCGGGCACCAGCGGCAACCCCAAGCCGGTTCAGTTCGCGCACATGATGATCCCGTTCGCGGGCCCCGTCCTCGCCGACAAGTACGACATCGGTCCCGGCGACGTCTGCTACCTGTCGATGCCGCTGTTCCACAGCGCCGCGCTGATGGGCGGCTACTGCGTCGCACTGTGCGGCGGAGCCGCGATCGCGCCGGCCAAGTTCTCCGCGTCGACCTTCCTCGACGACATCCGCCGCTACAACGCGACGTACATGAACTACGTCGGCAAGCCCCTCGCCTACATCCTCGCCACCGAGGAGAAGCCCGACGACGCCGACAATCCTCTGCGCGTCGCCTTCGGCAACGAGGCCACCGACCGGGACATCGACGAATTCTCGCGGCGTTTCGGCTGCACAGTCTGGGACGGGTTCGGCTCCACCGAACTCGCAATCATCATCACCCGCGAGCCGGGCACCCCGCACGGTTCGATCGGCCGCGGCTTCCCCAACGTCGCGGTCTACAACTCCTCGACGATCACCGAGTGTCCTCCCGCCGAATTCGACCACACCGGAGCACTTCTCAACCCCGACGAGGCAATCGGCGAGCTGGTGAACGTCGAAGGCGGCGGGATGTTCATGGGGTACTACAACGACTCCGACGCCACCAACGAGCGTCTGCGTCACGGGATGTACTGGTCCGGCGACCTCGCCTACAAGGACGCCGACGGATGGATCTACCTGGCCGGCCGTACCGGCGACTGGATGCGCGTCGACGGCGAGAACCTCGCCGCCGGACCGATCGAGCGAATCCTCCTGCGGGTGCCCGAGATCAACCGCGTCGCGGTGTATGCGGTGCCCGACGAACACGTCGGTGACGCCGTGATGGCCGCCGTCGTGCTGCAGGACGGTGCCTCACTGAGCCCGGAGTCCTTCGCCGGACAGCTTGCCGCGCAGGCAGACCTGTCACCGAAGGCGTGGCCGAGGTACGTGCGGATCGCCGACGACCTGCCCACGACAGCCACCAACAAGATCCTCAAGCGCACCCTGAAACAGGAGGGCGCTAGCGCCGGCGATGGCACCCTCTGGGTGCGCGAGGCGCGGTCGCAGGAGTACCGCGCTGCTGTCAGCGCGAGCGCCTGAGTCCATGGATCAGCTCACCGAGCTCGGCTACTACGCACTCTCCCGGCACCCGGTCACCCCGCGCGAACTCGCCGGCGAGGCGCGGCTCGCCGACGAGATCGGACTCGGGACGGCATTCGTCTCGGAGCGGTTCAACGTCAAGGACGCGGCCGCCCTGTGCGGCGCCCTCGCCGGAGCGACCGAGAACCTCGGGATCGCCACGGCGGCAACCAACCACAACACCCGGCATCCCATCATCACCGCGACGATGGGTGCCACCCTGGCCGAGGTGTCCGGCGGCCGTTTCGCTCTCGGGCTCGGACGCGGGATCACCCCGCAGTGGCAGATCCTCGGCGTCCCGCTCGTCACCGGTGCGGCCCTGCGCGACATCACCGGGCTGCTCCGCAAGCTGTGGGCCGGTGAGATGGTCATCGGTCACGACGGGCCCATCGGTTCGTACCCGTTGCTCAGCCTCGGGGTGACCCTGGAGTCCCCGCCGCCGGTGATGCTCGTGACGATGAGTCCCCGGACCCTCGAACTCGCCGGTGAGATCGCCGACGGCGTCGTGCTGCACACGTACTTCAGCGCCGACGCCACCCGGCGGGCCGTCTCCCACGTGCGCGGGGCGGCCGAACGCGCCGGACGCGATCCGGCGTCGATCCGGATCTGGTCGGTCGTGGCGACCGTGTCCGACGAACTGGACCCCGCCGACCGGATGCGCCGCTTGTACGGGCGCCTCGCGACGTACCTGCAGGGTTACCCCGACCAGCTCATGGGTGCCAACCAGTGGGACCCCGCCGATCTCGAACACGTCCGGGCGACAACCGCTTTCACCGGTGCTCGAGGTCCCATCGACGCCACCGCCACCGCCGACGAACTCGCCGAACTGGCCGAAGCCATCCCCGAGGCGTGGGTCGCCGACTCGGCGACCGGCTCGCCGTCGGACTGCGCGAAGACGGTCGCCGAGCAGTTCGCTCTCGGTGTCGACTCGGTGATCCTGCACGGCGCGACGCCAACCGAACTGGCGCCGGTGGTCTCGGCCTACCGCGACATTCGCCCCGAACGCGCGGTCGGACTACCGGTCAACCCCGGAAGGATGCCCTCGTGACGGAGACCCTCGAGATACCCACGAGCGTCGAGCAACTCACGGCGACGTGGCTGACGGACTTCCTCGGCGAGAACGGCCACGACGCGTCGATCACCGCGGTCACCGCCGAGGCTGTCGGGACCGGGCAGATGGCCGGGTCGTATCGGCTGACACTCGAACACTACGGTCCGACGGATCTGCCCGCCACCATGGTCGCCAAGCTGGCCACCGGCGCTCCCGAGCAGCGGGAGTTCGGGTCCGGGGTGTTCCGCAACGAGGTCCGGTTCTACCGTGATCTGGCCGCGGGCTTCACCGTCCCGATCCCGCGGTGTTACGCCGCCACCATCTCCGACCCGGCCACCGAGTTCGTGCTCCTGCTCGAGGACATGGGCGACGCGGTGCAGGGCGACCAGATCACCGGATGCACGCCGGCACAGGCGGAGTCGGTCGCCGTGGCGGCGGCCGGTCTGCACGCACCCCGCTGGAACGACGCCGCACTGCTCGAGGAGATGCCGCTGCCCGGTGCCGCCGAACGCGAGATGATGGAGACGATCCTCGCCCCGATGGCCGACGTCTACCGCGACCGCTTCTCGCCCGACCTGCAGAGTTCGGCGGCCATCGACTGGCTGGTCCGCGAGGCCGGCGACTGGCTGGTCGCGCCTCTGCGGAACACCGCACTCATCCACGGAGACCTACGTGTGGACAACGTGCTGTTCAGCCCGACCGGCGAGGTGACGGTCATCGACTGGCAGACCATCACCACCGGTAACCCGCTGCGCGACATCGCCTTTCTACTCAGCACCAGCCTGACCACCGAGGATCGTCGAAAGCACGAACGCGGCATCGTCGCGTCGTATCACCGTGCGGTGGTCACCGAGGGCGTCACCGACTACACGCTCGACGAGTGCTGGGACGACTACGTCGCCAACCTCATCCAGGCGCCGCTGATCATCGTCTTCGGTTCGGCCGCCGCGCAACCCACCGAACGCGGCACCGCCATGTTCGACGCGATGCTGTCCCGCAGCGCGGCCGCGATCGAGGATCTCGTGCCGGGCGGTCTGGCCGGACGATGAAGCTCGTCGTCGGCGGCAACGGTTTCCTCGGTGCCCGACTGGTCCGTCATCTCGTCGGGAACGAGGACGACGTACGCGTCCTCACGCGTCCGACCAGCGATCTCCGCACGCTGTCCGGCCTGGACTTCGAGCACGTCACCGGCGACCTCTTCGACGCCGACTCGGTGCGCGCGGCGATGGACGGTTGCGACGTGGTGTTCCACTGCGCCGTCGACACCCGTGCCTGGCTGCGGGATCCGGCACCGCTGTACCGAACAAATGTCGACGGCCTGCGGGCGGTGCTGGACGTCGCCGCCACACAGCCGCTGCGCAGGTTCGTCTTCACCAGTACCGCCGCCACCATCGGGCGGGTCCAGGGGCGTCTGGCCACCGAGGACGATGCGTTCAACTGGCCGAAGCACGCACCCGGGTACGTGAAGAGTCGCGTCGCCGCCGAGAACCTACTGATGGACTACTCCCGCGACGGGGCCGTGCCGGGCGTCGTGATGTGCGTCGCCAACACCTACGGTCCCGGCGACTGGCAGCCGACGCCACACGGGTCTTTCGTCGCCGGTGCGGCTTTGGGCAAGCTGCCGTTCACCATTCGCGGCTGCCGGGCCGAGTCGGTGGGCATCGACGACGCTGCACGCGCACTCGCCCTGGCGGCCGAGCGGGGTGAGGTGGGCGAGCGGTACATCGTCGCCGAGCGGTCCATCGACACCGGCGAGATCGTGGAGATCGCCGCCCGCACCGCCGGCCGGGAGCCTCCCCGGCTCGTGCTCAACCGCCCTGCGCTGTACGCGGCCGGTGCGGCGGGCTCGGCGCGGGCCGCCCTCACCCGCAAGCCCGTCCAGCTGACCGTCCCGTCGGTGCGGCTGATGCACTTCATGTCCGAGATGGACCACGGCAAGGCCGAGCGCGACCTGGGCTGGCGGCCGAGACCGGTGACCGAGGCGATCGCCGAGGGCGCACGGTTCTGGCTGGAGCGACGGGCCGCCCGCCGGTCCTGACGAAAAATTCAGGTCAGCCGAGGAGTTCCGCCAGCTCGCCGAGGCTGTACGGCGAGGTGTCCTTGTGATCGCGGTAGGCGATGAAGCTCGCCTGCTGTGTCTCGAACCGTCCGATGAAACCGCCTGCGGCGCTGAAGATGCTGCCGGTGACGTGCTCGGCGACATCGCTGGCCAGGAAGACGTACAGCGGTGCCACGTATTCCGGCGGCGCCGGATCGAGGGCGGCCTCCCGGGTCAGGTCATCGAGAATCCCCCGACGATGCAGGCCCTCGATGTGGGCGACATAGTCGTCGCCGGTCGACAGCCGCGACTTGGCGCCGGGCATCACGACGTTGACCCGGACGTGGTGTTCGGCCAGGTCCGCGGCGGCGGCGAGGGCCAGCGCGTTGACGCCGCCCTTCGCCGCGGGATAGCCGCTGCCGCCGAACATCCCGAGCGACGCAGCCGAGCCGGTGAGCACGATCGACCCCGAACCCTGCTCGACGAAGACCCGTCCCGCGGCCTGGAGGAGGTGGAACGCAGACATGAGGTGTCCGTCCACCTGGGCCCGGAACTCGTCGGGGGTGATGGTCAGGACCGTCGACCCGGCGGGTTCGGCGATGCCCGCGCAGTTGATGGCGATGTCGAGTGCGCCGAACTCGCCGAGCGCGGCGTCGACCATCTGCTGGGCGACGGCGTCGTCACCGGCCGAGCCGCGGACGCCGACGGCCTGTCCCCCGCCGCCGCGGATCTCCGCGACGGTCTCCTCGAGCGCATCTCCGTCACGTCCGTTGACGACGACCGAAACTCCCTGGCCTGCCAGCGCATACGCCACCGCGAGGCCGATCCCGCGGGTGGCGCCCGCGATCACGGCGACCCGGCCGCCCAGTCCGGCAGCCCCGGGAGACCAGCCGCCGTCCGGATTCACGCCGAGCTGCCGACCGGCGTGATCGGGATCGAGCGGCCTCGATCGACGAACTCGAAACTCGCGCCGCCGCTGAACCGTGCGATCGCCACCTCGCCGCTCTCCTTCTGCGCCGTGTCCGAGGTGACGATCCGGATCTCGAGCGCATCCTCGGTCTCGACGGCACCCTCGACACGCAGGTACGGACTCACCGCCGTCGCGGCGGCCTGCAGTGGTTCCAGATGATCCGGCGTGAGAAGCGACATCCATCCGCCGTCGGTCATGGCGTCGGATTCCCTGGGCAGCCGGACGGAGACGGTGTCGCCGTCGGCGGTCGCGGTCAGACCGGTGTACTGCGCCGGCCCGAAGCACGGATGCAGCGCCAGCACCTGCGCCAGGCCTTCGGCGTCTGTCGACAGCTCGAGGGCCGCGCGAATCCGGTCCGCCGCGAGACCGGCGATCCCGATCAGCTGCTTACGGAAGATCTCGACGACCTGATCTTCGCTCTCCGCATACCGCCGCAGGCTGATCAGGAAGCCGAGGGACAGCAGCTGATGTTGCAGCGCAACCTCTTCCGCGATCCGCGCCAGTGCCGACGTCGACCACTCCGCGAACTGCAGATCCTCGACGAGTGGCCCTCGGTAGTCGACCCAGCCGTCGGTCGACGCCGCGTCGATCGCGGACAGCTCGATCTGGCCGGCGCGCGTCCCGAACATCTCCTCGGCATCCGGGGGAAGCGGCAGTTCGTCGCGGTCCGGTTCGATGGTGACCGTCCACTCGCAGTGCGGAGTCCGGTCGACGGGGCGTCGAGGTGGCCGATGCACCGGTCGGATACGCGCCCGGCGGTTGGTCGCGATGGCCGTCGCGTCGAAGGTCGGGTCCTCGATGTCGTGGCACATCGTCGTGACGTACTCGTCGCCGAGCGGTTCGACGTCGAGCAGGGCGCCGCAATGATCGAGGATGAATGATCCGTGGTACTTGTCGTCGACGCGGTACCGGAAGTCCATGAACTGCGGCGGTGCACCGATGTCGAGCTGGAGACATTTGAACATGTCCTCAACGCCGTCACCGTCGACTCCGAGTGCCGTCCGAACGCGATGCGTGTACACCGGGCTCGCGGCCATCCATTCCTCGATGGCGATCCTGCCCATCACATCTCGACCGAAAGCGCTGATGAGGTGGGCCATACCGCTGCGGTCGATCATCTGACCGGACAGCAGGAGTTCGGGGACCAGGACGGCGAGCTGCGCCTGACTCAGACCTTGATAGGTCGGGGCTGTGGAAGTCATGTCAGGTCACCAGAACGCGACCGGCGCCTTACCGAAGTCGTACCACCCCGGCAGGTTGCCCGGCGCCGCCTTCTCCACCCGCTTGAGCATTCCGTCGCTCATCGCGTTGTTCTTCATCATCTCGATGAACAGGGCGGAGACGTTGCCGTAGTCGAAGAAGTCACGCTGCCAGGAGAACTGGAAGTTGCCGCCGTACTTGAACCAGCTGCCCTGGATGCCCTCGAGCGCGTAATGGCTGCCGTCCTCACGGGTGCCCTCGTAGACCTGCTTCCAGAGGCCGATCATGTCGCCGGTCTTCTCGTCGATGACCCATGCCTGATACGGATACTCCCAGCCCTCGAGGCCCTCCATCTCCTGACCGAGCGCGAGCTCGCGGATCTCTTCGCGGCCCACGGCCATGAAGTCCTTCTTGGGGCCGTAGTTCCAGCCGTAGGTGGCGTCCTCGGTGTAGAACTCGGCGAGCGGCTTCCAGTCCCCCGCCTTCTCCGCCTCGATGTTGGCGGCCAGCCACCGTTCCTTCATCTCTTCCAGTTCCGCACGGTCAAAAGACATGTGTTCCACCTTCACTCGTCATCTTCGATGAGACGCAACGCTTGCGTCGGGCAGTACTGCACGGCGGCCTCGACCTCGGCTCGCCGGGATTCGTCGGGGTTGGCGTCGAGGATCTCCACATGGTCCATATGGGCGGCGAAGACCTCGGGGGCCTCGAGCTCGCACATGCCGTGCCCCTGGCACAGATCCAGATCGACCTCGACGCGCATCAGCGATCCTGACGCTTGCGGTAGGCAACGCGGCAGGGCTGCTGCAGCTGAACCACCATCTTCGAGTGGTCGTTCTGGTAACTCTCGGACGGCTGCAACATCTCGAACTCGTAGTTCTGGAACAGCACCGAGAAGATCGCCTTCAGCTGCATGATCGCGAACTGCGCACCGACACAACGGTGTCGGCCGGCGCCGAACGGAATCCAGGTCCAGCGGTTGACCAGATCCTCCTGCCGCGGCTTCTCGTACCGGTCGGGGTCGAAGGCGTCGGCATCCGGGAAGTCCTCGGGCAGACGGTTGGAGACCGCGGGCGACACCGCGATCGACTGACCGGCGGCGATCTCGTAGTCCTCGACATGGAAGTTTCTCTGCACCACGCGCATCAGGATGATCAGCGGCGGGTGCAGTCGCAGCGCCTCCTTCAGCGCGTTCTCGAGCTGCGGCATCTGCCGGGTGTGGGCAAAGGTGTACTCGGGACGTTCGCCGTCGGGGGTGTCGCCGTAGATCTCGTCGAGTTCGTCGTAGACGCGCTTCATGTAATCCGGGTTGCGCAGCAACTCGATCAGCGTCCAGGCCGCGGTGCCCGATGTGGTGTGATGGCCGGCGAACATCATCGAGATGAACATGCCGGTGACCGTGTTCGCGTCGAAGCCGACCTGGACGAGCACGTCCATCAGGTCGCGATCTTCTTTGTCCTGAGTCGGGTTCGCGATGCGCTCGTCCATCACGCCCTGGATGAACTCGACGAGCTCGGCGCGTGCCTCGTCGCGCTTGCGGAAGCTCTCGATGTCGGCGTTGTAGTCGACGTAGGCGATCGGGTCGGTGCCCTTCTCCAGGTCGTGGAAGAGGTGGGCGATGTGGGCGCTGAGACGCTCGCGGAACTTGCGTCCGATAAGGCACGCCGACGAGGTGTACAGCGTCAGTTCGGAGAAGAAGTCGAGCAGGTCGATCTCACCCTCGTCGCCCCACTCGGCGATGATGCGCTCCACCTCGTTGGGGATCGTCACCGCGTGCTGCTTCATGTGGGCGCCCTTGAGGGCCGAGTTGTGGATCGCCTTGGAGCGTTCCTCGGGACTCGCGTCGAAGACGACCCCCTCGCCGAACACCGGCGTCATGAACGGGTAGGCGGCCGCCTGGTCGAGGTCCTCCTCGGGGGCGCGGAAGAACTCCTCGTTCGCCGCGGCCCCGGACACCAACACCACCTCGCGGTCGGCGAGTTGGAACAGGCCGACGTCGCCGCATTCCTCCCGGACGCGCCAGAACAGCGAGATCGGGTCGGTGGCGAGCTCGTCGAGATGTCCGTGTTCGCCCTCGCCCCCGGAAACGCGAGGCGGCTTCTTCAGGCCTGATTCGGTGATCGCGGTCATCGATCGGTCCCCTTGTCCTTCGTCGACTGTGTGTCTTGCTGTGTCTTGCCGGAACTCCGGTCGCGGGAGACGGCCCCTTCGGCCTCCACCTCGACCGCGCGCATGTGGGCGCCGCGCGGCATGGTGACCATGGCCGCGACGGCGAGCGCGATGTGGCGCGGTTCGAGGAAGTTGCCGTGCCGCGCCAGACCGTGCTTGATCCAGTCGTTGAGCATGTCCTCGGTGGTCTTCGGGTCGAGATTCATGCCCATGCCGGTCAAGGTCTGTCCCGGCCGGACCACACCCGCACGCACGCCGGTGCCCTCGAGTTCGAGCTGGATGGTCGAGACCAGTCCGTCGATACCCGACTTCGCGGCCACATAGGCCGACGACCAGGGCCGCGGATGGAGCACGACATCGGAGCCGATGAATACGAAATCACCTCGCGCACGGTCGATCATGCCGCCGATGACCGCACGGTAGATGCGGTAGGCGCCGGTGAGGTGGATGTTGACCTGATCGGCGAAGTGCTCCGGGCTCGTCTCATAGGAGAGTCCGACCGCGAGGTCACCGGCACCGGCGACCACGATCTCGAGTTCACCCAGCGCGGCCTCCGCCTTCGCGACACAGTCGATGACCGACTGTTCGTCGGTCACGTCGAGCGGCACCGCAACCGCTTCGCCACCCGCGGCGATGATCTTGTCGGCCAACTCCTGCAGCTTCTCGACGCGCCGGGCCGCGAGGGCGACCGGATGGCCTGCGGCGGCGAGGTGTTCGGCGGTTGCCGCTCCGATTCCCGACGACGCTCCTGCGACCAGAACCGGTCGACGTTCGGGATGAGGACGAAAAGCCATCAGCGCACCGTCACTTTCACGGGGAGTTCGGCGAAGCCGCGCACGTTGACCGAGTGCACACGGACCGCCCTGTCGATGTCGATGTCGACCGAGCGGATCGACCGGATCACCTCGCCGAGACCGATGTTGGCCTCCAGGCGAGCGAGATGGGCGCCGAGGCAGAAGTGCGCGCCGAGGCCGAAGCTCATCAGCGCCTGCCCGTTGTCGCGACCGATGTCGTACTTGTCGGCGTCCGGACCGAAGACCTCTTCATCGCGGTTCGCCGAGCCGACGAGGAGGAGTACGCGGTCGCCGGCCGGGATCACGTAGTCCCCGTACGGTGCGTCCTCGACCACGCGACGCACGACGATCTGCGTCGAGTTGTCGTAGCGCAGCGTCTCCTCGGTCCACTGCGGGACCGCGAGTTCGGGGTCGGCGAACACCTTGGCGAGCTCGTCGGGATTGCGCCCGCCCCAATACAGGGCGTTGGCAAGCAGTTTGGTGGTCGTCTCGTTGCCCGCGACCACCATCAGCACCATGAAGCCGACGATCTCGTCCTCGGTGAGCTTGATCTTCTCCCCGGTCTCGTCGTCGTCGATCTCGGCCTCGATCAGGGCCGAGACCAGATCCTCGCCGGGATTCTTCCGCCGGTCGGCGATGAGTTCCGAGTAGTACTTGTGCAGTTCGATGTAGGCGTAGATCGCGGCCTCGGGGATGTCGAGGACGCCGTCCTCGCGATGCAGGAGCAGATCGGACTGGTGACGCAGATCCGTACGGTCGGCCTCGGGAACGCCCAGCAGCTCGGAGACCACATCCATCGGCAGGAGCGCGGCGAAGTCGTGGACGTAGTCGAACTCGCCCATGTCGAGGCACTTGCTCCAGTGCTGGTGCGTCAGCGCGGTGATCCGGCCGGTCAGGTCGTTGACACGGCGCGGCGTGAAGCCCTTCGACACGAGCTTGCGGATCCGCATGTGCTTGGGGTCGTCCATCGCGAGGAAGGACATCGACTTGTGCGCGTCGGGCCCGTACGCCGAGGGGTCCATCGACACGCCCCAGCTGTTCGAGAACCGTTGCACATCACGGAATCCCGCGCGGACGTCGGCGTGGTTGGCCAGGGCCCAGAAGTTCATCTCGGCGTTGTAGTAGACCGGCGACTCCCGGCGGAGCCGCGCATAGGTCGGATACGGATCCTCGTGAAAGTCGTAGGCATACGGGTCGAAGGGGAGCGCCCGCTCCATCCCCGGCACCGATGTCGTTTCGGTCATCACTTCTCCATCAGTAGATGTGCTGCGGCGACAAGACGTTCGGATGTCTGCTCATAGGTCATGTGCCCCATGCCGGCGTAGACGAGGCCGCCGGAGTAGATCATCTCCAGGGTGTCGAGCAATGGACCCGGATTCTCCGGGTCTTCCTCGAGCGCGGCCGCCAGACGCCGACGGATGAACGCGCCGATGCGAACGCGCAGATGCTCGACGTCGGGATCGGTTCCCAGCAGCGCAACGGTGACCGCGCCGCCGAGCTGCCCCTCTCCGGCGACGACGAGGGCGACCTCGCGAAGCACCTGGGCGACCCGCTCGGCCGGCGTGGCGGCCGGGTCGGGTTCGGAGACGCCCGCGGACAGCCGACGCCAGAAGACCTCGGCCACCAGGTGGCTCTTCGACGAGAAGTACGTGTACGCCGTGGCGGGTGCGACGCCCGCGAGCTTGGCCACCGAACGCACGGTGAGCCCGTCGAATCCCTCGGCGTTCAACACGTCGACCGCCGCGTCGGTGAGTCGCGCGACCGTCTCGGCCTGCTGCTGTGTCAGGCGGCGACGTGTGGATTCCTGGGACACGGGGCTGGACATGTGAGCCACGCTACACTAGGTTTGAACGCGAGTCCAGACACCTGTCCAGATGGAGTTCCAGCTCATGACCCTTCGCCCCGAATCCGCGTCGGACCTGTTGATCGACGGCAAACTCACCCCCGGCAGCGGTGGTGTCTTCGACGTCGTCAACCCGGCGACCGAGGAGGTCATCGGGCAGGCTGCCGAGGCCACCGCCGCCGACATGGACGCCGCGATCGCCGCCGCGCGCACCGCCTTCGACACCACCGACTGGTCGCGGGACCACGCCTTCCGTGCCCGCTGCCTTCGCCAGCTCCGCGACGCCCTGCTCGCCCACACCGACGAGTTCCGGGAGCTGACGATCGCCGAGGTCGGCTGCCCGTCGTTCCTCACCCACGGCCCGCAATTCGAGGGTCCCGTCACCGATCTCGGCTACTTCGCCGATCTCGCCGAGAGTTACGAGTGGACACGCGATCTCGGCACGGCCAAGCCGATGGGCATCAAGAACCATCGCGAGCTGCGGTCGGAAGCGATCGGCGTCGTCGGGGCGATCACCCCGTGGAACTTCCCGCACCAGATCAACTTCGCCAAGATCGGGCCGGCCCTCGCCGCCGGGTGCACCGTCGTCCTCAAACCCGCACCCGACACCCCGTGGTGCGCAGCACTGGTCGGCAAGGTCGTCGCCGAGGAGACCGACTTCCCGCCCGGCGTCCTGAACATCGTCACCTCCACCGACCACCGGCTCGGCGAGCAGCTGTCCACCGATCCCCGCGTCGACCTCGTCTCTTTCACCGGCTCCACCGCGACCGGCAAGAAGGTGATGGCCGCGGCGTCGGAGTCGTTGAAGAAGGTCTTCCTCGAGCTGGGCGGTAAGTCCGCGTTCATCGTGCTCGACGACGCCGACATCGGTTCGGCCTGCGCGATGGCCGCTTTCAACGTCGTCACCCACGCCGGTCAGGGCTGTGCGATCACCACGCGACTCGTGGTCCCGCGCACCAAGCTCGACGAGGCGATCACCGCGACCCGCGACGCATTGGCCGGTCTGCCGGCCGGTGACCCGACGAGTTCGGGCACGATCTGCGGGCCGCTGATCTCCGAGCGCCAGCGTCAACGCGTCGAGTCCTACATCGAGATCGCCAAGCAGGAAGGCGGCACGATCGAGATCGGCGGCGGCCGTCCGGCCGACAAATCCAGGGGCTTCTTCGTCGAACCGACGCTGATCTCCGGACTCGACAACTCGGCACGCGTCGCGCAGGAGGAGATCTTCGGTCCAGTCCTGGTGATCATCGCCCACGACGGCGACGACGACGCGATCCGCATCGCCAACGACTCCCCCTACGGACTGTCGGGCATGGTCTACGGCACCGACGAGAATCGGATCAACAAGGTGGTCAACGGTGTTCGCACCGGCACCATGGGCGTCAACGGCGGCATCTGGTATTCCGCCGACGTCCCGTTCGGCGGCTACAAACAGTCCGGCATCGGTCGCGAGATGGGCGTCGCCGGATTCGAGGAATACCTGGAGACCAAGGCCGTCGCGCGGCCCGCCTGAACCTTCGTGGCTCGCAAGCTCGCACCTCAGGGAGCAATACCAATACAGGAAGCAGGACAATGAGTTCCAAGCGTTTCGAGAACAAGACCATCATCGTGACCGGCGCCGCCGGCGGTATCGGTGAGGCCTACGCACGGGCACTGGCCGCCGAGGGCGCCAACGTCGTGGTCGCCGACCTCGCCGACGAGAAGGGCAAGCAGGTCGCCGCCGACATCGGTGGCCTGTACGTCAGCACCGATGTCGCCGACGAGGAGTCGGCGAAAGCTCTCGCCGCGGCGACTGTCGACGCCTACGGTTCGATCGACGGCCTGGTCAACAACGCTGCGATCTACGGCGGGATGAAGCTCGATTTCCTCATCACCGTGCCGTGGGACTACTACAAGAAGTTCATGAGCGTGAACCTCGACGGTGCGCTCAACGTGACCCGCGCGGTCTACCCGCACATGACCAACGGCGGCGGGGCGATCGTCAACCAGTCCTCCACCGCCGCATGGCTGTACAGCGGCTTCTACGGTCTGGCGAAGGTCGGCGTCAACGGCCTGACCCAGCAGCTCGCGACCGAACTCGGCGGCCAGAACATCCGCGTCAACGCGATCGCCCCCGGCCCCATCGACACCGAGGCCACCCGCACCACCACGCCCAAGGAGATGGTCGCCGACATCGTGAACCGTCTGCCGCTCAAGCGGTTCGGCACGCCGGAAGATCTCGTCGGGATGTGCCTGTTCCTGCTGTCCGAGGAGGCCGGCTGGATCACCGGGCAGATCTTCAACGTGGACGGCGGGCAGGTCATCCGGTCATGACAGAGGAGACCCCGATCCGGCTGGGGTACGTCGGCCTCGGCAACATCGGTGGCCCGATGGCCGGCAGCCTGGCCGCCTGGCCGGGCGGCCTCACGGTGTTCGACCTGTCGGAGGAGGCGATCGCCAAGGTCGTCGACAAGGGTGCGAAGGCGGCCGGTTCGCTCGCCGAACTCGCCTCCGCCGCCGACATCATCGGTATCTGCGTCCTGAACGACGAGCAGGTCCGGTCGGTGGTCACCGGTGCCGACGGACTCCTGTCGACGGCCCGCCCGGGCACCATCATCACCGTCCACTCGACCATCGGCCCGGACACCGCGATCGATCTCGCGAAGCAGTGCGCAGAACGCGATGTCATCCTTCTCGACGCCCCGATCTCCGGCGGCGCGATGGGCGCGGCGTCGGGACGGCTGGCGATCATGGTCGGCGGCCCGCGCGACGCCTACGAGAAGCTGAAGGAGCCCTTCCGGCTCACCTCGGACATGCTCGTGCACGCGGGAGCCGAGGTCGGCGCGGGCACCAAGATGAAGCTCGCCCGCAACCTCCTGCACTTCATCTCGTTCACCGCCACCACCGAAGCCGCGCGACTCGCCGAGGCCGCCGGGCTCGACATCACCAAGCTGGGCAGGGTCGTTCGGCACACCGACGCCATCACCGGCGGTGCCGGCGCCATCATGCTGCGCGAGACCACGGCGACACTCGACGCCGACGATCCGTGGTACGGCATCTTCACCGGCGTTCGTACACTGGGCGAGAAGGACCTGTCGTTAGCACTCGCACTCGCCGACGACCTCGGCGTCGATCTGCCCCTCGGCCAGATCGCACTCCGCGAGCTGGCCCCCGGGCTCGGTGTCCCCCACCTCGAAGGAGAAACCGCATGACCCGCTCCAACATCTCCGACGAAGCACCCGACGAGGTGCGCAAACGCGGCCTCAAGCGGATGTCCGAGGTCTACGGCTGGGAGATGAGCGACGGTCCAGGCGACTACTTCGCCCACACCGCCGACCAGGTGTTCGGCAACGTGTGGGCGCGCGAGGGCCTCTCCGACCGGGATCGGCGACTTTTACTGCTCGGTGCACTCGCGGCGAGCAACAACATCGACGTCGCCGAGATCCAGGCCGGTGCCGCACTCGGCAACGGCGAACTCACGCCCGAGCAGCTCGAGGAGATCAGCCTCTTCCTCTGCTACTACATCGGCTGGCCCCAGGGAACCAAAATGCACTTCATGTTCGGTGAGGTCATCAAGAAGCACCGGAAGCAGAAGTGAACCAGCAGATCACGTTTCGCCCCCTGACCGACGGCAAGGGTTCGTCGCTCCTGAGCGCCTCGCCGGTCCCCGACCTCGTGGCCGCCGGATACACCGACACCGAGTACGCGGCGTCGGGACTGGCCCGGCGGCTCGTCGGCGACGCGGACACGCCACCAGCCGAGTTCACGACGCGGCTCGTCGTCCGACGCCCCGCCGACGCGGCCGCGTTCAACGGCTGCGCCGTCGTGGAGTGGCTGAACGTGAGCAGCGGCAGCGATGCCGCACCGGAGTACTCGTATGTCGCCGCAGAGCTGGTGCGTGCCGGCTATGCCTGGGTGGGAGTGTCGGCGCAGTACGTCGGCATCGAGGGCGGCACCGGATCAGTGGGCGTCGCCACCGGTGAACCCCAGAGCCTCGCCGCCAAGGACCCCGATCGCTACGCAGGCCTGCATCATCCCGGTGATGCGTACTGCTACGACATCTTCCGTTCGATCGGCCTCGCGGTCCGCGGTGACCACTCCGGAGAGAGCCCGACCCCGGACCACCCGCTCGCCGGGCTCACCGTCGGCTCGGTGCTCGCGGTCGGCGAATCCCAGTCTGCGATGGCACTGACCACCTACGTCAATGCGGTTGCCGGAGATGGGGATTTCGACGGGTTCCTCATCCACAGTCGCGCTGCTGCAGGGCTTCCCGCGGGCGAGGTCGGTACCGGGATCGACGTGAGCACCGTGTTCAGCGGCGAACCCACCACGATCCGCACCGATCTCGACGCGCCGGTTCTCGTCGTCCAGACCGAGACCGATGTGCTGACCAACTTCCGCTACCACCTCGTGCGCCAACCGGACACCGGTCGTCTGCGGGCGTGGGAGATCGCCGGCACCTCGCATGCCGACCTGCATCAGATCGGTGACTTCGAGGAATTCCTCGGCTGCCCCGACCCGGTGAACCGCGGTCAGCAGCGCTTCGTGCTGCGCGCCGGCCTCCGCCACCTCCGTGCGTGGGCCGGCGGCGGGAATCCGCCACCCGCCGCCGACCCGTTGCGTCTCCGAGGCGTCACGACTCCCGAGCCCGAGTTCGAGGTCGACGACATCGGCAACGTTCTCGGCGGCGTCCGCACCCCCTGCGTCGACGCACCGACCCAGGTACTGAGCGGCGTTGTCTCCGAACCGATCTCCCGACTCTGTCTGCTGTTCGGGTCGACCCACCCGGTGCCGGAACATCTCCTCGCCGAACGCTACGGCACCCGCGACGAATACGAGAAGCACTACCGCGACGCCGCCGATGCGGCCATCGCCGCAGGATTCGTGCTCGTCGAAGACCGTGACGAACTGATCGCCGACGCGAACCCGGAGTCGGTGCCCGAGTAGCGCGCACCCCGTCACGGGAAACCGACTCAGAACGCCGCGCGCCGGCCTTCCGCCGCCGGGCCGGCGGGGCGGGCGGGTTCGCTGAGGAAACCGTCCGTCGCGTGCCGGATGCCGGTCGAGATGGCGTGACCGACATGGCTTCCGGGGTACCAGTGGATGCGACCGCCCCAGTGTTGGTGGAGTTGCTGTGCCGCCGACACCCAGGTCACGCGGTCGTTGAGAGCGGCGACGACCATCCGGCGATCGGGCGGCGCTATCGGTTGGACCCGCAGCGGGCTGATGACACTTGCGACTTCCCGCACCGACTCGTCGCGCATCAACGATGCGAGGTGCTCACCCTTGGGTCCGCCGCGGGACATGTGGTGGGCCAGCGTCGCGTGCATGTCCAGCATCGGCACCACCGCGAGAACGGTGGCGACGCGCGGGTCCATCGAGGCGACCAGCGCGGCGATCGGCCCACCCAGAGATGTCCCGGCGATGGCGATCTCGGCGGGGTCGTGCTGCTCGATCCAGCTGATCAACGACCGGATCTCGGCGACGGCGCGGATGGTGATGAGCGTGTTCACGAGGGGGTCGAAACCCGGGTAGGACACCTTCGTCACGCGCCGACCACCGTGTGCGGGCAGCACCGGGAAGGCGACGTCGTAGCCGAGCTTCTTGTGCAGGTGGGCCGCCCGGAAGGCGTACAGATCGTCCGGCCGCCCCTGCGCCGCGCCGTGTACCCAGATGAGCCATCGGGTACCGGCCCGGTTCTTGGTCATCACCCGGACCGACGAGATGCCGTCGGCATACGGGTCCAGGGACGCCACCGACGCCGGCAGCTTCGCGTCGACGGAGAAGTCGATGTGCTCGAACGACGTGGTACCGAAGACCTTGCGGTCGCGCGAGAGTATGCGGGGCAGACCCGGATCCCGATGAATCCCAGCGGGTCCGAGGCGTACGAACTCCTCGGCGACGTCGGCGCATCGCGCCACCATGTCCTCGACCGACTCCATCGGCGGAATGTCCCGGATCACGGAGTTGATCGCGATGAACATCTCGTCGATCGCGGTCTCCCCGATCTGCCGCGGTCCGCAGCCGGCCGCCGGGACACCCGTCTCCGGATTTCCCCGTCTCGCGGCCAACGAGCTGCCGATCGCGCGAGGCAGCACGCCCGCGAACAATCCCAGCCGGGCCCGCTCGGTCTCCCAGTCGATCAACTGGCCTCCTGTGCCATGGCGCCGATACCGAGAGCATCGGTCGCCTCGTCGACGGCCTCGACGACCCGGCGGAGAAACCCGGCCGGATCAGGCATGGATTCCGGTGTCGCGATGAGTCCCATGCTGAGCCGTCCGGCGTAACTGTAGGTCGTCAGGTTCACATCCGCGGGCGCAATGGCCAGTGCGAACGAGATCCAGTCGACCACTTCGATGTCACCGATCCAGCGCGTCGTCCGCGGGCCGGGCATGTTGGCGGTGGTGATGTTGTTCATCACCACCGGCATCTGATGGGCGGCCAGCCCGCGGAACTGCGGGCCGAGCCGGCCGGTGTAGGTGGCGAGCTTCTCGGTCAGTTCGAAACCGACCTCCCGACGACACGCGACGGTGGCTCCGCAGCTCTCGCCCGTCGCGACGATCCGTTCCACCGGATCGGCCAGGTCGGAGCGCAGATACGCCATGGCGGCGGCGATCTCGTTGCCGTGCACCCGATTCGACGCGAGGTCCTTGCAGACCCCGAAGATGGTCACGGAGTCACCGGGTTCCTCACCCCGGGCGAGGAGCTCGTTGCGGATCGCTCCGGCGATCACGCCGTGGAGCGCACCGTTCACCGTGGTGCCCGCGGCCAGCGCGATCCGCTGGACGTCTGCGAGTGCGATGTCGGCCGACGCACACACGCGGTCGGCCCCGCTGCGGGCGTTGAAGCTGGTGCGACGCACCGTCAGCGGCTTGGGGATCAGGTCACCGTTGGCCGCCTCGCGTCGCGCCCGCACCGCGCGCCGCCCCGCCGAGACCACGGACGGGAGTCGACGGACCAGGCGCCGCGACTCCGCGCGTGCCGCCTTCGTGAGGGTCCTCGTGTCCTGCTCGAGGGCCTCGGAGATGGGTGCCGGGTGAATCCGCTCGCCGGGTTCGGCGGTGGCCGCCATGAACGTGTTGAGCGCCGCCAGCCCATCGGCCACCGCGTGATGGACGCGGACCACGACAGCCTGACGACCGCCCTCCAGACCGTGGACCAGGGTGAGCCCCCAGAGCGGCCGTTCGCGGTCCAGCTGCCGCACGGCGAGTTCGGACAGCATCGCGTCGAGTTGGGCACGCCCTCCCGGAGCCGCGATCTCCATCTCATCGATGTGACGGGTGACGTCGAAGTCGTTGTCCTGCACCCAGAACGGGCGTGCAGAACATCCGGGAACCCAGCGCACCCGCTGGGTGGCGCGAGGGAACATCCCGAGGTAGCACGGGACCACATCGGCGATCTCGTCGAGTGTGAGCGGACGGCCCCGTCGGGTCGTGTCGAGCACCGCGACCTTCAGCGTGTGCATCGGATTCGACGGGGACTCCATATTGAGCATCAGTGCATCCGGACCGGTCATGCGCTCGGCGTCGTGCGGGGTGGCGTCGGTGCCGGCCAACAGCTCGGTGACGCGGAGTGTGTTACGTGCGTTCATCGTTCAGCTCACCTTTCGTTCCGGGGTGGCGGACTGCAGATCGCGCTTGAGGATCTTGCCGGTGGCGTTGCGGGGCAGCTCGTCGAGGAAGTGGACGTCGCGGGGGACCTTGAACCCGGCCAGCTGTTCCTTGACGTGCTGCCGGATCTGGTCGGCGCCGATGAGGGTCTGCGGGGCGCGCACCACATAGGCGGCCAGGCGCTGACCGAACTTCTCGTCGTCGACGCCGATCACCACGACCTCGTGGACCTCGTCGAGGACTCCGATGACCTGCTCGACCTCGAGTGGGTAGACGTTTTCGCCACCGGACACGATCATCTCGTCGTCGCGGCCGACGACGAACAGGCGGCCGTTCTCGTCGATCCGTCCGACGTCGCCGGACACCATGTGCCCGTCGCTGAACGCCTTGGTGTCGGCGGTGGTGTAGCCGTCGAAACCGGAGTTGTTGGCGACCACGATGCGGCCGATCTCGCCGGTCGGCAGTTCGCGGTCGTCGTCGTCGAGGATGCGGACGCTGGTGCCCGTCAGCGGTCGTCCTGCGGTGTCCGGGGCGACGCGCAGGTCCTCAGGTGTGGCGGTACTGATCAGTCCGGCCTCGGTGGCGTTGTAGCTGTTGTAGACGACGTCGCCGAAACGGTCGAGGAAGGCGACCAGGGCGTCGGTGCGCATCCGTGAACCGCTCGCGGTGGCGAACCGCAGACTCGGCATCGGATGGGTGTCGAGGACCTCGTCGGGGAGATCCATGATGCGTTCGAGCATCACCGGCACGACGGCGAGTCCGGTCGCCTCGTGCTCGCGGACGAGGTCGAGGGTGGCCTCCGGGTCGAAGCGCCGACGCATGATCATCGTGCACGTCATGGTCGCCGAGATGGCCACCTGCCCGAAGCCCCAGGCATGGAAGATCGGTGCGGCGATGACCGTGGATTCGCCTGCGCGCCAAGGGATGCGGTCGAGCATCGCGGCCAGCGAGGCGATGTCTGTGCTGCCACCCCGGCGTGCACCCTTGGGGGCGCCGGTGGTACCCGAGGTCAGCAGCACGATGCGGCCGGCACGCTCGGGGCGAGCGGGGCGTCGGCCGAGGTTCGCGTCGATGAGCGAGTAGGTCGTGTCTCCGGACACCGGACTGGTCTCGGTCCAGGCGTGGACGCGACGGAGCTCCGGAAGACGGTCTGCCGCAGGGGCGATGACCGCCTCGAACTCGTCGTCGGCGATCAGGACGTCGGCGCCCTCGCGTTCGAGGACGTCGGCGAGCTGCGGTCCGGCGAAACCGGTGTTGAGCAGCACCGCGTCGGCGCCGAGACGCGATGTCGCGGCAAGGGACTCGATGAGGCCGCGGTGGTTGCGGCAGAGGATGGCGACGGTGTTCACCGAAGCGCCGGGGAGCTCGCGCAGTCCGACGGCCAGTGCGTCGCAGCGGGCGTCGAGCTCTCCCCACGTCAGCTCACCCGCCTCATCGACGAGGGCGAGCCCCTTCGGGGCGCGAGCTGCGGCGAGACCGATGCCGCTGACCGGGGAGGCGCCGCCGTGGCGCCGCAGGTTGAGACCCATCCGCATGTACCGGTCGAGTCGCAGTGAGCCGAGGAAGCCACTTCGGATGAGGGTGCGAACGAGCCACGTGTAGGTGGTGACGCGATCGCGGAGCTGGTTGATCATCGTCGATCTCCTTTGTTGTGGTCAGCCGAGAACCGGGAACCGGCGCTCGCGGGCGAGCCCGTCGAGGGCGTGCTGCATGCGCTTGCGGATCATCTGGTCCACCTCGTCGTGGTCGGGATTCGTCCCGAACTCGGCGGTGATGTCGATGGGGTCGAGGACCTCGGTGACGAGCTTCGAGGGCAACGGGATGTTGGGCGGGAAATGAGCGGTGAGCCCGAACGGGAAGCCGAAGGCGAATGGCGCACTGTCGATGCGCAGCAGCTTGTCCAGCTTGAGCAGTTTGGCGAGGGCGTCACCGCGGTTGAGGAAGAGCTGGGTCTCCTGGCCGCCGATGGTGACGATGGGGACGATCGGGACGCCCGCCTCGAGGGCCGTGCGGATGTAGCCGGTGCGACCGTGGAAGTCGATGGTCGCGGACTCGCTGGTGGGACGCAGCACCTCCCACTCACCGCCGGGGAACACGATGGTCGCGGCGCCCGCCTCGAGCGCGGCGACGGCGTTCTTGGGATGGGCCGGCAGGAAGCCGAACTTGCCGAAGACGTCCTTGCCCGCGCCGGTGAAGATCAGGTCGTGCGCGAGCGTGTACAGCGGCCGTTCGGCTCCGAACTCGTCGGCGAAGGCCACGCTGATCACCGGGACGTCGAAGGCCATCAGGCCACCGGAATGGTTGGAGACCAGCAGGACACCCCCGTCGGGGACCTTGTCCATGCCACGGACCTCGGACCGGAAGTACTTCTTGGCCACGAGTCTCAGGACGGGCAGGACCCGCTTGACCCAGGTCTCGTCGCGGGCGGTGAGGTCGAAGGTGCCGGCGCTCATCGTCGTAACTCCTGTGGTTGTGTCTCCGGGTGGCGGATCACCGCTCCTGACGTGTCACCTCGGGCTGGATGACCTGGTGGTCGATGTCCGCGAAAGCGGAAAACTAGAACACGTTCTAGTGTTGAATTAGAACACGTTCTAGTGCACGTCGCCAGTCGGCGTTACCTATGCCACACCTACTGATGGGTAGCCATATGCAGTTCATCCTCGAGGACATCGCCGAAGCCGAGGTCGAGCGCCGTCGCGGGGTCTACACACCCCTGACCGACACCGTCCGCGACCTGGTCGACGCGGTGATCAGGACCGAAGTCGGTGAGGACGCCCTCGCCGTCGCCCAGCGGAGGATCGCCGAGATCGTCGCCGATCTGCGGTCAGAGCAGATGGACGGGCCGTACGGGGTGCGGCACACGCGCGAGAACACCGGTATGGCCTGGGGAAACGCGGTCATCGGGGTACGCAACGCCCTCGCGCCGCCGCTGAACGTCGAACATGTCGACGACGGGGTGCGCTGTGAGTTCACCCTGGGCGCGGCCTACGAGGGCCCGCCGGGATGTGTGCACGGCGGTGTCTGCGCGATGCTTCTGGACCACCTCCTCGGCAACGCCGCCAGCTACGAGAGCGCCTGCTACACCGGGACCATCACCATCCGCTACCTCCGTCCGACCCGGCTGGGCGCGCTGACCGCGCGGGCCTGGGTCACCGAGCAGACCGGCCGCAAACGCATCGCGCGCGGCACCATCTCCGACGCCGAGGGTGTGACCTGTGAGGCCGAGGGCGTCTTCATCGTGCCGCGATCGGCGCTCGACGCCCCGCCGGTGCGCTGGTCGGCGGGCTGAGGCCATGAGGGCGGCGGTCACCTCGGCGGACGGATTCGAGATCGTGGAACTCCCCGATCCGACGCCCGGCCCCGGCGAACTCGTGCTCCGGGTCGCCGCGAACGGCATCTGCGGCTCCGATCTGTCGACCGCACCGTTCCTGCCCGCCGGCACCGTGATGGGTCACGAGTTCGCGGGTGAGGTCGCAGCGGTCGGCCCCGACGCGGCGCCGGGGTTCCGCGTCGGTGACCAGGTCGCGTCGATGCCTGTCCGAGGCTGCCACCGGTGTCGCGCCTGTCTGACCGGCGACGTCGCGCGGTGCCCGTCCGCGCGCACGCTCGGACTGGGTGTGTTGCCGGGCGCCTTGGCCGAGTACGTCGTCGTCGGTGCCGCCGAGAGCGTGCGCATCGACGGCATCGACCCGGTCGAAGGCGCACTGGTCGAACCCCTCGCGGTCGGCCTGCACGCCGTGACGCGCGCTGCGGTCGAATCCGGCGACCGCGTCCTCGTCCTCGGTGCCGGTCCGGTGGGGACAGCTGTGCTGCACTGGTTGTCGCGCGGGACCGCGGGCGAGGTCATCTGTTCCGACCCCTCCCCCGGTCGTCGCGCCGCGGCACTCGATGCCGGCGCGTCCGAGGTCCACACACCGGAGTCGGTGATCGAGCAGATCCGGGACGGATTCGACGTGGTGATCGAATGCGTCGGCAAACCCGGGATGATCGCCGCGGCTCTCGACGCGGTGAGCACGCACGGACGAATCGTCGTCGCCGGCGTGTGCCTGAGCGACGACCACTTCATGCCCGTCGCCGGTATCGTCAAGGAGGCGTCGATGGACTTCGTCTCCTACTACACGAAGGCCGAGTTCGACACCGCTGCCGGTGAACTGAACCGCGGCGCGGTGGGGTCGTCGACACTGGTCAGCGAGATCGTCGGGCTCGATGCGGTGCATCGTGTGTTCACCGAACTGTCGGCGCCCAACGACCATCGGAAGGTGCTGATCTCCCCCGCCGTCGGCTGACCGGCCGCCGTGCCCCAGGCCCGACGCCGGGCGTACCGTCGTACAGGTGAACAGTGCCGTTCCGGAGTCCCCAGTGCCGTTCAGTTCCCACGAGGCGGATCGCGTGCGCGCGGTCTGGCAGGACCTCGACCTCCCGGGCATCGTCGACGTCCACACGCATTTCATGCCACGTCCGGTGATGGACAAGGTGTGGGCCTACTTCGACTCCGCGGGCCCGCTCGTCGGACGCGAGTGGCCCATCACCTACCGCGCCGACGAAGACGTCCGGGTGTCGACACTGCGCGATTTCGGGATCCGCGCCTACTCGTCGCTCGTCTACCCACACAAGCCCGACATGGCGGAGTGGCTCAATGGCTGGGCCAACGATTTCGCCGCCCACCACGAGGACTGTCTGCACACCGCGACCTTCTACCCGGAGGAATCGGCCACCGCGTACGTATCCCGTGCCATCCAGGCCGGGACACGGGTGTTCAAGTCCCACATCCAGGTCGGCGACTACTCCCCCATGGATTCGCTGCTCGACGGCGTGTGGTCGCAGATCGCCGACACGCAGGTGCCGGTGATCATCCACTGCGGTTCGGGTCCCGCACCCGGAAACCACACCGGACCGGAACCGATTCGCGCTCTGCTGCACCGGTTCCCGTCGCTGCCGCTGATCATTGCGCACATGGGCATGCCCGAGTACGAGCCCTTCCTGGACTTCGCACTCGAATACCCGAACGTCCACCTCGACACCACGATGGCGTTCACCGACTTCGCCGAGGAGAACGCCCCGTTCCCCGCCGATCTGCGGTCACGCCTCGCCGACGCCGGGGACAAGATCCTCTTCGGTAGCGATTTCCCCAACATCCCCTACGGCTACACGCATGCCCTCGAGGTGATCACCGGCCTCGGCATGGACGACGACTGGTTGCGCAATGTGTTCTACCGCAACGGGGCTCGGTTGTTCGCGATCGAGCAGCACTGAACCGCAGACATGCGCTCCCCTGCGCCGATGCCGACCGCGTGTTAGAACACGTAGCGGGGTTTCATTCACTCGTACGATTTGTCCGAGTCTTGTCCCGGCAACCACGTAAAGTGCAACCGATCGGATTCCAGCCAGCGGCTCCGGGCCAGTTTCACCGCAATTGAAGAGGTCGATGATGACACGCGAACTGGCCCGCACCGGCCTCCCGATCATCTACAACCCGGGAGAGATGCATTCCTCGGCGAGGTCCGAGACCACGCGTGCCCCGAAGGCGTCGGAAACCACCGCCGCGGCGATCGTCTCCGACATCGTCAGTCTCGGCCTACGACGGGGCGACCGACTCCCTGCCGAGAGCGACATGCTCGCCAACTACTCGGTGAGCCGCGAGACGCTGCGTGAGGCGTTGCGCATCCTCGAGGTCCAGGGTCTGATCACGCTCAAGCGCGGTCCGGGTGGAGGCCCGTTCGTGAGCGCGCTCAATGCGTCCTACCTCGCGCGCACCGCGACCCTGTACTTCCACCTCGCCGGCGCGACGTACGACGAGGTCTTCGACACCTGGAAGATCCTCGAGCCGCAGCTGTCGGCCAAGGTCGCCCGGCTGGAGGACCGCAGATTGAAGGAGGCGGCCTTCGCGCGGTTCCTCGATTACGATGTCGAGGAGCATGAGGAGAGCGAGATCTTCAGCGACCTCAACAACTTTCACGCAGTGATCGCCGAACTCAGCGGCAACCGGGTGCTCACCCTGCTGACCCAAGCCATCGACCACATCGTCGTCGAACACGTGCTCGGAACGGGCCGCGACACCATCCCCGAGGACGACGCGATGAGCCACGACCACGCCGACATCGCCAAGGCGATCATCGCAGGCCGGCCGCGCAAGGCCGAGACGCTGATGCACGACCACATCAGCGAGGTCGTCGAACGGTTCCGGGAACGTCACCCGGAACGGTCCGACGAACTCGTCCAGTGGATGTGAGGTCTCAGAGCACCTGAGACAGAAAGGTGCGCAGGCGGTCCGACTTGGCGTCGTCGAAGACCTGCCCGGGTTCACCGGTCTCCACCACGGCGCCGTGGTCCATGAACAGGACGTTGTCACTCACGTTGCGCGCGAAGCCCATCTCGTGGGTGACGACGACCATCGTCATCCCCTCGGAGGCGAGGTCGGCCATGAGCGCGAGCACGCCCTTGACGAGCTCGGGGTCGAGGGCCGACGTCGCCTCGTCGAAGAACATGACCTCCGGCGTCATGGCGAGCGCCCGTGCGATGGCCACGCGCTGCTGCTGACCGCCCGACAGGCGCGCCGGCCGAACGTCGGCCTTCTGGGTCAGCCCGACGATCTCCAGCTGCTTCAGCGCGACCTCGCGGGCCTCGTCCTTGCTGAGCCCCTTGAGTTTCCGGGGGCCGAGCGCAACGTTCTCGACGACCGTCTTGTGCGGGAAGAGGTTGAAGTGCTGGAACACCATGCCGATTCGGCGGCGCAGCTCATCCGGGTTGTCCTCGAGGACGGACCGGCCGTCGAGCAGGATGTCTCCCTGGTCGGGCTCGTGCAGGCGGTTGAGCACCCGCAGCAGCGTCGACTTGCCCGACCCCGACGGTCCGATGACGGTCGTCGTCGTCCCGGCGTCGACCTGGATGTCGACGCCGCGCAGCACATGGTGCTTCGCGAACGACAGGTGTAGGTCGGTGCCGGTCAGCGACACCGCTTTTCGTGTGGTGGTGGTGGCAGGCATGGCCTATCCCTTCTCGACGGCGGTGACGGGCAACGGGTCATCGTGGACATCTGCGGGCCTGCCGGTACGGAGGCGACGGTCGATGTAGTTGACCAGGTGCGTCAGCGGGATCGTCAGGATGAGATACATGATGCCCGCGGCGACCAGCGGCGACAGGTTTCCGGTCTGCGCGTTGAGGTCTCGGCCGACGGCGAACAGTTCGCGCTGGCTGGCGAGCAGTCCGAGGAAGTAGACCAGGGAGCTGTCCTTGATGAGGCTGATGAACTGGTTCATCAGGGCCGGCAACACACGTCGCACACCCTGCGGTACCACCACCAATCGCATCGACTGCCGATAGCTGAAGCCGATCGCCCGGGACGCCTCGAGCTGACCGTCGTCGACGCTCTGGATGCCGGATCGGAAAATCTCGCCGATGTAGGCCGCCGCGAGGAGCGCCAGGGCGACCGCGCCGAGCCAGTACGGGTTGTTACCGGTGATCCCCTTGACCACCGGCCCGACGCCAAGGCCGACGATCAGGATGACGACCACCGCCGGCAGGCCGCGGAAGATGTCGGTGTACACCCGTGCGGGCCAGCGTAACCAGCGGGAACGGGAGATGCCGCAGATCGCCAGGATCATGCCCAGGATGGTGCCGAGCACACCGGACACGACCGAGAGGATCAGCGTGTTCACCAGACCGGTCTTGATCAGTTCCGGGAAGGACTTCTCGTACAGGTCCCAGTTGAAGAAGGTGTCACCGAGCTGCTGGAGCGTGCTCTTCGGCTTGGTGGCCTCGGTCGGGCCGGCCTTCTCGGCGTTCTCCGCGGCGATCGCGGCGATGTCGGAGAGTTCGGGTGCCGGCGCGGCCTTGCTGCCCGGCTTCCAGCCCGCCGGCAGTTCTCGCGGCACCCAGTCCTCGTACAGCTTCGCGTAGGTGCCGTCGGCGATGATGGCGTCGAGTCCGGAGTTCAACGCCTCGACGAGATTGGGCTTGTTCTTGCCGACCGCCCACGCGACGAAGTTGTTGACGCTGAAGGTGTTCTCGACGATCGCGGTGCCGTCACCCTCGCGGACAGCTCCTTCCGCCTGCTGCGACGGCGCGACCCACGCGTCGACCTGACCGCTCTTGAGGTTCGCGTAAGCCGTTGCATAGTCCGGGAACTTGACCGGGTCGAGGCCGAGGGTGTTGATCACGTAGTCGTCCTGCACGGTGCCCTGTACGACGGCGATACGCGTGGAGTCCGACAGGTCGCCGAATCCCTTGATCGAACCGCCCTCGGGCGCGACGAGCGAGAAGTAGCCGAAGTCGTAGCCGTTGGTGAAGTCGACGGTCTTACGACGGTCGTCGGTGGTGGTGATCGACGACGACCCGACGTCGAACCGGTTGTTGGCGACCTGCGAGAGCAGACCCGCGAACTCGGTGCCGTTGAACTCGATCTGCAGACCCAGCTTCGCGGCGACGGCCTTCAGGAGTTCGTTGTCGAAGCCGGTGAAGTCTCCGGCGCTGTTCACGCAGATGCTGGGCCCGGCGTCGGAGAGGGTGCCGACGGAGAGCTTTCCCGGCGCGAGCAACTCGAGCGCATTCAGGTCGAGCTGGTCGATCTGCGTGGTGTTCGGGGTGGTGTATTTGTCCTCCCCGCCCTGTTCCGCCGCGGCCAGATTGACCGGCGCGGCCGACGCGGACGCGAGCCCGGCCGGCGCACAGCTGTCGTCAGGTGCGGCCTGCGCGCGGGGCGCAGGTCCGCCGAGGATGGCCAGCATGCCGACGATGGCGGCGGTCAGCGCGAGTGCGAGGAGGCGAACCACGCGCGGAGCGGCTTGATGAGCGCGGTGAGATCGGTGGTTGGACACCACTCGGACCCTAGCCCGACCCCGCGGTCACGTCCCAAATTTTTGCTCACCGGTGAGCCTAACCCCGGTGAGCTGGGGTTATTTTGAATCGCCAGGTTTGGCGGCGGCACGGATCAGCGATATGTATCGCTCAGCGAAACCTATTGCTGACTGACCCGCTACGGGTTCGGGCGTCTCAGACTCCAGCGCCCGACCAGCCCGGGAACGACGGGCCTGGAGATGTCAGGTCGCCCATGTCACCGCAAATACTCGGGTCGGGCATCGGTTCCCTCCCCCACTCGTCGGGACCCGACGGCGGCGCCCACGAATCCGTGTACTCCGAGACCCACCAATCTCCGAATACGTCATACCCGGGAAACAGCTTGGGACCGGGCCGGCTTTCAGGCGGCGACTCGCCCTCGCGATGAAACGTCAAGCGCTCGACCGCCACAAACCTGTCGCGGGCATCAGGGACATCCTGCGAATCGAAGTAGGGCGGAAAGGCCGCTTCATCGGTACTCACCTGCCCGGTTGTGCACACAAGCGCGACAGCAGAGTTGTCGCCGATGTCACGGATATTGGCAATCTTATAGATCTCATCCACCGTCTGGTAGTCGTTGCTGCCCAGAGGCGGCATCCAATCCTTCCGGCTGGGAATCGCATCTTTGATGCCTGGAAACTCACCCTCAACATCCCAATCGAAGAGCAGAAGGGTTTCTCCTTCGATGACCCCTCGAATGAACGTCCCAGTCGGTGATGACAGGTCAACAGCCCCGTCCTCACGCCAGCGCATTCTCCACTGCAGACGGTCTGCTGCCCGGGCTTCCGAGGGGGACATAGATCGGACCGAACTGGACGCGGTATTGCCCGAAGATCCCGGGGGTGGAGATATACCGATGTCACTGCAGGAAGTCACAAGCCCAAGGCACAGAAATGCAACTGCGACAACGTCAGCGCGGCGCACGGTCCACTACCTCCATGGACTGGTCGGAATCGTTAATGGTCGGATCTTCGAGTGATTCACCGAAGTGGTCGTTGTATTCGAAACGAATACTCTCCGCGCCGATTTCCTTCGAGAATCTCGTGAATTCTCGGCCGTTGGCCTGAACCACTTCCAGGTCAAGAGACCCGCCTGGCTTCACAAATGTTATCTGAGCACCGTCGCGCGCAGTCCACACCTTACCCCAGAGGTCGGGTCGATCCTCGAGATAGCCGGACGTCACATGAACAAC
Source organism: Gordonia sp. 135 (assembly GCF_009720185.1). Lineage (NCBI taxonomy): Bacteria > Bacillati > Actinomycetota > Actinomycetes > Mycobacteriales > Gordoniaceae > Gordonia > Gordonia sp. 135. The sequence goes on from NZ_CP046257.1 coordinate 4,063,705, forward strand.
CCGATCATGCCCGGCCGTCATCTTGTCGAGGCCGGTCCCTAGATTCTCAAGCTCTGTCTTCCATGCAGATTCGTTGTCCTGCGGATCAGCGGTCGGCAACGCAACCTCATCCATCTTCACGAGTGGCACGGCCATGCCGGCGACCTCGGAGAGCCCAGGGATCTTAAACCCACCAGCGGCCAAAAGCCCTCCGGCCGAGTCGATCAAGAAGGACTTCTCGTTGTACTCCCGCAATCTCTCCCAGTGGTCGTTGTCGGCGAGGGTTGAGAGCGCGTTGGTCAAGCCGTCGTCCATTGACCTGTGTATTTTGGCAGCGGCAGTGGCGAGCTCCGAGTTTTCCGGGTCGCTGCCGTACTCGTGCGCGAGGAAATTCTCCCATTGCACGGCTGCGCTCAACGCAACTCGACCCGCACCGGGATCCGTGGAGAGCACCCCGATGAGTTTTGAGAACTCCACCGTGTCTTCGAGCGGACCGGCTGTGTGGTTGACCAAGACCCCATCCGGAGCACCGGCGAAGTTACCGAAATACGGCGCGAGGTTCTTGGCAAGTACCTGCGACAGCAGAGCATTCCGGTCACCGAAGGTTTCGTACTTGTTATTTCCTGTTGAGTCTCGTTCGACGACCAAGGAATCGAGTTCGTTCTCGTGATCGATCAGAATGCGCGCCAATGCATTGGCGGCCCTACCACCGAGCTGCCCTTCGTAGCCCTCGGATGGTGCCGCCGCCCCGATCCAATCGAAAAGATCTCTACCGCCAGACAAATCGCCTTCGGCACCGAGTTTCACACCGTCGACAGACCACCGTTCAGAAAGAATGTTCAGCACGTGCGCATCGGCGTCGTATCTATGCCCCTCGGCAACCGTCACGCCCATCCGTTCCCCGGTCAGGAAATCGGTGACAGCTTGCCGGTCGTGACTCGAGTTGGTGAGCATCGAGCTCGCGAGCTTTCGCACGTCCTCGACGCGCTGATTTTCGTCGTACAGACCAAAGAGCTTATCTTCGTCGTCCGGAAGAGCTCCAGCGATTTCAGATGCCTGCTTGAGCATTCCTCGATCGACGTCAGTGCCCAACTGCAGACCACGGTCGGTACGGTCACTCAAGATCGTGTTCAGAGCCTTGAAGTCATCGAGACGCGGAACCCCTGCGAAGGAGTACGGGTATCCCGTCGACATACCTGCGGTCGTCCGCTTGATCGGATTCTCGCGAAGCAGTGACACAACCGAGTCAGGCAAGCGGTCAAGGCCGCCGGTTGAGCCCGCTTTCGTGTGTACGTTGGGAGACGACATGATGCGGAAGGCGTCTCCGAGCAGGCCTGGCGCAGCGTTATGAACCTTGAGAAGCTCGTCCATGTTCGCTGTCTTGAGCTCGGTCATGATGCTGCTGAGGTAGTTGTACTGCCCCTGGGGGATCTCCGTGGCCTGCCCACCTCGGAGCGCTTCGAGCTGCTCGGGACTCAAGGATGTCGCTTGCCTCAGTCGCTCTCGGGCCACCGGCGACAATTTGCCATCCTTGAGCGCCTTCAGGTCTAGCTCGGACTGACGAACACTGAGTCCCGCTGTGACGGGCGCGAGCGTTCTGATGAGTTCCTCTGCTTCACTGATCGCGCGCTTCGTGTCGACGTCAGCAGTGTGCAACTCCTGCGCAAGCCTCTGGAGTCGGATGGTCTCGTTGGTTGCTTCTTCGCCGCGGATGCGACGAGCTTCGGCTATCTCAGACAGTGCCGTGGAGTCACCCTCGTTGCGCTTCTCTTCGGATGCGTGGTCTCTCAGGTCACGGACGGTCCAATCCTCAGAGACGGAGAACTGGTCGTTCTCGAGATTGGTAGCTGACGTATTAAGGTTCTCGACCATCGGGGCCATTCGACTGCCCCCCGACTTGAACGCTTCGCCGAGTTCCTCGACAGCGTCCGCGACACGGGTCATCTGCGTTTTCTCCCAGTCGGCGAGGGTCACCGCCCCGTCACGAGCGGCCCCCTTCCAATCGAGGCCAGTTACCTTCGCATGGAGTTCCCCGGCTTTTCTCTCGATTGCGGTCGACACCGGTACCAAGGCGGACGCCGCATGAGCGAGAACCTCGGGGTGCGCATCGCGAACAACACTGCGTGTCTTTGCCGCCATCACTCAGGACGCTGGTTGAGATTGCCAAGCGACTCTAGTAGTCGAGCGGCAACGTAGTCGACATTGACCATCACGCTCGAGGCGGACTTCAGCGCATCGCCAAACTGTTCGTGTCGGCCTGCAATCGTCGTCAGCGCCTGCTTCACTGACGCATCGACGCTGCCAGTGGCTGATGCAGTCTCAAAGCCAACCAGTGAATTTCGGATCGCTCCGAAAGTCGGCGATTCAATCCCCCGAATCGACGTACCGTACGAATGCAAGTGCGTCGCCGCGTCAGCGAGACTGCCCGGGTTCACCTCTACAGGCTTCGGTGTCACTCTTCCCCCACCCAATCTGATGACCACCATGCGCGCAGCCACGATCAGCATCAAACATCCTCGCGATCCTAACCGCTCACGGATGGGGATGCTGTCAGGTACTCCACAGGTAGAGCAGAACGCAGTCAGCAATAGGTATCGCTGAGCGATACCTATTGCTGAACCGGGTGCCTATCCCCGCGCGGCGATCCGCGCTTGTACCTCGGGGCGTCGAAGCGGGGGAACCGTCTTCGGCGGTTGACGACGCTCGGGCAGGGCGTCGAGCAGGGTGCGGGTCGCTGCGGTGACGGCGACGACCGCGGCCTCGAAGGCCTCGGCGTTGGCCGGCGACGGGTGCCGAACACCGCTCACCTTGCGGACGTATTGCCGCGCGGCTGCCTCGACCTCGTCGGCCGTGGCGGGCGGTTCCAGTCCGCGGAGTTCGGTGATGTTGCGGCACATGGCGGTTCCCTTCGCAGGTGGCTGTCTCCTGCGATCGTCGCCGGCCGAGCCGATGTCCTCAGTCGCCGATCTTCACGACCGCCTTACCCAGAATCCGCCCCTCGGCGAGATCGGTCAACGCCTCGGGCAGCTGATCCAGCGAGTAGGTGACGTTGACCTGCGGGGTCATGCCGTCGGCGATCATCTGGCTCAGCTCCTCGTGCAGCTTCGCGGGGAGATTCAGCTCGGGATGGGTGCGCACGTACTCGCCCCAGGCCGCGCCGACGACCGCGATGTTGCGGAAGAGAACGCGGTTGAGCTTGACCGTCGGGATCCCGCCCGCCGCGAAGCCGACGACCACGTAGCGACCGTCCGGCGCGACCTGGCGCAGCGCCTCGTCGAAGACCTCACCTCCGGACGGATCGATCATGACGTCGACACCCTTGGGCGCGACCTCCCGGAGCATGTCGCCCCAGCCCTCCTCGAGCTGCACGATCTCGTCGGCGCCGGCGCTGCGAAGCAGTTCCTCGGCACCCTTGCGGTGGACGATGGCCACGACCTTCGCACCCATGGCCTTGGCGACCATGATCGACGCGGTGCCGACACCGCCGGCGGCACCCAGCACACCGACGACCTCACCCGGCTGGGTGTGTGCGCGGGTCTTCAGCGCGAACAGCGCGGTCTGATAATTGATGCCCATCGCAGAGCCCTGCTCGAAGCTGAGCCCCTCGGGCAGCGGCAGCAGCTGTTCCGGCGCGGCCGCCACCTGCTCGGCGAAACCGCCGACGATCGAGGCGACGAGGACCTTGTCCCCCACCTTCACCGACGATCCCTCGGGTGCCGACCGCACCACGCCCGCGACCTCGGTACCCGGGGTGAACGGGGTCGGCACGCGGAGCTGGTACTTGCCCTGGCTCATCAGGAGGTCCGGGAAACACACTCCACAGGACTTGACGTCGACGACGACCTGGCCGTCGGCGGGAGTGGGGTCGGGGACCTCGGTCAATTCGAGTCCGGAAGGGCCTGTCTCTGCACTGAGTACCTGAGCTTTCATAACGGTCACCCTACGCGGCGCCCCTCACACACCCGATAGGATCTGTGCCATGTCACAGTCCACGGCACCGTCGCCGAACGCACCGTCCCCCGAACGTCGCAAAGTCGCCGACGAGGCGCCCGGCTTCATGCCGCTCGACGAGGCCCAGACGCTGTTCGAGATCGCCGGAGAGTATCTGTCCCAACCAGATTCGACGAAGGTCGGCGTGGAGATCGGCACCTACTGCGGAAAGTCCACGGTGTTCCTGGGTTCCGCCGCCGAGGCGAACGACGCCGTCCTCGTCACCGTCGACCACCACCGCGGCTCCGAGGAGCACCAACCCGGCTGGGAGTACCACGACGAATCGCTGGTCGACCCACACACCGGCACGCTCGACACCTCGGCACGTTTCCGCCGCACCATGTTCGACGCCGGACTCGAGAAGACCGTCGTCGGACTCCTCGCACCGTCGAAAGTCGCCGCCCGCATCTGGGGCAAGCCTGCCGACTTCGTGTTCATCGACGGCGGCCACAGCATGGAAGCCGCCCAGAACGACCTCGACGGCTGGGCTCCGTGGGTGCGCATCGGCGGCGCCCTGCTGATCCACGACGTCTTCCCCGACCCCGCCGACGGCGGACGTCCGCCCTACGAGATCTATTGCCAGGCTTTGGAAACCGGCCAGTTCACCGAGGTCCGGGCGGAAGGATCGCTGCGCGTGCTCCGACGCGACTCGGGTGAGGTCGGAGCGCCGCTGCAGGCCTGACCCTGCACCGAAAGGCGTTGGCGCCCTATGCCTGCTCCAACATCGCGCGCGCTTTCCCGAGGACGTCGGGATACCGCTTGAGGTGTGCGCCGCCGTTCACGTCGAACGCTGCTCCGGTGATCCATCGCGCCTTGTCGGAGGCGAGAAAGACGATGGTGTCGGCGATCTCGGCGGGTTCGCCGCTGCGTCCGAGCGGTGTGTTCTCGATGTACTCCTCGGTGAGACCCGGCACGAATCCGATGCCCTCGGTCAGCGGCGTCGACACCAGACCCGGCGATACGGCGTTGACCCGTATCCCCCGTTCCGCCAACTCCAGGGCCGCGACCTCGACGAGCATCAGCACACCCGCCTTCGACGCGCAGTACGAACCCATCCCGGCACCCGGCTGCCGACCGTTGAGCGACGCGATGCAGGTGATCGAACCGCCGTCGGCGATCCGTCGGCCGGCGTGTTTGATCACCAGGAACGTGCCCGTGAGGCAGACGTCGACGGTGTGACGCCAGGCATTCAACTCGAGTTCGGTCAGGGCTCCCGGATCAGACAGTCCGGCGCAGTTCACCACCGTGTCGAACTCTCCGACCGCGTCGAACGCCGCGACCACCGAATCCTCGTCGGTGACGTCGAGCCGCAGTGCGCGGACGGTGCCGAGACGCTCGGCCGCAACCTTTTCGGCACGCTCGGCGTCGACATCGGCGACGACGACCTCCACTCCCCCGGCCGTCAGCGCATCGACCGTCGCGAGCCCGATTCCCGACGCTCCCCCGATGACGATCGCGCGCTTCACCGGGCGGTCACCGTCTCGACCGCGAGCTTGCGGGTGAGGAACGCGATCGCGTGGCCCACACACGGTTCGAACCAGTCGTTGCCCGCGAAGACGTCGAAGTGATCACACGGGTAGTGCCGGACCTCGGCGCGTGCCTTGAACGCCGCCTTCGCCGCGGCGTGAGGAGGCGCGGCCGAGTCGTAGTCGGCGATCTGCACGAGCACCGGCGCGTCGAGCTCGTGGACATGCTTGTCGGCACGGAAACCGCCGATCTCCAGACCCACCGACGCATCGACCTCGTTGCGCCAGGACGGTCCGGCGATCGCCAGGTAGCTCTCGAGGAACCCCGGCGCTGTCAGTGCCGCATCACGGTCCCCCGGCTTGCCGACGACGCGCATCATCTTCGGGCCGCGCCCCAGCTTCGCCGACAGCGCACTCGCCACCGCGGTCGCGGTGGATCGGGCGATCGCCGCACCCCCGACCTGGTCGTAGGCGACGCGACCGGCCGCGAGCCCGTTGACGAGGGGGATCACCGAGATCACCGCGGCGATGTCGGTTCGGCCACCGGAGACAGTCAGGACGTGACCGCCCGACTGCGAAACTCCCCAGAGGATCACCCGATTCGGGTCGACGCCGGGCTGCTTCTTCGCAGCAACGATCGCCGCGCGATAGTCGTCGGCTTGGCGTTCCAGCGAGATCTGCTGTCTCGGTTGACCTTCGGACAACCCGAAACCGCGGTAGTCGAACGCGAAGACCGCGAGTCCAGCCTCCGCGAAACGCCGGGCGAACGGTTCGAGACCCGAGTCCTTGGTGCCCGCGAAACCATGCGCCATCACGACGACGGGCCGTTTGCCGTCGACCTCGAAGGGCGAAGCCGACGAACCAGCGAAAAACCATGCGTCGCAGTCGGTGCCGGACGACGGGAAGCGGACGGTCTCCGCCCCGGACGTTGTGGTCGTGCCCGCTGCGGTCATGCTGAGGCCCCCGCTTCCGAGACGGTGCCGACGGGCACGGAATCCGCGACACCGGCCCAGGTCATCGGCCCCTGCTCCTGCGCGCGGCGTCGACCGTCGGGAATCTCTTTGGTACGCATGTTGTGTTCGTAGAGGTAGTGGTCGAGTTGCTGCGTGTGTCGCGCGCTCTGGACCATGTGGCCGGTGAAGAACTCTGTGTCCGCCGCGATCGTGTCCCGCATCTGGGCAACCGATGGCGGACGATAGTGGCCCGTCGCGTACGCACCGATCAGGCGCGCCTGGCACTCGACGAACGGGAACAGCGTCGGGACGGCCTGCGCGAACCCGGCGAAGACGAGGTCGTCGATACCGGGGTAGAACATCCGCTTGTAGAGGTCGATCCGGTTGTCCGGGGCGGAGATGAAGTCGGGGTCGAAGAACGGGAAGGTGATGTTGTATCCCGTTGCATAGATGATGATGTCGAAGTCGTCGGAGGTACCGTCGTCGAAGTGGACCGTCGATCCGTCGAGCCGGCTGACGTTCGGCTTGGCGATGACGTCGCCGGAGCCCAGGCGTAGCGGCAGCTCCACCGACTGCGTCGGATGCGCCTCGAAGAACTTGTGATTCGGAGTCGGGAGACCGTAGTCCTCCGGACGGCCGGCTGTCACCGGTTGCATGATCTGCACGAACTTGCGCTGCCACGCCATCGGGATGTGCGGCGAGGTCTTGTAGTACTTGTCGGCGGGCTTGCCGCCGAAATACTTCGGCACGATCCACGCACCGGAGCGGGTGGACAGGGTCAGCTTGTTGTCGAGCGCCTTCGACGACAACTCCACCGCGATGTCGGCAGCGCTGTTCCCCAGGCCGACGACCAGGATGCGCTTGCCCATGAAGTCATGCGGCGTCCGCGGATCGATGTAGTGGTGCGCATGCATCTCGATGCCGTCGAACTCACCCGGGAAGCTCGGGAACCGCGGGTCCCAGTGGTGCCCGTTGGCGACGACGAGGAGATCGAAGCGGCGTCGTTCACCTCGTTGGGTCTCCAGCTCCCAGCCTCCACCGTCGAGTCGACGGGCGTGCTCGACGCCGTTGGTGAACTCGATCGACGAGGTGAGGTCGAAGGCCTCCGCGTAGGAGTCGAGGTACGCCTTGATCTGCGTGTGGTGCGGGAAGTCCGGGTAATCATCCGGCATCGGGAAGTCCCGGAAGGACAACTGATGCTTGGAGGTGTCGATGTGCAGCGACCGGTACGCGCTGCTGTGGCCGTTCGGGTTGCCGAATGCCCAGTTGCCGCCGATGCGGTCGGAGCTCTCGAAGCAGGTGTACGGGACGCCGTAGTCGGTGAGCATCTTGCCCGCGGTCAGGCCGCTGATCCCGGCGCCGATGATCGCGGTGGTTGGTAAAGGCACGCTGCCCCCTCTGGACAAACTTCGGTGATGATCGAACATCGCGGTGTAGACACAATCTGGTTTGTGTCTACACCATGACCTGAACCGTGTACACAGATTCCACGAACTGTCTACGGGCTTGTTAGTCTTCGCCGGAGCGCTGACGACAGAGCAGACCCAGGCGACGAGCGACGCAGGAGACCCCGTGACCGAGACGACCAACCCGTCGGTTCACGACCGGTTGCTCGACGCCACCGAGAAGTTGCTGGCCGAAAAAGGCATTCGGGCGACGACGATGCAGCAGGTCGCCGAGTCCGCCGGGGTCTCCCGGGCGTGGCTGTACCGGCACTACCCCGACAAACCGTCGATGATCGGCGCGACCATCGTGCGGCTGACGGAATCGTTCTGGCGCGACGCACGAGCGACGCTCGACGACATCGGCGATCTGGCCGGCCAGCTGACCGCCGGCGTACGGATCGGGCGCGGCGCCTACGATGACCCCGGAACCCTCCTCATGCGATTGCGCACCGAGGAACCGACGGAGTTCGCCGAATGCGCGGGCGTCGGCGTCGTGAAACTGGTACCCGACCTCGCCGGCTTCTGGTTCCCGTACATCGAGGCCGCCGCCCGACGCGGGGAGATCCACGCCGGACACGACCTGCACGAGGTCGCCGAATGGGTTGCGCGCGTGCTGATCAGCCTCGGCACATCGCCGGGCGAGACGATCGACATCGACGACGCCGAGCAGGTCCGGCGCCATCTCGACCGGTTCGTGATACCCGGTCTGCGTACCGACCCGCTCGCCTGACCCGGCGCTAGACGGCTGCCGGCGCGAGGTCGAGTTTTCCGGCCAGCTTCGCCAGGTAGCCTGTCGCGCGTTCCACCGAGTCGTCGGGCAAGCCGTAAAGCACTGTGGTCACGCCGATCTCGCGCCACTTCACGAGCTTCTCCGGCACCGGCCTGAAGTCGAGGACGACGATCTCCGGCTCACCCTCGCGACCGGCATCGGACCAGATGCGCTTGAGCAGGGCAACGGAACCCTCGATGTCCTCCTCGCCCGGGGTGGTGATCCAGCCGTCTGCGCTGCGGGCGATCCACTTGAAGTTCTTCTCGTTGCCGGCCGCACCGACCTGAACGGGGATGAGTCCCTGCGTCGACTTGGGCCACGCCCAGCTCGGCCCGAAGTTCACGAATTCGCCGCTGTACTCGGCTTCTTCCTGCGTCCACAGGGCACGCATCGCCTCGAGGTACTCGCGCAGCATGGTTCGACGCCGCTTCGGCGGCACGTTGTGGTCGGCGAGTTCGTCCAGGTTCCAACCGAATCCCACGCCGAGGGTCACCCGGCCCCCGGAGATGTGGTCGAGGGTGGCGATCGTCTTGGCCAGGGTGATCGGGTCCGACTGGACCGGGAGCGCCACGGCAGTCGCCAGACGGATGCGCTCGGTGACCGCAGCGGCGGCGGCGAGCGACGTCCACGGATCGAGGGTGCGCATGTACCGGTCATCGGGAAGGGTCTCGTCACCGGTCTGCGGGTGCGCGGCGTCACGGCGGGTGGGGATGTGGCCGTGCTCGGGCACGTAGTACGACGCGAAGCCGGCGTTCTCGATCAGCGGCGCGAGCACGTGCGGCTTGAGCCCGCGATCGCTGGTGAACTGCACGATTCCGAACTCCATGAGGCCTCCCCGGGCACCGTTGCGGCCGCCCGGAACAGAATCGGACGGTTGACTGGACACCAGTCTAGGTGATGGGCGCCACAGAGACCAGGGGGTGCGATCAGGGCGCGACGGCCAGCCGCTGACGGACATCGCGGAAGATGCCGTTGGCGACACTGGTGCGACTCACGGCATCGGCCGCCAGGACGACGGCAGCAGAGGTCCAGCAGCTCTTCTCCACCGGCCAGCGTTTGCCGTCGGCGAAAACCAGTCCGGTCCAATACGATCCGTCGGGATCGCGCAGATGCTGAATCGAGGCGATGAGCTCGATGGCGTCGGCGGTGTCGCCGAGCGAGTCGAGAGCCAATGCCAGCTCGCAGGTTTCGGCACCGGTGACCCACGGACGGTGGTCGACGCAACGCACACCCTTGCCGGGGACGACGAACTCGTTCCAGCGGCGGGCGATCAGCTTCTGCCCCTCTTCCCCACGCACCGCGCCGCCGAGGATCGGGTAGTACCAGTCCATCGAATGTTCGGACGGAGGTGTGAAGATCTCCCACTCGGCGTCGCGCGCGGTGTCCGTACGGATGGCGTCACCGAGTTTGGTGTGCGCGGCGATCCACGCGGCGTCGGGCTGATCCAGCTCGGCCGCGATCCGGATCGCGCAGTCGATAGCCTGAAAAATGCTGGCGTTGCCGGTGATCAGGGCCTCACCGAACATCGCGCCGGTGCGGTGGTCGCCGCCCCACCGGAACGCGCCGTCGTCCCGCTGGAAGCGCAGGACACAGTCGATGGCCGACCAGACGACCGGCCACATCCGCTGCAGGAAGGCGTCGTCACCGGTGATCAGGTAGTGGTGCCAGACCCCGACCGCGATGTAGGCGCAGAAGTTGGAGTCGGTGCCGGCGTCTTCGACCTTGCCGCACACGGTGCGGATCGGCCACGAGCCGTCGGCTCGCTGTTTACGCCGCGACCATTCGTATGCCGCCTCGGCCTCGGCGTGAAAGCCGGTCACCGACAACGCCATCGCCGATTCGATGTGATCCCACGGATCGGTCTGCCCACCGGGGAACCAGGGCAGTGCGCCGGATTCCTCCTGCATGCCGACGATGGCCGCGCCGGTGGCGCGCATCTGCTCGGCGGTGACCACTCCAGGGACAGCCGGAGCGGCCGTCATGAAGACGCGGCAGTCTCGGGCTTACGGAGATACAGGGCCACGGACTTGCCGATCATCGGGTTGAGCACCTGCTCACCCACACGGGTCAGCCACGGCTTGCTCATCATGTCCCAGACGAGCAGCTGATGATATCCCTTGACCAGCAGGTTGTCGTTGTTCTCCACGCCGACAGCACATTTCAGCCACCAGTACGGAGCGTGAAGGGCGTGTGCGTGATCGATGCCGGTGACCTCGAGGCCCGCCTTGCGCAGCTTGTCGGCCAGTTCCGAGGCCTTGTAGATACGGACGTGTCCGCCCTCGACCTCGTGGTATTCGTCCGAAAGGGCCCAGCAGACCTTCTCCGGCCAGTACCGCGGCACCGTCACGGCGGCCACGCCACCGGGCTTGAGGACGCGGACCATCTCGCTGATCGCACCCTCGTCCGTCGGGATGTGCTCAAGGATCTCGGACATGAGGACCACGTCGAAGCTGTTGTCCGCGTAAGGAAGACGCAGCGCATCTCCGACCTCGGCGCGCGCCTTGGCCGAGGCGGGCACATGCCCTTCGGCCGTCATGGCGTCGAACATCTCCGCGACGTCGGCCATGTCACTCTCCGACATGTCGAAGGCGATGACATCCGCTCCCCGACGGAACATCTCGAAAGAGTGTCGTCCCTGACCCGCCCCGATGTCGATCGCCTTGGTGCCCGGGCCCACGCCCAGACGGTCGAAATCAACTGTCAGCACTCGATGTCCCTTCTGTTGCTCGCCGGTGTCCGGCGAGCACGGTTTCGTAGTGGGCCGCAGTCTTCGCGGCCACCGCCGCCCAGCTGTAGTTCTCCTCGGCGCGGCGGCGTCCTCCCGAGCCCAGACGCGCACGCAGTTCGGCGTCGTCGAACAGTCGTCCGATCGCCTGTGCGAGGCGCCCGGAATCCCGCGGCGGCACCAGCAACGCGGCCTCTTCACTCGTGCCGACGACTTCCGGGATCGCACCGGCGCGAGTGGCCACGAGCGGTGTCCCACAGCTCATCGCCTCGACGGCCGGCAACGAGAAGCCCTCGTACAGCGACGGAACGCAGGCAACCTCGGCCGAGGCCAGGAGCTCCGCGATCTCGGCGTCCTCGAGCCCCGAGACCACCGACACCCGGTCGGCGATCGCGAGATCCTCGATCATCTTGGCAGACGGCCCATTAGGGTCCAACTTGGACACCAGTACCAGTTTGACGTCGTCACGCTCGGCAGCGAGCTTCGCAACCGCCTCCAGAAGGTACGACACACCCTTGAGCGGCGCGTCGGCGCTGGCGACACAGACGATCCGGCCCGGGACGCGGTCGGCACCGGGCGTGAAGATCTCGGTGTCGACGCCGAGCGGGATCGTGGTGATGCGGCCCGACGGGATGTCGAACGCCTTGCGGATGTCGACCTCGCTGCTGCGAGAAACGGTGAGCAGCTCCGGGATCCGGCGCGAGACGCGTCCCTGCATACGCAGGAAGGAGTGCCAGCGCCACGCGGTGATCTTGCGCCAGCCCTTGGCCGCCTTGACCGCGAGGGTGCGGTCACGCGTGATCGGGTGGTGGATCGTCGCGATGAGCGGGAAGCCCGCCTTCTGGATCTCGAGCAGTCCGTACCCGAGGCACTGGTTGTCGTGCACGATGTCGAAGTCGTCGCGCCGTTCCTTCAGCAGCCGGGCGACCCGCAGGCTGAAGGTGAGCGGCTCGCCGAAGCTCGCCGTCCACATCGATCCGACCTCGAGCATGTCGATCCAGTCGCGGTACTCGCTCAGCTTCGGCGTACGGAACGGGTCCGGCTCGTCGTAGAGCCCGAGGCTGGGCACCTTGGTGATCGTGACGCCGGCGTCGATCGCCGACTGGTCGAGCTCCGGATACGGCTGTCCCGAGAAGATCTCGACGCTGTGCCCGAGCAGCGCGAGCTCGCGGGAGAGGTGACGGACGTAGACGCCCTGCCCACCGCAATGAGGTTTGCTGCGGTAGGACAGCAGTGCAACCCGCACGGTTACTGCGCTCCGGCGGCGGCCGCCGCCTCGAACTCGGAGATGCTGACGAACTTCGCCCGTGCACGGCCGGCGGCCTTGCCCGCGGACTTCTCCGCTGCGTCGATGGCCTTCCATCCCGCGAGGTCGATGCGGTTGGCACCGCGGTCGGCGCACAGTGCGGCGACATCGTCACGCGGGGTCGACGGATCGCCGATGGCCCCGGCGACGAAGTCGTCGATGACGGCGCGTGCCGTCTCCTGACCGCACAGTCGATTCATGCCGATGCCACCTGTCGCTCCGCGTTTGATCCAACCGGTGACGTACAGCCCCGGCATCACATCGCCCTCGGTCGCGACCTGAACGCGCCCCCCTGCGTTCGGGACGACGCCGCGCCCCTCGTCGAAGGGGAGGTCGGTGACCGGGACGCCGCGGTACCCGATGGCCCGTAGCACCAGGCCGGTCTCGAGATCGAACCGCTCGTCGGTGGCCCTCACGGCCACGCGGCCGGCGGCATCGTCGTCGGCTTCGGTGTAGGCATTGCGCACGCACGTCAGCGTAGCCACTTCGCCGTCACCGGCAATTCCGACGGGAGAGGTGAGGAAACGGAAGACGATTCGCTTGTTGCCCGGCGTCAGCGGACGTTCGGCGAACTCACGGGCCAACCGGATCTTGGTGGCGATCGTCGAGTCGAGGGTGTCGTCGGCCAGGGCCGCTTCGGACGACTGATCGAGGACCAGGTCCTCAGGATCGATGACCACGTCGACGCCCTCGACGTCGCCGAGAGCGAGGAACTCGCTGTTGGTGTACGCCGCCTGCGCGATGCCGCGGCGGCCGAGTAGCACGACTTCGGAGATGTTCGATTCGCGCAGCTTCGCCAGGGCGTGGTCGGCGATGTCGGTCTTGGCCAGTTCGTCGGGGTCGGTGACGAGGATGCGCGCCACGTCGAGCGCGACGTTGCCGTTGCCGACGACGACAGCCCGTTCCGAGGACAGGTCGACGTCGAGGTCGGCGAAGTCCGGGTGGCCGTTGTACCAGGCGACGAACTGGGTGGCCGCGACGGAGTTGCGCAGGTCCTCACCCTCGATGTTCAGCCGCTTGTCGGTCGCGGCGCCCACCGCGTAGATGACCGCGTGGTAGCGGGCGACGAGCTCGTCGTGGCTGATGTGCTTGCCGACCTCGACGTTGAGGTAGTAGTCGAAGTTCTTCTTGGCGGCGACCGACGCGAAGGTCTTCTCGACCCCCTTCGTGGCGGCGTGGTCCGGGGCGACGCCCGCGCGGACCAGGCCGTAGGGCGTGGGCAGACGGTCGAACATGTCGACCTTGATGGCCGGTTTGCGGACGAGTTCCTCGGCGGCGTAGAAGGCGGCCGGACCGGCACCGACGATCGCGACGTGCAGTTCCCGGTCGGGCAGCTGCGGCGCCTTGCGTGGCGGGACGAGCCCGCCCTCGACGTCGTGGTCCTTGTAGTAGTCCGCGTTGATCTGCAGGTACGGCTCGTCGCGCTCGGTGAGCTGATCGTCGGGGACGATCGCCTCGACCGGGCACTCGTCGATGCACGCGCCGCAGTCGATACAGGTCTCCGGGTCGATGTACAGAGCCTCGGCAGTCAAGAACTCCGGCTCGTCGGGCGTCGGGTGGATGCAGTTCACCGGACACACGCTCACGCAACTGGCGTCGTTGCAACATGGACGGGTAATCACATGCGCCATCTGCTGTTTCTCCGTAATTCCACACGTAGAACGTGTTCTAGTTTCAGTCTTGACTGTATCTTAACTGCAAAGATACCTGCGACCCATCGAAGGGACCCGAGTGAGCCAGGTTACGTCAGGCGAGAGAGCGGGATCACTACCCGACCGCAAGGAGGGCGCCCGGTTCTACCAGGCGGGATACCGGGTCCGGACCGGTGATGTCGACCAGGACATGCGGGTGCGGCTCGACGCCGTCGCGCGGTACCTGCAGGACGTCGCCAACGACAATCTCGAGGCCACCGAGTTCGGGAAGACCGAGCCCTTCTGGATCGTCCGGCGCACCATCATCGACGTCATCCGGCCGATCACCTGGCCGGCGACGGTGACCGCCCAGCGCTGGTGCGGCGCGCTGTCGACCCGCTGGACCAACATGCGGGTGCGGCTCACCTCAGAGCACGAGACCAACCGGTTCAATCCCGACCACCGCCCCGCCGGCCTCATCGAGACCGAGGCGTTCTGGATCAACGTCAACGACAAAGGCGTTCCGTCACGGCTCTCCGACGAGGCCTTCGAGATGTTGTCGTCGATGACCGACGAGCACCGCCTGCGGTGGAAGTCGATGAACCCCGAGAAGGCCCCGGCCGCCGAGGACATCCCCTTCCCCGACCGCGAGCACGTCCTGCGGATCACCGACTTCGACCCCTTCAAGCACCTCAACAACGCCGCCTACCTCGAGGCCATCGAGGACGAGCTGGTCGAGCACCCCGACCTCGTCGACATGCCGCACCGCGTCGTCATCGAGTACCTGCGGCCCATCGTTCCCGGGACGCGTCTGCTCCTGCGTCGTGTCCGCGAGGGCGATCACCTGACCGTGTGGCTGATGATGCCCGGCACCGGCGACGAGCTGGTCGTCGCGGCGAGTGTCGTGGTGGGGCCGCTACCCACCAATCGGTAGAAGGAACCCGTAGACAGCGCGCACCTACGAAGTCCGGGGCTACTGACCACCCTGGAGGAGCAGCTCCATGAGCTTGATCGGAGCCTCGCACGGGTCGCCCGCGGGTGCGCTGCGGGGTTCGACGAACCAGGTGAAGATCCCGCGACTGGGAGCCCGCGCGGTGACCCCGCAGACGCCCGGACGGTTGGGGTCGCGCTGCGTGAAGGCGGACTGGCTGGCGACCTTGATGTTCTCGGTCTGGAAACCGAGCTTCTTGGCCGTCTCCTTCTCGAGGTTGACGTTGCCCCACTCGAACCAGTTGAACGTCACGCTGACGACGTCGGTCGCGCCGGACACCAGCCACCGGCAGATGGCACCGCTGAAGGACCGTTCGGCGAACCCACCGCCGGCCACCACGTCGGCGATCATCGCGTCGGGAAGCACGTCGCACTCGAGAAGCAGTTTGTCGAACTGATCGGTGTCGATGTCGCTGCTGCCGGACTGTCCGGCGGCGCCCACCGGCACCGGCTCACCGTCGACCGTGCGCGCGCAACCGACGAGTGCGGTCAGGCCGAGGAGAAGCGCGACGAGGACCGCGAGTGACCGCCTCATGAGGCACGCTCGATGGACAGCTTCGCCAACTCCCGTGCGGCGTCGCAGATCTGCTCGATGGGCCGCGCCTCGACCGCGTCGCCCCGGATCGACCACTCGAAGAAGTCGGCGCCGAATCCCATACCGACCTCACAGATCTGGCCTGACTGGGTATAGCCGATGAACCCCTGGTGACCGTCGATCTCGAGTTTGTTGGTCACGTCGCGCGACAGCTTCACGTTGGCCTCTTCGCGGCCGATCGGCGAACCGCGGTACCAGTTGAACGAGGCGACGGCCCCTGTCCGCGAGCCGGTGGTGTCCCATTCGCACACCGACGTGTTGTTGACGGTCTCGGTGAGTCCGCCGAAGCCGGTGATGCGGGTGACCTCTTCCAGCGTCACGCCGCCGCATTTGCCGAAGAACGGCCCGGAACCGGCCTGCGCGGGCGCCTCGGGGGTGTTCGGCCTGTTCGGGTCGGACGGCTCGTCGTCCGAACAACCACCGACGAGCAGCACGACGACGGCGAGGAAGGCGACGAGGAAGCTCGAGTCGCGGAGCCGATCGAGTTGTCGCCGTTCGCGTTTGGTGGGTCGGCCGGCACCGCGGTCACGACGCGGCTGACTCGCCAGGATCTCCCTGGGCGGCGGTGGCGGCGACCGGTCGATGAAGCACTCGGCGGCCATCGGCGCCGACACCCGCTTGTTGATGGTCTTGGTGACCTCGACGATGCGTTCGCGCCCGTCGAGCCGGACGCGGACCTCGTCACCCGGAACCACCGGCTGGGCGGGCTTGGCCGTCACGCCGTTGACGCGGACATGGCCCCCACGGCATGCGGCACCCGCCGCGGATCGGGTCTTGGTCAGGCGGATGGCCCAGATGTAGGCATCGACGCGCGTGGACATGGTCAGTGACCCGGCCGCCCGGCCGTCCGGCCGTGGTGACGTCCCGAATCGTCGATCATGCGCCCACACTCCCTTCACCCGCATGTGCCCGCCGGCACCGCGCAGCGATGCGGTCGGGCTCATTGGCCACCACTGTAGCCGCGCGGATCGTCGAGTCGGGGTTCACCGCGCGGGCGTCGTGCTCACCGCTTGCGGGACAGCAGGTACACCCCGCCGCCGACGGCCAGGATGGCGAAGAGGATCGCCAGGAACGTCTGGTCGAGCACCAGCAGGACCACGAACACGGCGACGCCCGGTGACACCGCGACCAGGCTCATCACCGGATGCTGCCGGACGACCTCCGACACTGCTCTGCTTCTGTCGCGATCGATCGCCATCACGGCCTCCCTGGTCGGCTCCGCTTTTCGACCAGCGTAGTCATTTGTCGTCCGGGTCGGCCGGAGGTCGATCCGTCGACCGACCGTGAGCCCTGACTCCCCGGTCGGGGGCTGGAGAATGGTCGACGCCCCGGCACGGATCGAGTCCAATGCCGGGGCGCCGGTCTGTGGGCGGCCGGTGTCAGGCCGCTTCGGCGCCGGAGCCGCTCGACGAGCCCGAGTCGCTGCCGGAACCACTGCCCGAGTCGGCGTCGCGGCCGGCGCCGGAGCTGCCGCTGCCGCTGTCCGAACCGGAGTCACCGGCCGAGCTGGAACCGCTGTCCGAGCCGGCGTCGCCGCCGGAGCTCGCGGAGTCCGAGCCGCCGTCCGAATCCGAGTCACCGTTGTCGGAGCCGTTGTCAGAGCCGTTGTCCGGGCCGGCGTCGGAATCCCCGGCGTCGGAGGCCTCAGGGGCGCGGTGCTTGCCTTCGTAGCCGTCATCGGCCGCCCGATGCTTGCCGACGTACTCGTCGACGACGTCGCTGCCCGAGTCGTCGGATGCGATCTCGGGCGCCGCCACGAGATCGGGGCCCACGAACTCTGCGGCTTCCGGCTCCGCGAAGGTCGACGCCGCGAACGCGGTGGGAGCCGAGGCCGCGACCCGGGCGACGGCGTTCGACTGCGGGATCACCGCGCCGCCGGTCGCCGGGATGCCGAAGGGGAACTCATAGCTCGGAATGTGGATGACCGGGACGATCTCGCCGGTGTCGAGCTGCCCGAAGGTGATGACCGGGAGGCCGAGGCGGTTCGGACGGTACTCGCCGTTCACCTCGACCAGCGGGCGGAACGTCACCTGGGAACCCAGCCAGTCGACGGTGATCGGCCCGGTGAAGCCGTAGTCACTGGTGAGGCGGAGGAAGTTGCCGCTGAACAGGTCGTAGTCGCCGCCGATGCTCAGGCGGGAGAAGTCCTTGGAGAGGGACATCCAGTCGCCGTCGAAGTCGATGCCGGAACCGCTCAGAATCGACGCCAGGATTCCCTGCAGCGCTTCCTGACCGGCGTCGCCGAGGACACCCGTCGGGTCTGACAGCAGCGCCGTCGGGTCGGTGAGCGCGAACTGCACCTCACCGTTGGGCTGCTGGTAACGGAAGTCGAAGGTGCCCAGCACATTCGCGCAGGCTCCGACGCCGTCGGCGTACGCACCGGTCAGGCCGCCGTAGCAGCCGACGCCCTTGATGCCGGGGATCTCGAGGATCTCCTTGCCCAGCACGGTGACCGGGAGGTCGCCGGTGTTCCAGGCGTGGGCCATGCCGAGGAGGGCGAAGGACTTGGCCGTGCGGCCGTCGCTCGCTCCCGCGGTCGCGATGCTCAACGGCAGGTACGAGATGGCAGTCGCGTCGCCTTCGCGGAACGCCACGGCGAGCTGGAAGCCGTTGCCGATGACCTTCGCCGAGCCCTCGGTGCCCGGCGCGTCAGTCATCGCCCTCGGCACATCCAGACCCAACCATCGGGCAATGTCACCCAGCGCCGACCCGGAAAGGGTGTCGTAGGTCTTCTTGACCGGGTCATAAACGGTGACCGGGACGACCTCGATCCGATCGGGGAGAACGACTGCGATCCCGAGACCGCCCCAGTCGGTGTTCGACTGAGAACAATCGGCGCCGCCGCGCGCACCTCCCGAGAGGCATGATTCGACACGCCATTCCGCGGCGAGGTTCGCACCGAGCCCGTTACCGAGGCCGGTGACGAGATTCCCGATGGGATTGCCCTGGTTGAAACCAGCAGACCACTTCTTGAGGTCGTCCAGCGCCGAGGCCTCCGCGGCCGCCGGCTCCATCGCCTGCCCGGCGCCGATCGCGGCCACCGTGGCGATCGCGGCCGCGCCCGCGACGACGCGGTGCTGACGCTTCTGCTTGCGGTCCGCGCGCCGCGCGACCTTCTCCGAACGCTGAGTTCGGTTCCGCCCCATGCTGGTCACTCGTCCAACTTTCTTTCTCCCCACCCCTTGCGCTGAGCAAGTTAAGCATCGGAAATCGAAAATTGGTAGCCGAAACGAGGCCTGTCACAAAACCACCGGGTTGGACAAACGACCAGGTCGGAGGTCGACAGTCATCGCGCGAGGCGCTCGGTTCCGTATGACATCGAGCCCGGTTTGCGGGTTCGATGTCATACCGATGAGGAGCGGGCGGTTACGCCGTGACTACCAGCGGTCGCGGTCGAGTTCCGTTCCGGCAGCACCGGCGTCGGCCGCGCAGCCGAAGCCGACGATCCATCGTGCGGGACCGGTCTCCCCGGCGGCCACCTCGACCTTGCCCAGCATCATCGGTTCCGGGAGAGCAGCGAGGAACTCGCCCAGCGCGGACGCAGACAGTCGCCAGACCTCACCCCGGATCGCCTGTCCCACAACAGGATCGCGGATCAGACCGGGCTTCGGCGGAGTGGTGTCGAGCGCGACGAGGCGGTAGGTCGGCGTCGTCGCGATCTCCCCCGCCCAGCGGGCACCCCGTTCGCTGAGTTCGTGCGTGAGCGGACCGCCCCGCATGTGCGCACCGAAGACCGCGAGCTCGACCGACTCCTCGGTCTCCACCCACGACGCCCCGACATCGGGGACGCCGAGGAACCGGGCCGCCACTTCGATGAGAACCGCGTCCTCGTGCGCCGCACCCAGCAGGGTGACACCGAATTGTGCTTCGCTGCCCTGGGTTTCGGCCACGACGCCACTCGGCACGGCGATTCCGCAGAGGTCGAAGAGATTGCAGAAGTTGGTGTACGTGCCCATTCGCGAGTTGACGCCGACCGGGTCGGCGGCGACCTCGGCGATCGTCGGGTGCCCCGGCGCGGTCGGGACCATCAGCACGGTCGCGTCGCCCCACTCCCCCATGGCCTCCGCACGGAGTTCGGTGAGGCGTCGGCGTGCGCGCAGGAGGTCGACGGCGGTGAATCGGGAAGCAGCACCGATGATCCCGGCGACGGTGGGATCGAGCCCGACGTCGTCCGCGTCCGTCGCATCCAGGAAGTCGCCGACGGCGTCGTGTCGTTCGGCGACGAGCGCATCCTCGTACAGCAGCTTCGCCGCCGCAAGGAAGGGCGACAGGTCGATGGTCTTGATCACGAGTCCGGCGTCCTCGGCCCGCAGCACCGCCTCGGCGAATGCGGCACGCCACGCCTCGTCGAGGTCCGGCAGTTCGGCGGGTACGGCGACGACGGGTCGTTCCGGTGCGGCCAGGGGCGCCGACGTGCCGAACGGCCGTGGTCCCTGCGCGGCGGACATCGCTGCCATCGCACGGTTCGCCAGTGGCAGGTCGGCCGCGAAGATCGTCACGGTGTCATAGCTGGCACACGCTGGCACGACGCCGTCGGTGGAGATCGACCCGACCGTCGGCTTGATCCCGACAAGTCCCTGGAGTCCGGCGGGCACGCGGCCGGAACCGGCGGTGTCGGTGCCGATCGCGATGTCGGCGAACCCGAGTGCCACGGCCACCGCGGACCCCGAACTCGAACCGCCCGAGATGTATTCGGGCCGTCGCGAATCCCGAACGGCACCGAACGGACTTCGTGTTCCGACGAGGCCGGTGGCGAACTGGTCGAGGTTCGTCTTCCCGATCATCACCGCACCGGCGGCCCGCAATGCCGCGACCGCCGGGGCGTCGGCCGCGGGCGTGTAGGCGTAGCCCGGGCACGCTGCCGTGGTCGGCAACCCGGCGACGTCGACATTGTCCTTGACCGCGAGGACGGTGCCGGCCAGTGGCCCGCCGGCCGCGAGAGCCGCGTCGTACTCGGCAGCGACCTCCGCCTGCGGACGCAGCGCGATGAATACCTCGGGACGGTCCGCCTCGGCGATCCGCATGTAGATCTCGTCGACCCTGCTCATGCCACCCGCTCCTCGTTCTCGGCCCCGACCGCGCTCAGGTCGGCGGCGAACTCGCCCTGCGCGGACCATCTCTGACGCTCCTCGGCGCGGGCGATCTCCATCTTCTCGCGCCGGAGGGCGATGTCGGCGGCATTGTCGTCGAGGTATTGCTGGTGCTCGGCGAGCGAGAAGACACCGTCGACGATCTTCGTGCTGTCCCCGCGCCCGGCCGCGACATCGGCGCGCATGTCGAGGAGTTCCTCGGCACTGACCGGATACCAGGAGATGCGGTCGAAGAAGCGCAGCAGCCAGGGATGCTGGGGATCGAAGCCGGGCGCCGACTGTGGGTGCCGGTGGTTCCACACCTGCGTGGTGCGTCCGACGAACTGATAACCGCCGGGGCCCTCCATGCCGTAGATGCACAGGTAGGCTCCGCCGATGCCGACCGCGTTCTCCGGGGTCCAGGTCCGGGCGGGGTTGTACTTCGTGGTGACGAGCCGATGCCGCGGGTCCAGCGGGACCGCAACCGGCGCACCGAGATACACGTCGCCCAGGCCGAGCACCAGGTAGCTGGCGTCGAAGACCGTGCGGTGGACGTCGTCGACGGAGTCGAGACCGTTCATGCGGCGGATGAACTCGATGTTCCACGGGCACCACGGAGCGTCGGAGCGCACGCCGAGCATGTAACGCTTGATGGCCTCGCGGGTGGCCGGGTCGTCCCACGACAGGGGCAGGTGCACCGTTCGGCTGGGGACCACGAGATCCTCGGCCGCGGGCAGCTGGCTCTCACATTCGATGAGCCACTGGAGCATCCGGGACTGCGACCACATGTCCGGGTCGGCTTTGACCTGCAGCGACCGGATGCCGGGCGTGAGATCGATGAGGCCCCGGGGCTTCTCGGCGGCGATGCGTTCGCTCAGCGCGTGCACGCGGGCGCGCAGGGCCAGATCCAGTTGCATGTCACCGTATTCGACGAGGATGTTGTCGTCACCGGAGCGGCGGTAGGTCACCGCCGTCGATCCGTCGGCGGTCGTCGTCGAGCCGAGGATGCCGTTGTCGGCGTCGCCGCCCGCGGACAGAACGTCGACGAAGCTGGCACGCCGGCCGAGACCGGTCTCCTTCGGCGAGGCGGTCGCCTCGCTGCGAACGGCCACGAACCGGATCGTGTCACCGGGCTTGAGCTGACCGAGCTTCCACCGCTGGGCGGTCACGACCGTCACCGGGCACACGAACCCGCCGAGACTCGGGCCGTCGGGCCCGAGCAGGATCGGGGTGTCGCCGGTGAAATCCAGGGCGCCGACGGAATACGCGTTGTCGTGGATGTTCGACGGGTGCAGTCCGGCCTCGCCTCCGTCGTTGCGCGCCCATCGCGGCTTGGGACCGATCAGCCGGATGCCGGTCCGGTCGGAGTTGAAGTGCACCTCGTAGTCGGTGGCGAAGACGTCGCCGATGTCGGCCTCGGTGAAGAACTCCGGCGCACCGTGCGGACCGACGGTCACCGCCAGTTGCCAGGTGTTGGTGAAGGCGGGCTGCTCGTCGCCGAGGATGCGCCGCGCCGGGCCGGTCGATCCGCCGAGCAGGGTGAGCTGATCACCGGCCGCGAGCGGACGGCCGTCGAGACCCCCGAAGCGGCCCATCGTGAACGTGGAACGGCTTCCGAGGTAGTCCTCGGCGTCGAGCCCGCCGGACACCGCGATGTACGCCCGCATGCCGAGCGTCCCCACTGTTCCGACGTCGAGGACGTCACCTGACGACACCGACAGCGGAACCCATTGCGACACAGTCCGTCCGTTGACGGTGACGGTCACCGGTGCGCCGGTGACGGCCACGACGGCGTCGGCGTCGAACCGCAGCGCCGGACCCATCAGGGTGACCTCGAGACCAGCAGCTGTCTCGGGGTTGCCGACCGCGAGGTTGGCGAGGCGGAACGACAGGTCGTCCATGGGCCCGGAGGGTGGGACGCCGACCTTCCAGTACCCGATACGACCGGGCCAGTCCTGGATGGTGGTGAGCGGACCGGACCGCAGGACGGTGACGGGGGCGGGCGTGGCGGCCCCGGTGGAGGCAGTCATGGTGTGGTTCCTCGAAGGTCGTTGTGCGGTGCGGAAATCGACGCGACTGGCCGTCAGACCACGGGCCGGGTCACGATGACGCGGACCGCGGTCGGATCGAATCCGTTGCAGGGGTTGTTGATCTGCGGGCAGTTGGAGATCAGCACCAGGGTGTCGACCTCGGCCCGGAGTGCCAGGCGCTTGCCCGGGGCCGACAGGCCGTCGACGATGCCGAGGGAGCCGTCGGGATCGACCGGCACATTCATGAAGAAGTTGACGTTGCCGACCAGATCGGCCTTGCCGAGTCCGTGGCGGCTGCCCTCGATCAGGAAGTTCTCGACGCACGCGTGCTGATGCCTGGTGTGGTGGCCGTAGCGGAGGGTGTTGGATTCCTGCGAGCAGGCGCCGCCCACGGTGTCGTGGTTGCCGACCTCGTCGGCGACGATCGTCATCAGCGGTTCGCTCTCCTGGTCGCGGATGACGGTGCCGGTGGTCAGGAAGATGTTGCCCTGCGCGGCGATCGTGGCCTGCGCCGAGTAGCGCTTGGCGTGATCGGCCGCCCCGTAGAAGAGGGTGTCGACGGCCTGATTGCCGTGGAGGTCGACGATGGTGAGTATGTCGCCGGCGGCGACGACGCCCGACCAGGGGCCGCGTTCGCCCACGATGGCGTCGTCGACGACCGTGCCGTCAGCGAGGGCGAGATCGGCCGCGGGTGCCGCGGTGAGATCGATGGTGGTGGTCACGAGTGGTGTCCTCTCTCAGATTGGGCAGCTCAGAAATGAGCTGCGGCCCAGACGTCTTCGGAGTTGGCGACGGCACGCTGGTACTCGGGATCGGTGTCCGCGACACCGGCCAGCAGAGCGTCGAGATCGGGCTGGGCCTTCCACGCGAGCACCTCGAGCGAGGTGGTGTCGAACGTCGGCGACGGATCGACGGGATGTGCTGTGTTCGCGATCGCCACGACACACGGCAGGTGCAGGATCAGGTCGACCGATGTGTCGGCTCCCGCGGAACCGGTGGAGCGCAACGACCCGTCGTCGTCGACCTTCACACCGTGGAAGAACGACACCGAGGGGGCGACGTCGGTCGGGGTCAAGCCGTGCTTCGCGGCGGCGAGGGTGAACATCTCACGGCCCGCCGGGCTGGCCGAATGCACCTTCCCGTCCCCGTGTTTCGCGGTGTTGGCCGCGAGAGTCGTGGTGCCGCAGAGTGCGTCGTGGTGCCCGGAACCGTCGGCGACGATCGTTGCCAGGACGCGTCCCTGGTCACTGAGCAGCGGATGCCCGGAACCGAGGTAGGCCTGCCACGGAACCTTCACGGTGTCGGCCGCATTGAGCCGCTCCCACGGTGCGTCGGCGCGCCACAGCAGGATGTGTGCGCAGGCCGAGCCGGCGACGTCGTGCAGCCTCAGCCGCGTGCCGCGGGCCAGGACCTTGCTCGTGTACCTCCCCCCGGGCACGGTCTCGGCCCAGGTGAGGGAAGCGGGATCCACATCGGCGGGCGGGTTCGGCCAGTTCGACGCCGGGACGACCGGCATGCTGTCGGTGATGCGACCGGCCTGCGACCGGGCGTGTTCGCGGGCTCCCGCGGTGGTCCCGGTGCCGGTGGCGGTGATGGTCATGTCGGATGTCTCCTCGGAATGTGGGTGTGGTCGGGGTTTGTGGAGCTCGGGTCACCGGGCCTTCGTGGCTCGTCGACTTCGATGCGCTCCTTCGTCGCTTACTCAGCCCGGCGGCTTGCGCTCCTCGCACCTCAGGCAGCAAGGGTGGGCGCAACCCTCGGCCCGAGTCAGGACTTGGCGGGGTCGACGGGCTTCGGATGTTCCTTGCCGCGAGGGAAGCACGCGATGCCGGCGAGGACGGTCACCGCGATGACGATCGGTCCGGCCCAGCGCAGGATCGGCATGTCGCCGGCGGGATCGAAGACCTCGGCACGTGGCCAGGCGAGGTTGACGACCATCAGTGCCCCGTAGAGCACGGCGAGGAGGTTCACCACGATCCCGAAGCGGCCGAGGCTGAACAGTTTCCGGCCGCCGGCGTCGACACCGCCGGTGTGCGGCCAGCCCTGGAACCGGCGGTAGAGCATCGGACCGGTGACGGCGAGGTAGGCCAGGTAGATCAGGATGATGCACACGCTGGCGAGCGTCGCGAAGATCGCGGAGTTGCCAACGTTGACCACCAGGACGCCGATGCAGAGCACGCCGATGAGGATCGATGGCGCGATCGGGGTGCCCGTCCGCGAATTGACGTGTGCCAGTTGCTTCGAGAACGGGAGCCGGCCGTCGCGTGCCATCGAGAACATCAGGCGGGAGCATGCGGTCTGGATGGCGAGGGTGCAGATGAAGATCGCCACCGCGACGTCGCAGAGCAGGACCTTGCCCCAGAAGCTTCCGAGCACCGAGTCCAGCACGTAGGGCAGGCCGCCGATGGCGAGTTCCTCGCTGAGCGTCGGCGCGGCCATGAGCGCGCCCAGCAGCATCAGGCCGCCGCCGATGGCCGAGACCGTCAGTGCCATCCGGATGGTGCGCGGTGCGACGCGGCGCGGGTCGCGGGTCTCCTCGGCGAGTTCACCGGCCGAGCCGAATCCGACCATCACGTAGGCGGCCATCAGCCCCGAGACGATGAACGCCCAGATGTAACCGGGCTGCTGACCGGGGACGCCGGTGTCGAAGACGACACCCGGACCGCGCTGGGCGTGGGTGAACAGCGCCAGGATCACCGCGATCACGCCGACGAGTTCGCAGACCACGCCGATGCTGTTGACGCGGCTCATCCAGGTGACGCCGACACAGTTGATGGCGGTGACGATCACCAGCAGGATCGAACCCAACAGGACCGCATTCGACGCCCCGCTGGTGCTGGTGAGCGTGGGATCGTCGCCGACGATCTGGAAGCCCATCCACACCGACGGCAGCACCACCTGGAGGGCGATGGCCGCCGCGGCCGCCGTGACGACCTGCGCGATCATCATGAACCAGCCGCCGAACCAGCCGATGACCTCACCACCCATGCGGCGCGACCACTGGTAGATCGCACCCGAGATCGGATAGCGCGCAGCGATTTCGGCGAAGCACAGAGCCACCAGGAACTGACCCGCGTAGACGATCGGCCACGTCCAGAAGAAGGCCGGGCCGCCGAACCCGAAACCCAGGCCGAAGAACTGGAAGACCGTGGTCAGGATCGAGACGAAGGAGAAGCCGGCCGCGAAGGAGGCGAACTTGCCGAGCGACCGGTGCAGCTGCTGGTCGTAACCGAGATCGGAGAGGTCGTCGGCGTCGAAGTCACCGGCCGGGGCGGTGACCGGTTGCGCGACGGTCTTTTCCGGGGTTGAGGTCATGATGCGTTCTTTCTTCTCGAGGAGCTCCTCGTTGAGCGCGTATCTGTCAGGTGACAGATAAGCGAACGCACGTTTCTTTCGATTGACCGTTCTGTTCCGTCTGCGAAAACGTCGGTAACGACTGCGTTAATCGGCGCAGGTCGCGGGATCGCACGGCCATCCGGGGACTCTCGAGCATGGTCAACTAGGTCGAGAACATCCACCAACGCAGGAGGAATCATGGCGACCGGCACGCGCACGGCCACCACGTCCGGCAGCCCCGGGCGCCCACGCCTGGTGCCGTCGAGGCGCCGGGGCGAGACCGCTCGCGACGAGATCCTCGACGCCGCGGCCGAGCTCTTCACCCGCCACGGATACACCGGGACGTCGACCCGGATGATCGCCGAGGCGGTGGGCATCAGGCAGGCCTCGATGTACCACCACTTCAGCACCAAGGACGACATCCTGGCGCACCTCTTGGAGACCACGGTCGTCGGCTCGGTCGAGCAGGCCCGCACGCTGCTCGATGCCGACGGACCGGCGCTGGAGCGACTGCTCACCCTGGCCCGCTACGACGTGGAACAGCTCGCCCGCGCACGCTGGAACCTCGGGGCGCTCTACCTGCTGCCCGAGGTCGGGGAACCGCGCTTCGTTGAATTTCGCTCCGCGCGACAGGAACTCGCGGCCGCCTACGCGGCCCTTACCTCGGCGGTGCTGGGCGATCCGGCAGACAAGCGCTGTCTGCTGCCCTTCCGCCTCGTCGAGTCGGTCATCATGATGCGCGCCGACGAACAGCGCGGCGAACTCGGCGGCCACACCGCCGAGGGTCTCGTCGACACGATCGTCGGCGCGGTCCGGATGCTGATCGAGCATCGGCCTTAGCGAGAACGAAAGCAGCCAGAGCAGAGATCGGCCCTGACGCAGTCCGCGACTGCGTCAGGGCCGATCTCTCGCGTGCGCTCAGCAGCTGCCGATGGCACCTCCCTGTAGTGCGACCTCGGCAATCCGTGCCCACGTGCACGGCAACGCATCACGACGGGCGGGCGCCGACGGCGCGATCTGCTTCACCGCCGGTGTCGGCGTCACGCGCTTCACCACGGGCGCCGAGGCCACCTGCTTGACGGCGGGCATCGGGGTCAGCCGCTTGATGGAGGTCGCCGGTACCGATGGCGCCACCAGCGCCGGGGCCCGATCGAGCGAGGCCGTCGTCGGCTGGGGCCGCTTGGCCGGCTTGCGGTTGAGCGGCACCTTCCATCCCTTGTCGTAGCCGTGCGCCGCGCCGATGGCGACACCGGCCGCGACGGCCGGGAGCGCTACGAGAGTCGCGACCACGGCTGTTCCGATGAGCGGCCCGAACACCAGACCGGTGGGCCAGAGCGGAAGCGTGAGGAGAAGCCCGAGCCCACCACCGACGACACCGCCGACGGCGAGGGCGAGCGGAGCCGCCACCCCGGCGCCGATCACGCCGCCGACCGCGGCGTCCCCGACCATCTGTTCGGCGACCTTGTCGGCGCGGGCGGTCGAAACCCCGTTACTCCGAAGAACATCGGAGATCCCAGCGACGAGTTCACCGGACCCAGCGCTGATGTCCGAGGCGAGTTGCGGAGACACGGCGCGCGGGCGGCGGAGTTCGAGGTTTCCGATCCGCACGACGTCGCCGGCCGCGGCGGTCTGGTCGGCGACCCGACGGGCGGGCCCCAGGGGCGTCGGGTGGATCGTGTTGTCCCCCGCGCTGACCCGCGGCCAGGTCGATGTCACCACCGATTCCTGTTTGGGCCCAACGGAAGTGGACACCACCACCTGGGACACCGGGCGGAGGTCCGGCAATGCCCCCGCCGGAAGCGCCATCGTGGGGATCCCCACCGTCGCGATCCCCGGTGTCGGCGGGCCCGCCGCCGGGGTGGCGGCGTGGGCGGGCACGGTAACCGCGAACGACGCGGCCATCGCACACCCCAACATCGCGACCGCTGGGCGTCGAACACGCAAGCCCTGGAAGCGCGTTCGGCGTAGCTCGGTCGAAGTCCCTGACCTGCTCATGGACTACCTCATTTCTTGATGGTGAATCTCCCATTGTTGAAAACGCTAGACCCGGAACGGCCGGCTTCGTGACCGTTTGCGCGAGTCATGTACTCGTCGAGAATCCCGGCGATCCGGATGATCGCCTCGTTCTCGGTCATTCCGAGGTGGTGCACGTCGACGTCGACATTCGAGATGTCGCCGCGGACATAGGGTGCCCACCCGTCGTGGCCGACCGCATCCGCTCGCCGATCGCGAACCGCGGTGAAGTACCGCAGGTCGACGTCGACGACGGGTGGCTGCCAGTCACCCAGTGCCCGGATCAGCATGTTGTATGCCTCGGTGAGGTTCTCGATGGAGTCGGCATCGATGCCGAGCCCGGTCCCGAGACGCTCGGCGATCTGTTCGGCCGCCTCTTCCGCGGTCGCGTCGGCGCTGACGAAGTCGATGCCGAGGACCGGTCCGAGGTTGCTGATCAGTTCACCGGCCGTGATCGTCTGGATCGCGTCGGTGTCGACGGCGTCGGCCTCGGTGTCGAGCATCGCGAGCAACGCGACCTCTTCCCCGGCGGCCCGCATCTCGGCGGCCACCGCATGAGCGATCGTGCCGCCGAGCGACCACCCCATCAGGTGGTACGGCCCGTGCGGCTGCACGGTCCGGATCTCGTCGAAGTAGCGACGTGCGAGACCCGACACCGTTGTGGGACCATCGTTCTCGCCACCGATCTGCGGTGCCTGCAGGCCGTATACCGGCCGTCCGGACGCGAGGTGCCGGCCGAGGGTGTGGTAGGCCCACGAGAGACCGGATGCGGGATGGACGCAGAACAGCGGCGGCTTCTCCCCACCCGGCCGGATGGGCAGCAGGACGTCGAGACCGAGCGGCGGCAAGGCGTCGAACTCCATGGATTCGTCGGCGCCCTCGCCGTTGCCCATCCAGTCCTCGATCCGCCGGGCCAGATCGGCCGGGCTCGAGGCGGAGAGCATCCACCGGACCGGGATGTCCATGTGCAGTTCGCTCTTCAGATCGTTGACCACCTGCACCGACCTCAGCGAGTTGCCGCCGAGTTCGTAGAAGTCGTCGTCGACACCCACCCGCTGCACGCCCAGGACGTGTTCGAAGGTGCGGACGATCTCACCTTCCAGCCACGTGGACGGTTCGCGGAACTCCGCGGTGTTCACCGTCGGCTTGGGCAGTCGCTTGCGGTCGAGCTTGCCCGACGCGGTCAGCGGCACCGTCTCCAGCACCAGCACGGCGGTCGGCATCATGTAGCCCGGCAGCTCCGTCGACGCGAAGGCCATCACCTCGTCGGTGTCCAGCGATTCGGCGTCTCCGCTCGCCGGCACGAGGTAGACCGCGAGGAACTCGACAGTCTCGGTCGAGGTGACCGTGGCGACCGCGCGGGCCACCTTCGGGTGTTCGGCGAACACCGCCTCTATCTCACCGAGTTCGATGCGCAGACCGCGCAGTTTGACCTGGAAGTCGCTGCGGCCCAGGTACTCCAGGTCGCCGGTCGGGCGTCGACGAACGAGGTCGCCGGTTCGGTACATCCGCTCGCCCGGCGCGAACGGGTCGGCCACGAACCGTTCCGCGGTCAGGCCGGGGCGGCCGTGGTAACCGCGGGCCACCTGGGTCCCCGACAGGTACAGATCGCCGGTCACCCCCATGGGCACGGGCCGCAGCCTCGAATCGAGCACGTAGGCACGGGCGTTCCACACCGGCCGGCCCATCGGCACGGCACCGGTGTCACCGGGATGGGCTGCATACGCGGTGGCGTGCACCGTGAACTCCGTCGGACCGTAGAGGTTGTGCAGCTCCACCCCCGGCAGCATCCGTCGCGCCGCGGCCACGACGTCCGGGCCGAACGCCTCACCCGCCACGAGTAGTGCCCGCAGCGAGTCCAGCGCAACAGTTCTCGCGGAGTCGGCGAACACCGCGAGCATCGACGGAACGAACGAGGTGATGGTCACGCGTTCCCGGGCGATCGTGTCGGTCAGGTAGTCGGGGTCGGTATGACCGTCCGACCGTGCGATCACCAGCCGCGCCCCCACCGCGAGAGTGGCGAAGAGCTCCCACACCGAGACGTCGAAGGTGGCCGGGGTCTTCTGGAGAACGACGTCCGCGATGTTCAGGTCGTATTCGTCGCTGATCCAGAGCACCTGGTTCACCACCGAGCGGTGCGATACCGCAACGCCCTTCGGCCTACCGGTGGACCCGGAGGTGAACAGGACGTAGGCGAGATTCGCCGGGGTGAGCGGACCGTGCCGGTCAGCGTCGGTCAGCGGCGCATCGTCGAAGCCCTCGAGATCGACACCGTCGAGCGAGGTGAGGACCACGACCGGATCGGCGCACTCGAGCATGTAGTCGATCCGCTCGGCCGGGTGACCGGGATCGATCGGCACGTACGCGCCACCGGCGGCGTGCACCGCGTACATCGCGGTGACCTGGTCCAGCGAACGCCGCATCCGCAGCGCCACCAGGGAATCGGGTCCGACCCCGCGGGAGACGAGCCACCTCGCCAGCCGGTTGACGCGGCCGCCGAACTCCGCGTAGGTCAGGGTGACGTCGCCGGCCGTGATCGCCGGGCTGTCGGCGAACCGGGCCGCGGAGTCGGCGAAGAGCGACGCGAGTGTGGCGGTGGAGTCGACGGCGTGCGCGGTCTCGTTGCACCGCAGCAGGACCGCATCGCGTTCGGTGTCGTCGAGGAGGTCGACCTCGTGGACCAGCCGTGCGGGATCCTCGGCGAGCGCGCTGAGCATCCGCACCAGGCGTTCGCCGAAGCCGGCGACCGTCGACGCGTCGAACAGGTCGGTGGCGAAGGTGATCCCGCCGCGGAGTCCGGCCGGCGCTCCGCTCGCGTCGTAGGTGTCCGACACCGTGACCTGCAGGTCGAACAGGGACATCCCGGTGTCTGGCTCGACGGCGGACACCGACAGCTCCGGCAGTTCGATGTCCGCCGAAGAGATGTTCTGGAACGCCAGCATCACCTGGAACAGCGGGTTGTAGGCGTCGGACCGAACCGGATTGAGTTCCTGCACAAGTCGTTCGAACGGGACGTCCGCGTGCCCGAAGGCCGCCAGATCGGTGTCCCGCACGTCGTCGATCAGCTCGCGCAGGGTCATGTCCTGGCGCAGTTGAGTGCGGAGGACGAGCGTGTTGACGAACATGCCGATCAGGTCGTCGAGTTCGCGTTCGCCGCGACCGGCGTACGGGGTGCCGATCGCCACGTCGTCGGTCGCCGCGAGTCGCGCCAGCAGTGCGGCCAGCGCCGCATGGAAGACCATGAACAGCGTCGTGTTGTGTGCACGGGCGACCTGCTGCAGAGCAGCGTGCAGGTCGGCGTCCACCGTCAGCGGGACGTTGCCACCGGTGTAGGACTGCGTCGGCGGCCGCGGACGGTCGGCGGGCAGTTCGAGCAGGGCGGGCGCGTCTGCCAGTTGCTTTGTCCAGTAGTCGATCTGGGCGCGGAGCAGCGAGTCGGGGTCGTCGGTGGCACCGAGGACCACACGCTGCCAGATCGCGTAGTCCGCGTACTGCACCGGCAGCGGTTCCCAGCCGGGTTCGTCACCGTTGGAGCGTGCCGCGTACGCGTTCATCAGGTCCCGGGCGAGGGGCGTCAACGAGGAACCGTCGGCACCGATGTGGTGGATGACCACCGCAAGCACCCACTCGTCGTCGCCGGGCGAGAACAGCCTGATCCGCACCGGGACCTCCGACGTGACGTCGAAGGGCTGGGCCAGCAGCTGCGACATCGCCCGCGGCAACTCCGATTCGGGCACCGAGGCGACGACCACGGGCACGCGGTCGGTGGCCGGCGGCAGGATCACCTGTGTCGGTTCGGCATCCATGTACGGGTAGACCGTGCGCAGGATCTCGTGGCGGGCGACCACGTCGCCGATCGCCGCCTGAAGGGCGTCGACGTCCAGGTGCCCGGACAGCCGGACGACGATCGGGATGCTGTACGCCGGCGAGTCGGGCTCGATCCGGCTGAGGAACCACATCCGCTGCTGCGCGTACGAGAGCGGGATGCGGTCCGGCCGATCCAGCGATCCCAGCGGGATCCGGCCGATGGCCGTGTGGGATTCGGCTCGGACCGCCAGCTTCGACACCGTCGACGCCTCGAAGATCATCGACACTCCGACGTTGGTGCCCAGGGCCGCGCCGATCCTCGACACGACGCGGGTCGCGGCGAGGCTGTTGCCGCCGAGATCGAAGAAGTCGTCGTCGGCACCGACGCCGCCCTCGATCCCGAGGACATCGGCGAAGACACCCGCCACGATCTCCTCCACCGGGGACGCCGGGGCGCGGAAGCGACGGGTCGCGATGAGGGGTGCGGGGAGGGCCTTGCGGTCGAGCTTGCCGCTCGGCGTCAGCGGGATCTCGTCGAGCACCATGACCGCGGCCGGGACCATGTAGGGCGGCAGCGAGTCCAGGAGAAGCGCACGCAGCTTCTCCCCCGAGATGACCTCACCGGGAGCGGGCACGACGTAGGAGACCAGGCGCATGCCGACCCCGCTGTCGCGCCGCGGCACCGTGACCGCGAACGACACCCCGGGATGCTCACCCAGTGCCGAGTCGATCTCGCCGAGCTCCACCCGGAAGCCGTGAATCTTCACCTGGAAGTCGTTGCGTCCCAGGAACTCCAGCGATCCTTCCGCATTCCAGCGGACGACATCGCCGGTACGGTACATCCGGTCGCCGGGCTCGCCGAAGGGATGGGCCACGTACCGCGACGCGGAGACACCGGGGCGGTTCAGGTAGCCCCGGGCCAGTGCCGGACCGGCCAGGTAGAGCTCGCCGGCCACGCCGACCGGCACGGGCTGCATCCGCGGATCCAGGACCAGTGCCTGCATCCCGGCCAACGGCGTGCCGATCGTCGAGCGCTCCCCCGCGTTCAGCGGTTCGGTCGCGGTCGCGACGATCGTGGTCTCGGTGGGGCCGTACAGCACGCGGAACCGGCGGGCACGGGCCGGATCGTCGCCCACCCAGCGGGTGATCAGATCCGTCGGCACCTCGTCGCCGCCGGACATCACCTCGCGCAGGTCGTCGAGGCCCTCGGGATCGACCGACGCCAGGGCGGCGGGCGTCACGAACGCGTGGGTGACGCGCTGATCGCGGAGGAAGTCGCCGAGCTCGTTGCCGCCGCGGACGTCGGTGGGCGCCACCACGAGCGCCGAGGACGAACTGATCGACAGCAGGATCTCGAGCAGGGAGGCGTCGAAGGACGGCGACGCGAAATGCAGGACCCGGGAGGTGGGACCGCTCTCGGGATCGACGAACAGCGAGGACAGGTAGTCGGCGACCCCGGCGTGGCTGACCGCGACTCCCTTGGGCACACCGGTCGATCCGGAGGTGAAGACGACCCAGGCCGTGTTCTCCGCACGTACCGGCCGGATGCGATCGGCCTGCCCGACCTCGCCGTCGTCGAGCGCGTCGATGCGCGCGGCGTCGGCCGGATCGTCGACGACGACCCAGTCGATGGTCCCGGGGAGTCCCGCGCGTGCGCCGAGCATCGTGATGCCCAGCGACGCACCGGAATCGGTGACCATCTGGTCGATGCGGGCAGTCGGGTAGTGCGGGTCGACCGGCACGTAGGCGGCACCGGACTTGATTACGGCCCACCAGGCGACCACGGAGTCCAGGGACCTCTCGACCGCGACGGCGACCGGCCGTTCCGTCGCCGCACCCAGTCGGATGAGGTGGCGCGCCAGGCGATTCGAGCGACGGTCGAGTTCGGTGTAGGTCAACTCGAATCCGCCGGCAACGATCGCGGGACCGCGCGGGTTGCGGCGGACGGCGGCGGCGAAGACCTCCGGCAGGAGCACCGGCGGCGGTCCCTCGGCGGCGAGCCGCGGGCGGCCGACGCGGGACAGCAGGTCGGTACGTTCCGCGGCGTCGAGCCAGTCGATCTCGCCGACGGGGGCGTCCGGATCGTCGACGATCGCTTCCAGCACCCGGCACAGTCGCTTGACGAAGCCCTGGACCGTCTCGGGGTCGAAGAGGTCGTTCGCGAACATCATCGCGCCGGAGATGCCCTTGGCGGCACCGTTCTCGCCGTAGGAGTCGGCGACCACGAGTTGCAGGTCGAACTGGCAGACACCGGTGTCGGCCTGCGCGCGGGACACGGTCACCTCGGGTAGCGCGACGTCGACCTTCGAGAGGTTCTGGAAGGCCAGCGCCACCTGGAACAGCGGATGGTGCGCCGTCGAGCGCTGGGGATTCAGTTCTTCGACGATCCGCTCGAACGGGACGTCACCGTGCTCATAGGCGTGCAGGTCGGTGTCCCTGACCTGACCCAGCAGGTCGACGAAGGACTGCTCACGGTCGAGCGGCGTGCGGAGGGCGAGAGTGTTCACGAACATCCCGACCAGCGGTTCGAGTCCGGGCTCACCACGACCGGCGACCGGGGTGCCGATGACGATGTCGTCACCACCACTCAAGCGGCCGAGAAGCGTTGCGAGCGCGGCGTGCAGGACCATGAACAAAGACGCGTTCCGCGACCGTGCGAGTTCCACGAGGCGGTTGTGCAGTCGCGCGTCGATCTCCACCGGGACGTGACCGCCGGACAGGCTCGCGACCGCGGGCCGCGGACGGTCGGTGGGCAGATCCAGCACATCCGGGATCTCCGCCAGCGTCGACCGCCAGTAGTCCAGCTGGGCGTGCATGAGGGACTGCGGATCGTCGGGCTCCCCGAGGACCCGCCGCTGCCACAGCGCGTAATCGGCGTACTGGACCTCGAGCGGTTCCCAGGCGGGTTCCTGGCCTTCGAGCCGGGCCGCGTAGGCGACCATGACATCTCGTGCCAGCGGCGCCATGGACTGCCCGTCACCCGCGATGTGGTGGACGACGAGGACCAGCAGGAACTCTCCGGCCTGGTGCAACCGGCCTCCGACAGCCTTGCCGGGCTCGTCGATACGCAGGAGGCCCACCCGGATCGGCACCCTGGTGGTCACGTCGAAGCCGCGACGCACGAACTCGGTCACCACTTCTTCGACCGCACTCTCGGGCACGTACCGCACCTCGACGGCGGCCGCGACGTGGTCCAACACCACCTGGTGCGGTTCACCGGCGTCGTCGGGGTAGATCGTCCGCAACACCTCGTGGCGGCCGATCACGTCGGCGAGCGCGTCCTCCAGCGCCGCGATGTCGAGGCGTCCGGTCAGCTTCAGCAGCACCGGGATGTTGTAGGCGGGCGACTCCGGCTCCATGCGGTTGAGGAACCACATGCGCTGCTGTGCGAGCGACAGCGGAATCCGCTCCGGTCGCGGACCGGGGATCAGCGGGGCACGCTGTCCTTCCTGCAGCGATCCGGCCAGGGCGGCCAGGGCCGACACGGTGGGGGCCTCGAACAGGGTACGCACCGGGACACGGACTCCCAGCGCCGCACCCACCCGCGCCGCCACCACCGACGCGCTCAGCGAATCGCCGCCGAGGGCGAAGAAGTCGTCGTCGGCACCGACCCGGTCGATCTCCAGCACCTCTTCGAAGGCGGTGGCCACCGCGGACTCCGCGGGATTCGACGGTGCCCGGAATTCGGTTGCCGCGAACACGGGTTCGGGCAGCCGACCCCGGTCCAGCTTGCCGGTCGGGGTCCGCGGGACCTCATCGAGTTCGACGACCGCGGCCGGGACCATGTACGCCGGCAGACTCTGCGACAGGAAATCCCGCAGTTCGTCGCCGGACAGTTCCTCGTCCGGCGCGGCCACCACGTAGGACACCAGCGTCTGCGGCATCCCGTTGTCGCTGCGGGCGACGGTGACCGCGTAGGCGACGTCGGACCGGCCGCCGAGAGCCGCGTCGATCTCGCCGATCTCGATCCGGGTGCCGCGGATCTTGACCTGGAAATCGTTGCGTCCCAGGTACTCCAGCTGATCGTCGACGGTTCGCCGGACCAGGTCGCCGGTGCGGTACATCCGCTCGCCGGTGTCACCGAACGGGCAGGCGACGAACCTGGCCGCAGTCGTCGTCGGCTTCCCGACGTAGCCGTCGGCCAGTCCGGGCCCGAAGAGGTAGAGCTCGCCGACGACACCCTGGGGTACCGGGCGCAGCCACGTGTCGAGCACGGCACCGGCGACCGGTCCGATCGCGCGGCCGATTGTCACCGGGCCGTGCGTATCGAGCGGTTCGCTCGCCGTGGCCCAGATGGTGATCTCGGTGGGACCGTAGATGTTGATCATCTTGCGTCCCGGCGCCCACCGGGCGACCAGCTCCGGGCCGACCGCCTCACCGGCGGGTGCGAGCACGCGCAGCGTGTCGAGATCCGCCTCGGGCACGGTCGACAGAGCCGACGGCGTCACCACCGCGTGCGTCACGTGTTCGCGGCGGATCAGTTCGGCCAGCTCGGGGCCGCCGTACACGTCGGGTGGTGAGACCACCAGGCGTCCACCGGCACCGTGGGCCATCAGCAGCTCGAACACCGAGGCATCGAAGCTCGGCGAGGCCACCTGGAGAACACTCGCGGTGTCGTCGGCGAACAGGACGCGGTGCTGCGCTTCGACGAGCCGGGCGAGACCGCGGTGGCTGATCAGCACACCCTTCGGCATCCCGGTCGAACCGGAGGTGTAGATCACGTAGGCCGTCTGACCGATCCGGATCGGACCACCGCGCTCCGCGTCGGTGATCGGTGCGTCCGATTCGGCGTCGAGCAGGCACGGGTGCCGTTCGTCGTCGAGTTCGAGCCACTCGATGCCGGGGGGCACGCCGGGACCGTCCAGGGTAGCGGTCCCGGCGTGCGTGAGACCCAGCCTGACATCGGCATCGGAGAGCAGGTATCCGATCCGTTCAGCAGGCAGGGTCGGGTCCACCGGCAGGAATGCCGCGCCCGTCTTGGCCACCGCCCAGATGGCGACGACCGCGTCGAGCGATCTCGGCAACACACTGGCGACCACATCTTGTGATCCGACTCCCCGGCGCAGGAGGAGTCTGGCCATTCGGTTCGACCGC
Source organism: Gordonia sp. 135 (assembly GCF_009720185.1). Classification (NCBI taxonomy): domain Bacteria; kingdom Bacillati; phylum Actinomycetota; class Actinomycetes; order Mycobacteriales; family Gordoniaceae; genus Gordonia; species Gordonia sp. 135. The sequence continues at coordinate 4,100,903 of NZ_CP046257.1, forward strand.
TCGTCGAGCCAGCGGTACGACACCGACGCGCCACACGTCACCGCGATGGCGTTCGGTTGGCGGGCAACGGATGCGGCGAGGATGTCGGGCAGCGTCGCCGGCCGGAGATTCCGCGGTGACGCAGGCAGATCCAGTTCGCCACCGCCGTGCGCGAGCACACCCAGGCGGGTGTCCGGGTCGTCGGCGATCCGGGCCAGGCACTCGACGAAGAGGTCGAGGATCTCCCGCGCCCGGGTGGGGTCGAAGTCGCTGCGGCGGAAGCGCAACGTGATCGACAGACCCGGCTCCCCCTCTCCCACATCGTTCTTCGGTGCGACGACGAGACTCAGCGGATACGGGGTGGCATCGACGCCGGTGATCCCGTCGACGCGGAGTCCCGCCGAGGACACGAGCTCCTGCAGGGTCGACTCGCGAAGCGGGAAGGACTGGAAGGCGAGCGCGGTGTCGAACATCTCCGAGAGCCCCACCGCCCGGTGGATGGCCGGGAGTCCCACGTAGTGATGGTCGAGCAGTTCGGCGTTGCTGGCCTGGGCACCGACCAGCAGGTCGCGCAACGACGCCGCGGGATCGAGCCGGACCCGGACCGGGACGGTGTTCAGGAACATGCCGAGGGCCTGCTCGACGCCCGGCAGTTCCGGCGGTCGTCCGGCGACGGCCGAGCCGAGGATCACGTCGGTCTCGCCGGTCAGCACACGCAGGACGAGTGCCCACGCCGTCGACACCGCGGTGCCGACGGTCACCGCGGAATCGGCTGCCACGGAACGCAACCGCAGGAACTCCTGGGCGGGCAGCTCCGCGCCGACCTCGCCGGCCAGATCACCCGACATCGCCGGGTCGCGCCGGCTGACGCGGGTGGCTCCCTCGACGTCGGCGTAGGCCCGAGTCCATGCGGCGATGGACGCCTCGTGGTCCTGCCGGGCCAGCCAGCGCAGGTAGTCGCGGTACGAGGGCGCGGACCCGGCGTGCTCGATCCGCTCCGGCTCGCCGTAGAACTCGAGGAGTTCGCCGATGAGCAGCGGCATCGACCAGCCGTCGAGGATCACGTGGTGATTGGTGATGTGCAGTTCGAACGCCTCGGCGTCGAGACGGATGAGGGTGAACCGGATGAGCGACGGGATGCTCAGGTCGAAGCCTGCATCCGCGTCCTCCACGGCGATGCGCTCGGCCTCCTCCCCGGCCCGGTCGGCGGGCCGGTCGGACAGGTCGATCTCGCGGAAGGCGACCTCGGCGTGGCCGACCACGACCTGGCGTGGGCCACGGGAGGTCTCGACGAAACCCGCACGCAGGATGTCGTGCCGGTCGACCAGTGCCTGCGCGGCTCGACGCAGCCGCGACCCGTCGAGGTACCCGGACAACCGGATCGTCGACTGCACGGTGTAGTTGTCCGCCGTGTCCGGGTCGAGCGTGGAGTGGAAGTGGATGCCGGACTGCGTCGGCGACAGCGGCCAGATCTCCGACAGTTCCGGGTAGCGGTGATGGAGGAGCTCCGCATCCGAGTCGCACACGTCAGCGAAGTCGCCGGCGGAGAGCACATCGTGATCGTCGAGACGGGACCCCACCGCGGCGACCGGCCGGCCGGCGTCGTCATGTCCGGCGCTGTCCGGGTCCACCAGCGCTGCCAGCGCGGCGACCGTCTTGGCCTCGAAGACCTGGCGGCCGGTGATGTCCAGTCCGGCCGACTTGGCCAGGGCCACCAGTTGCATCGAGACGATGGAGTCGCCGCCGAGGGCGAAGAAGTTGTCGTCGGCGGTCACCGTCTCGAGGTTCAGTGCCTCGGCGAAGAGTCGTGCGATGAGCTCCTCGGTGGGTGTCGACGGCGCTCGGCCGCCGGCACTCTCGGCGCGGAAGTCCCACGCGGGGAGGGCCTTCCGGTCGACCTTGCCGGTGCGGGTCACCGGCATCGCCGGTAGCTCGAGAATGGCGGCCGGAACCATGTAGCGCGGCAGCGATTCCGCGAGATCCGCGCGTAACGCGGTGACGTCGAGCTGCTCCCCCGGCGTACCGACGACGTAGGACACGATGACCGGCTGGCCGGTCGGGCCCGGCTGGACCAGGGTGGCGGTCTGCGCCACGGCGTCGTGCCGCGCGAGATGGGCGTCGATGTCCCCGGTTTCGATCCGCAGTCCGTGGATCTTGACCTGCTGGTCGTTGCGTCCCAGGTAGTCCAGTTCGAGTCCGTCGCGCCCGCGGATCCACCGCACCTGGTCACCGGTGCGGTAGATGCGTTCGCCGGTCGCCGACCGCGGATCGGCGACGAACCGGGATGCGGTGAGGCCGGGGCGGCCGAAGTACCCGCGGGCCAGACCCGGTCCGCCCAGGTACAGTTCGCCGGCCACGCCGACCGGAACCGGACGCAGCCACGCGTCGAGCACCACCGCGGACACTCCGCGGACCGGTTCGCCGATGGTCACCGGCTCCCCGGGCTGCAGATCGTCGGCCGCGGTGGCCCAGATGGTGGTCTCGGTGGGTCCGTAATGGTTCATCAACCGGCGGCCGGGTGCCCAGCGGTTCACGATGTCCGCGCCGGTGGCCTCGCCGACCACCGCGATCGTCGCCAGCGACGGCACCCGTGCGGGGTCCATCGTGTTGAGGGCGGTCGGCGTGATGATCGCGTGCGAGATCTGTTCGGCCCGAACCAGTTCCTCGAGATCGACGCCGCCGTAGACATCCTGGGGCGCCACCACCAGGCAGGCCCCGTTGCCATGGGCGAGCAGGACCTCGGAGACGCAGGCGTCGAAACCCGGGGAGGCCACCTGCAGGACTGCCGAACCTGGCAGTACACCGAAATAGTCGGCGAGTGCGGTGACCCGGTCCCGCAGCCCCCGATGGGCGATGTGGACCGCCTTCGGCCGCCCGGTCGACCCGGAGGTGAAGATCAGGTACGCACTGCTGTCGGCCTCCACCGGGGTCGTCGACCACTCCGCCTTCGCCCCTTCGTCATCCGACCGGCCGGCGGCGTCGAGGACGAGCCAGTCCACGGAATCCGGGAGGTTCTTCGTGACCTCCTCGACCGTGATGCCGAGCGTGCAGTGAGAATCGGCCAGCAACTCGGCCAGGCGGTATGCGGGGTTGCCGGGATCGAGGGCGACGAAGGCCGCGCCCGACTTGGCCACCGCCCACATGGCAACGATCAACTCGACCGACCGCGGGAGCGCCAGCGCGACGAACCCCTCGGGTCCGGCGCCGCGGCGCATGAGTTCACGGGCGACACGATCGGCCCGTCGGTCAAGCTCCCGGTACGTCAGCGTGTTCTCTCTCGAACGCACGGCCGGCATGTCGGGGTGGCGGCGCGCGGTGTCGGACAGGATGCCCCGGAGTGTCCGCGGTGTCATGGCCGGCGGCCCCTCGACGCGGGCCAACTCCGCCCATTCGGTGTCCCAGCACGGAGAGACCGTCGCGACGTTCCGGCCCGGGTCCGCCGCGATCTGACCCAGCAGCATGACGAAGCGCTCGAGCAACAGCCCTGCGGACTGCGCGTCGAGACGATCGGAGGCGTACTTCAGGATCAGCTCGTACTGCCCCGGCTCGCTTCCGGCCCGCGACGGCCGCGGCGGCGTGACCTGGAGGCTGACCGGATACGGCGTCGCATCGTGAGCGACGACGCCCTTCCACTGCAGCCCGGCATCCGCGAGCGCACCCGCCACACCTTCGGCGTCGATGGGATAGGACTCCAGAACCGTAGCGGTGTCGAAGATGTCGGCCATCCCCGCGGCCCGCTGGAGCTCGGCGAGGCCGATGTTGCGGTGATCGAGCATGGCGGCCTGTTCGGCCTGCGCCCGCGTGAGCAGCTCGGTGACGGTCTCGTCGGGATCGAGCCGGACCCGCACCGGCAGGGTGTTGATGAACAGGCCGATCATCCGCTCGATCCCCGCGATGTGGGCCGGACGATCGGAGACCGTGTTGCCGAACACCACGTCCGACCGACCGGTCATGGCGGAGAGCAGCAGCGCCCAGGCCACCTGGATGGCGGTGTTGGGGGTGACGCCGTGGGCGCGACCGAGTCCGAGCACCGCGTCGGTGGTTGCGGCGTCGAGGTCGAGGTCGACCTGTGCGACCTCGGCGGTGGCGACCCGCTCCGGATTGCCGGTCAGTCGCGTCGGGCTCTCGATGTCGGCCAGCATCTCCTCCCAGGCCTCGACCGTCGCCGCGTGATCCTGGGAATCCAGCCACTGCAGGTAGTCCCGGAAGGACCGCGGTGTGGGCAGCCCGACCGCGGCGCCGTCCGTCGAGTCGGTGATGTAGAGCGCCAGCAACTCCTGGACGACCAGCGGCATCGACCAGCCGTCGAGCACGATGTGGTGATTGGTCAGCAGGAGCATGAACTCGTCGTCGTCGACCCGGATGAGGTGGAACCGCATCAGCGGTGGCCGTGTCAGGTCGAAGGGGGTCGCCGACTCGGTGATCAGCCGACGCAGTTCGCGGTGCCGCTCCCCGGGATCGGCGATGCCGGTGAGGTCGGAGTCCGTCCAGTCGACGGCCACGTCATGCAGCAGGAGCTGGCGCGGACCGGCGGCGGTCTCGACGAAGGCGACGCGCAGGCTGTCGTGACGGTCGATGAGCGCCTGTGCGGCGCGCCGCATCCGCTCCGGCCGCAGCGATCCGCCGAGGGTCAGTTCGGCCTGCACGACGTAGCCGTCCGCGCCGCTGACACCGCCGGCGGCGTTGGTGTCGATACCGTCGTAGGTGGCGTGGAACAGGAGCCCGGCCTGCAGTGCCGTCAGCGGCCAGACGTCGACCATCGAGGGGTGATCGCGCAGCCAGCCGTCGATCTCGTTTTGCGTGGTCTCGACGAGCGGGAAGTCCGACGGGGTGTACCCGCCGGCGTCGTCGGCCCGGGCATGGCGGGCGAGTGCCTCGAGTGCCTGCACCCACAACTGCGACAGTTCTTCGACCGCGGCGCGGTCGAGCACCAGCGAGGCGAACTCCCACACCGCGTCGAGTTCGAGGCCGTCCGAACCCGGCTCGGCGATCGCGTTGATGTCCAGGATCGCCGGGAGGGCCATCCACGGGTCGGCGGTGCCGGCCAGCGCGTCGAATTCACGCGACGGCGTCCACGGCCCGAAGACGTCGCGGGTGCCCGCGCGGCCCAGGTAGTTGAAGCTGATCTGTGGTTCGGGCCGGTTCTGGAGTTCGTTGCAGCCGACCGGATCCAGGTGCCGGACCATTCCGTAACCGATGCCGTTGTCGGGCACCGCGCGCAGGAACTCCTTGACCCGCTTGATCGCCGTACCGGCGGCTGCCCCGCCGGCGAAGGCGTCGTCGAGGTCGATGTCGTCGAGGTCGATCCGGACCGGGAACCGTGAGGTGAACCAGCCGACCGTCGCCGTCAGATCGGCGCCGGGAACAGCCGACTCCTCACGGCCGTGCCCCTCGAGTGCGATCAGCTCGCCACCCGGCGCCTCGCCGTGCAGCGACCGCCAGCGCGCCAGCGCGAGTCCCAGTGCCGCGAGCAGCGGGTCGTTGGGGCTGCCGTGGAACCGGCCGGGGATGGTCGTCACGATCGTCTCGGTGACGTCGGCGGGAATGCGCATGCGCACGCGTCCCGCCGAGGCGGTGATGTCCCGGTCGGGGTCGAGCGCGCGTGCGCCGACTGGGCGGTCGCCGGCCGCGAGGGTGTCCGACCAGAGATCGAGCTCGGCGGCGGTACGGCCCGAGGACCTCTCGACCAGGCCGTGGACCCAGCGGCGCACGGAGGTCGTCGGCGTGCTGAGCTGCGGGTCGCCGCCCGCGGCGATCTGACCGTGGGCGACCGCGAGGTCGCTCAGCAGGATGCGCCACGACACGCCGTCGACAGCGAGGTGGTGGATGACCAGCCACAGCAGGTCCGGCTTCGAGCCGTCGCGGTCGCGCAGCCAGACGAATCGCGTCAGCAACCCGGCGCGCGGGTCCAGCAGATCGGCGGCCGCTTGTAGTTCCCGGTCGATCTCGTCGGCGTCGCGACGCTCCAGCCACACCTCGGTCAGCGTCTCCTCGACGTCGACCGACCCGTGCTCCCGGACCTCGACGAACCCCTCGCCGGCGTGGTCGCGCAGGACCGCGCGCAAGATGTCGTGGCGGTCGACGAGAGCGCCGAGAGCGCGCACGAGGTCGGGTCGCCGGAGATCGTCGGGGAGCTCGATCAGCGCGGCCTGTGCGAAACGGTCGATGTGTCCCCGCTCGAGCATCGCGTGCATGATCGGCGCCAGCGGGAACGAACCCACGCCTGCGCCGGGGAGTTCCCGAAGGGTGTCGTCGGCCGACGCGTCGGTCGCCCGTACCGCGAGAGCCGCGACGGTCTTGCACTCGAACACGTCCTGGGTCGAGAACGCCAGCCCGGCGGCCTTGGCCCGGCCCACGAGTTCGATCGAGGAGATGCTGTCGCCGCCGAGGACGAAGAAGCTGTCGTCGGCACCGACCTCGTCGACACCGAGGACCTCGGCGAACAGCTGTGCCAGCCGGTATTCCCCGGGCGTCGACGGTGGCCGTCCGGTGCGGGCGGCCGCGAAGACCGGAGCAGGCAACGCCTTCCGGTCGACCTTGCCGAACGCGTTGAGCGGCAACGCGTCGAGCGTGGTGATCACCGCCGGGACCATGTGCGGCGGAAGCGATTCGCGGGCGAACCGACTCAGCTCGGAGACATCGATCCGATGGTCGCGGACGGGCGACACGTACGACGCGAGCACCGTCGCGCCGGCGTTGTTGCGAACCGGCACGGTGATCGACGCCTCTACGTCGGGGTGGCCGACGAGAGCCGCGTCGATCTCGCCGGGCTCGATCCGGTAGCCACGGATCTTCAGCTGGAAGTCGGTGCGACCCAACAGTTCCAACGACAGCGCGGCCGGACTGCCGACCCAGCGGGCGAGATCGCCGGTGCGGTACATCCGTTCGCCGGGCTCGCCGTGGGGGTTGGCGACGAACCGGCCCGCGGTCTGCGCGAACAGATTCGCGTAACCGCGCGCGAGACCCGGCCCCGCCAGATACAGCTCGCCTGCGGTACCCATCGGGACCGGCTGCAGCGCGGGGTCGAGGATCATCATCGACGCACCGCGCACCGGACGGCCGACCGTCAGGTCCTCGGCCGGGTCGATGACACTGCTCGCCGCGGTGATGGTCGCCTCGGTCGGCCCGTACTCGTTGATCATCCGCGCACACCGCGTCCAGCGTTCGACGATGCGCGGCGCGGTCTTGTCGCCGCCGACCATGACGGCCCGCAGGTCGGTCAGGGCTTCCGGCTCGACGGTGGCCAGCATCGCCGGCGTCAGCGTCAGGTGGGTGACACCCTCGTCGGCCAGCAGGCGGGTGAGGCGCTCCCCGCCGATCACGTCCGGCGGCACGACGATCAACGCGGACCCGTTCGCGAAGCAGGTCAGCAGCTGTTCCATCGACGCGTCGAAACTCGGGGAAAGGGCATAGGACACCCGTGATCCCGAGTCCAGGCCGTAGACCTCGGATCGGTCGGAGATGAGGTTCGCGAGGCCGTTGTGCGTGACCTGGACGCCCTTCGGCACACCGGTCGATCCGGAGGTGTAGGTGATGTACGCGACGTTGTCCGCACGCAGCGGACGGATGCGGTCGCGGTCCCCGATCACTTCGTCCGGGGCGAGGGCGGCCCCCTCCCCGAGACCGCCCTCGCCGTCGACGATCACCGTGGGCATCGACTCTGGGAGCCGGTCGGTGAATTCGTCGCCTGTGATGGCCACTTCGGCGCCGCTGTCGGCGACGATGTGCTCGATACGCTTGCGTGGGTAGTCCGGGTCCACCTGAACGATGGCAGCCCCGGACTTCGCAACCGCCCACGCGGCGGCGACGGACTCGGCAGACCGTCTGAGAAGAATCGCGACCGACGTGTCCGGCCCGCAGCCCATGTCGATCAGGCGGCGCGCCATCCGGGACGACACGGCGTCGAGTTCCCGGTAGGTCAGCCGGCGGCCGTCCGACGCGATCGCGACGTGGTCGCCGTTACGCGCCACACTGTCGGCGAGGATGTCCGGGAGAAGCTGCGGCGCAACATCTTCCGAACCGCGCACGGGCAGGAGCGCGTCACGCTCGTGCTCGTCGAGCAGCTCGAGCAGGCCCACCTGGTCGTCCGACGCGCCTTCGAGGAACTCGTGCAGGAACATCAGGAACCGACGGTGATGGTCGGCGAGCTCGGCGGGCGTGTAGACGTTCGGATTGCCCTGGAAGTCGATGTGCGTGCTGTCGTGACCCGCACCGGGATAGATGTTGACGAAGAGGTCGGAGGTCGGGCCGGACGTCAGCACGTGCAGGCGACCCGCCACGTCGCCGAACACGACCTCGCTGTCGATCATCATCAGGTTGACGGCCGGACCGAACGACGACGCCTCGTCGCGCGCGATCCCCATGTCGCGGAAGATGTCTTCTTGGCGGTAGCGCTGCCGCCGGAGTGCGCTCAGCAGCTCCCCCTTCACGGCGGTGACGACCTCGTCGAGCGTGCAGCCCGCGACCGGGACCCGCAAAGGCACGACGTTCGCGACCATGCCGCCGGAGCGTCGCAGGACTGCCGAATGCCGCCCCGAGACCGGCAGGCTCAGGAGGACCTCGGGACTTCCGGTCATCCGGGCGAGGTAGACGGCGAAGGCGGCGACGATCACCGGGGTGACCCCACCGTCGTGCGACGCGTCGTCGAGGAGACGCGCGGTCTCCTCCGGCAGCGGCGTGCTCACGAGGGTCGGGTGCAGCGTGGGCTTACCGAGTCGGCCGGCGAGACTGACCACCGGCGGGGCACCTTCGAGGTGTTCGCTCCAGTACTTCCGGTCGTTCTCGTAGCGGGTCGACCCGGGATAGGACGCGTCCTGCTCGATGATGTCGGCGAGATCGCTTGCCTTGCAGGGTGGCGGCTCCTCACCGTGGATGCCGGCGTTGTACCGCTCGGTGATCCGCCGGACCATCGTGACCGCACCGAATCCGTCGAGAGCGATGTGGTGTGCACGCAGATACCAGAAGTAGTGGTTCGTCCCGACCCGATAGACGACGCTAGTCATGAGGTGGTCCACGAGGAGATCCAGCGGCCGCGAATAGTCCTCGGACATCAGACGATGCGCGGTCCCGACCGGGTCGGGCTCTTCACGCAGATCAAGGGTGTACACCGGGGCCCCGTACGCCTCGTCGACGTACTGTCGCGGCTCGCCGTCGACCTCGATCAGCCGCAGGTATCCGGAACCGAACTCTGTTCCGGTCGTCCGTGCGGCGTCCTCCAGCACGTCGGTGTCGAGTTCGCCTTCGATCTCCACGTACTGCGCCACCGAGATCGGCAGGTCACCCGCCACGTGCTGCGCGAACCAGATGCCCCGCTGCGCCGCGGACAGCGGCAAGGTGCCGACCCGTGACCGAGCACCCGAGTCATCGTCGAAGGTTGACTCGAAGTTCTTCTCTGAGATGGTCACGCGGCCTCCCCATGCGTCCTCATCGACTGCACCCGCCGAGCCTGGGGGCACAGCCCGGGCGGAATCGTCAGACCACAAATTGCCCGTCTCGCGCCTGAAGCGAGAATGGGCAATGCAGCCCCCCTGGATAGTTGTCGCCCCGCCGACAAGAACTGACCGTACTCTCGCGAAACTTTCCGCCACAACGATTTCCGAGAAGCTAGATCGGTCATACGACCCAGGAGAGAAAGGTCTCGGAATGATGACATCCGCCGATTGGTCCGATCGGATGACATTCTCCGGACCGGGTGTTTTTCCCGGACACCTCTGCATATCGCGCGCGACAGAAGCAGATTCGGATCCAGATTCACATCCGACCAGGTATGGTACTGAATCTGCCTGCAGGGGTATCGATTTCGAGTGGCAACCCGACTTGGATAATTGCCACAAATCGCCCATAGGGCTCAAATCGCGATTTCTTTAGATTGCGTAGCTAAAGGGTATGGAGAATTCTGCTAACGGCGCCGTGATCATTTCGATATTGAAGCTACACCTTCATTCCAAATCAGCACAGTTGGTCTCGATTCGGGGGTTGTCGTTTCAGGAAACGACACCGAGTCAAGCAATTGCCCTGGCATGGCGAACATATTGTTACGTTGCCGCCGAGGCCATCTGTCACTCACCGAGGGACTTTGGTCACCCGGTGAGGGTCGTCGGTCACGGGACACGGCGGCGTCATCGGCCGGCTCCTGCCCCGCCCGAGCCCGTCCGGCCTCCGTCGGGCCGGCCTCGGCGATGGCTGGCGCGCCGTCGATCGGTGACGCGACAACCCGATTAGGGTGGATTCATGGCAGGGCGCAGCATGGACTTCGATCCCATCGCCGAGGCACGGGACAACTGGACCGAGGCCGGGTGGGGCGACGTCGCCGACGGCATGGTCGCGGTGACCTCGGTGATGCGTGCCCACCAGATCCTGCTGGCCCGTGTCGAGGCCACGTTGCGCCCCTTCGATCTGAGCTTCTCCCGGTTCGAGCTCCTCCGACTGCTGGCGTTCTCTCGCCAGGGCGCGCTCCCGATCACCAAGGCCAGCGACCGCCTCCAGGTCCACGTCACCAGCGTCACCCACGCGATCCGTCGCCTCGAGGAAGGCGGCCTCGTCCGCCGCGTCCCACACCCGACGGACGGCCGCACCACCCTCGTCGAGATCACCGACCTCGGCCGCTCCACCGTCGAAGACGCCACCAAGACCCTCAACGAGAAGGTCTTCGCCGACGTGGGCATGACCGACGACGAGATGGCCGGCCTCGTCGGCGCCATCCAGTCGTTGCGGAAGCACAACGGCGACTTCTGATGTGTATGACGTTGTGCCCGGCTTCCGGGCTCAACGTCATACGGAACACCGCGGCTCATAACGCGGGAACCGATTCGGCGCCGCTCGCGTCCAATCCATCGTGGACATCACCGAACTGACCGTTCGTCGAGACGGTGTGTTCTCGGCCCAGGAGGCACGCGAGTGCGGCGTCAGCTCCTCATCGATCCAGCGCAAGGTGGCCGTCGGCGAATGGAAGGCCGTGGCGCGAGGCGTCTACCTCGTCAGCGGGCACGCACGGTCGGCGCGGGCGCAGGCACGGATCGCAGTGCTGTCGGTGCACAACGACGCGGTACTGGGTGGTGCTGCTGCCGCGTGGTGGCTGGGTCTCCACGATGCAGAGCCCCGCAAGCACGTCGTGTTCACCAAGACGCGTGGCGCCGCCCGGCGGTCGTCGGCGACGGCGCTGGCCCGATACCGGCCTCTCGATGACGCGGACATCACGGTGCACGAAGGGCTGCGGACCACAGCACCCTCGCTGACCGTCCTCGACGCGTCGCTCGACATCGGGATGAGCATCCTCGACTCGGCCCTGTTGACCAAGCGAGTCACGGTGGAAGACCTCGAGGCGGCGCACGCCCGCTACCCGAGGCGCCATGGCGCGACAAGCGCAGCGTCCTATCTGCGGCTCCTGGGAGATGGCGCGAGGTCGGAAGCCGAGAGACTGACCGCGAACCTGCTGTCGGCCGGTGGCGTCTCCGGCTGGATCGCGAACATGCCCGCCTACGGGTACATCATCGACTTCGCGATCCCGCACGTGAAGGTCGCAGTGGAGATCGACGGCTTCGCATTCCACCGCGACGCAGCCGCGTTCCGGCGAGACCGGTTGAAGCGGAACCTACTGGTCGCGAACGGGTGGACCGTCCTCAATTTCACCTGGGCCGACCTCGTCGAACGCCCGACAGAGATCGTGGACGAGGTCAGAGCCGCTCGTCAGCGCGCCGCCAGCTGAAAAGCAGTATGACGTTGTGCCCGTAAACCGGGCACAACGTCATAGAGAACCAGAGCAGGTGCTGCGACCTAGTGCAGCGAGGTGATGATCGCGCTGAAGTCGAGGTCACCGTGCTGCTCGGCGAAGCCGCGGTACAGCTGAGCGGCGTGGGAACCGAGCGGGGCGCGGGCACCGGTGCTGGCGACGGCGTCCATCGCGAGACCGAGGTCCTTGTTCATCAGTGCGGTGGCGAACCCCGGCTTGAAGTCGTTGTTCGCCGGCGAGGTCGGGACCGGGCCCGGGACCGGGCAGTTGGTCTCGATGGCCCAGCAGTTGCCGGTGGCACCGGTCACGACGTCGTAGAGCGCCTGCTCGTCGAGACCCAGCTTCTGGGCCAGGACAAAGGCCTCGCCGACGGCGATCTGCTGGACGGCGAGCAGCATGTTGTTGCACACCTTCGCCGCCTGGCCGGCACCCGCCGCACCGCAGTGGATGATCTTGCCGGCCATCGGGTCGAGGGTTCCCCGCGCCGCGGAGAAGGCCTCGTCCTCGCCGCCGACCATGAAGGCCAGCGTGCCCGCGGTGGCCCCCTTGACGCCACCCGACACCGGGGCGTCGACCTGCGCGAAACCGTGGTCGACGGCCCGGCGGTGGATCTCCCGCGCATCGTCGACCGAGATGGTCGACGAGTCGATGAAGAGCGCACCGGTCTGGGCGGCCGGCAGGACCTCGTCGTAGACCTTCTTCACGATGCCGCCGTTGGGCAGCATGGTGATCACGACCTCGGATCCGGACACCGCCTCGATGGCCGCGGGAAACGTCTCGATCCCGTTGGACTTGGCGGTCTCGATCGCCTCGGGCGACAGGTCGAACCCGCGGACGGTGTGGCCGGCCTTGACCAGATTGGCGGCCATCGGGCCACCCATGTTGCCGAGACCGAGGAAAGCGATCGTCGTCATTGTCATTGCTCCCTAAAGTGTTTGCCTGCGAAAACCATTGCGTTGGGCGCGAGTTCGCGTCAGCTCTCCCGGTAGCGGGACGCGATCGAACGGCCGAGGACGACCCGCATGATCTCGTTGGTCCCTTCCAGGATGCGGTGCACACGGAGGTCGCGGACGATTTTCTCGATTCCGTACTCGGACAGATACCCGTAGCCGCCGTGCAGCTGCAGTGCCTTGTCTGCGACGTCGTAGCAGCTGTCGGTGACGAATCGCTTGGCCATCGCACACTGCTCCACCTTGTCGGGGGAGTTGTCGTCGAGAGCGGTCGCCGCGTGCCACAGCATGAGCCGCGAGGTCTGCAGCGACGTCGCCATGTCGGCGAGCGTGAACCGGATGGTCGGCTCGTCGAGCAGCGAGTTGCCGAACGCACGACGACTCGAGACGTAGGCGGCCGCCTTGTCGAAGGCCGCCTGGGCGCCACCGAGCGACGACGCCGCGATGTTGAGCCGGCCGCCGTTGAGGCCGTTCATCGCGATGCCGAACCCGATGCCCTCGGTCTCGGCGAGAAGGTTCGACGCCGGGACCCGCACCTCGTCGAGGATGACCTGCGCGGTGGGCTGCGCGTGCCAGCCCATCTTGTGTTCCTGCGCACCGAAACTCAGTCCCGGGGTGTCCTTCTCGACCAGGAAGGTGGAGATGCCCTTGGGTCCGGCGTCGCCGGTGCGGGCCATCACCACGTACAGGTCCGACGACCCGGCACCGGAGATGAACTGCTTGACGCCGGTGAGGACGTACTCGTCACCCTGACGTTCGGCGCGGGTGGCGAGCGCCGCCGCATCCGACCCGGCTCCGGGTTCGGTCAGGCAGTAGCTGGCGATGGTCTCCATCGTCGCCAGCCGCGGCACCCACTTGTTGCGCTGCTCGTCGGTGCCGTAGTGGTCGATCATCCAGGCGCACATGTTGTGGATGGACAGGAACGACGCGACCGCCGGATCGGCGTAGGCCAACTGCTCGAAGATCCGCACGCCGTCGAGACGACGGAGTCCGCTGCCCCCGGCATCCTCGGAACAGTAGATGGCACCCATCCCCAGTTCGGCCGCCTCGCGGAGCTCGGCAACCGGGAAGTGTTTGGACGCATCCCATTCCAGCGCATACGGCGCCAGTTTCTTGGTCGCGAACGCCGCGGCGGTCTCGACGATGACGCGTTCGTCACCGTCGAGCCGCGCGACTGCGGCCTCGGCAAGTGTGGTCATATCTGTGGCCGCACTCAGTCCATCGTCGGGATGACGAACTCGGCGCCGTCCTTGATGCCGGACGGCCAACGGGTCGTGACCGTCTTGGTCTTGGTGTAGAACTGGATCGACGCCGGGCCGTGCTGGTTGAGATCGCCGAAGCCCGAACGCTTCCAGCCACCGAAGGTGTAGTACGCCACCGGAACCGGGATCGGCACGTTCACGCCGACCATGCCGACCTCGACCCGCGCGGTGAAGTCGCGGGCAGCGTCGCCGTCCTGGGTGAAGATCGCAACACCGTTGCCGTACTGGTGATCCGACGCGAGAGCGAGAGCCTCTTCGTAGTCGCCGGCGCGGACGATGGTGAGCACCGGACCGAAGATCTCGTCGGTGTAGATCGACATGTCCTTGGTGACCCGGTCGAACAGGGTCGGGCCGATGAAGAAGCCCTTCGAGATGTCGTCATCCCCGAAGGTCTGCTCGTTGCTGGTGCGCTCGCGGCCGTCGATGACGATCTCGGCGCCCTCGTCGACGCCCTTGGTGATGTAACCGCGGACGCGCTCGAGAGCGGCGGCGGTGACCAGCGGACCGTAGTCGGCCTTCGGGTCGAGGCTGTGGCCGACGCGCAGCGCGTTGACGCGATCGATCAGCTTGGCGCGCAGACGGTCTGCGGTCTCCTCACCGACCGGGACCGCGACCGAGATGGCCATGCAACGCTCGCCGGCGCTGCCGTAACCGGCACCGATCAGCGCATCGACGACCTGGTCCAGGTTGGCGTCGGGCATGATGATCGCGTGGTTCTTGGCGCCACCGAAGCACTGCGAACGCTTGCCGTGGGCGGCGGCGGTCGAGTAGATGTACTGCGCGATGTCGGAGCTGCCGACGAAGCCGAGGGCCTTGACGTCCGGGTGGGTGAGCAGCGCGTCGACCGCTTCCTTGTCACCGTGGACGACCTGGAAGACGCCGTCGGGAAGCCCTGCCTCGGTGAACAATTCGGCGAGGCGGACCGGCACGGAGGGGTCGCGCTCACTCGGCTTGAGGATGAAGGCGTTACCGCAGGCGAGCGCGGGGCCGGCCTTCCACAGCGGGATCATGGCCGGGAAGTTGAACGGCGTGATGCCGGCGACCACACCGAGCGGCTGGCGGATCGAGTGCACGTCGATGCCGCCGCCGGCACCTTCGGTGAACTCACCCTTGATGAGATGCGGGATGCCGATGGCGAATTCGATGACCTCGATGCCGCGCTGGATGTCGCCGAGGGCGTCGGCGTGGGTCTTGCCGTGCTCGAGCGACAGGGTGGTCGCGAGCTCGTCGGCGTTCTTGTTGACCAGGTCGACGAAGCGCATGAGGACGCGCGCGCGACGCTGCGGGTTCCACGCGGCCCATTCCTTCTGTGCCTCGGACGCGGTGGCGATGGCGGCGGCGACCTCGTCGGTCGAGGCGAGCGGCACCTGGGCCTGCACGGCACCGGTACTGGGGTTGAAGACGTCGGCGAAGCGGCCGCCCTCGGCGGTGACGCGCTTGCCGTTCAGGAAGTGCGGGATGGACGGGACAGCGGGAGCGGACACTTCAGATCACCTTTGATTCTTCTCTGGGGGTTGTCTGGTCGGGTCTTCCGGCCTCGACGGCCTTGACGTGTATTCGGAGCTTTCGGACCTGCCTCGCCGGCCTGTGAGCCGGCGGCGAGCGCCCCGATCCGGGAGTTCGGGGTTATGGCCTCTGTCACCACATAGTAGGACATCCAAGTATTTCTTCCAACCCCCTTCCCACCTGCGATTTAGCCACGGAGAGCGGGTTAGGCTAGCCTCTCTGGCGAAAAGCCGACGTCGAGAGGAGTTCTGCATATGTCGGTCGTCATCCTCTACGGAACCGAGACCGGAACGGGTGAGCTCGTCGCGGACGCGATCGCGGACGCGCTCAACCAGCACGATCCCTCGATCTACGACATGAGTGAGTACGCGGTCGAGGACCTCGATCCCGCCGACTTCCTGGTGATCGTCTGCTCGACCTACGGCGAGGGCGAGCTGCCCACCGGCGCCGAGCCGTTCGCCGACGAGCTCGAGAGCGTCAACCCCGACCTGAGCGGACTGCGCTTCGCCGTGTTCGGGCTCGGCGACTCGATCTACGACACCTTCAACCGCGGCGGCGAGATCGTCGCCGAGATGCTGACGAAGCGTGGCGCGGTTCAGGTCGGCGAGCACGCCCGCCACGACAGCTCGTCGTCGGTCAAGCCCGCCAAGCAGGCCGAGGAGTGGGCCGAGGGCATCGCGGAGCTGGTCGAGGGCTGATCGGAGCAGGCGGGCTCAGTACCGTCTGATCACGGCTCGATCATGCCGCCGACCGCCCAGCGGTCGGCGGCATCTCCGCTTCTGCGGCGACCGCCTGTTCGTATCCGCGGACGGCCGACAGTTTCGCCAGCTCGCACACCGCCCGGATCATGATCGCGAGCACGATGCCCAGGAACATCGCAGTGGGCACGGAGACGTTGAGGTTCTCGCCGAGCAGCAGCACGCCGAGCACCATCGCGACCGCAGGCTCGGCGACCGTCATCGACGGGAACGAGGTCTGCAGGTCACCCGCTCCGAAACCGAGCTGCTGCGCCACCACCGCACCGACCACGACCAGCACGAACAGGTAGATCTCCGGCTGGACGAAGGTGCGCCAGAACTCGTGGGTGATCTGATAGATCACCGCCTTGACCAGCAGCGCCGAGACCCCGAACATCGTGCCTGCGACGAGCCCGTAGAACAGTGCCTTGTAGTGCGGGCTGGAGCGCCGTGCCAGCAACACCAGGCCGACGACGATCCCGACGACTGCCCCGACCGTGGCCCACAGCAGGAGCGCATCCGGTCTTCGGAGTGACGGCTCCGGCCGGGAGACGAGGAGGAAGGTCGCGACGCAGGCGACCAGCACCCCACCCCACGCCCACTCGATCCGCGCGGGATGCCGGTGATCGGCCCAGGCCTCCAGTGGCAGCGCGAACAGCACGGCCAGCACGACGAGGGGCTGCACCAGCAGGATCGACCCGAGACCCAGCGCGGACGCCTGTAGGCCGAAGCCGCAGAGCGCGATGACGGCACCCACCCACCATCCGGCGGTGATCGCCCCGCTGACCCGCGACGCACGCTGCCGCAGCACGGTGCCGGCCGCGATCAACAACGCCGCCAGCACCGCCAGGAGCGCGGGTACCCAGGTGTGCACGTCCACAAGGGTAAGGGCGTCGCGGACCCCGCGCCCGAATCGGGCACCGGTCGGCGACGCTGCACCCGGTGTCGCAACGCCGGCAACCAGCGCCGACGGCGTACATTCGACAACCATGCGGTATCGGTCGGATCTGGAACGCCTGGCCACCCTCGACGCGGCCGCGATCGAGCGGGCCTGCGCCGACTGCACGACTCTGGACGAACTCATCGGTTGTGCCGTCGACGAACATCTCGAGTTCGATGCGCTGGCCGACGAGGCCGAGTTGCACGACGAGCACGAGCACGCCGCCTTCCTCCGCCAGGAGGCCGCGGCGTGGCGCGCGACCGTCCGCCTGCTGCGCACCATCGCCGCCGACCCCGACGCCTATCCGGCCGGATCCCGGCGCACCGGGATCGCATGAGCGGCATGCGGACGCTGATCCTGATGCGTCACGGCAAGTCGGGCTATCCCCCGGCGACGCGTGACCACGACCGTCCACTGGCCGAACGCGGCGATCGCCAGGCCGCTCTCGCGGGACGGTGGATGTCCGACGAGGGCCTGCGCGTCGACGCGGTGCTGTGCTCGACGTCGACCCGGACCCGCCAGACCCTCGAGCGGACCGGCGTCCGGGCGCCGGTCGCCTACGTCGAGGACATCTACGGCGGCGACGCCGACGACGTGCTGGAGGCCATCCGCATCCATGCGCCTGTCGAGGCGTCCACGCTGCTCGTCGTCGGTCACGAACCCGGGATGCCGCAGACCGCGCTCACGCTCGACCCCTCCGGTCCCATAGATCGGTTTCCGACATCCGCTTATGCGGTACTCACCGTGTCGCAGCCCTGGGATCGACTCGGTATGACCCCGGACCCCGACGCCCACCTCGTCGGCGTCCGGATACCCCGCGAGGAGTGACCTCGGCTGGTCGACGGAGACCCCGAGCGAGCATTGGAGCGCGAATGCGTGAGACCCAGCGGACCATCATCGACGTCCTGGGGGTCAAACCCTCGATCGATCCGGCCGACGAGGTCGAGCGGCGGGTGCGATTCCTCACCGACTACCTGGGCACGATCGGCGCCTCGGGGTATGTGCTCGGCATCTCCGGCGGCGTCGACTCGACCCTCGCCGGACGCCTGGCCCAGATCGCGGTCGAGCGCGTCCGCGCCGACGGTGGTGACGCGGTGTTCGTGGGCATGCGCCTGCCCTACCGGATGCAGCACGACGAGGACGACGCCGCGGCGGCCGTCGAGTTCGTGGCGGCCGACGAGACGCTGACCGTCAACGTCGCGCCCGGGGTGGACGCCCTCAACGACGAGATCTCGGAGGCGACGGGCACCGCGCTCACCGACTTCACCAAGGGCAACGCCAAGGCACGCCACCGCATGGTCGCCCAGTACGCGGTGGCCGGCGATCGCGGGCTCCTGGTCGTCGGCGCCGACCATGCCTCGGAGAACGTCACCGGCTTCTTCACCAAGTACGGCGACGGCGCCGCGGACATCCTGCCGCTGGCCGGTCTGAACAAACGCCAGGGCCGGTCGCTGCTGCGTCACCTCGGCGCGCCGCGGCAACTGTGGGCGAAGGTCCCGACCGCCGACCTGCTCGACGAGAAGGCGGGCCAGACCGACGAGGACGAGTTGGGCCTGACCTACGAGCACATCGACGACTACCTCGAGGGCCGCGAGGTCCCGGTCGAGACGGCGGAGAGGATCGAGGCGGCCTGGCACCGCAATCGCCACAAGCGCACGACGCCGGTCGAACTCGACGACACGTGGTGGCGGGCCTGACGACAGACATCGCGCCCACCGCACACCGCGCCGTTTACTGTTGTCGACGTGTCTGTCTACGCAAACGGCTTCGTTCGGGTCGCGGGTGCCGTGCCCGTCCTCACGATCGCCGAACCCGCCGCGAACGCCGCACGCACCATCGAGTTGATGCGGCAGGCCGCCGACGACGGCGCCGCGCTGGTGGTCTTCCCCGAACTCGGGCTGTGCGGCTACAGCGTCGACGACCTGTTCCACCAGGACGCGCTGATCGACGGCTGCCGCGTCGCGCTCGGTGAGATCGTCGCGGCCAGCAGGGGTCTCCGGCCGCTGGTCGTCGTGGGTCTGCCGATGGTCGTCGGCGACGGACTGTTCAACTGCGCGGCCGTGATCCGCGACGGGGCGGTGCTGGGCGTGGTCCCGAAGTCGTATCTGCCGAACTATCGCGAGTTCTACGAGCAGCGGTTCTTCTCCGCGGCCCGCGACGCGGTGCCCACCACGGTGACCGTCGAAGGCGAGGAGGTCCCGTTCGGGGCCGATCTGATCTTCGAGGCCGCCGATCTGCCCGGCTTCGCACTGCATGTGGAGATCTGTGAGGACGGTTGGGTGGCGATCCCGCCGAGCACCTGGGCCGCTCTCGGTGGCGCAACCGTGCTGGCCAATCTCTCCGGCAGCCCGGTCACCGTCGGCAAGGAGTCCTACCGGAAGAACCTGTGCACCGGCCATTCCGCGCGCACGATCTCCGGGCACGTCTATGTCGCTGCGGGTTACGGCGAGTCCACGACCGATCTCGCCTGGGACGGTGACGCCCTCATCACCGAGAACGGTTCCCTACTCGCACGGAGCGAACAGTTCGCGACCACCGATCAGGTGATCTCCGCCGACATCGACCTCGATCGGATCCGGCAGGAACGCATGCGGATGATCAGCCTGCGCGACCAGGCCGGCGACTACTCCGATCGCCTGAAGTCGTTGCGCCGCATCGGTTTCTCATTCGGCGAGCTGGGCGGCGACGACGATGTGCTGCGCCGTGTCGTGCCCCGGTTCCCCTATGTACCGGCCGATTCCGCCGACCGCGACGAGCGGTGTGCCGAGGTCCGCCACATCCAGGTGCAGGGACTCGCCCAGCGCCTGCGATCGACAGGTATCGACAAGATCGTCATCGGCGTCTCCGGCGGCCTCGACTCGACCCTCGCCCTGCTCGTCGCGGTCGACACCTTCGACCGACTCGGCCTGCCCCGCACCAACATCCTGGGTTACACGATGCCCGGTTTCGCCACCGGCGGCGCGACGCTGCGTCGCTCACACGTGTTGATGAACTCACTCGGCGTGAGCGGCAAGGAGATCGACATCCGGCCGTCGTGCGAGCAGATGCTCGCCGATCTCGACCACCCGTACTCCCGCGGCGAGAAGGTCTACGACGTCACGTTCGAGAACGTGCAGGCGGGCGAACGCACATCGCACCTGTTCCGGCTGGCGAACCATCACGGCGCCATCGTCCTCGGCACCGGCGACCTGTCCGAGCTCGCGCTCGGCTGGTGCACCTACGGTGTCGGCGACCAGATGTCCCACTACAACGTCAACGGGTCGGTGCCGAAAACCCTGATCCAGCACCTGATCCGGTGGATGATCAGCAACAGCCACCATTCGGCGGAGACCACCGAGGTGCTCGCCGAGATCCTCGACGACGTCATCTCCCCCGAGCTCGTCCCGGCCGGCGACGACGGCAAGATCCAGTCCACCGAGGACACCGTCGGGCCGTACGAGCTCCACGACTTCTTCCTCTACCACGTCACTCGATTCGGGTACCGGCCGACCAAGGTCGTCTACCTCGCCCGGCAGGCCTGGGGTGACCGCTCGAGCGGGCCGTGGTCGGAGCTGCTCGTCGAGGACAAGCGCAACGAGTACGACGCCGCGACCATCGAGCACTGGCTCGGCGTCTTCCTGAAGCGTTTCATGGGCAACCAGTTCAAGCGCACCGCGATGCCCAACGGCCCCAAGATCGGTTCGGGCGGTTCGTTGTCGCCCCGCGGCGACTGGCGGTCGCCGTCCGACGCGTCCGCACGCGTCTGGCTGGACCAGCTCGCGGGCGGACGGGGAGAGTAGACGTTCAGTCGCAGGCGGCGAGCAGCTGCTTGAGCTGATCGTCGAACGCGTTGGCGATCTCCCACGGGTCGGGGGTCTGATCGGTGCACGCCAGGATGCCGATGTTGAGGTTCCCGTCGGCGGAGAACACCGTGATGTTCAGGCCGAGTCCGTGGAAGATCGGTCCGAGCGGGTAGACCGCGGTGACCCGACAACCGAGGAAGTACAACGGGAAGTCGGGACCGGCGACGTTCGACACGAGGACATTGAAGATCGGCGGATGCGCCGACGCCAGCTTCCGGTTGCCGTAGACCTTCATCGCCGTCGACAACGTGGTCCCGGGCGCGAACTGCGCCCAGGATCGCAGGATGTTGGCGTCGATCTCGGCGTGGTGTTCCTTCGACGTACGGCTGAACTCCGCCTGCTTCTCGAGTCGCTCCACTGGATCCTCGATGTCGGTGGGCAACTGGGTGAACATCCCGGTCACCTTGTTGGTCCCCTCGACCACGAGATCTTTCTCGTCGGCATCGTGCACCGACACCGGCACCATCCCGACGAGCGGTTTGTCGGGCAGTTCGTCGTGTTCGAGAAGGTAGGTGCGCAGCGCACCGCCGACCAAGGCCAGGACGACGTCGTTGATCTTCACCCCGAAGTGGTTCTTCACCCGCTTGACGTCGTCGAGCGACAGTTGGCTGAGGCCGATGCTGCGATGGGGCGTGATCGTCGAGTTGAACCGCGTCCGGGGCGCCATGAACGGAGCGGGCATGGCCGACTGGTGCTGGGCGCGGCGCAGCCACCCGACCGGCACGCTGACCGTTCGCGGCAGCAGTTTGGCCATCGCCAGCGGGCGCTGGACGAAGTAGTTGAGCGCCCCCGTCGCGGCGATCGTCGCGCGCGACGGCGGACCGGCCGACTCGCGGATCTTCGACGAGTCGAGTTCAGGTGGTTCCGGTGTGAGGGTGCACATCTGGGCGAGCATCTCGGCGCTGGTGACACCGTCCGTGCCGGCGTGGTGCATGCGCAGCATCGCGCAGATACGGCCGTTGGACAGTCCCTCGATGATCCACAGTTCCCATAGCGGCTTGCCCCGGTCGAGGGTCTGACCGGCGAGATGACCGCACAGTTCGGCGACCTCACCGGCACCGCCCGGTGCGGGCACGGCCACCCGATGGACGTGACGCTCGATGTCGAAGTCCTCGTCCTCGATCCACACGGGGTGGTCGATGTTGAAGACGGAGTTGTCGAGTTTGCGGCGGAAGGCCGGGATCGCGGCGACGCGCCGCTCCATCTCCGCACGCAGCTTGGCGAAGTCGTACCCGTCCGGCATGGTGCTCGGATCGATCTCCACGAGACCGATGACGTGCATCAGCTGGCTGCGGGTCTCCAGGTAGAGGAACGACGCATCCAAACCACTCAACCGCTGCATGACACCAGCCTTTCCGTCCCGGCCCCGGGCCCCCACGCCATCATGCCGCACGCGGGAGACCCCGGATGTGTGTTCGTCTCAGTCGCTCGTCCAGGTTGCCACCGATCCCCTCGAGGAGGACTCAGATCGGCATCGAATCGACCATCTCGAGGACGTTCTGGGCGGGGGTCTGCAACACCACGATCATCGCCAGTTCCCGGGCCGGGTCGTCGGTGATCTTGAAGACGCCGCGACCGTTCTCGTCGATCAGGCCGGTGCCGTGCCTCCACCGCACCGGACGCGAGGTCGCCGACGACCGGGAGTACTCGGCGTTGAGCGCATCCCTCGAGGCGAACCAGAACACGCCGAAGGGGCGGTCGACGGCCCCGGCGGCACAGCGCACCACGAACACGGTGCGCACCTTGCCGTTTCCGGTCTCCGACGGGCCGACCTCGTCGCGGCCACCGGCGTATCGGCGGACGCACTCGGTGTCGTTCCACTTCGCGGCGGTGTCCGGCGTCTGCGGGAGGAGTTCGGGGAACTGCTCGACGAGTGGCGCGTAGACACCCCAGCTCGCGCCGGTCCGTACCGACTGCGGCGGGCTCGGCGGCGAGACGGCGTTCCCGTCCAGTGCGGCCACCCGGTAGGTGTGCTCACCCGCGGGCACGGCCGCGTCGAGGACCTCGGTCTCCGTACCGCGGTAGACGACGAACCCGTCGTCGCGGACGAGCTGATAACCCGTCGCCCCCGGAACCGGTTCCCAGGTCGCGACGAGGCGTCCCGTACCGGCGTCGAGTGTCAGACCGGTGGGCGTGTCCGGCACGTCGACGCTGGTGAACGCCCGCACGGAGAAGAACGAGCCGACCGCCGTCAACAGCACGGCGAGGACGATCAACGCGATGGTCCACGGCCGCAGGGTCGGCGTACGCGGCGGGGTGGTGGGCGGCCCCGCGGGCTGGGTGGTGACCGGTTGCGCCATCAGATCGGCAGCCTCTTCAGCAGATCGGCCGCGGCTGCGGCCGTCTTGCCGGGAACCACTACCCACACAACCGATTTCGCGCGGTCACCGGTGTCGTGGGCGAGGATGGCCTGCCCCTGATCGCGCTGCTTGTCCGAGAGATACAGCGTGCCGGTGTGGCCCTGGGCCGTCGTGTAACCGGTCCCGCGCAGGTTGTACGCGGTCACGTCGGCCGCGGCCCGCGCCTCCTCGGGGGTGTCGTACACGTCGATGATCACCTGGTAGTCGGCGTTCTTGGCCTCCTCGTCGAGGTAGCGGGTGCACCAGACCGTGCGCTTGGACGACTCGAACGCGAGGTCGCCGTCCTCGCCCCAGCACCGCATGCCGTCGAAACCGTTGGTGCTCAACGGTGATGCCGGCACCAGGTCGTGGTAGAGGTCGGCGATGGGTTGCAGTTCGCCCCACGTCATGAAGACGTCGACCGCCTCGGAGTTGCGGGAGAACTCGGAGGTCCGGCCGTCCTCGTCCTGCGCGGCGACCTGATAGGTGTAGGTCCCCGGTACGGGACGCGGCGCGGTGAACTTGGTGCCCGGACCGGAGTAGATCACCTCGTCGTTCTGGGTGACCACGTAGTTCGTCGCATCGTCGACGTGGCTCCAGGACAGTTCGACCGCCGTCGTCGACACCTCCGCATCGGGCGGACTGGGGGTCTCCAGATTCCCCGCGGAGGTGCTCACGAATGCCGCTCCGGCACCGAGGATTCCGGCGATCAGCGCCAGCGACGCCCCGATCGCGACCACCGTGGCGACACCACGGCGGGCCGGCCGGGCCGGTTCCGCGGCGGGCGCGGGCGACCATCCGTGCAGGGTCTCTGCCGAGACGCTCCGCGGTGGCCCCAATCGCGCTCGGGTCGTCGGATCGGTCGGTTGATCATGAGGCGCCGCAGACGATGTCGGGTGTCCGGTGGCCGGCGCCACCGGGGCCTGCCCCGAAGAAGACCGATAGCCACCGGGAGTCGGCTGCAGACCCGACCCGACGAGGGTCTGGCGGGTGTCGAAGGCATCGCGGAGGGCGTCGGCGAACTCACCCGCGGCCGGATACCGGTCGTCGGGGTTCTTGGCCATCGCCCGTGCGAGCACCCCGTCGACCGCGGTCGGCAACGCCCCGTTGCGACTGCTCGCCGCCGGCGGCTCGTGGTACATGTGCGCAGTCATCAGGCCGTGCAACGACGGGGAGTCGAAAGGCGGTGCACCGGTCAGGAGTTCGTAGGCGGTCGCCCCGAGCGAGTAGATGTCGCTGCGGGCGTCGACTCGGCGACCCTCGATCTGCTCGGGCGACGCGTAGTGCATCGTCCCGATCGTGATGCCGGTGCCGGTCAGGTTCGTGACCTCGTCGAGCACCTGCGCGATGCCGAAGTCGGTGACCTTCACCGCCTCCGGGGGCAGCGACCCGGTGTTGCCGGGACCGCCACCGACGCCGGGGGTGACGAGGATGTTGGCGGGTTTGATGTCGCGGTGCATGATCCCGCGACGGTGGGCGGCGTCGAGTCCGGCCGCCACCCCGGTGACGATCGTGCACGCCAGCCGGGGGTCGAGCGGCGAGTCGGCCGCGAGCATCCGCGCGACGTCGATACCGGGTACGTACTCCATCGCGATCCAGAGCTGCCCGTCGAAGACACCGCGGTCGTAGACGGTCACGACATTGGGATGGTGCAACGGCGCGACGATGTCGGCCTCCCGCTCGAACCGGGCGCGGAAGACCGGGTCCGTGGCATGACCCGACCGCAGGACCTTGAGAGCGTCCGACCGTGGGAGCCGGGGATGGGCCGCCTTGTAGACGTCGCCCATGCCGCCTCGTCCGAGCACGTCGAGGACGCGGTACCCCGCGATCAGGTCCCCTACCTGGTACATGTCGTCCTCATCGGCCCTTGCACCCATGCCTTCGGGCGGATGCGTAGGCACCGAATGCTACCGAGTGTCGCGAAACGCGGCCGGAGGACACCATCCGAACCCTAGGATCGGCGACGATGAAATCCACCGAGAAAGTGACCGACACCACCGGGACCTTCAGCGCCGACGAACTGAACGAGGCGTTTGCAGGGTTCCAGCGCACGGTCGCCGAGGTCGCGGCCGGCGGAGACTGGGACCGCTACGCCGACATGTTCACCGAGGACGCCGACTTCGTAGAGCACGCGCTGGGCACGATGCGGGGCCGCGAGGAGATCCGGGCCTGGGCCTGGCGCACCATGACGGCCTTCCCCGGCAGCCACATGACGTCGTTTCCTTCGCTGTGGCACGTCGTCGACGCCCCGACGAGCCGGGTGATCTGCGAGGTCGACAACCCGATGCGCGACCCCGGCGACCAGAGCCTCATCACCGCCACCAACATCACCATCCTCACCTATGCGGGCGACGGCCTGTGGAACAAGGAGGAAGACGTCTACAACCCGATGGAGTTCGGCCGGGCGGCGATGCGGTGGTGTGAGAAGGCCCGCGAATTCGGCAACCTCGACGAGGCCGCCGAACAGTGGATGACGACCACCGGCGCCTTCTTCGCCCGGCCCCGCAGCAAGGACTGACACCGGCAGGGACCCTGCCCACCTGCGACGAGACCGCCGGGCGGCCGGCCACGACGACCGTGACCGAAACCACCGGGGACGGTCGTAACGTCGGCACCAGCAGGACACGACAGCATCACTGACGGACTTGGGACGCGGTCCCGAGTGCCGTAGGCTAGAGCTTTGACCAGTGGGGGTAGGGCTGCGCGGCCGCGTGTCCGAGACCACCCAAGATCCGCCCGGGT
This sequence comes from Gordonia sp. 135, assembly GCF_009720185.1. Classification (NCBI taxonomy): domain Bacteria; kingdom Bacillati; phylum Actinomycetota; class Actinomycetes; order Mycobacteriales; family Gordoniaceae; genus Gordonia; species Gordonia sp. 135. The sequence goes on from NZ_CP046257.1 coordinate 4,126,928, forward strand.
GGGCGCGACCCGCCCACGACGATGTCGCGATCACACTCGTGGCACCGCCGCGAGGCTGACAATGACGACACACGTACGACGACACACGCGGACACCGTTTCGGAGGACATCTATATGGCACGCGAGCTGACGCAACTCGAGCTTCTCAAGGAGCTCGCCCCCGTTGCCGAGGACAACGTCAACCGCCACTTGAAGACCGCCAAGGACTGGAACCCGCACGACTACGTCCCGTGGGACGAGGGCCGCAACTTCGCCGCCCTCGGCGGCGTCGACTACGACCCCGAGCAGTCGCACCTCGACGAGGTCGCCAAGGCCGCGATGATCACGAACCTGCTGACCGAGGACAACCTGCCCTCGTACCACCGGGTCATCGCCGACAACTTCTCGATGGACTCCGCGTGGGGCCACTGGGTCGGTCGCTGGACCGCCGAGGAGAACCGCCACGGCATTGTCATGCGCGACTACCTCGTGGTCACCCGCGGTGTCGATCCGGTCGCCCTCGAAGAGGCCCGGATGATCCACATGACCAACGGCTACGACCCGATGCTGGCGGACGCCGGCCGCGTCGACGAACTCGAGGAGCACGCCGACGAACTGGGCCTCCTCCACTCGGTCGCGTACGTGACCTTCCAAGAGCTCGCGACCCGCGTCAGCCACCGCAACACCGGCAAGGCCTGCAACGACCCCATCGCCGACAAGATGCTGCAGCGCATCGCGGCCGACGAGAACCTGCACATGATCTTCTACCGCAACATCTGCGGCGCGGGCTTCGACATCGCCCCCGACCAGACGCTGCGCGCGGTCACCGACATCGTGACCAACTTCCAGATGCCCGGCGCAGGTATGCCCAACTTCCGTCGGCACGGCGTGCTGATGGCCAAGCACGGCATCTACGACCTCCGCCAGCACCTCGAAGAGGTCGTCATGCCGGTTCTGCGCAAGTGGAACGTCTTCGAGCGCGACGACTTCACCGCCGAGGGCGAGAAGGTCCGCGAGGAGCTGGCCGCCTTCCTCGAGCAGCTCGAGAAGGACACCATCCGCTTCGAGGAGATGCGCGATCGTTCGCTCGCCCGCGAGGCCAAGAAGCGGGAGCAGCAGGCATCCTGAGCACGACCCTGAGCAGCCCGGCGCCTTCGACCTCCGAAGGCGCCGGTTCTGCGTCGTCCGCGAAACTCCGCATCGGTTCCATCGAACTCGCGAGCCCCGTCGTGCTCGCCCCGATGGCCGGTGTCACCAACGTCGCGTTCCGCACACTGTGCCGTGAACTCGAACTCGCCCGCACCGGAACCGTCTCCGGCCTGTACGTCTGCGAGATGGTGACCGCTCGCGCACTCGTCGAACGCCATCCGGTGACGATGCACATGACCACCTTCGGGCCCGACGAGAACCCGCGGTCGATGCAGCTGTACACGGTCGATCCGGAGTACACATACGAGGCCGCGAAGATGATCGTCGACGAGAACCTCGCCGACCACATCGACATGAACTTCGGCTGCCCGGTACCGAAGGTGACGCGTAAGGGCGGCGGCTCGGCCATCCCCTACAAGCGGACGCTGTTCCGCAAGATCGTCGCGGCTGCCGTCCGGGCCACCGAGGGCACCGACATCCCGGTCACCGTCAAGTTCCGCATCGGCATCGACGACGACCACCGCACGCACCTCGACGCCGGCCGCATCGCCGCCGAGGAGGGTGCCGCGGCGGTCGCCCTGCACGCCCGGACCGCGTCACAGCGGTACTCCGGCGAGGCCGACTGGGACGAGATCGCCCGTCTGAAGGAGCACGTCACCTCGGTGCCGGTCCTGGGCAACGGCGACATCTTCGAACCCGCCGACGCCGTCGCGATGATGAACCGGACCGGCTGCGACGGTGTCGTCGTCGGCCGCGGCTGCCTCGGACGCCCGTGGCTGTTCGCCGAACTCGCCGCCGAGCTCAACGGATTCGACGCACCCACTCCTCCGAACCTGGGCGAGGTCGCCGAGATCATGGTCCGGCACTGCCAGCTGCTCGTCGACCACCACGGGGAGATGAAGGGCTGCCGCGAGATCCGCAAGCACGTGGCGTGGTACCTGCGGGGATTCCCGGCCGGCTCGGAGATCCGGCGGCGGATGGCACTCGTCGGCAGCGTCGACGAGCTACGGGAACTGCTGTCCGAACTGCCCGCCGACGCGCCGTTCCCCAGCGACGGCCACGGTCCGCGAGGCCGTCAGGGTTCGCCGGCGAAGGTCGCGCTGCCCGACGGCTGGCTCGACGATCCCGACGAGGACGTCGTGCCCGCCGGCGCGGAGATCATGCACTCCGGCGGCTGACACATTCTGCGAAAACCGTCACAACGCACCTCTGGCTGAGGCCTCTTCTCAGGTGTGATCAGTAAGATGGCGCGGAGGTCCCGGCCTGCCGGGTCCGTACGTGCGTGCGCACCGCGTCGACCAGCCCCGACGCGCGGTTGGCGCTTTGTAGACCTCGGGGCATGAGGAACGTGCATTGAGTCGTTGGACATCGGGCCCGGACGAACCGGAGGCGGGGGACGAGGCCAACAGGTCTCGTCGTGGCCGTCGTGCCGGGCGCCCGGACGATGCGAACGACCGCCGTCCCCCGCTGGAACCACGCGCCCAGGATGCCTCCGCGTCGAGTGCGCACCCGAGTCTCCGTGAACCGCGTGCCAGCGATCGTTTCGTCCGCGGGCGGACGCGTCTGACCGTCCGCGAGCTCATGGAGCAGATGAACGCGGAGGAGCCGCGGACACCTCCGACCGACACCCCGCGTCGTGGACGTTCCCGCGCCGACGCCCCCGACCAGGCACCCCCGGCCGGTCGATCCGCGTCCATCCCGCCCACCACCCGCGGCCGGTCGCGTCGCTTCGACCCGGCGCAACCCGACCAGGTCCCGCCCCCGCGTCCCCCGCTCGGACGGAGCGACCGGGGCCAGCCCGCGGGCGACGATCGTCCCACCGAGATCCATCACTTCGGCAACGACGTCACCCAGAAGATCCCCACGATCGGTGACAAGCCCGGCGACCCGGCACCCGACCTGTCGGACCGGGCCACCGCGAAGCGGGCCATCGAGGAGTCGCGCGCCCAGGACGCCATGGTGCCGCCCGCCACCCCGAGCGAGCCGCCCGCCCGGCGTGAACCGCTCGAACGAACCCCCGACCTGACCGGTCCGCTGCAACTCCGCCAGACCCCTCGCCGCCATCCGGGACGCGGCGACGGCGACCGCCGCGGCTCACTCGTCCGCAAGACCACCGCCACCGGACGCATCCTGGTGGCCATCGCGTGTGTGACCGCCCTGGTCGGCACCGGTTTCGTCTGGAACTACCTGCAGTCGTGGAACGGCAACTGGCGCAACGTCACCGCCGTCGACGCCGAAGACAAGAACATCCGCAACAAAGACGCCCAGAACGGTGACGAGACCTACCTGATCGTCGGCACCGACACGCGCGGCGGCAACAACGCGAAGGTGGGTGCAGGAACCACTGCCGACGCCGAGGGTGCGCGTTCGGACACCGTCATCCTGGTCAACGTCCCGGCCAACCGCGAGCGCGTCGTCGCGGTGTCCTTTCCGCGCGATCTCCAAGTGGACCAGCCCGCCTGCAACTCGTGGGACAACGAATCCGGTGAGTACGGCGCGGAGATGCCGGCACAGACCGGCGTGAAGCTGAACAGCGTCTACTTCTACGGCGGCCCGCAGTGCCTGGTCCGCGTGATCACCCAGATGAGTGGTCTCAACATCAACCACTTCATCGGCATGGATTTCTACGGTTTCGAGAAGGTCGTCCGTGCGATCGGTGGCGTGGAGGTCTGTTCGACCGTCCCGCTCTACGACTACGAGATCGGCCACATCCTCCGTAAGCCCGGCAAGCAGAAGTTGACCGGTCGCCGCGCGCTCAACTACGTCCGCGCCCGCAACATCGCCTCGGAGGGCAACGGCGACTACGGCCGCATCAAGCGCCAGCAGCTGTTCATGTCGTCGCTGCTGCGGTCGACACTGTCGGGCAACGTGCTGTCCAACCCGAACAAGCTCAACAGCATCGTCAACACCTTCATCGAGTACAGCTACGTCGACGGTGTGGACACCCAGTCGCTGATCAATCTCGCCGAGTCGATGCAGGGCATCGAGGCCGGCCGCGTCTCCTTCCTGACCATCCCCACCTCCGGCACCTCCGAGGACGGTCAGAACAACGAGATCCCGCGCACCGACGACATCGACGCGATCTTCAACGCGATCATCGACGACCTCCCACTGCCCGGTGAGAAGGTCGAGAAGAAGAAGCCGACATCGAAGGCCCCCTCACGGGCTCCGAGTTCGCGGAACTCGACCGAGACCCCGGGACGGATCAACGCCACCGCGCAGAACCCCGGCAACGTCGGTGTCCGCGTGCTCAACGGCACCTCCACCACCGGTCTGGCCGCCGAGGTCTCCGAGCAGCTCACCCCGTACGGCTTCGACGTCCGCGGCGTCGCCGACGCGTCGGAGGACCGGGACGACACCGTCGTGCGGTACGGCCCGGGACAGCAGAACGCGGCCGCCACGCTGGCCGCGATGTTCCCCGGCGCCGAGATCCAGCTCGACCGGACGGTCAAGTCGGGTGTCGAACTCATCCTCGGGTCCGACTTCACCGGCGAGCTGGGGTCGGTGCCCGACGCCGGCGCCACAGTGAACGTCGAGCAGCTCGCGCCGGCCGAGAACTCCGGTGACCTGCCCAACGACCTCGCCGTCACCAACGCGGGCGACACCACCTGCACCTAGTCCGGCCGGTCCGGACGAACCGACATCGAAGGTTCTGCACCGGGCGTTCACGCTGCGTTCATCGGCCGTGGGCGGGCTGGACCGATTCCCGACGTATCCTGGGAACATGCGTACCGCCTACCAAGAGCAACTCGAGGCGCTGACCCACGTCCTGGGTGAGATGTGTGAACTCGCGGGCACCGCGATGTCGCGAGCCACCCAGGCACTGCTGCAAGCCGACCTCGCCGTTGCCGAAGAGGTCATCGGCGACGCCGAGCGGATGACGCAGTTGTCGGCCCGCGCCGAGGAGCAGTCCTTCGCCCTTCTCGCACTCCAGGCGCCCGTCGCCGGGGACCTCCGCGGCGTCGTCAGCGGTTTCCAGATCGTCGCCGACGCCGACCGGATGGGCGCGCTGGCCCTGCACGTCGCCAAGGTCGCCCGTCGACGCCATCCCGCGAAGGCCCTCCCCGAGGAGGTCAACGGGTACTTCGCGGAGATGGGCCGGCTCGCGGTGACCCTCGCGAAGAGCGCTCACGAGGTCCTCGAGACCCGCGATCCCCAGGCCGCGCTGCGCCTGCAGGAGGACGACGACGCGATGGACGACCTCCACCGCCACCTGTTCACCGTCCTGATGGACCGCGAATGGCAGCACGGCGTCGCCGCCGCCGTCGATGTGACCCTGCTCGGCCGTTACTACGAACGCTTCGCCGATCACGCCGTGCTGATCGGTCGCCGGGTGGTGTTCACCGCGACCGGCAAGACGCCCGAGCAGTTCCAGAACGTCGGGTGATCTTCCTCGCTCACCTCCCCGGGGCGAGCGAGGGCACACATCTCGAGAGGCCGAGAATTCAGTTCGACGAACTGAACTCGGCCTCTCTTCATATCAGTGAACATCTGGGGCCGTTTGTGCCCGGAAACGATTTCGCAGCCACACAGGTCCCCGTTATGGTGGCGGGCATGGGCCAGCATCAGCCGATCGAACCCGACTTCAATGCGATGACCGACGAGGACGCCGCGGCCGCCGCTCACCGCCGGCAGATCATCACCTACCTCGGTGTCATCGCCTCGCTCGCCGCTCTGCTCGTCATCCTTCTGATCAACATGTGAGATGCAGACAGGGCCCCTCCCGTGGCGGGAAGGACCCTGTCGGAGTGAAATCGCCGCAGATCTAGCCGAAACGACCCGAGATGTAGTCCTCGGTCGCCTTCTTCGACGGATTCGAGAACATCGTCTCGGTGTCGCTGATCTCCACGAGCTGCCCGGGCTGGCCGACGCCCTCCAGGTTGAAGAAAGCGGTCTGGTCGCTCACGCGCGCGGCCTGCTGCATGTTGTGGGTCACGATGACGATCGTGTACTCCTTCTTGAGTTCACCCATCAGGTCCTCGATCGCGAGGGTCGAGATGGGGTCGAGCGCTGAGCACGGCTCGTCCATCAGCAACACATCGGGCGAGACCGCGATGGCCCGCGCGATGCACAGGCGCTGCTGCTGACCGCCGGACAGGCCGCCGCCCGGCTTGTCGAGGCGGTCCTTGACCTCTTCCCACAGATTCGCACCACGCAGGCTGCGCTCCGCGACCTCGTCGAGCTCGGCCCTGTTGCGCACGCCCTGCAAACGCAGACCGGCGACCACGTTGTCCTTGATGGACATCGTCGGGAACGGGTTGGGCCGCTGGAACACCATCCCGATCGTGGCCCGGACGCTCACCGGGTCGACGTTGCGCCCGTAGATGTCCTCGCCGTCGAGCAACACGCTGCCCTCGGCGTACGCCCCCGGGGTGACCTCGTGCATGCGGTTGAGGGTGCGCAGCACCGTCGACTTGCCGCAGCCGGACGGGCCGATGAAGGCGGTGATGCAGCGCGGCGGCACCTCGAGGGTCACGTCCTTCACCGCGTGGAAGTCGCCGTAGTAGATGTTCAGGTCTTTGATGTCGAGGCGCTTCGCCATGACTTTTCCGTTTCTACAGAGGTGTTCAGGAGGTCTTGGGCGCGAAGATCTTCGAGACGATCTTGGCCCCGAAGTAGACGATGGCCACGAGGATGACCAGGCACAGGGCCGCGCCCCAGACCTTGTCGAAGGCGCCGGGCCCGTTGTTGTACTGCTGCACCATCATCAGCGGTAGCGATTCCTGATTGCCGTCGAAGGGATTCCAGTTCATCGCTCGCGTCGAGCCGACCAGGATGAGCACGGGTGCCGACTCCCCCATCACGCGGGCGATGGCCAGCATCACGCCGGTCACGATTCCCGAGAGTGCCGTCGGCAGCACGATTTTCACGATGGTCTTCCACTTCGGGATGCCCAGTGCATACGACGCCTCACGCAGGTCCTGCGGGACGATCTTGAGCATCTCCTCGGTCGCGCGGACCACCAGCGGGACCATCAGCAGCACCAACGCGATCGCCACGACGAAACCGGAGCGCGGGAGGCCGAGGGTGGTGCGCCAGACCGCGTAGACGAACAGGGCCGCCACGATCGACGGGACACCGGAGAGGATGTCGACCATGAAGGTGGTGACCCGGGCCAGCACCGACTTCTTGGTGGCGTACTCGACGAGGTAGATGGCGACGAAGATGCCGAGCGGGATCGAGATCACGGCCGCCAGCGCGGTCTGCATGAGCGTGCCGACGATGGCGTTCGCGGCGCCGCCCTTGCGTTCCGGCAGCGTCCACCAGTCGATGTCGAGCAGCGGTTCGATGCCCCGGATGACCAGTGTCGAGACCAGCCACACCAGGGGCACCAGCGCGACGAGCAGCGCGGCGATGACGGTCACGCGCACGACGTGATCGGTGAGGCGCCGACGCTTGGCCAGCGGGGTGAAGCCCGAGGGCTTCTTTACCGGGTCGGCCGTGGGCGACGAGGTGGTGACGGTCATGGTCACTTCTTTCCGGCGACGACCGCGCGGGCGGCGGCGTTGACGACGAAGGTCAGGACGAAGAGGGTGAGGCCGGCGGAGATGTAGGCGCCGGTCTTGGCGGGCGAGTCGAACTCGGCCGCGTTGTTCGCGATCTTGGTCGCGAAGGTCTCGCCGCTCTCCATGAGGTTGAAGTTCATCGGGCCGGCCGTGGAGATGATCAGCAGCAGCGCCATGGTCTCGCCGAGCGCGCGACCGAGGCCGAGCATCGACCCGGAGATGTAGCCGGAGAAGCCGAACGGGAGCACCGCGAGCTTCACGACCTCGAACTTCGTCGCGCCGAGCGCGAGGGCCGCCTCGCGGTGACCCTTCGGCGTCTGCATGAAGACCTCGCGGGTGACCGCGGTGATGATCGGGAGGATCATGACGGCGAGCACGATGCCCGCGGTGAGCAGCGTGCCGCCGGTGGACATGTTCGCGACCTGCGTGGGCTGCTGGAAGAACGGCAGGAAGCCGAGGTGGCCGACGAGCCACTCGTTCACCGGGACCAACGCCGGACCAAGAACGAGGATGCCCCAGAGGCCGTACACGATCGAGGGCACCGCGGCCAGCAGGTCGACGGTGTAGGTGATCGGTCCGACCAGGCGCTTGGGGGCGTACTCGGTGAGGAAGATCGAGATCCCGAGCGCGACCGGCATCGCGATCAGGAGAGCGATGACGGCGACGACGACCGTCGCGTAGAACAGCTGCGGAATGCCGAATGCGAGCTGGCTGCCGCTCGTGATCCAGTCACCGGTGTAGGTGAAGAAGTTCTCCTCGTTCTTCGCCAGCGACGGGGCGGCCTGTGCGAGGAGGAACAGTGCGATGAGTCCGATGACGAGCGAGACCACGAATCCCGAACCGACCGCCAGGGTGCGGAAGACCTGGTCGGCCACGCGGTGACGGGCGGCCGAATCCAGGCCGCCGGGTGCGGCTCCGTCCGGCGGCCCGTGAAGGGCCGGCCCGTCCGAATCCGGCGAGACCGCGCCATCCTCTTTGCTCAGCGACGTCATGCGTCCCTCTTGTGCTTCCGCTCTGGTCATTGGGGCCACTTCCCGGTCCACCGCTCACAGTCCGTGCAACACGCGAAGAGTCGTGTCAGTGTGTCAACCGCGCGTGCGGGGCCGCAAACCGTGGCGGCCCCGCACGCGCTGTTCAGTTGTGTCACGTCAGGCGTTGCCGCTGCCGGCGAGCGCGTCGATGCTGCCCTGCAGCTTGGCCTTGAAGTTCTGCGGCACCGGCACGTAGCCGATCTCCTCGAGGCCGGTCTGGCCGTCGCCGAGGATCTTCGTGAACGCGTCCTTGAGGGTGGTGCTGGTCGCATCGTCGGAGTAGCCCGCCGAGCAGACGATGGAGTACGGCGTCAGCAGCAGCGGGTAGGCACCCGGGGCCTTCGACGCGAACAGCGCGTCGGTGTCGACGACCAGGTCCTTGCTGTCCGGGTTCTTGAAGGCCAGCTCGTCGAGGGCTTTGCCGGCGCTGGCGGCGTTCAGCTCCACCGGACCTGCTCCGAAGTCGATGTCGGCGACGCCGAGGTCGTTCTCGGTGGCGAAGCCCCACTCGACGTAGGTGATCGAGCCGGGGGTCTTCTTGACGGTGTCACCGACTCCGGTCGACTTGGACGCACCCGAACCGACGTTCTTGGGAGCGAACTCCTTGCTGTGCTCATACGGCCAGTCGTTCGGCGCCGAGTTCTGCAGGAACCGCTGGAAGTTGTCGGTCGTGCCCGAGCTGTCGGAGCGGTAGACCGGGACGATGTCGCCACCGGGCAGCTGCACACCCGGGTTGAGTGCGGCGATCGCCGGATCGTTCCACTTGGTGATCTTGCCGTTGAAGATCTTGGCGATCACGGCGGAGTCGAGCTTGAGGTTGTCGACGCCCTCGAGGTTGTAGGCGATCGCAACCGGTCCGACGACCAGCGGCAGATGCCAGGGATCGTTACCGTTGCAGCGTTCCTTGGCCTGGGTGATCTCGTCGCCCTTCAGGGCCGAGTCCGAACCCGCGAAGTCGACGTCGCCGGCGATGAACTTCTTGATGCCGTCACCGGAGCCGCTGCCGGTGTAGTCGAGGACGATGTCGCTGTCGTCCGAGAGGATCTGGCTGAAGTGCTCCATGGCCTTCTGCTGGGCAGTGGAACCCTCTCCACTCACCGTCTGGGTGTCTCCCCCACCACACGCCGTCACCAGGGTCAATGCCGCGATCGTCGACACCGCCGCCAGAGCGCCGTTCCGCTTGATTCTCACCGCAGGTGTTGCCTTTCCGTCTCGTGCTCCGTCCCGAGGCTCGGGTGTCCGGAGTGTCCGAAGGGAAAGCTATGCGCGCCGGGTGGCCGAATCCCCGCCAGAAGGTGAACGACAGGTGAACCGACCAAGGCAGTCCGGTGCGGATATCTCCGTGACCTCGGCACCCCGCCCCGGAGTGATCTGCGCTACGGAACGGTCGGCATCAGCACACAGCGCAGCACCGCGCGCGGGAGATCGCGACTCAGCCGTAGGCGACGTCGACGGCAAACCTGGTGAAGCCCAGGCGTTCATACGTGTGCAACGCCGCCGTGTTGTCGCCTTCGACATAGAGGTTGATCTCGGCGACACCACGCTGTGCGAGGTGGTGGAGTCCGGCCAGCGTCAGCAGCCGACCGAGCCCGCGCCCCTGAGCCTGCGGATCGACGCCGACGATGTACACCTCGCCGAGATCGGCGTCGTGTTGTTTGGTCCAGTGGAAGCCGAGAAGCCGTGTCGGGTCCTCGGTGTCGAACGCCAGGAAGAGACCCTCCGGGTCGAACCAGTCGGCCGCAACCCGCTCGGTGATCTGATCCAGCTCCCAGCCGCCCTGTTCGGGATGCCAGTCGAAGGCGGCGTTGTTGACGCGCAGGATCTCCGCATCGTCCGCCGGCCCGGCGTGGGTCCGGAGTGTGAGTCCCGGATCGACTGCCAGCTCGGGGAGTTCGTGTCCCTCCCCGACGGGGCGTCGTAGCTGCAGCAGTTCCCGACGCTTCTGCAGCCCCATCGCCGAGGCGAGGACCACCGCACCGGGAAGATCGCCGTGCGCCCACACCCGCGCCTCGAGGCCGTCCTGTCGCGCCGCGGCGAACGCGGTGTCGAGCAACGATCGGCCCAGCCCCCGCCGTCGCCGCTCCGGGTCGACGACCACCTCGATCATCGACGGCTCGCCGTCACGACCGGGCACGATGTTCGCGTAGGCACCCTTCGACCACACGTGGACGACAGGCGAATCCGGTGCTGCGTCAATCGCTTTGACCGCGTCGTCCGACAGCGGTCCGACACCGTCGGCGGACGTCGCCGCACACACCATGCGGTGCGCTTCGGCGGCCACCTCCGCCGGAGCGGCGCCTCGTCGTACCTGCATCTCGTCAGTTTCCGGCGCTGGCACTGAACTCCTCGTCGAAGGGATCGGGTCCGTCGAGATCGTGGTCGAAGTCGGCCGAGTCGACATCCGCCGCAACACCTTCCGCCGTGTCCGCGATCTCGGCAGCCGATGCCCGGCCGCGCGTCGGCCGCACCGCCTTGTATCCGACGTTGCGAACCGTACCGATGAGCGACTCGTGTTCGCTGCCGAGCTTGGCACGCAGACGACGCACGTGCACGTCGACCGTGCGTGTGCCACCGAAGAAGTCGTACCCCCACACCTCCTGGAGCAGCTGGGCGCGCGTGAACACGCGACCCGCGTTCTGCGCCAGGTACTTCAGGAGTTCGAACTCCTTGTAAGTGAGGTCGAGGGGACGTCCACGCAGTCGCGCGGTGTACGTCCCCTCATCGATGACCAGCTCCCCCAGCGTGACCTTGCCCGACGTCTCCTCTGCCGCCACGCCACGGGTGCGTGCCACCAGCAGACGCAATCGCGCGTCGAGTTCCGCCGGCCCCGTACCCGGCAGCAGGAACTCGTCGATGCCCCAGTCCGCATTGACCGCGACCAGCCCACCCTCGGTCAGTACAGCCGCCACCGGCACCGACGAACCGGTGCTACCCAACAGTCGGCACAGTCCCCGCGCCGCAGCGAGGTCTGCGCGCGCATCGACCAATGCCACATCCGCGTTGCCCGCCTCCATGAGGGAGGACACCTCCGTCGGAGCGACACGCACGTTGTGGGCGAGCAGCGACAGCGACGGCAGGACCGACTCCGGATTGGGGTCGGCCGTCAACAACAAGAGATCCACCTAGAACTCCGATCTCGTTCGTCCCGTCCCGGACCTTCCGATCTGCTCACCACGCTGTGAACGACTACGCACACGTCACCGAGGATTGTTTACGCTGCCTTACCAACGTGTGCGAGATAGATGACAGAATAGCGCCACCGCCGCACTTCGCTGTTAACAAGCCGGCCGGGGCAACGCTGCAGATGACGGGGAGGGTGGTCGTCCGATATGCCGGGCATGCGGAAGATCCTCGTCGTGGCGGTGACCGTGGCGGTCGTCGCCGCAGCGGCCGCGCTTCTCGTCGACGTCGGCGCGGCAATCCGCGGCGAACACCGACTGTCCCGGGCCCTCGCCGAATCCCCCCGCGTCCCATTCGATCCCGAGGTCACGCTCGCCGGGTTCCCCTTTCTCACGCAGGCCGCGAACGGTGAGTACTCGGGAGCGACGATCTCCGCGCGCGGTGTCGAAATGCCCGGTTGCGAGCCCGCGCGTGGCGTCTGCCGAGGCGAACTCGGCGCCACCCTGGGGCGTTTTCAGGGCGCGGATCGGGGCGATTTCACCGGGAGTGATGTTCTGCACACCGCGTCGATCTCGGCGTACACCCGCCTCGACGCGGTCACCCTCGCCCGTTATCTCCGGATCACCGACCTGACCGTGAGCACGCCCGCCCCCGACGGCAGAGCCGGCGGCGGTGGCCCCCAGGACGGTGTCGTCTCACGTTCGGAGGGAGTCGTCTTCACCGGAACGGTGGCACTGCCGCCCGAGGACGGCCTCGACGCCGACGATCCGCCGTCGGCGTCGGCGTACACCGGTCCGAAGGTCCGGGTCAGCGTCGCGGTCGACCTCTCGGTGACCTACGGCGCATTGGAGATCCGGGCGACAGACTTCTACACCGGACCCGAACGCCACCTGGATGCCGAAGTCCCCGAGGACATGCGCGCCGCCGTACTCGACCGATTCAGCATGGTCCTCCCCCGACTCCCGATGGCCTGGGGTCTCGTCGCGCAGCGCGCGGAGAGTTTCGGCGGTGACGTCCAGCTGGTCTCCGAATCGGGCGTCACCGACGTGCGTCCGGACCGGTTCTGACCCGACGCCGCGACCAGACTCGCGCACATTCCGTTCGCAGCCTTTTCTCGCAGGTCAGAGTGCAATCCACCCGGGGTTTCGGACTCTGTTCGGCACTGTTGTACCCTCGTTGGCATGCAACAGCGCCGTGAGTACATGCTCACACGTCGCCGGGCGATCGACTTCTGTCGTGTCGCCGATTGTTGCTGTCGCACGCACCGCTGACGGTGTGCCATGACAAGCGCTGCCCCGCAGCCGCGCCATGCGCACCGCCGATGACGACGGGGTGCGTTTCTCCCGAGGCCTGAGTGTCTTCTCCATGCGCCTCCTCGTTCATCACAGACAGAGCCGCGGGCGCCGTCCGCGCCTCGCCGCTATTCCGCACCATCCGATCCATCCATCACCAGTTATTCATCCGAAAGGAACCAGACATGGCACGTTCCGACGTCCTGGTCAGCGCCGAGTGGGCTGAGCAGAACCTCAACGCCGACAACACGGTCTTCGTCGAGGTCGACGAAGACACCTCGGCTTACGATGGCGGCCACATCCCGGGCGCGATCAAGCTCGACTGGAAGCAGGATCTGCAGGACGGCGTCCGTCGCGACTTCGTCGACGCCGACCGCTTCTCCAAGCTGCTGTCCGAGCGTGGCGTCGCCAACGACGACACCGTGATCCTCTACGGCGGCAACAACAACTGGTTCGCGGCCTACGCCTACTGGTACTTCAAGCTGTACGGCCACAACGACGTCAAGCTGATCGACGGCGGCCGCAAGAAGTGGGAGCTCGACGGCCGTCCGCTGTCCTCGGATGCGGTCACCCGTCCGGCCACCGAGTACAAGGCCTCCTCGCCCGACCTGAGCATCCGCGCGTTCCGCGACGAGGTCATCGACGCCATCGGCACCAAGAACCTGGTCGACGTGCGCAGCCCTGACGAGTTCTCCGGCAAGATCCTCGCGCCGGCGCACCTCCCGCAGGAGCAGGCGCAGCAGCGTGGCCACGTCCCCGGCGCCATCAACATCCCGTGGTCGACCACCGCGAACGAGGACGGCACCTTCAAGTCCGACGAGGAGCTCACCGCTCTGTACGCGGACAAGGGATTCGACGACAGCCGCGAGACCATCGCGTACTGCCGCATCGGCGAGCGCTCGAGCCACACCTGGTTCGTGCTGACCGAGCTGCTCGGCAAGAAGAACGTCAAGAACTACGACGGAAGCTGGGTCGAGTACGGCTCGCTGGTCGGCGCCCCGATCGAACTCGGAGAAGGAAAGTAACAACTATGTGTGCTGCACCCAAGCAGGGACAGAAGCTGCCTGCGGGCGTCGACGTGGAGAAGGAGACCGTCCTCACCGGACAGGTCACCGACGGCTCGGGCAACCCGGTTGCCGGCGCCTTCGTGCGTCTGCTCGATTCGACCGGTGAATTCACCGCCGAGGTCGTCGCCTCGCCCACCGGTGACTTCCGGTTCTTCGCCGCTCCCGGAACCTGGACGGTTCGCGCCCTGTCTTCCGTGGGCAACGGCGATGCGTCGATCAGCCCCGAGGGTCCCGGCATCCACGAGCAGGACATCATCGTCTCCAAGTGATGCAATCCTGATCGTGGGCGTCTGACACCCCACGACGAACCCGGTCACCGCATTGCGGTGACCGGGTTCGTCGTTTCCGAGGGTTGGAAGGGGTGGGTGTCCACCCCTTCCGTCCCCTGAGGAGCGAAGCGTTTCGAAGGGTGACCCCCTGAACTTCCCGGACATCCCCGGGTTAGAATTTGCGTCGTGGTCCTCTTCTTCGAAATCCTGCTGATCCTGGCCGCCGTGCTGATCACCTGGTTTGGTGTCTACACCCTCTACCGCCTGGTCACCGACGAGTCGTGACGTCCCACCCGGGAGCCGGTGACGCCGGCAACGAGCCAGTCGGCGCCGCCTCCTCCGGGGACGGTGTGCCTTCTGGCGACGGTGTCGTCGCCGACGGTGGCGCCCATCGCTCAGGCGACGAGGCGATCAACCAGGCCGAGGCACGCGCCGTCGAGTCCGGTAGCCGTGAGCGCAACATCCCTACGTGGGACGACCTCCCGCTGCCCGCGGACACCGCGAACCTCCGTCTCGGCGCCGACCTCCATCCCGGCCTGCTGGCACTGCTGCCGCTGGTCGGTGTATGGCGCGGCGAGGGCGAAGGCCACGACGTCGACGCCGACACCGACTACCACTTCGCGCAGCAGATCGTCGTCTCGCACGACGGCCAGAACTTCCTCACCTGGGAGTCCCGCTCGTGGGTCATCGACGACGACGCCGCCTTCGTGCGGCCCGACCTTCGCGAATCGGGATTCTGGCGCATCGGTGAGGACGACACCATCGAGTTGCTCCTCGCCCACGCCGAAGGGTCGGTCGAACTCTTCTACGGCACGCCTCTCAATCAGACCTCGTGGGAACTTGCGACCGACGTCGTCATCAAGTCCCAGTCCGGACGTCGCGCCGGCGGTGCCAAGCGGCTCTACGGTCTGGTTCCCGACGGCGACCTCGCCTACGTCGAAGAACGGGTCGGCACCGACGGTGACCTCTTCCCCCGACTGTCGGCCAAACTACGACGCCACGTCGGCTGAGCCCGGCCGCACTCTTCTCGACGCGCGCTCCGGGCGTCGCTCAGCGATGCACCCGGCTGCAGCCGCGTCGGCGATCCGAGAACGCCACGTACAGGTTGCGCTTCGGTAGCGCGCTGTACACCAGCGATCCGAGCATGACCACAACCGATCCGTATGCCGTGGCGGCTCCGGGGCGACCCGCCCATCCGGGGTGCACGGTTCCCGACGCCGAGACGTAGGGGCCACGTCCGGGCGAACCGGTCTGCCGTTGTCCCACCACCGAGAACACGTCGCTCTGCGCTGAGTGCGGGGAGACCGGGAAGTCGACCCGCTCACGCGGACCACATTCGACGACGCTGTACTCCGTCCCGGCCCGATGAACGACCGCAACCCAGCTGTCGCCGGCATTGCGAACAGTGAAAGTCGTTCCACCGGACCGGTATTGGTATGAGATCCGATCCTCCGCCGGGTCCCGTAGGCGGCAGCCGGCGAGTCCGCCGACCCAATCCGTGCTCCACGGGGTCAGGTAACGCTGGGCGAGGAACTCCCGCTCGGTCGGGATCGGGATGGTCACCGGCCTCGCCCTCCCCTGCTGGACCCACACCCCGCCATAGACCACCGGACGACCGTCGGCGCGTCGAGGCGCCTGCACGTTGGTGAACGAATCCTCGTCGGGCAGGATGATCATCTCGCCGGGTCCGAGACGCCGGAGCTCGACGCGGCCGTCGACGAAGAAGATCAGCGCGGCCGCGGGGCCGGCACCCCGGTTGTGGATGGACACGTGTTCGTCGTCGGCATGGAAGAGTCCGGCCTCGTGGGGGTCGGCAAAGGTGAAGCGGGGCGGCGTCGTGGTTCCGAAGTCGGGATCGCCGGGACCCCAGTACAGATCGTCCCACCGGCCGTCGCGAGCAGCGGCGTCGTCGGCGACAGCACCTCCGAGACCAGGACCGACCGACTGTTCGCGGACTGCGTTCGTGGCGACCATCGTTCTCTCCTCGGGCGGGTGTCCCCTGTGGCAGGTATTCGTGACAGGTACATCGCCGGACTGCTCCGGTTCATAACGCCCGCACCCCGAACTCTCGAGTAGTCCACCACCCGAACGACAATGTCCGGACACGATGCCCGGACATGGAACGGCCCCCGCATCGCTCATACGAGCCTCGTGCCGACCGGACCGGGTCGGGATGCGGGGGCCGGGTGACCACCTGGTATTCGTCGGCGCTGACGAGGCGGGGATCCACCTCCGGCGACACGAATGCCACACGGTCAGCTGCTAACGGATGGTCACCTCACATGTCCGATGAGATATCACTATCAGACCACCTCCTTCCCTGTGTACCCGCGAAAGTACGCCCGATTCCGGCGTCCCGCAACGGGATTTCGGAGGAGTGTCAGGGCACGGGAACCGCGGGTGCGCCCGATTCGGGGGCCGGAGCCGCGGGCGGTGCGGACGGCGCCTGAGACGGGGCCGGTGACTGCCCGGGCAACGGCTTGGCGTCCGGGGGCAGGGACTCGACGACCTCGAGCTTGGAGCGGAAGGTGTCGTCGGTGATGACCTCGATGTTGTTGATCATCCAGCGGTCACCCTGGAGTTCCATGTTGAAGGTCAGCCGTGACGGGTTGATGCTGACGAGTTCCTTCTGACCGCGGGTGACCGACTGGTTCATGAAGATCAGCACGTTCGAGGTGTCGGCGGTGTTGGTGACCACGCCGGCGTCCTGGATGGTCACCTCGGACACGACCTGCTGCTTGCGGACCTCCGCGGCGAGGTTGTTCTCGGTGATCAGTTTGGTGTACTCGGGTTTGGCCGGGCCGGTCAGCACGCTCATGGACTGGTCGATGTGGTCGCTGACGTTCTCGGCGTTGTAGCCGAACATGGTGTTCGCGTAGTCGCGTGCGGCGGCGAGCGAGGACTCGCGCGCATCCTCCACCGATCGACCCTCGATGTACCGGTAGCCGAGGAACGCGGTGGCCGCGAGAGCCGCGACGACGAGCACCGTGAGCACGATCAGTCCGAGGCGTCCCTTGTCGGTTCCGGGCTTCTTGTCGGCCATCACGCCACCCACTCGAAGTCGGTCATCTTCAGCTCACCGTTGATGCGGGTCATGTCGACGCGCCAGCGGAACACCTTGTCCTGGGCGGGGGTCTGGCCGTCGAGCGATTGCTGATGCCAGCCGAACACCATGATCACCGATCCCTCGTCGGGTTCGGACTTGGTGACCGCCGAGCTGAGGATGATCGACTTGGTCTCGAGCTTCCCGTCGCGGACGAGCGAGGCGACCTGCTGGATGTTGTTCTGGACCTCCTGCTTGACCTTGCCGGAGGTGTCGTCCTGCACCGATTTCAGTGTCTGGTCTACGGTGTCGGGGTTCATGCTCGTCAGGTTGATCAACACCTGCGAGGCGAATGCCGAGTACTCGGCCCGCAGGTCGTTCTGCTGGTCCTGGCGGGCGATGCCGAGGGCGAACACCACCGACGCCACCGCGCAGACGGCGATGAGCACGATCCCGACGACGACGCCGACCACGGTCCGCGACGACCGCCGGCCGGAGCCGCGGTAGCGGACCTTGCCCTTGCCCGTCTTCTCCGGGGTCTTCGACGCCAGTCGGTTGCGACGCCGCTCCCGGTAGCTGACGGTTTTCTCGACCTCTGACGGATCGGGGGCGATCTCCTCCCCGGCGTCCGGCTTCGTGAGCGACACCGCACCGGTCGCGGTCTCCGCGTTCCGGTCGGCCGGGGTCTCCACGGCATCCGGGGCGGCTGCATTGGGGGTGGCTGTGTCCTCGACGGCCGTCTCGGTCACCGGGGTTGCCGCTGAGCGCTGTGACGGCTTCTTTCCCCCCGAGCGGCCGCGGCGAATGGGTGCCGATCGGACCGGACGCTTGGCCGCCCGACGGTCGGTGGAGCCGGTGCGGTTCGGTGTGGTGTCGGTCGGGTTCCTGGTGACCGGGGTGGTGGTGCCGGTGCCCTCAGGGGTCACGGACTGACCGTCCCGCTGATCATCGTCTGCCATGTACTGCTCTGTCCCTGCCCTTCACGCCCCGTGCCGGCGTTGTACGTCTTGCCGTCGGGTCCGATGAAGTTGCCCGACTCCGGATCGTATGTCGTGGCGTACACCGCAGGCTCTGCCTCGAAGTCCTTCGGTGTGCCCGGTGTCACGGTACCGGAGGACGCGGGCTCCCATTTCAGGCCGAACGGCAGGCCGTTCTGGAAGGGATCCACCGAGCCGGGGTTCGGCTTGTACCCGGTCCGGCATTCCGCCGGCGTGGGCGCACGGCGGCCGGGGAACTCGGCACAGGGGTAGTTGCGGGCGCCGCGCACGGCGATGTTGGAGTTCTGCGGGACGCGGCACAGCATGCCCGGGGGCAGCTCGCGAGCGGTCTGTTCGGACGGCCACCGCCACTCCTCCTTGGGCAGGAAGCCGATGTTGCACCCTGGCCGGTCCTGGAAGCTCAGGGAGAAGTTCACGTTCGGCCCGAAGTTGTTGGTGCCGGTGTTCAGGGCGGTGATCAACGAGTTGATCAGGCGCGGGTAGAGCACCAGGATCTGTTTCCAGTTCGGCAGGTAGACCACCTGGGTGTGGGCGATCGTGCCCAGGTTCGACACCAGCAGCGGGTATGACCCGCCGAGCGATTCGAACAGGTCCTGCGCCTTCGACGTCGTCGACGGTCCCTTGCGGAGGATGTCGCCGATCTCGGGGCGGTCGGCCCGGAGCTGATCGGTGAACGCGGTGACGTTGCGGGTCCACGCCCGGATGTCGTCGGCCGTGCGGGACTGTGTGCCCAGCAGAGGTGCACCCTGTTCGATCAACGAAATCGTGGTGTCGGTGTTCTTGTTGGCCTCGCCGATGAACAGGGTCATCGAATCGAGGAGGCGCTGCAGCGACTCACCGGTGCCGTTGAAAGCGACGAAGGCCTCGTCGACGAGCGAGCGGAGTTTGGTGTCGCCGATCTCCTTCAGGAGCGCATCGGCCTGGTCCAGCATCGTCGAGATCTCCACGGGCACTTCGGAGACGGTGACCTCGGAGTCGTTGTGCAGGTAACCGGTCGGGGCATCGGCAGGCGGATCCGGGTTCGGGGTGAACTCGACGAACTGCTCGCCGATCGCGGAGACGCTGCGTACCGATGCCTTGGCCGATGCTGGGATGTCGGTGCCGGAGTCGATGACGAGCGTGGCCTGCACGCCGTCGTCGGTGAGCTTCACCGAGTCGACCTTGCCCACGTAGACGCCGCGGTAGCTGACGTTGGCGTTCTGGTACAGCCCGCCGCTGGTCTCCATGTTCAGCTGCACGCGATAACTGCCGACGCCGAACATCGACGGGATGCGGATGTAGAACAGCGCCATCACGACCATCGCGACCACGGTGACGATCGAGAAGATGATCAGCTGCATCCGGACGAATCTGGTGATCTTCATCAGCGGCCGCCCTTCTGATCGGCGGGCACCGTCGGCGGGGCGGTGGGCGAAGGCACCTGCACCGGCGGGATGAGGTTCGCCGGAACCGGTTCCGCGGTGTCCGGGAGCTTTTCCCCGCCGGGGATCAGCGGCGCGGTGAACGGATTGAGTCCGCGGGCGGCCGCACCGGCCGGCTTACCGAAGACGCCTTCGGGTCCGGTGACGCCGAGGCTGGCGAACATGGTCTCGCTCAGGCGGTCCACCGTGAGATCGAGTACGAGGTCGGAGTTCACGAAGTCGCCCTTGACGATCGTCCGGATGGTCGGCTCGTAGAACGGGAAGGTCAGCAGGATGTTCAGCGACTGCGTCATCGCCGGTCCCGAGGCCTGCAGCTGGTCGAGGGCGGGTTCGATACCCTCGACGATCGTGACGATGTCCTCGGTGTTGGCGTCGAGGATGTCGTTGGCGGTCTTCGACAGCTTCGACACCGAGGCGAGGGTGTCGAGGAACTGCTGACGCTGGTCGACGAGCAGTTGCAGGATCTGCGGGCTGGCGTCGAGTGCGCGTTCGATTGTGTCCTTCTGCTCGTTCATCGTGCGGGACAACCGATCGAGTCCTTCGGTGGCGCGGATGATGTTGTCCTTCTGCGCATCCAGATCCGCGACGAGGGTGTTCAGTCGCGGGATGAGCTTCTTGATCTGGTCCTCGCGTCCGCCGAACACCTCGCTCATCTCGTGCACGATGTCGCCGACCTGCGACAGTCCGCCGCCATTGAGGACCACCGACAGCGAGCTGAGTACCTGTTCGGTGCTGGGGTAGGTGCAGGCCGCAACCTGTTGTGCGGCGTTGATGTCGGGCACCGCCGGCACCTTCGGATCGGTGACGATGTTGGACTGCTCGGGGCACTTGGTCAGCGGGATCTCGTCGCCCTCTTCTAGGCGTCCGCCCTCCGGTTCGGCGGGCTGGACGATCTCGAGGTGCGTCGACCCCAGCACGCTGGTCATCCCGACCATCACATGCGATCCGCGCGGGATGATGACGCCCTCGTTGAGGCGGATCGTCACGAGTGCGTTCCAGTCCTGGACCTCGATGTCGCCGACGCTGCCGACGGTCGAGTCGTCGATGAGGACCGGTGCGTTGTTGACAAGGCCTGCGGCCGACGGGATGAGCGCGGTGATCTGGTACGACCCGCTGCCGGTTCCGGCCGCACCGGGGACGGGCAGCGAATTCGGTCCGTCGAAGGAACATCCGGCGAGCAGCGTCGTGAGCGCCACCGCGCCCGCCGCGAGTCCGCCCCGCAGGCGGGACGACATCATCGGTCACCCCCGAACGGCACCAGCAGGTTTCCGAGCGGAGAGCCGGCGTTGTCCCGCCGGGTCTCGTTGTCGATGCGACGCACACCGGCCTGGGCGCGGGCCTTCACGTCCGCGTTCTGGTACTGCAGCTGGCTCGGCAACGCATTCGCTCCCTGCACCGGGTTGGCGAGGAACGGCGGGTAATTCATCGAGATCGACGACAGCACCGGCGCGAGGATCTCCACACACTTGTCGATGTCCACTTTGGACGTCCCCGGCCGGTTGGTGGCATCCATCGAGCCGCAGAGCAGCGTGATCAGGTTGGTGCCGTTCGCGAGGCCGAAGACACCCGACAGGGAACCGGAGAGCGGGTTGTAGATGTTGTAGAAGTTCGCGAGCTGGTTGGGTGCGGAGTGCAGCACACCCTCGACCTGCTCGTTCTTGTCGGCGACGATCTTGGTCGTCGACGCCAGACGCTCCACCGACGACGACAGCGAATCCTTGTTGGTGTCGATGAAGACCTGTACGTCGGTCATGGCCGAGTCCAGACCCTTGAGCGCCTCGTCGAGTTCGGTCGTGTTGTCGGCGAGAACCGAACTGACCGAGGCGATCCGGCCGTTGAACTGCACGAGCTGCTCGTGACTGCCCGCGAGGGCATCGGTCAGTTTCTGCAGGTTCTGGATGGTCGAGAACAGATCTCCGCGTCCGGCCGCGAGGGTGCCGATCACATCGGACACCTCACGGATCGACTTGTTGATCGCGGCACCGTTGCCCGCGAGGTTCTCGTCGAAGACGTTGACCGCCTTGGCCGCCGAGCCCTGATCCGGTCCCTCCGGACCGATTGCCTCGGTCAGCTTGGTGAGCTGGGCCTTGATGTCGTCCCATTCCATCGGGACGGCGGTGCGATCCATCGGGATGTCGTGGCCGTCGGGCATGGTCGGTCCGCCCGAGTAGACCGGGGTCAGCTGGAGGAACCGCCCCGACACCAGGCTCTGCGCGACGATGACCGCTTTCGCGTCCTGGGGGATGTCGATGCTCTTGTCCACGCGCAGTTCGACTTTGACGTCGTTCTCGCGCGGCGTGATCTTCGAGACGCTGCCGACGTTGACGCCCAGCACCCGCACCGGGTCGCCCTCGTAGAGGCTGGCGACCGAGCCGAAGTAGGCGGTGAAGGTGTTGGTCGTGGACTTCAGGAAGACCGTCCGCCCGACGACGACCAGGGCGATGGCGAGCACGACGGCGAGCACGCCGAGCAGGACTTTGCGTCCGATGGTCATGGTCACCGTCCTCCTCTCGTGGTCGGTGCCGGTTTGGGATAGGTCGGGGACGGCAGCGGACCGCGCGGGGTGTCGGTGTTGTCCGGCGGGCCCAGCTTGTAGTTGTCCGGGATCAGCGGGAAAGCCGAGTACATCAGCGACTGCCAGACCTGCGGGTACCGGCCGCGCAGCGCGTTCAGGAAGATGGCGGTGTAGTCGCCGAAGGTGTTCAGGCCGACCAGGGAATCGAAGTTGGGACCGGATGCGACGGCTTCACCGAGGGTGTTGGCGAACGGACCCAACCGGTCGATCGTCTCCTTCAGGTTCTTCTCGTTGTCGGTGAGGATGTTCGCCACGCGGTCGAACTTCTCGAGCACCGGTGTCAGCTGGGCGTTGTTCTCGGCGATGAAGCCGCGCAGCTGCGTGGTGACGTCGCCGATCCCCTTGATCAGCTGATCGAGCGCATACCGGCGCATCTCGATCTCGCCGACGAGTGCGTTGGCGTCGATGAGCAGTCGGTTGATCTGGTCGTTGCGGTCCCCGACGATCTTGCTGACCTGGTTGGCCTTGGCGAGCAGGGCCCGGAGTTCGTCGTCGCGGTCGGCGACGGCCTTCGACAGTCGGGCGACGCCGTCGACCGCGCCCTGCACCTGATCCGGGGTCTCGGAGAAGGTGACCGTGAGGGTGTTCAGCGCGGTGTTGAGCTGGTCGGTGTCGGTTCCGGAGATCGTGTCGGTGGCACCTTCGAGCGCGTCCTGCAGCGAGTACGGCGCGATGGTGTTGCCCAGCGTGATCGATCCGCCCGGTTTGATGCGTTCGCCGCCGTGCGGGATGACCGTCAGGTTGCGGCGGCCCAGCACGGTCTCGGTGCGGATGGCGGCCTGTGTCTCGTCGCCCATCTCGATGGTGTCGTCCATCCGGAAGGACACCTTCACCTTGGTGCCCTGGTCGGTGCCGGCGAGTTCGATGCCCTCGACCGTCCCCACCTGCACACCGGAGACCGACACGATGTCGCCCTTGGCCAACCCGCCGGCGTCGTCGAAGTACGCGCTGTAGGTGCTGATGGG
The DNA here is from genome assembly GCF_009720185.1 of Gordonia sp. 135. Lineage (NCBI taxonomy): Bacteria > Bacillati > Actinomycetota > Actinomycetes > Mycobacteriales > Gordoniaceae > Gordonia > Gordonia sp. 135. Next base: position 4,150,343 of record NZ_CP046257.1, read on the forward strand.
CGCCAGGTAGGGCAGCTTGTCCATCTGCATCGCGGTGATGACCACCAAGGCGATGACGACGATGCCGATGACACCGACCTGGGCGCGGGTGCGTCCGCCGTGCTTCTCCTCGCGCGCGATGTCGGCCTGGTCCGATTCTGTTCTGCGGCTGGAGAACATGCCGCCGAAGGGAAGGCTCATGAGCCGTCACACCTTCCGCCCGCACGGGTGGTGTCACCCATCACGTTGTTCGAGGTGTAGATGATCGTCTGCCCACCGGGTGCGGGGAGCAGGAGACGCAGGCGGCAGAAGTAGATCTGCAGCCACGCCCCGTAGGAACCGAGGTTGGACAGGGTCTTGTAGTCCTCCGGCAGGCGCGTGAGCAGGTTCCGGACGAACGGCTCGGCAGCCAGCAGCTCCTCCGACACCCGGCCGGTGTTGGTGACCATCGACTGCAGCGTGGGCCGGGTCGTCGAGAGGAGGTCGGAGAGACCGTTGGTGACCCGAGACGTCTGCGTGAGAGCGTTGCCGATCGTGCCCTTCTGCTCGGCGAGCCCGGTCACCAGCTGCTGCAGCAGGTCGACGCTGGTGTCGAGTCCCGCGCGGTCGCCGTCGAGCGTCGCGAGCGTGGTGTTCAGGTTGTCGATGACGTCACCGATGAGCTGATCCCGGTCGGCGAGGGCATCGGTGAACGACGCGGTGTTGGACAGCAGGGTGTTCAGCGCCCCGCCCTGTCCCTGGAACACCGCGATCAGCGAGCTGGTGAGCGCGTTGACCTCGTCGGCGTTGAGGGTGCGGAACAGCGGCTTGAAGCCACCGACGAGCTTGTCGAGATCGAGCGCCGGTTCGGTCTGGGTGACCGGGATCTGCGCGCCGCCGCCGAGGAAGGTCGAGGTGTCGCCGGCCCCCTGCTGGAGCTCGAGATAGCGGTCACCGGTGAGGTTCTCGTAACGGATCAGTGCCCGAACGGATTTCGGGAGCGGGTACTGCTCGTCGACGGAGAAGGTGATCACTGCCTCGTTGGCACGGTTCAGCCCCACGTCGCCGACGGCCCCGACCTCGACGCCGGCGATCTTGACCTTGCTGCCCGACTTCATGGCCGAGGCACTGGTGAAGACCGCGGAAAACTCGTTCGACGCCCCGGAGCGGTAGCGGCTGAAGACCACGACCAGCGCGACGAACACCAGGATCATCACCACGGTGAACGCGCCGAGCTTGATGAGGATCGCGCGGAATGCGCGTGCGCGGTTATCCACGGGGCGGCTCCCCGAACAAGATCTGGAACAGCTTCTTCGAGTTCGCCTTCGGCTCGGTCCTGGGCTGGTAGGGCTGAGGTGCATTGTCGCCCACGAAGAACGGGGCGTGATCGGTGGTGCCCGGGTCGGACAGGCCACCCGCACAGGTGGGCGGTGCCTCGACCCCGACCTCGGGCAGGTCGTACGGGTAGGCGTAGGGGTCCCTACCGGGCAGCAGACCGGCGTCGAGCATCAGCATACCGTTGCGGCCGCCCATGAACGGCGCGGCGACCTCGGAGGCGATGGCGCCCGCGGTGAGGAAGCACTTGATGCCCGGCGAGTTGTAACCGAGCAGCGCCGCAATGGGATTCAGATCCGACAGCGCACCGATGAGGGTCTTCTTCGTCGGTGCGATGACGCCGTCGATGGTGTTGGCCATCCCGGTGGCGTTGATCAGCAGCGCGTCGAGGTTGGAGGTGTTGTCCACCAACGTGTTCCCGACGGTGGTGAAGTTGTCGACGGTGCGCATCAGGTCGGGCATCGAGTCGGCGTAGACGTTGGTGACCGTCGCGCCCTCGCGGAACAGCCGGTTCAGCGCCGGCAGATGCGGATTGGTCTTGCCCAACAGGGTGGTCAGCTGCTCGAGCGCCACACCGATGTCCTCTCCCTGACCCGACAGCGCGGTGTCGACCGCGCCGAGCGTCGCGTTGAGCTTCTCCGGCTGCAGGTCGGCGAGTACCGAGACAAGCTGCTGGAAGACGGTGTTGAGTTCGACGACCACGCGGTCGGCCGAGATCTCGTCGCCCGCGCTGAGCTGTCCCTCGGCCTCGCCCGGCACGACGAAGTTCACGGCCTTGGCACCGAAGATGGTGTTCGACTTGATGTCGGCGACCACGTTGCCCGGGATCTTCGACATCGAGTCGTTCGCGATGTCGAGGGTGAGGATCGCGTTGCCGCCCTGCTCGTCGATCTTGCCGACGCGACCGACCTCGACCCCGCGCAGCTTGACCTTGGCGTCGGGATTCATCACCAGGCCGGCACGCGGCGCGACCAGGGTGATCTGCTGGGTGCCCTTGAACGCGCCGAGGAACGACGCGCTGGCGCCGATGATCAGCGCGAGCAGCGCCGCGACCATCGCGACGGCGGCCAGGCGACGGGTTCTCCGTGTCCGTTCTTGTTTTCTGCTCATGGTTTAGCCCGCCAGGTTGAACTTGCCGTCCGCGCCATAGATGGCGAGGGAGGTGAGCAGGGTGATCACGACGACCACGACGAGCGACGCGCGGACCGCGTTGCCGACCGCGACGCCCACGCCGACCGGGCCGCCGGAGGCGTTGTACCCGTAATAGGTGTGGATGAGCATCACCGCGACGGCCATGCAGATGGCCTGCACGAAGGACCAGAGGATGTCCGACGGGATCAGGAAGGTGTCGAAGTAATGGTCGTACACACCCGGTGACTGTCCGTAGAGGAACACCGTCGCCGAGCGGCTCGCGAGGAACGAGGCGAGCGAGGCCAGCGCGTAGAGCGGGATGATCGCGATCAGGCCGGCGATGATGCGGGTGCTGACCAGATACGGGATCGAGGAGATCGCCATCGTCTCGAGGGCGTCGATCTCCTCCGAGACCCTCATGGCGCCGAGCTGCGCGGTGGCTCCGGCACCGATGGTCGCCGCGAGGGCGATACCGGAGATCACCGGCACCGCGATGCGCACGTTGATGAAGGCCGAGAAGAAGCCGGTGAGCGCCTCGACGCCGATGTTGGCCAGCGAACTGTAACCCTGGACGGCGATCGTGCCGCCGGTGAACAGCGTCAGGAAGCCGACGACCACGACGGTTCCGCCGATCATGGCGAGCGCGCCGGTACCCATGGAGATCTCGGCGATGAGCCGCAGGGTCTCCTTCTTGTAGTGCTTGATCGCGCGGGGGATCGACACGACGCTGTCCCAGTAGAACAGTGCCTGATCGCCGATCTGGTCCCAGTCCTCGCCGGCTCGTTTCACCGCGACGCGCGCGGTCCGGAATCGGGTTGTGAAAGGAAGTACCATCGCTCAGCCCGCCGTCGCTTTGAGTCCGACCGCGGTGACGACGACGTTGACCACGAACAGCGCCATGAACGAATACACGACGGTCTCGTTGACGGCGTCGCCCACACCCTTCGCACCGCCCTTGACGTTGAGTCCCTGGTAACAGCCGACCATGCCGGCGAAGAGGCCGAACAAGGCGGCCTTGACCATGGAGATCATCAGCTCACCGAAGCCGGTGAGCAGCGTCAGGTTGGCCACGAAGGCGCCCGGGTTCACGTCCTGCAGATAGACGGAGAAGATGAAGCCGCCGCCGATGCCGATGGTGCAGACGAGACTGTTCAGCAGCAGCGCGACGCAGGTCGACGCAACGATGCGCGGCACGACGAGCCGGTGGATCGGGTTGATGCCGAGCACCTTCATCGCGTCGATCTCTTCGCGGATGGTGCGGGCACCGAGGTCCGCGCAGATCGCGGTGGCACCCGCACCCGCCACGATCAGCACCGTCACGATCGGACCGATCTGGGTGATCGTTCCCAGGGCGGCGCCGGCCCCGGACAGATCCTGCGCGCCGATCTCGCGCAGGAGGATGTTCAACGTGAAGCTGACGAGCACCGTGAAGGGGATGGCGACGAGCAGCGTCGGCACCATCGAAACACGGGCGATCGCCCACGATTGTTCTACTGTTTCCCGCCACTGGAACGGGCGATGGAACAACTCGCGCGCCGATTCGACGCCGAGCGCCACGAAGTCGCCGATCCCCCCAAGGGGCGTGGCCAGTTTGCTCAGCACCAGCGGACCCCCTTCACCCTCGAACCATCGCGAAACCTATCACGCAGAAACTCGACGAAATGCTCAGTTGACCAGAGCGCTTGCCGAGAACGTGCGTCCGGGATCGCGGTCGGCGAAGAAGCCCGTGAGGGTCTTGGCCAAGTCGTCGGAGTCCCAGGCATCGCCGTCGGCGGTGAACACCTCGTCGACCGTGGGTGCCGCCATGAGGGTGACCTTGGGGCCGTACACGACGAACACCTGACCGGTGACGCCGTCGGCCTCGGGTCCGGCGAGGTAGCTCACGAGCCGGACCACATGTGCTGGATCGAGCGGATCGACGCCGTCGGTGGGCGCGTCTCCGAAGACGTCCGCGGTCATCGCGGTCCGGGCACGCGGACAGATCGCGTTGGCGCGGACGCCGTAACGCTTGAGTGCTCGCGACGCGGACAGCGTGAGCGCGGTGATGCCGGCCTTGGCGGCACCGTAATTGGCCTGTCCCTCGGGGCCGAGCAGCCCGGCCTCCGAGGAGGTGTTGATGATCCGGCCGTAGACCGGGCCACCAGCGGCCTTCGACGCCGCACGCCAGTGCGACGCCGCATTGCGATTGAGCAGGAAGTGGCCCCGCAGGTGAACGCGGATGACCAGATCCCACTCGTCGTCGGTCATGTTGAACAGCATCTTGTCGCGGACCACGCCTGCGTTGTTCACGACGATGTCGAGTGAGCCGAGCTGCTCGGTGGCCGCGGCCATGATGGCACTGGCGGTGGACGAGTCGCTGATGTCACCCCCGACGGCGACCGCGCGGCCACCGGCCGACGTGATCGTGTCGATGACATCACTCGAATCGAGCGCTGCCGGAAGGTCGTTCACCACGACCGTGGCACCTTCCGCCGCGAGGCCGATGGCCTCCGCCCGCCCGAGACCTGCACCTGCACCGGTGACGACCGCGACGCGACCGTCCAACGAGTAACCCACCCGACATTCCTCCTGAGCTGAAACTAGAACCTGTTCTAGCATGATTCCCCGTCGGATGGAACCGAACGGGAGTTCCAGCTGGGTCAGTCCTCCACGACCGTGAGGGCGGACTTGGGGCAGTTCGCCGCCACCTGTCGCAGTTCCTCGACGCGGTCCGCGGGGATCTCTTCTTGGAGAATGACCAGGTAATCCTCATCGTCCAGGTCGAAGAAGTCCGGCGCCATCCCCACACAGATGGCATTGGACTCGCACAGGTCGAAATCTGCCTTGATACGCATCAGAACCTTCTCCTCACCGGCTCGTCGCCTGTTGACGGGGCTGCCAGAACAGGTTAGAACGTGTTTCAGAAACTAGACGAGCCTTACCCCCATAACTTGACCACAAGCGGGGTCCGGACGCTAGCCACCCACCCATGGAGTTTCGATGCGAATCGCCTATACCGATCAACAGTCCGAGCTCCGGCGGGAGCTCCGCGCGTACTTCTCGAACCTGATGACCGAGGACCGCCGGGCCGCTCTGTCCGGCGGCGACGGTGGCGAGCTCGGCGAGGGTGACGCCTACCGCGACGTCGTCGAGCAGATGGGCGCCGACGGTTGGCTCGCCCTGGGCTGGCCCACCGAGTTCGGCGGCCAGAACCGTTCGATGATGGATCAGCTGATCTTCACCGACGAGGCCGCCATCGCGGGTGCGCCCGTACCGTTCCTGACCATCAACTCCGTGGCGCCGACGATCATGCACTACGGCACCGACGAGCAGAAGTCCTTCTTCCTGCCGCGCATCGCCGCGGGCAAGTTGCACTTCTCCATCGGCTACTCCGAGCCGGGCGCCGGTACCGATCTCGCCGCCCTGCGCACCACCGCGGTCCGCGACGGCGACGACTACGTGATCAACGGCCAGAAGATGTGGACCAGCCTGGTCCCGTACGCCGACTACATCTGGCTCGCCTGCCGCACCGACCCGTCGACGCTGCAGGAGGGCGGCAAGAAGCACAAGGGCATCTCGGTGCTCATCGTGCCGACGACCGCCGAGGGCTTCAGCTACACGCCGGTGCACACGATGTCCGGGGTCGACACCAGCGCCACCTACTACCAGGACGTGCGGGTGCCGGCATCGTCGGTGGTCGGCGAGGTGGGCGGCGGCTGGCCCCTGGTCACCAACCAGCTCAACAACGAGCGGGTCGCGCTGTGCAGCGCGGCACCGATCCAGACCGCTCTGCGCGAGACGATCGCCTGGGCGCAGCAGACCAAGACCGGCGACGGCCAACGCGTCATCGACGCCCCGTGGGTTCAGCAGAACCTGGCCCGGGTGCATGCGAAGGTCGAGTTCCTCAAGCTCATCAACTGGAAGATCGCCTCGGCGGCCAGTTCCGGCGGCGCGCCGTCGCCGGCCGACGCCTCGGCGACCAAGGTGTACGGCACCGAGTTCGCGACCGAGGCCTACCGCCTGCTCATGGAAGTCGTCGGCCCGGCCGCGACGCTGCGCGCCGGCAGCCCCGGCGCCCACATCAACGGTCGCCTCGAACGCTTCCAGCGCACCTCGCTGATCCTCACCTTCGGTGGCGGCACCAACGAGATCCAGCGCGACATCATCGCCATGCTCGCCCTCGGCCTGCCGCACCAGCGTCGCTGACCCCACCCTCGAAAAGGCTCTCCACCATGGACTTCTCCCTCCCCGAATCCGGTGACGACGTCCGCGGCCTGGCCCGCGACATCGCCACCTCCGTCAGCACGCCCGAACGCGTCGCCGACCTCGAGTCGACCCGCGCGCCGATCGACTCCGATCTCTGGCAGCAACTAGGCAGCGCCGGTCTGCTGGGACTCGAACTGTCGTCGGCGGCCGTCGGCGATGCCGGTGGCGACCTGAGCGTCATCGAGAACGCCCTCGTCGCAACCGAACTCGGCCGGGTGCTCGCACGGGTGCCGTTCGGCCAGCACGCGGTGGCCGCGCTGCCCGTGATCGCCGCACACGGTTCGTCCGGTCTGCGCGACCGGGTGCTGGCGTCCGCCGCGTCGGGTGGTCTCGTCGTGTCGGTGGCCATCGAGGAGGACCTGGGTTCGCCGACCGACTCCCCCACCACGACGCTCTCCTCCGACGGCTCCCGACTGTCCGGCGTCAAGGTCGGCGTGCCCTACGCCGAGGCAGCGGATCTGTTGCTGGTCAACGCAACCGGCCCCGACGGAGTCGTCGTGGTGGCGGTTCCCACCACCGCGGAAGGCATCCGGATCACCGCCACCCCGGCGACCGGCCTGATCCCCACCGCACACGTCGAGTTCGCCGACGTTCCCGTCGATTCCGACGCCGTGCTGGCGGGTTCGGACGTGGCCGACGCGCTTCGGGTCCGGGTGACGCTGGCCTGCAGCGCCGAGCAGACGGGCGTGGTGGGGCGCGCACTCGAGTTGACCGCCGAATACGCCCGTGAGCGTGAGCAGTTCGGTCGCGCGATCGGCTCGTTCCAGGCCGTCGCCCAGCGTCTGGCCGATGGGTACATCGATGCCCAGGGTCTCGCCCTGACCACCACGCAGGCCGCCTGGCTGCTGGCCAACTCGGACAATGCCGGTGAGATCAACAATGCGATCGCCACCGCCAAGTTCTGGGCCGCTGAAGCCGGTCATCGGGTCGCGCACACGACGGTGCACGTCCACGGCGGCGTCGGCCTCGACACCAGCCACCCGGTCCACCGGTACTTCCTGCGCGCCAAGCACAACGAGTTCGCCTACGGTTCGGCGACCGCGTCGGTGCGCGCCATCGGCACCGAGTTGGCCGCCACCCCGGCGTGAGCGTCTCGGGAGCCGTGACCCAGCGGTCCACGGTCGCCGGCCTGCTGGCCGACCTGTCCGCCGTGACCGATCGCGGTGTGCACTTCGAGGACGAATTCACCCCCTGGGCGCGTCATCTGGACGATGCCGCGGTCCGGGCCGGCGTCCTGCTCGAGTGGTTGTCGCCGGAGCGACCTCCACACGTCGGCGTACTGCTCTCCAACACAGCAGAATTCGCCGCCCTGTTCGCGGCCGCGGCACGGCACGGATTCGTCCTCGTCGGATTGAACACGACCCGCCGAGGAGCCGCGCTCGCGGCCGATGTCGCACGCGCCGACTGCCAGATCGTGCTGTACGGCAACGACACCCGCGAGTTGCTGACCGACGTCGACCTCGGCGATGTCCGCGTCGTCGACGTCGACGGGCGGGAGTGGTCGTCGGCGGTCTCTGCCGCTGCTGCGGCGCCGCTTGCCGAGGCTTCACCCGACGATCTGCTGATGCTGATCTTCACGTCGGGAACCACCGGCGATCCGAAGGCCGTGCGTTGCACCCATCGCACCTTCGCGGTCAGCGGACCGATGCTCGCCGAGCGTTTCGAGATCGGCGCCGACGACGTCGTCTATCTGTCGATGCCGATGTTCCACTCGAACGCGATGATCGCGGGCTGGAGTGTGGCAGTGGCCAGCGGTGCGTCGATCGCGTTGCGCCGCAGCTTCTCCGCGCGCGGCTTCGTCGCCGACCTCCACCGCTACGGCGTGACCTACGCCAACTATGTCGGCAAGCCCCTCAACTACATCCTCGCCACCGACCCGCATCCCGACGACGCATCGAGTTCACTGCGGATCATGTACGGCAACGAGGCGTCGGCGGTGGACTGGAAGCGATTCGCCGAGCGGTTCGGTTGCCGCGTCGTCGACGGATTCGGTTCCACCGAAGGCGGTGTCGCCATCACGCGTACGCCGGACACCCCGCACGACGCGCTGGGTCCCCTGCGTGAACCGACGGCCGTCGTCGACGTCGAGACCGGACAACCCGTGCCGACCGGTGTGATCGGCGAGATCGTGAACTCCTCCGGGCCGGGACTGTTCGCCGGCTACTACAACGATCCCGATTCCACCGCCGAACGCATGCACGGCGGCATCTACCACACGGGCGACCTGGCCTGGGTCGACGACGACGGCTACCTGCACTTCGCCGGCCGACTCGGTGACTGGCTGCGCGTCGACGGCGAGAACCTCGGCACCGGGCCCATCGAACGAATCCTGCTGCGGCATCCCGCGATCCGACAGGCCGCGGTGCACGGGGTTCCGGTGGAGATCGGCGACGAGATCGAGGCGGTGGTCGTCGTAGACGGAAGCCTGAACCCCGACGACTTCGCCGAGTTCCTCTCCGCGCAGGACGATCTCGGCCCGAAGCAATGGCCGCACCGTGTGCGGATCGTCGAATCGCTTCCCGAGACTGCGACGTTCAAGACCGTGAAGCGACTGCTCGCGTCGGACCCCACCCCGCCGACGTGGGTTCGTGACGGTCGCGCCTACCGCCCCTGACGCAAACCCTCCCCTTTTCCGTAAACCCGCCCCTCGCTAACGGGGCGGATTTACGGAAAAGGGGTGGGTTTGTGGGGCGCCTGTGCCCGCGATCCTGCCGCTGCATGTGGATCGTTCCCCCGCGAACCCACTGGTCACCACTAGTGTGAACGACGTCGAAGACGGCTAAACGCCAGGACTGCGTTGTGCGTGCTAGCTTCGACCGGAACATTCGGGGGAGATGATGTCAGAACTGATCGTAGAGCCGCCGTCGCTGGTTTCGGCCGCCACCCAGATTCACGACTGTGCGACCCGTATCGGCGAACTCGGCCTCAATGCTGGCCTCGGAACCAGCTTTATGACTCAAACGTTCAGCACACTCGCTGGCTCTTTCCGAGGCGCGACTGACGACATGTCAGGTATCGCTGCGCACGGTGATCGTCTAATCCAAAGCTCCTTGTCGACTGCCTCCAATGCTGTATCAGCATTCGCAGAGCTGGTGATGGCATGCCGAAACACCACCGTCGAAACGGATCAGAGCAGCGGGAAGCTCATCCGCGACGCGGTCGCGTACCCCGCACGTGTCGGACCTGCGACAGACCACCCGGTTCCGGTGCCAATCCTGATGGACGTACTCACGAGGGCGCCACGTTAGATGCCGCCTAGCTACAACGAAGTCACGTCATGGAAGCCCTCAAACCTCGTCTCCATCGCGAACGGGATATTCGCGCTCAAAGCGAGCCTCGACCTGGAAGCACCTCTAGCCGGGAACCCAGTCCTCGACCTCACCCCCGCTGAATGGACAGGCGAGGCCCGAGGACCAGCTGATTCGAGAGCAGAATCGGTCACGCGATGGCTGAGGAACGTCGCGGACGAGTATGGCGATCTGGCATCCGCCGCCACTTCCGGAGCGGCGAATATAGAGAGTGCTGTTACCACACTCAAGAACGCTACGGAGGCGGCGGGCGACCAAGGTTATATCCTCGACCGCGGAAGCCGCGAGTACACCGTTACGTTCGACCCGAACACGGCCCCGTCCGGCGCCGAGTACAGCGCAGATCTCGCCTTCCAACATCAAACGGCTTTGCCTGCTCACGGCACGGCATCCGACCAGGCAGTTACCGACACCAAAAACGCGATTGAATCGGCGCTCAGCGAAATCGGTGGAATCACCCCTGCGTCCATCGCTACCGCCAGCGGCACCATGACGCGAACAACCAATCAGGCGAAGGCCTTTGAGCAGGTATACGGCTACATGCCCGCCACGGCGAACGACTGGCGCATTGCCGCCGCCCTCGATCCGCACAGTTACGACCCGAAGAACAAGGGCGTGCCGCCGGCTATCAGTGTCATAAAGATAAGACCTGTCCCCGGGCAAGGCGTTGTAGCCACTGGATTGTTCATTCCTATTGACGAGGTCATCGCCGGCATGAAAGCGGACAAACCGCTGCCACTCCCTAGGAATCTAGGCGACAATCGCGAATTCGATGTCAACTTCGCACCCGAAGACACCCGCGTGTCATACTTCATCGATTATGAGAATGGCGTAATCGTCGCACGCCAAAATCCATCTGTCGATGAGCACGGCAATGTGAAGACCGGGACGCCCTCGGTCAAGGCCAGCCAACTGGCTGACGGAACGGTCGCAATCGTCTACGAAGGTTCAGATCCACTGGCCCCTGAGATCGCAGCGGACCTCGGTTGGTCCGTGAATGGCCAGACCATTGTCACACCTGAGGCCGGCGGCGCTCGCGTTTCAGGCGAGGCCACAGACTATCCGTCGATGGAGACGTACCAGCATCTACCTGACGGCCGCACTGAGGTCCTTCACCGCGACGACGCGGGCGACCACGACAAGACCGGACCTATGTTGAACCTCAAGTTCCATCACGACTACGGAGACTACGACAATGACCTCGATCGCTTTCCGACGGAGAAGTACACGTCACCTGGCAATCACTCGTATCCGATTGACCTAGGCAACATTACCGGCATGACCGACCTGGGTAGCGCGGACGATCCTCCTGAGCTTGAAGGAGCGCGATGAATCGCCAAGACGTTCTCGGTCTGACGAGGTTTTCTTTCTCCGACTCTTATCACCCCTTCGGCCGATGACTCCAGAGGAGAGTCAAAACGACTCGAACCGTCACGCACCCCAAACCACCTTCGTGGTGCAAACGTTCATGGCCGTCCTACTGATGTACGTGACATTCCTGATACCCAACGTCATCCCGGCATGGCCAGCTGTCGCCTCGCGCTTACTTCTTCTGGCGGGAACCCTTGTTATCTCGTGCGCCCTCCTGGCGATCGGGAAGCCGTGGCGGGAATGGCCTGCAATCATCTCAGGAACAGTTTTCGCCAGCGCTGTTCTGTTGACCGTCCTGGAGTCTTGACTGATGGATAAGCGATTCTTCGGACCTGTGACGCCGTTCGTCACTGTCGCAGCATCAGCGGTATCTCTACTCGCATACACGCTCCTTTGGGCGCCGGGACTGGTCCTCGACATACTTCTGTTTCTTGCTGGCGCAATCGGGATGTACGCGCACGGGAAAACGAGGCATATTTGCACCGGCGTCGCGATCGGAACTCTTTTTGTCCTTGGAGGTCTCGCGATCGCATTCTTCGTCGTGATGGATTGACGACGCGGCTTTTCCAGGCCCCCTGGCACCGAGGGCAACCAGCTAACAAGGGATGATTGCGTCCGTCAAAATCGTGGCGGCCGGCGCTGTACCTACCGCCCCTGACACAAACCCACCCCTTTTCCGTATACCCGCCCGTCGTCGTCGGGGCGTGTTTGAGGAAAAGGGATGGGTTTGTGGAGCGGGTCAGCTGTGGAGCGTCTTGTTCATCCGGCCGACGGCCTCCTCGTACTCGCTCACGAGGTCCGCGATGAGATCGGCGACCGGGGTGATCGCGTTGCAGCGCCCGACGATCTGGCCTGCCGGCATCGCGACGACGTCTGGGTTGTCGGCAGCCGAGATCCGCGCGTGCGCCTCCGCGACGAGCAGGTTCTGCAACGGCATCGGCAACGGCTCGGGTGCGTTGTCGGCGTCCCAGGCGTCAGTCCAGGCGGTCTTCAGGAGGCGGGCGGGCTTGCCGGAGTAGATACGACGACGCACGGTGTCCCGCGACGTCGCCTTGAGCAGCGCCTGCTGCACGGTGGACGGCTTGTCCGATCCCTCCGGCACTCCGAGCTTGTACTCGGCAGCGGTGAGCCAGTAGGTCCCCATCCACACGCCCTGCGCACCCAGCGCGATCGCAGCTGCGATCTGGCGGCCGCTACCGACGCCGCCGGCGGCGAGCACCGGCGCGGTGTCGCCGACCGCGTCGACGAGTTCGGGCCACAGGATCATCGAGGTGACCTCGCCGGTGTGTCCGCCACCCTCGTATCCCTGGGCGATGACGATGTCGACGCCGGCCTCGACGTGGTGCAGCGCATGGTCTTTCGCGCCCGCGAGCGCGGCGACCAGCACGCCGTTGTCGTGTGCGGTCTGGATGACGTCCGACGGCGGCGAACCGAGAGCGTTCGCGATCAGCTTGATCTGCCCGTACTTACGACGATGCTCCATGGCGACGTCGACATGCGAGCGGGCCACCGAGTGCAGCCAACCCAGCACGCCCGCATTGACGCGGTCCTCACCGGGCAGTGGCGGAACGCCGAGGTCGTCGAGCGTGCGCTCCACGAACGCCCGATGTTCCGGCGGGATCATCGAATCCAGGTCGACCTTGGAACCCTCGGTCGGGATCTTGGCCGGCATCACGATGTCGACGCCGAACGGCTTACCGTCGGTGTTCTCGTGCATCCACTCGAGGACCTCGTCGAGTTCCTCGGCCTCGTTGAACCGCACGCACCCGAGCACGCCGAGTCCGCCGGCACGGCTGATCGCGGCCGCGACATCCTGACTGGGCGTGAACCCGAAGATCGGGTATTCGATGCCGAACTTGTCGGCGAGTTCTGTACGCATTTTTGCTACTACTCGTTTCCGGCGCTCTACAGCGCCTCTGTCAGATTTTCGGCGCTACAGCGCTTCGTCGGCGGGTCGTTCGGCAGTGACCGCCGCCCCCCAGCGATAGTCGGGTTTTCCTGCGGGCGAACGCTTGATCTCATCGACGAACCAGACGCTGCGCGGGCACTTGTAGCCCGCGAGTTCCTTGCGCACGACGTCGTTGAGGCTCTCCAGGGATGGTCGGGCTCCGTCGCGCGCGGCGATCACCGCGGCGACGCGCTGACCCCAACGGTCGTCGGCGACGCCCACCACGACGGTGTCGAAGACGTCGGGATGTGCCTTGAGCGCGCCCTCGACCTCTTCCGGGAAGACCTTCTCGCCACCGGTGTTGATCGACACCGAGCCGCGACCGAGCATCGTGATGCTGCCGTCGGCCTCGAGCACGGCGTTGTCACCCGGCAGCGAGTAGCGCACGCCGTTGAAGACCTTGAACGTCTTGGCCGACTTCTCCGGATCGTTGTGATAGCGCAGCGGCACATGCCCGGACCGCGCCAGCACCCCGACCTCGCCGCTGCCCGGCTCCACCGGCGTACCGTCCTCGCGGAGAACGTGGGTCTCGCTGTCGGCGTTCACGCGCGGGCCACCGGTGTGCGGGGTGCCCTTCGCGACGATGCCCAGACCGCCGAAGCCGGTTTCCGACGAGCCGATCGCATCGACGATCACCGCGTTCGGGAATCGTTCCAGGAACTGCTCTTTCACACTCGGCGAGAACAGACAGGCCGACGAGGCGATCGAGACGACACTCGACAGGTCGTACTCCTCGCCCTGTCCGAGCGCCTCGACCATGGGGCGCCCCATGGCATCTCCGGTGATGAACACGACGTTGACCTTGTGTCGCTCGACGATCTCCCAGGCCGACGACCCGCTGAACTCGGGGTACACCACGGCTTTTCCGCCGGCGAACAGCGACTGGAAGATCGCCCACTGCGAGCCGCCGTGGATGAACGGCGGGATCGGGTACCGAACCAGCTGGCCGCCGTCGGCGCCGGTCTTGGCGAGGTGCCACTCGTCGGGGATGGGTTCGCTGGTGTACCAGTCGATTCCGCCGCCGAGGACGCGCCACACGTCCTCCTGACGCCAGACGACGCCCTTCGGTTTCCCGGTGGTACCGCCGGTGTAGAGCATGTACAGGTCGTCGTTCGACCGCTCCTCGAAATCGCGTTCCGACGACGACTCGGCGATGGCGGCCTCGTAGCGGATCGCGTCGCCGTGGCCCTCACAGCACAGGTCTTCCGACGTCCCGTCCTCGATGGCGATGCGGTACTCGATGGAGGGCGATTTCGGTAACGTGTTGCACACCCGCGGCGAGTAGCGGCGCTCGTGGATCAGGACCTTCATCCCGGAGTCGGTGAAGATGTGCTCCAATTCGGCCTCGACATAGCGGTAGTTCACGTTCACCATGACCGCCCGGGCCTTGAAGATCGCGATCATCGACTCGACCGACTCGATGGTGTTTCTGCTGTACAGGCCGACCCGGTCACCGGGTTGCACACCCAGTCCGCGGAGCTTGTGGGCGAGGGCGTTGGACCGCGCCTCGAGTTCGGCATAGCTACGGCTGCGATCGCCGGATTCCAGGGCGACCCGCTCCGGAACAAGGTCGACGGCGTGCTCGATGAGATCAGCGATCGTATAGGCCATGGCTCAAAATTAGAACGTGTTATCGTTCTGGGCAAGTGCGGAATATGACCGGGAGACAGCGATGACCACAGCCACCCCCACCGAGTCCGTCACCGACAAGGCTCCTGAGTGCCTCGTCGAGAAGCGCGGACACATCCTCATCGTCACGATGAACCGTCCGGAGGCGCGTAACGCGCTCTCCACCGAGATGATGCGGATCATGACCGAGGCCTGGGATCAGGTCGATTCCGATCCCGACATCCGGGTCGCGATCCTCACCGGCGCGGGCGGTTACTTCTGCGCCGGGGCCGACCTGAAGAGCATGAACAAGAAGGCCCCCGGTGACACCGTCGACTCCGGCGCCTGGAACCCCGCGTCGCTGCCGGCGCTGCTGAAGGGCCGTCGCCTGACCAAGCCGCTGATCGCCGCGGTCGAGGGCCCGGCCATCGCAGGCGGTACCGAGATCTTGCAGGGAACCGACATCCGCATCGCCGGCGAGAGCGCCAAGTTCGGTGTGTCCGAAGCGCGTTGGGGCCTCTACCCGATGGGCGGCAGCGCGGTCCGCCTCGTCCGCCAGATTCCCTACACCGTCGCTTGCGACATCCTGCTGACCGGCCGTCACGTCACCGCACGCGAGGCCCTCGAGTACGGCCTCATCGGCCACGTCGTCGAGGACGGCAAGGCACTCGACAAGGCGCTCGAGCTGGCCGAGAAGATCGCCGCCAACGGTCCGCTCGCCGTCCAGGGCATCCTCAAGACCATCCGCGACACCGAGGGTCTGCACGAACTCGACGCCTTCGAGCTCGACGCGAAGATCGGCGTCGCGGTCTTCAAGTCGAAGGACGCCAAGGTCGGACCCCGCGCGTTCGCGGAGAAGCGCACCCCGGAGTTCACCGGAGAGTGAGAGCCACCCACCGCCGGTGAGAATCCACACCGCACTTTTCGGTCCACAGCACGCGGCCGAACGCACCCGGGCGTTACGGGACGTCGGAGTCGACGGGGTGTTCACGTTCGACGGCCCGCACGACGTCTTCAGCCCGCTGTTCGGCGCGTCCGGCGTCGACGACGTCGCGCTGATGACCAACGTCGCGATCGCGTTCCCACGCAATCCGATCACGGTCGCCCATCAGGCCAATGATCTCCAGCTGCTCAGCGGCGGCCGGTTCACGCTCGGACTGGGGACTCAGATCCGCCCGCAGATCGAGAAGCGGTTCGGGGTGCCGTTCGAGCGTCCGGTCGACCGCATGGTCGAATTCGTCGCCGCTTTACGCGCGATCTTCGACTGCTGGCAGAACGGCGCCCGCCTCGACTTCGACGGCGAGTTCTACCGCCATCGGCTCATGACGCCGATGTTCAACCCCGGACCGAATCCGCACGGGCTGCCACCGATCTTCGTCGGTGCCCTGGGACCGCGCCTCACCCGCGCCGTCGCCGAACATGCGGACGGCCTGCTCGTCATGCCGTTCACCACCGACCGGTTCGTCCGCGAATCGATCCTGCCGCGTGTCGACGCCGGCCTGGCGGCGTCGGGGCGTCGTCGTGAGGACTTCTCGGTGATGCCGGAGATCATCGTGGCCACCGGTCGTACCGAGGAGGAGTTCGAGACCTCGGTCGACGCGGCCCGGCGCCTGCTGTCGTTCTACGGCTCCACACCGGCCTATCGGCCGGTGCTGGAGTTGCACGGCTACGGCGACCTCCAGACCGAACTCAACCTGCTGTCGAAGCAGGGCCGCTGGGCCGAGATGGTCGGACTCGTCGACGACGAGCTCCTCGAGCTCATCGTCGCCCACGGCAGCCCCCGCGACGTGGCCGCGACGATCCGCGCACGATCGGATGACATCGCCACGGATGTCGCCATCTACCAACCGTTCCCGCTCGCCGACGAGACGCTCGCCGAGATCATGGACGGCCTCGAGGCGTAGCGCCCCAAACACGGATCACACCAGCGTCGCCAGCTGCCGGATGGTGTCGGTGTCGCGGGCGGTGACCATCAGCATGGTGACGCCGGCGGCCTCCCATTCCTTGATCTGTGCGCGGACCTCGTCGGCGGTGCCGACGAGCATCGTCTCGCGGACCATCTCGTCGGGCACCGCGGCCATCGCCTCGGCCTTCTTGCCGCTGAGGAACAGACTCACGATCTCGTCGACCGCTTCGCCGTAACCCATCCGCTTGTACAGCTCGGCGTGAAAGTTCCTCTCCTTGGCGCCCATTCCGCCGACGTACAGCGCGGTCGAGGGCCGGTAGAGTTCGATCGCCGACGCGACGTCGTCGGTGATGACGACCTGCACGGTGGCGGCGACCTCGAAGTCCTCACGGCTGCGGCGGGCGCCCGGGCGGGCGAAGCCCTCGTCGAGCCAGGAGTTGTACTGATCGGCGAGTCCGAGGCTGAAGAAGATGGCGAGCCAGCCGTCGGCGATCTCGGCGGTCTGCGCGACGTTCTTCGGACCTTCGGCGCCCAGCCAGATCGGCAAATCGGCGCGCAGCGGGTGCGTGATCGGCTTGAGCGGCTTGCCGAGTCCGGTGGCACCGGGCGCGTCGGCGGGATATGGCAGCGGATAGTGCGGCCCGTCGTTGGTCACCTTGTCGGCACGCGCGAGCACGTCGCGGACCACCTGAACGTATTCGCGGGTGCGCGCCAACGGTTTTCCGAACGGTTCGCCGTACCAGCCCTCCACCACCTGCGGCCCGGAGACACCGAGGCCGACGATATGCCGGCCGTTCGACAGGTGATCCAGGGTCAACGCATGCATTGCCAGCGATGTCGGCGGCCGTGCCGACAGCTGGGCCACCGCGGTGCCGAGCCGGATGCGCGACGTCGCCGCGCCCCACCACGCCAGCGGTGTGTAAGCGTCCGATCCCCAGGACTCCGCGGTGAACACCGCGTCGAACCCGCACTCCTCCGCGACCGCGATCAACTTCGGCGCGTTCGGGATCGGATCGGCACCCCAATATCCGAGTTGCAGACCGAGTTTCACTCCACTCCCCTCTCGCCGGGCCGTCGGGAATCTCGCGGCCTGACATGCATCTTGTGTCCAATACTAGAACGTGTTCTACTCAAGTCGTGAGCATGAGCGTAACGTCTCCCGCCGCCGGCAACCCCATCGCCAGTCCCGTTGCCACGGTGCCCGAGCCGAAGTCCCCGATCCTGACCGCTCCCCTGATCAACTCCTTCGACTACACCCGGTCACTGGGCCCGGTGCTGAGCCAGTTCGCGCTCGCACTGCGCGACGGCCGGATCGTGGGGTCGAAGGGCAGCGACGGCGCAGTGTCTGTGCCGCCGGTCGAATTCGATCCCGTCACCGGACAACAGTCGACGGAGATCGTGGAGGTCTCGACCGTCGGCACCGTCACCAGCTGGACCTGGCACGACGCCCCGGTGCCCGGACAGCCGCTCGACAAGCCCTTCGCCTGGGCCCTGATCAAACTCGACGGCGCGGACACCACACTGCTGCACGCGGTTTCGGTGGACTCCCCGTCGGAGATCTCGACCGGCCTGCGCGTGCACGCGGTGTTCTCCGCGGCACGGATCGGCCGCATCGACGACATCGCGTACTTCGCCCCGGGTGAGAGCACCGACGCCGCACCCGAGAACACCGCGGACGCACCGAAGGGCGCCGACACCGGCCTCGTCGTCATCCCGACCCCCGTCACCACCGAGATCACGCACTCCGCCAACGAGGAGGAGTCCGTCTACCTCGAAGGATTGAAGGCCGGCAAGCTGATCGGCACCCGCATCGGTTCGGGCGTCGACGAAGGTCGCGTGTACTTCCCGCCCCGCGGGGTGAGTCCCGCCGACGGGTCACGGGCCGTCGAACGCGTCGAACTCGCACACACCGGTATCGTGACGACGTTCTGCATCGTCAACGTGCCGTTCCAGGGCCAGCGGATCAAGCCGCCCTACGTGGCCGCCTACGTGCTCCTCGACGGCGCGGACATCCCGTTCCTGCACCTGATCCTCGACTGTGAGGCCGCTGATGTCCGAATGGGCATGCGAGTCAAGGCCGTCTGGCTCCCCGAAGACGAGTGGGAGTACTCGATCGGCAACATCAGCCACTTCGCGCCCACCGGCGAACCAGACGCCGACTACGAAACCTACAAGGATCACCTCTGATGACACTGCCACCGATCGCGATCATCGGATTCGCCCACAGCCCCAACATCGAGGGAAGCCACGGCACCACCAACGGTGTCGAGATGCTCATCCCCTGCTTCGACAAGCTCTACGCCGAACTGGGCATCGCCCGCACCGACATCGAGTTCTGGTGTAGCGGATCATCAGATTACCTTGCCGGACGCGCCTTCTCGTTCATCTCCGCGATCGACTCGATCGGGGCGATGCCGCCGATCAACGAGTCCCACGTCGAGATGGACGGCGCTTGGGCGCTGTATGAGGCGTGGGTGAAGATCGCCACCGGCGAGGTCGACCTCGCGCTGGCCTACGGCTTCGGCAAGGCTTCCGCGGGCAACACCGACCAGACCCTGGCGCTGCAGACCGACCCCTATACGGTCGCCCCGCTGCGTCCGGACGCCCGGTCGCTCGCGGCCCTGCAGGCGCGCGCCGGCGTCGACGCCGGAACCTGGACCGAGGCCGACATGGCCGCCATCGGGGCCCGCACGTCCGGCGGTTCCGTCGACGATCTGCTGGCGAGCGACTACGTCGCGAGTCCGCTGCGCCGCCACGACATCGCGCCCTACACCGACGCCGCCGCCGCGGTCGTCATCGCCAGCGAACGCAAAGCCCGTGAACTGGTGGCCAATCCGGCGTTCGTCACCGGCTGGGACCACCGGATCGACACCCCGAACTTCGGCGCTCGGGACCTGACCATCTCGCCGTCGACGAAGCTCGCCGGAGACACCGCGTTCGGCGATGCGAGTCGCGCCGTGGACGTCGCGGAGATCCACGCGCCGTACACCCACCAGGAGATCATCGTGCGCAACGCTCTGGGTCTCCCGGATTCGGTGCGGATCAACCCGTCCGGCGGCGCACTGGCCGGCAACTCGCTGTTCTCTGCGGGCCTGCAGCGTATCGGCTACGCGGCCCACGAGATCCTGAGCGGCAACGCCGGAACCGCCGTCGCCCACGCGACGAGCGGTCCACTGCTGCAGCAGAACATGGTGGTCACCTTGAGCGCACAGAACAACGCGGGAGGCGGAAACTGATGGGGCACAAGAACCGTGCGGCGGTCCTCGGTACCGGCCAGACCCGCTACGTTGCCAAGCGATCCGACGTCACGATGGCCGGGATGGTCCGCGAGGCCATCGATGCGGCACTGATCGACTCCAAGGTCTCCCTCGACGACATCGACGCGATCGTCATCGGCAAGGCCCCCGACCTCTTTGAGGGGTCGATGATGCCCGAGCTCGCGATGGCGGAGGCGATCGGCGCGGTCGGCAAGCGGCTCATCCGCGTGCACACCGCCGGCTCGGTCGGCGGTTCGACGGCGAACGTGGCCGCGTCCCTGGTCTTCGCCGGCGTCCACAAGCGCGTGCTCGCCGTCGCATGGGAGAAGCAGTCCGAGTCCAATGCGATGTGGGCATTGTCGATCCCGGTGCCGTTCACCAAACCGGTCGGCGCCGGCGCGGGCGGCTTCTTCGCGCCGCACGTGCGTTCCTACATCCGCCAGTCGGGCGCCCCGGAGCACATCGGCGCGATGGTCGCGGCGAAGGACCGTCGCAACGGCGCCCTCAATCCCCTTGCGCATCTCCACCAGCCGGATCAGAGCGTCGAGAAGGTCATGAGCTCGCAGATGCTCTGGGACCCCATCCGTTACGACGAGACGTGCCCGTCGTCGGACGGCGCGTGTGCGGTCGTGATCGGTGACGAACAGGTTGCCGACGACGCGGTCGCCGCCGGCAACCCGGTCGCCTGGATCCACGCCACCGCGATGCGCACCGAACCGCTGTCCTTCGCCCACCGCAACGTGGTGAGTCCGCAGGCCGGCCGCGATGCCGCTGCCGCACTGTGGAAGTCGGGCGGGATCAGCAATCCGCTCGACGAGATCGACGTCGCCGAGATCTACGTGCCGTTCTCCTGGTTCGAACCGATGTGGCTGGAGAACCTCGGGTTCGCCGACGAAGGCCAGGGCTGGAAGCTGACCGAATCCGGTGACACCGAGATCGGCGGCCGCATCCCGCTCAACGCCTCGGGTGGCGTGTTGTCGTCGAACCCGATCGGCGCGTCGGGCATGATCCGTTTCGCCGAGGCCGCGATCCAGGTCATGGGCAAGGCCGGCGACCACCAGGTCGACGGTGCCCGTAAGGCCCTGGGTCACGCCTACGGCGGTGGCTCACAGTACTTCTCGATGTGGCTCGTCGGAGCCGACAAGCCGCTCCACTGACCGGCGTTTCGTAGCATTCTTGCGCGCCATCTGCGCATGAATGCTACGAAATCCGTTCGGGCAGAGCACAGGTCGCGCCATCTGACATTCCGGTCGGGCGGACACCCAGCGACTGGTTGAGGCGTGCCCGCTGGTTCTCCCAGGCGACGGTCATCGCGAGTTCGACGATCTGAGTCTCCGTGAGGTGTTCACCGAGGCGTCGACGCAGGTCCGCGAGATCATCCCCCACTGCTGGGGTCAGGGTCATCGCCTCGGCGTAGGCGATGACGAGTTTCTCCAGATCGCTGTAGGCCGTCGAGTTCTGATAGCGCGGAAGGTCGCGCATCTGTTGTTCGGTGACGCCGGAACTCGCGGCCAGCGCCGATCCGATGTCGAGACAGAACTCGCAGCTCACCATCCCGGCGGCCTTGAGTTCGGCGAGCTCTTTGAGTTTCGGGTCCACCTTGTTGGACAGCAGCATCGCGCTCTCCACCCCGACCGTAGCCCCGGCGAGCAGCGGGCGGCGCCCGAGTTGCCGGATGAGGTCGGTGCGATGACGTTTCGCCTGCCCGAACGCGCGGATGAAGTGTCGGATTCGATGTAGTGATCTCATACCGGTTCTTCCCGTCCTCGCCGGTGGCTGTAACGCCACGCGATCAAGTATGTGACCAGCAGAACGATCGCCGCCAGCCCCGCCGACCCGTGCGCCACGGCCCCCCACGCGAAGACCCCGATCTCGTGCACGCCACGGCCGCCCATGACCAGCCCGAGCGGCACCCCGACGATGACCGCCAGTGGCAGCCCACGCCGACGCGTCGACGCCACCGCGATCGCGGCACCGATCGCGATGAACGCGAGGCCGCCGTCGATCATCGCGTGCTGGTTGTACGGCTCGCCGAGCGAGGTCGAGATCCACTCGCCTGCAACCATGTTCACCACACCGTGGACGACCAGCACGATGCCCAGCACGGCTGCGGAAACCTGCGCGAGCGACCATCGCCACCGACTGTCCCGCGGCCTCGCCTCGGCGACCCGTCGTTCGACGGCGGCGTACGTCGACGCGGACGGCTCGCGCCGGAACGCGTTCGCCAGCACCACCAGGTCGGGGTCCACCGACCCCGGCCGGGCGGAGCCGGCCAGGACTGCTGCGATGTCGTCGTCGAGACGCGCAGCGGCGGCGATCTCGACAGGGTCGAAGGCCACGTCGGCCTCGTACGGATCAGGCGACGTCACTGTGGCATCACCTCCCTCAGCTTCGCCACGCCTCGGTAGACGAGCATCCGGGCGGCGGTCGCCGAGATACCCATCGCCGCTCCGATCTCCTCCGAGGTCAGCTCGGTGGCAAATCGCAGCGTGACCGCCTCACGCTCCCGGGCGGTGAGCACCCACAACCGGCTTCGGACATCCTCGACGTCTGCGGCCCGCAGCATCGCCGTCTCCGGATCATCCGCGGCGGCCCCGCGCCGGTCGATGTCGACATCCACCTCGGCCACGGGCACCTCCCGGGCATTGCGTGCCCACCAGTCCGCCACGACGTGTCTGGCGATCCCGATGAGCCACCCGCCTATCGTGCCGCGCCGGTCGTCGAAGCCGCCCCGCGAACGAATCGCCTTGGCGAACACCTCCGCGGTCACATCGTCGGCGTCGGCGTCTCCCGGCACGCGTGTACGCACGTAGCGCCAGACCCCCGCAACGTGTTCGCGGTACACCGCGTCGAACTGGTCGATCGCGCCGGACTCCGAGTCCTCACACCTTTCGTGTCGACGTTCCCTCGACTCATCTTCCGCCCGGCACCGCCGGCTGTAACGACGGATCGGACGAAGAAACCGCGGGCGGGACAGGTGACGTGGTCACCGGTCCCGCCCGCGGCGGATCGTTGTGCGAGGTCAGGCCTTGCGCACCGAGTTGATCGTCCTCTCGACCTCCCAGTAGGCCCGGAGCGCCGAGAGCCGGCCCTCCGAGTCGGCGTGGTAGGTGAACACGCCGCGTGCCTCGGAGACGTGACCTGCGATGTGGGTGACGATGCTGCCGATGTAGGCGACCTCGTTCCCGCAGATGATCTCCTCGTCGAAGCGGAACTCGATGCTCTCGGTGGCTGCGATCGACTTGTCCCAGAACTCCGAGATGCGGTCGTATCCCCGGAATCCGACACCCTCGGGGTCGAACATCGAGGGGCCCACCGGATCCTGGACGATGGCGTCCGGCGCGAAGTTGTCGATCCACGCCTGCTTGTCGCGGGACTCCACGAACTCTCGGGAACGACGCCCCGCCACGACAGCGGGATGGTTCTCGCGGTCGATGTTCAGGTAGGCGGGTGCCTCTTCAGCTGCGGTCACTTCGTCCCGTAGTCGACGCGGAGTTCCTTGACACCGTTGATCCACCCGTGGCGGAGACGACGAGGCGCGTCGAGCTTGGTGATGTCCGGGACGAGGTCGGCAAGCGCGTTGAACATCAGGTTGATCTCCATGCGTGCCAGGTTGGCGCCGACGCAGAAGTGCGCACCGTTGCCACCGAAGCCGACGTGCGGGTTCGGGTCGCGAAGGATGTTGAACGAGAACGGATCGTCGAAGATATCTTCGTCGTAGTTGGCCGAGCCGTAGAACATTCCGACGCGCTCGCCCTTCTTGATGTCGACGCCGCCGATCTGCGTGTCGCGCTTGGCGGTTCGCTGAAAGCAGTTGACCGGGGTGGCCCAGCGGACGATCTCGTCGACCGCGGTCGCCGGACGCTCCTTCTTGAACAGTTCCCACTGGTCGGGGTTGTCCAGGAAGGCGTTCATACCGTGGCTGATCGCGTTGCGCGTGGTCTCGTTGCCGGCGACGGTCAGCAGGATGAAGAAGAACCCGAACTCCGTCTCGTCGAGATGCTGGCCGTCGATGTCGGCGTTGACGAGAGTGGTGACGATGTCGTCGCCCGGATTGCGACGCTTCTCCTCGGCCATCTGGTAGCCGTAACCGAGGATCTCGGCGTTGGCCTGCTGCGGATCCGTCGTGTAGTCCGGATCGTCGGCGTTCATCATCGAGTTCGACCAGTCGAACAGCTTCTCGCGGTCCTCCTGGGGCACACCGAGGAGGTCTGCGATGGCGAGTAGCGGCAGGTCGACGGCGACATCCTTGACGAAGTCGCCGGTGCCCTTCTCCGCGGCACGCGACACGATCTCGCGGGCGGCGTCGTCGAGCTTCTCCTCCAGCGAGTGCACCGCACGGGGGGTGAACAGCTTGGAGACCAGCTTGCGGAGGCGGGTGTGCTCCGGCGGATCGTGGTTGATCAGCAGCGCTTTGGTGATCTCGATCTGCTCGGCGGTCATGTCGTCTTCGAAACGCATGATGACGCCGTTGGCGTTGGTCTCCCAGTCATCGTTGTTCTTGGAGATCTCGCGGACGTGGGCGTGCTTGGAGATCACCCAGTACCCGCCGTCGTGGAAGCCACCACCCTTGCCGGGTGCCTGGGCGTTCCACCAGACCGGCGCGGTCTTACGGAGCTGCGCGAACTCCTCCACTGGGATTCCCTGCTCGAGCAGGTCCGGGTTGGTGAAATCCCACCCCTCCTGCTCCATGAACGCACACTTGCCGACGACGTCGGAAGGGCTCGTGCGCGCAGAATCCGCCGTGGTCGGCTCACTGCCGATCGGGGCACTCTGGGCCTGGGTCACGTCACACCACCTCGCTGGAGATTTAGAACCTGTTTCACTCTCATTAGACCACATTGTGACACACGCGACAGCCCCCGATGAGAACTTGTTCTAGTTTTGGATGACCGGATGGTCCCCCAACTGCGGACTTAATCCATGGAACAAGTAACATCCACTACGTTCCAGTAGGCAGCGGGAGGGCTCGAATCGCCGCTCGAGGCGGTCGCGACCAGCCTTCCAATGCCGCCCATGGACGCAAACATAGAACATGTTCTAGCTTGAATACACGGCCTCGGCACATCCGTCGAAGCGCCGTCGACCCGTAGACGACGGACTGGTTCCGCCGGGTGAACGAAGGAGTTGAGATGGGCGTTCCGGTCATCGTGGAAGCAGTACGCACGCCGATCGGCAAGCGCGCCGGGTGGTTGTCAGGCCTCCATGCAGAGGAGTTGCTGGGCATCACACAGCGCGGTCTCATCGAGAAGGCCGGTATCGACCCGGCACTCGTAGAGCAGGTCATCGGCGGTTGCGTCACGCAGGCCGGCTCACAGGCGGGCAACGTCTCCCGCAAGGCGTGGCTGTCCGCCGGACTCCCCGAGCACACCGGCGCCACGACGATCGACGCCCAGTGCGGATCGGCCCAGCAGGCCAACCACCTCATCGCCGGGCTCATCGCCTCGGACGCCATCGAGGTCGGCATCGCCTGCGGCGTGGAGACGATGACCACCGTGCCGCTCGGTGCGAATGTCGGCACCAGCGCCGGCCCGTACCACGCGGACTCGTGGAACGTTGACCTGCCGAACCAGTTCGAGGCGGCCGAGCGCATCGCGAAGCGTCGCGGGATCACCCGCGCCGACGTCGACGGACTCGGTGAGCGCAGCCAGCGCCTCGCCCGTCAAGCCTGGGACGAAGGCCGTTTCGGCCGCGAGATCCTCTCGTTCAAGGCGCCCGAACGGACCAAGGAGGGCGAGTTCACCGGCAACATCATCGACGTCAGCCGCGACCAGGGCCTGCGTGAGACCACCCTCGAATCCCTCGCTGCACTCAAGCCCGTCATCGAGGGCGGCATCCACACCGCCGGAACGTCGTCGCAGATCTCCGACGGCGCAGCCGCTGTCCTGATCATGGACGAGGCGAAGGCCCGCGCACTCGGACTGACCCCGCGCGCCCGCATCAAGGCGCAGGCGCTCGTCGGTTCGGAACCCCACTTCCACCTCGACGGCCCGGTCCAGGCGACCGAGCGCGTCCTCGCGAAGTCGGGGATGTCGTTGTCCGACATCGACATCGTCGAGATCAACGAGGCCTTCGCCTCGGTCGTGCTCAGCTGGGCCCAGGTCCACAACGCCGACATGGATCGCGTCAACGTCAACGGCGGCGCCATCGCCCTCGGACATCCCGTGGGCAGCACCGGTTCCCGCCTCATCACGACCGCACTGCACGAGCTCGAGCGCCGCGACGGCCAGACCGCTCTCATCACGATGTGCGCTGGCGGCGCCATGGCCACCGGCACCATCCTCGAGCGCATCTGAGTATCGGATGCCCCTCCTCGACCCGGACAAGAAGCCCGCACAGCTCGATTCGCCGATCGTCGGCACACTCATCAAGGTCGGCTCGCGGATCAACACGCGGCTGTACAAGGCGACCGGCGGCCGGATCGGTGGCACCTGGCGCGTCGGCGCGGGCCTGAAGAAGCCCGCGCCGGTGTGCCTGCTCACCACCATCGGCCGCAAGTCGGGTGAACCCAGGACCGTGCCGCTGGTCTACCTCCGGCGCGGCGACCAGTTCGTCGTCGTCGCGTCGCAGGGCGGCTCGGCGAAACACCCTGCCTGGTACCTCAACCTGCGCGACAACCCCAGCGTCACAGTCCAGCTCGGCAAGGAGACGTTCGACCTCACGGCGCGTACCGCCACCGAGGCCGAACGCGCCGAGGTGTGGCCGGAACTGGTCGAGGTCTACGCGGACTTCGACACCTACGTCGCGTGGACGGACCGAACGATCCCGGTCGTCATCTGTGAGCCGGCGCAGCGCTAACCCGGTCGCGCCAGCTCCCGCACCGCCGCACCGGTCCAGGCGTCGAGGAACGCCCTGAGTTCGTCGCCGCTCCGGTGCGACACGGCGTCGAGCACCATGGATTGCAATGTGCGCAACACGATCTCGGCGATGAGGTCGAGTGCGGCGTCGTCGTGGCAATGGTCGGTCCAACTGGCCTCGAGCCGGTCGACCATCGTGCGTGCGAATCGTCGGGCGTCGTCGGAGGTGAATCCGCCGACCACCGGCACGCTCAACTTGTCCGCTCGTAGCAGCAGGCCGACGTAGTCGTCTTCGGCGAGTTCTTCGAGCACTGCGGCAATACCCTCCACGATCGCCGCGTCGGGTTCGGTGATGCCGGCCAGCCGCGTCATCACTCGTTCGAGAAGCCCTTCGACGGCGTCGAATGCGGTCGCCGACAACAACTCCTCAATCCCGGAGAAGTAGCGGTACACCGTCTGCCGGGTGACTCCCAGCTCGCGTGCGACGTCGGCGATGCTGGTGGCCGTGCCGCGCCGATCGATGGTCGTGCGGGTCGCCGCGAGGATCCGCGCGACCGCCTCGGCGTCGTTGACGGGTACCCGACCACTCCAACCATGTGTGCGCATCAGCTCACGAGCCTACCCCTCAAGGCTCGCTGCGCTCGCTCCTCAGGCAGCTGGACCAGCAGTTTTCCGGCGACCGCTTCGACTGACCATACGATTTCATAGTTGGTGTATGGTGTGGTGACGTGGCACACAGTGCACCCGCGTGCCCGTCGACCGGAGGTTCGAGATGACGACACCGACCAGGGCCGGCCCGTTCCACGACGGCTTCGACTTCACCGATCCCGACCTGCTCCAGCAGCACGGCATGCCGGTGCGGGAGTTCGCCGAGCTACGACGCACCGCGCCGGTCTGGTGGAACGCGCAACCGGAAGGTACGTCCGGCTTCACCGACGGCGGATTCTGGGTGATCTCCAAGCACGCGCATATCCGTGAGATCTCGAAGAACCACCAGTTGTGGTCCACCAACGCCAAGGGCGCGATCCTGTGCCTGCCCGACTACGTGACCCCGGACCAGATCGAACTGACCAAGGCACTGCTCATCAACCATGATCCGCCGGAGCACACTCGACTGCGAAAGATCGTGTCGCGCATGTTCACTCCGCGCTCCGTCGCGCTGCTCAAGGAACAGCTGACCGCCTCGGCGCACGAGATCGTCGAGGCCGCGGCCGCGAAGGGCAGGGGCAACTTCGTCGACGACATCGCCGTACACCTTCCCCTGCAGTCGATCCTGGACCTCATCGGCGTCCCGCAGGCCGATCGCGAGCGCCTCCATGTGCTCGTCGACGCGATGATCAACAACGATGATCCTGAGGAAACGATCGACCCGGCAACCGCGAATGCCGAGGTACTCGGTTACGCCTATGCGATGGCCGAGGAACGACGCAACAACCCCACCGACGACCTCATCACCACCCTCATCGAGGCCAACATCGACGGCGAGGGCATGACCGAGATCGAGTTCGGATTCTTTGTCGTCCTGCTCATCACCGCCGGCAACGAGACCACCCGCAACGCGACCTCGCACGGGATGAACGCTTTCCTGGACCACCCGGAGACGTGGGATCTGTACAAACGCGAACGTCCCGCGACCGCCATCGAAGAGATCCTGCGGTGGTCGACACCCGTTCACGGCTTCCAGCGAACCGCACTGGCCGACACCCGACTCGGCGACGTCGACATCGCGGCCGGCCAGCGCGTCGGGCTGTTCTACAGCTCCGCGAACTTCGACGAAGAGGTCTTCGACGACCCGTTCACCTTCGACATCACGCGAGATCCCAACCCCCACCTGTCCTTCGGCGGCAACGGCGCCCACTTCTGCATCGGCGCCAACCTCGCCCGGCTCGAACTCAACCTGATCTTCAACGCCATCGCCGACACCCTGCCCGACATCGCACGACTCGGCGAGCTGCGTCGCGTGCGATCGGGCTGGCTGAACGGGGTCAAACAGCTCGACGTCGCGTATCGCAGCTGATCACCGGGTTCACCGGGTTGCCGCCGAAACCCATGCGGCAGAATCTCGTCCGGACCAGTTCGCCAGGGTCTCGACGGGTCCCGCCCCGTCGCGGGGTTCGACGACGACGCCGAAGGGGACGTTCGGGTCCTGGCGGATCTCGGGCCGGATGAACCGGCGGACGATCGCGAGGGTGGCGGTGGCGGCTTCCGGAACCGCTTCCGACGGCTGCCCGGTCGCCACCGCGAGATCCCATCCGTGCACGATCGTCTCGTTGACGTAACCCCACAACGCGCCGGCGCCGGGCACCTCACCCCACGGCACCTGCACCATCCTGGCGAGCACGGCGTCGTCGGACCAGAGGCCGACCGCCCGCGCCACGACCGTTGCGTACTCCTGCGCGTCGAAACGGTCGGCGATGAACGGCATGGCCCGTACGTCGACCCCCTCGGGTAGCGCCGCCGCTCGTTGGGCCGTCGCCAGCAGATGGGCCCCGAGCGTGCGGACGTCGAACTCGTCGCACGGCGTCGGCGCGGCCAGCTGCTCGGCGGTCACCTCGGAGAGCAGTCCGGTGACCCAGGTGGTGGCGGCCGCGAAGGCCGGGCGGGGATCCGGTGGGGTGGTCGGTGCGTTCATGTTCTTTCCTCTCTCGCTGACTGACGAGTCCAGTCAAACCGTGAAACCTGACATCTTCTGTCATATTTTTGCGAGATGATTGGGCATGCGCGCCGAACGCCTCATCGCGGTCCTGATGCTGCTCAAGAGACACGATCGGGTGACCGCGTCGACGATCGCCGCCGAACTCGGGGTGTCGGAGCGGACCGTGCTGCGCGACATCGAGGCACTCTCGCTGTCCGGGGTCCCGGTGTACGCCGAGCGCGGCAGGCACGGCGGCTTCTCGCTGGTCCCCGGCTACCGCACCGACCTGACCGGTCTGACAGTCGAGGAGGCGACCTCACTGCTCGCCGGAACGGGTCGGCTCGACTCCCCCGCCTTCGCCAGTGCGATGCGCAAGGTCACCGCGGCCATTCCCGAGGCGTACCGGGGAACCGCGGTCAGGGCCGCACAGCGGGTACTCGTCCGTCCCGAGGGATTCGTGCGCAGGCCGGAAGAACTCCATGCGCTCGATCCGGTGCAGTTCGCGGTCTTCG
The DNA here is from genome assembly GCF_009720185.1 of Gordonia sp. 135. Lineage (NCBI taxonomy): Bacteria > Bacillati > Actinomycetota > Actinomycetes > Mycobacteriales > Gordoniaceae > Gordonia > Gordonia sp. 135. Next base: position 4,180,354 of record NZ_CP046257.1, read on the forward strand.
CGGGCAGGCGTATCCGCACCCGCTACCGCCCGCGCGACGCCGACGAGGCACGCGAACGGCTTCTCGATCCGGTCGGACTCATCATCGCCGGCGACACGTGGTACCTCGTCGCACACGGTGCGGGGTCGCGTGAGGGGACCGAGGAACGGATGTACCGGTTGTCCCGGATGAGCGAGGTCGAGGTCCTCGACGAGCCGGCGGTACGCGACGAGGACGTGGATCTCGACGAGATCTGGCAGCGTCGGCGCGCGGCGTTCCGGTCCTCGTTCGATCCGGTCGACGTGGTGGTCGACTGCGCCCCCGCGGACGTCGAGACGCTCCGGGCAACCGCACTCTCCGCAGAGACGCTGAGTGATGCCGGAGATCGGCAGCGCGTCGGACTCCGGTTCGCCGACCATCGGCATGCCGCCGGTGCGTTGTGGGGCTTGATGTTCGACCGCGACATCGTCGTACTCGAACCGGAGTGGGTCCGGGAGACCCTGGCCGACCGCGCCCGGGCAGTCCTCGCACGCCACTGAGAACCGCCCATGCGATCTGCCCCTGGAGTCGACCCTCCACAGGCGGTTCGGCGAATATGTCGACGGCCCGGCCACAGCGGGCGTTTTCAGGGGTGCTTGTCAGGAGCGGTTCTCAGGTGGACGTCTGAGGTCAGCCGACCCCGCGCTCGGAGTCGGCCCAGTACTGCGACCGCAGCGCCTTCTTGTCCGGCTTGCCCAGGGCGGTCAGCGGCAACGACTCGGCGAAGATGACCCGCTTCGGCGACTGCACCGCACCCTTGCGGTCCTTGACCGTCTGCTGGATCTCGGCAGTGATGCGTTCCTTGGCCGCGTCGTCGGCGTCCGCATCGGCACGCAGGACGACGATCGCCGTGACGGCCTCACCCCACTTCTCGTCGGGCACACCGATCACGCCGACCTGGCCGACGGCCGGATGCTCGGCCACGACGTCCTCGACCTCGCGGGGGAACACGTTGAAGCCGCCGGTGACGATCATGTCCTTGGTGCGGTCGACGATGAACCAGAAGCCGTCCTCGTCTTCACGCGCGACGTCGCCGGTACGCAGCCATCCGTCGCGGAAGGTCTCGGCCGTCTGCTCCGGGAGGCCGAGGTAACCACCGGCGAGAAGCGGTCCGGCGACACAGATCTCGCCCGGTTCGCCCTGGGGGACGGGCTTGTCGTCGGGGCCGAGGAGAGCCGTGCGCAGGAACGCCGACGGCCGGCCGCAACTGCTGAGGCGACGCTGGTCCTCCCCCGGACCCGGATGATCGCCCTTGGCGAGGTAGCTGATCACCATCGGCGCCTCGGACTGACCGTAGTACTGGGCGAAGATCGGGCCGAACCGTTCGATCGCCTCGGCGAGACGCACCGGATTGATCGGCGACGCACCGTAATACACGGTTTCCAGCGACGACAGATCACGCGTCCGCGAATCCGGGTGATCCATCAGCGCATACAGCATCGACGGCACGAGCATCGTCGCCGTGATCTTCTGTTCCTCGATGGTCTTGAGGACCTCGGCGGGGTCGAACTTCGACAGCACCACCATCGACCCGCCCTTCATGAGAGTCGGGATGAAGAAGGCCGCACCCGCATGCGACAGCGGGGTGCAGAGCAGGAACCGCGGGTGTTCCGGCCACTCCCATTCGGCGAGCTGGATCTGCGTCATGGTCGCCATCGCACGCGCGGTTCCGATGACGCCCTTGGGTTTTCCGGTGGTCCCGCCGGTGTAGGTGATCGAGACGACGTGCTCGGGTGACAGATGCGCGGCGACAAGCGGCTTCGGCTCGAAGTTCTCCGCCTCGGCGATGACGTCACGGGCCTGCGCCGACAACTGCTCGGGCACCGGACCGAGGGTCAGCACCTGCTTCAGGCCGGGGACGCGTTCGAGCAGGGCGGCCGCCCGCTCGACGAACATCGGCACGGGGTCGATGATGAGGGTCGAGACGCCGGCGTCGGCGAGGACGTAGGCATGGTCGTCGAGCGAGCCGAGCGGGTGCAGCGCGGTGCGTCGCCATCCCTGCGTCTGGCCGGCCCCGATGACGAAGAGCACCTCCGGACGATTCAGGGCCAGCAGACCGACCGCCGTGCCGGTGCCCGCGCCCAGACCCTCGAAGGCCTGGATGTACCGGCTGATCGCGGCGGCCATCTCACCACCCGTCATCTCGGTGTCCCCCAGGGACAACACCGTGCGATCGGCATGGCGCTTGAGCGCGGCGACCATCAGGTCGCCCATGTGCGTGCCCCCGCGAAGGTGATCGAAGTCGGTCGGTGCGGTCGTCGTGCCCTCGTTCGTCATGCCACAAGACTAGGACGTGTTACAGGTTCTCGAAAGAACCTCCACCAAATGGCGGTTCTGATGCGTAGAACCTGTTCTAACTCGACGCCGCCGGCACGGTTTCGAACCCACGATGCCGAGCCCCGGAAGGGCCGGGGGTGTCCTAGGATCGAAGCATGACTGATCTTGACCTGGCCACCACTCGCCGCGACATCGCCGACGCCCTGCTCACCGCGCTTGAGCGGCGACACGAGGTCCTCGACGCCATCGTCGACGCGGAGAATCACGACGAGGCCGTCACCGCCATCGTCGAGCTGCTCGGCAAGTCGCAGCTGGGTGCGAAGGCGATCCTGGACATGAAGCTGAACCAGCTGACCAAGGACGAGCGCCGCAAGAATCAGGCTGAGCTCGACGACCTCAACAACGCCCTGACCTTCACCCTGGTGGAGCGTCCGGCCAGTAGCGGGGACACCCTCGACCTGCGTCCGTTCGACCCGCAGGCCGACGCCGAACTGTTCGCGGCCCGTACCGACGAACTCGGCACCGCAGGCGACGGTTCGGGAGCACCGGCCGGTGACGTCGCCGCCGAGATCAGCGCCGCCACCGACCGCGTCGACGCCGAGGAGGCCGTGTGGCTCGTCGCCGTCGAGGGAGACTCCAAGGTGGGCTTCGTCTTCGGCGAGCTCAAGAACGGCGAGGTCGACCTGCGCATCTGGATTCACCCGCAGTACCGCAAGTCCGGCTATGGAACCGCCGCCCTGCGCAAGTCGCGCTCGGAGATGGCCGCGTACTTCCCCGGAGTGCCGATGGTCGTGCGCGCACCCGGCGCCTAGTCTCACAGCACGAAACGGCCGAACCCACTGCCCGACGGGGTGGTGGGTTCGGCCGTTTCGTCGTCGTTCTCCGTTGCAGGTCAGGCGGATTGGGGCCGCGGCAGCCCGAACCGCGCGACGATCGCGCGAATCCGGTTCTCCTCGTCGACGACGAACGTCTCCGACACCGGGGCACCGAGGCGCAGTGCCCGCGGGCGGACGTGCACCACGTAGCGAGTGGTGACGCTGTGCCCGTCGACGGTCGCGGTGAAGTCCGAGACGCGATGGATCAGGCGGAACTGCGGACCCTTCGCGAGGCTGCGGGCGATGTGCGGTCCGTTGCGCCCCGTACGCACGCCGAACTCGACGCGGGTGCAGTCGGGATGCAGCGACACCGCTGACGGGTCGTGGCTGACCAGGGCGTCGACATACGCCCGGGCCGCCGCGACCCGCTGTTGGTCTCTGTCGTCCGCCGAGGTCACCGCGCGCCGTAGACCGGCATCGGGACCGGCGCCTTGGCCAGGATCTCCTCGATCACCGGGCCGAGCTCGGCGACCTCCCAGCGAGAACCCTTGTCGCGCTCCACACTTCGCTGCCAGCCGTCGGTCACCGAGACCTTGCCGCCCTCGACCTCGAAGACCCGGCCGGTCACCGACCCCGCCTCGGGTGAACCCAGCCACACCACGAGCGGCGAGATGTTCGCCGGGTCCATCGCGTCGAAGGAGCCATCGGCGGGTGCGGCCATCTGTGCGGCCATCTCGTCGCCGGCGCCCATCGTCATCTGGGTTCGGGCCGCGGGCGCGATCGCGTTGACCGTGACGCCGTAGCCACCCAGCTCGGCGGCCGCCTGGATGGTGAGCGCGGAGATTCCCGCCTTCGCGGCGACGTAGTTGCCCTGGCCCACCGAGCCGTACAGTCCGGCACCGGAACTCGTGTTGATGATCCGCGCCTGCGGGGTGCGGCCGGCCTTGGCCTCGGCGCGCCAGTAGGCCGCGGCATGGCGCAGTCCGACGAAATGCCCCTTCAGGTGCACGCGGATGACGGCGTCCCACTCATCCTCCGAGAGCGACACCAGCATCCGGTCGCGGACGAAACCGGCGTTGTTGACGAGGATGTCGAGTTGACCGAACGTCTCGAGCGCCGTGGCGACCATGGTCTCGCCGCTCGCCCAGTCCGCGACATCGCCCACCGATGCAACGGCTTCGCCGCCGGCCGCGCGGATCTCGTCGACGACCCCGGCAGCCAGGTTCTCCGCGTAGTCATTGACCACGACCTTGGCGCCGTCGGCGGCGAAGGCGAGGGCGTGAGCCCGACCGATGCCCTGTCCGGCACCCGTCACGATGACGACGCGGCCCTCATTCAACTTGCTGCTCACGGTGTTTCCTTTCTGAACTGCAAAGACTTGTGGATCAGATGAATCAAACGGCATTGCCGGCGGTCGCGGCGTCGAGGAACGCGGGCTTCTCGCCCCCGCCGTGCACGGTGAGCGTCGAACCGCTGATGTAACCGGCGAGCGGCGAGAGCAGGAAGGCAACGGCGTTCCCGACGTCGACGGGCGTCGCCATCCGGCCCAGCGGGATGGTGGCGCCGACGGCCGCGACCCCGGCATCGTCTCCGTAGTGGAGGTGCGACTGTTCGGTCTCGACGGGTCCGGCGACGACGGAGTTGACCCGCACCTTCGGGGCCCATTCCACGGCCAGCGAGGTCATCAGGTTGTCGAGGCCGGCCTTCGCCGCACCGTAGGCCGAGGTGCCCGGCGAGGGTCGGTGCCCGCTGACGCTCGAGACGTTGACGATCGCGCCACCGTCCGGCTGCGTCTGCATGACCGCGTTCGCCGCCTTGGCCACGGCGAGCGGCGCCAGGAGGTTGAGGTCGACGATCTTGCTCGCGAAGCGGACCGAGGCGTCGGCGGCCAGCGCGAAGGGCGACCCACCGGCGTTGTTGACCACCCCGTCGAGGCGTCCGGCCCGGCCGACGATGCCGTCGACCATCGCCTCGACGGCGGCGGCGTCGCGGACGTCGCAGGAGAAGAAATCGAACTCGCGGAGGTCGTCGGCCAGGCTGTCGGCGTTGCGACCGCAGATCACCGGACGGGCACCCAGGCACGAGAGCACCCGGGTGATACCCGCCCCGACGCCGCGCGCGCCTCCGGTGACCAGGACAACCTTCCCGACCAGGCCCAGCTCGGCCTGTGACTGCGTCTGCATGGGTGCTACCCTACCAAACAACCAAGCACTTGCTTGGTTCAATGCTTGCGCAGCCCACGAGGTTGCCAAGGCAGCCACGAGAGGAGCACGCGTGCCGATCACCACGACACGTACCGAATCCGGCATCGTGACCATCACGGTCGACTACCCGCCGGTCAACGCGCTGCCATCGGCGGCGTGGTTCGAACTCGCCGATGCGGTCACCGCAGCCGGCGTCGACCCGGCGACGCATGTCGTGGTGTTGCGCGCCGAAGGACGCGGCTTCAACGCCGGCGTCGACATCAAGGAGATGCAGGCCACCGAGGGCTTCGACGCCCTGATCGGCGCCAACCGCGGATGTGCGGCGGCCTTCGGCGCCGTCTACGACTGTGCGGTCCCGGTGATCGTCGCGGTCAACGGCTTCTGCGTCGGCGGCGGCATCGGCCTGGTCGGCAACGCCGACGTCATCGTCGCCTCCGACGACGCGGTCTTCGGCCTTCCCGAGGTCGATCGCGGAGCACTCGGTGCAGCAACACATCTCGCCCGCCTGGTGCCGCAGCACATGATGCGCACCCTCTACTTCACCGCGAAGAACGTGACGGCCCAGCAGCTCGAGCATTTCGGTTCGGTGTACCGCGTCGTGCCCCGCGAGGAGCTCCTCGACGCCGCGCTCGAGGTCGCCGAGGCCATCGCCGCCAAGGACACCCGGGTCATCCGGGCGGCCAAGGAGGCCATCAACCACATCGACCCGGTCGACGTGAAGGCCAGTTACCGCCTCGAACAGGGCTTCACCTTCGAGCTGAACCTGGCCGGCGTCGCCGACGAACATCGCGACGCCTTCGTCTCGACCGGTAAGCCCCTCGCCTCGAACGCTTCTGACAACGGAGGACACGCCTGAGATGCCGACCGACAAGACAAGCACCCTCGACGACGTCGTCGCTGAACTCCGCGACGGCATGACCATCGGCATCGGCGGCTGGGGTTCGCGCCGCAAGCCGATGGCACTGGTCCGCGCGATCGCCCGCTCGGACGTCAAGGACCTCACGGTCGTGACCTACGGTGGCCCCGACCTCGGATTACTCTGCGCCGCAGGCAAGGTGCGTCGCGCCTACTACGGATTCGTCTCCCTCGACTCCGCCCCCTTCTACGACCCGTGGTTCGCCAAGGCACGCACCAACGGCGAGATCGAGGTGCGCGAGATGGACGAGGGCATGGTCAAGTGCGGCCTCGAGGCCGCGGCCGCCCGTCTACCGTTCCTCCCGATCCGCGCCGGACTCGGCTCCGACGTCCTGAAGTTCTGGGAAGGTGAACTCAAGACGGTCCAGTCGCCCTACCCTGATGCCGACGGCCGGACCCAGACGCTGATCGCGATGCCCGCGCTGAAGCTCGACGCCGCCTTCGTCCACCTCGATCTCGCCGACGCCCACGGCAACGCCGCCTACACCGGCGTCGACCCGTACTTCGACGACCTCTACTGCGCGGCCGCCGAGCGCCGCTACCTGGAGACCGACCAGCTCGTGTCGACCGAGGTGCTCGTGAAAACCGTTCCGCATCAGCGACTCCTGCTGAACCGGATGAACGTCGACCGGGTGGTGCACACGCCCAACGGCGCCCACTTCACCTTCGCGGGTGCCGGGAGCGCAGCGAGCGGGCCCAATGTCACAGCTGACTACGGGCGGGATGAGAAGTTCCAGCAGTTCTACGTCGCCAGCGCCAAGGAACCCGACACCTGGGAGGCATTCTCCCGCAGGTTCCTCCAGGTCGACGAGGAGACCTACCAGCGCGAGGTCAGCGCATGGCAGGACGAGCAGAAGGAGGACGGACAGTGAGCACCGTCGAGAGCCAGGCCCCCGCAGAAGTGGGTCGTGCCGAGTACTGCGTCATCTCGTGTGCCGACATCTTCTCCGGTGCAGGCGAGATCATGGCGTCGCCGATGGCGCCGGTGCCCCTGCTGGGAGCCCGCCTGGCGCGCCTCACCACCGAACCAGACCTGCTGATCACCGACGGCGAGGCGCTGATCTTCGCCGACACCCCGGGCATCGGCAAGTCGGGCCCCATCGAGGGCTGGATGCCGTTCCGCAAGGTATTCGACGTCGTGGCGTCGGGCCGTCGCCACGTGGTCATGGGCGCCAACCAGATCGACCGGTACGGCAATCAGAACCTCTCCGCGTTCGGCCCGCTGCAGAAGCCGACACGCCAGATGTTCGGTGTGCGCGGCGCGCCCGGCAACACGATCAACCACCCGACGAGCTACTGGGTGCCCCGCCACTCCGCCCGGGTCTTCGGAGACTCGGTGGACATCGTCTCCGGCGTCGGCTTCGACAAGGTCGACCCGGCCAACCCGGCGTTCGACGATCTCGACATCCACCGCGTCGTCACCAATCTGGGCGTCTTCGACTTCGGCGGGGCGGATCACACGATGCGCGCGCTGTCGCTGCATCCGGGGGTCACCGCCGACGAGGTCGCAGAGAACACCGGCTTCGAGATCGAGGGTCTGGCCGACGCGCCGGAGACGCGGCAGCCCACCGCCGAGGAACTGAGCCTGATCCGAGACGTGCTCGATCCCAGGGGCGTTCGCAACAAGGAAGTCCGATGAGTCCGGCCAGGGCTGCGGGCCTGTCCACCTCGTTCACCGAACTCGTCGGGATCGAGTACCCGATCGTGCAGACCGGTATGGGCTGGGTGTCCGGGCCGTCGCTGACCTCGGCGACGTCGAACGCCGGCGGTCTCGGCATCCTGGCGTCGGCGACGATGACCTACGGCGAGCTCGAGGCGGCCATCGCCAAGACAAAGTCGTTGACCAGCAAGCCTTTCGGTGTGAACATGCGTGCCGACGCCACCGACGCACCGGAACGGATCGATCTCCTGATCCGTGAAGGCGTCAAGGTCGCGTCGTTCGCGCTCGCCCCGAAGCCCGAGTTGATCGCGAAACTCAAGGACCACGGCATCGTCGTGATCCCGTCGATCGGCGCGGCCAAGCACGCGGTGAAGGTCGCGTCGTGGGGCGCGGACGCCGTCATCGTGCAGGGCGGCGAGGGCGGCGGCCACACCGGCCCGGTCGCGACCACCCTGCTGCTGCCGTCGGTGCTCGATGCCCTGGCAGCCAAGAACATCGACATGCCGGTCGTCGCGGCCGGCGGCTTCTTCGACGGTCGCGGACTGGCCGCGGCGCTCGCCTACGGCGCCCAGGGCGTCGCGATGGGTACCCGCTTCCTGCTGACGTCGGACAGCGCGGTCCCCGACTCGGTCAAGCACGAGTATCTGCAGCGCGGGCTCAACGACACCGTCGTCTCGGTGAAGGTCGACGGTATGCCCCACCGCGTGCTGCGTACCCCGCTCGTCGAGGCACTCGAGAGCGGCAGCCCGGTGAAGGCGCTGTTCGCCGCCGCGCGAAATGCCAACGAGTTCAAGCAGATGACCGGCATGCGCTGGACCACCATGCTCAGAGACGGTCGCACGATGAAGAAGTCGGGCGAACGCACGTGGCAGCAGGTCATCATGGCCGGGAACACCCCGATGCTGCTGAAGGCCGGTCTCGTCGAGGGCGACACCCGCGCGGGTGTCCTCGCCTCGGGTCAGGTCGTCGGCATGATCGAGGACCTGCCCAGCTGCGACGAGCTGATCCAGTCGATCATGCACCAGGCCCACGAGCGGTTGAAGACGCTCGGGTCGCTGGGTTGAGCAGAATCGCTACTTCGGGCCACCCCTCTGCTGCCTGAGGTGCGAGCGGAGCGAGCCACGAAGGGCCGCCGACGTCATGTCAGCAGGCCTTCGTGGCTCGTCGCTTTCGCTCCTCGCACCTCAGGCAGCGAGGGTCGGGCTACTTCGCCGCCGTGAGCGTCCAGCCGGCGGCTGCGGTGCGCTGGTTCCAGAACTCCATGTAACGGCCACCGCGGCTGAGCAATTCGTCGTGGGTGCCGATGTCGTCGACGCCGCCCGCGTCGTCGAGGACGACGATCTGGTCGGCGGCGGTCACGGTCGACAGCTTGTGCGCGATGACGAGCACGGTGCTGCGGTCGGCGAGGCGGCGGATGGATTCCGCGACGTGCGCCTCGTTCTCCGGGTCGAGGGCGGATGTCGCCTCGTCGAAGAGCACGATCGGGGCGTCCTTGAGCAGCGCGCGTGCGATCGAGACACGTTGGCGCTCACCACCGGACAGGGCCGACCCGCCTTCGCCGACCACGGTCTGCCAGCCATCGGGCAGACGCTCGACGATGGACGTGACGCCGGCGGTCTCGGCAGCCGCGCGGATCTCGTCGTCGGTGGCGTCGGGGCGACCGAGTTTGATGTTCTCCCAGAGGGTGTCGTCGAAGAGGTAGACGTCCTGGAAGACCTGCGACAGCTGGCCCATCAGTGCGCCGGTCTCCTGGTCGCGGACATCGGTGCCCCCGACCTTCACCGAACCGCCGTCGACGTCGTAGAACCGGGCGATCAGCCGGAAGATGGTCGATTTGCCCGAACCGGACGGTCCGACGAGTGCGGTCATCGTGCCCGGCTGCGCCCGCACGGACACGTCCCGCAGCACCGGAGTGCCGTTCTCGTAACCGAAAGCGACGTGGGACAGTTCGACCGCGCCCGGCTCGGTGATCGGCTTCGGCTGATCCGGGACGGGCATGCGGTCGGTGTCGAGGACACCGGTGATGCGGTTGATCTCGTCGGTCGACATGCGCAGCGTCGAACCGAGCTCGGCGAGTTCGCCGATCGGGCCGAAGAAGCGGGCCGCGAGTCCGAACACCGCGACGAGCAGGGCAGGCTCGATGTGGCCGGCCACCGCGAGCCAGGCACCGAGGGCGAGGACCGCGCTGAACACGACCTGGACCGACAGGCCGTTGAGCAGGATGCCGAGGATCGATCGCCAGAGCATCGACTTGCCCACGCGCGCTTGCTGACCGAGCGCCTCGGCCAGCGGTGCGTGAGCGGAGTCGGCGGCGCCGAAGGCACGCAACACCGCCTGGCAACGCGCGTACTCCAGCACCCGGTTGTTGACCTTCACGGCCTCGGCCCGCTTGCGGCGCTCGGCCTTCGCCAGGAACCGGCTGGACAGTTTGCCGATGTACATGAGAACCAGCGTTCCAGCGACCATCAGCAGGCCGATGCGCCAGTCGAACAGGCAGATCCCGATCACCACGACCACCGAGCTGACCGTGTTCACGACGACCGGCGTGATGTAGTGCGCACCGGTACTGCCGACGAACATCGTTCCCTTGACGGCGATCTGCGAGACGTCGCCGATGCGTTCGCGGGTGAACCAGCCGAGAGGCAGCGTCACCATGTGATCGCCGAGCCGGTGATGCAGCATACGCATCGCGTACAGGGCCATCGTCATGCCCTTGAGGGACTGGACGTAGGCGCTGACCGTGCAGATCAACACCAGAACGGCCAACGGCCACAACCACTTCGCGGCGGCCGAGAGGTCACCGTCGAGAAGGTTCTCGGTGATCGGGACGAGCGTGAGCATCGCCAGGCCCTGCGCGACGCCGTAGAGGACGACCCAGCTCAGAAAGACGACCATCCGGGCGCGCTCGGAACCCAGGATCGTGTAGAAACCGCGGATCATCGCGCCACCTCGTCACTTCCGACCGCGCCGAGCGCGATCTTCTCGTCCTGCCGGGTGGTGCCGGCCTCGTAACTGGCCCACATCGACGCGTACAGACCGCCGTTGGCGACCAGTTCGTCCTGACGTCCCTGTTCGACGACGCGCCCGCGATCGAGCACGACGATGTTGTCCGCGTGGGTGATCGAACCGAGCCGGTGTGCGATCACGAGGACCGTCCGGCCGACCATCAGCGCACCGATGGCCTGCTGGATCTGGGCCTCCGACTCCGGGTCGGCGAAGGCGGTCGCCTCGTCGAGAACCAGGATCGGGGTGTCGGCGAGCAGGGCGCGGGCGATCGAGACGCGCTGCGCCTCACCGCCGGAGAAGTGTGCGCCGTCGCCGACGACGGTGTCGTAGCCGTCGGACAGTTCCAGGATGCGTTCGTGGATCCGGGCCGCGCGGGCGGCGTCGTGGACCTGCTCCTCGGTGGCCTCGGGCCGGCCGAGTCGGATGTTGTCCCGCACCGACATCGTCAGCAGCTGCACGTCCTGCAGCACGAAGCCGACGTGGCGGTAGAGCTCGGTGGGGGCGATGTCGCGGACGTCGACGCCGCCGATGCGCACCGAGCCGGAGTCGGGATCGCCGAAGCGCGGGAGCAGTGTCGCCAGCGTCGACTTACCGCTGCCCGACGGCCCGACGAGCGCGGTCACGGTACCCTCGGCGAGTTCGACGCTGACGCCGTCTAGCGCCTTCACCCCGGACGGCATGCCGAGACGCGGCGGATAGGTGAAGTGCACGTTCTCGATGCGCACGTCGTGGCCGGCGGGAACCTGCGGGTTCTCCGGGACGGCGAGCTCGGGTTCGGCGAGCAGGTCGGCGATGCGCAGTGCCGCAGCCGATGCCTGCTGGCGGGTGTGAACCGCAGTGGAGACGGTGAGCAGCGCGGTCGGCAGGATCATCGCGATCAGCGTCGAACCGACCAGCTCGATCGGCGTGACCCAACCCTTGTCGACGAGCCAGTAGCCGACACCGAGGTTGACCAGCAGGATCAGCGGAGCGGAGATCAGGACCGTGGTGATGGCCTGCACGCGCAGCATCGGACCCATGTACCCGGCGAAGTCGTCGTTGAACTCGTCGGCGGCATCGATGAAGCGGCGGTGGGCCTTTCCGGTCTGCCCGAACGTCTTGACCACCGCGACACCGGCGATGAACTCGACGATGGTGGCGCTGATACGGGCGACTCCGGTGTCCATCTTCTCCATCTCGGCGGTGAGATCTCGCGCCATGTACGAGTAGGTCAGGGCGTACAGCGGCACGGTGGCGATGGCCAGCAGACCGAGGCGCCAGTCGAGGATGAAGCAGTAGATCAGCGCGAAGATCGGCGACAGGACCGCCGCGGTCGCCTCGACCTGTGCGTGGGCGACCAGATAGTGCAGGTCCGCGACGTCGTTCTGCACCGACTTGCGCACCGCGCCCGAACTGGTGCGGCTGAACCAGCCGAGCGGCAGCCGGCCGAGCTTGTCGGCGATGCGGATTCGGAGTTGCGCCTGGAGGTCGAGGTCGGCGAAGTGGGTGATCGCCAGCGCGAGGAACGCGAACAGGGCGCGCGCCGCGAGCCCGCCGACGACGAGCCACACCACCAGCCACACCCGCCCGGTGTCGGTGGGTCCCGGGGCCAACAGGGTGCGACCGAGTTCGACGATGCCGATGAACGGCACGACGGTCGCAGCGGAGGCAAGGATCTGGACGAACTGGGCGAGAACGGTGCGCGTCTTCACCGGCGCCAGGACATCGGCGAGAGCCGCCGACTTGGCCTTGGCCTCCGCCCGGGCCTTGACCCGCGCGGCCTTCGGATCATCGGGCGCGTGCTCGGGTTCCGGAGTCGGCGTGGGTGCGGCCACTTGTGTTCCGCCAATTGTCATATCCGCACCTTAGCGACACCCGAGAGACGTAGGGAAAGGTACCCTAACTTCCTGGGATCAGCGGGGCAGGATGCCGTCCAGGACGATCGACAGGTATTGGTCGGCGATCGACTCGACGGTCATCGGACCTCCCGGGCGGTACCAGCGCACGGCCACCCACACGGTGTCGCGCATGAAGCGGTAGACCAGTTCGACATCGAGATCCGGACGGAACTCACCGTCGTCGACACCACGCTGCAAGACCGCGTGCCACAACTGCCGGAACTCGACGTTCAGCTCGCCGATGTAGCCGAAGCGCTCCTGCCCCGACAGCCGCTTGGCCTCGTCCTGGTAGATCGCGACCGCGTTGCGTTCCGCGTCGATGGACTCGAACGACGCCACGACGAGTCCGCGGAGCGTCTCGCTTGCCGAGAGTCCCGCTCCGGCGATCTCGCGGTAGCGGGCGAACAGGTCGTCGAGGAATCGGCGCAGGATCTCGTCGACCATCGACTCCTTCGAGTCGAAGTGGTGATAGAGGCTTCCCGACAGGATTCCCGCGGCGTCGGCGATGTCGCGAACCGTCGTCGAACGCAGGCCGTTCTCGGCGAACATCCGCCCGGCGGTGGCGAGCAACTCGTCGCGGCGCGACGAACGGACGGCGGTGTCGGCGCCGGCTTTGTCATTGGTCTTCGTCTGGCCACGTGGGGACACGCATCCTCCTGGAGAGTCTGCCCATCACCCTAGCAAGCGCTTGGCCGGGAACGTCGTACGACGAACCTGGCCAAGCGGAGCTGCTATGCGCAGGTCATGCGCGGCAGTGTCACGCGCCTAGGTGTACTGCCCAGGGACGTTGGTCAAGCGGCTGAAGGGAACGTTCCGGCCGATGGCGGAGTGTTGCCGGTGGTGATTGTAGGTGTGCAACCATCCTGGCAACGCTGCGCGTCGGGCTTGTTCGGACCGGTAGTGCCGGGCGAAAGCCCATTCGGCGGCCATGGTCCGGTGGAACCGTTCGATCTTGCCGTTGGTTTGCGGCCGGTAGGGGCGTGTGTACTTCGCCGTGACTCCGAGCTCGGTGCAGGTGCGCTTCCACAACGCTGAGCGGTAGCAGCCACCGTTGTCGGACAAGACTCGTTCGACAGTGACGCCGCGGGCCGCGAACCAGCCCACGGCTCGCTGAAGGACTCCGGCTGCGGTGACAGCGGTTTCGTCGTCATGGATCTCGGCATAGGCGACGCGAGAGTGATCGTCGATGACGGTGTGCACGAAGGCATGTCCGAGTAGTTCGTTGTGGTGCTTGCTCCGGCGGGTTCCCGGCGTGGCCTGCCGATTCTTGCGTCCTTTGGCGCGTCCGACGAACCGCCAGCCGCCACCGACGGGGATGTTGCCGAGTTTCTTGACGTCGACGTGGATCATCGAGCCCGGATGAGGGTGCTCGTAGCGGCGGATCACTTCCCCAGTGCGGATGTCGATGTGGGAGAGCCGGTTGAGCCGGCATCGGACCAGCACCGCGTGCACGGTCGAGGCCGGCATCGACAGTCGGGAGCCGATCGCCTGGGGTGAGAGGCGCTGACGCCACCGCAGGGCCACGATCTTGCGTTTGATCGGCTCGGGGGTGCGGTTCGGACTGCGATGAGGACGACTCGAGCGGTCGTACATGCCCTCTGGGCCCATCTCGACATAGCGAGTGGCCCAGCGTTTGGCGGTCGGCCACGAAACGTTGAAGTGTTCGGCTGCCCTGACGATGGGCCAGCCGTCATCGACGATGCGACGGGCCAGCAGTAGTCGGCCCTTGGGGGTCAAAGGTGCGTTAGCGTGAACCACGAAGGTCTCCCGGTTGTGGAGTGTGTGTCGTAGCAGCTCCACTTCACGACGGGAGACCTTCGCTGTTCAACGACCCACTACCGCGTGTCGTCGCAATCCCTCAACCAACCTGCCTGGGCAGTACACCTAGGCGCTTGCGCACCTTCTTGATCGCGCGGGAGTTGAAGAACTTGAACAGCTTGAGCTGCTGATCGGTCATCTTCGAGTCCTTTGCCAGGAACGGCGGGGACATCATCTCGGCGACGGTGAGCGGCAGCGTCGAGAACGCGACCGCGCGGGCGTGGCTGAAGGTCTCGAAACCGGTCTTGCCGTGGTAGCCGCCCATACCGGAACGTCCGACGCCACCGAACGGCAGGTCGCCGCTGAACAGGTGGATGGCGAAGTCGTTGCCGTTGATCGAACCGCTACGGGTGTTGTCGGCCAGCTTCTCGAAGCGGTCGTTGCGATCGCCGCACCAGTACATGGTCAGCGGATGCGGGTGCGACGCGATGTGACTAATGACCTCGGACAGCTCGCGGTACGGGTACACGGTCAGCACCGGACCGAAGACCTCGTCCTCCTCGATCTTCATGCCGGCCTTGACGCCGGTGAGCAGCGTCGGCGGGATCTTGCGACGCTCGGCGTTCGGCAGCGGCTCCCCACCGGGGATGACCTGACGCTTCTCGGCGCCCAGCTCGACGGCGTCGTCGATCAGGCCGACGATGCGGTCGAAGTTCTTCTGGTTGATCGTCGCCGTGTACTGGTCGTTGTCGTAGATCGTCGGGAAGTGCTCGGTCCAGCGGGCGATGACCTTGTCGGTGAACTCGCCGAGCTTGGCCTCCGGGACGAAGACGTAGTCGGGGCACAGGCACACCTGGCCGCCGTTGACCAGGCGGGCGTCGGCGAGCATGTTCGCGGCCTTGTCGATGTCTGCGTCGAGGTCGACGACGGCCGGGTTCTTGCCGCCCAGCTCCAGGGTTACCGGGATCAGGTTCTTGGCGGCTTCCTGGGCCACCGAGGCACCGACCTCGGGTGAACCGGTGAAGAACATGTGGTCGACCTTCAGCTTCGCGAAGTCCGAGCCCGAACCGTGCTTCGAGGTGGCGATGGCCAGTTCCTCGATCGAGAAGTAGTCGGGCGCGTACTTGGCGAGCACCTCGGTGGTCTTGGCGGTGATCGACGACGGGCGCATGACCACGCGGTTACCCGCGGCGAAGGCCGATCCGGCGGGGACGATCGTCAGCTGCAGCGGGAAGTTCCAGGGGCCCATGATGCCGACGACGCCGAGCGGGTCGTGGCGGACGCTCTGCTTGTAGCCCAGCAGGCCCTGGACCTTGGCGTACTTGGTCTCGCCCATCCACTCCTTGACGCCACGACGCTGGTGCGTGAGGTCGATCATGCAGCCGGCGACGTCGGCGGCCAGCGACAGCTCGCGCGGACGTGAACCGTAGTCCTCGGTGAGCGCGGCGGCGATCTCGTCCGAGTGGTCGAGCAGCAGCGCGGCCAGACGGGTGATGCGGTCGATGCGGGTGTCGGCGTCGGGAATGCCGTCACGGAGGAACGCGGCTCGCTGGATCTCGACCAACTCGGTCAGTGTGTGCTCTTCGGACGAGACGCCGCGCTTCGCGATCGGCGCCCCGGTGCTGGTGTGCTCAGCAGGCTTGGTCATCGAGATCCCCTCAGGTAGTTCTTGCTGCAGGTCGGACTTGCGGCGATGTGGACTTTGAAACAAAAACGTCCGCTTGTCCCACACCATAGTATGCGCCAGATCACAAGTACATGTGGGCACGTCGGTTGCCAGAAGGGTACGACCGGTACGGCGAAAGGTCGAGACCTCGCCCGAGGGGATGTCCGGGGAGGTCCCGACCTTTCGGTTGGAACGTGTCAGTTCGCGCTGGGAGTCAGCTGAGCCGTTCGATGATGGTGACGTTGGCGGTCCCGCCGCCCTCACACCCGCGGCTGACCGCCTGTCTCAGCTGAGCCGTTCGATGATGGTGACGTTGGCGGTCCCGCCGCCCTCACACATCGTCTGGAGGCCGTAGCGGCCGCCGGTGCGTTCGAGTTCGTTGAGCATGGTGGCGAACAGTTTGGCACCGGTGGCACCGAGCGGGTGACCGAGAGCGATGGCACCGCCGTTGGGGTTGACCTTGGCCGGGTCGGCGCCGGTCTCCTTGAGCCAGGCGAGCACGACCGGCGCGAAGGCCTCGTTGATCTCGACGACGTCGATGTCGTCGATGGACAGGCCGGCTTTGCCGAGGGCGTACTTGGTGGCGGGGATCGGCGCGGACAGCATCATCACCGGGTCGTCACCACGGACGGACATGTGGTGGATGCGGGCGCGCGGGGTGAGGTTGTGTTCTTTGAGAGCGCGTTCGGAGACCACGAGGGTGGCCGACGAGCCGTCGCAGATCTGCGAGGCGACGGCCGCGGTGAGGCGGGAGCCCTCGGCGAGGGGCTGCAGTCCGGCCATCTTCTCCAACGAGGTCTCACGAGGGCATTCGTCGACGACGCAGTCGCCGAGTGCGACGTTCTCGTTGTCGAAGCGGCCGGCGGCGATGGCCGCGCGGGCACGCTCGTGGGACTGCAGGGCCCAGTGCTCCATGTCCTCGCGGCTGATGTCCCATTTCTCGGCCATCATGCCTGCGCCGACGAACTGGGAGACCTCGGCGTCGCCGAAGCGCTCGCGCCAGCGCGCCGATTCTGCGGTGGGCGTGGTGAATCCGAATTCCTGGCCGGCGATCATGGCCTGGGAGATCGGGATCGCGCTCATGTTCTGCACGCCGCCGGCGACGACGACGTCCTGGGTGCCGCTCATGACGCCCTGTGCGGCGAAGTGGATGGCCTGCTGGCTCGATCCGCACTGTCGATCGACGGTGGTGCCGGGGATGTCGAGCGGCAGGCCTGCGGCCAGCCACGCGGTGCGGGCGATGTTGCCGGCCTGGGGGCCGATGGCGTCGACGCAGCCGAACACGACGTCGTCGACGACGTTGGGGTCGATCCCGGTCCGCTCGACGAGTGCGGAGATGATGTGTGCGCCGAGGTCGGCGGGGTGGACCTTGGCGAGCGAACCGTTGCGTTTGCCGACGGGGGTGCGGATGGCGTCGACGATGTAGGCCTGCGGTGTGGTCATGGGCGGTACTCCTTGGGGTGGGCGGCGCTGGAGGGCAACCGGTTCAGGCTCGCTGGCTGGAGATCGAGATGACCTCGCCGGTGAGGTAGGTGGTGTAGTCGCTGGCGAGCATGGCGACGGTCGCGGCGACCTCCCACACCTCGGCGGCACGACCGTAGGCCTCCTTCGAGGCCAGTTCGTCGAGCAGGTCGTCGCTGGTGACCTTCGCGAGGAAGGGGTGTTTGGCGATCGACGGCGCGATCGCGTTGATCCGCACCCCCATGTCGGCGGCTTCGAGGGCCGAGCACCGGGTCAGGGCCATGACGCCGGCCTTCGCCGCCGCGTAGTGCGCCTGTCCGCGCTGGGCGCGCCAGCCGAGGACCGAGGCGTTGTTGACGATGACGCCGTTGTGTTCGACCGACCCGAAGTAGCGGAGTGCGGCTCGGGTGGCGCGGAAGGTGCCGGTGAGGGTGATGTCGAGAACTCGGTCCCACTCCTCGTCGGTCATCTCGGCGACCGGCGTCTCCCCGCCCAGTCCGGCATTGTTGACCAGGACGTCGATGCGGCCGAGTTCGGTTGCGGCGTCGGCGATCAGGGCGTCGACCTCGGCGGTGACCTGGACGTTGCAGGTGCGCTGGGCGATCGTGCGTTCGGGGAATTCGGCCGCGAGCTTCTCGGCGGCCTCACCGAGGCGGCGTTCGTGCCAGTCGCTGATGAGGACGTCGGCGCCTTCGAGGAGCGCACGACGCGCGGAGGCGAATCCGATGCCGGTGCCTGCGGCGGCGGTGACCACGACCTTCTTGCCCAGCAACAGGTTGTGGCCGGGGATCTCGGCTGGCGGGGTGGCGAGCGGTGAGATCAATGGGGTACCTGCATCCGTTGCGGTCATTCAGCGTGCCTCTCGGGGAAGGCCGAGCACCCGCTCGGCGATGATGTTGCGCTGCACCTCGTTCGAGCCGCCGTAGATGGTGTCGGCGCGCGTGAACAGGTAGAGCCGTTGCCATTCGTCGAGTTCGACGTGTTCGGGGTCGGCGATGTCGTTGGGCTGCCCCTCCGCGGTGGCGTCGGGTCCGATCAGCGCCGGCGCACCGACGACGTCCATCGCCAGTTCGCCGAGGTCGCGATGCCAGTTGGCCCACAACAGCTTCGACACCGACGCCGCACCTGCTTGCGAGGTGACGTCACCGTCGAGCGTCCGCTGGGCATGTGCCCGCATGACTTTCAGTCCGATGTCGGCGCGGGCCAGACGTGAGGCGAGTTCGGGATCGGCGACCGCGCCACTGGCCCGGGCCACCTCGGTCAGGTTCTCCAGCTCGCGGGCGAAACCGACCTGCTGGCCCAGCGTCGACACGCCGCGTTCGAACTGGAGCAGACCCATGGCGACCTTCCAGCCGTCGCCCGGTTCGCCCACGATCAGATCGGCGTCGGTCGTCGCGTCGTCGAAGAAGACCTCGTTGAATTCCGATGTGCCGGTGAGCTGTTGGATGGGGCGCACGGTGACGCCGGGCTGCTCGAGCGGGACCAGGAGGAAGCTGAGGCCGGCGTGCCGCGCCGATCCCTTCTCGGTACGCGCGATCACGAACACCCACTGCGCCACGTGAGCGAGCGAGGTCCAGATCTTCTGCCCGTTGATGATCCACTTGCCGTCGTCCAGGCGAGCGGAGGTCGAGACGCCCGCGAGGTCGGAGCCTGCGCCGGGTTCGGAGTAGCCCTGCGACCACAGTTCGGTGACGTCGACGATGCCCGGCAGGAACCGCTCCTTCTGCTCGTCGGTGCCGTACTCGATGAGCGTCGGGCCGAGGAGTTCCTCGCCCAGGTGGTTCACGCGGGCGGGCGCGTTCGCGCGGGCGTACTCGCGGTGGAAGATGATGCGCTGCTCGAGCGTCGCACCGCGGCCGCCGTATTCGGTGGGCCAGCCGATGCAGGTCCAGCCCGCGCTCGCGAGGTGCCGGTCCCATGCGAGCCGCTCGGCGAAGAACTCGTGCTCGCTGCCCGGTCCGCCGCGCCCCTTCAGGTGGGCGAAGTCGCCCGTGAGGTTCTCGTCGAGCCAGGACCGCACCGCGGCGGCGAACTCGTCGGCGGCGTTCGGTGTCGACTTGGCCCATTCACCCAGGTCGACACCACGATCCGCAAGGTTGATCGAGGTCATGGCGCTAGCATAACCCACCAAGCAAGTGCTAGGTTGGGCCGCATGGCGCAGACCTCCCGGGCAGGGACTCTCTCCGTGACGACGACGCCGGCCGCGTTGCAGCGCGCAGCGCGCAGCTGGCCTGACGGTATCGCCATCGTCGACGGCCAGTGGCTCCCTTCGACAGATCCGCAGCTCGAACTCACGTGGGCGCAGTTCCACGACGCGGTGCGCACCTTCGCCGCGGCGCTGGTCGCCTCGGGTATCGAGGCGGGCGACCGGGTGGCCATCTGGTCGCCGAACAGCTTCCACTGGCCGATCGCGGCCCTCGGCGTCCACTACGCCGGCGCGACGCTGGTCCCCCTCAACACCCGCTACACCGCGGGCGAGGCCGTCGAGATCGTCGAGCGCTCCGCCGCGCGCGGGCTCGTCGTGTCCGGTGAGTTCCTGGGTGCCGACCACGCGGCCGAACTCCTGCGCGACCATCGCGGCAAGCTGCCGGATCTGGTGATCCGGGTGCCTCTGTCGGGCGGGTCGTCGACCCCCGACGGCGCGGTGGACTGGGACGACTTCCTCGGACGCCAGACCGACGAGGCGCTGACCGAGGCGGATCGTCGAGCCGCCGCCGTCTCCCCCGACGACATCTCCGACATCCTGTTCACCTCCGGCACCACCGGGAAGTCCAAGGGAGTGTTGGCGACCCACCGCCAGACGCTCAACGGGTCGCACGGGTGGGGCTCCAACGCAGGCCTGCACCCCGGCGACCGGTACCTGATGGTCAACCCGTATTTCCACACCTTCGGCTACAAGGCGGGCATCCTGCCGTGCGTGCTCTTCGGCGTCACCATCCTGCCGCTCGCGGTGTACTCGCCGACCGAGGCGATGAAGCTCGTCTCCGACGAACGCGCGACGGTCTTCCCCGGCGCGCCGACGATCTTCCAGACCATCCTCGACGACCCGAAGCGCTCCGATCACGACCTGTCCAGCCTGCGCATCGTGATCACCGGGGCGTCGATCGTGCCGGTCGTCCTCGTACAACGACTGCAGAACGACCTCGGCGTCGACACCGTCATCACCGCCTACGGCCTGACCGAGGCCAGCGGGTTCGTCTCCACGTGTACCCCCGACGACGACGATGAGACCGTCGCCAACACCTGCGGCCGAGCCTTCCCCGGCATGGAGATCAAACTCTCCGACGTCGGGGAGGTCCTCGCACGCGGCGAGAACGTGATGGTCGGGTACCTCGACGACCCGCAGGCGACCGCCGAGACCATCGACGCCGACGGCTGGCTGCACACCGGCGACATCGGCACCCTCGACGAGCACGGCAACCTCACGATCACCGACCGGCTCAAGGACATGTACATCTGCGGCGGCTTCAACGTGTACCCCGCCGAGATCGAGCAGACTCTCGCACGCCTCGACGGTGTCACCGAATCGGCCGTCGTCGGCGTCCCCGACGACCGGCTCGGCGAGGTGGGACGGGCCTACCTCACCGTCCACGACGGCGCCGACCTCGACGAGGCGAAGGTCATCGCCTTCGCCAAGCAGCATCTCGCGAACTTCAAGGTGCCCCGGTCGGTGGTGTTCGTCGACCAGTTCCCGCGCAACGCGTCGGGCAAGATCCTCAAGCGGAATCTCACCTAGCCGTTCTATAGCTCGAACTCGCGCTCACCGCGGGTTCGAGCTATGACTTGCGGGGAGGGAACCGGACGCCGGTCTGCCGCGTCGAAGTTGCGTGCCCGACTTCGACAAGTTCCGCGAGCTGGTCGCCGCTCACGACGGCGTGTTCACGTCCGCCGACGTCACTGCCTGCGCCATCAGCTCCGACACCGCGTTCCGGCGGGTGAAATCGGGCGAGTGGGTTCGGGTCTGGCGCGGCGTCTATCACGTCGGAGACCGCAGCCTCGACGACCGCATGCGCGCCCGCATCGCGGTGTTGTCGACGTCGCCACGAGCGGCGTTGTGTTCCGAATCCGCCTACTGGTGGCACGGCTTCACCACGAAGGCGCCCAAGCAGATCCATGTCGTCACGCCGCAGGGACGCCACGGACGCGCCATCGACGGCGTTCGCATCTGGCATCGGACGGTCGCACCGCAAGACCTCACCGAGGTCGACGGACTCCAGATCACGACGAAAGCACTGACCGTGCTCGACGCGGCCGTCGACGGCGGTTCCCGCCTGCTGGATTCGGCCCTGCTGCGCGAGCACACGAAGGTGGCCGACGTCGTCGACGCCCAGATCCGCAACAGCGGTCGACGCGGGTCGCGGAGGTCTCGCGAGATGGTCGCCGCGATCACGGACGGCTCCCGCTCCGAGGCCGAGAGGAAGGCGCTCGCCTTGCTCCGGTCCGCGGAGATCACCGGCTGGACTGCCAACGCGAAGGTGTGCGGCTATGTGGTCGACATCGCTTTCATCGACCAGAAGGTCGCCGTCGAGATCGACGGCTTCGCCTTCCACAGCGACGCGGCGTCGTTCCAGCACGACCGCACGCGGCAGAACGTCCTCATCGCCAACGGATGGACCGTGCTGCGGTTCACCTGGCAGGACATCACCGGCCAGCCGGCGTCGGTGCTGGCCAACGTGCGCAGATCGATAGCTCGAAGCCGCGGTGAGCGCGGTTTCGAGCTATAAAACGGCTAGGTGCGGGGCTTCACCAGCGGGAACAGGATGGTCTCGCGGATGCCGAGGCCGGTGAGGGCCATCAACAGGCGGTCGATGCCCATGCCGGTGCCGGTGGTCGGGGGCATTCCGTATTCCATCGCGGCGAGGAACTCCTCGTCGAGGACCATCGCCTCGTCGTCGCCGGCGGCGGCCAGGCGGGCCTGGTCGACGAAGCGCTCGCGCTGGATGACGGGGTCGACGAGCTCGGAGTAGCCGGTGGCCAGCTCGAAGCCGCGGACGTAGAGGTCCCACTTCTCGACCACACCCTTGACCGACCGGTGGGAGCGCACCAGCGGCGAGGTCTCGACCGGGAAGTCGCGGATGAACACCGGCTCGCTCAGCTTCTCGCCGACCATGTGCTCCCACAGCTCCTCGACGAGCTTGCCGTGGCCGTACCCCTTGTCCTTGGGAACCTCCAGGCCGACGCGCTTGGCGATCGCCAGCAGCTGCTCGACGGTGGTCTCCCCCGGATTGCCGGCGGGCACGATCTCCTCGCCGAGCGCCTCCGACAGCGACGGGTACATCTCGAGGGAGGTCCACTCGCCGGAGAGGTCGTAGGTCGAACCGTCGGGCATGGTCGGGGTCTGGGTGCCCAGCGCAGCCTGCGAAACCTCTTGCACGAGTTCGCGGATCATTCTCGCGGAGTCGTCGTAGGTGCCGTAGGCCTGATAGGTCTCGAGCATCGCGAACTCGGGCGAGTGCGTGGAGTCGGCGCCCTCGTTGCGGAAGTTGCGGTTGATCTCGAAGACCCGCTCGATGCCGCCGACGACGCACCGCTTGAGGAACAGCTCCGGCGCTATACGCAGGAACAGATCCATGTCGAAGGCGTTGGAGTGCGTCACGAACGGACGCGCCGCGGCACCGCCGTGCAGTGTCTGCAGCATCGGGGTCTCGACCTCGAGGAAGCCCCGACGATCCAGTGCCGCACGGAGTTCGGCGACCACCGACACGCGCGTGCGGGCGATACTGCGGGCCTCCGGACGCATGATGAGGTCGACGTAGCGCTGCCGCACCCGGGTCTCCTCGTTCATGTCCTTGTGGGCAACGGGCAACGGACGCAAAGACTTCGACGCCATCTGCCAGCCGTCGGCCATCACCGACAGCTCACCGGTACGGGAGCTGATCACCTCACCGGAGATGAAGACGATGTCGCCGAGGTCGACGTCGGACTTCCAGCGGCCCAGCGCATCCTCGCCGACGCCGTTGAAGCTGATCATCGCCTGGAGCTGCGTGCCGTCGCCCTCCTGCAGGGTTGCGAAGCACAGCTTGCCCTTGTTCCGCAGAAAGATGACGCGCCCGGAGACACCGACGTGCTGACCGGTCTCGGTGCCGGCCTCGAGATCGGGGTAGGCGGCGCGGATCTCGCCGAGAGAGTGGGTGCGCGGAATCGAGACCGGATACGCCTCGCGACCCTCGGACAGGATGCGCTCGCGCTTCTCGCGTCGGATTCGCAGCTGTTCGGGAGTCTGGTCGTCGGCGTCCGTGGTCGTCTCGGCCGCGGTGGAGGCGGTGCTGGTCGGGCTGTCACTCACCCCACGCACACTATCGGGGCCGGTCACCGACTCCCAACTCGCCGCACCTGCTGTGACAGCGGTGACAGGGACGGACGGGGCGGTTCAGCTCTCGTGCGCGGAGATCATGGCGAGCTCGTCCGGATGGATGCGGCCGTTGACCTTGGCCTGGCGCATCCGACGATGCCCGCCGACGACGAACACCGCACCGTGGACGCCCCGCGCCTGCAGGTGCCACGCCAGCCACTCGGCCTCGTGGCCGTCCTCGCTGACGAGAATCCAGCGGGAGTCGGCGCGGGCCGCGGTCAGCGACTCGGAGGTGCCGGGGGTGAGCCGGTCGAGTACCTCGACGGCGTCGATGGCGAGCGCGCCGAACAGTGCGCCGTCGATCTGGCGTCGGCGATGGGAGCGGACGTCCACCGGCGTGGCGCCTTCTGCGACAGCATTCGCATAGTCGCTGACCTGCAGGGACAGCGGTGCGGCAGGTGCCGGGGCGACGGTCGGCGCGGTCGCGGCGAAGATGGTGCGGGAAACGACAGAGGTGGCAACCGAAGCGGTCATGAGAGGGAGTCCTCAGGTGATCGAAAACGAGCGGGGAGCGCGAAGTAGGGCAGCCGCAGATGCGGTACTAGCCCTGACAACACTCCTGACAGCTCTTGATCACGGCGACGAGTATGCCACAGCTCCACGCCCGGGACCAGACTCCGGTGACGATCACCGCACGGGCGGTTGCCAATCCTGAATACGCCGCAACTGTCTGTTGAGCGCCGCGTCGGGAGCGGCCCGCATCGCCAGATCGCGCAGCCGGACCGCGGGTGCCGACCGCCACTGCCCGACCTTCCCGATGGCCGACGCCTGGCGCGCGATGCGTTGGGTACGACGCCGACGCGGACGGTCGTAGGTACGCAGAGCGTCGTCGACATCCATCCCTGCGCTGCCCAGCAGCGCGGTGAGGGTCGCCGCGTCCTCCATCGCCTGGTTCGCCCCCTGCCCGAGGTTCGGGGTCATCGCATGAGCGGCGTCGCCGACGAGCACGCATCGGCCCCGCACGAAGGTGGGGAGGGGGCGCGCCAGTTCCTCGATGGGCAGCACCCCGACGTCCGCCGGATCGGTCACCTCGAGGATCTCCCCGATCGGCGCGTGCCATCCCGAGAAACGTTCTCGCACTTCGCCGATGCCGCCCGTTTCGACACCCTCGTCATAGTTGACCGCGGCGAACCAGTAGACGTGCCCGTCCGGTAGCGGCGCGATACCGAACCGTTGCCCGTGCCCCATCGTCTCGCCCGCCGCGTCGAGGTCGACCGGCCGCGCGGTGATGGCCCGCCAGGCGACGTAGCCGCTGTAGGCCGCGCCCGGGTCGTGGGTGACGGCGGGACGCACCCGACTCCGCAGACCGTCCGCTCCGACGATCACGTCGCAGCCATCGATCGTGGTGTCGTCGTCGAGCTGGACGGTCCCGCCGCGCACCTCGCGCACGCCGGTTCCGGTCCGGATCTCCACGCCCGATCCGACCCGGCCGAGGAGTGCCTCGTGGAGGTCGGTCCGCCGCACCACCCGGAGTTGCTCGATGGCCGACGGGTCGAAGCGGGTGAGCCATCGCCCATCAGGACGGCGGGTTCCGTTCAGGGTGGGCGAAACCCCTCGGGCGCCGGAAACCACAGATCGGAGACCGAGCGATTCGAGCGCTCGGAGCCCGTTGCCGAACAGGCTGAGCGCCGACCCTCCCCCACGAACCTCGGACGCACGCTCGAGCACGATGACCTCCGCGCCCGACGACGACAGCCCGGCCGCGGTACACAGACCGGCGATGCCCGCGCCGACCACGGCGACCTTCACGACGTTCTCCTCCGCATGGAGAAGAGGCTAGATCGCCGAACGCCGACCACGATCCTGCTCGGGGCTACCGCACATGTTCGGCCGACCCCGACGACGTACTGCCGGGTTCGATCAGTTCGTCGCCGAGCGCCCTCAGATGGCCGGCCAACTCGTCCACGCCCGGTTGCTCGACCGGGAAGTGACCGCAGCCGGTGAGCAGGTGGATGTCGGTTCGCGCTGCGATCCGTTGTGCGAACCGGATGCTGATGTCCGGCGGCGTCCAGGTGTCGGCCGCCGGATGGACCAGCACCACCCGCGGCCCCCGATAGTCCTCCGGCACGGGAACCTCGTGGGTGATCAGGTCCGCCAGGAACCCCAGAGAGACAACCGAGCCCGCCCCACGCGGATCGTCGATGCAGGCCTGCGACACCGCGGGGTCGTTACTGATCCGCGCCATCGGCGCGACCCACCTGATCGGGAACCGCAGCCGAGCCGGCACCCCGATCCGCGCCGTGGCCGACATCAGCGGGATGAAGCGCGCCAGGGCAGGCGTGCGGGCGACTGCTCGTCGCGCCGCCGGATCGCCGGCGAGGTCGAGGAGGCAGGTGGCCACGACCGCGGCGACCCGCGCACCCCGTGCCGCGACGTCGTAGCCGAGCATGCCGCCGAGACTCGCACCGAACACGACGATCGGCCGGGGATCGCGCTCGGTCTCCGCGGCGATCAGATCACCGACCAGATCGATCCAGTCCCGGTACCGCACGCGACCGAGATCGGCGACGCGCGTCCGTCCGTACTGCGGGAGGTCTGGTGCCAGCACGTCGTACCCCTCCCCCGCGAGCACGGCACCCAGTGGCCAGACCAGCGCGCTGTGCCCACCACCGCCGTGAAGCAGGAGCACCCGTAGCGGCGCCGCCGGCCGCGACGCCCGGATGTGGACGTCCACCGGGCCCGACGCGCGCGTCTCACTCGCCGGCCACCGCCACCACGACGACGTGGCATCGATGCCCGCGGCGGCCGAACGCCAGGGTTCGGGTAGGAAGCGTAGGTACGATCCGTAAGTCACCCATCAATCGTCGAGCGCCCGCGAACCCGGCACAACTCGCATTCACCGGAGACCTCGGACATGCGCAAAAGACCACGACAGCAACGATCTTCGTTCACCGTCGAGGCGATCCTGGAGGCGACGACTCAGCTTCTGGACACCGAGGGCGCTGCGCTGACGACCAATCGGATCGCCGAGACCGCCGGCGTCTCGGTCGGTTCGATCTATCAGTACTTCGGTGACAAACAGGCGATCTTCGACGAGCTCGCCGCCCGTCATCTCGCGGAGGCAGAAGCGCGGATGGTCGCGGTCCTCGACGCCCACCCGGTCCAATCGGCAGCCTGGCCGACCGTGCTGCGCGAGGTGGTCGCGGCTGCGGTGGCGGAGAACTCGAGTCATGGCCGGGCGCACGGTCGCCTTCGCGAACTGGCGAGCCCCGCCGTTGTCGGAGACCTCTACACCGCCTTCGCGCAACGCCTCATCACCCGACTGACCGAATATCTCGTGGCCGACGGCTGGACGCCCGACGACGCGCAGGCCGACCTACGCCTCACGTTCCCCGCGCTCGACGCGCAGATCCATCAGCTGGCCGGCACCGGTCTCGACGAGGACGAGCTCACCGACCGGATCGCGGCGTATACCGGAGGGGCGCTGCGGAGCCGACGGTGAGGCGAGTCCTACTTGCCCCGCCGCGGACTGGCCTTGGACCGTTCGTGCACCAGTCGCAGCCCTTCGAGGGTGAGGTGCGGGTGGTGGTCGGTGAGGGACCGGCATTCGTCGTACATGAGCGGGGCGAGGTATCCGGTGGCGACCACGGTGACGTCGTCGCCGTCGAAGCCCGGCACGGTGTCGCAGACGCGGTCGACGAGGGCGTCGACCTGGCCGGCGAAGCCGTACAGGATGCCCGACTGCAGGGCCTCGACCGTGTTCTTGCCGAGCACGCTGCGCGGCGGCATCAACTCGACCTTGCGCACGGTCACGGTGTGCTCCGACAGCGCCTCGACCGCCAGGTTCACGCCCGGCGCGATGGCGCCGCCGAGGAACTCGCCCTTCGCCGACACGGCGTCGACGACGGTCGCGGTGCCGAAGGCCACCACGATGCAGGGTCCGCCGTATTCGTGATGTGCGGCAAGGCAATTGGAGACGCGGTCGGTGCCCACCTCTTTCGGGTTGTCCACGAGCAGCGGCACCCCGGTACGCACGCCGGGCTCGAGCAGGACGTGCGGGCCGTCGCCGAAGTAGCGGGGCAGCATGACCCGCAACTCCCGCAGCAACGACGGCACCGTCGACAGGGCACTGACGCCGGTGACCTGCTCGATGTCCGAGCCGAGCATGCCGCGGAAGACCCAGGCGAGTTCGTCGGCGGTGTAGTGCGGGTCGGTGTGGATGCGCCAATCACGCACCAGCCGTGCGTGATCCCCGGTCCCGGCATACGCGCCGAGGTGGATGTTGGTGTTGCCGACGTCGACGGTGAGCAGCATCGATGGGCTCCGTGTCGTTCGCCGGCGTCAGACCGTCGCGTCGGCGAAGACCGGGCCGTCGAGCTGCCGCGGGTCGAGGAGACCCGAGCCCTCGGGTGCGTGTGCCGGGTCGTCGCCGGATTCGAGGATGCGGTTGTGGTCGTCGACGAAGACGACGTTCGGCGCATACTCCTCGAGCTCGGCCTCGTTCAGCATGCCGTAGGCGATGATGATGACGAGGTCGCCGGGGTGCACGAGATGTGCGGCGGCGCCGTTGATCCCGATGACACCGCTGCCGCGTTCACCGGCGATCGCGTAGGTGACGAGACGGGCACCGTTGTCGATGTCGACGATCGTGACCTGTTCACCCTCGAGCAGTCCCGCGGCGTCGAGCAGATCCTGGTCGATCGTCACCGAGCCGACGTAGTGCAGATCCGCCTGGGTCACGGTGGCGCGGTGGATCTTCGAGGTCATCATGGTGCGCAGCATGGTCATCGTCCCTCTGTCGTGGTGGTGGCGGCGTTGTTCCAGGCGATTTCTTCTTCGAGTGCGGCGAGACCGCCGACGTTCACGCCGACGTTGTCGATGAGACGCGCCGTTCCGAGGCGCGCGGCGACGAGCAACCGGGCGGCCCCCTTCTCCGGCGCCTCCTCCAACTGACGGCCGCGAAGAGCAAGGTATTCGACGTCGATCTCGGGCACGGTGTCGAGCACGGCCCGCGCCGACGCGACGATCGCGTCCCGGCCGCCCTCGGCGGAATGGGCGCCGGCGACCAGCGCTGCCGACAGCGTCGTGGCCAGCTCGCGCTGCTCGGGGGTCAGGTAGCGGTTGCGCGACGACATCGCCAGCCCGTCGGATTCGCGGACGGTCGGGACGCCGACGATCTCGACGTCGAGATCGAGGTCGGTGACCATCTGCTTGATCAGGACGAGCTGCTGATAGTCCTTCTCGCCGAAGAAGGCGGCATTCGGTCCGACGATGTTGAGCAGCTTGAGGACCACCGTCAGCATCCCGGCGAAATGTGTCGGGCGCGAGATGCCGTCGAGGATTCCACCGGCCTCGCCGGGGTGCACCATCGTCCGCTGCCCGTTGGGGTACATCGACGCGGCGTTCGGCGCGAAGACGAGTTCGACGCCGAGGGGCTCGAGCAACGCGAGGTCGGCGTCGAGTGTGCGCGGGTACGCGTCGAGGTCCTCGTTGGCGCCGAACTGCAGCGGGTTGACGAAGATCGAGACGACGACCACCGTGTTGCCCTTGGCCTTCGCCGCCCGTACGAGTTGCAGGTGGCCGGCGTGCAGAGCGCCCATCGTCGGGACCAAGACCACTCGCTTGCCCGCGGCGCGCAGCGCCCGGGTCACCCGGGTCAGGGTCGCCGGTTCGCGGTGCACGGTCATCTGACCGGCCTTGTAGGTCGGCGTCTCATCGGGCGGGGCGCTCACGGCATCTCCTTTGATCGGCGGTGTCGGATGGGTGGTCTGGCTCATCGCTCCTCCAAGAGGTCGAGGAGTGCGGCCGGGGCGTCGGTCCGCTCGGCGGCCCGGCGGGCGAGGGTCCGATAGGCCTCGGCGATCCCGTGCTCGCCGGACCCGCCGGGCACGGCACGGAGCGCGGCGAGGTGCTTGCGGACGGCCTCGGCGTCGCCGCGCGCCACCGGACCGGTGAGCGCCGACGGGCCGAGATCGAGCACGTTGTTCAACGACGCGGTGACGAGTGGGGTGAGGATGCGTTCGGCGAGGCGCGTGCCACTGCCGTCGACGGTCGCGACGTCGCGTCCGGAGTGGTCGATCGCGGCGTTCAGCGCGGCCACTGCGTCGGAGATCAGTGCGATCAGGTGATTCGCGCCGTGGGCGAGTGCCGCGTGGTAGAGCGTGCGGTCGGCTTCGGCGATCCGTACCGGTTCCCCGCCCATCTCCAGGACGAGCGACGACGCGATGGCCTCGCCGACGGGGTCGGCGGCGGTGATCGCGAAGCAGGCGTTGGTCAGACGCGCGGTGTCCTCCGCGCTGCCGACGAAGGTCATCGCGGGATGCAGGGCCAGTCCGAGAGCGCCGCGTGCGGTCACCGGCGCGAGGATGTCGACGCCCTGGGCGCCGGCGGTGTGCGCGACGATCGTGCCGGGACGCAGCGCGCCCGACGCCGCGATCTCGTCGATCACCGCGCTCAGCCGGGCGTCCGGCACGCTCAGCAGCAGCAGCTCCGAACGGGCGACGACGGCGTCGAGGGCGAGGATCTCCGAATCGGGGAGACGCTGGGCGGCGCGGGCCCGGGACTGCGGCGACCGGGCGACGACCGCGCCGACGACGTGCCCGGCCTTCTCGAGAGCCTCGCCGAGCGCGGTCCCCACACGGCCGGCCGAGACGATGCCGACCGTGAGGCGGGCGGGTGCAGGCAGGTTCGAGGTACCGGGAAAAGGATCGGACCGGACCGGATACGGGCGGTCACCGAAAGCGTCCGCGGCAGTGCTGCCGTGGGCGTCGTCGCCACCGGCTTGCCGTGCGAACGGCACGCCGGGATCACCGGTCGGTGAGGTCACCGCTGTCCTCCATGGTTCGTTCCAGTCCCGCCTTCACCGGATTCCGCGTGGACGGAGTTCTCTCCACGGCGGCCTCGGCACGGGTACCAGACGTTGCAGAGCAAGGGTAGGACTCTCACCGCGGTCCGGGCCAACTGTGTGACAGGTGTCACCCGGGGCTCTCGTCCGCCGCCGACGGCGAGTCGACGGCCGTCGATGTCCATCGGCCGACAGACCCAGCTGTGACCTGGGCCGAACCGGCGTACGCTGAGGCCGTCCGAGGCGTTCATCGCTCCATCGCCCGACCTCAGGGGGTCCGCAGATGAGCCTGGAAGCGGGTACCCAGTTCGCCGGCTACACGATCGTGCGCAAGATCGGCGCCGGCGGCATGGGCGCGGTCTACCTCGCGCAACACCCTCGACTCCCCCGCCTCGACGTCATCAAGGTGCTCGCCGAGCACGTGTCCAACGATCCGACGTTCCGCGCGCGATTCACCCGCGAAGCCGACCTGGCCGCCCAACTCGACCATCCGTGCATCGTCAGCGTCTACGACCGCGGCGAGGTCGACGGCCGGCTGTGGATCTCGATGCAGTACGTGGCCGGAACCGATGCGGCAGCCCTCGTCAAGGCGTCCCCCGGAGGCCTTCCGCTCGACGACGTCGCGGCGGTGAGCGACTCGATCGGCGCCGCCCTCGACCATGCCCATCGCCACGGACTGCTGCACCGCGACGTGAAGCCCGCCAACATCCTCATCAGCGCAGCCGAATCCGACACCGGGGGCCCCGAGGAGCGTCGTATCCGGTTGGCCGACTTCGGAATCGCGCGGCAGACCGACGGGGGCACGTCGCTGACATCGGCCAACCTGGTGCTCGGTTCGTTCCCCTATTCCTCACCCGAACAACTCTCGGCGGAGGCCCTCGACGCCCGCAGCGACGTCTACTCGTTGGCCTGCTCGACCTTCGAACTACTTACGGGCACAGTCCCGTTCACCGCCCGTACACCGATGATGATGATCCATCACCACCTCACGACACCCCCGCCGGACGTGTCGTCCCTGCGGCCCGGTCTCCCGCCGGCCGTGTCGGAGGCGGTGCGCCACGGGCTCGCCAAGAATCCCGCGGACCGGCCGCCCTCGGCGGGCGCGTTCGCCGCCGAGTTCCGGTACGCGGTCGACACCACCGGCTTCTTTCCCGCCCCCGGCCCACGGCCTGCTGCCACGGCACCGCCCCGAGCACGGCCGGGTGCTGGTACTCCGATCCCACCGCAGACCCGGACGATGCGTGTCCGCGGCGCCTTGCCGCCGACCGAGGCCGCGGGCCTGCGCACCGCGCCGGTGGAAGGGACACCCCGATCGCGGCCTGCCGACACCGGGCACGTACCCCCGGCTTCTTCACACGGTCACGGGTTCCCCGCGGCCACGGCGTACTCGGAACTCCCGGGTCAGACGGTTCCCGGTTCCGCCCTGGAGTCGACGATGATCCGGGCCTCCGGCGACCTGCACGTGATCGAACCTCTCCCGCCCGAGACCGACCCGGCACGATTCACCACGGCGTCGCTGGCCTGCGGCATCGCGGCGGTGCCACTCAGCGTCGTCGGGGGCCTCGGCCTGCCCGTGGGCGTTGCAGGCTGGTACCTCGCCGGACGCGGCCGCGCCTCGTCGGCGGCGCGACTGGCCCGAACCCTGTGCGTCCTGGGAATGCTCCTGAGCGTCGGATTGCTCGGGTTCACCATCGTCCGCGCCATCGTCCTGCAGTTCTGACGGCCCACCGGTGCGTCGGGTCAGCGTTCGTCGATCGAGTAGGTCGTCGGCTCGGGTCGGTCCTGTCGCGCCAGGGCACCGATCACCGCGTCGACGATCCACAGCGTCAGCACGCCGGCGATGATGTCGACTGCGTCGTCGAACGGCGATCGGAAACGGGGAGAGAAGGGATCGAGAACCTCGGCCGCGGGAACCCCCAGCAGATCGCCGGTGCCGTCGACGATCGTGTCCACCGGATTCGTCGCCCACCCTTCGTAGGCATTGATCGCGAGCAACGCGATGACCGGAACTGCGAGAACCCACCAGAAATGTCGCCGGCGCGCGATCGACCACGCGACGATCAGCAACACGACCCACGCCGGCATGTGCTCGGAACAGAGATTGAGAATCCCGTACTCGCCCGACCGCACCAGCACCGGGACCTGACCGCCCCAGAAACCGAGTGCCCCGATCGCCCCGATCGGGACCGCGATCGCCGCTCGAACCATACTGCGTGACCAGAACGCGAGCACCAGGACAATGTAGACGGGCATCAACGCGGTGAGCGCCCAGATCAGGATCAGGCTCGTCGCCGGCCCGTTGGCGACATAGTCCGCGTAATACTCCGGGAACGGGGTCTCGTTGAGCGGATCGAAGGTGAACAGCCACAACACCATCGGCCACCATGCGAGCAGCGGCAGGAACAACGACGCACTGACCAGTGACCGTTTGATCGCGGTTCCGCGGTCGGTGTGGCGGAGCGGCACGTAGGGGGTGCCGGCCCGGTCGACCAGACCGGGCTCACCGCCTGCCAGAGCTCCGCTCATGCGGGCAGTCTAGGTCGACCGTCCAACTTCTACGGCGCGAATAAGCACCTACGTCACAGAACTGATCCAACCGGATGACGAAGCCGATACGAATTCGACGAATCGTCTGTCGACGGCAGAAGCGCGGCTGTCATCAGTCGCGTCGCCGGCGACCACCGCCGGTGGTCCCGGACTGCTGACGCAGCTGGTTGAGCAGTTCCGAGACGGGCAGGCCCGCCGAGTGCGCGGACTCGGAGTCGTCGTCGGCCGCTCGCCGACGGCGACCACCACCGAAGGTCGAGGCGGGGCGCCCGGCGTTTCCTTCGTGACGACCGGCGGCACCGAGGAACGCGGGGGCCTCGACGTCGGAGGTCGCGGTCTCTTCCTCTTCCGGTGCGGCGCCGGTCTCGCCGGTCTCGGCCGGAGCTTCGGCGCTCGCTCCGGTCGCCCACTCGTCGGTCGGCGTCTCGTCGGTGTAGGCGGCCGACTCGTCCGCACCGCGCGAATCGTCGACGACCTCCGCATCCGACACGTCCTCGGCGTCGGCGGTCCGGGACTCATCGGCGCGTGGGGCGAACGGCGTCGAACCGGCGGAGTGCTGGTCGACCTCCTCGACGGGAACCTCGGTGGCGATCCGACCGGAGATCGGATCGTCGGTGATGACGGGGATCACCTCGGTCATCTCGTTCGGGTCGACGGGCCCGGTGTGGCGGCCGTCGTCCGCGGTCGGCGCGGTGGCCGCGAAGTCGCGTGCGGCGCGCAGACCGTCGTCGTCATATGTCGAGCGGTAGGGCGGGACGCCGCCGAACTCTCCGCCGAAGGACCCCGCGTGGGCACCCGACAGACCGGAGGCCAGCTCACGCATCTTCTCGCTCGACAGCGCGGCACGCTGATCCGGGAGCGGTTCCCCGAGAAGCATTTCGAGACTCGACCGCAGTGCGAGCACCTGGGCCTTGAGCTCGGAGAGTTCCTCGTTGGATTCGGCGGTGATCTCCTTGCGGATGGTCGTCTCGACGTCGAGCTCGTACTGACGACGCGCGGCGATCTCCCGCTCGAGTTGCAGTTCGTAGACCAGTCGGAGGTCGCGGCTCTTGGCTTCCGCACTCTCGGCCTGCCGCCGGAACTTGGTCACGAGGATCGCGCCGATGACCGCCGCCCACAGGGCAGCGATGACCGCCAGCGAACCGAGGATCGACAGGCGATCGGTGAAGACCATCAGTACGCTGGCCGCCAGGGCGAGCACGATCAGCAGACCGAGCAGCCATTGCGCCGCCGACCGACTTGAGCGTCGCGAGTCGGCAGAACGGCCGTTCGAGGTCGTCATGATCGTGAACTTACCCGCTGTCAGTACATTCACACGCGAACCGGGTTCGGAGTTTCTCAGATCGGCGACGTGTTATGTCGCCCATATTTCGCCGTGTGCGCCGGAGTCGGTTCGGGTCCCCCATGCCGAGAATTCCTCTGTGGTGGCCGACGAGCGATGTCAGGAATCGCCGACGGCGGGCGGGTCCTCGGGCGCCCGGCAGCAGTACTCGAGCCACATCGCCGCGCACACCAACAACACGCCCCCGATCAGGCCCACGATCGCGCCGGGTCGGTCCTGGTCGGCGGCCGTCACGTTCTGCTGACCGAGGAGGAAGACGAGCAGTCCGGTCCACACGCCCACGGCGATCGCCCCGAGGATGGCAGAAGCCTTGGCGAGGGCCAGCACTCGTGCCGCGGTGAGCGGATGGAGTTGTCCGCGAGCACGACCCACGTCCCGGGACTCGACCCTCGACCGGACGACGAAGGCGATGACGACCTCGAGAGCGGCGAGCACGTAGAGCACGATCCCGGCCAGCAGCGGCAGCGGCGGGAAGTCGTTGTAGTTGTAGCGCACCAGAATCCACGCGGCGATCGCGGTGACGGCGGCGATGACGACGAGGTCGCGGAGCCGGGTGGGACCGAGGCCGGTCTCCTCGTCGTCCTGCCCCGGACGGCGTGGGTCGGGAAGCGTCATGACCCGCCACCCCCGCCCGGCCCGAGTCGCTCGACGGCACGCACCGCGTCCCGTTCGGCGGCGTCGAGGGCATCGATCAGCTCACGCACCGGCCGCTCCCCCTCCGGCGTCCACAAAGTGGCCTCCGGTTCGATCTCCAACCACGGGATGAGGACGAAAGCACGCTGCGCCGCCCGCGGGTGCGGAAGCGTCAGCACCGGGTCGTCGTCGACGACGACGCCCCCGGCCTCCGTGACGGAGATGACGTCGACATCGAGAGTTCGCGGCCCCCAACGGACTTCACGGGTACGGTCGGCGGCCTGCTCCAGTTCGTTGCCCCGGTCCAGCCATTGCCGCGCGCTCAGCGGCCCGTCGACGATGAGGGTGATGTTGAGGAAGTCGTCTTGTTCGATGCCGCCCCAGGGTGGGGTCGCGTACACCGCGGACACCGCGACGAGTTCGTCTCCGAAACCCTCGACCACCGACCGCAGATGGCCCAGTGAATCCCCGACATTGGAGCCGGCCGAGAGCACCGCGCGACTCATCGCATGCCCTTCCTGGAGCGGCGGGTCACCACCGCGACGTCGTCGAAGGTCAACGGGATCGGTGCCGACGGCTTGTGCACGGTGACCTCGCAGGCGGAGATGCGTTCGTCGGCCATGATCGTCTCCGCGACCTCCGCACCGACCGTCTCGATCAGGTTGCGGGGCTCGCCCCCGACGATCGCCGCGACCTGCTGGGCGAGTGCGCCGTAGTCGACGGTCTCGGCGAGGTCGTCGGTGTCGGCGGCGGCACGCAGGTCGAGCCACAGGGTGACGTCGATGAAGAAGTCCTGGCCGTCCTCGCGCTCGTGGTCGAAGACCCCGTGATTCCCACGGACCTTCAGTCCGCGTAGTTCGATCCGGTCAGCCATGCGACCCTCCTGCTCCGAATGTGGTGCGTGAGCCGCCCGCACGCCAGGCCTCGGCGACGGTCACGGCGTCGTAGGTGCTCGCCACATCGTGGACGCGGACGCCCCAGGCGCCGGCCGCGGCGGTGAGCGCCGAGATCGACGCCGTCGCGATGTCGCGGCCCGCGGGCGGACGGTCGACGCCGTCGCGACCGAGAAGTGTGCCGAGGAACCGTTTGCGGGACGCACCGACGAGGACGGGGAAACCCAGCCCGATGAAGGTCGGGAGCGCATGCAGCAGAGCCCAGTTGTGTTCGGCCGTCTTGGCGAAGCCGAGTCCCGGATCGAGGATGAGCTGATCCGGGTCGACGCCTGCGGAGACCGCGGCGTCGACCTGCGCCAGCAACTCACCGCTGACCTCGGCGACCACGTCGCGGTACCCACCGACATCACCGATGCGGTGGGTGAACCGACGATCCGTGCTCTCCCCCGCCGGCCGCCAGTGCATCAGGATCCAGGGCAGTCGGGCGTCGGCGACCACGCGCGCCATGTCGGCGTCGGCACGACCGCCGGAGACGTCGTTGACGATCGAGGCACCGGCCTCGATGGCGGCGGCCGCGACCTCGGAGCGCATGGTGTCGACCGAGACGACGACGCCGTGTGAGGCGAGGGCTGCGATGACCGGGGCGACGCGCTTCGCCTCGAGGTCGGGGTCGACGCGGATGGCGCCCGGACGGGTCGACTCACCACCGACGTCGATGAGGTCGGCGCCCTGCTCGATCAGCTGGAGTCCGTGCGCGACCGCTGCGTCGGTGTCGAGGTAGCGACCGCCGTCGGAGAAGGAGTCCGCGGTGACGTTCAGGACGCCCATCACCAGCGTCTGGTGGTTCCCACCACCGGCCGGGACCGCGCTCGAGGGAGTCATCGGAGGATCGGCCGGGGTCACCGGGTGATCAGGTCGAGGGCTTCGCCGCGGGATACCGCACTGGTCTTGAAGATTCCGCGGACGGCCGACGTCGTGGTGGTCGCCCCCGGCTTCCGGATGCCCCGCATCGCCATGCACAGGTGCTCGGCCTCGATGACGACGATGACGCCGCGGGGTTCGAGCTTACGCATGACCGCGTCGGCGATCTGACTGGTCAGCCGCTCCTGGACCTGCGGGCGCTTGGCGTACAGGTCGACGAGCCGCGCCAGCTTCGACAGGCCGGTGACCCGGCCGGACGTCCCCGGGATGTACCCGACGTGCGCGACACCGTGGAAGGACACCAGATGGTGCTCGCAGGTGGAGTACATCGGAATGTCCTTCACCAGCACCAGTTCGTCGTGGTCCTCGTCGAAGGTGGTCGCGAGGACCTCGTCGGGGTCGGTGTACAGGCCGGCGAACATCTCGCGGTAGGCGTTGGCCACCCGCGTCGGGGTGCGGACCAGACCTTCACGGTCGGGGTCCTCGCCGATCGCCAGCAGCAGCTCGCGGACCGCGGCCTCGGCACGTGCCTGATCGAACTCCGACCGGTGCCCATTCACCACGGCGTCGCGCCCCTCGCTGATCGTCATGCGTCAAACCTTACGAGCTTCGCCCGTCATCACCCTCACCGGCACTGTCCGTCCGGGCATTCCCGTTGTCGCCGTGCCGGCCCCAGCCGTTGGTCCCGTTGGAGGCGGGACGATCGGCCGAGGGCTGCTCCGGCGGCCATCCCGGTGCCGACCAGTCGCGCGGCGCACCGTAATCCGGGCGGGTGCCGCCGGTGTACGGACCACCGGGCGGCGGAGCCGACTGACCCGGGTTCGGGTACTGGGGATTCGGATACCGGGGAGCAGGATTCTGCGCACCCGGATACTGCGCACCCGGGTACTGGGGATCCGGGTACTGGGGATTCGGGTACTGGGGATTCGGGCTCCCCGATCCAGGCGGAACCGGTCCGCCCTGGGTACCCGGCTCGGGGTAGGTGGGCGGGTAGTTCGGAACCTGCCCCGGAACCTGCGAACCACCCGGGTAGCCCGCACCGACGGGCTCGGGGATCTTTGCCGCCTCCGGTGGGGGCCACGGCTCGCCGCGCTCGATGGCGAGCTCACCCGGAGTCTTCACCGGCGGCTTGTCGCTCGGGGTCCGCTCACCGAAGTCGTTGAAGGCGGTGATCCGCGGACGCTTGACGACGTCGGAGAAGATCTTCTCCAGGTCCTTGCGGGTCAGCGTCTCCTTCTCGAGGAGCTCGGTCGCGAGCACGTCGAGGGTGTCGCGGTACTCGGTGAGGATCGCCCACGCCTCGGTGTGCGCCGCCTCGATGAGACGCCGGACCTCGTCGTCGATCTCGCTGGCGATCTCCGCCGAGTAGGCCGACTGGGCACCCATCGAGCGGCCCAGGAACGGATCGCCCTGGTCCTGGCCGTACCGTACGGCGCCGAGCTTGGCGCTCATGCCGTATTCGGTGACCATCGCGCGGGCGATCTTGGTGGCCTGGTCGATGTCCGACGACGCGCCGGTGGTCGGCTCGTGGAAGACGAGTTCCTCGGCGGCGCGGCCGCCCATGGCCATCACCAGGCGCGCGATCATCTCCGACCGCGTCATCAGGTCCTTGTCCTGCTCGGGCACGGCGAGGGCGTGACCGCCGGTGCGACCGCGCGCGAGGATCGTGACCTTGTAGATCGGGTCCAGGTCGGGCATCGCCCACGCGGCCAGGGTGTGCCCACCCTCGTGGTACGCCACGACCTTGCGTTCGTGCTCGCTGATGATCCGGCCCTTGCGCCGCGGCCCGCCGATGACCCGGTCGACGGCTTCTTCGAGCGCCTCGGCCGTGATGGTCTGCTTGTTCTCACGTGCAGTGAGCAGAGCGGCCTCGTTGACGACGTTCGCCAGATCGGCGCCGGACATACCCGGCGTGCGCTTGGCCAGACCGTCGAGGTCGGCGTCCGAGTCGATCGGCTTGCCCTTGGCGTGCACCTTGAGGATCGCGCGGCGCCCGGCCATGTCGGGATTGCCGACCGGGATCTGACGGTCGAAGCGGCCAGGGCGCAGCAGTGCCGGGTCGAGGATGTCGGGACGGTTGGTCGCCGCGATCAGGATAACGCCCGACCGGTCGCCGAAGCCGTCCATCTCGACGAGCAGCTGGTTCAGCGTCTGCTCACGCTCGTCGTGGCCACCGCCGAGGCCCGCACCACGCTGGCGGCCGACGGCGTCGATCTCGTCGACGAAGATGATGCACGGACTGTTGTTCTTGGCCTGCTCGAACAGGTCTCGGACGCGGGACGCACCTACACCGACGAACATCTCGACGAAGTCGGAGCCGGAGATGGTGAAGAACGGCACCCCGGCCTCACCGGCGACCGCACGCGCAAGCAGGGTCTTACCGGTTCCGGGCGGGCCGAACAGCAGCACGCCGCGCGGGATCTTGGCGCCCAGGGCCTGGTAGCGGGCCGGATTCTGGAGGAAGTCCTTGATCTCGTAGAGCTCTTCAACGGCCTCGTCGGCGCCGGCGACATCGGCGAAGGTCGTCTTCGGCATGTCCTTGCTGAGCTGCTTGGCCTTCGACTTGCCGAAGCCCATGACGCCGCCGCGGCCACCACCCTGCATGCGGCTCATCACGAAGAAGAACAGACCGAACAGCAGGATCATCGGCAGGACGAAGATGAGGATCTGCCAGAGCACCGACTGCTCGTTGACGTTCGTCGTGTACTTGGTGCCGGTCTCCTGGACCGCGTCGAAGATCTGTTCGCCGGCCTGGGCGGGGTACTTGGTGCTGATCTTGTCCGCGTCGGCGTCGTCGACCTTGATCGGCGAGTTGAGCTCGATGCGCAGCTGCTGCTCGCGGTCGTCGATGCTGATGAACTTGGTGTTCTTCTTGTTCAGCTGCTCCAGCGCGACGGAGGTGTCGACGCCCCGGTACTCGCGGTCGGAGTCGCTCATCACGCTCCAGCCCCACAGTGCGAGCAGGACGAGCGCCAGGATGGCGAGGTTGCGGAAGACTGTCTTACGGTTCATGCCAGTTGGTGGGGGTTCGACCGGCGTGCGGGATCGAGTCCCGGCGCCCACTCCGTTCCCATGTCCTTCCCATCGACGTACACATTGAGGCTACCGGTCAACGATCACGCTGGTGAAACCGTTCCCGTCGCAGGATCACCGCGACGGCGCGCAGGTCGTGGCGGGTTCGGGTCTCACGGATCAGCTGCTGTAGACCGCGGGCTTGAGGCGCCCGATGTAGGGCAGGTCCCGGTAACGCTCGGCGTAGTCGAGTCCGTACCCGACGACGAACTCGTTCGGGATGTCGAAGCCGACGTCGGCGACACGAACCGGCGACCGGACGGCCTCGGGCTTACGGAGCAGCGTGCACACCTCGAGACTGCGGGGCGAACGCGTGGCGAGGTTCTTCATCAGCCACGACAGGGTGAGACCCGAGTCGATGATGTCCTCGACGATCAGGACGTCGCGGCCCTCGATGTCGCGGTCGAGGTCCTTGAGGATCCGCACGACGCCGGACGATGAGGTCGACGAGCCGTAGCTCGACACCGCCATGAACTCCAGCTGCGACGGGATCGGCAGGGCGCGCGCGAAATCGGTCATGAACATGACCGCTCCCTTGAGTACCCCGATCAGGACCAGGTCGTCCTCGATGGCGGTGTACCGAGAGGCGACGGAGTGGGCTAGTTCGACGGTGCGCTGCTTGATCTGCTCCTCGGTGATCAGAACAGCGTCGATGTCAGCGGCGTAGGGGTCAGCGGACTGCACCTTTACAGCTTGTCATGTTTCGCGGGTCACATGGCCGACGGGTGGGACCGCCGCCGGAAATTACTCGCGAGTAGCGAGTAGACCGTTCGGACCAATTTTGACCGCCGAGTTGTTTGCTTGTATAACAGTCAGATAACGAACTTTAACATCAGCCCCTAGCGAAACTTTTTTTCACAATTGTTTTGCCGGGTTTGTGAACGTTGATGAACCCGCCAGCACCGTGGGTAGCAGGGGCAATTCGACCTGTGAATATGATCGATCACAGTTCCCCCATTCCCTTCCTCGGGGAACTCCCCTTCATGGAAAGAATTCCTTCATGTCAACTGAACGACAGGACGGGGCCTTGTCGCGCAAGTCCACGCGCACATTGGTCGCCGTTGCCATATCGCTTGCCACTGTTGTGATCACGGCCTTCGCCGGGACCGCGCAGGCCGCCCCCAAGCAGGTCGGGCCGGCGACCTACGACGCAACCTGGAATCAGTCGTCGCTGACCCTCACGCTGCACAATGCGTCCGCGAGCACCGATAACGGTTCGCTGACCATTCGCGGTCGCAACGGCGCGGAGCTGTTCCGTATGCCTCTTGCATATCGCTTGGAGGACCGTCAGTTCCCGATCGACGCACGTCAGGCCGGTAACAAGGTGACGCTCATTCCGTCGCGTAACAACGCGCGGTCCGTGCAGGTCAATCCGGCGGACGTCGAAAGAGTGCGTGGTTTTGCACGACACCAGGTTGCAGCGCCTCAGACCCGTCAGGAGCGCGACGATCAGGCATTGGTCCGCTTCCAGCAGCAACTGAGTGCGGGCACGTCGATCTCGTCGCTGGTCGGCACGATCGTCGGTGCAATCGTCGGCGGAGGGCTCGCTTGCCTCGTCTTCGGAATCGCCGCGCCGGTCGTCGGTTGTCTCGTCGGCGTCGCCCCCGCAGCTGCCGTCGGCGGCCTCGTCGGTCTCGTGATCGGAGGAGGCGGCACGCTGATCGGAGCCGGAATCCACTACTTCAACACGATCAACTCGCCGTTCACGCCGCCCAAGCGGTAGGTCGCAGTTCTCTCCTGGCGGTCCGTCTCACCTCTCGGTGAGGCGGACCGTCAGCATTTGACCACCACGTTCCACGACCGTGCGCACGCCCGGGTCGCCGCCGATCGCCACCTGGGCGCGCCCCGTTCCGGATTCCACGACGAGCCGATCGACCGCGGCGATCACCCGTTGCGTCGGCTCGGTCGCCCCCACTCCGAGCAACCAGCGACGGATCACCCTGGTCCGCACCGCCCTCGGCACGTCCAGCAGCGGTGCGACGTCGAGTCCGTCGACGGTTCGGACACTTCCCCACACCGTCTCCGCCCAGGCATCGAGGGCGTCGTTGTCGTCCTGCAGCGCGTCTGCGGTGCGGCCCAGCGCATCCACGACGCCTCCGCGGACCACGTCGTCGAGCAGCGGGATCACCTCGGCACGCAGTCGCACGCGGGTGAACCGCGGGTCGCGGTTGTGCGGGTCATGGTGCACCGCCAGCCCGAGTTCGGTACACACCGCCAGCGTCTGCATCCGGCGGACACGCAACAACGGCCGCCCCCAGGGGCCCTTCCACGCCCGCATACCGGCGATCGATCGTGCCCCGGAACCTCGTGCGAGGCCGAGCAGTACGGTCTCGGCCTGATCGTCGGCGGTGTGCGCGAGGAGGACCGGACGACCGTCCCGGGCCACGTCGAGCGCCGCATATCGCGCATCGCGGGCCGCGGCCTCGAGTCCCCCGCGGGTCCCGACCCTGACCTCGAGCACGCGGGCGGCGGCACCGAGTTCGCGTGCCGTCTCGGCGGCTCGGGCCGCGACGTGGC
This sequence comes from Gordonia sp. 135, assembly GCF_009720185.1. NCBI lineage: Bacteria > Bacillati > Actinomycetota > Actinomycetes > Mycobacteriales > Gordoniaceae > Gordonia > Gordonia sp. 135. Next base: position 4,223,072 of record NZ_CP046257.1, read on the forward strand.
CCGAACCCTCCTGCAGACCGTGGTCGACGACCAGCGCGGTGACGTCGAGTCCCGCGCGGACGGCCGTCGCCGTGAGGGCGAGCGAGTCCGCACCGCCGGAGAGCCCGACACAGACGGCGGCGTGCGGGTCGTCGAGAACGGTGGTCGAGAAATCCGCGACCACCCGCGTCACAGCACGCGTCGAATCCATGCCTGCGGCGTGTCGATCTCGTCCGGCAGCGGCATCGTCTCGGGCGAGGTCCACACCGTGTTGAACCGCTCCATGCCGACGGTCTCGACCACCTCGTCGACGAAGGCCTTGCCGCGGACGTATTGCGCGATCTTGGCGTCCATACCGATGAGAGCGCGGATGATGCGCTGCACCGGGTTCTGCGGCGCCTTGCGGCGCTTGTCGAAGGCCGTGCGGATACGGGCGACGGACGGGACGTGGGCCGGGCCGACGGCGTCCATCACGTGGTCGGCGTGACCCTCGAGCAGGGTGCCGAGAACCATCATCCGCTGGAAGGCGTCGAACTGCTCGGGGCTCTGCAGCAGCTGCATCGCGCCGATGATGCCCTTCTCGCGGGGTTCGGAGCCCTTGAGCGCCTTGGTCATCCGCGTGACGATCTCGGTGGTCGACTCACCGGTCTCGGAGGTGAGCACGGCGACGTTGTCCTGCATGTAGTCGCGCAGCCACGGGTTGGCCGAGAACTGCACACGGTGCGTCACCTCGTGTAAGCACACCCACAGGCGGAAGTCCGAAGGCACCACCTTGAGCTGGCGTTCGACGTTGATGATGTTGGGTGTCACGACCATCAGCACGCCGGGTTCACCGGTCTCCGGGTCCGGCGTGAACGGGTCGTACTGGCCGAGGATGGCCGTGGAGAGGAAGGCCAGCAGCCCCCCGGCCTGTACACCGCCGAACTTGGCGGCGAGGCCTGACGATCCGACTCCGGCGTCGGACCCCAGCATTGATCGCATCGAGACGGAGGCCGCGTCGATCCAGCCCGAGCGGTCGAGGATTCGGGTCGTCGGGATGCGGAGTCCGTCGGCGAGACCGGTGACCTCGCGGACCGGAGCCTCCGCACGCGTCGCGGCGTCGGCGAGCTCGGCCTGCGCGGCTTCGTAGGTGTAGGCCGTGGTCTTGGGGCCGGGTCGGACGAGCCGTTTCGCCGTCGACGCGGCGAGCGGCCAGTCGATCTGCGACCCGATGCTCAGACGGGTGTCCTCACCCACCGGCTCGACCGCTGCCTTGCTGTCGGTTCCTGCCATGCTCATCGGCACCCGCACTCTCTGAGTTGACCCACCACGAAGTCCAGGGCGGGTCTCGCGTCCGCCGGCGAGGTGCCGCCGGACATGAGGGCGAACGACAGCACGCGGCCATCGATCGTTTGGACTATGCCCGTCAACGAACTGACGCCGGTGAGTGTTCCTGTCTTCGCTCGCACCCATCCGGCACCGGGTGTGGTGGCGACCGGGAACCGGTCGGCGAGGGTGCCCGTACCGGCGGCGATCGGCAGACCGTCGAGCATCGGTCGCAGCTTGGGATGCGAGGGTCCGCTCGCCGCGGTCATCACCGCGTCGAGCAGCGCGGGCGTCGTGCGGTTGGCGTAGGAGATGCCCGAGGCGTCGGCCAGCGTGGTGCCCGTCCACTGATCGGGGAAGGTGGTCGACAGGACCTCCTCGACCGCGTCGACACCGGCGGCGAGGGTCGCGGGTCCGCCGCGATGCACCGCCAGTTCGACCGACAGCGTCTCGGCGAGCACGTTGTCGCTGTAGCGGAGCATGTCGTTGACCCGGGTCACCAGCGGTGCGGACTCGACCTTCGCCACGACGCGGTCGCCGGCGGGTGCGGACGCCTCGGCGACCGGCGCGTCGACGCCGAGCGCCGCGGCCAGTGCCTCACCGGCCATGATCCCGGGCGTCGCGGACCGCGGCGAGTACTCGTCGAGCGGTTCGAGGCGGGCGCCGTCGACCATCAGCGACTCGATCGGCGCGATGTCGCCGCCCTGGATGTCCCGACGGTCCCAGGTCCGGTCCATCGTCGGGCCGGAGAAGGCGCTCAGGTCCACCGCCACCGAGGTGACCGGGATGCCGGCTTGTTTGATCTGCTCGGCGAGGTCGGCGATCCGGGCGGGTTCGCTGTAGAAGGTGTCGGCACCGGCGGGCTGCGCCGTCAGGGTCGGATCGCCGGCGCCCTTGAGGATCACCTGTCCGTTCGACCCGGCGACGACCGTCGTGGTCAGGCGCGCGTCGTGCGGCATGGCCTCGAGGAAGGCCGCGGCCGAGAGAACCTTGTCGTTCGACGCCGGGATGCGCGGACGGGTGGGGTTGCGCGACCACAGCACCTCGCCGGTCAGCGAGTCCGAGATCATGCCGCTCAGGACGCCGAGCGCCGGATTCCGCAGAGCGGGGGCGATCGCCCGGGACACACCGGCCGGCGTCGGGGCCGGAGCGGTGGCGGCGACGGGGTCGATCTGCGGGTCGAGGGAGATCGCGGCGGGCTGCGGCGGGATCCCCGGCGGCAGCTCGGCCTCCCTGTCCAGACGGAGTGCCACGACCACCGCAGCGGTCGATACCAGCGCGAGGACCACGACGGCGACGATCGTCCACCAGAGGAGTTTGCGACTGCGTGGCCTGCCATCACGACCTGCGGGTCTGGTGGTTGCGCCCACGAAGCCTCCGGATCTCTCGCACAGCTCTGACCGTTATGTCGGGTAATGCGACCTGGCACCTGATATACCCGCGAACTTCTGGGGTACGAAGTCCGAGGTCGTCGGACTAACAGTATCGTTGTTGCGACGCGCGGCCATCTGGCCGTCCGGCGATCACACCCCCCGATTCGCAACTGCCAGGAGGAACAGTGGAATTCGATGTGACCATCGAGATCCCCAAAGGTGGCCGTAACAAGTACGAGGTCGACCACGAGACGGGCAAGGTCTACCTCGACCGCTACCTGTACACCTCGATGGGCTACCCCGCCGACTACGGCTACATCGACGGCACCCTCGGTGAGGACGGCGACCCGCTCGACGCGATGGTCCTGCTGCCCGAGTCGGTCTTCCCCGGCATCATCGTGCGCGCCCGCATCGTCGGCATGTACACGATGACCGACGAGGCCGGCGGCGACGACAAGCTGCTGTGCGTGCCCGCCGGCGACGTGCGCTGGGACCACATCAAGGACATCTCCGACGTGTCGGAGTACGAGCTGGGCCCGATCAGCCACTTCTTCGAGCACTACAAGGACCTCGAGCCCGGCAAGGAGGTCCAGCCCGGTGGTTGGGTCGGCCGGGAGGCTGCCGAGAAGGTCGCCCAGGAGGCCATCGACCGTCTCGCCGCTCACCCCGACGAGGCCAACGAGCCCTCGCGCGGCTGACGCCACCCGAGCAGTCATTCACGACCGCCGACGACACACGCTGTCGTCGGCGGTCGGCGTTTGCGGCAAGCCCGACCACGGGTCGTTGTCATCTCGACTGACAGACGTCGATCGACGTCTGTCAGTCGAGATGAGGTTCGCCAGTCAGATGCTCGACATGCCCCACGACACGAGAGCGCAGCAAGCCTTGATGGATTAGGCGACCCGGTGACGCGCCTCGGCGAAGACCGGGAGCACCTGCTCGCGGATTCGGCTGTCGGTGGCCGACCCGTCGATCGGGACCAGGATCACCGCGTCGGCGACCTCGGCGGCGTAGATGTCACGCAGCAGGGTGATCAGGCCGTGGGTCGTGCCGACATAGCGGATGGTGTCCGAGTTGTCGGTGGCGGCCCCGGCCTGTGCGACGGCGGCGCGTGCCGATGCCGCGTGCGATGCGATGGCCACCTCGACCTCGAGGGCGACGACGAAGTTCGCCTGGTCGTGGGTGCCGGCCCGAAGCAGCGAGCGCGCTCGCTGGGCCCCCCGCAGGGTCTCGCGACGCACGACGATCGGGAAGGTCTGGGCGACGACATCTCCCGCGATCGCGACCTGGAAGCCGGGACGGCCGATGGTGACGGCACTGCGCGGAGTGTCGAGTTGGATGGTCATGCGGGGTACCCCTCGTCGAGTTCTGGTCGGTCGGTGGTCGGTGGTGGCGCAGAGCGTGCCGAGCGCGTCGAGCAAGCGGTCGACGTCGTCAGAGGTGGTGCCCGCACCGAAGCTCGCGCGGACGGCCCCTTCGGGATGACCGAGTCGCTTGAGCAGCGGGTGGGCGCAGAACTTGCCGTCCCGCACCCCGATGCCGTGCTCGCTGCTCAGGTATTCGGCCACGGCCCGCGGGGCGAAGCCGTCGACGGTGAAGCCGGCGATGCCGACGCGGTCCTTCGAATCGGTGAAGATCTGCAGGGGACGTACGCCGTCGATGCGGGCGAGGCCGGCGTCGAGCCGTTCGCAGAGCCGTAGTTCGTGGAGGCCGATGGCCTCCGGCCCCAGCTCGGCGAGCGCGGTGCACGCCTCGGCGATCGACACGGCGCCGAGCACGTTCGGCGACCGGCCTCGTGGCGGGCGGCGCCGGTGTGCCAGGTGGTCCCGGCCGAACTCTCCTCACCGCCCAGTTCGACGTCGGCGGTCGCTCCCCCGCCGGCGAGGTACGGGTCGGCGGCGTCGAACCAGTCGGAGCGTCCGATCAGGACGCCGGCGCCGAACGGGGCGTAGGCCTTGTGACCGGAGAACGCCAGATAGTCGATACCGTGGCTGACGATCGAGATGGGGCGATGTGCGACGAGCTGCGCCGCGTCGACCAGGATGCGTGCGCCGTGGCGATGGGCGATCGAGGCCAGCCTGCTGATCGGGAGGACCTCACCGGTGACGTTCGACGCGGCGGTCACCGCGAGCAGCGACGCCGGCTCGGACGCGAGCTCCGCCTCGATCGCGACGAGGGTGTCCTCGATCGTGGCGCGGGCGGTGACCACGCGAGCCCGGTTGCGACCGTCCTTCGGCGCACACCACGGCAACAGGTTGGCGTGGTGCTCGATGTCGAGGACCACGACGTCGCCGGGCGTGATGTGGGCGGCGAGGTTGATCGCGTCGGTGGTGTTGCGGGTGAAGACGACGGAGTCGTCGACGCGGCCGCGGACGAAGCCGCGCACGGTCTCGCGGGCGGCTTCGTACCGGCGGGTGGTGACCTGCGAGAGGTGGCCGGCGCCGCGGTGCACGCTCGCGTACTCGCCGAGGGCCCCGGCGACCTGCGCGGCGACCGACGCCAGCGCCGGGGCACTCGCCGCGTAGTCGAGATTGGCGTAGCCGACGCGGTGTCCGGCGGCGACGGGAACCTGCGCATCCGCGCCGACGACCGGCGCCAGCGCGGGGATGAAGGGTGCCCGGTCGGCGATGGCGGCGGACACCACGGCAGGGGTCGGGCGGACGGTTGTGACGGGTGCCGAAAGCACAGCAGTCATGACAAGAGCTCCTCGAGAATCCACACTTGCCGCGTTCGGGTTCGAACGCAGCCAGGTCGTCACCCGGAGCACCCCACCGTGGAGGAGGGTTGCCGACCAGCGAGCCGGGGCTTTGTCACTGGCACTCATGACCTGCGACAAGGTTCGCGGATCCCGGCGAAGGGTGTCAATTTAGATTCACCGCGATTCCTAGTTAGGACAGGCTTACCTGTACCCTGGCTGTCGTGGCATCGAGTGAGGTCTTCGTGTTGTCGCGCCCGCACGGCACCGTGCGGGGCGAAGGGGTGGTCCGGTCGTTCACCGACGTCGACGAGGCATCCGCCGCACTGCGGGCGGGCGAGGTCGGGGCGTTGACCGGGGCGATCCCCTTCGACCTCCGCGACCCCGCGGCGCTGGTCGCCCCCGTCCGGCTCCGGACCGGCGAAGCACCGCTGCCCGGGACCGGGCCGCTGTCACGGCGAGCGGTGTCGACCGTGAGCCACCCGGCCCGGGATGAGCACCGCGAGCGCATCGCACATGCGGTCAAGCGCATCGTCGCCGGCGACGTCGGGAAGGTCGTGCTCGCACGCAGCGTCGACCTGGTGCTCGACGAACAGATCCGCCCGGCGGAATTCCTCGACGCACTCGCCGGCGGCAACGCCGACCACAACGCCTTCGCGGTCGACCTCGGCGCCGCGACGGGTTCGGGCTCGTGGTTGCTCGGCGCGAGTCCCGAAGCACTGCTGCGCAAGTCGGGATCGACGGTGACCTGTCATCCCTACGCGGGTTCGGCACCACGATCCGCCGACCCGGTCGTCGACCGTGCGACCGCCGCCGAACTGGCCGCCTCGACAAAGGACCTCGCCGAGCACGCCTTCGTCGTCGATCATCTGCGCGAGCGCCTGGGACATCTCTGCGACGACGTCGACGCGCCGTCGACCCCACAGCTCGAGTCGACCGGCGAGATGTGGCATCTGGCCACCCCGATCCGCGCGACGCTGCGCGACCCGGCGACCACCGCACTCGACCTCGCACTACTCCTCGGACCCACCCCCGCAGTGTGCGGCACCCCCAGTGACGTTGCCGCACAGATCATTCGAGACGTAGAGGGAGATCGTGGCTTCTACGCAGGCGCGGTCGGGTGGTGCGACGCCGCGGGCGACGGCGAATGGATGGTCGCCATCCGGTGCGCCGAACTCGCCGCCGACGGTCGGAGTCTGCGCACCTGGGCGGGCGGCGGCATCGTCGAACACTCCGACCCGCAGGCGGAACTCGACGAGACGCAGTTCAAACTACGGACCGTGTTCAACGCGCTCGGCACCCCCCTCGCGGACATCGTGAACTGACCCTCCGGTGAGCACGCCCTCCCGCGATCTCGCCTCCGACCACGAAGGTCGGCGTTATGGTCGATGAACGTCGGGGCGAAGGGGCCAGGGAGGCGTAGCGGATGCCTGCGGAGCGGTCGACAACCCGGAAGAGCATTCTGCCGATCATCTTCGCGCTGTCCCTGGCCTTCACGATCACGGCCGTCGATCCGCTGGTGCTGAGCCTGAATCTGCCGCAGGTGAGCCGGGAACTCGACGTCCCGCCCGCTGCTGTCGGAGTGCTGGGTGGAATGTCGACGCTGGTCATGGCCGCGTCCGTCCTCGGCGCGGGGAATCTCGGCGACTCGATCGGACTCCGACGACTCCTGATGTCCGGACTGGCCGTGGTCGCCGTCGCCGATGTGCTCGCCATGCTTTCGCCCGGGTATGGCTTTCTCCTGGCGATGCGCGTCGCGGCGGGCCTGGGCATGGCGGCCCTGCTCGGGGTATCGCTGGCCCTCCTCAAAACATCGGTGACCGAAGAGCAGCGACCGAAGGCCATCGGCATCTTCGTCGCCATCGAGATGGTTCTCTGCGGGGCGCTCCCCGCTCTGACGGGCTGGGCCGTGACGGGTCTCGGCTGGCGGTTCGTGTTCCTGGTCGCACCACTGCTTGCCGTGGTCTCGATGCTGCTGACGGCGAAGTTCGTTCCGGAGTCGCCACGTCAGGAGCGTGCGAAGCTGGACGTGATCGGCATCGTCCTGATCGGGGTGGCACTCCTGACCCTCGTCATCGGACTCGCGGCCGCCCAGAACGGTGTCCTCCGGCCCCAGGCCTGGCTGCCGCTACTCGTCAGCGTCGTCGGCGCGGTGCTCTTCGTCCGCCACGAACGGCGCACCCCCGAACCGGCGCTGGACCTGTCGCTGTTCGGCAACCGGACGTTCACGGTGGCGCTCGCCGCCGCCTTCACACTCAACTTCCTGATCGCGGGGCTCAGCATCGTCCTGGGGCAGTACGGCAGCAAGGTGCTCGCGCTGTCACCGCAGACGGTCGGACTGTTGTTCCTTCCCGGCTCGCTGCTGATCGCCGGCGCCCTGATCATGTCCGGGAGTCTGATGGAGAAGTTCTCGCCGAGACCGGTGATGGTCGCCGGTCTCGCGACCATGGCGGCCGCCGGGCTGCTGATGGCCGGCACGGTCAGCCCGATCATGGCGCTCTGGCTGCTCGTGATGTCCGTATGGCTGTACAACCTCGGGTCGATGGTGAGTTCCACATCCGTGTCGGAGACGGTGCTCTCGCATGCGCCGAGTGGGCAGTCCGGAACAGTGGCCTCGGTGCAGACGGCCTTCGGGATGACGGGCTACGCGTTCGGGCCCACCGTGTACCTGCTCCTCCTGAATGTGTTCTTCGAGCGTGAATGGCTCGCCGACAGCGAACAACGGGGCCTGACGGTGACACAGGGACAAGAGGCCGTCGACGCCGCGCGTAGCGCAGTGGCGCGGAGCCCGGGTGGCGTCGGATACGACCCGAACCTGCTACAGCAAGTGGGCGGCCTCGACCTCGGAGCGGACTTCTCCGACGCCGTGCGACTCACCATGCTGACCGTCAGTGTCCTGCCCATCGCGGTCGCGCTGGCCGCACTCAGGTTCCGTCATGAGCGTCCCGCCCGGGCGGCCTGATGGGCATGGGCAGGAGAGCCTCGTGCGCGGGCTCAGCCGAGCGCCTGATCCAGATCCGCGAGCAGGTCGTCGATGCCCTCCAGCCCGACCGACAGGCGCACGACCGCGTCACTGAGACCGATCGCGGCACGCCCCTCGGGCCCCATCGCGCGGTGCGTGGTGGTGGCCGGGTGGGTGATCAGCGACTTGGAGTCACCGAGGTTGTTGGAGATGTCGATGACCTGCAGCGCGTTGAGGACCTCGAAGGCGCGCTTCTTGCCGTCGATGCCGTCGTGGTCGTTGAGCTCGAAGGTCACCACGGTGCCGCCACCGGACATCTGGCTCTTGGCCAGCTCGAACTGCGGATGCGACTGCAGGAACGGGTATTTCACCCAGCGGACCCGCGGGTCGGCTTCCAGGAACCCGGCGATGCGCAGCGCCGAGGCCACCGAGGCGTCGACACGAAGGCGCATGGTCTCCAGGCCCTTCAGCAGGGTCCAAGCGTTGAACGGGCTCAGCGCCGGGCCGGTGTGGCGCATCAGCTGCTGCACCGGGCCCTCGATGTACTCCTTGGTGCCGAGGACGGCACCGCCCATGACGCGACCCTGGCCGTCGATGTGCTTGGTACCCGAGTAGACGATGACGTCGGCACCGAGATCGAGGCCGCGCTGCAGCAGCGGGGTCGCGAAGACGTTGTCCAGCACCACCTTCGCGCCCGCGGCATGCGCCAGTTCGGACACCTTGGCGACGTCGACGAGCGTCTGCATCGGATTGGACGGGGTCTCGAAGAAGACGGCGTCGGCCGGCTTCGACAGTGCACGCTCCCACTGTTCGAGGTCTTCGCCGTCGACGAACTCGGTCTCGACACCCCAGCGCGGCAGGATCTCGTTGCACACCACGAAGCACGAGCCGAACAAGCTGCGGGCGGCGACGAGCCGGTCGCCGGCCTTGAGCAGGGCGCCGAGCGCGACGAACACCGCGGCCATGCCGCTGGCCGTCGCGAAGCAGGCCTCGGCACCTTCGAGCTGACGCAGCCGCTCCTGGAACATGTGGACCGTCGGATTGCCGTACCGGGAGTAGACGAACCGCTGGTCCTCGCCGGTGAAGGCGCGCTCGGCGGCCTCGGCGGAGTCGTAGACGTATCCGCTGGTCAGGTACAGCGCCTCGGTGGTCTCGTAGAAGCCGGAGCGGGCGAGGCCACCGCGGACGGCGATGGTGTCGGGTGAAAGACCCTCCGGCAGTTCACGACCCACGGACAAATCAGGACTCACGATTGCCTCCACGGCAGATTCTCGGCGCGCCATCCCGACGCACCTCGATGGTCGTTCTCGTCGAGGGCACCCTCGAACCCGTCGACCACGTTGTAGGCCTTGCCGATTCCGTCGGCGGTCGCCGCCTCGGCCGCACCGATCGAGCGGTGCCCCGAGCGGCAGAGGAAGATGACCTCGTGGTCATCGGTGACCCCGGCGCCGCGCAACTGTTCGACGAACTGCTCGTTCCGGCGCCCCTCGGGGAACGTCGTCCACTCGGCGAAGATTGTCCGCTTGCCGAGCACCTCGAGGTCGGGGACGCCGACGAAGGACCATTCGGCCTGCGTCCGACAGTCGACGAGGACCGCGTCGGGATTGTTCTCGAGCTTCTCCCACGCTTCCCGCGGGGTCAGGTCGCCGGCATAGGTCATGAGGAGCACACCTTCCATTCGCCGTTCTCGCGCACCACGATCGTCTCCACGACCTGCTTGGCATCGGCCTTGTCCTTATAGTGCCAATGGACCTTGGCGGTCGCCCGGTCACCGTCGACCACCAGGTCGGTGATCTCGGGGATCTCGATGCGGCCGTTCTGGTCCAGCGACGCCTGGTTCTCCGCGACGAACTGCGCCTCGGAGGGGAAACCGGTTTTGTCCAGGTCGGCATCGCAGGTGTTGGCGCGATATTCGGCGTAGTTCGGGCCGTTCTTCGCCGTGTAGAGGTCGTTGATGGCGTACTGGACACGCGCGTCGTCGCTGACGCGTTCCTCGGGCGGCCGCGAGATGCTCGAGAGCACGATCCCCAGCACGAGGAACGCGACGACACCTGCCGCCACGAAGAACGGCCACGCGTTCTTCCAGTTCGGCGGCCCTTCCTCGACGAGGGCGGCGTCGACGTCGTCGTTCGATGTCGCCTTGCCGAGGGCAGACTTCTTCGAGGACGCGGCGCCCCGAGAGGTGTTCCCGGATGCGGCACCCTTACCGGAGGGCTTGTCGGGGCCCCCGCCTGCAGCTTTGGCCATGGCGCGAAGTGTAACGACAGGCCGGGTGTGACCTCCGTCCGGATTCTCCGGCCGCCATCGCGTCGAATCGCGCGGGCACCTGATCCGCGCTCGGTAAGGTGGGCCTAACCTAACGCCGACCGACGAGGAACCACATGCGTCCGCTTCCCCATCGACTGTCCGGAATCGTGCTCGCGGCGACCGCGGCGGCCCTCGTGGTGAGCTCCTGCGCCGCTCCCGAGGAGAAGGTCGCCGACGATTCCGCGTCCGTCCCGGCTCCCGAGACCGGCTCGATTCCCGTCACCGTTCAGCAGGCCTACGCCCCGGCGGTCGTGGAGAAGGCACCCACGCGGATCGCCGCGCTGGGCGTGGGTGACGGCGACACGCTGCTCGCCCTCGGCGTCATGCCGACGACGATCGCCCCGTTCGCCGATCCCGACCAGGCGACCGCGCCGTGGAACGCCGACCTGATCGGCGACTCGCAACCGGTGGTCCTCGCCAATACTTCGGCAGCTCTCGGGAACGAGATCCCCAAGGCGCTCGCCACGAGCCCCGACCTGATCACCGCCGTCGGCGCCGATCCCACCCGCGACCAGTTCGACCTGCTCACCAAGACCGCACCCACCATCCTCCGCCCCGCCCAGTACAAGCCGTGGCAGGTGCCGTGGAATGCGCAGACCATCCAGATCGGCACCGCGATCGGGCAACCCGACCTCGCCCGGCGCAAGATCGCCGAGACCGAGGCGTTCCTCGCGGGCATCAGGGCGAAGAATCCGCAGTTCGCGGGCAAGACCGCCGTCGTGGTGACCGCGAGCCCGACCGGCGGGGTCTCGGTGTACGGACCCGAAGACGGCCGGGCGCAGACCGTCGCGGGCTACGGCCTCACGTTCCCGCCGGTCCTCCGCGACACGATCACCAGCGGGTTCTACGGCGAACTACCGGCCGAGAGCCTCGACCGGCTCGACGCGGCCGACATCGTCGTCGCCGTCGACTGGGAGGGTTCGAACGACAAGCTGCGGTCGAACCCGGCGTTCACCCGGCTCGAGGTGGCGCGTTCGGGACGGGTCGCCTACCTGCCGCAGGAGGTCGGCAGTGCCATGTCGGTGCCGACCCTGCTGACGATCCCGTGGGTGGCCGATCAGGCCGTCGGACCCCTCGCCGAAGCTGCCGGCTCACGCTGACGCGCGTCGCACCGCGTCATCGCGATGACGTCGAGAAGTGAGGATTACCTCACAGCTAATTTTGGGAGTGGACACCAAGCGCCTACCGTAGAAGGGATAGGCCTTATCCAAGCGTGTCGACACCAGAATCAAGGGTTTCGGATCCGGTTCCTGTGGCGGGGCGCGCCGAGCAACGGAAGACACCTACTCCATGAGCGAGAACAGCCGCCCGCTTCGGGTTGCGATCGTCGGTGCGGGTCCCGCCGGGATCTACGCCGCCGACGCGTTGATGAAGTCCGACACCGTGAAGGATCGCGGCGTCAGCATCGACCTCTACGAGCGTATGCCGGCCCCGTTCGGTCTGATCCGTTACGGCGTCGCGCCTGATCACCCGCGCATCAAGGGCATCATCACCGCGCTGCACAAGGTGCTCGACAAGCCGCAGGTCCGCCTGCTCGGCAACGTCGACTACGGCACCGACATCTCGCTCGACGAGCTGAAGTCGCACTACGACGCGATCATCTTCTCCACCGGCGCCACCGACGACCGCGCGCTCGACATCCCGGGCATCGACCTCGAGGGCAGCTACGGCGCCGCGCAGTTCGTCGCCTGGTACGACGGCCACCCCGACTTCCCGCGCACCTGGCCGCTCGAGCAGGAGAAGGTAGCCGTCATCGGCGTCGGCAACGTCGCCCTCGACGTGGCGCGCGTTCTCGCCAAGACCGGCGACGAGCTGCTGCCCACCGAGATCCCGGCCAACGTCTACGAGGGTCTCAAGGCCAACAAGGCCATCGAGGTGCACGTCTTCGGTCGCCGCGGACCGGCGCAGGCCAAGTTCACCCCGCTCGAGCTCAAGGAGCTCGACCACTCGCCGAACATCGAGGTCATCGTCAATCCCGAGGACATCGACTACGACGAGGGTTCGACCGTCGCCCGCCGCGGCTCGAAGATCACCGACCAGGTCGCGACGATCATCGAGAACTACGCGATCCGCGAGCCCAAGCAGGGTGCGATCCACAAGCTCTTCCTGCACTTCTTCGAGAGCCCCACCGAGATCCTCGGCGAGAACGGCAAGGTCGTCGGCCTGCGCACCGAGCGCACCCAGCTCGACGGCACCGGCAACGTCAAGCCCACCGGCAAGATCACCGACTGGGAGGTCGGAGCGGTCTACCGTGCGGTCGGCTACCTGTCGGACAACCTGCCCGGCATCCCCTTCGACTCGCAGGCGGGGGTCATCCCCAACGAGGCCGGACGCGTGTTCGACGAGGGTGAGCAGCTCACCGGCGTCTACACCACCGGCTGGGTCAAGCGTGGTCCGGTCGGTCTCATCGGCCACACCAAGGGCGACGCCAACGAGACCGTCGACTGCATCCTCAAGGACATGGAGGCCGAGAAGCTGCTCGAGCCCGCCGCTCCGGCCGAGGACGCCATCATCGAGCTGCTCGAGTCGAAGAACATCCCGTTCACCACGTGGGACGGTTGGTACCGCCTCGACGAGCATGAGCGCGCACTCGGTGCCGCCGAGGGCCGCGAGCGCGTGAAGGTCGTCGAGCGTGAGGACATGCTCGCCGCGTCGGAGCCCCACAAGGTGGCGCGGCCGTCGGCCTGAGACGACCTCTGGAGATCGACGACGAGGGGCGACCGGTTCTCACCGGTCGCCCCTCGTCGTCTGTTCTCTACGGACTCAGCGCCCGGGGATGGTGGGCACTCCCTTGACCGTGTTGCCGCCGCCGGTCAGCGCGGACGCCGACGCGGACGAGCCCGTGCCGAACCGGTCGAACGGGTTGTCGATGCGTCGCACGTTCCACCAGAAGCCGACGTTGTCGGTCAGGTTCTCGGCGTAGTCGGAGATCGCGTACCCGGAGATCGACGACGGGAAGCAGCCGAACCAGGTGGTCTTGATCAGCAGGGATTCGTTCTTCTTCAGCAGCGGCTTGAACTTCGTCGCGCCGCCGCTCTCCTGCAGGGTGACGTTGCGGAAATCGCCGTCACGCGCCGTGACACGCATGAACCGGGTCATGCTCCACGCCTGGTTCCACGGGGTACCCGGGGCTCCGAACTGGCAGTAGACCCCACCCGTCATCTGCAGGTTGGGGACGGCGGCCTGCGCGGGCGCGGCACCCACGAGTGTGCCCGCCGCGATGCTTCCCGCAGCCAACACTCCGACAACGGCCCGTTTGAATGACTTCATCGATCCTCCTGTTTTCAGAACCCTCGAAACACTGGGCATATCGATCCGAGCTCATCGCAGTGTTACCGAAGACACAGCCTCCACTAACTCCGGTGCGGTCTTTCGTTACCCGAACGACATCCACGGTGCCGCGCCGCGAGAGTCGCCGACCAGCGTTGGTAAGGTAACCCTTCGTGCGCCGCTCCCTTCGTGTTCTCGGCATTCCCGTGCTGGTCGCGGCTCTGGTGGGGCTGGTCGTGGCCTCCGTGCTGTTCGGTACCCGCCCCGTCCCGCTCGACGAGGTGTGGACGAGTTTCGCCGCCGGGATCACCGAGGTCTGGGCCGCCCTCCTCGATCTCCGGCTGCCGGAGATCACCAAGGACACCGACGTCGACGGCATCGTCTGGGATCTCCGCGTCCCGCGAACCCTGCTCGGATTGTTCGCCGGTCTGGCCGTCGGCGCCGCCGGTGCCATCACCCAGGGACACACGCGCAACCCCATCGCCGATCCCGGCATGCTCGGCGTCAACGCCGGAGCCGCGTGCGCGGTCGTGGCCGGGATCTACCTGCTCGGGATCACCAGCCCCGTCGCCTTCATGTTCTTCGGACTGCTCGGCGCGATCATCGCCGCGACCGTCGTCTTCGGGCTGTCGGCACTGAGCGGCTCGAGTCCGCTGACCCTGATCCTCGCGGGAACGGGACTGACGGCGATGCTCACCGCGATCACATCATCGATCGTGCTCGTCGACACCAACTCGCTCGACCAGTGGCGATTCTGGAGCGTCGGTTCGACCGCCGGCCGTGGCATCGACGTGTTCTGGGCGAGCCTGCCGTTCATCAGCGTCGGACTCGTGTTCGCGCTGGCGAGCGGTTTCTTCCTGAATGTCCTGAGCCTCGGTGACGACATGACCAAGGCCCTGGGCTCGCGGGTGATCCTCATCCGCGCGCTCGGCATCCTGACGATCACTCTGCTGATCGGCGCCGCCACCGCGGCCTGCGGGCCCATCGTGTTCCTCGGACTGGTGGTACCGCACATCGCGCGTGCGTTCGTCGGCGCCGACTATCGCTGGATCATTCCGTACTCGGCACTGCTCGGCGGGATACTCCTCGTCGGCTGCGACATCCTCGGCCGCGTCGTCGCGCGTCCGGGTGAGGTCCAGGTGGGCGTCATGCTGGCCCTGGTCGGCGCTCCGTTCCTGATCTTCCTGGTCCGTCGGCAGAGGTTGGCAACCGTATGAACTCCTCCGACGTGAAGACGCCCGAGCCCCGTGCTCGTGGCCTCGCAGCACGTACCCGCAGCGTCGCCCCGCATCCCGGGGGCTACCGCCTCGCGATCGAGCCGGTGTCGTTCGTCGTGCGTCCGCGCATGCTGGTCGTCGCGCTCGTCTCGGCGGCACTCGCGGTGGTGCTGTTCCTGACCGGCGTCGGCGTCAGCGACTTCCCTCTCACCCCGATCGACGTCGCGCGCATCCTGCTGGGCGGCGGCACCCGCATCGAGAACGTCGTCGTCTTCGACGTCGCGCTCCCCCGGGCCCTCGTCGGCCTGCTGGTGGGCATCGGGCTCGGGTTCTCCGGCTCCATCACCCAGCTGATCTCCCAGAACCCCCTCGCCACCCCGGACATCCTCGGCATCACCGCCGGTGCGAGTGCGGCGGCGGTCGCGGCAATCGCCTTCTCGACCACGAGCTGGGGCAGCTGGTTCGGCGACCTCGGCGTCCCGGCGTCGGCGATGATCGGCGCCCTCCTGACCGCGGCGCTCATGTACGTGCTCGCCTGGCCCGGCCGCAAGGCGAACAGCGGCATCAACCCGTTCCGCCTCGTGCTGATCGGCGTCGGCATGACCTGGATGTTGCAGGCGCTGACCAACTTCCTGCTCACCCGTGCCGACATCCGCGACGTCGGGCGTGCCCAGGTGTGGCTGGTCGGCTCGGTCGCCAACGTGGGCTGGTCCAATGTCTGGCCGGTGGTCGGTGGGGTCGTCTTCGGGATCGTGGTGATCGTCGTGTTCTCGCGGCAGATCGGCATGCTCAGCCTCGGACCGGATCTCGCACGCGGACTCGGCGTCCGGACCGGCGCGGTGTCCACGACACTGCTGCTGACCGCGGTCCTGGTCAGTGCGCTGTGTGTGTCAGCCGCCGGACCGATCGCCTTCGTCGCGTTGCTCGCCCCACAGATCGCGCTGCGGCTGGCCCGCACCGCGGTTCCGACGCCGTTGTTGTCCGGCCTGGTCGGTGCGTCCCTCGTGCTCGGCGGAGATCTGTTGTGCCGCACTGTGCTGCCCGGCGGCCTACCCGTCGGCATAGTCACCGCCGCGATCGGCGGACCGTTCCTCATCTACCTGATGATCGCGATGTCCCGGAAGGCGACCGTATGACCATCTCCCCCACCGAGAACGCCCCGCAGACGACGGCCCGGCTTCGCGGCAGCGGACTCACCGTCGGCTACGACCAGCGAGTGGTGATCGACGGTCTCGACATCGACATCCCCGACGGTCGGGTCACGACCATCATCGGCTCCAACGGCTGCGGCAAGTCGACGCTCCTGCGATGCCTCGCCCGGTTGCTGCCGCCAAAGGCGGGCACCGTGTTCCTCGACGGCGAGGACATCGCGCACGTGCGGCCCAAGCAGGTCGCCCGGACCCTGGCGATCCTGCCCCAGAACCCGGTGGCGCCCGAGGGTCTCACCGTCGCCGACCTGGTCGGTCGGGGCCGGCATCCGCATCAGCGGTGGTACCAGCAGGCGACCGCCGCCGACGAGGCCGCGGTGGCCGAGGCGATGGAGATGACCGACACCCTCGAACTCGCCGACCGTACCCTCGACGCGCTCTCCGGCGGTCAGCGCCAGCGGGTCTGGATCGCGCTCACGCTCGCGCAGGGCACCGACCTCATCCTGCTCGACGAGCCGACCACCTATCTCGACCTCGCACACTCGATCGACGTCCTCGACCTGGTCCGTCGTCTCCGCGACGATCACGGCAAGACCGTGGTCATGGTCCTCCACGACCTCAATCTCGCGGCCCGCTACAGCGATTCACTGGTGGTCATGAAGAACGGCGCCATCGTCACCACGGGCGCCCCGGCCCAGGTCATCGACGCCGAGATGCTCGACGAAGCCTTCGGCCTGCGAGCACATGTGATGACGGACCCGATCTCGGGCGGACCGCTGATCGTGCCGCTCGGCGCGCACACGCGTACCTTCTAGGCGCCCGAATCCCGTTCGCGGGAAGCGTCGTTGGCGAGCATCTGTTCCCGCAGCGAGTCGTAGACGGGCGGGGTCCCGGAGAGATGTGCCACGAGCACGGCCGCCGCGGTCGCGGCGAGCATGGGGACCGCCACCGTCGTCGTCGCGCTCATCTCCATCACGACGACCATGCCGGTGAGCGGCGCCCGGACCACCGCACCGAACAGTGCGGCCATGCCCGCGAGCACCAGGGCATCGCGCAGCGTCGAATCCGGTTGCGGGATCACGGCGTCGAGGCCCGCGGCGAACAGGACACCCCACAGCGCACCGAGCGCGAGCATCGGCGCGAACAGACCTCCCGGGGTGCCCGCGGCGTACGACAACGGTCCGGCGACGAACCGGACGATGAACAGTGCGGCGACCACCGGCAGGACCACCGAGCCGTCGAAGATCTGTTGCGCCAGGTTGTCTCCGCCCCCGGCGGCATCGGTGTCGATGGCCATCAGCCCGCCGACGATCGCACCGATGATCGCGGCCTTCGCGATCGCCGGAACGCGGGTGATCCCGCGTACCCCCTGGATCGCGCCGAGAACCGCTCTCCCGTAGGCGATCCCGACGAGGCCACTGAGCAGACCGAAGACCACGAACACCGGCAGCAGGGTGATCGAGGGTGGGGCCACCACGCCGACGAGGAAGTCGGGCCGGTCGCCGAGGATCACGTGACCGCAGGCCACCGCAGCAGCGACTGCGAGGATGGTCGGTATGACCACCCGCAGCCGGAATGAGTGCGTCACCTCCTCGAGCGCGAAGAGCGCGCCACCCACCGGCGCGGTGAAGGCGACCGCGAGGCCGGCCCCGCTGAGGGAGGTCTGCATGACGCGGAGGTCGAATTGGTCGAGTCCGGCACGGCGTCCGGTCTCGGAGCCGACGGCGGCACCCATGTGCACGGTCGGGCCCTCTCGCCCGAGGATGAGACCCGAACCGATCGCGGCCAGTCCACCGAAGAATCGTGCGGGGATGACACGTAGCGGCGCCGGCTCCGCCTCACCACGTTCGACGGCCTCCACATGCTGGATGCCGCTACCCGCCGCGGTCGGCACCAGGTGCGAGACGAGCGCCCCGAAGGCCGCGCCCGCGGCTGTCACCGCGACCGGGATGAACCATCCCGGGGCGCCGAGACCGTCCGCCCAGTCCAGCATCTCGAACCGCCACCGGTTGAGATGGTCGAGGCACCACCGGAAAGCCCCGCCGAGGACGCCGGTCACGCAGCCGGCGAGGACAGCGAGCACGCACAACCGCACCAGGCCCTGGTTGTCGGTCGTCGGCGAGGTCACAGAAGGAAGTTACCGTGCACCACGCCCCCAGCCGGTACTTCCGAACGGCAGATTCGTGTCACCGAGGCCAATCGGGGTCAGACGGGCTGAATCAGCCGCCCCTGCACCACGAGTGACGCGTTCTGCTTCAGCCGCCGGACACGGATGCTGACCGAGTAGCCAAGAATCCCTTCCATCGCACCGATTCTGGTGCGCAGATAGCGGTAGAAATCGTCGGCGTTCCGGCAGATCACCGAGACCATGAGGTTGTGTTCGCCGCTGATCGCGGCCGCGAACGCCACCTCGTCGTGCGCGGCGACCGCCTCACCCACCGCATCGATCGCGCCCGGCGACACCTCGAGCCACAGTGTGGCACTCAGATCGAAACCCAGTCGCTCGGGCAGGATCTCGACGTCGTACTGCAGTGCGCCGCCCTGCTCCAGCGTCCGCAACCGTCGACGCACACGCCCCACCGTCCACCCGCAGACACGTGCCAGCTCCCGATGCGGCAGACGGCCGTCCTGTGTCAGCGCGGCGATGAGC
The DNA here is from genome assembly GCF_009720185.1 of Gordonia sp. 135. Lineage (NCBI taxonomy): Bacteria > Bacillati > Actinomycetota > Actinomycetes > Mycobacteriales > Gordoniaceae > Gordonia > Gordonia sp. 135. Next base: position 4,241,978 of record NZ_CP046257.1, read on the forward strand.
GGCGCGTCGTCGTCGGTCAGGCGCGCGTTCTCGACGGCCCCGCCGTCGACCGCCTCCTCCTCGACACCGGCGGCACCGGAGGCCGCCGCGGCCACCAGCGCCCGGGACTCCTCCGGCAGGCACCCGCCGAAACCGGTCCACTTCGACGCCGAACCCGGGTTGAATGCGTGCAACAGGAGATCGACGCGAAGGTCGAGGACCGCCGCACGCGACGGCAGCGCCGCCAGCAGCGCATCGTCGCCGACGGCCACGATCGGTGCCCGGACGATGCAGACGATCTCGGTTCCGCCGGAGACGACGTAGGCGAAGACCACATCTCGGCGCCGAGCGAGGGACGCGGCGAGCGGTTCCAGCCGGTCCGGACGGCACCGAACGCGCACCACCCACTCCGCATCGCCACGCACCGCCGGCCGGACGACGCCGACGACTCTGGTCACCCCGGCGCGACGCAGGGCCTGATACCGCCTCGCCGCGGTCTGCTCGGAGATCCCGGCGACCTCGCCGAGCAGGCGGAACGATGCCCGCGGATAGACCTGGAGAGCGCGGAGGATTGTTCCGTCGGTGTCGTCCATCATGGAGGAATACTACGCGTGATCATTACCTCAACCGACAAATGTTCCGCACAGAGTGATCCGGCTGCCGTTTTTGTACACGTGCACCGGACAATTGGGTTCTGCGCTTCATCGCGCGGCAACCATCGCATCGCCGAGGCCCCTCCCGAGACGACGACCCGTGGTCGCGTCCGATCACCGGGCCGTGCCCGGTCACCCCCGACATCGAAAGCGAGAGTGCGTGACCACCACGTCCACCACCCTTCCCGCTCCCCCGGAGCACCGGACGGCCACCATCGTGATGGCCTGCCTCGGCGTCTTCGTGGCCTACCTGCCCATCACCAGCGTCGCGGTCAGCCTGCCGGCGATCGGCAACGCCCTCGGCGCATCGACAGCGCAGCTGTCCTGGGTGCAGGACGCCTTCGTGCTGCCGATGGCGGCATTCATCCTGACCGCCGGCGTCTTCGGCGACGTCCACGGCCGCCGCAAGGTCTATCTGACCGGTCTCGTGCTGTCCACCCTTGGTGCCGTCGTCGCGCTCTCCGCGCAGTCGATCGAGTTCGTGTGGGTCGGACAGGCCCTGGCGGGCACCGGTGCCGCCGCGCTGCTGCCGACGACCCTTGCGCTCATCAGCCACGCGGTCCCCGACTTCCGTGAACGCGGAAAGTTCATCGGCATCTGGGCCTCGTCGCTGATGCTGGCGCTCACCGTGGGTCCGCTGATCGCCGGACCGGTGGCCGAGAACATGGGCTGGCGCTTCATCTACGTGCTGCCCATCCCGTTCGCCGTCGCCGCCTTCGCGATCGCCCTGACGGCGCTTCCGGAGTCGCGTGCCCCGCACACCCGACGTCTCGACTGGCCCGGTCAGGTGACCGCGGCCGTCGCGGTCACCGCACTGGTCTTCGGCGTGATCGAGGCCGGCGTCAACGGACCGGGCGACCCCCGCGTGATCACCGCCCTGATCATCGCGGTTCTCTCAGGTGCGGCCTTCGTTGCGGTCGAGCGCCGTTCGGACAGCCCGATGCTCGACCTCGCACTGTTCCGCAGCCGCGCCTTCACCGTCACCACGCTGATCGCGATGATCAGCTTCCTGTCGCTGATCGGCTTCATCTTCGTGCTCAGCATGTACTTCGGCATGGTGCAGCAGCTCGGCACCATCGAGGCCGGCTGGCGCCTCGCGCTGATGAACGGCGCATCCATGATCGTGGGTGCGCTCGCGGGCAAGATGATGCACCAGGTTCAGGCGCGTTTCCTGATCGGCGGCGGTCTGGCCGCGGTCGCGGCGGCGCAGTTCGCGCTGCTCACCATCGATGCCGGCACCTCGTTCGCCGCGATCGGGTGGCGCCTGGTCGTCCTCGGCCTGGGTATGGGCTTCGTGATGGCCCCGATGACCGCGACCGCGGTCTCCGCGGTGCCCTATCGGCTTGCGGGCATGGCGGCGGCCGGCAACAACGCCTTCCGTCAGGTCGGCGGCGCGCTCGGTCCGGCCGTCCTCGGCGCCCTGCTCACCGCGGGCGCGGTGGACTCGCTGCCCGGGCAGCTCGCCGACGCGGGTGTCGACGGCGAGATGCGCGAGCGCGTCGTCGACGCGGTGGACGGTCAGGGCCTCGGTGCGGTGACAGGTCTCGATCTCGGCGCGGACACCCCGACTGTCATGAACGCCGTGGGCGACGCCTTCCTCGACGGTATGCAGCTGTGCCTGATCTTCTCGGGCATCCTCACTGCGGCAGCCGCCGTGCTGTGCCTGGTGATGCTCAAGCCCGGGGCAGACGCCTCCCACTGATCACCGAGGACTTGCGGCAGCTGGTTCCGGATTCCGGAATCAACTGCCGCAATGTCGTTTTCGGGGGAGATCAGGTGAACGCTGCGGCGACGTCCGCCGCGCGTCGGAGCTGGTCGGGGTCCGAACTCGTCGGGATGAGCTGCACTTCGTCGGTGCCGACGTCGGCGAAGCGGCGCAGCACCTCCCCGAGTTCGGCCTCGGTACCCGACCACCCCGTTGTGGGTGCGATGGCGTCGACGAACTCCGTCGGAATCCAGTTCATGTAGTGGTGCAGGTGCCGGGTCACCTGCGCCCGAGGTGCGTCGCCCTCGCCGATGGCGAACCAGAACGACGTCGCGAGATGCGGTGCGGGACGCCCGGCTTCGGCCCATGCCGAACGCGCGACGTCGAACAGTTCGTTCTGCTTCGACGCGTCGAGATCGAGGGTGACCCCGGCGATGCCGTCGGCCCAGTCGACGGCGCTGCGGATCGTCTTGGGCCCGGTGGTCCCGACGTGCAGCGACGGACCGCCCTTGCGATGCGGCAGCGGTCCGACCGGAAGCACCGACTCGGTCAGCTTCTCGCCCGCCCAGACCCGTTTCATCGTCTCGGCACGTTCGGCGAGCTGCCGCATGGTCTGGGTGGACGGGTCGGCGCGGACGGCCCGGTAATCCTCGTGTCGGCCGCCGACCCCGAGCGCCACGGTGAGCCGGCCCTCCGACAGCATGTCTCCGGTGGCCAGCGCCTTCGCGAGCATGACCGGGTCGTGCAGCTGGGGCACGACGACGGTCATCACCAACGGCACGCGCCGGGTCCACGCGGCTGCCGCACCGAGGAACGTCAGGCATTCGGGGTTGTCGAACGCTATCCGCTCACCCCAGCACAGGGAGCTGAACGGGCCGTCGTCAATGGTGGTGGCCCATGAGTGGAGCGTTCCTGCGTCGAGGTCCGGCTCCATCACGGGCATCGTCATCCCGATGCGCACAGGCGCCATTCTGGCACGCGGAGGTCGCGCGTATCCCGTTCTCGGAGAACGGGCCTCACCAGACGAATGCGCCACCCGTCCAGATGCTGGTGGCGACGAGCGCGAAGAGCAGTTCGATGCCGATCGTCTTGGCCGCCGCCTTGAGTGCGGCCACCGCGCCGCGCCAAGCCAACTCGAGACTCTGGGTACGCACGAGTTCGGCGGCCACCGCACCCACGACGAAGCCGAGCAGCAGACCGATCACGGGCACGACGAAGAAACCGACGATCCCGACGAGACCGCCGACCACGACGGTCCGGTTCGGAATACCGTCCGTGCGCAACGACTTTCCGGCGACGAGGTATTTGATCACCTCGCCGACCACGAGCGCGAGGAGGGCCGCGGCGAACACCGACCAGGCCCAACCGCCCACGACGATCGCCCAGACGAGGAGCGCGGAGGCGATCAGCAGCGTTCCCGGCAGGATCGGGACGACGATCCCGACCAGACCGACGAAGATGACGGCCGCGACAAGCAGCTCACCCCAGAGCGGCACCTGTTCGACGCCCGGTCACTCGCCCGCGACGGGCGACCGGGGGGCCGGCTCGTCGGCGGGATCGCCGGTCTTCACCAGCGACGCCATGACCGGGGACTGTCCCGGGGCCGCCGGACGGGGAGGACCTGCGGGACGGGGTGCCCCGGGAGGTGCGATCGGCCGCTGACCTCCGGGACCTCCGGGTCCGGCGGAACCGCCGGCGGGTCGGGGAGCCGGACGCGGGCCGGGCGGCGGTACCGGCCGGCCGGGTGGCGGGACGGGACGACCGGGCGGCGGGACGGGACGACCGGGCGGGGGTCCGGCGACCCCCGGCGGAGGACCGACGGGCCCGGGCGGCGGGCCGGCGTGTCCGGGCTGGGGGCCGGGACGGCGCGGCGGTGCGGGCGGGGCCGGCGGCGGCAGAACCGTCGCCTTGCGGACGGCGGCCCGACCCGGCACGGGCAAGACCAGCGAGGCCGCACGCACGGCGCGCTCGCGGGCGGCGGGCACGTCGTCGGCGGTCGCGGTGACCACACCCATGCGCCGGCGATGGAAGCTCTCGGGCTTGCCGAACAGGCGGATGTCGGTCTCGGGCACCGCGAGTGCCGCGGCGACGTTCTCGAATCCGATGGCGGGCTGGTCGAGCTGTCCGTAGATCACCGCAGACGCGCCGGGCGACGCAAGGGTGACGTCGACGGGCAGGCCGAGGATCGCGCGGGCGTGCATCTCGAACTCCGACAGCCGCTGGGTCGCCATGGTGACGAGACCGGTGTCGTGCGGACGCGGACTCACCTCGGAGAAGTAGACGTCGTCACCCTGGACAAACAATTCGACGCCGAAAACGCCACGGCCGGCGAGCTTTCCGTCACCGAGCGCGGTGGCGATGCGGGCCGCGATCGACGTCGCGGAGGCGTGCGCATCCGGACTCATCTCGTGCGGCTGCCAGCTCTCGACGTAGTCGCCGTTGATCTGCCGGTGACCGATGGGGGCACAGAAGTGCGACGTCAGCAACCCGGTTCGCGGGTCGATCGCGCGCACCGTGAGAAGCGTTATCTCATAGTCGAATTCGATGAATCCCTCGACGATGACGCGGTTGCCCTGAACGCGGCCGCCGGTGTTCGCGGTCTCCCACGCCGACGCGACGTCGTCGGGTCCGCGCAGGACCGACTGCCCTTTGCCGGAGGAGGACATCACCGGCTTCACGACGCACGGGAAGCCGATCTGCCGGGCGGCGACCGTCAGTTCCTCGAGGGTGTCGGCGAAGAGATACGGAGACGTCGGGAGGCCGAGTTCCTCGTCGGCGAGGCGTCGGATGCCCTCGCGGTTCATCGTGGCGACGACGGCACTCGCGGTCGGGATGACCTCGGCGAGGCCCCGCTCGGCGACATCGACGAGGGCCTCCGTCGCGATGGCCTCGATCTCCGGCACCACATAGGCGGGCCGGTGCTTGTCGATGACGGCGAGCAGCGCCTCCGGGTCGGTCATGTCGATGACCTCCGCGTGGTGCGCGACCTGCTGGCCGGGCGCGTTGGCGTAGCGATCCACGGCGACGACCTCGACGCCGAGACGCTGGAACGCGATCACGACCTCTTTGCCGAGTTCGCCCGCACCGAGCACCATCACCTTGGTCGCCGTCGGACTCAGCGGCGTGCCGATGACATCCGGCGGGCCGATCGTCGGCGCCGGCTGATCCGCGCTGGTCGCGCTCTCGCTGTTCGACGTCATTCCCAAATCCTACTTGTCGTCGGTCCGGGTTCGGCCACGGTGACACCCGGTTGCGCGGTGTCGTAGTGCGGCTCTCAACCGATGACCTCGTGCACGTAACACCACCTCCAGCTCTCGCCTGGTTCGGCGGACCGCATGACCGGATGGGAGGTGTCGTGGAAGTGCGCGGTCGCATGCCGGCGCGGACTGGAGTCGCAGCACCCGATGTACCCGCATCGCAGGCACATCCGCAGGTGCGCCCAATGATCCCCCCCGATCGCCACGCAGCCCTCGCAGCCGAGCTTCTCGCCCGCCGCGGGTTCCGGCACGGGTATCGATTCACCCGCGACCGCGGCCAGCTCGGGGCAGCGCGCGGACGGAACCGACGCGTCGTCGGCGTCGGGTGCCGGCCCCGACGAGGCGTCGCCGCGGGACGAGGATCGACGGAAGATCTGCATGTTCACCATTATCAACGGCGCCTGTCGCGATTACAGTCGCTCGGATGAGTGCATCGCTTCTGGTCATCGCGGTCGTCGCGTTGGCGGTCGCCGCACTCTGCCGTCGCCATGGGCTGTCCTCGCCACTGATCCTGGTCACCGTCGGCCTGGCCATCGGCTGGATTCCCGGTCTGCCGACGCCCGAGCTGAACCCCGAACTCGTGCTCTTCCTCATCCTGCCGCCGCTCCTGTACTCCGCCGCCCAGGAGAGCTCCTACCAGGCGATCCGAGCACGCTGGCGAGGGATCGCGGCACTCGCCGTGGGTCTGCCACTCGTGACGACGGTCGTCGTCGGGTTCGTGGCCCATCTGACCGTCCCCAACCTCCCACTGTCCGCGGCACTCGTGCTCGGAGCCGTGGTCGCTCCTCCGGACGCGGTGTCGGCGCAGGCGATCGGCCGTCGCCTCGGACTCCCGCGGCCGGTCATGACGCTCCTCGGCGGGGAGAGTCTCCTCAACGACGCCACGGCGCTGACCGCGTTCCGGATCGCCCTCGCCGCCGCCATCGGCCTGACCGCCTCACTGAGCGAGGGCTTGCTGACCTTCGCCGTCGCGGCGGTCGGCGGACTCGTGGTCGGGCTCCTCTTCGGCGTGGCCGTCTCGTGGGTGCGGATCTGGTTGACCGACCCTCCGATGGAGACCGCGATCGGGATCATGGTGCCGTTCGCCACCTATTTCGTCGCGGAACAACTGCACTGCTCGGGCGTGATCGGCGTGGTCACCGCCGGACTGTTCCTCGGTCAGCGTTCGGTCCGCCTCGGCTATGCCACCCGACTCCAGGACGAAGCGGTGCGCAAGTCCATCGACGTCATCCTCGAATCGTTCGTCTTCCTGCTCATCGGCGTCCAGATGCCGTTCATCATCGAGGGTGTCGAAGGTGAATCGTGGGTTCAGGTCGCCATCGACGCGGCCGCGGTGCTCACCGCCACGATCGTCATCCGGTTCCTCTGGGTCTACCCGGCGGCCTACTTGCCGGGTGTCATCTTCCGCGGAAGACTCGGCCCCGATCCGCGCCCGACGCCGGCCTCCGTCTTCGTCGTCTCCTGGGCGGGGATGCGCGGAGTGGTCTCGCTCGCCGCCGCCTTCGGCATCCCGTTGACGACCCAATCCGGCGAACCCTTCCCGGCGCGCGCCGAGATCCTGCTCCTGACGTTCGTGGTCGTGGTCGGCACCCTCCTGATCCAGGGCACCACCCTGCCCTGGGTGATCCGGAAGCTCGGCGTCACCGGCGACGAGCGCGCGCAGGATCGTCTCGCCTACGCCGCCGCCCAGGACCGGGCCTCACGGGAGGCGGAGCATCGACTCGAGGAGATCGCCGCCGGCCTCGCCGACGACGATCCCAGGCGGATGCAGGTGGTCCTCATGCGCAAGTGGATCACCTCTCAGCGCGATGTGGCGTGGGAGGAACTCGGCCGTGGCCCCGAGACGATCGGCGAGAGCCCCACCGCCGCCGGCTCCCGGATCCGCACCGAACTCCTGCACCTGCAACGCAAGGTCTTCATCGCCGAACGCGACGCCGGCCGCATCGACGACGAGGTCCTCCGAATCGCACTGCGCCGCCTGGACTTCGCCGAGGGACAGGGCGACCGCGGCGTCTGACTCTGCTCCGTGAGCAGCCCGGAGCCTGCGGAGGGCGTATCGAAGGGTCATCCGTCCGAACGATGGCGGGGAGTTCTACCCATGTTGCAGACGAAAACTCTGCTCTAGCTTCGGTTCTCATGACAGCAACGCACATCCGCCTGATTACGGCCGGCGCAACACTCGTCCTCGCCGCCGGCGCACTCGCCGTCGGCACCTCCACGGCCACCGCGGCCCCGGTCACACCGTCGTGCGACGCCGATCAGTACACCGTCACCTCGGTCGTGACCGCGAAGTCGGCGGCGACCATCTGCCAGTGGGGCAACGGTGACCTCGAATACCGTGGCGTCGCACGCAGCTCCGGCAACACCCTGTGCATCCCCGTCTCCGGGGTGTTCGAGCAGGAGAACGGCAGCGGCCGTTACTACTACGTCGCCTACAACAACGGGTACAAGTACTCGGTCTTCGACGGGCTCGGCCTGAGCATCGTCGGCCCCGACGGCATCCTCATCAGCTCCGAAGACGCCATCTGAGCACCTAACCGGTCTCGGTCTCCGCGGTCGCTTTCTCCCTGGCCGCCGTCTTCTTCCCGGTCGTCTTCTCCGCGGTCGCCGTGTCCTCCCCCGCGGCGGCCGCGTAGACAACCGTCTCGGCCGTCCGGCCGCGCAACGGCAGGGTCTCCTGCTGCGTCCAGCGACGGGCCTCGGCGGGGTCGGCGGCCTCGACCGCGCGCCCCGATGCCAGCGGACTCGACGGGTCGCGTTTGGCGAGTTCGGATAGCCGCGCACTCTCGTTCACCGGGTCGCCGATCACCGTGTACTCGAAACGTTCGATGGCGCCGACGTTTCCGGCAACGACGGTCCCGTAACTCACCCCGACCCCCGCGGACAGTTCGGGCACCTCGACCGCGAGGTCGGCGACGATGCGCCGCGCGGCCGCGAGTGCCGCGCCGGCCGGGTCGTCGAGTTCGATGGGTGCGCCGAAGATCGCCAGGACCGCGTCGCCCTCGAACTTGTTGACGAGCCCGTCCTTGTCCTCGACGGCCCGGACGATGACGGCGAAGAACTTGTTGAGGATCTCCACGACCTCGGTCGGACGGCGTTGCGCGGCAAGGGTCGTCGAGCCGATCACGTCGACGAAGAGGGCGGCGGCCACCCGCTCGGTACCGCCGAGTTCGGGGTCCGACGACAACGCCGCTTCCGCGACCTCGCGGCCGACGTGACGCCCGAACAGGTCGCGCATCCGTTCCCGTTCGCGCAGCCCAGACACCATCGAGTTGAAACCCACCTGCAGGTCACCGAGTTCGGTGCCGTCGTAGACGACGAGGTCGGCGTTCTCGAGATCGCCGGAGGTCACGCGGTTCATCCCGGAACGCACCGAGCCGATCGGCCCGGTGATGCTCATCGACGAGAGCAGGGTCAGCAGAAGACCGGTGAACAGGGCGGTGAGGCCCAGGACCGTCACCCCGATGAAGAGATCGAGCTTGGACGTCTCGTCGCGCCCCACCCCGAACGCCACGACCAGCAGGATGCCGATGATCGGGATCGCCGAACCGACCATCCACGACACCACCGCCCGTGACTTCACACCGGTGCGCTTACGGCGGTGGAATCCGGCCGAGATCAGTTCGGCCACAATGGGCCGCAGGGTGAAGTCGATGAAGAGGTAGGAGATCCCCACCACCACGACGCCGCTCATGCCGACGACGAAGAGCGTCTTGGGGATCAGCTGCGGGTCGACGACGCCGTACATGATCGTCAGCATCACCGTGGCGCCCGCCCAGAGCAGGCCCTGCACCAGCGACAGCCGCCACGGCAGGCGCATCGTCCGGCGTGCGTCGCGCTTGGTCGGGGCCTCGTCCCGGATGGCCCACCGGAGGTTCCGGACGCCCACCAGGGTGCCCCAACCGATCCCGATCACGAACGCGCCGAGGATGTACACGGGTACGGCGATGTAGTTCACCCACCACAGTTCGGCGGTGAAGACCGTCGGTTGCGGGATGCCCACGGCGGCCAGGGCGGTCGCGACGACCGCGCCGAAGATGTTCGCCACCACGATCGAGGACGTCAGCAGCGTCTGGATACGGACACGCTGCTTGACCCCGCTCTCCTCGACCGAGCCGAGCAGAATCGACCCGTAGTCGCGGCTCCCCCGCCTCGAACGCATGCCCAAGCTAATCACGACGACCGCGTCGATCGCCCGTCTCTGGCCCCGCCGATTCGGGACGAACCGGACGATCGACGGACGCGACCTGCGTCAACGCCCTAACCTGAACCGAGATCATCGTCATCCACGGCTCGCCGAAAGCAGCGCCATGACCGCATCCGATGTCCCGACCCGCCCTGCTCCGGTCGACATGTCCCGCAACCCGTTCCTCACCGGCGTCTTCGCCCCGCAGCGCGACGAGGTGGACGCCGTCGACCTACCGGTGAGCGGCGAGATCCCGGCCGACCTGCGGGGCAGCTACCTGCGCAACGGGCCCAACATGCGCTTCGACCCGATCGGTTCGTATGTCTATCCGATCGACGGGGACGCGATGGTGCATCGCATCAGCCTCGACGGCGGCCGCGCGTCGTATCGCAACCGCTTCGTCCGCACCCCGATGGTGCTCACGGAAGAGGCTGCCGGACATGCCATCTGGTCGGGCATCACCGACGGTTACACACCGTCGGCGGCGGAGGTCGGCGACGAGCTGGCGGGGACGACCCGCGAGCTGCCCGACATCAACATCGTGCGGCACGGCGGGCGGCTGCTGGCGATGGCCGAGGCCGACCGGCCCTATCAGCTCGCTCCCGAGGATCTCGCGACGCTGGCCCGCACCGACTGTGACGGTGCGATGTTCGTCGGCAGCACCGCGCACCCGAAGATCGATCCGTCGACCGGGGAGATGGTGCTGTTCAACTACGTACTCGAGGCGCCGTACCTGACCTGGGCCGTCGTCGGCCCGGACGGCCGGGCGATCCGCACACCGACCCCGGTCGACGGCGTCGACGCCCCGATCATGATCCACGACATGGCACTGACCAGCCGATACGTCGTGCTGTTCGTGTGCCCGCTGATCTTCGATATCGAGTCGGTGATGAGCGGCGGGTCGTTGTTGTCGTGGCAACCCCGGCGCGGGACCCGCATCGCGCTGATCCCGCGGGACGGCACGGCGGTGCGCTGGATCGACGCCGACCCGTTCTGGGTCTGGCACTTCGCCAACGCCTTCGACAATCCCGACGGTTCGGTCACCGTCGACTACGTGGAATGGACCTACCCCGGCGGGTTCTCCGACCAGCCCACACCAGCGGCGTCGTCCCTGACGCGAGCGGTGATCCGTCCCGACGCCGGGATCACCAAGACCGTCCTGAACAGCTCCGAACCGGACATGGAGTTCCCGCGCATCGACGACCGGATGCTGACGCGGGAACATCACCGCATCGCCAGCGTCGCGAAGGGCCCCAGAGACAGCGGTGATCTCGACAGCCTGTGGTTCCACGACCTCGCAGCCGGGACGGAGACGGTCTGGACCCCGGGTGCCGCGATCGGTGAACCGATCTACATCCCGGGCGCCGAACGCGACTACTGGGGTGCCATCGGCACCGACCCGACCGATATGACCTCGCACTTCTACCTGCTCAGCGCCGACGCGCCGCAGGACGGCCCGATCGCCACCGTGGACCTACCGATCCGCGTTCCCGCCGGACTGCACGGGGCGTGGCTGCCGGACCCTTCGTGACGCCCCTTCGCAAGCTCCGGGGCTCCTCAGGGATCGGATGGGTTGCTTCCTGATCCCGAAAGAACGCGAGCACCCGGCTCCGCTACCTGACCCCCGAACCTCAACTCGACCGGCAGACGTCGATCGAAGTCTGCAGGTCGGGTTGACGTCGACCGGTGGTTGGGTGAGCGACGGTGTCTCACCGGGCCTTCGAGGCAGGTCGCTTGCGCTCCTCGCACCTCAGGCAGCGGGCCTGGGTGCGTCGCGCTCTTTCCCATCAGGCAGAGGAGCTGGGTGCGTTGCGCTCTTTCGGATCAGGAAGCGACAGGTCAGACGATCGCGCGACGCACGATCGTCTGCTCGCGCCCCGGACCGACGCCGATACACGAGATGTGGGCGCCGGAGAGCTCTTCGAGCCGAAGGATGTAGTTCTGCGCGTTCGGCGGCAGTTCCTCGAAGGTCTTGCACTGGGAGATGTCCTCCCACCAGCCGGGCATCTCCTCATAGATGGGCTTGGCGTGGTGGAACCCGGTCTGGGTCATCGGCATGTCCTCGATGCGCTCGCCGTCCACCTCGTAGGCGACGCAGATCGGGATCGTGTCGATGCTGGACAGCACGTCGAGCTTGGTGAGGAAGTAGTCGGTGATGCCGTTGACGCGGGTGGCGTAGCGGGCGATCACGGCGTCGAACCAGCCGCAACGGCGCGCGCGGCCGGTGGTGACGCCGACCTCGCCGCCGGTCTTCGCCAGGTAGGCACCCCACTCGTCGAACAGCTCGGTCGGGAACGGGCCCGAGCCGACGCGCGTGGTGTAGGCCTTCAGGATGCCGAGGACCGTGGTGATCTTGTTGGGGCCGATGCCCGCGCCCACGGCGGCGCCGCCGGCGGTCGGGTTCGACGAGGTCACGTACGGGTAGGTGCCGTGGTCGACATCGAGCAGCGTGCCCTGCGAACCCTCGAGGAGCACGGTCTCGCCGCGCTCGAGGGCCTGGTTGAGAAGCAGGCGGGTGTCGGCGATGCGATGTTTGAAGCCTTCGGCCTGACCGAGGACCTCGTCGACGACCTGCGCCGGGTCGAGGGCCTTGCGGTTGTAGATCTTGACCAGGATCTGGTTCTTCAGCTCGAGGGCAGCCTCGACCTTCTGCGTGAGGATCTTCTCGTCGAGCACATCGGCGACGCGCACACCCACGCGGGCGATCTTGTCCTGGTAGCAGGGGCCGATGCCGCGACCCGTGGTGCCGATCTTCTTGTTGCCGAGGAAGCGCTCGGTGACCTTGTCGATGGCCACGTGGTACGGCATCAGGAGGTGGGCGTCGGCCGAGATCAGCAGACCGGTGGTGTCGACGTCGCGGTCCTCGAGTCCGCCGAGTTCGGTGAGCAGCACACCCGGGTCGACGACGACGCCGTTGCCGATCACGTTCTGCACGCCGGGGGTCAGGATGCCGGACGGGATGAGGTGCAGGGCGAAGGTCTCACCGGACGGGAGTACGACGGTGTGGCCGGCGTTGTTGCCGCCCTGATACCGCACAACCCAGTTGATCTGGCCGCCGAGCAGGTCGGTGGCCTTCCCTTTGCCCTCGTCGCCCCACTGGGCGCCGATAAGCACGATCGCGGCCATGATTCAGGTACTCCTTCGTGTGGCGCGCTTGAACTGATCAGAACAAACCTCACCAACACTACTGTGTTCACGCCCCCGATACCCTATCCGCGTGTCTTTCGCCCTGATCACCCAAGCCGGTCGCGCCGACGACAAGAAGGCGATCCGCGCCGCCGTGGCCGACGCCCTGTCCGATTCCGCCGTCACGCGCCTCATCGTCGAACCTCGTGTGGCCGAACGCTTCGCACCCACCCTCGCCGAGGAGGCCGACACCTTCCTGGATCAGGTGGTCGCCGCCCTCATGACCTCCGAGCGGCTCGACGTGGAAGTGGCGTACGTCTCGGCGGAGGCGACCGCGGCGACACGCCGATACCGCCTTCCGCATGGGCCGGCCGCGCGTGAGCTCGCCGAGAACGGCACCGCGAGTCCGGTTCCCCTCATCCGCGACGACGCCGCGACGGTCATCTTCGGCAGCGCGCGCCACCTCGGCGCCGAGGGCGCCAAGCTACACGGCGAGTCCTACGTCGACAGCGAACGGCTCTTCGATGGCGAAGTCCGTTCGGTGCTCATCGAACCCACGCTCGACGCCCCCGGCCTGCGCGCCCAGGTCGAGCGATTCCTGCTGCCGGGCAAGTGGTTCGCCGGCCGCGCGGTGCAGACCGGCGGCACCAACATCGTGGTCGAACGTGAGGGCGTGGTGAACGAACGCGTGCTGAAGCGGTCGACGTTCTACCGCCACGTCACCGATCTGCTACTCGTCCGCCCCTGAACGAAAACCCCGTCAGCCGACCGGGATCGGCGCCGGCGTCGGGGTGGTCTGGTTGCCGGCGGCCTCGATCTGGGCGTCCTTGCCGGTCGTCAGGTGCAGGTCTTCGCGACGGATGAGCGACGTCGCCACGACGCTGATGACCGCGGTGAGCGCGAGATAGCCGGCGGCCAGCCACGGCGACCCGGAGGCTGCACCGATCAGTGCGGTCAGGATCAGCGGGGTCAGGCCCGAGGCGTAGATGCCGGAGAACTGGTAGACCACCGACAAACCGGTGTAGCGGACCCGGGTCGGGTACAGACTCGCGAACAGCGTGCCCTGCGCGCCGTAGAAGAGGGCGTGGATCACGCCGAACACGATCACGAGCGCGACGGTGAACCAGACCAGGTTCTCGGTGCCGAACAGGGCGAACACCGGATAGACCGACAGCCCGTAGGCGGTCATGCCGGCGAGGTAGACCGGTTTGGCGCCGTACCGGTCGGTGAGCTTCCCGGAGACCGGGAGGAGCACCGCCATCACGAGCGAGGCGATGGTCACGGCCACCAGGACCGGGACCTTCTCCATGTCGAGTTCGCTGGTCGCGTAGGCGATCGCGAACACGCCCCACGTGTTGAACGCCGACCCCTCACCCCAGCGTGCGAGCAGCCCCAGCACGGTGTTGCGGGTGTTCGGCGGGAGCACGACCTCCCGGATCGGCGCCGTCGACTTCTGCGCGAGTTCGGCGACCTCGGCGAAGGCCGGCGTCTCGTCGACCTTGAGCCGCACCACGAATCCGATGACCACGAGCACGATGCTCACGAGGAAGGCGATGCGCCAGCCGTACGTCAGGAACGCGTCGTCGTCGAGCGCGACCTGGAGCAGGGCGAACACACCCGTGCCGAGTGCGAGACCGAGGGCGAGTCCGATCTGCGGGATGCTGCCGAACAGCCCCCGCTTGCGATCGGGACTGTGCTCGACCGCGAGCAGCACGGCCCCGGCCCACTCGCCGCCCAGCGCGAAGCCCTGCACGACGCGCAGCAGGAGAAGGAGGATCGGGGCGACGACCCCCACGGCCTCCGCGGTCGGCAGCACACCCATGAGCGCAGTCGCGATGCCCATCATGACCATCGTGATCGCGAGGGTTCTCTTGCGGCCGATCCGGTCGCCGATGTGCCCGAAGATCACACCACCGATCGGCCGGACGACGAAGCCGACCGCGAAGGTCGCGAACGACAGCAGGGTCCCGACGAAGGAACTCTGGTCCGGGAAGAACAACTGGTTGAACACCAGGCTCGCGGCGGTCGCGTAGAGAAAGAAGTCGTACCACTCGACCGTGGTGCCGAGGAGACTCGCGGCCACGACCGTGCGGAGTCGCTTGCGGCGCTCGGCGTCGGTCTCGTGAGCCGTCGGGGACGCGGAGGTCTGCAGAGAAGAGGCCATGACCGGCCCCACGGTATCGGCGACGTGCCGTGCCTCGTCGACTACGAATCAGCGTGAGCGAAAACCGCCGCCCACTTGCGCGCCGACGGCGTGTGCCGTTCCGCGGAGTCAGGACGCGAAGTAGTCGTCGAGGGTCACCATGCGCAGCTTTCGCTGACGGATGATGTCGACGAGCTTCGGATAGACCTTGGTGACGGGATCGTGGTTGGCGTGGCCGATCACGACGGTCTGCGGCCGGAAGTACTTGCGCGCGCACTGCACGAGGTACTTCTCGGTGATCAGCCCGGAGTCCGAGAGCGAGCCGTACCAGAGTGTGGGCATCGTGTAGCCGAGGTCGGCGGCCACGGCGTCGACCGACGCGTTGTGATAGCCGAAGGGCGGCCGGTAGTACGGCGTGCCGTCGACGCCGTACTGGTTCTTCAGGAACCGCTTGGTCCGGCCGAGTTCGTCGGCGATGCCCTTCGCCGAGAGCTCGGTGAGCGCCGGATGCGTCCAGGTGTGATTGCCGAGCTGGATCTGCCCGGATTCGACGAGCGGCCGCAGTTCCGCGCGGTGGTCGGTCCAGCCGTCGAACGATCCGGTGACGAAGAAGGTGAATCGAGCGCCGGTGTCCTGGGCGAACCTCACGTAGGCGCCGATGACCTCGGAGCTGGCACCGTCGTCGACCGTGAGGGCGATGTGCCTGCCCCTGCCCGGCAGACCGGTGATCGGTGCGGCGGGCAGCGGGTGGCGCGTGCCCATCGCCGGGGGCAGCAAACCTGCCGGTGACAGCGACGGCGCGATCGAAGTGGGTACTGACGGGGTGGTCGGTGTGGGCGGGGTCGAGGGCGTGATCTCGGCGGCCGGGACCGGCGAGGCGCACCCCGTCATAGTGCTCGCGGTCAGGGCCCCCACCGTGCCGGCCGCGAGTATCGCGAGGAAGTCGCGTCGTTCCATGCGGCGAATTTAAGGCATAACCGACATTTTCGGCTCATCGACGCGGGCTCACCACGTCATCTCGTCACGACATCGTCCCTGATCGTCGTTGTCCACCTGAACCGTCGCGTGCTCGAGCCCGTGGCGCGCCAGGACCGCCTGCGCGGCGGGCAGCACCTCGGAGTTGGGCCGGGTGCTGCCCAGGTGCACGGTGGCGACGTCCATGCCGGTGGTCAGCGTCCAGACGTGCAGGTCGTGGACATCGTCGACGGTGGGGATTCCGGCGAGATCGGAGCGCAGGGACTCGACGTCGATGTGCGCCGGCGCCTGTTGGTTGAGGATTCGCAGCGCGTCGATCGCGAGCCGGAGCGCACGCGGCACCACCCACAGGGCGATGAGGACCGCGACCACGATGTCGGCATAGCCCCAGCCGGTGGTCAGCGCGACGATGCCGGCGATCAGGACCCCGACGCTGCCGACGGCGTCGGCCAGGACCTCGAGGTAGGCGCCGCGGACGGCGATGGACTCTTTCGCGTCGGCACGGAGCAGAAGCATCACGACGAGGTTCACCGCCAGGCCCAGCAGCGCCACGATGATCAGCGTCAGCCCGGGGACCTGGGGATCGTTGCCGATTCGTTCGATGGCCTCGATCAGGACGAACGCCGCGACCCCGATGAGCAGGACCGCATTGGCGACGGCCGTGAACACCTCGGCACGATGCCAGCCGAAGCTACGGGCGTCGGTGGTGCGGCCGTGGCGACCCAGCAGCAGCGCGATCAGGCCCATGATCAGTGCGACGACGTCGGTGAGCATGTGCCCCGCGTCGGCGATCAGCGCGAGCGAGTTGACCAGGATGCCGGTGACGAGCTCCACGACGAAGAATCCGCCGATGAGCGCGACCGCCAGCACCATCGGCCACAGCCGCCGCTCCCCCGCGACGCCTGTCCCGGGGGTGTGGGAATGCGAGTGTGAATGACCCATGATGGCGGTCAATATATGCAGAAGTCTGCATATGAGGCAACACCGGCGCGCGTCAGCTCCGCAGGGTCGCCAGCGCCGAGGAGCGCCGCAGCCCGGCGATCATCAGCAGGTCGACGAGGAGGGAGCGGATCTCCGCGAGCAACGCGGCCTCGGAGAGATCGCTGTTCGCGGCCAGCTCGATGCGCGCCTTGCGGACGATGGACCGGACGACGCGGGCCGCCTCCACCGGATCGGGATCGTCGCCGGGATCGGCCATCATCATCGCCCGCAGGACCTCGAAGGCGCCCCCGATGTCGTCGATGATGTCGATCAGCGCCGGTTGCACCGTCTCCCCGCGCTGGGTGATGGCGAGCGATCGCCGCGCGATGATCCGCAGGTTGCGGACCGCATTGTCGATGGGATCGGCCGTGGCGACCAGCCGGTCCAGGCGGGTTCGAGAACTCCAGTACAACGGGGAGATCCGGGTGACCTCTCTGCCCCCGGACATGTCGGCCCGCATCATGTTGATCGCCGACTGGGTACCGCGTGCGGATTCGAGCGCGGCGGCGATCGTCTCCGCATCTCCGCTACGCAAACCCGCGGCGACCGACCGCGCCGCATCACGAACCGTGACGAGTACCCCCGCGGCATCCTCGCGCGCCCGTGCCGCGGGATTCACGGGAAAGAGTGCGCCCACCAGGATTCCGACGAGCCCACCGATCAACGCGTCGATGGCCCGGTGGAATCCGGCGACGCCGCCGGGCGGCAGGAGTGTCGCGACCAGGACGGCCGACGACGCCGCCTGCATCGGGATCAGCGGGCCGTCGTCGAGCAGCACGGCGAGTGCCATCGCCAGCACGACCACCACGATGATCTGCCAGGCACCCTCTCCGACAGCACCGATGAAGAGATCGCCGACGAGGATGCCGATCGCGACACCGCCGACGAGTTCGACCGACCTGCGCCAGCGCCGCCCGAGGCCCAACCCGAGTGAGATCACCGCGGCGATCGGCGCGAAGAACGGGTCCGGGTGATCGAACACGTGCATCGCGATCCACCACGCGAGGCCCGCGGCGAGTGCGCACTGGACGATCGGAACCAGGGAGACCCGGAGTCGACGGAGGCGTCGTTTCAGCGCACCGGGCAGGGAGTCGTAGACCCTGCGCGGGAACGAGTCGCTCGCGGCTGCCGACATTCGACGAGTCGCGGGTCTGTCAGACCAGGCCGAGCTCGGTGGCCGCCCTGGGATCGCTGTCGTTGAGGAGGTCGAGGCAACGCAGGTGCTCGTCCTCTTCGCCGATCAGTTCCGCGGCCCGGGCGAGGGCACCGACGCATCGCAGGAATCCGCGGTTGGGTTCGTGGCTCCACGGAACGGGACCGAAGCCCTTCCATCCGTGACGACGCAGCTGGTCGAGCCCGCGGTGGTAGCCGGTCCGTGCGTAGGCGTAGGCGGCGATGACGGCACCGGTGTCGCCGGCCTCGCCGGCTGCGGTCGAGGCTGCGAGCGCCGCCTCGGCGAGATACGCCCAGGCGATGGAGGCGGTGGGATGGGCGGCCGCGACCTCGGCCGGGACGGCCCCGTTGAGCAGGTCCGACTCGGCGTCGTCGTCGCCGGTGAGCAGAACCGGCTGCGGGCCGAGGAGATCTCCGAAAGACGTCATGTACCCATTCAAGCATCGAGCCCGCTCCTGTGACCGCATCGACCGAACGCCGTAGTGCTGGACCTGCCGACGATTCGCTAGGGTGAATGGCGCAATCGGTCCTGTCGCCGAGCTACTCGGTGGCCGGACCGAAACCATGCGATGGGCAGAATGCGGGGTGATCAGTCGATGGCTCGATCCGACAAGCCGAGAGCTGCTGTCACCAAAGCACTTTCGACGCTGCGCCAGGCCCGGGACGAACGTCGCTCACGGCGGAGCGGCCGACCGGGCGCCGGCGCCGGGCCCGCTGCGTCCGCTCCTGGTGGCGCGGACGCGGGTCGGGAGCTCACCGGCCGATCCGACGCAGGCCCCGGCGACACACCGGGCACCGCCCCGTCGAGGCCACCCGCAACGAAATCCGGCCAGAATTCCCGATCTCGTCCGGACATCGCGGACATCACCCCGGATACTGTTCCGACCGGCGACGACGCCGAGAACCAGAGCACCAGCAGAGAGGGCCACGAGCCAGCCGTGGACGATCCCGCCCAGAACGACACCGCCGAGAACAGAGCCGACGACGCGGCAGACACCGGCACCGACGCTTCTGACGCCCAGACCCCCGCGAAGAAGGCCTCGGCCAAGGCTCCGAAGCCGAAGGGCGGGCGCGGGATCGACGGTGCGACCCAGATCATCAGCCGGGACAACCTGCCGTCGCTGGAGGATCTCGAGGATCTGGACTCGATCGATCCCCTCGGCACCGACGCCGCGGACACTCCCGATGCCGACACGTCCGACGCCGAGGAAACCCCGGCCGAGCCGGAGAGCAAGCCCGCCCGCCTGGGTCCGAGCGACTCCAAGACCACCGTGATCCGCCGCGAGGATCTCCCCGACCCGAGCGAGCTCGAGGATCTCGACGACATCGACGCGACCTCTGCGGCGCCCGAGCCAGCAGAGGCCGAGGCAGAGGCAGAGGCAGAGGCCGCCACCGAGCCGGTGGCCGATGAGCCTTCGGAGCTGGACGAGGCCGCCGAGCCGGCGGATGCCGAGGAGCCGGGCACGGACTCGGACGCGGTCGAGTCGGACTCGGCTGACGACGAGTCGGAAGCCGCCGAGACCGACGTCACCGACGAGTCCGGGGCGGGCGCAGCTGCCGCCGCGGTCGCGGCGGGCGCCGCGGGTGCGGTAGCCGCCGGTGCTGCCGTGGCCGGCGACGACGACGAGACCACGGGCGAGGATGTCACCGACCAGGCCGGCGCGGAAGCCGAGTCCGAGGATTCCGTCGCCGACGGCGAGGCCGAATCCGCCCCTGCGGCAGGCGAGGCCGAGGACACCGACGCCGAAGCCGAACAGGCTGCCGAGCCCGCCGACGAGGCCGCCATCGCGACCGAGGAGCCCTCCGACGCCACTGACGGGGTCGAGGCAGAGGAACCCGAAGCGGAGCACGAGCCGACCGAACCCGAGGGTGCGGAGTCCGAGGGTGCGGAGTCCGGGGGCGCCGAAGTCGAAGAGGCCGAGGCCGGAGACGCAGGCACCACCGCGACCGACGACGAGGCACCGGCCGCCGACGCCCCGACCGAGGCGATATCGCTGGCGAAGGGCGAGGACGACCCCGCGACGGCCACGCCGGAAAACGAGCCGGCCGACGACTCCGATGCCACCACGAAGGTGATCCCGGCAGCGGCCGCCGCCGGTGCAGCAGCCGCGGCCGGCGCGAAGGCTGCGACGCCGGATGAGCGCACCGACACCGTCCCCGAGCCCGCGGTCCCTGCGCCGTCGACCGGCGAGTGGACGACCACGACACAACAGCCGCAGGTCATCCCCGGCAGCAAGCCGACCAAGACCACCAAGAAGCGCGGCAAGGGCCCACTGATCGCCGTCGCCGCGATCCTCGTGGTGATCGCGGCGGTCATCGGCGGCATCTTCGCCTACCAGAACATGACGGCGACCCCGCCGGCCGACGAGGCCGCCGAGGTGGCGCTCGACTACACGACCGCGCTGTACGAGGGCGACCTCGAGACCCTGCGTTCGGTCACGTGTGGCGAGCTCCATGCCTTCTACGAGGACTTCGACGACGCCGCCTACCAGAAGACCTACGACGCACAGAAGGCACGCAACGAGCTCGTCCAGACCCAGGCGATCAACGCCGTCCGAGTGGTCGAGGGCGGCGAGCTGGCCGTGGTGGAGGTCGTCGCGGTACACACGAGTGCCCCGGACGCCCCCGAGACGGTGACGCTGAACCTGCAGCGCGAGGGTGATGACTGGAAGGTGTGCAACCCCACGTGACCGGCGGTCACGGGTGGGGTCCCCCGTCGACCACACCCCCGCCGCCGCAGCATGTCCCGGATGCGGTCCGGTATGACGGCCCGCCGGAACAGCGGGATCGGCCGTCGGATGTCCCCGCCTATTTCACCCCTCGGCGCCCCACACCTCCGCCCGTGTCGAGCGGTCCGTCGCGGCGTATCCGGCCCACGCATCCCCGGAGCACCGGTGCACGCGCCGGCTCGGGGTCCGGTTCACGCACCGATCCCGCGGTCCTCGTCTCCGCGCTCGTGATGATCGCGCTGGCGGTGGCGGTGATGGTCGGTTTGCTCACCTCCTGACGCGCTGCGGCCGTTCCACCTCCCCGGCGTGAGGTCACCGCCGGACGACCCCACGTCGAGTCCGACCAGGGCTCGAAAACAGTTCTGCCCGCACCCTCGCGGGGGTGCGGGCAGAACTTGTGTCAGACGATCAGGCGGTCAGCGACTTGCCGTTCGACTTGAGGTCGTTGCACGCCTCGACGACGCGCTCACTCATGCTGGCCTCGGCCTTCTTCGACCAGCTGCGCGGGTCGTAGACCTTCTTGTTGCCCACGTCGCCGTCGACCTTGAGGACGCCGTCGTAGTTGCCGAACATGTGGCCGGCGACCGGACGGGTGTAGGCGTACTGGGTGTCGGTGTCGACGTTCATCTTCACCACGCCGTAGCTGAGCGCCTCGTCGATCTCGCTCTTCAGCGAGCCCGAGCCGCCGTGGAAGACGAAGTCGAAGGGCTTGGCACCATCGGCCAGACCCAGCTTCTTGGCGGCGACCTCCTGGCCGGTGTTCAGCACGTCGGGACGCAGCTTGACGTTGCCCGGCTTGTAGACGCCGTGGACGTTGCCGAAGGTGGCGGCGAGCAGGTAGCGGTTGCCCGAGTCGCTGGCGCCCAGTGCCTCGATGGTCTTCTCGAAGTCCTCGGGGGTGGTGAACAGCTTGTCGTTGATCTCGTTCTCGACGCCGTCCTCTTCACCGCCGACCACGCCGATCTCGATCTCCAGGATGATGTTGGCCGCGCCCGCCTTGGCGAGGAGCTCCTTGGCGATCTCCAGGTTCTCGTCGAGCGGCACGGCACTGCCGTCCCACATGTGCGACTGGAACAGCGGGTTGCGGCCGGCGTCGACGCGCTCCTGCGAGATCTGCAGCAGCGGACGCACGTAGGTGTCCAGCTTGTCCTTGGGGCAGTGGTCGGTGTGCAGGCCGATGAGGACGTCATACTTGGCGGCGACGACGTGTGCGAACTCGGCGAGTGCCACGGCACCGGTCACCATGTCCTTGACGCCCTGGCCCGAACCGAACTCGGCACCACCGGTCGAGAACTGGATGATGCCGTCACTGCCGGCGTCGGCGAAGCCCTTGATCGCGGCGTTGATGGTCGACGACGAGGTGCAGTTGATCGCGGGGAATGCGTAACCACCCTTCTTCGCCTTGTCGAACATCTCGGCGTACTGCTCCGGGGTTGCAATGGGCATCGACGAATCCTCCAGGGTGTTGATGTGCTCTGGTGTTCGGGTTCTCTCGCCCACGGTTGATGCGCCGTGGCGAGCAGCCGGACTTCCCGCGGCCGGACTTCCCTCAGTATGGCAGGTGCCACACCGGCCGGTGCGCCCACCATTCGGGCCCGGACCTGCACCGAGAGACATCGATAGGATCTCGGTGTGGCAGCCTCACGTTCTCCGGTCCGGTCCGACGACTCCCCGCCCGCTGACAACCCGTCCCCCCGACCGTCGGCGGTCACCGTGGCCTCAGATGTGGGCCGCGGTGCCCTCATCGGCGTGGCCGAGACCATCCCGGGAGTCTCCGGCGGCACCGTTGCCCTGATCACCGGCATATACGACCGGCTCATCGCGACGGCGAAGGCGGCGACGACGTTCCCGGCACGTCGCCTGCGGGGCGTCCGATCCGACGATGCCAACCGGGTCGACTGGTGGCTAATGGTCCCGGTTCTGGCGGGAATGGCGATCGCGGTGTTCTCGATCGCCGGCGTGATGGAGGGATTCGTCACCGAGCAGCCGGTGTACTCCCAGGCTCTGTTCATCGGCATGATCGCGGTGTCGGTGGCCATCCCGTTCCAGGAGATCCCGCGCGGTACGTTCACGACCACCTCGTCGAAACTGCCCGCCGTCCTGACGTTCGTGATGATGGCCGTACTCGTGTTCGTGCTGACGTCGCTGCCGCGGTCCGAGGTGTCCGATCCCCCGCTCGTGGCGGTCTTCTTCGCGGCGTCGGTCGCGGTCTGCGCACTCGTCCTGCCGGGCGTCTCGGGTTCGTTCTTCTTGCTCGTGATCGGTCTCTACGCACCGACGCTGGCCGCCGTCGACGACCGCGACCTCATGTATCTGGGGGTTTTCGCCGCCGGCGCCGTCGTGGGCCTCGCCTCGTTCGTCCAGGCTCTCGAGTGGCTGCTGCGCACACACCACAGCCTGGCGATGGTCGGCGCCGCCGGCCTGCTGCTGGGTTCGCTACGAGCCCTGTGGCCATGGCAGGACCCGGCGGACGGTGCGCCGATGCCCATCGGCGACGACTGGCCGGGGGCGTTGGGCATGTTCGTCCTGGGTGCCGCGATCGTCGGCGCGGTGGCGCTCGTCCAACGCAGACTCGGCTCGTCGAACGGCCGGCCCGCCGGGGCTGCGGGCTGATCGCTCCCGGGCGGCGCACCGACGCCGTTCCCGCGCGATTCCACCCTCCTCGCCCGCGCAGGTACTCTGGGTTCCCGTGATCGACTCAGCACTTGCCACCACGACCACCAACCTGGCACTTCTGCCGGGATTCCTGGATCCGGTCAACCTCCTCAACTCGTTCGGCACCTGGATGCTGGCGGGTCTGCTCTTGGTGGTGTTCATCGAGTCGGGCCTGCTGTTCCCGCTGCTCCCGGGCGATTCCCTGCTGTTCACCGCGGGCCTGATCGTCGCCGCGAAGTCGGCCGACATCGAGCCGTTCGCGCCGCTGTGGGTGCTGCTGGTGACCATCCCGATCGCCGCATTCCTCGGTGACCAGGTCGGGTACTGGATCGGCAAGAAACTCGGGTACACGCTGTTCACACCGAACGCGAAGGTCCTCAAACAGGTCTACATCGACGAGGCCCACGAGTTCTTCGAGAAGCACGGCCCGGTCACGATCATCCTGGCCCGCTTCGTCCCGATCGTCCGTACCTACGCGCCGCTCGTCGCGGGCGCCGCCCGGATGCGGTACCCCGTCTTCCTGACCTACAACATCGTCGGCGCGGTGGCCTGGGGCGCGGGCGTGACCCTGCTCGGCTACTTCCTCGGACAGATCGCGTTCATCCGCGACAACGTCGACTACATCTTCCTGCTCATCGTCTTCGTGTCGGTGCTCCCGATCATCTCGGAGATCGGCAAGCGCATCCTGCGGGCTCGCAAGCGTCCCGTCGAGGAGGAGCCGCTGGCCCCCTCGAAGGATCCGGCCCCCACTCCCCCGGCCGAGTAGTCGTCTACCAGGCCTGATCCAGATCGGCGTGCTGCCGGATCCACGCGTGCATGGCGATCCCGGCAGCCACTCCGGCGTTGATGCTGCGGGTCGACCCGAACTGCGCGATCGACACCGTCATGTCGGCCTGACGTTGCGCGTCGTCGCTCACGCCCGGACCTTCCTGACCGAACAGCAGCACGCATTCGCGCGGAAGTTCCACGGTCTCCAGCGGACGCGATCCCGGAGTGTTGTCCACCGCGACGACGGACAGACCTTCTCCGCGCGCCCAGTCGAGCAGATCGCCGACCGTGTCGTGGTGCATCAGGTGCTGGTAGCGGTCGGTGACCATCGCGCCGCGACGGTTCCAGCGGCGTCGTCCGACGATGTGGACCGCCGCGACGGCGAACGCGTTCGCGGTACGCACGACGGTGCCGATGTTGGCGTCGTGGGCGAAGTTCTCGATGGCGACGTGCAGCGGGTGCCGGCGCGTGTCGATGTCGGCGACGATCTCCTCGCGCTTCCAGTACCGGTACGCGTCGACGACGTTTCGGGTGTCGCCGGTCGCGAGCAGTTCGGGGTCGAGGTGGTCGTCGTCCGGGGTCGGCTCACCGGGGTGTTCGACCGACCAGGGGCCCACACCGACCGGCGGTCCCGTCACCCACTCGGTGGGACCGGCGACCCCGGCGTCTGGATCGGGTGCGTCAGGCAAGGCCGAGATCGCTCAGCCCGAGCAGTGAGCGGTAGGGCACGCCCAGCCCGGTGATGACCGCGTCCGCGCCGGTCGCACGGTCGACGACGGTGGCGACACCGACGACGTTGCCGCCGATCTCACGCACGGCCTCCACTGCGGTCGACGGCGAGGCGCCCGTCGTGCTGGTGTCCTCGACGACGAGCACGCTGCGGCCGACGATGTCCGGGCCCTCGATTCGACGCTGCATGCCGTGGGCTTTTGCGGCCTTGCGCACCACGAAGGCGTCGATGTCGCGACCGTCGGCGTGCATGATCGACGTCGCGACCGGGTCGGCGCCGAGCGTCAGACCACCCACGGCGACGTACTCCCAGTCGGCGGTCAGCTCGCGCATGAGCGTGCCGATCAGGCGGGAGGCCTCGTGATGCAGGGTCGCGCGGCGCAGGTCGACGTAGTAGTCGGCCTCCTTACCGGAGGAGAGTGTCACCTTGCCGTGCACGACGGCGAGTTCGCGGACCAGTTCGGCGAGTCGCGCCCGCGCCGCTGGGTCGACCGGGGGCGGCGTGCCGTCGGAAACCGGGCTTGACGAGGACATGCGACCACTCACTCTCGAACTCTCCGGCTGTCGGCCGGTGCACTGGATGACGATTACCCTACGGTGTCCGCGACACCGTTCGGATCAGCCCTGTCGGGTCAGCTGCGGTGGCGATTCGACCGCTCGCCGGTGTCCTCGGGCCGACGCGGCGAGTCCTCGGGTTTGCGCGTCGCGGACCCGCGGACCGGCATCGGGGCCATGCCCCGGCCCGTCGTCGACGAGGTACCGGTCGCCGGCGGCGGCTTACGGACCGGCGGGGCACTCGGCTTGGCGGCCGGGGAAGCCTCTGTGGCGGGAGCCGCCGCGGCCTGCCGGCGACGCTTGTCGCGCATCGACTCGGTCTTCTCGTCGGCGAGCTCGGCGCGCGTGGGTCCGTGCGGATCGCGTGGGTCGGGCGAGTCCTCGGGTTCACGCACCGGCGGGAGAACGCGCAGCAGGTCGGCGAAGCGTCGAACCACTTCGAGGCCGGTGTTGAGCGTCGCGGGATCATTGGTCAGCGGAAGCGAACCGAGCGCCCAGTTGCCCTCGTTCCACAGCACCTCGACGAACGCCGGGGCCTTGTTGGCCAGGGCGACCATGCGCCGGTCGCACACGCGCCGGGCGACGTCGAGGTTGTTGGAGAACATGACCCGCGGCCCCATCGCACCGAGGAGCTCGACGTCCTCCTCGGCGGGCGCGAGCACATCCTCGTGACGCAGGTCGACGACGACGGGCGAGGGCGAGGATCGGCGGACGGCGATCACGGTCGCGGTCTCGGCGAGATCGAAGACAACGGTCTCCACGCCGCCGTAGCGGCCGTAGGCGACGTCGCGGACCTCGACGTGATCGGGGACGTTCATCGTCGCCCGACGGAACACCTTGCGCAGCTTGGTGTCCGTCTCGCGGAACTTGAACTCGTGCTCATCCCCCCAGATCGCACGCTGGTGCCGCGCGACGCTCGACCGCTGCCGGTCGAGCCACAACAGGACGCCCGCACCCGCGAGTGCCACGGCGGCGATCAGGAAATAGACGGTGGTCATCGCGCTACAGCCTACTATCGGCCGCGCCGCGACGACGTCATCCGCCTCCGGTTAGGTAGCCGCGTTCCTTGTCGACGACGTTGACCAGCGTCTCGGCGACGACGGCACCGTCCGCGGTGTCGTCCAGACCGACGTATCGGCGCAGGTTCTCGAGGATCTGTTCCGACAGCGCCTCGCGCCAGCCGAGCGCGTCGCCGCTCATGTGCGCCGAGATCGCGACGCCGGGCAGATCCCACAGCTCGTTGTCGGCGGGCAGCGGTTCGGTCGCGAACACGTCGAGCGAGGCCGCACCGAGGCGCCCCGACCGCAGCGCGTCGATCAGCGCCGGCTCGTCGACGAGTTCGCCGCGGCCGACGTTGATCAGATGCGCGCCCGGTTTCATCGCGGCGAGCACCTCCGCGTCGATCATCCCGGCGGTCTGTGGGGTCAGCGGCGCGATGGTGACGACGTTGTCGAAGTCGCCGACATGCTCGGCGAGTTCGGCGGTGGCGACGACCCGGCCGAAGTCGGGGTCGGACTCCCGCGCGGTTCGCCCGCCGCCGACGACGTGCATCCCCACGGCACGGAGTAGCCGCGCGGTGGCTCGGCCGATTCCGCCGGTCCCGATGACGAGGGCCGAGGTACGCGACGTGCCGACGGTTTCCCGATGCTTCCACACGTGATCGCGCTGCAGGGCCATCGACTCGTGTAACCGCTTGTCCCGGGCGAGGATCGAGGCGAGGACGAACTCGGCGATGGGCCGGTCGAACACGCCGTGCGCGTTGGTCACCACCACATCGGAGGTCTTCAGCTCGTCGAACAGCAGCGGGTCGACACCTGCCGCGCAGACGTGCACCCACCTCAGCGACGCGGTCGTCTCACCCCAGTTGTCGGCGAGCGCCCGAGAGAAGAAGTCCCACAACACCAACGCGTCCGCACCCGGCAGCGCATCCGCGAGATCGTCTGCGACGCAATGGCGTATCTCGGCGAGTTCGGCGAGCTGATCGAGGTTCGATGGCGGCGCGACACCTGGGGCACCGAGGAGCGCGAGGACCGGACGTCGGGTGCTCATGCGGCCACCGTAGCCCGAGAACAACCCCTGAGCACCGCCGACTGTCACATTGTTGACAATCGTACGATCTAGCGTCACGGTGTACCCATGACTGCCGGCGTTGACTCCCCCACCCGCATCCACCAGACGGCCTCACTCAGTCCTGCGCTCAAGCAGGCGACGCCGGTCGTCGTCGACCATGCGCTGGGGTCCTGGATCCACGGCACCGACGGCCGCGACTACCTCGACTTCACCACCGGCATCGGCGTCACCAGCACCGGCCACTGCCACCCGCACGTGGTCGAGGCCGCGCAGGCCCAGTGCGCCAAGGTGATCCACGCCCAGTACACGACCGTCATGCACCCGCCGCTGCTCGAGCTGACCGAACGACTCGGTGCGGTCCTGCCGGCCGGCCTGGACTCCGTCTTCTACGCCAACTCGGGTTCGGAGGCCGTCGAGGCCGCGATCCGCCTTGCCCGCATGGCGACCGCGAAGCCGAACATCATCGTCTTCCAGGGCGGATTCCACGGCCGCACCGTCGCGGCCGCAAGCCTCACCACCGCGGGCACCCGCTTCTCGGCCGGCTTCTCCCCGCTGATGGGCGGCGTGCACATGGCACCGTTCCCCTACGCCTTCCGCTACGGCTGGGACACCGACACCGCGGTCGACTTCGCGCTGCGGGAGCTCGACTACCTCCTGCAGTCGCGCGTCGCACCCAACGACACCGCCGCGTTCCTCATCGAGCCCGTCCTCGGCGACGGCGGCTACCTGCCGACGCCGCCCCGATTCCTCCAGGGCCTGCGCGAGCGCGCCGACCGCCACGGCATCCTGCTCATCCTCGACGAGGTGCAGGCCGGGTTCGGTCGCACCGGCAGATTCTGGGGCCACCAGCACGCCGAGGGCCTGACCCCGGACATCATCGTCACCGCAAAGGGTCTGGCGTCGGGCTTCCCGATCTCGGCGATCGCCGCGTCGACCGAGCTGATGAGCAAGGCGTGGCCGGGATCGCAGGGCGGAACCTACGGTGGCAACGCCGTGGCCGCCGCAGCCGCGGTCGCGACTCTCGAGGTCATCGAGGCCGAGGGACTCGTGGAGAACGCCCGCGTGCGCGGAGAGCAACTGCTCGCGGGGCTTCGCGAGGTGTGCGCGCCGTTCCCGGGCGTCGGCGACGTCCGGGGCCTCGGCCTGATGGCCGGCATCGAGTTCGTCTCCACCGATGCCGCCGGCAACCGGGTGCCCGACGCCCCGGCCGCCGTCGCGGTGCAGCAGGCCACCACGGAACAGGGCCTGTTGACGCTGACCTGCGGGCCGTCGGCCAACGTCGTCCGCCTCATCCCGGCGCTGGTGGTGACCGCCGACGAGATCGACCTCGGTGTCGCGCGGTTCGGCGCGGCGCTGCATGCCGCACTGGGTTAGGCCGGTGGACATCGCAGACGAGCTCGCCGACCTCGGCATCGATGCCGACGCCTCGCCCCGCCGTCTGGCCGAATACTCCTACGACGCCTCGAATTACCGCATCCCGCCGCGGGCCGTGACCTTCCCGCGGTCTGCGCGCGAGGTCGCGACGATCGTCGCGCGATGTCACGCCATCGGCGTCCGGGTGATCGTGCGCGGCGGCGGGACCTCGATGGCGGGCAACGCCATCGGCGACGGAGTGGTCATCGACCTGTCCCGTCACCTGGATCAGGTGCTGTCGGTCGATGCCGAGAACTCGAGCGCCGTAGCGGGTTCGGGCATCGTGCTCACCACTCTGGCGGCGCGGGCTCGTGCAGCGACGGAAGGACGGCTGACCTTTGCCCCGGACCCGTCGTCGGCGTCACGGGCAACCCTCGGCGGGGCAATCGGCAACGACGCCTGCGGAAATCACTCCGTTCGATACGGACGCACCAGCGACCACGTGATCGAACTGCACCTCGTCACCGCCGACGGGCTGCTGCTCACCGCGACGCGCGACGGGTTGTACGCCACCGATCCCCGCGACCGGCAGGCCGTGGCGCGGGCCGCCGAGATCACCGACGAGTTGCGGAAACTCGCGTCGGACAACCTCGCGATCCTGCGCACCGAACTGGAGACCATCCCTCGCCAGGTCTCGGGGTATCACCTCGCACGGCTGTTGCCCGAGAACGGATTCGACGTCGCCCGCGCACTCGTCGGGAGCGAGGGGACCTGCGCGATCGTGGTGTCTGCGAAGGTGCGCCTCGTCCCGGTCGCGACCTCCCAGCTCCTGCTCTGCGTCGGCTACCACTCCCCCGCCGACGCCGCCCGCGACGTCCCCGCGATCCTCCCGTTCGCGCCGTCGGCCATCGAGGGCATCGACCGCAAGATCGTCGCCACCATGGCCGCGCGCCGCGGCCGGGACACTGTCGCCGGACTTCCCGAGGGATCCGCCTGGTTGTTCATCGACGTCGACTCCGAGAGTGCCGGAGCACAGGGCGAATCCGACGTTCCGGCGACCGCCGAGCGACTCCTCGACCACCTTCGTGCGCAGGGCCGGATGATCGGCGCCACCGTCGTCGACGACCCGGTTCGGCGCAAGGCATTGTGGCGCGTCCGCGAGGACGGCGCCGGACTGTCGTCGCGTCTGGCCGACCCCGACGACGAGAGTGTCGGCGGCAACTACGAATCCTGGCCCGGCTGGGAGGACGCGGCGGTCGCCCCCGAGCGACTGGCCGACTACCTCGACGACTTCGCCGAACTCCTCGACCACCACCGCCTCACAGGTGTGATGTACGGCCACTTCGGCGCCGGCTGCATGCACGTCCGCATCACCTTCGACCTGCGCACCCCCGAGGGTCGCGCCGTGATGGAGCACTTCTGCATCGGAGCCGCGGAACTCGTTGTGCGTCATGGTGGTTCACTGTCGGGCGAGCACGGCGACGGGCGGGCGCGCTCGGCACTGCTGCCGATCATGTACGCACCGGCCATGATGGCGGCCTTCGCTCGGTTCAAGTCGATCTGGGACCCGGCGGGCAACCTCAACCCGGGCAGCATCGTCGACCCGCCGTCGATCACGGCCGACCTCGCCCTGGCCGACGTCCCGCGCCGCACCTGGCCGACCGCCTTCGACCTCGGCCACGGCCACGGCCACGGCTCCCGGGATACGCCCCCGAAATCCGCCCTCAGCAGCGGCGCCGATGACAATACGTCGGCGGCGGCTCCCTCCGGGGCGGATGTCAGGGGCGGTTCTCGCGAACTCCCGCTCCTTGATCCCTTCGTCCACGCGGTCCAGGGCTGCATCGGTGTCGGCCGGTGCCGCGCCGACACCGGTGGCGTCATGTGCCCGAGCTACCGGGCGACCCGCGACGAGAAGGATTCGACGCGGGGTCGGGCCCGGGTCCTCCAGGACATGGTGCGCACCGCCCCATCGGTCGACGACGGCTGGCGGTCACCCGAGGTCGCCGAGGCCCTCGAACTGTGCCTGTCCTGCAAGGCATGTTCGACGGACTGCCCGACCGGCGTCGACATGGCCACCTACAAGTCGGAATTCCTCGACCATCACTACCGTCGCCGTCTCCGCCCGCTGTCGCACTACTCCCTGGGCTGGATGCCGGCGTGGCTGACAGCGGCCGGAACCGCTGCGCCGCTGATCAATCGCGCCCTGTCCTCGAAGATCAGCGGCCTGGCCGCCCGCGCCGGCGGCCTCGACCCTCGCCGGACGATGCCGGCGTTCGCGGCCCGACGCACCCGCAAGGCGCATCTGGACGGGCTCGCCCCGGTGTCCCCGACCTCGCAGATCATCCTGTTCGTCGATTCGTTCACCCGCGCTTTCCGCCCGCAGGTGGCCGCCGCCGCCGCGGAGGTCTTGGGCGCGACGGGCGAGCAGGTCGGTTGTACGTCGGAGAACTGCTGCGCCCTCACCTGGATCTCCACCGGTCAACTGGGCAAGGCGCGCAGGACACTTCGACGCACCGCCGCGAACCTCGACGACGGCACCGACCGTCCCATCGTGGTGCCCGAGCCCAGTTGCGCTGCTGCACTGGCCAAGGACCTGCCCGAACTCGTCCCCACCGACAGCGCACGTCGCGTAGCCGCACGCGTACGCAGCTTCGCCGCCCACCTCCCGACCCTGCTCGACGCGGGATGGCGGCCGCCGCCGCTCCCGGACGAGGTGACCCTCCAGACCCACTGCCACGAGTACGCGGTCTTCGGCGCCCGCACCGGCACCGCGGCTCTCGAAGCACTCGGCGTCACCGTGCACTCCGCCGACGGATGTTGCGGTGTGGCAGGTAACTTCGGCTTCGAGAAGGGCCACTACGAGGTCAGCATGGCCGTCGCGGAGAACGGACTCGCACCCGCGTTGCGCGACAACCCGCATCGCCCCGTCGTCACCGACGGATTCAGCTGCGCGATGGCGGTCGAACACCTCGCTATGGTCGACGACGACTTGACCGACGCACGCGAGATCCGCGGGGTCCACCTCGCCGAACTTCTCACCTCCACAACCCGACCCCGACCCACCCCCGATCAACCGAGGAGAGCCCGATCATGACGGCCATCGCCACCACCCAGGTCCCCGACGCCATCTCGTCGGTCCACACCGACCTGTTCATCGACGGTGAATGGGTTCCGGCCGCCGCCGGCGACCGTTTCGACGTGCTCAATCCCGCGACCGGCGAGGTGCTCGCACAGGTGGCCGACGCCGACGCGACCGACGCCCGGCGCGCACTCGAGACCGCGGCCGCGCATCAGGCCGAGTGGGCTGCCACGTCCCCGCGCAGCCGCAGCGAGATCCTCTACCGCGCATACGAGATCATCATGAGCCGGGTCGACGAGATCGCCTCGGTGATGACCGCCGAGATGGGCAAGCCGCTGGCCGAGGCCAAAGGTGAGGTCGCCTACGGCGCCGAGTTCTTCCGGTGGTTCGCCGAGGAGGCCGTGCGCATCGGCGGTGACCACACCACCACCGGAGACGGTGGCCACCGCATCGTGGTGAGCAGGCAGCCGGTCGGCCCGTGCATCCTGATAACACCGTGGAACTTCCCGCTGGCCATGGGAACCCGCAAGATCGGGCCCGCCGTCGCGGCCGGCTGCACGATGGTTCTCAAGCCCGCCGAGCTCACCCCGCTGACCACACTTCTCCTCGCCGACATCCTCGTCGAGGCGGGCCTGCCTGCCGGCGTACTGAACGTCGTGACCACCACGAATCCGTCGACGGTGGTCACCGAGTGGATGGACAGCGGGCTCGCCCGCAAGGTCAGCTTCACCGGATCGACCGAGGTCGGCAAGACGTTGCTGCGGCAGGCCGCCGGAACCGTGATGCGCACCTCGATGGAGCTCGGCGGCAACGCCCCGTTCATCGTGTGCGCCGACGCCGACATCTCCCGCGCGGTGGACGGACTCATGCTGGCCAAGATGCGCAACACCGGTCAGGCCTGCACCGCGGCCAACCGGATCTTCGTGCACCGCAGCGTGATCGACGAGTTCACCGAGCAATTCACGGCGAAGATGGCCGCACTGAAGGTCGGCGACGGCGCCGCCGAGGGAACGCAGGTCGGTCCGCTCGTCGAGCCCAAGGCCGTCGCGAAGGTCTCCTCGCTCGTCGACGACGCGGTGTCCAAGGGCGCCACGGTGGCCTGCGGCGGTGTGGCGCCCGAGGGTCCCGGTTACTTCTACCCGCCAACGGTGCTGACCGGCGTCGGCCTCGACGCCGATCTGGTGCGCAACGAGATCTTCGGTCCGGTCGCGGCGATCATCCCGTTCGGCGACGCCGGCAATCCCCTCGACCCGGCCGCCGACGACGAGGTGATCTCTCTCGCCAACGACACCGCATGGGGTCTGGTCGCCTACTTCTTCAGCCAGGACGTCGACCGTTGCGCTCGCCTGTCGGGAGCGCTGGAAGCCGGTATGGTCGGGGTCAACACGGGCATCGTGTCGAATCCGGCCGCTCCGTTCGGCGGGGTCAAGGAGTCCGGCCTCGGCCGTGAGGGCGGCCGCGTGGGCATCGAGGAGTTCCTCGACATGAAGTACACGGCGACGCCGATCCGCCGCTGAGGACGCGAAAAGAACATCCCGCCGAACCACCGACGTGTGAGCAAGGAGCAGCAAGCCCATGTACCTCGGTACTCAGCTGTTCACCGACAGCGAGTACGAACAGCGCCTGACGAGGGTTCGTGAACTCATGGACCGTCAGGGGTTGTCGGCGATCATCGTCACCGACCCGGCCAACATCTTCTATCTGATCGGGTACAACGCGTGGTCGTTCTACACCCCGCAGATGCTGTTCGTCCCGATCGAGGGCGAGATGGTCTTCTACGCCCGGGAGATGGATGCCCGTGGCGCGCACCGCACGACGTGGTTGCCCGACGAGCAGATCGTCGGGTACCCGGAGAGCTACGTGCACCGGCCGCACGTGCATCCCTTCGACTGGGTCGCGTGGTCGCTCCGCCAGCGGCACGCCATCGCGCCCGCCTCGCGCGGCGGTTCGGTCGGCCTGGAGATGGACTCGCACTTCTTCTCTCCCAAGGCCTATCGCGCATTGCACAATGCGATCCCGGAGTGGAAGCTCGTCGACAACTTCGAACTCGTCAACTGGGTGCGGTCGGTCAAGTCCGAGGCCGAGGTCCAGCTGATGCGTCAGGCCGGGATGGTGTGCTCGGAGGCCATGCGCGCGGCGATCGACACCATCGACGTCGGTGTGCGGCAATGCGATGCGGCGGCGGCGATCTCGCAGGCACAGATCACCGGGACACCGGATTTCGGCGGCGACTACCCGGCGATCGTGCCGATGATGCCGACCGGCGCGGCGGCCGACACACCCCATCTCACCTGGCATCAGGGAACTTTCGTCGAGGACGAGGCGGTGGTCATCGAACTGACCGGCGCGCACAACCGGTACCACTGTCCGCTCGCGCGGACGGTGTCGCTGGGTACCCCGAACAAAGACCTCGACTATGTCGCGAAGGCCACCGCCGAGGGACTGAACAACGTCCTCGAGGCGATCAAGCCGGGGGTGGCGACGCGCGAACTCGCCTCCACCTGGAACTGGACCCTGGCCAAGTACGGACTCGAAAAGCCCTCGCGCCTGGGGTATTCGATCGGCATCGGGTACCCGCCGGACTGGGGTGAGCGCACCATCAGCATCCGCTCCGAGGACGAGACCGTCCTCGAGACCAACATGACCTTCCACATCGTCTGCGGGATGTGGATGGAGAACTACGGTTTCGAGCTCTCCGAATCGGTGCGGGTGAGCCCCACCGGCGTCGAGTGCCTCACGTCGTTCCCGCGGGAATTGATCCAGAAATAGTGTCGAGCACAACGCAATCCACTCCAGAGAAGGAATGAGGTGACCAGAATGACCACCACCCACACCGCCACCGAACCCGTGAACGACCTACGGCATTCCGGCCCCACGCTGCCTCTGGCCGGGCGGACGAAGGACCTGGTCGGGTCGATGATCGACTCGTCGACCTCCCTGCTGGCCGCTCAGTCCCACGACATCGTGCGCTTCGCGATGGGTTCACCTGCCGACGAGGCCGTCCCGGCCGACGAGTTCCGTCAGATCGCCGGCGAGATCCTCGACCACACGTCGTTCACCTACGGTGCCACCGAAGGGGAACCGCGGCTGCTACAGCTGCTCGTCGACTATCTCGCCACCACGCCCGACCCGTCGACCCACGACCGCCTGGTGATCACCACCGGCGGCATGCAGGGCCTCGACCTCGCCTGCAAACTGTTCGTCGATCCCGGCGACCTGGTCATCGTCGAGTCCCCGACCTACACCAACGGCAGCGCGACCGCGCTGTCCTACGGCGCACAGCTGCTCGAGGTACCGGTCGATGACGACGGCATGCAGGTCGATCTGCTCGCCGATCTGGTGGCGCGCACCCACAAGACCCCCAAGGCGATCTACACGATCCCCACGTTCCAGAACCCGTCCGGCGTCACGATGTCGGAGGAACGACGCCGCGAGCTGTTGCGCCTGGCCCACACGTGGGGTTCGGTCGTCATCGACGACGATCCGTACGGTCTGCTGCGCTTCGCGGGAACCGACATCCCGACCTTCCAGACGATGAGTCCCGGCGATCCGCTGATCTTCTCGGTGCGGACCTTCTCCAAGATCCTGGCTCCCGGCTGGCGCGTCGGCTGGGTCGACGCCGATCCGTCGTTGCGGCAGCTGCTCATCAACGGCAAGCAGGCCATGGACACTTGCACCAACGTGCCCAACCAGCACATCGTGGCCGAGTACATCGCGCGCGGTGGCCTCGAGGACCACCTCGCCGGCATCCGCTCGCTGTACCGCGAGCGCAAGGACGCCATGCTCGACTCCATCGCCCGCCACCTCGGCGACCGCGTGGTCACCACCAACCCGGAGGGCGGCTTCTTCCTGTGGGTCACGCTGCGTGAGGAGTTCGCCGAGATCGACACCCGGGAGCTGTTCGAGATCGCCCTGGCCGACGGCGTCGCCTTCATCCCCGGTCCGGCGCTGTCGCCGGGTGGCCGGTTCCGCAACTCGATGCGCCTGTGCTTCGCGTCGAGCACGCCGGACCGGATCGACGAAGGTATTCGACGCCTCACGTCCAGTCTTGAGAAGATGGCACGGTGAGCGGTGAACACGTACCTGAGCTGAGTCCGGCCGAGCAGTCGCTCGTCGATCTGATCGACGAGGCCGCTGTCACCGCGCTCACGACCGCGCTGGTGGAGGCACCGAGCGAGAACCCGGGTGGCACCGAGGGCGCCGCCGTCGAGATCCTGGAAAAGGCGTGTCGCGCGCTGGGGTTCGCTGTCGACACCTACGAGGTGGCCGCCGAGCGCCCGAACCTGATCGCCACTCTCCCCGGCGGCGACGGCCCGGGACTGATGTTCCTCGGCCATTCCGACGTCGTGCCGGCCGGCCCGAACTGGACCGCCGACCCGTACACCGTGCGGACTCGCGACGGCCGGCTCTACGGACGCGGCACCACCGACATGAAGGGCGGGATCGCGTCCGTCGTGGCAGCCATGAGCGTGCTGTCGCGGGCACGCGACTTCGGCGTCGGACTCTCGGGCCCCGTGCGCCTGGTGTGCACGGTCGACGAGGAGGAGCACGGCATCGGCGTGCGCGACTTCGTCGGCCGTCCCGCCGACTCCGAATTCCTCGGCTGTATCGTCGCCGAACCCACCGACATGCAGATCGTCCGCGGCTGCCGCGGTGCGTCGTACATCGAGATCGAGGTGACCGGCCGCGCCGCGCATTCCGGCCGACCGGCCGACGGGCGCAGTGCCATCAACGCCGCGGCCGCGATCGTCGATTTCATCCGCGCCGACCACGAGCACCTTCACGAGACGCTCGACGACCTGCTCGGCTGCGGCACCTGGAACGTCGGCACCATCCAAGGCGGACAGGGCATCTCGGTCGTCGCACCGACATGCTCGCTCGGTATCGACCGGCGCCTGATGCCCTTCGAGGACCCGCATGCGGTCGCCGGGGACCTCCGAAAAGCTATCCGCGACAGGGCAATCGACACCGACGGCATCACCGTCGATGTCCGCGTCACCATGGAGATGCCGGGTTTCGCGACCGCCGCCGATCACCCGCTCGTCACCGCAGCAGTCGGTGCGGTCACCGACTCCGGCACCGCGACCTCGGTGGGCGGCTGGAGCGCTGCGTGCGACGGCGGTTTCGTCAGCCGCGACCTCGGCATCCCGTCGATCGTGTTGGGCCCCGGCAACATCAACACCGACGCACATCAGCCCGACGAGTCGGTCGCCATCGCAGATCTCGTCACTGCGGCAAAGGCGTACACGCTCGCCGGGCTGAGGTTGCTGGCCTAGACCCTCGACTCCGCCGGCTTCTTCTGCAGCTCGTGGAAGTCGTTCTCCTTGCTGGGGATCTCGGTGCCGCGGAGCGAGCAGCCCGCGGTCTCCTTCAGGAACAGCAGCGCGACCATGCCGATGGCGCAGGCCCCCATCATGTACACCGCCGGGAAGAGGTTCCAGTCGGTGTTCTCGACGACGGCATCGTTGACCAGCGGCGCGGTACCGCCGAACGCAGCGGTCGCGACGTTGTAGGAGATCGCGAAGCCCGCATATCGCACCTGCGTCGGGAACATGGCCGGGAAGGTCGCCGAGATGGTGGCCAGCTGCGGGATGTAGAGCGCTCCGAGGATCACGAATGCCACTATCGCCCAGACGAATCCCTGCCCCATGAGCCAGTACAGCGGGAGCGCGAGGACGAACAGGCCGATCAGCGATCCCCACCACATGGGTTTGCGCCCGGTCGAATCCGACCACCAGCCGAAGAACGGGATGAGCAGCATCATCACGAGCTGCCCGATCAGGTTGACGACGCTCGCCGAGGTCTCGGACAGGTTGATGGTGTTCTGCAGGTAGGTCGGCTGATACGCCAACAGCGTGTAGTTGGCGACGTTGAGTGCGATGACCATGCCGAACATCGTCAGGATCGGTCGCCGGTAGTTGACGAGCAGATCCTTGAACCGGGTCCACGCCGAACCCTTGATCTCGTCCTCCCGCTCCAGCTCCTGGAAGACGGGGGTGTCATCCATCTGCGAGCGCAGGTACAACCCGATCAGACCCATGGGCAGCGCGAGCAGGAACGGGATACGCCAACCCCACTGGTCCATCTGCGAGTCGGTGAGGCCTAGCTGCAGGAGCAGAACGAATGCGGTACCGCCGCAGAAGCCGGCGAGCGTGCCGAACTCGAGGAAGGAGCCGTACTTGCCGCGCTTGTTGTCCGGCGCGTACTCGGCCATGAACGTTGCCGCGCCACCGTATTCACCACCGGTCGAGAAACCCTGGATGACGCGGAGCAGGATCAACAGGATGGGTGCCCATACACCGATCGACGCGTGCGTGGGCAGTAGGCCGATCAGCGCGGTGGCGCCCGAGATCAGCAGGATCGTCATGGCCAGAACAGATTTGCGGCCGATACGGTCGCCGATCGGCCCCCAGATCATGCCACCGAGGGGGCGGAGCACGAAGGAGACCGCGAAACCCAGCATGGTGCCGATGGTTCCGAACTCACCTGGGAAGAAGGCTTGGGTCAGATAGACCGAGGCCGCGGCGTAGACGCCGTAGTCGTACCATTCGGTGGCGTTTCCGATCGCCGAGGCACCGATGGCCTTGCGGAGGAGTTTCCGTCCCTCGGGTGACTCCGGGTCCGGTGCGAGCTGCTCATAAGTATCCGCTGGTGTCGTGTCGCTCATCTGCGCTTCCTGAATGTCATCGAGGCCGTGACTCGCCCCTCGCTAGGTCATCTCCGGCGTTGGTGGGCCTTTGTGCACGGACGGCAGCCTGCTCGACCATCCGTGGACATTCGAACCGCGAGCGATCAGCTCCCGGACCCGGGGACATCACCGGCGTCGTCGCCGTCACCGATCAATCGGCGCAGCCCGTCGGCCATGTGCTCGATCATCAGCGCATCTGCCTTGGCAGAATCCCCCGCAGCTATGGCGTCCACCAACGCCTGGTGTTCGTCGATCCGTTCCTTTCCCGATGAATATGTTCCTCGCATGGCTCGCAAGCACATTCGTGTTTCCACGAGAATCGTCTCGTGGAGACGCGAAAGGCGCCGGCTTTCCGCGAGTTCCACCAGCGTCTGGTGAAATCCCATGTCCGCCTCGGCCATCCCGGCACCGTTCGGCTCGTCGCCGAACACGCGCATGGCCTCCACCGCCTCGTCCAGCGCGGCCACCGCCTCCGATTCGCTGTGCGCGATGACCTGTTGCACGGCAGCACGTTCCACCGCCGTGCGCGCGACGTACATGTCGCGGATGTCGTCTCTCTCCATCGAGACGACGAACAGGCCCCGGTTGCGATGGCTGACCAGCAGACCCTCCGCGGTGAGACGTTGCATCGCCTCACGCAGCGGGCCGCGGCTGACGCCCAGGTCTGCGGCGAGACCGGACTCCGTCAACTGCGACCCGGGTGGGAAGTCGCCGTTCGCAATGGCATTGTGCAACTTACGCGCGATGATCGCCGGTGTCGACTCCTGCACCAGTGGCGTGAGCACTCGACGGCGCGTCGAGCCGCCTCGTTTTCCCTGGTGAGAAGCGGCGCGCCGACCCCCCGGGCCGTCCACGCCCGGGCCGTCCCCATCCACTGTGATCGCCACCGTCATTCCTTCTTTCTTACCGCTCGAAGCTCGCATAGGTGAGCGTTTCCCCCCGCGCGCCGCCCATCCAGATGTCGTTGCAAGCCGCCGCAAAGTCTTCCAGGCCCTCCGTGATGGTGGCGAACACGTTCCCCGGTACCCAGCCGACATCGCCGTTGACCAGCAGGTTGTTTCTTCCGTAGAAGACTGCGAGGTCGATGAGCAGCCGGTGTTCGGCCGGTGCGGATGTGGGATCGTACCCATATGCGGGGTTGTCCAAAACACCGTCGAAGGTGAAGTAGCACAGGTCGCCGGGAATCGGCGTGATGGTAGTGTTCTCGGGACCCGGCTCCACCGGCGCGAATGCCGGTAGCAGCGTGTAGATCTCGTTGCGCGCGAACTTGCCGTGGAACACCTGGCCACCCAGCGGCAGCGCATCCCAGACCGCTGCCGCCGTCCGCGGCGCCTCGGCGTCGAGCATCCGCGCCACCGCCGTCACCCCCCGCTTCTCGAGTGTCACGGTGATGAATCGTTCGGCACGGCCGGTCACGGACGGTCTCCCAACATCGTGAAGCCGGCGGCCGCCTCGTACGCCGCCGCGACCCGCAGCACGGTCGTATCCCGGTGTCGCGCAGCGACGAACTGAGCGCCGGTCGGCAGACCGTCGACGAATCCGCTGGGTACCGTGATCGCGGGCTGCCCGGTGAGATTGAACGGATAGCTGTACGGCGTCCAGGACGTCCAGTCCGGCGATGCCGATCCTTCGGGAACGGTGCGTCCCGCCTCGAAGGCCACGGTGGGCATCGAGGGGGTGACGAGCAGGTCGAACTCCTCGTGGAAGAGACCCATCGTGGTTCCCATCTCCATGCGCAGCGCGTTCGCGCTGACGACGTCGTCCGCGGTGAAGTCTCGGTGTCGTTCGAGCGCCTCGAGGAGCAGCGGGTCGACCTTCTCCTGCGCGCCCGGGCCGAGCCCTCGCACCACCACGTCGGCTCCGGCGAACCAGATGATGTGATACGCCCACGCCGGGTCTTCCCAGCCGAGGTCCACCTTCTCCACCGTCGCCCCGAGCTGTTCGAGCACCGATACCACGCGGTCCGTATTGGACTGTATCCCAGGATCATTCGAGCCGAAGCCGAGGTCGGAACTGTACCCGATACGCAGATCGGAGAGGTCCCGGACGTCGGCGATGGCGGCGGCGGCGCTCTCGGTGGGCGTCGCCAGCGCCGACCAGTCCCGCGGATCGTGCCCACTGAGGACGTCGAGGAGCAGCGCGCAGTCGCCGACCGTCCTGGTCATCGGCCCGACGTGCGCGACCGGCGCGAACGGACTCGGCGGATACATCGGGACCCGGCCGAGAGTGGCCTTGAATCCGACCACCCCGCAGTAGGCGGCCGGTATCCGGATCGATCCCCCGCCGTCGGTTCCCACCGACAGCGGACCGAGTCCGGCCGCCAGGGCCGCGGCAGAACCACCACTCGATCCTCCGGACGTCCGCAGTGCGTTCCACGGGTTGCGGGTGATGCCGGTACGCGGGCTGTCGGTGACGCCCTTCCACCCGAATTCCGGTGTGGTGACCTTGCCCAGCATCACCGCGCCGGCCTCGCGGAGTCGCGCGACCGCGGGGGCGTCGGTGTCCCACGCCATCTGATCCGACTCGATCATCAGCGACCCGCGCAGGGTGGGCCAGCCGCCGGTGAGCAGCAGGTCCTTGATGCTG
Organism: Gordonia sp. 135; assembly: GCF_009720185.1. NCBI lineage: Bacteria > Bacillati > Actinomycetota > Actinomycetes > Mycobacteriales > Gordoniaceae > Gordonia > Gordonia sp. 135. The sequence goes on from NZ_CP046257.1 coordinate 4,283,368, forward strand.
ACCGGCACCCCGTCGAGCGGCCCCAGCGGAGTGCCCGCCCTGAAACGTTCGCCGGCCTCCCGGGCGGCGGCGAGGGTCGCGTCCCGATCCACGAGGCAGAATGCGTTGACGGAAGGGTCGACCTGGTCGACGGCGTCGAGCAGTTCGACGGCCACCGCCTCCGGCGTCAGCTCACCGGTCCGGTAGGCGTCGGCCAGTTCGATGGCGCTGAGCCACCGTGCTGTTTCCGACATGCGCCCTCTAGTCTGTCGCAGTTGGTAGATTGTTGACAATCTACCTTGGAGGTGTGCGGGTGACAACCACCGTCGCGATGCTCTATCCCGGTCACGCTGCCGAAGACGACTACGAGCTCATCGCGTCCGTGCTCGTGGCCGCAGGCACCGACGTCCGCCTGCCGGTGACCATCACCGAGATCGAGTCCGATGACCACACCGTCGACGCCATGGCCGCGGTCGGCGAACAGCACCGCCTCGCCGAGGGGCTGCGACGAGCCCAGGCCGATCAACCGGCGTCGGTGATGTGGGCCTGCACCTCCGGGAGTTTCGTCTACGGCCTCGACGGCGCCCGACGTCAGGTGGCCGACGTCGCGGCCCTCGCCGGCCTTCCCGCGTCGTCGACCTCGCTGGCCTTCGTCGAGGCGTGTCACCACCTCGGACTGTCCCGGGTCGCGATCGCCGCAACCTACCCCGATCCCCTGGCCTCACGGTTCATCGGTTTCCTCGGCGACGGCGGCATCGAGGTGGTCTCGCTGCGCGCCAACGACATCGGGACCGCCTCCGAAGCCGGAATCCTGGACGGAGACGGCCTTTTCGACATGATCGCGGCCGCGGACCACCCCGACGCAGAGGCGCTCCTCATCCCCGACACCGCCCTGCACACCGCGATGTGGATCACCGGACTCGAGGAGAAGTTCGCGAAGCCGGTCCTGACCGCCAATCAGGTCACCGCGTGGCAGGGGTTGCGTCTCGCCGGGATCAACTCGTTCATACCGGAATTGGGAACCCTCTTCACTCGCTGACGGTCAGTCGATGACCGCCTTGGCCACCGTGATACAGGTGGTGATCCACTCGCGATCACTTACGGTAAGGGCACGCGAGGCGTTCTCCGCATCCTCGGTCGCCCAGTGCGCGTTGAGGATCATCCGCACGATCACCCAGTCGCGCGCCCGGTCCGGGTCGAGTCCGGCGGCGTCGACGATGCTGTGGAAACGGGAGCGGATCACGTACCGCGGGTCACCCCTTCGGCGGTCGAGGAGATTCCACAGCATCGGCGCGGGCTCGTAGTGCGGGTCGCCCGACATCGGGCTCGGGTCGATCGCGAGCCAACGTCGGCCGGCGGACGGCGCCAACAGTACGTTCTCGTGGTGCAGGTCGCCGTGAACGACGACACCCACCGTCGACTCATCGGAGAGAAAGTTCCGGCCGAGTGAAAGTGCCTGTTCGACAAACCGTCTCGGCACCGGAGCGTCGCGGGACATACGGGCCAGCCCCGCCAGCCAGTGCTCCAGATGCGTGGTCAGAGGCGTCATCCGTCCGGGCGCCGGTATGTGCAGGACGCCATACAGTTCCGCGACCACGCGGCAGGCCTCGTCGTCCTCGACCGTCGTGAGGTCCGTCCGCCCCAGTCGTTCGAGGAGCAGCGCGCGCAGCCGCGGGTCGGCACGCAGCATCCGCACCGCACCGCGTCCGGCCCAGTGCTGCAGTCCGAGTGCTTCCTGGGCGCCCTCGTCGTCGCCGTCGAAGGCGACCTTCAAGACCGCACGCTGTCCGTTCCGGTCGATCACCGGGATCACCAGCGACTCGAAGCCGTGCCACAGTTCCTCCCCGTCGCGGCGGAGCTCCCAGGCGTCGAGAAGCCCCGACGCGGTTGCGGGCAGCCGGCGAAGCCAGCCCTGCCAGGCGGGCCCCAGCGTGGACTGCTCCGCCAGACCCGCAGGGATGTCGGCTGGGCCGATCATGCACGCACGAATCGGTAGCCCATCCCCGCCTCCGTGATCAGGTGGCGCGGGTGTGCCGGATCTTCCTCGAGTTTCCGTCGGAGACTCGCGAGGTAGACGCGAAGATAGTTGCTCTGCCCGAGATAGCCGGGACCCCAGACCGAGTTCAGGATGTCGCTCTGGGACACCAGCTTCCCTTCGTGGCGGACCAGCATCTCCAGGATTCCCCACTCCGTCGGAGTGAGATGGACCGGCTCCTGCTCGCGGGTCACCTGTTTCGCCGCGAGGTCGACGACGAACGCGCCGGCGTCCACCACCGGCGACTCCGCAGTCACCCCCGACGCGGCGCCCCGCCGCAGGGCTGCCCGCAACCGGGCCAGGAACTCCTCCATCCCAAAGGGTTTGGTGACGTAGTCGTCGGCACCGGAGTCCAGCGCCACCACCTTGTCCGCCGCGTCGGTCCGCGCCGAGAGCACGATGACCGGGACGGACGTCCATCCGCGCAGACCCTCGAGGACCGTCAACCCGTCGATGTCGGGAAGTCCGAGGTCCAGGACGACGACGTGCGGGTTGAACCGCGCAACAGCCGACAGGGCTGCCGCGCCGGTTGCCGCCGTGGACACCGCGAAACCGCGCGCGTTCAGATTGATCCGCAGCGCGCGCAGCAACTGGGGCTCGTCGTCGACCACGAGGACGCGACTCTTGTCGGCGTTCATCGGCTCCCCTCCTCCGATCGCGGAAGGTCAGCCACTGTGGGCAGGTCCACGACCAGGGTGGCTCCGCCACCGGGAGTGTCCCCGGCGGACAGTTCTCCTCCCATCGCCGAGATGAACCCGTGGGCCACGGACAAGCCGAGCCCCACCCCGGACGACGCCCCCGCAGTGTCGCCGCCCTGATGGAAGGCCGCGAACACCTGTTCACGGTCGGTCGTGGGCAATCCGGGCCCGTGGTCGACGACGCGAATCACGCAGCGCGGCGGGTCATCACCGGTTCCGCTGACGGTGATCTCGACCTCGGATCCGCCGTGCCGGTGGGCGTTGTCGACGAGATTCGCGAGCGCGCGTTCCAGTAGACCGGGGTCGGTGTACGCCCACGCCTGGCCGAGCTCGATGGTCAGAACGAGGTCCGGGTTGAGCCGTTGCACCTCGGCGGCGGCGCGGTGCACGACCTCGGGCAGGAACGTGTGCTGCATCTGGGGTCGCACCGCCCCTGCGGCGAGCCGAGAGGAGTCGAGCAGGTTGCCGACGAGACCCGCCAGATGGTCGACCGACTCGTCGACCGTTGCCAGCAGTTCCGCGGTGTCGTCGGGGCTGAAGGTGACGTCGTCGCTACGAAGACTGGACACCGCGGCCTTCGCCGCCGCGAGCGGTGTGCGGAGATCGTGGCCGACCGCGGACAGCAACGCGCGCCGGAGTTCATCGGTTCGGGCCAGCGCCTCGGCAGAGGCCGCCTCGACCTCCAGGGCGTGCCGCTCGACGGCACCTGCTGCCTGCCCGGCCACGGCGGCCAGCACCCGCCGGTCCCGCGCGCCGAGTCTCGGCCCGCGGAGCAGCAACTCGAACTGCCCACCCGGTACCGAACACGTCGTGTCCGCGTCATCCGGACCGTTCAGCGGGCAGTCGCCGACCCAGGCCTCCACCGTCCGAGTGGTCTTCGACGTGCGTCGGACCAGTGCGACGGCCGTCTGGTCGTAGGTCTCACGTAACCGTTCGAGCAGGCCCGGGACATCGGCGCCGCCGAGCACGACGCTGGAGAACATCGCCAGCAGTTCCGCCTCGCGGGTGGCCTCCTGCGCCTGAGCACGCCGTACCGTCGCCGAATCGACCAGGGCGGCCACGGCGATCGCGATGAGCAGCATCACCAGGATGGTGATCAGGTTGTCCGGTTGATCGATGGTGAAGGTGAACCGGGGATCGGTGAAGAAGTAGTTCAGCAGAAGGCCGGAGACCACCGCCGACAACGCCGCGGGCGCGATGCCTCCGAGCATCGACACCGCGAGCACCGACACGAAGAACAGCGCCGACTGACTGGTGAACCCGAGCCAGGGATCGAGCAACCGCAGCACACCGGTCGCCACCAGCGGTACGACCACCGCGAGGACCCAGCTCAGCGGTCGATGGAACCTGGTGTCACGGATGTCGAGCCGGTGTCGGCGGGGCGTCTCCTCGTGCGTGACCATGTGCACGTCGATGCGCCCGCTACCGCTCACGACCGTCGCCCCGACACCTTCGTCGAAGATCCGTTGCCAACGCGGTCGACGGGACGTACCCAGAACCAATTGGGTGGCATTGACCCCGCGCGCGAACACGAGCAGCGTGGCCGGGATGTCGTCACCGACCACCGTGTGGATCCGTGCGCCGAAACCGGCGGCGAGCTCTCGGAGTGCGGTGAGATCGACGCCGCGATCACTGAGCCCGTCCCCGCGGACCACGTGTACGGCCAGCAGTTCCGCGCTCGATCGCGACGCGATACGACTGGCCCGACGCAACAGGGTGGGCGACTCCGGCCCGCCGGTGATCGCCACCACGACTCGTTCGCGTGCTTCCCAGGTGTCGGTGATCGAGTGTGCCGCACGATAATCGGCGAGTTTGTCGTCGACCTGGTCGGCCAGCCACAACAGGGCCAACTCGCGCAGCGCGGTGAGGTTGCCCTGCCGGAAGTAGTTGCCCAGAGCCCCGTCGACCCGACTGTACGGGTAGACCTTGCCCGCGGACAGTCGCTGCCGTAGCGCCTGCGGGTCGATGTCGACGAGTTCGATCTGATCGGCGCCGCGAACGACGTCGTCGGGCACCGTCTCCCTCTGCACGACACCGGTGATCTGGGCGACGACGTCGTTCAGGCTGGCGAGGTGCTGGATGTTCACGGTCGAGCAGACGTCGATACCGGCGTCACGGAGTTCCTCGATATCCTGCCACCGCTTGGCATTTCGCGATCCCGGAGTGTTGGTGTGGGCGAGTTCGTCGACCAGCACCACCTGAGGATGGCGCGCCAGGACGGCGTCGAGGTCCATCTCGTCGAATGTCGCCCCCCGATACGGGAGGGCGATCCTGGGGATCACCTCCAGACCCTCGACGAGGGCCGCGGTCGCGGGCCGCCCATGCGATTCGACGACCGCGACCACCACGTCTGCACCCTCGTCCCTGAGGTTCCGGGCCTGCGCCAGCATCTCGTAGGTCTTCCCGACGCCGGGTGCGCATCCGAGGAACACCTGCAACGTGCCGCGACCTTCCGAGCGTCGGCGCGACGCCGCCTGAGGCCTCGTGACCCGCGTCGTCGCCGGTCCCGCCGCTGAGGTCATCCGCCGATTCTATCGCCGGTCAACGGGTGTGACACGTGGCCGGCCCGTGACCGAGCGCCAGGTTCACCTCGAGGACGTCGACCCGCGGCTCACCGAGGAACCCCCACTGTCTGCCCTGGGTGTGGGCGGCGATCAGCGACCGTATCTCCTCCGGCGGGCGACGGTTCTCGCGTGCCAGTCGCGGCACCTGAAGTGCGGCATATGCCGGACTGATGTGGGGGTCGAGTCCCGACCCCGATCCGGTGACGGCATCGGCCGGAACCGCCTGCGGTGACACTCCTTCCCGCTCGGCGATCAGCGCACGCCGGGCCTCGACGTTGTCGAGGAGGATGACGCTGTTCGGCCCCTGATTGCTCGCCGACGATGCGGACGGATCGCCGGTGGCCATCGGCGCGCCCTCGGCACCGAGGACACGCGCGTGGAGGTACGGGTCCGGTCCGCCGGCCTCGACCTGCGGATCGACTCCGATGAGCGAGGAGCCCACCGCACACCCGGAGGCGTCGACCAGACGTGAGCCCTCCGCACTCGACGAGTCCACCCGCGAGATCGCCCACACCGCGGCGGGATAGGCGAACCCGAGGATGAGTGTCAGTCCGAGGAGCATCCCCAGTGCGGCGCCGCACTGCCGGAGGAGACCGGTCGCGATCGTGGTCATCGTGCTCACCCCATTCCCGGAACGAAACGGACGACGAGATCGATCAGCCAGATGCCGACGAAGGGTGCGACCACCCCGCCGAGCCCGTACACGATCAGGTTGCGGCCCAACAGCTTCGATGCCGACGACGGGCGGTAACGCACTCCCCGCAACGAGAGCGGGATGAGCGCGACGATGATCAGCGCATTGAAGATCACCGCGGAGACCATGGCCGACTCCGCCGAATGCAGACCCATGACGTTGAGGGCCTCGAGCTGCGGATGGACCGCGGCGAACATCGCCGGGAGGATCGCGAAGTACTTCGCGAGGTCGTTGGCGAGCGAGAAGGTGGTGAGAGCCCCGCGGGTGATGAGCAGCTGCTTGCCGATCGCGACCACCTCGATGAGCTTGGTCGGGTCGGAGTCGAGGTCGACCATGTTGCCGGCCTCCTTGGCCGCCGAGGTCCCCGTGTTCATCGCCAGCCCGACGTCGGCCTGCGCGAGCGCGGGTGCGTCGTTGGTTCCATCCCCGGTCATCGCGACGAGGCGCCCGGCCTGCTGCTCGGAACGGATGAGTGCGAGCTTCTCCTCGGGGGTGGCCTCGGCGACGAAGTCGTCGACCCCGGCCTCGGCCGCGATGGCACGGGCGGTGAGCGGGTTGTCGCCGGTGACCATGACCGTGCGGATACCCATCGAGCGCAACTGGGCGAATCGCGCGGTCATCCCCGGCTTCACGACGTCGGACAACGCGATCACTCCGAGCACGCGGGCGGGCCGGCCCGCCTCGTGCACGCCGACCAGGAGCGGTGTACCGCCGTCGGTGGAAATGCGCTCCACGTCCGCGAGGACCGCCGGTTCCACGGTTCCCGCCGACTCGGCGACCCACCGTCCGAGTGCGTCGGCAGCTCCCTTGCGGTACACGACCACCGCGTCGGCGTCGTGCAGGTCGGCCCCGTGCAGGTCGACGCCGCTCATGCGGGTCTGGGCGGTGAAGGCGACCACCTCGCGGCGCGTCGAGCCGACGGTCGGGGCCTCCGCGACCGGTTCCACCCCGTACGAGGTCCGGCACAGTTCGACGATGCTCCGTCCCTCGGGAGTGTCGTCGGCGAGACTGCACTCCGAGGCCACCCGCGCCAGTTCGTCGACGGACACGCCCGGCGCCGGGTGCAGGGCGGTGGCCCGGCGGTTGCCGTAGGTGATTGTCCCGGTCTTGTCCATCAGCAAGGTGTCGATGTCGCCGGCGGCCTCCACCGCCCGGCCGGACATCGCAAGTACGTTGCGCTGGACGAGCCGATCCATCCCCGCGATTCCGATCGAGCTGAGCAGGGCGCCGATGGTGGTCGGGATGAGGCACACCAGCAGTGCGATCAACTCGACGGGATCCGGCGACCGGCCGGCGTACTCCTGCATGGGCCCGATCGCCACCACCGCCAGCAGGAAGATGATCGTCAGGCTCGTCAACAGGATGTCGAGCGCGATCTCGTTGGGCGTCTTCTTGCGGTCCGCGCCTTCGACCAGCGCGATCATGCGGTCGACGAAGGTCTCACCCGGTGCCGTCGTGATCTTGACGACGATCCGGTCGGAGAGGACGACGGTGCCGCCGGTGACCGCGGACCGGTCTCCCCCGGATTCCCGCACGACGGGAGCCGATTCGCCGGTGATCGCCGACTCGTCGACGGTCGCGATGCCGTCGACCACATCTCCGTCGCCGGCGATGACCTCGCCCGCCTCCACGACGATGAGGTCGCCGACCCGCAGCGCACCACCGAGGACCTCGTCGAAGCCACCGTCAGCTCGTAGTCGACGGGCCACGGTGTCACGCTTGATCTTTCGCAGACTCTCGGCCTGCGCCCGCCCTCTCCCCTCGGCGACCGCCTCGGCGAGAGCGGCGAACACGACGGTGAACCACAACCAGGCCGCCACGGTCCAGGCGAACCAGGACGGACGAAGGACCGCCAGGGCGGTGGTGACGACAGCGCCGAGGAACACCACGAACATCACCGGGTTGCGGGCCTGATCGCGAGGGTTCAGCTTTCGCAGGGCCATCGGCATCGACGTCACGAGCGAGCGGACGTCGAAAGCGCCGCGGGACAACAGTTCCGGCTCGTCGCCCGCGGCAGGTTCGGCGTGGGAGGCGTCCGGGGCGGTGTCGATCAGGGGTGTGGTCACAGCAGCGCCTCCGCGATGGGTCCCAGCGCCATGGCCGGGAAGAAGGTGAGTCCGGCGACCAGCACGATGGTCGCCATGAGCAGCGTTCCGTAGAGAAGACCGTGGGTGGGCAGGGCGGAGAGAACCTCCGGTCGTGCCACCGGACGGGCCGACGCGGCCTCCAGGACGGCGCGCCCGTGACCGGGTCCCACCGGTCCGGTCGGGCGGGCACCGATGATGCCGGTGCTCTCGGCTGCGCCCTCGTCGGCCGTGCCGCGCGGACGCTGCCGGGCGAGAAGGCCCGCGAGTGCGAGCACGAGCACGATCGGCACGAACCGACCCAGCAGCATCGCCATGCCCAGAGAGGACTGGAACCAGTCACCGGTCACCGCGAGCCCACCGAAGGCACTGCCGTTGTTGTTGGCCGCCGACGCGTAGGCGTAGAGCACCTCACCGAAACCGTGGATCGCACCGGGTGTTCCCGGCTCGCCTCCGTTCCCCTGCGCCTCCGTGGTCGACGCCAGGATCACCGAGATCGCCGTGCCGGCCAGCACGAGTGCCGGCATGACGAGGACATAGAGCGCCGCCATGGTCATCTCCGGCTGTCCGATCCGCTTGCCGAGGAACGTCGGCGACCTGCCGACCAGTAGCCCGCCGACGAAGACGGTGATCACCGCCATCATCAGGATTCCGTACAGTCCCGAACCGACCCCACCGGGCGCGACCTCGCCGAGAAGCATGTTCCACAGGACCGCACCCCCGCCGGCCGCGGAGAAGCTGTCGTGCGCGGCATTGACTGCACCGGTAGAGGTCCCGGTCGTCGACACCGCGAACAGCGCCGAACCCGGAATCCCGAAGCGCACCTCTTTGCCTTCCATCATGGCGCCCGCCGCCCGAGCTGCCGACCCGGACGCATGACTCTCGAAGATCCATACGACGGTAAGCATGATCGCCCAGATCCCCGCCATCACGGCGAGAAGAGTCAGTCCCTGGCGCCGGTCTCGGACGAGGGTCCCGTAGGTCCGGGTGAGGCAGACCGGGATCACCAGCAGCGCGAAGATCTCGACCAGATTCGAGAACGGTGTGGGATTGGAGAACGGGTGCGCCGAGTTCGCCGACAACGTCCCGCCGCCGTTGGTGCCGAGTTCCTTGATCGCCTCCTGCGAAGCGAACGGACCGACCACACTGTGCACCTCCGCACCGTCGAGCGTCGTCCACGTGAATCCGCTGTGCCAGGACTGCACGACCCCCTGACTCAGCAGCAGCGTCGCCACGATGATGCTCAGCGGCAACAGAATCCGGACCACGCCGCGCACGAGATCAACCCAGAAGTTCCCGATCTCGCCGGTGGCCCCACGGTTGACGATCCCGCGGACGAGCGCGATGGCGACGGCCATCCCGACCGCCGCGGAGACGAAGTTCTGCACCGCCAGTCCTGCCATCTGGGTCAGGTTGGTCATCACGAGCTCAGGTGAGTACGACTGCCAGTTGGTGTTGGTGACGAAGGAGATCGCGGTGTTGAACGCCGTTGCCGGCGAGACGCCGGCCTTGCCGTCGGAGAACGGGAGGATTCCCTGGAGCCTCTGGACCGCGTAGAGGACCGCGAAGCAGACCGCCGAGAACCCCAGTACGGCAAGGGCATACCCCAACCAGGACTGTTGCCTACGCGGATCGACACGGGCCAGTCGATAGAGGATGCGCTCGACGCCGAGGTCTCGTTGCCCGGTGTACACACGCGCCATGTGGTCGCCCAGCGGCACGTAGACGGCGACCAGGATCACGATGAGCGCTCCGAACTGCAGGAGGCCGGCAGCAACTGTGCCCATCGTTTCTCAGAACCTCTCCGGGAACACGAGAGCCAGGAGAAGGTACACCATCGCCGCCGCCGCGAGCACGAGGAGTACGACGTTGGTCACCCCGGCCGCGGTCACGACTTGATCCGCAGATCGAGGCCGCGAACGGCAAGTACGCACAGACCGAACCCTGCGATGGCAAGCAGCAGGAACAGCACATCCGCCACGATGACTCACTCTCTGATCGCACCGATGGCCCACCGTGCGGTGGGCACACCGAAGGATCACGCGCCCCGCGGGGCACCGGAGAGTTCTTAACGCCGTTCTTACGGGCCGCCGGCAGTTCTTGACGACCCCTTGTCACCGGTCGTACTGACCGGGGGTCCCGCTATGTCGCCGTGATCGCGATCCCGATGGTGCCGCTTTCTCCACGACGCACCTTGCTGGCGAAGATCAGTACCCGCGCGAGCAGCCCGTACTTCTCGCCGAGCTTCTTGCGAACGTGTGCGGTGCCCTCGGCGTCGAGCACAACCGCGGTGCCGGCGACCGGCTCGCCGGACAGCTTCTTGCCCCGCGCATCCGTGGCCTGGACCAGGACCTTCGGATTCCGCCTGATCCGCTTGACCTTCCATGCTTCGGTTTCGGTCCACACGAGCAATCGGGCTCCGTCGAGTACCGCCCACACCGGTGTCGCGACCGGAGTGCCGTCCTTGCGATAGGTCGTCAGGTTCACGTACTTGGCGGTACCCGCCTCGCCGAACGTCGCGGCGTCAGAGGTCATGCGGCAATGCTACGGGCGAACAGCGATTGCGCATGGGTTGTCGGCCAGCCCACCGGGGTGATCTCGCCGCCGAACACGCCGGCGTCGCACAGCGTCGCCCACGCGGTCACCTGGTTGGCGGAGAGAACCGGCTTGCCGAGCTCCGCCTCCAGGTCGGCCAGGATGTCGTAGGTCCACAGGTTGGTACAGGAGACGAAGACGGCGTCGGCATCGGGATGATTCGCGGCGCGGATGAGATCCGCGGTCACGCGGTACGGGATGGTCCAGATCTCGCGATCGCGACCGAGACCGGCCTGGGCCACGACGCTCCTGCCGGACTCCGCGAGGAAGTCGCAGAGGAGTCCGGTGAGCGCGGCTGTGTACGGCGTGGCGACGGCGAGCGTCCCCACGTTCAGCATGTCCAGCGCCCGGATCAAGGCCTCTGACGTCGTGACCGCGCGCTCCGCGCCCGCGGCGAGCATGCAGTTGGAGATCTCCACCGCGCCCGCCATCCCGTAGACGAAGCTGCCCGATGCACACGCGTAACCGAACGTTCGCGGCCCGACCGACGAGACTGCCCTGACCGCTGCCGAGATCTCCGCGTGATTGTTCAGATCGCGGCACAGTTCGACGTCGACGGGAGCATCGATGTAACCGGTCCGCGTGAAGTACAGCGAGACCGAGTCCGGCATCCAGCGCCACAACTCCCGGTCGAGAGCCATGTCGAACGGGCACACCATCCCGATGCCGATCTGGGCGTTCATGCTCCGGATGATGGCACATTGTGTGATTGTCTACAATCGCTGCCGAAGTGCCGCGGCCACCTCGTCCCGAATGACGCATTCGTAGGCGTGGTCGTTGACGATCCCGGTCGCCTGCATGAGGGCGAACATCGTGGTCGGCCCCACGAAACGCCATCCGCGCTTCTTGAGGTCTTTCGACATCGCGACCGACTCGGGTGACGTCGTCATCGAGTTCGGCACGTGATCATCGGCGGGCGCATATCCCCAGAAGTACGACTCGAGCGAGCCGAACTCGTCGATGAGCTCGACGGCCCGCTGCGCGTTGTTGACCGCCGCTTCGATCTTTCCGCGATGCCGGATGATGCCCGCGTCGTCCAGCAGGCGCGTGACGTCGGCGTCGGTGTAGCGCGCGACCTTCTCCACGTCGAAGCCGGCGAAGGCCGCGCGGAAGTTCTCCCGTTTCATCAGGATCGTGCGCCAGCTGAGGCCCGACTGGAAGCCTTCGAGGCACACCCGCTCGAACAACGACGTATCGTCGGTGGTCGGGAATCCCCATTCGGTGTCGTGATAGGCGGTTTCCGGCTCGCGGCCCGCCCAGAAGCAACGCAGCCGACCGTCTGGTCCCTCTATCGTGTCTGCGGACATACGTCTCCCTTCGTGGCGAGGAGGCTACGGCACGGCTACGACAGATGGCCGCCGTTATCGTTCCGTTACCAAAGATTGCGAAAGCATCCCGTTGTGTCTCTCGATGGTCACTTCTCGCCGCTGCCCGCATAGCGTTGGTCACATCGCACCGAGAGCACTCCGGCACCGACGCCGAATCCCGCTTCGGAAGCGAGACAACACATCTGCGCCAAGGAGTTTCGTGATGCATGAATCCGACCTGAACAACCTCCTTGCCCGCGTGGCGACCGGGGACATGGACGCTTTCGCCCAGTTCTACGACGCAACCTGTGACCGGGTGTACGGCATGACACTCCGCGTGTTGCGCGATCCCGGTTACAGCGAGGAAGCGACGCAGGAGACCTTCCTGGCCGTCTGGCGCAACGCCGAGACCTACGACCCCCGCTCCGGTTCGGCACTCTCCTGGATTCTGACCCTGGCTCACCGCCGGGCCGTCGACCGCGTTCGGTCGGAGTCCGCCGCGACCCGACGCACCGTCGCCTACGGCATCGCCGACACGAGCCGAGAGATCGACGAGGTCAGTGAGTCGGTGGAGCGACGAGAGATCGCTCGCCTGATCCACACCGGCCTCGAGAGCCTCACCCCCATCCAGCGCCAGGCCATCGAACTGGCCTACTTCCACGGACTCACCTACCGCGAGGTCGCCGAGCACCTCGGGGTCGCGCTTCCCACGGTCAAGTCACGTATTCGCGACGGTCTCATCCGGCTGCGTCAGACCGTGCCGGGCTTGGCTGCCACCGGCTAGGGTTCCGCCGCCTCGCTCGCCCCCCCTTGTAAAGCACCCCTGAGAAACGCCCCTGAAACACCCCCTCCACGGGACCGCCGGCGACACAGTGTCGTCCGCGAACCTCTGGAGGGTTGTCCTCAGGGGCGTTTCTCGTCGAGGAGCCGGTCACCGGGACCGGTCACACCTGTCCGTACGGGTGCCATCCGTTGTGGTTCCACTTCCCGCCGCGACGCTCGCGCACCTCGCGCAGACTCGTACCGACGTACCGCGCCTCCAGCTCGGCATCCGGCGAGCCGGTGTAGACCCACCGTTTCGGGTCGAGGTTGCCGTCGGCATCCCGATACGCCTCCCAGTAATCGACGCGGTGCACCGCGCGGACGATGTCGTCGGCGAACACCAGGACCGGGAGATCGGGCACCGTGCGATGTGGTCCGGCCCGCCATCCACTGCGCGCCCACTCATAGATCTGCTCGGCACCGGCGTCTGGTCGGGCGGAATCGTCGACCTTCACCAGCACGCACGGCTCGGGCAGCGGAGGTGCGAGCGGCGCCGCGTGCTGCAGCACCATCTCGTCCAGTTGGATCGCGCCGCTCGACGCACTGTTCGTCAGCGGGAGTCGTGCCAGGCCGGCGAACTCGACCGTGAACTGCTGGACATACGCCGCCAACATCTCAGCGGAATCGACGACGTCGTCGCCGTGGCGGAGAATCCAGTGCTCCACGCCGAATCCGTCGGCATCGATGTCCCGGATGCGCTCCTCGGTCGCAGTCCAGACCGCCGGCGACTCGGCGTCCCCCACCACCTCCCCGGCATCCGGCGTGACACCGGCCAGCGCCGCGCGGGCGTGCTGGTGGACCCGGTTGCCGCGACCCGCACCCACGTAGAACACGGATGCATCACGCGGATCGACCAATGCGTAGATGTAGACGCCGAGTACGGACTGGACTTCGAGGGGCACGGGGTTCGGGGCGCCCGGCGCCGCGACCCCGACCGGCCGCAGGAGATCGAGGACCGCGTCGACTACAGACGGCCGCACCCCGAGACCGCCTCCGCGCAGACCGCCGATGATCACCTCGCCGGCACGCTCACGGTCGACGAACCGTCGGCCCGCGTTGGTGTCGATCGCATTCACGACGTCGACGACCTCGGCCCTCCGCGACCGCGCATCCCGTGACGCGGAACGCTCGTCCTCGGGGTCGAGCATCTCCGCGAATGCCGCCGACTCGAGGAATTCGACGAGCGCGGTGGCCGGCAACTCGACGGCGTCCATCCTGCTCATGTCCGCGATGATGCCAGGACGCGCGGGGTTGCGAGCGGTCGACTCGCCCCCACCGACGCGTCGCCACTACCAGACCGGTCCGCGCCACCCGCCGCAGACGACGAAGGGGCCCACCCCGAAGGATGGGCCCCTGGTCGTGTCACTCGTGATCAGCCGAGAACCAGTGACTCGCCGTCTGCACTGACGTTCACCGGAACGACGTCGCCGTCTCGGATGTCGCCGGAGAGCAGCTGCTTGGCGAGCTGGTCGCCGATGGACTGCTGCACCAGGCGGCGGAGCGGACGGGCACCGTACTGCGGATCGAATCCACGTGCGCCCAGCCATTCCTTGGCCTTGGGCGAGACCTCGAGGTCGAGGCGACGCTGGGCCAGCCGCTTCTTGAGCTGTCCGAGCTGGATGTCGACGATCGACACCAGCTCTTCGGGGCTCAGGGCGTCGAAGATGACCACATCGTCGAGGCGGTTGATGAACTCGGGCTTGAACGCCGAGCGCACCGCCATCATGACCTGGTCCTTGTCGCCACCGGCGCCGAGGTTCGAGGTCAGGATCAGGATGGTGTTGCGGAAGTCCACCGTCCGTCCCTGGCCGTCGGTGAGTCGACCTTCGTCGAGCACCTGCAGCAGCACGTCGAACACGTCCGGGTGGGCCTTCTCGATCTCGTCGAACAGGACCACCGTGTACGGCCGACGCCGCACCGCTTCGGTCAGCTGGCCACCGGCCTCGTACCCGACGTAGCCGGGTGGAGCACCGACGAGCCTTGCGACGCTGTGCTTCTCGCCATACTCGCTCATGTCGATACGGACCATCGCCCGCTCGTCGTCGAACAAGAACTCGGCGAGCGCCTTGGCCAGCTCGGTCTTGCCGACGCCGGTCGGGCCGAGGAACATGAACGAACCCAGCGGCCGGTTCGGGTCGGCGACACCGGCTCGGGCACGACGCACCGCGTCGGAGACGGCCTCGACCGCAGCCTTCTGCCCGATGACGCGCCTACCCAGCTCGTCCTCCATGCGCAGCAGCTTGGCGGTCTCACCTTCGAGCATGCGTCCGGCCGGGATTCCGGTCCACGCCGACACGACCTGCGCCACGTCGTCGGGTCCGACCTCCTCCTGCAACATCACGTCCTGACCGGGATCGGTACCGGTCTTCTCCAGCGCGGCCTCGAGTTCCTTCTCGAGACCCGGGATTCGGCCGTACCGGAGCTCGGCGGCGCGTCCGAGGTCACCGTCGCGCTCGGCGCGTTCGGCTTCTCCTCGGAGACGATCCAGCTCTTCCTTGAGGTCGCGGACCGCGTCGATGGCCGTCTTCTCCGACTGCCACCGTGCGGACAGCTCGTTGAGCTTCTCCTTCTGATCGGCCAGTTCGGCGCGCAACTTCTCGAGCCGTTCCTTCGACGCCGCGTCGGTTTCCTTCTGCAGCGCAACCTCTTCGACCTCGAGCCGGCGGACGATGCGCTCGACCTCGTCGATCTCGACGGGGCGCGAGTCGATCTCCATGCGCAGCCGCGACGCCGCCTCGTCGACGAGGTCGATGGCCTTGTCGGGCAGGAAGCGCGAGGTGATGTAACGATCGGAAAGCGTTGCGGCGGCGACCAATGCGGAGTCGGTGATGCGCACACCGTGGTGCAACTCGTACCGGTCCTTGAGGCCGCGCAGGATGCCGATGGCGTCCTCGACCGACGGTTCGCCGACGTACACCTGCTGGAAGCGACGCTCGAGCGCGGCGTCCTTCTCGATGTACTTGCGGTATTCCTCGAGGGTCGTGGCACCGACCAGCCGCAGCTCACCGCGGGCGAGCATCGGCTTGATCATGTTGCCGGCATCCATCGCGGAATCGCCTGTCGCACCGGCTCCGACGATGGTGTGCAGCTCATCGATGAAGGTGATGATCTGGCCGTCGGAGTTCTTGATCTCGTCGAGCACGGCCTTCAGCCGCTCCTCGAACTCACCGCGATACTTCGCGCCGGCGACCATCGAACCCATGTCGAGCGAGATGACGGTCTTGTTCCGCAGCGATTCGGGCACGTCACCGGCGACGACACGCTGGGCGAGGCCCTCGACGATCGCGGTCTTGCCGACACCGGGCTCACCGATGAGGACCGGGTTGTTCTTGGTCCGTCGGCTCAGCACCTGCACGACGCGACGGATCTCGGTGTCACGTCCGATGACCGGGTCGAGTTTGCCCTCGCGGGCGGCTGCCGTCAGGTCGGTCGAGTACTTCTCGAGTGCCTGGTACGTCGACTCCGGGTCCTCGCTCGTGACACGCCTGCTCCCGCGGACTGCGACGAACGCATCGCGCAGGGCCTGCGGGGTTGCTCCGGCGTTGTGCAGCAACTTGGCGACATCGGAGTCACCGGTCGCCAGACCGACGACGATGTGCTCGGTCGAGACGTACTCGTCGCCGAGCTCACCGGCCAGTTGCTGAGCTGCGCTGACCGCCGCGATCGATTCGCGGGAGAGCTGGGGGGTGGCACTGGCCTGGGCCACCGTCGGCATGCGGTCGACCAGCATCTGGGCCTGCGCACGAATGTTCGACGGGTCAACGCCCACTGCCTTGAGCAGCGGCGACGCGATGCCGTCGGACTGATCGAGCAACGCCACCAGGATGTGGGCCGGTCGCACGTCGGGGTTGCCAGCACTGGCCGCCGCCTGCACAGCAGCGCTCAATGCCTGCTGTGTCTTCGTGGTGGGGGTGAAGCTGTCCACTCGCGTGCACCTTTCTCTTTAGTCCAACAGGCTCAAGTATGAGCCATACGGAGGATGCAACGCCAACAAAGTTGAGTCCATTCCGCTCATGGCTTTCTATTTTGTGATCTGCGCCACTCCTACCAGAGTCGCCGCTTCCCGCCCGAAGCGCTAGCCGGAAGTAGCGCGGGTGTCGTCGAGGTCGCGCTTTTGCGCCGCGGGGGATGTCAGGCCATCGCATTCGTGGGTCGCGCCCCGGACTGACCGCCAGAACGATCGAGTCGGATGAGCCCGGAGAACTCGCACGCGCCTCACCCGCCTTGCCGTCGTCGCCGGATGGATGAGCAGCAGTCCGTTCAACCGTCCCGGGTGACCGAAACCGCGGCGTTCCGGACCCAGCTTTCAGTGGACACACGTACACTGAAATCATGTCTGTGGATTCCGCCCCCGCCCGCGAACTGCCGGCACTGGCGGCACTGGGCCGCGACGAGCTGAACAAAGCGGTCTCGGGCATCGCGGCCGTCCACTCATCCGTCGCCGACACCGTGTTCGCCGGTCTGCGCGTGGCGTGGGGAACGAGGGTCCGTCCGGCCCAGGTGATACATGACGCGATCAGCACGTCCGTCTACTCGGCGATCACATCGACCGTCGACGTGGCCGGCGACCTCGCCGAGTCGCTGACGGTTCACAACTCCGGCGTTCCGTCCGAGACCAAGCGGGGCGCCACGGCCATCGGCATCCTCGACGGGTTGATCGGTGATCAACTGACCGCCGAGCGGTCACCGCTGGCTCCGGAGATCGCCGTCCGGGTCGACGGCGCCGTCGTTCCGATCACCCCGGGCGACCTGGCCACGGCCTTCCCCCGGGCCACCGGACACCTCACGGTGTTTCTGCACGGGCTCATGGAGACCGAGTTCGCGTGGGAGCGCGGAGGCAAGCCCACTTACGGCGCGCGCCTCGCCGATGACCTCGGCAGCACCGAGGTCATGATCCGGTACAACTCGGGACTACACATCAGTGACAACGGCCGCCGTCTCGCCCAGCTACTCGACGATCTCGTGTTGTCGTGGCCGGTACCGGTGACCGACCTGACCCTCATCGGCCACTCGATGGGCGGCCTGGTGATCCGCAGTGCGTGCCATCAGGCCGTCGACCCGTACTGGCCCAAGCTGGTTCGACAGACCGTATGCCTCGGGACGCCGCACCTCGGCGCACCGTTGGCACGAGGGGTTCACTGGGCGACTGCTGCCCTGCGCCTGCGGCCGACCAGCCGCCCGTTCGGCACTCTCCTCGGTCGTCGCAGTGCCGGCGTTCGCGATCTCTTCCACGGGGCGATCGCCGAAGATCATTGGCGCGACACCGATCCCGACGCCTTTAGGCAGCCGGCCGTCGACTATCCGCCGCTCATGCAGGGGGCGCGACACCTTTACGTGACAGCGACCGTGACCCGGCGACCCGACCACCCCTTCGGCCGCATCGTCGGCGACGGATTGGTGATGACGAACAGCGGCGGCGGTCGAGATCGGAGGCGACACCTCGGATTCGAGATCGATGATGGACTCCACGTCGGCGGCGCCCATCACTTCACCTTGCTCAACGATGACGCCGTCTACGAGTGGATGCTGCCCCTGTTGAGGCCTCGGCGTGCGCTACCGCCGGGCACCGACTGACCCGCCCCGCACGATCGCGACCTCGCCCCACTAGCGCCGGTTGCAGGTGGCGCCCCTACCCCGAAGTCGAGATTCTGCGACGGCGCGAGCCGGTCCGCACTCGCCACCACAACCCCACCCACGACACGACAACCAGTGCAGCGACCAACCCACGAACCAACCCGAGTGCCGAATCCGGGTAGATCACCCCGGTCAGGTAGTTGTCGATGAATCCTGTCGGCGGCAATCCGGCCTCCCCGGCCCGACGCCGCGCCCAGTTCTCGGCGTCGGTGAGCGGGCACTCCAGACCGACGACCACCGACGCCATCCCCCACCCGACCGCGACCAGGTGCAGCGCGATGGTGCGCGGCCACCGCCAGGCGATGAACCCGCCGAACATGACGTACAGCAGGAACATCAGATGCAGGACCGCGATGCCGTCGGCCAGGACCCGATAAGGCATATGTCCAGCGTAAATCGATCGGGTTCACCAATCTGCCGATCTGGAACCCGCCGATATCGGACACTCGAAGCGAGAAGCACCCGTTCGACGGAAGGACGCCAACGGTGAGCGCGAGCATGACCGACGAGGCCGCCAACGTATTCGCCGATCCGACGGCCTACGCCGACGAGCCGCGACTGCACGCGGCGATGACCTACCTTCGAGCGCACAACCCGGTCGCCTACGTCGACAAGGCTCCGTACCGGCCCTTCTACGCGATCACCAAGCACGCCGACATCATGGACATCGAGCGCGACAACAACCTGTGGCTAAGCGAACCGCGCCCGGTGCTGGTAACCGCCGTGGCCGATGACTTCGCCAGGTCGCAGCTCGAGTCCGGCGCCGGGTTGCGCACCCTGATCCACATGGACGACCCACACCACAAGAAGGTGCGCGCGATCGGTCAGGATTGGTTCCGGCCGAACGCGTTGCGCGAGTTGCAAGTACAGGTGGACGCACTGGCGAAGCGTTACGTCGACAAGATGGTTGAGATCGGTCCGGAGTGTGACTTCGTCGAGGACATCGCCATCCACTTCCCGCTGTACGTGATCCTGTCGTTGCTGGGACTGCCCGAAGAGGACTTCCCTCGAATGCACCAGCTCACCCAGGAGATGTTCGGCGCCGACGACAAGGAGTACCAGCGCGGCGCCACGCTCGAGGAGCGGATGGCCACCCTGCTCGACTTCTTCAACTACTTCAGCACGCTGACCGCCTCCCGACGCGCGAATCCCACCGGCGACCTGGCGTCGGCAATCGCCAACGGCCGCATCGACGGTGAGCCTCTCTCCGACGTCGACACCGCCTCCTATTACGTGATCGTCGCCAGCGCCGGCCACGACACCACCAAGGACGCGATCTCCGGAGGTCTGCGCGCACTCATCGAGAACCCCGGCGAACTCGACCGTCTCCGCCGCGAGCCCGACCTCATCGGAACCGCGGTCGAGGAGATGATCCGTTGGACCACTCCGGTCAAGGAGTTCATGCGCACCGCCGCCGCGGACACCACGGTGCGTGGCGTACCCATCAGCAAGGGCGAATCCGTCTATCTCGCTTACACTTCGGCAAACCGGGACGAAGAGATCTTCGACGACCCGTTCACCTTCGACGTCGGGCGCTTCCCGAACAGACACCTGGCCTTCGGTTACGGCGTGCATTTCTGTCTCGGCGCAGCGCTGGCCCGGATGGAGATGAGAAGCCTGTTCAGCGAACTGATCCCACGTCTGGACTCGATCGAGTTCGCCGGCGAGCCCGAGTTGGCCGCGACCGTGTTCGTCGGCGGACTCAAGCACCTGCCGATCCGCTACTCGCTGCGCTGAGCCGCACGCATCGAACCCGGCCGAACTGGGTACACGCACGTCCATGACCCACTTCGACTTCTACTTCGATCCGGTGTGTCCGTTCGCCTGGGCGGCGTCACGATGGCTCCGTGACCGCGCGGCCGCCCACGGTGCCGACGTCGACTGGCATCTCATGAGCCTCGCGATCCTCAACGAGAACGAGGAACCCGACTCCGACGAACAGCACCGCCGACTCGAGACGGCTCGCCGTCTGGGTCGCGTTATCGCAGCTGCGACCGCGAAAGCCGGCGCAGACGCGATCGACCCGCTCTACACAGCGCTCGGCAAGCGAATCCACCACGCCGGCGACGAGATGACACCCGGTGTCGTCGCCGAGGTGCTGACCGCGGCAGGACTCCCCGCCGAACTGGCCGACGCCATGGACGACGAGTCGTTCGACACCGCGGTGCGTGAATCCCACCAGCGCGGTCAGGATGCTCTCGGTGAGGACGGCGGCAGCCCGATCCTCGGCATCGACGGCACCTTCTTCTTCGGTCCCGTGCTCGCCGACCTCCCGACCGGCGACGAGGCCGAGGCGCTCTACTCCTCGCTCGTCACCCTCGCGGGGACCCCGACCTTCGCCCAGTTGAAGCGACCGGCCGGTCCGCCGACGTTCTCGTGATCAGCGGATCTCCAGGTCGACCCGCTCGTCGTAGAAGCAGATGAGGTCCCGCACGGGCTCGGCGTCGTGCAGCGGATCGGT
Source organism: Gordonia sp. 135 (assembly GCF_009720185.1). Classification (NCBI taxonomy): domain Bacteria; kingdom Bacillati; phylum Actinomycetota; class Actinomycetes; order Mycobacteriales; family Gordoniaceae; genus Gordonia; species Gordonia sp. 135. The sequence continues at coordinate 4,304,241 of NZ_CP046257.1, forward strand.
GTAGGTCCACGCGATGTCGGGGACGATCTCGTCGCCGACGAGTGCCGACCAGTACGTCGCCTGACCTTTGTAGGCGCACACGGTGACGGTGTCGGAGCGCTGGAGAACGTCCATCCGGACATCCTGCCGCGGGATGTAATGCCGCGGCGGCAGGTGCGTCTCCAGCAGCAGCGTGGGATTCCGGCTCTCGGCCAGTACCGTGTCCCCGATCCGTACGACGACGCGTCTGCTGGTGGGCAGGCAATCGATCCGTTGGTACGGGTCATGGGCGTGCCCCATGACGGTCTGTTCCTCCTCACGCCATTCGTCGAACGCGTCCCAGTCAAGTAGCACATAGTCGGCGAGATCGGGGTCGTCGAGCCGGAAGGCGGCCCCGGCGAGCATCCGCCCGTCGGCAACGATGTCGTACGTCGCGCCCGACGCGGTGTGCAGCGCGAACGGATGCGCCGGGGTCAGGATCGGCGGGTGCTCGGCGGGCGGCATCGTCGGTCGGTGGTGTTCGAGCAGGCCCTCGATGTCGGCGGACGGTACCGCGTAGCACCCGACCACCCGGTGTGGCTCCCACACCTGGATCGGGGCGGCGGAATCGACGACCGCCTGGCCGTCGACGAATGCTCGGACCCGACGGCGCATGTCCGTCCACCGCAGCAGATCCACCTGAGACTTCGTGACTTCATCCAGTGACGTGGCCATGGACCGATGGTCCTCCGGCTCGTGTCGATTCGCCAGGGCCCGGGCGGCGACCACCGTTGACAGTTCGCTCGGCGCGCGGGTAGGCAGACGAGGTGACCACTGCGCCGAGCTTCACCGAAACCCGCTTCGACGAAGTCACGGTGCTGGCGCCGGCCGGCGGCGGAGCGTTCCCTCGCGGCAACACCGTCGTCGTGCACGGCAGCGAGGCGACGCTGGTCCTCGATCCCTCCCTCGACGTCGATCACGACCCCGTCGGCGCGGATGCGGTCATGATCAGCCACGCCCATGAGGACCACATCGCCGGACTGCGCCACTTCGACACCGCCAAGTACGCGCACCACGACGAGGTCGGCGGAGTCCGCTCACTTCAGGTCCTCCTCGACGGCTACGGACTCACGCCGGACGAACGCGCCGCGGTCGACGCCCAGATCGGGGACACCTTCGCGCTCCCGCCCGGCTTCCCGGAGGCAGAGGGTGTAGGCGACGGTCATGTCTTCGACCTCGGCGACCTCACCGCGACGGTCGTCCACCTGCCCGGCCACACGCGCGGACACTGCGGTGTACTCGTGGAACCGACGGGCTTCTTCTACATCGCCGACATCGACCTCACGTCCTTCGGACCCATGTACGGCGACGTCGGCAGCAGCGTCGACGACTACCTGGCCTCCCTCGCGCGCGTCCGCGAGGTCGACGCCCGCTGGTACGGAACCTTCCATCAGAAGGGAGTCGTGGAGGGCGCCAAGGACTTCCGGGAACGCCTGACTGCGTACGAGGGCGTCATCCACCGCCGTGAGGAACGCCTGCTGGCGTTCCTCGACCGGCCCCGGCCACTCGACGAGATCGTCGAGTACCGTCTCGTGTACCGGCCGCATGTGCAGATGCCGTTCGTCAACGCGGTCGAGCGCCGTACGGCCGGGCTCCATCTCGAGCGCCTCATCCGGCACGGACAGGTCGCGCGCAGCGACGACGGGTCATTCCACCGGAGGTGACCTGCCCGACAGATTCAGCTGCCCTTCAACATCGCGGGCCTACCGTCACTGCGTGAACACCATCAACGGATTGCCTCTCCACCCCCTGCTCGTACACATCGTCGTCGTGCTGGTGCCGCTCAGCGCGCTCATGGCGATCGCCGCGGTGTGCTGGCCCGCCGCTCGCGCCCGCCTGGGGATCCTCACTCCCCTGGTGGCTCTCGTCGCGCTGATCGCCCTTCCGCTCACCACCAGTGCCGGGGAATCACTGGAGGAGCAGGTCGGCCCCAGCGCGGCAATCGAACGCCATGCCGGATTCGGCGAGCAGGTGATCTATTGGGTGGGGCCGCTGTTCGCGCTCGCCGTCGTCTGGTGGGCGCTGCACAACGAGCGGGTGACAACCGCCGTTCACGCGAGAATCCCGGCGTCGTCCAAGCTCTCGCAGCGGGCAGTGGCAGTTGCTCTCGGGGTCGCACTGGTCGTGGTGGCGCTCGGTTCGCTGTACATCGTGTTCCGAACCGGGGAATCCGGTGCCAGGTCGGTCTGGTCCTGACACGCACGAACGTGTGAATCTCCTCGACCCCGCCGACTCCGGGCAGATACTGGAACACATGCGCGTACTGGTCGTCGAGGACGATCCGCGGGCGGCCGAGACCCTGCGTCGGACCCTGCAAGCCGAAGGCTGGGCCGTCGACACGGCCGCCGACGGAGTGGAGGGTGTCGAATCCGCCTGTGCCCGAACCTACGACGTCATCGTCAGCGACATCATGATGCCGGGGCGCAACGGCTACGAACTCGTCCGAGAGCTACGGCACCGCAGCGTGTGGACGCCGGTTCTCATGCTGACCGCCAAGGACGGCGAGTACGACGAGGCCGACGCCTTCGACCTCGGCGCCGATGACTACATGGTCAAACCGTTCTCCTTCGTCGTCCTGTCCGCGCGACTGCGTGCGCTCGCACGACGCGGCGCCCCGGAACGACCCACCGTCCTGCAGGCCGGCTCGCTCTCCCTCGACCCGGCGAGACGGGAGGTCCGACGCGGGGAGACACCGATTCGCGTGACCGCCCGCGAGTTCGCGGTCCTCGAATACCTGATGCGGCACAAGGGCGACGTGGTCAGCAAGGACGACATCCTGCAGTCCGTGTGGGACGAGCACTACCGCGGCGACGACAACATCGTGGAGGTGTACGTGGGCTATCTCCGACGGCACATCGACACGCCCTTCGGCTGCCGCTCCATCGAAACGGTACGCGGCGCCGGTTACCGACTCGCCGACAACGGCGGTGACCCGTCGACCTGATCCGCCCGGAGCGGTAGCGACACCTCGATGGAGCAACCCCCGCCGTCGGTGTCGGAGACGGTGACGGTGCCGTGATGCGCACGAACGATCTCGTCCACGATCGAGAGCCCGAGTCCGCTACCTCCGCGACGATCTCGTGAATCGTCGAGCCGGACGAAGCGGCCGAATACACGCGCACGATCGTCGGCGGGGATGCCGGGCCCGTCATCGGCGACCCTCACCGTCACCCGATCCGGCTCGACGGCCATCGTCACCGCAACCGCGGAACGGGCGTGACGAACTGCGTTGTCGCACAGATTCCGTACGACGCGACCGAGCTGATCACGATCGCCGATCGCCCGGACCGGCAGCACGGTCGCCGAGATGTCGAGATCGGTCGTGAGATCGAGACGGGTGACCTCGTCGTTGACGATGTCGTCGAGATCCACTTCGTCGAGCGACGGCCGGAGTCCGTACTCGTCGGCGCGCGCCAGCAGGAGAAGATCGTCGACGAGGTCGCGCAACCGGTGTGCCTCGGGCAGGAGAAGAGTGGACACCGTCCCGGAGTCGATCGGTTCACCTGTCCGGACGGCGAGTTCGAGCAACCCCAGAATCGTGACCAGCGGACTACGCAGCTCATGTGAGGAGTCGCCGACGAATCTGATCTGTTGTTCGCGAGCGAAGGCCAGCGCATCCAGCATCTCGTTCATCGTCACCGCCAGGGTGGCGATCTCGTCGTCGGTGTCGGCGACCGGAACGCGCCGCGCGACGCCTGATCGCGAGATCTCCGCGACCTCGGCGCGAATCGCCTCGACCGGCCGCAACGCGCGACCGACGAGCTGGTAGGTCGTCACGGCCGCCACGACGAGAATGCTCGGAAACACCACGCACAACACCCCGAAGACCGTCCACACCGTCGCGTGGAGGTGTCCTTCGCCGGCGCCGACCACGACGTTCAGCACCGTCCCGTCCGGCGTCGTCACACCCCGGACGACGGCGCGGAACTCGGTGCCGTCGCCCGGAAATGTCGCGTCGTTCACGGTCCGCCGCACTCCTGCGTCGACCGGGGTCACCAGCGGACGTACCCGCTGCCGTTCATGACTGGCCGCGAGGACGGTCCCGTCCCGGGCGAGGACCTGCACCACGCCGATCGAGTCGGTCGGCTCCAGCTCCGTCGGTGGCACCGCTCCGATACCGCCCCGCGCGAGGGCATCGACGATCTCCTGGCTCCGCGTCGACGTCGCTTCATCGGCGGCGTCCGTCAGCGATCGGTAGACGACGATCAACACCAGACCGCCGGCGACCGCCAAGGCCACGAAGAGGGTCGCCACCCCGACAACCGTCAGCCGCAGTCGAACACTGCGCCATCTGAGCCCGAACAGGTCATGCTGTGGCACGGTCGCACTCATCTCACCATCGACGTAGGCACTCACTGACCTCCGCCAGCACCCGCTCGGCCCGTTCGGCCCCCAGCGCCTGAGCCGCGCCGGTGACACCGATCTCGAGTTCACCGGCCGACGTCGGGCATCCCTCCACCTGCAGCAGCCACCGGGTACGACGCGGCGGCAACGCGTAGAGGGTTCCCCCTGCCGACGGGGGCGAGATCACCGGCGTCCAGCCGAGCAGGACGGGTACGGGAAACAGATTGTCGGCGTCGACGGTTCGGCCGGCGAGATCCAGGACGTCCTCCATGGGTGCCGTCGCGGCTCGAATGCAGGTGCGTCGCAACGTGACCGCGGCGTCGCGGTCATCACCGGCCGACAGCGGGGTGATGACCGCGAGCACATGATTGCCCACCACGTCCTCCGCACCCGCGGGCCGTTTCGACACCGTTGTCGCGGCCAGGACTCGGAGTTGACCGGTGATGTTCGCCAATGCCGTGGCCACCACCTCGCCGAAGGCTTCGAACGGCGTCAGGTGTTCGGCCGCCGCCCGGCTCCGGAAACGGGCATAGGTGTCGGCGTCTATCAACACACGCCGTCGGACCGCGACATCGTTCCTCCGCGACGCCGGGTCGACCCCGTTCCACTCGAAGACCGAATCGCTCTGCTGCACCAGCAATTCCTTCCAGAAATTGTGCAGCTCGAGGTCGTCCTCGTCGGCGCCCGGCGGCGTCGTGGTCTCCAGCGCGAACGACGCACTCTCCGGCGCCAGAGCCCCGCCCGTCATCAGTGTCTCGGCGTCGCGGGCGAGCACCCCGAGCGAGCGCCCGTCCACCGCTATGTGATGCATCACCGCGACCGCGGCCATGACGTCGCCGTCCGAACCGACGAGAAGACGCACCGCGATCGGCGGCGCGACCCGCACATCGAGGCCGGCCGCCATCTCTTTCGCCTCTGCGCGCAGCCGCTCCCGATCCGGCACCTCGACCACGTCGGCCAGGTCCACGACCGCGTCGACGACGTCGCGGCCCGTCGTCCGCCGAACCGGGCCCGCGGCGGTGTCGGGATACACCGAGCGCAGAGCGGGGTGGCGTTCGAGGAGGGCGCCGATGAGCGCCGTTGTCTCCTGTGTGCCCGGCCGCGCCCATGACGCTGGGACCCAGGCGACGCAGATCAGTTGCGCGAACGGGTGACCCGGCTCGCGCACCACGGTCAGCTCGGCGGGCGTCAGAGAACGCTCGGCGGTCGCGTCGCCCGCCGATTCATCGCGCACCGGTGTCGTCGCCGCCGTCATCAATTCGCCGAGGGACGCGAGATCGGGCGCGGTCAACACGTCGTTCGGTCCGATCTCCGGGTGTCCTGCCTCTGCGAGTCTCTGAGCCACCCGCACGACGGCCAGCGAGTCGCCGCCCTGTTCCACGAAACCCATCATCGGGTCCACCGATTCGATTCCCAGCACTTCCCCGACCACTTTCACCAGCAGCGCTTCGTGGGGGCCCGCCGCCTCCCGCGACGGCGCGTTGACCGGCAACGGGATGTCCCGCAGCGCGGCGATACTCAGCTTTCCGGTGGCTGCACGAGGCATCTCGTCGAGGACGACGACCATGGTCGGCACCATGTACGACGGCAGCATCCGCGCCAGCTCCCGGCGAAGCGCACGCGAACCAGGAGGGCGGGAGGTGTCGTCGGGGACCACGAACGACACGATCCCGGGAATCCCCGCCGGCAGATCGCGAAACGTCGTGGCGCAGCGTCGGACTCCTGCACAGCGCATGAGTGCCGCGTCGATCTCGCCGAGTTCAATCCGGAGACCGCGCAACTTGACCTGGCCGTCACGCCGGCCGAGGATGCGCAGGTCACCGGCGTCGGTCCAGGTGGCGATGTCACCGGTTCGGTACATGACCGTATCGTCGGAGATGGTGCATTCGACGAATGCCTCGGCGGTCTGCTCGGGGTCGTCCAGGTATCCGTCGGCCAATTGCGTTCCCGCACAGTACAGAGTGCCGAGTGCGCCCGGCGGCTGAGGTCGGCCGCGCCGGTCCAGTACCGACTCGGTCACCCCGACCATCGGCGGGCCCACGGTGATCTCACCGTCCGGCGACAGTGGCCGGGAGATGTTGATACTGCACCGGGTTTCCGTGGGACCGTACGCATTCCGCATGGGCACACGTCCACTCCAGCTGTCCACCAGTCGGGGCGGCAGGGCCTCACCGCCGACGATCACCTGGGTGAGCCCGTCCGCGAGGTCGACCGGCAGGGTGTCGAGTACCGACGGCGTCATGATGATGTGGGTTACGCCCGCTCGCCGAATGAGCTCGGCGAGAGGATCGCCGCCGCGGGTCGACGCCGGCGCGACGATCAGTGTCGCGCCGGTCGCGACGGCGGACAGCATCTCGACGAAGCCGGTGTCGAACGTCGGGGACGAGACGTGCAGCACCCGTGACCGGGAGGTCAGCGCATACGACTCCCGGATCTCGGCGACCAGGGCGGGGATCCCGCGGTGCGGCATGACCACACCTTTCGGGCGCCCGGTCGAACCCGAGGTGAAGAGAATGTACGCCGTGTCGTCGGGACCGCGGTCGAGCCCCGGCGGTCTCCACTCGCGGGTGTCGACGGAAGTTGTTGCGGTGTCCCCTTCTTCGGTCAAGTCGACCCAGCGGACACCGCCGTCGACGACCACCCCCGGGTCACACACCCCGACCCGTGCTCCGCTGCGGGCGAGGAGCGTCTGCGTTCGCGCCTCCGGGGCCGTCGGATCTCCCAGCGGTACCCAGGCGCCGCCGGCCAACAGTACCGACCAGAAGGCGACCACCGAGGCCGCCGACCGCTCCACGGCGACGACGACCGGGTCCCCTGCCCGCACGCCCGCCGCCGCGAGCCGCCGCGCACCGCGACCAACCCGTTCCGCGAGCTCGGAGCGTGACCACTCGATGTCGCCGTCGACGAGCGCGGGCGCCGACGGATCGGCTGCACAGTAGTCGGCGAACAACGCTGCCGTCGGGCTGAAAGGCGGTGCCGGCGGTCCGTTGCGACGTCGGAAGCGATCCCACTCCCCCTCCAGGAAGACCGCGTCGTCGGGGATCGGCGCTTCGTCGTCGATCTCGCGAACCAGGGCCGTCAGGAAGTTGTCGTATCGCGCGGCAAGAGTGTCCAGTGCCGCAGCGTCGAAGCTCACCGCCGGCGCTTCCCAGGTGACCGCCCGGTGCCCGAGCTGATCGGCAGGGTGCATCGTCACCGCCACGTCACCGACCGGGCCGGTCCGCATCACCTCCAGGGACCAGTGGAGACCGTCGACGACCGGCGGGGAGAACGAGGGCAACAGGTTGACCACCACCCCGACAGCGGCGGATCGCGGGCTGTCACGAAGCATGTCCTCACGCGAGTAGAGCTGGTGCCGCAACACGTCGATCACTGCCGACGACACTGCTTCGACCGACTCCGCGGCCGTGAGGTCACCGATCCCGCCCAGGGCGAGCGGCACCACATTCGACAGCGGCTGCACCGCGATTCGACGCACCGCCGACGTACGCGCCGCGACCGGGAGCGCGAGCCCCACGTCGGGAGTGTCGAGGAGCCGCGCGCACAAACCGGCCAGCGCCGCGATGAGCTCCTCCGACCGGGCGGATCGTGGACTCGTCAATCGTCGTGTCACGCGGGTGATCTCCGACGTCATCCGCGCGGGCACTGCAGACAGCAACGACGGTTCATGTCCGGCGAGAACGGATTTCCAATGTTGCGCATCGGATTCCCGACGGCGCGACACGGCGTACCGGTCCTCGTCGGCCGCCAGCTGAACGGGGTCTGACACCGGAAGATCGGCCGCCGAGGCCGAGCCGCCGTACACATCGGCGACATGACCCATGACCCGCAAGACCCCGGCACCGTCGGTCAGCACGTGGTGGACACGTATCACCCATCGGTGCCGATCCTCGGCCAGCCGGTGCAGCTCACTGCGGAACAACGGCATCGTGAGGTCTGCGCCGTCGGCGTCGTCGATGAACTGCTGTGCGCGGCTCTCGCTTTCGGCTTCCGGATCAGCGGACCGGGAGAGATCGACACTCACCATCGACTCGAGTGAGGAGTTCGCACGCCGGAGTGGTTCGGCGACACCGCCATCCGGCGTAGTGGGCTCGGCCGGGGAGAATCCCGCCGGGATGTGTACGTCATCCCACCCGACGTGTTCGAGTACCGCACGAGTCGTCTCGACCAGACGCGGGACGTCGAGCGGCCCACGCAGGGTGAGCCCGAATGCGATGACGTGAGAGACGTCCGGTTGAAGGACCTGGGACATCCACAACGCACGTCGCGTCGCCGTCATCGCCGTTCGCCCCGGGACGGGTCCTCGACGGGCGATCGTCGGCGGTGCTGCTCAGCCGGGTCCACATCTCGAACGTAGTCCCGGAAAGTTGAAAGGCGGCTGAAGTACGAGGTACGCGGCCTGCCCTGTCGTCGCATCTGCAGGCAGTTCACGCCCCCAGCGCCCTGGCGAACATGGGCCAGGACTGGTGCATCTGGTCCTGCCAGTAACCCCACGAGTGGGTCCCGACCGCCGGGAACCGTACGACAGCCGGGATACGAAGGGCCGCAAGCCGCTGAGCCAGGGTGACCGTGCAGCTCCGGGCGGCGGCCTCGCTGAAGCCGCCGGCCGTCACCTGCGCAGCAAGCTTTCCGACGTCCCCGCGGACCGAGCGGTCGGCCGGGTTGTCGTGCCCGCCCGGCAGGCCGGTGGCCGCAGAGATCCACAGTGCCGGCGTGCGACGAGCCAGCTTGTATGCGTTGACAACGGGGTCCTGCGCAGCCCATTCGGGGTCGCCCGGCAGCCCGTACATGTTCGTCGCGTCGGCTCCGTAAGGAACGAAAGCGACATTCCTCAGCAAGAGCTGCCCGGTGGGCGTCGCGGTCTCGGCACAGCCCGAGTAGGCACCCACCGCGCGGTACAGACCGGGATGATTCTCCGCGAGGCGGATCACCGAGTTGCCGGACATCGAGATCCCGGCGATGCCACGCGACCGCCCGAAGCTGTATCCGCCGTGCCTCCCCTCGAACGTCGCAGGCAGTTCGGAGGTCAGGAACGTCTCCCAGCGCAGCGGTCGCGACGTCTTCACCTGGTATCGGAAGTTCGCCGCCGGGTCCACGCGCCGCCAGTTGGCGTAGTAGGTCGCCGCGCCGCCGATCGGGGTCACGGTCCAGACGTTCTTGTTGGCGTAGAAGGCGTTCGCGTCGGTGGCGTGGGTCCAGTCGTCGTTCTCCTCGCCGCCCGACGACCCGTTCAGCATGTACATCACCGGTGCGGCCTGGTGGCCGTTCGCCGGGGTCTGTACCAGCAGCGGGACCTGCGTCTGCATCGACGGAGACCACACCGAGGCGACGAAATTCCGTGGCGACGTCCAGGTCTGCCGGTAGGGCGCTCCGGGACTCGCCTGTGCGTACCGGACGCCGTCGAGCGTGCGGGCCTCCGCGGTACCGGCTCCGATACCCAGCAGGCCGACGACCACGGCGAACACCGAGAAGATCGCGATGCCCACCGACGCCCTGCCGCCTGAGCCTGGATCCGTGGAGGGGTGTGGGGTGTCGGTGATATAAAAATGCCCTCTGAGCTGGGATGATTGGTGGTGTTGAGACACTAAACATCCCAGCTCAGAAGGCACTTTCAGTGAAAGTATCACACAGCTTCTCGGCCACGTCGGCACTCTTTGACGATGACAATCTGGTGTCGCATGCCGGGTTGGTGCCGGTGATGGAATTGGCTCACTCGACCGGGGTGGCCGCATTGCTGGCCGAACGGGTCGATCTGGGCACCACCCGGGTCGCTTCCGCCGGAGCCAACCTGGAAGCGAAACTGCTGACCGTGATCGCCGGGTTATGTTGCGGCGCTGACAGTATCGACGACCTCGACATCGTCCGGGCCGGTGGGCACACCCGCCTGTTCGACCGCGTATACGCCCCGGCCACGATCGGACAAACCCTGCGGGAGTTCACCCCCGGGCACACCCGACAACTCAACGCCGTGATGACGCGCTCGCTGCCGGCGATGTGTGCCCGGGCAGGATTGTTACCCACCGACGGTGCCCGCGTGTTCCTCGATATCGATTCCCTGCTGCGCCCGGTCTATGGCTACCAGAAGACCGGCGCCTCCTACGGACACGCCAAGATCGCCGGACGTGAACTGCTGCGTCGGGGCCTCTCACCGCTGATCGCCACCCTCAGTGCACCCGAGCACCCACCGGTGATCGCCAACGCCTGGCTGCGCGCCGGGCGCGCCGCCTCCGGCGCCGGAGCAGCAACGATGCTCGCCGAAACCATCGCCACCGCCCGCCGCGCCGGAGCCGCCGGTGAGATCACCGTGCGCGCGGATGCCGCCTACGGGTCGGCCGAGGTGATGGCTACCTGCCAACGCCTGGGCGCCACGTTCTCGCTGGTCCTGCGGACCAACACCGCGATCACCCGCGCAATCACCGCCATCGGCGACGACGCCTGGACACCGGTGTCCTATCCCGGGGCGGTCACCGACCCCGACACCGGCGAGTTGATCTCTGATGCCGAAGTCGCCGAAACCACCTACACGGTCAAACCACTCTCACCGCACCCGATCACCGCCCGACTCATCGTGCGGCGAGTCAAAGCCCATCACCCCGCCGACACCGACACCCTGATGCCGGCCTGGCGGTATCACTCGTTTTTCACCAACACCACCGACGACACCGTTACCGCCGACATCAACCACCGCGGCCACGCCGTCATCGAGACCGTGTTCGCCGACCTCATCGACGGACCGCTGGCGCATCTTCCCTCCGGCGTTTTCGGCGCCAACGCCGCCTGGCTGGCCCTGACCGCCATCAGCCACAACCTCATGCGCACCCTCGCCGCGCTCAGCGCGGCCCCCAGACTACGAGCCGCGCGCGGAGCGACGCTGCGCCGCACGCTCATCGCCGTGCCCGCCCGACTGGCCCGACCAGCACGAACACCCATCCTGCACCTGCCCCGACACTGGCCATCCCAACACGCATTCACCACCCTGTGGGCCGCGGTGAACACCACCTGACCCAACACCCCAACACGCCCACCCACGACCAGGAAACCCAGTGAAAAAGCTGACGCAAGATCAGCGAATACCCGACGCCCACAACACGATCAACCACTCACGCACACCCCACCACCACTCACCCACACCCCTCCACGGATCCAGGCTGAGGTGCGAGGAGCGAAAGCGCCCGGCCCCCAGCTGCCTGAGGTGCGAGGAGCGAAAGCGCCCGGCCCCCAGCTGCCTGAGGTGCGAGGAGCGAAAGCGACGAGCCACGAAGGCCTGGTGACGTCATTCCCCGACTTGCGCTTCATACGGAACTCCCACCTCGGCGTGCACCGGGGCCGACGGCCCCGCGCTCCGTCATCGTAAACACGTGGGATTGCGCACGGGAACCGCTTGGTCGATCGTCCAGGTCCGCGGGGCGAGTCAGGCCGAGGGCGCGGGTGACCTCGACTCCGCCGGACCCAACCGACGTACTACCGTTTGTCGTGTAACTCGACTCGGAGGTTTTACTGTGCAGAACATCGGCGTCATCGGCGGCGGCACCATGGGAGCTGGCATCGCGGAGGTGTGCGCGAAGTCCGGCAGCGATGTCGTCATCATCGAGGTCAAGCAGGAGTTCGCCGACGCCGCGCGTGCGCGCGTCGAGAAGTCCCTGGCCCGCGCCGTCAGCAAGAACAAGCTCAGCCAGGAGGACGCCGACGCCGCGCTCGGCCGTCTGCGCGTCAGCCTCGACTACGCCGACCTCGCCGACCGCGACCTGGTCATCGAGGCCGCTCCCGAGAACGAGCAGCTCAAGCGCGACATCTTCGCGCGCCTCGACGAGGCCGTCGGCGAGAACACCATCTTGGCCACCAACACCTCGTCGATCCCGATCATCAAGGTCGCCACCGCGACCAAGCGTCCCGAGCGCGTCGTGGGTGTCCACTTCTTCAACCCGGTCCCGGTGATGCCGCTGGTGGAGATCATCTCGACCCTGGTCACCTCGCCGGAGACCGCCGAAGCGGTCAGCACCTATGTGAAGGACGTTCTGGGCAAGAACCCGGTCAACGCCGGCGACCGTTCGGGCTTCATCGTCAACGCTCTGCTCATCCCATACCTCTGTCAGGCCATCCGGATGTACGACTCCGGCTACGCCTCGGCCGAGGACATCGACACCGCAATGAAGGGCGGTTGCGGCTACCCGATGGGACCGCTGACCCTCGTCGACACCATCGGCCTCGACATCACCCTTGCCGCCGCCGAGTCGCTGTACGACGAGTTCGCCGAGCCGCACTTCGCGCCGCCCGCACTGCTGCGCCGCATGGTCGACGCCGGTCACCTGGGCCGCAAGTCCGGACGCGGCTTCTACTCCTACTGATCGAGCCGGGACGATCCCGGCAGAACGCCCCCGACGACGCACCATGCGTCGACCGGGGGCGTTTTGTCGTCTTCGCGCTTTTCCCCCGGTGCACGAAACCCGGCTGTGACCCACCTCACCAACCACGTAGGCGACTGTGGCATAACAGTTTTCGGATCAACACTGCGGCGGATATCGAGAGGGAGGTTACGTACCCGGTCGTCGTGGCAACACTCTGGACGTACACATCCCGTCGCGGATGAGAAGGGAGCGAGACCGAATGACTGTTTCGACCACCACCGTCCACCAGCAACTTCGTGCAATCCTCGCGATGACCCACACCGAGATCCAGATCGCCGAGACGCGTCAGGCCCAGGCCCGGACCGACGCGATCCGCAAGGAGCTCGCCGAGAACGCCGAGAACGCCCGGCTGCGCGCCGTCGCGATCGAGGAAGCCCTCCGCGAACGCGGGGGACTCGTCGACGTGATCCGTCCCGTGATCGGCCGGGTCGGCGCCCTGGCCAAGACCGTCGTCGAGCAGGCCCAGCCGCTGGACGAGGCACTCCTCGACGATCTCGCCCTCGAGCAGCGACTCCTCGCACGTTCGACGTACCTCAAGGCCCTCGCCACCGGTCAGGAGGACAAGGCACTCGTCGATCTCGCCGAGAAGCTGATCGTCGCCCACACCGCGACGGCCGACTGGCTGACCACCGTTCTCGCCGAAGAAGCATTGGGCGGGCCGACCGCACTGCGTCGTGGCCCGACCCAGTGGGTCAGCGGACTCGCCGCGCGTGCGCTCGCCGCACCGGCCAACGGCGCCTCGTGGGCCATCGACCGGACCGCCGACTTCGCCCGACAGATCCCCGATCCGGTCGCGCTGGTACGCAGCCGCTTCGCGAGCGCCGTAGACGACGCCGCGGTTGCCGCCTCACGCGCCGGTGACGCCATCGAGAACGCGGGCACCGCTGTCTCGAAGACCGTCGCCGCCGGACGCGACGCAGCCCTCGAGGCTGTCGAGGAGAGTGCCCGCGACAACGGCGCCAAGGGTGCCGCGGACGCACTCCACCAGCTCCGCGCGATCACCGGGACTGTCGAGGCCGAGGACCTGCCGATCGAGGGCTACACCGACCTCAACGTCGGCGATGCCGTGGCCGCGGTCAAGGACCTCACCACGCCGGCCGATCTGCGGGTGACCCTCGCCTACGAGGAGACCCACAAGAACCGCCAGCGGGTGGTCTCGGCCATCGAGATCCGTTTCGCCGAGCTCGCCAAGGAACTGGTCGGCATCGACAGCTGATCTGGCACAAGACAACACGACGGCCGTCATCCTTTTCGGATGGCGGCCGTCGTCGTGTGTCCGCACCGCGCGCGTCTGACGTCGCGATCACGGGATCCGTTCGCGCTCATCGATATCGCGTGAGCGCGAACGGACGAAGTGAGCGAAGAATCGCGACCGATTCGTCGAAATCGCAGCTCACGCGCCCAGTCGCGTCGTAATCTCGCGCGATGACCTTCCGCACCGCAACAATCACCGCCCTCGCCGCGGCCACGCTCCTCACGCCCGGCCTCCTCGGGCCGGCCCTCGCGAATGCGACTCCCTCGTCGGGGATCTCAGCGGTCACCCTCGCCCACACCGACATCCCTGCCGGACTGCTGCCGTTCATCCCCCAGGGCGCTCACGTCGAGGTCCGCGAGATCACCATCGCCCCCGGCGGCACCACCGGCTGGCACTACCACGACGCCCAGATCTACGGCTTCGTCCGGCAGGGCACTCTCACCCACCCGGGAGCGGACTGCAAGCCGGTCGTCTACCGGGCGGGCCAGATCATCGAAGAGCCCGGCGGGAAGGTCAACACCCACGAGGGCACCAACCTCGGCACCGTTCCGGTGATCCTCGACGTCCTCTACGTGATGCCGCCCGGCAAGCCGTTGTCGGAGGACGCCGACGCACCGGCCTGCGCGCAGCCGTAGACGTTCGCGCCGTAGCATTCCGACGCACCGAACTCAACCGACCGGGAGACCCGCCGCCTCGGTGATGATGTGCGCCAGGTCGCCGGGTCGGCTCCACATGGGCCAGTGCCCGGTCGGCAGGTCGACGAAGTCGACCTGCTCGAGCCTCGACACCTCGGCGAACATCGGGTGACCCGCGTCGGCCAGCTCCGTTATCCGCGCGCTCGGGATCGAGCAGCACACCAGAGTGGTCGGGACCGCCAGACGCGCGTCGTTGGTGAGCTCCACCCGCTGCCGGAGCACGAGCCCGGGTTCCGGAACGGCCCTGGCCCGAAATCGCTGGAGCGCTTCGGTGCTCAGCCCCTCGAAGCTCGCCTGCTCCCCGAGTACATCGAAGGGCGGCAGCGAAAGCTCGTCCAGATCCTCCGGCGCATCCGGGGCGAACACGCTCCCCGACGCGACGGGACCGCTGTCAACCCAGACCACGCGGCGTATGAGTTCCGGCCGCCGATCGAGCACCAGACTCACCGGCGCGTTTGCCCCGCTGTGCGCCACGATCACCACCGGCACGGACTCGGATGCCCCTGCTCCGAGGAGCGTCTGTCCGATCGCCTTCGCCTGGTCGTCGAGCGTCCTGGAGGCCCGTCCGCAGTCCTGCTCGTCGAGGCCGGGAAGCGTCATCGGAATGGCCCGCCGACTCGCCGCGGTCAGGTGTTCCAGTACCTCGTCCCATGCCCACGCCCCCAGCCAATGTCCGGCGATCAGGATGATGGGTGGGTTGCTCTCATTCGTCGTCACGTCACGAGGCTGCCAGGCCTCTAGGACAGCTACTGTCACCATTCCGGCAGCGGCCCTGCGTCTCCCGTGGTCGTGTACGACGACCGCGTCACGCTCCCTCTCAGCTGACCCGTCAATCCGCTGTTCCCACGGAGTTTTGATCAGATCCAGAAAAACGACGTGAACGCGTAGACGGTGTGCCTAAGGTGGTCGCGTGGCATCGACATCGGACTATGCCCAGCAACTCCGGGCCGCGGACCTTCGAGTCACCCAACCACGGGTGACGGTCATGCATGCCGTCGACGAACATCCCCACACCGACACCGAGACCATCTACGGCATCGTTCGCCAGACGCTGCCCAACGTGTCCCGCCAGGCCGTCTACGACGTCCTGCGGGCGCTGACCGAAACCGGTCTCATCCGGCGGATCCAACCGTCGGGTTCGGTGTCGCTCTACGAATTCCGCACCGGCGACAACCATCACCACGTCGTCTGTCGCTCTTGCGGAACCGTCGAGGACGTCGACTGCGCGGTCGGCGAGGCACCGTGCCTCACCGCCTCCCACGATCACGGTTTCGTCCTCGACGAAGCTGAGGTCATCTACTGGGGACTCTGCCCGGATTGCGTCAGTTCAGCCCCGATTTGATCACGCCCGTGATCGCAGCCCAATCGGTTCCACCATCGAAAGGAATGTCGTGACCTCCGACAGCCGCCCACCGAATTCCGCAGAAGACACCCGGAGCAACAGCGAGAGCGAGAACCCGGCGATCCCGTCGCCGGAGCCCAAAGCGCATGCGCCGCTGACCAACAAGGACTGGTGGCCCGAGCAGATCGATCTGTCGGTCCTGCATGCGCATTCCCCGCTGTCCAACCCGCTGGGCGAGGACTTCGACTACAAGAAGGAATTCGCGAAGCTCGACGTCGAGGCACTCAAGGCCGACCTCGTCTCGCTGATGACCCAGTCGCAGGACTGGTGGCCCGCCGACTACGGCCACTACGGCGGCCTGTTCATCCGCATGAGCTGGCACGCCGCCGGCACCTACCGCATCTTCGACGGCCGCGGTGGCGGCGGTCAGGGTGCGCAGCGCTTCGCCCCGCTCAACAGCTGGCCGGACAACGCCAACCTCGACAAGGCCCGACGCCTGCTGTGGCCGATCAAGCAGAAGTACGGCAACAAGCTCTCGTGGGCGGACCTGCTGGTCTTCGCCGGCAACGTCGCGCTGGAATCCATGGGCTTCAAGACCTTTGGCTTCGGTTTCGGTCGCGAGGACATCTGGGAGCCGGAAGAGGTCTTCTGGGGCCCCGAGGACCAGTGGCTCGGCACCGACAAGCGCTACTCCGGTGAACGCGAACTGGCAAAGCCGTTCGGCGCCACCACCATGGGCCTGATCTACGTCAATCCCGAAGGGCCCGAGGGCAAGCCGGACCCGATCGCGGCCGCCTACGACATCCAGGAGACCTTCGCCCGGATGGCGATGAACGACGAGGAGACCGCAGCCCTCATCGTCGGCGGCCACAGCTTCGGCAAGACCCACGGTGCCGGCGACGCCGATCTCGTGGGCCCCGAGCCCGAGGCCGCACCGATCGAGCAGCAGGGCCTGGGCTGGAAGTCCAGCTACGGCAGCGGCAAGGCGGAGGACACCATCACCTCGGGTCTGGAGGTCGTCTGGACCAACACGCCGACCCAGTGGGACAACAGCTTCCTCGAGATCCTCTACGGCTACGAGTGGGAGCTGCAGAAGAGTCCCGCAGGCGCATGGCAGTACGTCGCCAAGGACGGTGCGGGAGCCGGCACGATCCCCGATCCGTTCGGCGGACCGGGACGTGCACCCACGATGCTGGTCACCGACGTGGCCCTGCGCGAGTCGCCGATCTACGCCGACATCACCCGCCGCTGGCTCGACCATCCCGAGGAACTCGAGGTGGCCTTCGCCAAGGCCTGGTACAAGCTGCTCCACCGCGACCTGGGGCCGGTCACCCGCTACCTCGGACCGTGGGTTGCCGAGCCGCAGATCTGGCAGGACCCGGTGCCGGCCGTCGACCACGAGCTCGTCGACGACTCCGACATCGCGTCGCTGAAGGGCAAGCTGCTCGAGGCGCTATCGCCCACCCAGCTGCTCAAGACCGCGTGGGCGTCGGCGGCGAGCTTCCGCAGCACCGACAAGCGCGGCGGCGCGAACGGTGCACGCATCCGTCTCGAACCGATCAAGAACTGGGAGGTCAACGAGCCGAGCGAACTCGCCAAGGCCCTGCCGGTCTACGAGCAGATCCAGAAGGACTTCAACGACTCGGCGTCCGGCGGCAAGAAGGTGTCGGTGGCCGATCTGATCATCCTCGGTGGCGCCGCCGCCGTGGAGAAGGCCGCCGAGGCCGCCGGTTTCCCGGTCACCGTACCGTTCACCCCGGGTCGCACGGACGCCTCGCAGGAGGAGACCGACGTGGACTCGTTCGAGGTGCTCGAGCCCGCGGCCGACGGCTTCCGCAACTACAGCCGTGGCGGTGAGAAGGCCCCGCTGGAGCAGCTGCTGCTCGAGCGCGCCTACATGCTCGGCCTCACCGCTCCGGAGCTCACCGTGCTGATCGGCGGACTCCGTGCCCTCGACGTGAACTACGGCGGCTCCAAGCACGGCGTGTTCACCGATCGCCCGGGCGTGCTGTCCAACGACTTCTTCCGCAACGTCGTCAGCATGGACTACGAGTGGAAGTCGGGCACCGACGAGAACGTCTACGAGGTCGTCGACCGCTCGTCGGGCGCGACCAAGTGGACGGCGACCGCCGCCGACCTGTCCTTCGGTTCGCACTCGCAACTGCGCGCGCTGTCGGAGGTCTACGCTCAGGACGACAACGCCGAGAAGTTCGTCAACGACTTCGTCAAGGCGTGGGTGAAGGTTGCCGAGAACGATCGTTTCGATCTGGGCTGATCCAGCCTGATCGATCGGGGGCACCCCGCGGACCAGGGCCGCGGGGTGCTTCCGTGTTCAGGGACGAGCTATAGTATGGATTGATGAATTTCTCAATCCGTCAAGTCATCAACTGGCACTGCCTGCCTACCGACCGCCGTTGGAGTGACCCGTGACCGATCCCGGCCCCGACAAGCCGCTGTACGAGATCAAGGCCAACTTGTTCAAGGCCCTCGCGCACCCCGCTCGCATCCGGGTCCTCGAGGTGCTCAGCGCCAACGGTGATCCGACGCCGGTCAGTGAACTCCTCGCCGCCACCGACCTCGAGCCGACGCTGCTGTCGCAGCATCTGGGCGTCCTCAAGCGGCACCGGGTGGTCACCGCCAACCGCGTCGGCAACGCCGTCTTCTACGAACTCGCCCACCCGAAGATCTCCGATCTCCTGGTCATCGCGCGCACGTTCCTGATAGACACCCTCGACGCTCAGCGTGAGCACCTCGACGCCATCTCGTCACTTCCACCGGTGACCCGCCGGTGAGTACCGACGCCGTCACCGGCACGCTCGCCCGGATCAAGGGCTTCGCCCCCCGACGCAGCGATTACGCCGACCTCCCCCGGAGCTGGAAGACCGACATCCTCGCCGGCGTGACCGTGGGCATCGTCGCCCTCCCCCTGGCGCTCGCCTTCGGCATCAGCTCCGGCGTCGGCGCCGCCGCGGGCCTGATCACCGCGGTCGTCGCCGGTCTCGTCGCCGCGGTCTTCGGCGGCTCGCACGTCCAGGTGTCCGGGCCCACCGGCGCGATGGCGGTGATCCTGGCGCCGATCGTCGCCGAACACGGCCTGAGCAGCATCGCCATGGTCACCGTCCTCGCGGGCTTGCTGGTGCTGATCGCAGGCGTACTCGGACTCGGACGCGCCGTGACATTCATCCCGTGGCCGGTCATCGAGGGCTTCACCCTCGGCATCGCGGCAATCATCTTCCTGCAACAGGTGCCGGCCGCGTTCAACACGGCAGCCCCGGCGGGCATGCGGACCCTGAACGCCGCGATCGACGTCGTCGTCCACGCCGACTGGTCGCAGGCCTGGTCCACGCTGACCGTCGTCGCGATGGTCGCGGTGATCATGGTGGTGCTGCCGCGTGTCCATGCTTCCATTCCCGAATCTCTCACCGCGGTCATCGCGGTCACCCTGATCGTCTACTTCACCGATGTCTTCGACGTGGCGACGATCGGGCAACTGCCGTCGTCGCTGCCCGCGCCCTCCATCCCGCACGTCGACTCCGAGGCACTGCGGGCGATGTTCAGCGCGGCGGTGGCGATCGCCGCGCTCGCGGCCATCGAGTCGTTGCTCTCGGCTCGGGTCGCGGCGACCATGTCGCCCACCGGCCCGTACGAACCCGACCGCGAGCTGTCCGGGCAGGGCCTGGCGTCGATCGCGTCGGGTCTCTTCGGCGGCATGCCCGCGACGGGCGCGATCGCCCGCACGGCGGTCAACGTCCGGTCCGGCGCCCGCACCCGCGTCGCCGCGATCGTGCACTCGCTGTTGCTCCTGGGCGTCGTCTACCTGGCCACCGGCCCGGTGTCGGAGATCCCGCTCGCCGCGCTCGCCGGCGTGCTCATGGTGACGTCGTTCCGCATGGTATCCGTCGGGACCGTCCGCGCGATCCTGCGGTCGACCCGCTCGGACGCCCTGATCTTCGTCGTCACCGCGATCATCACCGTGACGCTCGACCTCATCGAGGCCGTCGAGATCGGCATCGTCGTAGCGGCGTTCTTCGCGCTGCGCCAGGTCGCCCAGCGGGCGAGCGTGACCCGCGAGCCGCTGCCGGGTCCCGCGCAACCCGGCGACGAGCGCATCGCCCTGCTCCGGCTCGACGGCGCGATGTTCTTCGGCGCTGCCGAGAAGATCTCGACCACCATCTCCGCGGGCGCCGACCGCAACGAGTCGGTGTCGGTCGTCATCATCCGGATGTCGCACCTCGGCATGCTCGACGCCACCGGCGCCCGCTCGCTCGCCGAGATCGTGGCCGATCTCGAGAAGCGCGGCGTCACCGTGATCATCAAGGGGGTGCAACCCGAGCACCTCGCGCTGCTCGAAGGTGTCGGCGTCGTCGACTCCCTGCGCCACGACAACCATCTCGTCGACACCCTCGACGAGGCCATCGCCCACGCGCGAAGTCACGTCGAACGCGAGAGGATGTGAACTACCTGCATCGACGCTGGTTTCAAGAGCACCGGGACGACCCGTCTCCGGCGGCATCAAACCACAAGACCCGAGGCCCCTGAACGCGAGGCTGATCACAGGGGGCAGAATCGGGGAGTAGTTGTCACACAAGCACACCGCAAGCGTGGTATCGGTGAAGCCTGACTCACAAGGTCGCCGGCGACACCGGTTAATACAGACAGAATCGAGAACATCAGGCATGAGCACCCAGAAGCCGACCATCATCTACACGTTGACCGACGAAGCCCCCATGCTCGCCACCCACGCGTTTTTACCGGTGGTGCGCACGTTCGCCGGAGCGGCCGGCATCGAAGTCGAGACCAGCGACATCTCGGTCGCAGCGCGCATCCTCGCCGAGTTCTCCGATCTCCTCCCCGAAGATCAGAAAGTCACCGACAACCTCGGCGAACTGGGCAAGCTCACCCAGGATCCCGACACCAACATCATCAAGCTCCCCAACATCAGTGCCTCGGTGCCGCAGCTCCTCGCCGCGATCAAGGAACTCCGGGAAAAGGGCTACGACCTTCCCGAATTCCCCGGCAACCCGAAGAACGAGGAAGAGCAGGCGATCCGCGACCGGTACACCAAGTGCCTGGGCAGCGCGGTCAACCCGGTTCTGCGTGAGGGCAATTCCGATCGCCGCGCGCCGAAGGCCGTGAAGGAGTACGCGCGCAAGCACCCGCACAGCATGGGCGAGTGGTCGATGGCGTCGCGTACCCACGTCGCGCACATGCGCGAGGGCGATTTCTACCACGGCGAGAAGTCGATGACCGTCGAGGGCGACCGCAAGGTCAAGATGGAACTCATCCCGGACGACGGCAGCGAGACCCTGGTTCTCAAGCCCGAGGTCGACATCACCGACGGCGACGTCATCGACAGCATGTTCATGAGCAAGAAGGCGCTCATCAAGTTCTACGAAGAGCAGATCGAGGACGCCTACAAGACCGGCGTCATGTTCTCGCTCCACGTCAAGGCGACGATGATGCGCGTCTCGCACCCCATCGTCTTCGGCCACGCGGTGAAGGTCTTCTACCGCGACGCCTTCGAGAAGCACGGCGAACTGTTCGACGAGCTCGGCGTCAACGTCAACAACGGCCTGTCGGATCTCTACAGCAAGATCGAGTCGCTCCCGAGCGCCCAGCGCGAGGAGATCATCGACGACCTGCACAAGTGCCACGAGCACCGTCCCGAGCTGGCGATGGTCGACTCGGCCCGCGGCATCTCGAACTTCCACTCCCCCAGCGACGTCATCGTCGACGCGTCGATGCCCGCGATGATCCGCGCCGGCGGCAAGATGTACGGCGCCGACGGCCGCCTCAAGGACACCAAGGCGGTCAACCCGGAGTCGACCTTCTCCCGCATCTACCAGGAGATGATCAACTTCTGTAAGACCAACGGGCAGTTCGATCCCACGACGATGGGCACCGTTCCCAACGTCGGCCTGATGGCGCAGAAGGCCGAGGAGTACGGCTCGCACGACAAGACCTTCGAGGTCCCGGTCGGCGGCACCGCCAACATCACCGACATCGAGACCGGTGAGGTCCTGCTGACCCAGACCGTCGAAGAGGGTGACATCTGGCGTCTCTGCATCGTGAAGGACGCCCCGATCCAGGACTGGATCAAGTTGGCCGTCAACCGCTGCCGCGACTCGGGCATGCCGGTCCTGTTCTGGCTCGACCCGTACCGCCCGCACGAGAACGAGCTGATCAAGAAGGTGCACAAGTACCTTCCCGAGCACGACACCGAGGGCCTGGACATCCAGATCATGTCGCAGGTCCGCGCCATGCGGTACACCCTCGAGCGCGTCGTCCGCGGCCTGGACACCATCTCGGCCACCGGCAACATCCTCCGCGATTACCTCACCGACCTCTTCCCGATCCTGGAGCTCGGCACCAGCGCGAAGATGCTGTCGATCGTGCCGCTGATGGCCGGCGGCGGTCTCTACGAGACCGGTGCGGGCGGTTCGGCACCGAAGCACGTCAAGCAGCTCATCGAGGAAAACCACCTCCGCTGGGATTCGCTGGGTGAGTTCCTCGCCCTCGCGGTCAGCCTCGAGGACATGGGCAAGAAGTTCGACGACCAGCGTGCGGTGATCCTGGCCAAGGCGCTCGACGCCGCAACCGGCAAGCTGCTCGAGAACGACAAGGGCCCGTCGCGCAAGACCGGTGAGCTCGACAACCGCGGCAGCCAGTTCTACCTCGCTCTGTACTGGGCCCAGGAGCTGGCCGGCCAGACCGAGGACACCGAGCTGGCCAAGCAGTTCGCGCCGCTGGCCGAGACCCTCGCCGCGAACGAGGAGAAGATCGTCGAGGAGCTGAACTCCGTGCAGGGTCAGCAGGTCGACATCGGCGGCTACTACTACCCGGACTGGGACAAGACCGCTGCCGTCATGCGTCCGAGCAAGACCTTCAACGAGGCACTCGCTTCGCTCGACCTCTAGTTCTCGCCGCACCGATCGAGAACGCCCCGGGTGATCCGTTCACCCGGGGCGTTTTTCGGCACTACCGTCGACACCATGGCCGATGCCGACATCAACTTCTATTTCGATCCCGTGTGCCCGTTCGCGTGGATGACGAGCAAATGGGTTCGCAAGGTCCAGGCGCAACGTGACTACAGCGTCGACTGGCGGTTCATCTCGCTGCGTCTGCTGAACGCACACATCGACTACGCCGCGCATTTTCCACCCGAGTACGAGGCCGGGCACACCGCCGGTCTCCGGCTGCTCCGCGTCGCCGCGAGCATCCGTCGCGAGCACGGCCGCACCGCCATCGATCCGTTCTACACGGCCCTCGGCACGCTGTTCTTCGAGGAACACACCGGCACGTACACCGTCGACAACACCGACCACCGCGGCACCGCCGGCTTCCTCACCCCGGTACTGGAGGGGCTCGGGTTGCCCACCCATCACGTCGACGCACTCGAGAACACCGACTTCGACGCGGAGATCCGAGCCGAGACCGAGGAGGCGCTCGCACTGACCGGCCGTGACGTCGGCACACCGATCATCCACTTCCAGCCGCCGAGCGGCGTCGCCTTCTTCGGCCCGGTCATCAGCCGCCTGCCGAGCGACGAGGACGCAGTCACGTTGTGGGACCACGTGATCGGGCTGGCGAGCTTCCCCGGATTCGCCGAACTCAAGCGGAGCCTGCGGGAGAAGCCGCAACTGCGCGCCTTCGGCGTGACCGCCGACGAGACGCCCGAGCAGGAGGACTGGCACGCCGGCAGTCGGCGGACCCGCGAAGACTAGTGCCGTACCGGCTTTGGAGTCGAGACGGCACCAGCACCTCGACGCCGCGACACGAACACGACACCCGTGGTGACCACCAGCGCGACGATCGTTGCGATGGCAACGCCCACGATGCCGGTCGTCTCGCCCTGCGCCGTGGCCAGGATGCCGAGGAACGCCCAGATCAGCGTGAGCCGGGTAGGCGACCAGGACGGACCCGACCGCGGCGGTGACAGTGAGTCCGAAGACTGCACACACGATGAGAATGATGAGCTGCCAGCCGAGGGACTGCGAATCGGCGAGGTCGGTGCCGATCGCGGCCGCCCAGTTCTGGAACACCGCCGCGGTGGCCCACGCGACGTAGATGCCGACCAGGACGCGGCCAAGGACCCGCAGCCAGCCTGGTGCCGCGTCGTCGGCGGGGCGCGCCGCGATGCGTGCGGCGTCGAGTAGCACCACCGTCATGACGGTCAGCACGATCGGCGTGACCCACGTCCATTCCGCCGCGGACACCAGAATCCAGATGGCCGCGCCGGCGAAGGCTATCTCGAGATCGATCAGCAGGCGACGCGGATCTGCGGTCCCCGTCGCACCTTTCCACACCACTGCGAGCGCGAAGACGACGGACACCGAGCGCCCCCACGAGGTACGCACCGGGGTCGCGGGATCGGGACTCCTCGACCACCACGTCGAGATCACCGGTGCGTGCCGACGGTACGTCCGCGAACCCTGGCTCGACGATAGCTGGAACCGGGTCATGGTCCGGCGCAAGGAG
This sequence comes from Gordonia sp. 135, assembly GCF_009720185.1. NCBI lineage: Bacteria > Bacillati > Actinomycetota > Actinomycetes > Mycobacteriales > Gordoniaceae > Gordonia > Gordonia sp. 135. Next base: position 4,328,778 of record NZ_CP046257.1, read on the forward strand.
GTCCGGTGCCGCCCGCAATCCGGCGAACAGGAACTCGGGACAGATCGTCATCGCGACCGCGTGGATGGCGTAGACCGTCACCAACTGTCAGGGCAGATACACGGCGATGAGGATCCCCGCGATGAGACCGGTACCGGCACCGATGAGCGAGCCGGTCGCCATGAACGCACGGCCCTTCTCACCTCGGTCGGCGACCATCATCGCCGCCGCCGCACCGGTGCTCAGCGCCACCGACGCGCCCGTCATCAACCGGCCGGGGAACAGCACCAGCGGGTACCAGGCGCCGACGACCTCCACGAGGTCGCCGACGATCGCCGTGATGAACGCGATGGGCAGGACCTTGCGCGTGTGCCGGATCAGCGGACCGCGAGCCGAGATCAGCAGGATCACGATGAGTGCAAAGAAGTAGGTGGCGAACAGGACCGCTGCGGCGGCCGCCCCGAGCATCTTCTCGGCCGCGCGAACGACTAACCTGACCGGACACAGATGTTCGGAAGGAGTTCAAGTGGGCGGCAGGGTTCTCGCACTGGTTCACGGTGTGCGGCCGGAGTGGCGCGAAACGGTGCTCGGTTCGTTGCTGCCCGCCTTCGTCGACCGCGGATTCGACGTCGTCATCCACGACGTCGAGGACGGGCCCCCGCCCCCGTCAACCGGATTCGACCTGGTATGCGTGACCGGCTCCCCGGATTCGGCCTTCGACGCCGCACTGCCGTGGGTCGAACCCGAACTGCGGTACCTCTCCCACACGGTCGGCCGACAGATCCCGATCTTCGGTATCTGCTTCGGCGCCCAGATCCTCGCGCGAACTCTCGGCGGTTCGGTGGCGCCGAGCACGCGTCCCGAGCACGGATTCGTCACCGTCAGCACCACCCGTCCCGATCTGGTCGAAGCGGGCCCGTGGATGGAATTCCACCACGACACCATCACCGTGTCCGATGTCGCCGAGGTGATCGCGGTCAACGACGCGGGGGTGCAGGCCTACGTCTCCGGCCCACATCTGGGCGTGCAGTTCCACCCGGAGATCACACCGGACTGCTTCTCCGGGTGGCGCAAGGGATTCACAAGCGCCCGGTCGGGCAGCGACGATGGGAAGATCGACACCCGGGCCCTCGCCGTTGAGATCGATTCTGCCGCACCCGAGACCGCAGCCCGCTGCGACCGACTCGTCGAACGATTCCTCGAGCACGCCGGGATCAGCATCACTGCTGCCTGAGGTGCGAGGAGCGTTAGCGACGAGCCACGAAGGCGGCGGCCTCAGACTCTCGAATCAGCCCGTCGGCTGAAGTCCCACGTACTTGTCGGCGACGCCCGGGGCGTCGAGCTCCCAGTCGGTGAACTCGTACAGGTCGGTCGCCACCTCGGTGATGACGTCGCGTAGTTCAAGCTGCTCGAGCCAGCGTTCCGGGATGACGCCGGCCCCTTCGCGCGCGCCGAGCAGGTTGCCGGTGATCGCCCCGGTCGAGTCCGAATCACCGTCGTGGTTCACCGCGAGCACGATGGCCTGCTCGAAATCGCCTGCGACGAGCGCGCAATAGATCGAGATCGCGAGCGCTTCCTCGGCCACCCAACCCTCGCCGAGTCGGGAGATCGCTTCCTCCGGCGCGACGTCTTCACCGGCGAGCCGCTCGGCGAGTTCGACGGCGGCCAGGGTCTCCTCGTGCTCGGGTTTGGTCCGGAGGATGTTCTTTGCCGCGGCGAGCGCGTCCTCGAGAGGGGCACCTTCGGCGAGCTCACGGACCATCAGGGCGAGGACGCCGCCGGTCAGCGAGCCCGACGGGTGCCCGTGGGTCAGCGCGGCGATCGCGGTTCCGAGATCGAAGGTTCCCATCGCTGACCACTCCGCGCGAGCGGCGAACAACCCGACCGGCGCGGCACGCATGACCCCGCCGCAGCCCTTGCTGTCATTGTCTGCCGGAGTGCCCGGCCGCGTCGTGGAACGCAGCGTACTCAGGCAGGTCGTGCCGGGGGCGCGCTGGCTGTGGAGCTCCCGGTGCTCGGTCAGCCAGCTGGCGCGCTCGCCCATCGGCAGCACGCCGTGCCGGGGGTGCTCCCCCTGTGTCATGAACCAGCGCAGGTAGGCGCGGGCCGTCGACGCCGCAAAGCACGAGATCCCGCCGTCGCAATCCCGTAGCCACGCGCGCAGCAGTCCCTCGGCCGTGAAAAGGGTCATCTGGGTGTCGTCGGTGATGGTTCCGGTTCCGCCGTATGCCGGCGCGTAGGAAGTGATGCCCGTCTGGCCGAACCGCTCCATGATCGCCGAGCGCGACATGAATTCGACCGATCCCCCGAGTGCGTCGCCGACCGCACCCCCCACGATGCAACCGACAAACCGTTCTTTCATCGGCGTCACCTGCGCTTTCCCGAGTAATTCCAACCATGTTCACACGGGTCGACGATGTTCGCAGGCCGGTGGTTCGATTGAGGCCTACGTCTCGTTTCCCGTAGTGGGATCCCTTTGCCGATCAGATCGGTTGGCGGAGCCGGTCCGCAGGTTTGTCAGACCCCCGGGGTACAACTGAAGACACAGGAATTCGATGACACAGCAGTAGTCGACGACGGTCCCAACCAACCGCATTACCTCCATGAGAGGGACGGCTGCCGTCATGATCGACACCGACACCACGTCACTCGACGCACACTTCGACCAACTCGTCGAGATCACCGCGCCCTCCGACGACCCCACCGGCCGCACGACGTACGCACAGTTGGAGTTCTGGCGACTGATCCGCAACGTCGCCGGCCACCAGATCGCCACCCACGCAGCGACTCTCGACTCGCTGGGCGTTGCGGAAAAGCCGGGTCGACCACCAAGAAACTGTTGATCGAGATGGGATTCCCGCCCGCAGTCGCCACCCGCGCCGCCCGCATCGCCGACCGCCTCGGCACGCTGGGCAAGGTCGAGGCGTGAAATACAGAAACATGCGCAGACGATCGGAAACACCATCGCCGACGATCAGGATGGCCTCCCCGCCTGCGACGACCGATCCCTCGACACCCTGTCCCACCACCTGACTGATGACAGTCGCGTCGACATCCACGCCAACGTCACTCAGTCCACGGTGTGTAAGCGATTCCCCGCGCACCAGTTCCGTTCCCGCTCACCTTTGCACGCTGGCTGCCAGCCTTGTCGTGAGACAGGTTGGTAGCCAGGGTGGGGAATGGAGCCGGGGGCATCGTGACTTGTGTAGGCCAGAGGCCTGGCCGTATCGCTTGTGAGCGATATTGCTTTGGAGTAATATCTAGCGTGTGTTGATCGACTGGTCGAGCGAGTTCGACGACTTCCTGACCCGGCTGGAGGAGTCGGCTGCGGCGGGCAATGCCGTGGATCGGCTGCGGCTGGATCTGCTGCTGGCGGAGTTGCAGGTGCTCGCTGACCTCGAGGAGCCGCCGGTGGTGGAATCGGCGACGCTCAAGCGGGTGCGGCAGTCGAAGCGGTATGTGGTGTGGCGGGTGTCGCACCCGTATCGCGAGGGTGTGGCGGTGCGGCTGATCGTGTGGTTTCCCGACGACGCGCATGTGGTGGTGGCCCTGTTTTCCGGGGACAAGGCGCGCATGGGTGATGTGTTCTACGACAGCGTCGGACCGCGCGCGGATGTCGCGATCGAGGCGTGGAAACGGCAAACCGAGACTGAGAGAGGTGAGGGCTGATGAGTGAGGAGAAGCGGGCCACGTTCCGGCGCGGCAATGAGCGGATCGCGGAGCTGTTGGCCGATCCCGATACCGCGGCGCGGGTCGAGACGATCCGCGCGGAGATGGCCCAGGCCGACCGGGCGCATGCGATGGGGTTGGCGGCGATCAGGCAGGCTGCGCAGCTGACCCAGACCGAGCTGGCCCAGCGGATGGGTATCAAGCAGGCTGCGGTGTCGGGGTTGGAGGCACGTGAGGACCTGTTGCTGTCGACGCTGGCCAACTACCTGGCCGCCGCCGGCGCCACCGACGTCACCATCACCGCCCGTCTCGGTGACCGCACCGTCGAGGTCGCGCTGCCTGCACAGCTGGTCGACGGGGCATGAGGGCCGTGAACAGGCCGGGATCGGCGGCCGGTAGCTGATGAGGTCGGTCGATTTCTGGACCGACCGCACGGTGCCCGGCCGTGACCCGTGGAAAGGCACCGTCCGCCAGAAGCGGGTGATGGACCACCTGCTTGTACGGAGAATCGCGAGTGGCACGCTCCCGGACCGCTCGGACATTGAGGTGGCTGTTGCTCTGGCGAGGTTTGCTCACGAGGAGTTGTCAACGGCCAGTTTGATGTCCCCGCTGGTGGCCAGGTAAAAGTCCCCACCCTGTGCGGGATGTTCTAGGTGGGTGGTACCTCCGTTCGGTGTGTCATGCGGTAGGAGTCGCCGTCGGTGATGACGATGGTGGCGTGGTGTAGGAGCCGGTCGAGGATGCTGGCGGCGGTGGTGTGTTCGGGCAGGAATCGTCCCCATTGTTCGAAGGGCCAGTGGCTGGCGATCGCGAGAGAGCGGCGTTCGTAGGCGCCGGCGACGAGCCGGAACAGTAGTTGGGTGCCGGTGTCGTCGAGTGGTGCGAATCCGATCTCGTCGAGGATGAGCAGATCTTGGCGTAGCAGGGTGTCGATGGTTTTGCCGACGGTGTTGTCGGCCAGTCCGCGATACAGGGTCTCCACGAGGTCGGCGGCGGTGAAGTACCGCACTTTGTGTCCGGCGTGTACTGCGGCGATCCCCAGCCCGATCAGGGTGTGACTCTTGCCAGTCCCGGCTGGGCCGATCAAGGCCAGATTGTGTTGGGCTCGAACCCATTCCAGTGAGGATAGGTATTCGAAGGTGTTGGCCGGGATGGAGGATGCGGCCACGTCGAACGATTCCAGGGTTTTGGTGACCGGGAACCCGGCAGCTTTGAGTCGGTTGCGGATGTTGGAGGCATCACGAGCGGCGATCTCGGCTTCGACCAGGGTCCGCAGCACTTCTTCGGGTGTCCATCGCTGGGTTTTCGCGGTGAGCAGTACCTCGGGTGCGGTGCGGCGGATCGAGGCGAGCTTCAATCGGCGTAGCGCTTGGTCGAGGTCGGCCGGTAGTGGCGGCACTGTTGGTGCAACTGATGTCGATGTTGTGGTGGTCATGACACCTCCTTGTCGCCGGCGCCGAGCTTGTAGGCATCCAGCGAGCGGGTGGGCGCGGTAGGCAGGTGCCCGAGCAGTGCTGTGCCGGCCGGTCGCGGGTTGGGGGTGCCGGCTCCGGCATCGAGGATCGAACGCACATCGGCGGCCTTGAACCGTCGGAATGCCACCGCCCTGGTCAGGGCGGTGAGCACCTGTTCGTGGCCGTGGGAGGTGACGAGCCCGAGGATGTCGTCGAGTTCACCGCTTAGGCGGGTGTTACCGATCGCGGCGGCACCGACCAGGAACTGCTCAGCAACCTCACCGAGAGCGCAGAACTGCTTCTCTGCTGCGGTTTTGGGTCGTGGTGCACGACTGGGCGGTGTGCGTGGCCCGCCGTAGTGGTCATCGTTGAGGACGACCTCTCCGGGTGCGGCCAGCAGATGTTCGGCGATCACCTCGCCTGAGGCGGGTTCGGCGATCAGGAGCCGTTCACCGTCCTGGATGAGGGTCACGGTGGTGCCGATGAGCCGGTTGGGTACCGAGTAGCGGGCCGAGGCGTACCGGATACATGAGAGGCGATCGACCTTTCGGGTGACCGGCGGTGGGCCGACTTGGGCCCGCAGAGATGGCAACGTCGACAGCACTTCTCGTTCCACATCGAGTTGCTCAGCAGGCACGCACAGTGTGTCGCTGTGGCGGCGGGTGTTGACCTCGACACACCAGTCCCGCGCGGCCCGGTTCGCTGCGTGCACATCCAGCTGCACGTCGTCACGACCAGCGGCGATCTTGGCTTCGGTCCACAACGGTTGCGCCAGATCTGACTGCGCGTACCCGCAGAGGTTCTCCACGATCCCTTTCGATTCCGGATCGGCGCCGTGACAGAAATCCGGGGCGAACCCGTAGTGGGTGGCAAACCGCACATACGAGGGGGTGGGTACGACGACGTTGGCGACGACTCCACCTTTGAGGCAGCCCATCCGATCAGCGAGTACCTTGTTGGGTACTCCACCGATCTCCTCAAAGGCTTCAGCGATGAATCCGAGTGTGGTGGTGGATGTTTCATTGGTGGCGAACCGAACGAACCGCCAGCGTGAGAACGCCAACACCGCGCAGAACATGTGCAGGCCGCCGATCACGGCCCAATCGATGACCAGGTAGTCACCCGGAGCCCACACTGCCGGGCGACGCCCACGATGGTGATCACGGCGCCACTGTGTTTTCTCCTGGGCGACGAGACGACGGAAGTTGCGGGCCGAGCCTGCATAGCCCGCCGCTCGCGCTACTGGTAGCAGACGTTTGGCGGTGATCCGGCCCCCGCTGTGGCGGTGCTCAGTGGCGTAACGGTGCATGAACTCCGCGGTCCACTGTCGGGCGTCGTCGATGCTGTCGAACCGGTCGGGGCAGAACAGGTCATATTTGATCGTCTTGAACAGGGATTCGGAGAACGGGTTGTCATCGCTGACCCGGGGCCGCGAGAACGAGGCCTGGGTGTGGACCGCCTCCAACACATCAAGCAGATCTCGTGAGCGCATGATCGCACCGTTGTCGGCATGCAACACCTGCGGCGGTCCATAGGTGGTGAACGCGGCGGCGAACATGTCCACCGCTGACGCTATGGTCTCGACGTACTCGATGCGCCAGGCGACGGGAGATCGCGAAAACACATCGATCGCCAGATACAGCTTGAATCGTTGCCGTTGCGGGCCTTTGAGTTCGGTGACGTCCCACGACCACAGCTGTCCTGGCCGGGTTGCCGCGACCCGCGGTGTTCGACGCGACGGGCTGCCACTGTGCCGGCCACGACGCCGATCTCCCACCATCCGTTCGGCCTTGGCAATCCGGTAGAACGTGCTCTGCGAGCACGGGATCATATCGGAATCAAAAGCACGCCAATATGTTTGGCACATCGACAAATCGGTGAACTGCTCGTCGCTAAGAACGTCACACACTTGCGCACGTTCGTCAGTGGCGTGTCCCCCGTGAACCGGTCCGGGTGGTTCTAGAGTCCTGATTGCCCCGTTGAGGGCGGAGAAGGGACGATGAGGATCATGGCGGGACGGAAGCGTCACTCGGCCGAGGACATCGTGCGCAAGTTGCGCCGAGCCGATGAACTGGCGGCGGAGGGCAAGAACGGCGAGGAGATCGCCGCCGACCTCGAGGTATCGGCGGCCACCTTGTACAACTGGCGCCGCCAGTACGGCGGCATGGACGCTGATGCTGCCAAAGAGCTCAAGGAGCTGCGCGAGCAGAACGGCCGGCTCAAGCGGCTGCTCGCCGACGCCGAGTTGGAGAAAGACGCGCTGCGGGAGATCGCCAAGGGAAAATTCTGAGCCCAACCGCCAAACGCGCCGCGATCGACATGCTCAAAGACGTGAAGAGCGTGTCAGAACGTATGGCGTGCAGGGTTGTTGGGCTCTCTCGGTCTGCCTACCGCCGTGTGCCGTTGGCGCAAACTCCGGCCGACCCGGACGCTGGCCTGCGTGCACAGCTACGCACCTACGCCCGCAAGCACCCTAGGCACGGGTTCCGGCGGGCGTGGGCACACCTGCGGTTCGACGACGGCATCGAGGTGAACAAGAAGAAGGTGCACCGGCTGTGGAAGGAGGAGGGCCTGCAAGTCCGGCGGGCGCCGCGGCGTAAACGGGCCGGGCAATCCTCGGTGCCGATCGTGGCAGCGGATGCACCGAAAGTGGTGTGGGCATTGGACTTTCAATTCGACTCGACCGTGGATGGCAAGAAGGTCAAGATCGCATCAATGGTCGATGAACACACCCGGATGTCGTTGCTCAACATCGTGGATCGCTCGATCACCGCCGACCGGTTGATCGAGGAACTGGAGAAGACATTCGCGATCTGGGGTGGCCCACCCATGGGGCTACGCATGGACAATGGCCCTGAGTTCATCTCAGAAGCCCTCCAGACGTTCTGTGCAGGGTCGGTAGGCATCTCCTACATTCCGCCCGGCACGCCGTGGAACAACGGGTTCATCGAGTCGTTCAACAACCGGTTGCGCGACGAGTGCCTGAACCGCAACTGCTGGCCCACCCTGCTCGAAGCCCGGGTGGTGAATCACCCTAGGTTCTGTGCCGCCTCCAATTTGGGCTGGTCCTCGGGGCCGAGGCCAGAGTAGTGGAGCGTTTCGAACTCGGTCGGGGGAATCTGGCCGATGCTCGAGTGCAACCTGCTGTTGTTGTACCAGTCGACCCAACCGGCGGTCGCGAACTCGACGTCGGAGACGGTCTTGTACGGACCGGAGTGGAAGATCGTGGTCCGGATGCACTCTGTCTTGTACAAGCCGTTCACCGACTCGGCCAGCGCGTTATCGTAGGCGTCCCCGACCGTTCCGATCGACGCGGCGATGTCTTCCAGGCGCAGACGCTCAGTCAGTGTAACCGATGTGTACTGACTACCGGCATCCGAATGATGAATCAGCTCAGCAGCTTTCACGGATGCCCTTCCCGATTCCGCTGCCACAGTGCCATCCGAAGCGGGACCGTCACCAGCTCCACTGTCTTCGATGTCGATGCGTGCCACGCCACGATTCGGCGCGAGAACACGTCGATGATGAACACCACGTACACCCACCCAGCCCATGTCCGGCAGTAGGTGAAATCGGTCACCCAGACCCGGTTGGGTTCGGCGGCACTGAACTGTCGGTTCAGCAGGTCCTCCGCGCGTACACCATCAGCGGATCTGACGGTCGTGCGGACTCCCTTGGACCTTCGAATCCCGTTGTGGCCTAACACTTTCATCGCTCGATCAACGGCGCCATAGGACACCCCAGGCAGGGTTGTCCGGTGCAGATGGGCGCGCATCTTCACCCGCCCGTAGAGGCCCTCCGGAGTCATCTTCCGCCGGCCGTCGTCATCGGTGCGCCAGACGACATTGCGCACCGCATCGACGACGTGGGCATCAGAGACGGTCCGTGCGGCAGGTGCCCGGGTTCGCCATGCCCGGTAGGTTCGTGCGGCAATCGTGCAGCCCTGCTCCCGCAAGACCCGGCAGATCGACTCGACCGCAAAACCGTTGGCGCGCATCTGGTCTATGAACGCCACGATCATCGGTTGCGGGGGTCGAGTTCCCCCGCGAAGAAAGTTGTCGCCGCTTTCAAAATGGCGACGTCTTCGCGTAACTGCTTGTTCTCCGCCTTGAGTCGCTTGATTTCGGCGGACTCCTTCGAGGTGGTCCCCGCGCGGGCGCCGGCATCGACCTGGGCTTGTACGGCCCACCGACGTACCGTCTCCCCGCCGACGCCGACCTGCTTGGCGATCGCCTCTGCCGCGGCAGTCAACGACGTGTACTCCCCGCCGTGCGCCTCCAGCAACCGTAAGGCCCTCGAACGGACCTCCGGATCGATTTTCTTAGGCATATGCTCATCCTTCCTGACTCAGAAGGAAGCGGCATCAAAGCTGGGGTGATTCAATGGTCCTCCGAACCTCCGACCCCCAGCCCCATCCCTACCATTTTATGGCAGTGGACCCACTTAGCTTAGGAATAGGGAACTCCTCAAACGAGACAACCGGGCACCCGTGAAACAGCGTGTGCACGGATGCCCGGTTGTTGACGTCCGGTCAGACCTTGTCGGTTGCGCGATCGTTGTCGTCTCGATCGGCTGACTCGGAGTCGCCGAACGGTTCGGATTGGGTCCCGTCAGGTGTCGAGTCGAGGTCGATCGTCCGACGCAGCGGCCGGTTGGGCAGGAGCGACACGGCAATCAGCGCCACCACCGCTGCCGCAGCTGCGATCAGGAAGATCCGCCCTGTTGCGTCACCGTAAGCGACTCGGATGATCGATTCCACCGGGTCCGGCAGTGAGTCGATGTCGAGGTTGCCGCCGGCGGAGCCACCTGTGATCCCGAGCCGAGCAAGGCCGCCCGATGAGAGATCCGTCACGCGAGTGGCCAGGACCGACCCGAGGACCGAGACGCCGATTGCGCCGCCGAAGGTCCGGAAGAACGCGACGTTGCTCGACGCCGCGCCGATGTTCTGGACGCTGACCGTGTTTTGAACCACCAGCACGAGGTTCTGCATCAACATGCCCGTGCCGAGCCCGACGATCAGGATGAAGATACTCACCCACCACAGACTGGTCGCGTGGTCGATCGTCCCCAGCAGTGCGAAGCCGGCGATGAGGAGGGACGAACCGGTCACCATGAACACCTTCCACCTCCCGAATCGGGTGATCAGTTGCCCCGATCCCACCGACGCGATCAGCATTCCGATGACAAGCGGAATCGAGAGAACTCCGGCGATCGTCGGCGAGAAACCGCGCGCGGTCTGGAAGTACTGTCCCAGGAACGTCGTCGAACCGAACACCCCCAGTCCCACTGCGATGGACGCGATGATGGCGAGTCGGTGGTGCGTTCGGTCACGATCTTGAGCGGGATGATCGGCGCTGTGACTCGCGATTCCACCAGCACGGTGCCTGCCAGCAGGAGCAGTCCGCCACCGACGTACATCGCGGACTCCTGAGAGACCCAGTCGTAGTATCCGGCTTTGCCCGCGAACGAGACCCAGATCAACAGCACGGAGACGCCTGCGGTGAGCAGAGTGGCTCCCAGCCAGTCGATGGAGATGTTCTCGGCGCGCTCGGTCTTGATGCGGATGGTCTTCTGGAGGAGGAAGAACGCGATCACTGCCAGTGGTACGCAGACGAAAAAACACCAGCGCCAGCCCAGTGGGCTGTCGACGATGACGCCGCCCAGAATTGGTCCGCCGGACAAAGCCACCGCCATCGTGGCGCCCATGTACCCGGAGTACCGGCCACGCTCACGGGGAGACACGATGCTGCCGATGATCGCCACGACCAGCGCGGTGAGCCCGCCCATGCCGATGCCCTGGACAACGCGCGCCGCGAGGAGAATCGGCACATTGTGAGCCACGCCGGCGATGATCGAGCCGACCACGAAGATGATGATGATCGAGCTTTGGACAAGCATCTTCTTGCTGAAGATGTCGGCCAGCTTGCCCCAGATCGGCGTGGACGCCGCGTTGGCGAGCAAGGCGGTGGTGATGACCCAGGCGTAAGCCGTCTGCGACCCCTTCAGATCGGCGATGATCGTCGGCAGGGCGGTCGCGACGATCGTTGTGCTCAGCAGAGCGGTGAACAACGCTGCGAGCAACCCGGCCATCGCCTCGAGGATTTCCCGGTGCGAATCGCGTATGGATCTGGCTTCGCCACCGCCTCGGTTGAACTTGACATCTAGACCCCTTTTACTGTGATTTTAGATTGTACCGGCCGATCGGCCCGGTGCGCGTATCTGGTCAATGAAGCTCTGAGTTTGCGAAAGGCGCTGCTGGCCGCATGCGCGTCTGCTTGGTCCCAGTCGTCGAGTGCGTTCTGTAACGACTCGGCACGCGCAGCCCTCGTTCGATCGAGGAGCTCGCGACCTGCACTCGTCGTCAGCAACTGCGTGGCCCGCCCGTCACCGGGATCTGGACGGCGGGCGACGTATCCCTCGGCGACCAACTCGGTCACGTGCCGACTCAGCGCCGACTGGCTGATGCACAGATCCGATGCCAACTCGTTCTGGCGACACTGTCCTCGTGCCTCCAGTGCCATGAGCACACCGAGACCACCTGGCAGGATCGGACTCTCGTCCGCCACCGCCCCGCGGAACGCACGCCCCATCAGATACAGCTCGTCAATCAGCTCGATCGCTGTTCGCGCTGAGACCGCCATGACCACCTTCTCCACTCAATAGATGATTGCGTTACACAACTTACATAAGTTGCATGCTGAAATCAACTAGTGTGGCCCGCACCACTTCCGGCCAAAACGAGCATTGCCTGTACTCGATTGGTCACGGCTGGATCCAGATCCCAGCACATGCCACCAGCCCCTGTCGGGGCCAATATCGTGTGCGTGCTTATTCGTACATGCGCACCATCTTCGACCTTGACACCAGCGCATCGAGGTACATCACTGACACAACGGGCTCCGTACCGGATACCTCGGCGGCACCCCCGTCAGCGGCTGCGCCGACCAGGCATCACACGGCCCCAAACGTGACATCGAATGTTGACAAATAGTGGGTCGTCGAAATAATCTGGAAAGGGAAGTATCGCTGTGGTCCGATCCGGCGCCACCCGAAGGAGCGACGATGACAAGTGCATTGACACCAACCTCTCCGGACACCCGCAAGCCCGCCCCGGCACGGTACGTGCCCGAGCACGACAAGACCGGTACCGATCACGATTACGTCCAGGTTCTCGACGACTTGTCCGCGGCGTCTGTCCACCGCAACTTCGATCCCTACATCGACATCGACTGGGACGCGCCGGACATGGCGATCATCGACAATGACCCGCGGTGGATCCTTTCACCTGAGGTCGACCCAATCGGCCGACATCCGTGGTATCAGCAGCTTCCGCAGGAGAAGCAGATCGAGATCGGCATGTGGCGGCAGGCCAACGTTGCCAAGGTCGGACTGCAGTTCGAATCAATTCTCATCCGCGGGCTCATGCAATACAGCTTTAAGCTCCCCAACGGGGCACGTGAATTCCGGTATACGACGCATGAATGCAAGGAAGAGTGCAACCACACTCTGATGTTCCAGGAGTTCGTCAATCGCACTGGGATGGATGTGCCGGGAGCGAAGGTGGGCTTCCGCCTCATCTCGCCATTTGTCCCGCTGCTGTCGACGGTATTTCCTACTCTCTTCTTCTTGGGGGTGCTCGGCGGCGAAGAACCGATCGATCACATCCAGAAGGATTTTCTGCGCACGCGCGCCAACCTTCATCCAACGATGGCGGCGGTGATGCAGCTCCATGTCGCCGAAGAGGCACGCCACATATCCTTCGCGCATCACCTGATCCGCGAACAGGTCCCACAGCGCGGCCGGTTCCAGCGGTTCATGATGTCGTTGATGTTGCCCATCATAATGCGCGTCCTGTGCAACGCCATCATCGTTCCGCCGCGCAGCTTCGCCAAGCGATTCGACATCCCCGGCGAGGTCATGAAGGACAGCTTCTGGCGGTCCCCCGAATCGAAGCGGTTCCTGAGAAACACCTTCGGTGACGTCCGCATGCTCGGCGAGCAGAGTGGCTTGATGAATCCGGTGGCGCGCATGTTGTGGCGTGCACTCGGAATCAGCGGTCGCCCTTCGCGTTTCCGCAGCGAACCCATCTACACCTCGGCCTGAGCGGCACGGAGCGCGGGTATTCACCGAGACCATGTCCCACGTCATCACCCAGGCGTGTTGTGGGGACGCGTCATGCGTATACGCGTGCCCCGTCAACTGCATCCATCCAACGCCCGAAGAACCGGATTTCGGCATCGCCGAAATGCTATACATCGATCCCGCGACCTGCGTCGATTGTGGTGCTTGCGTGAGCGCATGCCCCGTCGGTGCGATTTTTCCAAGCCACCGTCTGCCAGTCGGGCAGGAAAGATTTGCCAAGGTTAACGCCGCTCAGTATCAACACCCCGCCGACTGGACCGCTCGCTTTCCGGTGGACCCGTCGCGTCGGTTGCCGCTCGCACCCATCGGCCATCCCCATCAGCTCGCCGTCGACGAGCGTGTGTCGATCGGCATCGTCGGATCCGGGCCGTCGGCGATGTACGCCGCCGACGAACTGCTACGTCAGCCGCAGATTTCGGTCACCATGTACGAGCGCCTCGACCGGCCGTTCGGGTTGGTGCGATTCGGTGTCGCCCCCGATCACCTGAACACCCGGAAGGTGATGCGACTGTTCGACGACATCGCCCGCAACCCGCGCCTGGAGATCCTGCTGCACACCGAGGTGGGGCGTGACATCACCCTCGCCGAGCTGCGCTCGCGTCACCAGGGAGTGATCTGGGCGGGCGGCGCACCCACCGACAAGCCACTCACGCTGCCCGGCATCGACCACGTCGGCGTCTCGAGCGCCACATCGTTCGTCGGTTGGTACAACGGCCATCCTGATTTTACCGACCTCGACGTCGATCTCTCCACCGAACGTGCTGTGGTCGTTGGCAACGGCAACGTCGCCCTCGATGTCGCGCGGATCCTCGTGGCGGATCCCGAATCGCTCGCCGAGACCTCGATCTCTCAGGCCGCGTTGGCCGAACTGCGGCGGTCAAACGTACGCGAGATCGTCGTGATGGGTCGGCGCGGCCCCCTACATGCGGCGTTCACCCTGCCCGAGATGATCGGCTTGGTGGATTCCGGCGTTGCCGTCACCGTCGATCCGGCTGATCTCGACAAGGCATCACCTGCGGCGCACGACCTCGACATGACGCTGCGGGCCAAGCTCGATCTCCTCGCCGAATGCGCTGCCCGTCCCGCGCCGAAGGGCCGTCGAATCCGGTTGGCGTTCTTCAGTTCGCCGCTGGAAGTCATTGCCGGGCAGGATGGCCGGGCTTGTGGATTGAGGATCGGCCGCAACCGTCCGGTGATCGACGATGCGGGCGTCGCGGCCGGGATCGAAACCACGGGCGAGACGTCGGTGCTCGATGCCGGACTCATCCTGACCTCGGTCGGTTATCGCGGGATCGCGGTGCCGGGCCTGCCCTTCGACGATGCACGCGGGGTCATCCCGAATGCCGAAGGCCGTGTGCTGTCAGGAGCGGATCCGGTGACGGGAATGTACGTGACCGGCTGGATCAAACGCGGACCGTCGGGATTCATCGGCACCAACAAGACCGACTCCGCCGAGACCGTCTCGTCATTGCTCGCCGACCTCGAATCCGGCCGACGTCTGCACTAGTGGTCCGCATTCTCTGGACGGCGCTTTCTTGAGGATTTGGCCTTGAGAATTTGGTGCGGTGGCAGATCATCCCGGACCGACTCAGGTCCGTACCCGACAACGCTGGACCCGACAACGCTGGCCCGTTCTTGATCTCGGTGCCGCCCCGTACCACGAACACGAGAAGTAAACCTGGGCACTGACCCGGACCCGTTCCGGAGGAAAGAACACCGCCGCGACCTCGCCGATCAGCCGACGTGGTGCATCCAACCCGGTGAAACCAGTGGCTAGACACGGTGCATGCTGGACACTGTGTCAGCATCAGCAACCAAAGGAGCCCACGTGACCTTAACGACCACCGACCGCGTCGACGTCCTCATCATCGGTGCCGGCATATCGGGCATCGGAGCTGCGCGGTATCTGCGGACCGAACACCCAGCGAAGACGTTTACCGTCGTCGAAGCCCGGAGCGCTCCCGGCGGGACGTGGGACCTCTTCCGATATCCGGGGGTTCGGTCGGATTCCGATTTGCAGACCTTCGGCTACGAGTTCAAGCCGTGGACCGACAAGCAGGCCATCGCGGACGCCCCTCGGATCCTTGACTATCTGCACGAGACGATTGACGAGAACGGTCTGTCCGATCACATCCGGTACGAGCACCGGGTGGTATCGGCGTCCTGGGCCTCCGACGACGCGCGATGGCTGGTGTCCATCGACCGTGCCGACAGCGGCGAACGGATCCATATCAGTGCGCGCTGGATCTTCTGCGGCTCCGGATACTACGACTACGACGAGGGCTTCACTCCGGACTTCGCCGGGCGCGAACGCTTTCAGGGACAGATCGTCCATCCACAGCACTGGCCGGAGGATCTGGACTACACAGACAAACGTGTCGTCGTGATCGGTAGCGGCGCAACGGCGGTGACGCTGTTGCCGGCGATGGCCGAGCGCGCCGCTCATGTGACGATGCTGCAGCGAACGCCCACCTACATCGTCCCGCTACCACGCGAGGACGTCATCGCGAACTTCCTCCGGAAGGTGTTGGGCGACAAGCGTGGATATGCACTCACGCGCGAGAAGAACGTCGCCCAGCAGCGGCTGGCCTTCGATCTATCCGTACGCTTCCCTAGCCTGGCCCGCCGGGCGATCCGTAAGATCAATCAGTTCCAGCTTCCCAAGGGGTATCCCGTGGATACTCATTTCAATCCGCCCTACAACCCGTGGGATCAGCGGCTGTGCGTGGTGCCCGACTCCGACCTGTTCCGCACCATTCGATCCGGCAAGGCGTCGATCGTCACCGACCGCATTGACAGGTTCACCGAGACCGGTGTTCTGCTCGCGAGCGGAGAAGAACTAGAAGCAGATATCATAGTCACCGCGACTGGCCTCAACATGAAGCTCATCGGCGGTGTCGAACTCAGCGTCGACGGTCGCGTCGTATCGTTGACCGACTCAGTTGTGTATCGGGGCATGATGCTGTCCGGCGTACCTAATTTCGCACTCGCCGTCGGCTACACGAATGCGTCCTGGACGCTAAAGATCGGCCTGCTCTGTAAATACTTCTGTAAGTTGCTGGCTTACATGGACTCTCACGGATACGACAGTGTGTGGGCGGTCGCCGATCCGTCGATGCAGACCCGTCCGCTGCTCGACTTCGCTGCCGGTTACGTTCAGCGATCGCTGGACACGTTCCCAAAGCAAGGACTGAAGGCCCCGTGGGTCATGTCCATGAGCTACTACACCGACCGTCGACTGCTCCGCGGCGACGTCGCCGACGACGTCCTGCGGTTCGCCCGAGCCGGGGACCGCCCGGCCACACCGAGCCCGAGCGGCACCGCCATTCGCGCCTGAGGACGACACCGCAAGGCAACCCCCGCCCGAGCCTAAAGGAAGTGCGTAACCTGCGCCCATGGACTTCGACGACGTCTTCACGACGGGTCGCCGTCGGGTTCGACGCGGATCGGTGCACTGGCGATGATCGTCGGCTTCGTCATTGCACTGCACTCATCCTCAGGCGCTCAATCGCTGCTCCGCAACCACCACTTGTTTGGGTGGGGCCGGGGTGTGGTGAGGCGGTAACTGCAAGATCGCACCGGTGGTGCTGCTTATCGGTGATCGCCGGCGCGACCGAGCGCGGATAGCGGTATGCGGCTCCCTGAGATCGTCCTCAAGCGATCTCCTCTCCACAGGCGATGTCCGCGCGCATTGCCTGCAACGCAGCGTGCAGATCTGGCATCGGGATCGCCCGATCGGGGGTCCGGGCGTAGGTGGACGGGCGTAGGTAAAGCCGAGGGGCCTGCCTGAGCGCCCCCCGCGCGGTACTCACTTCGGGGCTGAATGGGGCTGCTCGACCATTGACAACACGTCCATGCAGACCGATACTCGGATATACTTGTGACCGCCAACACATACTCTGGTTCGCGGCACGACCGGAGGTCAGCATGAACGGGAACGAACGCGCTATTTCGTCCGTCGACGACGCGGGGGTGGCCGACACCAAGGCGGGGACGCCCATACGTGCGCGGCGGATAAAGTTCTCCTATCCGCAGGGCGCTATGAACCGGCACTATGTCTCCGACGACCTGATAATGAGTCACGTCGTATCCATGCTGTCGTCCGTCTTCCCCGAAGGCGAGGACTTTTTCATCCGGTCAGTCAAGTACTACAAGGATGAGATCACCGATCCGACGTTGCGGGCTCAAGTCGACGGGTTCATCGGCCAAGAGGCGACACACGGACGCGAGCACCGAGAGATCAACGAGCGTCTCCAGGAGATGGGTTACCCCACAAGGCTCAATGACCGCCTCACCAAGCGGGCGTTGGCGATGATCTATCGCCATGCGCCACATAAATATTCGTTGGCCATGACCGCAGGCCTCGAGCATTACACGGCGACCCTGGCCTCTCTGCTTCTCACGAATCCTGAGGCGCGCAGTCTGCTCACCTCGGACGAAATGCGAGGGCTTTTGCTGTGGCACGCCTACGAGGAGGTCGAGCACAAAGCGGTGGCGTTCGACGTCTACCGAGCCATCGGTGGCAGTGAAGCTCTGCGTATTGGCACGATGCGTGGCATCCACATCACGTTCCTGGGGCTCGTGACCGTGTCCACGCTGGCGTCGATGCTCACCGATCGCGCCACGTACAACCCCGCTCGTGTTCTACGCAGCGTGGCGGCTATGCGCACCAACCCGTGGATAAACCGAGATGTGTTGCGTGAGTTGGGAACCTACACACGGCGCGGGTTCCATCCCAGCGACAACCCCACAGTGCACTTGCTCGAGACCTGGGGATCGGAGCTGTTCGGTGACCAAGGTATTTTGGCGGACCACCTTGTTGGTGCAAGCAAGCGGCGCTGAGCTGAGGCCTCCTTTCGGGTCAACACGGCAAGGAAACCATCTTCTCGGCGAAATCGTCGGGTGCTCGTTGATCGAGATAACCTCACTGGCTGGCTATTTCCTGATGGCACGGGAGGGTTGAAGTCGGGCATGGACGGGATCAGGGTTTCGTCTCTTATGGGGCCTTCCCGGGGCCGGAGCACTTAGCATCGAATGACTCAACCATCGCCGCCTACGCGGCAAGATCGAACGTCCACCCATCGAATCCGAGACCGCCTACTGGTCGAACCCGACGATCACCGACCATCGTGAAATCCGGTCCCAGCAGAAGCCGGATACCGCCTAATCGAGCTTTTCAAGCCGGGCGATTCACTCCTCTGGATTCAACGAGGCCGCACTGAAAAGGGAGGTCTGAATCGCGCTGGTGGTGGGCTAGCTGTACTGCCCAGGGACGTTGGTCAAGCGGCTGAAGGGAACGTTCCGGCCGATGGCGGAGTGTTGCCGGTGGTGATTGTAGGTGTGCAACCATCCTGGCAACGCTGCGCGTCGGGCTTGTTCGGACCGGTAGTGCCGGGCGAAAGCCCATTCGGCGGCCATGGTCCGGTGGAACCGTTCGATCTTGCCGTTGGTTTGCGGCCGGTAGGGGCGTGTGTACTTCGCCGTGACTCCGAGCTCGGTGCAGGTGCGCTTCCACAACGCTGAGCGGTAGCAGCCACCGTTGTCGGACAAGACTCGTTCGACAGTGACGCCGCGGGCCGCGAACCAGCCCACGGCTCGCTGAAGGACTCCGGCTGCGGTGACAGCGGTTTCGTCGTCATGGATCTCGGCATAGGCGACGCGAGAGTGATCGTCGATGACGGTGTGCACGAAGGCATGTCCGAGTAGTTCGTTGTGGTGCTTGCTCCGGCGGGTTCCCGGCGTGGCCTGCCGATTCTTGCGTCCTTTGGCGCGTCCGACGAACCGCCAGCCGCCACCGACGGGGATGTTGCCGAGTTTCTTGACGTCGACGTGGATCATCGAGCCCGGATGAGGGTGCTCGTAGCGGCGGATCACTTCCCCAGTGCGGATGTCGATGTGGGAGAGCCGGTTGAGCCGGCATCGGACCAGCACCGCGTGCACGGTCGAGGCCGGCATCGACAGTCGGGAGCCGATCGCCTGGGGTGAGAGGCGCTGACGCCACCGCAGGGCCACGATCTTGCGTTTGATCGGCTCGGGGGTGCGGTTCGGACTGCGATGAGGACGACTCGAGCGGTCGTACATGCCCTCTGGGCCCATCTCGACATAGCGAGTGGCCCAGCGTTTGGCGGTCGGCCACGAAACGTTGAAGTGTTCGGCTGCCCTGACGATGGGCCAGCCGTCATCGACGATGCGACGGGCCAGCAGTAGTCGGCCCTTGGGGGTCAAAGGTGCGTTAGCGTGAACCACGAAGGTCTCCCGGTTGTGAAGTGTGTGTCGTAGCAGCTCCACTTCACGACGGGAGACCTTCGCTGTTCAACGACCCACTACCGCGTGTCGTCGCAATCCCTCAACCAACCTGCCTGGGCAGTACAGCTAGCCCACCGGGGTGGGCGGGGGGTTTTAGATTACTGACACCCGAGCGGTCACGTCGGGTGTGGATCGGCCGCAATTCCGGCTGGGCTCAGATTATGATTGCGACGAAAGGTGCGGCAATTGAAAATTGCTGAAAAGCAGAAGTCGAAGGCAACGCATGTGGCTGCGGCCGTTGCGTCTAGGAGTCCGGCGGTGGTGACAGCGAAAACCGCCTACAAGACCGGAAAGGCGACGACGTCGGTGTTGCCGAAATTGATCGGTTTGGGAATGGCGGGAACAGGGTTGGCGCACTTTGTTGTTCCGCAGGCTTTTGAATCGATCACCAAGCTTGCATTTCCCGAGAACACGCGTGAATGGACTTACGCGAATGGTGCAAGTGAGACCCTGATCGGCCTCGCCCTCTCCAACAGCCGGTCCCGCGTTTACGGTTTGATTGGGGTGGTCGCATATGTCGGGTTCCTCGGCAGGCGAGTCGTGCAAGCCTGACAGTGACCGCCGACATTCACTCTAATGCAGTGCCATGAAAGGATTACTCGTCGAGTTCGCTGACGTGCAGGGGCGCCTCGGCGAAGAGGGAAAAGCTTGTGGCGTGAGTAGTCCGATGGCTGCGTACCGGGGGTGCCGGCGGCGGAATTACATCCAGAGCCAGCGGCACACTGGGCCAGCAACTAGCTGCAAACGCGGGTCAGTTCATCTCGAGGCGGGACGCGAAACCGGGATGGCTAAATGGCAGATCAGGTGAGAAGGCAACGCCTACGGTTGCGGCCGCGCCGTTGATTATTCCCCACGTTGTCTCCGATAGGTGTGCGGCGAAGAACTTGTCGTCTACCCCTTGCTCACGACCGTTGTCGATCCACCACTGAGTCGCCGATAGTCCAGCACCCAGAATGGACGCCACGGCCAAGGGAATGATCGAGGCATCTGCGTGAACACGCTGCAGACTTTCAGTGAACCGGTCGGCGACGGCCTCCATCACCGACCTCAGTTGGTCAGCAACTCCGCCATCTCCCGATCCGGAGTACTGAAACAAGTGATTCGCCATAAGGAACCTGACGACCACGGGGTGTTTCCCAACCAGCGCGACGTAGGACTGGACCGACGAGCGAATCATATCGTCAACAGACGCATGATCTTGCTCAGCAAAGATTGTGACTTGCGCCGACTCCCACATCAACGCACCGAGTTTTGCCGCCACCGCCCCGTTCAAGCCCGCTTTGTCGCCGAAGTAGCGGTACAGCTTCGGCTTAGATACGCCGGCCTCCGCAGCGATGTCGTCCATGCTGACGCTTGCGCCATAGCGTTCGATGATCCGGATGGCCGCGTCGACCAGCTGTGCGCGTACCGCGACTCGGTGTTCATCCCAACGAGTGCTACGGGCATCCATCACCCGGCGCTGCACCTGAGATGGCGCGGAGGAAACTCGGCGGACGACTGACATTCTAGGAGTAACAATACCGGAAGTCCCTCCCCCAAGCGATCATCAGCTCATGTGCATTCGGTCATAGATACGGTTCAGGAGTCAACTTTCTACCGTGGCTGCGTCCAATCGCGCCGCTGCTTCGTTGAAATCGTTCGGTGCCTCCATGTTGATCATGTGACCGATCTGCGGCAACACCACGAAATCGTGCAACCGACCGCGCTGCTGCAGGCGTTCGGCGAGATCAGTGGAATGAACCTCGGGTGTCAACTTGTCGGCAGAGCCCACGATCACTGTCGTCGGCACCGCAAGTGAGTCGACTCCTTTGCTGACGTCGATGGAGGCCAGGACCTTGCCCCACATTCCCCGCACCGCAGGGGGGCAACGCAGCACTATGTCGGAACACTCCGCTACAACGTCGGCCGACGCGTGCGGGCCCATCGTCCCGTATTTTACCAACCGTCGGTTGAAACGAGTGTCAAGCATCTCCGGTCCCGCGATGGCGAGCCCGGCTGCGAAGGCTCGCTCCAGTGTGGCGCGGAGTCGACGTGGCGACCTTATTAACGTCGATCGGCTAACCAACTGGGAGGGTCCAGTGCTCGCCAAGACGGCACCACGGGCTAGGAGGGGCACCGACTCCGGGTGCTCGGCAGCCCAACCCATGATGGACATCCCGCCCATACTGTGACCGGACACCAAGGCCTTACGACTCGACGTGACGACCGCGCGCAAGACCGCCTCGAGATCGTCGCCGAGCAACGACGAAGAGAAGGGGGCGCGACCCCGGTCACTCCAGCCATGTCCTCGTTGGTCATATACCACCACACGGTGTGTGTTGGCGAAGTGTTCGATCTGAGGTCTCCAGAACCGACCCTGGCAAGCCCACCCGTGGCTGAACACCAACAGCGGCGCATCATCACCCAGCCCGTACTCCTCAACGAACAGCCTTGTGCCGTCACTAGAGAGAACCTCCCGCGACCGCGGCGACAACAGGCCAGCTCCCGAAGAGTCAGAGGTCATCGAGTCAGAGGTCATCGAAGCTCACCGTCACAGCGTCGGTGAGCGGAAGTGCCTGGCACGCGAGTCGCTCACCGTCCTCAATGTCATCGTCGACGAGGATGTTGTTCTGCACCATGTCGACATCACCCTCGATGAGCTTGCACACACACGCGCTGCATGCGCCCTCTCGACACGAGTACGGGGCGTTGTGCCCTCGTGAGAGCAGCACATCGAGCAGCGGCGTGTTACGTGGCCACTCCGTGGTGATGCACTCTCCGTTGAGGTAAACCGTGGCGGTAGCTACACCCTCATCGTCACTGAGTCGACGCAGTGTGGCGGTGTCGAACGGGTCACCCGCCAGCGACTGGAACACCTCCCGATGTACATCCGAATGGTCCACTCCACACGCGGTGGCAGACCTTTCCACCAGATCCATGAAGGGGGAAGGGCCGCAGGTGAAGATCACCGATCCCTTGTGATCACGAATAATCTTCTCGACAGCCTCGGATGTGGGGATCCCGTTCTCCGACTCAAGCCAGTCGACCAAAGTGAACCGCTCGGGGAATTCGGATCTGATCTGCTGAAGCTGGCGCTCGTACATGATCGAATCGGCGTCAAGGTTCGCGTAGAACAGGACGACTTCCCCACTGCCCGACACCAGTGCCGACTTCACCAGCGACAGGATCGGCGTGATGCCGCTTCCGCCGGCGAAGAAAAGCATGTCGACGTCGAGGCTCTTAGCGGTAAACTTTCCCGACGGCGTCAGTACGGTCATTTCCATGCCGACGGAGACGTTGTCGCACAACCAGTTTGACGCGTATCCCCCAGCGGTGCGCTTCACCCCGATCTCGAGGCGGAAGTCATCGACATGAGGTGAACTGCTCAGCGAATAGCATCGTGCGACGTGGCCCGTCTGGTCGGACGGGATCTTCAGCGTAATGAACTGCCCGGGTAGATGCTTGAAATCGTCGACGATCTCGTCAGGCACTTCGAAGGCGATGCTCACCGAGTCCTTGGTCTCTTGCACGACCTCCGACACGGTCAGCGTCCGCGATCGCGCGGTGGTGCCCGGCCGATTCTCCTGCTCGACGGTCATTTGATGATTCCCCGCTTGCGAGCGAAGGCGTAGCCCGCGCGGGTGATAGGCGCAGAGATGTCCTGGTAGCGCGGACCCACAACGCGTGCGACAAAGTCGAAGCCCCGTGCGTCTGCGCCGATCAGCACTCGGGGCTTCTTCTTGTCCATTCCCTTGAGGATGGTGGACGCCGCTTTCTCCGGAGTGGTCCTGGCGATGCTGTTGAACATTGTGGCAATGGTGGCGGTATCTGCCCCCATATCGGATACACCCCGAGCGTTATTGACGATATTTGTCTTGACGCCGCCGGGGTGAACGCATGTCACTGTGACCGGATGCCGACTGATCTTCATCTCTTGGCGAAGCGCTTCGGTGAAGCCACGCACACCGAACTTGGCGGCGTTGTAAGCACTTTGACTGGGAATACCGACCAGACCGAAGACGCTGGAGGTATTCACCAGATGACCATCACCGGAGGCGATCAGATAAGGCAGGAAGGCCTTCGTCCCATTGACGACACCGCCGAAATTGATACCCATCAGCCAGTCAAAGTCCTCCCAAGACATGTCAACAACGTCGGCGCCGAGGGCGACGCCGGCGTTGTTGAACACCATGTTCACGCACCCGAAAGATGACTGGACGCTTTCGGCGTAATCCTGGAAGGCAGCACGATCTGCCACGTCCAACACGGCGGTCTCGACTTTCGCCCGATGCGCGGTACGGCACATAGCCGCCGTCTCCGCGAGATGCACCTCGTCGACGTCGGACAAGGAAAGGCTGGCCCCGCGTGCGGCAAGTTGAAGCGCAAGGGACCGGCCGATCCCTGAGGCGGCTCCCGTGACGACTGCGACCTGGTTCGCATAGTTATCTGTTGTCGAACTACTCACTGTTGAATACTCACTTCTCGATGACCTACGGCTGGGTTGTCAGGCGATCTCGTACTCGGCGGGCTTGAAGTCCTTCGTCGCTCGCCAGTACTGCCAGGTGAACCCGGGCCACACCGTACGGTTGACACCCTGCGAGTCCAGATACCAGCTCGTACACCCGCCGTTGGTCCATACCCCCTTGGCGAGCTTGTGCTGAATGTTCTTGTTGAAGTGTTCTTGAACCTCGGGCCGCACATCTACACGCTGCGCTCCGCGACTGTCGACGGCGTCGATGGCCTTCATGATGTACTTGATCTGCTGCTCGATCATGAATACGACAGAGTTGTGTCCAAGACCTGTGTTGGGCCCGAGCAGGAAGAACAGGTTCGGGAAGCCCTCGGTGGTGATGCCGAGGTGGGTGTTGATGCCCGTCCGGTGCCAGTGCGACGGCAAGTCTTCGCCCCGGGCGCCCTTGAGCGCGAGTTGATCGAATCCGTCTGTGACATGGAACCCTGTGGCGTAAATGATCACATCTACAGGATGTGACACGCCGTCAGCGGTGACGATAGAATCCGCGGTGACCTTTTCAATCCGATCACTGATCACTGTCGTGTTGGGCGCGGCGAGTGCAGGGTAGTAGTCGTTCGATCCCAGGATGCGTTTGCATCCGATGCGGTAGGACGGCATCAGCTTTCTGCGTAGCTCAGGGTCGGCGATAGAACGCTCGATGTTCCATTTCGCCACTTTTTCGATTGGTCGCATAAGGTTGGAGTGGCCGTTGAGCCCGAAGGCCAGGCTCTCTGCGCCCCAGTAGACCGACCACCGAGCGAGGCGGCGTGTGATAGGGATCTTGCTGAGCACGGTCCGAAGTGCCGTCGGCACCGCGAAGTTCTTGCGTGGAAGTACCCAAGCCGGGGTTCGCTGGAAGACCGTGAGTGTGCCGGCCTCCTTCTGCACGAATGGCACGAACTGAATCGCGCTGGCACCGGTGCCAATGACGGCCACCCGCTTGCCCTGGAGATCCACCGTGTGGTCCCACTTTGCCGAATGGAATGCCTGGCCGGCGAACTCATCGATTCCGGGGATGTTCGGATAGTTCGGGATGTGCAGAGCGCCGACACCGGACACGACGTACTGCGCGATGTACTCCCGGCCCGACTCGGTACGCAGGTGCCACCGAGATTCGGACTCGCTCCAGTATCCGGAGACCAACTTCTGCCCAAAATGGATCTTCTGAGTGACACCACGCTTGTCGGAGATCTCTTTCAGGTACTGCTCGATTTCGGGCTGCGAAGACCACACCTTCGACCAACTACCGCGGCTCTCGAACGAGTAGGAGTACATCAGTGACGGCACGTCGCATGCGCATCCTGGATAGGTGTTGTCGCGCCAGGTTCCACCGACAGAGTCGGCCTTTTCCAGCACGATGAAATCGCTATACCCGCGCCGGCGGAGCTGCACGGCCATACCGAGCCCAGAAAATCCGCTGCCGATGATGAGTACCTTGGTGATTATAGGCTCGGCTATTCCCGGGTCTGTCGCCGTGGCGGCGCGCGCCGCGCGCTTGGTGTTGGAGGACGGCATTGAGTGAAAAGCTCCCTGATCAAATACAGCAGACGGACCTGCACGGCGCGGGAACGCGTCGCAGGTGTGAGAATGTCATCCACCCGAGCCCGCGAACGGAGACATCCGAACGTGGGGTCGAGGGTTGGCGAGTGGCCGAGGGGGCCAGGCTGAGGGTGTTAGCGCAGATCGTCGGGCAGGCTGCGCGTTGCGCGCCACATCGCCATCGTGAATTTCCCCTCCATCATCCCGGCCTCGTGGAAGAACCGGATCATAGGCTCGGACATGAACTGCAAATTGACGCGATAGTTCGGGCTCGTCTGCTGCGCCCACAGCCCGCGCAGACGGTTGATTCCGACAGCGGGGTACACCTTCGGATTGATGAGCAACGGGTACGCAAAGTTCGCAATGACCGCCAGCGTGCCTCGATGCCAAGCGCGCGAGATGCGTCCGCGACGCTGCATCCCCTCCACCATTTCCAGCCGCGCGAAGGTGATGTGGCGGGCCTCTTCGAGAACGTGGATCTTCATGAGCTGGCGCAGCTGCGGCTGCATTTTCGGGTCATTCATCGCCTCACGCTGAGCGCGGTCGAGTATCTCTTCGATGAGCAATGTCGCGCCGGATACAGACGGGCCGAGAGGCACAAAATGCAGAATCTTCGCGAAGCCCAAGAATCCCTTCGGCAACTTGTACGGCGCCAGTCCCGTCTTGTTGATCAACCGGGCAAACATCGTCGAGTGACGTGCCTCGTCGCCGATCTCGTTAAGGGCGTAGAGGGCCCTTTGATCTGTCAGGGCACCTTTGGCAGACATTCGGAGCAGCGCTGAGCTGAGCAGATTCTCTGCGTAGATACCGAAGCTGAGAATGCTGACAATTTCATGGCGCCCGAGTTCCACCTTCTGCTCATCGCTCATTTTCTCCCACAGCTTGGTGCCGTAGAGCGAGACACGATGCTCGGGCAGGAAGTACTTTCCCTCCTCCCAGGGCGAGTCCCAATCGATGTCGATCTCCGCGTCGTAGAACTTTTCGGCCGCCGCCCGCAGGAGTCGGCCGGCAGACCTTTGCATGTCGACGGGCTTGCGGGCACTGACGCGCGACACCCCTTCCGTCGAAACGTCGGGCTTGATCTCAACATTCTGAACGGTCATGTGACACCTCCGTTGTGTTCCGGGCCGAGCTGAGTCTCGTCTCTATACCCGATACTCTGGGTACCCGATACTGCTAGTGTCACTGCCAGTGTGTTCTTTTGTCAACGCTTGATGTGAAGAAAGTGAGCTTTACGTGTCTGACGACCACGATCTCGACTACTCCGGCGAGGGCACCTTGGTGTGCCGCGGCAAGGAGATTGCTGTCCGGGTGAAAATCAAAGGCTATTTCCAGCCCCTCAACGGCTTGTACACCTGGTACGGCAGGATCGACAAAAATGATGCGCTCGACGCCCTCCTCGCGGGCAGGCGCACGGTTGCTGTCTTCGTGACACCAGAGGGCCGCGCCGAGTGCGTCGTGGGCGATCCTGATTTCTGGGACCGCTATCGCATTACGGGCACGAGCAGGCCGCCGTACCACATCCCCACCACGCTCGAAGACGTGGAGTCGATAGCAGAGAGTGAACATCACAGCTGACCGACCCGCACGGAGCCGCCTGTGGGGCGTTCCCCCAATCCAATGAGTCCGAGAGGAAATTCGTACGTGGCCAGGTCGTCGATCGTTCACAACCGTCCATCAAGGCGTTCTGCCGGCACCGGTGAATACAGCGCTCAACTGGAAAAGGTCGCCTGGTTCACGCTGCGGCGCAAGGGATTCGTGGCGTCGGTCTGGGTCGTGGTTGCGGTCGGCTTAGCGGTGCTATTCCCGCAGCTGGAGTCCGTGATCCGACAGCAGTCGGTGGACCCGATACCCGCGGGCGTACCGTCATTTCAGACGCTCGACCGGATGGGTGAGGCGTTCAATGAGAAGGGGGCCAAGACCACCGTCTTCGTCGCCATGGAGAACGACAGGGGTTTCTCGGACACCACCCGCGCCAGGTATGACGAATTGGTGACCGCACTGCGTGCGGACACGGAACACGTCATCGCAGTCCGCGACCTGCTCGGCGACCCGCTCACGGAGAGTCAGGCGCTGAGCAAAGACAAGAAGGCGTGGTATCTGCCTATCGGTGTCACCGGGACGTTGGGCGGACCGGACGCTGCCAACGCCGTGGAAGCGGTCCGTGACACCGCGAACGAAATCTTCAGTGGTACCGACACAATTGTTCGGGTGACCGGTCCACCTGCCACGTTCACCGACCAGCTCGCGGTGGGTGAGACCGATCTGGTCGTGATCACGCTCGCCACGGTGCTGTTGATCGCCGGGATCCTGCTGATCGTCTACCGATCGATCTTCACCGCTCTCATGCCGCTGCTGGTGGTCGGCATGAGCCTGGCAGTGGGCCGCGGGGTGCTCTCGGGTCTGGGCGAATTGGGCATGCCCGTGTCTCAATTCACCTCGATGTTCATGACGGTAATCATCTTCGGCGCCGGAGTCGACTACTCCGTATTCCTCATAAGCCGGTATCACGAGGGCATCCGGGCGGGCGATACCCCTGACGTGGCCATTGCGAACGCCACCGCAACGATCGGTCGCGTGGTGCTCGCGTCCGCAGCGACAGTTGCCTTTGCTTTCTTAGCGATGGCGTTCGCCAAACTCAGCGTGTTCAACACGCTCGGCCCGGCGTGCGCGATCTCTATCGCCTTCGGCTTCCTGGCAACCGTCACTTTGCTGCCCCCCGTGCTGTCGTTCGCGGCAAAGCGTGGCGCGGGTCTACCTCGTCGTGACCTCACCAGACGGTACTGGCATCGGGTGGGAACGGGGGTGATCCGGCGGCCGGTCCCGCTGCTCGCGGTGAGCCTGGTGGCACTGATCGCTCTCGGCCTCATCGCGACCACCATGACAATCACCTATGACGATCGGGAAGGTCAGCCGCCGGACACCGGAAGCAACGAGGGATACGCGCTGCTGAACCGGCACTTTCCCAAAGACACCATCATCTCCGAATTCCTTCTGGTGGAGTCGAACGAAGACATGCGCACCGGCCAGGGACTGGCCGATCTTGAACAGATGGCGTCGCGCGTCGCGCAGACGCCCGGCGTCACCCGCGTCATCGGGGTGACCCGCCCGACGGGCGAGAAGCTCGAGCAGGCTGAGTTGTCATGGCAGAACGACCAGATCGGTAGTGGTATCACCGAACAGACCGATGACGCACAGTCACGGAAGGGCGACCTGGACCTACTAAAGACCGGGTCATCACAACTCGCCGACGGTCTTGCTCTGCTGAACGAGCAGGTCACCACCAACCTCGCGCCGCTGTCGGGGTTGCTCGAGCAGGCCTCGTCGGCCGGCGAGCAGCTCAGCCAGTATCGTCCGCTCGTCGATCAGCTGGCTGCTGCGGCGCCCGCACTTGATGAATTCTCCCAACAAGCTCCCGAGCTGTCTCGAGTGGCACGACAAGCACAGTCGGCTGCCGACGCCGTCGCACCGGCGTTGAGTGCACTCGATGCTCCCTGGTGCGTCCAGATCCCGCAGTGTTCGGCCTTGCAGACACAGACCTCGGACATCCGCGCATTGGCCGACAACCAGTCCCTCGGTCGTATCGCGGACTTCGCTACCCAGCTCGGTGGAGTCGAGGGCCCGGGAACGGCGGACCTCGCGCAGTTGCAGAGCTCATTGAACGTCCTCGACTCCGCTCTGCAGACGATCAACGGCCAGGACCTCGGCAGTCGGTTGTCACAGCTCCAGACGGGCGTCCGAGCGCTCGCCGACGGGGCCCGACAGCTGTCCGGCGGTGTGAGCGCATTGGTGGACAGCAACGTACAGCTGCTGGCGGGCCTGTCTCAAGTGGCCGCCCAGCTACGCGCGCCCGCCCGGGACATCGGCAACACTGACTCGGCAACGGGGTTCTACCTACCCGCCGACGCGTTCAAGGATCAACAGTTCAGCCAAGTGGCGCGCCAGTTCATCTCGCCGGATGGCAAGACTGCTCGCTTTGTAGTGCAGACCGCCTACGATCCGTATACCGCGGATGCCATGACGTTGGCGAACAGTCTGTCGAAGGTGGCCGAGGACGCCATGCCGAACACCACGCTGCAGGGTGCGCGCGCATCTGTCGCCGGGTTCCCGGCGATCAACGCCGACATCCAACGACTTCTGGCGTACGATTTCAAGTTACTCGGATTCGGAACGATCCTGATAGTCGGCCTGATCCTAATGCTCTTACTCAGGGCGATCGTCGCACCGATCTATCTACTGGCCACTGTCGTTCTCAACTACGCAGCCGCTCTGGGCATCGGTGTCCTAGTTCTGCAACACATTTTCGGCAATGAAATTGCCTGGCCGGTCCCGCTGGTGTCTTTCATCGTTCTAGTGGCAGTGGGGGCCGACTACAACATGCTGTTGGTTTCCCGGCTCAGAGAGGAATCGGTGGCCAATATCCGGCTCGGAGTTCTACGCACCGTCGCATACACCGGCTCGGTCATCACCTCGGCCGGTTTGATCTTCGCGGCGAGCATGTTCGGACTCATGCTGGGATCGATCGACGTGATGGTGCAGATCGGCTTCATCATCGGTATCGGGTTACTCCTGGACACCTTTCTCGTCCGCACGATTGTCGTCCCTGCGCTGGCAGCATTGTTCGGCGAGGTGAGCTGGTGGCCAGGGAGGGTGCACCGCCCGGCCGGTGAGCCGGATTCCACCGAGGGCGGGCTTCGGGTGCGACACCGGGTGACGGTCGACTGACCGGCGGCGAGCGGCGAGGTTTCCGTCATCCCCCACGCTTGGATTTGCATGCACGAACCTGTCGGCGAATCCCTCGATTAACGACTTGCCGCACCGGCGCACCACCGCAGGCGACCAGACTAATCGACGAAAGATCCACATCCAGGGTGCGATGCTCGGCGGGACCGGTTGCCACCAACGGCACCAGGAAACTATCAGTGATGATGGTGGCAGGTCCCCGATAACCGGTCCAGGCAGTTCTAGAGCCAGGTTTCTTCTAGCTGTCGGTCAGTCGATCTCGCAGCCCACGGGGTGGTGCTGGTGGGTGCATCGGGCAGCGTACTCGGCCGGGGTCTGGTAGCCCAGCGCCGAATGGCGGTGCCGGTGGTTGTGGTCGTCTTTGAAGTCGCCGATCACCACCCGGGCTTCGAGCAGGGTGGGCCAGCAGTTGCGGTTCAGGCACTCGTCGCGCAACCGGTTGTTGAACGACTCGATGAACCCGTTGTTCCACGGCGTGCCGGGCGGAATGTAGGAGATGCCTACCGACCCTGCACAGAACGTCTGGAGGGCTTCTGAGATGAACTCAGGGCCATTGTCCATGCGTAGCACCATGGGTGGGCCACCCCAGATCGCGAATGTCTTCTCCAGTTCCTCGATCAACCGGTCGGCGGTGATCGAGCGATCCACGATGTTGAGCAACGACATCCGGGTGTGTTCATCGACCATTGATGCGATCTTGACCTTCTTGCCATCCACGGTCGAGTCGAATTGAAAGTCCAATGCCCACACCACTTTCGGTGCATCCGCTGCCACGATCGGCACCGAGGATTGCCCGGCCCGTTTACGCCGCGGCGCCCGCCGGACTTGCAGGCCCTCCTCCTTCCACAGCCGGTGCTGTCAACGGCGGCTGAAAACTGACCCTTTATCGACGGTTGAATTTGGGGCTGGTGCACGAGTAGGTGACATCTGATCTGGCTTGCCCTGCCGGGCGGCCTGGAAGGATGCCAGCTGTGCCCAAGCCCTATCCCCAGGAGTTCCGCGACGACGTTGTCCGCGTCGCCCAGAACCGTGAAGACGGTGTGACTCTCGAACAGATCGCTGCCGACTTCGGTATCCACCCGATGACCCTGAACAAGTGGATCCGCAAGGCCGACGTGGAGGCCGGGATCAAGCCCGGCACCACGTCGGCCGAATCGCGTGAGCTGCGCGAGGCCAAGCGGCGTGTGCGCCTGCTTGAACAGGAGAACGAGGTCTTACGCCGGGCGGCGGCGTACCTGTCCCAAGCGAATCTGCCGGGAAAAGGTGGTACCCGCTCGTGAGTGAGCTGGCCGCTGACGGCATCCCCGTCACGGTGGCGTGTCGGGTACTCAAGATCGCTCGCCAGCCCTACTACCGGTGGCGCAAGAACCCGATCACCGACGCCGAGCTCGCCGAGGCGTACCGGGCCAACGCCCTGTTCGACGCCCACCGCGAAGACCCGGAGTTCGGCTACCGCTACCTCGCCGACGAGGCCGAAGCCGCAGGCGAGAAGATGTGCCGGCGGACGGCGTGGCGGATCTGCTCCGCCGGCGGCTGGACCAGCACCATCAGCAAGAGAGGCCGCGGCAAGCACCGCAAGGCCGGCCCGCCTGTACACGACGATCTCGTCAAGAGAGACTTCACCGCGCCCGGCCCCAACGAGCTGTGGCTGACCGACATCACCGAGCACTGGACGGCCGAGGGCAAGCTGTACCTGTGCGCGATCAAGGACGTCTACTCGGGCCGGATCGTCGGGTACTCGATCGACTCGAGAATGAAGTCCCGCCTGGCCGTGGCCGCCCTGAACAGCGCTGTCGCCAGGCGAGGGGACGTGGCCGGCTGCGTTCTGCACAGCGATAGAGGGTCTCAATTTCGTTCGAAGAAGATGCAGAAGGCCATCACCCGGCACGGCATGCTCGGGTCCATGGGCAGGGTCGGTGCGTGTGGTGACAACGCGGCGATGGAGAGCTTCTTCTCGCTGCTACAGAACAACGTCCTCGACCGTCGATCCTGGGCCACCAGAGACGAGCTCCGGGCCGCCATCGTGCACTGGATCGAACGGACCTACCA
This sequence comes from Gordonia sp. 135, assembly GCF_009720185.1. NCBI lineage: Bacteria > Bacillati > Actinomycetota > Actinomycetes > Mycobacteriales > Gordoniaceae > Gordonia > Gordonia sp. 135. Next base: position 4,361,151 of record NZ_CP046257.1, read on the forward strand.
CCGCCGCAGACGACAGGACCGCCTCGGCAGATTGACCCCCATTGAATTCGAGACCATCATCAACCACGAGGCCCCTCAGGCCGCGTGACTAACCCTGTCACCTATCCGTGCACCAGGCCCATTGCTCGTGGGTCCAGTTCTCGGCGCGTGCCCGCTCAGCCAGCTCGGCCCAGCAGCGGCGGATGGTGGGCATCTTCAACGCCCGTGCGGCGAACTCGATATGTTTGCCGATCGAATTGTCAGACATGGTGTTTCATCCTTCAGTGATAGTGGATGCGGTGGGTGTGAGTCCGCCTGGTGGCGGGGTGGCGAAGTGCACCCCGAACAGGTCGTCGTAGTCGGGTAGCGCTCTGATGGGCACCTCGTGGCCGTCGGGGTGGGTGCGTACGCGCGCGGCATTGCGGGCCCGGTTCTGCAGCTGTTGGTTGCGGTAGTCGCGGCGCAATTCTTTAGCCGCCCGCACGTGCTGTGCGTCGGCGATGGTGACGTGGTTGGCCCAGCTGCGGTCATGGTCGGCGACGGTGACCTCGCCGCACGCGATCCGCACCCGGTGTAGATCGGCGGTGATGTCGACAAACCGGCCGATCACTGAGGGGTGCACCGAGTAGTCGTTGCCGGCCACGCGCACGTAGTAGTCGCGGCCCAGCCGCACCCGAGTGCTCAACCCGACTTGTGGTGCGCTCGGCGGCAGCGTCGCCATCTGCGCCAGGTCCTCGGTGAGCACGTCACAGGGGCGTCGATCACCAATCGAGCGCACCACCCGGGTGTTGGCGTAATCGGCCAGCCAACGATCGAACTGGGCGGTGAAGTCGGCTGGCGAGGCGAAATGGCGGCCCGGCAGAAATGAGGTCTCGAAGAACCGGTTGTTGCGTTCGACCATGCCCTTGTATTCGGGATCGCACGGTGGTGCCAGCTCGAGTCGAGTGCCCAGACTGCCCACGAATCCTGCCGCCAGCGCCGTGGGCTTGCCCTTGCCGCCGATCGCGGATTCGCGGTCCCACACCAGCTTGCGGGTCACCGCACCCAGCTGCGACAGCAGCAACCACATCCCGGCGAGGATGTCTCCGCCCTGGCGGGAGGGGATCATCACCGCCGAGCGGTACCGGGAGAACGCCAACGTCATCACCAACACCGGCAACATCGACAACTGGTTGTGGCCCACCGGGATTCGGTAGTCGGGGAACCACAGATCCCATTGCGAGCACCCGCCGGGTTGATAGATCTGAGGTGGGCCCTTCGTAGTGGTCCAGTTGTTGTGCGACTCTGTTGCCCGAGTGTTTGGGCAGGAAGAATCGACGACGACATGGCAGGTAGCAAGCGCCGGCGGCATACGCCGGATCAGATCATCCGCAAGCTGGCCGAGGGCAACAAGCTCCTCGGGACCGGGCAGGAGTTGGCTGAGGTGTGCCGGCATCTGGAGGTCACAGAGTCGACCTGGCATCGCTGGGTGGCCCAGTACGGGGGCATGAAGGCCAATGACGTCAAACGCCTCAAAGAACTCGAAGCTGAGAACGCTCGGCTCAAGAAGTTGGTCGCCAACCAGGCCCTCGATATCGACATGCTCAAGGAGATTTCGTCGGGAAACTTCTGACCCCGAACCGCAAGCGCAGCGCCGTGACGATGCTGCGTGAGCGGTTCGGGGTATCTGAGCGGCGAGCATGTGCTGTGGTGGGCATCCACCGCTCCACGATGCGACTGCACCCAGCGCCGATCACCGCGGAGGAAGCCGAGCTGCGGTCCTGGCTACGTGGGTTTTCCACCGACCGGCCCCGCTGGGGCTGGCGACGCGCCGCGATCGCCGCGCGCAAAGCGGGCTTCACGGTCAACAACAAACGCATCCGCCGCCTGTGGCGCGAGGAGGGGCTGCGAGTTCCCCAGCGCCGCAGGAAGAAACGGCTCACCGGAATCGGGACCGCGGTTGGGGCGATGTGCCCAATCCGGCCGAACGTGATCTGGGCGATGGACTTCCAATTCGACACCACCGCCGACGGCCGAACCATCAAAATGCTCAACGTGATCGACGAGTTCACCCGCGAAGCCCTGGCGATCCACGTCGACCGCGTCATCAACGCCGATGGCGTGGTTGACGTTCTCGACCGCCTGGCCCTGATACATGGTCCACCGTGCTACGTGCGGTTCGACAACGGACCGGAATTCGTCGCTCACGCCGTCAACGACTGGTGCCGATTCAACGGCACCGGATCACTATTCATCGACCCCGGCTCCCCGTGGCAGAACGCCTGGATCGAATCGTTCAACGGCCGCCTGCGCGACGAGCTGCTCAACTCCTGGCGCTTTGACTCCCTGCGCGAAGCCCGGGTCATCATCGAAGACTGGAGGATCGACTACAACGCCAACCGACCCCATTCGGCCCACCACGGACTCACCCCCGCCGAGTTCGCCCTACAGTGGACCACGACCCACCAACCTCAAGCCGCATAGCGACTGGACCATCGAATGGGTCCCCCTCAGATCACCCGATCAGCGGGATCCACCCCGCGGAACTCCGGGCGAATCACCCGCACCCGATCCTTGAGGACCGTCAACGACCTCGACCACCCAATCCGCTGTGCGATCACCGTCGCCGGCATCGTCGGATACTCCCGCAACAACGCGCGGATCTGCGGTTCGAACGCATCCACCGCCGACCCCTTCGACGGCCGCGAGTAGCTCGGGGCCGTATCTGAGGCCAACGCCGCCCGGACCGTATTTCGCGCCACCCCCAACCGACGCGCGATCTCCTTGATCGGCACACCCTCGCTGCGATGCAAACGGCGGATCTCCGCCCACTGCTCCACTGAAATCACCCTCCTAACAAGACGGGGGTCAAAATTCACCCGTCGTCAGGGGGTCAGTTTTCAGGCGTCGTCAACAGGTGCACCTTCTTCTTGTTCACCTCGATGCCGTCGTCGAACCGCAGGTGTGCCCACGCCCGCCGGAACCCGTGCCTAGGGTGCTTGCGGGCGTAGGTGCGTAGCTGTGCACGCAGGCCAGCGTCCGGGTCGGCCGGAGTTTGCGCCAACGGCACACGGCGGTAGGCAGACCGAGAGAGCCCAACAACCCTGCACGCCATACGTTCTGACACGCTCTTCACGTCTTTGAGCATGTCGATCGCGGCGCGTTTGGCGGTTGGGCTCAGAATTTTCCCTTGGCGATCTCCCGCAGCGCGTCTTTCTCCAACTCGGCGTCGGCGAGCAGCCGCTTGAGCCGGCCGTTCTGCTCGCGCAGCTCCTTGAGCTCTTTGGCAGCATCAGCGTCCATGCCGCCGTACTGGCGGCGCCAGTTGTACAAGGTGGCCGCCGATACCTCGAGGTCGGCGGCGATCTCCTCGCCGTTCTTGCCCTCCGCCGCCAGTTCATCGGCTCGGCGCAACTTGCGCACGATGTCCTCGGCCGAGTGACGCTTCCGTCCCGCCATGATCCTCATCGTCCCTTCTCCGCCCTCAACGGGGCAATCAGGACTCTAGAACCACCCGGACCGGTTCACGGGGGACACGCCAATGGCCCGCCGGTCCTCAGCGTGGTTCGCCGATGAGCTCAAGTCGGACGCTGAGACAACCGCAACGTTCAGGGTGCGCAGGACGGCACCTTGAACGGAACTGCAGCGTACGCGCCTCCAAGAGGTTCCACAGCAAAGTGGCGACACGGTCATCGTCGCCAACACCGGTGCTACCCAAGAGCATTGGTCAGTTGACCCGCATCGTCCCTCAAGGGACCAGTACGGCTCGAGCCGGTTCGTTTCCGCCCGTAGGTGATCACCTTGTCTTACGGCGTCATTCGGTCGCGACGTGGCGGAGAATCGACGTCACCGTCAAAGGTGACCGTCCTGCATCGTGTTCTTCATGGGAACTCCTTCTGCGGAGCAGGCAGTCTCAGTCTTATTCAGCTGGGCCATAGTCCTGGATCTGCCAGCCCCCAGCCGTTTTCGACACGACCACCTTCAACAACGTCGGCAGTTCACTCGGTTGCGGGTTCTGCACGTTCTGCGTCTTCTGGCTCGCGAAGACCATCACCGTGTACTCGCCGTCGGTTTCACCAGTGACGCTGGTGGCCAGCACGCGTCCCGACGCCTGCACCTGGGCCTGCTGCATGATCTGCGTCAGCGTCGGTCGAACCTCGTCGTAACGCTTGACGAGCGCCTCACCTGCGTTCTCCTTGACCGCCGCAAAAAAGGCGTCGGTGTTCTGATAGCTGTAGGTCAGGGACTTGGTCGTGTAATCCGAGGCGGCCTCCGCCGCCGCAGCCCGTTGCGCGGCGTCGTTTTCCAATACCGACTTCGCGTCGTCGGCCTCGAGGTAGAGGTAGGCGAACACGCCGACGAGCACAGCGAGCACCACGATCACGGCCGAAACGACCACGGCAGCACGTGATCGCGGCCATACTGACCAGCGACGCCCACTCGGCGAGGGGGAGTCGACGTCGCTGTCGTCAACCCCCGTCGCGGCTACGGAAGCGGTTTTGGCGTTCTCGTCCACCAGCAGATCGCCATCCGTCGTCGCTGCTGCCGCGCCGCCCTCGACCTCAGTGGCCTCAGTAGGCGGTCTGGTCTGCTCGTCATTTGTCATCTGGGGCCTTCTGTGTACTTGCTGGTGACAGTCGCTTGCGGACAAGCCGTCATCTTGGTGATTGCGACACGGTGATGGGGACCTCGGCGCGACCTGGTCGCGACGTCGGGAAGGTTCGGGCGAGGAGGTCGCCGATCGATCCGAAGTCGACGTATGTGTCCGCGACCTTCTCTGTCGCCGGTTTCACCGCCCGGGTGATCGTCACCAGATCAGGCTGCAGGATCTGGATATAGCCACTGAGCTTGTCCACAAGCTTCAACACGGGAGGCCACTTGTCGTACGAGGTGGTTGTGAACTCGATGAACGCCCGCTGAATTCGCGCCAATCCGTTCACGGCGTCAGGGGTACGCACAGCTGCCGTACTGAGGACGTCCCCGACATTGGACATGAGGCCGAGCAGGAACTCGGCGTTGTCCGCGGTCACCCGGACGGACCCATCTTTGCCGACGAAATCGACTAGACGGTGCATCATGTCGCCGATCATGTCGAGGTCTCCCTGCCGTCCTGCGACGGCCTCGGCGACGGTCTTGTTGATGGACTCGATCGAAGCCGGGTCGAGCCCATCTGCCACCGCAGCCATCTTCGGCAACACCTGGGGCACCGATTGCGACACGTGCACCGCCTCAGCGGGCACCACGTCTCCGTTGTCAAAGTACCCGCCGGTGGCCGTGCCCCCGGGCACGAAGTTGATGTACTGTTCCCCCGCGATCGACAGATTCAGGATCGACATCACGCTGTCCTGGGGGATCTTGTGATCGGAATCGATCGCCATCTCGACCTTAAGTGCCGAATCCACGACGTTGATGGAGGCCACCTTTCCGACGGGTATCCCCCGCACCATCACCGGCGACGTGTCCAGTAGACCGCCTGAGCTGTCGATGAAGGCGGTTAACGAGTACTCGGAGCGGGTGGGGTTGACGCGTGCCACGCCGACGACGAGGTAGCCGAGCCCTACGACGAACACGACGGCCAAAGCCACCATCGATATGAGCGTGCTGCTGCTGCGGTTCACGGCATCATTCCGATCGATTTCAACACGGTAATGAACGATTCGGCGTCACGCCGCGCCAGGTCCCGACCATCGATGGAGATGTCCGAGAGGTTGATGTCAGGCGACCCCACGAATGGAATGAGTTTGTCGCGGATGACGCGCGTTGCCTGCTCCGTGACGGACTTCGAGTAAATGTCGGAGTTGGCGATCGACGCGATCACCGGGGCGATCGCGGCCACCGACTCCTTGATGCGTGAGTACTCCGGATCCACGATCCTGCCCGCGGCCGTAGCAAATGTACGCAAGTTGGCGATGAGTAACGCGACGTCGATCAGGGAGTAGCCGAGGCCATAGAAGTTGGTTCCGCCCTTAGCCAGCATCCGGTCGATTCCCGACGGATCAGCCAAAATCACCTTCAGAGTCCGATCAGCCGACCTCAACACCACGTCGAGCTTGTCAGTGTTCGAGGAGACCTCCGAAACGGTCTCCAGCGTTGTCCGATACAGGGCGTCGAATTCCTGCGGATCCTTGGGGAACGAGGTGTTCAATGTCGAGATCGCGGTGTGGATCTTGTCGAGTTCACCGCCGCCGAGAACATTCGCCATCCCACGCATGACGTCCTCGACATTCGCTGCCGGCTCGGTCCGTGCCAGCGGGATCACCGAACCCGACCGCAGCAAGGCACCCGTCGACGGCTCGGCTGGGGGAAGGATGGAAACGTAGATCTCACCAAGGAGAGTGTCCTGACGCAGCTCGGCTCGCGATTCGGCCGGCAGCTGAGTCTTGTTATCGATGCGAGCTTTGACGACCGCATGCCCGTTCTCGTACGTGACATTCTCGACGGTTCCGACGCTGAGCCCCTCTGAGAGGACTTTTGCGAGGGCCGGCAGATTGAGTGCGCTGGTGAACTCCATCTGGATGTCGTAGCCGTTGCCATCAGAGGTTCCTATGGTCGGCGGATTGTCAGCGTTGATCCCACACGACGTCACGAACACCATCGCTGCCATCAGTGCGATCACCATGGGTCCGAGGCGTGCCCGGTTGACTGAGATCATCAGGCCCCTCCCCCCATCATCCCGGCGATCGTCCTTGATGCATCGCCGGGCCCGCAGACGCCGTTTGCCACCGGCGCGGCGCAGCCACTGACGAGGCTTCGCAAAGGCAGCGACACTGCGAACGCCTGCACGATCGACTTGGCATCGGGGTGTTTCATGATGAGGTCTGCCGTGCGGGCTGCGACCGCTGCCACCATGTCCGGCTGCTCTCCCATGCCGGCGATGAGCGGAACGGCAGCATCACCGATCGCGAATATTGGGGGCCCGAAATCCGTTGCGAGCCGCGAGAGGATCGGTACGAACGTCCCCGCGTACTCGACTGCCGCGCCGAACGTCTGGCCGAACGCGACGATGACATTGATGGCACCCACGAAGTTGTCGAAGAGGGCGGTCACCTCTTTGTCGTTCTCGGCTGCCACCCCCGTCAGTGTTGCGAGGTTCCCGACGATCCTGCGAACCTGTCCATCCCGCTTGGCCGGGTCGTTGATGAGCGTGGCAGAGTCCTTGATGATCCCGGCCACGTCACCCTGGGTCCCTTCCAGATTGCGGGAAACGAGCTTGAGGGACTGCAGGACGGCGTCGGTGTTTCTGCCGTTGTCCTTGACCAGGTCCTCGGACAAGTCGCTGATCGAGTCGAGCGTCTGACTGATTCCCAGCGGGGTTCTCGTCTTACTCAACGGAATGCACTGATTCGTCTCGTATCGGGCTCCACCGGAGTACGGCTTGGTGAACTCGATCTGACGTTCGGTCACGATGGATGTCGACACCAGAGTCGCGCCGACGTCGGCAGACAGCGGCACGCTCTTGTCGACCCGCATGTCGATCCTTACACCGGACTGACCTTTATTCTGGTGCACCCCGACGACGCTGCCCACCTTCTTGCCGAGCATGGCGACTGCGTTGCCTTCGAAGAGGCCCGATGCATCGGTGAACTCTGCGCACAGGGCGCGCGTGTCGTCGGACGCTGTCCGGCCTATCCCGATACCAGCGATGACCACCACCACCACGGCGATCAGGAGCAGCAGTCTTCGGACCCAGGTGGTCAGCATTTGTCGTCACCACTCGGAATGCACACACGAACCTCTGGTTCTGTGGTGGCCGGCGCACCGACCGGCGCCTGGAGGAGGACGCCGAGGCGCTGAGTGATCTGATCGATCTGTGTCAGGGCATTGGAGTAGCCCGGCATCTCTGTCGACACCTTGTCCAGGAGCGTCTTGAACTGTTGCACGGACGGTTCGATGCCATCGCGGTACGCCACGAGCGGCCTCGTCAGGAGTTTGAACAGACGCCTGAGATAGTCGAACCCGTCGCGGACGTTCTGGATATCAGGTCCCAGCGTCCTGGCCAGGAAGCTGAGTTGACGGAGAAAGTCGACTAGCACCTGTTTTTGGTCGGCGAAAGCTTTGACGTATTCATCCGATAGAGCGACCGTTTTGTCGAGCTGACCGTACTGTCGCTCTAGGAGGTCCATCAGACTGCTGGTGTTCCTCAGTGCGTCGGGAATGTTTGTGTTGCCGTCGGAGAACGCATTCTGCAGCAGCGCCGCAGTTTGACGGAGATCGACGCCGTTCACATCACGGAACACCGGCGTCGTCGTCTCGAGCGTGTTGGAGATGTCGTAGGTACTCGATGTCTGAACAAGGGGGATGGCCCCCGACAGCGCGGTCGGTCCTGACCCTGGGTCCAGATCGAGAACTCGCCCGCCGATCGGCGTGATCAGGCGAACCGCTGCGGTAGCATCCGAACGGACTGACACCGAGTCGTCGAGTCGAAATTTGACTGTGATAACCGTTCCCGTGAGGTCCACCGACGACACCCTCCCTTGTCTTATCCCCGCTATACGCACCTGATCACCCGACTCCAGCCCGCCGGTGTTGACCAGATGGGCCGAGTACACCTTTTGACCGGGCGGTGCGATATACACGGCCCCGGCGATGACCAGACCGACCACCACGGTCACCACCACCACACCGGCGACGATGAGGTCGCGTCTGCGTTCGGGCTGGTGATGCGATCGATTTCGATTGAACAACCTCACTTACACACCACCAATCGTTGCCCCATAAGCGCAATCTGCGCTGTATCCGGCAGGGGCAGGAGACCTTTCGAACATTGCGCCTCGCTCGGCGTGGAGTTCGTCGCAGCGGTGAGCGAGTCCATAAGGGGCTTGAGCAGCACCGCACCGTTGAGTAGACCCTCTAACTCCCCGGGTTCTCGCGCCAGACGCTGATAGATCGCCGCGAAACTCTGGTCGTACGTTGACTCGAGTTGCTCGCCGGTGAGGACCGTCTTCGACATGGACCGGTTGACCTCGCGTAGCGACTCTCGCAGCCGGTCACTCACGCGGCTGAAGGCGTCGACGATCGATCCCAGCTTGTCGACGAGTTCGACCATCTCCGCCGAGCGGCCTTCGAGCTGGTCGGAGACCTGGCCGAGACTCGTCACAATATTCGTGATGATCTCAGACCGCTGGTTCCCGTAGGCGGTGATGTTGGCGATCTGCTTCAGAACAGGCGATATGCCCCTTCCATCACCTTGAGCAACGCGCAATAAATTGGACTGCAGTTCATTGATCTCGTCGGCATTAAGCGTGTCGAACACCGGCTTGAATCCGTTGAACAAGGTGGACACATCAAATGAGGGAATGGTCTTGTCGAGCGCCACCTGTGTGAGTTCCCCCTGTGTCTTCCCCTGTGCCGCACCGATCAATTCGACATATCGCTGTCCGAGAAGATTCTGATAACGCACGGCGGCGGTGGTTTTCGATGTGATCGTGATGTCGTCGTTCAGTTGGAAATGAACGACCGCCGTGGGCCCGTTCAGGTCGATCGCCGTCACATAACCGACCTTGACTCCAGCCAGCCGCACACCGTCGCGAGGTTTGAGCCCGGAGGCATCGGAGAAGACCGCTGATCGTTCAGAACTCGGTCCATCCGAGCTGGGTTGGAGGATGGCGATGATCACGTAGGTGAGAACGCCGATGACTGCGGCGAACGCGACGATCTTGATGATGGTGGGAGTTAACGACTTGAGCTTCATCTACCTCGGTCCTCCTACTGCAAGCGCGCTCTGCAGCGCAGGTGACGTCTGCACTACCAGGGCGACCTGAAGTTGTACTCGCTCGCCGACCTGCGGCGTGGCCTTGTCGATGCTGTCCAGGATCTGCGGGATGGTGTAAACGGTCCGCGCGAGCCCCGAGGCCGATCTGGCGACTGGCCTCGCCAGATCGAGGCCGACGTCCAGTAGTGAACTCAACGCCGGGTAGTTTTTGTTCAACAGTCCTCCGAGTGCGCCGAACAGGACCTCGCCGGTGTCGTTGAGGTTGCCCTTGGTCTGTTTGATGGCCTCGTCGGTGGCGAAGAAGTCAGCGATGTCGACGTTTATGAGGATGCCCGGAATGAACGGCTTCATGAAGTCGGCAACACCCTCGGACACGTCTGCCGCGATCGCCAAATCCTGGCCCACTGGCCGCTGTTGAACGTCCCGAGTGAGCTGTGCGATCTGGAACATGAGTTTGCCGGCGTCGGCAAACGTTTGGGAATCGTCGACGACAAACTTCACCACAGAATTGAACGCCGGCTGATCGAGAGCATTGACCAGCTTGGAAAGTTTTCGAATCAGGGTCGAGACCGACGTTTGTTCGGACTGCTGCTTGCTCACATAGACACTGCCGCCATCACGGATGAGCGCTCCCTGCCCGGGGTCGACAATATCCAGTGCCGTCGGCCCCAGCGCGCTGGCGGACGTGTAATTCACCGCCAAGCCCTGACGCAACCGGATGTCGTCGTTCGCTCCGGTGAGCTCAATTTTCACAGACGTGCTTTGGTCGCGCACCGACACCGAGGACACCTTGCCCACCGTGAGGCCCCGATACTTCACCTCCGATCCGCCCTTCAACCCGTCACCAATCGCGTCGGTGGTGATCGTCACTGTCTTGTTATCTTCAAATTTTCCGGTTGCGTTTGACACCAGAAAATAGGCCGCAACCACCACTACGACGAGGACCCCAATCCCACGCAGTGTCAAATTTGTTATTGAGGGCGCGCGCCCTGACGGATCTTTATAAACAGCCACTTCAACCCCTAGCCCGAAATCCTGACGCCCGAATCGAAGCCCCACATCAGCAGGGTCAAGATCATGTCCTCCACAACAATGACGATGAGACTGCTGCGGATCGCTCGACCAGACGCGCGGCCGACGCCTTCTGCTCCACCGGTGGCGTAGAAACCCTGGTAGCTGTGGATGATGACGACCGAAACTACGAAAATCAGGACCTTGATGACTGAGAACGCCAGATCCTGCGGTTTGAGGAACGCATTGAAATAGAAGTCGTAGGTGCCACCTGACTGGCCGTGTAGCAGGATGACGACCAGCTTGGCCGCGGCGAAACTTAGTATCAGCGTCACGATGTAGAGCGGGATGATGGTGGTGATCGCTGCGACCACGCGTGTGCTGACGACGTATGGAATCGGCCGCACCGCCATCGATTCGAGTGCGTCGATCTCTTCGGCGATGCGCATCGAACCGATCTCCGCAGTGAGGCGACAGCCGGCCTGGGCCGCAAAGCCGATCGCAGCGATCATCGGTGCCAACTCCCGAGTGTTGGCGTATGACGAGATGAACCCGGTAAGAGACCCCATCCCCACCAGGTCCAGCGAGGCGTAACCCTGGATGCCGATAGATGCCCCGACAGCCATTCCGAGAATGACCAGCACGACTGCGGTACCCCCGCCGACCAGAACAGCGCCTCGTCCCCAGGCAAACTCCTGTATGTACAAGAGCGTCTGTCGTCGATAGGTGGTCGCGACGTGACGAATTCCTGCGACGGTGTCGATGATGAACGTGGTGATGTGCCCGAGTTGTGCGGGGACTTCGGCGAGGGGCGTCACAGAACGCACGATCGGACGAGTGACCGAAGTGAAACGGGTGGATGGTACTGCGGTCACGTGTTCTCCGTCATCCGATGGTCTGCGGGACGAACATGATTGTCAGCTGGGTGATGACCACGTTGATGACGAAGCACGCCACCACCCCCAGGACCACGGTGGCGTTGACAGATTGGGCCACACCCTTCGGGCCGCCTTTCGTGGACAGACCCCGGTGACATGCGATCGCCACGACCACGAGACCGAACACCAATGACTTGATCAGTGCCACCAGGATGTCCGCCGACGAGGCGAACGAGGCGAACGAGGCGACGTAACTTCCGGGCGTGATGCCCTGGACGTTGACGCTCAGGATGTAGCCGGCCACGAGACCGGTAAACACGATCAGCATGCACAACATTGGAGCGACGATGAGAACCGCAACGAACCGCGGTGCGACGACTCGACGGGTCGGATTGAGTCCAAGAGTTTCCATGGCATCGATTTCTTCACGGACGGTGCGTGCGCCGAGGTCAGAGGCGATGGCTGACCCTGCCGCACCACCGAGCAGAAGGGCTGTGACGATCGGTGCCCCCTGCTGAATGATCCCGAGTCCACCAGCGGCGCCGGCGATGGACGTGGCCCCGACCTGCTGGGTCAGACTTCCGACCTGCACCGAGACGATAACGCCGAACGGAATCGCCACCAGGATCGCCGGCAACGTCGTGACGGTGATGACGAACCAGGTCTGTACAACGACCTCCCGGAAAGGAAACCGTCCGGTGACAATGTCGTGCACGGCCCACCGTAATGCCTGGCCGGCGAGGGCAATCGTGTTTCCGAAGGTCGCAAGACTGTCTGTCGCACGACCAGCAAGTTCCGTAGCGATACTGATTCTCCTTCACCTTGCTGAACAGCCCTCCGCGATGGGTGTTCGCACAGTACCAGGTACTTGCAGTACCCCATTCGCGGTTTGGATACTTCTGCCCGAATTGACCAGCCGGCACGACGGAACACCGGCCCTGTTGACCCTCGATGACGCGTCCGGCCCGTCCCTATGTGCGGCAGTGGCTCTGCGGGGCTCGCAGGTCTGCTCCGAGTTCGTTATTTGTCGACGGTCACGTAATTCCTCAGGGGTCTCCGTCAGGTAATTCCCCATGCTCGAGCGTGCTTGGGGCCAGCGTAGCTGAGCAGGTCGGTCGGGGTCAGGTGGTCTTCTTGGCGGGCGGTCCGGGTCGTTTACGGGGGCGGTAGGACGGGCCGTCCATAAGGATCTGGTGGCTGGTGTTGATGAGCCGGTCGAGCAGTGATTCGGCGACGACCGGATTGGGAAACAGGGGGTACCAGTCTTTGGGCGCTCTGTTGCTGGTCAGGATCAGCGGTTTGCCGGCGATTGCCCGGTCGGAGACCAGGTCGTAGAGATTATCGGATCCGCGTGTGCGCAATGTGCTCGGGCAGAATAGTCCAGGGCCATACGCACCGGGGTGTGTGCGGAATAGTACTGAGGTCAGCGTGCTATTGCACTCAGCGAGCTCGAAGCGGACTCAAGGGACTCGACTAGGTTCAGTTCGAGCTCTGGCATACGGCCGGCCGACATGGCCACTGTTTCCGCGCGAGCGTGCGCGTCGATGTCGCGTTGGACCCCCGCACGAGCGGTGTCGGTCCATGCCTGTGCACAACGGTCGGCGGCCACGGCGAGATCTGCTGTGGCGGGATCTCCTGTTAATCGTGCGATGTCGGCGCATCCGTCGGCGAGCAACCGGCGGAACAGTCCTCCGCCGGTTCCTGCTTTTTCGATGAAGGCGCTCAGGCTGAACAGGAATATCTCGAGCTGGTCTACGGGGAGGTCGGTCCAGGTCGGAATGTCGGCTGCAAGTTGAGCGGCCGCCGCGAGGCCTTCGTCCCCTGCGGCCTGTGCCGTCAGGTCGACGATTCCTGGCTGTGACGGGTGTCGCATACTGGCGGCGGACTGGCGAAACGCTTCCGCGGCCACTTGCGCTAGGTCTGGCAGTTCTTTTGACCACGCGATGCGGTACGTGCAGTGTCGTGTCGGTTGTGGAAATGATGTCGAGGATCGCGCGCGGGCCAGCGCCTCGAGTGAGACCTGTTGCACCTCGGCGCGGTCATTGTCTACGACGTAGGCGATCTCTTTGGCCTCGTCGTAGCCGATAATCACGATGTCGTGTCGACTCATCTGTAATTGGACCCGCAGGTATGGCAGCTCAGCGATGTCGCCCCAAACGAGGCTAGGCCTGCCTGCGTCGATCTCGTCGCGGATCCACGACCATCCTTCCTCGGGATCGTCGGTGGTAAGGATTTGGACCTGTGCACCGAGGCGGCGGGGTAGATCGATCTCGAAGTCGGCGCCTCGTCCTACCAGGTAGAGCGGTGGGACGAGGTCGTTCGATCGGAGGTAGGACAGTCCCAGAGCGCCACCGAGGGCAAACACCAGGCCTTCATCGGGTGGGCCATCCCATCCCAAACCGTGCCAGTGCAGAAGATCGCGCATTGCGCCCGAACCACAGTGTCCCCCCATCCGGTGTGGGTAGTCCTCGATCACGGTTGGGCGTCGCATCCGTACTCCTCACGGCTCAGTCGATCAGGGTTTGGTTGGGCTGGCAGGTATTTGACGGCGTACGACGCTGAAGGTTTCGTTGATGCTCGCCGTTATTACCTTCTCATCGTGCTCGCGAATCAGCGAGTACAGGGTCATACCGCTATTGGTGAGCTCAGTTTGGTTCGGTCGGTGGGGAGTTTCTGGGCGATGGCCCGTTTGCTGAACATGAAGTCCCGCGGGCGGTTGATGCAGTCGGCGGCGAGGAGTTCGCCGGCGCGCAGGTAGAAGCAGGTGAAGTCGCCGTCACGGGTCGGATCGCCGCGCAGGACGGTTTCGTCATACCCCGAATTAAGACCGGCAATCTGGAGTTTGTGGTGGTATTGATCCGACCAGAACCATGGAAGCGCGGCAATTTTCCTCTGTTTGCCGCAAATTGTCGCAGCGGCTACCTTGGCCTGTTCGCCCGCGCTCGGCACGGACTCTAGGCGTATGCGGCGGCCGTATCGGGCCATGTTGTGAATGGCGCAGTCACCGGCGGCCACGATATCGGGGGCGCTAGTGCGTGCTTGGTCATCGATAACGATGCCGTTGTCCACGGCCAGACCTGCGGCGGCGGCCAAATCGGTGTTCGGCTCAATACCGATGCCGACGATGACAAGGTCGGCAGGAATTGATTCACCATCGGCCAGGGCCACCTCCCGGACCCTGCCGACGCCGGACAGGGCCTCCACCAGCGCGTCCGTTCTGATGTTGACGCCTTTTCCCGATGGATCCGGTCGAAGAACGCCGACACCTCGGGCGCGGTGACACGCTCGAGGACGCGGCCGGTCGCTTCGAGCACGGTGACCTCCAGACCCAGCGCTCGCAACGAGGCCGCCGTCTCGAGACCGATGTAGCCACCCCCGACGATCACGGCGTGACAACCGGGGCTGGCGGCCACCCGGATCCTGGCGACAGTCGGCCGCAGTGCGTAGGTAATAGACCCCGGCCAGGTCGGCTCCCGGGGTGAGAAGTCGTCGAGGGCGGGCACCGGTGCACAGCGCGAGCTTGTCGTAGGGTAGGGCGTCGCCGTTATGTAGGATCACATGACCAGCCGCGCGGTCAACCTTCTCTACTGTTGCATTGAGGAGATGGATGCGCTGCTTGGCGTAGAAGTCGGGGCTGCGGATCGCGAGGTCGGCGAGGGTGCTGCGGTCCGCGAGGTAGGCCTTCGACAGCGGAGGGCGATGGTAGGGCAGGGCCGACTCGTCTCCAATGAGGACGATCTCGTCGCTCCACTTTTCCTGGCGCAGGCTGGCCGCGAGCTGGGCGCCGGCGTGGCTAGCCCCGACGATAATGGTTCGCTGCATTGTCATGTTCTCGATTTCGGGGTGAGGCGGAGGGCCTGCTGCACGGATAGGTGACTGTTGGGGTGTCATGCCGCGGTAGCGGCGGTGTTGATCATTGCTTCGAACTCGACTGGCGTCAACCGGCCCAGGCGGGATTGGCGGCGCCGGCGGTGGTAGGTCCGTTCGATCCAGGTTACGATCGCGATCCTCAGCTGTTCACGGGTGTCCCAGCGCTGGCGGTCGAGGACGTTGCGTTGCAGAAGCGCGAAGAAACTCTCCATCGCCGCGTTGTCGCCGCAGGCTCCCCCTCGCGGTACCGGATGCGACGTCGTCGATCGTGGCGAGCGGGAGGTTCCCGCCGGTCAGCGTGACCTTTCCGGCGCGGGGCCGTCCGCCGTCGCCGGTCGTCGTGCGCAGGCCCTCGGCGGTCCAGGCGGCGAGACCACCGTCGAGCAGTCGCACGTCGGCGAGCCCGGCCCAGCGCAGCAACCACCATGCACGGGCCGCGGCCAGGTTGCCCGAGTCGTCGTAGACCACGACCGGGACGCCGTCGGTGATCCCCCAGCTCCGCGCGGCGGCCTGGAGGTCCTCGATCGCGGGGATGGGGTGTCGGCCCCCGACGGCTCCGGACGGTGGTGCGGCGAGTTCGGTGTCGAGGTCGGCGTACACCGCGCCGGGGATGTGGCCGTCCCGGTAGGCCTCGCGACCGTCGAAGTCGCCGAGTTGCCACCGTACGTCGAGGACCACCGGCGGCGTCCCGAGCAGCATCTCGGCCAGGTCGAGCGGGGTGACGAGTACATCGCTCATGTCGGTCAGCCTATCGACGCTCGCTCCACACCCCGGCGAAGGCCTGTCGGCCGCGATGCGAGAATGAGGCGGTCCGCACCTGCGGACGACTCTCCGCGATTCACAGGGGGCCTTTGGTGGCGCTGTTCCTGGCCGTGCTGGTTCCGGCGGTCTTCTTCGGTCTGATCACCTTCTGGCTGCACCGCCGGATCGTCCGCGCCACCGCACTCCCCCGACCGTGGTCGGGCGTCGCCGACGTCGCGCTCACCGTGATGTGGGCACTGGCGGTCATCGGGTTCGCCAGTGGCCGATCGCTGGACCCGTCGTGGGCGCGGCCGATCGGCTCGGTGGGCCTCATCTGGATCGGCATGGTCTTCTACCTGTTCCTCGGCCTGGCGATCATCGGACTGATCTCGTTCGGGGCGAACATCATTCGCCGGATTCGACGACGCCGGACCGGGACAGACGAGACGACCGACGCGGCCGCGCGCAGACTGCACCGCATGCGGATCGCGACAGCGGCCGTGGTAGTCGTGGCGCTCGGGGTCACCGGGTATGGCGTCTTCGAGGCGTCCCGGCCACAGGTGACCGAGGTCAGCGCGACATTCGACGGCCTGCCACCGCAGTTCGACGGACTCCGCATCGCCGTGGTCTCCGACCTCCACGTCGGGCCCGCGCGCGATGCCTCGTTCACCCGGCGCGTCGTCGACGAGATCAACGCGCAGAACCCCGATCTGGTGTTGCTGGTCGGAGACCTCACCGACGGCACGATCCCCTACGTCCGCGACACCCTGGAACCGCTCGCCGATCTCCGCGCACCGCTCGGGGTGTTCGGCGTCAGCGGAAACCACGAGTACTACTCCGACGACGGCGGCAGATGGCTCGACGTGTGGGAGGAATACGGCATACGGACGCTGCGGAACTCGCGGGTCCCGCTGACCGTCGACGGCGCGACCATCCAGCTCGCCGGCGTGCACGATGCCACCGCACCGGACCCGTACGAGCCGGATCTCACTGCAGCGCTAGAGGGTTCGTCGCCCGACGACTTCGTCCTGCTCCTCGCCCATCAGCCCAAGCAGGCCGTCGAGGCCTCCGACCTCGGCGTCGAGCTCCAGTTCTCCGGCCACACCCACGGTGGGCAGATGTGGCCGATCCGCTATCTCGTTCCGTTGCAACAGCCTTCGGTCCTCGGCCTGGATCGGATCGGGAACACCGTGCTGTACACGACCCGCGGTGCCGGCGCGTGGGATCCGCCGGTGCGAGTTCTCGCGCCGCCGGAGATCACCATGTTCACGCTACGGGCGACACCGTGACGTTGCGCGTACGCTCGCACGATGACCGAGTTCACGGTGGATGTCGGCGGGCGAGGCGTACGTGCACGGACAGTGGGTGAGGCGAGCGCACCGACGATCGTCCACTTCCACGGAACGCCGGGCTCCCGCCTCGAACTCACATTCGGCGACGAGATGTCCCGGCAGCGGGGCGTCCGGGTCGTCAGTTTCGATCGTCCCGGATACGGGTTGTCCGATCCGGCACCCATCGGCCTCTCGGCCGTCGCCCGAGATGCCGAGGCGCTGGCGGATCATCTTGACCTGGACCGGTTCGCGGTATTCGGCTGGTCGGGCGGCGGTCCGTTCGCGCTGGCCACAGCGGCAGCGCTACCCGCTCGGGTACGACGTGTCGGTTTGTCCGGCTGCCCCGGGCCCGCCCTCGAAATACCAAGCGTACGTGAGCAACTCAACGACAACGACATCCAGGCACTTTCCCATCTCCCGGGAGACCCCGGACGTGCCGCCCAGATCTTCCTGGACGGAAACCGGGAACTACTCGACGCAATGGTGTCCGTGCGAACCGATCCCGATGCGCCCTGGGTCGAATGGATGTGGGGCGCCAGCGATCCGGCGGTCATCACCGAGGCCCCGGTCCGTCGGGCGCTCTTCGAATCCTTCGCCGAGGCGATGAAGCAGGGTCCCGATTCGATCGCGTGGGACAACGTCGCGTTCGTCGGCCCCTGGGACTTTCGTCTCTCCGAGGTTTCCGCACCAGTTCACCTCTGGTACGGCGCTGACGATACGACGGCAATCCCCGCCGTCGGAGAGTGGCTCGCAGGTCGACTCCCGGATGCCGAGCTTTCCGTGTACCCCGGTGAAGGACATCTTGTCCCGTTTCGGCACTGGGCTGCGATGCTGTCCACGCTGACCGGCAGGTGAGTCGCAAACCCGTGAACGAGGCGCGACACCGCCCGCGACGACCGTCGCGGGCGGTTTGCGTCTGCGTCAGGCGTTGACGTCCGACGGGTGCGTCGCGAGCGGTGTCACCTTGATGTCCATGTACGGGAACAACGGGAGACCCGACAGGAGCATGTGCAGCTCGTCGTTGGACTCGACGTCGAAGATCGAGTAGTTCGAGTACTCACCGACGATGCGCCAGATGTGCGGCCACTTGCCGGAACGCTGCAGATCCTGGGAGTACGCCTTCTCCCGGACGACGGTGTCTGCCCGTACGTCCGGGTCGAGATCGTCGGGGATGTTGACGTCCATCCGAACGTGGAACAGCATCACTTCTCCGGATCGAGGACGAAGTCGTAAGCGACCGTGTAGCCGCCCTTGCCGTCGTCCTGGGGATCGAGGATCAGCTCGGGCTTCACCGCGCTGGCGACGTCGTCGTCGTTGTGGGCATCGCCGGGGAAGTACAGCTGCGCGGTGAGCTGCTCGTGGCCGGGCGCCGACACCTTGAGGTGCAGGTGGGCGGGACGCCACGGGTGCCAACCGGCCGCCGAGATCATCTTTCCGCACGAGCCGTCCGTCGGGATCATGTACGGCGCCGGGCGAATCGTGGTGATCTCGAAGTTGCCCTGGTCGTCGGTGGTGAAGGTGGCGCGCAGGTTCCACTCCGGGATGCCGGGAGCGAACTGCGAGTAGAAACCGTCGTCGTCGGCGTGCCACAGCTCGACCTTGGCGCCGGCGAGCGGGGTGCCGTCGCACGAGCGGACCTGGCCGTTCCACAACAGCGGATCGCCCTTCTCGTCCTCACGCATCGGCACTGCTCCCTTGGAGCCCTGCTCGGGGGCGTTCGGGACGTAGTAGGGACCCTCGATGCTGCCCTTGTTGCCCTCCCGGTGCTCGGTGGCGACGTCCTCGACGACGTGCTCGACCCAGACGTCGAGGAACAGCGGCCATTCGCCGTCCTCGCCGACGTTGATGAGCCACGCCTTGAGGGCGTTGTACTCGTCGTAGGTGACCTTGTGCTTGCGGATGGTCTCGTGAACCCCCGCGAGGACCTCGTTGATCAGCGTGGCCACGCGCTCCGGCGGGGTGTCCTTGACTGCCTCGAAGGGCGACTTGTCGGCGTGGAAACGCTCGGTGGCGGATGCGCCGGAGGCAGCAGCGGTCGCGACCTCGTTCGGGTGCTCGGTGGTGGTCATGTCGGTTCTCCTTGTACTCTTGCTCGTGGGGCTGCCACGAAACGATCTGTGGTGACGGGGTTTTCAGTTGTCGGTTCGGTAGCGTTCGAGTTTGTCCGGGTCGATCTCGAAGCCGATACCCGGAGCCGTGGACCGACACAGGTGGCCGTCTCGGATCTGCAGGGGCTCGGTCAGCAGGTCGTCGCTCATGTCGAGGAAGTTCGACAGCTCGCCCGCGTAGCGCGAGGTCAGTTCGAAGGCACTGCCGAAGGCGAGCGCGCACGCTGTGCCGACCTGACCGTCGACCTGGTTGCCCATGACCACCGGGATGCCGAGCCCCTCGGCGAGGTGGTGGGTCCGGCGCGAGGTGGTGAAGCCGGTCCGCGCGGTCTTGATGCTGATCGCGGTGGCGGAGCGTCCGAGGATCTCCCGGGTGACGTCGGCCGACGTGGGCACCGACTCGTCGGCGATGAACGGGACGTCGAGTTGCTCCACGAGCCAGCGTCGGCCCATCACATCGGCTGCGTCGCAGAGTTCTTCGGCGAACAGCAGGTCGAGGTCGGACATCTCCTTCATGGCTCGGGCCGACTCCGCGGCGGTCCAGCCGCGGTTGCCGTCGACGTAGAGCTCGATCTCGGCGCCGAACCGTTCGCGCAATGCCCGGACCACGGCGGTGTCGAGGCCCACCGGGTGCCTGCCGACCTTCACCTTGAAGGTTCGGATGCCGTAGGTCTCGACCATCTTCTCGGCCTCGGCGACCATCTTCGCGGGCTCGGCGAAACCGAGCATGTGGCTGACGCGCAACCGGTCGGTGAACCCGCCGAGCATGTCGCCCACGGGAAGCCCCAGGGTCTTGCCCAACGCATCCCAGATCGCCATGTCGACAGCTGATTTGGCAGCCGGGTTGCCGATCGTCCGCGCCAGCCGGGCGGCGACCACCTCACGTTCGAGCAGCGTGAGTCCGACGATCGCCGGGGCGAAGATCGTGTTGACGACGGTGATGATGCCGTCCTGGGTCTCTCCGTAGGTGAACGGCCGAGGCGGCGCTTCCGCGACGCCGACCACGCCGGTGTCGGTGTGTACACGGACCAGCACGTGATTGGCCACGTGCACCTCGCCCGAGGCGAACCTCAGCGGTTTCACGTACGGGATCGCGAATGGAATCGCGTCCACTCGGGTGATCTTCATCTTTCATCTCCAAACTGGGCACTGAGCTGAGCGTCGAGGTCGCGCGGGTCGGCGTCGGCCGAACCGGTTGCGAAAGCGGATGCGATGACATCGGCGACCGCGCCGACCACCGGGTTCTCGACACCGGTTTTCCAGGCCAGTGCGACCTCCACGGTGTCGGCGTCGGCGAGGTCGCGGACGACGAGCCCGTCCAGCGGGAGGGCTCGTACGGAGGCCGGCAGGACGGCAACCCCGAGTCCGGCGGCCACCAGCGCGAGCAACACCGGGGTACCGGATGCCTGATACGCCCGCCGGGGAACGAATCCGGCTGCGCGACAAGCCTTCACCACCGCGTCATTGACCGCCGAGTCCCGGCTGTCGTACATCACGAACGACTCACTTCGAAGGTCCGCCACCGACACCACGGGCTCGATGGCGAGCCGGTGATCGATCGAGGCGGCGAGCACCAGCTGTTCGACGTCGATCACCCGGGACTCGATGTCTTCCCCGGTCGCCGGCGGACGGAGGATGCCGAGATCGATCGCACCGGCGCGCAGAGCGTTGCACTGCCCCGGTGTCAGCATGTCGGCTCGGATGTCGAGGTCGACGTCCGGTAGTTCACGCTTGACGATGCGAGCGATACGGGGCAGATGAGAGAACGCGGCGATTCCGGTGAGACCGAGACGCACCAGGCCGCTCCGCCCCGCCGCTATCCGCCGAACCCCGTCGACGGCATCGTCGACGCCGGCCAGGACGCGCTCGGCCTGCTCCTTGAGATATGCGCCCGCAGGGGTCAGAGACACCTGGCGCGTGGTGCGCACGAACAGCGTGACGTCGAGTTCCGCCTCGAGCTGACGGATGGCGTAGGACAGAGCCGGCTGGGCCACGTGCAGAGTCGCCGCGGCCTGCCCGAAGTGGCAGGTCTCGGCGACGGCTGCGAAGTAGCGCAGGTGCCTCAGCTCCATGACTCGTCTTTTCTCGTAGAACCCCGTCGCCGGTCATCAAGTGTGACCGCGACCACGCATTACACGGTAAAGGTCGAATACATACAAGACAAAGACATTTGCAGACCGCATTGATCGCAGCTGTTTATCAATCGGATGCTTGGTCAGGACTGGCCATTGCCCTAGTGTGATCGGCACCACGTGGGTGCGACAGTGCAACGAGCAGCCAAAATCTGGAGGTACAGCACATGACCGCGTCCGTAACGGAACATCTTCACCACGTGAACTCTGTCCTCGGCGACGCGGTCGTCGACGACCGCGAGGCCGGCGTCTATCGCGCCAACCGTCGGATCTTCACCGACGAGGACATCTTCGAGCTGGAGATGAAGCACATCTTCGAGGGCAACTGGATCTACCTGGCCCACGAGAGTCAGGTGCCCAACCCCGGCGACTACTTCACCACCTACATCGGCCGGCAACCCGTGGTCATCACCCGGGACAAGAGCGGCGAGCTGCACTGCCTCATCAACGCCTGCGCCCACCGCGGGGCGATGATCTGCCGCCGCAAGACCGACAACCGGATGACCCTCACCTGCCCGTTCCACGGATGGACCTTCCGCAACGACGGCACCCTGCTGAAGGTCAAGGACCCCGAGGGCGCGGGCTACCCCGACACCTTCGACGTCAACGGCTCACACAACCTCACCAAGGTCGCACGCTTCGACAGCTACCGCGGCTTCCTGTTCGGGAGCCTGAACGACGACGTGCAATCGCTCGACGATCATCTCGGCGACACCCGCCTGGTCATCGACATGCTGGTGGACCAGTCGCCGGACGGCCTCGAGGTGCTGCGCGGTTCGTCCACCTACACCTACGACGGGAACTGGAAGGTCCAGGCGGAGAACGGCGCCGACGGCTACCACGTCACCGCGACCCACTGGAACTACGCCGCCACCACCTCGCGGCGCGGCACCGGCGAGTCCAAGAACGACACCAGGGCACTCGATGCCGGCGGATGGGGCAAGTCCGGTGGCGGTTACTGGTCGTACCCCAATGGCCATCTCTGCCTGTGGACCTGGGCGGCCAATCCGCAGGATCGGCCGCTCTGGGACAAGATGGACGACCTCAAGAAGACCCACGGCGATGCCAAGGGCGAGTTCATGGTGAAGGGTTCGCGCAACCTGTGCCTGTACCCGAACGTCTATCTGATGGACCAGTTCTCGACCCAGATCCGTCACTTCCGGCCGATCGCGCCGGACAAGACCGAGGTCACCATCTACTGCATCGCCCCCAAGGGTGAGAGCGGCGACTCCGCACGCGCGCACCGTATCCGCCAGTACGAGGACTTCTTCAACGCGTCGGGCATGGCCACCCCCGACGATCTCGAGGAGTTCCGCTCCTGCCAACTCACCTTCCGCGCGCAGGCTGCTCCGTGGAACGACATGAGCCGAGGAGCGCAGCACTGGCTGACCGGACCGGACGAGGTCGCCGAGTCGCTGGGCATGACCGGCGTCATCTCCGCCGGAGTCAAGAACGAGGACGAGGGCCTCTACCCCGTCCAGCACGGTTACTGGCTCGAGACGATGCGCGCTGCGGTGGCCGCCGAAGAGGAATCCGCGACCACAGCAGCCGAGAAGCACTGAAGGGGAACGGGATGACGACCACCGAGAACACCGCCGCAACAGGGACGGACGCCGGCGGGAAACTGATCACGCAGAACATGATCGAGCAGTTCCTCTATCGCGAGGCGCGCTATCTCGACGACCGCGAGTTCGAGAAGTGGCTCGACTGTTATGCCGACGACGTCGTGTACTGGATGCCCGCCTGGGACGACAACGATCGCCTGACCGAGGACCCGCAGCGCGAGATCTCGCTCATCTACTACGGCAACAAGGGCGGCCTCGAGGACCGGGTGTTCCGGATTCGTACCGAGAGGTCCTCGGCGACCTCACTTCCCGAACCGCGCACCAGCCACAACATCAGCAACGTCGAGGTGATCGAACGGCGCGGCGACCTCGTCGACGTCCGATTCAATTGGCACACGATGTATTTCCGGTACAACACGGTCGACCCGTACTACGGGACCTCGTTCTACACCATCGACTTCTCCGGTGAACGCCCGATGATCCGGCGCAAGACGATCGTGCTGAAGAACGACTACATCCACCACGTGGTGGACGTGTACCACTTCTGACCTTCACCTCACCAGCCCCGACCACCCCAAACGCCGATCAAGAGGATCCCGTCCATGACTGTCACCACCGATGCAGAGGCCGGCGCCGCCGCCGGCACCGCGAACACCCATCAGGTGGCGCTGTCCTTCGAGGACGGGGTCACCCGATTCGTCACCTGCCGCGAGGATCAGACCGTCGCCGACGCCTCCTACCGGCAGCGCATCAACATCCCGCTCGACTGTCGCGACGGCGCCTGCGGAACATGTAAGGCGTTCTGCGAGTCCGGCGACTACGACGGCGGCACCTACATCGAGGATGCGCTCTCCGACGACGAATCGGCACAGGGTTTTGCGCTGCCGTGCTGCATGAAGCCGAAATCCGATCTGGTGCTGCAGATCGCGGCCACCTCGGACGTCGCGAAGACACAGGCCTCGAGGTTCACCGGCACCGTCGTCGGGCTCGATCGTCTCTCGGAGTCGACGATGCGCCTGGAGATCCGGATCGAGAACCGCGGACAGTTGGCGTTCCTTCCCGGCCAGTACGTGAACATCGAGGTTCCGGGTAGCGATGACGGCGATGGGAATCCCATCCGGCGGTCGTACTCCTTCGCCAACGGGCCACACGAGGACCAACTGGTCTTCCTGATCAAGCTCACCCCGGGCGGGGCGATGTCGACGTATCTGACCGACCGCGCCAACCGGGGCGAGGAGATCAGCTTCACCGGGCCGCACGGTTCGTTCTTCCTTCGCGAGGCCACCCGCCCGGTGCTGTTGCTGGCCGGCGGCACCGGCCTGGCCCCGATCCTGTCGATGCTGCGAAAGCTGCACGCCGACAACAGCCGTCGGAAGGTACACCTGATCTACGGTGTCTCCACCGACACCGACCTGGTCGCGACCGACGAGATCGAGTACTTCGCCGACAAGATGCCGGGCTTCACCTGGGACCACTGTGTCTCGGACCCGGCCAGCTCGGCGACCAACAAGGGTTATGTGATGAGCCTGATCGAACCGGCTCATCTCTACGACGGCGACGTCGCGATCTACCTCTGCGGTCCGCCGCCCATGGTCGAGGCCGTGCGCAAGCACGTCGCGCAGGCCGGGATCGAACCGACCGGCTTCTACTACGAGAAGTTCGCGCTGGCCGCCAAGCCTACGGCCGCCGCGGAGGACGAGGTCGTCGGGGCCGAGACCGACGAGTCCGCTCCGGTCGTCGTGGCGGCGGCGACTGGTCGTGCGGCGGTGGAAGAGCTCCTATTCGCATCCGACGCCCGCGCGGTCGCGGGACAGCTGACGCTGCCGGCTGCCGAACTCGACAGCCGGCCGGGACCCCAATCCGGCACCCCCGACGACGACTCGCTCGTACGCGTTGCCGGACAACAGATGTGGCGCGGCGGGATCGGCGGCCCGGACCTCGATCCCGATGACGGCGCGATCCGGCCGACGGTGTCGGACGCGACCGGGACCGTGCGCACGATCGCCGGGCAGGAGATGTTCGCGGCGTCGGACCTCACCCAGCTACACGCTTCCGATCCCACTCCCGCGCCGGTCACCGGAACCCCGCACGACGACACCGATTCCGCCGAACCCGTCACCGCTCCGACCGTGGTCGGTTCGCAGGGTTATCAGATCGGCGAGGAACACCCGGCCATCCACGAGTCGGACGCCCTGTTCGAGGCGCGTGCCGCGCTCGAACTGGGCGCGCTGGAACTGACCTTCGGCCGCCTGAACACCAAGCAGCTGACCGGCTACCGGTTGCTCGCCGATGCCACCGTGCCCTACGTCGACGGGGACCGGTTCGTCGATGCCGCCCAGTACACCGAGACCAACGCCGCCTTCCACGACTACCTGTTCACGCTCACGGGCAACGACCACCTGCTCGAGGCCTACAAGGCCCTCGGGGTGAAGGGCCGGATGACCGAGGTGCTGCGCAACGCGACGTGGTGCCACCCGCTGTGCGCACAGGACCATCTCGACATCGTGTCGGCCTTCGAATCCGGCGACCACGACGCCGCCCGGGAGCTGATCGCCGCTCATGCCGAACGGTCCAAGCAGACGATGCGTCGTGCGATGGCCGACGAGATGGCCTCGCGCCGCCCGCGTTTCGTCACCCCCGGCCGCTTCGCCGGCAAGGTCGTGGTGATCACCGGCGCCGCACAGGGAATCGGTGAACAGGCCGCGCGCCGGATCAGCGCCGAAGACGGAACGGTCGTCCTGGCCGACCGGTCGGACCTCGTCGAGGAGGTCGCGCGTGACCTCGAGTCGACCGGTCCCGGGGCGGTGTCGGCGATCGCGGACCTGGAGTCCTACGACGGCGCCGAGTCGGTGGTCCGCC
Organism: Gordonia sp. 135; assembly: GCF_009720185.1. Taxonomy (NCBI): domain Bacteria; kingdom Bacillati; phylum Actinomycetota; class Actinomycetes; order Mycobacteriales; family Gordoniaceae; genus Gordonia; species Gordonia sp. 135. Next base: position 4,387,316 of record NZ_CP046257.1, read on the forward strand.
GGGCCATCGCCTCCTACGGCCGGGTCGACGTGCTGATCAACAACGTCGGCGGGGCGATCAACTTCAAACCGTTCACCGAGTTCACCGACGCACAGATCCGGGCGGAGATCGACCGGTCCCTGATGACCACGCTGTACTCGTGCCGAGCTGTTCTGCCGTCGATGATCGACAACGGCGGCGGGGTGATCGTCAACGTCTCCTCCGCCGCGACCCGCGGAATCCATCGCATCCCCTACTCGGCCGCCAAGGGCGCCGTCAACGCGATGACCGCGTCGCTGGCGATGGAATACGCTGACGCCGGTGTCCGCGTGGTGGCCGCTGCGCCCGGTGGCACCGAGGCCCCGCCCCGCCGGATCTCCCGCGGCACCCCCGAGCCGCGGAACGAGACCGAGGCGCGGTGGTATCAGGCCCACATCGATCAGACCAAGGCGTCGTCCCTGATGAACCGATACGGGACGCTCGACGAGCAGGCCGCGGCGATCTGCTTCCTGGCGTCGGACGAGGCGTCGTACATCACCGGCACGGTCCTGCCGGTCGCGGGCGGCGACCAGGGATAGGAACCCGAGGCCACCGGCGTCCACGGTTACCTACCATGGAGCGATGATGGTCACTGCCGCATGTGTCGGGCGGGACCGCGAGATCGACGTGTTGTCGACGCGGCTCCGCACCGTATCCGGGGCGGAACTGATCGCCATCTCCGGGAATCCGGGTTGCGGCAAGTCGACCCTCCTCACCCACCTCGTCCAGTACCACCTGGCGTCCCCGGACGCCGGCACCACGTTGTGGGCACGGGTCTCGCCCTGGCAGGCCGCCACTCCGGGTTCGCTGATCCGTCAACTTCTCCAGGACCAGCAGGTCGAGCCGGATCGCGCCGGCGATCTCGTGGACGCCCTACTCGAGGCGACGGCGTCGGATGTCCCGGTGCTCGTGGCCGTCGACGACGCCGACCTCGCCGACGAAGAGTCGCTCCAAGCGTTGGTGACGCTGATCCGGGAGCACCGGACACGTCGCATCCTCGTCGTCGTGACGACAGCTCGGCCCGGTACCCGCCTCGCCGGACAGGCCTTCGACGAGCTGCGACTCGAGGGGGTCGATGCACAGGGCACCGCGGATCTCGCCGGACAGCGCGGCATCGTGCTCCATCCCGCGATGCGGGCGGAACTGACCCGGCACACGTCGGGCAATCCACGAGACATCGTGGCCCTGCTCGACGAGGTACCGGCCGGGACCTGGGCACGCAGTGACGCCCAACTCCCGGCCCCCGCACACGTCGTCCGTGCGGTGCGCGAGCGACTCCCGGAGTCTGGCACGCCCGCCGGCGCGCTCATCGAGGCGCTCGCGATACTCGATGTCGCCGAACCACTCTCGACCGCCCTGGCCCTCGCCGGCGTCGAGGACCCGCTGGCGGCGATCGACGACGCGCGACGCACCGGACTGGTCACCTCCGACGGAGCGCTGACGCCCGCCGAGGTGCAGCCCCGGATCGTCACCCCCCTGGTGCGCGCCGCGATCCTCGAGGTCCTGGGGATGAAGGCCGTGGGCGCTGCGCACCGACGGGCGGCCGACGTGGTCGTCGATCCGGCGCGCCGGCTCCATCACCGGGTGGCCGCCACCCCGACCGCCGATGCCGGTCTCGCCGACGACCTGGCCGATCTCGCCCGCATGCGCGGTGCCGACGGCGCATGGGCGGAGGCCGCCGGTCTCTACCGCCAGTCGGGCCGGCTCACGCCCGATCCGCTCGAGCGCGACACCCGAGTGACCCTCGCGGTCGATTCGCTTCTCGCCGCGGGCGATTGCACCGGTGCCGGCGCCTTGGTCCCGACGGTGGAGAGCTTGCGCGAGACACCGCTGCGCAATGCGACGCTGGCGTACCTGGCCATCCTGCGGGGACGCTCGGCGGAAGCGCAGCTGCGCCTCGACCGCGCCTGGGACATCGTCAACGTCGATCGTGAACCCGACGTGGCCGCCCTGATCGCCCAGCGCCACGTGCTGCACAACCTCGTACGGTGCCAGGGCGCCGAGTTGGTGACCTGGGCCGATCGGGCGATCACGATGGCCGGGAGCGGGTCGGCGGCCCGCGTGGAGGCCGCGGTCATCCGTGGGCTCGGATTGGCGTGGTCGGGGCATCCCGACGCCGCCCGCGCCGAGTACGATTCGGTCTCCGAACAGATCCGGTACGGCGCGCAGGCGCAGCGCGCGATCATGGGTCGCGGGTGGTTGCAGCTGGGACTCGACGAGATCGACGCCGCCCGAACCAATCTCGAGACCGCCGTGTCGATGGCACAGTTGGGCGGTTCCACGCGGATCTCGATGTGGGCGGTGGCCTGGCTGGCACGGGTGCAGTTCCTCACCGGCGACTGGGACGAGGCCATGCGCAACGTGGAAGCCGGCCATGGGCTGGCACGTTCCAGTGGCATCGCGCTGACGACGCCGCTGCTGAACTGGACGGCGAGCCAGATCCATTCGCTGCGGGGCAACTGGGAGGCAGCTCACCGCAGTGTCGCCGAGAACACCACCTCTGCGGGCGATTACGAGATCATGCGCATCCCGGACATGCTGGCACGTGCTCAGCTCGCCGAGGCCGCGGCGGATTACGGAAAGGTCCGGCGCATCCTCGCACCGCTGAGAACAATGTCCGAGAGCGTCCCCGCGCTGTCCGAACCCGGCCTGTGGCCCTGGGTGGACGTACTGGGGAATGCCCTTGTCCTGGAGGGTCAATACGACGCGGCCGACGACCTGCTCCGGGACTACGAGAAACGGTCGGAGGAACGCGGGCACCGCTCGTCGGCCGCCCGGATGAAGTACGCGCGCGGACGGTTCCTCGGTGCCACCGGCGACATACACGGTGCGCGTCGAACTTTCGAGGATGGCATCCAACTCCTCGACGGCCTCGGGCTCCGCTACGACCAGGCGCGGGTCAATTTCGCGTACGGCCAGACGTTGCGACGGGCAGGCAAACGACGCGCCGCCGACGCCGTCATCGGGACCGCCCGCGATCTGTACGTCTCGCTGGGCGCGACGACCTACGTGGAGCGCTGCGACCGCGAGTTGAAGGCCGGCGGCCTGGCGGTCTCACGCGTCGAGAATGCCCACGCCGCGAAAGACGTCGCCGAGCTCACCCCGCAGGAGGAGGCGGTGACCACGCTCGTGGCGCGTGGGCTCTCCAACCGTGAGGTGGCTGCCGAACTGTTCATCTCGCCCAAGACCGTGCAGTACCACCTGACCCGGATCTACGCGAAGCTCGGACTGCGGTCACGGTCGGAGCTGGCGGCCTCGCGCCGTTGAGAGACCGCCATCTCCGACCTCGATCGCAGGTTCGGTCGACCGCTGCGTACCTGCCTCAGACCGCGGCGTGCACCGCGGTGCGATCGGTGACCGGGGCACCGGTCTTCTCGACGACCGTGGCGAAGTCGACACCGGGAGCCAGTTCCACGACCTCGAAACCCGTTCCGGCGACGTCGAACACGCCCAGGTCGGTGATGACGCGGCTCACCACGCTCCGGCCGGTCAGCGGCAGGGCGCAGTGCTCGAGCAGCTTCGGCTCCCCCTTCTTGGTGACGTGCTCCATCAGCACGATCACCTTGCCGGCCCCGTTGACGAGGTCCATGGCGCCGCCGATCCCCTTCACGAGCGCGCCGGGCACCATCCAGTTGGCGAGGTCACCGTTCATCGCCACCTGCATCCCACCGAGGACGGCCACGTCGACGTGCCCGCCTCGGATCATCGCGAAACTGGTGGCGGAGTCGAAATACGATGCGCCGGGCAGCACCGACACGGTCTGCTTGCCCGCGTTGATCAGGTCGGGATCGACCTCGTCGTCGTACGGGAAGGGGCCGACCCCGAGGATTCCGTTCTCCGCGTGCAGGAAGATACCCGAGTCGTCGGGCATGTGGTCGGGGATCAGCGTCGGCAGCCCGATTCCCAGGTTGACGTAGTCACCGCGGGTGAGCTCTTTCGCCGCGCGGGCAGCCATCTCGTTCCGTGTCCAGGTCATGGTGGTCTCCTATACGGTCGCAGCGGTCGGGCGCTCGCGGATGGTGCGCTTCTCGATTCCCTTGCGCGAGGCCTCTTCCGGTGTCAGTTCGACGATGCGCTTGACGAAGATGCCGGGCAGGTGGATCTCGTCGGGCCCGAGTTCGCCCACTTCGACGACCTTCTCCGCCTCGACGATCGTCGTGCGACCCGACATGGCCGCGGGAGGGTTGAAATTACGTGCGGCAGCGTGGAATCGGCAGTTCCCGGCCGTGTCGACGACGGCGGCGCGCACCAGGGCGTAGTCGGTGACGATGGCTTCCTCGAGGACCATCGGCTTGCCGTTGAAGGTCCGGACCTCCTTGGGCGGGGAGGCCTCGGCGATGGTGCCGTCGGCGTTGTACCGCCAGGGCAGACCGCCTTCTTCGACGAGTGTTCCCACCCCGGTCGGGGTGAAGAACGCACCGATCCCGCTGCCGCCTGCGCGCATACGTTCGGCCAGGGTGCCCTGCGGGGTGAGTTCGACGGTGACCTCGCCGGCGAGGAACTGCCTGCCGAACTCCTTGTTCTCGCCGATGTAGGAGGCGATCACCTTGTCGATGCGACGCGCTTCCAGCAACAGACCGAGACCCGCACCGTCGACGCCACAGTTGTTGGACACGATGGTCAGGTTCTTCGCGCCCTGCTCGAGGAGGGCGTCGATGAGGAAGCCGGGGATACCGGCGAGACCGAAACCGCCGACGGCGAGGCTGGCGCCGTCGGGGATGTCGGCGACGGCCTCCGCGGCCGACGCGGCGCGCTTGTCGTAACTCATTGCTGCTCCAGATGTTCGGTGAGTGCGGGATTGATGATGTCGGGCTGCTGGGCGTTGGCCAGGTGCGCCGAGTCGGGCACGACGAGCAGTCGCCCCTGCTGGACGTTGTCGGCGATCTCCTGCAGCTTCGACGGCGGAGTGGCCGGGTCGTCGACGCCGGCGACGGCCAGCGTCGGTGCGGCGATGGACGGCAGGTCGTCCCGCAGATCCATTGCGGCGATCACCTCACAGCATGCCGCGTAACCCTCGGCCGGGGTCGCGGCCACCATGTCCTCGTGGAACTTCCGTGAACTGCCGTAGGTACTCAGGTACTCCGGGGTGAACCAGCGCTGGACGACGGATTCGGCAACGGCCTTGGTACCGTTCGCCCGCACCGCGGCGGCCCGGTCGAGCCACGCATCTCGCGGCGGGAGCTGTGCGCCCGTGCAGAGTACGGCCAGCCGGTCGACCCGCTCGGGATTCCGGGCGGCGACGCGCATCATGGTCATGCCGCCGAGCGAGAGGCCGACGAGATGCGCACGGTCGATGTCGAGGCGGTCGAGTAGTGCGATGACGTCGTCGGCGAGATCGTCGATCGTGTACGGCCCCTGCGGGACCGGGGACTGCCCGTGGCCGCGGGTGTCGTAGCGGACGACCCGGAACCGCTCCTCGAGTGCGGACAGCTGTGCGTCCCACATGCGATGTGTCGATCCGAGCGAGTTCGACAGCACGACCGCGGGACCGTCGGCGCGTCCGGAGACGACGGCGTGTACCTGCACCGGGGCGGAGGCGCGGGCGCTCATCGGGTGGCCTCGAAGATCGCGGCGAGACCCTGACCGCCGCCGATGCACATGGTCTCCAGGACGTATCGCGCCTCACGACGGCGCGCCTCGTGGGCTGCGGTCGCGAGGATGCGGGCGCCGGTCGCGCCGATCGGATGACCCAGGGAGATACCGGAACCGTTGGGGTTCAGTCGTTCGTCACCGGGGTCGATCTTCCATTCGTCGAGGCAGGCCAGTACCTGTGCGGCGAACGCCTCGTTGAGTTCGATCAGGTCGATCTCGTCGAGGGTGAGGCCGGCACGGTCGAGGGCGGCTGCCGTCGCGCTCACCGGACCGACGCCCATCGTCTCGGGTTGGCAGCCGGTCCCGGCCCAGGAACGCAGGGCGAGAAGGGGTTCCAGTCCACGACGGGCCGCTTCCGCACGGGTGGTCACCACGCACATGGCGGCGCCGTCGTTCTGTCCGGACGCGTTGCCCGCGGTGACCGTGGCGTCCGCGTCGACCTTGAGACGGATGGGACGCAGCTTGCCGAGCGAGTCCGCGGTGGCATCGGCACGCGGATGCTCATCCCGATCGACGACGGTGTCGGGTTTCCCCCGGCGGCCGGGGATGGTGACCGGGACGAGTTCGTCGTCGAACCGGCCCGCCTCGTGAGCCGCGACGGCACGGTGATGCGACCGGGCGGCGTACTCGTCCTGATCGGCGCGGGAGATCCCGTACTCCGAGCGGAGATTCTCGGCGGTCTCGATCATCCCGCCGGGTACCGGATGGGATTCACCGCCGGCGGTGAGTCGACCTCGGTCGAGGCGATCCATCAGCTCGACGCCGCCCTGCTTGATCCCGGAACGGAGCCCGAGCGCGTAGTGCTCGACGTTCGACATCGACTCGGCTCCACCGGCGACCACGAGTCGCGCACCGCCGGTCGCCACCGACGACGCCGCCGTGAGCACTGCCTGCAGGCCCGATCCGCATCGGCGGTCGATCTGCATACCCGGGACACCGACACCCAGCCCCGCGTCGAGTGCGGCGATCCGGCCGAGCGCAGGGGATTCCCCGCTCGCGTACCCCTGGCCCAGGATGACGTCGTCGATGTCGCCCTCGCCGAGCCCGGTCCGCGCGGTCAGCTCCTTGAGCAGATCGGTGGCGAGGCGCGTGACCGGCACGGACGACAGTGCGCCACCCATACGACCCACCGGGGTGCGCAGGGGTGAACAGATGACGATGTCGGTGTCCGGGGTACTCGAAGTTGCCATGCGTCCAGCGTAGAGACCTGCGGCTATATGGAGAAGTATCCATTTGCCGGTTTTTGATATCTCAGGAATATCAATCGGTACGATGAGCACGTGGAGCTACGCCACCTGCGCTACTTCCGCGCGGTCGCCGAGGAGTTGCACTTCGGTCGGGCGGCACAGCGGCTGCACATCGCCCAGCCGCCGCTCTCCCAGCAGATCAAACAGCTCGAGGACGAACTCGGCGTGGCCCTGCTCGTCCGTTCCACACGGCGCGTCGAGCTGACCGCCGCAGGCCAGGACTATCTGCGTCAGGTCGAGGCGATCCTCGACTCGGTCGACGCCGCCGCCCGTCGCGCGCAGCGCATCGCCGACGGCCGGCAGGGCAATCTCGCGATCGGCTGCGTAGGTTCGGCGACCTACTCCCTGCTCCCCCAGTTCGTGCGCGCGCTGCGTGAGGTGTTGCCCGACGTGGACGTGAGCGTCCGGGGCGAGATGCTGGCATCGGAACAGCTGGCGGCTCTGGCGTCGGGCGACATCGACCTCGCCCTGTTGCGCATGCCGGTGGAGACCCCGGGCCTCCACGTCGAATCGATCCGACGGGACCGGCTGATCGTCGCTCTGCCCGCCGATCATCCGCTCGCCGACACCCCCGAGGACGAGGCGGTGGAGATCGGCCGGCTCCGCGGCGAGGACTTCATCTCACACGTCGGCGGGGGGCGGTCGGTGCTCGCCGGGGTGCTGGCGGCCGCGTCCGAGCGCGCGGGTTTCGTGCCGCGCATCCGACACGAGGTCGAGGAGACGTCGACGCTCGTGACTCTGGTCGCGGCCGGACTCGGAGTGGCGATCGTGCCCGAACCGACCTCGGCGCTCGGCGTGGCCGGCGTCGTCTACCGGCCCCTGTCCGCACCGATCGACCAGGTGGCTCTGGCGGCCGCCTACGCGGCGGCTCGTCGAACCCCGCTCATCGAACGGGCGGTGGCGGTGTTGCGCACGCTCTCCTGAACGCCGCAATCCCACCCTTTTTCCGTATTCCCGCCGTGCGCGACGGGGGTGGGAATACCGAAAAAGGGTGGGATTGCTGGTGTTTCAGGGATCAGCGGTGCGTGAAGTTCGGGTCCCGCTTCTCGACGAAGGCGGCCATGCCCTCGGTCTGGTCGTCGGTGGCGAAGGTCGAGTAGAAGAGGCCCCGCTCGGCGCGGACGCCCTCGGTCAGGCCCGACTCGAAGGCGCGGTTGACGGCTTCCTTGGCGAGGGCCGACGCGATGAGCGACTTGGAGGCGATGACCTCGGCGATCTCGATGGCCTTGGCGAGGGCTTCTTCCTTGGGGAAGACGCGCGACACGAGGCCCGCACGCTCGGCCTCGTCGACCTTCATGTTGCGGCCGGTGAGGATCATGTCCATCGCCTTGGCCTTGCCGACGGCGCGGGTGAGGCGCTGCGAGCCACCGATGCCCGGGATGACGCCGAGGTTGATCTCCGGCTGACCGAAGACGGCGTTGTCGCCGGCGATGATGAAGTCACAGAGCATGGCGAGTTCGCAGCCGCCGCCGAGGGCGTAGCCGGTGACCGCGGCGACGATCGGGGTGCGGGTGCGTGCCAGCTCGTCCCAGGCGCCGAAGAACTGCTGGTTCGCGACCTCGGCGTAGGTCTTGGTGGACATCTCCTTGATGTCCGCGCCGGCGGCGAACGCCTTCTCGGAACCGGTGATGACGATGGCACCGATGGCCTCGTCGACGTCGAATTCCTTGACGACGCCGACCACTTCGTTCATGAGCTCGGAGTTGAGGGCGTTGAGCGCCTTCGGGCGGTTGAGGGTGATGATGCCGACCCGGCCGCGGCGTTCGACGAGGATGGTCTGGTATTCGGTCACGTGCTTCCTTCTTCCGGTTGAGGTGGTCGGTCAGGCAGAGAACGTCAGGTCGTGCGGCAGCGGCGCGAAGAACGCGTCGACGTCCGCCTCCGAGAATTCTGCCCAACTCGGGTTGCGGTCCTTGTCGATGACCTGTGCGCGGATGCCCTCGGCCATGTCGGGATGCAGGAGGCACCGGAGGGAGACGCGGTATTCGCGGACCAGGGTGTCCTCGAGGGTCGCGTCGTTCGCGGCCTCGCGCAGCGACCGCAGCGTGACCGCGAGCGCAGTGGGGCTCTTGGCCGCGATGGTGTCGGCAGTCTTGGTCGCCGCCTCCGTACCGACCACGTGGCAACGCTCGATGATCCCCGAGATGGTCTCGGCGGCAAAGGCTTCGGAGATCCACCCACGCTGGGCGGCGAGCTCGGACTCGGGAGCCTCGGTGGCGTACTCAGCGATCGCGGCGTCGACGCCGGAGGCCCCGATGGCCTCGATGAACGCGGGCAGCGACTCGGAGGGGACGAAGTGGTCGGCGAGCCCCATCGCGATCGCGTCGGCACCACGGAGGTGGGCCGCGGTGAGGCCGGCATACAGGCCGAGTCCGTCCGGAACACGCGAGAGCAGGTGCGTACCACCGACATCGGGGACGAAGCCGATGCCGACCTCGGGCATGGCCAGACGGGTCCGGTCGGTCACAATGCGCACGTTGCCGTGTGCGGAGACGCCGACACCGCCGCCCATCACGATGCCGTCCATGATCGCGACGTAACTCTTGGGGTAGCTCGAGATCGCCGCGTTCAAGCGGTACTCGTCGAACCAGAACCTCGCCGACGGCGAGTTCTCGGCGTCGATGTCGGTTGAGTCGGGATTGCCGCTGAGCGCCGAGGCGTCGCGGTGGATCGCGACGATGTCGCCGCCCGCGCACAGTCCACGCTCGCCGGCGCCGTAGAGAACGACGGCCGCGACCGAGTCGTCACCGGCCCATTCGTCGAGTCGCTCCGCGATCTCGGTGGCCATCTCGTGATCGATCGCATTGATCGACTTCGGACGGTTGAGGATCAGCGACCGCGCCGACCCGTTCTCCTCCGTCAGGACAGACGGGACCAGCACTGATTGTTCCGACACGATCGAAACTCCTCTCCACACCGACAGGCCTCCACAGATGGTTGCATATCCTAGTAACAGAGGCCAGACCCCGGGTGTTCGGCGGTAGTGAGGTTAGGGTGGCCTCATGGGCTACTCGAGAGCACGCGTCCGCGGGGTCGACGACCTGACGCCCAACCTGCGACGTCTGACGTTCGACGTCGATGACCTGGCCGGCCTGGGACTGCCCGGCGTCGCCGACGAGGCGGTGGGTATCTACTTCCCTTTCGAGTCGCAGCGCTCGACGCCGGACATGGAATGCCGGGACGGAGTCTGGGCCTACTACGAGACCGTTCCCGCGCCGGATGGGCGCAACTACTCGATCCGCGCCGCTGACCCGGTGGCGGGAACCGTCGTCGTCGATTTCGTCATCCACGCCGCAGGGCCGGCGACCACCTGGGCCCAGCGCACCGAACCCGGCCACGACGTCGTCATGACGCACGCCCGCAGCTGGTTCACTCCGCCGGTCCAGACCAGCCGACTCGTGCTGGCCGCCGACCTCGCCGGACTCCCCGCGCTCGCGCGGATCGTCGAAGAACTCCCGTCGACCGACGGCCTGACCGTGGTGGCCGAGGTGCCGTCGCCGACCGACCTCGCCTACCTACCCGACCGCGAGGTCGAGATGGTCACGCTGATCGGCGGCAACGGACGGACGCCGAGCCGGTTGGCCGAGACAGTCGCAACCCTGGACCTCCCGGACACCGCCGGATACTGCTGGTTCGCCGGGGAGGCCTCGGAGTCACGAGCGGTCCGCAAGCACCTGCGCAGCGAGCTGCGGTGGGGTCGGGAGTCCTACGACGTGATCGGCTACTGGCGACAGGACAGCGAACGCTGGACCCGACGCTATTCCGAACGCAGCACCGAACTGTTCGCGGTGTACCGGCAGGCACTCGCCGACGGCAAGACCGAGAAAGAAGCATCCGAGGAGTTCGACGAGGCGCTCGAGCGCGTCGGACTCTAGCGCGGAACCGCCACGCTCGGCGTGGTCGTCGTAGGAGTTGTGCTGGCGGCGTTCACCATTCGCTTCGACGACCGACACCACCTGGCGATGTCCGACCGCGCGAACGAGGCAGCCGTCTAACGCTGTTCGGACGGGCCCTCGTCCTGGTCCTGGTCCTGGTCCTGGGCGATCGCCACACCGACCGGATCGACGACTGCGTTGACGAATCGGGCCAGTCGCGCGGTGGGCGGCTTGGCGATGAGCTCCGGGCCGCCCTGGGCGACGATCTGCCCCTGTTCCATGAAGACGACCCGATCGGAGACCTGCTCGGCGAATCCCATTTCGTGCGTCACGCTGATCATCGTGAGCCCCTTCGTGGCAAGCCTTTTCATGACCAGCAGAATCTCGGCCTTCATCTCCGGATCGACCGCTGAGGTGACCTCGTCGAAAAGGACCACGCGCGGTTGCATGGCGAGCGTCCGCGCCATGGCCACACGTTGCTTCTGCCCACCGGAGAGCTGGCCGGGGTAGGCGTCGATTCGGTCCCCGAGGCCGACCTCCTCCAGCAGTTCGATCGCTCGGGCACGTACCTCCGCCCGCGGCTGTCCCAGCGACTTCACCGGCGAGTCCATGACGTTCTCGATCACACTCATGTGCGGAAAGAGGTTGAAGGACTGGAATACCATGCCCACATCGCGACGCAACTCGCGGAGCTCGCGTCCGCGGAGGTGCTTCTGCCGTCCCTTCGCATCCGGTCCGGAGACACGTTTGCCCAGGATGTCGATGGCCCCCGCACTCGGCGTCTCGAGCAGGTTCAGGCAACGGAGCAGAGTTGTCTTCGCCGCGCCCGACGGCCCGATCAGGGCGACCACCTCGCCCTGGTTCACGGTGAGATCGACGCCGTGGAGGATCTCGCGGTCTCCGTAACTCTTACGGAGACCGGAGATCTCGATGATGGGTGTAGTCATGCCAGGACTCCTTCGGCTCGCATGATTCCGGTGCTCGTGACCACCGTGCTCATGACTTCAGTGCGAACGCACGCTCGAACAGGAACTGCAACAACACCAGCACCGTGTTCAGCAGCAGGTAGATGATCGCGACGATCGTCAGGATCTCCAGCGGCTGAAAGGTGGTGCTGATCAACCTGTTCGCGGTTCCGGTGATCTCGGCGACCGTGATGGTGCTCGCGAGTGACGTCGCCTTGAGCGCGGTGATGGCGTTGCTGAAATAGGGCGGGATGCTGACCCGGAAGGCCTGGGGTGCGATGACCCGCCACATGTAGTGCGTCGGAGTCATCGCCAGGGCCTGCGCGGCCTCCCATTGTCCGCGGTCGACCGCGGACAACCCACTGCGGAAGATCTCCGCGGTGTAGGCCGCGGCGGTCAGGCCGAGGCCCAGGATTCCCGCGGCCATCGGCGTCAGCGCCACACCGAGTGCCGGCAGTCCGAAGTACGTGAAGAACAGGATCACCAGCGGCGGAAGGCCACGGAAGACCCAGGTGAAGGCGATGGATACGGCGCGCACCGGCCATACCGGGGTGGTGCGCATCAAGGCGAGCAGTGCGCCGCCGACCGTACCGATCGCCATGCTCCCGAGGAACAGCCAGATGGTCGCCCACAGGCTGTCCAGGAGCGCACCGAGGTACTCACCCCATACCTGTGCGTCGAATGTCATGTCGTCACCAACCCGGTCCGCGGACTACCGGTCCGACTTGGTGGGCGCGAGCGGGAACGGATCGGCCGCATCCAGTGACGTCGGGGTCGGGAGTGCCTGACCGAACCACTCCTCCTGCAGCGATCCGATGGTCCCGTCGGAGTACATCTCGGTCAGGGCCTTGTTGACGCGGTCGAGCAGATCGGTGTTGCCCTTCTTGGTGGTCGCGGCCACGATCGAGGGGTTGACCGAATCGCCGACCGGGGCGACGCCGTCGGCCGGGTTCTTCTGGGCGTAGTACAGCGCGTTGATGGTGTCGTAGACGATCGCGTCGATGCGACCGTTCTTCAGGTCCAGGATCGCCTGCGACGGTCCCGCGTACGCGACGAGATCGGAGTAGCCGAGGTCGGCCTTGTTCGCCAGCGCCCATTGCTGCTGGACACTGCCGTCGACGGCGCCGATCCGCACGCCGGCCAGCGAGGAGTCGAGACCGGTGATCTTCGCCTTGTCGGCGGACCGGATCATCGCCACCGATCCGCTGGACGCGACCGGGTGGGTGTAGTCGAGTTGCTTCGCCCGCTCCTCGGTGAACACCACCGAACCGTCGGACATGTCGTAGCGACCGGTGGTGACACCCTGCAGCAGGGACTTGTAGTCGACCTTCTCGAACTTGACCGTGGCGCCCATGCGCTCACCCATCTCCTCCGCGATGTCGATCGCGTAGCCGGTCAGGTCCCCGGAGGTCTCGACCATGGTGAACGGCGCGTAGTTGGCCGACGTCGCCACGGTCACCACGTCATCGTTGCCCTCGTCGGTCGCCGCGCAGGCACTGAGCGCCAGAACGCCTCCGAAGACGGTCACCAGGGCACGGAAAGGCAGCTTTCTCATCGCGTTGTCCTTCTGTCGAAAGGGATCGCCCCGGGGTCACCGGGACGAGAGAGGGAACAGCCGAAGAAGACCACCTCAGGTTCGGTTCACTGAGCGTGATCTCGGTTCGGTGAATGAGTCAACGTTCCGGTCGTTTAGCGGAGGTTGCCCGAATGTGAACACTGGGTTTCGAGCCAGTCGCAGCAGGTCAGAGCATCCGCAGAAGTAATTGCGCGGCAGTGATGTTCACTCCGAACGGAATGGAAACGGCTGTGTAACAAGGCCGAAACCGAGCCAGGCGAAGCTGCTCACATCCCACTGAGACACCGGTTCACTGGATGAACCAAATCCCACTTTGGAGGAACCCATGACGAGCAACGGCACGCTCACGCCCTCGACGGAGAAAGGAACGGACTGGATCGCCCGCGCCCACCGCGACCACGTGCTCACCTCGTGGTCGAAGCAGTCGGGCCCGGACCCGATCACCGTCGTCGACGCCGCCGGCTGTTGGTTCGTCGACAGCAACGGCAACAGGTACCTCGACTTCCTGTCACAGCTCGTGAATCTCAATCTCGGGCACCAACATCCGCGGCTGGTCGAGGCGATCACCGAGCAGGCCCGCAAGTCCTGCTTCATCGGACCCACATTCGCCAACGAGGCGCGCAGCCGGCTGGCTCTCGAACTCGACGCACTCACCCCCGGGAACCTCACCTCAAGCTTCTTCACCACGGGCGGCGCCGCGGCCAACGAAGCCGCCATCGCCATCGCCCGTGCGGTGACCGGCCGGCACAAGGTCGTGGCCCGATACCGCTCGTACCACGGTGCCAGTGCCGGAGCGATGACACTGACCGGCGATTCGCGACGCTGGGGGTTGGAACCCCTGACCACGCCGGGTGTCGTGCGCATGCTCGATCCTTATGTACCGGGTGGGGGAAACGTGGACGACCCCCGCTACTCCGCTGCTCATCTCGAAGAGGTCCTCCAGTACGAGAACCCCGGCAGCGTCGCTGCGGTGATCATGGAGACCGTCACCGGCACAAACGGGCCCATCGTTCCCCCGCCCGGTTACCTCAAATCCATTCGCGAGGTGTGCGATCGGCACGGGATCCTCTTGATCTGCGACGAGGTGATGGTCGGGTTCGGCCGACTCGGTACCTGGTTCGGCATCGAGCAGTTCGACGTCGTGCCCGACATCCTCACCACCGCCAAGGGCATCAACTCCGGCTACGTTCCGCTCGGTGCCACGATCGTGGGCGCACACATCCGTGACGTCCTCCGCGACATCGCCCTGCCGGCAGGACTCACCTACGCCGGTCATCCGCTCGCCTGCGGCAGCGCCGTCGCGTCCATCGAGATCATGAAATCCGAAGGCGTGGTGGAGAACGCGGCTACCCAGGGCGCGCGCCTGCAGCGTGGGCTGGAGGAGCTGACGCAACGCCATCCCAGCGTCGGCGGCATTCGGGGCCTCGGCCTGATGTGGGGTATCGATCTCGTCGGGGCCGACGGATCGCCGCTGATCCCGTTCAAGGGAACCCCCGAGCAGTCCGCCCCCGGCCTCGCCGTCGTGAAGGCTGCCAAGGAACGCGGTCTGTGGATCGGCCGCCAGGACAGCGTCATCCGACTCGCCCCGCCACTGATCATCACCGCGGACGAGATCGACCTCGCGCTGTCGATCCTCGACGAGGCACTCGTCCACGCCGACGAAGCCGTGGGAGTGGTTCGGTGACAGGGAGTCTCATCATCCGTGGCGGCCACGTGGTGACCGCTGCGGACACCTTCCGCGCCGACGTGCTGATCGCCGACGGCAAGATCGTCGCCTTGGGCACCGACGACGGGTGGACCGCAGATCGCGTCATCGATGCCGAGGGGCACTACATCCTGCCGGGTGGCATCGACACACACACACATTTCGAGCACCACAACCTCAAGGGCACCACCCGAACCGCGGACGACTTCAAGACCGGCAGCGCCGCGTCGGCGGCCGGCGGAACCACGACGTTCGTGGACTTCGTCCGCGGCCTCCCCGGCGAGAGCCTGATCGACGCCTTCCACCGTCGCCGGCAAGCCGCGGAACAAGGTTCGATGATCGATTTCGGTTTCCACCTGATGGTGCCGGCGACAGCGAACTCTGACGACTCGTTCGATCAGTTGCGGCACCTGACCGAGGAGTTCGGTGCCACCAGCTGGAAGTTCTTCATGGCCTACACCGGACTGATGGTGCCCGACGATGTGCTCATCCGCGGGTTCACCGAGGCCAGAGCACTCGGCGTCCTGCCCATGGTGCACGCCGAGAACGGTCACATGGTCAATGCTGCGGTCGAGGCGCTCGTCGAACAGGGCCTGACCGAGGAGCACCACCACATGCACGGCCATCCGGCCGCCGCCGAGCGCGAGGCGATCGTCCGAGCGGCGACCATCGCCGAGTGGGTGGACACACCGCTGTTCATCGTCCACGTGTCCTCGGCCGACGGCGTGAACGAGATCCAGGCCCTGCAGAATCGCGGACGCCCCGTGTTCGGCGAGACGTGCCCGCACTATCTCGTGACCGGGTACGAGGACTACTCACACGCGGATTATGAGGCGGCCAAGTACATCTGCTCGCCTCCCATCCGGGAGAGCAGGCACCAAGAGCCGCTGTGGAACGCCCTGGCCACCGGAGTCCTGGGATCGGTCGGCACCGATCACGCGACCTACACGATGGACCAGCCCGAGGACCTGCCTCCGCAGAAACCACAGGGGCGCGGCTACTTCCCGAACGTGCCGCCGGGAGTCCCGGGGGGCCGAGGAACGCCTCATGGTTCTCTACGAACAGGGGGTCGCGCGAGGACGTTTCGACCTGAACCGATTCGTCGACATGACGTCGACCAACCCGGCCAAAACGTTCGGTCTCTACCCCCGCAAGGGCACCATCGCGCCCGGTTCCGATGCCGACGTGGTCATCTGGGATCCGCAGGCCGAGCACACCATCTCGGCCGACCGACACCGGTCCCGGGCCGGATACACCCTCTACGAGGGCATGTCGGTCAGCGGAGCTCCGCGCCAAGTCTTCTCGCGCGGAGAGCAGATCGTCCGCGACGGCGAACTGGTGGAGATGTACGGGCACGGTCGCTACCAATCGCGGACGTCGCTGAGCGAACGAGCACCGATTCCTCTCCCCGCCAACCGATCCGAATCATTCCGACCCATCGACTGTGAGGTGTGATGTGACCATTCCCCTTGGAGTTCACCTCGGTGAACGTTTCACTCTGGACGAGACGAAGGCCATCGCCGACGTCGCCGACGAAGCAGGCTTCGACAGCCTGTGGGTGGCCGAAGGCCGCTTGACCCGGGACGCGATCAGCATCATGTCCCTGCTCGCCGACCGCACCCATCAGGTCCGGATCGGTTCGGGTGTCATCAACAACAAGACCCGCAATCCGGCGCTCACTGCGGTCACGTTCAAGACGCTCGACGAGATCGCGCCCGGCCGAATCATTCTCGGCGTCGGCGCCTGGTGGGAGCCGATCGCTTCGAAGGTCGGTGCCCCCATCCGCAAGCCGCTGGGCACGATGCGCGAGTTCATCTCGATCTGCCGGTCGCTCTTCGCCAACGAGGAGGTGACGCTCCAGGGCGAGCACTTCTCGATGGACAAGATCCGCTTCGACCGGATGTACGCCGAGAACCGGCCGGTCGACATTCCCATCTACACCGGTCCGGTCGGCCCGAAGATGCTCGAACTGTCCGGAGAGCTCGCCGACGGCGTCTACCTCGACTTCCTGATGCCGACGAGCTACACCCGAGAGGCGGTGAACGCGCTGCAGCGCGGACGCGAACGCAGCACGCTCACCAAGGATCTCGACATCACCCAGATCATCTGCTGCTCGATCGACGACACCAACCCCGAAGATGCCAAGGACGCGGTCAAGGCGTTCCTCACCATGTACCTGATGCAGCAGCCGCACATCGGTTCCCACTGCGGCGTCGAACCCGGACTCGTCGACCGCCTCAAGGAGATCGCGGGCTGGCCGGCACGTCCGGAAGACATCCGCAAGGCCATGCCGCTCGTCCCCGACGACCTCGTCCGTCGCGTCACCGCCTACGGCACCACCGCACAGACCGCCGACATGATCGACGAATACCGCGCGGCCGGGGTCCGAGTGCCCGTGATGTTCCCGCTTGGCGCCATCCCTGTTGACACTGTCCGTTCTCTCGCAAAGGTTTCCGCATGACCACCCCCGACAAGACCCGCACCGAAGAGACCACCCCCGGCATCGTCACCGCCGGCGTCCTGCAGCTCCGGCCGACCGCCGATCGGGAGGCCAACCTCGCCGTCGTCGCCGATCTGATCGACCAGGCGGCGGCCCGCGGGGTCAAGGTCCTGCAACTGCCGGAACTGTTCTCGGTCCCCTTCGTGGCGCCCATGCCCGTCGATCCCGACTACCTGGTCTACGGTGAGCCGCTCGACGGCCCCAGCAACACGATGGTGGCGGAGAAGTCGCGCGAGCACGGGATGACCATCGTGTCGTCCATCTTCGAGAAGACCGCGGCCGCCGGCGTCTACTACAACACCGCGACCGTCTTCGTCGGCGGTGAACGCCGCCTCGATTAC
This sequence comes from Gordonia sp. 135, assembly GCF_009720185.1. Lineage (NCBI taxonomy): Bacteria > Bacillati > Actinomycetota > Actinomycetes > Mycobacteriales > Gordoniaceae > Gordonia > Gordonia sp. 135. The sequence goes on from NZ_CP046257.1 coordinate 4,405,135, forward strand.
CGCAAGTCGCATCTGCCGCTGTCGTTCAATTTCCCGGAGAAGTCGTACTTCCGTCCGGGTGACAAGTCACCCGAGGTCGTCGACGCCGACGGTATCCCGGTGTCGACGATCATCTGCTACGAACGGCACTTCCCCGAACTCGCCCGGACCGCAGCCGTACAGGGCGCCACCGTGCTCGGCATCCCGATCGCCTCCGGCAACGGGTACTCGCGTGAGACGTTCGACCTGGAGCTGAAGGCGCATGCGGTCTTCAACTGCATGTACGTGCTGGCGAGCAACCGCATCGGCGCCGAAGGACCCAAGGAGTACTTCGGCGGTAGCTCCATCTACGGCCCCGACGGGGAGACGGTGGCGACGGCCGAGGACAACGGTGGTGACGAGCTGGTGGTCGGTGACATCGACCTGGGTCAGCTCCCGGCCAAGCGAGCGTTCAGCCGTCCTTTCCTGCGCGATCGGCGGTTTGCCCTATACAAATGACACCTACGACTCCCGCTTCCCCTGCAATCACACCGATCTGAGGAGAACCCGTGGCCGATGCCGGGCTGGTACAGAAGACTCTCCGCGTCCTGCAGACCGTCGCCGCGAGTCCGAACGGCATCGGCCTGTCCGGGGTCGCCCGACTCACCGACATCCCCAAGGCGACCTGCCACCGGATTCTGCTGTCACTGGCAGCCGAGGACTGGGTGGTCCTCAACGAGGACACGAAGCGCTTCCACATGTCCCTGTCGGTGCTGCTCATGCTCAGCCCGACGTCGGACCGGGACACCGCGCTGTCGTACGTGAACCGATTGCTGGAAACGCTCGCCACGCAGGCGATGGAAACGTGCGGACTCGACCAGGCGGTCAAGGGCACCAACACCGTGATGGTGCTCGCCCAGACTGCCTCGCCGCACAACATCGGGCTCGGACGTCGTGCGGTGCCGCGCATGCAACCGGCGTGGTCGACCTCGACCGGCAAGGTCTTCCTCTCGCTCGGTGATCCCGCGGCGGTGCGTCAGGACCTCGAATCCGATCCGCAGTTCCGGGATTCCTCACGCGGGAGAGATCTTGACGGCTTCCTCGAGGAACTCGCGGTGACCGCGGACCGGGGTTACGCGTCCTCCCGCGACGAGCTCGAGCCGGGGGCCGCCTCGGTTGCCTGCCCGGTTCGGGTCAACGGCACCGTGCCCTACGCGATCTGGGTGGGAGGCCCCGCCTATCGGCTGACCCCGGAACGGGTTCCCGAGATCGCCGAACAACTCCGTCACACCGCGCAGGACATCGAACGGGTGCTCGCCCGGACGCCGCCGGGTACTCAGCTGGGTCCCGCTCTGTGACAACGCTTTTCCCATCCCAACCGTTTGATCAAGGAGATTACTCATGACAACGACCTCGACCACCGCACCACATTCGGAGCTCTACGACGCCGGCCTGGCGATGCGCAAGACCGTCCTCGGTGACGCCTACGTGGACAAGGCACTGTCGGCGGTGACCGAGTTCGGTCAGCCCATGCAGGATCTCGTCACCGAGTACTGCTGGGGCGGCATCTGGACCCGCGAGGGCCTCGACCGCCGAACGCGGAGCCTGCTGAACCTGGTCATGCTGACCGCCCTCAACCGGCAGACCGAGTTCTCGACGCACGTGCGCGGTGCACGTGCCAACGGGGTCACCGACGAGGAGATCCAGGAAGCACTCCTGCAGACCGCCGTATATGTCGGTGTACCAGCTGCTCTCGAGGCCTTCCGCAACGCGGAGCGTGTACTCCGCGAACTCGTCGCCGCCGACCAGGCCGACTGAAGCCCGAGCCGGGTAGGTTCCCGCCCAGTACTGACCACCGCGATCAGTACTGGGCTACCTGCCCGTCCTTCGGTGCGCGGTACATCTTCCACAGCAGCTTGGGCATCCCGCGCACCGGCAGCGGCTTGGGCCAGTCCCGGGTACGCATCAGGGCCTCGGTCCCACCGTCGACGGTGATGACAGTGCCGGCCATGAAGTCTGCGGCCGGGGACAGCATGATCATCACCCACGCGGCGAGTTGCTCCGGGGTCCCGTATTCGCGCACGGGCACCGGGAACGACTTCACGCTCTTGGCCTGCGGGCTGTCGAGCTGCGACTGGAGCAGGGGTGTCATCACCGGGCCGGGTGCGATCACGTTGACCCGGATGCCCTCGCCCGCCCACTCCGGCTTGGTGCCCTGCCAACGGACCCACTGGGTGACCGCGACCTTCGACGCCGCGTACGCGACCGGCGCGGTGACACCGCGGCGCCGGAGGATCTGCCGGGTCGCGCCCGCGGTGTCGCCGTTGATGAGGCGCCGGACCGCACCGCGCGGCACCAGCGGGGTCACGGTCGTCGAATTAGAGCCGAAAACAACGACTTTCGCCTTGTCGGCCGCGGCGAGAGCGGGACGCCAGGCGGTCAGCAGGTCGGTGACGCCGAGGACGTTGACCTCGGTGATCATCCGCTCGCGCCCCTTACTCGGCCCCATACCGGCGGCGAGGACCGCACCGTCGAGCTTGCCGCCCGCCTTGGCGAGGACCTCGTCGGCAGCCGCGCGCCGACCGGCCGCGGTCGACAGGTCGGCGACGACATCTGCATCCCGCAGATCGACGCCGATCACCGTGTGCCCCTCCGCCCGGAGGGATTCGGCAACCGCCGCACCCATCCCCGACGCCGATCCGGTCACCGCGTACGTGCCGCCCCCACTGGTCATATCAGCCCTCTCCTGAATCTCTGTTCGCTCTTCTTGTCACGCCGGCCGGCACCGTGCCGGTCCTGCGTCCGTTCATAGGCGTCGTTGAATGCCCGCAATTCGTGGAGGAGCCCCTCCGGACTGCCCGGCCCGAGGTCGGCGAAGACCTGCTCGAGTCGCTGCGCCCGCAGCAATCCGTCACGTTTGAAGGCCTCGCGGCCCTCCTCGGTCGGGCGGATCAGCTTCGAGACCGAGTCCGCGACCTCGAAGCGCTCGAGGTAGCCGTGCTTGATCGCGGCATTCACCTGACGGTTGACCGTTGATTGTTCGAGTTCGAGTTCCTCGGTCAGTTCACGAAGCGTGCGCGGCCGGCCGTCGGACAGAACCCACAGGATGGCGAAGGCCGACTTCTCCAGTCCCACCGACGGATGGACGAGACTTCGGCGCCGGGACATGCGCAGCAATTCAGCCGCCAGGTCACGATGTACCGGCGATTGCCACGGCGTGTGGTCCTCGGGCATGACTCCTCCATCACATTCGACCAGGACAATCTACTGTCCGGTTTGCCTATGTACGCTACATATGTATGCTGCATACCTCGAAGGAGGTCTCAAAAATGAGCCACGTACAAGGTCGGGCGCCTGCCGACGACCAGGTCGCAGTCGCGGCCGACAAGGCACCCGCGGGCGCCATCGGCAGCGTCGTGGTGCTCTGCTTCGGCGGCCTCGTCGCCTCGCTGATGCAGACACTGATCATCCCGATCCAGCCCGATCTGCCACGTCTCCTCGGGACCTCGATCGGCAACGCTTCCTGGGTCATCACCGCCACCCTGCTCGCGGCAGCCGTCGCGATGCCCATCGCCGGCCGCCTCGGCGACATGTTCGGCAAGCAGCGCGTGCTGCTCGCCAGCGCCGTACTGCTCACGCTGGGTTCGCTGCTCTGCGCACTCGGCGACTCCCTGATCCCGCTGATCATCGGTCGCGGCGTCCAGGGTCTGGCCATGGGCTTCATCCCGGTCGGCATGAGCCTGATCCGTGAGATCACCCCGCCGCGCATCACGTCCATGGCCGTGGCCGCGATGTCGGCGACCCTCGGCGTCGGCGGCGCCATCGGCCTGCCGCTGTCGGCCTGGATCGTCGAGACCTGGGACTGGCACGCCCTCTTCTACGTCGCCACCGGGCTCGGCGTGCTCATCGTGATCGCCGTCCTCGTCCTGGTCCCCCGCGTGAACAACTCCGCCGGCGGACGTCTCGACATCCCCGGCGCCATCGGCCTGGCCATAGGTCTTTCCGCCTTCCTCATCGCGGTGTCGAAGGCCAACGACTGGGGCTGGACCTCGGGCAGCACTCTCGGCCTGGGCATCGGCGGTATCGCCGTTCTCGTCGCCTGGGGATTCTTCGAACTCCGCCAGAAGGAGCCGCTGGTCGATCTCCGCACCTCGGCCCGCCCCGCCGTGCTGCTGACGAACATCGCGGCGGCCGCCATCGGCTTCGGCATGATGGCGCAGTCGATCATCCTGCCGATGCTCTTCCGTCTGCCCGAGGCGACCGGATACGGCCTGGGACAGTCGATCCTGGCCGCAGGTCTGTGGATGGCCCCCGGCGGTCTGATGATGATGTTCTTCGCCCCGCTGTCGGGTCTGCTGATCAACCGGATCGGCGCCAAGTTCACCCTCGCCATCGGCGCGAGCATCCTCGGCATCGGCTACATCTTCGCCTTCTTCCTCATGGACGCGGCGTGGAAGCTGATGCTGGCCTCGATCATCTGCGCCATCGGCGTGGGCATCGGCTACGCGGCCATGCCGACCCTGATCATGGGTTCGGTGCCGCCCACCGAGGCCGGCGCGGCCGTCGGGCTGAACGGCTTGATGCGCTCGCTGGGCACCACCGTCGCCTCCGCCGTCATGGCCCTCATCCTCGCCAGCGCAACCATCTCGCTGGGTGGCACCGAGGTTCCCGACGAGTCGACATTCACCTGGTGCTTCCTGATCGCGGCCGCCGCAGCCTTCATCGGCGTGGCGATCACCCTGCTGATCCCCACCAGGGGCAAGGCCTCGGGCCTCGTCGAGGAGCAGCCGTTGCGTGCCGGGCACTGACCCTCCCCACCGCGCGAAGTGGCCCGGCAGTCGACGAGAACTGCCGGGCCGCTTCGTGTTTCGGACATTTCCTCAGAGTCCGCTACGGCGCAGCGTCACCCGATACGTGTAGTGCTCGGGGAGGAAGTAGCTCACCGCGAGTTCGACGGCCCGCCCCCGCGAGTCGGTGTAGAGCCGGTCGACGCGCAGCACGGCGTGCCCCTCCGGACAACCGAGACGCCGAGCGGTGTCAGCGTCTGCGGTGGTGGCCGTGATCGACTGCGCGCACTCCTCGATCGGATACTGCAGGTGGGGTTCGAGCAGGCCGATCATCGTGTGATCGCTTGTCGCCCCGGACTTCACCTCGGGCGCGTCGATCACCAGCCGGGCCACCGACTCGGGCCACGACACGGTGGTGACCACGAACGGCACACCGTCGTGGAATCGCTGGAACACGATCCGGTAGACAACATCGGTATCGAGTCGCAGGCGCCCGGCCGCTTCGAGATCGACTCGACGCGAGGGTGATTCGAGGACCTGCATCTCGGTGTCGGTCGAGAGGTTCATCAGATCGTCGATCGAACCGAGCTGCCGAAGATACTGACCGGCGTTCTCGGTCGCGAAGGTCCCTCGACCGGGCACGCGGTAGACCGAACCCTCGGTGACCAGTTCGAGGAAGGCCCGGCGCACCGTCTGCCTGCTCAGCCCGTACTCCTGCGACAGCTCGGACTCGGTGGGCAGCCGGACGCCGCCCTTGTAGCGCCCCTGCGCGATGTGCGAGCGCAGTTCGGCGGCCAGCACCTTGTACGCCGGCTCGGACTGCCCGACCTCGCTCATCCCACTCCCCTGTTCGAGTACCGCTTCCGCTGACGAGACGACGCCGTCAGATACCGCCCCGTGCCACGAGCTGCGCGGCGATCACGTTGCGCTGGATCTCGTTGGTGCCCTCGCCGACGATCATCAGCGGTGCGTCGCGGAAGTACCGTTCGACGTCGAACTCGGTGGAGTAACCGTAGCCGCCGTGGATGCGAACGGCGTTGAGGGCGATCTCCATCGCGACCTCGGAGGCGTACAGCTTGGCCATACCGGCCTCCATGTCGCAGCGTTCGCCCTTGTCGTACTGGTCGGCCGCGTGCCAGGTGAGCTGGCGGGCCGCGGTCAGCTTGGTCGCCATGTCGGCGAGGTAGTTGCCGATCGACTGGTGTTTCCAGATCGGCTGGCCGAAGGATTCGCGCTGCTGTGCGTAGGCCAGCGAGTCCTCGAGAGCGGCCGTCGCCACACCCAGTGCGCGACAGGCGACCTGGATGCGGCCGGTCTCCAACCCCTTCATCATCTGTCCGAAACCCTTGCCGGGCACGGTGCCGAGGATCGCCGACTTGGGTGCGCGGTACCCGTCGAAGGAGAGTTCACAACTCTCCACGCCCTTGTAGCCCAGCTTGGGCAGGTCGCGTGAGACCGTCAGTCCGGGACCGTGTTCGACGAGGACGATCGAGATGCCCTTATGCCGCGGCTGTGCCGCCGGATCGGTCTTGCACAGCAGGGCGATGAGCCCGGAGCGTCGCGCGTTGCTGATCCAGGTCTTCGCGCCACTGATGACCAGCTCGTCGCCGTCCTCCTTGGCCACGGTCGACATCGCCTGCAGGTCGGAACCACCGCCGGGCTCGGTCAGCGCCATCGTCGCCCGCATCTCGCCCGTGGCCATCCGCGGCAGGTAGTTCTGCTTCTGCTCCTCGGTGCCGAACAGCGTCAGCAGCTTGGCGACAACGGTGTGACCGCCCATCGCTCCCGCGAGGCTCATCCAGCCCCGGGCGAGTTCCTGGGTCACCCGCGCATAGCAGGGCATCGACACCGGCGAGCCGCCGTACTCCTCGGGCACGGCCAGGCCGTAGATCCCGATCTGCTTCATCTGCTCGATCCACTTCTCGGGGTACTCATTGGCGTGCTCGACGTCCTGCACGGTCGGCTTGACCTCGCGGTCGACGAAGGACCGAACGGTCTCGACGAGGAAGGATTCTTCGGCTGACAGCGTGCTCATGGAGGGGCTCACCTGTGATCATCGTGGTCCGGTTGATTTGTACGGCCATTTTGTCTATCCGCCGTACCTATGTCAACCTTTCCAACAGACATCCAGGTCTGATACAACCGTGACGGCACACTTTGGCCGCACATTTGATACCCGACAGCCGGGTTGTCACGATCATTTGGGAGCAATGGTGCAGAGAAGACGAGGCGTTCTGGTGGCTCCGGCCTCCGACGACCGCAAGGCACGCAAGGCGCTGGCCTCCATCGCCGACGAGGTGGTCCTCGACCTCGAGGACGCGGTCACCCCGGCCAACAAGGACTCGGCCCGTGCGGCCGCTGCTGAACTCGTCGCCGAGTTCGGTGGCGATCGGGCGGTCTCGCTGCGCATCAACGCCATCGACACCCCGTGGGCCGCGGAGGACCTGTCCGCGTGCGCGCAGATGCCGAACCTGACCTCGGTGGTGCTCCCCAAGGCCGACACCCCGAACGATCTGAAGGAGGCCGACAAGCAGCTCGGCGATTCGGCTGTCCGCCTCCAGGCCCTGCTCGAGACCCCGCGCGGGATTCGCGATGCCGGAGCGATCTGCGGGGCAACCGACCGCCTCGACGCCGTCCTCATCGGTTACGCCGATCTCGGCGCGTCACTCGGCCGGTCGTCGGGCCTGCCGATGCAGACCTGGCACGTGGTTCAGGACTCGGTGCTGCTGGCCGCCCGCGCCGCCGGCGTCGACGTGATCGACGGCCCGCACCTGACCATCGCCGACGACGACACCTTCCGCGACGCGAAGCGTTGGGTCCGCGACCTCGGCTTCGACGGCACCTGGGTGATCCACCCGGCCCAGTTGGCAAGCGCCATCGAGATCTTCACCCCGGACGCGGACGCCATCGAGGATGCGCGACGCGTGCTCGAGGCGCTGGAGAAGGCTGCGGCCGCAGGTGCCGGTGCCGCCGAACTCGACGGCCGGATGCTCGACGAGGCGCTTGCCGTCTCCGCTCGCCGCGTCCTCGCGAAGGGAGCAGTCGATGAGTGAAGCCATCGCCGTCGGCGGACCCTACTTCGACGAACTGACGCACGGACAGGTCTTCGACGACGCTCCGTCCCTGACGCTCACCTCCGGTCTCGCCGCCTCCCATCAGGCGATTCTCGGTGACCGACTGAGGCTTTCGCTGGACGCACATCTGGCGGGCCGCGTCCTGGGCGAGGGCACACTCGCACATCCCGGACTCGTCACCGACGTCGCGATCGGGCAGTCGACGCTGGCCACCCACCATGTCAAGGCCAACCTCTTCTACCGCGGGCTGCGTTTCCTGAGCTACCCGAAGATCGGCGACACGCTCACCACCGTGACCGAGGTCGTCGGGCTACGGGAGAACAAGTCCAAGCCCGGCCGCGCCCCGACCGGTCTGGCCGCGCTGCACATGATCACCACCGACCAGAACGGCGCGACGGTCCTCGACTTCTACCGCTGCGCGATGCTGCCGCTGTCCCCGGATGCCGACCCCGGCCGCACCGTGCACGCCGACGATCTGAGCACCGTCGGGCCCGGCGACGACGCCGAACCGGCGTTGCCCGGCTGGGATCTGGCCACCTTCCGGTCATCGGTCGGCGGCCAGCACTTCTCCCCCGACCTGGCCGGACGCGTCTACCGTTCGAGCTCCGACGTCGTCTCCAGCGCACCGGAACTCGCTCGCCTGTCGCTGAACATCGCGGCCACCCACCACGACGAGCGAGTGGCCGGCAAGGCGGCCGGCGGACGCCTGGTCTACGGCGGCCACACCATCGGACTCGCTCTGTCACAGGCCAATCGGGCGCTGCCGAACCTGGTCACAGTGGTGGCGTGGGACTCCTGCGATCACACCGGACCCGTCCGGGAGGGCGACACCCTGAGTTCGGAGATCCACGTCGAGGAAGCGACGCCGCTGGCCGGAGGCGGTGGAGTCCTGCGGCTCCGGTCGAAGGTCGTCGCCCATGGCGACGGTGACGACCAGTCAGCCGAGGACCGCGACGTCCTCGACTGGCGCTACCACGTCCTGATGGCCTGACCCGAAACACACTTTCCGGAGGATCTTTCGCCCATGAGCACCAACACCCGCCCCCTCAAGGGTCTCCGCATCGTGGAGGTGTCGAGCTTTGTCGCATCACCTCTGTGCGGTCTGACACTGTCGCAGCTCGGCGCCGAGGTGATCCGCGTCGACCCCATCGGCGGCGCGGCCGACACCAACCGCTGGCCGGTCACCGACGACGGCAACTCCATCTACTGGACCGGCCTCAACCGCGGCAAGAAGTCGGTGACCGCGAACTTCCGGGAACCCGAGGGACAGAAGCTGATCCAGGACCTCGTCACCGAGAGCGGTCCCGGTGGCGGCATCCTCGTCACCAACGCCGGTGGCCGGGCGTGGATGAGTCACGAAACCCTCTCGGCCAAGCGATCCGACGTCATCTCCCTGGAACTCCTCGGTCGTACCGACGGCACGCCCGGCGTCGACTACACGGTCAACGCGGCGCTGGGTTTCCCGGCGATCACCGGTCCCACCGACTACGCGGGTGTGGTCAACCATGCCCTGCCCGCGTGGGATGTCGCCTGCGGCTTGTATGCAGCACTTGCGATCACCGCCGCCGTCCGACGCCGCGATCAGACCGGCGCCGGCGCCCAGATCACGCTGCCGCTGGAGGACACCGCCCTGGCGATCGCGGGAACGCTCGGCTACCTCACCGAACCGCAACTCGGCGTCGGCAGCCGGCCGGCGACCGGGAACGACGTCTACGGCACGTACGGAACGGATTTCGTCACTGCCGACGGCGGCCGGTTCATGCTCGTCGCCCTCACCCCGCGTCACTTCCGGGACCTGGTCGCGATGACCGAGACCGGCGACGCGGTGGCGGCGATCGAGAAGGCCCTCGGTGCCGACTTCACCACCGAAGCCGACCGGTACATCCATCGTGGGGTCCTCACCCCACTGTTCGCCGCGTGGTTCGCACGCCACTCCGCCGCCGAGGTCGACGAGGCCCTGTCGAAGAGCGCGGTGTTGTCGGAGCGCTATCGAACATTCGACGAGGTCGTCGAATCAGGTGTGCTGCAGCAGAATCCGCTGTTCACCGAGCTGTACCAACCGGGCATCGGCACGTACCTCGCTGCCGGCCTCCCGGCCCGGTTCGACGGTGAGCACTACTTCGCCGGACCCGCCCCGGAGCTGGGATCGTCGGCGGGATTCTGACGCCCCCAACAGACAGAGTGCGGGATCAGTGCCGTTTTCCGGCACTGATCCCGCACTGTGTTCAGGTCACCTGTGCGCGAGGTGGTCCGGCCGTGGTGCGGTGCCGCCGAACGGTTCCTGCAGGGCATTCGCCTTCGCGTTGAACACGACGAAGAGGTTGCTCCGCGGGTACGGCGTGATGTTGCCGGCCGAGGCGTGCAGGCAGTTGGAGTCGAAGTAGAGCGCCGAACCCGCCGGTCCGGTGATCGTGTCGATCCCGAGCTCGTCGGCGAGGGTTGCGACATCCTCCTCTTCCGGCGTGCCGAACGGCGGCCGGTACGAGGTCAGTGATTCCCGGTGGTAACCATCGGGAGTCGCGCCGACGCAGCTGACGAAGCGGCGATGCGACCCGGGGATGATCATCAACGGGCCGTTGGTGGACAGGTTCGGGGTGAGCGCCAGCGAGACGCTGAGTGCTCGTGGTGCCGGCATCCCGTCCTCGGCGTGCCAGGTCTCGAAGTCGGAGTGCCAGTAGAAAGGTCCTCCGGCGAAGCCCGGCTTCAGGTTGATCCGACTCTGGTGGATCGTAACCTCGTCGTCCAGGATCTGTTCTGCGACACCGCGAATCGCATCACGATCGCAGATCTCGGCGATGAGGTCGCTGAGCTTGTGAACCGCGAACAGCGAACGTACGTCTCCGCTGGAGGATTCGCGGATCACCCGGTCGTCCTCCCCGAGACGGTCGGTGATGTCGGAGACCTCGCGGAGGCATGCGTCGATATCCGCGGCCGACAGGACCTTGTTCTCGGTGTGGTACCCGCGGTCGGCGTAATGACGCAGCTCGGGGGCCGACAACGGTCCCGGGTTCCCCATGCTGCCCCACACGGTGTTGTGAGGGCGCGGTTCGATCTGGCTGCGGTGGGCGAGACGGGTCCGGTACACGTCGACGCCGCGCGCCTGATCGCCGTTCTTCGGGATTTCGGTTTTTGTGATCTGAGTGTTCTGGTTTGCTGTTTGAGTTACCACGATCGATTCGATCCTTTCCCTCATCCGGCAGGCCGCTCGGGCACAAACATCCGGCGGCAGGCAAGGTGATTGTGTTGTGCGCGAGTCCGCATCACAGGACGGCGGACCGCGAGACGGTACGGCTGCACGGGGCGCGCGATCAGCTGCACGCGCCTGATCAGGCCGTATGAGTGCACCTTGCCAGGGAAATGCGGTCCCCCGCAACCATGCTGGTATGCCGCTTGCGAAACCCCGAGTTGGGGGGTGTATCTCAGACGTGTTGCAGGACCACGGTCGCGATCGACGAGGGCTTGCCCGACGAATTCGCCGACACGACCCGGACGACCGAGAGACTTCGTCCGCGATGCAGGGTCTCCGAGGTGAACGTGGTGGTGTCGGCGGCATTGCACGGACGCACGTAGGTGATGTCGATGCTGGTGGTGCGCAGCTGCCCGTTCGCCTCGACCGAGGACATCGCGGCGAGTTCGGAAGCGCAGATGAGGATTCCACCGTGCACGCTGCCCATGCCGTTGGCCGACAGGGCCGTCGGGGCCATGGTGAGCACGTCGGCGGCGGTGGACACGAGACCCAACTGCTCGCGCACCGGACTCACAGGCGCGTCGAGGACCTCGGCAGTCGCATGTGCCCCCGGGACCGTCGGGGCGTCGACGAGATGCGAGCGCTGGACGACCGTCGCGAGCGGGCGACCGGACGGATCGGACACCGTTCCCGTGGTCATCGCACCCCGCTCGTCACGCGCGACGATCTCGCCGGTGACGGTCAACGGCGTCCCGTCGAGGGGCGGGTCGGCGACGAAGTCCATGCGGATTCCGAGGGACACCGGCCAGCGTCCGTCGGGGCTGCCCGCATCGACCACGTATCCGGTCACGTCGTCGAGGGCGACGGCAAGCGCCGCCCGGTTGACGCCGGCGGCGGGGTCGGCGAGCCACGGCCCGGTCTCGATGCGGGCCTCGCCGCGTTCGGCGGACACGGCGCGCCCACTGATCCGCAGCATGACCTCGGGGCCACCGATGTGGAAGACAGACGAAGTCGTCGGCATGGAACGAACTTACTCAGCGTTCGGAGTTCGCGTACTCCAGGATCACGTCGACGGCACGCGATGCGCTCTGGCAGGCGCCCTCCATCGTGGTGGTCCAGTCGGTCCTGGTCCAGTCGCCGGCGAGGGCCAGGCCGTCGACAGCGGTGCGCTGGTCCGGGCGGATTCCCGCGGTCCCGGGGCGCTGGGCGAACGTCGACTTGGACATCCGGACGACGTGGCTGTGGATCACTTGTGCGTCCGCGGCCTGCGGGTAGTACTTGCGCAGCATGTCCATCTGGATGTCGGTGATCTCGGCGTTGGTCTTGCCGATCAGGTCATACGACGCCGACACCGTCGTCGAGTAGAACCAATTGTCTTTCGGCTCCCGCCCGTGCATGCGCTGGCGGTCCCAGACCTGTTCCAGCACTCCCTCTCCGCCATGAAGGATCTCGCCCCAGTCGGTCATCCCGATCGATCGGTCGAGGTAGAGGTTGACGCTCACGATCGGTACGGGGGTGAGGTTATCGACGGCTTCATAGATCCGCTCGTGTCCCGGGACCTGATCGAGCAGTCCCTTCACGCTCCACACGGGCACCGCGCAGATGACGGCGTCGGCCGCGACCTTCTCCCCGTCGGCGAGCGTCACCCCGGTGACGGCGCGGTCGGTGACGTCGATCGACGAGACCACGGCGCGATGCCGGACGTCCACGCCCGCGTCGGCGAAACGCTTTTCCGCTCCGGCGATGAAGAGGGTGTCGAGGTCCACGGTCGGGAATCCGATGGAGACCGGCGTGCGCGTCGCGATCGCACGGCGAGCACCGGTCACGAGCAGGTCGGCCGGAACCTTCGCCGACGAGATCTCGGTCTTGTCGCCGGTGAGGCCGATGACGATGCCGTCCCAGAGTGCATCGCGCGCCGACTGCGGCATGACGATGCGACGGAACCACTCGTCGGCGGTCACCTCGTCGAGCCATTCGGGTTGCCGGAACGCGTGCCGGATCAGCCGGGCCTGGGCGAGGGCGGTACGAAGTCGGTCGAGCCCGGTGACGCCGGGGAGGTCGCCGAGCGCCGCTCGCAGGCCGGTCAGTCCGCCGAAAGCCGACCTCCGGGTGGCGCCGCCCCGCATCCGCATGGTCATGTGGCCGGGGAATTCGACATGTTCGCGTGTACCGACACTCTCGAGGTACCGCATGAGGTGCTCGTATCCGCTGGCAAAGACGTGCTGGCCGTTGTCGGGCACGTCGTCCACCGCGGCGAGCGGCATCGAGATGGTCCGACCACCGAGTGAACCGCGCCGCTCGAGCAGCGTCACCCGTTGCCCCGCCTCCGCGAGCCATACCGCCGACGCCAGACCGGCGAGTCCCCCACCAACGACCACGCAATGCATGCGCCACAGCGTAGCCGCCGGCGTTCACCGGCGTGAGATGATTCTCCACCTTCGTCTCAGGACGTCATCTTGACGTTCCTGGCCGCGCCGAGGGCTGCGACGGCCTGCGGCACCAGGGCAAGTGAGAGCACGGCCATCGCCACCGTCCACGAACCGGTCATGTCATTGATCAGGCCGATCAGGATCGGCCCGACCGCGGCCGCGAGGTAGCCCACCGACTGCGCCATCCCGGACACCTGGCCGGTCTGCTTCGATCCCGTGCTGCGAAGAACCATGAAGAGCAGGGACAGGCTGATGGAAGCGCCCGGACCGACCATCACGCACGCCGCCCAGAACCCCGGCCACACGTCGGTGGCGATCAGTCCGATGAAGCCGATCGCACAGACGGCGAGCACCACGAAGGTGACCGCGCGCTGGTCGTCGAACCGTCCGGCGACGATCGGCGCGACCAAGGACATGATGAGGGCCACCACCTGTGCGGACGCGACGACGGCACCCGCCCCCACCGGCGTCATCCCGTTCTCGTCGACCAGATACTGCGGCAACCACGCCACGAAGGTGTAGAAGATCAGCGACTGCGTGCCCATGAAGACGGTCACCGCCCACGCGATCGGATTCCGCAACAACGACGACGTCGGGGTCGCCGCGGTCACCCGGTGCACGTACGACAGCTGCGGGACCCACACGACCACCGCGACCAGCGTGAGAAGTCCCCAGGAAGCGAGCGCGAGACGCCAATCCCCGCCCAGCGCATCGTTGATCGGGACGCTCACCCCCGAGGCGACCGCTGCACCGCCGGAGAGCGTCATCGAGTAGAAGCCGGTCATCAACCCCGACCGATGCGCGAAGTCCCTCTTGATGAGTGCCGGCAGGACGACGTTGCATGTGCCGATGGCAGCGCCGATGACCGCAGACCCGAGGAACAGGGCGATCGACGACGGCACAAGGCGCACGACGATGCCGAGGATCAGCACGAGCAGGGCGCCGAAGATGACCCGTTCGATGCCGAACCGGTTCGCCAGCCGCGGCGCGACGGGGGCCGAGATGCCGAAGAACAGGACGGGCAGCGCGGTGAGCAGACCCGCCACCGCGCTGCTGAATCCGGCGTCGGCGGAGATGGTCCCGATCAGCGGCCCCACCGACACCACGGCGGGACGGAGGTTCGCCGCCACCAGCATCACGCCGACGGCGGTGATGATCACGCCGGCGGTGGTCCGTTCGTTCGTCTCGTGGGGGCGCGTCGTGCGCGACGAAATCACCTGGACCGCGCGATCGCGGCGGAACGGGGAACAGACGGAACCGACATCGTTACGCAACCTAACATTCGACCCGTCCCGGCGGTGGTGCGTGCACGCAACGACAACATCATGGGCGGTCAGGGGACACCGCGAACGACGATGTTCCTCGCGGTAGGCCAACTACAACGAGCCTTCCTCCCGTTCGAACCGCTCGCTGACGACGAACCTCCTCAGCCGGGGAGCGTTTCGCCACCGATCGGAGCCAGCACCTCACCCGTGTAATACGACGACAGCTGATCGGCCGCGAAGAAGACATACGACGGGGCTATCTCGTCGGGCTGTGCGGCGCGACCCATCGGCGCCTGGGTCCCGAAGTCCTTGACGGCGTCAGCCGGCATCGTCGCCGGGATCAGCGGGGTCCACACCGGTCCGGGCGCGACGCAGTTGACGCGAATCTTCCTCTCCATCAGCGACTGTGCGAGGGAGTACGTCAACGCCAGGACCGCACCCTTGGTCGCCGAGTAGTCGATGAGGCTGTCGTTGCCGCGCAAGCCGTTGATCGACGAGGTGTTGATGATGACGCCGCCACCGGTCAGATGAGGCACGGCGGCGCGGGTGGTGTGGAAGAAGCTGTGGATGTTCACGTCGAACGTGCGATACCACTGTTCGGGGTCGACCTCCAGGAAGTCGTCGACCACCTGCTGGTAGGCGACGTTGTTCACCAGGATGTTCAGGCCGCCGAGTTCGGAAACGGTTCGCTCGACGACCTCGGCACAATGTCCCGGGTCACCCAGATCCCCGCGGTACGCCCGCGCCTTGCGTCCTTCGGCCTCGATGAGTTCGACGGTGTGCCGCGCATCCTCGTCCTCTTCGAGATAGGCGATCGCGACGTCGGCGCCCTCCTTGGCGAACGCGATGGCGGTCGCTCGGCCGATACCCGAGTCGCCACCGGTGATCAGCGCAGTCTTACCCGCGAGCAGATCACGGCCGCGGTACTCGGTCATCTCGTCGCGCGGACGATCGGGCATATCGCCGGTCTCACCCGGGTAGGGAATGGTCTTCGCTTCGTGCGGGGAGTTCTCCTGATCGGTCATGGTCGTCGGTTGCCCGCTGCGACGGAGTCGAAACCCTGGCTCCTCCACATCGCACACGTGAATCGGGTTCAGGGATTCCCGTCGGGGATCTCCTGCTCGAGCTGACTGGCTACCAGCCGATCAGATCGCCGAAACCACGCCTCTGAACTGCCATTTCTCGAAGCAGGGCCACCTGGCCGCAGCACGACGCGGGTCGCTTCTCGCGTCCAGCGGATCCCAGGTAAGCTCATATTTCGCCCGAGACCGTCGGCGTGCTGTTTTCGCGTGCCTTTTATTGAAGTCCTAGGGGTGACCGTGCCAAAGATCGACAACATTTCTGCCGATGATTCCCGCATACGGCATGTCGGCAGCTTCCGGTTCCTCTTCGACACCGAGGAATGGTGGTGGTCCGACGAGGTTGCGGAGATGCACGGTTACGAGCCGGGCGAGGTCACCCCGACGACCGAACTGCTGGCCGGGCACAAACACCCCGACGACCGCCATGCGTTCGACGAGATGGTCGCGACGATGCTGAGCCGACGCACGCCGTTCTCCAGCCGCCACCGCATCATCGACCTCTCCGGCACGGTCCATCATGTCGCCGTGGTCTCACAGCAGATCATCGACGACAACGGCCAACCGATCGGCGCCGAGGGCTTCTACCTCGATCTGACCGGTTACGACGAAGAGACGGTCAAATTCCAGGTCGACGAGCACGTCGCGCGGTTCCGCGAGAACCAAGGTGTGATCGAGCAGGCCAAGGGCATGATCTCGATGGCCTACGGAGTCAGTCCTGAACGCGCCTTCGAGGTGATGCGCTGGCGGTCCCAGACTGCCAACGTCAAGGTCAACGAGCTGGCCAAGAACATCGTGTCGGGCGTGCACAGGTACGTGGTGCTACCCGATCCCGTGCGCCAATCCTTCGACCACCTGCTCCTGAACGCTCACCAGAACGAGAACTGAGTTCCGCGCGGCGCGTCGTGGTTTCACGACCCCCCAACCGGGGTATCTGCACACGACGTGCCCATTTGCGGCAGTTCTGCGGCGTGTACGCCGCATCCAGCAGACCCGGTTGAGCACACAGCCGTTCATGTCACAAAGTGAACGGATGGAACAGTGAACGGACGGCTTGGCGGGGAACTCGGCGGTGCGGCAACCCTCGAGATGGTGGACAGCTCACGGACGACGCGAACGAGTACCGCACACATCCGGGTGGCTTCCGTCCCTCAGTCGCACGTCTACGTGAGGCACCTCTCACCGGTGAACGGATCGGTCAGCGTTCTCGACACCGGTTCCGTGTCGGTGACCCGACTTCCCGATCCGGTGCCCGCGGGCGGCGCTGAGGTCCCCGGTCGCTGGTGGCCGCCGCTGATGCTGGATCCGCGGTGGATTGCCGAGCACCACAACGAATTCGACGTGTTCCACATCCACTTCGGCTTCGACGCCGTCGAACCGTCGGTGATGGCCGACATACTCACCGAGCTCGACCGGCACAACAAGCCGCTGGTCTACACGCTGCACGACCTCCGCAACCCGCACCATCCGGAACCCGGCGCCCACGAAGAGGTCCTCGACCTCCTCGTCCCGGCCGCCGACGAGGTCATCACCCTGACCCCGGGTGCGGCCGAACAGATCGCGCAGCGCTGGGCCCGGTCCGCCACCGTGCTCCCGCATCCGCATGTCGTTCCGCCTGCCCGGTTCGTCCCGCGGGAGACACAGACCGACGAGTTCATCGTGGGTGTGCACGCCAAGAGCTTGCGCGCCAACATGGACCCGCTCCCCGTCATCATGACGCTGCTGGAGGCAGCATCCGACTACCCGGACATGACGATCCAGATCAACCTCCACGACGAGGTCTTCGTCCCCGGGAATCACTGGTACAACCCGGACTTCGGCACCACAGCTCTCGCGTTGTCGCGCCACCCGTACGCCCGGGTTCTGGTACACGAGTACTACACCGACGATCAGCTGTGGGACTACCTCGCCAACATCTCGACATCGGTCCTGCCCTACCGGTTCGGAACCCACTCGGGCTGGCTGGAGGCCTGCCACGACCTCGGCACCTCGGTGATTGCGCCGAGCTGCGGGTTCTATGACCAGCAGCAGGAGTGCTTCACCTATGACTTCGCCGAAGACCGATTCGATCCGGAGTCACTGGTTGCCGCACTCTCCCAGGCATATTCCGCTCGACCGGCACCGGCGATGTGGCGCGACCGCCGCACGCAACGGTCGACGATCGCCCAGGCGCACGCCGGCCTCTACACGCGAGTGCTGGATGCGTGAGCCGCTGCGAATCGCAGTCGTCGCGTCCAGCAGATTCCCGATAGCGCAGCCGTTCGCCGGCGGCCTCGAGGCCCATGTCTGGCACCTGACCCGGGCGCTGACCGTGGCCGGCCACGAGGTCACGTTGTTCGCCGGCGCCGGAAGCGACCTGCCGGTTGACTCGGATCGCCTGCGCGCCGAGCTGTTCGAGCCGTCGGCCGCCGCTCGTTCGGATGTGTCGATGCCGCCGATCGAGGTGCTGCAAGACCACCACGCCTACCTGTCGCTGATGCTCTCGTTCACCCGGAACCCCGGCGACTTCGACGTGATCCACAATCACAGCCTGCATCATCTGCCGGTCGCGATGGGCCCATCGGTGGAGACGCCGATGGTCACCACGCTGCACACCCCACCCACGCCCTGGCTCGAGTCGGCGCTGGCACTGGCACCGGAGACCCGGTGCGTCGCGGTCAGCCGGCACACCGCACAGGCGTGGTCGCATGTTCTCGGCTCGATACCGGTGGTGCACAACGGTGTCCAGCTGGACCACTGGCCGATCGGCACCGGCGGAGACGACCTGGTGTGGTTCGGCCGGTTCGTCCCCGAGAAGGGCGCCCATCTCGCGATCGAGGCCGCCCGCATCACCGGCCGCCGATTGCGGCTCGCCGGACCGATCAGCGACGAACATTACTTCCGCGACCGCGTCGCCCCGTTCCTCGGTGACCGCGTCCGCTACGAGGGTCATCTTCACCAGAACGAACTCGCCCGGCTGGTCGGTTCCGCCGGCGCCGCCCTCGTGACGCCGGTGTGGAACGAACCGTACGGGCTCGTCGTCGCCGAATCCCTCGCCTGCGGAACACCGGTGGCCGGATTCGCCCGCGGCGGCATCCCCGAGATCGTCGGCGACACCGCCGGCGTGCTCGTTCCGGGCGACGACGTCGACGCACTCGCCGAGGCCGCCGAGAAGGCGTTCACCCTCGACCGGCGCGAGGTACGCCGACGCGCCGAGGAGCACTGCTCCGACACCGCGATGATCGACCGGTACACCGGCATCTACACCGAGATGGTGGACGACCGGGAACGCCGGAACACCCCGGCGACTGCGGAGGCGTGCCCGGCATGATCGGCTACTACGTCCACCACCAAGGCCGCGGACACTGTTCCCGGTCCGCCGCGATCGCCGCTCACCTGCAGACCGACGTCGTCGCGCTGACCAGCGCCGAACTGACCGACCCCGCCTTCAGCGAGGTGATCACCCTCGACCGGGACGACGCCGATCCCGCCCCCACCGACGTCGACGCGGGCGGACTGCTGCACTGGGCACCCAGCCGTGACGCGGGGCTGCGCAACCGGATGGCCCGGATTGCGGACTTCGTCGGGACCCGTCGGCCGGATGCGATGGTCGTCGACGTGTCGGTCGAGGTCACCCTGTTCCTCCGGCTACTGGGTGTGCCCGTCGTGGTCATGGCGATGCCCGGTGCGCGTGACGATCTACCCCACCAGCTCGCCTACCGCGCCGCCGACGCGATCATCGCGCCCTGGCCCGGCGACCTGTATCGGCCGGACTGGCTGACCGAGCACCTCCCCAAGACCGTCTTCACCGGTGGGATCTCCCGATTCGACGGACGCCCGCAGGTCTGCCATCCGACCTTCGCCGCCGACGTCCTGGTCCTCACCGGCGCAGGCGGCGATCCGGGAACATCGCATCCCGCAACCGGCCTGGCCGAGGCACTCCCCGACCTGAAGGTGGTCGGTCTCGGACCGGCCTTCGGAACCTGGGTCGAAGACCCGTGGCCGTTCCTGTGCAGCGCCCGCCTCGCCGTCATCGGTGCAGGCCAGGGAAGTGTGGCGGATGCCGCCACGGCCGGACGCCCCGCGGTCGTGATGCCGGAGGATCGTCCGTTCGCCGAACAGCGAGCCACCGCGAACACCCTCGCGAGGTCCGAGCTCGCGCTCGTCGCCTCGACGTGGCCCGACGTCGACCGTTGGCGGGCCATCGTGGAGTCGGTCGATGACTCGGCACCGATGTGGTCGCGATGGCAGACCGCCGGCGCCGCCGAGCGCGCGGCCCGCGTTGTCGCAGCGGTGGCCCGATGACGACCGGACCGGCCTCCGATCACGGCATCTCCGACGGCCCCGGCTCCGAAACCGTCGCGGTGATCACCATCGTGTCGGGACGCCACCGGCATCTGCGCCGTCAGCTCGAGGCATTCGAGTACTCGACGGTGCGTCCCGCCGTCCACGTCATCGTCGCCATGAACGACCCCGGCGTCGACACCGTCGTCACGGAATCGGCGCCACCGGGGCATCCGATGCGGGTGGTCCACATCGGCGACGAGCCCAGCACGCTGCCGCTCGCCCACGCCCGAAACACCGGTGCCCGCACCGCGATCGAGGCCGGCGCGACACTGCTGGTGTTCCTGGACGTCGACTGCATCCCCGGACCGGTCATGATCGAACGCTATCTCCGTTCCTGTGCCGCGACACCGGAACTGCGACTCCTCTACTGCGGGCCCGTGACCTACCTGCCGCATGACCAGCCGACCTTCGATCCGCGCGAACTTCACCGCTTTCTCGATCCCCATCCGGCACGACCCGCTCCGGGTCCGTGCCAGACGCAACTGTCGTCGGCGATGACGCTGTTCTGGTCTCTGTCCTTCGCGGTTCACGTCTCCGACTGGCTCGAGATCGGGGGATTCCACACCGGTTACCGCGGCTACGGCGGCGAGGACACCGACTTCGCGATGTGCGCCGCGCGCAACGGGTTTCGGATCGCCTGGGTCGGCGCCGCCGATGCGTATCACCAGTATCACCCGGTGTCGAATCCCCCCGTCGAGCATCTCGAGGACATCCTCCGCAATGCGCGGACGTTCCACCGGCGGTGGGGCTCATGGCCAATGGAGGGATGGCTGGACGGCTTCGCGCAGATGGGCCTCATCCGCTACGACGACACCGCTGACGACTGGCGCCGGACAGCTACGGAGGCGCTACCCGGCTGACGATCGCGGCTACTCCCGGAACTTCGAGAATCCGATGGTCACCCTCCGGGCGTCCTCTCCGGGCGCAGCGTCGGCGTACCTGATGGAATGCGTGTCGGTGACGGTCTGGACGATGCGCCATCCAAAGGTCGACTCGTCCAGTTCGACGTCGTTCACGAGTTCACCCCGGACCTCCCCGACCACCCCGTTGGAGGCGAGGTGCAGGACTATCTCCAGGGAAGATTCCTCGGCGGCCGCGGAGATCATCTGCGAGCAGATCTCGTCCACCGCGACCTTTGCGTCGATCACGTCGTCGAGCGACCAGTCGTCGATGTACAGAGCCGTCTCCACCAGAGCACGCACCAACGCAAGGCGGTCGGTGGCTGCCGGGACCCGCAGGACCGTCGGCAGACTGCCATCGATCGACAGCTGGGATGTGGCGTCAGAGTCGGTCATCAAATGAGTCTTCTTCGCACGTCGTCTTGAGTGGATTCTTATCGGACCGCTCATGAATGCCCCACGCTGACGTCGTCCAAACTGCGTATTTCCATTTGCACGACTCCCCCATGCGCCAACAGCACGACTCGCAACGTTAGCAGAGCACCTTCCGGATCGACACCGCCAACAGCTACGTTGCAGCGCTCTCAGCTGCAACGACGCCGGGTGCGGACGGGTCTGACGTTTCAGGCGGACGCCTCTGCGGTACCCGATCGGCATCCCAACCGAGTTCACACCACCTGGCGAAGGGGCGGCTATGCCAGATCTCACACCGGAACGCGAGGTCGCCTCGCGTGAAGCAATCGCACGCCGACCGGCACGGAAGTCACGCGGCCTGAAGGCCATCGGCCTTCTCGGGTTCGCCTGCCTCGGACTCATGTTGGTGCTCGGCGGCACCGCGATCGCGGCCGGGGCGAGCGACCGGGACGCGACCGTGTGGCTCGCTCTCGGCGCAGTCATCGCCGGCATTTTCGCCGTCGGCCTCCTAGTCGGCAGCCGAGTGCTCCTACGCCGACGTGCGGGTCGCGACGGCGAACGCGCACATCAGGATCCGATCCAGCCGGAGACGACCGCAGAGGAAGCCGAGCGGTACGAGGAGCGCTACCACGGCTTCCCGGTCGACCACACCGGCAAGCACGAACGAGCGCGTGACGAACGCTCCGCAGACCGACACCACGACGGAAAGGCCTGAAATGCGCGCAGTGACCTGGCAGGGAAAACGCAATGTCTCGGTGGAGACCGTGCCCGACCCCAAGATCATCGAACCCACGGACGCCATCATCAAGGTCACTTCGACCAACATCTGCGGTTCCGATCTACACCTCTACGAAGTACTCGGCCCGTTCATGAACGCCGGCGACATCCTCGGCCATGAGCCGATGGGTATCGTCGAGGAGGTCGGTTCGGACACCGGCGACCTCCGGGTCGGGGACCGCGTCGTCATCCCGTTCCAGATCTCGTGCGGCGCATGTCAATTCTGCAACGACGGACTCATGACCCAGTGTTCGACGACCCGCGTGAAAGAACAGGGCATGGGCGCGGCGCTCTTCGGCTACTCGCAGCTCTACGGTTCGGTGCCGGGGGGCCAGGCAGAGTATCTCCGTGTGCCGCAGGCACAATTCACCCACATCAAGGTCCCGCCCGAGAATCCGGACTCACGATACGTGTATCTGTCCGACGTCCTACCGACGGCCTGGCAGGCGGTCGAGTACGCCGAGATCCCCAGCGGCGGAACGGTCACCGTTCTCGGACTCGGCCCGATCGGCGACATGGCCGCGCGCATCGCCTCCCACAAGGGAGCTCGGGTCATCGGCGTCGACCGTGTGCCAGAACGCATCCGGCGCGCACAGGGTCGCGGCATCGAGACGGTGAACTTCGACGAGGTCGACGACGTCGGAGAGGCGATCCGCGACCTCACCGGCGGCCTCGGCACCGACTCCGTCATCGACGCCGTCGGCATGGAGGCCCACGGGTCACCCCTGAACAAGGCGATGCAGACCGTCGTCGGGCTGCTCCCCGATCCGATTGCCCGCAAGGCCATGTCGGAGGCGGGAGTCGACCGGCTCGGCGCCCTCTACTCCGCAATCGACATCGTCAAACGCGGCGGGACGATCTCACTGTCGGGCGTGTACGGCGGTATGGCCGACCCGCTGCCGCTGCTGACCATGTTCGACAAGCAGATCCGGCTGCACATGGGACAGGCCAACGTGAAGCGGTGGGCCGACGACATCCTCCCGCTGCTCACCGACGCCGACCCGCTCGGAGTGGACACCTTTGCCACTCACGAACTACCGCTCGATCAGGCGCCGGAGGCGTACGACAAGTTCCAGCGCAAGGCCGACGGCATGGTGAAGGTCATCCTGAAGCCCTGAGCGGGATCGAGGGCCCATGCCAGGTGCTCCCGGCATGGGCCCTCGGTGACCGCATACGTGGCCCGGCAGCGTCTCACGCGTGCTTGAGCAGCGGCTCCTCGTACTCCTCGTCGTCGGCGACCTCTTCACGCAGAGTTTCGAGCATCCGGGTGAGGAGCCGCGACACGTGCATCTGGGAGATCCCGATCTGGCGAGCGATCTCACTCTGGGACATCGAACGGAAGAACCGCAGGGTGAGGATCGTTCGTTCGCGTTCGGTGAGTCGAGCAAGCGCCGGCTGTAGCGTGACGAACTCCTCGACTATGTCCAGGCGCTCGTCTTCGTCGCCCAGCGTGTCCGCGAGAGTCCAGCCGTCCGTGGACGAACCAGCTTCGGCGTCAATGGAACTCGCGGTGTATGCGGACCGCGCGACCATCCCTTCGATGACCTCGCCGACCGGTAGTCCGAGGTGCTCGGCGATCTCGCTCGGCCGCGGCGACCGTCCGAGGGACTGCAGGAGTTCCTCGCTGGCCTTCGCGATGTTGAGCGAGGCCTCCTGCGCACGACGTGGCACTCTGATCGACCACGTGCTGTCACGGAAATACCTCTTGACCTCGCCCATGACCGTCGGGACGGCAAAAGCGAGGAAATTGTTGCCACGATCGACATCGAATCTGTCGACCGCATGCATGAGACCGATCCGCGCAACCTGGCGCAGATCATCAACCGGTTCACCACGATCGGAGAACCGGCGTGCGACGTGATCCGCGAGCGGTAGGCACCGCTCGATCACTTCGTCGCGTTTCTTGGCACGTAGGTCGTCGTCGCGTTCACTGCGAATCTCTCGCAGTATCGGGAGGACGTCGCTGTAATCGTCGTGCTCGGCGCGTTGTGTCGCCATTTGTCACCACCCAGACGTTCAGATCTTGCGACCGATGGGCTGACTGCTGCCCCATCTAGCATGGATTGATGCCGCGCACGCGACTCGACGCGCATCAGGTACTAGACAATCATGTTCTTCGCCACACGTCCACTTTCGGCGTCTCACAATGCGGGATTTCTTGACGACTTTCTACCGTGACCCGAGTCGGTCTTGTTCGGCATCCGAAGGACCCGTAGGGTAGGGGTGCGGTTCAGGTCGGAGCCGCGCACTAAAGAGCGAGTGGGCACCCAAGGTCCCTCGACTCACGCGACATCACGGCTTATCTCCGTTCAGGACGATCGTGAACTTGGGTTCCGCTCGAACACCAGCGGGCACTCGCCGGGTTCGGTCCACAACAGATCGCCCCTGCAAACGCTTCCACTGAGATGAGACCACCTCATGCCGCTCACCACATCCACCGTTTTCCGTTCGGCGTTCGACGTCGGCACCGGCTCCCCTGAGCGCACGTCACCGCGACGTTTCGATTGCGCGAAATCGTATTGTGTACAGCGCTTTTCCGGCAGCGTCGACCGCGAGACGGCGGCGGACTTCGCTGCTGCGCTCGATCGCGTCGCGCGCGATCGTATCCACGGCGTCGTCCTGGACTTCTCCGCGGTCAACTTCTTCGGCACGGTCGGACTCGTACTGCTGCAGACCTTCGTCGACGATGCCGCGAAGCGCTCTACTCCAGTCGTCCTGGTCGGCGAACGAACTGTCAGCCGCCCCCTCGAACTCTGCGGGATGGCCGGCCGGGTTCGCGTCTTCGAGACCGTCGACGAGGCCGGCCGCACGCTCACCGAAGGCGAGATCGGCCCCAGCACAACAGAGTTCGCGGTCTCCGAGTAGAACTCGACGCAGCGCGCCGGCAGGTCACCTCTTGAGGGTGATCTGCCGTGCTATCTCCACCAGTTTGGTGTTCGACTCCTGGGACAGCTTCTTCAGGAGATCGAACGCTGCCAGCGCATCGATGTCGAAACGCTCCATCAGGATGCCCTTCGCCTGCCCGATCACGTCACGATTGGCCAGAGCGCTGTTGAACTGCTGGTCCTTCTTGATGGTGTTCCAGGCCAGCGCGGCATGGGTCGCGTACACGACGCCGATGTCCTCGGCGTGCAGGTCGAAGACATTCGGTTCGTCCGCGAAGAGGTTGAGCGCCCCGATCTTGTTGCGATTGGCGAAGAGCTGGAACGACAACACGGATCGGATCGGCACCTCGCCCATCGCCCGGCTCCGGTATTTCGGCCACCGCTCGTCGTTCTGGAGATCGTCGACGCGGACCACCCGGTCGTGCAGGGCTGCCGACAGGCAGGGCCCCTCTCCGACATCGGCCTGGATCCGGTCGTGGATCTCCGCGATCTCGTGGGTTGCCCCGAACGATTCGATGGAGCGCCGGTCGGTGGCGACCGTGAGTCCGGCGTACTGGGCTCCGGGGATCTCGGCCACCGCACCGGCCACGATCGTCTTGGCCACCTGTTCGTCGTCGGCTTCGTCGCCGTGCAGCCCTCGTGCCAGCTCCGCGATGCGGAGATGAACATTGTCGGTCGCTTCGGTCACGATCGAACTCCTCTCGAGGCGGCCGACCACGTAGCGAGCCCGGGTCGACACCGCCGCACTGCCCCAGACCCGAATACCAACGTAGCGCCTGCAAACCTCATGAACGGGGTTTCACGGTCCCTGAACGACGTTCCTCCCGCGTACGACGCTCTGGCAGGCTCTGCACCATGCTCCCCATCCTCGACCTCGGCGACGCGGACACCGCCCCCGCGACCTTCCGTGCTGCGCTTCGGGAAGCCGCTCACGACCACGGGTTCTTCTACCTGACCGGCCACGGGGTGCCGGGCGAGTCGCTCACCGAGGTCATGCGGCTGGCACGCGAGTTCTTCGCACTGCCCGACGAGGCCAAGAACGAGATCAGTCAGCTCCAGAGCCCACAGTTCCGCGGGTACTCGCGGCTCGGTGGTGAACTGACCAACGGCAAGGTGGATTGGCGCGAGCAGATCGACATCGGCCCCGAACGCGCGGTCATCCCCGGCGCAGAGGGCTACTGGAGGCTGCAGGGACCGAATCTCTGGCCTTCGTCGCCTGCCGGCTTCCGCACCGCCTTCGAGGATTGGGGTGCTGCGCTGTCGGAAGTCGGGTTGCGGTTGCTGCGGCACTGGTCGGTGTCGCTCGGCGCCCCGGAATCCTTCTTCGACGCGGCGTTCGCCGAACTGCCGGCGACCCTGATCAAGGTCGTTCGCTACCCGGGGACCGCCGACAGCGCCCAGGGCGTCGGCGCCCACAAGGACTCGGGAGTACTGACCCTGCTGCTGGTCGAACCCGGCTCCGAGGGCCTGGAGGTCGAGACAGCTGCAGGCAGCTGGGTGGAGGTCCCGCCCGTCGAGGGCGCGTTCATAGTCAACATCGGCGAACTGCTCGAGGTCGCGACCGGGGGCTACCTCCGTGCGACCCGGCATCGGGTCCGCGCACCCCGCCCCGGGACCGACCGGGTCTCGATCCCGTTCTTCCTCAATCCCGCGCTCGATGAGGTCATCCCGATCATCGACCTCCCGCCCGAACTGGCGACAGCGTCGCGCGGCGTCGAAACCGATCCGGACAACCCGATCTTCAGCACCTACGGTGAGAACGCCTGGAAGTCGCGCACCCGCGCCCATCCCGATGTTGCCGAGTTGCATCACGGAATCATCCCGTCCCAGCCTGTTTCGGCGTACTGAGCCTTTCGGTCGGGCTGAGCAGAACTGTCTGCTCGACGCCGTGCACCCGTGCGCTACAGGCGAGCGTCGAGAAGCTCTTCTCCCTCATCCCGGCGACCGACCTCGCCGTCCAGTGGGATCTGCCGACCGAGCTGGTCACCGTCGAGGGCTGGTTCCCCAATCCTTATGCGGGGCATGAGGCGATCTTCGCGGCGATCGCACGCCTGGCGTCGTGGATCCCCGACGGCGCCGAACTCACCTTCCATCTGTGCTACGGCGACTCGAAGTTCGGGGCGTCGCCGTTCATGGGTGATCCGCCGGATGCCGAGGCCGCCGCGCGCGCGGGACGCCACATCCTGCCGCGCGACGCGTCGGCCATCGTCACCGTCGCGAATGGGCTGTCGCGACACGTGACCCGTCCGATCGACGCCATCCACGCCGCGACCGTCGCGCGGAAGCGTGCCGCGATCGTCTCGGAGTTCCTGCCCGACTTCGGGATCTCCACCTAATGCGGGCTCGGCAGGCATTCGCAGGCCCAGCTCGACGCCGTCGTGAGCGCGTACCGCGAACTCGCCGAGAGCCGCGAGCTGGCCACCGCCTAGCCGTAAACCCTGCAAACCCAGCCTTTTTCGGCAAGACCTCCCCGCGTCCTGTCAGGGTGGAAAGACCGCAAAAGGGTGGGTTTTGTGGCGTGAGTCAGACCAGGTCCGACACCGTGGCGTGCTCGTCGAGCAGCGGTGGTGCCGACCGGTACCTCGGCGGAGTGACGCTCATCCGGATCGGGTTGGCCACCGATCGGAACGGTGAGTCCCGGCGCGGATCGTCGATCTCCACAACCGGATCGAGACCGAGACGTTCGGCCAGCGCGATGGCGTCGGCGATGTCGTTGAGCGGGCCACACGGCACCCGCCGCGCGGTGAGTGCGTCGAACCAGTGATCCGCGCTCGCCGTTGACAGCGCCTCGTTCAGGATCGCCGCCAGCTTCTCCCGATTCGCCACCCGCGCACTGTTCGTCGCATACCGCTCGTCGGCGGGTAGGTCCGGGCGTCCGAGGACCTCGCACAGCCCGGCGAACTGGCGGTCGTTGCCGACGGCCAGCACGAACGGACGATCCGCGGTCTGGAACACCTCGTAGGGCGCGATGCTGGGATGCCGGTTGCCCATCGCTGTCGGAACCACGCCTGCCGCCACGTAGCCCGACGACTGGTTGGCCAGCGCCGAGATCAGCGACGACAACAGGTTCACCTCGATGCGCTGTCCTTGCCCGGTCCGGTCGCGGTGCCGCAACGCGGACAGGATGCCCACGGCCGCATGCAATCCCGTGATGACGTCGACGACCGCGACGCCCACCTTGGTCGGCGTCTGCGGGTCGGGACCGGTGATGCTCATCAGTCCGCCGACCGCCTGGATCAGCAGGTCGTAACCGGGCAGCTGGTTGTTCCCGCCGAATCCTGTCACCGAGCAGTAGACGATGTCCGGCCGGCGATCGGCGACGGCGTCGTAACCGAGTCCGAGGCGATCCATCGTGCCCGGCATGAAGTTCTCGACGACGACGTCGGCCCGATCGACGAGGCGTCGTGCCTCCTCGAGTCCCGCGGGATCGGAGAGGTCGATCGCCACGGACCGCTTGTTGCGATTGACCGACAGGAAGTACGACGACGCCTCGCCCACCCAGGGCGGACCCCACGACCGGGTGTCGTCGCCGATCCCAGGTCGTTCGATCTTGATGACCTCGGCACCCAGGTCTGCCAGCAGCATCGTCGCGTATGGCCCGGCGAGGACCCGGCCGAAGTCGGCGACGACGAGTCCGTCGAGAGCCGCGCGCTCGCTCACCGGAAGGCGGCTTCGCCGGTGAGGGCGCGGCCGATGGTGAGCTGGTGGACCTCGGAGGTGCCCTCGTAGGTGAGGACGGACTCGAGGTTGTTGGCATGCCGGATGACCGGGTACTCGAGCGTGATGCCGTTGGCGCCCAAGATGGTTCGGCATTCACGGGCGATCTTGATGGCCTCGCGGGTGTTGTTGAGCTTGCCGGTGCTGATCTGCTCCGGGCGGATCTCACCGCGGTCCTTCAGACGACCCAGATGGTAGGCCAGCAGGTGCCCCTTGCCGACCTCGAGTGCCATGTCGGCGATCTTGGTCTGGGTGATCTGGTAACCGGCGAGCGGCTTGTCGAAGACCTCGCGCGACTGCGAGTAGTCGATGGCGGTCTCGAGGCAATCGCGGGCAGCGCCGATCGCACCGAAGATGATGCCGAAGCGGGCCTCGCCGAGGCTGGTCAGCGGCCCGCTCAGGCCCTGGGCCTTCGGGAGCATCGCCGAACCGGGCAAGCGGACGTTGTCGAACACGAGCTCGGAGGTCACCGACGCGCGCAGCGACATCTTCTTGTGGATCTCCGGCGCGGAGAAGCCAGGCGTGTCGGTGGGGACGACGAAGCCGCGGATACCCTCGTCGGTCTGGGCCCAGACGACCGCGACGTCGGCGATCGAGCCGTTGGTGATCCACATCTTGGTGCCGTTGAGCAGCCAGTCGTCGCCGTCACGCTTGGCGTTGGTGCGCATGCCGGACGGGTTGGAGCCGAAATCGGGTTCGGTCAGGCCGAAGCAACCGATCGCCTCACCGGCAGCCATCCGCGGCAGCCACTCGTTCTTCTGCTCCTCCGAGCCCCAATGGTGGATGGAGAACATCGCGAGCGAGCCCTGCACCGACACGAGGCTGCGGATACCGGAGTCCACGGCCTCGAGTTCGAGGCAGGCCAGGCCGTAGGCGGTCGCGCTCATGCCCGGGCAACCGTAGCCCTCCAGGTGCATGCCGAGCGCACCGATCTGGCCCAGTTCCCTGGCGATCTCCCGCGCCGGCAGCTCGGCGTTCTCGAACCAGTCGCCGATATGCGGCCGCAGACGCGCATTGGCGAAGTCACGGACGGTATCGCGGATCGCGATCTCGTCGGCGTCGAGCAACGAGTCCAGGGCGAAGAGCTGCGCCAGGGTGCTGGGTCGGGACATCGGAACCTCCGGGGGTCGGGCCTGCAACTGATGGTACAAGTTCAGCGAGAACGTTTGCGAGAACGTTTGCATGAGCTACCGTAGGTGCTCGAACGCGCAGCGTCAACAGTGCTACCGACAGGATGGGGGACCAGCGTGGCCGGAGGTCAGCGAACGCCGACCCTCAAGGAGATCGCGAAAGCTGCGGGTGTCCACGTGTCGACGGCGTCTCGGGTGCTGCGACAGTCCGAACCCGCCGACGGCTGGTCGGAGTCGGCACTGCGGGTTCGCGAGGTCGCCGATGAGCTGGGCTACCAGCGCAATCTCTGGGCGGCGAGTCTGCGGACCCGCAAGACCACCACGCTCGGCGTCGTGATGACCCGCCTGACCGACGGCGTGGTCGCCACCACCTATCAGGGCATCGAGGAGGAAGCGACGCGGGCCGGCTACTCGGTGCTGCTGTCCAGCCCGCCCGACGACCCGGAAGCCCAGCGCGCGGCCATCGAACTGCTCGTGGGACGTCAGGTCGACGGCCTCCTGCTCAGCGGGCTGCACCGACCGGGCAAGGAATTCATCGCGTCCCTGCGCGTCGGGGACGTGCCGATGATGACGCTGACCCGGCACGCCGATGCCGGGCTCCCGTTCGTCGGCGGCGACGACGTGCGCGGCGGCGCGCTTGCCGCACGCCATCTGATCGATCGCGGGTACACCGACCTCGCGGTGATCGCCGGCCCCGCCCACGCCACGACGGCGACGGATCGGCTGGCCGGCTTCCGGTCCGAGACCGCCGCGGCGGGGATCGAGCTCCCCGACCATCGGATCGTTCCGTCCAGTTTCGAGGTGCGCGGGGGCACCGAGGCGGGGCGGATTCTGCTCGACGCACCGGACCGGCCGAGAGCGATCTTCGCGGTGTCCGACACCATCGCCGTCGGCGTCCTCGGCGTCGCTCGCGACCTCGGGCTGCGAATCCCCGAGGACTTGGCACTCGTGGGCTACAACGACATCCCGATCGCCGCGCAGCTTCCCGTACCGCTCACGACGATCCACTCCCCCGCCCTGGAGATCGGCCAGACCGCGGTCCGTGGACTCTTGGATCTGACGGCGGGACGTGACGTGGAGTCGCGACGTCTGCCGGTCGAGCTGGTGGTCCGCGGCACCACCTAGAAGTCGCGGGAGCAGCTAGAAGTGCTGTGCGCCGCCGTCGATCGAGATCTCCTCTGCGGTGATGAATTTCGACTCGTCCGACGCGAGGAAGGCCACCGCGTTCGCGACCTCGCCCGCCTCTGCGGCGAACTGGTTCAGGAAGGTCATCCCCATACCGGCGAGGCGCGGGTTGGCCTTGTTGGTCTCCTCGATCCGCTCGACCATGCGGCCCGAGCCCATCGGCGTGATGACCGCACCCGGATGCACGGTGTTGACGCGGATGTCGTACTGCCCCAACTCCGCAGCGAAGGCGCGCGACATCCCGACCAGGGCGTGTTTGCTTGTCGTGTAGTGGACCATGAACGGCTGCAGCTTCTTCCCCGCCAGGGAGCTGATCAGGATGACCGATCCCCCGCCGCGGTCGATGAGGTGGGGAGCCGCCGCGGTAACCGTGTTCCACACGCCGGTCACGTTGATGTCCATGGTGTCGCGAAAGCTCTCCGGGGACACCTCGTCCCAGGTCTCGGGGATACAGATCCCCGCGTTGGCGACCACGACGTCGAGTCCGCCGAGTGCTTCCACCCCCTCGCCGACCGCCGCGCGGAGTCCGTCCAGATCGCGGGTGTCGCACCGGGTCAGAATCGCCTTGGCGCCCAGATCTTCGACGAGTCGCCGGGTCTCGGCGAGATCATCCTCGGTCGCCGAGTCGTAGGGCACACCCGGCAGTGGTCCGGCGACGTCGACGCCGACGATGTGCGCCCCTTCCGAGGCCATTCGCACCGCGTGCGCCCGCCCCTGCCCCCGGGCAACGCCGGTGATGAACGCGACCTTGTCTGCCAGCCGTCCCATGCCACTCCCTGTCCGCCGGATGCCGGAACCCGATCGGGCCCCCTCGGCGCGACTCTACGGATTGACGGCGGCCGCGCGGGCGGACTCGAGGGCGAAAAGGTTCTCGTCCCAGCCATCGGCGAGGGGTCCGAAGAAGTGGAAGCGGACCTTCTTGACCCGGTACAACCAGTGCCCGTCCTGCTTGACCAGCGTGTCGGTGTATCGGCCCGCGGCGATCGAGGCGACGCCGTCGAGAACGCACGGCTGCCAGAGGAACGATCGCGCCGTCGCCATGTCACCGTCGATGTCGATCTCGAGGTTCGTGATGAAGTGCCAGAACGAGGTGAGGCCACCGTCGGCCAGGCCGGCGAAGAACGCCCGCATCTCGGCCTTGCCCCGCGGGTTCGACAAGCCGTCGAACTCCCCGTCTTCGGTGAACAGTGCGATCAATTCGTCCCAGTTGCCGTCGTCGAGGTGGCGGCAGTACCGGGCGTCGAGCGTGCGGATGGCCTCGATGTCTTCCAGACGGGTGAGCCGCGACGCCAGCTCGGACTCGGTGGTCATGATTCCTCCATTAACATTCGTTCACGTGATCCACACCATAAGCGCGAGATATAGGCAGGTCAATCGAGCGGCCTGCCTTCATCATTGCTGGTGAAACCGCATCGCCCTAGTCTGTGCACATGAACACCCGATCGCCTTCGCCGACCGCAGCATCCCGCGACCGCATCCTCGACGCCGCGCTCGACGAGTTCTACACGGCCGGTTTTCACGGTGCGACGATGCGAACCATCGGCAATCGTGCAGGTTGTAGCGCCGCCAACGTCTACAACCATTTCGAGAACAAGTCCGATCTGCTGGTCGAGATCCTGCGAACCGCGAGCGACGAACAGTTCACCGCGACCCGCAACGCGATCCGCCGGGCCGGCAAGGATCCCGCCGAACAGTGGCGCGCGGCGGTCGTCGCCCATGCGCTGTACACCGCCCAGAGACCGCGCGAGTGCCTTGTCGCGAACACGGAGCTGCGCTATCTGGGCGAGATCGATCGCAAGCGGGTGGTCGGGTCCCGCGACGCCCAGGAGCAGCAGTTCGTCGACATCGCCGAAAGGGCGGTCGAACAGGGACTTTTCCACGTCGACAGAGTCCATCAGGCGGTTACGGCCGTACTGCTGATGTGCGCCGGCATCCCGGTGTGGTTCCGACCGGACGGCCCCCGGACCGCAACCCAGGTCGCCGACGACTACGGGCAGTACGCACTCAACCTCGTCGGATACCGGACCCCGCTCAACCCATTGACCCGGGCCTGACCCGGTGCCCAAATGGTGAACGACCGTTAACGAGCGATCAGGCCGACCCGATCACTCCGGCCCGCATTCACTAGGAGAAGGCCATGACCCATCGGCCGTCACAGCCCCGGACCGACAGCCCGCGCTACCTGACCGAGGAGCGCATCGCGATCCGCGACCTCGCCCGCGACTTCGCGATGAAGCAGGTCCTGCCGGTTGCCAACGAACTCGACCCCGTCCAGGGCACCATTCCCGACACGCTCAAGAAGGCGATGGCCGAGGTCGGGTTCTTCGGCATCATGATCCCGGAGGAGTACGGGGGCCTCGGCCTCGGAGTCTTCGAGTACTGCCTTGTCGCCGAGGAACTCTCACGTGCGTGGATGAGCGTGTCCGGCCTGCTGGCGCGCGGCAACGGCATGGGCGGCGGTTTCACTCCTGAGCAGGAGGCCGCGATGCTGCCCCGCGTGGCGCGCGGCGAATACCTGGGCGCGTATGCACTTTCCGAGGCGGAGGCGGGGTCGGACGTCGCCAACATCTCGTGCCGGGCGACACGCGACGGCGACGAGTGGGTCGTCAACGGCACCAAGATGTGGTGCACCTACGCCGACGAGGCCGACTACCTGGTCCTGTTCGCCCGCACCGATCCGAACAAGGACCCGGCCAAGCCCCACCGCGGTATCAGCGCCTTCCTCGTCGAGAAGGAACGCGGCGAGTTCCCCGAGGGCATCTCCGGCACCAAGGTCCGCAAGATCGGCTACTTCGGTTGGAGCACCTGGGAACTGTCCTTCGACGACTTCCGCATCCCGGCCGACCGGATGCTCGGCGAGGAGGGCAAGGGCTTCTACCTCGCGGTCAGCGGACTGGAGGTCGGGCGTGCCCACACCGCCGCCCGTGCCATCGGCCTGGCCCGCGCCGCACTCGAGGACTCCATCGCCTACATGCACACCCGCAAGCAGTTCGGCCACGAACTCGCGGACTTCCAGCACCTGCGTTTCAAGATCGCCACGATGGCCGCAGACATCGAGGCGGCGCGGCAACTCATGTACTCGGTCGCCACCGACATCGACACCGGCCGGCGGTGCTCGCTCGAGGCGTCGATGTGCAAGCTCGTCGCCACCGAGATGGCCGAACGGGTGACGAGTGAGGCCGTCCAGATCCATGGTGGCGCCGGCTACACCACCGATTTCCAGGTCGAACGACATTGGCGCGACGCACGTCTCACCAAGATCTTCGAGGGCACCAGCGAGATCCAGATGCGGATCATCTCCGACGAGCTGCTGGGCAGGGCCGGGTCATGACCACCGCCATCGCCTCGCTCCGCGTCGGAGTCCGCACCTCCACCCGAACCCGTCTGGTCGCCGATGTCCTCGACCGTCACGGACTCCGCATCCCCTCTCGTTCACAGTCTTTCGGGATGGTCGTCGCCGAGTATCTGACCGACGCGGTTCCGTGCGCGGAACGTGTCGCCATCACCTGGTCGGCAACCGCCCCCATCGCGGAATCCGACCACGTCCATGCGACCACCGTGGTGACCAGAGTCGGTGCCGACGGGATCGACCGGGAGGTCCGCCTGGTCGACGACGCCGGACGCGTTCGCGAATCCGGCACGGAGACATGGCGTACCGAGGCCAGTCCCGAGTCGGTGCCCTCCCTCGACTTCTGCTCGGTCGAGTGGGGTGAGCTACTGCGCGCTCGCCTGCACCGGGACGCCGCGTTCACCTCGTCGGTCTCCACCTGGGACGGCACCGTCGGACTGCGGTGCGGCGAGCGCGAGGTGCACCTCCGCATCTACAAGGGACAGGTCATCGACGTCACACGGCGCGCCCCGCTGGGTGCCACCTTCACCTTCGAGACCTCCCCCGCCACCTGGGTGGATCTCCTGCTGTCCGACTCGGACGACTTCATGCGCCGCGCTCTCCGAGGAGAGTTCTCCTCCGCCGGAAACGGTTACGAGTACCTGAGATTGACCAAGCCGTTGCACGCGATCATCCAGAACGCGCGCGCATTGGCACGGGAGGTGCACTCATGATCGAGGCACGCTACCTCGAGATCCAAGGCGCCCTGGCGTTCGTCGAGATCGTCACCGCTGGTTCCACGTCCCCCCGGGAATGCAACGGCGACACCCCGACCGTGCTGTGCATCCACACCGCGGGGCAGAGCGGCGTCCAATGGCGCCGTGCCGCACAGGACATCGCCGACTGCGGGTACCGCGTCGTCGTGCCGGACCTGCCGGGCCACGGCCGTTCCGAACCCTGCCCGACGGGCCCGATCACCAACCTCGTCGACTACGCGGACTGGTTGACCGACGTCCTGCAGCAGCTGGGCATCGAGCGTCCTTTTGTGATCGGCTGCTCCATCGGCGGGAAACTCACACTGGAACTGGCGACGCGGCCCGATTATCCGCTCGCCGGGGCCGTCGCGATGGCCGCCGAGACCGGGCCTGGCCGGGTCAAGATCGCCGGCCTGCGACGCGAACTCGAGGATGTGGCCGGACCGGCGCGTGCGGAGCGCACGTACCTCGGCAGTCTCGCGTCCGTCGGGCGGGCGGTACCCGCCGCACAGGCACATCTCATCGGCCTCATGCACAAACGCGAGGACCCGGAGATCTCGTCGTCGGACCTCATCGGCTGGGGCAGCCACGACGTCCGCGACCGGCTCACCGACCTCACCTGTGGGCTGCATCTGATCTGCGGCGCCGACGACCCGTGGATCAGCGTCGACGCCGTCCGTCGCGCCGCCGACGAGATCAACGAACTCGACGGTCCGCGTGCGCAGTTCACCGAGCTGGCCGGGTACGGCCACTACCCGATGGAAGAGCTCCCCGACTTCGGTGCCCGCGCTGACGCCTGGCTCCGATCCCTGCCGGCCGGCACCCGCACCCCGGAGGCCGTGTCATGACCGTCACGACCCATCCCACGCTCGCCGGGATGCTCGCCGATCTCGTCCACGAGTCCCCCGACAGTCCGGTCGCGATGGACGTCGCCGGCGGCGAGGTCATCACCCTCACCCGAGCCGACCTCGGCCGCCGTGTCGACCAGCTGCGGGAAGAGCTGTCCCGCATCGGCGTCCGCCGCGGCCAGTGCCTGGCGGTGTACCTGCCCAACTGGTCCGACGCGCTGGTCTGGCAGTTCGCCGCATCAGCTCTCGGCGCGCATGTCATCGGGGTCAACACCCGGTACAACGTCGGTGAGGTCATGCACATCCTCACCTCGGCGCGACCGGCGGTGGTCGCCGTCCCCGCGGAGTTCCACGGACTCGACGTCTTCGGCACCCTGCGCGAGGCGAGCTCGACGGCCGACCCCGTCCCGGCGATCGCGGTCGTTCCCGGGCCTCTGACTCCACGGGCAGCGGCGGCCGACTTCGACCTCGGCGCCGGGGCCTGGATCGCCGGAAGCGGCGACACCACCGGCGTTTCCGCACCTGCGACCCCGTCGACGACGGCTTGGACTTCGGCGGGCGACCGTGCCGCAGACACCGGCGAGCTCGCGGTCGCGTTCACGACCTCCGGCTCGACCGGGACACCGAAGCTCGCCGCACACCGGGATTCGGCCGTGGTCCGGCATGCGCATGCCGATTCCGTGATCATGGGGGTCCGCGAGGGCGACGTGATCCTCGGCGTCCTTCCGGTGTCCGGTGTCTTCGGATTCAGCACTGCCATGGCCGGTCTCGCGGGTGGCGCAGCCATCCTGATGGAGCCCGTCTTCGACGCCGCGGCCACCCTGGAGAGGGTGGAGTCGCTGCGTGTCACCCACATCGTCGGCGGTGACGATCTTTTCGGGCGCCTGTACGACACCTGGCATGAGGGCCGGCGAACGGATTTGACCACGTTGCGGTGGCTGGGCATCGCCGACTTCCTCGGCCGCTCCCACGACATCGCGCGTTGGGTACGCGACGAGGCCGAAGCCGAGACGACCGGCGTCTTCGGCTCGTCGGAGGTCTTCGCCCTCGCGCTGCTCTGGTCGTCCGACGACCCGGAGTCGGTGCGCTGGAACGGCGGTGGCCGTCCGGTCGAGTCCGCCATCGAGGTACGCGTCGTCGATCCGCTCGATGACCGTGTCCTGGCCACCGGCGAGGAGGGTGAGCTGCAGTTCCGCGGCCCCAACGTCGTCGACGCATATCTCGGCAACCCGGATGCCGCCGCGCGTGCGTTCACCGCGGACGGCTGGTTCCGCAGCGGCGATCTCGCACGCGCACTCGACACCGGCGGATTCCGCTACGTGTGCCGCATGGGAGATGTCCTGCGGCTGCGGGGTTTCCTCGTCGACCCGGCCGAGATCGAGCACCGCCTCGCCGAACACGAGAACGTACAGACCGCGAAGGTCGTGGGGATCAGCGGTTCGGGTGGTTACACCGAGGCCGTGGCCTTCGTCGTTCCGGTCGATGACGGCGCAGACCTCGACGCCTCGTCGTTGAAGACCTGGTGCCGTGATCGCCTGGCCGCATTCAAAGTGCCCGCAGCCGTACACGTCATCGAGCGGATGCCGACCACGTTGGGCGGCAACGGAACCAAGATCCGGGCCGTCGAACTGCGCGAGTGGGCGCAGCGATGGTCCGGCCAGGAAGTGGACTACCGCAAAGGAACACCCGCATGACCGTCACCACGCCACCACCCGCAGCCGACGACGTCGTCATCTGTGAGCCGCTCCGCACTCCCGTGGGACGGTACGGCGGATCGTTCGTCGACGTACCCGCCACCGAGCTGGCTGCGACTGTTCTCTCGGAGCTGTTGCGACGCACCGAGATCGATCCGTCGAGCATCGACGACGTGATCTTCGGTCAGTGCTATCCGAACGGTGAGGCGCCGGCGATCGGGCGCGTCGCCGCACTCGACGCGGGACTCCCCATCACCGTGCCGGGATCGCAGCTCGACCGCCGCTGCGGCTCGGGCCTGCAGGCGGTTCTCGACGCCGCGATGCGCATCCAGACCGGGGTCGCCGACCTGGTTATTGCCGGTGGCGTCGAATCCATGAGTCGCGCAGAGTATTACACCGAGTCGATGCGGTGGGGCGCCAAGGGTGCGCCGGCAACTCTGCACGATCGCCTGGCGCGTGGCCGCGTCACGTCGGGCGGAAAGAACCATCCGGTTCCCGGCGGGATGCTTGAGACCGCGGAGAACCTTCGGCGCGAATACTCGATCCCGCGTCAGGAGCAGGACGCGCTCGCCGCCGAATCGCATCGCCGCGCCGTGGCCGCCATCGACAGCGGCAAGTTCGCGGAAGAGATCGTCCCCGTGTCGGTTCCGCAGCGCAAAGGCGACGACAAGATCGTCGACCGCGACGAACATCCCCGGGCCGACACCACGCTGGAGTCGCTGGCTCGTCTCCGGCCGATCATGGGCAAGTCCGATCCAGACGCGACCGTCACCGCAGGCAACGCCAGCGGCCAGAACGACGGAGCCGCAGCCACGCTGGTGACCACGCGTGCGAACGCCGAACGCCTCGGACTCAAGCCCCTCGCGCGCCTGGTCACGTGGGCGGTCGCCGGTGTCGGACCCGAGGTGATGGGCATCGGCCCCGTCCCGTCCACCGCCAAGGCACTCATCCGCGCAGGCCTCGACCTCTCCGACATCGACCTCATCGAACTCAACGAGGCCTTCGCTGCTCAGGCTCTGGCCGTCACCCGCGAGTGGAAGTTCACCGACGCCGATCTCGAGCGCACCAACGTCAACGGTTCGGGAATCTCGCTCGGTCATCCGGTCGGCGCGACGGGCGTGCGGATTCTGACGACTCTGCTGCGTGAACTCGACCGTCGTGAGGCACGTTTCGGCCTGGAGACCATGTGCATCGGCGGCGGGCAGGGGCTCACCGCGATCTTCGAGCGGGTGTGATCAGGCCGGGTTGATACCGAGCCGGGCCTGCGCGTCCCGGAACATCGCCACGACGGCCTTCCGCACGTCGGTCCGGTCGTTCACGGGACGATCCCACTCGAACCGCATCTCCACGGCGCCTTCGGGGACCGTGACGTCGAAGATCGCGACCCGGTCGTCGAAGCCGGTCATCACCGCAGCGATCGCATCCGGCCGTTCGCCGAGTGCCTTGCAGATGACCAGCGAGTCGTCGGCGTGGTCGCCGTTCATGTGCGCGAGCACTCCCGCGACAACGTCCTCGGGGAACGGCCGTGCGTCGTCGTGACCGGGCATATGGACCTGCTTTCCGATTCGTTGGATCTTCATTGGTATCTCGAGTGTTTGACGCGGCTGAGCGTCGGGCATACGCCTCGCGGAGAAATGCACCACCCCGACGTTTCTCCGCCAGGCCCGTCGGGCGCCCACCCCTTGACGCCCGACGGGCCGACTGCGGAATCGTCCTACCCGGGTGCTGCGCCGGGCGCGAATCGCGTCACCCAGCCCTCGAAATGCCCGACGTCGCCGCCGTTCGCCTCGAACCAGCCCCACGGGCCACCCCGGTGCCCGGTCACGGCGTCGACGACGAGATCGATCGCCTCCCGCGGCGTGCGCAGGATCGGTGCATCGAGCGACATGCCTCTCGGTACCCGGTCGCGGTGCTGCAGGCGCGCCAGGACCCCGGTGATGTTCTGCTCGGTCCGCTGATAATCGGCGACGATCGCGGCTTCCTCGACACCGGCGAGGAGTTCGGCGATCGCAACGATCACGCCCGTGCGGTCCTTACCGGCCGCGCAGTGGACAAGGGTCGGGCCGGCCGGGTCGAAAGCGTTGAGGGCCGCCGTCAGCCGATCCCCGCCGGTTTGCATCATGGCGGTGTAGATGTCG
Organism: Gordonia sp. 135; assembly: GCF_009720185.1. Classification (NCBI taxonomy): domain Bacteria; kingdom Bacillati; phylum Actinomycetota; class Actinomycetes; order Mycobacteriales; family Gordoniaceae; genus Gordonia; species Gordonia sp. 135. The sequence continues at coordinate 4,445,010 of NZ_CP046257.1, forward strand.
GTCAGCGCGGTGTCGGCGAGGCGGTCAATGCGGGCCCCCGAGGACACCTGCCGGTGCACCAACCGCACCTCGGCCGGCCACGTCACCCGCACCGCACCCGACTCGGACGGATCGCGCAGGTCGACCACGGTCGACGGCGGCCACGGCACACCGACGGGATCGTCGTCGTCCGGATACGGCGCGTCGCTGCGGATCAGAACCCCGGGCGAGGTCGTTCCGCCGGAGACGAGCGGCAGCCCACCGAGGTCGCGGATGTTCGCGAGAGAACGCCGAACCCGGTCGGAATCGCGCTCACCAGCAGTGGAGAAGGTCACTCCGGCCCCCATCGTCTCGTCCGGTCCATGTCCGGATCACCGTACCCCGGTCACGTACGGTGAAGCGATGGTCCAGTTCCACTCGTACGCCCCCGCCGAGGGGCATCGTCTCGCTCACGACCCTCTCAACGCGATCATCGCGCCGCGTCCGATCGGCTGGATCTCCACGGTGTCCGACGCCGGGGTGCGAAACCTCGCCCCCTACAGCTTCTTCAACCTGTTCAACTACACCCCGCCGATCATCGGATTCGCCAGCGTCGGATGGAAAGACACTGTCGCCAACGCGAAGTCGACCGGCGAGTTCGTGTGGAACCTCGCGACCGATTCGATCGGCGAGAAGATGAACGCCACCTCGGCCGCACTCCCCGCGGACACCGATGAGTTCGAGCACGCCGGACTCACGGCCCTCGACTCCGAACTCGTGCGCCCGGCCCGGGTCGCCGAGAGCCCCGTCACGTTCGAATGCCTGGTCACCGATACCTTCCAATTGCGTTCGGCCGCAGGAGAGTCCGTGGACTCCTGGATGGTTCTCGGCGAGGTCGTGAAGGTGCACATCGCGACGGAGCTGCTCGGCGACGACCTGGTCTACGACACCGCCCGTGCACGCCCGCTGCTGCGCGCCGGCGGCCGGGGTGACTACTTCCTGCCGAGCAATGATCACCACCGCTACATGGAACGTCCGAAACCCCTGTCGCGCTAGCTTCCCGACGGGGCGCGCTCGAGAGCCTCGGCGGTCGGCATCCCGGTTCGGGCTCCGACGTGAGCCACCGTCAGGGACGCCGCTGCTGCACTGCGCCGCGCGGCCGTGACGAGGTCGTGCCCGGCCGCCAGCGAAGCGGCCAGTACACCGTTGAACGTGTCGCCGGCGCCGGTCGTGTCGACCACCGACTCGACCTCACCCGCCGGCACCGACGTCGCGCCGGAACGGTCGACGACCAGTACTCCATCGGCACCCAGCGTGACCACGACGGTGACGTCGAGGTGTTCGGCCAGCGCCGTGGCCATCTCGGCTTCGGTGGGGTCGTGCCGACCTTCGGACAGGGTTCGCGCGTACAGGTCGCGCAGTTCCGAGGAGTTCGGCGTGAGGATGTCCGGAACCGAGAGCACCCCGACGAGTTCGTCGAGGACCGGCGCCGGATTCACCACACATGTGATGCCGTGCTCTGCAGCAGCTTTCACTGCGGCAACCGCGGCGTCGGGGGTTATCTCGGTACTGGTCAGGACGCATCCGACACCCCAGTCCGCCGCGCGGGCCACGGCTGCACGCACATCATCCGCAGCGACCCGGGCGTTTGCTCCGGCCCCCACCGCAATCTGGTTCTCACCGGACGGGTCGACCACGATCAGCGCCGCGCCGGTGGAGACGCCGTCGATGCGGGAAACCTCGGTGACGTCGATGCCCTCCTCCGCCAACTCACCGAGTGCGCCCGCACCCATCTCGTCGTCACCGACCGCACCGCAGTACCGGACGACGGCTCCGGCGCGCGCCGCCGCCACCGCGGCATTGGCACCCTTGCCGCCTCCGTGACTGCTCACGTCCGGCCCGACGACGGTCTCCCCGGGCCCCGGGAGTCGTTCGGCTGCGACGACCAGGTCGACGTTCACGGCCCCGATCACGAGCAACTTCGCCGCGTCGGCATCGGTCATGTCGGCTCCTTCGGTCAGCCCGGTCGTCTGGCCCGATTGTGGCACCTCGCCTCGTCGCCTATCTGCTGTCGATCCCGCATCTCATCGCGTCACCTGTCAATCCATGTCATCTCCACCGATCCACCGGCCTCGACCGGCCCTGGTGGATCACGGCGTGGTCGACGCACCTCGCTTCGGCAGCACCCAGCCCGCACGCGGGAAATGGCAGGTGTAGCCGTTCGGGTAGTTGAGCAGGTAGTCCTGGTGCTCGGGTTCGGCCTCCCAGAACGGACCCGCCGGTTCGATGGTCGTGACGGCCGGCCCCGGCCACAGACCCGACGCATCCACGTCGGCGATCGTGTCCCGGGCCACCTGCTCCTGCTCCGGACCCAACGGGAAGATCGCCGAGCGGTAGCTCGTCCCGACGTCGTTGCCCTGACGATCGCGGGTCGTCGGATCGTGGATCTGGAAGAAGAAGGCCAGGATGTCCCGGTAGGTCGTCTCGTTCGGGTCGAAGACGATCTCGACGGCCTCCGCATGGCCGGGATGGTTGCGGTAGGTGGCGTGGTCGTTCTGTCCGCCGGTGTAGCCGACGCGGGTGTCGAGGACTCCCGGCTGCTTGCGGATCAGGTCCTCCATCCCCCAGAAACATCCGCCGGCGAGGACTGCGGTCTCGGTGCCGGGACGGACGGTGATCTGACCGGTGTCGATGGTCATGCGGTCTCCTCTTCGGTGTGGGTTGTGGTGGGGAACAGCTCGGTGTACTCGCCGTATCCCTCGGCCTCGAGGTCACGAACCGGGATGAAGCGCAGCGCAGCCGAATTCATGCAGTAACGCTGTCCGCCGGCATCTCGTGGACCGTCGTCGAAGACGTGGCCGAGGTGGCTGTCGGCGCCCGACGAACGCACCTCGGTGCGGCGCATCCACAGGGTCCGATCGGTCTTGGTGGTCACCGCGGCGTCGTCGATGGGCCTGGTGAAACTCGGCCATCCGGTGCCGCTGTCGTACTTGTCGGTCGATGAGAACAGCGGCTGTCCTGAGACGACGTCGACGTAGATGCCGGGCTCGTGGTTGTCCCAGTACTCGTTGTCGAAGGCGCGCTCGGTGCCGTCGCGCTGGGTGACGCGGAACTGCGCGTCGGTGAGGCGGTTCAAGGCCTCGGGGGTCTTGCGGTATTCGTTGCTCACGATTCCTCCTGTCGACGCCGGCCGCTCGTCGGTCTGGCGGAGCTCGTCCGGCGGCACCGTGCACAACAACGCGGGGTCGTGATTTGGTCCCGCGTCCTCTCCGGCGTCCGAGATCGCCGACTGACCTGCACAGATCAGCCAATTCAGGCTGGTGAATTCGCTTTGTTTCGCGGGTCTACCCTCCAACTACTGGTGGGCCGTCGGTCAACGTATGGGTGACCGCGCTGGTCGCGCTCATGGTCCTGTTCTGGCGCCAACCTCATCTCCGTCGGGCTGTCCGCGAGGTCTGACAACCCGGGCCTTCAGTCGGCCGCGTTCAGGCGATCCAGGAGCAGCTGCATCGTCGCGCACATGTGGGCGAAGTCGTCGTCGCCGACCACCGCCGCCCATCTCCGCTCGATGTCGGCGACCCGAACCCCGGCCGCAGCCATCAGCGACTGTCCGCGCTTGCTCAGGACGATCAACTTGGCGCGACGATCGGACGGATCCGGTTCACGCGCCAAATAGCCGAGGTTCTCGAGGTCGTTCACCAGTTCCGACGTGGCCGACAGGCTCAACTGCGCGCGTGACGCAAGCTCGGTGAGCCGCACTCCGCCCATCCGGATGTTCCCGAAGATCTGCAGATGCGCATCGCGAACGTCACCGAACCCCGCCTCCGCGCGGGGTCCGGCGAGGTCGGAACGGAACTCCGCGAGGAGCCTCACCAACAGCTGACCGATGGCTTGCCGTTCCACGTCGGACACTCTTGACCCGCCCATGGGAACGGAGGATACTACGGATACCGAAGTTTCGGTTTCCGAAGCATTTCCCTCGCCGAAAGGCAGGCGCCTGATCATGAGCACCGATTCGATTCCCACTCAGCTCGGCCGAATCCACGTCCGACACGAAGGCTCCGGTCCACCAGTCGTCCTGTGGCACAGCCTCTTCGTCGACTCGGCGTCGTGGGGGCCATTGTTCGACCGGGTCCGCGAGGACCACCGGGCGATCGCCATCGACGGCCCGTGCCACGGCCGGAGCGAGGGCCTGACGCACGACTTCACCTTCGACGAGGTCGCCGACTGCGCGGTCGCGGTGATGGACGCCCTGGCCCTCCACGGTCCCGTGGACTGGGTGGGCAACGCCTGGGGAGGCCACATCGGCATCAAGGTGGCGGCGCGACACCCTCGCCGACTCCGCACACTGACCACGATCGGGACGCCCCTCCGGCCCATCAACCCGCGGGAGCGTTGGACGATGTGCTGGCCACTGGTGCAGATCTATCGCGTGACCGGACCCAACCGATGGTTGCGTACACAGCTCCAGAACGCCCTGATCGGACCGAGAACAGCTGTTGCACATCCTGATCGGGCGTGCGAGATCATGCGGGCATTCGTCGACGCAGATCGCCGACCGATGTTCCACGCCATGCGATCGATGATGTTGCATCGCCCCGATGTGACGGCCGATCTCGCATCGATCGCCGTGCCGACCCTGATGATGGTGGCCGATTCCGACTCCATGGGAGCCGGACCCGACGACATCCACTCGGCCACCTCCGCGATGTCCCATGTGCACGTCGGCGGCCTCGTCGGCGATGGACACCTGACGCCCCTCATCGTCGACCAGGACAACATCTACCGGCAGCTCGTCGGGCACTGGTCCGACAACTACGCCGACTCACGTTTCTGAAATCAACCCTTGCCCGCGCGCCACCCGGCGTTTATTGTTTGCCATACAAACACTGACGTCGACGATCGGAACCCACTGTGGCAACCACCGGACGCGCGAGCCGGGAAGCCGGCAGGGCAACCCGCCAGGCGCTGCTGCGTGCCGCCGGCGAGGTGTTCGCCGAGCACGGTGACGCGGCGTCGGTCGCTCAGATCTGCCAGCGCGCCGACGCCTACCCCAACCAGGTCACCTACTACTTCGGCTCCAAGGAACAACTCTTCGTCGAGGTCGCGTGCGCCGGTGTACTGCGGGCCGGACGTCGAGCCGAAGAGGCCGCCGCCGAGACCACGACCGTCCGTGACTACACGAACACGCTCGTCGGAACCCTCCTCGGTCCCTGCGCGCGGGACGTCGAACTGTTCACCACCGCCATGCTGCTGACGTCGCGCCGCACCGACCTGCGGGAGCACATCACCGACACCCTGCGCACACTTCACGAACGCGGCGAGCAGGCGCTGATGTCGACGCTGGTGCGCACCGGCTGGCAACTGCGTGCCGGGATCGATGTCGAGGCGAAGGCGTTCTGGTCGGCGATCTTCGGTCTCGCGGTTCAGAAGGCCGCCACCGGAGCCGACTTCGGCTATCGACTCGAGGACGCGGTCGCGGTGATCTTCACGAATCTGCAGATCCCGGACCGGGTTCTGGACCGGCCACTCGTACCCACGCCTCAGGAGGCATGATGACCCAGTCCGCGACGCACATCCATCCGCAGCCGCACCTCACCCACGAGGTGTTCAACCAGTCCGCTCCGCGACTGGACGTCAACGAGTACGAGCTCGACGTCGTCCTCACCGAGGCGGTCGCGCGGCACGACGGCGCCTGGGGCGACGCCGAACTCCGCGAGATCGGGGCGCTCGTCGGCAGCGAATCCTTCAAGCACGACGCCCATCTCGCGAACACCATCACGCCGGTGTTGCGGACGTTCGACCGCTGGGGTCACCGCATCGACGAGGTCGAATACCACCCGGCATACCACCGGATCATCTCCGAATCCATCGCCCACGGCGCCCACACGCGCTGCTGGTCCGATCCTCAACCCGGGTCGCACGTCGTGCGTGCGGCCGCGTTCATGCTGTTCGGCCAGATCGAACCGGGCCACGCCTGCCCGGTGTCGATGACCCACGCGGTCATCCCCTCACTCGAACTCCAGCCCGACGTCGCCGCGAACTGGGTGCCGAAGGCGTTGTCCCGCAGCTATTCCCCTGATCTGAGCGCCACCAAGGAGTCGGCCATCTTCGGGATGTCGATGACCGAGAAGCAAGGCGGCTCCGACGTCCGCGCCAACACCACCGTCGCAGTCCCCGCCGGAACCGGCGGACCGGGTGCCGAGTACCTCCTCACCGGTCACAAGTGGTTCTGCTCGGCGCCCATGTCGGACGCATTCCTCGTTCTCGCGCAGGCGCACGGCGCCGGCGGCGAAGGACTTTCGTGCTTCCTGCTCCCCCGCATCCTGCCCGACGGCACCCGTAACGTCTTCCGCATCCAGCGTCTCAAGGACAAGCTCGGCAACAAGTCCAACGCCTCCAGCGAGATCGAACTCGACGGCACCGTCGCCGTCATGGTCGGCGAGCCGGGACGCGGCGTGCGCACGATCATAGAGATGGTCGCGCAGACCCGCCTCGACTGCGTTCTCGGTTCCGCGGCGGGCATGCGCCAGGCCGTCGCCGAGGCCGTGTGGCACGCCCGGCATCGTGCCGCCTTCGGCGCGACGCTGGCCGACCAACCCGCGATGACCGCCGTATTGGCCGATCTCGCACTGGAATCCGAGGCCGCGACCACCACCGCGATCCGCCTCGCCCGCGCCCACGACGAGGATGCCGATCCGCAGGAGCGCGCCTTCCGCCGACTCGCCACCGCGGTCGCCAAGTACTGGATCTGCAAGCGCGGCCCCCACCACGCCTACGAGGCGCTGGAATGCCTCGGCGGCAACGGATACACCGAGGACTTCCCCCTCGCCATGCGCTACCGCGAGCAGCCGGTGATGGCCGTATGGGAGGGCTCGGGCAACGTCATCGCCCTCGACGTCCTGCGCGCGATGACCCGAGAACCCGAATCGGTCGCCGCCTTCGACGCCGAGGTCAGCCTCGCCCGCGGCGCCGACCGGACTCTCGACACGCACCTCGACCGACTCCGGGAGCAACTCGGCGAGCTGTCGCGACTCGCCCCGGCCGACGCCCAGCGCCGAGCCCGGTCGACCGTCGAGTCGATGGCCCTGGCGCTCGAGGCGTCACTGCTGGTGCGGCACAGCCCGTCGGCGGTCGCCGACGCGTTCATCGCCAGCCGCCTCGGACCCGACCGCAGCTTCGAGTACGGCGCGCTCCCCGACGGCGCCGATCTCGCCGCCATCCTCGAACGTCACTGAGACACCCCGCCTTCCGTTCTCACACCACCCCTTCCGCCGCCGCCAGGATCTGCCGGCGCAGCGTCGAGGCGGTGTTGGGCAGCCACATCGCCCGGACGGGGGCGAACGGCGGATCGGTGAACTCGACGATGCGGATGGAGTTCGCGTAGATCCAGCCGGGCTCGTTGGTGACGAACGCACAGGCTTTGGGGTGGGCGATGACCGCCGTGTGCGGCGGTGTACCGAGGAGCGTCGACAGGATGATGCGCGGTTCGAATCCCGCACGCCGGCACAACCCGACGAGGATGTCGGTGTACTCGTATTCGTGCTCGGGCCCCCACACGACGATCTCGTAACCGGCGAGGGCGGCCATGTCGACACGGGCATGCGCGGCGAGCGGGTGATCGCTGCGCACCGCGAGGCGGAGCTCGTGTTCGGTCGCGATCGTGGTCGCCATGTCCGGTGGCGCCGACACACCACGGCCCAGCGCCAGGTCGATCGAGCCCGACAGCAATTCCTCACGCATGAAGTCGGCGAACACCGGGCGCACCGTGATCGGCACCGAGGGGTCGGCGAGGACCACGGGTTCGATGATCCGGAAGACCTCCGACGACGCGAGGTCGGGTGCATGGCCGATGACGAACGGTGCGGGTGCCCCTGCGTTGACCCGTCTGACCTGCGTGGCGAGCTGTTCCCCGCCGGCCAGCAGCGGCACCGCGCCGCGGTAGAGCGCCTCCCCGGCCGGCGTCGGCGTCAGGCTGCGCCGCGAACGGGAGAAGAGCTCGACTCCCAGCTGTCGCTCGAGTTCACGGATCGCCGAGGACAACGCCTGCTGGCTGATGAACAGGTTGTCGGCGGCGACGCGGAGGCTCGGAGCCTCCATGACGACGACGAACATTCGGAGTCGGCGCAGGTCTATATCGCGGAGTCCGGCGTCCCCAGAACCATTCATCAACCATCTCCTGTCAGTTATCCGGATTGATGTGATTGTAGGTTGACCTTCAACCCAATATGCTCATTTCTGCATGGCATCGTGTTCAGATGTCATTCGCGTTTTGGGCTACCTGCTGAGGTCCCCCGCGGAGGGGACGGGAGGACTTCGGCAGGTGCTTCTTTCTCACATTTCGGTGTTTTCGCTGCCGCAACCGGGCGTCGGCGGCTATCAATTGCTCTGATGAAGCATCGCTAATGCTCATCTGGACTTCGCATTGTTCGCCCCAACCCCCATTTCCGGAGCTCGATCAGGTGGAAGAAACGGTCGGCCGTTCGCCGAGATCTACTCCGTTCGGCGGGCTCGGTCGCGACTCGATCACCGCGGAGATCGCACGGCGCAGCGGGCTCTACGACGAAACACTCGACGTTCTCCGGCAGCTGCGTCTGCGCGAACGCCATATCCGGTACACCATCGCCGGGCTGGTGCTGATCTTCGGCGTCGTGGGCGCGCTCGGATTGTTCACGCCGAGCGGCGCGCAGGGTTCGCTGTGGCGGTCGCTGATCCTCGGTACCGCTGCCGCCACCACCATCCCCACCGCGATCGCGGTGAGCCGGGTCCATCTGGGCGTGATGTGGTGGACCAAGAAGTCACACGTCCGAGGGTTCAACGACGCTTTCGTCGCCTACGCCGACATCGGTGTGGCGGTGTGCCTGTTCGCCGTCGCCGATCCACGCCTGGCGCTGTACTTCTCGGCACTGTTCGCCGTGATCGGCTCCTACAGCGCACATTTCGTACGTGCCCGCGTCGTGTACCTGCACCTGGCCCTGTCGAGCGCAGTGACCTGCACACTCGGAGTTCTCGCCTGGCTGGACGGCGCTCCGCCCGTGCCCGCGTTCGCCGCCACCCTTGCTCTGCTCGTCGCCGTGAGCGGGACGGTCACCCTGCACCAGGGCTACACCTCCGACCTCCAGCGATCCCTGAAACACCAACTGCGGATGGCCAATACCGATCCACTCACCGGACTGCTGAACCGCCGCGGATTCATCCTCGCCACGACCACACTGTTGCGTCGGGGTCCCGGTGACCGGTTCGCACTGGTCATCGCCGACGTCGACCGCTTCAAACGGATCAACGACGACCACGGGCACGCCGTGGGCGATGCCGTCCTGCAGCAGGTCGCCGACATCCTCCAGGGCGCCGTGCCCGAGCCTGCGGTCGTCGCCCGGCTCGGCGGCGATGAGTTCGCGATCGCGGCGCGGCTCGACGAACAGGCGGTGCGTGCCGTCGCCGAAGACATCCGCGGCCAACCGGTCGACGCCGGCGACGGCGAGTGGGCGACCGTCAGTCTCGGCATCGCGGTGGGTCCCCTGCACAGCGAGCACATGACCGACGAGGATGCGACCGAGCGCATTCGACGCGACTTCGCCCTCGCCGACGACGCCCTGTTCGAGGCGAAGGCGAAGAGGCGCGGCACCTATGCCGTGGTGCCGACCACGCCTACAGGATCACGCCCGGGTTGAGGAGCCCGTCCGGGTCGAGAGCGTTCTTGATGAGCGCGGTCAGCTCCATCACGTCCGGACCCACCTGGTCAGGCAGCCAGCCCTTCTTGAGCCGGCCCACGCCGTGCTCGCCGGTGATGGTGCCGCCGAGTTCGATGGCGAGGTCCATGATCTGGCCGAATGCCGTCTGCGCACGGTCGGCCTCGGCCGTGTCGGCCGGATCGAAGACGATCAGCGGGTGCGTGTTGCCGTCGCCGGCATGTGCGATCACCGAGATCATCACCTGGTTGTCCGCGGCGATCTTGGCGACGCCGTCGATGAGGTCGGGCAGCGAGGGCAACGGGACCCCGACGTCCTCCAGCAGCAGCGAACCCAGCTTCTCCACCGCCGGGATCGCTGCTCGCCGGGCAGCGGTGAACGCCTCGCCCTCGGCGGGGTCGTCGGTGGTGAAGACCTCGCCGGCACCGTTCGACTCGAAGGCGTTCCGGATGAGTTCGACCTCCTGGGCACCGGCGGCCCCGGGTGCGTCGGACTGGGCGACGAGCAGTGCGCCCGCGTCGCGGTCGAGTCCCATGCGCAGCATGTCCTCGACCGCGTTGATCGCCACCGAATCCATGAATTCCAGCATCGCCGGGCGGATCTCGCCGGTGACGGCGAGGACGGCACGGCTGGCGTCGTGTACCGAGTCGAAGACCCCGACGACCGTGCTCGCCGGCCCCTGCGGCGGCAGCAGCCGCAAGGTCACCTCGGTGATGATGCCGAGGAGTCCCTCACTGCCGACGAACAGCTTGGTCAACGGCAGCCCGGCGGAGTCCTTCAGCTGCTTGCCGCCCACCCGAACCGCTCGACCGTCGGCGAGCACCACCTGCAGCCCGAGCACGTAATCGGTGGTGACCCCGTACTTCACGCAGCACAGCCCACCCGCATTGGTGGCGACGTTGCCGCCGATCGAACAGATCTCGAACGACGACGGGTCCGGCGGGTACCAGAGACCCTCCGCCGCCGCCGCGGCCTTGACCTCGGAGTTGAACAGCCCGGGCTGGACGACGGCGGAGCGCGTCGCGGGGTCAACGGCGATCTCGCGCATCTTCTCGGTGGAGATCATGACGGCGCCGTCCACCGCGGTCGAGCCGCCGGACAGGCTGGTGCCGGCACCGCGGGTGATGATCGGAATCCGGTTCTCGGCACACCACCGAACCGTCGTCTGGACCTGATCGGTCGAAGTCGGGCGGATCAGTGCGAGTGGGGTACCGGCGGCCGGGTCGAAAGCGCGGTCCTGGCGATACCCGGCGAGTATGTCGGGGTCGGTGATCACCATTCCGTCGGGAAGGGCGGCGGCCAACGAACTCGTTTCGGCACTCATGCGTTCAGCGTATTCTTCGAGGCCCGCACCGCGGTTTCACTTCGGCACACCTGCCGGTCAGGGCTCCGCAGGCGTATCAAGGAGATCGTGACTGACTTCAATTCGACCATCATCAACGAGTTCCGCACCAACAACGGACATGTCGAGACCGCGGGGTTCGGGAAGAACCTCGTCCTGCTGCACACCGTCGGCGCGAAATCCGGGGAGCCGCGAATCAGCCCGTTGTTCGGTCTCGCCGACGACGGCTCCTGGCTTGTCATCGGATCTTTCGCGGGTTCGCCGACGACGCCGGCCTGGGTCCACAACCTTCGCGCGCACCCCAACTCGGTTGCCGTCGAGGCCCCCGCAGCCGAGGGCATCGAACACCACGAGACGCAGGTCGCCGAGATCACCGATGACGACTGGGACGCCGCCTGGGCGAAGTTCACGGCGTTCACCGACCAGTTCGTCAAGTACACCGAGACCGCTCAGGGCCGGAAGTTCCCGATCTTCCGTCTGACCCCGAGATCCTGACCTCTCGAGCCTGATACGGGCACCCTGGTCTCGACACCCTTGTCCGGCACCGCACCCGCAGATCGACGCCGCTCTACTCTGGGCAGGGTGTTCGAGGTTGGCGACCGCGTGGACGGCTTCACCATCGACGAGTTCGTCGGCGGTGGTGCGAGCGCGGACGTCTTCCGGGCTCATCGCGACGACGGGAACGGGCCGGTCGCGCTCAAGGTGCTGCACCCTGACGCCGCCGATCACGCCCGGGTCCGTGAACGGTTCGAGCGCGAGTTCGGGATTGCGTCGCTTCTCCACCACCCGCACATCGTCCGGATGCGCGCCCACGGTGAGATCGCCGCGCCGCCCGGCTCTCTCGGCCCTCGCCACCAGCCGTCGATGTGGCTGGCGATGCAGTACGTCGCGGGCCCGGCGGCCACCGCACTCATTCCCGGCGACGACACCGAACCCGACGTGGACGCGATCCTGCGGGTCGCCGCGCAGATCGCCGGTGCCCTCGACCACGCACACGGCCAGGAGATCCTCCACCGCGACGTCAAGCCCGCCAACATCCTGCTCTCCCGACCTCTCGACTCTGACCCGGAGGGGCCCACGCCCAGCTCCTCCGCACCGGTCGACGCCTACCTCTCCGACTTCGGGATCGCCCAATTCCTCGATGACACAAGACCACTCGCACGCAACGGCCGGGTCCAGGGCTCCATCGGGTATGCCTCGCCCGAACTGCTTCAGGCACATCACCTTTCGCCGGCCAGCGACAACTACTCCTTCGCGTGCAGTCTCGTCGAGTTGTTCACCGGCACACCGCCGTATCCGCGGCGCACGTCCTTCGCGATCACCTACGCACACATCAACGACGAACCGCCGCGCCTCACCCGGCGCCGTCCGTGGCTCCCGTCGGCGATGGATTCGATCTTCGCCAAGGCGCTCGCCAAGTCACCGCAGAACCGCTATCCGACGTGTACGGCTCTCGTCGACATCCTGGTCCGTCTCATGCGTGACGTGCCCGTCCCCGAGCCGACCCGCTCACGATGGTGGGGACGTCCGCGTCATCCGTGACCGACCGGTCGCGGATCAGCCCTCGTCGAGTCCGTACACGCGGACCGCGGTGTCGCGGAAGATGCGTCGCAACGCCTCGTCTCCCCACTGGGACGCACAGTCGACCAGCGCGCCGACGAGGACGTCGATCGCCGCATTGGGGCGGTCGATCGGATAGTTGGAGCCGAACATGATGCGGTCCGAACCGAAGTGGGTGACGACGTGTTCGACGAACGGACCGATCATCTCGCCCAGCGTCGCCTGTCCCCCGATGTTGCCCCACCGTTCGTGGCCGTAACCGAGAACCGGCATGGCCAGCCCGGAAAGCTTCACCACCACATTGCGATACGACGCCAGGGTGGTCATCCGTTCCCGCCACAGCCGCCAGATGTCGGCGCGCGCCGCGGCCGTCGCGCCGGTACGTGTCCCGATCGGCCCGAACACCCCGGCGGGTATCCCGAAGTGGTCGAGGACGATCGCCGTGTCGGGATACTCGCGCGCCAGCACGATGACGTCGTAGAGCTGGTGGGAGTAGACCGCCGCCTCGAACACGAGTTTGCGCGCGGCAAGTTCGGCGAAACCGTCGAGAAAGGAGGCCGACGCCAGGATGTTGTCGGAGTCGCCGCCGTCGCGGACACGCGGGTCGGGATGGCGCGTCGCCACCAGCCGGATGCCCCGGACACGGGACGAGACCGTGAACTGCTGATCGAGCGTCTCGGCGAAGTCATGGTCGCGCGGGTCGCCGTGGGCGACGATCGCCCCCAGACGCGGAGCGCCGGAGTGGCCAAACGGCAGGTGCTCCAGATAGCGCGTCTCCTCCACGGCGGTGCTGTGTGCCGCCGCCTGCTCTCCCGCGGGTAGTGCCTTGCGCCAATGCGACTCGACGTGCACCACGGTGTCGATGGGCACCCCGACGACCGTCGAGACGAGAGCGGCATCGGTGGCGTACTGCCGCGGCTCGTACGGGCGCGCGACGGTTCGCGGTGTCAGCACGAACTCCCGGTCGGCGCGCGAGGCGATGAGCGGGAAGGCTCGGTCCCCCAATCGGGGGACGAACCCGTACAGCCGCGACGAGCGGGTTGCCGCCCATGGGGTGCGCCGCGGATTCCAGTGCTGCACATGCGCGTCGACGATGGCCGGGAGGACACCGTCGAGGGACGTCATGTTGGTACCTTGCCACACCGGATCACAGTCCGACATACGATGACGGATCCTGAATTCTGTACCGTCGACCGCTAGTGTTGAGCTCTCGGAACAGGCGGGGGACGAACGCCGACGGAGGTTGTCCTAAGAGAATGGCGAGCCACTCACGCCACACGTTGCATCACCTGCGAACAGCGGTGAACCGGCAGCCCGACCGGTTCGTGACCAACGTCTACACCCGGATGTTCGCGATCGATCCCGACCTCCGGGATCTGTTCGGCGTCTCGATGGCCGCACAGCAGATCGCCTTCCATCGCGTGATCGACCACGTCCTCGAAGCCATCCCTGCGGAGTCCGGCCACGCCGACCTCGTCGAGTTCCTCGCCCAGCTCGGCCGCGACCATCGCAAGTTCGGGGTCGAACCCGAGCACTACCACGTGATGTACACCGCGCTCATGGGCGAGTTCGCCAGTCTGATGGAGGGGTACTGGGACGAAGAGGCGCAGCAGACCGTCTCGCAGGCGATGATGCTCGTCACCGGTGTGATGCGCGGGGCTGCCGAGACCGCCACCCACCCGGCCCGGTGGACGGCAGAGGTCGTGGAGAAGTACCGAATCAGCCGCGACCTCGCCGTGGTACGACTCATCGCACATGCGCCGCTGACGTTCAACGTCGGCCAGTACCTCGAGGTCCACATCCCGCAGTGGCCCAAGCAGTGGCGCAATTTCTCGCCGTCGATCCCGCCGAACCCGGCCGGTGAGCTGGAGTTCCATGTCCGGGCGATCCAGGGTGGGACGGTCAGCTCGGCCATCGTCAGCGAGACCAGCGTCGGAGACGTCTGGACCCTGTCGCAGAGTCACGGGACCCTGCACGTCGACCGGGACCGGCCCGTCCTGATGGTCGCCGGCGGCACCGGGCTCGCCCCACTGCGTGCCCTGCTCATCGAGATGTCCAAACGCGCGGACTCGCCCCCGACCCACATCTTCTACGGGATGCGCTACCCCGGCGAGCTCTACGACCTGAGTGTCCTTCGGCGGATCGCCGCCACCAACCCGTGGTTGCAGGTCACCGCGGTGTCGGAGGAGGAGCGCGACCCGTGGTGGATCACCGCCGTGGCGACGCCGGCCGAACTCGGGATCGACCACGAGATCGGCACCCTCGCCGACGTGGTCGTCGGCGCCGGGAACTGGGAGGACCACCAGGTGCTCATCGCCGGGTCGGCGCAGATGATCGAGGCGACCCGACGCAAACTGATCATCGCCGGGGTCCGCGCGAGCCGCATCCAACACGACCCGGTGTACTGACCCGCGGGTCACCGCGTCAGGGAGCCGGCTCTCCCGGAGCCGGCACCTCGACCGTGGTCGTCTCGGTCTCGGTGATCGTGAACGGTCCCGGAATCTCCTCGGTCACCGTGGTCGTCCTCGTGACCGGACGCGGGGTGCTGGTGATCGTCGTCGTGCGCGCCTGCTGCGACTGGGTTTCGGTCTCGGTGACCGTCTTCGCGTCCGCGCTGACGGTCACGGCAGCGGGCGTCTCGGTGACCGTCACGGGGGCGGGTTCGGTGGTGTTGCGCTCCGCGGACAGCAGCAGGGTCAGACCGACCGCGCCCAGGAACATCGCCGCACCGATCGCGGCGCCGACGAACCACCAGCGTCGCCCGGTCGACACCCGCGGGGCCGCCGCCGGCGTCGACAACGCCACCAGGGCGGCGTCGGCCGCGCCGATGGCCGAGGCCAGTGGCGGGTTGCCAGCGACCGTGACGGGCCGCTGTGCGGCGTATTCGAACGCGGGCGCGATACCGGGCATCTCCGCGCCGGGTCCCACCACGATGATCGAGGTGATGTCGCGGCCGCGCGGCAGCTTGGACACCGCCGTCGCCAGCTCGGACGCCCCGTCCGGATCGGTGACGGGGGCGAGCCGGTTGGTGGTGAAGTCGGCGGTCCCGAGGACCGCACCCGAGGTCGTGTCGACGGTGGCCACCGACGTACCGGATGCCGGAGCGGCATCCCGGTCGAGGTCCACGACGGCGACGACGCCGCCCCGGGTGGCATGGGTGCACGCGATCTCGGCGAGTGCCGAGGCGTAACCGGTGACGACGACGCGGTCGTGCCAGGACTCCCCGGCGCCGCTCGACCCGAAGGCCTGCGCCAGGTGCTTGCGGACGTCCTCGCGTGACACCGAGACGCCGATCTGATCGACGACGACCGGCACTGAATCGACCAGCTCGATGATCGCGGCCTCGACCGCGGGTGCCGACGGATCAGGCAGGTCGACGAGGTTGCTGGCCAGGATGTGGCCATCGGCGTCGCGCACCACGGACGCGATCTGATCGTCCACGACGGATATCCCGAGAACCACGGATCCGGGCAGTCCCCCACTCGCCGGATCTTGGGTCATCGTCACCTCCACATCGACGTTTGCCCATGCAGCCTAACGGCTTGGACCGAATTCGTGGCAGCCGGACCGTCGGTGGTACCCCGTCAAACCGACTCGGCGGGATGTTGGGTGTACGCGGCGTCGCGCACCGCCTCGTCGGTCTCGAGCCCGGCACCGAGCGCACCGCCGACGGTGGCGAGCGAACACGTCAGCCACGCGACCTCCAAGTAGTCGGTGATCCCGGGGTCGTGACCGAGGGCGTCGCCGAAGACCTGTGGGACCACGAGGCACAGGGCCCCGAGGGTCGCGAGGACGAAGAGAGCGGCATAGAACGCCGCGACTCCCAGCACGACGGTGATGACGGTGACGGTGTTGAACAGGACGATCTGTTCGCGCGACTGCCGCGACGACCCCCGTTCCCACAGGTTGGCGCCGACGATCAGGGTGGCGGTGATGGCGACGATCGAACCGACGGCGACGCCGGTGAGGCGGACCCAGCCGAAGGTGTCGGCCAGTAGCCAGATGTCGGCGGTGACCAGTGCGAAGACACCGGCGGCGATGGCGCCGGTCAGTGCCCGGGTCAGTCCGAGCGCGAGGCGCCACGGTCGGTTGGCGCGCACCATCCCCGAAAGGAGCCGGAGATTGCCGGTCAGCACCCGGGCGGTGAAGGCGGTGCCCGCCTCGTCGGTGTCGGTGCCGAGCTGGCGGACACGATGCCGCAGCGGCGACTTCGACGGGGACTTCTCGTGGTCGCGGAGGTCGTCGGCGTCGGCACCGAGGAGTTGTCCGACGAGACCGGTGACCGTGGTCCGCGCCCGCTGACGTAGGCCGGTCGGGCCGAGGGCGGGGACCGACAGGACCGCGACGCCGTGCACCGCGTTCGCATGCGCGACGACAGGGCGCCGGCCCACGTGCAGGGGCAGATCCGTCAGACAGACCACCAGGTCCCATTCACGTTCGAGGAGAACGTCTCTCGCGGCGTCGACGATCTGGGCATCGGTCGCGGGCGGCTGCACCACGGATGCCTCGACGATCTCGATCTGCCATCGGGCTCCGGGGAAGCTGGTCTGGACGTGCTCGATCAGGTTCGCGTCGACGAGCTTACGCGCCAACCCGATCGGTTGCCCGGGGGCGGCCACGACTCCGAGGACGACCACCGCTTCGTCGTCTGATGTCGGCGTATCGTCCTCGAACTCCATGGAGAGGGCTTCCTTTCGCGGCCGCCCTGGGACGGCCTGGTCAGGCGGTGAAGGTCTCGATCAGGGTGTGCTGCTCGACGGCCGACGGAGCCTGCATGCCCGGGGCCTGGTCATCGGAGTGCGAGGCGCGGAACGAATCCGACTTCAGCCACGCCAGGAAGTCGTCCTTGGCGTCGAACTCCATGGTGGAGACGTAGGGCAGGCCCTCGGCCTCCGGACGCATCAGTGTCGCGCGGTGCAGGCCGGGGACACCCTTCAGCGTGGTGCGCATCGAGTCCGAGAATGCCTTCTCGAAGGCCTCGGCGTTCTCGGTGACATCGATGCGGTTGGTGATCACGAACATCTCGTCGACTCCTGGTTCGGGTCCGATAGGTCTCCGCCATCTTACCGACACGATGTCGGCAAGATGGCGGTGGTATCAGCCGAAGCGGTTCGCGAGAGCCCGGAGTGTGCCCTCGATGCCCTGACCGTTCTTCCTGTCGTAGCCGATCAGTTCCATGATCTTCGGGACCTTGAGCGTGGAGTAGTCGAAGGTCTCGGTGACCTGCGTGGTCGTCGGCGACGTGGCGACGAGGTCCCAGCGCCAGCGATGACCCATGGGGTGCTTCCACTCGACGACCCGGTCGGGGTCGACGTCGGTCGCGGTGGAGGTGATCGTGTACGGGACGCCGAACTGCTTCATCCCGACGCTGAATCGCGCACCGGGGGTGAGTCTTTCCGGGCCCTTGACGGGTGTGTCGCGCACCGTCCCCGAACCGTCGAGTTCGGGATGCCGATGCGGGTTGGCGATGAGGGCGAAGACCTCGGCGGCCGGCGCGTCAACGACGATGCGCCGTGAAACGCGGTGCGGGCCCGTGTCAACGGTGATGACGGTGTCGGAAGCCATACATCCAACGTACGCGGGCCCTGCCGATCACCCTCGTGGAACGAGTCAGACCGTTCAGTCGCCGGATCGTCTGCGCCGCGGCTGCCACACGACGAGGGCATTGGTCCGGGGCACCGGGACGAGCTCGCCTCCGCGGCGGTTCCGCGACGCGGCGACCTCGTCGGTGAGCTCACGGACCCGCTGTTGCAGCGCCTCGACCTGATTACTCAGATCGATGATCCGTTTGATCCCGGCGAGGTTCACACCCTCCTCCTGCGAGAGACGCTGGATCTCACGCAGGAGGTCGACGTCGCGTGACGAGTAGCGACGACCGCCGCCACTCGTCCGCTGCGGGGTGACCAGACCGAGGCGGTCATAGGTCCGCAGGGTCTGGGCGTGCATGCCGGCGAGCTCGGCGGCCACCGAGATCATGAAGGTCGCGCCGTCGGCGTCGAAGTTCTTCTGGCCGGCCATGACTCATCTCCCCCAGTTCGCCCGTGGATCGAACCCGCTTGCCCGCTCGGCCTGATCGTAGGCGCGCATCGCCTCGATCGCGGCGTCGTCGAGCTTGTCCGGCACCGCGACCTTGACCGTCACGAGCAGGTCGCCTGCGCCACCCGATCGCTTGGGGACGCCGCGGCCGCGCACGCGAAGCGTCCGGCCGTCGGTGGTGTTCGGCGGGATCTTGACACCGACCGAGCCCTCGAGCGTCGGTACCGAGACCGTCGCGCCGAGAACGAGTTCGGAGATCCGCACCGGGAGCTGCACCCGAAGGTCGTTGCCACTGCGCGTGAACTGCTTGTGCGGGGTGACGTGGACGACGACGTAGAGGTCGCCCGACGGCGCTCCGCGGCGTCCGGCCTCGCCCTGTCCGGCGAGCCTGATCCGTTGTCCGTCTTCGACTCCGGCGGGGATGCGCACGTTGATGGTGCGCGTCCGGTTCTTCACGCCGCTGCCGGAGCAGTCGGTGCACGGGTCGTCGATCCGCGAGCCGGTGCCCTGGCAGTCCTGGCAGGGTTCGCTGAACCCGAAGGCGCCCTGGTTGCGGCTGACGAAACCGGAGCCGTTGCAGTTGGGGCACACTCGCGGGCTGGTGCCCGGCTTGGCACCCGAGCCGTGACAGGTGGTGCACGGGGACGGGCTGGTCACCCGCAGCGGGACCGTCGTGCCGAGCGCTGCGTCCTTGAAGGACAGCGTCGTCTCGGTCTCGAGGTCCTTGCCGCGACGGGGACGGCTGGCCGTCGACGTGCGCTGGGATCCGCCGCCACGGTTGAAGAGTCCGTCGAAGATGTCGCCGAATCCGCCACCGCCGCCGGCCTGACCGCCGCCGAACAGGTCGCCGAGGTCGAAGTCGTTGCCGCCGGTCGTGTACGTCGTGCCGCCGCCCGGGAATCCACCCGGGAAGCCGTTGCCGCCGCCGCGGAATCGTCCGCCGGCGAACATGGCACGGGTTTCGTCGTACTCTTTGCGCTTCTGCGGGTCCGTCAGCACGCTTTTTGCTTCGGACACTCGCTTGAATCGTTCTTCGGCTTCCGCGTCACCCGGATTGCGGTCGGGGTGGAGCTCAGCGGCGAGCTTGCGATAGGCCTTCTGAATCTCTTCAGCCGAAGCGTCAGAAGCAACGCCCAGGTCCTTGTAGAAGTCATGTTCCAACCACTCACGTTGTGGAGCCACCAGACGTCACCTCCTTCAGGTCTTCTGTTGTCTGGATTGGTGTTTCAGTTGTTCCCCGCTCCCTGAGGTGCGAGCGGAGCGAGCCCACCCGCTCCCTGAGGTGCGAGCGGAGCGAGCCCACCCGCTCCCTGAGGTGCGAGCGGAGCGAGCCACGAAGGGTTCGTCGCCCTTCGTGGCTCGTCGCTTGCGCTCCTCGCACCTCAGGGATCGGTGGTCGGATCGCCCCTCATGCACGGGCGACTGTTGCCTTATTGTGCACCGGTCTGGTCGCCGGCGGGTTCGGGATCGGTGACCGTCACCATGGCGGTGCGGATCACCTTCTCGCCCAGGCGGTAACCGCAGCGGTACACCGCGCCGATGACCGGGTGGTCACCGGTGCCGTCGTGCTGGACCGCTTCGTGGAGTTCGGGGTTGAACTCGTCACCCGCGGCACCGAAGGACTTGAGACCTTCGGCGTTCAGCACTGCGGCCAGCTTGTCGGCGACGGCCCGAAGCGGGCCGGTCTCGAGATCGCCGTGCTCGCGGGCACGGTCGAGGTCGTCGAGAACCGGGAGGAGCTTGTCGATCAGGATCTGCTTGCCGTAGGCAACCGATCCCTGCTTCTCCTCGGCAGCTCGTCGCCGGAAGTTGGCGAACTGGGCGCGTTCCCGCTGCAGGTCGGCCGTCAGCTCGACGAGCCGGGCGTCCGGGGACGCCCCGTCGGCAGGCTGCTCGGTGTCGGACTCGTCCACGACGGGTTCGGCGTCGGCCGGGCCGGGGCCGGCGGCCGGCTCGTCGCGCACCTCACCCGTTTCCGGGTCGATGCGACGACGGTCGGTCACCGTCACCGGCTCCTCGCCGGACCCATTCGACGAATGGGATCCTGCGGTCACTTGTTCTCCTTGGTGTCGGCGTCGTCCACGACCTCGGCGTCGACGACATCGGAATCGTTGTCGGCGGCAGCACCGGCCTCACCGTCGGCGGACTCCGCAGCGGCGCTGGCGTAGATCGCCTGGCCGAGAGCCTGCGACTCCTCCGACAGCTTCTCGATCGCGGTCTTGATCGCGGCCGAGTCGGTGCCCTTCAGCGCTTCCTTCGCGTCGTTGACCGCGGCCTCGACCTTGTCCTTCACATCGGCCGGGACCTTGTCCTCGTTGTCCTTGAGGAACTTCTCGGTCTGGTGGACCAGCGACTCCGCCTGGTTGCGGGTCTCGGCCTCCTCGCGACGCTTGCGGTCCTCGTCGGCGTGCGCCTCGGCGTCCTTGATCATGCGGTCGATCTCGTCCTTGCTCAGGCCGGAACCGTCCTGGATGCGGATCGAGTTCTCCTTGCCGGTGCCCTTGTCCTTCGCGGTGACGTGCACGATGCCGTTGGCGTCGATGTCGAAGGTCACCTCGATCTGCGGGACACCCTGCGGCGCAGGCGCGATGCCGCCCAGCTCGAAGCTGCCGAGCAACTTGTTGTGCGAGGCGATCTCACGCTCACCCTGGTACACCTGGATCTGCACCGACGGCTGGTTGTCCTCGGCCGTGGTGTAGGTCTCCGAGCGCTTGGTCGGGATGGTGGTGTTGCGCTCGATCAGCTTGTGCATCACGCCGCCCTTGGTCTCGATACCGAGGGACAGCGGGGTGACGTCGAGCAGCAGCACGTCCTTGACCTCGCCGCGGAGAACGCCGGCCTGCAGGGCGGCGCCGACGGCGACGACCTCGTCCGGGTTGACGCCCTTGTTGGGCTCGCGGCCACCGGTCAGTTCCTTCACCAGGTCGGTGACGGCTGGCATACGGGTCGAACCACCGACGAGCACGACGTGGTCGATGTCGCCGACGGAGATGCCCGCATCCTTGATGACGGCCTGGAACGGCGCGCGGGTGCGCTCGAGCAGATCAGAGGTGATCTTCTGGAACTCGCTGCGCGACAGCTGCTCGTCGAGGAACAGCGGGTTCTTGTCGGCGTCGACGGTGATGTAGGGCAGGTTGATCGAGGTGCTCTGCGAGCTGGACAGCTCGATCTTGGCCTTCTCGGCAGCCTCACGCAGACGCTGCAGGGCCATCTTGTCCTTGGTCAGATCGACGCCATGCTGGCTCTTGAACTTCTCGACGAGCCAGTCGACGACGCGCTGATCCCAGTCGTCACCACCGAGGTGGTTGTCACCGGAGGTCGCGCGGACCTCGACCACACCGTCGCCGATCTCGAGCAGCGAGACGTCGAAGGTACCGCCACCGAGGTCGAAGACCAGGATGGTCTGTTCCTTCTCGCCCTTGTCGAGTCCGTAGGCCAGCGCGGCCGCGGTCGGTTCGTTGACGATGCGCAGCACGTTGAGGCCGGCGATCTGGCCGGCTTCCTTGGTGGCCTGACGCTGGGCGTCGTTGAAGTATGCGGGGACGGTGATCACGGCGTCGGTGACGTCTTCACCGAGGTAGGCCTCGGCGTCGCGCTTGAGCTTCATGAGCGTGCGCGCGCTGATCTCCTGCGGGGTGTACTTCTTGTCGTCGATCTCGATCGTCCAGTTGCCTTCACCCATGTGGCGCTTGACCGAGCGGATGGTGCGGTCGACGTTGGTGACCGCCTGGTTCTTGGCC
Organism: Gordonia sp. 135; assembly: GCF_009720185.1. Taxonomy (NCBI): domain Bacteria; kingdom Bacillati; phylum Actinomycetota; class Actinomycetes; order Mycobacteriales; family Gordoniaceae; genus Gordonia; species Gordonia sp. 135. The sequence goes on from NZ_CP046257.1 coordinate 4,467,335, forward strand.
GGCTGACCGACGAGCACCTCTCCGTTACGCGCGAAGGCGACGACGGACGGCGTGGTCCGCGACCCTTCGGCATTGGCGATGACCGATGCTTCGCCACCCTCGAGCACCGAAACCACGGAGTTGGTGGTGCCGAGGTCGATTCCAACAGCACGAGACATGTTTGGCTTCCTCCTAGTTTGTGGGTGTGCACCCAAGTCCTTTGGCCCCGCGGTTCGATGACGCGGGGATGATGTCCGAAACCCAGCGGGACCGAACTTCAGTGCGTCCGACTCATGTCCTACTGAATTCAGGGCGATGAGTCAAACCTACTTGAGTCTGGATCGCTCAGGTTTCTCGAAGTGTGTAACGGGGCCCCGGTGGCCTTTGTTCCCGGATCGCGGGAAAAAGTTGAGCGAATTTCACTCAAGAGGCCCCAGCCGGCGTAACTCTTGACACACCTGTACGCACCGGGCAGATTTCCTCCAACAGGAAACAAGCGATTCCTCTTCCACCGTTCCCGAGGACTGCCCATGCCGCAGACCAGCCCCACCCGGACGAAGGGCACCACGCACTCCCCACACCGGCGTCCGCATCGCGTCGCTGTTTGGGTTCCCGGAGAGGTGGGCGACCCCACCTTCGGGGTGGTGTGCGCCCGGCGAGACGCCCGGGTCCGGCGCTCGTGACCGACGACGCTCGGCCGGAGGTCGCCGCGTGGAACGGTCTGGTCGACGCACTCCGTTCCGCGGGCGACAAGGTCGCCGCCGACACCGCGGACCTGGACCCGGCCGAGCAGGCCGACGGATTCCGCGCCCTGGTGCGCGGGTTGTCGAATCAGTTGTCGCGCTTCGAGGTCGATCGAGAACGCCCGGAGCTCGTGCCGTTCAACGGGTGGCGACACAAGTTCCTGATGGACAACCCCGATTTCCGCTACTGGGTCGGCGAGGTTCGTGGTGACCGCGCCTACCGCATCCGCGGCAACCGCGGCGATGCGTCGTACGTCTCGGTGACCGTCTACCAGCGGACGGGCGGCCTCGGCGCCGAGGCAACCGCCCGCATCGACAACGACGCCATCGGATTCGACGACGACGGCGGCTTCGAGATCGTCCTCGGTGGTACCGCACCGGGGGCCGGCGACTGGCTGGAGTTGCCGGAGAAGTCCGGCGTCATCTGGGTCCGGGTCTTCCACGACGACGTGCATCGGGACGAAATGGGGTGGTGCGGTATCGAACCGATCGTCGAACCGCCGGTGCCACCGGCGATCGACCCGGGGAGGTTCGTGTCGTCGCTGGGCACACTGGCGGCCACGACCTCGATGCTGCCGACGATCTTCGAGATGTCGACCAAGGACGATCTCGATCCGCCAAACGTCCTGCGGCACTGGTCGGAGATGGCCGGCGGCGCGGTGTTCACCGAACCCGGCATCCATTACGTTCGCGGCGGCTGGCAACTCGAACCGGGCCAGGCGCTGGTGATCGAGGGCGACGTCGTCGAGTGCAGGTACTGGAACATCCTGGCTTACAGTCGTTTTCTGAACTCCCTCGACTTCCGGTACCGGCCGGTGTCGTATACGGGTGCCACCGCCACCGTCGTCGACGGCCGGTATCGGTTCGTGATTGCCGCCGAGAGCCCCGAGGTCGGCGACTGGATCGATTCCGAGGGGCGCGACTTCGGGATCATCGTGATGCGTTTCCTGCAGCCGGCCGCGCCCCCTCCCCTGCCGTCCGCTCGGGTTGTCCCGCTCGTCGAACTGCGAGGTGAGTGATGGTGAAGTGGACGCCGCCGCAGCGGAGTGAGGTCGCCGAGGACATCTACGCGGCCGCGGAAGCCGATCGGCTTGCCCGCCCCGAGCGGTACCGGCTGGGGGTCGAGGCAACCGACGCGATCGTCGAACGGGCCACTGCCGAGCACGGTGTCGAGGGGTTGGGCGACCCGGCGCTGTGGCGGCCTGGCTTGGAGCGGTACCTGGCTTCGGCAGCCGAGGACGGGCGTCTGAACGCAGTCGGCGTCCGCAATGCGCAGGACGCGGTGATCGGGAAGCTACGGGCGCGCTCCATCTTCGACAAGACCCTGGTGGAGAACCCGGAGGTGGCCGAGCGTGCGGTGCTCCCGCCGATCGTGATCATCGGCGGGTGGCGCACCGGGACGACGTTCCTGTACCGGCTGATGGCCCGCGACCCCCGGCTCCGCGCACCGCGGCCCGTGGAGTTGTACGCCCCGTGGCGGGTCGCGAAGCTGTCCCCGGAAGAACGCGAACGGTTGATCGAGACCCAGGCCGCCGAGCCCAACCCGCTGCACCTGCTGAATCCGGCGATGGCCGCGGTCCACGATTCCGGACCGGCGCTCCCCGAGGAATGCGTACTCGGCATGGGAACGACCCTGCGCAACTGGGCATTCAGCTCAACGATGCGCCTCGACAGCTACTCCCGGTGGCTGGCAGACCAGGACTTCGCCGGTGAATACGCAGCGCATCGGACGATGCTGCAGATCCTCGACGACGGCTCTCGACGACGCTGGCTGCTGAAGGCACCGGCCCACACGCCCGAGCTGGTCGACCTTGCCCAGACATATCCGGCGTCTGCATCGTCCATCTGCATCGCGACGTCGTGGAGACCGTGGCGTCGGGCGCGAGCCTGTTCGCGACCTACCGCTCGACCTACAGCGACGAGGTCGACGGCCATGACGTCGGTCGATTCCAGATCGAGCAGTCGGAGTTGTGGTTCCGGCGTGCGCTCGAGTTCCGCGACTCCCGCGCGGCCGGATCGGCGACAGTCGTCGACATCGACTACCAGGACCTGGTGTCCCGGCCCGCAGAGACCATCGAACGGGTTTATGCAGCAGCCGATCTCGATGCTCCAGACGTGGCGACGATGCTCGCCGAGCACAACGCGGAACAACCGCGTCACGGGAAGGGCAGACATCGGTACAGCCCCGAGGAGTTCGGGATCGAGCCCGACGCGCTCAGGGAACGGATGGCGTTCTACACCGATGCCGTCGCCGAATGGACGTCGAGCCCCACCCCACGGTGATCGCCGGGTCGCGGATCCCGCAACGTCGGGTTGCACTTGGGTCTCCGTCCGTCGGGTTCCCGGTAGAGCTGTCTCATGCGGCGCTACCGTCGGATATTCCGATGTCGGGAGGTCGAGATGGGTGAGACCACATCGAGTGTCACACGGTGGGCGCCCTGGCGCGTGGCACCGGCCTCGGGATTCGAGGTCGACGACCCGACCGGTAGAGGCAGCGTCGGTGTCGTCCAGATCAACGAGCGACAATTCGTCGTCCTCAACACCTTTCGATATTCGGACGAGGTCGTCGAGAACGACCTGCTCACCAAGCTGGTTCGCGGTGGCATGGAGGAACCGGAGGCCCGTGCGGCGATCGACAAAGCCCGGACGTTCGTTCCGCGCGAGGACAATCCGACAGACCTGGCATCGGTGCCGCGTTTCATGCGCTGGTTCGAGGACTCGTACGGAAGGCACTCCCTCGCTGCGTTGATCCACGACGAACTCATCACCGACACCGTCAATTCGGGCGCGCTCGGCAGCGACACCCTGTCCGACCGGTTCTTCCGGGAGATGATGCGAACCTCTGGGGTCCCGTGGTTGAAGCGCTGGATCATGTGGTCGGCCGTGGCACTCCGGACCCGTTGGGTTGCAGGTGGTTACCGTCGCTGGAGCATCGTGTTGTGGTTGTTGTTGAGCGTGGTGGGGATCGCCGCGACCGTCGGCTCTGCGGGCGCGCTTCTGTTCGATCGGCCGTGGCCGGTGTCGTCGCCGGGCTGGTCGTTCGTGGTGGCGCTGTTGATGATCTTCGTCGCCGCGCCACTGTGGGGACGGCAGTGGGCCGCCAGTCTCATCGCGGCCGTCGGCGCGTTATGGCTGGTGCCTGCCGCTGCCGTGACGAGTCTCGCCTGGGTGGTGTATCGCGTGCTGGAGTGGACCGCCCGCACGGTGGGGCTTCGATGACGAGAAGCGAGGCACCGTCCGGCTTGTTCCGAACGATGCCCCGCTCCTGTATCTGCCTCAGGCCGCGTTGACCTGTTCTCCTGCTGCGGGTTCCAGAGCCTGCGCGACGATCTCGGCGACGTCGGTCATCGGACGCACGTCGAGGGCGTCGAGGACCTCGGCCGGCACGTCGTCGAGGTCGGGCTCGTTCCGCTGCGGGATGAAGACGGTCTTCAGCCCGTTGCGTTGCGCGGCAAGCAATTTCTGCTTGACCCCGCCGATCGGCAGGACGCGACCGTTCAGCGTGACCTCTCCGGTCATGCCGACCTCGGCGCGCACCCGTCGACCCGTCGCCATCGACACCAGCGCGGTGACCATGGTGACGCCCGCACTCGGACCGTCCTTGGGCACCGCTCCGGCCGGAACGTGCACGTGGACGGTCTTGTTGAGCGACTCGGGGTCGACGCCGAGCTGTTCGGCGTGCGCCCGCACGTACGACAGCGCGATCTGCGCCGACTCCTTCATCACGTCGCCGAGCTGGCCGGTCAACTTGAGTCCGGGCTCGCCGTCGGTGGCGTTGACCTCGATGAAGAGGACGTCGCCACCCATTCCCGTGACGGCGAGACCCGTTGCGACACCGGGCACTGCGGTCCGCTCGGCCGATTCCGGGGTGAACCGGGGCCGGCCGAGGTAGTCGCGCAGGTCGGGCTCGTCGATGGTGATCGGTGCCGTGGCACTCTCCTGAGCGAGGTTGGTGGCTGCCTTGCGCAAAGCCTTGGCGAGTAACCGTTCGAACTGTCGCACACCGGGTTCCCGGGTGTAGTTCGCCGCGATCTCGCGGAGCGCCGCGTCGGTCACGGTCACCTCGTCGGTGGTGAGTGCCGCACGCTCGGCCTGCCTGGGCAGCAGGTAGTCGCGGGCGATGGCCACCTTGTCGTCCTCGGTGTAACCGTCGAGGGTGACGAGCTCCATGCGGTCGAGCAGGGCCGACGGGATGTTCTCGATGACATTGGCGGTCGCGAGGAACAGGACGTCGGACAGGTCGAGGTCGAGATCGAGATAGTGGTCGCGGAAGGTGTGGTTCTGCGCGGGGTCGAGGACCTCGAGCAGCGCCGCGGCCGGGTCGCCCCGGTAGTCCGAGCCCACCTTGTCGATCTCGTCCAGCAGCACAACGGGATTCATCGATCCCGCCTCGCCGATGGCACGCACGATGCGGCCGGGCAGTGCGCCGACGTAGGTACGTCGGTGACCGCGGATCTCCGACTCGTCGCGCACACCGCCGAGGGCGACGCGCACGAACTTGCGACCCAACGCCCGGGCGACGCTCTCACCGAGCGACGTCTTGCCGACGCCGGGCGGGCCGGCGAGCACCATGACGGCACCCGATCCGCGTCCGCCGACGACCTGCAGGCCGCGTTCGGCGCGTCGAGCACGCACCGCCAGGTATTCGACGATCCGGTCCTTCACGTCGTCGAGGCCGTGGTGGTCGGCGTCGAGGATCTCGCGGGCACCCTTGATGTCCGTGGAGTCCTCGGTGCGCGTGTTCCACGGCAGGTCGAGGACGGTGTCGAGCCAGGTGCGAATCCACCCGGTCTCGGGCGACTGGTCGCTGGCGCGCTCGAGCTTGCCCACCTCGCGCAGTGCGGCTTCGCGCACCTTCTCGGGCAGGTCGGCCTCGTCGACGCGCGACCGGTAGTCGTCCGCCCCCTCGGGCTCGTCCTCACCGAGTTCCTTGCGGATGGCGGCGAGCTGCTGACGGAGCAGGAACTCCTTCTGCTGCTTGTCCATCCCCGCGCGGACGTCTTCGGCGATCTTCTCGCTGACCTCGGACTCGGCGAGATGGTCGCCGGTCCACTCGATCAACAGCCGCAGCCGCGCGGCGGTGTCCGGCGTCTCGAGGAGTTCGCGCTTCTGCTCGTCGGTGAGCCAGGACGCGTAGCCCGAGGTGTCGGCGAGATTCGACGGGTCGGACATCTTGTTGACGGCGTCGATCAGCTGCCACGCCTCGCGGCGCTGCAGCATGGCCAGCACGAGTTTCTTGTACTCGCCGGCCAGGGTCCGCACCTCATCGGTGACCTCGGGGTCGGTGACCTCGGTGGCCTCGACCCACAGCGCGGCGCCGTGGCCGGGGGTTCCCGCCCCGATCTGCGCGCGCTTCTCACCCTTGACGACGGCTGCCAGACCGCCGCCCGGGATGCGCCCGACCTGCACGATCGAGGCGATCACCCCGTACGTGGGGTAGCGGTCGTCCAGGCGTGGGGCGACCAGCAGTCTTCCGCTCTCACTCGCCCGGGCGGCGTCGACGGTGGCCTGAGCTGCATCGTCGAGCGGGATCGGCACGACCATGCCGGGCAGGACGACGACGTCCGGGACGAAGAGGACCGGCAGTGAATATGTCTGCGACATGAAACCTCCAGAGTTAAGTCTGATCGGCTCAACTGAGATGGCTGGAAGTTTGTTCCCGACTGATTTATGCCAGGGGCGAACGGGGTGAGGTCAACGAGCGAGCGCCGCCCAGTGGTGATGCCACCGAGGGCTCAACACTCCCAGGTGAATCCGTCCGGGTCGCTGAACTGCCCGGCGTCGCCGCCGATCACCAGCCGATGCGACCCGGCCCCCGCAGGGTCGACGCCGGCGTCCTTCGCCGCGGCCTTGCGGCCGTACAGCGCGAGCTTCACCGAGTTCGGGTCGCTCTCGAACTCGACATACTTGCGGCCGTAACTCTTCCCGACCGTGAATCCACGCTCGACGTAGAACTGCTTGGTGGCGGCAACGTCGTCCACGCCGAGGAGTAGGACCAGGTCGTCGGCCCTGCGCGCGGGTGCACCGGTCGGCTTCTTCGACGAGCCGGCGACCTTCCAGATCGTGCCGTCGGGCGCCTGGACCACGCCGCCGTAGCCCCAGAAGGACCTTCTGGCGGGTTTGAGCACGGTGGCGCCGGCGTCGACCACGGGTTCGAGGAAGGAGTCGACGACCGTCGGGTCGGCAACCACGAGCGAGATCACGAAGCCGCGGAAGCCTTGGCTGGGTGATTCGGCTACTCGGAACCGAAGTCGGTCGCCGAGTCCGAAAGCCTTGTCGTAGAAGACCTCCGCCGCGCTGAGGTCGGGAACTTCGAGGGTGAGTGCGTTGATGTTCGTCATGCTTCGACGCTATGGCGCGTCGAACTGCCTCCGCTTCTCGATTCCTGACCGATCAGCAGGCGGGCCGCTCAGCCGGGAAGGTCGACGAGGCGGGTCGCGAGTACGACGACCTGAGCGACGACCAGTACCGCCAGCGCGACGGCGAACGCCGCCGCCGTGATGACCACTCCCGCGGAAGCCTTCAGCGCATCCCACACCGACTTCAGCGTCATGACCGTTCTCCGAGGCGCGTCGTGGCGAACGAGTGGACGATGGACGGGTGTCGGCGGACCGACATCGAGTCGAGGGGCATGGGCTGACCTCCGTGCGGACAAATATCCCGGACGACAGTGTCCGGGATCACATATGTATCACACATTTACTAGGTACCGCGACTAAATTTCGACTGTCGCCGCCCAAGGATGAGTCAGACAAATCGCCCTCCCGGCCAGTCCTTGACCGCAACGGCCACGAACCACCGGGAACGCAACGCACACGTCACCATCCGAGGAGCCTGCATGTCGATCCTGTCCCCCACCACCGCCCGTCAGCCGTTGGGGCGCGCGATCGCCCGGATCGCGCTCGGAGCGATCCTGGCGATCGCCGGCATCGGTCATCTGACCGCGCAGCGCGAGGAGTTCCAGGCGCAGGTCCCCGACTGGGTTCCCTTCAGCAAGGACTTCGTGGTGCTGGCGTCGGGTGGGGTGGAGATCGCGCTGGGTGCGGCGCTCATCGCCCTGCCGCGGCACCGCAAGATCGTCTCGTGGATCGTGGCGGCGTTCTTCGTCGCGGTGTTCCCCGGCAACATCCATCAGTACGTCGAGCACATCGACGCCTTCGGTCTCGACTCCGACCAGAAGCGCCTGACGCGTCTGTTCTTCCAACCCGTACTGGTGCTGTGGGCGATCGCGGCTGGAACCGGGAAGCGTTCTGACTAACCGTCTTGTAGCTCGAAGCCGCGGTCACCGCGGTTTCGAGCTATGAGTTGGCTGCGCGTTCACGGGTGCAGGCGTCCTGGCAGGCGGTGTCCACCCCGGACCGGACCTGCGGCCGGAAGCCCGCACCGGAGCTGATCGTCAGCGCGGCGACGAGCCCGCCAACGGCACAGAAGGCCGCGCAGATGTACATCGCTGTCCGGAATCCGTCGCCGAGCGGCTCGCCGGGCCCGGCGTCGATCCCGGCCACCGCGGGCAACACCGCCACGGCCAGCAGCCCGGCGACGCGAGCCACCGCATTGTTCACGCCCGACGCGGTGCCGGCGAGGGCGTCGTCGACCGCTCCCAGCGCGGCCGCGGTCAGCGGCGCGACGGTCACCGTCATGCCGAGCCCGAACAGCAGGACGCCCGGCAGCACCTGGGCCAGGTAGTCCGTGCCCGGTTGCACGCGCGCCATCAACGCGAAGCCGCCGGCGGCGATGAGCGGGCCGACGGTCATCGGCAGCCGCGGCCCGGTGGTCTGGGCGAGCCTTCCCACGAGTGGAGACCCGAACAGCATGATGAACGTACTCGGGAACATCGCCGCGCCCGCTTCGAAGGCCGAGTAGCCCAGACTCTGCTGCAGTTGCAGAGCGAGCAGGAACAGCGCTCCGCCCAGCGCTGCGTACACCAGCAGCGTCGTCAGGTTGGCGCCGGTGAACTGCGACGAGCGGAACAGTCTCAGCGGCAACAACGGTGACCGCACGTGCGTCTCGATGACCGCGAACGCGAGAAGCACCGCCACACCCGCAAGGCCCGCGACGATCGTTCCGGTCGACCACCCGCGCGACGGGCCCTCGATCAGCGCGTAGATGACGCCTGCGAGACCGAGGGTCATCGTCACGGCTCCCGCGACGTCGAGCCGCCTCGGCGCAGACGGATCGCGCGACTCCGGCACATGTCTGATCGCGATGACCAGCGCACCCAACGCCAGAGGCACACTCAAGAAGAACGCCCAGCGCCACGACGCCGCGTCGACGAGCCAGCCGCCGACGAACGGCCCCAGTGCACTGGTCGCACCGGACATCCCGGCCCACAACCCCACCGCCGCACCACGATCCGAGGGCGCGATCTCCGCGTTGATCAGTGCCAGGCTGCCGGGCACGACGGCCGCCGCGGCGACACCCTGGACGAGCCGGGCGACCACCAGCCATTCGACGGTCGGGGCCATTCCGCAGCCGATCGTCGCCACCGCGAACATCGCCAGGCCGCCGGTGAAGATCAGCCGACGGCCATAGCGGTCGCCGGCGACGCCGCCCAGCAGCAGGAGTGAGCTCAGGGTCAGCAGATAGCCGTCGAGCACCCACTGTTGTCCCCGGAGTCCGGTGTCGAGGTCACGTGCGATGGCCGGCAGTGCGACGTTCACGACCGTGCCGTCGAGGAATGCGACGCCGGACCCCAGGACCGCCGCGACGATCAGCCATCGGCCCGCCGTCGACGCAGCCGGTATCCCGCCTGGGACTGCATCCGCCGGACGGTTCACGGTCATGCCTGCCTTCCCGACGCCTCGGGTCGCTGTCTACCCAGGGTCGGGGCCGGAACGCGTACGCGCAACCACCGCCGGCGCGGGCAGACGTCAGCTCGACGGGCAGACTTCGATCGAGGTCTGGCAGTCGACGTGAGGTCGACCGGTGGCGGCAAGTCATCGCACGTTGGCAGCGACGGCGTCCACCTGCCCGACGAACTGGTGACCGCCGGTCTCGTGGCGGTGCAGCTGCACGTCCGGGAGCAGTGCCGCGTTGAGATCCAGGTGCCCGATCGGGACCTCCTCGTCGTCGACGCAGTGGTGCAGGGACAGCGCGACGCCGCGCGGCGGTTGTCCGTCGAAGTCGTACTCGTCGACGTCCCATCCTTCCGGCCCCCAGTTCGGCATCGCCAGGAGGACGGCGCGTCTCGGTCCGGCGTACCCCGGCTCGGCCAGCACATGGAGCAGGATCGTCGCGCCGAACGAGTGCGCGACCAGCAGGTCGTCGGCGCCCAACGTCGACAACCGGGTGCGCAGCGGATCCGCCCAGGCCTGCAAGGACATGTCGCCACTGGAGAACTCCGGCATGTCGACCGGCAGGCCGAGGGCGTCCCCGAGACCGTCGGCGATCCGGCGGTCGTCGGTGAAACCACCTGCGCCGTGGATGAACAGCAGCCGTGTCTGACTCATCGGACCTCCTCGAACGATGCTCTCAGAGAGATCGACTCAAGCGGGGACACGAAATCATCGCGCCGGGTTCACCGGTTGCGAGCCCTTCGTGGCTCGTCGCTAACGCTCCTCGCACCTCAGGGAGCAGGGGTAGCGCTCGCAGCTCAGGGAGCAGGGGTGGGTCCGCACCTCAGGGAGCAGGGGTAGCGCTCGCAGCTCAGGGAGCCCGGACCGCCAGCTTCTCGGCCAGCCAGTCCACGGTCTGCATGCCGAACAGGTCGGTGCCCCAGCCGTAGAGGTTGGTGAGGAACCGGACCATGCTGCAGTCGGTGGGCTGGTAGTCGACCTCGGTGCCGCCGCGGCGATAGTCGGCGGCGAGCTTCCGGGAGTCCTTCGCGGGCACCAGCGACATCGGTGAGTCGTCCTTCGCACACGAGGCGATCAGCACCGGTGCGGTGGGCGACTTGCGACCCAGCTTGTTGTCCTCGTAGACCGGCTGGAAGTCGGCGATGTCGGCGGGGTTCTCCCCGCTCTTGAACAGCGTGTTCATCGGCACGAACGGCATGGTGAAGTAGGCCGGGGTCTGGCACTGGGTGCGGAAGACGTCGGCGATGGCCTTGCCTGCCGGGGTGAACTTCTCGTCGAGCTTCATTGCCGGGTAACGCGGTTCGAGACCGAGCAGCGTCGCGAGGACGAAGGCCGAACCGACCGAGCCGTCGGCGGTGGCGATGAAGTTCTTCTGGTCGACGACCATTCCCTCGAGGACGACGCCCTTGATGTCCAGTTCGGGCGCATATTGTTTCGCCTTCTCCGCAGCGAAGGCCGCACCGACGCCACCGCCGGCGATGCCGAACACACCGAGCGGCGACTCGGCCGAGAGGCCGTTGTCCTTGTGCCGCAGCGCAGCTCGCAGACCGTCGAGCAGCGCCTTACTCGCGAACTTGCCGGCGAAGACGCCGTGCGGCTTGGGATCGCCGTCGTTGCCGACGTCACTCATCATGACCGCGTAACCCTTGCCGAAGAACTGCGCCAGCGGGCCCAGCGCCGACCACGACGCGCCGTCCATCGGATCGCCGCCGGTCCACATCGTGGAGGGATGGCAGTAGGCGCCGACGCTGTCGTTGGCCAGCTGGTATCCGATCAGCGGCCGGGTGGCGTCGGAGCGTCCGTCGCGCGGGACCATCAGCAGGCCGGTGGAGATCTCCGGCTCGTCGTGCAGTCCGCGGGTCACGTACATCAGCTTGTAGGCGTCGAGCTTGCCGGGACGCACACCCATGAACTGGACGGCGACCTTCTTGGCTTTCAGTACGTCACCGGGCTTTTCGCGGCCGGTCAGGCGCGGCTCGGCGTAGAAGGGGTCGCCGGAGACGAGCGGATCGATGACCTCCTGAGGGCTGGCGAGACGACCGTCGCGCAGCGCGCCGACGACGAAGCCGTTCAACACCTCGTCGAGGCCCGGCGTCCGGTTGGGTGCGGCGGTGGCCGGTGCGACCAATCCGATACCCGACAGGACCAGAACCAGCACGGCCACGAGCGAGGCGCGTCGGGAGATGCGCGAGAAGGATGAGATCACTGGTAGGTCACCTTGATCGAGGTCAGGACCGACTGCATCAGCGGCAGCAGGTTACGGGTGGGTCGGTGCGTTTCCATCTGCTCGAAGTACGGAGCCCTCATGGCTGCGCTCAGTGCCGGCCAGTTGTACTCGACCTGCTTGCGGTACTTCGGCAGAAGCTCGGTGGAGATGTAGACCCAGCGGTCCTCGTGGACTGACCAGTTCCATTCCGGCAGTGGCAGACTCACGATCACCTTACGGCCGTCGGGCGCACGGCCCGGCACCGTCAGCTGACGGATGTCGCGCGGCGGGACCACACCGGCAACCGACGGCGCGGCCGCCACGGTGCTGCCGTAGGTCATCGCCTCGCCGACGTCGCCCTTGTAGTTGCGGGTGGCGTCCCACTGCTTCGCGATGACCTCGCCCTGTTCACGCTGCAGCAGTCGGGCATTGCCGGCCGCGACCGCGGCGGGTTCCTTGGAGGCGATGCCCTCCCAGGCGCGCATGATCTCGTCGTCGAAGAGGCCCGCGGCGTTCATCTCCCGGAGCGCCGGCAGGCCGCCCACGACGTACGCGCGATGCATCGGCATCAGGTCGGAGAAGATGTTCTTCTGCATCACCAGGATCTGGCCCTGGACCTGGCGCAGATCGTCGGCGGTGATCTGTGCGCCCACGCGAGCCAGCGCGCGCAGTCCGCCCGGCAGACTGTTGACCGCTTGCGGTCCCGCGAGTTCGTTGGCGCGGGCCACGATCGCGTGTGCGACGGGCTGCAGCCGGCTGAACTCGAAGATCTCGGTGGCGTCCTTGTAGTCGAGCAGGCCACCGCCGAAGTCGCCGCCGACCAGGCCGCCCATCCCGGCCCACTGCAGTTCGCGATGCGCGAGCTGCAGATCCTCGTAGTAGCGGTAGGACTTCAGCAGATTCTGATGATTGGCGCCGACGCCGTCGCGCGGGTTCCACGATGCGAGGTCGATGCCGGCGCGAGTCGTGGTCTCGACAAGCCAGTACTGGAACAGCAACGCCTCATACGACGACGGGTCGAGTCCGCGATCGCGGGCCTGGTCGACCAACCGCTGCAGAGTGCTGGCATCCGTCGGCAGCGCCGGGTGCACACCGCCCGGCCCCTGCGACGCATCACGATTGACCAGCGGCAGGTTCAGATACCGCGAGAGGGAGTCGGCGGTTGCCGAACCCCGGGCCTGGTGCACGGATAGGTGACAGGGTTAGTCACGCGGCCTGAGGGGCCTCGTGGTTGATGATGGTCTCGAATTCAATGGGGGTCAATCTGCCGAGGCGGTCCTGTCGTCTGCGGCGGTGGTAGGTCCGTTCGATCCAGTGCACGATGGCGGCCCGGAGCTCGTCTCTGGTGGCCCAGGATCGACGGTCGAGGACGTTGTTCTGTAGCAGCGAGAAGAAGCTCTCCATCGCCGCGTTGTCACCACACGCACCGACCCTGCCCATCGACCCGAGCATGCCGTGCCGGGTGATGGCCTTCTGCATCTTCTTCGAACGAAATTGAGACCCTCTATCGCTGTGCAGAACGCAGCCGGCCACGTCCCCTCGCCTGGCGACAGCGCTGTTCAGGGCGGCCACGGCCAGGCGGGACTTCATTCTCGAGTCGATCGAGTACCCGACGATCCGGCCCGAGTAGACGTCCTTGATCGCGCACAGGTACAGCTTGCCCTCGGCCGTCCAGTGCTCGGTGATGTCGGTCAGCCACAGCTCGTTGGGGCCGGGCGCGGTGAAGTCTCTCTTGACGAGATCGTCGTGTACAGGCGGGCCGGCCTTGCGGTGCTTGCCGCGGCCTCTCTTGCTGATGGTGCTGGTCCAGCCGCCGGCGGAGCAGATCCGCCACGCCGTCCGCCGGCACATCTTCTCGCCTGCGGCTTCGGCCTCGTCGGCGAGGTAGCGGTAGCCGAACTCCGGGTCTTCGCGGTGGGCGTCGAACAGGGCGTTGGCCCGGTACGCCTCGGCGAGCTCGGCGTCGGTGATCGGGTTCTTGCGCCACCGGTAGTAGGGCTGGCGAGCGATCTTGAGTACCCGACACGCCACCGTGACGGGGATGCCGTCAGCGGCCAGCTCACTCACGAGCGGGTACCACCTTTTCCCGGCAGATTCGCTTGGGACAGGTACGCCGCCGCCCGGCGTAAGACCTCGTTCTCCTGTTCAAGCAGGCGCACACGCCGCTTGGCCTCGCGCAGCTCACGCGATTCGGCCGACGTGGTGCCGGGCTTGATCCCGGCCTCCACGTCGGCCTTGCGGATCCACTTGTTCAGGGTCATCGGGTGGATACCGAAGTCGGCAGCGATCTGTTCGAGAGTCACACCGTCTTCACGGTTCTGGGCGACGCGGACAACGTCGTCGCGGAACTCCTGGGGATAGGGCTTGGGCACAGCTGGCATCCTTCCAGGCCGCCCGGCAGGGCAAGCCAGATCAGATGTCACCTACTCGTGCACCAGCCCCCCCCCCCCCGCCGACCAGCGAACCGAGCGCGACGACAACTGTCACCGCCGCGCAGACCGACACCCGTACGACCTTGTTCACGACGCTCCCGTTCAGGCCCCCGACCATCACGGCCGAATCACATTCGTATAACTGGAGGGAATCTAGTCGTTGATGTAGTCAGACGGCAATTCGACAACTTGGTGGCGTAGTCGAGGAATGCCGCCCACTGGTCGGTCTGGGTGAGGGTTTCCATCTTTGCGGTGATGGTGGCTTGCAGCTCGGCGGCGCGTTCGCGCTGCTTGGCGGCGCGGGCTTCGCGGTCGGTGCTGCTGGTCGTCTTGGTGCTGCGGCTCATGGTGTCTCCCCGTGGGTGTCGGCCCTGGCGGGCCGGTGCTTTGTTTGACACCTGCCATCTCTTGCCCGCGGGCGTCTGGGGCAAGGGGAGAAGCGAGAAAGTCATTCGGGCCGCAAGGCCTGAAACCCGTAGGGCGGATTAGTTTTTCGCGCCTTGCGGCAGCCGTCCGCGGGCAGGAGAATGGAAGGGGTCAGCAAAGCAGACCCGCGAAACACTGTGCGGCGTAGCCGCTCCGATGAGATGTCAGCGCAGTTGGCAGTCGATGACGGCGGACGCCGGCACCTCACACAACACCGACCGCCGGCGAACCGGCTCGGCGTGACCCCCATCGGACGCAACCCGGCATTCAGGGTGATTGTGCGGGAGCGACGTGGGTGCAGGACATCACGTTGCTCCACGCTGTTGGATTCTCAAACGTTACGTACTTTCCGAGTCACGCGAGGTGCGAAGCCCTCGCACGCGCGCGTCTCGCGGTTCTATCGCCGCCGTTGCACGTGTGATGCCTGGTACGTTGTTGCCCAAATGCGTTCTCAGTTTGCAACCCCTGGTGACCTCTACCTTGCCGCGATCGGGGAGCTCGCGTACGCCGTCACGTCCCTCGAAGGCACATTGCTCTTCGATGTGCCGCGACTGTCTCCGGCGTTACCTGAAGCGTTCACCGCCGACAGCCTGTCAGGCGCAACAACAACCGGGATCGGGCAGCGGTTCCTCGACGTAGCGCCCAAAGCGTCCGATCCCGGGGTCAGGACGTACTGTGAATCACCCCAGCTTTGATGCCGCTTCCTTCTGAGTCAGGAAGGATGAGCATATGCCTAAGAAAATCGATCCGGAGGTCCGTTCGAGGGCCTTACGGTTGCTGGAGGCGCACGGCGGGGAGTACACGTCGTTGACTGCCGCGGCAGAGGCGATCGCCAAGCAGGTCGGCGTCGGCGGGGAGACGGTACGTCGGTGGGCCGTACAAGCCCAGGTCGATGCCGGCGCCCGCGCGGGGACCACCTCGAAGGAGTCCGCCGAAATCAAGCGACTCAAGGCGGAGAACAAGCAGTTACGCGAAGACGTCGCCATTTTGAAAGCGGCGACAACTTTCTTCGCGGGGGAACTCGACCCCCGCAACCGATGATCGTGGCGTTCATAGACCAGATGCGCGCCAATGGTTTTGCGGTCGAGTCGATCTGCCGGGTCTTGCGGGAGCAGGGCTGCACGATTGCCGCACGAACCTATCGGGCATGGCGAACCCGGGCACCTGCCGCACGGACCGTCTCTGATGCCCACGTCGTCGATGCGGTGCGCAACGTTGTCTGGCGCACCGATGACGACGGCCGGCGGAAGATGACTCCGGAGGGCCTCTACGGGCGGGTGAAGATGCGCGCCCATCTGCACCGGACAACCCTGCCTGGGGTGTCCTATGGCGCCGTTGATCGAGCGATGAAAGTGTTAGGCCACAACGGGATTCGAAGGTCCAAGGGAGTCCGCACGACCGTCAGATCCGCTGATGGTGTACGCGCGGAGGACCTGCTGAACCGACAGTTCAGTGCCGCCGAACCGAACCGCGTCTGGGTGACCGATTTCACGTACTGCCGGACATGGGCTGGGTGGGTGTACGTGGTGTTCATCATCGACGTGTTCTCGCGCCGAATCGTGGCGTGGCACGTATCGACATCGAAGACAGTGGAGCTGGTGACGGTCCCGCTTCGGATGGCACTGTGGCAGCGGAATCGGGAAGGGCATCCGGTGAAAGCTGCTGAGCTGATTCATCATTCGGATGCCGGTAGTCAGTACACATCGGTTACACTGACTGAGCGTCTGCGCCTGGAAGACATCGCCGCGTCGATCGGAACGGTCGGGGACGCCTACGATAACGCGCTGGCCGAGTCGGTGAACGGCTTGTACAAGACAGAGTGCATCCGGACCACGATCTTCCACTCCGGTCCGTACAAGACCGTCTCCGACGTCGAGTTCGCGACCGCCGGTTGGGTCGACTGGTACAACAACAGCAGGTTGCACTCGAGCATCGGCCAGATTCCCCCGACCGAGTTCGAAACGCTCCACTACTCTGGCCTCGGCCCCGAGGACCAGCCCAAATTGGAGGCGGCACAGAACCTAGGGTGATTCACTGCGAGGTAGGCGGCCAAGCTCTGCGCGCCGCTGGAGGACTTCGCAACGACGTCCTCCACGCCCGCCCAGCCACGGACCCAGGAAGACAACAGCGCCTCCTGCGCTGGATTACTGGGAAGACGCAATTCTTCATAGACGATGATTGGCTCAGCGCCGCACTCGACGACATTTCCAACTTGACGAGCAAGGTGAACGCGGTCCGCCCTCCGTTCGCCGACTGGCCAACTGGGTCCTGATGCGGACCGTGGTAGGCAATTACGTTCGCCTGTCGAGACTAACTATGGGCGTGCGCGCGGACGTCAAGTCTTCTCGGACGCCAGCCGAGCTCGCTCCTTCTGGCACGCGATCGGGTGCACTCATCAGTAGAAGTCCCTACCGTCAACCATGACCTCCCAAAGTGGCAGTCGCCGGTGTTCACTTACCCAGTCTTCCTCCGGTACGGCCCCAAAGAGTCCATCCACAAGCGCAGAGACCGGCCCGGAGTTCGACGGCAGTTCATTCATCATCGTCGTCAATGACGAACGAACGTGGGATGGCACTTGTCCCTCCTCGATCGCTGCCCGGCACGCGCGGTGACCTTTGACGTCGTGTAGCACCCACGTCAGTCGCCTTGGTGGGAGGATTACTGCGAGCAGGGATAAGTCGTCTACTTCGACATCCTGGGCTGAATAAAGCTCGGCGTCGATCAGTCGCTCGAGACAGTCTCGCCAACGGATGAATCTGGTAGCCCAATCGTTATCTCTCTGATCCTGATATGCAGCTTTAACTTTCGCAGTGTAGAGGTTCCGTCGAATGATCTCATCTTCGCCGAACATCATGAGCGCCGTTCGTGGGAACTTGTGCTTCTTGGCCAGAACGAGATCGCCTACGTATGTTTGCAGGCCGTCGACTGAATCGAGAGCGGCATGAGCCTGATCAAAGGTGGGTCGGTAGCCTGCGTGGATCGTCATGTGTCGGATGCGCGCTACGTCATGCTGCCACGCCTTCAATTCAGGTTGAACTGCGATGTCCCACTGGCCTTTTAAATAGGGTTGTGTGTGCTTAAGGGCCCGCTTGAGGGCAGTCGTGACCTGCCCTTGGTCGAAAAAGATGCGCACGCAATCTTCAGGGCGGCGACCGCTCTCCCACAGCAGGTGACGTAGGAGATCGTCTAACAAAATCTCGCACCCGGTGGCGCTCGCTAGAACGCTAGCGCGGCAGTCGCCGCGAAAAGTCAACGCAGCCCGAGCTTCTGCCTGAGAGGAAAGGAAACCACCAAGGAACCCTTCATCGCGTTCCGCGAATGCGATGACCCGAGCCACCTCGTCGGTGGTGAACTCCGATCGGTTCGCGAGGCTGTACATATTTGCGGGTATTAGGTATGGGATGACACTTCCATCTGTAGTGAACTGAGGAGTAGCGGTGGCCGTCGTGACAGTGGCCGTCGCAAGCGGGATGGTGACCGGCAGAGTTTGCAATGTAAGCGCCCGCACTGCACGGCCACTTACGTAACTACACGCTCGCTGCAGCCGCTGGACGTGCTCGATCGCCCGCTCCAGCATCATTCTCGGTATCTCGACGGCGCCAGGTGTGTCAACCTGGTACTGCACACAGCTCGCCTCAACCACGGTCCGGGGGGCCAGAGGAGGTTGCCCGCCAGCAGCAGTCGTAGATGCACTCACAAGGTGTTCCTGGGGCGCGTTCTGGGCGCCGTGTTCTTCCGTAGCTGCTGCTTCAGTATCGAAGTAGTTTGGAAACGCCAGACGTGCGGCGGTGAAGGCCGCCTGGCTGGCGCGCTCGATGGGAGACTGCGGTACTGCCTCGATCTGCCAAATCTTCAGCGAGATTACCGCCTCCATAGGTCTGATTGCATCTGGAAAGTCTGCGCGTGTCCAGCCAGGATCGCGTGCTGGTCGGGGATCCCAGAACATGTGAACTGAGCCTTGGGGCAGATCCAAAGGGTCTTCCAGAGGAAGAAACCAAACCCACGCCGGGAACGATGTCTGTGTGACCACAGGATTAAGTAAACGGGATACAGGGTTGGTCCGAGCGGTCAAGCGGGAGGCGGTAGCCTCAGGTGGAGTGGAAACAAGCGGCGCGCCAACTCATCGAGCTGGATGCCCACATCATGAGGTTGGTGTAGCGAACAGGGTTGCGGTGGCCACCCCAGACCTCGGGTAGTCGATCAGAGCGTATTCGCTGAACTCGATTCGCCAGCTCCTAGCGCGCCACGGCCTTGTGCAGCTCTTTTCGCGTACCAGTCCGCTACCTCGCCGTACTGCCCTAGCGCGAGCCGCCGCAGTTTGTCGTACGGGCAACCTAGAATTGCGATCATGCCTCAACCAGCACAAACAGGCAGCGAAGGTTGTGCCGTCGACGGCTGTGGCAACAAAATCGACATAAAGAAGCATCAGCTCTGCTCCAAGCACTACCAGGCGTTCTGGAGGTACGGCGACCCCCTCGGCAGCGCGAACAAACGGCGACCAGGCCCTTGCCGTGCACCCGACTGCGGCAGCAGAAGTGCCTCCGCCGACGGTCTGTGTCACAAGCACTACTTGCGGTTAAAGCGCACTGGACGACTCGACTTGCGTAAACGCGCCGACTGTTCACATCCCGAGTGCTCCCTCAAGTCCGTGGCAAAAGGGTTGTGCCAAACCCACTATGACCGGCAGCGCGGATCACATCGATCGTCCCGTCGCGCTTGCAGCAAGGACGGCTGCGGCAGGCCTGCCAAGGCACGTGGCCTATGCAACACCCACTACGCAACACTGCAACGGCGGGGCAGCCTGCACACCGCACCGCTGCAAGGCGCAGCTATATCTGCCTCCGTCGCGGTGGTACGCCGCCCATGTCGGGGATGCGGCGCAGACCTCGCCGGTTTACCGCGGGGGCGCCGCTACTGCAGCGAAGCATGCAAGCCGCGATGCGCTGGTCCGGAATGCACTCGTGACGTCACGGGGCGAGGGCTTTGCTCGACCCATCTGAAACAACGGTGCGCTGGGATTACGCCACTCCAACCTATAAAGGTCCGCGAGGTTCGGACACCGAACCAGCCATGTACCTGGTGCAACGAACCAGTGGGGCCACAGAGCACCGCTTCGTACTGTTCGATGGTCTGCCGCAATCTCGCACGCCGTCACGCGGACGCAGCTACGCATGGAGATTGTGCCCAGTGCGGCACTGCCATTGACTACCTCGCGCCGGCTAACGGAACGAGCCGACGGCTGACACCGGTGTCGAAGCGCCTATGCGATGAATGCCGGCATCGCAGTGCATCGCTGTACATGTCGGCTGATGCTCTTCGACGCCGTGACGGTGGCAACTGTCACCTGTGTGGACTCCTCGTCCCAGCGACAGCGCAGAAGCCTCACCCCCTGGCTCCCGAAGTTGATCACGTGCTGCCAATCTCACGGGGAGGCACACACGATCCAGAGAACCTGGCGCTCGCTCATAAGACGTGCAACATCGCCAAAGGCGGTCGACCAGCCACGTGGCGCCGCGATCCTGCAGAGGTCGCACCGATGCTCGCCGAGTGGAATCGTGACGGCCTCACCGAGCCACCTAAGACGTGCTCGGTTGCCGACTGCGAACGACGCCCGGAGTCTCATGGGATGTGCCAGAAGCACCGTCGGCGGGTGGTGAAATACGGAACAACAGAGCTACCGCAGCACCCTACTCACTGCACCGCAGACCACTGTGACAAGCCAGCCCGGAGCAGAGGCATGTGCCGGTCGCACTACCGGAAGCATCTGATCGGCGATAAGAGGTGCGCCGTTGCCGACTGCTCTAAGCAAGTGCATACCCGTCAGCTATGTCGCCGCCACTATCAACGATTCCTCGACAACCGCCCGGGCTAGCCGCCAAGTTTGCACCAGCCGTCGTCTTCGTCGTGATACTTGTCCTCGCCGTGCTGGCTAGCTGAGCAGTTCGGAGAAGCCATCCTCGGCAACCTAACGACGTCATCGCGGCAGCACTCCAACACCCCTCGGCCGTTCCGCTGCGGTTCCGGCCCGGCACCATCGCCGGTTGGGCGCTTGAATCCGAGTTCGCCGACTGGCAGTGGACAGTACGGAACCCGTCGAAGTAGCCGATGGCAACGGGTTCACAACCCGTCCAGTGGGAGTTGAAGTTTCGACGGAGAAGTAGTGCCCCATAGAGTGGTGTAACTCGGTGGCCGAGTTCGTTATCGACGTCGTGTCGTTAACGGATGCAGAGCGGCCACCGCGTGATCCTTCGAGTCAACCTTCCACAGAATCCTCGAGGAGTCATCGCGATGACCGCACCCCACATTGTCGACCCTGCAGGCCTTCTTGGCCAAGCCCTGGCCGAGGCGTCACCAGATCTGATGCGTGAGCTGCTGCAAACCATGATCAACGCGCTGCTGTCGGCCGATGCCGACGCGGTCTGCGGAGCCGAATGGAACCAACGCACACCAGAGCGCACCAACCGCCGCAACGGCTACCGCCACCGGCCACTGGATACCCGCGTCGGCACCGTCGACGTCGCCATTCCCAAGCTACGTTCGGGCAGCTACTTTCCCGAGTGGCTCCTCGAACGCCGCAAGCGGGCCGAGTCAGCACTGATCACCGTCGTGGCCGACTGCTACCTCGCTGGAGTCTCGACCCGCCGGATGGACAAGCTGGTCAAAACTCTCGGCATCGACTCGCTGTCGAAGTCACAGGTCTCACGCATGGCCACCGACCTCGACGAACAGGTCACAGCGTTCCGCCATCGTCGCCTCGACGAGGTCGGGCCGTTCACCTTCGTCACCGCCGATGCGTTGACGATCAAAGTCCGCGAGAACAAGCAGGTCGTCAAAGCCGTTGTCCTGCTGGCGACCGGTGTCAACGGCGATGGCCACCGCGAGGTGTTGGGCATGCAAGTAGCGACCAGCGAAACCAAAGCCTCCTGGAACACCTTCTTCGCCGATCTGGTCGCCCGCGGGCTGGGCGGGGTGCGTCTGGTGACCTCTGATGCCCACGCCGGACTGGTCGAGGCGATCGCGGCGAACCTGCCCGGCGCCGTGTGGCAACGGTGCCGTACCCACTACGCGGCCAACCTGATGGCGGTGTGCCCCAAGTCCATGTGGCCGGCGGTCAAAGCGATGCTGCACAGCGTTTATGACCAGCCCACCGCCACTGCCGTGCACGAGCAGTTCGACCGACTCCTGGAATACACCGAAGGCAGACTCCCCAAGGTTGCTGACCATCTCGGTGACGCTCGAGAGGACCTGTTGGCCTTCACAGGCTTCCCCGATGACGTGTGGCGACAGATCTGGTCCAACAACCCCACCGAACGACTCAACCGCGAAATTCGCCGCCGCACTGACGTTGTGGGTATCTTCCCCAACCGTGACGCCATCATCCGACTCATCGGCGCGGTCCTGGCCGAGCAGACCGACGAGTGGGCCGAAGGCCGCCGATACCTCGGCCTCGAGGTCCTCACCCGATGCCGACTGACCCTGACCACCGACACCACCACAACAACGGAGGCCACTACCGACCCGCTGATCGAACTGCCTGCCTGAAAGCGACGAAGGATCAGAAACGAGTTACACCACTACCTGGGACTTGACCGACGGAGACCCCACTTTCGCAGAGGGAGTCCGCGGCAGCTAGGGCGCCATCTCTGGGCACAGTTTCGCGTAAATGGTGTTCGGAAGATCGGGATTACCACCTGTCACACGGTTGATTCGATCTGTTCTTCGACGGTGAACTGGCCTCGATGCCGGAGCATCTGATCTTGGTACGGGTTGTTACTGGTGCGACAGATGACCGAACAGAGGTTCCATCCGTGGAACAGCAGAGTGTCAACGGCCAGTTTGATGTCCCCGCTGGTGGCCAGGTAAAAGTCCCCACCCTGTGCGGGATGTTCTAGGTGGGTGGTACCTCCGTTCGGTGTGTCATGCGGTAGGAGTCGCCGTCGGTGATGACGATGGTGGCGTGGTGTAGGAGCCGGTCGAGGATGCTGGCGGCGGTGGTGTGTTCGGGCAGGAATCGTCCCCATTGTTCGAAGGGCCAGTGGCTGGCGATCGCGAGAGAGCGGCGTTCGTAGGCGCCGGCGACGAGCCGGAACAGTAGTTGGGTGCCGGTGTCGTCGAGTGGTGCGAATCCGATCTCGTCGAGGATGAGCAGATCTTGGCGTAGCAGGGTGTCGATGGTTTTGCCGACGGTGTTGTCGGCCAGTCCGCGATACAGGGTCTCCACGAGGTCGGCGGCGGTGAAGTACCGCACTTTGTGTCCGGCGTGTACTGCGGCGATCCCCAGCCCGATCAGGGTGTGACTCTTGCCAGTCCCGGCTGGGCCGATCAAGGCCAGATTGTGTTGGGCTCGAACCCATTCCAGTGAGGATAGGTATTCGAAGGTGTTGGCCGGGATGGAGGATGCGGCCACGTCGAACGATTCCAGGGTTTTGGTGACCGGGAACCCGGCAGCTTTGAGTCGGTTGCGGATGTTGGAGGCATCACGAGCGGCGATCTCGGCTTCGACCAGGGTCCGCAGCACTTCTTCGGGTGTCCATCGCTGGGTTTTCGCGGTGAGCAGTACCTCGGGTGCGGTGCGGCGGATCGAGGCGAGCTTCAATCGGCGTAGCGCTTGGTCGAGGTCGGCCGGTAGTGGCGGCACTGTTGGTGCAACTGATGTCGATGTTGTGGTGGTCATGACACCTCCTTGTCGCCGGCGCCGAGCTTGTAGGCATCCAGCGAGCGGGTGGGCGCGGTAGGCAGGTGCCCGAGCAGTGCTGTGCCGGCCGGTCGCGGGTTGGGGGTGCCGGCTCCGGCATCGAGGATCGAACGCACATCGGCGGCCTTGAACCGTCGGAATGCCACCGCCCTGGTCAGGGCGGTGAGCACCTGTTCGTGGCCGTGGGAGGTGACGAGCCCGAGGATGTCGTCGAGTTCACCGCTTAGGCGGGTGTTACCGATCGCGGCGGCACCGACCAGGAACTGCTCAGCAACCTCACCGAGAGCGCAGAACTGCTTCTCTGCTGCGGTTTTGGGTCGTGGTGCACGACTGGGCGGTGTGCGTGGCCCGCCGTAGTGGTCATCGTTGAGGACGACCTCTCCGGGTGCGGCCAGCAGATGTTCGGCGATCACCTCGCCTGAGGCGGGTTCGGCGATCAGGAGCCGTTCACCGTCCTGGATGAGGGTCACGGTGGTGCCGATGAGCCGGTTGGGTACCGAGTAGCGGGCCGAGGCGTACCGGATACATGAGAGGCGATCGACCTTTCGGGTGACCGGCGGTGGGCCGACTTGGGCCCGCAGAGATGGCAACGTCGACAGCACTTCTCGTTCCACATCGAGTTGCTCAGCAGGCACGCACAGTGTGTCGCTGTGGCGGCGGGTGTTGACCTCGACACACCAGTCCCGCGCGGCCCGGTTCGCTGCGTGCACATCCAGCTGCACGTCGTCACGACCAGCGGCGATCTTGGCTTCGGTCCACAACGGTTGCGCCAGATCTGACTGCGCGTACCCGCAGAGGTTCTCCACGATCCCTTTCGATTCCGGATCGGCGCCGTGACAGAAATCCGGGGCGAACCCGTAGTGGGTGGCAAACCGCACATACGAGGGGGTGGGTACGACGACGTTGGCGACGACTCCACCTTTGAGGCAGCCCATCCGATCAGCGAGTACCTTGTTGGGTACTCCACCGATCTCCTCAAAGGCTTCAGCGATGAATCCGAGTGTGGTGGTGGATGTTTCATTGGTGGCGAACCGAACGAACCGCCAGCGTGAGAACGCCAACACCGCGCAGAACATGTGCAGGCCGCCGATCACGGCCCAATCGATGACCAGGTAGTCACCCGGAGCCCACACTGCCGGGCGACGCCCACGATGGTGATCACGGCGCCACTGTGTTTTCTCCTGGGCGACGAGACGACGGAAGTTGCGGGCCGAGCCTGCATAGCCCGCCGCTCGCGCTACTGGTAGCAGACGTTTGGCGGTGATCCGGCCGTGTGACCGCTCGACTCTCTCGGCGACCAGCTCGGCGACGGTGTCGTAGTTGCGGGCCCGTTCCTTGCGATCGGGTGGTTGATCGTCGGCCTCGAACCGGTCGACCACACGTTTGACGGTCTTGTGGGTGGTGCCGCACACCTCGGCTGCGGCGCGATAGCTTCCGAGTTCTCGGTAAGCAGAAATGATGTCCATACGGTCCTTCGCAGACTTCAATGGAACTCCCAGGCGGTGATGGTGATCGGTTGGCACCTTCACCGTCATCGCCTGGGCCCTCAGTTCCGGGTCGACACGACGAACACAGGGTGGGGACTTTTATCTGGCCACCAGCGGGGACCTCGACCTGGCCACCAGTGGGGACTTTCTCATGGCCATGGACAGCAGAGCTTCATCGGAGACTCCGGGCACGCTGACCGCGCTCAGGAGAGCTTGTTCCCGACTCTCAAAGTCAGGCCCGCCTGTGTTCCCGAGTGTGAGGTTGAGGATGAGCGCGACCACGACGCCTACTGCTGTGCTGGCGCCAAGCACGACCAGTTTCTGCCGATCCACAGACGAAGAAGCCCCACTCGACTTCAGTGGCATGCCCGCCGCCGGTTGAGTAACCGGGTTGAGCCAGCCTTGGTTTGTGACGAGGCTCAGGAAAGTTCCCCAGGTGTGCTTACTGAATTTCCCCACCTGTGGGCGGCTCCTACTGTAGCGATCTTCGGGTTGGTGCGGTGGCGGTGCGCTGGTTCTGGGTGCGTGCGTGGTGGTCGCGCAGGCGGTAGGAATCTCCGTCGAGTTTGAGGACGACTGAGCGGTGTAGCAGTCGGTCGAGCATGGCTGCGGCGACGGTGGTGTCGCCGAGGACTTCGCCCCATTCGGCGACCGATCTGTTGGTGGTGATCACGACGGATGTTTTCAGATACCGTTGTGCCACAACTTGAAACAGGGCTGAGGCGGCTTCGGCCAGTAATGGCAGATAGCCGAGTTCGTCGATGACGAGCAGGGTGGGTCCGGCGAAGAACCGCATGCAGGTGGCCCATCGGCCCTCGATCGCGGCTTTGTGGCAGCGGGCGGCGAGGTCGGCGGCGGTGGTCACATACGTGCGGTATCCGGCGTGTACTGCGGCGTGGGCCAGGCCGACGGCCAGATGTGTTTTGCCGGTGCCTGGAGGTCCAATGAGCAGTACGTTCGTCGCGGACTCGAGGTAGGCGCAGGTGCCCAGTTCGCGGATCAACGTTCGGTCTACGCCGGGGGCGGCGTCGTAGTCGAACCCATCCAGGGTGGCCGGGGTGGGCAGGCAGGCGAACCGTAGCCGGCCGGCCAGTCGGCGGGCCTCGGTGGCATCGACCTCGATCGCGAGGAGATGCTCGAGGGTCTGGGTCATCGTCCATTCCTGCTCGCCAGCGGTTGCCAGGACCTGGGGCAGGGCTTGGGCGGCAGCATCGAGTTTGAGTACGGCCAGATGGCCGCGTAGTTGCTGATACAGCGAGATCGCTGGTTGTGACTGTGGTGCAGCACTATTGGGGTCCGACGATGTGGTCTTGGTGGTCATGGGAGGTGGGTCCTGTTCTGTGCGGCGCGTTCGTAGACGTTGAGGTCGATGACCGACGCCTCTACGGGGGCGGCGCCGGTGTTGGAGGCGTTGCGGCGCAACACTTCGGCAGCTTGTCGCGCGGTCTGGCCGGGCGGGATTCGTTCCTTGCGGCGATGCGGTCGACGACTCGGTGAGTCGCTGGCCTGGGCGAGGGTGTCCAGGGCGACGACATGCCCGTGGTCACGCACCTGTGCTCCCGATCCGGCGGTGGCGAGGCGATGGCGGGCGATCACGATGCCCGAGGTCGTGGCAATGTCGATATGCCCGTCACCGAGGCGCTCGCTGACGGTCACCTCGCTCATCGCCAACTCCGGTGGCACCGAGTACTGGTTGCCTTTCCAGGACACCAGCGCCTGACGAGACACGTGTCGCACTTCGGTGACAGTGGCCGGGTACGGAACCGGCGGTGGGGCACTCAGGGGCTCGCGTTTGGCCACCGTGAGCACGTTGGACCGGCCATCGCGGGTGCGACGCATCCGCACGTCTGAGCGGGTCCGGCAGAATGTGTCGCAACTGGCCTGGGCATCCTCGACGGTCACCTCGTCGGGAAGAGTTCGCCACCAGCGCTGCGCGGCAGTGTGATTGGCTTTCTCGACCACACCCTAGCGGTTCCCGCGTCGTGGTTGGCACACCGCCACCGATACCCCGTAGTGCTTGGCTACGCCGGCGAACTCGGCAGTCAACGCCCCGGTCGCCGGATGACACACCGTGGCCATCCGGTCGAACCGCCACGTCTTGGTGACCCCACCTAAGCGGCGGGTGATCCGATCGATCCCGGCGATCACGTGGGGTCGGGTCATCTCCGGTGCCAGATAACCGCGCCATCGACCCGAATGCGACAGCGACCCAACGAGCAGGAACGCGGTCGAGCCCCAACCCCAATGCGCTGGAGGATTGGGCAGCTCCACCCAATCCCATTGTGTCTCTTCACCGGGCGGGTGTTCGATGATCGCGTTGGCCCGTTCGGTCACCGCCGCGCAGTCGACACACCGTGGTCGTAGTCCACGAGCACGGATCTGGCGGGTGAGTGTTTGATACGACTGGGCGTAGCCGAGGCCTCGAGTTCGTCGCACAACGTGCGTGACCACAGATGCGGATCCGCCGCATCGAGACCGAGTTCCCGGACTGGCAGTGGACGGTACGACCCGCCGCCACGAACAGGCGGTGACGCCATGCCTGGCGAGCACGATACCCCCACCACTGGCCGCAGTCGTGCGGACGATCGGCGGTTCGACGCCGGGATCGCACACATGCACCGCTACGTCGCCGCACACGGTTCGAGCTCGCCATCCCGCGATGCGATGATCGACGGATTTCCGATCGGCGCCTGGGTCGACAACCGCCGCACCGACTACCGCAGAGGTCGGTTGCCCGCGGAGCGGGCCCGCCGGATCGAAACCGAGTTCCCCGGCTGGCGGTGGAACGTGCTCGATGCCGCTTTCGCGGCCGGGGTCGCGCACCTGCGCCGCTACGCCGCCACCCGTGGCACCAGCAACCCCCGCCAGCACGACATGATCGACGGCTTCCCCATCGGTCAGTGGGCGGCGAACCGTCGCGCCGACTACCGCAAAGGCCGACTGTCCGGTGACCGAATCATGCTGATTGAGAACGAGTTTGCGGATTGGGTATGGAACCCTCAGGACGCGGCATCGGCCGCCGCGTTCGAGGCCGGCCTAGCGCACCTGCACCGGTACCGAGCCGTGCACGGCACCAGCAACCCCCGCCAGCGGGACGTGATCGACGGCTTCCCCATCGGTCAGTGGGCGGCGAACCGTCGCGCCGACTACCGCAAAGGCCGGCTGTCGGCCGAGCGAATCCGCCGCATCGAAACCAAGTTCGCCGACTGGCGATGGACCATGCGGAACCGCTCCTGATCCGACGAAGACCGTCGGATTGAGGCAACGGATTCAAAACCCGTCCAGTGCCAGTTCGAGTCTGACCGGGGGCACCAGAAACAGCTGCTCGTAAGTACGTGGCCGACACAGGGCTGTCCCCACCTAAGTTTCGTGCGATGCACGAGCTCGGCAAGCGAACCGGGCCCATTCTTACAACGTCTCCAGCTAGGAGCTGCGGCCGCGATTTCGGTCCATCGAGGTCGTCGATGGACGTCATCATCTGATTTTCGCCAAACGACGACGCTAGCGCAGGAAACACCGATTCTTGAGCTGCTCGACACCTTCACGAGAGTGGCAGGTGCTGTCGAACTCGTTCTGCCACAGCAGCAGTTACAGCGCAGTGCAGATTCGCGAGTGCGCTGTGGTGGAGGGCTCGACGTCTCCCCGCTCGAACGTATCCCGGCCCACTTCGCCGAAGCTTTTCGTCCGCGAAGAACTAAAGTAGACGCGTGCACCATCCTGGCTGCCGACCACACGAGCTATGGGTCTTTAGGCGTCACTCTGTGACTACTCACGTGACATCAGAGCAAACTGTGGGGCTTACGAAACCGACCGCCGCGTGCAGCCCGCTGAGGAACTCTGCAGGCTTCTCCCACGCCGCAAAATGTCCCCCAGAGTCATGAAGTGCCCAGGACCGCACATTGTAGAATTTGGCAAACAGCGATCGCTCTGGCGGCAGCAGGCCGTGACTGAACATGCTGACCGCGGTGGGTGTTTTGATGAAAGGAACATCGAGCGGCAGAGCCGAGTAGGGATCGAAAGAGGTGCCGATCGCCCTGGTGTGCCAGTACAGGCTCACCCAGGTGAGGAGGTCGTCGCGTGTGAAGGCCGATTCGACGTCACCGTTGTGGTCGGACCATCCGTGCAGTTTCTCGATGATCCACGCCGCCAGACCCGCGGGCGAGTCGGCGAGGGCGTGTGCCAGGGTGTGGGGTTTGGTCGCCTGTTCGACCAGATAACCCCCTTCGGCTGAACGCCATCGACGCGCGTCCCGGTAGTACTTCTGCTCGCTTTCGGTCAGGCTTTCGCGAATCGCCTCGGGCACACGGATAGCCGGCAGGTCAGTCAGGTGCAGTGCGGCAACGGCATCGCCGTGGTTCGTGGCCAAATGTGTGGCGACCACGCTGCCCACGTCACCACCGGACACCACATACCGGTCGTACCCGAGTGCGTTCATCAACGCGGCGACCTGGTCGGCCATGAGTTGCGGGGTCGCCACCCGATCGGACACGCCGACGGCGCCGGGAAAGCCCATTAGGCAGGGGATCACGGCGTGGACGTCCGTTAATAGTGGCAGGACGCGTTCGAATCGTAAGAAGGAGTCCGGCCAACCGTGCAGCAGCACGACGACCGGCGCGTCCGGATCGGTCGCGCGTTGATGAATTGCGGTGACCGGCACCCCGTCGATATGGGTCCGGACCCATGGGTAGGACCGGATGCGCTGCTCCGGAACGCGCCAGTCGAACGCTCTCGACCAGTGCCGCAGAAGCGTCTGAAGGAAGTCGGCGGGTACTCCACGGCTCCACGCGTCGGCACTCGACAGCACTGCGTCTCGGCTATGTTCCAGGCGGGACGATAGGTCGGATATCGCTTCCTCCGAGACGGGCTCCCACGCCCAGTCCACGACGTGCGACCGCCTCGAACCGCTGGAGTTGGAGGCTGGTTCCTGTCCGTACTTTTCGGCGCGTGGTGGGCGGCACGCGCGGGACCTGTCGTCGTTCATGTTTCTCCCTCGCGCGGCTAGGTCGCCGTGCAGTCTGCCAGGCCGGGTATTGACCTCATATCCGCCACAAGGTACGGCGGTGGCCAGGCCTCGGCGTGTCCCAACATCGAACAGTCTTAGGCCCCCGACGAACCGCGCATCGCGACTGGTTGCGCCGGACGCCCCACGTGGCATACGGCTAACCGCTGCCGACGATTTCGGCGGACTGCCTCACGAGATACACACCAGTGATCTGCGACACATTCGTGTTGCGCATTGAGACACCGGTCGCAGGCCTTTTGTTCCTAGCGTTGGCGCCACAGAGGAAATCGTGGGCCGTCTGGCCCCCAATCGTGAACGGGAGATGTGGCCACATGGGGTCAGCAGTGATCGTCGATATCGTTCGAACAGGGTCCGGTAAGGGTAAGCCCGGCGGAGCACTATCGCAGATTCACCCGGTGAATCTGCTCGCAGACACACTCGGAGCATTGCTGGAGCGCAACGATCTCG
The DNA here is from genome assembly GCF_009720185.1 of Gordonia sp. 135. Classification (NCBI taxonomy): domain Bacteria; kingdom Bacillati; phylum Actinomycetota; class Actinomycetes; order Mycobacteriales; family Gordoniaceae; genus Gordonia; species Gordonia sp. 135. The sequence goes on from NZ_CP046257.1 coordinate 4,497,568, forward strand.
ATCCGGCGACGATCGACGACGTCATCGCCGGTTGCGTCTCGCAGGCCGGTGAACAGGCCCTCAACATTGCCCGGACAGCCATCTTGGCTGCGGGAATCCCGGAATCGGTGCCGGGTACGACCGTCGACCGGCAGTGCGGTTCCAGCCAGCAGGCCGTCCACTTCGCCGCACAGGGTGTAATCGCCGGTGCCTACGACATCGTCGTCGCCTGTGGTGTGGAGTCGATGAGCCGAGTGCCGATGGGCTACAGCTCGGTCGATCAGGACCCCAACCGCGCACCGCTCGCCGCGCGCTACCCCGACGGCCTGATCGGTCAGGGTGTCTCAGCAGAACTGATCGCTGCTCGGTGGAACATCGACCGCGAAGCCCTGGACCAGTACTCGGCCCGCTCGCATCAGCTGGCCGCGCAGGTCACCGAAGCCGGCGGCTTCAAGAACGAGATCATTCCGATCACCGTCGACGGCCGCGTTCACGATGTCGACCAGACCATCCGCGCATCCACGACCGTCGAGGGACTGGGTGGGCTCAAGCCCTCATTCGCCGACGATGAGCTGCACAAGCGGTTCCCGGAGATCAACTGGAGCATCACCCCCGGCAACTCCTCGCCGCTCACCGACGCCGCGTCGGCGGTCCTGATCATGAGCGAGAAGAAGGCCTCCGAACTCGGCCTCACCCCGCGTGCGCGGTTCACCGACTTCGCGGTCACGGGCAGCGATCCGCTGCTGATGCTGACCGGCGTCATCCCCGCGACCGAGAAGGTTCTCGCCCGCGCAGGTATGTCAATCGACGATTTCGACGCCTACGAGGTCAACGAAGCGTTCGCGCCGGTGCCGCTGGCCTGGCAACAGGATCTGAAGGCCGACCCCGAGAAGCTGAACCCCCGCGGCGGCGCCATCGCCCTCGGACACGCGCTCGGCGCATCGGGCATCCGACTGCTCGCCACCCTGGTCAATCACCTGGAGGCCACCAGCGGACGCTACGGGCTGCAGACGATGTGTGAAGGCGGCGGGATGGCCAACGCGACGATCATCGAGAGGCTCTGATGACCATCGGCAAAATCCAACCCGACTTCGCCGGCTCGACGGTCGTCGTCACCGGCGGCGCGCAGGGAATCGGCTACGAGATCGTCTCCTACTTCCGCGACGCAGGCGCCAAGGTCGCCGTCCTCGACTATGACGCCGCTCTGCTCGACAAGGCGTGGGGCAGTGTCGACAATGTGCACACCGCGGCGGTCGACGTCAGCGACGGAGACGCGGTCACGGCGGCGATCGACGGCGTCGTCGCGTGGGCCGGCGGCGTCGATGTCGTCGTCAACAACGCGGGAATCGCGCGCGACGCGGTGGTGTGGAAGCTGACCGACGATCAATGGCGTTCGGTCCTCGACGTCCACGTGACCGGCACCTTCATGGTTACGCGCGCCGTCGTTCCGCACATGCGCGCTGCCGGTGCGGGACGCATCATCAACGTCACCTCCTGTACCGGTATGCACGGCAACATCGGTCAGGCCAACTACGCGGCAGCCAAAGGTGGCATCATCGCGTTCACCAAGACCGTGGCCAAGGAAGTCGCACGATTCGGCATCACCTGCAATGCCATCTCGCCCAACGCGTCCACCGCGATGGTTGCAGCCGTGCCGGCGGACAAACTGGCGGAGATGACCGCGAGCGTTCCGGTCGGTCGCTTCGCCGACGCCGCGGAAATGGCACCGGCAGTTGGCTTCCTGGCGTCCGAGCAGGCGGCCTATGTCACCGGCGTCGTGCTGCCCGTAGACGGCGGGGTGTCGATGTGACCAGACTCAACCCGTCCGCGGCCGCAATCGACCCGGTTCCGATCCTCGGCCTGGCCACCACCGACCTCGTCGTGGAATCCGATGCCATTCTCGATGAACTCGTCTTCGACGCCGTCTCGCGCGCGTTGAAGGAGGCCGGCATCCGCAAGCAGGAGGTCGACCTGTCGATCACTGCGTCGATGGACATCTACGACGGCCGCAGTATCTCCAGCGGCCTGACCAACGCCGCCTCGGGTGGCTACCTCGGTCAGTCGTATCGCCTCGAGGGAGACGCCGGTCAGGCCATCGCCGCCGCCGCCCAGACGATCGCCGCCAACGACGCCGACGTCGTGGTAGCCGTCGGGGTCTACAACCCCGAGGTGTCGGCGGCCGATCGACGCGCTTTCGTCCAGCAGATCTCGAACTACGGCTTCGAACCACACTTCGACAGGCCCGTGGCCCTCACTTCCGAGGTCGCCTTCGGAATGCATGCGGTACATGCGCTGAGCCACGGTCATGTCGACCGTGAGGCGCTTGCGGCGTTGTCGGCCGAGGAGATCACCCGCGGCGCCGGGTCCGCCCGCGCCGTTCGGAGCCGCGCGGTGTCAGCAGCCGACGTGCTGGCCGCCGACCACATCAACGGCCCTCTCACCGAGCTGATGTTGCCGGCGGACTCGACCGGAGCGATCGCGGTCGTGCTCGGGTCACTCGCCCGCGCGCGGCGTTCCCGCAATCCTCGTGCGGTGCTCACCGGCTGGGGACAGTCCACGGGTGACACCACCGCGAGTCCCTCGTGGTTGAGCGATCCCGCCGCTCCGGCGAGACGTGCTGCGAGCGAGGCCTATCGACGAGCCGGCGTCACTGACGTCGCCGACCAGATCCAGGTAGCCGAGGTCACCGCAGCATCTCCGGCGATGCACCGGCCCGTGCTGGACGCTCTCGAGCTCGGCGAGTCCATCACGGTGAACCCTTCAGGCGGAGTGCGTAGTTCCTACCCCGGCGTCGCCAACGGGGCGCTCCGGTTGCTCGAAGTCGTCCACGCGCTCGAAGACACCGATGCGACCGTCGGGGTCTCGCATTCCAACGACCCGCTGACCGGTCCGATCGCCGACACCACCACGGTGTTGGTCGTGGAGGGAATCTGATGACAACACGTGCGTTCATCGGCGGCGTCGGGATCACCGAGGCCACCTCGCCGCGTAAGCAGACGTCGTCGGCCATCGAGTTGGTCCAGCAGGCGGTGTGGGGTGCCCTTGACCACGCGGGAATCACACCGGCAGCACTTGACGGGCTCGTCATCGGCAACATCGACGGCTTCGAGGGTACGGTCCTCGGCGCCAAGCACCTGGTCCGGCGACTCGGACTCGGAACGGACCTCCCCGTGTCGGTCGTGAACACCGGCGGCACGACGGGCGGCAACCTGATGCAGGTCGCTGCCCGTCAGGTACGAGCGGGTGACCGACATCGAGTCTTGTGTATCGGTGGCCCAACGTTTTTCGGCGCCGTCGATCTGCAGTCGGCGATCAACACCAACTCGCCGATGGTCGTGGAACAGCCCCTGGGCATGGGGGCCTACCACATGGGCGCGTTCTACCCCAGTGCCTACCAGCGTCGGTACGGCGCCACCGTGGAGGACTTCGCGTTCAGCGCAGTGCAGGACCACGAGCACGCCTCACGAAACCCGTTCGCGCACTTGAGGAACACGGTCACCATCGACGATGTCGTCTCCTCGCGACCGCTGTCGAGCCCGATGACGATGGCGATGGTGTGTCCAGTGTCCACGTCGGCGAACGCGCTGCTCATCTGCTCCGAGGACGCCATCGCCGACGTGCGCCCTACCCCAGTACTCATCGGGGCGATGGCCACCAGCAGCGACCCCTACCTCGGTGGCGGCAAGAGCGACTTCGCGGCCATGGAGAACCTCGCCATCCTGGCCCGAAAAGTCTACCGAATGGCCGACATTCGCGATCCCCTCGCCGATTTCGATGTGGTCGAGGTCTTCTCCCCCTACGCCCCGATGCAGCCCATGCAGCTCGAGGCGTTGGGTTTCGCACCCCCCGGCGGTGGTATCGATCTGCTGCGGTCCGGGGCCACCCGCATCGACGGGCAGATCCCGGTGAACCTGTCCGGCGGACCGTTGTGCACCAACGCAGGTGTCGCCGGCGAACTCGCCCCGTACGTGTACGTCGCGCTGCAATTGATGGGCGACGCTCCCGAGGCCATGCAGGTCGCCGGCGCACGACGCGGTCTGGCTCACGGCACCGGCGGCACCTTCTTCCAATTCGAGAATCTGGCTGTACTGGAAAGGCACGAGCGCTCATGACCACTGACACCACCCCGCGGACGATCACCACTCAGCGGGTCCACTGGGATCTGGACTACGACGTGCATCTGGGCCGCACGTGGGGCCGGTTCATGCAGGGCCTCACCGACAAGCAGATCCTGGCCAACTCGTGCCCGGAATGCTCGCGTGTGTTCGTCCCGCCGCAGGCCTACTGCGAATCCTGCTTCGTCGCCACCGACCAGTGGCAGGAACTCCCGCCCGAAGGTGAGGTCGAGGTGTTCACCGTCGCATGGCACGGCTTCCGCGGCGGCCCCAAGCCTCCCTACGCAATCGCCGGCATCCGACTCGACGGCGCGAGCACGCTGCTGATGCACTACGTCAGCGGTCTCGACCTATCCGACCCCGCCGCGGTCGCCGAGCAGCTCCCGCCCGGCACCCGGGTGCGTGCGGTGTGGGCGGAGGAGCGCACCGGTCAGATCCTCGACATCGCACACTTCGAGCAAATCTGATGACCGACCTCACCACGATCACCACGGCGGTCGAAGACTTCCTGGCGGCACACGATCCCGCGTCTACTGACCGGCTGGAGTTCCTGCGGGCTCAATTCGATGCCGGTCTGGCGTGGGTGCACTACCCCGAAGGTCTCGGCGGCCACGGGTGGGACCGCACACTGCAACCCGCTGTGGATCGTCTGCTCGCCGAGGCCGGCGCACCGACAAATGAGCCGCACCGCAACATCATCGGACTCGGCATGGCCGCGCCCACCCTGCTGCGGTTCGGCTCCGAAGACCAACAGAAACGATGGCTGCGCCCGCTGTGGACCGGCGAGGAGATCTGGTGCCAGCTCTTCAGTGAACCCGGCGCGGGCTCGGACCTGGCCAACGTCGCGACGAGCGCCAAACAGTCCGGCGACTCCTGGGTCGTCAACGGACAGAAGGTCTGGACTTCGCTTGCCCACGACGCGTCGTGGGCGATCCTCGTCACCCGAACCGATCCCGGCCAGCCCAAACACAAGGGCCTGACGTTCTTCGTCTGTGACATGAACGCCGAGGGCGTCGACGTGCGGCCGCTGCGCCAGATCACTGGCGAGAGCGAGTTCAACGAGGTCTTCCTCGACAACGTGTCGATCCCCGACGACCAACGGCTCGGAGAGATCGGCCAGGGTTGGGCAGTCACGCAGAACACCCTCATGAACGAGCGCGTGGCCATCGCGGCCGGCACCGTGCCCCGCGAGAGCGGCGCGATCGGTGAATTGACGAAGGTGTGGCGAGAGCGTCCCGAGTTGCGAACCCACGGACTGCACGACCGGGTCCTGCGATTCTGGGTGGAGGCCGAAGCCGCCAGGATCACCGCCGAACGACTCGGTCAGCAACAGGCTGCCGGCCAGCCGGGTCCCGAGGGGTCCGGCTCCAAAATCGCCTACGCGCGACTCAACCAGCAGATCGCCTCACTCGAGCTGGAGCTGCTCGGGGCCGAGAGCCTCCGCTACACCGACTACTCGGCTCGCCGTCCGGTGATCGTCACCCATGCGGAGAGTCCCGCGGGCTGGCGCTTCCTGCGCGCCAAAGGCAACTCGATCGAGGGCGGTACCTCGGAGATCATGCGCAACATCATCGCCGAGCGCGTCTTGCGTCTACCGGCCGAACCCCGCGCAGACAAAGACACGCCGTGGAAGGACCTACCCCGTTGACCATCACGCCAGAGACCGGTGACCTGCTCTACAACGAGATCGAAGACGACCTCCGCGAGAGCGTGCGCTCGCTGCTGGACAGGAAGTGCGAATGGACAGCGGTGTTGTCCCGCACCGAATCCCCCCACACCGTCGACACCGCGCTGTGGAAGACATTGGCCACCGAAGTCGGCGTCGCTGCCATGCCGATACCGGAGGATCTCGGTGGCGCCGGAGGTAGCTGGCGCGAGGCAGCTGTCGTCGCCGAGGAGCTGGGACGCGCGGTGGCTCCCATCCCGTTCCTCGGATCAGCCGGCATCGCGGCCGCGCTGCTGATGGAGCTACGCGCCGAGGACTTCCTGAGCCGGCTCGCCGCAGGTGAGCAGACAATCGCACTCACAATCCCCTTCGCCCACGCGCCCCGGGCCGTCGAGCATGCGGTGACAGTCTCCGACGACCGACTGCACGGCAACGTGACCGGCGTCGCCGACGCGCGGGTGGCGGACGTGTTGCTGGTGCCAACCGCGGACGGCCTGTTCTCAGTCGAGACCGCAGCGGAGGGTGTTCGCGTCGACGAGATCGTGTCCTTGGACATGACCCGCCCGCTGTCCGACGTGACCTTCGACGGCGCACAGGCCACCCTCATCGCCGAAGCCGGCGACGTCCTCGACGCCGCGCTGGTGCGGGCACTGCACATCGGAGCGACGCTGCTGGCCGCCGAACAACTCGGACTCGCCGAACGGTGCCTGGACTTGACGGTGGAGTATCTCGCGACCCGTCGCCAGTTCGCCAGACTGCTGGGGTCCTACCAGGCGCTGAAGCACCGACTGGCCGACCTGTGGGTGCAGATCACCCAGGCACGCGCCGTGGCACGCTACGCCGCCGAGTGCGCCGCGACCGACTCCCCTGACCTGGCGATCGCCGTGGCGCTCGCGCAGTCCATCTGTTCTGAGGTGGCACAGCAAGCAGCCGAGGAATGCATTCAGCTCCACGGTGGCATCGGCTTCACGTGGGAACACCCCGCGCATCTGTTCCTCAAGCGAGCCAAGGCCGACGCCATCGGACTCGGCACAGCGGACTGGCATCGCAGCGCGCTGGCCACCCTCGTCGACCTTCCCGCACCAGGAGCGAACTGATGGCCATCGACCTGAACGGTATGACCGCCGTCGTCACCGGCGGCAACAACGGGATCGGTCGCGCGCTGGCCGTGGGCATGGCCCATGCGGGCGCGAACATCGCTGTGTGGGCGCGTAATCCGGACCGAACCGCAGACACCATCGCCGAACTCGAGCGCATCGGTGTGAAGGCGCTCGGCGTGGGTTGCGACGTCACCGACGAGGACGCAGTCACCCGTGCCATGGCACAGACGGTCGAGACGCTAGGTCCCCTGGGGTGCTTCGTCGCCAACTCGGGTATCTCGGTGGAACAACCGCTGGCCGAGATGTCCCTGGACACCTGGCGACACGTCCTCGCGACCAACCTCGACGGGTCGTTCCTGTGTACCCGCGAGGCCGCACGCCAGTTCATCGCCCAGGATTCCGGCGGTTCGATGGTGGTCGTGTCCTCCACGATCAGCCGGTACGGCGGCACCGGGATGGCAGCGTATGCAGCCAGCAAGACCGGACTAGTCGGTCTGGGCCGGACCCTGGCTGTGGAGCTCGCCCGCTACCAGGTGCGCTGCAACATCCTCATCCCCGGATGGACCAAGACATCGATGAACGAACACCTCCAGGCCGATGAGAAGTTCGTTCGCGCGACCACCGGACGAACCCCGGCTCGCCGGTGGGCCGAACCAGAAGAGTTCCACGAGGTCGCTGCCTTCCTCGCCGACCCTGCGTTGACCTTCCACACGGGCAACGAGATCGTGGTCGACGGCGGCTACACGATCTTCTGATCACACCCAGCAGAGGACCCGATTCAATGAGCGATTCCACAACCGAGCAGACGACTGACACGTCTGCTGCACCCGCAGCGTTGATCACACCCGAGCAACTCGCCGAGACCCTCAACGACCGGCAACTCCCGGGGGCGACGCTGACGATCGAAGACTACGAGAGCGCACTCGCCGACTACGCCCTGGTCGCCGACACCGACGACTCGGGCGACGCGCACCCTCTGTGGTTGCTCATTCTCGCGCTGCGCGGAATGGGGATCAGCGTCGACGAGCTATGCGACCTCGCCGCCAAGCGCCCCCAGGACACCTTGCTGTTCGGCACGTGTGAACTCAATCAGCACCGACCGCTGCGGCCCGGCCGTACGTTCACGGTCAGCGCACAAGTCCGGCCGGTGTCGAGAAAGGTGTCCCGCACTGGCGGAGTGCTGGACTTCGTCACCGTTCAGACGACGGTCCACGACGACTCGGACAACGACGCAGTCGGCGACATCGTGACGGGCTACATCTTCAAGCGAGGAGCATGATGGAGCACAAGGCACTCCCCGCAGTGGGCGATGAGATCCCCGCCGTTCGGGTCGACGACGTCAGCGCCGACAAGATCAAGATCATGGCGCTGATCTTTCGCGATCCCAACCCGATTCATTTCGACACCGACGCCGTGCGTGCGGCCGGTCTCGGCGACCGCTACGTCAACCAGGGTGGCGTGACGATGGCTTATGCCATCAACATGCTCATCGCTTGGGCCGGTTCGCGATCGGCGATACGCAGCGTCACCTGTCGCTTCCAGGCGAATGTCTTCGAGGGTGACTCTATTGAGGTTGGCGGCACCGTCACCGACGTCCAGACCATCGCCGACGACACAACGGTCACATGCGATATCTGGGCGCGACTGGCAGATCAGCCGGAGGCGACGACAGTCATCGGCGGCACAGCGACCGTCGCTTGGGGAACGAAGTAGCGGCACGATTCACGACCAGGGAGGGCTACAATGGCGCCGCTGATGAAAGCGCTGCAATACAAGCGAATCGGCGGCCCATTGGAGCTCGTCGACGTTCCCCGGCCCAGCCCGGGTCCCGGACAGGTTCTGCTGCGAGTGACCGCCGCAGGTCTCTGTCACTCCGATCTACACATCATCGAGGCGTCCGCCGACGACTACCGGTTCGGCCCCTTGCCGATGACCCTCGGCCATGAAGCAGCCGGCACAGTAGCGGCCGTCGGTGCGGGCGCCGACCAATTCGAACTCGGTACACCGACGCTCGTCTACGGTCCGTGGGGATGCGGCGTCTGCCGGGAGTGTTCCTACGGTCGGGAGAACTACTGCACACATCCTGACGGCGTACATCCGCCCGGAATCGCCGTCGACGGCGCGATGGGCGAGTACCTCTTGGTCGACAGCGAGCGGCACCTCGTGCCTCTCGGCGATCTCGATCCCGTCCAGGCAGTAGCGCTCACCGACGCCGGCCTGACGTCGTATCACGCTGTGAAACAATCCCTCCCCCGCCTCGGTGCCGGCACTGTCGCACTCGTGATCGGTGTCGGCGGCCTCGGACACATCGCCATCCAGATCATCCGCGCACTCAGCGCAGCGAGAGTCATCGCCGTGGACATCTCCCCAGACAAGCTCAACCTCGCTCGTGAGGTCGGTGCCGACGACGTCGTGATCGGGGACTCCTCTGCAGAACAGACGATCTGGTCGATGACTGCGGAACGCGGGGTTGACGCGGTTTTCGACTTCGTCGGCGCCCAGCCGACCGCCGACCTTGCCGGACGCGTCGCACGAACCCATGCGGAGATCACCGTGATCGGGGTGGGTGGCGGCGCAATCCCCGTCGGGTATCGGCGACTGGCCTTCGAAGCGAGCGTGCGCAGTACTTTCTGGGGCAGCCGTGGCGAACTGTGGGAGGTCATCGACCTCGCGCGCGCAGGCCGGCTACACATCGAGGTGGAAACCCATCCTCTGGCCGACGCACCACAGGTGTACGCGCGCCTCGCGCGCGGTGAGATACTCGGCCGCGCTGTCGTCGTCCCGTGACGCGAAAGGTAGTGATCCGGTGTACTGCGCCGCAACCACTTCGGTGGGCCGGGAGGCTTCGAGCCAACCCGCCCCACCGAAGCAACCTGCCTGCGAGAGTGCGAGTCAGATGGAGTGCGGGATTCTGTAAGGCGCGGTACCGCCGGCATCGACGACGTGGGTCGTGCCTGTCACGTAGCGCGACTCGTCCGACGCCAGATACAGCACCGCGTTGCTGATGTCCTCCGGCTCGACCCACGGCACCCGCATTCCATTCATGTGGATGAAGCCTTCGGCGGCCTTCGTCTCATCCATGTCCGGCACTCCGGGGAAGAACAGATTGTAGATCGCCTCATTGTTGATCATCGGGGTGTTGACCGTGGTGGGGTGCACCGAGTTCACCCGGATGTTGTGCTGGGCCAGCTCCACCGCGAGCACCCGCATCAACCCCGTCACACCATGTTTCGCGGCGGTGTAATGGGCCAGGTTCGCATAGGCGATCAACCCGGCGACCGAACTGGTGAGAATGATCGACCCGCCCTCCCCGCGTTCGATCATCGACGGGATTGCCGCCTTGGCGGTCTTCCAGGTCCCCGTCAGGTTGATATCAAGCATCTCCTGCCACTGATCCTCGGTCAGTTCCCACGCCGGTCCGTAGCTGGCGATACCGGCGTTGGCGACGACGATGTCGATGCCACCGAACTCGGCAACCCCATCGGCGACGAGGCTCTGCAACCCATCCAGATCCCGAATATCGGCCTGTCGGTGCAGAATTCGACGATCCAACTGCTCGACGAGCTTCGCAGTCTCCTCCAGGTCGGTCAATTCACCGGTTGCATACGGAGCAGTCGCCACCGGTGCACAAATGTCGACGGCAATAATGTCGGCACCCTCCTGCGCCAACCGAAGCGCGTGCGAGCGGCCCTGCCCCCGAGCCGCACCGGTGACCAGCGCAACTTTATTCGTCAATCGACCCATTCTGGACTCCTCAATCTCTGACTGCGGCGAAATAGCCTGCGGTGCAGACCATGCCAAGACCGTAGAGTGACCCAGCTCACGACTGTTGTCGCTTTTTGGGACATCGGGCTCGGTTGTCCCGGAACACCGCGCGCCCGCCCGCCCCGACGTCAGGTCGTCCACCAGGCTGCGGACTGTAGCGGGATGGGACAACTCGACCCTGTGAACGGCTGCGACTCTAGGACTCGCCATCCGAGTGACAGGCATCACATCCCAGAACAGGGTGGGATCGCCTCGCTCCCCGCGTCACCACACGCGGTGGCCAATCACCGCCCGGCGTACGCGCCGCCGACTCTCGACTAGGAGTGCACGTGAAGGTCCACATGACCAACCTGATCCAGAACTACAACAACGCCCGATCGGATTACGAAGTCTTCAAGGACCAGCTCGAGCTGTCCATCCGTGCCGACCAGGATGGCTACGAGAGCATCGGCTGCGTCGAGCACCACTTTGATCCCGGCTACTCCATGTGCCCGGACAACACCCAGTTCCTGTCCTACCTCGCCGCGGTCACCAAGAACGCCAAGATGCACACCACCGCGGTCATCCTCCCGTGGAACGACCCGATGCGCGTTGTCGAGAAGATCGCTCTGCTCGACAACCTGTCGGATGGTCGTGCAATGTTCGGCATGGGTCGCGGTCTCGCACGCCGCGAGTACGAAGGCTTCGGTCTCGACATGAACGAGTCGCGCGAGCGATTCGACGAAGCCGCCGAAATGATCATGCGCGGCCTCGAAGAGGGCTTCGTCGAGAACGACGGCAAGTTCTACAAGCAGAAGAAGGTCGGGGTCCACCCCAAGCCGCTGGGCACCTTCAAGGGACGTACCACCATGGTCGCGATGAGCCCCGATTCGGCGATCGCCGCCGGCAAGCTCGGAGTCCCCATGCTGGCCTTCATCCAGGGCCCGATGGAGGCCATGCACATGCCGATGATCGAGGACTACCGCAAGGCCTTCAAAGACACCCACGGTGGCGACGCCCCGCCGCCGATGATGATCGACCTCACCTACTGCCACAACGATTCCGAGCACGCACGCAAGGTGGCCTACGAGGCCTGCGTCAACTACTACATCACCTGTGTCGAGCACTACGAGTTCGGTGGACGCCACTTCGAGAACACCAAGGGCTACGCCTCGTACGCGGCGGCCAAGGAGGCCATCGACGCCATGGGCATCCAGGCGGTTGCCGATGTGTACGCCAACGCGCAGATCTGGGGAACACCCGAAGAGCAGATCGCCAAGCACGAAGAGCGCAAGGCCATCGTGGGTGACTACGAGATCATCTCGGTCTTCCAGTACGGCGGCCTCCACGGCCAGGCCGCGGCCGACTCCTACGACCTCTTCACCCGCGAGGTCAAGCCCAAGCTCGAGAAGCTCTGACCAATCCAGTCGAGGAGAAACACTGATGACAAGTCCTGAATTGACCCGTGCCCGTGACCTGCTCGGTCATCTGGTTTCCGAGCCGGAGGCCACGATCGAAGACTTCCGCCGGCTCTACGAGCAAGTCCTGGCCAACTTCGAGGTCCCCTCGGACGGCAAGGTCGAGGCGGTCGACGCCGATGGCGTGCCGTCGTACTGGGTGAGCGCGCCGGGCGCGGCTGACGATCAAGCCATACTGCTCGTCCACGGCGGCGGGTTCTGTATGGGTAGTGCCAAGGGCTACAAAGAGTTCGGCTACCGGATCTCCAAGGCGTCTGGTGCTCGGGTCCTCGTCGTCGACTACCGGCTCGCACCGGAGAACCCCTTCCCCGCGCCGATGGATGACGTTGTCTCCGCATACCGTTGGGCTCGCCAGCAGCCCGGAATCCGCAACGTCGCAATCGTCGGCGACTCGGCGGGCGGAAATCTCGTCGTCGCCGCCCTGGTCAAGTTGCGGGAAGACGGCGACGTCGCTCCCAACGCCGCGGTCGCCTGCTCGCCGCTTGTCGACCTCGCCGGAGAGGGCGCGTCGTTGACCGAACGCGCCCATCTTGACCCGCTGCCGGCTGCCGCCCTGGTCGAGGCCATGGGTGGTGCATACCTGGCTGGCAAAGACCCCAAGGAGACCCCGCTCGCTTCGCCGCTCTACGCCGACCTGCAGGGTCTGCCTCCGATTCGTGTGCTCACCGGTACCGACGAGGGTTTGCACGACGACTCGATTCGGCTCGTGGAGAAGCTTCGCGAGGCCGGCGTGGACGTCGAGCTCGAGATCGGTGAAAACATGATCCACATCTGGCCGCTGTTCAACTTCTTGCCGCAGGCGCAGGAGTCGACCGACCGGTTTGGTGCGTTCCTGCAAAAGCACCTGGCTGACTCTCCCGCTCAGGTCTGACAACCGACAGATCGGCCCCGAACCGCAGAGGTTCGGGGCCGATCTGTTGTGCTTCGATGTGCGCTGTGTCAGGCGGTCACGGAAAGAAGCGATAGACCGGGCGAGCGACACAACCCGGTTTCGTGGCTCCCTCGATCTCGATGACCGCGTCCGCAACAAGCTGAACGGCACCGTTGATCTCGGTCACCTCGGCGACGGAGGCGGTCAGCCGTACGCTCGCGCCGGCAGGGACAGGGGCAGGGAATCGAACCTTCTCCAGCCCGTAGTTGACGACCATCGACACCTCCCGGACTGTCAGTAGCTCAGCGAACAGCGGCCCCATCAGCGACAAGGTCAGGTATCCGTGGGCGATGGTGCTGCCGAAGGGGCCTGCCTTGGCTCTCTCGACATCGACGTGAATCCACTGCTCGTCTCTGGTCACCGCTCCGAAAGTGTCGACGTCGCTCTGATTGAGTACTCGCCACGGTGTTTCGCCCAATGACGAACCCACAAGGCCCGCAAGCTGACTCGGTGATTCAACAACTGTGCTCATCGGAATTCCATTCTGAGAGAGACTGATGGTGCGTCAGCGGGCGGTGTAGCCACCATCCACCGGGACAACCGCGCCGGTGATGAACGAGGCGGCCGGCGAAGCGAGGAACGCGACGGCGGCGGCTACTTCGTCAGGGGTCCCCAGTCGGCTCATTGGATGCAACTCGGCGAGCCGGACCCGGCTCGCGTCGTCGGGATTGCGCAGCAATGGGGTCTCGATGAAGCCGGGTGCCACGGCGTTTACTCGAACACCATGTGTCGCGTAATCCAGTGCGGCCGTTTTGGTGAGGCCGATCAGGCCGTGTTTAGAAGACACGTACGGGCTGGCACCGGCTAACCCAACCGAACCGGTGATGGATGCGATGTTGACGATGCTGGCACCGGCAGACATCACCGCCAGCTCGGACCGCATGCACAAGAACGCACCGTCGAGATTGACCGACAACAGCCGACGCCACTCCTCGACGGCTGTCTCGGCAGTGGGGGCTTTGACCGGCATACCCACACCCGCACTGTTGACCGCGATATCGAGTGAACCAAACCGGGCCACCACTTGTGCGACCATGTCAGCAACCTGATCGGGATCGGTGACATCCACCGTCACGGACAGCGCACCTCGAATGCCGTATTCACCTGTGGCCGAAGGCTTGAGGTCGGCCACGGCGATGTTCGCCCCATGTTGTTCGAGGTGGCGGGCACACGCGGCGCCGATTCCCGAACTCCCTCCGGTAACTAGCGCGGTTTTTCCGGTGAGATCGAGATCCATGATGCTCCTAGGCGTAGGTCTGGGCGCACCGCTGTCGCGTGACAGTGGTCCGCGCATAGATTAGGTCTCGTACGCAGACCGTCGATGTAGCAAGATGCGACGGTCGTTCAGCAGCCCTCCCTGATCGAGAGCGGCCCGTTACTGTCATCGCATGACACACGAGGGACCCGCGCGACGAACCCGTTTGACCTCCGGTGATCGTCGCGAACAGATCCTCCAGGTCGCGCAGAGCCTGTTCGCCGAGCGCTCCTACGAAGAGGTGTCCACCTCCGAGCTCGCCGCCGCCGCTGGAACTACGCGAACCAACCTCCACCACCATTTCGGCACGAAACGAGCCCTGTACCTGGAAGTTGTCCGCCGTTTCGCGCGACTGCCCGCACCCCCAGTAATGGTCGACGTGACCGGCGGTTCGCCAGACGGCATCGCCAGCGCTGTTGATCAGACCTTCGACCGGTGGCTCGACATCGTAGAACACAACCGGGCGACCTACTTGGGCATGATCGGCGCATCGTCTATCCGTCGCGACCCCGAAGTCGAGGCGGTCCTGCAGTCCGGCATGCGTGTCTGGGAGGAACGTCTCCTCGCCGTTCTGCGGGCACCCCGCACGGAGGTCAACCGGGCCCATGTTCGGGCATTTCAGTCGCTCGTCAGCACTGCAACCGACGAATGGCTACGGCTCGGCACGTTGGATCGGAAGGCAGTGCACAACCTTCTGACGTGCACTTTGTTGGCGCTTCCCCTTCGCTGATCGAACCTATCTTGACAGATTGTCAGTAGTGGGTCACTCTTTGCAGACGGGTGGCGGGGTGATGTTGTACACACACCCACGAACCCGGGTGAGACATCGACGCCCGGAGCGGAGGACAAGCTTGTGAGTACTGCCGTAGCGCCTTTCGGAAGCGGCGCGTCGGAGATTTCGCCGCACTCTCCACGGTTCACGCTCGGCAGCCCCGATTCTCGAGCCTTCAAACGTGTGAGAGACGTCTTTCTCGCCACTGGTTCCGCCGATCCTCATGATGTCGAAGCCGCGGGCATCTCCTCGCAGCTGCTCGACTCTTGGCGCCGGTCGCTGCGTTACGGACTCGACGCATCAGCGCCGCGGCCCGTGCAGTCGGATGGTCGCGAATCCAATCTGTCGTTCATCGACACGGTTGATCAGGTGCTTACCAAGCGTGAGTCCGCACTCGAACAGGCGATGTGCGGACTGAGTTTGACCGACGCCGACGGAATGATCCTGCGGCAGTGGGTCCGGGACCCTGCTCTGTCCACTTGGCTTGAGAAGCAGAGCATCGTCCCCTCGATCAATGTTGACGAGACCTCGATTGGGACCAGTAGCGGAATATGTCTGCTGAACGGACGCCCCAGCATGGTTCGTGGGCTCGAGCACTTCGCCGACGATTACGCCTCGGTCACCTCGGCCGGTGTCCCGGTGATCCACCCGGTCACACGGAGGGTAATCGGGTCGTTGAACTTGACCTCCCGCTATGAGGACACCAGTCCAGTGCTGCTGTCGTGGGTTATGGAGCTGGTCCATGAGATCCAGAGTGCTTTTCAGGAGTTGGCATCTCGGCGCGAGCGCATGCTGCTCGATGCGTATCTGAACGAGAACCGGGATGCACGTCATCCGCTCGTCGCTCTCAACGACCAAACGATCATCACTAACGCAACCGCAGCGAGGATGCTCACGTCGGTGGACCAGGCACTGTTGTGGGAGCACGCGTCTCGCGCCATTCGCGATCAGATCTCGACTTCTCGGTCACTGGTGCTCACCGATGGCACCGTCGTGTCGGTGCAATGTCACGAGGTCACGAACGCAGCTGAGTCGGCGGGCGCCGTCCTCAGGATTCGGCCGGTTGTGGACCGCAACGCCCGCAGTGGGTCCTCCGTGCGCCCGGCACCCGGATTGCCGGGTTTGGTGGGCGAGGGCCCCCGGTGGCGCGATCTGTGCCGTCAGGCTGCGGCTGTCGCCGGTAGCGGAACGGTACTCGTAGTAGGTGAGCGCGGTAGCGGGAAAGTCGCCGTGGCCACCGCGATGGCTGGACATTCCGGTCCCGTGACCGTCATCGACGCGGCTGACGCCGCATTCGATGGTGCACAAGCGTGGTTACAACAACTCGACTCGAGTCTTCGGGGATCAGGCGGCGCGGTGATTCTACGACGGTGTGATGAACTCGCGGAGCCGACTGCACTGGCGGTCGCGAACCTCTTGCGCACCCACCGGGACGGCTCGGTTCGAGTCTTTGCCACCGCGACACGGGCTGAGGATGACCGGCGTCCAGCCCTGCTCGGTTCTGAGTTCGCCTCGGTACTCACTGTGCCCGCTCTGCGGGATCGCCTCGAGGACCTCCCGGCCTTGCTCGATGCGCTGACACGTCGCTGCGCGGTGCGATTGGGCAGGGACGACAAGCCCGTGCGATGGATGGCCGACGCGGTTCAAGCCCTGTCGAGGTTGGAGTGGCGAGGCAACGTTTCCTCACTCGAGACCGTCGTCCTGCGAGTGCTGCAGAACAACCGCAACGGATACATCAACGCCAGCGATCTTCCGGCCGACGTCGTCGCTAACGCTTCGCGTCGAAAGCTCGTCGGACTCGAGCAGGTCGAGGCCGGTGCGATCATCGCTGCACTCCGGGACGCCGGCGGTAACAAGAATCGGGCCGCAGAGGACCTCGGCATCGCCCGGTCCACGCTGTATCGAAAGATCCGCTCGCTCGGCATCGACCTGTCCACGTCCGCATTCTGATGACGTCGCACATCTGACCGCCCACGGGCCGGGCGCAACATCCGACCGTGCGCGCGACTGTGCCACGATGCGACAACTAGACCTACCTCCACGTCGTTACCTTCGACACAACGAGGAGGTAATCGGTGTCACAAAGCGAACGATCTATAACCAGGCCCACCACGGTGACTGCGTCCACCGCCGACGGAACCGTCTCCTACTCGGTCGAGGACTCGACCGCAGTGGTCACGCTGGATCGGCCGGCGGCGCACAACGCGCTGACCGTCCGCATGGTTCGCGAACTCGCCGAGGCGTTCGACGCGGCGAGAAATAACGACCAGGTCCGTGCGATCGTGCTCACCGGTGCCGGGACTCGCGCCTTCAGTGCGGGTGGCGATCTCGGCGAACTCATCCCGCGACTGACTGCCGGTGAGCTGGACATCCTCGCACCCGACCCGTCCAAGAGATTCTTTTCCGACGTCTTCACGCCGATCATCGCCGCGGTGAACGGGATCTGCCTCGCCGGAGGCCTGGAGATGCTGCTGGGCACCGACATCCGGGTGGCATCTGAACGTTCGATCTTCGGACTGCCCGAAGTGAAGTGGGGCCTCGTCCCCGGGGGCGGGACGCACGTTCGACTCCCGCAGCAGGTGCCGTGGGCAGCCGCAATGCACCTACTACTGACTGGCGACCACATCAGCGCCCACGAAGCACACCGGATCGGTCTCATCAACGAGGTCGTACCGGACGATCAAGTACGGACTCGGGCAATGGAATTCGCGGAGATCATCAGTCGCAACGGGCCTGTTGCCGTACGCACCGCCAAGGAAATCGCCGTACGCGCTCTGGGTAACGAGCCAAAGTTCGCGCTCGAACTCGCACTCAACGAGCGAGTTCTTCGATCCGAAGACGCCACCGAAGGTCCCCGCGCCTTCATCGAGAAGCGGACGCCCCGCTACTCACAACCCTGATCCACAGGAGACCCACCTGATGAAGCTCGACGCAATGCCGACCGTCCATCCCGACAGCCAGGAGCTTGTCGCTTCGGTATTCGAGGCAGTCAAAGGGATTTCGGCCAGCTTTCCCCGTTCACTGTTCCTGCAGCGCGCTCGCGAGGGCGGACATGCTCGTGAACTGTGGGAGGCCATCGTCACCGCAGACCTGCTGGCAATCGGCGTACCCGAGGACCTCGGAGGCGCCGGCGGCGGTCTCACCGGAACCACCGCCGTCATGGAAGCCCTGGCACAGGCCGGGGTCCCGCCTCTGCAGTACAGCCTGACAACTTTCTCTCGCGAGGCGATCCTGCGGCACGGTACGGAGCAGCAGATCAAAGACCACGTGGTCACCACCATCTCAGGTAAGCGCAAGATCTGCCTGGGCGTCACCGAGCCCGAAGCCGGCACCAACTCCTTCGCGGCGCGTACCTACGCACGCAAGACGGCAGAGGGCTCGTACCGCATCTCGGGACAGAAGGTGTTCATCTCCGGCGCTGATGAGTCGGACCACATCCTGCTGCTCGCGCGCACCGCTCCTCCCGGCGAGAAGCTCAGTCGACGAAGCGGATTTGGTCTCTTTATCGTGGACATGTCGCTTCCAGGGATCGAGCTGCGCAAGCTCGACATCGAGTGGTACGCACCCGAGAGCCAGTTCGAGGTGTTCTTCGACGATGTCGAGGTCGGGCCCGAGGCGTTGATCGGCACCGAGGGACTCGGCTTCGACCACATTCTCTCGTGCCTGAACCAGGAGCGCGTCACGGTCGCCGCCTGGGCCCTGGGCCTCGGAGACTACGCACTGCGCAAAGCCGTCGAGTACGCAAAGGTCCGGGCACCCTTCGGTACCCCGATCGGATCGCATCAGGCAGTGCAGCACCCACTGGCCCTGGCCAAGGCGGAGATGGAAGCGGCCCGGCAGGTGATGTACTCGGCCGCAGCGTCGTACGACAACGGAATCGATGCCGGCGATCAGGCGAACATGGCGAAGCTGCTCGGCAGCCGCGCAGCACTGTCCGCAGTGGACAGCGCCATCCAAACCCATGGTGGCTCCGCGTTCGTCTACGAGACCGACATCGTCACCGTGTGGCCGATGGTCCGGGTCCTCCAGATCGCGCCGCTGAACAACGAATCGATCCTCAACTACATCAGCGAGAGAGTTCTCGGACTCCCCCGCAGCTGACCACCCCTGGAGAACTACGTGATCATCGTGAACACACTCGAAGAGCCGACATCCGTGCTCCGAAACGCATTTGGTTGCTTCCCGACGGGCGTCGCTGCCGTGTGTGCCGAGGCATCGGACGGCCCCGTCGGCATGGCGGTGAGCTCGTTCACCTCGGTGTCGCTCGACCCGCCCCTGTTGTCGGTGTGCATGCAGAACACGTCGACGACCTGGCCAACGCTGCGCGAGCAATCCCGCCTCGGGCTGAGTGTCCTGGCAGAGAACCAGGTGTCGGCAGGCAAGCGCCTGTCGATGAAAACCGGCGACCGGTTCGCCGAGACAGCCTGGCGCGCAACCGAGGACGGTGCGCTGTTCGTCCTCGACGCATCGGCATGGTTCGACTGCTCGATCTACGCCGAGGTGCCTGCGGGCGATCACACCGTAGTTCTCCTCGAGATCCACAGCCTGCAAACCCAACCCGATCTCCCCCCACTGGTCTTCCACGGAAGCCGATTCCGTCGTCTGCACGACGTCGACCTGGTGGTGGAGTCATGACGCACGCAATGCCGCCACTGACCGATCTGGCACTCCGACGGATGCGGGTGGAGAAGGCGATCTCCGCACTCGAGCGCAACGAACAGATCGTCGTAGTCAATGACCTCGCTGACCGCGAAATCTGCGGATTCCTCGTCGCCGGTGCGGCACACGTAGATGCCGCGGCGGTCGCATCGGTGGTGCGCTACTCGTCGGGTTTCGTCTGCGTCGCACTCAGCGGTGACACGTGCGATCGTCTCGACCTCCCGGTGATGGAAGGCGTCGACGAGAAATCCGGAACCGGATCGCACGCGTGCGTCACCGTTGACGCGACTACAGGCACCACCACCGGGATCTCGGCGCATGACCGAGCCCGCACGGCAGCGCTTCTCGCCGATCCGCGCGCGACCCGCGATGACTTCACCCGACCCGGGCACGTCGTGCCGGTGCGCACCGCCGAGGATGGATTGCGGGCTCGTCAAGGAATTGCTGAAGCGGCGTCGTTCCTGAGTGAACGGTCCGGGCGAGGTTCTGCCGCACTGTTCGCCGCCGCCGTCGGCGAAAGCGTGCAGACCGGGCTTCCGCATCGAGCTGAGCTCGAAGCCTTCGCCACCGCCCATCGGCTCAGCCTCGTGTCCATCAGCGATGTGCACCTGTACATGCTCGCTGTCACCCCGGTGGTCAACCGGGAGAGTGCTGCACGTCTGCTCGGACAGCAGGTCATCACGTATGTCGGACCGACGTCCCAGGCCCGCCACCACGTCACGGTCGTGGGACCGACCGATACGGATGCGCCGGTTCCGCTGTACGTTCATCCTGAATCAGTGGAAACCACGGATGATCCGCATGGTTTCGAAGAGGTCGAGCGCGCGATGGTGTCTTCCGGCAGCGGCATCATCATCCATGTTCAGGCAGACCGGGAACCCGACCGTCGACTCGACAAGCTACCGTTCGTCGTCGCGAGCATTCTCGGCGACCTCGGGGTGCACTCGGTCCGGTTGTTGAACGGCGACGGTCCACTTCGCGCCGTGCTGCGTGGCCGAGAGATCGAGCTGTGCGATGCACCCCCGATAGCCGCGGCCGCCCGGTGGGACGAGCGGGCACTGCACGCCAGCTGAACGCCACCAGCCGAACGAAAGAGCCCGGCCGCTGAGACCTGGAACGGATCACAGTGGCCGGGCTTGCTCATGCCGGAGAGCGGCGGTTCAGAGAGTTCCAAGTTCGTCGGTGCCCGCCGGTAGAGGCTGCAGGACCATGACGTCGAGCGGCTCCGCCAAAAGTTCGGCCACCTCCCCGTTGAGGGCGGCGAATGCGTCGCCGGTCCCATGTGCCTGCAGAAGCTCTGCACTGGACCACTTCTCAATGATCACGATGCCCGGGCGCCCGCGCACGCTCTGGTGGGCCGCGTAAAGTTCGCACCCTGCGTCCTGCTCGTGAGTGGCCGCAACGGCGCGGAGCACGGCCGCTTCGACTTGTTCCGCGTGCCCCTCGCGGGGCACGCATCGTGCGACGACGACAACTGGTTCGGATGACATGACAACAACTCCTTGCGGGAAGCGGCACCGGGCGGCGACGGTCGCCTGATAGTAGGTACACGCCGGGACCGTGGCGTGTCTCAATGTGCTCCACCGAGGCCGACCCTACGAGTCGTCCTGATATGCGACATCCATCACGGTGTGATGCGACCTACTCTGCGGTTTAGTCAGCTGCCTTTAGCCAAGTCCGATCGGACTTAGGAGCAGCCGGGCTCGTGACTGTAGCGAGAGGACCTGAGGTGAATATCGTCAACGTCATACGGCGATCAGCGCGGCGCCACCCACACAAAGTGGCGGTTCGTCATGGCGACACAGAGATGACGTACCAGGAGCTTGCCGATCAATCTGCGCGGTTCGCGTCGTTTCTCATTGAGCAAGGCGTTCAGCCGGGACAGCGTGTCGGAGTCCTGATGCACAACCAGCCACAGTGGATCGTGGCGATGATGGGCATCTGGCAGGCAGGCGCTTGTCTGGTGCCCTACAACTATCTGTTCCATCCCTCTGCCCTACGACATGCCAGTGACGATGCCGATGTGCAGTTGGTGGTGGCGCCAGCGGCCGACATCCCGCGCTTGTTGGATGCTCTCCCAGGGCATCGGGCTTACGACCGCTTGGTGGCAGTGGGCGATCACCCGGATGCGATGGCGACGTGGGACGACGCGCTGTCCCGGTCACCTGAGCCATTGGTCGTGCCGCGTTTCGACGTCGACGACGCCGTCCTGATGTACACAAGCGGTTCCACGGGCAATCCCAAGGGCGTCCGCCAGACGCATCGCAATATCGCCGCGGTGTGCGAGGCAAAACACCAGCTGTGGTCGATCGACGTAAAAGACACCGCGCTCATCAGCACGCCTCTTTTCCACGTCGGTGGCCTACAGCTGCTCGCGCTCCCCCTTCTCCTGGCCGGGGGCACCATCACACTGCGGCGCTGGAACGCTCGTCAATGGCTTGAGGATGCGCGTCGCCTCGAACCCACCGTGACCGCCCTCGTGCCGGCGATGATGGTCGACATCGTCAACGAACTACAAGACGAGCCTTTTCCCTTGCCGTCGATTCGGGTATGCGCCATCGGCGGGTCCGCTCTCCCGCTCAGTCGTCTACAGCAATTGACCGCTCTGACCGGGATCGTTGCCGTGAACATCTACGGGCAGACCGAACAAATGGGGCTTTCGGTCACCGAGCCGCTGAACGAACCGCGACGTGAGGGCAGTCTGGGCAAGCCGCTCGATCAGATCGTGCAGGTTCGCATCGTGTCCACCGACGAAGAGTCCTTAGGTGTCGATGTCCCTAATGGAGAGACCGGAGAGTTGTGGGTTCGCGGCGACGCGGTGACCCCGGGATACTGGCAACTCGACGAGGTCAACAAGAAGAAGTTCGTCGACGGTTGGTTCCGGACCAGTGACCTGGTGCGGGCAGACGCGGACGGGTACCTCTACTACGTCGACCGCGCCGACGACATGATCATCAGCGGCGGCGAGAACGTGTATCCCCAGATGGTGGAGGGGCATCTGGCCGCCTGCCCTCTCGTCGCCGAGGTGGCAGTGATCGGTACACCCCATGAGAGACTGTCACAGCAGGTGACGGCCATCATCGTCCCATCACGGCCCGATGTCACCGCCGAAGACATTGCGGCGTTTTGCGCATCGAACCCCAATCTCCGTGGACTGCAACGTCCTCGACGGATCGAGGTTGTCGAGGCGATTCCGCGCACGGCCACCAACAAGATCGATCGTCCCCGACTCAAGAAGGTCTTCCACTAGCGGGACTGTCTCACCCACCTCGCCGCCCATCTCAGGTGTTCGCCTTGAGATGGGCGGCGATTCCATGTCCATGTCCCAGGTCCCCGACATGTACCGCCACCGCAATAGTTTTGGCGGGCTCCCGGTGCCGCGCGCAAACTGTCGACGCGATACAACACCGAGGGGGGTGTGCATGAACACCCCCCTCGGTCTGAACTTACGATTACGTTGTCGTCGAGACCTGCTCCGCTGCGGCTGCCTTACGCGCAGTAGTCGACGCAATGGCCCAAATACTCAGCAGGCCCGCCACCGTAATGAAGATGCCGACCGGGATCAAAGATCCCGTTGCCTCGAGCAAGCTGGTCGCGATCAGAGGCGAGAATCCGCCACCGATCACGGCACCGAGTTGATAACCGATCGACGCGCCTGAGTACCGCACCTCCGCGGAGAACATCTCGTAGTAGAACGCGGCCATGGGTCCGTAGAGCGCTCCCAGCGTCAACCCGGGAACGATCACCGCAACGAACAGCAGAACGACACTTCCGGTCTCGAGCAGCAGCACGTACGGGATCGCAGTGATCGTCGTGGCGACCGCAGCCCATAGCAGGACGCCACGGCGATCACGGCGATCCGACATGGACGCCACGATCGGGATTGTCGCCACCGTCGCCACACTGGATAGCAGCACTGCGATCAGCGCGGTCGTGCGGTCGATGTCATGAGTCGTCGCGTACGAGATCGTGAACACGATGAGTACGTAGTAGTAGACCTGGATGATCAGGATCATCCCGCCGGCCTGCAGGATTTGTTTCGGATGCGTCCGCAGAGCCTCAATGATCGGTGAACGACGCTTGGGCTCAACACTGTTGACGACCTCGGCCGCCCGACGCTCCTGCAGTTCGCGGAACTCCGCGGTGTCCTCGATCTTGAGCTGCATGTAAATTCCTGCGATCACGACGACCGCAGACAGCAGGAACGGAATGCGCCACGCCCAATCGACCAGTGCTTCCGGGCTGACCGCGGCGACGACGATAAGGAACACAACGTTGGACAAGATCACCGCCAGCGACGGTCCGATGTGGGAGAAGCTGCCGTAATAACCACGCCTGTTCGCCGGCGCGTTCTCGGTGACCAGAAGCATCGCGCCGCCGTACTGGCCGCCAACTGCGAGACCTTGAGCGGCCCGGAGGACCACCAGAAGAACTGGCGCGAGGACACCGATCGTCGCATATGTGGGCAGAAGTCCGATCAAGAACGTCGCAATACCCATGATCATCATGGCGATAACAAGAAGCTTCTTGCGGCCGACGGTGTCGCCGAAGTGCCCGAAGATGATTCCGCCCAAAGGGCGGAACAGGAAGCCGACACCGAATGTAGCGAATGCCGCGAGCGTGCCGAGTGCGGGATTCACCGAGGGGAAGAAGACTTTGTTGAAGACGAGGGCCGCGGCGGTCCCGTAGATGTAGAAGTCGTACCACTCCAGGGTGCTTGCGCCGAGCGCGGCGATGATGACTGTCCGGAGGTTTCGTGGCGGGGAAGTGCTGGTCAGTTGAAGATCGCTGTCGGACACAGAAACTCCTTGGGAGCGTGTGGTTCACACAGGAGGTGAACCGGACGGGAATGTGGCGTGAACATACGTTCCGTGGGTCACGTCCCGGTGTTTCAATGTGGAACATACGAGCTGCTGTAGCAGGCTCGGCCATCTGGTGCCGGTCTCATCGTTCTAATCTCGGTGCACTTACCCGCCCGTCGACATGCGCGACGTGCACCGACTTCGACGGAGGATTGGGTGCCGAGACCGACCCAGGAACTCGAGATGCTGGCTTACGCCAGAGCTTGGGCCCCCTTCGGGGGTCCGCCAGCTTTCGACGTGTTCGTGCTTTTCGGTGTAAGCCCGCGCAACTTCTACGACCGGGTGGGTCAGACAATTCTGCGGACCTCAAGCGCTGATACCCGCTCCGAACTCGATCGGCGATTGTTGGTCCTGGCGGCCGGACACCAACATCGCGGGTCTGTCCAGCGGTTGAGCACCCGCTAGCGCGCATATCTCCGCAACCATTTCGCGAACCGTCCTCAGCTTCCGGCCGCGCGAAGGGCGTACCTCGAGAACTCATGTAGCGAACTGGCACAACCACCACTGCGTTCTGCGAGATTCAATCGGGAGGTCGTCGACGTGCGTCGGCGAGACGCGATGCCCGGAGTTCGAAACTGAAGGAGTGCGAGTTGGAGATTAACGATTGTGCTGCGGTGGTCACCGGAGGTGCGTCGGGTCTCGGCCTAGCGACCGCCCAACGACTCAGTGCCGACGGTGCTCACGTGGTCATCGCGGACCTGGAGTCGTCGAACGGTCACGAGGTCGCACAGGAGTCCGGCGGTCGGATGACCTTTGTGCCCACCGACGTTCGCAACAGCGCGCAGGTCGCCGAGGCCGTTGCTGCGGCGTCTGCGATCGCACCGCTCCGAATTGCGGTGAACTGCGCAGGCATCGGTGACCCGGCACGCACTCTGGGCCGGAACGGCCCACTTGATCTCGAACGCTTCGAGCGTGTGGTGACGGTCAATCTGATCGGAACGTTCAACGTGATCCGGCTCGCCGCCGAGGCGATCGCCGCCACCGAACCGGTCGGTGGTGAGCGCGGCGTCATCGTGAACACCGCTTCGGTCGCCGCGTATGACGGCCAGGTGGGTCAGGCGTCGTATTCGGCATCAAAGGGCGGGATCGTGGGAATGACTCTGCCCATCGCGCGCGACCTCGCTCAATCGTTGATCCGCGTCGCCACCATCGCACCGGGTATGTTCGCCACCCCAATCTTGCAGGGCCTCACTGATGAGGCACGTGCATCGTTGGAGTCTCAGGTGCCGCATCCCTCCCGCCTGGGCGAACCTGCTGAGTATGCGCATCTCGTGGCGCACATCGTCGACAACGCAATGATCAACGGCGAGTCCATCCGTCTCGACGGAGCGCTACGGATGGCTCCCCGATGAGACGTGCAGCGTTGGTCACAGGCGCCTCGCGCGGAATCGGACTCGCGATCGCTCGACGACTCGCCGAGCAGGGATGGGATCTGACGATCTCGGCACGGTCTGAGCAGACGCTGCGTGAAGCCGCCGCCGATCTCGAACGAACCTCCTCGACCCGCGTCGTTCCGATCGTCGCCGACATGGGCTCTGAAGAAGACCTGCACCGGCTCGCGGCCGCGCACTCAGAGCACTTCGATCGCCTCGACGCGTTGGTGCTCAATGCGGGTATGGGGTCGATCGGCTCGTTCGAAGAGTTCCCGGTGCGCCGCATGGACAAGTTGATGACCATCAACGTCCGCTCGGCGTATGTACTCATCCAGCGACTACTTCCCGCACTGCGTGCCACTGCAGGCACCGGCGAAGCCAGTCGCGTGATCGCGATATCGTCGTTGACCGGCGTTGCGGCCGAGCCGTTGAACTCGGCCTACGGTGCGAGCAAGGCCGCGCTGACCTCACTGTGCGACACACTGAACACCGAAGAGTCCTCGTCAGGAGTGAGCGCGACAGCCATCTGTCCGGGTTATGTGGCCACCGATATGACGGCCCCGCTGACCGACAACGTACCTGCGCACACCATGATCAGCCCGGATGCCGTGGCCGAATTGGCCGTTGCGTTGACCCGATTGGATCGCACCGCAGTCGTTCCGATGGTCCCGGTCTCGCGTCCAGGCCCATCCGTGTGGCGAGTGTGATGAACCCGTTTGCCGCCGGCAACGGCTACGACTACGACTACGGAGGAAGGTTGTCTCATGTTGCTTGATCTTGACGATTCTCGTCGCGACTTTCGGGACTACGTGCGTGGATGGGTTGACAAGAACTATCCTGCCGAACGCGCAATCGAACTCGAGAAGCGTGAGTACGAGTACCCATTCGAACTCTGGGACGCGATGGCTGAGGCCGGTTTTCACGCAATGGGAATCGACGAGGCCTACGGGGGCCAGGGTGGAGACGCGGTCGACACCGCCGTCCTCGCCCGCGAGCTCGCCCGCAGCCTAGGCGGCCTGTCCTGGGTGTGGGGAATACCGTCGTTTGCCGGCGCAAAGGCGTTGAGCCATGGCGGCACTGAGGAACAAAAGAGCGAGTACCTTCCGCAATTGGCTGCCGGGCAGATCCGGTTCTCGATCGCGGTGACAGAACCGGGTGGCGGCACCGATCTTCTCGGAGCCATGCGCACCCGGGCGGTGAAAGTCGACGGCGGCTGGCGAGTGTCGGGCCAGAAGATGTGGTCGACAGGAGCCAAGCAGGCTACCTATCTGCTGCTGCTGGCCCGCAGCGGCGACCCAGAGACGCCCGGCGGACGGCCACCGACCACCCTGCTGCTCGTGCCTACGAACTCATCGGGCATCGAGATGCGTTACATACCGAAACTCGGGATGCGCGCAATGGGTTCTTGCGAGGTGTTTCTCGACGATGTATTCGTTCCCGACTCCCAACTTCTCGGTACGGCGCACGAGGGGTTCAAGGTCCTGCTCGCCTCGCTGAACAACGAGCGAATCATGAGCGGCGCACTGGCCCTGGGCATGTTGGACGGCGTTCTGGAAGAGTCGGTCCAATACGCCAGCACGCGTACGGCGTTCGGGAAAGTGATCGGCGGGCACCAGATCATCCAGCACTACATTGCCGACACCGCGCTAGCCCAAAAGCAGTGCGAACTTCTCACTTTCGACGCAGCATGGCGTGAATCCTCCGGCGCCAACTGCCACAAGGAAGCCAACATCGTCAAGGTCGTCACCTCCGAACTCGCCGTTGCCGCCGCCGACCGCGGCATCCAGGTTCTCGGCGGTATGGGCATCTCCTCGGAGACGAATGCGCAGCGCTTCTGGAGAGATCTGCGTCAGTTCCGTATCGCTCCGATCAGCAACGAGATGGTGCGCAACAACTTGGCCGAGACTTACGGACTACCTCGCTCCTACTGACCGATAAGGCCACTCATACGACACTCGGACCGGTCGGTCAGCCCTGCCCGGCCCGACCGACCGGTTCAGGCGGCCGGTTGTCTCTCACCTACCGGCGAACTCAGCCCGGTTTCTCGAATCCCGCTCTCGGAACACGAGGAACCGGGCTGTTCTGTACCCACTTGCTGAATCTGGCTTCATGTCCGACCGTCCCAAATTGGCACACATGCGGTGAGTTACATCACCCTAGTGTCCCTAAGCGACCTAGATCGCATCGATCTTCGTCACGTCACCCCACACACCCAGAGCCACCGTCAGCTTCGTCATGCGGCCTGAAGAGCTCAACAGCTGCCGTCCGTGGCCACAGGAAGAGGACACATGACAACCGCACCAGCAGTCGGACGACTGGCCGCCACCAACGTCAAGGACGTGGCCATCGTGGGAGTCGGGGCGCTGCTCCTTCTCATCAGTCTCGTCACCACCACCTGGCTGTTCATGCCGGCAAATCCCGCAGCCAACACGCCGGCAGCGTCGATGAGCTTCAGCGATCTCGTGACCGCGACCGGAACGAGCCCGTCGACGATCCAGGCAAGCTATTTCGGTTGGCTCGCATGGTTCCTGTTCGGAGCCCTCATCGTTCTGAGCGTCGCGACGCTACTCACCAACAGCCGGATCGTGGCGGCGATCGGCGCCGGAGTAGGCCTGCTCACCGCGATCCTTACCACCCTCGCACTTAAGGGCCCTCAGACGTGGTCGCAGACGATCGATGCTCTGCCCAACCTCCGCCTCGGCGGCTACCTCATGCTCATCGGGCTGCTCACCCTGCTGATCTTCAACGCGGTCAGGGCTTTCAGCCGGCCCCGCGATACGACGACCACTGCCAACGGCACCGTGTGATCGGAAGCCCCCAAAGCGTCGTCCTGGCGCGCCCCGGACTCAACGAATAGGCAAAACACATGAGCGACAACATCTATCGAGTCGTCGAGATCGTCGGTACATCCACAACGAGTATCGAAGACGCCATCAGCGGCGCAATCGGACGCGCCGCGTCCACCCTCGAGCATCTCGACTGGTTCGAGGTCATGGAAACTCGCGGCCACATCAGCGACAACAAGGTCGCACACTTTCAGGTCACCTTGAAAGTCGGGTTCAAGCTCAACACCTGACCCAGCATCACCGATTGAGCCGTCGAGGGGTGTGCGGGCGACTCTGCACTTCGGCCGTACAGGCCTGCAGAGTCGCCCGCACACGGCACCCGCCCTCTCAGCGTTCGCCATTCATCTGAAGCCACCACACGAGGTACGAGACAATGACTTCCGACATCGCGTCGACCGTCGACAACTTGCACGAGCTGCGCCTGGCGATCGCCCGCCATGTGGTCGGCCGGGAGCGCGAGCTGGATCTGTTGCTCGCCGCGGTCGCCGCCGGGCGCGACCTCATTCTCGAAGGTCCGCCAGGTACATCGAAATCCACACTGCTACACGCGATCACCTCTGAGTGGAACATCCCTCTGGTGTTTGTCGAGGGCAACGCCGACCTCACGCCGACCCGACTGGTCGGCCACCACAACCCGGCGCGGGTCTTGCGCGAGGACTACACGCCAGACAACTTCGTCGAAGGCCCTCTCGTCGCGGCCATGCGTTCCGGCGGCTTCTTATACATCGAAGAGTTCAATCGCGCACCCGAGGACACACTGAACACATTGCTGACGGCGATGGCCGAGCGGGTGATCGCCGTGCCGCGTGTCGGGAGCGTCACCGCCCTGCCAACGTTCCGAGTCATCGCCTCGATGAACCCGTTCGACAACATCGGTACCACCAGATTGTCGACCTCGGTCCACGACCGGATGTGTCGCCTCGTCACGACCTATCAGGAAGCCGAAGCAGAAAGGCAAATCGTGGCTCGTCGCACCTCCGTCGCCTCGCCCCGAATGCTCGCCGACTCGGTCGCCGTCACCCGCCTTACCCGCACCCACGACGACGTCCGACAGGGCAGCAGCGTGCGCGGAGCGATCGACGTCGCCCTGCTCGCAGCTCAACTCCTCAGCATGCGCGGCGTCCACACCCCGGTTTCTGACGGTCCGGAACCTCCCAGGGACCTCCCCGAGGACTACACGACTGCATTCCTGGACGCCATGATCGTCGGACTGTCAGGTCGAATCCATCTCGACGACACTACGTTCAAGACGCCAGAGGACGTACTCCGTGAGATCTGGGAGGATCATTTCGTCCTCCGCCCTGCCGCCGCCGATCCGGGTTGAAGAGTCATCGCCGTCGAAAGCCCACTTGCGGTGAATCGGAGCCCTCGCCGTCACGATCACGGCCGTATGCGCCCGCTGCGCCGCAAACCGAAGACCCTGACCACCGAACCGACCCTGCACCTTCCCGGTGTCGGTGGTGCCGGCTCGGGCCCGGTACTCACCGGCAGGCGCCCACCGAGTGCGCCGCAGGGCCTTCCGTCGGGGACCTCGGCGCCAGGTCTGACCGATGACAGCGGAGACGTCGTCGGCGCCAGTGCCCCCGGACCGACCATCGATGACGCCGTTCGGGAGCGCGCACGCCTGATCGCCAATCGGCTGGCGCTCACTCGCCCGCGACAACATCTCCGGCCACGACGGTCGCCTTCGGGCGAGCTGGTCACCCGGCGGTGGACCGGCGCGGGCGACGACATCGATCTGGATGCGACTTTGGAAGTTCTGGCATCCACGCCGCACCCCGCCGACGACGACATCCTGGTCCGGGATCGGTTACAAATACGGCGTAATCTGGTTCTCGTCGTTGATATTTCCGGGTCGCGCCGAGGTGAACAGGTACGCACAGCGGCCGCCACGGTCGGCGCTTTGGTCGGCGAACTGGGTCGAGACGACATCGCGGTGGTGGCCTTCTGGTCCGACGCGTCCCTACTCGTCCGGATGGGACAGACGACGCATCCAGACGCGATCATCGAACAGCTCCTCGCGATCCCGGCCCAAGGTTTGACGAACGTCGCCTTCGCTCTCGAAGTCGCCAGACAGCAGCTCGCCGGCACACCGCCCGCGGATGCACGCGTCCTCTTGCTGAGCGACTGCGTCCACAACGCCGGACCCGATCCGCGCGCGGTGGCGGCGGGTCTGCCCCGCTTGGACGTCCTCCTCGACAGATCGGAGGAGTTCGATCCCGACCTCGCGAAGGATCTCGCAACCGTCGGGCGTGGTCGCTGTCGCACCGTCGACAGCTACCGCGATGTGGCACCTGCTCTGATGTCCATCTTCGGATGACCGTAGTACCCCGAGAGCGCAGTATCCCAGAAGACCCGCAGTACCCAAGGACGAGCACACCGAAAGGTTGTCATGTACAAACTGATCGGAACCTGGTCTGCCCCCAGCCTGAGGACGAAGCCGAGTCAGCGCTTCCGTTGATGCGGCCGGGGAGCAGCGTCATCTTCGTCACCAGCCGCGGCAGTCATGCATGCTGTGGTCCCGGGTTACGCCGCTGTCGGCGTACCAAAGGCTTTGGGTGAGATGCGGATCAAGTATCTCGCAGTAGAGTTGGCGCCTCTGGGAAAGAGTTGGCGCCTCTGGGAATCCGCGCCAATTCGGTGATGAATCCGCTGGAATCAACGGATTCATCATCGGCGGCGGCGATCCCACCGCCATCACCCGCTTCGGCACCGAGATCGCGCCCGTGGTTCGCGAGAACATCGCCCAGGCGCGGCGTACGACTACGTGAAGACGAATCAGCGCACACGATTTGTGTGAATGTTGTAGTCCGGGAACGGAGTCTCTTGCACATACAGTCGTGGTCCCCGCACATTCCTGTGCGGGGACCACGACCAACTGTTATGTGAGATGCCTGCGCTTACCTGTGGTCAGCGGCTGGCTCCTACGAGCTGTTCGGTGAAGACGAACCCGTCGAAGTTCTGTTCGGCGTTCTCTTTGAGTAGGGCGTCGAAACGATCCGCACCGCCGAAGTAGAACAGAACGCGACGCGGCTTGCCCGGCACGTTGGCACCCAGGTACCAGCTGCCTGCGGCCTCGCCGGCGGGCAGCAGCGTCATGTTGAAGATCTCGTCTACGGCTGCGCTCCAGTTCGAGGCGGCCTGTTCGGTGCACTCGATGCGGGTGAGCTTGTTCTCTTCCATGTGACGGATGACCCTGCTGAGCCACGCCACCAGCGACTCCACGACCACCGGAGCGTTGGCGTAGGAGCACTGCGGGCCGAAGAGCATGAACATATTGGGGAAGTTGGGTACGCCGACGCTGAGGTGGGTCTCCGGACCATTCTTCCACACCTCGTTGAGCCCTACTCCGCCGCGACCGGTGACATCGATCCTGCTCAGAGCACCCGTAACAGCGTCGAAACCGGTCGCGAAGATCACGGCATCGAACGCGAACTCGTTGTCACGCGTCCGGATTCCCGTACTGGTCATCTCCTCGATCGGATCGCTCTTGATGTCGACCAGGGTGACGTTGTCGCGGTTGAAGGTTTCGTAGTAGTTCGTGCCTGACGGCGGACGCTTCGCGACGTACGGGTAGTTTCTCGGCGTCAGGATCTCGGCGACCTTCGGGTCCTTCACCGTCTCCTTGATCTTGCGGCGAATGAAGTCGGCAGCAGCGTCGTTGGAGCGCTGGTCGAAGATGATGTCGTCGAACGTCTCGAAGACGAAATGGAACCCGCCCTTCTGCCAACCGTCCTCGAAGATCCGTTCACGCTCTTCATCGGTCACATCGTCGTATGTCCGACCGGCCGGCTCGAGTGGGAATCCGAACACATGGTTACGGGCCTTCGCCCACTCTGACGGGAGGTCTTCTTTGAGCTTCTTCTGGAACTCGTCATCGAGATCGAAGTTCCGTGCCGGCATGACGTAGTTGGGCGTGCGCTGGAAAACGGTTAGATGCTCTGCGACCTCGGCCACGAGCGGGATCGTCTGGATACCGGATGCGCCGGTACCGATCACGGCGACCCGCTTGCCGGTGAAGTCGACCGGCTCGGTGGGCCAACGGCCGGTGTTGTAGACCTCGCCCTGGAAATGTTCCATTCCCTTGAACTTCGGCTCCTGCGGAATCGACAGGGGGCCGACGGCGGGAATCAGGTAGGTACAGGTGAACTGGCTTCCGTCCTCGGTGGTCACGGTCCACAGGTTGCTGGACTCGTCGTACGACGCGGCCGCGACGCGCTGCCCGAATCGAATCTGCGGGCGCAGATCGAACTGATCGGTGACGAAGCTGAGGTAGCGCTGCACTTCCGGCTGACTCGGGTAGCGCTCGGTCCACGTCCACTGTTCTTCGATCTCGGGGAACGGGAAGGCGTACGACCAGCTCTGGCTGTCTGTCCGGGCGCCCGGGTAACGGTTCCAGTACCACGTACCGCCGACGTCCGTTCCGGCCTCGAGTGTGATGACTGAGAGACCGATCTTCTTCAGCTCGATGAGTGCACGGAGGCCCGAAAAGCCGGTGCCGATGATGAGTGCGTCGGTGTGCTGCGCAGATTGCGTCTGCTGGGGAACTGGCATAGTGCTACTCCTGACGGGAGGTTTTCGAGGTCGAATTATGTTGATGTAGGGCGTGATTCGCGCAGTCAGCTTTCGGCGAATCTCTTGGAGAGGAAGCTGCCGACGAGCTCCATGGCGGTGGCCGCCTCGGGGAGGAAGTTGAACAGCGGCCAGATGTGGACCATCGATTCGCCAACCTCGAGGGTGGCGTCTCCGCCGCTGTTCCGGATCTTGTCAGCCAGGCGCGTCGAGTCGTCGTACAACCCCTCGTCGGTGCCGACGAGGATGAGGAACGGCGGAAGTCCACTGAGGTCGGCGTAGAGCGGAGACGCCAGCGGGGTCTCCTTCGGCTCACGACCGGCGAGGTACGCGGCACCCATGCCTGCAACCAGGGCAGCCGCAGGGAGCGGATCCACGTCGGCACGCTCCACAAGCGAAGCACCTTCGCCGGCCAGGTCGACCAGCGGAGACATGGCGACAACACCGGCAGGCGCCGTATCCGAGGCGTCTCGGAGTGCGATTGCGGCGCCGGTCACCAGTCCACCCCCCGCCGAATCTCCCGCGAGCGCAACATCGCGGACGCCATCGAGATGACGCGCCCATCGGTATGCGATGACGACGTCGTCCAAGGGCGCGGGGAACGGGTGTTCGGGAGCCAGGCGGTAGTCGACCACGAGGACCCGGCTGCCTGATGCCGCAGAAAGGCGGTACCCGAGTTCGCGGTATCCGTGGGCGTTACCCATGCACCAGCCGCCGCCGTGCACGAAAAGGGTCACCCGGGCCGGGTCGGCTCCGGGAGCTGAGACCCAGATACAAGAGACGCCGTTGGCATCGACCGGCTCGATCTCCGCGTCCTGCGGCGGGGTGAAGTTGGCCAACACCTCGTCGTAAAGGGTGCGGTAGTCGTCCATGGTCGCGTCGGGTTTGGACACGAGGTGGCTGAGAAGTCCTCGCGCTCGGGTGAGTTCGGGGGACATTGATGGCTCCATTTCAAGGGTGTGCTGCGGTGATCAGGCCACCTACTGGACCTTGCTGCGGGATGCCCCGGAAGCAGTTCGCTCCACTCGGCCCAGAGTGTGACTGGCATCACCGATGATGCGCGAACTTCAATGGCGAAAGATGTCCCAGTGTGGGACAGGAGTGTGGCTGCCTCTAATGTCGACGATCTGTGACGAAGGCAGCGACAGCAATCCAGAGAGAAATCGGTAAATCGGGAGGAATCCCCCGAAATACGTTCGGCCGGACGAAGATTCTGGCAGGCAGCTCTCAGAACAGCGCCCTGAGGCGCTCCAGGTCTTCCTCCACCATGCGGGTGTCCTGGTCGAACTCCGCGTCGGACATCGCCAGCTGCCGCAGCGTGAACACCACCTCGGCCCCCTCCGGATGGGGCAGCACGCGAAGCGGATTGTGCACGGTGTCGCCGTTCGGGAGGATCACGTCGTGGTCGACGACCCCGAGAGTGTTCCGCGGAACGAACCGGATCGTCACGGTGCCCATCGGCGACTCGGCCAGGAGGTCGTCGCCGCGTCGGACGACCTCGGAACTCGCGAGTCCGGCCGCCCACTTCGGGAGATTGTCGGGATCGGAGACGAAGTCGTACACCAGGTCGGCGGACGCACCGATCACCGTGCTCACATGACGACTCCGCATGGCGAACAGTATTCCGCGTTTGGTGGCACACATGACGGGGAACCTGGAATGGTCACGACTACGGGGGTCACCCCATGCGAACCGTGACGACGAGCGACTCCACCACCGACGGGATCAGAATGAACCACGACGCGAACCCACGAACGACCCGGCCGACAGGCATGATCACCAGACTGGGCATCGTCGCCGCCTCCCTGATCGCGGCCGTCGCCGGGTCGGTGATCGCCGGGAGCCCGGCGGCCGAGGCCAGGCCGGGCTGCCCCGACGTAGAGGTCGTGTTCGCACGCGGGACCATCGAGCCCGCGCCACCGCTGGGGCTGACCGGTCTGTCGTTCGTCGAGGCCGTTCGGAGCCAGCTGCCGGGCAAGTCGGTGGCCGCCTACGGCGTCCCGTACCCGGCGAGTGACCAGTTCGGCAACCGCCTGAAGTTCGCCCGAACCGTCGCAGACGGGGTTCGTACCACCCAGAACCGCGTGAAGTATTTGTCGGCCAAGTGCCCGGGCACCAAGGTCGTTCTCGGCGGCTACTCCCAGGGCGCCGTCGTCGCGGGGTATGCGGTCCACGCCGGCCTGGACCTGCCGGCGCGGTACGCCGCCTACGACCGTTTCGTCCCGCCGCCGCTGCCGGCGTCCCTCTCGCGCAACGTTGCGGCGATCGTCTTTTTCGGAGCCCCGTCGGATCGCTTCATCACCGACATCGGGGCGCCCCCGGTGCGGGTGTCGACCCCCTACCGCGGCAAGACGGTGCGCTACTGCGTCGCCGGTGACACCATCTGCGACGGCTCGCCGGTCGGCGGCCCGAACGCCCTGCACACGCTCTACTCGGTCAACGGCATGACGCTCGACGCCGCGCGCTTCGTCGCCCGACGCGCCTGACTGCCGCTCAGGGAGCGGAGCTCTCCCCCGCGACGACGCCCATCGTCCGGGAGACCAGCTGCGAGATACGCACGTCCCTGTCGTGATTCAGGTGTTCGAGCATCAGCAACCGAGCCTTTTCAGCCGATCCGCCGATGATCGCCGACAGGATCTGCTCGTGTTCGCTGACCGAACTCTCGAAGCTCTCGCGGCCGGTCGGGGTGAACCACGGTGCACTGACCTTGATCTGGTCGCGCAGGTCTCGTTCCATGTCGTAGATCGTCTGGTTGTGTGCGGCGCGGAGCACACAGTCGTGGAAGACGTTGAGCGCCTGCCGAATATCGGCGGGTTCGGTGTAGTTCGAACTCAGCGCCAACGCTTCCTTGAGTCGTGCGATGTCGACCGGCGTGTGACGCTCGGCGGCCGCCGCGGCCGCACTCGACTCGAGAATGGCCCGCACCTCGAAGATCTCGAGCATCTCCTCGTCGCCGCGGATGCGCAGGACAAAACCCCGCGACGCCGCGACCAGCAGTCCCTTGCGTTCGAGCAGCCCCAACGCCTCCCGAACAGGGGTCCGCGACACCCCGAACTCCTCGCTCAACGCCTGCGGGATCAGTGTCGCTTCGGCCGGGTAGTGGCCGTGCGTCAGCCGCTCGTGCAGCGCTTCGTAGACCGCGTCGCGGGCGCTCTTCATCGGCGGTCACCTTCCGTGGGGTCGTGCGGGGCGGGCAGACGAACCCCTCGATCCTCGCAGACAGACCGGCCGTGACACCGCACGTGTTGCGGTGGGCCTCCCAGCCGGTGGCCGTGTCCGGGCGCGACAGGGCTCATCGTGGATGCGGACCCGTCACCAGCGGGAGTTCGGGATGAGCGCGCCATTCACTCATCGATCCGTCGTAGACACGAGGTAGCGGGTATCCGGCCTCGGCAAACGCCAAGGCGGCTCCGGCCGCGTTGATCCCGCCGCCGCAATAGAGGATCACCTCGGAACCGGCGTCGATCCCGGATGCCTGCAGTGCCTTTCGGGTTCGCTCGGTCGAGAACGTGCCGTCGTCGTTCAGCAGGTCGGGGTAGGGCACGCTCACGCTGCCGGGGATGTGGCCGGGACGTGCGCCGCCGGACTCACCGGTGTAGTCGGGGGTGCGGAGCGCACACACGAGCGTCGTGGACGATTGTTCGGCGACGGCCACCGCCCGGACCTCGTCCAGGTCGGCGAATGCCCGGCCGGTGAGATCGCGTAGGTGGACGTCGATGCGCGGTTCGGTGGTCTCACCCGATGCATCGCCATCGGCCACCGGGTACCCCTGGTCCACCCACTGGGCGAACCCGCCGTCGAGCACCCTGGCCCGGTCGAAGCCGAAGGACCTCAGCACCAGCCACACCCGCGCCGCATACGCACCGCTGAGCTGGTCGTAGACCACGATCTCGTCCGACGGCGTGATGCCCAGTTGCTGTGCAGCCGAGGCCATCTGCGCCACAGTCGGCCGCGTGAAGGGGACCGCCGCCGCAGGATCGGAGAAGACCGCGAAGAGGTCGGCGAACCGCGCTCCCGGGATGTGGGCGGTGCGGAACACCTCACCACCGGGGGCGAACACGGTCTGCCCGTTGTCGTCGACCGAGCGTTCGACACTCGCGTCGAGGACGATCGTCGAATCCAGCCGGCGATGAAGCCATCCGGCGGAGACGAGGGCGCTCTCGGTACCGGTCACGCACCTGCCCCACCAGTTGCGGCGTCGGCGACGCTCCTGGCGCGGTTGCGCCATTCACCGCGTTCGGGGCGCGCGAGACCGAGATTCTCGCGCAGGGTGTCACCCTCGTACTCGGTGCGAAACAGCCCGCGCCGCTGTAGTTCCGGCACCACGAGGGTGGCGAAGTCCTCGAAGGCTGCCGGGACGTGCGTCGCCTGGATCATGAAACCGTCGGCCGCACCGGCGTCGAGCCACTGTTCCATCGTGTCGACGATGTCGGTGGCCGAGCCGATCATGTTGCCCTCGGTGCGGGCGCCGTACCAGCGCCCGATCTCGCGGACGGACAGGTTCTCCCGCTCGGCGAACTCCACGACCTCGCGGTAATGGCCTTCCACACCAACCACTTCGAGCGAAGGCAGCGGACCGTCGAGGTCGTACTTCGTGAGGTCGACGTTGACGTGATAGGCCAGTCGCGACAGGCCCGCCTCGTGGTCGACGAGATCGAAGAACGCCTCGTGCTTGGCCATCGCATCGCGGTAGTCGGTGCCGACGACGGTGGTCGCGGCGGGGAGGATCTTGAGCTGCTCGGGATCTCGACCGTGGGCTGCCGCGCGCTGCTTCATGTCCTGGTAGAAGGCGACCGCACTGTCGAGCGACTCGTGACTGCAGAACACGACATCGGCCCAGCGAGAGGCGAAGTCACGGCCCGTCGGCGACGCGCCGGCCTGGACGATGACCGGATAGCCCTGCGGCGGGCGCGGGACGCCGAGCGGTCCCTGAACCCGGAAGAACCGACCCTTGTGATCGATGGCCTCCACCTGATCGGGATGACCGAAGCGGCCCGACGCCTTGTCTCGGATCAACGCGTCGTCGGACCAGGAGTCCCACAATCGGGTGGTGACCTCGAGGAACTCCTCGGCTCGCGCGTAGCGCTCCTCACGGTCGGGAAGCTTGTCCTGGTTGAAGTTCTGCGCCTCCGCATCCTGGAAGCTGGTCACGACATTCCACCCGGCGCGACCGCCACTCAGGTGATCGAGGGTGCCCATGCTGCGAGCGAGGTTGTAGGGCTCCTGGTAGCCGGTCGACATCGTCGCGGCCACCCCGAGTTTCGTGGTCACCGAACTCATCAGCGTGATAACCGTCATCGGGTCCAGACGCGGTGTGCCCGAACCGAATCTGACGGCCGGAGCGAAGGAGCCGCCCAGGCTGCGCGGTACGGCGAGCGCATCGGGCACGAACGCCATGTCGAAGCGCGCCGCCTCGAGAACCCGCGCGATGTGCTGGTAGTGCTCGGCGGTGAGGAAACCGTCACCGGCGTCCGGGTGCCGCCAACCGACCGTCCCCTGCGGGCCGGCGTTCATGAACGCGGCCAGATGAATCTTCCTGCTGGGCATCTCATTCGCTCCTTTGCGAGTGATCGGCGATGGGCGGTTCGGCAGACGTCGGAGGCGGTCGGCGTCAGAGGAGGGAGAGTTCGTCGACGAAGGCGATGGCGAAGGACGCGGTGCCGGTCGCACGCTCACCGGCCCGCTCGCCGGCGGTTGCGAACGCCGCATGTGCGGCCGCCGCGGCAGTGAACGGATCGACGACAGCGCAGAATGCCGCACTGAGTGCACCCAGACTGCATCCGGTCCCGGTGACCTGCGGCATCTTCGCGTCGCCACCGGGGACGGCGGTCGCGCGACCCGCCGGGTCGCAGAGATAGTCGACCTCACCGGACACCGCGACGACCGCGTCGAGACGCCGGGCGAGCGACGCGAGGATCGCGTCGTACTCGCTCGCACCGGCACCGATCGCCACCGGATCGAGCACCCATGGAGTACCGGCCTTGTGCGCCGTCGCGGCCGCCTCGTCGAGCTCGTCGGGTGTCACCGACGACATCAGGGCCGCACCGTTGATCCAGACGGCGCCGGCACCGGCGGGGAACGCAGCGGCCCACCCGGGCGCTGACCCGATGGCGGGGCCGGCACCCAGCGCGAGGAGCACGTTGGCACTGAGGTTCGCCGCGACGTAGTTGGTGAGGCCGTAGACGAACGGCGCCTTCTCCCGAAGGCGTGCGATGGCTGTCTTCACCTCGGACGACTCGATGGTCGTCGTCTCCATCTCCACCTTCACTCCTTGGTTGATCCAGTCTGGGATGTCCGCTTCACGACGCCAGGTGATCGCACGGCGACAACTGCATTTAGTTGTATACAGTTGGATGCGGAGTTCGCCAGCGAGGTCGTACTTAAATTCACGCCGGGTTGAAACGAGCCACGCGGCCTCACTCCGATCCGCCCCGACCTGGGCGACGATGGATGCCATGCGTGACCTCACACCCGACGACCCGGAGTGCTCCTGTCGGTGTTCGCCGTCCTCCTGCTGGTCTTCATCCCGGGCACGGTCGCCATGCTGTGCGTCGTGATCCTCACCGTCGAGACCGTCGTCTCGCGGACCTCGGACGCCTGGCGAGGCTAGCCGAACCGGGCAGGGGCGAGGAGTGCGACGATCGCCCGCGCGAGACCGCGGCGGGCCAGCACCTGATCCTGAAAACTGCCCAGTTGCTTCTCCGACACCAGACCTCGCATGGCGCCGGGCAGGAACGCCGCGACCTCCCGGACACGTTCCGGGTCGACGTCGAGGTCGGCGAAGGCGCGCTGACAGGATTCGGTCCAGGACGGCCCCCACGAGGCGAACTCGGCGGCGGTCTTGGGGAACAGTCGCCGGAGTTCGTCGGGATCGCGCGGCAAGGCTGCCCGCAGTGTCTCGATCGCGCGGGATTCCGGCGCGGTCAGTCCCTCGTACATGAGCTCGATGATCGCCTCCACCCGTTCGCCCAGTGGCGCTTCGGGTTTCACACTGACAGGTAGGTCGCCACGCTGTTCGGCGGTCCGGTGCAGCACCGCCGCCCAGAGGCCGTCGATGTCGTCGAACTGATACTTGATCACACCCCAGGTGGCGCCGATGTCCTTGGCGATGCGGTTGCCCGACACCGACGCGGGGTCACCCGAGGCCAGCGAACTGATCGCGGCGTCGAGCATCGCGTCGCGGGTGGCCTGGCCGCGACGGTTCACGCGGCGGGCGGCAGCCGCCGCAGTAACCGGCGGCCGACCGGCATCGACGGGTGGCATGGACGCTGATGGTATCCGTTGCGAACCCACCCTCGACCCTGCCGCTCGGCGAAGACCCGGCCGCTCAGCTCGCGGCACCCTCCAACCGGGGAGGCGTCGATGCCGAGTACATGACCCGATGGATCTCGGCGGTGAAGTCGTCTGCCGCCTCGATGTTGGAGGCATGACCGGTGTCGAGCACGACGAGCTGGTCGAGGTAGCCCCGGATCGAGAGCGTGTGGGCGATGCGCTGGGTCATCGCGTGCGGCAGCAACAGGTCATGGCGTCCACCGATGACCGTGGTGGGCACCGTGATCGCCTCGGCACCCACGGGTCCGAGAGCCAGCCGGGTGAGCCCGACCGCGGCCTTCGCGCGGGCGGCCGGGTCGCAGGAGCGTGTCATCGCGAGGACGAAGGCGGCGTGGTCGACGGTCGCGGACCGGCCGTTGAGGATGCGGGTCCGGACAAGGCTGCGGGCGAACCGGCCGCCGGGCAGCGGGAAGGGCACCGAGAGGGCTGCCTGCGGGAGCCATGCCGGCGCCTTCCACAGGTTGTTGAGCAGCGGCAGGACGCGTGTCTCGTCCACGATCCCGCCCCACGTCGTGTTCGCGAGAACCAGCGCGGAGGCGTGTTCCTCGACCCGGTCGCGGTGACGGTACGCCCAGGACTGCACGGTGATGCCGCCCATGCTGTGGCCGACGAACACAGCCTTCGACCCGACCGGCACGGACTGGTCGACCACCGACTGGAGGTCGTCGGCCAGCACGTCGGCGTCGAACGTGCGGCCGCCCCACGTGCTCTCCCCGTGGCCCCGCTGGTCATAGGCGATGACGTGGTAACGCTCGGCGAGGGCGTTGATCTGCGGGTTCCAGTACTCGATGCAGCACGACCAGCCGTGGATCAGGACCAGGACCGGGGCATCGGCCGGACCGTAGTGGTGGACCCGAAGCCGGGCACCGTCGTCGGTGAGGGCCCAGGAGGCGCGTTCGGGCGCACGCGAGTTGTACAGCGCGTTCTCGAACTGCTGATTGCGCAGCCGGCGACGGGCCTCAGCCGGTCGTACCAGTCCGGTCAGCGCCAATCGTGCAGCGCCGATCCCTCCACCTGCGTTCATCTCGGCCTCCCGGCGTCATTGCTGTAAGCCACGTCACAGCACCGGTCCAATGATACAAACCAGCGTTGAATGTTCCAACAGTTTCGAAGGGAAATTGTAGACACCCGAGTAACCGGTCGAGGCACCCCTCAAACCTCCATTTGAACGCGGGTTTCACCCTTTTCACAGAACCCTCTTGTATTCCTGCCCAGCGCGTCCTACCGTGACCGCATGGCGCGAACGCCGCTGTCGATGACACCCACCGGATGGTTTCAGGTCGCATGGTCGACCGAGATCGCCGTCGGGACCGTGCACACGATGAAGTACTTCGGTCGCGACATGGTCGCTTGGAGATCCCGGTCCGGCCGGATCTCCGTATTCGACGCCTACTGTGAACATCTCGGCGCCCACCTCGGCCACGGAGGTCACGTGGAGGGCGAGAACCTGGTCTGCCCCTTCCACGGCTGGGAGTGGAACCAGGAGGGACGCAACGTCTGCATCCCCTACGAGAACCACCCCAACAAGGGTCGGCGCATCCGCAGCTACCCCGTGGTCGAACGCAACGAGGCCGTCTGGATCTGGCACGACGTCGACGGGCGCTCACCGCATTTCGACGTCCCGGACATCTTCGCCGACTTCGGCAGCGACAACGGGCAGGCCACCGCCGACGACTACTACCCGCCGGTGCCCGCCGCGACGCTCTTCCGACCGGGCCTGGAGATCCATCCGCAGTACATCATGGAGAACGGCGTCGACTTCGCACATTTCAAGTTCGTCCACAAGACACCGTTCATGCCGGACTTCACCCGGCACGACTTCTCCGGTCCGGTGTCCTACGTCGACTTCACCATCGCCTTCGACGAGGGCGCCACCCTCGAAAACGCCACCAGCGGTGTCGAATCCATCAACGCCGGCCTCGGCTGCTCGGTCACCCGGAGCTGGGGCATGGTCGACAACCGGACGATGCCCGCGGTGACGCCGGTCGACGAGCACACCTCGGACGTGCGCTTCACCGTCTGGATCGGCCGCAAGCCCGGCGAGGAGACCGGCGACATCACCCGATACGGAAAGACCATGGCCGACCTGGTCATCGAACAGTTCGCCGCCGACATCGACATCTGGGCGCACCAGCGCTACTCCGATCCACCCGCCCTGTCCCGCAAGGAGTACGCCGGATTCACCGCGCTGCGGCAATGGGCCCGACAGTTCTATCCCGACGGCGGCGCGTCAGCCGACGAGTTCGTCCGTATCCGTCGCTCAGAGCTCGACGCACTTCGCGCGGCAGCGCAATCCTGACTTCCACGCCCGTCCCGAAAGGACCAAACGGGCTCTTCCTGATTGACGGTGCGTAGAACGGGTTCTACCGGGCACAAGATGTAGGTCGGGTTCGGCGGCGGCGAGCCGGGGATGCGGGCGGGTCCTGTGGTGTGAAGATGAAAGCCCCTACACCTCATCACTCACACCGACAGGACCCTCGTTGCAGCGTAGCGCCATTGCCGACACGATTTGCCGCACGATCGAACTCGGGGTGACGATCACCGATGCCGCTCTCGACGGCGAGGATCGCACACACCTGTTCTGCGAGGTCTTGGCCCCGAAGAGTAGCTGCCCGAGGTGCGAGCGGGCGGGTCGGTTGCGTGATCATGTCGATCGTGAGGTGGCAGATCTACCGATCGTGGGCCATCCGACCCGGTTGCATCTGAGGGTGCCGCGCTACGCCTGCGAGAACGGCGCGTGTGGTCAGGGCATCTTTCGCGCCGACATCTCGGCGATCGTCGCGCCGCGCGCGGCGGTGACGCGCCGCACGATCGCGTGGATTCTTCGGCGGATGATTCTGGACAAGATGAGCGTCTCTGCGGTCGCCGCGTCGGTCGGGTTGGGCTGGAACACCGTGAATGCCCTCGCGTTGCAGGCGGCGCGTACGGTGGCTTCGGCGCCTGGCCGACTCGACGGTGTCAGGGTTCTCGGTGTTGATGAGCACAAGTGGAAACATGTTCGCGGCAATGGTGATTCGAGTTTCGTGACCGTGCTGGTCGACCTCACACCGATTGTGGATGGGACCGGGTCGGCGCGCTTGCTGGATATGGTGGGCGGCCGGTCCAAAGCGGCGTTGAAGGACTGGCTCGATGCCCGCGATGACTCCTTTCGGGACCGGATCCGGGTGGTCACCATGGACGGATTCACCGGGTATCGCACCGCGACCGCCGAGGCATTGGATAAGGCGCGGGCGGTGATGGACCCGTTCCACGTGGTCCATCTGGCCGCCGAGAAGCTCACAGTGTGTCGTCAACGCGTGCAACACCATACGTGTGGGCACCGCGGCCGCACGGGTGATCCGCTCTACGGTATCCGCCGACCACTGCTGACCCGGATCGCGTTGCTGACAGACAAGCAGAAGGCCCGGCTACGTAGCGGGTTGGAGGCTCACGAGGAGCACGTGGCCGTCTCGGTCACCTACGCGATCTACCAAGAGCTGATCAACGCCTACGGCCAGGAGAACAAGCGTGACGGCAAGATCGCGATGTACAAGCTGCTCAAACGGATTCATACCGGCGTTCCGTCCGGGCTGGCAGAGTTGGCCCAACTCGGCCGATCATTATGGGCGCGGCGTGCCGAGATCTTGGCCTACTTCGACACCGGCGCCTCCAACGGACCCGTCGAAGCGATCAACGGCCGCCTGGAACACCTCCGCGGGATCGCGTTGGGCTTCCGCAACCTCAACCACTACATCTTGCGGTCACTCATCCACTCCGGCGGCCTCGCACAACACCTCGACGCACTCTGAATCAGGAAGAGCCACCAAACGATGACCACACCCGAACCGATCCGGGTCTTCCAGGTGGCCACCGGCAACCTCGGCACCGAGATGATCGACCGCATCCGCAATCATCCGGACCTGGAACTGGTTGGTCTGCACTGCTATTCACCGGACAAGGTCGGCCGTGATGCCGGCGAGA
Source organism: Gordonia sp. 135 (assembly GCF_009720185.1). Classification (NCBI taxonomy): domain Bacteria; kingdom Bacillati; phylum Actinomycetota; class Actinomycetes; order Mycobacteriales; family Gordoniaceae; genus Gordonia; species Gordonia sp. 135. The sequence goes on from NZ_CP046257.1 coordinate 4,542,212, forward strand.
TCGTCGGCATCGGACCGGTCGGTGTGATCGCGACCGGCACCGTCGAGGAGATCATCGCCGCACGACCCGACGTGCTCACCTTCCACGGCGTGTTCCCCGACGAGGACCTCTACGTCCAGGTCCTCGAAGCCGGGATCAACATCGTGACCACCGCCGACTGGATCACCGGTTTCCACCGGGACACCAACCATCCGCACCACTCCGGCCGCAAGGTCAGCGAGATCATCGCCGATGCCTGCACGAAGGGCGGTGCCACCTTCTACGGAACCGGCATGAATCCCGGTCTGGCACAGATCCTCGGCATCGTGCACACCGCCGACGTCGCCGAGATCGAGAACGTCACGGTCACCGAGTCGGTGGACGTCTCCTGCCACCACTCGGTCGACACCTGGAAGGCCGTCGGCTACGGCCTGCCGGTCGACGACCCGTCCATCCCGGACTCGCTCTACAAGTACACCGCCGTCTTCGCCGACTCGGTGTACCTCATGGCCGACGCCTTCGATCTCGAACTCGACGAGGTGGCGTTCTCCTACGAACTGGGTGCGTGCACCAAGGACGTCGACCTCGGTTGGTACCAGCTCCCCGCCGGGTCGCTGGGCGGTAGTTACATCAAGTACCAGGGAATGGTCGACGGTGTGCCGCGCGTCGAATCGCATCTGGAATGGCAGATGACACCGCACACCGACCCGTCGTGGAACATTCAGGCCTGCTACATCACCCAGGTGACCGGCGACCCCAACATCTACTCCAAGCACATGATCTTCCCGCGCAAGGGATTCGACCTCTCCAACCCGGAGAACTTCGCGTCGATCGGCATGACCGTCACGGGCCTGCCCGCACTCAACTCGATCCGATCGGTGGTCGCGGCCCCGCCCGGGATCGTGACCAGTGCCGATCTCCCGCTACGAAGCTTCGCCGGCCGCTTCAAGCGCTGAGCCGGCGCGGTGTCGGTATCGACCTGGGTGAATCCACCCTCGGGTTCCCTCCCTCGAGAAGCCTCTTCGGGAATCCCCTTCAGCCGAGATCGATACTGATGCCGGTGAGCTCGGCGCCGATATCCCACAGCCGTTCGGCGACCGCGCGATCCTTGGCCTTCGGCGACGGCTCGACGAGCATCGGCGGGCCGGCGAGGCCGAAACTCCCTGTCGGACCGTAATACTGGCCGCCCGAGACCTTCGGATCGGTGGCTGCCCGAAGGATCGGCAGGGCCCCTTCGGGCGGATCCATGATGAACCGATCGGTGAGCCACCGCAGCGACGGCGCGTGATACGCCCACTGCAGGAATTTGTTCTGCTCGCGCATCACCCCGGTCCGCGTGCCACCGGGGTGGGCGGCGAGCGAGATCGCCGTGGCCCCAGCCGCTTTCAGCCGGCGATCGAGCTCCAGCGAGAACAGCATCTGAGCGAGCTTGGCTCGTGAGTACGCCCCGGCACTGGTGAACGTGCGGTCCATGGGCAGGTCTGAGAAATCGATGTTGCCCGCGCGGTGGGCGTGACTGCCGACGGTGACGATCCGCGCGGCGTCGGCGGCGAGCAACCGGTCCATCAGCAACCCGGTGAGCGCGTAATGACCGAGATAGTTGGTACCGAAGTCCATCTCGAAACCGTCGGGAGTCAGGTCGCGCTGAGCGCGCATGACGCCGGCGTTGTTCACCAGCACGTCGATGCGGGGATGGCATCGCCGGATCTCCTCGGCGGCTGCGCGGACGGAGTCGAGACTGGCGAGATCGAGGTCGAGGATCTCCACCTCCGCGCCGGGTACCTCGGCGACGATGTCGTCGCGTGCGGCGGCGGCGGTCTCGGCGTTGCGGCACGCCAGCACCACGGTGGCGCCCAGAGTGGCGAGCCCGCGGGCGGCTTCACGGCCGATGCCCCCGTTGGCTCCGGTGACCACGGCGACCCGCCCGGTCTGTGGAGGCGCGTCGGCCAATGTCCAACCCGTCTTCACGCGCTCCCCCTCTGATTCCGGCACAACGGACGCTGTTGTTCGTATCACATCTCATGTGACAGTTCCGGTTCGGGTGTCACACGCGACCGCACCCCGGCCGCGTTCTGGAGAACGCAGTCGGGGTGCGGTGCACCCGGTGGTCGTGCGACGAAAGGGTCAGACCGTCACGGGCGCTGGGGCGGCGCCGCTGAACTGACCGGCCGGCGCGAACCTGGCGAGGACCTGGTCGTACGGCTCTCCCGCCACAGCTGTGATGAAGTTCTCGACATCCTCACGGGTCCGCAGACCGAGGAGCGGATTCGGGTCGGACAGCAGGCCGAGCAGTGCCTGCGCGACGTTCGGATCGACGGCGGCAGCCGGAAACGACAGCTCCAGGTGGGTCGCGAAGTCGGGGTCGCCGAGGAACAGGCGGGTGACCTCGGTGGCCGCGTGACCACGACGCTCCCAATGCTTCTCGAACTCCTCGGCCAGCCAGTCCGCGGTGAACTCACCGTCGTGGGCGCGCGCGGCCTTGACCAGCTCGGCGACCTGGATGAGCGCGTTCTGTGCACCCTGACCGGCGACCGGGTCGAACGAGATCGCGGTGTCGCCGATGGCCGCGACCGCGTGACCGCCGCTGGTGGTCGCGACGGCCCGACGCACGGTCGGGGTGACCGCACCCTTGAGCCACGACACCGGGTCGGACTCGATGACCTCGAGCTGCTCGATGACCGGCGCGTCCTCCGGGAAGAACTCTGCGAAGATGCCGGCGATGGTACGACGGGCACCCACCGCGTCGTGGACGTCGTCGATGCGCGCCGCCCAGGCGCCCCAAGGCTTCGCGAAGACGATGAACGACCAGGTCGCACCCTCGTCCTTGTGCAGGAACGGACCGACGAACAGCTCACCGTTCTCGCTGTCGAGGTTGTACAGCGAGTGACCTCCGCCCGCCTGCGAGCGGTAGGCGAACACGTCCGGTCCGTGGTCGACGCCCGTCAACGTGACCTGCAGCAGTCGACGCTGCGGCTCGCGGTACTTGGTGCGCGACTCGTCGACCGGGAACAGCGTCGACAGTCCGCCCTTGCCGGTGGCGACGAGGGTGAGGTCGGCCGCCCCGGCGATCTCGTCGAGGTTGTCGAGGTCGACGGTGGTGACCTCGAATCGTCCGCCGCGGTCCAGGAACCGGCCGAGGCGGTCGTCGGCACGCAGGCGGAGGTCGACGGCAGCGGAGATGTAACCGTAGTCGGGGTCGTATTCGAGAACGGGGGCGCGATCCTCCCCCGCGCCGCCGTACAGGCGGACGCTCATGCCGGTGGTCTTGCCGACCTCGTAGAGATCCTCGATGATCTCGGCATCCCAATCCTGGGACTTGCCGAAGAGCACGCCGACGCCGGTCGGCGGCACCTTGTTGCGCAGCGAGTCACGGTCGCGGTCGCTGTAGATCGTGACGTCGAAGCCGGCGTCGAGAAATCCGAGACCGGCAGTGGTCCCGGCGAGTCCGGCCCCGATGATCGCGACGGATCGTCGTGTGGTCATGTGTGTCTCCTGAGATCGGTTGCATGCACTGCGTGTGATGACTGGGAGACAGGGTGCCGGGGCGATCGTCGTCGCTGAAGGTTTAGACGCAGCACGAACAAATGGGTGGTCGCCGGGCGGCGTCAGTCGCGGTGCACCCGGTAGCGCTCGTATGCGACGACACCGAACAGTCGGGTCTCCACCAGATCGAGGTCGACGCGATCGGTGACCGGTGGCAGGAACGGGGCGCCGCCACCGACGACGACCGGATACCGGAAGATTCGCAGCTCGTCGACCAGCCCGAGTTCAAAGGCCTGCGACGCGAGGTCCGCACCCCCGATCTCGACGTCCCTGTCCGTCGCGGCGACGACCTCCGCGACCTCGTCGGCGACAGCCGCGCGGGCGAGCCTGGCGTTGCCCTCGACCGCGTCGAGGGTGCGACTGAAGACGACCTTGGGCAGCGCGGTCCAGATGTCGGCGAAGACGGCTCCTGCTTCGGTGTCGCGCATGGCCGGGTCGGTCTCCCAGACCCGCATCGTCTCGTACAACCGGCGGCCCAGGATCGTGCCACCGAGGCTGCCGACGCGGTCGGTGTGGAACGCGAAGAGTTCGTCGCTGTGTCCCGGCCAGTCGAAGTCGTCGTCGCGATCGTGGATGAAACCGTCCACCGAGACACCCATCGTGTAGATCAGCATGCAACTCCTCACAGTCGGTTTCGAGGGGATTGTCCGAGGCTACGGCTGTTTTCCGAGGTAGGCCCGACAAAGCGAACCTTCGAACCTCCTGTGGGTCCGCCGACACCCGCCGCGGCGGCGGCGTGGCCCCGTCCTGGACAAGTACCATCGCCCTCTGTGCGCACGCCCGTTCCCGAAGTGACCCCGGTCGTCGCGACGCCCAACGAGGACGCCGCGACCGGTAACACCTCGGGCTATCGGCTCGACCTCGACGGCCTGCGCGGTATCGCGATCGCGCTCGTCGCCGTCTTCCACGTCTGGTTCGGCCGGGTCTCCGGTGGCGTCGACGTCTTCCTGACGCTCTCGGGCTACTTCTTCGTCGCCTCGCTACTCAAGCACGTGCTCGCCACCCAGCCCGCCTCCGCGTCGTGGGGCCGGGCGATCAACCCGTGGCCGCGGTTCTGGCGCCTGGTCCGACGACTGCTCCCCGCGCTGCTCCTGGTGCTGGCGTTCACCGCCGCGCTGATCGCCCTCGTGATGCCGACGACCCGGTGGGGTCCGCTCGGTGCCGAGCTGCAGGCCAGCGCGCTGTACTACCAGAACTGGCATCTCGCGTTCGAGTCGCAGGACTATGCGGCCGCCGACTCCGCGAACAGCCCGATGCAGCACCTGTGGTCGATGTCGATGCAGGGCCAGTTCTTCGTGCTGACGCTGCTTTGCGCGCTCGCTCTCGGTGGCTTGCTGCGCGCGCTGTCACTCAAGGTCGAGTTCTTCCGACGCCCGCGGGTCGTGCGCGGCATCGTGGGGTTCGCGCTCCTCGGCGTCGCGCTCGTCTCCTTCGCCTGGGCGAACTACCGCCACGGCATCAACCAGCCGTTCACCTACTACGACACCGTCGCCCGACTGTGGGAGCCGCTCGCCGGTGGCCTGCTCGCGGTGTGGATGCCGAAGCTCGCGCTGTCCGCGCGCCTGCGCAACCTGCTGAGCCTCGTCGCCCTCGGCCTGATCATCACCTGCGGCTGGTGGATCGCCGGTGTCCAGGAGTACCCCGCGGCGTGGGCGCTCGTGCCCGTCGGCGCGACGCTCATCCTGATCTGGGCGGGCTCCCCGGCCACCGCCCGACCGGCCGAGGGACAGGCCCGGGTGAGTCGCGGTCTCGCCCATCCGCAACTCGTGTGGCTCGGTTCCATCGCCTACGCGCTCTACCTGTGGCACTGGCCGCTGCTGATCTTCTACATGGCGTGGCGCTATCAGGACGAGGTGTCCTGGCTCGAGGGCACCGGAATCCTGGGCGTCTCGGTCCTGATCGCGTGGCTCACCACCAAGTACGTGGAGGCCCCGCTACGGTCTGGATCGCTCAGGCGTAAGAAGACCGTCGCAAGAACGACCGACGGCGACGCCGCGCCGGACACGACGATCAAGCCCACGCAGACGGACAAGCCCGGCTTCCAGAACTCGCGAGGCTACCGCGGCGCCCTTCTCGCGATCCTGCTGGTCATCAGCGTGGCCGCCGGCAGCGCCGCGGTGACCTGGCAGCGCGACGCCGCCAACGCGACCCTCGACACCGAGAACCTCGACCCCCGCCTCTACCCCGGCGGACGGGCCTTCCTCAACGGTGCGCCGGTCCCGAAGGTGACCGCCCAGCCGAGTCCCGACGTCGTCGGCATGGACTGGCCGATCACCTCCTACGACTCGATCATCAGCGGCTGGAAGGACCCGTCGATCAAGGTCGGGTACTACGGCGACGTCGACGCCACCCGCACCATCGCCCTGGTCGGCGGCTCGCATGCCGAGCAGTGGATCACCGCGCTGAACGACATCGGCAAGCGGCACAACTTCCGCGTGACGACCTATCTGAAGGTGGGCTGCGCGCTCACCACCGAGCATGTCTTCACCTGGTTCGGGCAGAAGTACTACCAGTGCAACGACTGGTCGAATCGTGTGATGGAACGCCTGGCCGTGGACAAGCCGGACTACGTGTTCACCACATCCACGCGTCCTCCGCAGGGGTCCGAGAAGGGCGACAACGTGCCCAAGGACTACAAGGAGATCTTCGCCCGGTTCCGCGACCGCGGGCAGAAGGTGATCGGCATCCGCGACAACCCGTGGTCGACCGGCAAGCTGAAGCCGCCGGAGTGCCTCGCCAGCGGCCGCAAGCCCGAGGTGTGCGGGGTCTCGCGCGCACAGGCCATGGCGCCCACCGACCCGGCCGCCGCGCTCGCCGACGAGTTCCCGAACATGACCTTCCTGGACTACACCGACGCCATGTGCGACGACACCTACTGCCCGGCGGTGGTCGGCAACATCCTGATGTGGCACGACTACCACCATCTGTCTGCCACGTTCGTGCGCAGCCTCATCCCGGCAATCGAGGCGGACCTGCAGAAGGCCACCGGCTGGTGGTGAGACCCGGGACGAGGGTCGGTGTCAGCAGGCCGGGCAGAAGTGCGCCGGACGGCGCTGCCGGAACGCGATCTGATCCCCCGGCGAACCGGCCCACTCCGGTTCCGCCCGCACGAACAGTTCGACGCCGTCGTCGTGTCGGGCCGGATCGGCAGCCGTCAGCGACACCCTGACCTCGATGTGCTCCCCGCACGGCCTGACCGAGAGAACTGTCGCACGACCGAGCTCCGACCCGTCCGGGGACGTCGCGACGTCGAGGTCGCCGGGACGGAGCATGACCGTCCCCGGACCCCGAGCCGGCCTCCGCAATCGCAACAGTCCGGCCGAACACCGGACGACATCCCCGTCCGCGTCGCCGGGAAGCTCCGAGACCTCGCCGAACATCCGCGCGACCTCGGCGTCCGCCGGCGCCAGATACACCTCTTCGGGCGACCCGACCTGACGCACCTGTCCGGCCATCAACACGACGATCTCGTCGGCCATCGCCATGGCCTCCTCACGGTCGTGCGTCACGAGCAGACCACTCGAGCCCTCGGCCAGGATCGTGTCACGCACATGGTCGCGCAGGCGGGTGCGCAACTGGGCGTCGAGTGCGGAGAACGGCTCGTCGAGGCCGATCACCGCGGGCCGCGGGGCCAACGCCCGGGCCAGCGCCACCCGTTGCCGCTGACCGCCGGACAATGCGCTGGGGTGGCGACCGCGAAACTCGCTGAGCCCCACGACTTCCAGCAACTCGGTGGTGCGCGCCGCGCGTCCGGGAGTCCGACGCCACCACGGGCCCAGACCGAACCCCACGTTCCCGGCGACACTCAGATTGCCGAACAGGGCGCCCTCCTGCGGGACCAGCCCGAAACTCCGGCGCTCGGTGGGGATGTCGACGTCACGACTTCCGTCACCGCGTACCGACGCGACCTCGATGCCGCCGATCTCGATTCGTCCGGACCGAAGCGGTTCCAGGCCCGCGATCGTGCGCAGCAGCGTCGTCTTCCCGCACCCGGAGGGCCCGATGACCGCGGTGATCGACCCGGCGGGCACCCGCAGGGAGACCCCGTCGAGGATGGTCGCATCACCGAGGACGACCGAGATGTTCTCGACCCGCACAGCGTCATTCATCGGTCAACGCCCTTTCCGAACAGCGTGGACAGAGCCGCGGTCGGTATCGACGCGACGATGATCAGGACAAGGCCGAGGACAGCCGCCCGCCCGTGGTTCAGGTCGTTGCTGAGACTCCACATGTCGGTGGCCAGTGTCCGGGTGCCGATCGGTGCCAGCATGAGGGTGGCCGGGAGTTCCTTGGCCACCGACAGGAACGCCAGCGCGGACCCGGCCAGCACCGCCGGCATCAGCAGCGGCAACTGCACGCGGACGGCAGTGGCCAGCGGTCCGGCGCCCAGGGTTCGCGACACATCGGCCACGTGCAGCGGGATGGCGTCGACACCGGACCGGACGGGACCGAGGCACACCGGCAGGAACAAGACCACGTACGTCGCGATCAGCATTCCCGCGGTGAGGTAGTAGGACGGCAGGACCCTCGTCCCCAGGAACACCATCGACAGCGCGACCGTCACACCCGGCAGTGTGTAACCGAGGTAGGAAACGAGCTCCACGGAGTCCCCGGTGCGAGTACGCGGACGGGATATGAAGAACGCCAGCGGAAGTGCCAGGATCGCGATCACGACGGCCGCCTGTGCCGACAGTTCCAGCGTGGTGCGGGTGTACGGGGCGACCCACGCGAGCAGCTCACCGAAGTCGTCGAAGCCGAGTCTGCGGGATTCGCGGATCTCGGTCAGCAGGCCGACGATCGGGACGCAGACGCCGACCGAAACGGTCAGCGTCACGAGGGTCCAGGCGACGGGCCGGTCACGGGCGTCGCGACTGCGGGGCGGGGTGGCACCGGAATCGACGTCACGACGTACGCGTCGTTCGGCAAGCGCGAGGACGACGGCGATCGAGGCGAGCACGAGCCCGTACAACGCCGCGACCGATCGGTCCAGAGTCCCGTTGTAGGCGTTGTAGATGCCGACCGTGAACGGCTCGAACCTCACGATCGCGGGGCCGCCGAAGTCGCTGATCGAGTACAGCGCGACAAGCAGTCCGCCGGCGAGGACCGCAGTACGAATTCTCGGCAGGGTCACCCGCAGGAATGCGGTCGGCGCGCTGCATCCCAGAGTGCGAGCGGCGTCTTCCTCTCTCCCCCCGGTCCCCGCGAGCGCTGCCATCGCCGGCAGCATGACCAGCGGATAACAGGCCAGGGTCAGCACGAGCACCGCGGCCCACAGACCTTCGAATCCGGGGAACAACCGGGTCCACACGAAGCCGGAGACATACGACGGAATCGCGAGTGGTGCGGTGAGCAGGGCGACCACGACCGCGCGTCCACGACGGACGCCGCGGGTCACGCACCACGCCGCACCCACACCGATCACGATCGAGGCGGAGGTCACCAGGACGGCGAGTTGTGCCGTCCGCCAAAGCAATTGGCCGGTTCTCGGCCGGAAGAGGTAGGCGAGGGCGTCGTCCGCCCCGATCTCCATCACCCGGACGACCAGGTACACCGCCGGAGTGACGAGCAACAGGGCGATGATGACGCTGATGAATCCCAACAGCAGTCGTCCCGACCGGATGGTCCGGCCGGGACGACGAAACACCACGGGTTTCAGACGATCAGACAGCGCCGACCTCGTTGAGCAGTTTGTCGGTACCGGCCACATCTGCGAGTTGGTCGAGCGTGATCTTCGGCGGCGACAGCTGGTTCAGCGTCGGCAGCCCGTCGACCGGGAGCGGTTCGTTGCCGATCACCGGATACTCCCCGACCTCGGTGGCGAAGTAGGTCTGGGTTTCGGGTGTGAGGAACTGCCGGACGAAGTCGAAGGCCGCTTCCTTGTTCCCGGCGGTCTTCAGGACGCCGATGGCACCCACGTTGACCAGCGCACCCGGATCTCCGTCCGAGAAGAAGTGCAACCGGCCGGGGACGTTCTCGATGCCCTTCTCCTGTACTTCCTGGACCCAGTAGTAGTGGTTGGTCAGACCTGCGGCGAGCTGTCCGTTGTTGACCGACTCCACGATCGGCCCGTTGCCTTCGAACGCCTGGGGGTCGTTCGCCAGGAACGCGGTGAGCCATTCCCGGGCCCCGTCCTCGCCCCGGGTCAACCTCAGCGCGGTCACGAAGGACTTGAAAGACGCATTGGTGGGCGCGTATCCGACCTTGCCACGGAACTCCGGTGCGAGCAGGCCGTCGATACCGTTGGGCAGTTCGTTCTGGGGCAGCTGTCGGGGGTCGTAGATCAGGACTCGCGAGCGCGCCGATGTCGACACCCAGGCACCGGTTTCCGAGCGGTAGGCCTCGGGGACACTCTCGGCGATATCCGCTGGTAGCGGTTCGAGCAGCGAGGCGTCGGCCAGTGCGCCCAGCTCCCCAGCGTCCTGAGCGAAGAAGAGGTCCGCGGGTGAGCGTTCGCCCTCCTCGAGGATCTGCGCAGCCTTCTTGTCGTAGGCCGCCGTCACCGGAATGGTTCCGTTGATGCGCTCGACGAGGGGTCCGACCAGCGATTCCGAGCGGCCCGAGTACAGAACGAGGGTCTCGTCGTCTCCCGCCGAGTCTCCCCCCGAGCAGGCGGCGAGGACGCTCGTGGCGATGAGCGCGGCCCCCGCCGTCGCGATCGCTCGTCGGATCAGGCCGGTGGTCCTCATGCGCTCTCACTTTCCTCCGGCCGCTCCCCGTCGAAGCGACCGCCCTCTGGACTTGGCTAGCCTAACCGAACTAGGACCCCGCATAGAACAGGACCCGAGGGTTCCGCACGCGGCGCACGCACCCAGAGACCTCAGCCGACGCGGCTCAGCACCGCCTTCGGGCCCGCGAACACCGTCTCACGAATGTGGTTGCGCACCAATGTCCATGACGGACAGTCACATTCGGATTCGACGCCGCGGGCGTCGACCCCCTCGCCACGGCACAGCGCGATGGCGCGCCGGAGATGGAAGTCCTGGGTCACGACGACCAGTCGGTCGACGCCGAACACGCCCCGCGCCCGGCGACAGCTGGCCGCGGTGTCGAGTCCCTGCGGGTCGTCGACCATGACCTGCGCCGGGACACCCTCGGCCTCGAGGTAACTCCGCATCACCGCCGGCTCGTCGCCGGCCTCGGGGGAACCGTTGCCGGAATTGATGATTCGTACGACGCGCCCGTCCCGGTACAGTTCCGCCGCGACGTCCAGCCGGCCGCGGACGTAGTCGCCGGGAACGCCGTCCTCGACCAGCGAACCGAGCACCAGGAGCGTCGACCCCTCCGGCACCTGCTCGGCGTCGAGAACCCGGTCGTCGGCCACGACGTACATCCACGTGGCCGCGACGGTGATCCACAGTTCGACGACCACCAGCACCGCAAGCACCACCGGCGCGACGAGACGTGCTGCTGACCTCACCTGTACAACCTAGGTGTAGGAATACATCTCACCCAAGATGACAATTCGCTGCCGCTCCCTGACCCCCGGGCCGATACTGAGACCATCTGCCGCGCTCAGCCCCGACGCGTATCCGACAACCGTGGAAGAGAGTGTGCATGCAGTACATGCCGGTGACCTCGTCGATGTTCCTCCTCGCCGAGACACGCGAGCAGCCGATGCACGTCGGCGGGCTCCAACTGTTCGTGCCGCGCGAGGGGCAATCGTCGGCCGACCTCGCCGAGGAGGTGCTCGAAACCTTCTCGTCCTGCCGCGAATTCCAGCCGCTGTTCCGCAAGCGGCCCGCGTCGCCGGTCACGATCCTCGGCAACGTCGCCTGGACCTACGACGCCGAGATCGACTTCGACTACCACGTCCGACGCGCGGTTCTCCCCCGCCCGGGCCGCATCCGCGAACTGCTGCGCTACGTCTCGCTGAACCACGGCACCCTGCTCGACCGGTACCGACCCATGTGGGAGATCCACATCATCGAGGGCCTCGAGGACGGCCGGGTCGCGATCTACAGCAAGATCCACCACTCGATCGTCGACGGGGTGTCGGCACTCCGACTGCTGCAGCGCATGCTCTCCCCGGATCCCGACGACCGGAACGGAAGGGCGCCGTGGGATCCCGCCCTCGTCGGGAAGAAACGACCGCGACCGGCCCCGACGCTGCGGTCACGCATCTCCGGGATCGCCGACACCGGCCTCCAGGTGGCCGGGCTCGGACCCGCGGCCGCCAAGGTCGCCGTCGCCGGGCTTCGGGAACCGGACTTCGTGCCGCCTTTGCCCCGCGCACCGCGGACCATCCTCGACGTCGCGATCGGCAGCGCGCGCCGGTTCGCCGCCCAGCAGTGGGAGATCGCGCGCCTGCGTGCGGTCGCCGACGCCCTGGACATCACGCTCAACGACGTCGTCGTCGCGATGTGTTCGGGAGCTCTCCGGTCCTACCTGATCGACCAGAACGCGCTGCCCGACTCACCGCTGATCGCCGCCGTGCCGGTGTCGATGCACACCGACGAGGAGAAAGACGGCAACGCCGTCACCGCGATCATGGTCGACCTCGCCACCGATCAGCCCGACCCCGAACGCCGGCTCAACTCCCTCGTCGCGTCGGCCAGGCGGGCCAAGAGCGTCGTCCGCGGGTTGCGGCCGATCCAGGCGCTGGCCCTCGGTGCTGCCAACTTCGCGCCGCTCGCCTTCGCCACCATCCCGGGATTCGTCCAGTACGTCCCGCAGCAGTTCAACATCATCATCAGCAACGTCCCGGGACCGTCGACGGAGCTCTACTGGAACGGCGCCCGGCTGGACGGTGTGTATCCGGTGTCGATCGCGATGGAGGGCCTCGCGCTGAACATCACGGTGAGCAGCACGGTCGAGCACCTCAACTTCGGGTTGATCGGCGCTCGTGCGCAGGTCCCAAGCCTGCAGCGGCTGTTGACGCACCTCGACACCGCGCTCGAGGAGCTGGAAAAAGTGGCCCACGTCCGCTGACCCGGGCGCGGCCGCGGAGGCGGATTGGGATCCTCCCCACCCTGACTCGACAGTAAGTTACTGGTGAGTATCATTTGCTGTGAGGTAAGACCAGCAAATATTAGGCCAACCTTGGCAGCGCGCCACCGGCGCGAAGAATTACGGTTACCTGTAGTACACCGCTCCGCGGGGACAGCCCTGCGCACTCTGTGCGCTTCCTCCGGCGGCGGGACGACCTAGACGAAAGGCCGGTACGCGCCCGTGACAGCCACGACGATTGCCATCGGCACCACAGCAGCGGTGATCAGCCTCTTCTGTTGGTACCTGTTCCTCGGCGGAGTGGTGCGGATGTTCCGCACCATCAAACTCGGCCAGAAGGTCGACGGTTCCCGATTCTGGCCGGTGATCCCGCGACTGGTGACGATGATCAAGGAGTTCATCGCCCACACCCGCATGGTGAAGTTCCGGACGGTGGGCTGGGCCCACTGGCTGGTCATGATCGGCTTCATGGGCGGCGCCCTGCTGTGGTTCGAGGCCTATGGCCAGTCGATCAACCCGGAGTTCCACTGGCCGGTCTTCGGTGACACCTTCGCGTGGCACCTGTGGGACGAGATCCTGGGCATCGGCACGGTGGTCGGCATCATGGTGCTGATCGTCATCCGCCAGCTCAACCACCCGCGCGTCCCCGAGCGCATCTCGCGGTTCTCCGGATCCCGCTTCGGCGCGGCCTACTTCGTCGAGGCCGTCGTCCTGCTCGAGGGTCTGGGCATGATCCTGGTGAAGGCGTCGAAGATCGCGACCTACGGTCACGCCAACGCCTACTCGGACTTCTTCACCATGAACGTGGCGAAGATCCTGCCCGCGTCGCCGACGCTGGTGTCGATCTTCGCGGTCATCAAGCTGATGAGCGGCATGGTGTGGCTGGCCGTCGTCGGCCTGAATACCGACTGGGGCGTTGCGTGGCACCGTTTCTCGGCGTTCTTCAACATCTACTTCAAGCGTGAGGCCGACGGCGGCGTCGCCCTCGGTGCGGCCAAGCCGATGATGAGCCAGGGCAAGGTCCTCGACATGGAGACCGCCGATCCGGACGTCGACGCGTTCGGTGCGGGCAAGATCGAGGACTTCTCCTGGAAGGGCTGGCTCGACTTCAGCACATGTACCGAGTGTGGCCGCTGCCAGTCGCAGTGCCCGGCCTGGAACACCGGTAAGCCGCTGTCGCCGAAGCTGCTCATCATGTCGCTGCGCGACCACGGGAACGCCAAGGCCCCGTACCTGCTGGCCGGTGGCCGCAAGGACATGGGCGGCGACGAGGTCGGCCTGGTCGACGCCGAGGGCAACGTCCTCGAGGACAAGCTCAACGCGATCCCCGAGGCCGCTCGCGCCGAGGCTTCCCGCAAGCTGGTCGGCGAGTCCAAGGGCAAGATCGGCGGCGGCGAGGGCATCGAGTCGGCCGAGGGTGAATTCGATCCCGAGGCGTTGGGTGCGGTCATCGACACCGAGACCCTGTGGAGCTGCACCACCTGTGGTGCCTGCGTCGAGCAGTGCCCGGTCGACATCGAGCACGTCGACCACATCCTCGACATGCGTCGCTACCAGGTGCTGATCGAGTCGGACTTCCCGACCGAGCTGGCCGGCATGTTCAAGAATCTCGAGAACAAGGGCAACCCGTGGGGTCAGAACGCCTCCGCGCGGACCGCCTGGATCGACGAGATGGACATCGAGATCCCGGTCTTCGGCAAGGATGTCGAGTCGTTCGAGGGCTTCGAGTACCTGTTCTGGGTCGGTTGCGCCGGCGCCTACGAGGACCGTGCGAAGAAGACCACCAAGGCCGTCGCCGAGCTCCTCGACATGGCCGCGGTCAACTTCATGGTCCTTGGCGAGGGTGAGACCTGTACCGGTGACTCCGCACGACGCGCCGGCAACGAGTTCCTGTTCCAGATGCTCGCGCAGCAGAACATCGAGATGCTGGGCGAGGTCTTCTCGACCGCACCCGAGCAGCGCAAGAAGGTCGTCGTCACCTGTGCGCACTGCTTCAACGCACTGGGCAACGAGTACCCGCAGCTGGGCGCCAAGTACGAGGTCGTCCACCACACGCAGCTACTCAACCGCCTGGTCCGCGAGAAGCGCCTCGTGCCGGTCGCCCCGCTCGGCGAGGGCGTCACCTACCACGACCCGTGCTATCTGGGCCGCCACAACAAGGTCTACGACGCCCCGCGTGAGCTGATGGGTGCGGCCGGATCGACTCTCACCGAGATGCCGCGTCACGGCGAACGGTCCATGTGCTGTGGTGCCGGCGGCGCCCGCATGTGGATGGAAGAGCAGATCGGCAAGCGCATCAATCTCGACCGGGTCGACGAGGCGCTCGACACCCTCGGCGACACCACCGGCGAGGTCAAGAAGGTGGCGACGGGCTGCCCGTTCTGCCGCGTGATGCTCACCGACGGTGTGACCGCCCGGACCAGTGGCACCGAGTCCGAGGGCAAGGTCGAGGTCGTCGACGTCGCACAGCTGCTCCTCGACTCGGTCAAGCGCGGCAAGACCGAGGTCAAGCTCGGCGGCCGTTACCTCGGCCCGCGCCCGAGCGCTCCCGAGCCGGAGGCCGAGCCCGAACCCGAGAAGGTCCCGGCCGCAGCGGCCGCGACCGCGACCGCAACCACCGAGGCTGCTCCGAAGCCGAAGGTCGGCCTGGGCATGAAGGGTGGCAAGAAGCCCGGCGCCGCAGCCAAAACCGAGGCACCGGCGGAAGCTCCGGCCGAGAAGAAGCCCGCTTCCAAGGGCTTCGGCATGAAGGGCGGCAAGAAGCCGGGTGCTGCGGCTGCAGCACCGGCCGCCGCGTCGGCACCCGCCGAGGCTCCTGCTGAGGCACCGGCCGAGACGAAGCCCGCCTCGAAGGGCTTCGGCATGAAGGGCGGCGCGAAGCGTCCGGGTGCGGCGAGCAAGCCTGCCGCTTCGGCAGCTCCTGCTCCCGCCGAGGCCGAGTCGTCGGAGGCCGTGAAGGCCGAGGCACCGGCAGCAGAGAAGACCGCGGAGGCGAAGCCGGCCAAGGCCAAGGGCTTCGGCATGGCCGCGGGCAAGCGTCCCGGCCAGAAGGCGTCCACCCCGAACGCGGCAGCAGCCGACGCCGGTGTGACCGCTCCCGCCGAGAACAAGGTCGACGAGGCCGAGTCGGCACCCGACGCCGCCCCGACCGTCGACACCGAGTCGGCCACCGCCACCGCCACAGCGGCAACGGAAGAAGTGCCGGGCAAGGCCAAGGGCTTCGGCATGGCTGCGGGCAAGAAGCGTCCGGGCGGAATCGGCAAGGCCGCTCCCAAGCCGTCCGCGGCTGCGGACGCTCCGGCGGCGGCCCCCTCCGCTGAGGCCCCCGCGACCGAGGCACCGGCTGCCGAAGCCGAGCCGGCGGCGGAGTCACCCCAGGGTGGTTCGGCTGCGGCGCTGACCGAGGAGAAGCCGGCCAAGGCCAAGGGCTTCGGCATGGCTGCGGGCAAGAAGCGTCCCGGTGGGGCGAGCAAGGCCGCTCCGAAAGCGGCGGCACCGGCAGAGGCCGCTCCCGCTCCCGAGGCGGCTCCGGAACCCGAGGAGCCCGCCGAGGCACCCGAGGTCGAGGAGACCCCGGCAGCCGAGGCGCCGGCCGAGGCGAACGGGACCGAGGTCTCGGCCCCGTCGAGCAACGGCTCGGGCGACGCCCGGACCATTGCCGAGACCGGGGCGTCGAAGGCCAAGGGCTTCGGCGTCGCGGCCGGCAAGAAGCGGCCCGGCCACAAGTAGTCACGCAGTACCGGAAACGGGCTCCGACCACCGCGGTCGGAGCCCGTTTTTCGTGGGCTGGACCACGGTCGGACAGCACTGGCGGAAACCCATTTGCATCCGGCTGCGACAATTGAACTCGTGAGTAGGCCCCATGTGTCGCATCTGAACCAGAACCTCAAGCCGCTCGAGCAGTCGCTCAAGCTGCAGAACGTGTGTTACGAGATCCGCGGACCCGTACACGCGCACGCGCAGCGGCTCGAGGCGGAGGGCCACCGCATCCTCAAGCTGAACATCGGCAACCCGGCTCTGTTCGGATTCGAGGCACCCGACGTGATCATGCGCGACATGATCCACGCGCTCCCGTACTCGCAGGGATACTCCGAGTCCGCCGGTGTGCTGTCCGCCCGGCGTTCGGTGGTGACGCGGTACGAGCTGATCCCCGACTTCCCCTTCTTCGACGTCGACGACGTCATCCTGGGCAACGGTGTCTCCGAGCTCATCACGATGACGATGCAGGCGCTGCTGAACGACGGCGACGAGGTCCTGATCCCGGCACCGGACTACCCGCTCTGGACGGCGATGACGTCGCTGTCCGGGGGCACCCCCGTCCACTACCGCTGCGACGAGGCGAACGGCTGGAACCCCGACATCGCCGACATCGCGTCGAAGATCACCGACCGCACCAAGGCGATCGTCATCATCAACCCCAACAACCCGACGGGCGCGGTCTACTCACGCGAAGTCCTGCAGCAGCTCGTCGAACTGGCTCGTCAGCACTCGCTGCTGATACTGGCCGACGAGATCTACGACAAGATCATCTACGACGAGGCCGAGCACGTGAACGTCGCGTCGCTGGCTCCCGATCTGCTGTGCCTGACCTTCAACGGCCTGTCGAAGGCGTACCGGGTGTGCGGGTACCGCGCCGGCTGGGTCGTGATGACCGGCCCGAAGGAACACGCCAAGGGATTCATCGAGGGCATGGGCATCCTCGCCTCCACTCGACTGTGCGCGAATGTGCCTGGGCAGCACGCCATTCAGGTGGCGCTCGGCGGCTATCAGTCCATCGATGCGCTCGTCTCCCCCGGCGGCCGGCTCTACGAGCAGCGCAACGTCACCTGGGAGAAGCTCAACGAGATCCCCGGCGTCAGCTGCGTGAAGCCCAAGGGCGCCCTGTACGCCTTCCCGCGCCTCGATCCCGAGGTGCACGAGATCCACGACGACGAGCTGTTCGTCCAGGACCTCCTGCTGCAGGAGAAGATCCTCGTCGTGCAGGGCAGCGGGTTCAACCTCGATGACACCAACCATTTCCGCATCGTCACGCTGCCGTGGTCACGCGACCTGAAAGAGGCCGTCGAGCGGATCGGCAACTTCCTTTCCTCGTACCGCCAGTAGGCGGCAGCTCCCACGCGGCGGCAGGCCCGGGTCTCGACGGACCCGGGCCTTTTCGCGTCCCGGTCTGGTTTCGGTCCGCGTACCCGGGGAATCCGCACTGAGACGGGTTTGCGCAAGGGTCTGGACATTTATGTAACCGTTGGTAACGTGTAACTCCAATCGGGGTCTACAGCGAGGTGACACGGATGTCCGAACAGGCAGTGCAGGTGCGGCCCGACTGGCGGCGGGGGACGGTGTCCGGCGACGTCACGCTGGCGACCTTCGAGCTCGGCGACCCGGGGAATCCGACGGTCCTGCTGGTTCACGGCTGGCCCGACACTCACCACCTCTGGACGCACATCGCGCCCCGGCTCGCCGAGAAGTACCACGTGGTGGCCTACGACTGCCGCGGCTTCGGCGAGAGCGATCGCCCGCGCAAGGTCGGGGCGTACCGGCTGGCCGAGCTCGCCGACGACCTCTTCGCCGTCGCCGAAGCCGTCAGCCCCGACGCTCCCGTCCACGTCGTCGGTCACGACTGGGGTTCGGTCCAGGCGTGGGAGGCCGTGAGCCGGCCGCGGGCGCACACCCGCATCGCATCCTTCGTCTCGGTCTCCGGGCCGAATCTCGATCACCTCGGCCACTTCCTCCGCAACGGGCTGACCCGTCCGACGCCCCACCGCGTGCGAACCATTGCGACGCAATCGCTCTCGTCGGCCTACACGGGGTTGTTCCAGCTTCCCGTACTCCCGAACGCGCTGCTGACCGCGCTTGGGAATCCGCGGGCGTGGAAGCGTTTCCTGCACACCGTCGAGGGCACGCCACCGGAGAACGTCGTCGTCGCCGGAACCCTACGCCGCGACATGATCACCGGGCTCGCGTTGTACCGAGCCAACATCCGCCAGAAGCTCCTCCGTCCGGAGCCGCGCCCGACAACGGTGCCCGTCCTGCAGGTGGTCAACGAACGCGACATCGCCCTGCGCCCGGCCATCTACGAGAACACCCCGACCTTTGCGGCGAAGCTGTGGCGACGCGACACCCCCACCGGCCACTGGTTGCCGTACACCAACCCGGATTATCTGACCGAGACGGTCCTGGACTTTCTGGCCGCCCAGACCGGCGGCGACTCCCCGCCGACCGTCGAACGGTCGAGGGTGTTCGGCGAACCGAAACCCCTTGCCGGCAAGCTTGTCGTGATCACCGGTGCGGGTAGCGGTATCGGGCGGGAGACCGCACTTCTTCTCGCCGAGCGCGGCTGCGAACTCGTGCTCGCCGATCGGAATCTGGACACCGCGGCCGAAACCGAGCAGGCCTGCAAGGTCGCCGGGGCGGTGGCTCACGCCTACCTGCTCGACGTCTCCGACACCGACGCGTTCGTGTCCTTCGCCGCGGCGGTCCGCGAGCAGCACGGCGTCCCCGACGTCGTGCTCAACAACGCCGGAATCGGTTTGGCCGGTGGAGCTCTCGCCGCTACCGACGAGCAGGTCGACCGACTCCTCGACGTCAACCTGCGCGGCGTCATCACCGGGAGCCGCGAGTTCGGCCGGCAGATGGTGGAACGCGGGGTCGGCGGACACATCGTCAACGTCTCGTCGGCCGCGGCGTTCACGCCTTCGCGCAGCCTCGGGTTGTACTCGGCGTCGAAGGCCGGTGTCCTGCTGTTCTCCGAGTCGCTGCGGGCCGAGCTCGCCGAACACCGCATCGGCGTGAGCGCCATCTGCCCGGGGATCGTCGACACCAACATCGTGGCGTCGACGCCGATCGCCGGTCTCGACTCCGCTTCCGAACAGTCACAACGGGATCGCCTGGACCGCTTCTATCAGCGTCGTGGCTTCACCCCGGATCGGGTGGCCACCGAGATCGTCTCGGCCATCGAGCACAACAAGGCCGTCGTCCCGGTGACGCCCGAGGCGAAGGTCGGCTATCGCATCTACCGTTTCGCGCCGTGGTTGTCGCGCATCGGCGCCCGACAGAAGGTCACCGGATGAGCACCGTCGAACGCCCGCGTCCCGATCTGTCCCCGACCGATCAGGCCGATCCCGGACCCGTCGAACTACACGCCCGCAATGTGGCCTTCGACTGGGACGACGTCCCCCTGCACTGGATTCCCGGTCACCCCGTCGCTTCGAACTTCATCAGCGTGCTGAATCTCCTTCTACCGGAGGGTGAGCGCTGGTTCGTGCAGACCTACAACGAGGCGCTGCCGCTGGTCGCCGACGAGGAACTCGCCTCCCGGATGCGAGGTTTCATCGGCCAGGAGGCCATGCACGCCGAGGCGCACGACCACGTGCTGTGGGAGTTCCTCGATCACCACGGCATCGATCCCCGCCCCTACCAGCTGCAGATGGAGTGGATCTTCCGTCGGGTTCTCGGTCCGGCGACGAGCGGCTCCACCGAGGCCCGCCACAAGCACCTCGTCGAGCGCCTGTGGCTGATCGCGGCGCTCGAGCACTACACCGCAGTGCTCGGCGATTTCGCGTTGAACAACAACTGGATCGAGGCAGGCGCGCATCCGACGATGGCCGACCTGTTCATGTGGCACGGCGCCGAGGAAGTCGAACACCGCGCCGTCGCGCACGACGTCGCCGCGCACTTCGGGGACAGCTACCTGCGCCGCGGGCGCGCGATGCTCGCCGTCCTCCCGATACTGCTGTTCCTGGTGCAGCGCGGATACCGCTTCATCATGAAGCAGGACACGTCGGTGTCCTTCAACTACATCCAGAAGAAGTGGCAGTTCCACCGCGGCGTACGCGCCGACGTGCTCCCGCCGCTGCGGAGCATCGTCTTCTCCACGTTCAGTTACTTCCGTCCCGGGTTCCGCCCGGAGCAGATCGGCAGCACCGCCCAGGCCGTCGCCTACCTCGCTTCGTCGCCGGCCGCGCGCAACGCCGCGTGAGGGACTCCGATGAATCAACGCGCACATCCACATTCGACGAGCCTGACCCAACCGCCCCCACATCTCTACGGGCGGTGGCGCCGTGATCCGATCCTCACGGTCGGCACCGCGTTCATGCGGGCCTGGTGGCCTGCGTGGCGTCCGCTGTCCCCGTTGAGGCCGGCACCGGTCAACCCTGGGATCACTCAGGTGCGCATCGTGAATCGCGAAGTCGTCGCATATGACGAGAACGTGATCGCGCTGACGCTGGCCGCCGCCGATGGGGGCGTGTTGCCGTCCTGGCACGCCGGCGCCCACATCGACGTGCTGCTGCCATCCGGGCGGATGCGAGAATATTCGCTGTGCGGTGACACCGCCGATCGCGAGCACTACCGCATCGCGGTGCGTCGCATCCCCGACGGCGGCGGGGGTTCGATCGAGGTCCATGACGCCCTGGAGGTCGGGGATGTGGTGTCGATCAAGGGTCCGCGCAACGCTTTTCCGCTGGCGGTTCCCGGCCATGGCTCCCCCGCACGTCGGATTCGCTTCATCGCCGCCGGGATCGGCATCACGCCGATCCTGCCGATGCTCGCGGTGGCCGAGCGCTTCGGGCTGGACTGGTCGATGATCTACACCGGGCGCTCCGCGGACTCGATCCCCTTCCTCGACGAGGTCGCGAAGTTCGGCGACCGCATCACCATCCGGACCGACGATCAGCACGGACTCCCGACCATGTCGGAGCTGGTCGGCCCGGTCCCCGATTCCGACGCCGATCTCGCCGTGTACTGCTGCGGGCCGGTGCCGATGCTGGAGAGCCTCCGCCGCCATCTGGCCGACCGCGCCGACATCGAGCTGCACTACGAGCGCTTCAGTCCGCCTCCGGTGGAGAACGGCTCACCGTTCACGGTGACGCTGGCGTCCACGGGTGCACAGATCCCGGTGGCCGCCGACGAGTCGGCGCTCGCGGCGATCCGGCGGGTGATGCCGTCGGTGCCGTACTCGTGTCAGCAAGGCTTCTGCGGCACATGCAAGGTCAGGACGTTGTCCGGCGACATCGATCACCGCGACAACATCCTGACCGAGCCCGAACGCGAGGCCGGGACGATGCTGACCTGCGTGTCACGCAGTGCCGGCGGGAACCTCACGCTCGATCTGTGAGACATCCCCCCGCGCACGCGCAACCCCTGCCCCCTGAGGAGCATCCGGAGCTTGCGGAGGATGCGTCTCGAAGGGCACGTGACGCCCGGCAACCGTGCCGCGCAGCAGGAACACCGCTGCCACACCGGCTGCCGCGGTGATGGCCACCGCCGCCCACACCGCGTTGTGCAGGCCGTCCATGAAGACCTCCTGGACCGCGGCGCGGACCGTGTCGCTCATGGCGTCGGGCACCCGGCCGGCGACCTCGACCCCGGCCATCACCGACTGTTCCGCGGTGGCGACCACCTCGCGCGGTAACCCACTGCCCGACAGCCGATCCCCGATGCCGGCGACATAGGCCGAGGTCAGGATCGAGCCGAGTACCGCGACGCCGAGCGTGCCGCCGATCTCGCGGGTGGTGTCGTTGACCGCACTGCCCGCACCAGCCTGTTCCGGACGCAGCGCATCCATGATGAGCTGCGTGCACGGACCCGAGATGAACGCCAGGCCGGCAGCCATCAGCGACATCGCCCAGACGATGAGCTCCCAGTATCCCGATGTCCGCGAGGACAACTCGACGAGCGCGAACCCACCGGACATCAGGAAGGCACCCGTCACCGCGACGTAGCGCGCCCCGAACCGGTGTGAGAGAGCCATCGCCACCGGCGACAGCACCGCCATCACGATGGCGAACGGCAGGGTTCGCACACCGGCGGCGAGTGGGCCGTAACCCTTGACCGCCTGGAAGAACTGGGTGATCAGGAAGATGAACCCGAAGAGCGCGAGGAACGCCACGCTGATCATCCCGGCCGCGGTGGCGAAGTGCCGGTTGGCAAACAGCCGCACGTCGAGGATGGGATGGGCGATACGCAGTTGGGTCACGACGAACACGGCCAGAATCGCAAGAGCAGCGACGATTCCGAGGACCGTGCGGGTCTCACCCCAACCGACGTGCGGCGCTTCGATCAGGGTGTACGTGAGCAACCCCAGACCGGCGACCGAGAGACTCACTCCGACAGCGTCGAATCGGGGCACCGCCAGTGGCCGGGTACCGGGCACGACCGCGAGGATCACGGCGAGCGCGGCCAGCCCGAACGGGACGTTGACCCAGAACACCGAGGTCCACGAGAAGTGCTCGAGCAACCAGCCACCCGTCACGGGACCGATGGCGACGGCGATACCCGAGACGGCCGCCCAGATGCCGACGGCCATCGCCCGCTCCTTGGCGTCGACGAAGATCGTCGTGATGATCGCCAGCGTCGCCGGGAACACCAGTGCCGCAAAGAGTCCGAGGCCGCCGCGGGAAGCGATGAGCTGTCCGAGGCTCTGCGACGACGCAGCGAGGACCGACACCGCCATGAAGCCGATGACACCGGTGAGGAGCATCCGCCGGTGGCCGAACCGGTCGCCCAGATAGCCGCCGGTCAGGAGGAGGCCGGCGAAGACGAGCGTGTACGCGTCGACGATCCATTGCAGGCCGGAGATCCCGGCGTCGAGGTCGCGGGCCAGCGTCGGCAGGGCGACGTTGACGATCGTGTTGTCGATCATGACCAGCAGTTCGGCAAAGCTGAGGGCGCCGAGCGCCCACCAGCGCGAGCCCATACGTCCAGTACGCATCGGCATTCTCCTGTTCCGTGAGCGAGAGTTCGGTTATGGAACGCCGCTCCACTGTTGTAGAACACCGTTCTATACAAGAAGAACACCGTGCTAGTAGCTTGTCAATATGTCTCCCGCGAAGCCGCGCACGCGAACCTCAGCCACCGAAGTCCGGTCATCCCTCATCCGTGCCGGCCGCACGATCCTCGAGCGGGACGGCGAGGCGGGACTGACCGTGCGAGCGGCGGCGGCCGAGGCGAAGGTCGCGCCGATGGGCGTCTACAACCACTTCGACGGCCGCGACGGGCTGCTGGATGCGCTGGTCACCGACGGTTACGCCGAGCTGGGTCGTGCGGTGGCCGCGACGGACGACGATCCGTCCACGCGCCTGCGGAGCTCGGGGCGCGGTTACCGTCGCTTTGCCACGTCGAGTCCCGTGGTCTACGGACTGATGTTCTCCGCCCGGTTCACACCGGACCTCGAGGTCGCGGCTCATGCGTTCGAGGTGCTGGTCGACGTCATCCGCTACGGCCAGGTCGCGGGAGTGGTCGCGACGGGCGACCCGACGACGCTCGCGATGCAGACCTGGTCGGCGGTGCACGGGGCGGTGAGTCTGGAACTCATGGGTGCGCTGCCGCCGAACGTCGATGCCGACACGAACTACGAGAACGTACTCGACTTCATCGCGCGGGGTCTGCGGGCACAGCCTGCCGAGTGAACCCCTGCCCGATCACGGCAGGACGATCGGCGGCAGTCCGGGGATCGGATTCGGGATCGTCACACCACGCTGCGGTCGCGGTGCGCGGGAGCGGGGTCGAGGTGCAGGTGCCGGCTCGTTCGTCGCCACGGGCGGTGGCGGTGGCGTGTAGCGCTGAGCCGGTTGACGTGCCTCCGCGAAGATGGCCGGATCGGCGTACTCCTGGGTGGTCGGCGCCGTCGTGGTCGGCGTGGTAGGACCGGCGACCGGCGCCGGGGAGGAACCGTTGCTGCCGCCCGCGGCCAGCGCGACCGCCACTCCGATGATGGCGAGCGCGCACACCAGTGCCACTCCTGCCAACACCCGCTTCGCCGGGACCTCACGCCGAGGGCGAACCGGCGCCGGACCTGGCCGATTGACCAATGAAAGTGGTTCCGGTGCAGGGACGTTCGCATGCGGTGGCATGTCAGGGGCTGGGCCCGCACCGGGATGGCCGGCATCGGGCCGCGGCGTCCGGAAGCTGCCCTCGGGTGAGACCGGCGTGTGGTGTTGAACCGGCACGGGTTCCGGAACCGGCGGGGGTCCGGAATGTGCCGTCAGGGCGCCGAATGCCGTTGCGGGAGCATGGTCCACCGGGCGCGCAACAGGCGCCTGGAACATCTGCTCGGCACCTATGACCGGGAAATCACCTGAGCGACCGGGGCTTCCGGACGGCGAATCGAACGGCAGCGAGAGTTTGCCGGTCGGGGCGTCGTCAGGCCCGACGGACCCGGACACCTTCGGAGCGGTCGGTGCGGTCACCTCGACGGCAGCACGCTCGGGCGCCACGTCGACGAGGTCCTCTGGCGCAGAGTCGACGACGTCCTCGACCTCGGCCTCGCTGTCGTCACGGTCGGCCTCGCTGTCGTCAGGGTCGGACTCGCGACCGTCCGACGTCTCGGCCGCCTCCGCCTGCATGGACGCCGGTGTCTCGTCTCGGTCGTCCACGGGTTCCGGCTCGACCGGGTCTGAGCTGTCGGTCGCGTCGGTGACCTCCGCGGAGTCAGCGCTGTTGCTGTCGGCCGCGGGCTCCTCGACGGTCGTGGGCGGGCTGTCGGTACCGGTCGCGTCACTCTCGGCGGTCACTGTTGGCTCGGGCTCGTCTTGGGGTACCTCGGGCTTGTCTTGGGGTACCTCGGGCTTGTCTTGGGGTACACCGAGCGGCCCGGCTGGTACTGCGTCGGTCAACGGACCGGGAGCGGCGTCGACGATCGGTACCGGTACGGCTTTCGCGATCCCGTCGCGGAGACCCGGCCACACGCCCAGGCCGTCGGCGATGACGACTGCATGGGCCTGCGCGCCGGCCACCGCCGCACGAGCCAACTCTTCACCGCGTGCGATGAGCGCACCACCGGCCTCCTCGACATCTCGCCGCGCCATCCGGAACAACCGAATGTGTCGGCGTCCCATCAAAAATGTGCCATCGGAATCCTGCAGTCGTTCACGTCCGCGCGAGATGAGCTCGAAGAGTTCGTCCTGCCACTCGGGCGAGGTCGGGGATTCGACCCGTCCGATCCGGGTCAGGTGGTCGGCGATGGCACGGTCGAGCGCCCCGAGCGACAGCGCGGCGTCGGCGTACGTGTCGGCGACCGTGCCGCGGGATGTGTCGAAACGTCCGACCGACACGCATCCGTTCCCGTCGAGCCCCAGGAGAACCACTTGAGGATCGTCGTCCAGACCGCGCGAACGGAGTTTGGACCGCACGTCGTCGAGCACTGTGGGGTCCACCGGGACCTCTGCTGCCGCAGAGGCCGGCCCCACAGCCGAATCGAACACTGTGTCGGTCATCTGACTAATTCCTGCACTTGTGTGCACCTCGCCCAGCACGCCCCCACGGCGAGAAGGTGCCCCCCTGATCAATCGCGGGGTTCAACCTAACACGTCTACGCGGGGAATCGCTTTCGACGGCAACCCGTTCACCTGCGTGAACGAAGTAGTTGTCTCAGTTTTTCGCGCGGGCACGGGCCCGCCGAGCGCGCGGTAGTCCCACCCCGCCGACCGCCAGGCCTGAGAGTCGAGACAGCGCCTCGCGTCGACGATGCGCTTGTGCCGCACCACCGGTGCGAGCTCGTCCGGGGACATGTGCACGAACTCCGCCCATTCGGTTGCGACGACGACGACATCCGCTCGATCGCAGGCCGCGCGCGCCGAGCTCGCATAGCTCAGCATCGGTTGCACCCGACGCGAATTGTCCATGGCCTGAGGGTCGAACACGGTGACCGATGCACCGTCGAGTGCGAGACGGCCCGCGACGGCGAGTGCGGGAGAGTCCCGGACGTCGTCGCTCTCCGGCTTGAATGCGGTTCCGAGGACGGCGACGTTGCGACCCAGCACCTCTCCCCCGAGCGCTTCGGCGACCAGTTCCGCGGCGGCACCGCGTCGTCGCATGTTGATGGCGTCGACCTCGCGCAGAAACCCGACCGCGCGAGGTGCGCCCATCTCGTCGGCACGGGCGGTCAGCGCCCGGATGTCCTTGGGCAGGCAGCCGCCGCCGAATCCCAGTCCCGCGTTCAGGAATCGCCGTCCGATCCGGGCGTCGTGGCCCATCGCGTCAGCGAGTGTGCCGACGTCGGCGCCGGCGATCTCACACAGTTCACTCATCGCGTTGATGAACGAGATCTTCGTCGCGAGAAAGGCGTTCGCGGACACCTTGACCAGTTCAGCGGTGGCCCAATCGGTCTCGATGAGCGGGATACCGGTTTCGAGCACTTCGCGATAGATGTCCCGGATGACCTCGCCGGCCAGGGATTCCACTTGCGGGACCCGCGGGTCGTCGACGAGCCGTCCGACGCCGACGACCATCCGGTCGGGCGCGAGGGTGTCCTCGACGGCGAAGCCTTCGCGCAGGAACTCCGGACTCCACGCCAACTCGACGTCGGCTCCGGGGGCCGAGAGGTGCGAGATCCGTTGCGAGAGTTCCCCGCACGTGCCGACGGGGACGGTGGACTTGCCGATCAGAACGTGGGTGCCCCGCAGCGTGGGCACGAGTGCATCGACGGCCGCGTGGACGTGGGACAGGTCGGCGCGGTGTCCTCGCACCTCCTGCGGGGTGCCGACGCCGATGAAGTGGACCGAGGCGTGGTCGGCGGCGACCGAATGGTCGGTGGTGAAGCGCAGTCGCCCGGCGTCGAGGTTGCGGCGAAGGATGTCGGAGAGCCCGGGTTCGAAGAACGGGACGTCGCCGGCCTGCAGGCGTTCGACCTTCTGCGGGTCGATGTCGATACCGACGACGTCGTGGCCGAGTTCGGCCATGCAGGCCGCGTGCGTCGCGCCGAGGTACCCGCAACCGATCACCGTGAGCTTCATGGTCGCAACGATTACCCAGGCAGGTGTGCCGCCAACCAACCGTCGCGTTGCGTGTGGTGATCGGGTGGGTGAACTGTCAGTCGTTCTTGATGAAGTTCAGGTACGCCTTGGACGGGGTGGGGCCGCGTTGTCCCTGGTACTTCGAGCCGACCTTCTCGCTGCCGTAGGGGTGCTCGGCCGGGCTGCTGAGGCGGATGAGGCACAGCTGGCCGATCTTCATGCCTGGCCACAGTGTGATCGGCAGGTTGGCCACGTTGGAGAGTTCCAGGGTGATGTGGCCGGAAAAGCCGGGGTCGATGAAGCCGGCGGTCGAGTGGGTCAGGAGGCCGAGGCGACCGAGCGACGACTTTCCTTCGAGGCGTCCGGCGAGATCGTCGGGCAGGCTGCACACCTCGAGGGTGGAGCCCAGCACGAACTCACCCGGGTGCAGCACAAAAGGCTCACCCTCTGTCGGTTCGACAAGGGTGGTGAGTTCGTCTTGGCGTTGGGCCGGGTCGATGTGGGTGTACCGGGTGTTGTTGAACACGCGGAACAGACTGTCGAGCCGGACGTCGACGCTGGAGGGCTGGACGAGCGCAGGATCGAATGGATCGATGGCGAGGCGCCCGTCAGCGATCTCGGAGCGGATGTCGCGGTCGGAGAGCAGCACGTGTCGAGGTTATCGAATGGTCACGGTGGATCTGCGGCGGTGTCCGACGGCCCGGACGATTCACCTCCCCCGCGGCCGCCCGACCGGCGCCGTCGGGCGTCGGCGCGCATGCGGTTGAGGACCTCGTCGGTGCGGTTGGCGTGATTGACCCTCGGGGTCTGATCCGGGTGCGACGTCGGCGGGTGCCAGACAGCGCGACCCGCGTCGACCCCCTCCGTGGCGATCGTGGTGGCCCACTGGTCCTCGCCGGGGCCGACGGCACGGTTGTGCGGTCCGCATGCGGTGGTCATGTTGTCGATGTCGGTGGGACCGTGGTCGGCCGTCCATTCGGCCACGTGGTGGAGTTCAGAGTCGAAGGACGACCGGGTGCAGCGTGGACACGTGCAGCCACCGTCGCGGCCCACCGCGGCGATCCGCTGGGCCCGGGATGCGAGGCGCTTGGCGCGTCCGAGGTAGAGGACCTCACTGGTGTGGTCGCGGAACACCTCGAGGTACTGCTGCGACTCTGCGGCGAGTTCGACGGCATCCTTGATCGGCAGTAGCGCGCCTGTAGCAGTGCGCGCGGGAGCCCCGGCCCGCTCGCGGAGCGCCGATTCGGTGATCGTGACGATGACCTGCGGCGGCAGCCCGTGGTGGGATCGGCCGAGCGCGCCACTGTCGAGCACCAGACGCAGTAGAGCACTGAAGGCGTCGTGATTGCGTTTCTCGGCCGATCGGTCGTCGCGTTCGGCGGCCGCCGCAAGGGCGTCGGGATCTGCGCTCCCTGGGTCTCCGGCGGGTGACTCCGGGTCGTCGGGGTTGTTCATACCCGGCGCTGCCCACACCGCCAGCACGACGTCGAGCATGGCGCGGGTCTTGGGATCGAGGGTGGCCGTCAGCTTGGACATCAGCTGTGCGTCCTGCGGACCGAGGCGCATGCCGCGCATTCGGGCGCGATCGCGATCGTCGGTGAGGCTCCCATCGGGGTCGAGGTGCGCGAGGATGCGTGCGCCGAGCTGGCGCAGCGACGACGGATCGTAGTCGCGCGCGTAATGCGCAAGCGTCGCCTCGGCGGCTTCACGGTCGGCCGGGTCGACGGCGGCCGGGACCTTTTTCATCACCTCGACGATGACGTCGACATTCCTCCCCGAGATCCCGCCTTCGGCAACGCCTTTGGCGGTCTCCGGAAATCGCGGCTCGAGTACCTCGCCCTGCATGTCGGGGAACTTCCCGATTGCCCACACGCGATTCAGGAGCCGGTTGGCCTCTCCGCTGCGGTTGAGCACGCTCGTGACGAAGTTGGTGACGGTCTGGCAGCCGGCTTTCCGGTACGCGGAGCGTTCGTCGATGTCGATGATGTGGTCGGCGAACGAGGTGAGCATGCGACGCTCGGCGCGCTCGTGCTCGATCGCGACCTTGAGCAGGTCGGTGTCGGAACAGTCCGTGGACGCCGTCTCGCTGATCTCGTCCAGCAATGCGTGCAGACGCTCGTACTGGTCGAGAAGAAGTGGTTGTGATGCAGATGGCTCGCAGAAAGCCATGATTTAACCCCCGTCATCATGGCTTTACTCGAAACTATGTTCGAGTGTACGTGCGTCTACGCAGGTGCGCAACCCGATCCGCAAGAAATCTTCGCGCCGCTCGCGGAGACCCCGACCGCAGTTTGCTAGGCTTTCGATCGCGAGCCCAGCGCTCGCACGCCGATGTAGTTCAATGGCAGAACATCAGCTTCCCAAGCTGAATACGCGGGTTCGATTCCCGTCATCGGCTCCACGGAAACCGCAGGCGAGAGTCGGTTCCTACCAACTCCCCAGAACGAAGACGAGCCACGTCACGATGCCGGTCGCCAGGTTCGCCGCGAACACTGCGCAGAACACTCCCCACGCAGTGAGTCCGTTCTCGAGGTGACGGCGCCAGCGGAACGCTTGTAGTCCAGGCCGGCCAGCTCCGCGTCGATCATTTCTTTCGTGATCTGAGTTATTGCGGCGGTTGCCGGGCCACATCGGCCCCCGAGTTCCGCTGTTTCCCGTTGGCGCTCGTCGGACTATCGGTTCAGGTCATGGAGCATTCTCAGTGAATCCCACTGGCGCCCTTTGGGCCTGAGTTTCGACCGCCGAAACCGATTACGCGGGTTCGATTCCCGTCATCGGCTCCGCCATCACGTCGACCCGCTCCGCGCGCACTAGACGCGGCACAACACCCCAACAGTCCAACAGTCCAGCACGCCGCCGTTCTGAATCTCTCGCCGTTCCCGTTCATTGGAACACCGTTGGACCGCTTGGCGAATCGCCTCCAACCGTTGCAGGAATGTATACAACCCGCTACGGTTAACTCGTCAGAGTGTTGCGCGTCACATGACCGTTACATAAGCTAACTATGCTCACACCTCGTGAAACCGGGCTTCCCCGTACGGCTTAGCGTTGAATTGCGAAGTCGCCAGCTGGGAATCCTCCCTTGCATAAATCTGCACGTGTACACAATCATCCCAACATCTAGGAAGAAGGCCTCCGGATGGATTCAGTATCCGTTCCTGCAGTCGCCGCTTCGATCGCCGTGATGGTGCTCGGCGGCGGTGCGCCGCTGGCGGCAGCGCTCATCCTCAACTGGCGCGACCGGGTCAAGGCGAAGGGTGTCGACCAGTGAGTCTGCAGACAGCCTTCACCATTCTGGTCGCGATCTACTTCGTTCTGATCCTCATCGTGGGGCTCCGCAGCAACAAGAAGATCACCACGTCGTCGGATTACAGTGTCGCCGGACGCAACATGGGTCCGGTACTGGGCACGATGACCTTCACCGCCACATACGTTTCGGCCCTGACGGTGATCGGTCTGGTCGGCTCCGCGAACGGCATGGGCCTCGCCCTCGTCCCGTACACATTCCTCGGCCTCGGCTGCGGACTGTTGTTCCTCGTCCTCATGTCCAGTCGCGTTCACCGGGCCGGCCGCACCTCGGAGAGCGTTCCCGAACTCCTGGGAAAACGCTACGGCGACAGCTCAGTTCGCGTCACTTCCGCAGGCACCATCGTGATCGCCTACTTCGTCTACCTCATCGCTCAGCTCTTCGCGGTCGGCATCCTGCTCTCCACCACGATCGGCTTCGAGGTGTGGGCGGTGATCCTGGTGGTCGGCACCATCTTCGTGCTGTACACCCTCACCGGTGGTATGCAAGCAGTCGCCCGCACCGACGCCTACCAACTCGTGGTACTCGTGGCGGCGGTTCTGATCACGCTCGTCCTGGTCATCACCAAAGTCGGAAGCGACGGCCTGAGTTGGAGCGATGGCCCCGGGTTGTCGCAGTTCCTCGGCGGCCCGGTGCCGACCTGGATGCTCGCCTTCGGTTGGGGCCTCTCGTGGGGACTCGGCGTCGCGTGCATGCCGAACTATCTGCAGCGCATCCTGTCCTGCCCGGATGTCCGGACCACCCGACTCGTGCTCGGCTGGGGATCGGCGATCTCCTTCTGGCTCGTGAACGCACCCATCCTCGTCATCGGTATCGGCATCGCGATCATCGACCCGTCCATGACGGGCGACTCGGCACTGCCGTCATTCCTGCTCACCCACGGCGGCACCATCATCGCGGCTATTGCGCTGACAGGTCTGATCTCCGCGGTGATGTCGACGACCGACTCACTTCTCCACGTGATGGGTGTGTACTTCGGTCGCGACATCGTGTGCACGCTGCGCAAGACCGCGGACGACGCGACAGCGTTGAAGCTCTCGCGAATCTCGACCGGCGTCATCGGTGCACTGGCGGTGGCCACCGCCACGTTCATGTCGTTCAGCCCGCTACCGCTGATCCTCACGTTCGCCTCGTACGCGGTCTCACTCCTCGCCGCAGGCCTGTTCGTGCCGCTGTTCATCGGACTGCTCTGGCAGGGGGCATCGAAGACCGGTGCGGTGGCGTCGATGGTTGTCGGCGTGATCGTGCTGATCGTGTTCGAGGTCCTGCGCAAGCAGGGGGTGATCGAACTCCACGGCATCGTCCCCACGCTGGTGTGCGCGATCATCGCGATGGTGGTCGGATCCTGGTGGGACGGTCGACGGGTGGAAGCGACAGCCACCGAGCCCACCACTGCTGAACAGCCGGTGGCTTCCACAGTGTGACCACCACGCGACCGGGCGGCCTTTCGCAGAGATGCGAAAGGCCGCCCCGTCGCGCCGCACGGCCCAGGCACTTTCTGATCCCCAGATCACATAAACCCGGCCCGGGGAATGCCCCCACCCCGACCACCGTTGCGCGAAGAGTCAACGACATCGTCGGAAGAGGTACAGCATGAAGATCGGGATCATCGGAGCAGGATTCATCGGCGGAACGCTGACTCGTCGACTCACCGAACTGGGACATGACGTTCGCGTGTCGAATTCGCGCGCGCCCGAGACGCTTTCAGACCTGGCAGAAGAAACCGGCGCAACGGCGGTATGGGCGAAGGACGCGGCCCGGGACGCCGACCTCGTCATCGTGTCCATCCCGCAGAAGAACACGCCTGACCTGGCCCCGGGCATCCTCGACGCTCGTAAGCCGGGCGCCCCGGTGATCGAGACCAACAACTACTACCCGCAGCAGCGTGACGGGAAGATCGCGGCCATCGAGAACGGCACACCGGAAAGCGTGTGGGTGTCCGAGCAGCTCGGTGTGCCGGTGTACAAGGTGTTCAACGGAATCTATTGGAAGCACCTGCTCAAGAAGGGTCTTCCGGACGGCGCCGAGGGTCGGATCGCGTTGCCGATCGCCGGTGACGACGCGGACGGCAAGACGATCGTGTTCAGCATCGTCGACGAGCTCGGTTTCGACCCGGTCGACGCCGGACCGCTCGCCGAGTCGTGGCGTCAACAGCCCGGAACACCCGTGTACGGCAAGGACTTCGGCGTCGACGACACGCTCGCGGCACTCAAGGAAGCCTCGCCGGAACGCACCCCGGAGTGGCGCGCCGCCTGAGCCTTCCGGCCGACGTCACCGTCGCTTCGGACGCACCCCGGGCTTTTTTCGGCCACTCTTTCCCGGGACCTTGCCCGCGGCCTCTCGCGCGGCCCGCTTCGCGGCGGCCTTCTCCTTGGCTGACCGTTTCGGCACCGGCTCGGAGTGTCCACGCGACGACGTCGCCTTGCGGCCGCGGACGATCCCGATGAACTCCTCGGCCAGCTCGGTGGTCGGGGCCGGCCACAGCAGGCCGACGGTGCCGGTCGGAGCGTCGGTCACCGGGCGGTAGACGAGGTCTTTGCGGTGATGTAGCCGCGCCAATGACTGAGGCACGAGAAGGGCACCGATACCGGCGGCCACGAGTTCGATTGCGTCGCCGGTCGTTTCCGGACGGTGCTCGACGGCGGTGCCGGGACGGCCGGCTGGATCGTCAAAGCCTGTCGCCGGCTCGTCGAGCGGCCACAGGATCTGCTCGTCGGCGAGGTCGGCGAGGGTCAGTTCGTCACCCGCGGTGAGCACATGATCCTTGGGAACCACGACGACAGTGGTCTCCTCATACAGTTCGATCGTGTGGTGTGGCCCGGCATCGCCGTGCCGCAGAGCGTCGGGCAGACGGGTGATCGCCATCTGCACACTTCCCTGGGCGATGGCCCCCGCACACTCGGCGACCTCGAGGGCCACGAGCTCCAGCGGGACGTCGGGTTGCCGTTCCTCCCAGATGCGGACCCACTTGCCGGGGGTCACGCCGGGGACGTATGCCAGTCGGAACGTCGAAGCCCCAGAATCGCCTGCCCGGTCGGGTGTGGTCACGACCAAAGGCTACCGCCCGATACCCTGGGGGAATGAGTTCGCAGTCGATGAAGCCGGCCACCGCCGCCAAGAAGCTGGACGTGTACCTGCCGGCGACCCCCGCGGAGTTCCGCGAGGGTTCCATCACACGCGCCGAGCTCGCCGCCCTGCAGGCCGACCCGCCGGAGTGGCTGAAGACCCTCCGGGCCGAGGGACCGCACCCGAAGAACCTGGTCGCGGCCAAGCTCGGTGTCTCCAACTCCGCCCTGGTCCGCAACGGGATCGCCGAGGCGCTGACCACCGCACAGATCAACGACCTGCTCGCCGAGATGCCCGAGTGGCTCGCCGCCGAACGCGCCACGCAGGTGGAGGTCCGCCGCGAGGAACGACGCGTCAAGTCACTCCACGAGGACCGTCGTCGGGACCGCGAGGAAGCCGAGAACGCCGACAACTGACCGGCGGATTCCCGCCCCGGTCATCGCACCGAGCGTCGCCCCGGCACCACGAGTCCGCATTCGTATGCCGCCACCACCAACTGCGCCCGATCCCGCGCGCCTAACTTCGTCATCGCCCTGTTCACATGGGTTTTCGCGGTCAGCACGCTGATCTGCAGGCGGTCGGCGATCTCCGCGTTGCCAAACCCCTCGGCCACCAGCACCACCACCTCCCGCTCGCGCGGGGTCAACGTCCCGACGACCGCGGACTCCGCGGCCGATCCGGCCGCCGGGCGAGACAGGAAGTGACTCACCAGCATCTGGGTGGCGGTGGGAGACATCAGCGTGTCGCCCTGCGCCACCGCGCGTATCCCGTCCAGGAGCTCCTGCGGTGAGGCGTCCTTGCCGATGAAACCGCTTGCGCCCGCGCGTAATGCGGCGGCGGCGTTGTCGTCGTATTCGAAGGTGGTCAGCACCATCACCCGGGTCCCGCGCAGCAGCGGGTCCGAGGTGATCGAGCGGGTGGCCGCGATGCCGTCGATGCCGGGCATCTGTATGTCGGCGACCACGACATCCGGGTGGAAGCGTCGGGCCGCACGAACGGCCTCGCCGCCGTTGGTCGCCTCGGCGACGACCTCGAGGTCGGGTTCGGTGTCAACGAGTAGGCGCAGGGTGCTGCGGAACAGACCCTGATCGTCGGCCAGGACGATCCGGATGGTCATCGACATCTCCTCTCACGGTGGCCTCGCGATCAGCCGATCCACCACCGGCCGGCAGGGCGGCGTCGACGACGAACAGGTCGTCCACCCACCGCACGTCGAGCGTCCCGCCGACTGCGACGACCCGTTCACGCATGCCGATCATCCCGAGCCCGGGCAGGTCACGGGCGTCCCGACCCCCCTCGCCTGCACGGGCGTCGTCGGGGCGCAACCGATTCTCGACGACGATCGCGACGGCATCGTCGTCGTATCGGCAGCGCACCGCGACCGGCGTCCCGGGCGCGTGGCGGACCGCGTTGGTGAGCGACTCCTGGATCACCCGGTAGGCGACCTGATCCACGTCGTCGGGCAGCGCCCGCTCCTCGCCCGACACGGTCACCACGACCGACGCTCCGGCATTGCGGTACACCTCGACCATGCCCGGCATGCTCGACATCCCGGCACCCGGCTCGGGGACCGTCAGCGAATCCCGACGGAGCATCCCCACCGTCGCCTTGACCTCGCTCAGCGCGGCACCGGCGATGTCGTGCATCTGCGCGAGCATCTGTTCGGCCACCTCCGGGCGGGCGTGCACGAGTCGCCGCGCCGTTCCGATCTGCAGGTTGATGGCGGTCAGATGGTGCGCGACCGCGTCGTGGATGTCGCGGGCGATACGCATCCGCTCGGCGAGCACCGCCTGCGCGGCCTCCACCTCCCGCTGTGACTCGGCCGCCTCCGCGCGTGCCTTCATGGCCTCGAGGTACCCGTTGCGAGCACGGCCCAGCGCCCCGACGCACATGCCGAGGAACAGCCAGCCGACGGCGCCGATCCGTTCGACCGGTAACCAGTCGTCACCCCAGATGAACGATGCCGCGAGGAGCGCACCGGCTGCGGCCGCGGTCACGGTCATCGCCCGACGCATCGGATATCGGGAGGCGATGGTGTACAACGCGATTGCCGGAGGCAGGCTCATCGCCGAGTTGAACGAGCCGGTCGCCACGATGTAGATCACCGCTCCGGCGGTCGTTCCCGCCACCGACACCAGTGGCGCGCGATTCTTCGCCACCAGGAACGCCGACGCCGCGACGCCCAGCAACGCCGCCTCGAGACTCGTGTCACCCGGGCCGCCCCGCTGGACCACCCGCAACGCCAGCACCGTGCCGACGGCGACCAGCCCGGCGACGACCACCGACGAGATGAGCGGACGACGACGGGCGAATCGCACCCACCGTTCGTCGAGGTCCACGCGCAGCAGATTACCGCTGATCAGGGCTACGCACCTGTGGTCTGATCACCCGCGGCGATCCGTCTCCATCTCCGTCTCCTACGGTCCCCCTAGCCGCAATCGCGGCAAATGCGACATACGCGGTATGGATCGTCTACTACGTCCGCAGTACGCGAGGGCCGTTACCAGTCCGAATGGTTGGGGCGTCCGGGAACCCTGCACGACGACGCACCGCCGGGCCACCGATCCTCGGTACGCTCCGGAACGTTCCCGGCTCGCGACCTCGGCGGGTCAGCGCGTGCTGCGAGGAGTTCCCGTGCGACTTCCAAGAATTCCGGTCACCCTACTGGCGACGATGGGTGCGATCGCCTCGTTGTGCATCGTCGGCGTCTCGGATGCGTCAGCTGCACCCGGTGATGTGGCCGGCACCGTGGTCGCCGACGGTCCGGCACGGGCGTGGGAGGTGCGCGCCTGGATCACCGGGACGGATTCGTCGCCGGTGCGCAGCGCCGGTGTCGCGCGGTCGGATCGGTCCGGTCGTTTCACTCTCCGACCCACCGCACAGCCCGGCACGGACGAGGCCTTCTACGTGACCGCCACCCCGGCGGGACAACCGAACTCCTTCACCGCCCTCGCCACGATCTCCCCGACCCTGCCCTCCCGCCTGACCGTGAACGAGCTGACCACCGTGGCAACGGGTTACGCGATGGCACAGTTCGTCGACGGCACTCGCATCAGCGGCCTGGCACCGGGCGTGCGCAACGCGGCGTCGATGGCGGGCAACCTCGCCGATCCGACCAGCGGCCGGATCGGTTCCACCCTCGCCTCAGCACCGAACGGTGCACAGACGTCGACCCAGGCCGCGTTCCTCTCGCTGTCCAATGCGCTCGCCGCCTGCACCTCGTCACCCGAGGGTTGCGCTGCTCTGCGGTCCGCGACGACGACCCCGCTGAGCGGCCGGCCGTCGAACATGGTCGAGGCGATGGCGAACATGGCGAGAAGCCCGGAACACAACCCCGCCGGACTGTTCGGGGTCGCACTGCGGAGACCCGCTCGCGCCGGGGCACTTCCGCTTCCGCCCGCCGCCTGGACGCTGGCCCTCCGATTCGACGGTGGCGGTGGACTTCTCGCCGGCCCGGGCAACTTCGTCATCGGCGAGGGCGGCGACATCTGGGTCAACGCGAACTACGAGTACAACGCCGACCCGCGAACTGCGGTGTGCGGCAGCAAGTACCTGTTCCGTTTCGGGCCCGACGGAAAACTCGTCGGCGGACGCCCGATCACCGGCGGCGGCCTCAGCGGCGCCGGTTACGGCATCACCCGGGACCACTCCGGCGACATCTGGGTGAGCAACTACGGCTTCGCCGCACCGGAACCGGGCTGCCCCGCCGACCGCCAGCCGCCACACAACTCGCTGTCGAAGTTCAGCGCGCAGGGTGAAGTTCTCTCTCCGCCCGCCGGTTTCACGCAGGGATCGATCAGCTGGCCGCAGGGCATGACCACCGACCGCACCGGATCGGTGTGGACCACCAACTGCGCCACCAACTCACTGACCGTCTTCCCCGACGGCGACCCGAGCCGCGCCCGCAGCATCAAGGTCGGCGTGAAGCAGCCCTTCCATCTCGTCGACAACGGCCGGGCCCTCTTCGTCAGCGGCCTACAGAGCAGCTCGATCGCGATGCTGGACCGCTCCGGACGACCGTTGCGAACCCCGATCACCGGACCCCACGTCGACAATCCGCTGGGCCTGGCCACCGATGCCCGCGGCAACGTGTGGATCGCGAACTCCGGGGCCATCACGCTGCCGTGTCCCGACCGTCCCACCGGCACAGGATCGTTCGGTTCCGTGTCCGCTCTGGGCCCGACGGGCAAGACCCTCGTCGGGCCGCTGCGCGGCGGTGGCATCACGATCCCGTGGGGCATCACCACCGACGGCGACGGCAATGTCTGGGTCGGCAATTTCGCCGGCAAGCGCGTCTCGAAGTTCTGCGGCGCGAACGCCGCCACCTGCCCGCCCGGCAAAAGCACCGGCGACGCCATCTCCCCGGACGTGACCGGTTACTTCTTCGACGGGCTCGCGCGCAGCACCGGCATCATCGTCGACCCCGCGGGCAATGTCTGGACCACCAACAACTGGAAAGAGGTCCCGCTCCAGACCAACCCGGGCGGACTCCACATCGTCGCCCTGGTCGGTGCTGCGGCACCGGTACCGGTGCGCTGACCGGGCACCCTTCGCAGACGCAGAGCACCTCATATCGGGGACGCAGGTGTGACCGACATCGCGTCTTCGTGTCCGATTTGCGGAACTTTGTCACAGAATTCGCGCTAATTCGCGTGACTAACGGAAGCGTGCAGGTCACGCTTGTCTCTCGCGCCGGAATCGGGACCAGTGCAAAAGTGGTACTCAGTAACTAGTGTCCTGAGTCATTAATTCGTGTGCAGTAGTGGGCGATGGAGTCGAGGATCTGGTCAGCGGTCTTGACCCACACGTAGGGGCGGGGGTTGTCGTTCCAGGTCTCGATCCATGCTCTGATGTCGGCGTTGAGCGCTCTCACGGTGCGGTGGGTGGAGCGTTGGAGCTTCTTGGTGGTCAGTTCGGCGAACCAGCGTTCGACGAGGTTCATCCAGGATGAGCTCGTCGGGGTGAAGTGGACAACGAATCGTGGGTGCGAGGTCAGCCATCGTTTGACCGCGGGCGTCTTGTGGGTAGAGGCGTTGTCCATGACCAGATGGACGTCGAGCTCGTCGGGCACCTCGGCGTCGATCTTGCGGAGAAACCCGATGAATTCTGTTGCCCGATGCCGTGAGTGAAGCGAACCGATCACTTTTCCCGACGCGATGTCCAACGCCGCGTACAGACTGGAGGTGCCGTTGCGCACGTAGTCGTGGCTGGCCCGTTGCGGGGTGCCCGGGAGCATGGGAAAGATCGGCTGGGTGCGATCGAGAGCTTGGATCTGGGTCTTCTCGTCAACGCAAAGCACCAGGGCATGTTCGGGTGGGTTCATATAGAGCCCGACGACATCGCGGACCTTCTCGGTGAACAGGGGATCTCTCGAAAGCTTCCACGAATCCTGTTTGTGCGGAGCCAATCCGAACGCCCGCCACACACGCGACACGGTTGACTGTGACATGTCGAGATGCTCGGCCATCGCCCGCGTCGACCAGTGTGTCGCATTCTTCGGAGTGGTCTCGAGAGTCGCGGTGATCAAGTTTTTGATCTGCTCGTCGTCGACGGTGCGAGGTCGCCCAGGCCGGGGTTCGTCGAGCAACCCCTCGCAGCGGTGCTCGACGAACCGGCCTCGCCAGCGCCGCACGGTACTGCGATTGAGGCCGAGTCGTTGTGCCACTTCAGTATTCGAACCGCCATCAGCGGCGGCGAGAACGATTCGTGAGCGCATCGCCAAACCCGAGGCCGTCGTTCGCCGACGCGCCCACCCTTCGAGCTCACGGCGCTCGTCATCAGTCAGAACAATATCCACTGCTCGCGGACCCCGGGTTGCCATTCCCTAGCCTAACAACCGAACGGAAATTAATGACTCAGGACACTAGTGTTAGTCACTAACACATGTGACGCGACCGTCGCATGTCGCACCACCGGTCGGCGCCGACGCCGACCCTGCGCTCGAAAACCGAAAGGGTTCACACGCCATGGCGTCGCTTCTGTTCAGGCTGGGGAGTTTCTCCTTCCGGCACAAATGGGCCGTGATCGCGGCCTGGCTGGCCGCGATGATCGCGGTCGTCTCGCTCGTCGGCGTCCTACAGCCGAAGTTCGCCCAGGACTTCAGCCTCCCCGGAACCGACTCCGGCACCGCGACCGAGCAGGTCGAGGAGTACTTCCCGCAGGTCATGAAGGAGCAGGAGCGCGCCTCCACGAGCATCCTCGTGGCCGCCGACGACGGCCTGCAGAACCACACCGAGCAGATCAACAAGCTGGCCGAGGATCTGCGCACGCTGCCCGATGTCATCGCGCCGGAAACCGTGGTGAACCCGGTCGTGGCCGCTGCCGTCGACCCGGCGATCGCGCCCTCGGTCCTCGGTGACAACGGTCGCGTCGGCCTCATCCAGGTCCGTCAGAACATCACGGTCATGGACCTGACGACCGAGAACAAGGAAGAGCTCGTCAAGATCCTCGACGAGAACCGCGGCAACGGCCTGCAGGTCGAGGCCACCGGCGCCCTGATGCAGGTGATGGAACAGGGTGGCGCCGCCGAGCTGATCGGTTTCGCCATCGCTTTCGTGGTCATGATCGTCGCCTTCGGCGCCCTGATCGCCGCGTTCATCCCGCTGGTGACCGCCATCGTCGGCGTCGCGATCACCATCATGCTGCTCACGCTGTCGGCGGAGCTGCTCTCGATCAACCAGTCCGCGACCGCAATCGTCACGATGCTCGGCATCGCGGTGTCCATCGACTACGCGCTGTTCATCGTGTCCCGGTACCGGGCCGAACTGAACCGGGGTGGTGATGCGGCCGATGCCGCCGGCCGCGCGGTCGGAACGGCCGGATCAGCGGTCGTGTTCGCCGGTCTCACGGTCATCATCGCGGTCGTCGCCCTCGTGGTCATCGGCATCCCGATCATCACCCAGATGGGTGCCGGCGCCGCGGTGGCGGTCTTCATCGCCGTCTCCGCCGCACTCACGCTCATCCCCGCTCTCCTCGGCGCGTTCGGCCGCTTCGCCTTCCGCCCGAAGATCCCGTGGATCAAGCACGCCGAGCAGACCGAGGACGGCGACACCCTGGGTGTCCGTCTGGGCCGCACCGTAGTCAAGGCCCCGATCCCGTTCATCGTCATCGGCCTGCTCGCTCTCGCCGCCGCGGCCATCCCCGCCACCAAGATGGAGCTGGGTCTGTCGCTGTCGACCGAGGACGAGGCACCGGCACAGGCATTGCTGAGCAAGGGTTTCGGTGAGGGCATCAACGGCCCGCTGCTCGTCGTCCTGCACGATGACGACGCCCCGATCGCGCCCGTCGCGAACGAGGCCGTCAAGCACATCGCCGGGCTGAAGGACGTCGTCAACCCCGGCTCCCTCACCTGGATCGGCAACGAGGGCGGGCAGAACGGCAGCACCGCACTCATCACCGTGACACCGAAGAGCGCACCCTCGTCCGAGGCGACGCACACGCTGATGGAGAACATCCGTGCGTACTCACCGGTCGTCGACAAGCAGGGCGCCGAACTGCATGTCGGTGGACAGACCGCGATCATGTCGGACCTCTCGCAGAAGCTCAACGACGCGCTGATCCCCTACCTGATCGTCGTCGTCGGGCTCGCGTTCCTGATCATGATCGGCGTCTTCCGCTCCCTGTGGGTGCCGCTGATCGGCACGGTCGGCTTCATCTTCTCGGTCCTCGCGACCTTCGGCATCACCGTCGCGATCTTCCAGGAGGGCTGGTTCGGCATCATCACGAACACCCAGCCGATCATCTCGTTCCTGCCGATCTTCCTGATCGGAGTGGTCTTCGGCCTGGCGATGGACTACCAGGTGTTCCTGGTGACCCGAATGCGCGAGGAGTACATCCACGGCATGACCGCGAAGGAGGCCATCGTCGCGGGTTACCGTCACGGCGCTCGTGTGGTGACCTCCGCCGCGATCATCATGATCAGCGTCTTCGCCGCGTTCATGCTCTCGCCGGAGACGACGGCCAAGATGATGGGCTTCGCCCTCGCCTCGGCAGTCCTGTTCGACGCCTTCGTGATCCGCATGCTGGTCGTCCCGGCCGTCATCGCGATGCTCGGCGACCGCGCCTGGGGTCTGCCCAAGTGGCTCGACAAGCTCGTCATCAACTTCGACATCGAAGGCGAGTCGGTCCGTCACCGCGGACTCACCGATCCCGACGAGACGAAGACGCCGGTACCGGCGAGCTGACCGTGTCCAGCGCTCCATCCACCACCGACGCCCCGGGCAACAGCCCGGGGCGTCGGCCCGGGTTACGTGAGCAGCAGAAGGCGCGGACCCGCAACACGATTCGCGAAGCGGCGCTTCGCCTCATCTCCGAACACGGCTATGCGAAGACGACCGTCGAGCAGATCGCCGAGGCCGCGGGCGTCTCCCACACGACCTTCTTCCGCTACTTCCCCACCAAGGAACAGGTGGTGATCGGCGGAGAACACTTCGAGACCGAGGCCCGAGCGATCGTCGAGTCGATGCCGCCCGGACTCGGCCACTTCGACCTCATCCGGCGTCTGTTCACCGAACTCCACCGCCTCACGGTCGACGACCCGTGGGTCGGCAATCCGCTTCGGATGCAGCTGATCCGGTCGGAACCCCTGCTGCAGAAAACCTTCCAGGCCGAGTCCGAGCGGATGATGACCGGGATGCGGCAACTCATCGCCGACTACCTCGGTCGCGACGCCGACGACTTCGCCCTCGGCGTGTTCCTCGACGCGGTGGCCGGGGTGACCTTCCGACTCGCGACCGAAGGCGACGACAACCCCGCGGATCTGCAGATCGAGACGACCCTGCGGGCGATCGATCTTCTCGAACAGGGGCTTCCGCTCGACTGACTACGTCGCCGGTCCAACTGTGGACGGCGTATTTCGAGGGCGTTGTCAGGGGCGCATCTTCGTGACGGCTTCCGATGCAGTTCCCGAAAGCCACAGTGCACGGGCATGACCCAACCTACGATGAGCTGATCCTTGCAGGAGGGATCAGCATGCGCCCCACCCGACACCTCCAGATCAGGCTCTGGCCACGTACTCTCGCGGTCTCCGCGCTGACACTGGTCTTGGCCGCGACGTCGTTGATCGTGGCATCACCGCCGACGGCCCGGGGTTTCGCCGAGGACATCTGCTACACGCCGGGAGCACCACCTCACAACTGCGCACCGTTGCCGTTCGCCTGCCCGCCGAACAACGGCGACGATCCGTTGTGCGGCATCCGCGGCGCCATCCGTTACGGCTACACGCTGCAGCAACCGCTCGGCGGACGCAGTCTGGTGCACACCGATTCGACGTACATCATGGCGCGTAAGGTGGGCTTCTCGCTGCAGGACGCCTATTGGATCGCCGCCTACAGCGAGGCCACCGACCTCGGTACCTTCGCGCCCCGTGACATGCGCAGCAACAAGGTCCCGAACGCAGCCGCGTTGACCACCAAGGACATCAGCGGTCTCGTGCGCACTCACTTCAACACCGGCGGGTTCCTCTTCCACGTGCTGCCGACGATGCGTGGTCCGCGATCGCCGGTACCGAACGGGTTGCGACCCAACGTGAACGATCCGCGGCACGAGGTGATGCTCACCCACATCCGGCGCTGGGCCATGGAAGGCCCCGGCAGCGACGCACCCCTGTGCACCGGCGGTTTCACCGACCGGACCGCGCGCGGCGACTTTGCCACCGGAACAACGTGTTACGGCGGGCGCAACAACCCGGCCCAGATCACCGGGCAGTACAGCGTCGCCTATCCGGTCACGCTCCCCTTCCAGAACGTGACCGGCCGCCAGGTCATCACCGACGGGGTGACCTCGGAGCGATTCGACTCCTACGTCGGTAAGCAGTCGGCAAACGCGCGTATCGGCATCTACATCCACGCC
This sequence comes from Gordonia sp. 135, assembly GCF_009720185.1. Lineage (NCBI taxonomy): Bacteria > Bacillati > Actinomycetota > Actinomycetes > Mycobacteriales > Gordoniaceae > Gordonia > Gordonia sp. 135. The sequence goes on from NZ_CP046257.1 coordinate 4,585,631, forward strand.
CTCGGCGACCGGATCTCGCACCATACGTGCACCGACCGGGCCACGATGACCCCACCGACGCCGCGACACCGTGCCTTCGACATCGACCTGCTCGATCGCGCCTGCAATCAGGGACCGCATGCGGTGCGCCACGAATACGAGACCGGCGTGGACTTCCACGATCTCGCTGCGGAGGACCGCACCACCGAGGCAGCCCTCTCGATGGTCTACGACGAGCTGGTGAACTTCGCCCGCGAGCGCGGGGTGCTGAACCCGGCGGCCACGAGCCCGGCAGCGAAGACCACGGTGGTCACCAACGGCCTGATCCCCGCACTCGAGCGGCGCAATCCCGAGGCCCGAATCCGCGCGGTGACCGCGGTCGGTTGCGGTCTCGGCGTGCCGGCGTTCCCGGGTAGCCCGGCCTGCTGAATCCGACCACTGACGGTCACGGCCGTTCGTCCGGCGAAGGAACATCTAGGATCGTGGGGTGATCTCGGACAGCGTCGCCCGACCCCGCAGGACCGCCGCACCTCGCCCACGCCGGCGGACCCTCACGCGGATGTTCGCGCCTGTCATCGCGACCGCGGCCGCAGTCGCCGCCACCGTCGCGCTGGTCGCCCCCACACAGGCCGCCCCCGCGAAGCCCACACCGGTGCCGTTCCCGACCGGAGATCTCGTCCGGCTCTATCCGTCGGACGTCTCGTCGTTCCCCGGCGGCGCCTACCTGCAGCCCATCGAGACGTTCAGCGCGCTGCGACGGGACCACCCCGAGATCATGGCGCAGAACCTCGACAAGGTCGTGGCCATCAACCAGGCCGCGGCCGACGACCCCGCCCTGCAGCGGCGCGCACTCACCGACGCCCACGACGATCCGCTCGTGACGATGTCCGACGCGTTCGGACAGAAACTCGGAAGCCACTTCCGGAACGCACTGGCTGCCGGTCGCCTGCCCAAGACCAAGTCGATCTTCAGCGACTACCTGGCCCGCGGTGGCGGCATCGCCAACACGACGCTGGTCGAGAAGTACGTCTTCGGCAACGACCGCCCGTTCGTCGTCGCCCCCAAGCGAATCCGGAAGTACACGCGCACCGACGAAAACGAGTACGACGCCCTCGGGGCCAACCCGTCCTTCCCCTCCGGACACGCGGGCATGTTCTTCTGGCGCGGAACGCTTCTCGCGCTGATGCTTCCCGAGTTCGCCCCGCAGTTCCTCACCCGTGCTTCCGAGGGCGGTTACCACCGCGTCGTACTCGGCGTGCACTACCCGCTCGACGTGATCGGCGGCGCCATGGTCGGCCAAGCCGCGGCCGCCGACCGGTGGAACGACCCGGAATTCAAGCGTTTGCTCCGCGCCTCCGCGACCGAGATCCGTCGTGAACTCGAATGGCGTTGCGGTGCTCCGTTGTCCACCTGCATTAACCAGGACACCCCGTATCTGACCGACGACGAGGCGAAGCGTATCTACACCGACCGCCTCACGTACGGCTTCGGCCGGGTCGCCTCGCCCACGCATCGAATGGTGGTGCCACAGCAGGCCGTCGACATGATCTCACCCGCCTTCCCGTCACTGTCCGACGCGCAGCGTCGCCAGATCCTCGTTGCGACCGCGCATCCCGCCGGCTACCCGCTCGACGACCAGCGACCGGGACGCGCCTCCTGGCAGCGCCTCGATCTCGTTCGGGCTTACACCGCCCGGGTGACCGTCGACGACAACGGCGGCGTCACCGTTCACTGACGGCGCTTTCCGCTTTCCCTTACTGAATCGTTTGTCCCACTGCGCGTTGCGAACTCACCCGCACGCGCCATCTCGTCGTGTCGTGGGCGTCAGTGTGTGTCCAGTTTGCCCGAACAGCTTGACACCAGAGTAAGGATACGGCTAATTTTCGGGTGGTCCACGTCACACCCGAGGTGGACTCACCGCCCGTGAACTGGGCGGACGGTGCCGAATCTCGCATCCAGTCCGACGACTGGGTTAACGAACTCACTCACCTTCAAGCCCCGCCGGGGCGATGTCGCCGTGCCCGCTTCCCGGGCTGCTTCGTCGTGCCCGGAGACCATCGCCGAAAGGCAGTCGAAACATGCGTTTGTCGAACTCTCGAGGAGCCGGACGGCTGGCGGCGGTCGCCGTGGCCGCGGCGTGCATCTTCTCCGTCGTGTCATGTAGCAGCGACGACGGCGGATCGGATGGCTCCGCCGCGGATTCCAGCGGTACCAAGGCCTCCGGCGAAGCCATCAAGGTCGGATTGTTCAACCCCTCCAAGGGCCCGGCCACCCAGCCCGGTGTCACCACCGGCAAGCAGGCGGCCGTGGACTACATCAACAACCAGATCGGCGGCATCAACGGCCGCCCCATCGAGATCATCGACTGCGGTATCGACCAGACCGCACCCGAGTCGACGGTGTCGTGCGCCAACCAGTTCGTCGAAGCCGGCGTGGTCGCCGCGATCGACGGATTCAACGCCGAATCCGCTGCCGCCGTGCCGATCCTGACCGCCGCGAAGATCCCGCTGGTCGGCCAGATCCCGTTCAGCACCATCACCGGCGCATCGGCGGACAACCGTGTGTACTTCGGACCGCCGCCGGCCGCGTTCCTCGTCGGCTTCATGCAGCAGCTGAAGGCCGACGGCAAGAACTCACTCACGCTCGCGAATGCCGATCTGCCGCAGGCACATCAGGTCTTCGACGGCCTCATGAAGCCGCTCGGCGCGCAGCTCGGCATCGAGGTCAAGTCGGTGTACTACCCGCCGGCCGGACCCAACTTCACGCAGCTGGCGAGCCAGCTCGCCGAGGGCAGTCCCGACGCGGCCGGTCTCATGACCGCACCCAACGACAACGTCTGCACCAAGCTCGCCCAGTCGCTGCGCTCGGTGAAGTTCGAGGGCACCATCTTCCTGGCCGCCTGCACCGACTTCATCGACACCCTCGGCCAGCAGGCCGTCGGCGCGCAGACGTATTCACCGTTCTGGCAGACGCCGGCGCTCGACTCCACCCCGGCCGAGGTCAAGGGCAACCTGGAGACCGCCCAGAAGTTCATCGACGACCAGAGCGGCACCGCCGGCTTCTACGCCTACGGCACCTTCTCGATCCTCGCCGACTTCGCGACCACCGTCGGCAACGCCGAGCTCAGCGACTACACCGGCCCGAGCATCCTCGGCGCACTGAAGGCGGTCAAGGACTACCAGTCCTTCATCGGACCGAAGCTCAACTGCGGCAAGCCGACGAGCCCGAACTGCACCACCGAGATGCTGCTGTTCAACGTCGTCGCCGACAAGAAGACCGAGCCCGCCACCGGGGGATTCATCACCCCGCTCCCGGCCGCGCTCGCGCTCATCCCGGGCGCCGCGTAACCGAGCACGACACGGTGGGGATGGGCCCCGCACCCGGGGCCCATCCCCACCACCCGCTCCCCGACCGTTCTCCCGGGTGACCCACCCACCCGTCCGCGCAATCCGTCCGCGTGAGATGCACACGCGCCGAACGAATGAGTACGCACATGGGCCAGTTCCTCCAGTTCGCCTTCCTCGGGCTAGCCGCGGGTGCCATCTACTCGGTACTCGCCTCGTCTCTGGTCGGCATCTACGCCGCCACCGGAATCATCAACTTCGCCCAGGGTGCCATCGGTCTCTACTCGGTCTATCTCGTCGCCGCGCTGCGCACCGACGGCAGTCTCGTCCTGCCCATCGGCACCCTGAGTATCGGCAGTGAGGACAACCCCACGTCGATGGAACTCGCTCTGGCCCTCGGCGTGGTCAGCGCGGTGGTCTGGGCCCTGCTCGCCCACGTCCTCGTCTTCCGTCCCCTACGACACGCGCCCGTGCTCGCACAAGTCGTCGCGTCGGTCGGCCTCATGCTCTTCCTCCAGGCCCTCGTCCAGCTGCGTTTCGACACGGAAAATCTGTTCGCCCAGTCGATCCTGCCCGAGGACACCGTCGACATCGCCGGTGCCGTCGTCAACGTCTCCGACCTGATCCTGGCCGGTGTCGCCATCGCGGTGTCCCTGCTGCTGTGGGCCTACTTCCGTCTCACCACGCTCGGGGTCGCGACGCGCGCCGGATCCGAGGACGAACTGGCCGCCCGCCTGTCCGGCTACTCCCCCGACCGCCTCGCCGCCATCGTGTGGGTCATCACCGGCGCGGCCACCGGCCTCATCGTCGTGCTGGCCTCGTTCACCATCGGCCTGACGGTCACCAGCTACACCTTCTTCGTCATCCCGGCGCTGGCGGTCGCACTCGTCGGACGGCTCACCTCCTTCGGGGTCGCCTGCGCGGCAGGACTAGTGCTCGGCGCCTTCCAGTCGGTGATTTCGTGGCTCGCCACCAAGGCCTGGTGGCCGGAGTGGGCGCAGGCCGGTCTCGGCGACGCCGTGCCCTTCGTCATCGTGGTGATCGCGTTGTTCCTCCTCGGCGGACGAATCCCGTCGCGCGGCTCGCTCGGCGAGGTACGCATGCCTGCGGTGCGCATCCCCCGCATCCGGGTCATCCCGACCGTGGCGATCGTCGCGGCCGTCGTCCTCGCCATCCTGCTCACCTCCGGCACCTGGCGGTTCGGCGTGGTCACCTCGGTGATCCTCTCGCTCATCGCGCTCTCGCTGGTCCTGCTGACCGGTTACCTCGGCCAGATCTCGTTGGCGTCCATGGCCTTTGCCGGCGCCGCCGGATTCGCCCTGTCGAAGCTGACCACCAACTGGAATGTGCCGTTCCCGTTCAGCATGCTGTTCGCCGCACTGATCGCGACGGGACTCGGCGTGCTGGTCGGCGTGCCGGCCCTCCGTATCCGCGGCGCGCAGCTCGCAGTGGTGACCCTGGCCGCGGCACTGGCGATCCAGAGCTTCGTGTTCAACAACCCGGCCATCACCGCGTTCGAGGGCAACATGATCGCCGACCCGACACTCTTCGGCATCGACCTCGGTGTGCGCGACGGCACCAACCTCGTCACCCTGCGGTTCGCGCTGATGGTTCTCGTCGTCGTCGCGATCGCCACCCTCGTGGTCCTTCGGTTCATGGGCGGCTCCACCGGCCGCGCCTTCCTCGCGGTTCGCTCCAACGAACGCGCGGCGGCATCGGTCGGAATCAACGTCGCCGCAACCAAACTCCTCGGCTTCGCCCTGTCGGCCTTCCTGGCCGGCATCGGTGGCTGCCTGATCGGCTACAGCCGCGGCCAGCTCTCGGCCGGCTCGTTCACCGTGATGATCGGCCTGACGCTGCTCGCGATGACCTACGTCGGCGGAATCACCTCGTTCGCCGGCGCCGTCATCGCCGGCATCATCGGCCCGCTCGGCGTCGGTTATGTGTTCCTCACCCAGACACTGAGTTTCGGCGAGTACTACGAACTGATCGCCGCGGGCAGCCTTCTGCTGATGGCGGTGATGAACCCCGTCGGCGTGGCCGGCGCGGCGTCCGAACTCGGCGACAAGATCCGGGCCCTACGGCACCGCCGAGAACCGGATCCAAAACCCGAGGCGCCCGGTGCGGCGCAGAGCGCGGAGGCAGGTGTCCATGTCTGAGTCGACCGTCCTGGAACGGACCACCCTGCTCCAGACCGGCGGGCTCTCCGTCCGCTACGGCGGTGTCAGCGCCAACACCGACGTCGACATCACCGTCGGCTCCGGCGAGATCGTCGGCCTGATCGGCCCCAACGGCGCGGGAAAGACCACCTTCGTCGACGCCGTCACCGGGTTCACCAAGGCCACCGGCACCGTCTCGCTGGCCGGTGAACGCCTCGAGAAGGCCTCGCCGCATCGTCGGCGTAGAGCCGGAATGGCACGCACCTGGCAGGCCGGCGAGCTGTTCACCGACCTCACCGTCTCCCAGAACCTGGCCGTCGCCGTGCAGCCCGTCGGCCTGCGCGCGATGGTGTCGGACGTGCTCAACGGTTCGCGGCCACCCGCCGAGACCATCGACCACGCACTCGATCTCGTCGGTCTGCGCGACGCCGCCGATCAGCGTCCCGGCGAACTCACGCTGGGACAACAGAAGTTGGTGGGCGTCGCCCGGGCCCTGGTCGGCGGGACCCGACTCGTCCTGCTCGACGAGCCGGCGGCGGGCCTCGACACCCACGAGAGCCGCGACTTCGGTGCCGAGCTGCGGCGCATCGCTGCCACCGGCATCGGAATCCTCCTCATCGACCACGACATGTCGCTGGTCCTCGACGTCTGCGACCGCCTCTACGTGCTCGACTTCGGGAAGGTCATCGCCAGCGGCACACCCGCGGCCATCCAGGACGATCCGGCGGTGATCTCCGCTTACCTGGGAAGCCCGGAGGTGGACCCGGATGCGGTGGCCGAGCTCGATGCGGCCGGGTCATCCGGTGGGCCAACCGATCTCGCGGCCGGAACCGAACCGACCACGACCGCCGCGCCCGAGGAGAACCGATGAGCACGCCGAACGACGCCTCCTCGGCGTCCCCCGTCCTCGAACTCGACGACATCACCGTCGGCTATGGCGGTGTGCCGGCCGTGCGCGGTCTGAGCGCCTCGGTCCGCGCCGGGGAGATCCTGGCCCTGCTCGGCCCCAACGGTGCAGGCAAGACGACCACTCTGCTCGCCACCGTCGGCGCCCTGCCGTTGATGTCGGGCAGCGTGACCGCGCTGGGCGAACCGATAGACCATCACATCGAACGCAACGCCCGCCGCGGCGTGACCCTGGTCCCCGACACCCGCGGCCTCTTCCACAAGCTGTCGGTATCGGACAATCTGCGACTCGCGAAGCGCAAGAACGGAACCGATCTCGACACAGTCTTCGGGTACTTCCCGAAACTGAAGACCATGCGCTCGCGGCAGTGCGGCAATCTCTCCGGCGGCGAACAGCAGATGCTCGCCCTGGCCAAGGCACTCCTCGCGCGTCCGCGCGTTCTGCTCATCGACGAGATGAGTCTCGGCCTGTCTCCGGTCGCCGTGCAGGATCTGCTCCCGCGGCTCCGCGCCTTCGCCGACGAGCACCAGATGGCGGTCGTCCTCGTCGAGCAGCACATCGACCTCGCCCTCGGGATCGCGGACTCGGCGATCGTCCTCCATCACGGCCGGGTCGCACTGTCGGCGAGTGCCGCCGACCTGCGCAGCCGTCGGGACATGGTGGAGGCCGCATACTTCGGTCGCACCATAGAGGAACAGGCCTCCTGAGACCGGCCGAAGAACGCCACCACCGACGAATCCGGGGACGCCGTGGTCACGGTCGACGATCCGAACACCCACGATCCGAACGGGCACGATCCCAACGGGCGAGGGCCCGGCCGGTCCGCTCGGCGCCGCACCGGCCAGGACCGTCCGGCACGCAGCACCCGGAATCGTCCGACCGACGAACAACTGCTCGATGCCGCCTGCGAGGTGATCGCCGAGGTGGGCGCCGACCGGGCGACGATGACCGCGATCGCCGAACGCGGTGGCACCACACGGGTGACGCTCTATGCACACTTCGGGTCCCGCGATGAGCTCGTCGCCCGCGTGATCAACCGCGAGCTCGACATCTTCACCTCGTTCATGTTCCGCGTCTACGACGAGAGCGAGGACATGCCCTACGGGGCGCGGGCCCGCCATTCGGTGCAGTGCCTGTTCGACTACGCCCGGAACCATCCCGCCGGCCTGCGGGTGCTCATGGGACACAGTGGGGGCGGCGGTAGCAACCGGCGCCTGTATGCCGCACTCGAACCGAGGATCTCCGCGCGGTTGCGGAAGAACTACGCCGAGCGCGGTGCCGACATCTCCGCGGGCGCGGACACGCTCGCGTCTCTGCTGCTGGGCATGAGTCTCGACGTCGCGCATCGTGCGCTCATCGTCGACGGCGCCGGCATCGACGAGGCCTGCGACCTCGCGATCACCGCCACCATGGCCGTGCTCCGCGACGTCCGGCCGGAGCAGCTCCAGGCGCTCGACGCGTCGCTCGACCAGCGCTGACACCCCATTCGAGAACTCTGTCCAAGACGGTCCAAGGTCCGGACAAGTCGACCCCAAGTTCCCCACAAGCGGACCGGGCGATTCTTTCTCCTGTCACACGAACCCCCGCGGTCGAACCGCCTCCGGGCACCCCGGACGACGACCGCCCAGGAGAGGAAACCCCATGTCCCGCCCGCAGAACACCCAGCCCGACACCGACCACCTCGCGACCGAGCAGATCGACACCCTGCACAACACGGAGATCGGCCCCGTCTCCGGCCCCCGCCGGCCGCTGTGGCAGATCGGTCGCCGCGCCACCGTCATCGTCGCCTGTCTGGGCTTCACCGCCCTGACGGCCTGCAGCTTCAGCATCGGCTCCCAGACCGTCGAGGAGGCCTCCGACATCGACGTCGGCGAGTGCCTGCAGATCGGTGACGAGGCCGGCGAGGGCAAGGTGGAGGCCACCAAGGAGGACTGCGAGGGCACCGAGGGCCTCACCTTCTTCGCCGCCGACAAGGTGGCGTCCGACGCGGAATGCACCGCCGACTACACCTCGACCCTCACCTTCTCCGGCGGAGACCAGAAACTGTGCATGACACCGAACTTCGCGACCGACACCTGCTATCAGATCCCGCTCAACGGCGGAAAGCTCGCCGACTACCGCGAGGTCGAATGCGGCGCATCCCCGGTGGACAACACGGTCATCGCCAAGACTGTCAGCCGCGGCGACGGATCGATCGGCTGCCCCGATGACCAGACGAAGTGGACCTTCACACAGCCCACCTCGATCGGCTACTGCCTGACCGAGGACGTCACCGCCGCAAGCGCATTCGGCGGCTGAGCGGTCGGCCCGTCAACCGGCGGCTGGCCCGACGATGCGGAGTTCGCGGCCGCATCGACCAGACCATGGGTGACCCGGTAGTCGTCGCGCATCCGGGCCATCTCGGCATCGCGCACGCGGTAGGCCTTCTCGATCCGTGCACGAGCGCGCCGTGAGCCGCCCAGACGCTGTGCCGAGCCGGCCAGCGCGAGGGACGGACCGACCCGGCCGAGAAGGTGCTTGATCTTCCCGTCCGGGATGCCCAGGGCATCGGCGTCGTCATCGCCGATGAACACCCGCTGCAACCCGTACATGAGGTTGGTGGCCAATCGATCTCGCAGGATGCGCGGGCCGGGCAGTACGTTGGCGAGCTCAGGGACGAGGTAGTCCTCGGTGAGCGCGACCACGAAGTCGTGATCGTCGGGCCCGGGTCCCGGTGACGTCAGGCGGTACAGCTCTTCGATGCGGACATGATCGGCCTCGCACGTCGGGCCGAGTTCGGGACTCATCCCGACGACATGGCCGACGTAACGCCAGAGGTGGTAGATGTCCTCGAGCTCACGGTCGGTGAACCGGACCCCGAGGGTGTGCATCGCGTCGATCGCGATGTGGCCGAACTCGGCGATCGTGAACGCCATGTACGGCTGCGGAATCGGTACACCCCAAGCATTTTCGTTCCAGTCGCCGCGCTTCCACAGCATCTGCCGGACGTGCGCGTGGATCATGCGGACGCGCACGGTGTAGGCGAAACCGTCTCCGTCGCGTCGCATCCCGCCCGGGGTGATGACCTGACTCAGCCACTCCCCCACCTCCACCGACCGCATCGCCGGCTGCGACACATAGCGTCCGGTGATCGCAAGGGGTTTGGCGGCGATCGTGTTTCCCGCGCCGCGCACCAGCGAAGCCGCGCCCAGCACGATGCCGAGCGGCGCGGTGTTGACGATGAGCGCGTCCGCGGCCCGGGCCATCCGATCGTGGTCGACCCAGTCCGGCTCGTCGTCGAGAAAAGCGAACAGCGCCCGCATCGACTCGGTGGACTCGTCGAGCGATCCGATCCCGTGGGCGAGCGCTCTCCGGAGCACGGTGGTCGTGGACCCGCCCGGATGCGAGTCGGCCGCCACCGCGTCGGCGAGGGGATCGGCGAGCCACATCTGGTCGAGCCAGACTCGTCCGGCCTCCCCGTATCGCTGTACGGCCAGGTCGGCGTTCACCAGATCAGTGGGTATCCGCTCCATGACTCAATGAGAACACGTGCGTGCTCACTTTCCATTCGTTTTTCCCGCGCCGGCCGAGAGCGACCTCAGAGACTGCGCTGCTCCGCGTACTCGGCCATGGCCGCGCGCTCGCCGTCGTGATCCGGATAGAAGAAGAAGACGATGGCGGCGCCCACCAGCACGATCGCCGCGGCGGCACCGTAGGCGCGGTTGTCCCCGTGCACGAAGGCGTCCCGGGCGGCGCCGATGATCTGATCGGCGTACTGCGGATACCGCTCGGCGAGCACCTCGGCGCTCGAGAAGGACTTGGTGAGCGCCGCCTCGGTCTGGTCGGTGACCTGATCCGCCTGCGGGGAGTTCGCGATCGTCTCCCGCAACTGGTTGGCGTAACCGGCCGTCAGGATCGCGCCGAGCGTCGACTGCAGGATGGCTCCGCCGAGGTCGCGCTGCAGATCCGACATGCTCGACGCCATGCCCGCCCGCTGGACGGGCACCGATCCGGTGAGCGACTGCGACGCCGGGGTGCCGGCCAGGCCCACGCCGATGCCGACGAGGACGTAGACGAGCCCGACGTGCCAGAAGTGGGCGTGTTGATCCCAGGTGAGCATCGCGAACACCAGCCCGAGCACGATGAAGGCGTACCCGGACAGCAGGGTGAACCGTGATCCCATGCTCTGCACGAGTTTGGCCGACCGCGGTGCGACGACGACCATCGCGCCGGCGGCGGGCAGGATCGTCGCGCCCGCGGCGAGAGTCGAGTAGCCGAGCACGTTCTGCATGTACTGCTGGCCGATGAACATCGCGCCCATGAGCGTGCCGAAGACGATGAGCCCGCCGAGCGCCGCGACCCAGAAGGTGCGTCGGGATGCGATGCGGAGGTCGAAGAGCGGAACACGCACGCGCAGTTGCCGCCACACGAATCCGGCACCGGCGACGATCGCGATCGCGGCGAGGATGTAGACCTGCAGCCGCTGATCGCTGTTGGGGGCGAAATTGATGGCGAGGACCAGCGCCCCGACCATCACGATCGAGACGATGCCGCCGAGGTTGTCGACGACCGCCGCCTCGTCGCCGGTGTCGTCGGGCACCAGCCTCCATGCCGCCGCCAGCGCGAGGACCGCCAGCGGCAGGGTCACCAGGAACACCGAATGCCAGTCGAACACCTCCAGCAGACCACCCGACATCACCGGTCCGAGAGCGGAGATCGCTCCGCCGAACGCCGACCAGGCGGCGATCGCCCGGGTGCGTTTGGGACCCGACCACAGCGCGGTGATCACCGCGAGGGTCGTCGGGAAGGCCAGGCCGGCCGCGATGCCGCCGACCAGACGGGCACCGAACAAGACCTCGACGTTCGGCGCGAAGCCGGCCACGAGCGACGCCGGGATCGACAGAGCCATGCCGAACACGAGCATCCGCTTGCGGCCGTGGCGATCTCCCAGCGCACCGAAGTACAGCACCGACGCCGCGAGACCCAGCGAGTACCCGACCGCGATGAGGTTCAGCTGCGTCGAACTGGCGTCGAGATCCTTGCCGATGTCGGGCAGCGCGACGTTGGCCACCGCGAGGTTGATGTTGGCCACGCCCGCGACGAGGATCAGCGCGACGAGGATCGCACGCGCGCGTGCCGGTGCCGTACCGGTGTCAACCTCGGGCGTCGTCGACGTCATCGGTGAATCGTACGTGCGGAATCACTGCCCGAGCAGGACTTCCGCGCGTCAGCGGCACGGAATTGTCACGTCCCGGGGACCATCGGCCCCGGGACGGGAGAGTCGTGCCGTCAGATGCAGATGTTGAACGACAGCGAACCCAGCGGGACTCCGAAGCAGAGCGCCACGGACCCCACGACGGGTTGCGCCTCGACCGGCGCCGCTGCGGCGGTGGGCGCACCGGCGAGTGCGAGTGCGCCGGCCGCGGCGACAGTCGTGATCCCGACAGTCAGACGACGAGTGATCTTGGATGTGTACATAGCGAGCCCCCTCGAGCACGTTTCCCCCGCACCGAACCCGCTCACGTGACCCATCGCCGCAGGTGGTGCTAGGTTTCGAGTCTACGCCGACAGGGCCGGAGATCGTGTCGCACATCTGGGGGACACGGGTGGAACCGGTCCGTGGACCGGGCTCAGAGGCTGATCCGCAGACCGTCCCACTCGTGGTCGTGCATGAACCCCTCGGCGAGCCCGACCCGGTACTTCAGACAGCTGCGGAGGATGCCCGCGTAGGCGAACGGGAGCAGGACCGCCGGCTTCTGGTCGCCGGACCGGGTGATCACATCCGACGCGCCGCGGAAGTCGCGTGCGAACTGACGGAACGACCGGCCGTTGCGAGAGGGCGCACGCCATCCGTAGAGCATCATGCCGACACCGATCATCTTGTCGACACCGGGTGCGGGAGTGATGATCTCGGTGTCGGGGTCGGAGGTGCCGAGGAAGGCGCGGTCCACGCCGTCCTCCGGAGAGAACATCATGATGCCGCTCGTCGCGCGCGGATTGCACTCGATGCAGAACAGGTCCTCGTCCGGTCCGTCCTCGATGAAGTCGAAGCCGATCTGCCCGGTGAAGTTGACGCGCTCGACGATGTCGGCGACCCACGCCTGGATGCGCGGGTGGTCGACGGACCGGAAGTTCAGGCATGAGCTGCCGTCGATGGCGTAGTCGACCGGATAGGTGGCGTGCGCGTAGATCCGGCCCTCGTGGCACACCGAGTAGGTGCAGTACTTGTCGCCCGAGACCCATTCCTGTGCAACCCACGGGTTCTGTTCGTCGTGCTCGAGCCAGGTGAGCGGGTCCCCCGGCTGCACCTTGTGCACCTTCTGCGAACCGCGCGAGTAACACCGCTTGAGCGCGAAGGGCTTGTCGAAGTCGAGTGAACCCGCGTCCTCGGGGCCGGCGACCCGCGCGAATGTGCGGGTGGGGATTCCGAGTTCGACGAGCAGTTCCTGGAATTCGTACTTGTGGTGCAGCCGGTTCTCGATGTCGAAGTCGGAGAGGAAGAGCCGACATGTCGGCGGGAACAGTTCGGCGAGCATCGCGATGATGTCGGTTTCCTCGTGCACCGGGATCACCATGTCGACGTCGTTCTCCTCGACGATCCGGGCGAGGGCACGGCAGTATTCGAGGGGCTCGAACTTCGGCGGCGGAACACGGTGGAATTCGCCTACCGCGTTGGAGAATCTGCTGATGGCGACGGGAATAGAGTCGACGGTCGTCACGCGATGACCACCCGCAGCCATGAGTCGTGCGAGTTCCAGGGAGAGGAACGACCGACCGAAGGTGATCAGTACATGAGCTCGTCCGGCGCTGTCCACCCGACAGAGTCTAGGGGGTACTCCGGACCCTGACGCGCCGCGTCGGCCCTACGCCTGTTGAATGGAATCGGACACTACGGGAATATTCGGTATCTATCTGTCGGTTCGTCCTGTTAGTTTCCGCACGACCGGGCTTTTGTGCCGGTCGAGCCTGTGGTGGCAGGCAGTCGGATTGGGCGACGGACCGGATGACCTCGAGAACCGGGGGTTCCGGACCGAGTTGGAGGAGGCATGCAACTGTTCGTGGTCGGCGTCATCGCCGCATGCCTTGCCGCTGTCGCCTACGGGATGTCGACGGTGCTCCGCGCGCTCGGCGCGCGTCGTGTCGCCGCGGCAGCCGCCGAAGAGGGTAAGGGCATTACCACCGAGACGGGTGCTCCCACCATCTCCTCGACGATGTCGACCTTCGTCGATCCCGCCTTCATCCTCGGCACCACGATGGTCGTCTTCGGCTTCGCCGGCGGGGCACTCGCCGCCCGGTTCCTCCCGCTCTTCCTGTCGCAGACCATCGTGTCGGCGAACCTCGTCGTCACCGCACTCCTCGGCACGATCATCCTCAACATCGCCCTGCACACCCGCGAATGGGTCGCCATCTGGCTCGTCGTCATGTCGCTGTGCCTGCTCGGTGTCTCCTCGTCGCATCACACCGGCGGCGGCGAAGAGGTCGGTTTCCACTGGGGTCTGTTCCTCGCCACCGTCGCGCTGTGCGCCTTCGCGCTCGTCGCCGTCTACAACCTCGGTTCGGCCGCCGGCGCCATCGTCGGCGGCGCCGCCGCGGGTCTGTTGTTCGGCATCATCGCCATCGCGGTCCGCATCCTCGACGGCGTCCAGCCGTTCGATCCCGTTGCGCTCCTGACCGACCCGGCGGCGTGGACCATCGCCGCAGCGGGCGCGGTCGGCTTCTACATCCAGACCGTCGCGCTCCAGCTCGGCGCGGTCAACGGCGTCACCGCCGTGCTGGTGGTCGGCGAGACCGCCGGACCCAGCCTGGTGGGTGTGGTGTTCCTCGAGGACACGGCCAAGCCCGGACTCGGCTGGCTTGCGATCCTCGGCTTCGTCGGCGCCGTCATCGGTGCCGTGCTGGTGGCGTGGTACGGCTCGGTCGACCCCGACCACCTCGGTGAGGCTCCGCCGATGAAGGGCGGCTGGCGTCGCGGCCGCGAGGAGCCGGAGTATTCCGACCCAGAGAAGTCCGAACCCGGCGCGTTCGAGGCGGAGGCCTTCGAGGCGGAGTTCCGAAGTGGACCGGGTGATCCCGACTCGCGCGACGACGACGCAGGGTTGCGTCCGGACGGCTCCGCGTCCGGCGATCGATCCGTCGGCAGCCGGGACTCGCGGCACAACTGATCGCGAGCGTCCATCGCCGCGAAAGTGGTTGACACCCGTTCCGCCGGTGGAGAAGGTGGGGTGATGACGCCCACAGCGACCACGTCGCTCTCCCGCCTCGCCTACGAGACCCTCGAGCCCTTCCACATTCTCGCGTACTTCAACCCGGGACTCGGCCCCGCACAAGAGGACACCGGTCTCGACGGCCACGCCTTCTACGTGGGCGCACGCGGAGCTCCCCTCGGCCCCTGCGCCGCCCCGGTCGTCTCCGCCGCGTTCTACAACTTCAACCCCGACCTGGTCGCCAAGTCCTGGCACGCCGCGGTCGACGCAGGCCTCGACCGAGTCCACGAACGTCGCAACGCGATGCTGGATGACTCCCTGCGGCAGATCCTCGGCGATTCCGCCGACGACGCCCTCCTCGACGAACTCGCCTCCGGGTACACCCGGCTCGCCGCGGACCTTCCGCTCGGCGGTCGTCCCCTCGCTGCGGCGTGGGCGTCGGCGCCGATCCCGGAGACACCGCGCCTGAGGTTGTGGCAGGCGACCGCTGTACTGCGGGAGTGGCGGGGCGACAACCACATCGCCGCCCTCGTCCTGCACGGACTCAACGGCTTCGATGCGGCGGTCTTCCACGAGGCCCAGCTGCCCGACCCGACGGTCAAACGCAAGGTCATGGGCAAGCGCGTCGTGCTGCTCACGCGTGGCTACACCGAACAGGACTGGGAGGACAGCATCGACCGACTGGCGGAGGCGGGCCTGGCCGAACGGACCGAGGACGGCCATCGACTCACGGCACAGGGTGCCGCGGTGTACGACGACATCGAGGCGACCACCGACGCCGCGGGCGAGTCGCTGTGGTCGGGCAACTCCGAGTTACTCGAACGGACCCGTCCGATCGTGAAGGCCGTGCTCGATGCCGGCGTCCTGCCCGGAACGAGGCGCAAGTGAGCAATCACAACGAAGACGTCCGCGAGATCGAGAACCTCAAGTACCGCTACCTGAGGGCACTCGACACCAAGGACTGGAAGACGTTCGCGTCGACGCTCACCGAGGATGTGACCGGCAACTACGGTGCGAGCCTGTCCTTCGCCAACCGGGACGAGCTCGTGGGGTACATGGAGGCCAACGTCGGTCCGGCGGTCATCACCGAGCACCGCGTGAACCACCCCGAGATCGAGGTCTCCGGCGACACCGCCCGCGGCCGTTGGTATCTGCAGGACCGCGTGATCGTCGCCGAGTTCTCGTTCATGCTGATCGGAGCCGCCTTCTACGAGGACACCTACCGCCGGACCGAGGACGGCTGGCGCATCAGCGCCACCGGTTACGACCGCACCTACGAGGCCACCATCGGACTGGCCGATCTGCCGAGCTTCAAGCTCGAGGTCGGTCCCGCGGTGCACCTCTGAGGACACCCGACATGTCCGGCCGCGTCTTCCCCGACCGAATCGCGGCGGGACGTGCCCTCGGCGCCCGGGTCGCGGAGGGCCTGCGGTCCCGGGAGGACACCCACGGGGCCAGGCCGGTGGTCATCGGCCTGGCGCGCGGCGGGGTGCCCGTGGCCCGTGAGGTCGCCGATGCGACGGGCGGCGACCTCGACGCCCTCGTCGTACGCAAGATCGGCGCACCGGGACACGAGGAGTTCGCGATGGGCGCCCTGACCGCCGGCCATCTCGTGGTCAACGACGACATACCCCGCCGGTTGGGCGTCTCGCGTGCCGAGTTCGACGCGGTAGCCGACCGGGAACGTCGCATCCTGCACAACCGCGAGGAGCTCTATCGCGGCGGACGGCCACCGGTCGAGGTCGAGGACCGGGTCGTGGTGTTGGTCGACGACGGTCTCGCCACCGGCTCGACGATGGCGGTGGCCATCGACGCGATGGATGCCGCCGGTGCCGCACGGTTGATCGTGGCCGTACCCACGGCACCGTCGGATTCGGTCGGCCGCCTCATCGATCGGGGCGTCGACGACGTCGTCGTACTGACCACCCCGGAACCGTTCGAGGCGGTCGGACTCTCCTACGACGACTTCAGTCAGGTCGACGACGAAGAGGTGATCGAGTGCCTGGAGCGCGATCACCGTCCTTGAGCAACAGCTTGGCGATGCCCTCACGGTCGGTGACGTCGAGTTTGGTGGACGCACGGTAGATGTGCCCCTCGACGGTGCGCACCGAAACAGTGAGCCGCTCCGCGATCTCCTTGTTGGACAGGCCTGCCGCAACGAGATTCGCGATCTCGCGTTCACGTGAGGTCAACGGGAGCGGTTGTGCGGCGGTGATGAGCGCGGGAGTGCGCAGACCGCCGCATTCCGAGGCGAGTCGGTTGGCCACCGCCGCCGAGGCAACGGTCGCCGACCTGCTGCCCGCCGAATCATGCAGCACACTCGCCTGCGCGGCGGCGTCGGCCGCCGACAACCGAACGCCCAATGACTCGAAATCGGCTGAGCACAGGTCGAGTTCGACGGCGTCACCGGCAGCGAGCGCGATGGCGTGCCGGGCGTACAGCGGCGCCAGTGGGCCGTCGACGAGTCCGGCGAGTTCGGTGAGTCGCTGGGCGACGGTGGCGTCACCGAACCTGGCAGCCGAGTGCAGCGCCTCCGCCTCGATGGCAAGTTGTTCTGTCTCCCTTGCCTCTTCGGCGGTCCGACGGAGAAGCGCGACGGCCGGCGTGATGGTGCCGGCGGCCGCCGACTGCCAGGCCTGCGCAATGGCCAGCATCGGACCGAAGATCGCGACGTGCCTGCCGTACCGGGCCCTCGCCTTCTCCAGCACCTCGGCGGCACGGTCGACCTGACCGAGTGCACTCAGTGCCTGGATCAGGAAGATGTGGGCCGGGAAGTTCCAGGACTCGGAGAACTCACCGCTGTCGAGGGTGGCGAGGGTCTGCTCCATCCGCCGGGTCACCGAGACGCATGCGCCGCGCGAGAGTTCTACTGCGGCAACGAGAATCTCCGACATGGCCCAGCCCAGGTACTGCGCGGTCTGGGCGGCCGTCAGGAAGCGCCCGGCGGCAGTGTCCGCGTCGTCGAGCCGGCCGGTCAGCGTGAGGGCGAGGATCTCACCGAAACCCGTCGGGAACCGGAGGAGTCCGTCGACCTCCACCTCACGCGAGTGCGCGGCCAGGGCCTCCACCTCGTTGCCGCGCCCTGCGACTGCTCGCGCGAGAGAACCACCGAACACGGCCCACTCGATCGCCCACGGAAGTTTGCGCTTCTCGGCGAAGACACTGTCCGACAACGCGATCGCCTCACCGATCCGGTTCTCGAACAGCGCGCAGGCCGAGGCGATGCCGGTGACGATGGGCACGAGCGCGGGCTGCATGTCCCGCTTGCGCAGCATCTGCAGGATCTCACCGGCACGGTCGGCGTCGCCCAGGGCCCAGAACGCGTTGCCGATCCGCAGATTCCCCCAGAGCAGGAGTTGCGCCTCGTCCAGATCGTCCGGGGAGAACCGCGACAGGATCTCCTCGGCCTCGTCGGGATGGCCCTGCCACATCCGGGCGCGTGCGAGCAGTTCGGCGACGTCGACCCCGGCGCCCTCGTCGAGGGCCGCCCGCGCGAACCGTTCACCGAGTGAGGTCTGCGCGAGTTTGAGGGCGTCGCTCGCCGCGGTGCGAACGAGCGACAGATCGATCTCGACGTCGCTCTCGATCGCGAGGTCGGCGAGCCTGATCCGCTCGGCGGGCGTGTCGGTGGGGCGGGATCGCAGCGCCTCGACGAGGTTGCCGCGGAGTCGTCGGGACGACACCATCCCGAGTCTGCGGCGGATCACCTCGCCGAACAGCGGGTGGTGGAAGGCGACATTCAACCGGCGGCCGTCGCGCGTGATGCGGACGAGGCCGGCGATCTCGGCCTCCTCCACGGCCTCCTCGCCGGCGAGTTCGGCGAGCACGTCGATGTCGAGCGGTTCACACAGGCTCAGGTACTTGAGCGCGCTGAGGACCGACGCATCGAGTTGTTCGATCCGCCCCTCGAGCAGCGATGCGAGTTCGGAGGTGATGGCCGCGCGGCCGCGCAACTGCCAGACCCCGTTGACCTGTCGCAAGGTGTTCGCTTGGCGGGCGCCGTCCACGAGATGCCGCAGGAACAGGGCGTTTCCACCCGATGCCTCCCACATCAGGGAGGCCGAATGCTCTTCGAGCTGCCCACCGAGGACGGATTCGATCAGCTCGACGCTCTGCTCTTTGGTGAACGGCGACAGCGTGATCCGGGTGAGGTGATTGTCCTTCCACAGGGAGGTGACGGCGTCCGGCACCGCCTCCCCGCTCCGGACGGTCGCCACGATGTGCACCGCACGGTCGATCGCGAGCTGATGCAGCAGGGTGGCCGACAACTCGTCGAGCAGATGCGCGTCGTCGACTCCGATGACGACATCACCGTCGGCGAGCAGAGATTCCCGGGCGGCCGCCAGATAAGTGACCGGATCGCTCGACGTCGCCGGACCGACCAGGTGGGCGAAGACCCCCAACGGAATCGATCGTGCCGACTCGGTCCCGGCCACCCAGCGCACGCCGGTCGGCAGTTCGGCGGTGACATGCCGGGCGAGGGTCGTCTTGCCCACCCCCGAATCGCCGGTGAGCACGACCCCGCATCCGTTCGTCTTTCCACTGAGTGCGGCGAGGATCGTGCGGAACTCACGCTCACGCTCGACCATCGGCCAATTTGTGGACATGCCACTGAATTCTAGTCCGCGGCGGCCTTCGGCGGGCTGCGCGAAGGATCGTCAATCGTCATTCGGCCGCCGAATCGCACCTCTCTCGGCGGCCGTTCCGGGTCACAGGACGTATGAGCAGATCCGCGAACTACGCATCCCGGGCACTGGTCACGACAATTGCGATCGTCAAGAGGATCGCGGTGACCACCGCGAAGTACGCCAAAGAGCCGTAGGCGTTCCAGTGGAAGGTGGGGTCGCCGCCGGACAAGAAGTTCCAGCCGTTGAGGAACGGCAGGAACGGCGTGATGTTCTCGCCGATACGCGGGAGCACCGACAGGATGCGTTCGAGCGCGAACATCCATCCCAGCACGATCGCCACCGCTCCGGCGGAATGCCGTACGAGAGCACCCACCGAGAGCCCGATCAGTGCGCACAGCATCGCGAAAACCGGCGTGCCCCAGAGCTGTCGTATCGTGTCCGGACCACCGAGCGCGATGCCGTTACCGGTGAGCGCCTGCCCCAGAACGACACCGAGGAGCCCCACGATCGCGGCCACCACGAAGGTGAGTCCACCGAACACGACGGTCTTCGCGAGGATCACGAGGGGCCGTCGGGGTACTGCGGCGAAGGTCGGCCGGATGGTGCCGAACCGGTATTCGGTGGTCACGCCCAGGACGGCCATGATCGCGAAGACCGCGGCCCCGAACTGGTTGACGCCGACCAGGTAGTCGATGGTCCGGGTGTCTACCGACGCCGAGTCGGCGTAACCGCCCGACAGCAGCCAACCGAGCAGGACCGCAACGCCTATGCCGAACAGGACCACCATCGCGAGGCACCAGTACGGGGCACGGGTGCTCGACAGCTTGATGCGTTCGGCGTCAACCGCCGCGAGCGCCTGGCCGATCATCGCCGGCTCCCTTCCGGGGTGCCCGGACCGGATTCGACGGACCGGAAGCCGTCGCCACCGTGATAGTCGACGGCGTGGGCGGTCATCGACATGAACACCTCCTCCAGCGAGGCCGATTCGGCGGCGAGCTCGTGCAGCGTCACGCCGGCCGCGGCGGCGATGTCCCCGACGCGGTCGGTCGTCGTGTCGGGTACCCGCATCACCGGCCGCCCGTGGGCGTCGGGTGCACCGGGCGCCGGCGCGAGGCCGGCCTTCGCCAGTGCGGTGTGCAGCTTCTCGAGTTCGGGACCGCGCACCCGCACCGATTGCCGGGCCCGGCCGGTGAACTCACCGACTGAGCAGTCGGCGATGAGACGCCCACGACCGATGACGACGAGATGGTCTGCCGTCAGCGACATCTCGGTCAGCAGATGGCTGGAGACGAGTACGGTGCGGCCTTCGGCGGCCAACTGCCGCATGAAGCCCCGAATCCACACGATGCCCTCGGGATCGAGCCCGTTGACCGGTTCGTCGAACAACAGGGTGTGCGGGTCGCCGAGCAGCGCACCCGCGAGTCCGAGCCGCTGCGACATACCGAGCGAGAACCCACCGGCACGCTTCCGGGCCACCGACGCCAGGCCGACGATCTCGAGCACCTCGTCCACCCGGGACTTCGGAATCCGATTGCTCGCGGCGAGCCAACGCAGATGCGAACGCGCACTCCGATTGGGGTGGACCCAGTGTGCGTCGAGCAGCGCACCGACCTGGCGCAGCGGATGGTCGAGATCGCGGTACGGCACGTCGTCGATGGTCGCGGTCCCCGACGTCGGACGGTCGAGTCCGAGCATCATGCGCATCGTCGTCGACTTACCAGCACCGTTGGGCCCCAGGAAGCCGGTGACCCGCCCCGGCCCCACCTCGAAGGTGAGGTTGTCGACCGCGCGCTGACTCCCGAAGTCCTTCGTCAGATTCGTTACCCGCAACACGAGTCGACCATAGCCGCCGACCGGGGGTGCGCCGGGTGGTTGCGACACACCGGGCCCTCGAGGCTCGTCGCTTGCGCTCCCCGCACCTCAGGCAGCAAAGGGCGGGTCGGGCAGCAGGCAGTTGCGTGGGATCAGCCCCGCTCCGGCGTCGGCGACGATGCCTGCGCCCAGAACCGTTTCGGGATGCGACCCGCCCGTGCGGCGAGTCGTCCGGCGATCACCGCATGCCGCATCGCGGTCGCCATTCGCTCCGGATTCTCCGCACGGGTGACGGCGGTCGCGAGAAGCACTCCGTCGCAACCGAGTTCCATCGCACAAGCGGCGTCGCTGGCGGTGCCGATACCGGCGTCGAGGATCACCGGGAGGGGATCGTCGAAGGCCGTGGAACAGTGGTCGATGATCATCTCGATGTTGTGCGGGTTGAGGATTCCGAGTCCGGTCCCGATCGGTGAGCCGAGTGGCATCACCGCGGCGACGCCGAGGTCGGCGAGTCGCGCAGCGAGGACCGGGTCGTCGTTGGTGTAGGCGAGCACAACGAATCCGTCCGCCACCAATGCGGCTGCGGCGTCGACGAGTTCGACGGCATCCGGCATCAGGGTGCGTTCGTCGGCCACCACCTCGAGCTTCACCCAGTTCGTCTCGAACGCCTCGCGGGCCAACTGCGCGGTGAGCACCGCCTCGGCGGTGGTGTGGCATCCGGCGGTGTTGGGCAGGACCGCGATGTCCAGGCGGCGCAGCAGGTCGAACACCCCCGTCCCCGACGCGGCGTCGACGCGACGCACGGCGACGGTCGTGAGTTCGGTACCCGACGCGACGAGTGCACGCTCGAGGGACGCGAGATTCGTCGCGCCACCGGTTCCGGTGATGAGGCGGGAGGAGAACTCGCGGCCGGCGATCCGAAGCGGGTCTGCCTCGGAAACGTCTGCGCCGTCGATGATGCCGGACTCAGCCACCTTGCACCGCCGTCACGATCTCCACTACGGCTCCCGAGGTCATCGTGTGTTCCGACCATCGTCCTCGCGGTACGACTGCGCCGTCGACGGCCACCGCGATCCCGCGGTCAGGCAGTCCGAGGCGGGTGACGACATCCTTCACCGACTCGTCGTCGCCCACGTCGAGGTTCTCTCCGTTCACGGTGATGGTCACGCGGATGCTCCTTCCAGAATCCCGAGCACCCTGTCCGCCGTGCCCGGTGCGAGAACGATGCCGTTGCGGCCGTGGCCGGTCGCGACCACTGTACGGTCGTCGATCCGCTCCACGATCGGCAGTCCGTCGGCGGTGCACGGCCGTAGTCCGGCGCCCGCCTCGGTCAGTTCGTAGGTGCGCAGTCCCGGCATGACCTCGATCGCGTCGGCGAGCAGATCGGCGACGCCACCTGCCTGCGGAGTGCGGTCGCCGAAGTCACCGGCCTCGTATTGCGTTGCGCCGACCACGATCCCGTCCTCGCGCGGGACCAGGTAGACCGCCCGGCCGTGGAGCCGGGCCCGGACCACGTGGCCGGGCGGCGGAACCGACCACCGTGTCCGGCGCAAGCGAAGGATCTCCCCCTTGGCCGCGTGGAGGGGCACCTCGGGAAGCAGTGCCGCCGTGGCGATTCCGGCGGCGAGGAGGATCTGATCTCGCGGGCCGGCCTGTTCGCGGACGTCGGCGAGGCTCTCCACCCGTGCATCCATGAACCGCACCCCGGCCGCGGCCCCGGCGCTGCGCAGGGTCGCCAGCAGCCGTCGGTTGTCGATCGACCACTCCCCGACCGCCCGGTAGCCGCCGACGAGCCGCGAACTCAACGACGGCTCCAGGGAACGGATCTCACGACCCGTCACCGTGCTGAGCGTGGCGTCGGTGCGCGGCTGATTGGCCCAGACGAAGTCGGCGAGATGGCGCAGGTACTCGGCGTCGGCTGCCGAACCGGCGACGAACAGGGAGTCGGTGGCCGTCACGATCGCGGGGTCGGCGAGCCGCTTCACCAGCGTCGGCCAGCGCCGCACCGATTCGACCGACAGCGCGAGCGCGGCCTCCTCCCCCGGATGTCCCTCGCCCAGCGAGCCGAGCATGCCGCCCGCAACCCATGAGGCCCGCTCGTCGTGACCGGCGTCGACGACGAGCACCTGCCAGCCGGCGTCGGCGGCGGCGAGCGCACAGGTCAGACCGATCACGCCACCGCCGACGACGGTGAGTGCACGGTCGAATCCTGCTGGGGTGTTGCTCAAGCCAGATCACCTTCCTTCGCCGGAATGACCCGGATCAGGTTCGACGGTCTGCGGAGGGGTCCGCACTCTCAGCCCGCCTGCCCGGGCTCCCGTGTGTTCTCGCGGTCCACCCTACGCCCGGCCGGTCGACGCGGGGCTAGCCTGGTCGCCGTGACGACTGCTTCCGAATCGCGCCGCCGCCTTGATTCCGCCCGGCTCTATCTGTGCACCGACGCGCGACGCGAGCGCGGCGACCTGCTCGACTTCGTCGGCTCCGCCCTCGCCGGCGGCGTCGACATCGTGCAGCTACGCGACAAGGGGTCGGCGGGCGAGAAGAAGTTCGGCACGCTCGAGGCCCGTGAGGAGCTCGAGATCCTCGCCGCGCTGCGGGGCGTCGTCGACGCCCATGGCGCGTTGCTGGCGGTCAACGACCGCGCGGACATCGCCGCTCTCTCGGGCGCCGACGTCCTCCACGTCGGACAGGGCGACCTGCCGCCGGCGGTGGCGCGCCGGATCGTCGGCCCCGACGCGATCATCGGGGCGTCCACCCACGACCCCGAGCAGGCCGCGGCCGCAGCCGCCGACCCCGACGTCGACTACTTCTGCGTCGGCCCGTGCTGGACCACGCCCACCAAGCCTGGTCGCAGTGCTGCCGGCCTCGACCTGGTGACGACGACCGCCGGCGCCGCGCCCGGCAAGCCGTGGTTCGCCATCGGCGGCATCGACGCCCCGCGGGTGCCGGAGGTGACCGCCGCAGGTGCCCGCCGGATCGTCGTGGTGCGGGCGATCACCGCCGCCACCGATCCCGCTGCCGCGGCCGCCGACCTCCTCGGCCGGTGGTAGCCCAGGGGCGGTCCTCAGGGTCGGTTGTCAGAGTGGACTGCCGAGGCGGAATCCGTTTGCCTGATCCGGACACCGCGGTCTAGCCTGGACCGATCATGATGTGCATCAAGAGCGCGCTCGTAACCCGCCGCAGCGGGGTCTGATTCTGACCGACCCCCCGCTGCGGGTCGGTTGCACGCTCTTGTCGGTCATCCGTTCTTCGACCGAAATCGGCTTTCGAGATGCACCTTCTTCATCTGCCTCACCCATCCTTCTCACGACACGGGCACACGACCGCGCCGTCGGGAGATCCCATCACCGAACACTTCGGCCGTCCGCTGCCCGCGGGTATGCGCGAGGAGGCCATCGGGATGAGCTGGCAACACTTCACCGACGAGTACGCGGGCAACGGAGCCATCCGGCTCGGATCGTGGTCGGTCGCACCGGCGCGGCAGGACCTCGTCGAATGCCGCGCGACCATCGCGATCGCCGATCGCCTCATGTCGTGCAGCGCTGTCGCCGCCGGACCGCTCGGCGCGATGACGTCGATCCTGTACGACCTCGGCGCACCCGTTCAGATCCTGCGGCTGCACCAGCGCGAGGTCGACGGGGCGATCGCCACGTTCCTGCTGTGTGAGAACAACGGTCGGCAGGCGTGGGCCTTCGGCGAGGGCAGGACCGGGGACGAGGCGAACATCGCCGCGCTGATCTCCGGCGCCAACCGGCTGCTCAGCCCCTAACCCTGCGGGTCGAGTGCGGCGATCCGCTCGCGCAGGGTGGGCCAGGCCCGGCCGAACGCCGGATGCAGCGGGAGTTGATCGACGTGCTGTTCTTCGACCCAGCGCAGTTCCGTCGACTCGAAGTTGGCGACCGTGCGGACCGGCGCATCGGTCTCGGCGATGACCGTCGTGTAGGTCCAGCCGCCCGGTGACTCGTGAGTGACGACGGCGGCGACGACACGCAGGTCGGCGCTGTCGATGCCGGCTTCCTCCTCGGCTTCCCGCATCGCGGTGTCGATGGCGCCCTCGTGGGAGTCGCGCGCACCGCCGGGCAGGGCCCAGGTGCCGCCCTGGTGCGACCACGCGGCGCGATGCTGGAGCAGAACGCCGGTCGCGCCGTCGGTCAGCGGCGCCCGGAGCAGCAGACCCGCCGCGCCGTGAACACCCCAATACCGTGAACCGTCGGGATCGATCAGCCAGCCGTCGCCGTCTCCGCGCACCACGCCTCCTTGCCGCCCGACGAGCCGATCGCCGGATTTCCTCCACCGTAAGTGAGACACGCGCGACCTGCCAGGGCGATCACGAACCCGTCGGCGTGGCGACGGCGATGCCCGGAGGAACCCTCCCCGATGGCATAGGCTGAAACACGCACGACCCGGTGAGCGATGACCCTGATGAGTCATTTCTTCTTACAGGTCGCGGGAGCCGGAACGGGGACCGGCGACCGAGCGGCCACACCGGAGACGATCCAGCGTTCGAGAAGGGGATCAGCTAGGTGACCGGCGATGCGTCCTCCGTGCGGACGGCACTCACCCGTGGCGGTCGCATGATCCGTCCCGCCCAGTCGTCGCCGCCGATCCGCCAGGTCCTCGCCGATCGTCGAGAGCTCGTCGCCACGGCCCGCGAGCGTGCGCAGTCACCGTTCCAAACGCTGCGGCATTACTCGGTCACCACGCCGGGCAAGCTGATCATCATCTGCGTCATCCTCTTCCTCGGCTGCGTGACCACCGGCCTGTACGCCTCGACCGTGCTCGAAGACCGCACCCAGACCCTGCAGCGCCTGATCGATCGCACCGAACCGCTCGCCGAGGCCGCGCAGGTTCTCTACAGCTCCCTGTCGATCGCCGACGCGTCCGCGAACGCCGCGTTCATCTCGGGCGGCCTGGAGACGCCGGAGCTGCGGCAACGCTACTCCGACGCGCTGGCGACGGCAGCGTCGTCGTTGATTCTCGCGACCGGAACCTCGAGCGAACCGGGACCGGGGATGACGGAGGACGCCACCGAGCGGGCCCTGTCGTCGGACCTCGACACCCTGTCGACGTCGATCCCGGTCTACAGCGGGCTCATCGAGACGGCCCGTACCAACAACCGGTTGGGCAATCCAGTCGGGTCGGCGTACCTGGGCCAGGCGTCGTCGTTGATGCAGGACAAGATCCTGCCGGCCGCCCAGCGCCTCTACGAGCGACGTTCGATGGCGATCGCCGATCCGCAGCATTCGCTGACCCGCCCGCCGTGGACGGTCTACATCCCCCTGCTGCTGCTGCTCACGGCCATGGTGCTGACGTCCCGCTACCTGGCACGCAGGACCCGCCGCCGATTCAACATCGGACTGGTCGCCGCGATCGGCGCGCTCTTCCTGGGGACGGTGTGGCTGCTCGCGTCCGGCCTGATGTCGGTCGCCGCGACCAGCAACGCCCGGACCGACGGCGCCGACCCGCTCCGCGAACTCACCGCCGCGCGCATCCTGACCCAGCAGGCGCGATCGGCCGAGACCCTGTCCCTCATCCGCCGCGGCGATCAGGGTGGGCTGGAACGCACCTTCGCCGCGACGACCGCCAAGATCGGCGGCATCGTCGACGACGTCCGCACATCCAAGGAGACCGGATCGGTGTCGGCGGAGCAGCTCGACACGGTGAGCTCGGCGCTGGCGGAGTGGAGACGCACCGATGCCGGCGTCCGGCGGTACATCCAGACCGGCAACTTCGACCGCGCCCGGCAACTCACCGTCGGGGACGGGCTGAACAGCTCGGCCCGCGCGTATACAGCCGTGGACAGTGCACTCGTCGACGCGATCACCACCGCGCGAACGTCGTTCCGCGACGACATCAACACCGCTCAGCGCGTACTCGGCTTCACCGGGACCGGGATACTCCTGCTCGCGGTCCTCGCCGCCGTCGCGATCGTCGGCGGACTCGTCCCCCGAATACGGGAGTACCGATGACCCGCCCCCGATTCCATCTGTCCGGCCCCGCCCGCTCGCGGCGACCGCTGGTCGTTGCGGTCCTCCTGCTCGTGGCTCTGGTCGCCACGGGCTGTGTCCGGTTTCCCGCCCCGGACGCACCGCCTCCGACCGCGACCGCCGGACCGCTGGTGTTGCCCGGCGTCCAGACCGACGTGCCGGTCGAGCCGCCGCCGAGTTCGGAGGCGTGCAACGCGACCCTCACCCTGCGCCCACCCGCCCAGATGCCGGCGCCCGGACGCATGCCGCCGAACTCGACGATGGCCGGCATCTTCGAACGCGGGCGGCTCATCGTCGGACTCGACATCGGGTCCAACCTGTTCAGCTTCCGGGACCCCATCTCCGGCGACATCGAGGGCTTCGACGTCGACATCGCCCGCGAGATCGCGGGTGCGATCTTCGGCGACCCGAACCGCGTCGAATTCCAGGTGCTCAGCTCCGCGCAACGCATCGACGCGTTGCGGGACAAGACCGTCGACGTCGTCATCAAGACGATGAGCATCACCTGCGACCGCCTCCGCGACATCTCGTTCTCGGCCCCGTATTACGTGGCGTCGCAACGTATCCTGTCGTTCCGTAACTCGAACATCGTCGGACCGTCCCAGCTCGCCGACAAGCGGGTCTGCGCCGCACGCGGCACCACCTCGATCGGCCGGATGCAGTCCATCCAGCCGCGGGTGCGGATCGTCAGCACCACCACCTGGGCCGACTGCCTCGTGCTCATGCAGCAGGGTCAGGTCGACGCGGTCACCAGCGACGACGCCATCCTCGCCGGGCTCGCCGCGCAGGACCCGTGGGTCCGGGTCGTCGGCCCCAGCCTCGGTGAGGAGTTCTACGGCGTGGGCATCCCGAAGGGCGAGGACGACATGGTCCGCTTCGTCAACGGGGTCCTCGAACGCGCCCGCGCGACCGGGCGCTGGCAACAGATCCGCGATCGCTGGCTCACCATCCTCGACAGTGGATTCGGCGCTCCGCAGCCGTACTACCGGGACTGATGCCCATGGACTACGCCGGCGAACCATCCCAGGCAGACCCTCACGGACCCGAGGGTCCGGACGCACCCACCCCCGACACCCCGGAGGAGGTCGGTACCCAGCGCGTCTCGCTCGCCGACCTGATGGGTGACGACGCGACGGACACCGACCGGCACACCCCCGACGACCACACGACCGACGACCACACGACCGACGTCCGTTCCCCCGACGAGGGCACCACCGACCAGGTCGTCGAAGTCGGCACGCAGAAGGTCGATCTCGACGCACTCATGGCCGAGGGCGACAACACCGCCGACGACACCACCAGACCCCGCGCGGTGACCGACCCCGAGGTCGGAACACAGGCGGCCGCACCCGCATTCACCGTCGGCATCGCGCCGCAGGATCGCTTCGACGGCCGGACCGACCGGGTCGTCCGTACCCGGGCGACACCGGAACCGGATTCGGGTCCGCTCGGGCGGCGACTCGTCCCACGGCGTCGCCCGCCGGTCCACGAGCGCCGTCTGGGCAGCGGCCTGGTCGAGATGCCGAAGATCACCGACATCGAACCCGAGGACGCGGTCATCGACGATCCGGTGATCGCCGAGGGCAAGCGATTCTGTTGGCGCTGCGGCAAACCCGTCGGGCGACTCGAGGGCGAAGGCGAGGGCCCACCCACCGGCGACTGCGCCAACTGCGGTGCGCGGTACTCGTTCGTGCCGGGACTCGCCCAGGGGACACTGGTCGCGGACCAGTACGAGATCGCCGGCGCCATCGCCCACGGCGGCCTCGGATGGATCTACCTGGCCATCGACCGCAACGTCAGCGACCGGCCCGTCGTTCTGAAAGGCCTTCTGAATTCCTCTGATTCGGAGGCCCAACGCGTCGCCGTGGCCGAGCGGCAGTTCCTCGCGTCGGTGAACCATCCGGGCATCGTCAAGATCTACAACTTCGTCGAACACATCAGCGACGACGGTGAGCGTTTCGGTTACATCGTCATGGAGTACATCGGCGGTCAGACGCTCAAACAGATCACCTCGGGCGACCCGGAGAAGTCGCTGCTGTCGGTCGAACAAGGCCTCGCCTACATCCTCGAGGTGTTGCTGGCCGTCGGCTATCTCCACTCGGTGGGCCTGGTCTACAACGACGTCAAACCCGAGAACATCATGGTCGGCAGCGACGAGGTCAAGCTGATCGACCTCGGGGCGGTCTCACCGATCAACGGTTACGGACATCTCTACGGCACACCGGGTTTCCAGGCCCCCGAGATCGTCAAGACCGGGCCCCAGGTGGCCACCGACATCTACAGCGTCGGACGCACCCTCGCGGTGCTGACCGTGCCGATGGAGATGCGCAACGGCCGCTACGTCGACGGTCTGCCGGCCCCCGACGAGACTGCCGTCTTCCGCGACAATCCGTCGTTCTACCTTCTGCTGCAACGTGCCACCGCCCCCGATCCGGCCGACCGGTTCGCCTCCGCGGAGGAGATGAGCACCCAGGTGCTCAACGTGCTGCGCGAGACGGTCGCCGTACACACCGGCGTCCCCCGGCCCTCGCTGTCCACGGTCTTCACCCCGCAGCGGTCGACGTTCGGCACCGACCTGATGCTCGCCCCGGTCGACGGCTTCTTCGACCCCGACCAGGCCGCGTTCTACGATCCGGTCGACATCGCCACCGCACTCCCCCTGCCCCTGGTGAATCCGCTGGATCCGGCCGCGAGCCTGTTGACGTCGGCGGCCCTGTCGGACCCGCGGCAGACTCTCGACTCGATCAACACCGCACGCGCCGAAGGGTTCGCGTCGCTGTTCGGCGGCCGGCCGGTGAAGAACGCCCATCCGTCGCTGGAGATCGACCTGGCCGAGGCGCGCGCCCACCTGCAGCTCGACGACGTCGACACCGCTCTGGCGCTGCTCCGCGATGTCCGTGAGCACCACGGTGATTCGTGGCGGGTGGAGTGGTACATGGGCATCTGCGCGCTGATGAACGACGAGCCCGAGTTGGCCTACGAACGCTTCGACGAGGTGCTGGGCGCGATGCCCGGCGAGGTGGCGCCGAAACTCGCGGTCGCCGGGACCGCCGAACTGATCGGACGCTGGCTCGCCGACGAGAACGGGTCGTCGAAGTCGGCCGACAAGATCTCCCGGCTCTACGATGTCGCGCAACACCACTATCACGACCTGTGGCTCACCGATCACAGCATCGTGACCGCCGCCTTCGGGCTGGCCCGCCTCGCCGTGGCGGCCGGCGACTACGACGGCGCGATCCGCCCCCTCGACGAAGTGCCCGCCACCAGTAGGCATTTCAACACCGCCCGGGCGACGGCGATCATCGCCCTGGTACACGGCCGGCCCACCTCGCAGGTCACCCGCAACCAGATCGTCGAGGCCGCACGACGACTCGAACAGATCCCCGACACCGAACCCCGCAAGTCGCGGATGCTGCTGATCGTGCTCGGCACCGCGCTCGGCTGGATCCACGACAACCCCGAGGAAGAGGATTCGGACAAGGAACCCTCCACCCTGCTCGGCTTCCCCTTCACCGAGTACGGAATCCGCACCGGCACCGAGAGATCCCTGCGCCAGCTCGCACGTCAGACCCGCAACAACCGCGAGCATCGGTTCATGCTGGTCGATCTCGCGAACTATGTGCGGCCGAACACGCTGTTCTAGGGCTGCCCGCCGGCCGAGTCCGCGACAAGCGCCGCCGACTGCCGCGCGATGGCGAGCTCCTCGTTCGTCGGGACCACCAGGACCTCGACCGCACTGTCGTCGGCGGAGATCCGACGCGCCGACCGGCCCGCGGCGGCGTTGCGGTCCGGGTCGAGGACGATCCCGAAACGCTGCAGCCCCTCGAGCGCATCCGCCCGGACGCGGGCCGAGTTCTCGCCGACGCCGGCGGTGAAGGTGATCGCGTCGAGCTTGGCGAGCCCGAAGGTGTACGCGCCGAGGTAGTGCCGCAGCCGGTGGATATAGACGTCGTAGGCGCGCCGGGCGTCCTCGTCACCGGCGTCGACCAGTGCGGCGATGGAACGGAAGTCGTTCTCGCCGCACAGGCCTCGGAGTCCCGACCGCTGGTTGAGCAGGGTGTCGATCTCATCGACGGACAGATGGGCCACTCGGTTGAGATGCAGCACCAGGCCGGGATCGATGTCGCCGCTGCGGGTTCCCATGACCAGCCCCTCCAGCGGGGTCATGCCCATACTGGTGTCGACGGGTTGTCCGCCCGAGATGGCCGACGCCGACGCGCCGTTGCCGAGGTGCAGCACGATCTGGTCCAGGCCGGCGGGGTCCTTCCCGAGAAACTCGGCGACGCGGCCCGACACGTACTCGTGGCTGGTGCCGTGGAATCCGTACCGCCGGATGGCATGTTCGGCCGCCACCGCGCGGTCGATCGCGTAGGTCGCGGCCGCCGGGGGCAGGCCGTGGAAGAAGGCCGTGTCGAACACGGCGACCGACGGCACGTCGGGGAGCAGGGTCCGGGCCGCCTCGATGCCCACCAGGTTGGCCGGATTGTGCAGCGGCGCAAGGGTGGAGATCCGCTTGATCTCCGAGATGACCCAGTCATCGACGAGGGTCGGCTCGTAGAACGACCGGCCTCCGTGCACCACGCGGTGCCCGACCGCGGCGAGCCCGGCGTGCACCAGATCGGTGCCGTTGTCGGCGAAGAACTGTTCGGCCCGCCGAACCGCCGTCAGGTGATCGGGCAGCGGCACCGACTCGGTGACCGTGTCCCCGTTCTGTTCGTGCGTCATCGACGATCCGGCGTCACCGATGCGTTCGGCGATTCCGTCCGCGATGACCACCCCGGTGTCGGGCTGTACCAGTTGATATTTCAGCGACGAGGAGCCGGCGTTGAAAACCAGGACCGCCCCGGCGGTGTCGGCGCTCAACGCACGTCTCCGGCGACCGTGTCGGCGTCGACCTGCTGCGCCTGGATCGCGGTGATGGCGACCGTGTTCACGATGTCGGACACCAGCGCGCCACGGCTCAGGTCGTTGATCGGCTTGTTCAGACCCTGCAGGACCGGACCGATCGCGACGGCACCGGCGCTGCGCTGCACCGCCTTGTAGGTGTTGTTGCCGGTGTTGAGATCCGGGAAGATCAGCACGGTCGCCCGACCGGCGACCGGGGAGTCGGGCATCTTGGTCGCCGCGACCGACGGTTCGACCGCCGCGTCGTATTGGATCGGCCCCTCGACGAGCAGCTCGGGAGCACGCTTCCGAACGAGTTCTGTTGCGGTCTTGACCTTTTCGACGTCGACACCCGAGCCGGACGTCCCGGTGGAGTACGACAGCAGCGCCACGCGCGGGTCGATGCCGAAGGCCGCCGACGTCTCCGCCGACGAGATGGCGATGTCGGCGAGCTGTTCGTCCGTGGGATCGGGGACGATCGCGCAGTCACCGTAGGCGAGCACGGTGTCCGCCAGGCACATGAAGAACACGCTCGACACCGTGGAGACGCCCGGCTTGGTCTTGATGATCTCGAAGGCCGGTCGGATGGTGTGGGCGGTCGTGTGAGCCGCTCCCGACACCATCCCGTCGGCGCGCCCGGTGTGCACCATCATGGTGCCGAAATAGGAGACGTCGAGCATCTTCTCCTGTGCGCGTTCCAGATCCATGCCCTTGTGCTTGCGAAGGTCGGTGTAGATCCGGGCGAACTCGTCCAGGTACTCCGAGGTGGCCGGGTTGATGACGATGGCCTCCGAGAGGTCGAGGCCGAGTTCGATCGCCCTCGCCTGCACGGCCTCCGGGTCGCCGAGCAGAGTCAGGTCGGCGACGCCGCGACGGAGGAGCCTGCTCGCCGCCCGCAGGATGCGATCGTCGCCGCCCTCGGGCAGCACGATGTGCTTGCGCTGTGCCCGCGCCCGGGAGATCAGCCGGTACTCGAACATCTGCGGGGTGACGACCGACGGGACGTCGACGTTGAGGTTGCGCATGACGACCTCGGGATCGACATAGGTCTCCATCAGCGACAGCGCCGCCTCGATCTTGCGGGCCGATCCGGCATTGAGTCGGCCCCGGGTGTGGGCCGCGGTCCGCGCGGTGTCGTAGGTGCCGTGCGGGCAACTGATGATCGGCAGCGTCGGCTTGAGCCCGCTCACCAGCGCCTCGATCATCGGGTGCGGTTTGAGTCCACCGTTGAGGATGATGCCCGACAGTCTCGGGAATCCGTGCGCCGTATTGGCATTCACGAGGGCCAAGAGGACGTCGGAGCGGTCGGCAGGGGTGATCACGACCGTGCCGTCGGTGAGGCGTTCCAGGATGTGTTCGACGGTCATGCCGCCCACCATCACCCGCAAGGCCTCGTGGTCGAGGAGTTCCTCGTCACCGCTGTACATGGTGGCGCCGAGCGCCTCTTTGAGTTCGGCCATGGTGGGCGCGAACAGGATCGGCTCCTCGGGCAGACACAGACTCGGTACCCCGGTGCGGCGCAGCGTCGTCCGGATCTCGTCGAGTCGGTCCGGGTCGCAGCGGTTCGCGACAATCGCAATCGGCGTGGCATGGGCCGCGCCGACCTCGGACACCAACCCCGCGGCGAGATCGGCGATCTCGGCGGGAGACCGGTCGTCGGCCTTCAACGCGATCACCATCGGGGCCGACAGGTTGGCAGCGATGCGGGCATTGAAGCTCAGCTCCGACGGGGTTCCGACGTCGGTGTAGTCCGACCCGACGATCACGACTCGGTCGCAGTGCGTTGCCAGCGCATGGAATCGGGCGACGATCTCGCCGATCGCGGCGTCGGGATCCTCGTGAACCTCCTCGTAGGTCACGCCCAGGCAGTCCTCGTAGGGCACGTCCACCGAGTCGTAGTCGATCAGGAGGTCGAGCAACGGGTCCCGCTTGTCACCGTTGGCACGGATGATCGGGCGGAAGACGCCGACCCGGCCGCCGGTCGCCGCGAGCAGTGCCAGCAGGCCCAGCGCCACGACGGATTTCCCGGTCTCCCCCTCCGCCGACGCGAGATAGATGCTGGTCGTCGACTCGTCCGCAGCACCTCCATCCCTGGCGGTTCGATCTCCAGCGG
This sequence comes from Gordonia sp. 135, assembly GCF_009720185.1. Classification (NCBI taxonomy): domain Bacteria; kingdom Bacillati; phylum Actinomycetota; class Actinomycetes; order Mycobacteriales; family Gordoniaceae; genus Gordonia; species Gordonia sp. 135. The sequence continues at coordinate 4,619,627 of NZ_CP046257.1, forward strand.
CGGGGTCGGTAACGGCAGCGTCGGTGGCCATGCGCCCCAGCATAGTGGCGCCCTGGGGTTCAGATCAGGATGCCGGGATTGCAGACGTCGTCGGGATCGACGGTCGCCTTCACCGCCCGCAAAGCCTCGAGCGCCAGCGGACCGATCTCGTCGTGGTAGGCGTCGCGGTGGTCGCGGCCGATGGCGTGGTGGTGGGTGATGCTCGCGCCGGTGGCCCGGATCGCGGCGTTCGCCGCGGTTTTCGCCGCCGCCCACTCCGCGATCGGGTCGGCGCCGAACGGTGCGACCACGGTGAAGTACAGCGAGGCACCGGAAGAGTAGACGTGGCTGATGTGACACATCACGAGCGGCGGAGTACCCGAAGCGGTCAGCGTATCCGTGATCGCGGCGGTGACCGAGGCCCGCAGCTCGTGGAGCTTCGACCAATAGGTGGCGGTCTCCAGGGTCTCGACGAGCACACCGGCGTCGAGCAGCGGATCGCGTAGGTAGGGTCCGGCGAAACGTCCTGTGCGCCAAGACTCTCCGGGGCCGGCCCCGAGTGCCGTGCCACCGGCGCCGACGAGCACCTCCGACGCGGCGTCGCGGCGTCGGAGCACCTCGCGCTCTTCGCCCTCGTATCCGGTGACGACGAGACATCCCGTCGACTCACCGCCGAGCTGTGCGGGATCGGCGAGATTGATCGCGGTCTCGACCTCGTCGGACAGGCGGATGACGGTGGGCAGCGGGCCGTCCTGGGCGAGGCGACGCAACGCGGCGGCGCCGTCGGCGAAGGAGGCGAACCGCCAGCCGTCGAAGATCCGGGTCGTCGGGGCGGGACGGACGCGCAGCCGGACGCTGGTGATGACACCGAAGGCGCCCTCGGAGCCGAGAATCAGCTGGCGGAGGTCGGGTCCGGCCGCCGACCGGGGTGCAGTCCCGAGTTCGACGGTGCCACGCGGGGTGGCGAGCACGAGTCCCTCGACCATCTCGTCGAAGCGTCCGTAGCCGGCCGACGACTGCCCCGCCGACCGGGTCGCCGCGTAGCCGCCGATCCCGGCGCCCTCGTAGGACTGCGGGAAGTGACCAAGTGTCCATCCCCGCTCACGCAGAAGTGCCTCGGCGGCGCTCCCGCGAAGCCCGGCCTCGAGGGTGGCGACACGAGAGATCTCGTCGATCTCGACGAGACGGTCCAGGCGGCGGAGGTCGAGGCTGACGACACCGGCGAACCCGGCACGGTCGGGGGCGAGCCCGCCCACGACCGAGGTCCCGCCGGTGAACGGCACGACCGCGACCTTCGCCGCGGCGCAGATCTGCAGGGTCCCCACGACCTCGTCGTGACCGGCGGGATAGACCACCAGGTCCGGAGCGTCGGAGGCGTCGCCGATGCGCAGCCGCAGCAGATCGGGCGTCGAGTAGCCCCGGGTGTGCTGCACGCGTGCGTCGTCGGAGCCGACGACGTGCTCGGAGCCGACGAGGGCTTCGAGATCGGCACGCACGGCCGACGGCACGGTTTGCGCGGGCGGGGTGACCGCCTCGGGAGCGACACCGCGATCCTCGGTGGCGTCGCCGGCCAGCGCGGCCGCGGCGGCGGGCAGTTCGGTGACGCGCGCCGGGTCGCCCCAACGCGGCCGGCGCATGTCGACGACCGGGATCGCGGTCTCGTCCGCGGTGGACCCCTGTTTCCCGGTCATCCTGCGATCACTCCTCGTTCTTGACGACCGCCCGCACGACGAGATCGGCGATCTGCTCGTCGGTGAGCGAACTGTCCGGGATGAGCATCAGCGAGTAGATCGTCCGCACCAGGAACTCCGCGGCCCCACGCGGGTCCGGGACGAGCTGGTCCTGGATCAGCGGATCGAGATCGGGCAGCGTCTGGTCGACGATCTGGTGGATGAGGGTGGAACCAGAGGAATCGCTCGTCGCGACGAGCGCCCGCACGATCTCCTCGGGTTCCTTGCGCAGCACGTACTGCAGCGCCTCGTGCTCACGGATGTAGGGCAGCACGTTCACGACCTGCGCGCGGACCTTGCCCGCGGCGTCGGGCGCGGAGGCCGACCACTCCCGCAGCTTCACGCGCAGAAGTGACACCTCGCGGTCGACGATCGCCGCGACCAGCGCATTCCGTCCGCCGAACATGCGGTATGCGGTGGCCCGGGCGACACCTGCGTGACGCGCCACGGACGTCAGACTCAACGTCTTGGCGCCGAAGCGGGAGACGAGTCCCACTCCGACATCCACCATGCGGTCACGATCCATGCGAAAAATCTATCGAATCGGGGTGGGGCGTGGCCGACCTGGTCGCGGTTGTCGAAGAAGAGTCGCCACTTCGCGTCGGTAGCGCTACGTGGAAGTCGCGCTTCTATCCGCGACCCGGGATTCCGTCTCGAGGTCCGCACCGGGCGCCTCGTCGATCACCGGGTGAGAACGAGCGGCGTCGACGCGGCCGCCCCTGCGGGTGCGCGGAAACAACCGGCGAGCGATCGCCACCCCGCCGATGCAGAGCACGCCTCCGACGATCCCGACGCCGGTCGGCAGTTCGTCGAGAAGTGCCCAGGACATCACGATGACGATCGCGGGGACCACCAGAGTCGTCGCGGCCATGGCACCGGCGTCGGTGCGCGCCAGGGCATATGCCCACGTCGAGAAAGCGATCGCAGTGGGTCCGACGCCGAGATAGATCACCGCGACGATCGCAGACGCGTCGGCACGCGCGAGTTCGGAGACCGCGGTCGGCGCGAACGGGAGCGTCGCGACCAGACCCGCGAGCGCGCCGAGCCACGTGGCGGTCAGCGCGTCGACCGTGCGGAGTGCAGACTTCTGGATGAGGACGCCCGCCGCATAGAGCACCGCGGCAGCGATCCCGAGGAGCACTCCGAGCCAGTCGGCGTGTGCGTCGGTGGTGGCGGATCCGCCCGTGGCGATCAGCACGACACCGGCGAACGCGATGGTCATGCCGATCACCAGATGCCGTGGGAACCCTTCGCCGAAGAACAGCCCGGCCGCGACGGCGACGAGGATCGGGGCCAGGTTCACCAGCAACGCCGCGGTCCCGGCGTCGAGGTGCTGCTCGGCCCAGTTCAGCAGGATGGTGTAGCCGGCGAACCACGCGACGCCATACGCGATGACCAGCATCAACGGACGCGCGCGCGGGAACCGGGTGGTGACCGGACGGTCGTCGCCGCCGACACTGCGCCGGCGCAGTCGCACCGCCAGCACGATGACCGTCAGCGGGAGGACCGCCGCGAGCAATCGCAGGAACGCCATCGCACCCGGCGAGAAGGACTCGCCCAGCGCCCGGATGCCCACGAACGCCGACGCCCACAGCACGACGGTGACGAGGGCAGCCAGAGCCGGGAGGGAGACGCCGAGAATTGCAGGAGACGAGGGGCGCGAGGTCATGTCATTCAGCGTCCGGCATGAGCCACTTCAGGACAAGTGAAAGTTTCTATCGATTTGTTAAGTCTGGCTGTATCGTCATGTTCATGGTCGACGTCCACCGGCTTCGGGTTCTGCGCTCGGTCATCGGCGAGCGTTCCATCGGCGGGGCCGCCAACGCCCTGGGTTACACACCGTCGGCGGTGAGCCAGCACATCGCCGCCCTTCAGCGCGAGACCGGATTGACCCTGGTGGAACGGGACGGGCGCGGCATCGTGCCCACGGAGGCCGGCACCATCCTCGCCGCCGAATCCGAGGCGGTGTTCGAGGAACTGTCCCGGGTGGACGGGCTGATCTCCGAACTGCGCGACGGGCGGCTCGGGCAGTTGCGGATGAACTACTTCGCATCCGCCGGCGCCGCCTGGATTCCACCGATCGTGGCCACGATCTCGCGGGAGTTCCCCGGCCTACGCCTAGACCTGCGACTCATCGAGCTCGTCTCGCCGTCCACCGCGTCGCCGGACGTGGAGATCTACGTCGAGGACACCGAGCGACCCGCCCTCGACGCCCCCGGGCTCATCAGCCGGCCGCTGACCTCAGATCCGTATCACGCTGTGGTGCCGAATGATTCGACGTGGGCAGCACACGAGTCGGTGACCCTGCGCGAGCTTTCCCAGGTGCCCTGGGTCGACAACGACGTCGCGCGCGGCCCGTGCCGGCAGGCGCTCCTCAGCGCGTGCACGTCCGTCGGCTTCGTGCCCGACTTCAGCATCGAGACACAGGATTACCCGACGGCGATCCGCTTCGTCGCCGCCGGCGTCGGCCTCACGGTGGTACCGCAACTCGCGCTCACCGACCTGCCCCCGGGGGTGGTGGCGATCCCCATCGTCGATCCCACACCCACCCGCGCGATCCGGGTGCGCGTGCGCCAGAGCGCACACGACCTCCCGCCGGTCCGGCGGGTGCTGGAACTGCTCGATGCTGCTGTACTGCAGTCGATTTCGTAGCAATAGTGCGGCCATAGCGCGCACTATTGCTACGAAACCCGGCTAGCCCAGCTTGCGCAGGCGCGGTTCCAGATCGCGCTGGAAGTTCTCCAGGAAGCGACGCTGATCGTGCCCCGGCGCGTGGAAGACGAGGTGGTTGAGTCCGGCGTCGGTGTAGAACTTGACCTTCTCGACGGCTTCGTCGGGATCGGAGGCGACGATCCAACGCTTGGCGACCTGCTCGATGGGCAGCTCGTCGGCGAGGCGTTCCATCTCGGTGGAGCTGTTGACGCTGTGCTTCTGCTCGGGAGTCAGCGACAGCGGCGCCCAGAAGCGCGTGTTCTCCAGCGCCAGTTCCGGATCCGGATCGTAGGAGATCTTGATCTCGATCATCTTGTCGATGGCGTCGAAATCACGTTCGGCCTTCTCCGCACCTTCCTTCACCGCGGGCAGCAGCTTCTCGGTGTAGAGCTCGGCCCCCTTGCCCGAGGTGCAGATGAAGCCGTCGCCGGAGCGGCCGGCATAGCGTGCGACGACCGGCCCGCCGGCGGCGACGTACACCGGGATCGGTTGCTCCGGAACGTCATACATGTACGCGCCCTGCGTGTGGTAGTACTCGCCGTCGAAGTTGACCTCTTCGCCGGTCCACAGTTCGCGCATGAGCTTGATCGACTCGCGCAGGCGGGCGAAGCGCTCCTTGAACTCGGGCCACTCGCCCTGGAATCCGGTGGCGTACTCGTTCAGGGCCTCGCCGGTTCCGACGCCGAGCATGATGCGGCCCGGGTACATGCAGCCCATCGACGCGAACGCCTGGGCGATGACGGCCGGGTTGTAGCGGAAGGTCGGGGTCATGACCGACGTGCCGATCTGGACTCGCTTGGTGCGCTCGCCGACGGCAGCCATCCACGCGAGCGAGAAGGGAGCGTGGCCGCCGTTGTGCCGCCACGGCTGGAAGTGGTCGCTCACCGCGACGGAGTCCAGCCCGTGCTCTTCGGCCGCGACTGCGATCTCCACCAGCTCGCGCGGATCGAACTGCTCCGCCGACGCCTTGAAACCGAGCTTGAGTTCTGCCATGAGCCTCGCCCCTAACCGTCGGCCGTGCCGACCTTTCCCGGTCGATCCGCTGATCGTGATCGCCGCTGTGACCACGGTTACCAACCTAGAGCATCGATGGAGGTGCGACTCTTCCCGCCCGATTCGGCGCCGCAGTCCCTCGATTGGACCTCAAGTCAACTTTAAGTTCTACCCTGGGCGACATGAGCATGGAGTCGGTCGCCTGGGACATGATGTACAAGTCGTCGACCTCGCCGGGCGGTAAGCGGTTGCGCGGGGACCGGCGCGCAACGCTGCGCCGGATCGGCGGGTTCGCGAGCCCCCACCGGCGGCGGATCGCCCTCTTCTTGGTGCTGTCGGTGTTCACCGCGGTCCTGACCGTGGTGACCCCGCTCCTCGCCGGGCGCGTCGTCAACCTCATCACCGACAACGGGGCCGAATCGATGATCGTCGGGCTGGCGGTGGCGATCGCACTGATCGCGGTGGCCGAGGCCGCGGCCGGGATCGGTGTCCGCTGGTTGTCGTCGAACATCGGTGAGGGTCTCATCCTCGATCTTCGGCGGGCGGTCTTCGACCATGTCCAGCGCATGCCGGTCGCCTTCTTCACCCGAACCCGGACCGGCGCGCTCGTGAGCCGGCTCAACAACGACGTGATCGGCGCCCAGCGCGCCTTCAGCGACACCCTCTCCGGTGTCGTGTCGAACATCGTGACGCTCACCCTGACTCTGGGCGTGATGATCTACATCAGTTGGCAGATCACGATTCTCGCCCTGGTGCTGCTCCCGGTGTTCGTGATCCCGGCACGTCGGATGGGAGGCCGGATGGCTGCCCTGTCACGTGAAGCAGCCGAGCACAACGCGCGCATGTCGACGCAGATGACCGAGCGGTTCTCCGCTCCCGGTGCCACCCTGGTCAAGCTGTTCGGACGGCCCGACCTGGAATCCCGCGAGTTCGCCGACCGCGCAGATCGCGTGCGCGACATCGGCGTCCGGCGCGCCATGCTGCAGGCCTACTTCTTCACCGCTCTGACTCTCGTGTCGGCACTCGCGCTCGCACTGGTCTACGGCCTCGGCGGATGGCTCGCCGTGCACGAACATCTGTCGGCGGGCGCGGTCGTGTCCCTCGCACTGCTGCTGACCCGGATGTACGCGCCGCTCACCGCCCTGGCGAACGCCCGCGTCGAGATCATGAGCGCGCTGGTGAGTTTCGAGCGCGTCTTCGAGGTCCTCGACCTGACACCGCTGATCGTCGACGCCCCGGACGCTCGCCCGGTGCCCGGCACCGAGAGCGGCCGGCCGGTGCCGGTGTCGGTGCGCTTCGACGACGTCTCCTTCGCCTACCCGTCGGCCGACAAGGTCTCGCTGGCGTCGCTGGAAGAGGTTGCGCAGCTGGACAACCGGGCCGGACAGACCGTCCTGCACCACGTGGACCTCGATGTTCCCGCGGGTAGCATGGTGGCGCTCGTGGGCAGTTCGGGTGCCGGCAAGTCGACCATCGCGAGTCTCGCCACGAGGCTGTACGACGTCGACGAGGGCTCGGTCCAGCTCGCCGGCGTCGACATCCGTGACCTGCAGATCGCGTCGGTTCATCGTACGGTCGGCCTGGTCACCCAGGACGGCCACCTCTTCCACGACACCATCCGCGCCAATCTCGTTCTCGCACGGCCCGACACGTCCGATGAGGAGATCTGGGACGCGCTACGCCGAGCACGCCTCGAGGAGCTCGTGGCATCGTTGCCCGACGGACTCGACACCATCGTCGGCGAACGCGGCTACCGGCTCTCCGGCGGTGAGCGTCAGCGGATGACGATCGCACGCCTGCTGCTGGCACAGCCGTCGGTGGTGATCCTCGACGAGGCGACCGCACACTTGGATTCGACCTCGGAGGCGGCAGTTCAGGAGGCCTTGGGCGAGGCCCTCGAAGGTCGTACCTCGATCGTGATCGCGCACCGGCTCTCGACGATCCGCGCGGCCGATCAGATCGTGGTGCTCGAAGCGGGACGCGTCGTCGAACGCGGCGATCATCCGACGCTCCTCGCACGAAACGGTCGCTACGCCGAGCTCTACCGCACGCAGTTCGCCGACGGTGGGGACGAGGACGACGACGGCACGCTGAGCGCCTAGGCCTTCGAGGCTCGTCGCTGCGCTCCTCGCACCTCAGGCGACAGGGGACGCAGGGCTCACTGCTCGTCTTCGAGGTCGTCGAAGGTGTCGATCAGCGGGCGGCGGGGTTTCCGGGGATCGTTGACGCGCTCGCTCAGGCGGCGGCGCAGCTGCATGCCGATCAGCACGATGTTGACCACGATGACGGCGATGCCGACGGCCACCCAGAACCAGCGGCCGTCCTGCCACCAGCCGACGGTCAGCCAGCCGATGCAGACGACGAGGATGGCCGCTCCGATGCTGGTCATCGTCGTCGACAGCGTCTGCGCGCCGCGGGAGAAGTCGGGGCCGGTACTCACGGGAACTCCTGGATAGAACGGTTGCTGGCGATCAGGTCTGGACCCGATCACGTCTGGATTACGACGACGACCGCGATCAGGATGGCCACCACCACTATCGCAGTGACGACGAACAGGATCTGGGCCGGGCCCGGCATCTGCCCACCGCGCTGGAGGACGCGCATCGTTCGACGCCAGCGCCACGCACCGATCACCGCCAGGGAGCAGCCCAGAGCGACGAGGATGAGCCCCAGGATCAGTTCGAGGACCGGATTGTCGATGTCCGGGGCCAGGTAGACGATCGCCATCCCGGCGGCCATGAACCCGAGGGCGGTGCGAACCCACGCGAGGAGTGTGCGTTCGGCGGCGAGGGTGAAGCGCGCGTCGATCGCACCAGGTGGCGCGGGGGTCGGAGTCGCGCCCTCGCCGGGTCCGGCGCCCACTCCGTCAGCCGGCCCGTTGGTCCTCTCGGTCGTCAGCGCTCTTGCCCTCTCGTATCGCCTCTTTCGCGAAGGCCGCGGTCACCTCGATCGCGTGGATCGTCTCCGGGTGATGCGAGGCGAGCACCGGGAACGCGTGTACCTGCCAAGCGTAACTGTGGGCGAGGGCCTCGACCCCGGCCTCGTCGAGAATCTCGATCAGGCCGATGACGTCCGGTTCGAGCATCTCCCCCTCTGCGGTGACCATGACCGTCGGCGGGAACTCGACCGGGTCGAGGTCGGCGATACGGCGCACCCCGGTCAGCGGCACGGGACCGCGATCGAACTGCGGTGCCAGCTTCGCCATCTTCGACTTCGGAATGTAGGCGTCGGAGCGGCTGGACCGGTCCGGGTTGGTGCCCAGGTCGACGTCGAGCAGCGGGGAAAAGCCGACGAGTGCGGCCGGGGCGGGGAGTCCGCGTTCGACGGCGGCCTCCACGACCTTCGCCGCCAGGAACCCGCCGGCCGAGTCGCCGGCGACGATGACCCGTCGATAGTGGCGTTCGTTGATGAGCTCGGCGTAGGCGGCGACGGCGTCGGCCACCGACGCGCCCACCCCGGCCTCCGGCAGCTGCCGGTACTCGAGCGAGAAGACCGGGACCTCGCAGGCCCGGGCCAGCCGCGCGGCGATCGAGCGATGGGTGCCGATACCGCAGACGACGAAGGCACCACCGTGGAGGTACAGCATCGCCGTGTCGCTGTCGCGGCGTGACGGGCCGGCCGGCATCGCCAGCTCCGTCGAGCGCCCGGCGAGGGTCAGCTGTTCACGGACCACCCCCCGGGGCTTGGGCCCCACGGCGACGACCCGGTCGATGAGGAACAGTCCGGCCATGCCCGCCTTGTTGATCGGCCACAGCGTGAGCAGCGGCTTCAGGAACACGCGGGAGCCGAACCAGAGGGGATACGACAGGAGGCTCGGCCGCCGGTGGTGAACGATGGGCATGGGACTCCTCCTAGTCTGAGCCGAAGCTACACCCTCGGCGCCTCCGTATAACCGGTAAACGCCGAGCAAAAACATTCACCAAGCCTTGGCCTGCCGGCCACCTGGGTCCGCTATATTCTCGAACTCGTGACAAGACGGTGGCCGTGACGCAGGTACAGATCCTTCCGCAGTTCCTGCGGTCCGCGCAGGCAGGCGATCCGCGAACCCTGTGCGATGTCCTCACCGCGACCGCGCGTGCGCACCCCGATGCGCCCGCGATCGACGACGGCGACGTCACCCTCACCTACGGCCAGCTGCTGGCCCTGATCCGCCGCACCGTCGCGCGTTTCGCCGAGGTCGGCGTCGGACACGGCAGCCGCGTCGGCATCCGGATGCCCTCCGGGTCGCGTGACCTCTACGTCGCCATCCTGGCCACCCTCTACGCCGGTGCCGCCTACGTCCCCGTCGACGCCGACGACCCCGATGAGCGCGCCGAACTCGTCTTCGGCGAGGCCGGTGTCGATGCGATCGTCGACGCCGACGGCCCTCGCCCGACGAAACCCGCCGCCGGGACGAGCACGGCCCCGGCACGGCCGACCCCTGCCGACGACGCGTGGATCATCTTCACCTCGGGCTCCACGGGAACGCCGAAGGGCGTGGCGGTCACGCACCGCAATGCGGCAGCCTTCGTCGACGCCGAGGCACACATGTTCCTCCCCGACGAGCCGATCGGACCCGGTGACCGGGTCCTGGCCGGGCTCTCGGTCGCCTTCGACGCCTCGTGCGAGGAGATGTGGCTGGCCTGGCGCAACGGCGCCTGCCTCGTCCCGGCGCCCCGATCGCTGGTGCGCAGCGGCATGGACCTGGGGCCGTGGCTGGTGGCCCGCGACATCACCGTCGTCTCCACCGTGCCGACCCTGGCCTCGCTGTGGCCACCGGAGGCCCTGGAAGCCGTGCGGCTGTTGATCTTCGGCGGCGAGGCCTGCCCGCCGGAACTCGCCGACCGCCTCGCCGTACCCGGTCGCGAGGTCTGGAACACCTACGGCCCCACCGAGGCGACGGTCGTCGCCTGCGCCGCCCCACTGGGCGGCCCCGGGCCGGTGCGCATCGGATTGCCCTTGCAGGGTTGGGATCTCGCGGTCGTCGACGCGGACGGCAACCCCGTCGCCGAGGGCGAGGTCGGCGAGTTGGTCATCGGCGGCGTCGGCCTGGCCCGCTACCTCGACCCGGCCAAGGACGCCGAGAAGTACGCACCGATGCCGGCCCTGGGCTGGGAACGCGCCTATCGCAGCGGAGATCTCGTGCGGCTCGACCCCACGGGCCTGATCTTCATGGGCCGCGCCGACGACCAGGTGAAGGTCGGCGGTCGACGCATAGAACTCGGCGAGATCGACAACGCCCTGCAGAATCTGCCCGGCGTGAGCGGAGCTGCCGCCGCAGTCCGCAAGTCCGCGGCGGGCAACAGCCTGCTCGTCGGCTATCTGGTCTCCACCGACCCCGACTTCGACGCTTCGGCAGCACACGCCGAGCTCACCCGCCATCTGCCCGCCGCGATGGTCCCAACCCTCGCCGTCGTCGACGAACTGCCCACGCGCACTTCGGGAAAGGTTGATCGTGATGCGCTGCCCTGGCCTCTGCCGGGCAGCAGCAGACCAGTGGATGACGACGTCGAACTCGGCGAGACCGAGCTGTGGCTGGCCCAGTTGTGGACCGATGTGCTCGGCATCCGGATCACCCATCCCGACGTGGACTTCTTCGCGGAGGGCGGTGGTTCGCTCGCGGCCGCGCAGCTGGTGACCGCGATCCGTGGGCGCCACCCCGACATCTCGGTGGCCGACCTCTACGACCATCCGCGACTGGGATCGATGGCGGAGATGCTCGACGCGCGCCGACCGGCGACCAGCATCGTCGAACGCGATGTCGCACCCACGCCACGCGCGACGGGTCTCGCCCAGCTCGCGCTGACCGTTCCGCTGACTACCCTGACCGGTCTGCAGTGGGCGACCTGGCTCGGCGTGGTGAACAACCTGGGCGCCGTCGTGGCCGACCGGCTGGATCGTTCGGTCCCGTGGCTGGTCGAGGTGAACTGGTGGGTCCTGCTCGCGGCCTTCCTGCTCTTCATCACCCCGCCCGGCCGGATGTGCATCGCGGCGTTGGGCTCCCGCCTGCTCCTCGCCGGGGTCACACCGGGTGAGTACCCGCGCGGCGGCAACGTGCATGTGCGTCTGTGGGTGGCCGAACGGCTCCTCGACGCGAGCGGCGCGGCGAACCTGTCCGGTGCGCCGTGGATGATCTACCTCGCCCGGGCACTCGGGGCGCGGATCGGTGGCGACGTCGACCTGCATACGATCCCGCCGGTCACCGGTCTGCTGACGGTCGGTGAGGGCGCGTCGGTGGAGCCGGAGGTCGACCTCGCCGGCTGGTGGATCGACGGCGATGTGGTCCACATCGGGGAGATCGCCATCAAGCGCGGGGCGTCGATCGGTGCGCGCTCGACGCTCATGCCGGGGGCCGTCGTCGGACGCGACGCCGTCGTCGCACCCGGGTCGGCGGTGTTCGGCCGGGTGAAGGCGCGCCAGCACTGGGCCGGTTCACCCGCGGTCAAGGTCGGCAAGGCCATGCACCCATGGCCCGATCATCGGCCGCCACGCGCCCGCGCCTGGGTGCCGATATACGGGTTGTCGTCGCTGGTGCTGGCCGCGATCCCACTGATCTCACTGGCCGCGGGACTCGCCGTCATCGCCCTGTGGGCCCTGTCCGCCGAGCGGTTGCGCGACGTCGCGATCCGCGCCGTGATCCTCCTGCCGGCGGCGACCCTCACCAGTCTGGCCGTCTTCGCCGCGATCACCGCGGTGCTGGTGCGGCTGGCATCCCTGGGCCTGAGCACCGGCTACCACCCGGTGCGGTCACGCGTCGGCTGGCAGGTCTGGCTGACCGAACGCCTCCTCGACGCCGCCCGCACCTACCTGTTCCCGCTCTACGCGAGCCTGCTCACGCCGGTCTGGTTCCGCGTGTTGGGCGCCAAGGTCGGCAAGGGCACCGAGATCTCGACGGCACTGGTGCTGCCGCGCTTCACCACCATCGGCGACGGCGCCTTCCTCGCCGACGACACGATGGTCGCGTCGTACGAGCTCGGGGGCGGCTGGTTGCACATCGACGAGGCGAAGATCGGCAAACGCTCGTTCCTCGGCAATTCGGGGATGACCGGCCCGGGCCGCAAGGTGCCCAAGAACGGCCTGGTCGCCGTGCTGTCGGCGACGCCGAACCGAGCGAAGTCGGGGTCGAGCTGGCTCGGCAGTCCCCCGGTCCGCCTGCGCCGCACCGCCGCCGAGACCGACACCTCCCGCACCTTCGATCCGCCGACGAAGCTGAAGGTGGCACGTTCGGTCATCGAGACCCTCCGCCTCATCCCGGTGATGGTGTCCTTCGGGCTCGGCGTCGGCATGCTGATCGCATTGCAGTACGTCGCCGTCCACGTGCACTACGGCGTCACCGCGCTGGTCAGCGGACTACTGCTGCTCGGGGTCGGCGCCGTCGCGTGTGGCACCGCGGCCGCCGCGAAATGGCTTGTCGTCGGCCGCATCACCGTCAGCGAGCACCCGCTGTGGAGCTCCTTCGTCTGGCGCAACGAACTGTCCGACGCCTTCGTCGAGACCGTGGCCGCACCGTGGTTCGCCAACGCCGCCACCGGGACACCGATCCTCAACCTGTGGCTGCGCCTGCTCGGCGCCCGCATCGGACGTGGCGTGTGGTGCGAGACCTACTGGCTCCCCGAGGCCGACCTCGTCAGCCTCGGCGACGGCGCGACCGTCCAGCGCGGCTGCGTCGTCCAGACCCATCTGTTCCACGACCGCGTCATGGCCATCGACCGTGTCACCCTCGACGCCGGCGCGACGTTGGGGCCGCACTGCGTCGCGCTCCCGGCGTCGGGGCTGGGCGAATCGGCAACGGTCGGACCGGCATCGCTGGTCATGCGCGGCGACGTCGTACCCGCGCACACCCGCTGGCAGGGCAACCCCATCGCCCCATGGCCGACGGCGAGATAGGTCTCGCCGCTGCGGTCAGACCGCGGGCTCGGCCGGGGCCTCGACCTTCTTCGGGAGCGTCAGCAGCGTCGCGATGGACAGTGCGACAAGCATGATGCCGCCGACCCAGGCCAGGACCTGGAGCGAGAAGACCGGCAGGATGATCATCACGATGCCGGCGATCACCGAGATGATGCCGGAGAGGATCAGGAACCAGGTCGGGCTGTGGCCGGACTTGGTGACCGCGCCGTAGAGGTCGGCGACGCCCTGGAAGATCCAGCCGATGCCGATGAAGACCGCGAGCAGCCAGACCGCGTCACCGGGGCTGAAGAGCGCGATGATGCCCGCGAGCAGCACGATCACGCCGACCACACCGAGCAGGGCACGGACGCCCGTACTCAGGAACGACGCCGCGAAGGCCTGGTAGATGCGGAAGATGCCGGCGATGATCAGCGAGATCGCGAACAGGATCGCGACCACGACGATGGTCGGGCCGGGCCAGATGATGGCAACGATGCCGAGCACGATGCCGACGATCGAGGTGATGATCAGGGCCGTCCGGACGGCGCCGATCAGTTCATCAGGGAAATGCTTCGTGTACGCCGTCGCGAAAGTCATGGTCGAAGGTTATCGCCCGGAGGGCCGTGACACGCTGTCCTTGAGGGCCCGTGGCACAAACTGATACTCGTACCGGTAGTAAGTATCGAATGACCTCCATCGCGTTCTTCGAGAGGGCCGGCGACCCGTCCGGCGAGATCAGGTACCGTCCGACCGCCTTCGCCGCGAGTCTCTGGGCCCCGGGAACCCTCAACGGTCCGGCGGTGTGCGCGCTCGCCGCTCGGGCGGTCGAGGTGGAATTCGGCACGGAAGAGTTCCTGCCCGCCCGGTGCACGATCGATCTGTTCAAGGCCGCCCGAGACGTTCTCACCTCGACCCGGACGCGGCTCATCCGTTCCGGCGGGCGAATCCGCGTCGTCGACGTGGAAATCGTCCAGCATCCCGACGGCGCCGACGAGGTGGTGGTGGCACGCGGGACGACGGTGTTCCTGCGAACGTCGACCAACCCTCCGGGTGAGCGGTGGCACCGGCCGCCGGAGATGGTCACCTTTCATCCGCCGGCGACCACCGGCGATGACCTCGCACCGCGATTCGCCTCCGACGCGCCGGACGGCGGCCTCGGCGAGTGGCAGCGGGACATGTCGGGTCACCAGAACGGTCACCGCAAGCGGATCTGGACCCGCGCGGCCCCGATCGTGCCGGGCGAGGAGCCGACGCCGTTCCAGCGTGCGGTGGTCAGCGCCGAGTCGGCGAGCCTCATCTCGAACTGGGGTAGTACCGGGATCGGCTTCATCAACTGCGATCTCACCGTTGCGCTGAGCCGCCTGCCCCACGGTGAGCGGATCGGTGTCGAGGCGGACATCCACATCGAGGACGACGGGGTCTCGGTCAGCAACGCCGGTCTCTACGACGCCGACGGCATGTTCGGGACGGCCCTCGTCACGGCGGTCAACAACGCCGCCGCCCAGATCGACTTCACCACTGTGGACACCTCCGAGCGCTACCGCGAAGCATGAGGAAGAACCTGTATTTAACCAGGCAAATTACTTCCCACAGGGCTCTCAGGTCTTGATATGGTCACGCCCATGACACGACGCCTTCATCGGCTTCTCCTGGGTCTCGTCGTCTCGACCCTCGCGCTTGCCCTGACGTCCACGCTGGCCTCGCCGGCGCAGGCCACGAACGCCGCGGGCCCGGCGACCATCGTCAACCGCCTCACCGGCCCGTTCGCCATGAACGACACCGTCGGCCGCCACAATATCGTGGGCACCGATCTGGGCGTCATGTGGGACAACGGACGTGGCGAGATTCTCACCGCCTTCGGCGACACCCAGTCGTTCAACGGCTGGTCACTGCTGTACGGCGAGCTGTACTACTGGCGGTCCAACGTCCTGTTGCGCAGCACCGACCGCAACCTGGCCGACGGCATGACGTTCACCTCGCACGCCGGCCGTCCCGGGCACGCCAAGCGGCTACTGAAGCCGAACGTCCGTCGCGAGGTCACCATCATCCCGACCGCAGGTGTCGCCGCCAACGGCAAGCAGTACATGACCGTCATGTCGGTCAAACGGTGGGATTCGCCGGGCATCTGGACGACCAACTGGTCGGGCCTGGTGGTGTCCGACGACAACGGCGAGAACTGGCGTGCGCTCGACGCCTTCCGCCCCAACGGCGGTGGCAACAAGAAGTTCCAGATGGGCGCCTTCCTGAAGGTCGGCAAGACCGTCTACCACTACGGCACCCCCGACGGCCGCTGGGGCGGCGTGTACCTGGCCCGGGTCGACGAGAAGGACATCGAGAACCTCGGCAAGTGGGACTACTTCTCCTACGGCCGCTGGGTCCGCAACAACCCCGGCGCCGCCACCCCGGTGATGGGCGCGCCGACCGGCGAGATGTCTGTCGCGTGGAACGACTATCTCGGCAAGTACATCTCGCTGGCCAGCCAGGACATCGGCGTGACCCTCCGGACCGCCGACAAGCCCTGGGGTCCGTGGACTTCGGGTGAGCTCGTGGCGCCGTCCGCCGACCCGTACACCGGCTATGCGCCGTACATCCACCCGTGGTCGAAGGGCAGCACCCTGTACTTCACGTACTCGATCTCGATCGGCTACCAGGTCTACCTGATGAGGTTGCCGCTCAAGCGATGACGCTCGAGAGATGTGGGCGGTTCGGAGATCTCCTCCGAACCGCCCCACCTCGCTTTCATGCCGTCAGTTCTGGCCCAGCATCGCCCGCATCTGGTCGATCTCGGCCTGCTGTGTCGTCTTGACCTGTGTGGCAAGGGCTCTGGTCGCCGGGTCGGTGCCGTTGGCCAGCACCTCGTCGGCCATCGCGATGGCACCCTCGTGGTGCCGGATCATGCCCTCGAGCCACAGCCGGTCGAACTCGCCACCGCTCGCCTGACGGAGCGCCGCCATCTGCTCGGCGGACATCATTCCCGGCATGTCCCCGTGACCCATGTTCCCGTGGCCCATGTTCCCGTGGCCCATGTCCCCGTCGTCGTCCATGTGTCCGGCCACCGGCACCCCCCACGACTTCAAACGCGCTGTCATCTGGTCGATCTCGTCGTCCTGCGCGTCCTCGATGGTGTCGGCGAGGGTGATCAGTTCGCGGTTCTGCGTCCGGCCCTCGACGAGGTCGGCCATCATCACCGCCTGCCGGTGGTGGGGGATCATCTCGGTGGTGAACTCGACGTCCGCGTCGTTGTGCTTCGCGGCGGGCGACTGGCCCGGCGCAGACGCGTCCGCCGGGGACGAGGTCGCCGGGCGGTCGGCGGTGGTGGTGGTGCCGGAAGGCGACTCGTCGGATGAACACCCGGCGAGGGCCAGAGCGAGCGCGGCGCCGACGACGGTTCCGACCGCGACGCGGCGTCGAATATTGGCATTGTGCTGTACAGACATTGGATTTCCTTGCTACTGAGGGTTTTCGGATACGACGACATGGCGGACCCGAAAGGTCCGCAGACGTCTCCTCAGCAGCGGACCACCTGCAACTGCAGGTGGGTTCGGATCGCCCACGGGGGCGGACGCCCCAGGACGACGATGCCCCGGCGAGCCGGACGGTACAGCCCGGCCACCGACAAGGACAGGAATGCCCAGATCAGTAGTACGAGGACCACGGGCGGGATGTCGATGCCGGCGGCGCGGGTGAACACACACGCGTGGTCATGGTCGCCGCAGTCCTCACCGGACATCGACGGGTGTTCGCCCATCACTGCGGCTGGTGTCATCGCCGAACCCGTCGACGGCGAGTGGTGACCGGCAGGGTCGAAGTGGGCGTCGGGATGGCTGGACGCCGTGGCCGGACCCGCGATCACGGTGTGCATGAGCATCACCGCGAGCGCGAGAGGAACTATCAGCCCCCGGAACCAGATGGCGGCCCGGGGCCCAGGCCGGCTCACCTCTCCCAGCCTAGCGAGGTCATGACGCGGGCGTCGAGACCTTCTCCGCGTCCGGGTCCTCGCTGTCGGATTCGACCTCGGCGGCTTCGGCTTCCGCCTCGGCGGCCAGACGCTTCTGCCGCGGGATCAGGTACTTCCGGTCGATGATCCGGTACGCCGCGATCACGCCCGCGGCGAGACCCCACCCGAGCAGGATGTCGAAGATGTAGTGCTCGGCGGTGTAGATGAGGGCGAAGGCCATCGCGAGCGCGTAGCCCATGAAGAGCGTTTTTCCGAGCGCCTTGACCCGTGGCCACATGAAGAGTGCCAGCAACATGGTGAGACCGGCATGCAGGGACGGGATGGCGGCGACGAGATTGGACTTGCCCTGTCCGAGCGTGACGAGCTGCGACGCCATGCTGATGTTCAGGTAGTTCCAGCCACGCGCGGAGATCCGCTCGACGTACGGCTCGGCGTCGGGGTACGCATTGTCCAGGGGTCCGAGGAGACCTCCCTGATCGTCGGCCTCCGTCGAGTACATGCAGATCGGATCGCGGGGGTAGTCCTGCACCTCGACCGCGGTGCACCGCGCCGCCGCCCACGGCGGTGCGCCGGGGACGAGGGTGTAGCCGACCAGCGCGAGAAATGTGGTCGCCACGAAGCAGGCCGCGTAACGGCGCCAGGCCGTGCGGTCCTTGAGCCACAGCCAGGCCGCCACCGCGTACGGGACGATGAAGTACGACATGTAGACGATGCTGACGATGACCTCCCACCACGGAGGACTCGCCTGCTTGAGCTGCTCCTGCAGCCACGCGGTCGGGGTGATGTCGCCACCCATGAGCCATTTGTCGAAATCGATCGCCAGGTGCCAGTGAGTCGGCATGCCGACGATCTGGGCGATGTTGCGCGTCCAGTCGTAGAGGATCAGGATCAGCGCGAACGGCGCCCAGTCGAGGATGATCGTGATGAACTTGCGGCGCCCGATGCTCGCCGCAGCCAGTCCGAGGCAGAGCAGGATGATGAGCCGCGTGCGGTCCCACGCCAGACCCTCGAGGTAGATGTGCACTGCCATCACCAGGAACCAAGCCGTGACCGCGATGCGCCGGACCATGGTCAGGTCGCGACGGTTCTCCGGGTGGGCTTCCATCTCGGCGGCAGCGGCCAGGTCGTCGAAGACCGGCGCCATCTCGGGCGGGTCGACGTCTGATCCTGCGCTCGACCGGTCAGACTTCGACAGCGTCACCTCCGCCGAGGTCGTGTCATCAGGCTCCTGGCCCTCACCGCGCTCCGAGGACTTACCCGGCCGCGGGAAGCCCACCGACTCGTCAACACTCACCCGACACAATCCCGCCCGTCACGCCCCTCAGGGCACCCACGCTCGTAACCTGCCGTCAGTGTAGTGGCCATGTCCGATTGGTGAGCCACCGCTGCACAGCACGTGCGGGCTGGTCGTCGCGACCACCGTGATCACCCGCGCCGACGACCCGTTTCGACGGATTCACGTCCACTGGGCGTGTCGTGGATCACACTGAAGACCTGCAATGCCCCATCCCAGAGGAGGTCTCGGTGCCCAATCGCTACCTGCGCTACGGCGACCAGCGCTACATCATCACCAAGGAGGCGGAGGCTCGACTGAATCGCACCCTCGATGCGGTGTACTCCGACGGGACCCGCGGCCATGAGTGGCTGAATCTGTATCACGACAGCGCGGCCCCCTGCCGTCTGCTGATCGCAGCCGGTGTGCCGATCACGATCGAGACGGAGCCGGCGCCTGGCGAGTGACCCGACGCGCCGAGCGAGCCGACCCCGGGCATCGGCGGTGCCGCCCGGAGGCGGCCACTATCGTTGACCCATGCGCATCGGAGCACACCTTCGCGAGGACACCGACCCACTGGTCACCGCCGCCGAACTCGGCATCGACGTCTTCCAGATGTTCGTCACCGATCCGCAGAGCTGGAAGAAGCCGCAACCGAATCCTCATGCGGCCGCGATCCGCGAATCCGACATCGACGTCGTCGTGCACTCCAGCTATCAGATCAACGTCGCGAGCCTGAACAACCGGCTGCGCATGCCGTCGCGCAAGGCCGTCGAACAGCAGGCCGCCGCGGCCGCCGAACTCGGCGCCTTCGGCCTCGTCGTACACGGTGGTCATCTGCGTGACGGCGAGGCGTCGGCCGAGGGATTCGCCAACTGGCGCAAGCTCTTCGACCGCCAGGTCGACAAGGGCGGCTTCGGGGTGCCGATCCTGATCGAGAACACCGCCGGCGGCGACCACGCGATGGCACGCACCCTCGAGTCCATCGACCGGCTGTGGGAAGCAGTCGGCGACTTCGAGCAGGCCGGCTTCTGTCTCGACACCTGCCACGCCTGGGCCGGCGGGGAGGATCTCGTCGGACTGGTCGAGCGCGTCAAGGAGATCACCGGACGCATCGACCTGGTGCACCTCAACAACTCTCGCGACGAGTTCGACTCCGGCCGCGACCGTCACGCCAACCTGGCGTCGGGTCAGATCGACCCCGAGATACTCGCCGCCGTGGCCAAGGCCGCCGACGCACCGGTGATCCTGGAGACACCCGCCGAGGGCATCCCCGAAGACCTCGAGTACCTGCGCTCAGCGCTGTAGGGCGTCTGTCACGACAGGTTCCAGCCGGGAGCCGGCGGAGTCACCGGATACGCGGCGACGTTCATGACCACCGTCCCGTCGCAGGGCCCGCCGTCGATCGTGGTTCGCCACACGCCTTTCAGCGTGCCGTCGCCCTGTGGGGCGTACGTGGCGACCGACGTCGCCGGTCGCCACACCTTGGGCACACCCGCGCCCTGCCAGCAATCCCATTGCCAGTCGTAGCGGTGCACCCACGATCCCGCCTCCCAGGTGTAGCGAGGCGGTTGCGGGAGCGTCGGGTTCGCGGGTTTCGGCCCGTCGATCACCGTCGCCACGCACGTACCGCCGTCGCATGAGGTCGTGAAGGTGTAGTCGTCGGAGAAGTCCGGCTCCGCCTGCCTCGCCGCGAGGCTGGTGCCCGTCTTCGACGCCGCGAACCGCTTGAGCGAGTACACCCCGTTCCACGCGGGATCGGCGGCGTGCGCCGGAGCGGCGCTCACCATCGGTGCCAGTCCGACAGCGACGACCGCTGCCACGAAGGTCATGATCCGAATTCTGGTCCCGCGTCGTGTGCGCATGTCCGATTGGACCGCATCCGGCCCTCACCTGCAGCGGTTGTCGGAATTGTCGTGGGACTTAGTCCGTCCTGCCGCCGGAGGAGATCACATAAACGGCGATTGATCCCCTGGCGATATGGGTCTATATTGGGGGTTACCGGCGAGTAACTTAGCTCGAACCGAGACAGCTACACCACGCCCGGCCGGTACCCACTTCAACCGAGTGGGGTCGGACCGGACCTGGAAGACAACACCGTCATCACCCATACGGCCACACCAGAGAAGGAATTCACCATGGGCCATTACAAGAGCAACATGCGCGACCTGCAGTTCAACCTGTTCGAGCTGTTCGAGCTCGACAAGGTGCTGGAGTCGGGCGACTTCGGCGATCTCGACCACGAGACCGCCGTCGACATGCTCCGCGAGGTCAAGGCACTCGCCGAGGGCCCCATCGCCGAATCCTTCGTCGACGCCGACCGCAACCCGCCGGTCTTCGACCCGGAGACCCACAGCGTCACCATCCCGGAGAGCTTCAAGAAGTCCTACAACGCCCTCGTCGAAGGCGGCTGGGACAAGATCGGCATCCATGAGGAACTCGGCGGCCTCCCCGCCCCGCGTTCGCTGTACTGGGCCATCGGCGAGATGATCCTCGGCGCCAACCCGCCGGTGTTCATGTACGCCGCCGGCGCCGGGTTCTCCGAGATCTTCTACAACAACGGCACCGACGAGCAGAAGAAGTGGGCCACCATCTGCGCCGAGCGCGGCTGGGGCGCCACCATGGTCCTCACCGAGCCGGACGCCGGTTCGGACGTGGGCGCCGGCCGCACCAAGGCCACCCAGCAGGAGGACGGCTCCTGGCACATCGACGGTGTGAAGCGCTTCATCACCTCGGCCGACCAGGACATGACCGAGAACATCTTCCACCTGGTGCTCGCCCGCCCCGAGGGCGCCGGCCCGGGCACCAAGGGCCTGTCGCTGTTCTTCGTGCCGAAGTTCCACTTCGACTTCGAGACCGGTGAACTCGGCGAGCGCAACGGCGTCTTCGTCACCAACGTCGAGCACAAGATGGGCATCAAGGCGTCGGCCACCTGTGAGGTCACCTTCGGTCAGCACGGCATCCCCGCCAAGGGCTGGCTCGTCGGCGAGGTCCACAAGGGCATCGCCCAGATGTTCGAGGTCATCGAGCACGCTCGAATGATGGTGGGCACCAAGGCCATCTCGACCCTGTCGACCGGCTACCTGAACGCGCTCGAGTACGCCAAGGAGCGCATCCAGGGTGCCGACATGACCCAGATGACCGACAAGGCCGCACCGCGCGTGTCGATCACCCACCACCCGGACGTGCGTCGTTCGCTCATGACCCAGAAGGCCTACGCCGAGGGCCTGCGTGCGGTCTACCTCTACACCGCGTCGCACCAGGACGTCGCCGCCGCGAAGATCGTCTCCGGCGCCGACGCCGAGATGGCCGCTCGGGTCAACGATCTGCTGCTCCCGATCGTCAAGGGTGTCGGTTCCGAGCGCGCCTACGGCACCCTCGGCCACGAGTCCCTGCAGACCCTCGGTGGTTCCGGCTTCCTGCAGGACTACCCGATCGAGCAGTACATCCGTGACTCGAAGATCGACTCGCTCTACGAGGGCACCACTGCCATCCAGGCGCAGGACTTCTTCTTCCGCAAGATCATCCGCGACAAGGGCCAGGCGCTGGCACACGTCGCCGGCCAGATCCAGAGCTTCATCGACTCCGAGGCCGGCAACGGTCGCCTGAAGTCCGAGCGCGCCCTGCTGAAGACCGCCCTCGAAGACGTGCAGGCAATGGCCGCCTCTCTGACCGGCAGCCTCATGGCCGCCCAGGAGAACTCGGCCGAGCTGTACAAGGTCGGCCTCGGTTCGGTCCGCTTCCTGATGTCCGTCGGCGACCTGATGATCGGCTGGCTGCTCCTGCGCCAGGCCGAGATCGCCCTCGCCGCACTCGACAACGGCGCATCGGACAGCGACAAGGCCTTCTACGAGGGCAAGGTCGCCGTGGCGAGCTTCTTCGCCAAGAACATGCTGCCGCTGCTCACCGCCGTCCGTGTCACCGTCGAGAACGTCGACAACGACATCATGGAGCTCGACGAAGCGGCCTTCTGACAGCACACCCACCCTTGATCGGTAAACCCACCGCCTTGCGAGGCGGTGGGTTTACTGATCTGTGGTGGGTTTCCGGTTGCGGTCGCATCTCAATACGAGATGCTCCGGGCGAGTCCCGTCGATGTTTCCTAGCCTCGGGAAGGGAACCACAGGCAGTCGGGGACAACTAGAGGGAGAGCCATGAAGGCACTCGTCTTTCACGGACCGGGCAAGAAGAGCTGGGACGACGTACCCGATCCGAAGATCCTCCAACCCACCGACGTCATCGTGAAGATGGACGCCACCACCATCTGCGGCACCGATCTGCACATCCTCAAAGGTGATGTCCCCGCGGTCGAGAAGGGGCGAATCCTCGGCCACGAGGGCGTCGGGACGATCACCGAGATCGGCCCTGCGGTAACCACTCTCGCAGTCGGCGACCAGGTGATCCTGTCGTGCATATCGGCCTGCGGCAAGTGCGACTTCTGTAAGCAGGGAGTGCACTCACACTGCCTCGGTGACGAGGGGGCGTCGGGTATCGGCTGGATCTTCGGACACCTCATCGACGGCACCCAGGCCGAGCTCGTACGAGTCCCCTACGCCGAGACCTCGGTCTACAAACTGCCGTCGGGCGTCACGCCCGAGCAGGGCGTCGTCCTCAGCGACATCCTGCCGACCGGGCATGAGATCGGTATCCGTTACGGCAACGTCAAACCCGGTGACGTGGTGGCCGTCGTCGGAGCCGGACCGGTGGGTCTCGCGACGATCGCGACGTCGGGACTCTACGGACCGAGCCGCGTGATCGCGATCGACATCGACCCCAACCGCATCGAGCAGGCCAAGTCCTTCGGCGCGACCGACGGCGTCGTGTCGTCGGATGCCGATTGGAAGGACCAGGTCCTCGCGATGACGGACGGGCTCGGCGTCGACGTCGCGATCGAGGCGGTGGGCATCCCGCAGACCTTCCAGATGTGTCTGGATGTCGTCCGGCCCGCGGGTCATGTCGCCAACGTCGGCGTGCACGGCGCCCCGGTGGAGTTCGCTCTCCAGGATCTGTGGATCTCCAACATCAACGTCTCGATGGGCCTGGTGAACACGGACACGCTCGGCGTCCTGCTCAAGCTGGTCGCGCAGCGTCGGATCGACCCGGACCTGTTCATCAGCCACCGTTTCGCCCTCGGCGACATCATGGAGGCCTACGACGTCTTCGGCCGGGCCGCGGAGACCAAGGCACTCAAGGTGGTCCTACAGGCCTGAGTAACCCACGAACGGCCGAACCCACCACCCCGCGGGGCAGTGGGTTCGGCTGGGAAGTGGTTGGTTCGGACTACTTCGGAGGCATCCGGATGCCGCCGTCGACGCGGATCACTTCAGCGTTCATGTAGCTGTTGGTGACCAGCTCGACGACCATCGAGGCCAGCTCGTCGGGAGCGCCCAGACGGTGCGGGAACAGGACCGACTCGCCCAGCTTCGCCTTGAACGCCTCGGCGGCCTCGCCCTCGCCGTAGATCGGGGTGTCGATCAGGCCGGGGGCGATGGTGTTGACGCGGATGCCGACCGCCGCCAGGTCACGCGCGACCGGCAGGGTCATGCCGACGACGCCGCCCTTGGACGAGGAGTACGACGCCTGACCGATCTGGCCGTCGAAGGCGGCGACGCTGGCCATGTTGACGATCGCGCCGCGCTCGCCGTGGGCGTCGAGCGGCTCGTTGCGGCTCATCGCGGTGGCGGCGAGACGGATGAAGTCGAAGGTGCCGATCAGGTTGATCGCGATGACCTTCTTGTAGGCGTCCAGGTTGTGCGCCGAACCGAACTCCCCGTCGCGGCCGATGGTGCGCTGTGCCCAGCCGATGCCGGCCGAGTTGACCAGGGCACGCAGCCGGCCGAGTTCGGTGGCCGCGTTGATGGCGGCTTCGATCTGTTCGGTCGAGGTGACGTCGACGCTGACGAAGACACCGCCGATCTCCTTGGCAAGCTCCTCCCCCTTGTCGGCGTTCAGGTCGGCGACGACGACCTTCGCACCCTTGGCCGCCAGCTGGCGGGCCGACGCTGCGCCGATGCCCGACGCTCCACCTGTGACGATTGCACTAGCTCCGTTGATATCCACGTCTCGGAATATATCGAACGTTCGTGAGATGTGGAACACATGCGGGGCGCTGTTCCATTCACCTCACGGTACGTGCTCGTCTCAGATGCACTTCACTATCGGCTCCGGTGCGTAGCGCACGGTCCGGGTGCGCCGGTCGACCTCTTGTCCGGTGCGGGCGTCGCGGATGATCCGCGTGTTCGACGTCGTGAAGCCCTTGCTGCCGCTGCTCGCAATGCAGTCGTCGCCCTTGGGGAGCTTGATCCGTTCCGGTTCGGTGGGGTCGGTCCGCTCGCCGGTGATCGACTCGACCTCGAATGCCTTGGTGCCCCACAACCTCACGGTCACCGCGGACGGCGACCAGCCGGTCTCGATGAGCACCCCGTGCCGGGTGTTGTTGCGGAACTTCAGGTCGATGGCGCCTTCGAAGACGGTGGCCTCCCGGGCCTCCGGATAGCGCGAGATGTAATACGCGTGCTCGGTGTGGTCGACGTCCTCGAGACCCGCGAAGTACGCGGCGTTGTAGAGGGTGGTCGCGAACTGGGAGATGCCGCCGCCGACGGCCGTCGCGGCGCGGCCGTTGTTGATGATCGTCGAGTCGACGTAACCCTCGGCCGTGCCTCGCGGACCCGTGTGGCCGTTGAGCGAGAAGACCTTGCCGGGCAGGACCAACGCGCCGTCGACCTCGGCCGCGACGAGGCGGATGTTCTCACCGGAGGCACTCGAGAAGCCGTCGGTGGTGTACTCGCTGATCAGTTCGCGCACACCGAGTTTGCGGGCGGCGTCGGTGGTGAGCTTGGGGTCGACATCGTCGTAGACGACATCGGCGGTACGGTTGCCACCGGCTGCGGTCGCCGTCGTGGCGAGCGCCTGAAGTGTCTTGTCCCAGTTGATCTTCGAACCGGTGATCGCGGGCACGACGGTCGGGCGGCCACTGGCGAAACTGAATGTCGCACTGACGGCGGGGCGTTGGGACGGATCGAGATCGGGGCCGAGAGACTCGCGCGCTTTCTTGACGTCGACGTGCGGGGTGAGACCGCCCTTTCCGTCGGGCACGAAGGTCAGCATCGCCCCGATGTCGCCTGCCGGAACCTCGACCGTGCGCTTGCGCCGGTCGATGAGCTTCACCGACCCCGACGTCGCGCGGTCGGCGGGGCCGGCCACGGTGGCGGCGACGACCTCCGAGGTCACGGTCGGCGAGAACGGTTCCATCGGCATGTCGATCGGCGTGCCGTCGAGCCAGTGGTCGACGAGCACGACGGCGGCGGCCTGGCGGGCGACGCGCTCACCCGGTGCCGGCTCGTCGCCGACCGGCGTGGCGCCGTCGTAGTGGACTCCACCCTCGACCGCGGCCTTCTCCAGCGACCTGCGGTGGGCGTCGAGGGCCTTGTTCATGGCGGCGGGATCGATCGTCACGACGGGCTCGACGTCGAGGTCACGACCGAAGAGCGACAGGAAGCGCGTGAGCGGGTTGCGCGGCTGTTCGAGAAGACGTGCGCGGGTCGCGTCCGCGTCGAAGGTCAGCCCCAGTTCGGTCGGCGCGACCTCGGCCGAGCCCTCGGGGGTGCGCAGGACGACCGGCTGCGTGGAGCGGGCGGTCAGCTCGTCGATGACGGGGTTCAGCTCGGCGGCGTGGCGGTTGCCCGCCGAGATCCCGCCGACGACGGCTCCGCGTGCGGAGTGATCGCGGGTGGCCACGAAGTCGATGGAGAGGGCGAGCGCCAAAATGATGACGACGACGACCGCAGCGCGTACCGCGTGGCGTGCTCGCCGGGCGCTTGTGGTCACAACTCCATCCATCACGGCTGACTACCTGGGCCAGTCGGGGTGGTGGCCGCAGAACTCATACCCCAGAAATGTAGGTGCTCCGGCTGAGCTGTCGGGTCGGGGGTCTGACAGCTCTGCCGGAGCTGTCTTCATGTTTACGCTACTTTTCGGCCGATGACACGTTCGGGGCCACGTTTAGTCCAAACATGTGACGAAGGACCCCATTTCGAGGTCGAAAAAGAGACGGATCGGGCGATTCGTCGCCCGATCCGTCGCCTTATCGAAGGGGTCAGCCCTCGATGATGGCGGTGACGCCCTGGCCGCCGGCGGCACAGATCGAGATCAGCGCACGACCGCCGCCGTTCTCCTTGATCTGCTTCGCCGCCTGCGCGACGATGCGGCCGCCGGTCGCGGCGAACGGGTGACCGGCGGCGAGCGACGAGCCGTTGACGTTGAGCTTGGACCGGTCGATGGGTCCGAGCGCCGAGTCGAGGCCCAGACGTTCCTTGCAGTACTCCTCGGACTCCCACGCCTGCAGCGTCGCGAGCACGACCGACGCGAACGCCTCGTGGATCTCGTAGAAGTCGAAGTCCTGCAGGGTGAGACCGTTGCGGGCCAGCAGGCGCGGCACGGCATAGGTCGGGGCCATGAGCAGGCCGTCGGGCCCGTTCACGTAGTCGACGGCCGCGGTCTCGCTGTCGACGAAGTACGCCAGCACCGGCAGACCGCGCTCGGCGGCCCACTCGTCACTGCCGAGCAGCACGGTCGATGCACCGTCGGTGAGCGGGGTCGAGTTGCCCGCGGTCATGGTCGCGTCGCCGAGGGAGACACCGAAGACGGGCTTGAGCTTGGCGAGCTTCTCCGCGGTCGAATCGCCGCGCAGGTTCTGGTCGCGCGTCAGACCCATGAACGGGGTGATCAGGTCGTCGAAGAAGCCGTCGTCGTAGGCGGCCGCCATGTTCTGGTGGCTGCGTGCGGCGAGCTCGTCCTGGTCGGCGCGCTTGATGCCGAATTCCTTGGCGGTGATGGCGGCGTGCTCGCCCATCGACATCCCGGTGCGCGGCTCGCCGTTCTGCGGGATCTCGATCCCGAGCTTGGTGAGCAGCTTCGCGGCGCCGAGGATCTGGTCCTTGGTGGAGCGGGCGCGGTTGACCTCGAGCAGCTGGCGACGCAGGCCCTCGCCCACGGCGATCGGGGCGTCGGAGGTGGTGTCGACGCCGCCACCGATCGCGGCGTCGTAGCGGCCCCGTGCGATGCCGTCGGCGACGGTCGTGATGGCCTGCAGACCGGTGCCGCACGCCTGCTGGATGTCGAAGGCGGGGGTGTAGGGCGACAGGGCCGAGCCCAGCACCGATTCGCGGATGAGATTGAAGTCACGGGCGTGCTTGAGCACGGCGCCGCCGGCGACCATGCCGAGCTGCTCACCCTGCAGGTTGAAGCGACTCACCAGGCCGTCGAGAGCGGCGGTGAACATCTCCTGATTGCTGACCTTGGCATATGCCTTGTCCTGGCGGGCAAACGGAATGCGGTTGCCGCCGAGGATCGCCACCGGGCGCTCGGTGCGGGTCTCGGGCTTCTTCGGGGTGGTGCTGTTCTCTGCCACGTCGATCTCCAGGGTCGTGTGCGGTATCTATAGCGTATTCTTACTCAAGAGTAAGTTCCTTGTCGAACGACAGTCAGAGGAGATCCAACATGGCCGCCAACGGAACAACTGGCCTGTACTCGAGCTTCGTCCATTCCGGCCCGGGCGCATTCATCGCCAAGCAGGCCGGGCTCCCCGTCCCGCCGCCCCTGCGGCGTTACAAGGCGTCGGAGCCGCCGCTGCCGGGTCCGGTGCTGCTCGGAGGTTCGGGACGCCTCGTCGAACCGCTCCGGGAGATGCTCTCGGGCGACGACTACGACCTCATCCAGAACGCCCTGACCGGCCGCAGCGCCGACAAGTACGGCGGCCTGGTCTTCGACGCCACCGGCATCACCTCCCCGGCCGAGTTGCGTCAGTTGTTCGAGTTCTTCCAGCCGGCCATGCGCTCGACCGCGCCGTGCGCTCGCTTCCTCGTCATCGGCACCACGCCGGAGCTGGTGACCGACCCGTCCGAGCGCGTCGCACAGCGTGCTCTCGAGGGCTTCACCCGCTCGCTCGGTAAAGAGCTACTCAAGGGCTCCACCGTCCAGCTCGTGTACGTCTCGCCCGACGCCAAGACCGGTCTGAGCGGCCTGGAATCGACCGTACGCTTCGTGCTGTCGGCCAAGTCCGCTTTCGTCGACGCACAGGTCATCCGCGTCGGGTCGGCCGACGCGATCGCGCCGAAGGACTGGGATCGTCCGCTCGAGGGCAAGGTCGCCGTGGTGACCGGTGCCGCCCGCGGCATCGGCGCCACCATCGCCGAGGTGCTCGCGCGCGACGGCGCCCACGTCATCGCCGCCGACGTCCCGCAGGCCGGTGACGCGTTGTCGGAGACGGCCAACAAGGTCGGCGGCACCGCCTTCCCGCTGGACGTGACCGCACCCGACGCCGGCGACAAGCTCGCCGAGCACGCCCTCGAGCGGCACGGCGGCATCGACATCATCGTCAACAACGCCGGCATCACCCGCGACAAGCTGCTCGCCAACATGGACGACGCCCGCTGGGACGCCGTCATCGCGGTGAACCTCATCGCTCCGCAGACCCTCGTCGAGAAGCTGCTGGACAAGGGTGCGCTCCATGAGGGCGGCGCGGTCATCGACGTCTCGTCGATCGCCGGGATCGCCGGTAACCGCGGCCAGACCAACTACGGCGCATCGAAGGCCGGTGTCATCGGCCTGGTCGACGCCTACGCGCCGATCCTGGGCGAGAAGGGCATCACCATCAACGCCGTCGCCCCCGGCTTCATCGAGACCAAGATGACCGCGGCGATCCCGCTGGCCACCCGCGAGGCCGGTCGCCTGATGAGCTCGCTGCAGCAGGGCGGCCAGACCGTCGACGTCGCCGAGACCGTCGCCTACTTCGCCAACCCGGCGAGCAGCGCCATCACCGGCAACGTGGTCCGCGTCTGCGGCCAGGGATTCCTGGGTGCGTGATGGGTAAGACGATCACTCTTCCCGGCGCCCCCGGCACCGGCGAGCTGTACGGCAAGGCCGTCACCGGGATGCTGCCGGGCGTCGGCAAGCCGGCCCGCGTCCCGGCCGACGCGCCGCTGCCCGACACTCACTACCGGCTCGAGGGCGTCCGCGTCGATCCCGCTGCGCTGCAGGCGTACTGCCATGCAACCGGTCAGCGCTTCGGCGCCACTCTGCCGGTGACGTACCCGTTCGTGCTGCAGTTCCCGGTGGTCATGAAGCTGCTGACGTCGGACGAGTTCCCGTTCGGTGCAATCGGTTCGGTCCACATGACGAACAAGATCGAGCGGAAGCGTCCGATCGAGGTCGGCGAGCCGCTGTCCATCGAGACCCACGCGGAGAACCTGCGGGAGCACCGCAAGGGCATCCTCGTCGACGTCATCAGCGAGATCAGCGTCGGCACCGAACTGGTGACCACACAGACCGCGACTTTCCTCAAGCAGCAGCGGACCAGCCTGTCCGACGAGCCGCGCGGTCCCGAACCGAAGTCGAAGACCCCGCCGCCGCCGGATTCGGTTCTGTCCGTGGACCTGGGACGCATCCGCGAGTACGCCGCCGCATCGGGCGACCGCAACCCGATCCACATGGCGAACCTGACCGCCAAGGCCTTCGGCTTCCCCAAGGCGATCGCCCACGGGATGTGGAGCGCCGCAGCGGCAATCGCAAACGTCGAGGCCCAGCTGCCCGGCGCGGTCACCTACGACGTCAAGTTCGGCAAGCCGATCCTGCTGCCCGCCAAGGTGAACCTCTACACCCGCCGCATCGACGGCGAGGGCAACTTCGACATCGCGATCCGCGACCGTCGCAAGGGATTCCCGCACCTCACCGCGACGACGCGGAAGGGCTGAGGGCTTTTCGCTCACCGTTTCCGTTCCCGCTCACACCATTCGCGTGAGCGGGAACGGATCGCGTGAGCGGGAACGGATCGAGTGAGCGACCCTTCGATACGCTCGCGAGCTCGCTGCTCAGATGTCGGTACCGACACCCTTCAGGCCGCGCCAGGCGATGCCGACGAGCATGTTGGTGGCCTTGTCGAGGTCGACGTCGCCCTCGGTGATGCGGTCGGCGACCGCCTCGCAGGCGCCGACGATGGCGACGGCGGTGAGTTCGAAGTCGATGTCGCCGGCGGTCTCGACGGTCGTGCCGGCCTTGATGAGCGCCGCGACCATCTCGGTCACCCGCTGGCGACTGTCGGAGACGATGCCGGCGAAGCTCGCGGTCCCGATCGCGACGCGGTACAGCACGCGCCACGACTCTCGGTTCTCGTGCACGAAGCGCAGGAACTCGCGGATGACGGTGACGGCCTGCTCGCGCTGGGTGAGTGACGGGTCGAAACCGACGCTCATCGCGTCGATGAACAGTCCGGACTCACGGGCGATGCAGGCGCTGAACAGCTCCTCCTTGGAGCCGTAGTACAGGTACAGCATCGGCTTGGAGATCTGCGCCTCAGACGCGATGGCGTCCATCGAGGTCTCACGGAAACCGTTCTGCGAGAACACCTTCACGGCGGCGTCGAGCATCTGCTGCTCCCGCACTGCACGCGGCAGGCGCTTGGTTCCGCCCGACATGGCCGCCTCCATCCTCACTGTCGTGTCCGAAGGACCATACCCAATAAACTTACCAATCGGTAAGTTTAACGTTCGCTCGGGCCGCCCACGACAGATTACTCAGCAGGTGATGACGCCTTTCGACCGGAGGATGCGTGTCACCTTCGCATCGAGGCGCGCGGGTGCGAGGCGTCCGCGTTTCACCGCGGTCTCGAGGTTGTCGAGGACCGACGGGACGCGGTCGGTGGACAGCCACAGCGCGACGTCGCCACCCGCGAGGATGAACTTCTCGACCGCCTGCTCGATCGGGTAGCGCTGACTGATCGCCGCCATGCCCGACAGGTCGTCGGAGAAGATCACGCCGTTGTACCGCGGCCCGTTGTAGCCCACGCCCGTCCGCAGCATCTGGATGGCCGGCCGGCTGATGGACGCCGGCAATCCGTCGGTCAGGCCGGGCACGATGAGATGACCGACCATGGCGCCCGCAATGCCCGGGTCACGCAGCAGATTGCGGAAGGGCACCAGATCGCTGTTCTGCAGTTCGGCCAGCGACGGGACGGTCACCACACCGAGGTGCGAATCGCCCGAACCGTGGCCGTGTCCGGGAAAGTGCTTGTACACCGGCGTGATTCCGGCCTCGGCGAGGCCGGCGGCGTAGGCGGCCGCGTACTCGGTGACGACGGCCGGGTCGTTGCTGAAGGAACGGTCGCCGATCACCTCGTTGTCGGATTCGTCGCTGACGTCGGCCACGGGCGCGAAGTCGACGGTGACGCCGAGGTTCTTGAGTTTGCGACCGACGCCGGCGGCGATCTCCTTCACCTGGGCGGGCGTCTTGGTCTGCGCCAGTTCACGCGGCGAGGCGTGGTCGATGCCGAGCGCCGACAGCCGCGACACCCGACCGCCCTCCTGGTCGACGGTGACCATCAGCGGGATAGACGAGTTCTGCGAGATCCGTGATGCCGCACCACTCGTCAGGATCGCCTTGTCGGTCCAGCTCCCGACGAAGATCCCGCCGATCTGCTCGTCCTCCACGATCTGCTGCGCGTCGCCGGCGCCCGTGACACCCACGACGATCAGCTGGGCCAGCTTCTGCCGCAGCGTGAGCTTCGCGAGCTGTTCCGCGCCACAAGCGTTTGCGACAGGAGTGGTCGTCGCGGCCACCGACGACGGGGACGCCGTGGGCGAGCTGTACGCGGACGGTGTGGGCGGCGCGGATTCGGGCGTCGACGAATCACAGGCGACGAGACCGAGACCCAATGCCGCGACCGTCGCAGTCGTCAGCGCGTTCCGAATCCAGCGAGGTCGTCGAGTTGGGCCCATGGCTCGAGTCTGGCATGTAACCTGAGCAAATGGACGTGGGGTCCATCTCGGCCGAATCCGCGACCGCCCCCAGCGGTCGCGGTGCCAATCGCGCCGGACAGACGTTGATGATCGCCTACGACGGCTCACCGAACGCCGATCGTGCGATCCGTTATGCCGGACACTTCCTGCGCGCCGAATCCGCCGTCGTCGTCACCGCCTGGCAACCCGGCGGCATGACACCCGCCCGGATGTCCACCCTCGCCGGCGGCATGCAGCCGTTCGTCGACACGCAACTCGACGCCGGGGTCGACCGCGCCCTCGAGGACGAGGCCGCGAAGATCAACGAACGCGGCGTGGCCCTGGCCCGCGAATGCGGACTGTCGACGAAGGGCACGCTCGTCGAGGTCGAGTCGACGGTGTGGGGCGCTCTCGTCGCCGCCGCCGAGGCACTCGACGTCGATCTGCTCGTCACCGGGACCCGCGGGGCGTCGGGCCTCAAGGCGCTGCTGCGGTCCAGCGTCGCCGAGCGCGTACTCAAGCACTGCCACCGACCGGTGTTCATCGTCCCGGCGAAATGCGATACGCAACCGCAGGTGACGCTCTAGTCCCGATGTCCTCAAGTGTGGGATGCATGTCCTGGACGACGTGAGCCGTGTCGGCCACGATGAGCTCATGACACGAACCGTGCTGGTTCTCGGGTTCCCAGGGGTGCAGTCGCTCGACGTGACGGGACCGGCCGACGTCTTCACCACCGCGTCGATCGCCCTGCGTGATCAGGGGTCGCCCGTCACCTATGACCTGCGGTTGGTGTCGCAGCACGGGCAGCCGATCGACACCGGCGTCGGACTGCAGTTCGTCGCCCACGCACTGCCAGACCCCGCCGAACCCGTCGACACCCTGCTGCTGCCCGGCGGCATGGGCGTCCACCGGGCCGTCGACGACGCCGAACTCATCGAGTGGATTCGGGAGGCGGCCACCCGGGCGCGGCGCGTCATCAGCGTCTGCAACGGCGCCTTCCTGGCCGCCGAGGCCGGTCTCCTCGACGGCCGGCGCGCGGCGACGCACTGGGCCATGGCCGAGCACCTCGCCGAGCGATACCCGACGGTGCAGGTCGACGCCGAGGCGCTGTTCGTCCGCAGCTCCGATCACGTCTGGACGTCGGCCGGCGTCACCGCGGGCATCGACCTCGCCCTCGCCGTCGTCGAAGAGGACCATGGCACCGAGCTCGCCCAGCTGGTCGCCCGCTGGCTGGTCCTCTACATGCGGCGCCCCGGCGGGCAGAGCCAGTTCGCTCCGCCGGTGTGGATGCCACGGGCGCGCCGCGACGTGATCCGCGATGCGCAGCAACGCATCGAGGCCGAACCCGGACTGCCCCACCGGCTTCACGACCTCGCGCAGGAAGCCGCGATGAGTCCTCGCCATTTCTCCCGCGTCTTCACCGAGGAGACCGGCGAACCGCCCAGCGACTACATCGAGCGGGTCCGCACCGACGCGGCTCGTCGTGCATTGACCGAATCCTCCGACACCATGCCGGTGATCGCCGCGCGCTGCGGATTCGGCTCCTCGGAGTCGTTGCGCCGCACATTCATCCGACGCCTCGGCGTTTCCCCCGATCACTATCGCAAGACCTTTCGCTGACCACCGCACCACCATCACCGAACAGACAGGCACACCCATGACGCAGATCGCGATCGTCCTCTACCCGCGGTTCACCGCCCTCGACCTCATCGGCCCCTACGAGGTGCTGCGCATGCTTCCCGACGCGGAGGTCCGGTTCGTCACGCACGAGGCCGGACCGGTCGTCGCCGATTCCGGTGTTCTCCTCATCGGTGCGACGCATTCGTTCGACGAGACGCCGTCACCCGATCTGATCCTCGTCCCCGGCGGCCCGGGGTGTTTCGGCGCGGCGAAGGACGAGAAGCTCCTGGACTGGCTGCGTGCTGTCAGCCCGGGCGCGCAATGGACGACGTCGGTCTGCACCGGCTCGGTGGTCCTGGCTGCCGCCGGGCTGCTGGACGGTCTCCGCGCGACCACCCACTGGTCGTCGTTGACCGCGCTGTCCCTCTACGGCGTGACCGCGGTGCCGGACGAGCGCATCGTGCGCGCCGGCCCCGACGAACGCATCGTGACCGCGGCCGGTGTCTCCGCCGGCATCGACCTCGCGCTGTGGCTCGCCGACGAGATCGCCGGGACGAAGAAGGCCGAGGCGATCCAGCTCGCCATCGAATACGACCCGCAACCGCATCTGGACTCCGGCCACCGGTCGAAGGCGTCGGCCGGCACGATCACGGCGTCGACGCTGCTGCTCAGCCGCGACGTCCACAAGCCAGAGGTGCTGAAACTGAGCACCCAACTGCTGTGGGATCGCACGCTGGCGAAGGTCCGCTCGCGCCGCTGATGTCGAAACCCGTGCCCGAACCGCCGGACATGCGCGGGTGACACCGAGGTGAGACACCGCGCGATGGTAGTTTCTTCGCCATGACCAACAACCGCCTTGTGGCCGGCGCTGTCGCCGGAGTGGCCGGCATCCTGGTGGGACTCGGCGCGGTGTTCCTCGGCGGGTTCCTCGCCTCCGAGAACAGCCCGTCGACGGACCTGAACAACATCAATCCGAACAGCGGATTCGTCCAGGGTTCGGTCGACTACGGATCGCGCGGCGGCGCGGGCGAGACCAACTGACGCCCGCCCCCGATGCTCGGCGTCGGGGCCCTTCTGACGGCAGCAGCAACTGAGTAGTACATCGACCACCGCTTCCACAGGTGTCCTGTCGGCACGTGGGATCGGTGTGGCTGCCGCGATCGCGCTGATCGTCTGCCTGCTGCAGTCCCCGGGCCAGATCGCCGCCGACACCAAGCTCGACCTGACGGCGAACCCGCTCGGGTTCCTCGCGCGGGCGGCGCACCTGTGGACCCCGAATGCCCCGATGGGGCAGGTCCAGAACCAGGCGTACGGATACTTCTTCCCGCACGGCGCCTTCTTCGCCCTCGGTGATCTGCTGTCGGTCCCGCCCTGGATCGTCCAGCGGTTGTGGTGGGCGTTGCTCCTCACCGTCGGCTTCGTCGGCATCGTGCGTGTCGCGGAGGCGTTGCGACTGGGCTCACCGGCGTCGCGGATCTTCGCGGGCGTCGTCTTCGTCCTGAGTCCGCGCGTCCTCACCACCCTCGGCTCGATCTCGTCGGAGACACTGCCGATGATGCTGGCGCCCTGGGTCCTGCTGCCGGTGATCCGGGCGCTCGACGCCTCTGCCTCCGATGGTCGGCCGCTCTGGCGGGAGGCCG
This sequence comes from Gordonia sp. 135, assembly GCF_009720185.1. NCBI lineage: Bacteria > Bacillati > Actinomycetota > Actinomycetes > Mycobacteriales > Gordoniaceae > Gordonia > Gordonia sp. 135. The sequence goes on from NZ_CP046257.1 coordinate 4,655,167, forward strand.
CACGGTCAGCGGCTGCCGTCGCCCTGATGGGTGCGGTGAACGCGGTCGCCACGGCCGCCGCGCTCGGCGTCGCGGCCATGTGGTGGCTTCTGCACCGGCCACGAGACCGCCGCTGGTGGCGCTTCGGTGCCTGGACCGCCCTGGGCCTGTTCCTGGCGTGCGCGTGGTGGATCGTCCCGCTGCTCATCTTGTCCCGCGTCAGCCCGCCCTTCCTGGATTACATCGAGTCCGCCCGCGTCACGACGCAGTGGACGTCGCTGACCGAGGTCATGCGCGGCGCGAGCTCGTGGACCCCGTTCGTGTCGACCGAGCGTGTCGCCGGCGCGGTCCTCGTCACCCAACCGGCCGCGGTACTGGCCACCGGCACGATCGCCGCTGCGGGACTCGCCGGTCTGTGCATGCGGCACATGCCGTTCCGCGGTCGCCTCGTGGCGATCCTGGGCGTGGGCCTGGTGGTCATGTGTGTCGGCTTCGCCGGGGGTCTCGGGTCGCCGATCGCCGAGCAGGTCCGGGTGTTCCTCGACGGTTCGGGTGCGCCGCTGCGCAACATCCACAAGTTCGAACCCTTCATCCGCATCCCGCTGGTACTCGGTGTCGCGCACCTGCTGGCACGGGTCCCGTTGCCCGGCACCGTCTCCGTTCGGGAGACACTCTCGGCCTTCGCACATCCCCAGCGATCCCGCCCGGTGGCCGCGGCCATCGTGCTGCTGGTGGCGGTCATCGGCGCCGGGTCGCTCATCTGGACCGGTCAGCTCGCTCCCGCCGGCACCTACACCGCGATCCCGAACCACTGGAAGCAGACCGCGGACTGGTTGTCCGAACACAGCGCTCGCCCCGACGACTCGCCACCAGCGCGCGCCCTCGTCGTCCCGGGCGCGCCGTTCGCCGATCAGCTGTGGGGTCTCACCCGCGACGAACCCCTGCAACCGCTCGCCGACGCCCCGTGGGCCGTGCGCGACGCCATCCCGCTGACCCCGCCCGGAGCCATCCGCGCACTCGACTCCGTGCAACGCGAGATCGCCGCCGGCCGGGGGTCACCCGGCCTGGCCGAGACCCTCGCCCAGCAGGGCGTGGGCTTCGTCGTGCTGCGCGCAGATCTCGACCCCGAGACCTCCCGGTCCGCGCGACCCCTCCTCGCGCAGCAGGCACTCGACACCTCCCCCGGCTTGACGCGGGTGGCACAGTTCGGTCCCCAGGTCGGACCGCCGAGCGTCCGGGGCGTGATGCGCGACAACGGTTTGCGACCCACCATGCCCGCCGTCCAGATCTATGCGGTCGAGGCGACGGGATTCGACGGCACCGGCCCCCTCCTCGTCGACGAGCGGGGCATCCCGCGCGTGGCCGGCGGCCCGGAGGCCATCGCGGCGCTCGCCGAAGTACGTGCACGACAAGGCCTTCCGCCTCTCGGACCGGTCCTGCTCGACGCCGATGCCCGACGCGCCGGGATCGCCGACGGCCCACTCATCGTCACCGACACCCCGAGCGACCGCGAAACCGACTTCGGACGGGTCGACGACCACAGCTCCGCCATCCGGTCGGCCGACGACCCGCGGCGCACGCAGAACGCGGCCGCCGACTACCCGGTCGACGATCAGCCGCTCGTCCGCGGGGAATGGCTGCTGGACAACCGGAGTGGCGAGATCGAGGTCACGACGTCGGGCTCGGCATCGGACGCGGTGCAACCGGGACAGACCTCGCCGGCGAACTCCCCCGCCGCGGCCTTCGACGGCAACCCCCAGACGGCCTGGGTCAGCGGCGGACTCGAAGGGGCTGTCGGCCGGTGGATGCGGATCGGGTTCACCACTCCCCAGACGGATCTCGCGTTGTCGCTGACCACCGCGAAGGCCCTCGGCTCGGACGTGACCAGCGTCCTGATCACCACGGAGGCCGGCAGCACCGTGGCGTCGGGGCTCGAGCCGGGTGAGCCGACGACGGTGACCGCCCCGAGCGGCCCGACCCGTTGGATTCAGATCCGCGCCCTGCGCACCGAGGACGGCACCGCCGGAAACCAGTTCGCCCTCGGTGAGGTGGAGGTGTCGAACCTGCGCACCTCCACGCCGCTGCAGATCAGACACCGCGTCGTCCTGCCCGAACTCGGGGCGGGCACCACCGTCGCCCAGTGGCTGCTGTACTCCGAACTCAACGGGCGGGCCTGGTGCGTCGCCGATCCGGCTCGCGAGAAGACCCGCTGCGCACCGGGCCTCGGCCTGTCACCGGAGACGTCGTCGGTGTTCAGCCGCGCCCTGTCGGTTCCCCAGGACACCGCGGTCACCCCGTCGGCCGTTCTCCGGCCACGTCCCGGCGCCGCACTCAACCGACTGCTCGCCACACCGGGCGGCATGACGGCCACCGGACCGCGACCGGTCACCGACCCCCGCGGCAGCCCGGCCGCGGCCGTCGACGGCGACCCCGGCACCACGTGGACCGCGCCGCAGATCCCCGACGAGGAGAAGCCCGAGGATCGCGAGGACGACGAAGAGCCGGCCGACGACGCCACGCCGACCCTGGTCGTCCACCTGCCCGCCGAGCAGCGTGTCGAATCAGTGAAACTCGTTGCGCCGGGCGACTACCCGGCCACCCCGACCGAGGTCGCCGTCGATCTCGGCACCGGCGAACAGATCCGTGAGGTCGGCAAGGACGGCGTCCTGCGGCTCGACCCGGCGATCACCGACCGCATCGAGATCACCATCCGCGAACAGCGCGACCTGATCGACGTCAACAGCCTCGGATTCGCGACGCCCGCACCACCGGGCATCGCCGAGGTCGAGGTCTTCCCGGCACCGCGCGCACCCGCTGACGGTGACCGGGTCGTCGAGATCCGCTGCGGCGATGGCCTCGGCATCACCGCCGCCGGTCAGGTGGTCGGGATCTCCGCGCGGACCACCACGGCCGCACTGCGTTCCGGGGAACCAGTGGTGGCCCGTGCCTGCACGCCGGGCGAGCTGCGGTTGCCCGCCGGGCAGCAGGAGGTGTCCGTCAATCCCGGTCAGGCGTTCACCGTCGACGCCGTGTCACTGACGGTCGGGTCGCCGGTGGACGGCGCCGCGACGACCACGCCGGACGTTTCCGAGTGGACCGCGGCGAGTCGTGCGGTGCAGATCGATTCCGGTCCCGAACGCCTGCTCGTGGTCCCCGAATCCACCAACCCGGGCTGGGTCGCGCGGGTCGACGGCCGGGAGTTGTCGCCGGTGGTCGTGAACGGCTGGCAGCAGGGCTGGATCGTGCCGGCCGGGGCGTCGGGCACGGTCGAGCTCACCTACCGGTTCGACTCGCTGTACCGCTGGTCGCTTGTCGTCGGACTCGTGCTGATGGCCCTGCTGCTCGTCGCGGCATGGTGGCCGTCCTCGCGACGGGAGGCCGTCGCCGAACCGCGAACCGTGACCACCGGGCGGTTCACCCTGATGGCTGCCGGTCTGGGGATTCTCGGTGCGTCGTGGTTGTTGTCGGGCTGGTGGGGCCTGGCCGTGGGCATCGGGGTGGGTGTGGTCGCCGCGGCGATCCCGCCGAAAGCCGGGGTGACAACGACCTTCGCGATGATGATGCTCGCGACCGTCGGTCTGACCGCCGGTCCGTGGCACGCCGCCGGCGGCTACCACGGCTGGGAGTGGTGGGTTCAGTTGCCCGCGTTGATCGCGGTGTTGATGACCGGCTGGCTGGTGTTCTGGTCGGCCGGGGAATCCGAAGAATCCGCCGACGAGGAAGCAGCAGCCGGCCGGTTGCGTCGTCGGGTGTCGCGGTTGCGCAACCAGTTCCGCGCCGGTTCCTCGACGAAGGCGTAAGACGCCGCGGCGATCCCGACCGAGAGTCCCAGAGTGATCACCAGGACCAGGAGAGTGTTGCCGTTGAACGGCACGATGCCGAACAGCGGAAAGACTACTGCGAGGACCGCGACGTGCCAGATGAAGATGCCGTAGGACCAGCGTCCCAGCGCGAGCATCACGCGTGAGGTGAGGAACCGGAACGGCCCCGGGTTGCAGACGAGCGGCGCGAGAAGCGCGTAGCCGCACAGCGCACCGAGAGTCATCTTGGCGACGAACTCGATGTTGGTGACGTCGCCGAGACCGGTCGGACCGGCGAAGCGGGTGCACGCCAGCCCGTAGGCGACGACGAGGACCCCGAACATCAGCCACCGGTTCGCGCTGAGCCGTATCGCCAGGTTCATCCACCGCCCGCGTGGCGCTCCTGCGGTGTCGAGCACGCCGGCGACCTCGGCGAGGATCAGGCCGGCGACGAACCACGGCAGGTGACCGAACACCCAGTTCTTGGTCTCCACACCATCGGCGACGGGGAGCGAGGTGCCGACCCAGGCCCAGCCGAGGCTGAGAACGCCGAGCACCAAGAGCACCGGGATGCGCGCACCAGCTTGTCGGCCCCGCAACCGCACCAGTGCGAGACCTATGAGCGGGAGCAGCGCGTAGAAGGCGATCTCGACCGACAGGCTCCACATCTGGGTGAGTCCTGCGGTCAGCGTCAGGGGCACGAAGACCTGGGTCAGGGTGAGGTTGGCGAGCCAGACGTCGAAGTCGGCGCCCTGGGCCTCCGGCAGGAGAAGAAGCACCAGCACGACGACCACGACGTACGCGGGCCAGATGCGGACGGCGCGGTGCTTGAGATACCGCGGGATCGACGGATGCCCGGCACCTCGGTGCGCGGCGTCGACCCACGGCCGCCACAGGAGGAACCCGGAGAGCCCGAAGAACAGCGCGACGGCAAGGTCGAGGCGACCGAGGACGGGGCCGAGGACCGCGATCTCGACGGCCCGCGTCTGGAAGGCCACGTGCGTGATCAGGACGCCGATCGCGGCGAGCGCACGCATGCCCTCGAGTTGTGGGTAGAAGCGTCGCGACGTGGCCGCCGGACCGGCGGCGTCGGAGCGCGGCGCGCCGGAGCGGGAATCGGTGTTCGATGCTGCGACTGAGTCGCGGGCGGAGTCGGTGCTGGTCATGCTGGTGACAGGGTAGCCCGGTGGCATCCACTACCCTCGCCACCATGTCTTCGGAGCCGTCCCCGGTGCCCCCATCCGCGGTGGAACAGTCCGCACCTCACCGCTGGTCGACCGCGGATCTGGCCGGACCGACGCTCATCTTCATCGGCAGCTTCCTCGTCGCGGTGACCATCGCGCTGCCGACACTGCTCGTCGGCAACTTCCGCGAGATCCCGCTGAGCACCGACTTCACCACGGTGGCCACCGCCGAGGACGCGACGATCCTCGACCGCTGCTCGCTGGCGACACCCGCGGCACGGACACTCGACGCCGATCTGGTCCGCCAGCAGCGGGTCGTCGCGGTCCAGCCGTCCGACGAACATCGGGTCACGCTGCAGGCCGGCACCTCGGTCCAGGCCGAGACGCTGCGCATCGACGACCGGGCGGTGGAGCCGGAGGATCCGCGGCCCGGCAGTGGCGCCGACGCCGATTCGCCGGACGCCTGCAACGACGCCACGGTCAACGCGGTCAAGGACCGGGTGACCCTCGACCGGGAGACCGCCGAACCGCAGCTGTCCGCGCGCGGGGCGTCGGAAATCCAGTACGACAGCAATCAGGCGCCGGTGCTGGTGCCCGACCGCCGCGGTTTCACCTACCTGCTGCCCTTCGACACCCGCCTGACCGACCACGAGTTCTTCGACGTCGTCACGCGGACGACCGTGCCCCTGAAGTACGACGGCGACACCGAGGTCGTCGGCAAGGACGTCGCCCGGTTCCGCGCCGAGGTCCCCGAGACCGACCTCGCCCGGGCCGCGCTCGGCAGGCCGGTCGGCACGGATGTCGTCATCACCCGGCCGGCATCGTGGTTCGGCATCGACGGCCCGCGCCGCGACCTGACTGCCACTCTGCGACACCGCAGTTCGTGGGACCTGGCCGTCGAACCGCGGACGGGCACGATCGTCGACGCGAAGATCACCGTCGACGAGTTCTACGCCTTCCCCGACGGCACTCCCGGTGTGCCGCCGGACTTCCGGCTGCCGCACCTGCAGGCGACCTTCTCCTACGACGACACGACACAGTCCCAGATGTCGCGTCTCGCTTCGGATCTCGCGACGCCGATCACGATCTGGGGTCGTATCGTGCCGATCGTGACCGGCGTCCTCGGCGTCGCCGCGCTGGTCGTCGGGGCGCTCCTGATCAACCCGGCGTGGATGCCCGCGAGGTTCCGGCGGTCCGGCGGCGGTGGCACCGCCGGAACCGACGGATAGAACTCAGGAAGCAGCCTCGGCCGCAAGACGGCCGAGGGTGTCCTCGAGCTGGGCCTCGGTCACGAGCGGGAACTTCACCTGCTCGAGGAGCTTCTTGTCGGTGACCTTCGACCAGTCGTAGGTGTGCCGGACCAGCGTCTCGTTGGGGCCCTGGGCTTCCAGCTCCCACAACCACTCCCAGCCGGGAGGCTCGGTGCCGGCGGGAGTCGTCTTCCACGCCAGCAGCTTGTCCTTGGCGTACCCGGTGACGTGGTTGTCGGTCTTGTACTCGCCGCCCATGTGGTCGCCCGCCATGTTCATCGTGAACACTTCACCGACGTTCTGGATGCGATCGGCGTGGTCGACGCCGCGGATGAACCCCGAACCGTCGAGTGCCTGATGCCTCTCGGGATTGGAGAGGACGTCGAACACCGCGTCGACCGGTGCCTCGATGACTCGTTGGACAGTGACCTTGGTGACTCCGTTGTCGCTCATCACACAACCCTGCCGAAACTTCCCGATCCCGGCAACGTTCCTGCGTCTGGGCCGAATGTAACCGCCGATCAGCGTGTGAGCGCCCACGTGCCGGCGGCTGCGATCGTCACCGCGACCGCCGCGGTGGCCGCGACCCCGAGCACCGAACCGGCAGCGGTGAGGATGACCACCACCTCGATCGCCACGACGATCCACGTCACGAAGGCGACGCGGGTGCGATCACGGGCGATCGCCGACAGCAACACGACCTGGAGGACGGCGAGGGCGGCACCGATGTAGGCGAAGAGCCACAGGAGTGGGACGAGTTGGTCGTAGCCGTCGCCGAACACGGTCGGCACCAGCGGTCCCGCGAGCCCCGCGCCGAGAGTCAGGACCACGCCGACGCCGGCGACCACCGCCACTGCCTGCCGCAGGGAGACCCGGGACCGGGCGGGGTCGGCGAGGCGCGGGTAGAAGACGACGCCAATGGCCTGCGGCAGCCAGAACGCGACCTTGGTGGCTATCGCGCCGAGCGCGTAGACGCCGACCGACTCGGCGTCGAGAACCCGCGGTGAGAGCAGCAGATCCACCGACGACGCCACGATGAGCACCAACTGGACCTGCGACGCGCGGACCACGCTGAGGACTCCCACCGTGCCCGCGTCCGACGCGCGCTCCCCGACTTTCCCGACGACCAGCCAGACGACGACCGCCGAGACCGCGGCACCCACGGTTCCGGCGAGGAGTCCGCCCGCCGGACCGGCACCCGCGACGAAAGCGCCCACGATGGGCATCGAGCGCAGGATCCCGACCGCGGCCAACACCCACGACAGCGTCCGGAACTCGCCGCGCCCCTGCAGAATGCCCTGACCTGCGGCGATCAGTGCGAGGAACGGGGCAGCGCCGAGGGCGGCCAGTGTCGTGACCACATCGGTGCGCATCAGCAGGGCGACCAGCGGTGTGGCGACCGCGACCAGGAGGACCACATACAGGGTCGTCTGAATCCCCACCCGCCGCAGACGGCGCTCGTCGCAGCCCAGGACCACCTCGCGTGCGACGACGTTCTGCAGCGCCAGCGCGGGTACGCCCAACACGAGCATCGCCGACAGCAGGACCGCGAACTCGCCGTATTCGCTGACATCCAGATAGCGCGCGCTCGCGCTCAGATGGACCACGTACATGCAGATGTTGGCGACCATCGAGCCGACGGCCACCGATCCGACGGCGCCGACGGTGCCCGAAGCGGCCCGGCGCCGTCCGGTCGGCCTGGTCTGCTGCATGGCACAAGTGTGCCGAGTTGACACCGGCTCCCGCGCGCAGGGTGCTTTGCACCGGTCATCGGGCATAGGCAACGATGGGTAGGCTGCAGAATTCACGAACGAGAGATATCGATGTACGACGACAACACGACCTACGACGCCGAATCGACCGATGTCGGTTCGCGTATCGATCCGGTGCTGGCCCGAAGCTGGCTCCTGGTCAACGGCGCCCACTACGCGAAGTTCGAGCCGGCGGCTCGCTCGCGCGCCGACATCGTCGTGCTCGACATCGAAGACGCCGTGGCTCCCAAGGACAAGGTCGAGGCGCGGAACAACGTCGTGCGCTGGATCGGCCCCAAGGACGGCTCCGGTCCCGGCGCCGGTGAATGGGTCCGCATCAACGGCTTCGGCACCCCGTGGTGGGCCGATGACCTCGAGGCACTCGCGGGGACCGCGATCGGCGGCGTGATGCTGGCGATGGTCGAGTCCGTCGACCACGTGACCGAGACCGCCAAGCGCCTACCGGGCCTCCCGATCGTCGCTCTCGTCGAGACCGCCCGCGGACTCGAGCGGATCAGCGAGATCGCCTCCGCCAAGGGCACCTTCCGCCTTGCCTTCGGTATCGGTGACTTCCGCCGGGACACCGGCTTCGGCGACAGCCCGCAGACCCTCGCCTACGCCCGGTCGAGATTCACCATCGCCGCCAAGGCCGCTCACCTTCCCAGTGCCATCGACGGCCCGACCGTCGGTTCGAGCGCCCTCAAACTGAGCGAGGCCACCGCGGTGAGTGCGGAGTTCGGCATGACGGGCAAGATCTGCCTGACGCCCGCGCAGTGCGCCCCGGTCAACGAGGGCCTGTCGCCGTCCCAGGACGAGATCACCTGGGCGCGGGAATTCTTCGCGGAGTTCGAGCGCGACGGCGGGGAGATCCGCAACGGTTCGGACCTCCCCCGCATCGCACGCGCCACCAAGATCCTCGACCTCGCGCGCGCCTACGGCATCACCGAGTCGGAGTTCGACGACGACCCGGTGCACGCACCCGCGCCGTCGGACACCCACCACTTCTGAGCCACCCGGGCCGCGGTGTTCTCCGGACGGTTGCTCCCGACGCTCTACCTGGTGAGTGCCGTTGCGGCCGTGGCCGTCCTGGCGCCGCTGCTCCCCGGATCGATCGGCGTCGGACCCGGTTACCTGCTGTACCGGGACGCGGTGTCGACGCCGCGCACCCACGTCACCGACACCACGCTGGGCATCGGTGACCTGCCGCCGCGCGCGGTACCGCAGGACTGGTTCGTCGCGATGGCGTCGACAGTGGTCGACGGTGGCACGGTGGTCACCGCGATCCTGCTGGCCGCCTTGGTGTTCGCGGGTGTCGGCTTCGGCCGATTGGCATTCCGGCTCGTCCCCGGCGCCGGGCGTACGGGCGCGGCGGCCGCCGCTCTCGCGGCGATCTGGAATCCCTATGTCGCCGAACGTCTCCTGCAGGGGCACTGGAGTCTGCTGGTCGGGTACGCCGCGCTGGGCTGGATTCTCGTTGCGGCATCGGAACTTCGGGATCACCACGACGCGGCGCGGTTTCTCCGGCTGGGTGGTTTGCTGGCCGCTGCGGGGTTGACACCGACGGGATCGGTGCTCGCCGGGGTCGTGCTGATCGTGGGGCTCGGGTGCCGTCCGGTCGGCCTGCGCCCCGCACTCATCGCCGCCGGACTGTGGGTCCTGAGCACTCTGTCGTGGGTCGTGACGGCCGTGATCAGCGACGCCACCACGACTTCCGCCGCCGCCGGCGTCGATGCGTTCGGCCTCCGGTCGGAGCCGGGCCTGGGACCGGTGGGAACCGTCCTTTCGCTGGGCGGCATCTGGAACGCTGATGCGGTGCCCACCAGTCGCTCCATCTGGTGGGCGGCGATCGCGACGCTGTGCCTGCTGCTCGTGGTCGCGATGGGCGCCGTCCACCTCTTCCGTCGTCGGACGACCCTCGATCCGCTGGTGCGAGGAATCGCCGCACTGTCTGTCGCCGTCGCGGTTCTGCTGATCGGCGGCAGCTTCGGTCCGGGAGAGTGGTTGCTGGAGTTCGCGGTCGAACACGTCCCCGGTGCCGGTCTGCTCCGCGACACCCAGAAGTTCTCCGCACTGCTCGTCCCCGGGGTCACGCTGGCCGTGGCCGGTGCGGTCGCGGCGGCCTGCCGGCGCGTGCCGTCGGGCTTCGCGTTCGTCGGGGTCGTGTTACTCGTCGTCGCCCCGCTGCCCGATCTCGCCTGGGGTGCCGGCGGTTCGGTGCGGCCGGTGGCCTACCCCGACGACTGGGCCGCGGTGTCGGCGATAGTGCCCGACGATCAGGGTTCGGTCGCCCTCTGGCCCGCGGACACCGTGCGGCACTACCGATTCGCGGACGGCGTCTCGCTCGATCCGGCGGCGCGGATGCTGCGGGCCCCGGTGATCGAGTCCGGTGCACTCACCGTCGACGGCGAGGTCGTCGACCCACCGAGTGAGCACGCAGCGGCCGTGGCGTCGGCGCTCGAGGCCGGCGGCTCACCCGAGGATCTCGCGGCACTCGGTGTGGGTTGGGTTCTCGTCGAGAACAATTCCCCGCCCGCCCGGCTCGCGGCGGACGCGCGCCTCGCCCACGACGGGGACGATCTCCGGTTGTACCGGGTCGACGATCCGGCCGATCGCGGTGCGGGAGCGGCCGATCGGACCATGGCGATCGCCGCACACCTTCTCTGGGCGGCGATGCTGGGGACCGGGGTCGTGGGGGCGATCGTCGTCAGCGCGCGAGAACGGCGTCGAACGTCTCGATGAACCCGTCGCACGTGGCGGCCCAGGAGTAGCGGCCCGCCCGAACCCGGGCGCTGTCCCCCAGCCGCTGGGCCTCGTCCGGGTTGTCGATGAGCTTCCTGGTGGCACTCACCAGTTCGTCGACGCCGTCGACGAGGAGACCGGTGTTGCCATCGTCGATGGAGTCGGCGAGACCGACCGAGCTGCGGTAGCCGATGGTCGGAACCCCGTGCTGCGCAGCTTCGACCACCGCCAGACCCCAACCCTCCTTGCGCGAGGGCATCAGGTGGACCCGCGCCTGCGAGAGCAGCTCGTGCTTGCGCTCCTCACTGACGTGACCGTGGAAGGTGACCGCGTCGGTGACCTCGAGTTCGCTTGCCGCCGAGCGCAGTTCGTCGGACCACCAACCACCGCCGATGACATCGAGGTGGACATCGATCCCGGAACGACGCAGCTGCGCCAGCACCGTGAGCGCGTCCTCGACCTGCTTGTGCGGCACCAGTCGCGACAGGACACACAGGCGCACCGGCTCGGAGCCGGCGTCGGACGACCGTACGGCGAGCACAGCGCCGGCGGGGACGGGGTCGATGCCGTTGCGCACGACGGAGATCCGATCCGCGTCGACGCCGAGCGCGACGAGTTCGGTCTTCGACGGCGTGGACACGGTGACATAGCGGTTCCGGCGATGAACCCGCGGCGAGAGTCGTGACTCGATGAACCATCCGACGTGCCCGAGTAACCGACCGGCAACCGGCCACTGCTCGCGATGACAGTGATGGACCAGCACCACCGTCGGTGCCGAGGCGACGGCGGTCGCGAAGAACGGCACCCCGTTCTGGGTGTCGACGACGACCTCCGGCCGACAGTCCCGGAGCGGCCCGAAGCCGAGACGCCCGGCCAGGATCGTCGCCAGCATGCGCGGATACACGCTGATCCGCCCGCCGGCGCGCACGAACCGCATGCCGTCGCGGTACTCCTCGCCGGCGGCGCCCGGATACGCCGAGGTCAAAAAGGTGACGCGGGTACCGCGTCGGGCCAGTTCGGCACCGACGCGCTCCAGATATGTCTCGCTGCCACCGCCCTGAGGGTGGCGGGTATCCCGCCAGCACAGCAGCAGGACGTCGGAAGGTACGCGCATCGCACGACAGCCTACCGCCGAGTAGCTGATGAACTGCCGAGACTCCGGTCGATTAGAGTTTCCCGACGATGACGACCACGACTTCCGGCCGCGACCGTATGGCCCGACTGGCCACCCTGCGGCGCGCGGCCGGGCTGCTGAACGACTTCCGCTACGAGCAGTCCGATCCCGCCCGGTTCTACGGCGCCCTGGCGGCCGACACCGCGGAGATGGTGCAGGCGTTCGTACCCGACCTCGACGGCGGCGTCATCCTCGACGTCGGCGGCGGTCCCGGCTACTTCGCCGACGCCTTCCGCGCACGGGGCGCGCACTACATGTCGGTCGAGCCGGACCCCACGGAGATGCACGCCGGCGGTCTCGAACATCGCGGTTCGGTCCGCGGGTCGGGCCAGAATCTGCCCTTCGCCGACGACTGCATCGACGTGACGGTGTCGTCGAACGTCGTCGAGCACACGCCGACGCCGTGGGAGATGGCCGACGACATGCTGCGCGTGACCCGTCCCGGCGGCGTCGTCATCATCAGCTACACGCTGTGGTGGGGTCCGTTCGGCGGCCACGAGATGGGTCTCACCCACTACCTCGGCGGACACCGCGCCGCACGTCTCTACACCCGACGCCACGGCCACCCGCCCAAGAACCTCTTCGGGACCTCGCTGTTCGCCGTCCACGCCGCCGACGGCCTGCGCTGGGCGGGATCGGTGACCGATCGGGCCGAGCTGCTGGCCGCCTTCCCCCGCTACATCCCGCGCTGGATGTGGTGGGTCATGCGCGTCCCGGGCCTCCGCGAGGTGCTGGGCACGAACCTCGTGCTGGTGCTGCGTAAGCGGTAGCCCCTATTCCGCGGGGAGATCGGCGGTGCAGTTCAGCGTGCCGCCGTTGCTGGTGGCGGTCGCGAGCTGTTCCCCGTCGACGAGGATGCTGCAGGTGACCGGACCGCGGACGACGATGGCCGACAGGGTCGCCTTGTTGCCCTTCACGTTCACCCGCTGCGACCAGGGCGAACCGGTGGCAGCGATGACCGTCGGCGAACCGCCACCCTTGCTGAAGCTGAGCGCCACGACGTCACCGTTTCCGGTGAGCTGGTAGACCACCGTCGCCGGACCCGGCTTCTTGCTCGGACTCGACGTCGTCTCCTCGGTCGTCGTCGTCGTGGTGGTCGGGGACGAACTGGTGGTCGTCGTCTCCTCACTGGTGGCCGTCGTCGACGACGAACCCGCTGCGGTGGGTGAGTCCTCGTCACCGCCGGACTTCGTGACCAGCACGACGACGAGTCCGAGGATCACCAGGGCGGCCAGCGCCACCAGCGCGAGGCCGATGGTGCGTCCCTTCGACGATCCGCCGCGTGGGGGCTCACCACCCGGGGGTGCGTCGTACGGCGATCCCGCATACGGCGAGCCGCCGGTGTACCGGGGATCCGCGTACTGGGGTTCGTCGTACTGGGGTCCGGCGTGCGGCTCGGTGTACGGCCCGGGATACGGCTCACCGGCGTGCGGCTGGGTGTAGGCCTGCGACGGCGGCGCCGAGGGGTCGAAGTCGGGATCGAACTGTCGGGTCTCCGGCGGATTGTTCCGCGGATCGTTCGGATCGCCCTGGGGTGGTCGCGTCATGCGGACGATTCTGTCATCCGGTTCCTGATATCGACCTGTGAGCACGCGGCCCGGACAGAACCCGGGTCGCGTGGGCCACAGAACAGGAGGAGGGCGTCAGAGGTCGGCGATCGCCTCGAGCGGCCCCGTCCGGGCGGCGCGGACCGCCGGCCAGAGCGCCGCCAGCACACCGACCACCGCCGAGGCGACCAGCGTGATCACGATCAGCGACCACGGGATCACCGGCGCGCCCAGACCCCACGCCGCCAGCGTGCGCACGAGGGCGACGCCGATCAGCGTTCCGAGGATGACGCCGACGACGGCACCGAAGATCGAGATGAGCACCGATTCGAGGTAGATCGAACGACGCACCTGACCTCGGACCATGCCGATCGCACGCAACATGCCGATCTCGCGCTTCCGCTCCACCACCGACAACGCCAGGGTGTTGATGATGCCCAGCACCGCGATCAGCAGCGCCAGGCCGAGCATCGCGTAGAGCGTGCCGAGCATCTGGTCGATCTGCGCGGAGATCTGGCCCTTGAACTGGTCGCGGTCCTTGACCTGGACGGTCAGGTACCCGGCGGTCGCGTCCTCGAGCCCGGTCCGCAGGGTCTCCAGATCGGCACCGGCCTCGGCCTTCACGAAGACCGTGATGTCGAAACGCGCCGGGGGCGGGACCAGGCGGTCGTAGACCGCGGGACCGACGACCCACGGCTGGAGAGCCTCGTTGTCGGCGTACACGCCCGCGATGGGGACCTGAACCTGTTCACCGATGGGTGAGGTGAAGTTCAGGACCTGGCCGCGCTCCCAGCCCTTCGTCATCGCCGTGCGGTGACTGATCAGCATCCCGTCGGCCGGCAGCGTCGACGACGCGCCGTCCTCCATGTCCATGACCGTGACGTCACTCAGCGGTCCACCGAGCGCGGAGAAACCCTGCACCGGCTGATCGTCGACCTTCGCCTGCACGACGCCGAACGAGACCACCTCGCCGACACCCGGCACCTTCTCCACCGAGGGACCCACCGTGGGCGGCAACGGCCCCTGGTTGGTGCCCGAGAGGATGTAATCGGCGGTGATGCCGGAGTCGACGGCCTCGTCGACCGTGCCCTTGAACGACTGGCCGAGCGTGCCGATGATCGCCACCAGCATCAGGCCCAGCGTCAGGGCGAACGCCGTCGCAGCCGAACGTCGGGGATTCCGAACAGCATTCGTGCGTGCGAGCCGTCCGATCGTGCCGAAGGGCGCACCGACCACACGGCCGAGCACTCCCACGAACGGCCGCGCGAAAGCCGGTCCGACCAGCACCGCGGCCAGCACCAGACCGGCCGCGCCCGCGCCGACCGTCAGCGCCGGTCCGGAGCCCTCGTCCATCGCGCCGACGACGATCGCCACGATCGAGGCCAGGCCGATGACCGCACCGATGAGGGTGCGGTTGCGCAGGGATGCCGATCCCTCGGCGGCCGAGGCACGCATCGCCTCCACCGGCGGCACCCGGGCGGCACGAGCTGCCGGTACCCATGCGCTGATCATCGTCACCACGACGCCGACCAGTATGCCCGCGAGTACCGCGCCGACCCCGATCGTCAGCTCGCCCTCCGGCAGACCCGACGACGCACTGGTGAACGCCTTGAGCGCGGCCGCCAGGCCTATGCCGATGGCCAGGCCCAGCGCTCCGCCGAGCACACCGACGACGAACGCCTCGAAGAGGACCGACCGCGACACCTGTCGCTGACTCGCCCCGACCGCACGCAGCAGCGCGAACTCGCGGTTACGCTGCGCGACGATCATCGAGAAGGTGTTGTAGATGATGAACGTGCCGACGACCAGGCCGATCGCCGCGAACGCCAGCAGGATGTACTGGAAGATCTGCAGGAACTCGTTGACCTGCGCCTTCTGGTCCTCCCGTACCTGATCGCCGGTCCGCACCTCGTACAGATCGGCGTCGGAGCCGAGGAAGGTGCGCACCCGCTCCTGCAGTTGCTTCGGGGACACCCCGTCGACGGCCGACATGTCGACGAGCCCGACGTGGCGCCCGTCGGTGAAGAGCCCCAACGCGGTCGCCGCGTCGAACTGTGCGTTGACGTACCCGCCGGTGGAGGCGGGCAGGTCGATCAGTCCGACGACGGTGACGTCGAGCGGGGTGGAACTGCCCTGGCCGATGACGACCTTGGTCTTCGACCCGACCTTCAGCCCGGCCTCCTCGGCAGCCGAGGCGTTCAGGGCGATCTCGCCGGCGTCGGCCGGCCCGCGACCACCCGGCAGGATCCGGGACTCGTCGGGATCGAGCGCCTCGTTCTCCGGGATGTAGGTGGTGCCCACGCTCGGCGCACCACCCGTCTGGATGGCCTTGCCGTCGGAGTCGGCGACGGTGACCAACCCGCTGTTGTTGACGACGAGCTTGTCGATGCCGAGTGCGGTGCGCTGGTCACGCAACTGGTCGACCACCCACAGCGGAACGCCCGGCGACTGCCGATCAGCGGGCGTCACCTCGACCGCCACACCCTGCGCGGCACTGTCGAAGATGTCGGTGAAGGCCTTCGAGACGGAGTTGGTGAACACGATCGAACCGACCACGAAGGACGTGCCGAGGACGATCGAGAAGAGGGTCAGGAACAGACGTAGCTTGTGCGCCCGCAGGTTTCGCAGGGAAACCCGGCGCATCACCGATGATGACGCCACGGCTCAGAGCGCTCTGGAGGTCTCGGCGGGAGCCGACTGGGAGGGAGCGTCGGCGTGGTGGACCACGTCGAGGTTCTTCATCACCTCGAAGACGTCGTCGGCGCTCGGGCGGGCGAGCTCCTGCACGATCTGTCCGTCGGCGAGGAACACCACCCGGTCGGCGTACGACGCCGCGCGCGGATCGTGGGTCACGATGACGACGGTCTGCCCGAACTCGTCGGTGGCGGCGCGGAGGATCGACAGGACCTCACCCGAGGACCGCGAGTCGAGGTTGCCGGTGGGTTCGTCGCCGAAGATGATCGCGGGCTTGCCGATCAGCGCCCGGGCACACGCCACACGCTGCTGCTGGCCGCCGGAGAGTTCGCTGGGCAGGTGCCCGAGTCGGTCGGTGATGCCGAGTCGTTCGGTGACCGCGTCGAACCACTCGGTGTCGACGGTACGGCCGGCGATGTCGACCGGGAGGGTGATGTTCTCCTTCGCGGTGAGCGTCGGCACCAGGTTGAACGCCTGGAAGACGAACCCGATGCGGTCGCGGCGGAGCATGGTCATCGCCTTGTCGGACAACGCGGTGAGATCGGTGTCGCCGATGTGGACACGGCCGTCGCTCGCGACGTCCAGGCCGGCGAGGCAGTGCATCAGCGTCGACTTGCCCGACCCCGACGGGCCCATGATGGCGGTGAACTCGCCCTCGCGGAACTCGATCGAGACGCCCTTCAGGGCCTCGACGGCGGTGTCGCCCGTGCCGTACCTCTTGGACAGGTTCTCCGCACCCGCAGCCACTCCGTGTTTCGGCGCTCCGGCATCGCGGGCGGCCGCATCAGTCGTCGTCATGCCCTCAACGGTGCCAAATCCGACGCCGAATGGCTATCAGGTAACCCCCTGACACCACCCTGAGGCGGGAATTGTCACACCTTCCCATCCGCTCCCCGCTCAGCCCCGAACCGACGGAGGACCGATCCCCACCGCTCGCTGGGTAGGGCAGAGCTTCCGAGAGTCGCTATCTGGGCAGCTGAACCTCGAACGAGTGGACGCGGGTGGGCGCGCCGGCGTTCTGGGACACGACGAGCAGTGTCCTGCTGCGCGCGTTGGCGAACGGGTTGTCGGGGTGCCAGTTGCCCCAGGCGAGGCCCGACATGTCGCCGGTGACGAGGCGCGGCGTGCCGGTCGTGGAGAAGATGCGACGCTTCGGCATCGCCTTCTCCTTGCCGGAGAGCTTCTTGTTGCCGGTCACCGAGGTCGCGCCGCGGGTGGTGGTCCAGAAGATGTTGGTCAGCTTCCCTGCACCGCGCTCGAGGACGAGGAAGTCGGTGGAGTTGATGGCCAGCACGTCGGCCGCGACCTTGTTGGCGTCGGTGCGATAGACGAATTCGCGGTTGGGCTTGCCGAAGGTGAGCAGTCGCGCCGAGGTGCGACCGTCCTGCTTGAGTCCGCCCGCGGTGAGCACCGAGACCTGGCCCTGGGGACCGACGGCGAGGCCGGTGAGCCCACGCTGTCCGGCGACGCCCGACTTGGACGAGGGACGCCATGCGGCCGGCAGCGGGAGATCGCGGGTGAACTGGCCCAGCGGACCGATCTGCCGGACGAACTGGTTGTTGCCGCCGCTGACGACGGTGTAACCGCCGTTGGTCTTCCGGATGCCCTCGAACTGCGCGCCGCCCGGCAGCAACGGGACGAACCACGGCCCGAGGACCGTGCCGCCACCGTTGAGTGCGGGACGACCGACGAATGATGCGGTCTCCGAGGAGTATCCGATCCGGGCGGTGAAGAACCGTGCGGGGAGCACGTCTTCGGCGATCAGCGCGTACTGACCGTTACCGGTCCGGTCCAGGCCGGTGATCCGGTTGAACGTCGGGACGAAGTCGCCGAGCGTCGTCGTGTCGGTGTAGTACGCGCTGACGCCGGCACCGGAAGCCGGTGCGGCAGTGGCTGGTTGAACTGCGAGCGGAGAGGACAGCCCGAGTACACAGGCTCCGGCGATCGTGGCCCCCCACAAACGTGGCTTCATGAGGGGCACGATACCTCAACCGTCACATCAGCCTCAGGCCGAACTGCCTGATGGCCGCGGATCAGGCGAGACGCTGCTTGAGACCTTCGAGCTCGTCGCGCAGCGAGGTCGGCAGCTTCGGGCCGATGAACTCGAAGAGCTCCTCGATCGACGGGATCTCTTCGCGCCACTCGTCGGCCTTGAACGCCAGCGCCTCGGCGACGTCCTCGGCCGGCACGTCGAGCCCGGACACGTCGATGTCCTCCGGCTTGGCGACGATGCCGATCGGCGTCTCGACACCGTCGGCCTCGCCCTCGATGCGGCCGATGATCCACTTCAGCACGCGGCTGTTCTCGCCGAATCCGGGCCACAGGAAGCGCTTGTCGTCGCCACGTCGGAACCAGTTGACGTAGAACACCTTCGGCAGCTTGGACTCGTCGGCGTTCTTGCCGATGTTGACCCAGTGCTGCAAGTAATCGCCGACGTGGTAGCCCATGAACGGCAGCATCGCCATCGGGTCGCGACGCACGGTGCCGACCTTGCCCTCCGCCGCGGCGGTCTGCTCGGAGCCGACGGTGGCGCCCATGAAGACGCCGGTCTGCCAGTCGCGGGCCTCGGTCACCAGCGGGACGGTGGTCTTGCGGCGGCCACCGAACAGGATCGCCGAGATCGGCACACCCTTCGGGTCGTCCCACTCGTCGGCCAGCGACGGGCACTGCGAGATCGGGGTGCAGTAGCGCGAATTCGGGTGTGCGGCCTTGTGACCGGACTCCGGAGTCCAGTCGTTGCCGAGCCAGTCGGTGAGGTGCGCAGGCGTGGGCCCGTCGATGTCCTCCCACCAGATGTCGCCGTCGTCGGTGCGAGCGACGTTGGTGTACAAGGTGTTTCCGGCCTCGATGGTCTTCATCGCGTTCGGGTTCGAGTCGTAGCTGGTGCCGGGCGCGACGCCGAAGAAACCGAACTCCGGGTTGATCGCGTAGAGACGGCCGTCCTCGCCGAAGCGCATCCAGGCGATGTCGTCGCCGACGGTCTCGGCCTTCCAGCCCGGGATGGTGGGCTGCAGCATCGCGAGATTCGTCTTGCCACAGGCACTCGGGAACGCCGCGGCGACGTAGTAGACCTTGTTCGCCGGGCTGGTGAGCTTGAGGATGAGCATGTGCTCGGCCATCCAGCCCTCGTCGCGGGCGATGACCGAGGCGATGCGCAGGGCGTAGCACTTCTTGCCGAGCAGGGCGTTGCCGCCGTAACCCGAACCGTAGGACCAGATCTCGCGGGTATCGGGGAAGTGGGTGATGTACTTCTCGGTGTTGCACGGCCACGGCACGTCGGCCTGGCCGGGCTCGAGCGGCGCACCCACCGAGTGCAGTGCCTTCACGAAGAAGCCGTCGTCGCCGAGGATCTCGAGGACGCGCGGACCGACGCGGGTCATGATCTTCATCGACAGGACGACGTACTCGGAGTCGGTGATCTCGACGCCCAGCTTCGGGTCATCCGAGTCCAGCGGGCCCATGCAGAACGGGATGACGAACATGGTGCGGCCGCGCATCGAGCCGCGGTACAGCTCGGTCATGGTGGCGCGCATCTCGGCGGGCTCGACCCAGTTGTTGGTCGGACCGGCGTCCTCTTCCTTCTCCGAGCAGATGTAGGTCCGCGACTCGACGCGGGCGACATCGGCGGGGTCGGAGCTGGCGAGGAAGGAGTTCGGCTTCTTCTCCTCGTTGAGCTTCACGAGGGTGCCGGCCTTCACCAGATCGTCGGTGAGGCGTTCCCACTCCTCGTCGCTGCCGTCGGACCACACGACCCGATCGGGCTGCGTCAGTTCCGCGATCTCGGCGATCCAGGCCAACAGACCCTGATGGTTGGTCGGCGCGCTGCTCGGGTCCAGTCCGGGAATGGTGGCTGCGGTCATCGTTGGGGCCTCCTGGCGAGCGTGTGACCTGCTGGAATGGTCACCGGTCAGTCGTCTAGGTGTCCAGGATACGTGCACCGAGCGGGCGCTAGGTGTGGGGGTCGGCGACTGCGGCTTATCCCACACTCAGGCGATATGGGACCAAAGTCCCTGGAAGACGGCCGTCGGCCTGCTCAGCCGATACGCCCCGAGCCGCCGGGAATCCACTCGCCGGTCTCCGGGTCGAGCACGGCCGAGCTGAAGCCGCCGTCGGCGCCGATCTCGGTGATCTTGTCGACCTGGCCGTCCCGGTCGCTGTCGGTGTACACGGTGAACCCGTCCGGACCGTTTCGCGTGAGGGAGTCGTTGACCCCGTCGTTGTCGGTGTCGACCTCCGCCGGGCCGAGATCCCAGATGCGGCCGTCCTCGTGCATCCACAGGTGGTCGTCGAGGTCGTCGGCGGCCGATTCCGCATGGACCGCGGCGACCGAGTCGACGTGCGGCTCGAACCCGGGGCCGGTGCCGGGCAGGTCGGCGGTCTCGAACGACCCGCCCGACAGCGCCGCCGCGTCGGGTCGGCCGCTGTCGCGCGGATCGGCCCCTGCGTGGTCGCCGTCGAAGATCGAATCCATCTCGTTCACCTTGTCCCGTCCTCGCCGGAGCCGGCCTGATCATTCGTGCTCGGGTCGTTCTCGTCCTTGTCATCCGCCCACAGCTGTTCGGAGCGGGCGAGGAGTTCGCGGTGCACGGCTTCCGCGCGGTCGCGGCGAACACGCACGTCCTGGTTCGCCGTGCCGCTGCGCAGCCTCCGGATCTCGTCGTCGATCTGCGCGACCTGCTCGCTCGTCCGCCGGGCTCTGCGTTCGTGGGCCCGGGCGATCTGCCCCGCGATCCGGGTCTCGGCCGCGGCGAACCGCAGTCCGAGCTGGTGGTCGAGTGCGGAGCGGGCGACGGTCAGCCGCTCGGTGCTGCGGCCCGTGCGGTCGGCGCGATCCAGCGCACCACGCCGGACGCGGATCACCCAGACCGCGACGCCGATCCCCAGCAACAGGGTCAGCGGCATGCTGATCCACTGCAGTGTCTGCACCGACGCCATCGGCGCGACGACGAGACGCCCCACGCCCAATCCGGTCGAGGCGCCGATGATGACGAGCAGCGCGTCCTCCGCACCTCCGCGCCGCCGCCGGTTGCCCGGCCCGTCGGCGGGCAACGGGGTCTCCGGCCACGGCTCCTGCGGGGACGGTTCGGGGTCGAGCCCGACGAGCGAGGTGGCCGCGACCTCGTCGATGCGCTCGTCGGCGTCCCGGCGGATTCCGTCGGCGAGGTCGGCCCACCGACTGCGCAGCCACGACTGGTGCTCGGCGCCGGTCCCCGGCGCGGCGTCGGCGACCAGCGCCGCGAGCCCGCGGACTCGAGACTGCAGTTCGGCCGAGGACTGCGCGCGGGCTCGGGTCAGGCCGGCGCGCACGGCCGCGAGTCGATCGACCCGACCGCGATCCCGCGACGACACCAGCCGGCGCCGCGTACTCATCAGCTCGTCCAGCGCGCCGGATGTGTCGGTGTCGGTTCCGGCGTCGGTGTCGTCCAGCAGATGTTCGACGGCCCCGGCTCCCGCAGCGAGGCGGGCCCGCTCGATGCGCACCGCGGCGGGGGCCTCGAGCGCCTCACGTATCCAGCCGACCAGTGCGTCGACCCCGGACTCCTCGACGGCGCCGCCCAGCGAAGCGGCCGCCGACACCCCGAACAGCGGCATCGTCCCGAACGGATCGAGGGTCTTGCGATGGGCACGGACGATGCGGGGCCATTCCCAGAAGGCGTCGATCTTGGTGCACACCAGCGCGACGGTCCCGACCGTCCCACGCACCCGCTCGACGAGGTGGAGTTCCTCGTCACCCACCGACGACGACGGGTCGACGACGACCAGCGCGACGCCCGGCTGGTTTCCGACCTCCAGGGCCCGGGCGTGGGTTTCGAGATCGGGGGCCAGTTCCCGCACGGCGTCGACGAGTGTGCGCACTCCGACGCCGTCGGTCCCGACGACCAGGACCCCGGAGCCGGTACCGACGGCCGCGGCGTCGAATCCGGTCAGTTCCCGCGCTGCCTCGAGAACCCGCGTACTCATCCGGCACCTCCGGCCGCGAGCAGACGTTCGGCGTTCTCCCGATCGCAGCCCCGGGCCGCGGCACGTTCGAGCTCGGCGCGGATCTCGACCTCGCGCCAGAAGCGGACGCGGCCCACGCGGTCACCGAACGCCGCGCCGAGCTGCGTAACCCCGCTTCGGGCGTGAAGAGCACGGTTGAGCGCGTCCGCGTCGGCCGCCTCTTCTGATTCCTCCGCGATCAGCCGCAGCGCGGTGCCGATGCCGAACGCGTCGATCCGGCACAGCAGTCCTTGCCGCAGCAACCGCTCCTGCAACTCGGGCGCACCGGCGAGGAACCGGCCGGCCATCGACGGCATCTCGGCCCGCTCGGCGGCCAGCCGGGTGAGGGCGGCGAACTCCGCGGCGCCGAGGTCGGCACACGCGAGCAGTTGGGAGACGGCGTGCACGGGAAGGCCCAGCTGCGTCGAGCATCGCCTGGCGACATCGACGGCGGCTTCCCAGTCCGGGTGGGTGTCGGCCTTGCCGAGGACGACGACCACGCGGTCGGCGGGCAGCGAGCTCAGCAGTTCGTGGTCGGCGCGGCGCGGCGGCCCGGCCAGGACGTGCAGCCAGAGGTCGGCGGCGGGTGCGTCCTCGCCCAGACCGGTCACGGTCGGCGCGAGTCGCTCGCGCAGGGCGCGCGCCATCGTGTCGCGCCCGACGCCCGGCCGGCCGACCACCTGCACATGTAGAGGACGCAGAAAGCGGTGTCCGGCCGCGGAGAGGACCGGGACCAGCGGCGACGACGGCTCGACGAGGTCGGCGAGTCCGCCCTGCTCAGCGGCCGCCGAAAGCGGATCCCGGGGCGGCCGCCACCCGGGTGGCGGGTTCGTCGTCGTGCGCACGTTCGCCCCCACGTCTCAACAGCCCTTCCCCACCCGACACCCCGCGTGTTCCGCGGCTGGCCCGAGACTAATCCGGATTGGCCCCGATGGGCTTCCGGACCTCCACATCCCCGCCGACAGCGCGTTCTGTCCCCACGAATCCCCGACCGCTCGACGGACACGATCACCCGCGACTTCGCGGACAGGCCACGATGCGCAACGATGGACGGGTGAACAACAGCGCTGACAGGTCACGGTTGTACCCCCGCGTGACGAGCTTCCGATTCCGCCGGGGGACCTTGACGACCGGACAGCAACGCAACTGGGAGACCCTCTGGCCCGTCCTGGGCCGCGACCTCGAGATCGGTCCGGAGCGCATTCCCGAACCCCAGCTCGACCTGGACGCCATGTTCGGCCGGGACAACCCGAAGGTGCTGGAGATCGGCAGCGGCACCGGCATCTCGACCGCCGCGATGGCCGAGGCCGAACCCGACGTCGACGTGGTGGCGGTCGAGGTCTACAAGCCGGGACTGGCCCAGCTGCTCGGTCTCGTCGACCGCAACGGGTTGACCAACGTGCGCCTGATCCGCGGCGATGCGTCGATCGTCCTGCGGGAACTGATCCCGTCGTCGAGCCTCACCGGCGTCCGGCTGTTCTTCCCCGACCCCTGGCCGAAGTCGCGTCACCACAAGCGCCGGTTCGTCCAGACGGGCACACTGGAGCTGATCGCCGACCGTCTCGTCCCCGGGGGCGTGCTGCACATCGCCACCGACCACGCGGGTTATGCCGAGTGGATCGCCGAGAAGCTCGCCACCCAGGACGCCGACCGCCCCCACGTCGTTCAGCTCACCCGCGAGTCCCCGATCCTGCTGGAGCGGCCGACGACGAAGTTCGAGGGTCGTGCGGAACGAGAGGGCCGGTACGTCAGCGAGTTCGTGTACACGCGGCCCATCCCGCCGGCTTCCGCGTCCGGCGACACCCTCGACGGGAGCCCGGCATGACCGACCAGACCACCCCGGCCGGAACGACCGGCGGATTCGCGGACACCATCGCGGGCCAGACCGGCACACGCCGGATGCTGCTGGTCTGGGACGCACCCAACATGGACATGGGCCTCGGCGCCCTGCTTGGCGGCCGTCCGACCGCCGCACATCGCCCTCGATTCGACGCCTTGGGCCGCTGGCTGCTGCAACGCACGGCAGATGTGTCGGCTCTCACGGAGAACGGCGGCGGCGTCGAGCCCGAGGCGACCGTCTTCACCAACATCGCCCCAGGTAGTGCCGATGTTGTGCGTCCCTGGGTGGATGCCCTGCGTAACGTCGGTTTTGCGGTTTTCGCCAAGCCGAAGCTGTCGGAGGACAGCGATGTGGACTCCGACATGCTCGACCACATCGAACTTCGCAGGCACACTGTGGGACTAGCCGGCGTGATCGTGGCGTCCGCCGACGGCCAGGCGTTCCGCGAGCCGCTCCTCGAAGTGGCCGGCGACGGAGTGCCCGTCACCGTCATCGGATTCCGCGAACACGCCAGTTGGGCCCTCACCACCGAGGAACTGGAGTTCATCGAACTCGAGGACATCCCGGGCGTGTTCCGGGAGCCCCTGCCCCGCATCGGGCTGGACTCGCTCCCGGACGAAGGCGCCTGGCTCACACCGTTCCGACCGCTCAGCGCACTACTTCGCTGACCGGCGTATGGTGCCTGGTCGCAGGACGCCGAGGTGCTCACTGAGGGCGTCACCGACCCCGACACCTCAGGGATCACTCAGGCAACACTGTCAAGATCTCACGAAGAACTGACAGAATCGCGACCGGCACCGTTCACCTCCGGCACGGCGCCCCGTCCGAGCGCATCGACGGCCCGACAACCCCGATCGCGGCCGGCGCCCGACACGTCGCACACGAAAGGACATCAGCGTGTTCCGAGTAATCGGCACATTCGTGTATCGAATGCGCTTCCTCGTCATCGCGGTGATGATCGCACTGATGGCGGGACTCGGACTATACGGTCTCGATCTCAGCAAGCATCTGAGTCAGAGCGGTTGGTTCGACCCCACGTCGGAATCCGATCTCGGTGCCCGCTACGCCGACAAGGCACTGGGACGCGATCACACGTCTGATGTCATCCTCCTGGTCACACCACCGGAGGGCACGACGGTCGACGACCCGGCGTTCGGGAAGAAGGTGGAGACCTTCGTCGAAGACCTGATCGCCACGCACCCCGACATCGTCGGGCGCGCCGACCCGGGCCTCTACGACCCGTTCCTCGTCCAGCCCGCACAGAGTGCAGTCCAGGAGCGACTGTTCACCCCGGACAAACGTCAGGCCTTCATCAGCATCGGTGTCGCCGGCAACGACGACACCACGGTGCTGGCCAACTACAACACCATCGAACCGTTCTTCGACGACATCGCCGAACGCTTCGACATACCCGGCGCCACCTTCGAACTCGCCGGCCTGCAGCCGGTCTCCGGGTCGATGGCCGACGGCATGGACAAGGACATCAAGCGCGCCGAGGTGATCGCGCTGCCGGTCGTCGCGCTCATGCTGTTCTTCGTCTTCGGGGGCGTCGTCGCGGCGTGTCTGCCGGTCCTGATCGGCGGCCTGACGATCGCGGGATCGCTGGGCATCATGAAGATCCTCGCGCTGACCACCGAGCTCAACATCTTCGCGCAGTCGGTGGTCACGCTGATCGGTCTCGGCATCGCGATCGACTACGGCCTGTTCATCGTCTCGCGCTTCCGAGAGGAACTCGGCGAGGGCTACTCCACCAAGGCGGCGGTCCGAAGAACCGTGATGACCGCGGGCCAGACGGTGGTCTTCTCGGCGACCATCATCGTCGCCGCTCTCGCCTGCCTGCTGATCATGCCGCAGGGATTCCTCAAGTCGGTGGCCTACGGCGCCATCGCCTCGGTCTCCCTCGCCGCGATCCTGTCGATCACCGTGCTGCCGGCGATCCTGGGCATCCTCGGGCCACGGGTCAACATGCTGTCGATCGGCTCGATCCTCAAGTACACCGCGATCCCGCTGGTCCGCCGCTTCTCGACCGAGGAGCGCGCCGTCGCGCTGGAGAACCGCTTCTCCGGCCGGATGAAGACCAGCCAGGAAGTCGAGAACGGCTTCTGGGGACGCCTCGCGACGTGGGTGATGAAGAACCCGCTGAAGACGGCGATCCCGACCGTGCTCCTCCTGCTCGCCCTGACGGTCCCGTTCGGCAGCATCCAGTTCGGCGGCATCAGCGAGAAGTTCCTGCCGCCGGACAACTCCGCACGTGTCGCGCAGGAGAAGTTCGACGAGTACTTCCCCAGCGAGCGCACCGAGGCGGTCAAGCTCGTCATCGTCTACGACGAGACAAACCAGGAAGACCAGAACAAGCTCGAGGCCATCGCCCGCCAGGCCGACCAGGTTCCGGGCTTCACCAACAAGTTCAGTGATCCCGACAAGGCCGGCTTCGGTTCGTACGACGCCGAGCGGTACCCGAACGTGGGCGTCTACCAGGTCTCGGCCGGCCTGGTCGACCGCACCAAGGCGGCCAAGGCGATCGACCAGCTCCGGGCGATCGACACCCAGGGCCTCACCATGTACGTGACGGGCACCCCTGCGCTCACCCAGGATTCGATCGACGCGCTGATGAACCGGTTGCCCTTGATGGCGATCATGCTGGTCCTGATCACCGGACTGCTGATGTTCCTGCAGTTCGGATCGCTGGTCCTGCCGATCAAGGCGGCGTTGATGACCGCTCTCGGTCTCGGCGCGACCCTGGGCATCCTGACCTGGATCTTCGTCGACGGCCACGGCGCGGGCCTCGCGAACTTCACCCCGGGTCCGCTGTTCGCCGCGATCCTGGTCCTGATCATCGCGATCATCTTCGGTCTCTCCACCGACTACGAGGTGTTCCTGCTCTCCCGAATGGTCGAGGCCAGACAGCGGGGAGCCAGCACCACCGAGTCCATCCGGAGCGGCATCGCCCACACCGGCGGGATCATCACCGCGGCGGCGGCGATCCTGGTCGTCGTGACCGGCGCCTTCAGCCTGTCCGACATCGTGATGATGAAGTACATCGCGTACGGCATGATCGCGGCGCTCATCCTCGACGCCACCGTTATCCGCATGCTGCTCGTGCCGTCGGTGATGAAGCTGCTCGGCGACGACTGCTGGTGGGCACCTCGCTGGATGCAGACCGTGCAGCGCAAGATCGGTCTCGGCGAGGCCGTCCTCGAGGACGAGCCCGACGAGCAGCGCGACTCCCGCGCGGCCCGCAAGATGAGTGCCGGCACGCTGGTCGCGGAGGCCCCGACCTCGGTCATGGCCGCAGCCCGGCCGCGCACCGCGCCCACCGGACCTGCACCCGCTCGCCGAGGGGCACCCGGACGCGACGGCCGGCAGCCCGTTCCCCCGCGTCCCGCACCCGGCGCACCCATGACGAACGCGCCCCAGCCCGGTGTACCCCAGCCGAACGGGCCGCTCACCAACGCGCCGGCGGCGAAGACGCGCCAACCCGGTGCACCCGTGCAGCGCAACGGAGGCCCGGGTCCCGTCCCGCCCGCACCCATGCCCGGGGACTCCCCCGGTCGCGCGGCCCCCGGCCGTGTCGGTCCGTCGGCACCGCCCACCGCGCAGCCGGCCGGTTCCCGGGCACCGGGCGCGTCGGCCGAGGCACCTCGTCCCGAGCGGCGCCCGATGGCGCCGTACCGGCGATCGGGTCTACCCAAGAGCGACCGTCCGGACACCGGCGGGTGGACGCTCGGCGAGGGCGGCATCCGCCTCGGCGACGCCGCCCCGCGGGGGAACGGCGACCGCCCGACGGGCACCACTCCCCCGCCGGCACCGCCGGTCCAGGCGCCTCAGCCGGCCGCCGCACCTGCGCGTGACGCCGATTCGCGGTCCCCACTGGGTCGACGCCCGACCCTCGACGACGCGGGTCGCCGGCCGCTGGCCGCATCTGTGTCGCCGGAGAACTCGACGCCGACGACTCGTGGTCGCCGGACCTCCGGACCGTCGCCGATGGAGCGTGGACTGAGTCCGGACGCCACCCCGGCGGCCACGCCCCGTCCGGGAACCGGCCCCGTCCCGCCGTCCGGGGAGGCCGACTCGGGCCGTCGACGCCCGCGGACCGACCGGCACGCCCGCTCGGACGAGACCGGTGACGACGCCCAGATCAGCGTGCAGGAGCTGCTGAAGCGCAGCCGCTCCGAGAAATGAGCACCGAGAAGTGAGTCGCCGACGGCCGGTGGGGGTTCGCCCCCGCCGGCCGTTCTCGTTATGGATCCGGTGTCGGCGTGGATCAATCGCGGATTGGTCAGGACTGGACATTGCCCCGATGTGACTGTGCCCACACCTGACGCATGATGTCTTCCAGCCCACCAACGCTGGAGGTACAGCCCGCATGGACTCTTCGACCTGGACGTCTCCGGAGCACCGTCGCAGTGTGCTCTGGATCGTCACCCTCGCCGCCGTCGCGATCGTCTTCGACGGCTACGACCTCGTCGTCTACGGCACGGTCCTGCCCACGCTGCTCGAGGACCCGGGACAACTGGGCAGTCTCACCCCGGCCACCGCCGGCGCTCTCGGTTCCTACGCCCTCGTCGGCGTGATGATCGGCGCCCTGGCGGCCGGAGCGTTCGGCGACCGGGTCGGCCGGCGCCGGATGATGTTGTTCAACATCGTGTGGTTCTCGGTCGGCATGGCGTTCACCGCGCTCGCGACCGACCTCGTCTCGTTCGGAATCCTGCGCTGTCTCACCGGTATCGGCATCGGCGGCCTGGTCGCGACCGCGGGGGCGATGGTCGCCGAGTTCGCGCCGACCTCCAAGCGAAACCTGTTCAACGCCATGGTCTACAGCGGGGTCCCGGCGGGCGGTGTCCTCGCCTCGGTGCTGGCGATGCTGCTCGCCGATCACATCGGGTGGCGCGGTCTGTTCTGGATCGGAGCACTGCCCCTCGTCACGCTCCTTCCGCTGGCGGTGCTCAAGATGCCCGAGTCCCCGCAGTGGCTCGCGGCACGCGGACGGTACGAAGAGGCCCGTCGGATCAGTACGCACACCGGTATTCCCGTCGATCTGCGCGCACGCCATCTCGGCATCGCGCCGGAATCCGTGCCCGCGAAACTCGGCTTCGCCGCCCTCGCCACGCGCCGATTCGCTGTTCCCACAATGCTTCTGGGAATGATGAGCTTCGTCGGACTGCTCTTGACCTACGGCCTGAACACCTGGCTTCCGCAGATCATGAAGGCGAACGGATTCGATGCGAAGGGATCGCTGTCGTTCCTGCTGGTCCTCAACGGCGGCGCCATCGTCGGCGGCCTGATCGCCGCCCGGTTCGCCGATCGCCGCGGCCCGCAGCAGGTGGTCGCGACATCGTTCTGCCTGGCCACCTTTGCGCTCGTGTGCCTGACCTTCGGTCTGCCGCTGCCGATCCTGCTCGCCGCGGTCGCGGTCGCCGGCACGGGCACCATCGGAACCCAGGTGCTGATCTACGGTTTCGTGTCGAACTTCTATCCGACCGAGGCCCGCGGCGCGGGTGTCGCCTGGTGTGCCGGCTTCGGCCGCCTGGGTGGGATCGTCGGTCCGGCCGTCGGCGGTCTGCTGATCGGCGCCGGGATCTCGTCGGGCACGGCGTTCTACCTGTTTGCCGGCATCGCGCTGGTCGGCGCGGCGGCCACGCTGCTGGTGGTCACACCGAGGGAGGCGCCGCCGACGCCGGTCCTGCCGACCGCGCTCGCTGCCACCGAATAGTCGCCAGGCACAACAGGTTCGACGGACGGTCGGGACGAGGACTCAGTCCTCCTCCAGGCCGTGCTCGATGACGTAGCGGGTCAGCTCCACCCGATTGCCCAACTGCAACTTACGGAGCGTGGCCTGGACGTGGTTCTCGACCGTGCGGTGGCTGAGGGACAATCGCCGGGCGATCTGTTTGGCGCTCAACCCTTTCGCCACGAGTCGTAGAACCTCGGTCTCCCGCTCGGTCAGTACCGGCGTCGCCGGGGAGGCATCCGGCTGCTGCGACATCCGGCGGTACTCGCCGAGGACGAGGCCGGCGAGTCCGGGTGTGAAGACCGCCTGTCCGTCGGCGGTCGCACGGACCGCGGACACCAGCTCCTCACGTGATGACGACTTCACGAGATATCCACTCGCCCCGGCCTTCACGGCCTCGAGAACGTCGTCGCGCTCCCCGGAGGCCGACAGCACGAGGATGCGGGTGCGCGGCGAGACCTCGAGCACCTCCGCGGTCGCATCGGCGCCGGAGCCGTCGGGGAGTTGCATGTCCATCAGCACGACGTCCGGCGTGACCGCGGCGGCACGTCGGCCCGCACTGGCCACCCCGTCGGCGGTGGCGACCACGTCGAAGCCCTCGTCGGCGAGATCTCGGGCGACCGCGTCGCGCCAGATCGGGTGATCGTCGACGACCATGATCCGCAGCCGTCCGGCCTCACCGTCCACCATGCGCCCACCCTCCGATTCGACCGTGCCCATCCGTCTCTCCCATCAGTCCCGCCGACCCTCGGTCCTACCGGCCCAGCTGCCGCGGAACGGTGAACTCCCACTCGGTCCCGCCATCGGGTTCGGTGTCGAGGACGGCCCTGCCACCCAGCGACTCGATCCGTCCGACAATGGATTTCGCGACACCGAGACGGCCTTGCGACACCGCTTGCGCCAACCGGCCCTCACCGATCCCGACGCCGTCGTCGCGCACACTCACCACCACGTCGTCCCCGAGATCCTCCACCAGGATGTAGGCCCGCGCTCCGGGACCCGCGTGGTGGTGGGTGTTGTCGAGGGCGTTGACCACCGCGGCGCGGATCTCCTGCCCGATGTGAGCCGGTACCGGAACGGGGTCGGCGGGTGCGCTCACCGAGACCCGGTCGTCGGCGAAGACCCGCAGGGCGGCCGCGAGGTCGACGTCGGCGGTTCCTCCTGCGCCGTCGAGCACGGATTCCGGGCTCGCGTCGCCGTCGGAGATCAATCGGCGCAGAGCCCGTTCCTGTTCGGCGGCGAGCGAAGCCAGTTCTGCGGTGGGCCCGCCGATCTCACGTCCGCGCCGGGCGATGAGTGCGAGCACCTGTAACACTCCGTCGTGCACCTCGCGCGACAGGCGTTCGCGTTCCTCGGCTGCCGCCGCGATTCGTGCTGCCGCCGAGAGCTTCTCATGGGAGCGCCGGGCATTCGCCGCGGCCAGCCCCACTGCCATACCGGTCGCGACGATCACGATGATCGTGGCGTTGCGTCCGAAGTTCAGGTTCAGCTCGCCCTTGACGAACGTGCTCGTTCCCCCGACGACGAGTCCGGCGACGATCCCGCCGACCGGTCCCGACAGGATCGCCACCGAGATGACCGCGTTGGTGGCCCACAGCGTCGTCGGCCAGGTCTGGTTGTTCCACGCCCAATCGGCGTCGGCGACATACGAGGTGGACAGCATCAGGCCGCAGACTACGACGACCTCGACGCTCACCCAGTAGCGGTTGCGGGCGAAGCCGACGAAGTACCCGACGCCGCTGACCGCCGTCCAGACGGTCAGCAGACCGAAGAGCGCCCACGCGACGGCCCGATGTTCCAGGTCGTCGTTGATCGCCAGCTGGAAGCCGAGCGCGTAGAGATAGGACAGGAGCCGGAAGATCTGCGCACCACGCCATAGTGGGCCGACCGGATCGACGTCGGCGGCGCGGGCCAACCGGCCCGCCTCGGTGTCCCGCATCTGCGCGACCCACCGCGCCGACGGCTGCGCGCTCATGACGTCCCGGGGTCCTGCGGTTTCGACTCGGGCTCGGCCGATTTCGGGGTCTCTCCGTCCGCCGTCGTCCCGCCTTCGGCCAGCACGTCCGCGGTCGCATCGGGATCGGCGGTGTCCCACACGGGTTCACTGGGTTCGGCGACGTACCCGCCGGTGACCGCCTCGGAAGCGGCGTGGGCGTCCGAGGTGCCCTTCAGGTGCCGAATCGCGGTGTTGAGGAAGGCGATCAGCGGCACCGCCAGCAAGCCGCCGATGATCCCCGCCGAGACCAGGCCCGCGGCGATGCCCAGGACCACCGCGACCGGATGCAACCGGACCGAACGGCCCAGCAGGAACGGCTGCAGCACATGGCTTTCGAGCTGCATCACGCCGACCACGATCGCGAGTGCCACGACCGCCGCGATCCAGCCCTGGGTGATCAGGGCGACCAGCACGGCCAGCGAACCGCTCAGCAGCGCACCGACGATCGGGATGAACGCTCCCAGGAACACCAGCGACGCCAGCGGAAGCGCGAGCGGCACCTGGAGGATCGCGAGGCCGACGCCGATTCCACAGGCATCGACGAAGGCCACGGCGACCGTTGCCCGGACATAGCCGACGAGCGTTCCGAACCCGGCGATCCCCGCTCGCCACACCCGATCGCGACTTCCGTCGGGCACGACGCCGGTCGAGAACCGCCAGATCTGGCCGCCGCCGTAGAGGAAGAAGATGAGGAGGAAGAGGGTGAGCAGAGCACCGGTGATGATCTCGCTCGCCGTGGTGGCGGTCGCGAGCGCACCGCTGGTGACCCGGTCCTGGTTGTGCTGCAGGAAGTCGAGGATGTCGGTGCCCGCGTTGCGAACCTGCTCGGGGTCGAGATCGAGCGGCCCCTCGATCAACCACGACTTGGTGCGTTCCACGGTGGCGCTGACCTCTTCGACCAACTGCGGGACGCCGCGCATGAACTCGCGCACCACGAAGGTCATGACCCCGGCGATGAAGCCCAGGGCCAGGAGGATGTTGAGGAGCACCGCCAGCGATCGCGGCACCCCGCGACGGTCGAGGGCGTCGACCGCGGGCACGAGCATCGCCGCCACGAGGATCGCCAGCGCGACCGGGACCAGGACCTCTTCGAACTCCACGAACAGCTTCGCGGCGACGTAAGCGGTGACGAG
Source organism: Gordonia sp. 135 (assembly GCF_009720185.1). Taxonomy (NCBI): domain Bacteria; kingdom Bacillati; phylum Actinomycetota; class Actinomycetes; order Mycobacteriales; family Gordoniaceae; genus Gordonia; species Gordonia sp. 135. Next base: position 4,687,964 of record NZ_CP046257.1, read on the forward strand.
GAGCAGGAGCAGTCGCCACGCCCATTCCGCGGCGGCCCGCACCTGCGGGTGGACCCTGGCACGGTCGAGGGACGCGAGGTCGGGGGCAACGGACGGCCGACCGGCCGGTTCGGCTTCGCTCACGAGAGCAACAGTAGACAGTGGAGTCACCCGACGGTGGTGGACATGCTGGAGTACACCCTGGCCTAGGGTGTCACCTATGTCGGAGGATGTTGGCTCGCCGGGGGACGTGACCGCCCGCCCCGCCTCCCGTCCCCGCTTCTGGTGGGTGCGCTGGGTCCTCCTTGCCGTCGTCCTGGTGATCCTCGGTGTCGAGATCGTGCTGATCTGGCCCGAGTTGAAGGGCGCGTGGCTACGCATCGGCGAGATCAAATGGCACTGGGTGTTCGCCTGCGTCGTGGCCGCGATGCTGTCGATGGACAGCTTTGCTCAGGTCCAGCGTGCGCTGTTGCGCTCGGCCGGCGTCCGGGTGACGCAGTGGAAGTCGCTCTCGGTCATCCTCGCCGCCAACTCGCTGAGCCAGACGATGCCGGGCGGCCAGGTGCTCGCCCCGGCCTTCACCTACCGCGAGACCCGCAAGTGGGGCGCGACCCCGGTCGTCGCGTCGTGGCAGGTCGTGATGTCGGGTCTGCTCGCGGGTGTCGGACTCGCGGTTCTCGGCTTCGGCGGCGCACTGCTCGCCGGCGCCAAGACCAGCCCGTTCTCGGTCGTCTTCTCGGTGGCCGGGCTGCTCGCCGTCGCCGTCGTCCTGCAGTACCTCGCGAGCCATCCCGAATCGTTGAAGAGCACCGGCATCCGGATGCTGGGGTGGACCAACCAGATCCGCAACAAGCCCGACGATCACGGCACCGAGAAGCTCCTCGAGCTGCTGGAACAGCTCCGGGCGGTCCAGCTCACCAAGCGCGACACCTCCATCGCTTTCGGTTGGAGCCTGTTCAACTGGGTCGCCGACGTCGCCTGTCTGATGTTCGCCTGCTGGGCCGTCGACGCACATCCGAGCATCGCGGGACTGATGGTCGCCTACGCGGCGGGCAAGGCCGTCGGTACGGCGATCCCGCTGCTCCCGGGCGGGATCGGGGTAGTCGACGCCGTGCTGGTCCCGGCCCTCACCAGTGCCGGGATGCCCGCCGCCGACGCGATCACCGCCGTCCTGATCTACCGCATCATCAGCTACGTGTTCGTCGCGGCGGTCGGCTGGGTCGTCATCGCGCTCATGTTCCGCAACCGGATCAGGCGCGACGACACCTTCATCGACGAGGTGGAGCGCGACGTCGACGCGGCCGCGCGCGAGGACTCCTCCGGTACGGAACCCGGTCAAGGGTCCGACACTGATCCGCCGCCGGACCCGGTACGGTAATCCACCATGTCGATCCCGAACCCCGCCGAGGAGGGGACCTCGCCGGTGCGGGGGACCGCGACCGGACCGGTCGCCGCCCTGTTCGACGCGGTGGCCATCACGATCTTCGTGGTGATCGGCCGGGCCAGCCACGAAGAGGGGTACGCACCGGCCGCCTTCCTGCACACGCTGTGGCCGTTCCTGGTCGGATGTGCGGCCGGCTGGTCGATCACCTACGTGTACGCCCACGTGCGGTCCAGCGACTTCTTCGGCCACGACTTCCGGCCCGACCGCGTCGTGCCGGTCGGGATCGTCATCTGGTTCTGCACGGTGACCGTCGCGATGATCCTGCGGTTCATCCTCAGCCAGGGTGTGGCGGTCAGCTTCGTCATCGTCGCGACCGTGACGCTGGCGCTGTTCCTGCTCGGGTGGCGCGCGGTCTTCGCCTACCTGGGCCGCCGCGCCGCCACCCGCTGACCCCTCGCCGGCGTCTCGGACTGCCGGTGTTCGCGCCTACTTGATGGTGAAGTACTTCTGCGCCACCTGGAGCGCAGCGGTGCCCGACTTCGGCCCCTCGGTGTAGATCACGACGACCTGACCGCCCTGGACACCGACGAACCAGCCGGGGCCTTCCGGGCCGTTGGTCCCGACGAGCGCCTTCAAGCCGGGTGCACGGGTGAGGTCGCTGGCGTCTCCGGTGGCCGCGGTGGTGGTCATCGCCTTCAGGATCGGACCGACGAGCGCGGGGTCGAGGCCGCCGAGCTCACCACCGGCGACCTTGGTGGGCACGTTCTTCAGGACGAACGGCGCCACCGATGACGGCTGTCCCGCCGCGGCGCGTGCCAGTGCGACGCCGAACGCACCCATGTTGGTCATCGACATGTTGGTCTGGCCCGGGCGGTAGCCGATGGTCGCGATCCCGGGCTGGCCCGGCGTGGGAACACTGGCCCCCGGCACAGTGAACTGGACACCGAGACCGAGGCGGTCGAGCAACGTCTCCGCCTTCTCGGGTTGCGGCCCGGCGATGCGCCCGACCTCGTCGAAGACCGGGTTCAGCGTCGAGCCGACCGGGTAGGCCCGATCGATCTCGATGCCACGCTCGACCGCATAGGTGTTCTGCGCCATGCCCAGGATGGCGCCGCTCTGCGCGTCGAGGGTCAGGATCGTGGCCGGCTGCCCCACCTCGACCGCAGCGTCGCCGAGGGTCAGCTGCACACCCTGATCGACGGTCGACAACACATCCGGTCCGGGCGGCCCCTGTTCACCGGCGAGGCGGCGCGGCCGGAGGCCCGGGTTGACCATCTCGACCTGCCAGCCGGCCGTGGCATCGCGGATCGCCTGCCAGTAGTTGGTCAGGCCGTCCTCGAGCGGCGACGACAACCGACGGTCGGCCATCACGAGTTTGTCCGTGCGGTTGACGCTCACACCGGGCACCCGCCCGGGGTCGCCGGCGAGAACCTGCATGTCGGGATCGCGCAGCGTGACGGCGATGACCGGCTTACCCGGCGTCTCGGCCAGCTTCTCGCCGATGACCGCGGGGGTGATCAGCGGCGCGATCGGCGCGATCACGCCGGCCAGCGCTCGCGTCGTGGCCGCCAGATCGCGGGTTTGTGCAGGGTCGATGACGATTTCGTTGACCGGCTGGAGGTACATGAAGACCTTGCCCGACCAGCTGCGCACCGACGGCGCGGGTGTCGCGTCGGTGCGGATCTCGCGGAGGTGGCCGCCGGCACCGAGGCCGGGATGCAGGACCGCCGGATCCCAGGTGACCTTCCACCCGGACGACAGCTTCCGCGCGGTTCCCTCGCTGTTCGCCTCGTAGACGCGCCCCTTGTCCCAGTTCCACTTGGTGGTCAGGGCGAAGGTCGCGGTGCCGTCGCTGTACTCGACGGGTTTCTCGATGTCGACGTCGATCCGTTGTGCCGACATCTCTTTCAGCGTCGTGGTCAGACTCTCACCGGCTTGACCAGGGGCCGTCGTGAACTGCGCGGCACCGCCGGCGTCCTGGCGGCTCAGCGCGGTGGCGAAAGCGTCGATGGCGGCGGCGGCACCGGTGTTGGACGTTCCGGTGAGCGAACAGGAGCTCACAACGACGGCACAGGCGACCGCGGCACAAGCGGCGGACGTTGCGCGCTTGACCCAGATCTTCATGACGACAATTTTCACTCTTGTAACACTCGAAATCGACGCTCCCAGCTTCCATTCGGGAATCAAGCCGGTCACGAACGCGTCTCGTCCCGCAATCTTCGCGCCACAGCTGACGGCCGGGGGTGGTTCCGTTCACGAAACCGCGGCAAACCGGACCCCGGCCCGAGTCGTCCGACTGCGATGATGGACCCATGGCTTTCACGGTGATCCCCGGCGACGATCGCATGGTCACGACGACCGACTGGCTCACCTCGCGGCATGGGTTCTCCTTCGGCGATCACTATGATCCCGACAACACCCACTTCGGCGCCCTCCTCGCGTTCAACGACGAACAGGTGGCGCCCGGCGAGGGCTTCGAACTCCACCACCATCAGGAGAGCGAGATCGTCACCTGGGTGGTCTCCGGGACGCTCGTGCACCGCGATTCGGCCGGGCACTCGGGCGTGCTCTATCCGGGTCTCGTGCAACGGATGAGTGCCGGCACCGGCGTCGAACACTCCGAGCGCAACGACTCCTGGCCCGGGCTACCGGGTTCCGGGACCGAACCGGTGCGCTACGTGCAGATGTGGCTCATGCCCGACCGGCATGGACTCGCTCCGTCCTACGACCAGGCCGACGTCGCCGACCGACTGGCGGCCGGCGAGCTGGTCCCGGTCGCCTCCGGTGACCCCGACCGTGGGGCCGCGATCTCGGTCGCCAACGCCGGCGCCACCCTCTTTGCCGCTCGGCTGAGCCCCGGCGGGACGGTCGAACTCCCGACTGCCCGCTTCACACACCTGTTCGTTGTCGAGGGCCAGGCAGAGGCCACCGTCGAGGGGGAATCCGCCGCCTTGAACGCCGGGGACGCCGTGCGCGCCGTCGACGCCGAACTGATGTCGATCACCTCCGGCGCCGGCGCCGAGATCCTCGTCTGGTCGATGGCGACAGGGCTCGGGGGTTCCTCCGCCGGCTGAGTGGGCGAGGAGCTTGCGACGAGCCGTGTCGAAGCCCTGTCCTACTCCGTCCGCGACAGCGCGTGCAGATCCTTCGCCGTCGGCGACTTCTCAACGGTGTCCGGGTCGGGGTAGGTCCGGAGCAACCGGTCGGCGGTCCCGGCGGTGGTGACCGTGAACCAGTAGTGCTCGTTGCGGTAGTGGTGGAACCGGTGGTTGCGCCAGAGTCGGCGGTAGAACGCGTGTCGCGGCCGGTAGTCGGAGTGGATCAGGTAGTGCGTCCACTCGTAGACCAGGCCGATCGCCGGAAGTACGACGAGGAACGTGAGTCCCCGCTCGACGCTGGTGAAGACCAGCAGTCCGACGACGAGCGCGGCGACGATCACGACGATCAGCACCTGCCATGGGATGAAGATGAGCGGGATGTTGCGGGGGTTGTGATGATGCTCCCGGTGTTTGCGCGAGACGAGCGGATCGATGGTGATCGGCCCCAGCCGCTTGGGGCGCCAATGCAGGACGAACACGTGGATCAGCCACTCCACCAGCGGGAAGCTCGCGACCATGACGACGGGGACGATCAGGTCGGCGAGACCCCAGCCGCCCAACCACACTCGTGCCACCAGCGCGGCGACGAGGAAAGCCGCCATGATCCACGGCGACGGGTGCCTGAGGAACTCGGCGAAGGCGTCGCGCAACGACATCGAGTGCCGCGATCGCATGCGTCGTTCCTCGGCGGCCACCTGTCGGCGTGCCCGGATGTCGATCTCGTCGGCGGACATCAGTGTCCCTCTCCCTGTTTGGTGTCGGTTTTCTGGTCGGTCTCGGCGTTCTCGAGTGCCTCGCACACTGCGAGCAGAGTCGCCGTCGCGGGTTCGAGCAGAGCTCTGGCCGCGACCTCGGCCCGTTCGGGTTCGTGCGCGGCGATGGTGTCGACGAGCGCCCGGTAGCCCTCGATGTTCCCGACCTCGGGTTCCAGGACCCCGGCGAGAGCGGGGACAGCGGGCTCGTAGGCGGCGCGCAGCGAGTTGTACATGAGCCGGAAGGCGATCGAGTCGCCCGCGTCGACAACGGCGCTCCAGAACTCGAGGGCGGCGACCTGCTGGCCGATCGGGTCCGACTCGGCGGCGAGATGATCGAGGACCGCTCTGATCGCGACGAGATCGTTGTCGGTGGCACGCCGCGCCGCGAGGCGGGCGACCTCCGGTCCGACGGCGGCACGCGCCTCGATGATCGACCGCGCGACGCCGGGCACGAGCGCCCCGCCGCGGAGGAGCAGCCTCGGCAGCAGGTCGAGTCCGCCCGTGCGGGCGATGTCCTGGATGCGCGCGCCGTCGCCCTGGCGGATGGTGACCAGGCCGGCCGCTGCGACTCGCTTGAGAGCCTCGCGCACCGTCGGCCGGGAGACCCCCAGCATCCGCGCCAGTTCCCGCTCGCTGGGGAGCGCCTCGCCGGCAGCCAGATCGCCGGACAGCACGCCTTCGACGATCTGGTCGAAGACGATCTCGGGTGCGCTCTGCTGGGTCACCGGCTCGAAGGGCATACGTGTGACGGTAACCACGCTCGGTCAGGTGGTCAAGTGGTCAGACCAATTTCGCCTGGTCGGAAGCGCTGCACGTGGCCGCGCTGTCTCGACGTCGCGAATCCGTGATGAAGTCGCGATTCTGCGAGGTCAGCGCAGCTGATCGAGGAGCCGCAGCCACACCTCGCTGACCGTCGGATACGACGGGACCGCGTGCCACAACCGCGCAAGCGGAACCTCTCCGACGATCGCGACCGTCGCCGAGTGCACGAGTTCACCGGTCTGCGGTCCGACGAAGGTCGCGCCGAGGAGGACATCCCGCGTCGCGTCGACGACCACGGACGCGTACCCCGAGTAGTCCGGCCCCAGCAGATACGACCCGGCCACCGAGATCTCACCCTCGGCGACCCGCACGTCGATCCCGGCGTCGGCGGCCTGCTCCCGGGTCAGCCCGACCGACGAGATCTCCGGTCGGGTGAACACCACCTGCGGCACCGCGGCATGGTCGGAACCGGCGACGTACCTGATGTCGTCGAGTTCCCGGCCCTCGGCCCGCGCGGCGATGACGTCACCGGCGACCCGCGCCTGATACTTACCCATGTGGGTCAGCGCATTGCGGCCGTTGACATCTCCGACCGAGTAGAGCCAGGGGTGGCCCGGCACGGTGAGGTGATCGTCGACCCCCAGCGGCCCCTCGGCCGTCAGTCCGAGCGCGTCGAGACCCACATCGGTTGTCGCCGGCGACCGTCCGGCCGCAACCAGGATCTCGTCGACGGTGAGCTCACCCGCACCGTCGCCGGTGAGCCGGACGACCGCCGGGCCGCCGTGCAGTCGCCCGTATCCCGAGCCAGTGGCATCGGGCCGGTCGACCGCCTCGATCGTCGTCCCGAAGCGGAGGTCGGCGCCGCGCGCCCGCAGCGCGTCGGCAACCCGTTCTCCGGCAAAGGGTTCCATCCGTGGCAGCAGCCGGTCCCCGCGGATCGCCATCACGAGGCCGCGCACGCCGAGGTCGAGCAGCCACGTCGCGGCCTCGCAGGCCACGACCCCGCCGCCGAGCACCACCACCCGCTCCGGGATCTCGAGGATGTTGGTCGCGTCGCGCGACGTCCACGGCAGCGCCTCGCGCAGTCCCGGGATCGGCGGGACGGAGGCGGTGCTTCCGGTGGCGATGACCACCGCCTCGCGCGCGGTCAGCAGTTGGTCACCGACTCGGACCTGCTTCTCGCCGACGAGCCGGCCATGGCCGCGGATCACCTCGATACCGGCACCGTTGGCCCACCGCACCTGACCGGCGTCGTCGTGCGTCGCCCCGCCCCGATGTGCCGAGCTGTCGTCCAGCCGGCCGGTGACCGTGTCGCGCCACTCGAGCACGCCGGAGGGTTCCGGGTTCGACGCCGACGCCCGTTCCCGGGATCCGCCCAGCGATCGCGCCTCGCCGAGAGCGTTCCCGGGGCCGAGCAGCGCCTTGGACGGCATGCACGCCCAGTAGGAGCACTCCCCGCCCAGCAGTTCGTGTTCGACGATCGCGGCGGTGCGATCGCTGCCCCGTATCGCATAGTCTGCGGCGTTCTCGCCCACCGGCCCGCCGCCGATCACGACGACGTCGTAGCTGGTTTCTCCCACCATGGATCCACCGTAGGGACCTGCGCGGGACCTCGCGCGATTTCGCCGGTACCGAACGCTGCTGACGGATCGCCCATCCGGTGACAGGATGGAGCGCGTGACTGCTTCGAATACCGATCTCAAGTCCGGACTCGACCTCGAGTGGGTCGACGATTCCGTCCGCATCCAGGACGATCTGTTCGCCCACGTCAACGGCAAGTGGTTGGAGTCGCACGTCATCCCCGACGACCGTTCCGTCGACGGAGCGTTCCACGTGCTGCGCGACAACTCCGAGGAGAACGTTCGCGACATCATCACCGAGTGTGCGAAGTCGAGCCCCGCGAGCGGCTCCGACGCACAGAAGATCGGCGACCTCTACGCGTCGTTCATGGACACCGACCACATCGAGGCGCTCGGCATCGGCCCGATCACCGGCGAGCTCGAGAAGATCGCCGCCATCGACTCGGTGGACGCACTCGCCCGGCGCATCGGCCGGCTCCAGCGTCACGGCGCCGGCGGACTGTTCGGCTACTACGTCGACACCGACGCCAAGAAGTCCGACCGCTATCTGGTGCACGTCACCCAGTCCGGGCTCGGCTTGCCCGACGAGTCGTACTACCGCGAGGACAAGCACGCGGAGACCCGCACCGCCTACATGGCGCATGTGGAGCGGATGTTCGCCCTCGCCGGGTTCGACGATGCGGCCACCCGCGCCGCCACCATCCTCGACCTCGAGACCGCCATCGCGGCCGAGCACTGGGACGTGGTGAAGCGCCGCGACGCCGAACTCACCTACAACCTGATGACGCTGGACGAATTCTCATCCGCCGCAGACGGTTTCCCGATCGGCGAGTGGTTGGGCGGCCTGGGCACCACTGGTGATCCGACCTTCGCCGAGGTCGTCGTCGCCCAACCCTCGTTCGTGTCCGGGGCGTCGGCACTCATCGCCTCGCGTCCGCTGGACGAGTGGAAGACCTGGCTGACGTGGCGCCTCCTCCGCTCCGCGGCGTCGTACCTGTCGTCGGACTTCGTCGACGAGAACTTCGATTTCTACGGCCGCACGCTGACCGGCGCGGAGACCATCCGCGACCGCTGGAAGCGCGGCGTCGGGTTCGTCGAGGGCGCGATGGGCTTCGCGGTCGGCAAACTCTATGTGGCCAAACACTTCCCGCCGGAGGCCAAGGCCCGGATGGACGAGTTGATCGCCAACCTGGTGAAGGCTTATCGCCGCAACATCTCCGAACTCCCGTGGATGACCCCGGACACCCGGGAGAAGGCCCTCGCGAAACTCGAGAAGTTCACCCCGAAGATCGGCTACCCGGCCAAGTGGCGCGACTACAGCGCACTGAGCGTCGACCGTGGCGATCTCATCGGGAACGTCGCGCGCGCATCGTCGTTCGAGCAGGACCGCGAGTTCGCCAAGATCGGCGGACCGGTCGATCACGACGAATGGTTCATGACCCCGCAGACGGTCAACGCCTACTACAACCCGGGCATGAACGAGATCGTCTTCCCCGCGGCCATCCTGCAGCCGCCGTTCTTCGATCCCGAGGCCGACGACGCGGTCAACTACGGCGGCATCGGCGCGGTCATCGGCCACGAGATCGGCCACGGGTTCGACGACCAGGGCGCGAAGTACGACGGCGACGGAAACCTCGTCGACTGGTGGACGGACCTCGACCGCACCGAGTTCTCCTCCCGCACACGTAAACTCATCGATCAGTACGGCGAGTTCACCCCGACGGGCCTCGACCCGGAGCACAAGGTCAACGGCGACTTCACCATCGGTGAGAACATCGGCGACCTCGGCGGGCTGTCGATCGCGCTGGTTGCCTATGAGATCGCCAATGAAGGCACCGAACCCCCGGTGATCGACGGGCTGACGGGTACGCAGCGAGTCTTCTTCAGCTGGGCGCAGATCTGGCGCACCAAGACCCGCGACGCCGAGGCGATCCGCCGCCTGTCCATCGATCCGCATTCGCCGCCGGAGTTCCGCTGCAACGGCGTCGTGCGCAACATGGATGCGTTCTACGAGGCCTTCGACGTGAAGCCCGGCGACGACCTGTATCTCGAACAAGAGCAGCGGGTTCGGATCTGGTGAGCGAGGCATCCGGCGCCCGCGGCCCGCATGACGGCGCCCCGCCGCCGGTACCGGGGTCGCGGGATGCCCTCGTCCTGGCGAAGGGCCGCGAGCTGACGGTCGCGCTCCTCCGGCCCATCGGCGCCGCCGTCGTGCTGCTGGCCGGGTACTTTCTGCTGCCGATCAACAAGAACAGCGACCTCAACGTCCTCGGCATGCTGCTCGGCGCGACCCTGCTCGTGTCGTTCTGCGTCTGGGAGGTCCGCAGGTTCGCCCGGTCGATCCATCCGATCGCGACCGCGATGGAGATGTTGGTCGCCCTGGCGACCTTTTATGTCGTCGCCTTCGCCGCCACGTACTACCTGTTCTCCGAATACGATCCGGGCAGCTTCAACGAGTACCTCACCCGCGTGGACGCCCTGTATTTCTGCCTGACGGTGTTCACCACGACGGGCTTCGGCGACATCGCCGCGGATTCACAGGGCGCCCGGGTAGCGGTGTCGATCCAGATGGCCAGCACCCTGGTGCTCCTCGGCCTGGGGTTGCGATTCCTCAACCTGCTGATCAATCAGCGACGCCAGGCCACCGCGGGGTGACCTGGCGTCGTCGATTCGCGTGTCGTCGGAGCGATCAGTAGTCGTCTTCCCCGTAGACGATCATGCCGCGAATGTTGTTGCCCGCCAGCATGTCGTCGTAGGCCTCGTTGATCTGGTCGAGCCGGTAGGTGTTGGTCACCAGGTCGTCGAGGTTGAGTTTGCCCGCGCGGTATTCGTTGAGCAGGGCCGGGACCTGGGTCCGCGGGCTCGCGCCGCCGAAGATCGCACCCTGCACCCGCTTCTGCATGAGCGTGAGGTCGAACAGGTTCATCTGGGCGTCCATCGCCTGGAAGTTGCCCATACCCACGACGACGACCTGTCCGCCCTTGCCGGTGAGGGCCAGAGCGGGCGCGATCATCGAGCCGTCGATCTCACCGACGGTGAGGATGGTGGTGTTGGCCATCTTGCCCCAGGTGATGTCGCCGATCGCCTCGAGTGCCGCCTCCATCGACGGGAAGGTGTGTGTCGCACCGAGTTTCTCGGCCATCTGCAGCTTGAACGGCACCGGGTCGACGGCGATCACGTGCCGGGCGCCGGCGGCGGCCGCACCCTGGATCGCGTTGATGCCGACACCGCCGATGCCGACGACGATCACGGTGTCGCCGGCGTGGGTGCCACCGATCTCGACCGCCGATCCCCAACCGGTCGCCACACCGCATCCGAGGAGTGCCGCGGCCTGGAGCGGGATGTCGTCCTCGATCTTCACCACCGATGCCTGGTTGACGGTGATGTACGGCGCGAAGGTGCCGAGCATGCACATCTGCACGAGCGGGAGCCCGTCGTGTGTGTGCGCGCGGTTCGTGTCGTCGGAAATCGCGAGGCCGGTCAGCAGACGCGCACCCTCGTCGCAGATGTTCTGCTGGCCCCGCGAACAGGGTTCGCAGGTGCCGCACGCCGGGATGAACGCGGTCACGACGTGGTCGCCTTCCTTGAAGTTCGAGACGCCCGGGCCGACCTTGGTCACCACACCGGCACCTTCGTGACCTCCCAGCACCGGCATCGGTGCCGGACTGTCACCGGTGCGGAGGTGATGATCGCTGTGGCAGAGACCCGAGCTGACGAGCTTCACCTGGACTTCGCCTGCCACCGGGTCGCCGAGCTCGAATTCCTCGATCTGCCACTTCTCACCCGGATTCCGGAGAACTGCACCCTTGGTCTTCACATGTACTCCTCGCTCGTGCCGCCCCGAGACAGGGCGTCAGATATCGCCGTCTACTTACGCGACGTAGCTCACATGTTGGTCCACGCACTCGGTTGCCGCAGCCATTTCACGCGATCCGTGCCGTGTGTTTGCGCGGCGGCCATCCGGCACGTGCTCGGCGTCGAATCGGTTGCATGCGACCGTCCTCGAGCCCCTTGTCGGCACGTGAGAGCAACACATGGAACGATGGCCCCATGCCGGACAAGACCGTTTCGAGTCCCCGTCCCACCCGCAAGCTCCGCTGGCTGATCCCCGCGCTCCTACTCCTCGCCTGGCTGATCGTCGGCGGGATCACGGGACCCTTCGCCGGCAAGCTCGCGAGCGTCGCGAGCAACGACAACAGCTCGTTCCTTCCCGCCTCGGCCGAGTCGACGCAGGTTCAGAACCTTCTGGCCGACTTCCAGGACACCGACGAGATCCCTGGCATCGTCATCGCCGAACGCTCGAGCGGGATCACCCCCGGCGACCTCGAGTTCCTGCGCACCACCACCTCCGACCTGGCCGGCACGCCCGGTTTCGGTCCGGCGGTCTCCCCGCCCATCCCGTCGCAGGACGGCCAGGCCGCGCAGGTCTTCGTCCCGATCCAGAGCGCCGGCGAACCCGCCGACACGGTCGAGATCCTGCGCGACAAACTGGCGAACGCCCCCGACGGCCTGACGGTCGCGGTCACCGGCCCAGCGGGCCAGGTCGCCGACCTCGGCGAGGCCTTCGCCGGCATCGACGGGCTGCTGCTACTGGTCGCGGGCGCCGTCGTGATCCTGATCCTGATCGTCGTCTACCGCAGCCCGATCCTGCCGTTCGTGGTGGTCATCTCCGCGGTCTTCGCCCTCGGACTCGCGTCGGGGCTCGTCTACTTCCTGACCAAGCAGGGCGTTCTCGACCTCAACGGTCAGAGCCAGGGCATCCTGTTCATCCTGGTGTTCGGCGCGGCGACGGACTACGCGCTGCTGCTCGTGTCCCGGTATCGCGAGGAACTGATCGCGACCGAGGACAAATACGCGGCGCTCCGGCAGGCGTGGCGCGCCACGATCGAGCCGGTCGCGGCGTCGGCGGGAACAGTCATCGCCGGTGTCCTGTGTCTGCTGCTGTCCGATCTGAACTCCAACAAGAGCCTCGGCCCGGTCGCCGCGATCGGCATCGTCGCATCGTTCCTGGCGTCGATGACCTTCCTGCCCGCCGCGCTCGCGCTCCTCGGCCGCTCCGCGTTCTGGCCGCTTCGCCCCAAGTACGCCCCCGAGACCTCGGCCGACAGCGGTGCCACCCACCGCCTGTGGAAGCGCATCGCGGACACCGTCGCCTCCAAGCCGCGCGCCATCTGGGCCGGCACGCTGATCGTGCTGCTCATCGGCGCGGCGTTCGCCCCCACCTTCAAGGCCGACGGCATCGCCTCGACCGACTTCTTCATGGGCTCGGTCGAGTCCGTGGAGGGCGCCGAGATCCAGGCGAAGCACTTCGACGCCGGCAGCGGCACGCCCACCTACGTCATCGCCGATCAGGCCGCCGGAACCGCGGTTCTCGAGGCGGTTCGTGCGACCGACGGCGTGGCCAACGCCGAACTGATCACCGAGGGCGACGCCCCGAAGGTCGTCGACGGCAAGGTCGCGATCACCGCGACGCTGACCGACAACGCGGAGTCGCTTGCCGCCCAGGAGACCGTCACCGACATCCGATCGGCGGTGGACTCCGTCCCGAACGCCGACGCGCTGGTCGGCGGCACCACCGCCATCGATCTCGACACTCGCGAGACGTCGATCCACGACCGCAACCTGATCATCCCGATCGTCCTGATCGTGGTGTTCCTCGTACTGGTCGCGCTGCTCCGCAGCATCCTGGCACCGGCGATCCTGCTGGCGACCACGGTGCTGTCGTTCGCGACCACGCTGGGCGTGGCGGCGCTGCTGTTCAACGGCCCGTTCGGCTTCCCCGGCGCCGATCCGGTGGTCCCGCTGTTCGCCTTCGTGTTCCTCGTGGCGCTCGGCATCGACTACAACATCTTCCTGATGACCCGGGTGCGCGAGGAGGCGCTGCGGCACGGGACCCGGATCGGCATGATCCGCGGTCTCACCGCGACCGGCGGTGTCATCACCTCGGCCGGTGTCGTGCTGGCGGCGACGTTCGCGGCACTCGCCGTGATCCCGCTGCTGTTCCTCGCACAGGTGGCGTTCCTGGTCGCGTTCGGTGTCCTCATCGACACCCTCATCGTGCGCACGCTTCTGGTTCCCGCCCTGACCCTCGACATCGGCCGCAAGATCTGGTGGCCCAGCGCCCTCACGATGAAACAAGATCCGGACGCGGCCCGGGAGCCGGTCCTCGACAAGGCGTAACATCAGCTACGACAAGCGAATTCGCTGAACCTGATGCCGTTCGCGCAGTAAAGGGTTAGCGTCGGGTATTCGCATATTCCCCGTCAGTGGCTGGTGATCTCATGACCCTTATCGAGCACAAGGAAGAGGGCCGCCAAGACTTCACGTCATTGCGGCCGGGAGGTCTCAACTGGGACTCATTCCCGTTGCGTCTCTTCATCAAAGGGAACTCACGGTTCTGGGACCCGTTGGCGATCGACTTCTCGCGCGACGCCCAGGACTGGGTGGAGCTGAACGACGAGCAGCGCCGCAGCGCAACCTATCTCGTGAGTCAGTTCATCGCGGGCGAGGAAGCGGTCACCGAGGACATCCAGCCGTTCATGAAGGCGATGGCCACCGAGGGTCGCTTCGGCGACGAGATGTACCTGACCCAGTTCTGCTTCGAAGAGGCCAAACACACCCAGGTCTTCCGGATGTGGATGGACTCCGTCGGCCTGCGCGGCGATCTCCAGGCCTTCGTCGCGGAGAACCCCTTCTATCGCCGGCTGTTCTACGAGGAATTGCCAGAATCTCTGCACGCTCTGGAGCACGACGCGTCCCCGCGCAACCAGATCCGCGCCAGTGTCACCTACAACCACGTCATCGAGGGCAGCCTGGCGCTGACGGGGTATCACGCCTGGCAGAAGGTCTGCACCCGCTTCGACATCTTCCCCGGCATGCAGAAGCTGATCCGGTTCATCAGCGACGACGAGCGTCGCCACATGGCGTGGGGCACCTTCACCTGCCGCCGACACGTCGCCGCCGACGACTCGCTGTGGGCCACCGTCGGCGAGCGGATGGACGAGCTCCTCCCCCTGGCGCTCGGCATGATCGACTGGGTCAACCAGCAGTTCGACGAGCAACCCTTCGGCCTCGACAACAACGAGTTCCTCACCTACGCCGCCGACCGCGCCCAACGCCGACTCTCCGCGATCGAATCCGCCCGCGGCCGCTCGGTCGCCGACATCGACGTCGACTACTCCCCCGAGGTTCTCGAAGACGCCATGGGCGAGGACGACGCGGCGCGGTTGCAGATGTAGGTCACGTCCCTCCGCCAAGGACCTCGACGCCGTGGTGATTTCCGTCCCTCTCAGCGTGGTTCGAGGGCAATGTGCCCTCGGACGGCGCTCAGGGGGCCGGAATTGCGAGCCGACCGCCCGTCACGACGGGTCCAGGTCGATGATCTGATCGCTCCGCGCGCCGACGAGCCGACGCTGGTGGCTGACCAGGACCATTCCCGCACCGTCGTCGACCAGCTCCTGAAGTAGTCCGATCACCGCCCGCGCCGAGATGGGATCGAGCATCGCGGTCGGTTCGTCGCACAGCACGAACCGTGGAGCCTGCACCAGCAGGCGGCCGACGCAGGCGCGCTGGAGCTGACCGTCGGAGACCTGTGACGGGAAGCGGTCGAGCAGAGCGGGGTCGAGGCCCACGCGGCCGGCGATCGCCTCGACGTCACAGTTCCGTCGCACGATCGCGGCGGGTTCGGCAACGATCCGTCGCAACGTCCATCGTGGGTTCGCGACCACGCGGGGATGCTGCGCGAGTAACCCGATGTTCCCCGGGCGTGGGTCCACACCGCGCTGCTCCACGCTGCCTGCTGCGGGCTCGGCGAGACCGGCGAGGATGCGCAGCAGCGTCGTCTTACCGGTTCCCGACCGTCCAACGACGCCGGTGATCGATCCTGCGTGCGCCGCGATGTCGAGGCCGGTGAACACCTCACGATCGCCGAAACTCGCGGTCAGGCCGCTGCCGACGAGCGTCGCCGTCATGAGACCGGCTCGAAGAAGGCGGCGACGTACTCGTCATCGGACGTAGCGAGGTCGGCGGCTGGGCGATGCTCGACGACCCGGCCGGCGCGCATGACCGCGACCCCGGCCAACCCCTCGCCCCCTGAACGAACCCCCACCCTTGCGGCGACACCCAACCCCTCGCCCCCTGAGGAGCGTCCGGAGCTTGCGGAGGACGCGTCACGAAGGCCCCCCCTCAGCGTCTCCGTGTCATGGGTGATCACCAGTACTGCGGCTCCGCGTCGGGCGGTAGCCGCCAGGAGGTCCCAGATGGCGGCGGCGAGTTCGGGGTCCAGAGCGGAGGTCGGCTCGTCGGCGACCAGCACCTGCGGATCGCCGGCCAGGGCTGCGGCGATGGCGGCACGCTGCGCCATACCGCCGGACAGTTCGTGGGGGTACAGCTCCAACGCATCGGGATCGAGATGGACAGCGTGACACAGCTCGACGGCGTCGCGCGCGCCGTCAAGGCCGGCGATCACCTCGTGGAGCTGAGAGCCGAGCGTGCGCACCGGCGTGAACGACGTCGCCGCCGACTGGGGGACCAACCCGACCCGGCGACCACGCAGTTCTCGCCAGCGTGGGTCGCGTCCACTGATCTCCTCCCCGCTGAAAGAGTCGTCGCCCAACGAGAGTCGCCCCGTCACGCTCGACCCAGGTGGGAGCAGTCCGCAAAGCGAGGCCGCGACCATCGACTTCCCGCAACCCGACTCGCCGACGAGCGCCGTCATCGACCCGGCAGGCAGTTCCAGGGTCACGTCGTCGAGTACCCGTACCCGTTCGCGGCGTCGGACTGCGACGTCGACGGTCACCCCGTCGAGACGAGCGCTCAACGCCACACCTCCCCGCTCGGCGGCAGCGTGGCCCGACGCAGCGAGGCCGCAGCGCCCGAGCACGCGAGCGCGGTGACGATGAGCGCCACACCGGGTACCACCAGCGTCCACCAGGCGCCGGTGATGACGTCGCCGCGGGCCTGCCCGAGGAGCGTGCCCAGGCTCGCAGCGTCCGGAGAGAGGCCGACGCCGAGGAACGACAGCGTCGTCTCATGCCACACCGCGTGCGGGAGAAGCACCGTCATCGCCACCAGCACCTGGCCCGACACCGCAGGCAGGAGGTGGCGGGTCGCGACGAACGTCCGCGACGCCCCGGCGAGCCGGGCGGTCTCCACCCACCCCGCTGAGGTCGCCTCGAGCAGTTCGGCGCGAACCACCCGTGCCACGGCCGGCCAGTGGGTCAGCGCGATCGAGGCGATGATCGCAACGGGCTCGCCGCGCCACATCGCGGCGATCACCACGCCGACGACGAGGTGCGGTAACGCGTTGACGCCGTCGACGACGCGCATCACGATCGCGTCGACCCACCCCCCGGCCGTCACCGACGCGATGCCGATCGTCACGCCGAGGAGCGTGGCCAGGACCGCGCACGCCAGCGCGATCAGCAACGAGATCCGCAGGCCCTCTGCGGTGCGCACCCCGAGGTCGTACCCGGAATGGTCGGTGCCGAGCAGTGCACCGTCGCCGGGGGCGCGCAACGCCTGCGCGAAGTCGGCGGTCTGGTCTCCCGCGATGAGCGGCCATCCGACCGCGAGCACTCCGATGACGGCGAGAACAATCCACGGGGCGGCAGTCTTGATCCGGTCGGCCGCTGTGGCCCAACGGTTCTCGTCGCGCAACGCCGGCTGGAAGACCGCGGTCATGCCCGTAACCCGATCCGTGGGTCAATCCACACCGCGGCCGCATCCGACAATGCCGATCCGATCAGGACGAGGACAACCGATCCGACGGCCAACGGCGCGAGAAGTGAGAAGTCGAGTGCCACTGCCGAATCGACCAGTGCCTCGGCGAGACCCGGCCAGCCGAAGACGGTTTCGACGATCGCGGCGCCCGCGATGAGTTCGGGCGACCGTGTCCCGAGCAGGGCCAGCGTGGGCAACACCGACACCGGAACGACGTGCCCGCGCAGCAAGGTCCATCCGCCCACACCTCGGGCACGGGCGCCCCGGACCGCGTCGGAAGCGGCCGCGTCGACGACCGCCGAGCGCATCGTCAACAGCAGCCACGGGATCATCGAGATCGTCAGCGCCAGATAGGGCAACACCGCGTGCGTGATCAGTCCGTCGAACGAATAGTCGTCACCCGGTCGTCGTGCGCCCGACGTCGGGAACCACCCGAGCCCCACCGCGAATGCGCTGACCAGCACGAGGGACACCACGAACGGCGGGGTGGCGGCGAGTATCGCGGCGAGCGCCGTGCAGGCGCGGTCGAGGAGCCCACCACGCCGCATGCCGATGACCGCGCCGAGAGCGATGGCGACGGCCGCGGCAGACAGCAACGCCGCCAATGACATTCCGAGGGTGAACGGGAGCCCTTGGCCGATCACGTCCGCCACCGACTGGCGCATGGTCGACGACCACCCCAGGTCCCCCTGGAACACCGCGACCCACCACTTCCACCAGGCCGCGAACCAGTGGTCATCGAGTCCGTATGCCTGCGTCACGGCACCCCGCTGCGCCTGCGTCGCCGACTGGTAATTGTCGCCGAGGTGCGCCGTCAGCGGATCGAACGGCGAGGCCGCGGCGACCGCGAACACCCCCAGCGACACGAGAAGCACCGTGGGGATCATCACCAGGATTCGACGTCCGAGGAGTCGAAGGACGGTCCGGGAGCGAGTGGGGCGTCGTGTGTGTTCGACTGTGCCGAAGGGCCTTTCCGGGGCGGGACGCGGGGTACCCGCGACCGGCTCGGTGGCCGCTCGGGTCTGCGTGGTCACGACGTCGGCGTCCAGGACGGCAGATTCCACCACGGCCCCCACGTCACGCCGTGCGAGTGGGGTTCGAGAATCGGCGCATCATGCGACCATCCGACACTCCTCGCGACATAGGCGTGGTGAACGAAGGCGAGGAAGACCTGCGACGGCCGGGCGGCGTAGACCTGCTGGATGCGACGGTACCGTTCGTCGTTCTCCGGCCCCGCTGCTGATTCGCGTGCCGCGTCCAGCAATTCGTCGAGACCGGGTGCCGTGAAGTTCCCGGGGTTGGAGTAGGGCGAGGAGCCCGGCACACGGGTGTGCAGGGCGTCGTAGACCTGGGCGTCAATGCTGTACGGGGTCGCGCCACCGCCGAGAAGCACACCCGCCGTGTCCATCTTGGTGACGATCTCGTCCCAGCTGGTGCCCCGCGTCAGCACCTCGACCCCGATCCTCTTCATCGACGCCGCGAACGCCACCGCCAGATCACGACGCAGGGTGTCCTCGGCGTTGTAGAGGAGCACGAAGGATGCGCGAACACCGTCGCGGACACGCACGCCATCGGGCCCGGGCCGCCAGCCTGCATCGTCGAGGATCGACGCGGCTCGTGACCGGTTGTAGGCGAACTGGGCGTCGGAATCGTAGGCGTCTCCATAGACTTTCGCGATCGGCGTGCTGGCCGGCTCACCCTTGCCGACGAGGACGTCATCCACGATCGCCGATCGATCGACGCCGACGTTCATCGCCAGCCGCGCGGAAGGATCTGCGGTGAAGGCGTTCTCGGACGGCAACGACACGCCCCGCCAGTCCGCCGACGCCACCACGGCGACGTCGACACCGGGCCGATCGACGAACCCGTCGGCGAGTCGCGGCGGGAGGCTCGCCCCGTCGGCCTCGCCGGCCTGCACCCGCTGCGCACGGGAATTGTCCTCGGAGACATGTGTGTAGACGATCTTGCGCAGCGCGGGCGGCTCCGGACGGTCGTCGCGGGCGACGAGGACCGCCTGGTCGGGGTCGAGGGATTCTAGGCGATACGGGCCTGTCCCGACTGGTTCGGTGTTGAGCGCCCACCGCGCGGCGGGCACCGTCTCCACCTTCTCCGACGGGACGATGCCCAGCAGCAGGTACGGCGAGGGATCGGCGTCGGTGTTCATGGTCAGCCTGATCGCCTGCGGCCCGTCGGATTCGACGGTGACAATCGGGGCGAAGTCGGTCGAGATGCTCGACGCGACCTTCGGGTCGACAGCGGCGCGATAGGTCGCGACCACGTCGGCCGAGTCGAAGGCACTGCCGTCGGAGAAGGTGACGCCGTCCTTGAGCGGCATCCGCCACGTGCGCGGTGCGACGCGTTCGGGCTTCGACGCGGCCAGCGCCGGTACGAGATCGGGGATGCGGTCGTCGCCGTCGGCGGCCGGCACCAACAGTCCGTCGTAGATCGGCGACACCCCGGACTGCCCGTAGCCGAGCATCGGGTTGAACTGTCCGAGCTCCTGGCTTTCGGCGAGCACGATCTGATCCGACTCCGGAGAGCCTTGCCCATCGGCGCATCCCGCGAGAACGAATCCGGCGAGCAGCGTCGTGGCAACCGACACGGTCACCGGTCGTCCGCGGCGTCCGAGGGACCGGCGGCCTACACGTGTCGTCACAGACATATGTTCTCCCAGACATACGACTGTCGCCACTCGACCCCGGCGATCTCGACCGGTGGTGTAATTCGTGGGGCGGGACGAGCAGAGGAGGCTCCAGTGACCGATTTCGACGCGGACTCATGGGCGGCACGTTTCACACTGCTCAGCGACCCGACGCGACTGCGGCTCGTCGCCGAGATGCACGCCCACCCCGGCTCCACCGTCGCCGAACTCGCCGCCTCCATCGGCATCACCGAGAACGCGGCCTCGCAGTCGATCCGCGCCCTCCGCGATCAGGGCTGGGTCCGGTCGGAGAAGGTCGGCCGGAGGGTCCACTACGAGGTCGTCGGCGACGCGATCGTGCACCGCATCCTCCACGACATCATCGGAGTGGGTCACATCACCCCAGTTCACAGGCACGATCACGCACACCCGTGACAACGGATTAGAACACGTTCTAGTCTATTCGCGTGGATGTCTCCTTCGATGCGACCAAACGGGAACTGACGACCGACCAGGGCACCCTGCGCTACCACGAGGCGGGTGACGCCGACGCGCCGCCACTGATCCTGCTGCACGGGTCGGGTCCCGGTGTCACCGGTTGGCGCAACTACCGGGGCAACCTCGGGCACTTCGCGCAAACGCACCACTGCTACGTGATCGAATTCCCCGGCTTCGGCGTCAGCGATGCGGTCGAGGGTCACCCGGTCCTCACCGCCAGCGGCTCGGTCATCCGGTTCATGGATGCGCTCGGCATCGACAAGGCCCCGATGATCGGCAACTCGATGGGCGGCGTCGTCGGCGTCAACCTGGCGATCAAGAAGCCCGACCGCGTCGAGAAGCTCGTCACCATCGGCGGCGTGGGCCCGAATGTGTTCAGCCCCAGCCCGAGCGAGGGCCTGCGACTCCTGCAGGAGTTCACCGACGCCCCCGACAAGGACAAGCTCGTCCGCTGGCTGAACTCGATGGTCTTCGACCGTTCCCTGGTCACCGAGGAACTCATCGCGGAACGATGGGAAGCCGCCATCAACCCCGACGCCCAGAAGACCGCCCAGATGATGTACGGCTCTGCGGCTTTCGAGATGCAGCAGCAGTTCATGGCCGCCTCCGACACCCCGCCGTACTGGGCGTCGATGCACAAGGTCGCCTGCCCGACACTGCTTACATGGGGCCGCGACGACCGCGTCAGCCCGCCCGACATGGCGATGGTCCCCATGCGTCTCATCCCCGACGCCGAGCTCCACATCTTCCCGAAGTGCGGCCACTGGGTGATGATCGAGGCCAAGGAGGCCTTCGAGGCGACGGTCACTTCCTTCCTGTCCCGCTGACCGCTCGTTCCCGCGGCGCCGTCTCCTCCAACCCGTTCCGTTTCCTTCCGGCTTATCGAGCTCGATAAGCCGGAAGGCAACCGTTCCGCGGGAATGTCTCTGAATAATCCGTTGCCCCGAATCCTCTTCGCTGGCATAGTTCCCGTTCGGCACGAGGACCAGCAGGCCGGAGCGGGGTACCGCGACGTGTTCCTGCGCGTCGGAATCCTGGTGCCTACCTTGATGGCAACGGGTCTTCTCAACCCTTTCAGGTTCGAGTCCTGATCACGGCACCGCTCCCGGGATCACGGGATCGGTCGGTCCTGCGGTCGTGTCGACGGATCGTTCGCGATTCGACGATGCGATCCCACCGGCCGGACCGCCCGCGAGCGGTGTCGCCACCACGTAGACCGACGAGCATTGCGACGCAACGGAAAGGAGGATCGCCATGCTGTTCTACCGCGAGATCACCGTCCCACCGGGTCACACGGTGCTGACCTACCGGGGTACCGAGGTCCGGTCCCTGCCGACCGGTCGTCATCGGATCTCCAAGCCCGATTCGACGGTGACAGTCGACCTGCGCGACCGACTGATCCCTGTTGCGCCGCAGGAGATCCTCACCTCGGATTCGATCTCGATACGTGTCTCGATGTCGTTGCGTGCCCGGGTTGTCGACGCGCGAGCGTTCGTCGAGCGGGCAGCCGATCCGATCGGTGCGGTTTACCTGGCCGCGCAGATCGCACTGCGCCAGGTCTGCGCCGACACCGCGTCGGAGGACCTGATCCGACGCGGTGATGTCGTCGACGTCGGCCCGATCCGCGAGGCGGCGGCCGAGGTCGCCGCAACCGTCGGTGTCGAGGTCCTCGATGCCGTCATCCGCGACATCATCGTGCCGTCGGAGATCCGAAGTGCCGCACTCGAGGTGGTCACCGCGAGGACCCGCGGTCTGGCGAAGCTCGAGGCGGCCCGGGCCGAGACCGCGTCACTGCGGGCACTTGCGAATGCGGGTCGCCTCCTCGACGCGCACCCGGCGCTGGCGCAGCTGCGGCTCGTCGAGTCGGTGCCCTACGGTGCGCGCGTCGTGCTCAGCGTCGGCGGTGCCGAGGTGCCGTCGGCGGACTGAGTTTCGCTCACAATGTCCGTTCCCGCTCACCCATGAAAAGTGAGCGGGAACGGATCGTGTGAGCGATCGCTCAAGCGGGAACCCAATCGCCGCGCGCTGCGTCGTATCTCCATGCCACCCTTCCCCACCGATCGGTTCGGGCTCGTACATCGCGACGCGCACTGCACGCGGGTTTCTCCGACGAGCAACTGTCCGGCGCCGTCACGCGCCGCGAACTCGTACGACTGGTACCGGGTGTCTGGGTTCCCGCCGCCGACCAACCGACCGGCGTGGACTCCCTGGAGAAGCGCCACCGCCTACGTGCCCTGGCGGTCGCAACCTCGGGCCCCTCCGACGGTCATCCACTCAGCCACGTCTCCGCCGCAGCCCTTCACGAGTTACCCATGCTCCATCCGGATCTCAGCCTCGTCCACGTGACCACCGGCCGGGCCTCGGGCGGATCGATCCGCGCCCACCGCCACCTGCATGCCGCGCCATTGGACATCGACGAAGTGGTCGAGGTCGACGACATGCGGGTCACCTCCATCGAACGTACCGCCGTCGACGTCGCGACCATGGGGAGCTTCGACCAGGCTCTCGTGGTCTTCGACGCCGCACTTCGGATGAGTGCCGATCGGACGGTCATGGCAGATCTGCTCGCGGGCCGTCGACGCCAGAGTGCCCGGAATGCTCGCCGCGCCTTGCCGTTCGCAGACGCCGCCTCCGAAAGTGTCGGCGAGTCCTGGAGCCGCGCGCAGATGATCGACGCGGGACTTCCGACTCCGACGCTGCAGCGCGAGTTCACCGTCGACGGTCAGAAGTACCGTTGCGACTTCGGCTGGGAGGAACTGCTCGTCGGCGAGTTCGACGGCCTCCACAAGTACGGTCGGCTGCGCGGTGCAGACGAATCGGCGACGGATGTCGTGATTCGTGAGAAGCTCCGCGAGGATCGTCTGCGCGCCGAAGGCATCACCGTCGTCCGATGGACGTGGTCGACCCTCGAGGAACGTCGGCTCGTTCCACTGCTTCGACCCTGGCTCAAGAAGTTCGGGCTCCTCGCCGCCTAGTTTCGCTCACTGAATCCGTTCCCGCTCACCGTTGAAGGGTGAGCGGGAACGGAATGAATGAGCGAACGCAAGAACCCCGACCGGAACGAATCCGGCCGGGGCTCTTGATGTCTGCTGGTCACCCAGCGAGAGCCTTACTTGGCAGCGAGGTTCTCGTTGGTCAGCTTGGTGACACCCTGCTCAGCCTTCTCGACGAGCGAGGCCGGCGGCTCGAAGTGCTTGCCGTACTTGGCGGCGAGTTCCTTGGCACGCGCGACGAAGCCGGGTACGCCACCCTCGTAACCGTTGATGTACTGGATGACACCACCGGTCCAGGCCGGGAAGCCGATGCCGAAGATCGAGCCGATGTTGGCGTCCTCGACGGAGGTGAGCACACCCTCGTCGAAGCACTTGACGGTCTCGAGAGACTCGGCGAAGAGCATACGCTCCTTCATGTCCTCGAGCGGGATCTCCTTGGAGCCCGAGTTGAACTGCTCACGCAGGCCCGGCCAGAGCTGGGTGCGCTTGCCGTTCTCGTCGTAGTCGTAGAAGCCCTTGCCGTCCTTCTTGGCGGTGCGGCCGTTCTCGACCATCCAGTCGACGACGGCGTTCGAGCCGTGCTGCGGGACGTCCTTGCCCTCGGCCTTGAGCGCTGCCTCGGTCTCCTTGCGGATCTTCTGCGGCAGGGTCAGGGTCAGCTCGTCCATGAGCTGCAGCGGCGCGGCCGGGTAACCGGCCTGGGTGCCCGCGTGCTCGATGAACGCCGGTTCGACGCCCTCGCCGACGGCCGCGATGGCCTCGTTGACGAAGGTGCCGATGACGCGGCTGGTGAAGAAGCCACGGCTGTCGTTGACGACGATCGGGGTCTTGCGGATCTGCAGGGTGTAGTCAATGACCTTGGCCAGCACGGCATCCGAGGTCTTCTCACCCTTGATGATCTCGACCAGCGGCATCTTGTCGACCGGCGAGAAGAAGTGGATACCGATGAAGTCCTCGGACCGCTTCACACCCTCGGCGAGGATGGTGATCGGCAGGGTCGAGGTGTTGGAACCCAAGACGGCGTCGGGCTCGACGATGTCCTCGATCTCCTGGAACACCTTGTGCTTGACCTCGACCGACTCGAACGCGGCCTCGATGACGAGGTCGACGCCCTTGAAGTCCTGCGGGTCGACGGTCGGGTGGATGCGGGCGAGGAGCGCGTCGCTCTTCTCCTGCGTGGTCTTGCCCTTGGCGAGAGCCTTCGCCTCGAGCTTCTCCGAGTAACCCTTGCCGCGCTTGGCAGCTTCGAGGTCGATGTCCTTGAGGACGACCTCGATGCCGGCCTTGGCCGAGACGTACGCGATGGCCGCGCCCATCATGCCGGCGCCGATGACGCCGACCTTCTTGGCGGTGTACTTGTCGTAGCCATCGGGGCGCGAGCCGCCACCGTTGATGTGCTGCAGGTCGAAGAAGAACGCCTTGATCATGTTCTGCGCGACCTGGCCGGTGACCAGCGAGACGAAGTAGCGGGTCTCGATGATGTCGGCGGTGTCGACGTCGACGTAGGCACCCTCGACGGCTGCGGCCAGGATGGCGCGCGGAGCCGGCATGTTGGCACCCTTGATCTGCTTGCGCAGCAGGGCCGGCAGAGCCGGGAGGTTCGCGGCGAAGGCCGGGTTGGTGGGAGCACCGCCCGGGATCTTGTAGCCCTTGACGTCGAACGGCTGCTGGGCCTCGGGGTTCTCCTTGATCCATGCCTTGGCGGCGGGGATCAGTTCCTCGATGGAGCCGACGACCTCGTTGACCAGGCCGGTCTCCTTGGCCTTGGTCGGGTTGAAGCGCTGGCCCTGGAGCAGAACACCCATGAGGGCGTTCTGGATGCCGAGCAGGCGGACGGTACGGACGACGCCGCCGCCACCGGGGAGCAGACCGAGGGTGGCCTCGGGCAGACCGATCTGGACACCCTTGACGTCCGCGGCGATGCGGTAGTGGGTGTGCAGCGCGATCTCCAGGCCGCCACCGAGTGCAGCACCGTTGATGGCCGCGACGACGGGCTTGCCCAGGGTCTCGAGACGACGCAGCACCTTCTTCATGGCGTTGGTGGTCTCGGTGATCTGGGTGGCGATCTCGGCCTTGGAGACGTTCGAGCGGTCGCTCGTCATGTCCTTGAGGTCGCCGCCGGCGAAGAAGGTCTTCTTCGCCGAGGTCAGGACGACACCGGTGATGTCGTCCTTCTCCGCCTCCAGGCGGTCGACGGTCGCTGCCATCGACTCCTGGTACAGCGCGTTCATCGTGTTGGCGCCCTGGTTGGGGTCGTCCATGGTGAGGATGACGACGCCGTCGGCGTCCTTCTCCCAGTTGATCATGTTGTCACTCATGGTGTTTCAGAAGTTCTTTCTGTGAAGGTCAGAGACGCTCGATGATGGTCGCGACGCCCATGCCGCCACCGATGCAGAGGGTGATCAGGCCGTAGCGGCCGCCGGTGCGCTCGAGCTCGTCGAGGCAGGTGCCGTAGATCATCGCGCCGGTCGCACCGAGCGGGTGCCCCATGGCGATGGCGCCACCGTTGACGTTGACCTTCTCGTGCGGGATCTTCAGATCCTTCATCCACTTCATGACGACCGAGGCGAAGGCCTCGTTCAGCTCGAAGACGTCGATGTCGTCGACAGTCAGGCCGGCCTTCTTCAGCGCCAGCTCGGTGGCCGGCGTGGGGCCGGTCAGCATGATGGTGGGCTCGGAGCCGACCTCGGCGAAAGCGACGACGCGGCCGCGCGGGGTCAGGCCGTTGCGCTTGCCGGCCTCCTCGCTACCGATGAGCACGAGGCCCGAACCGTCGACGATGCCGGAGCTGTTGCCACCGGTGTGGACGTGGTTGATCTTCTCGACGCTCGGGTACTTCTGCAGCGCGACGTCGTCGAAGCCGGCCATGTCGGCGAGGGCGGCGAAGGCGGCCTTCAGCTTGCCGAGGCTCTCGACGGTCGAACCCGGACGACGGTGCTCGTCGTGGTCGAGGATGGTGACGCCGTTGATGTCCTTGACGGGCACGACGGACTTGGCGAAGTAGCCACTGGTCCAAGCCTTCTCGGCGCGAGCCTGCGACTCGGCGGCGTAGGCGTCGACGTCCTCGCGCGAGAAGCCCTCGATGGTGGCGATCAGGTCGGCGCCGATGCCCTGCGGGACGATGTAGTGGTCGTAGGCGGTGGCGGGGTCGGTGAAGAGTGCGCCGCCGTCGCTGCCCATCGGGACGCGCGACATCGACTCGACGCCACCGGCGAGAACCAGGTCGTCGAAGCCGGAGGCGACCTTGGCCGCGGCGAGGTTGGTGGCTTCCAGGCCGGAGGCGCAGAAGCGGTTGATCTGGGTGCCCGGAACGGTCTCCGGGAGGCCGCTGTTGAGGGCGGCGGTACGTGCGATGACCGCGCCCTGCTCGCCGACCGGCGAGACGACACCGAGGATGACGTCGTTGACGTCGGCGGGATCGAGGCCGCCGTGGCGGGCCAGAACCTCGTCGATCAGACCCGAGACCAGGTCGACCGGCTTGACGCTGTGCAGCGCACCGCCGCGCTGCTTGCCACGAGGCGTGCGGATCGCCTCGTAGATGAATGCTTGATCAGGCACGAAAGTGTTCCTTTCACACGAACCACCAGTTGGTTACTCACCGAGGCTAACGCGGAATCACTTATTTGGCTATACCCCGTGCTCAGCCGGTCTGGATCTCCGCCGAATGTGCGCTATGGTCTGTTCACCATGCCTGACCGAAAGACGACCCGCACCAAGGGCGCCGACCGCAAACGACAGCTCGTCGACTCCGCGGCGTCGCTCTTCGTCCAGCGCGGCTACGCGCGGGTGTCGGTCGCCGACATCGCCCGTTCGGCGGGCGTCACCGCCCCGTCGGTCTACCGGCATTTCGACGACAAGCAGTCACTCCTCGCCGCGGCTGTCCTCGCCGGTGTCGACGACCTCGAAGCGTGCACCGACCGCGTCCTCCGCGACGGCAACGACGCGGTGACGCTGATATCGACCGTGTGCGCGCTTGCCGTCGAGAGTCCGCAGACGGCCTCGCTCTGGCGCTGGACGAGCAACTACCTGACCGTCGAGCAGAACAAGCAGGTCGCGCTGCGCATTCGCGAGGTGATCGGACAGTGGGCGGCGGCGATCCTCACCGGACGCGACGACCTGACCGAACGCGAGGCGGTCCAGTTGGCGTGGGCGATACTGAGTGTCAGCGGCAGTTTGACCGTCCATCACACGCGAATGTCGAGCGCCCGCGCCCAGGAGGAGATCGAAAAGCTGGTCCGACGCCTGCTGACCCTGAGTCCGGCGACCGCACCGACCCTCGACACCGCACCGGTGATATCCGGTGTCACACGGTCGCGTCGCGACGAGATCCTCGACGCCGCGGCCGCCCTGTTCGCCGACCGCGGTTACTCCGATGTCGGCGTCGACGAGATCGGACGGGCCGTCGGAATCGCCGGACCCAGTGTGTACAAACACTTTCCGTCGAAGATGGCGATCCTGGTAGCCATCGGTTATCGCAGCGGCGCGCGCCTGGACGCCGGAGTGATGGCGGCGTACGGCGCAACCGACGACCCGGCGAAGCTCCTGGCGGCACTCGTCGACTCTTATGTCGACGTCATCACCAGCACGCCCGACCTCTCGGTCAGCTTCAACAACTCGTCCGTGCTCGCCGGGCAACCCGGCGCCACCGACCTCCTCGACATCCAGCGGCGCTACGTCGCGCGGTGGATCGATCTGCTCGTCGAGGTGGATCCTTCGCTCAAGCGCGACCAGGGCGCGGTCGCCGTACACGCGGCGCTGTCGGTCGTCAACGACGCCGTGCGGATGCGCCGAGGAGCACAGAGCCCGCAGTTCGCCGCTCGAATGGCCTATCTGATGAAGGGCGTGCTGGCGATCTGACTGCCCTGGCGCCGTTGCGCTCCCCAACGGCCCGGCAGTGCGAGACACTTTCTGCATGCCGGAAGACGCCCCCTCCCTCACCGCCGACGATGCCAACGAACCCCGCTACACGCGCGACGAACTGATCGCCGAGCTCGGCATCGAATCGGATTTCGCCGAGAAGGCCTGGAATGCTTTCGGTTTCGTGCGACGCTCGACCAACGACAAGGTCGCCACCGAGAGTGACGTCGCCGCGCTGCGCATGTTCGCCGCGTCGTCGGCGGCGATGCCGGAGTCGACTCAGATCGCGATGGCACGAGCGATCGGCCAGACCATGTCGCGTCTGGCCGACTGGGAGGCCGACCAACTTCGCGAGATCGCCGACGACCCCGACATCCCCTGGTCCCTCGAGCAGATGAGTGCCGCGCTGGGCCAGGTCCAGCAGCTCATCTGGCGACGCCACATGGCGCTGGCGCTGGAACGCCACGCCGATCACTCCGCGGATGAACAGTTCGATCTGATCGTCGGATTCGCCGACATCGTCGGGTACACCAGCCTCTCGCGCCGTATCGATCTGGCCGACCTCGAAGCACTTCTCGGGTCTTTCGAGGACGACACCTTCGACGTCGTCGTCGATCATGGCGGTCGCGTGGTCAAGACTCTCGGCGACGCGGTGATGTTCACCTTCGAGGATGCTCATGCCGCGGCGGCAGCAGCGATCCGAATCCACGAACTGTCCGAGAACGATCACGTCCCGCCGCTCCGCGTCGGACTCGCCCGCGGCCCGGTACTGACCAGGCTCGGCGACGTCTTCGGCGAACCCGTCAATATCGCCTCCCGGCTGGCGAGTTCGGCCCGGCCCGGCACCACTCTCATCGATGACACCATCGCCGACGAGATCAGCGCCGACGACCGGTTCTACCTCAAATCGATGCCCTCCCTGCGAGTCCGGGGATACAAGCACCTCAAGGCGCGCGTGCTCGAAACCCATCGCGACGGGCCGCTCAACGACTGACCGGCGAACCTCAACTCGACCGGCAGATTTCGATCGAGGTCTGGGGGTCGAGTTGAGGTTCGCCGGTGGGCTGTGGACATAGATCTGAAGGCCGCGACCTGCCGAACTAGGGTGGCGACCGAACATCTATGGTGGTCTGCGGCATCAAAAGGGGGATTTGTGTCGGACTTGGTTGTTGACCCGTCAGCGCTCGACACCGCAGCGTCGGATGTCTCGAACTGCGCGTCGCGACTGATGGCGCTCGAGCTGTCCTCGTATGCGGGCTTGGAGGGGACGTCTTCGACGTTCAGCGAACTGGCCGGCAACTTCAAAGGCGCGACCGCCGACATGTCAGTGGTGGCCGCCACCGCAGACGAGCACATCGCCACATCCCTGGCTAACCTGTCCGGCGCAGTCGCCGCGTTCTCCGAACTGGTGGTCGACGCCAAGGAGACCACCGTGGCAACGGACGGTCAGAGCGCCGGTCATATCCGAGACGCCGTTCCGTATCCCACGCGTCAGGGTGACCAGAAGAATCACGTCGTCCCACTCAGCATCCTGTTGTCGGTGCAGTAAAACTCATGCCTCCGAGTTATAGCGAGGTGACCTCTTGGAAACCAGAGGTCATGACACAAATCGCGTTCGGCATTGTTCGGCTCCAGGCACACCTGGAGGTCGAAGCGCCGAAGGCAGGCAACCCGGTCCTGAATCTGACAGGCGCGCAATGGCACGGGGAGGCGAGAACGCCGGCCGATAATCGCGCCGCTGGACTCACGAGCTGGATCAGGAACACCGCCGACGAATACGGCGACCTCGCGGCCGCACTGCGGACGGGCGCAGCCGACATCCGCGGCACCATCACCGCGCTCGAGAACCGCACCATCCTCGCAGACGGGGATGGTTACATCCTCGACTGAGGAAGCCGCAGCTACACAGTGAACTTCGATCAGGCGCGCGCGCCTGAAGGTGCAGAGTACGACGCCGGGCTTGCGTACGAGCACCACGCCGCTCTCATCCGCCTCGGAACTGCGGCTGACGACACCGTGACAGCGACCCGGGATGCTATTAATGGCGCACTCGGCGAGATCGGCGCCATAACGCCACCGTCTGTGGCCTCGAACCGAGGACTCATCGACCCCAACCTCGCGGAAAGCGATGCCAAAGCGGTCCGCGATGGCACGGCCACCCCCGAACAACGCGGACGTTTCGAGCGCATGATGGCGCTGACGCCGCAACAGTTGGAGGACCTAAGAGCGGGCAGACTGAGTGGACTGGACCCGTCCCGAATCGAGTACATCAAGACCGCTCTCGGGCTCGAAGGTGATCTATCCGGGCCAGCGGCGACCGCGGCTATCTCCGCCATTCAGCGACGAGGAGAGGACATCGCCGAGGCCTACCGCCGGACGAGGCGGTCAGTCGGTCAAGCGGGAATGGGTCCAGACGACGTCGCACGCATGAACTCTCTCGGCAAGTCGATGGCCAAAGGCTCATTCTTCCTCGGGTTGGGGGTGACGGTTTACGACGAATGGAGCAAGTACGATCGCGACGAGCAAGATGGTGGCGACGCTGTTACCGCCGTGGTCGGAGCGGTCGGCGGCGGAGCGATCGGAGGGGCGGCAGCAGGCGCCGTGGTGGGCTCGTTTGCCGGTCCTGTCGGCACGGCAATCGGAGCCGGAATCGGAGCCGCCATCGGCAGCAAAGCCGGATCCGACGCAATGAAAGTCGTGAAAGGTTGGTTCGATTGATGGCGCGACATGCTGACTCTGGTGACGGCGACCCGAAATCTCTGCCGCCGTGGAAACCTCGGTCTCAAGACAAAAGTCTGCGACGAAGGCTGTCCACCAGCCTGTCCGACAGTACAACCAGTTTCATGTTCTGGACACCCCTGGCGTGCCTGCCGTCCGGCCTCACTTTCTTCTTAGGACTGATGTGTGGAGGTGCGATATCAAACTGATCTGTGAAGGGGCGGCAAACTCGTGATCGCGGCGCCCGAGTACGCAATCGCCAACTTCGCGGCCACGGCCGAACTCCGGGCGACGTCGGCTGAGCTGACTTTCAATCCGCCGCCAGCGTGGTACGACCTCGAGACCTCCGCCGCGCACGGTGCGATGGCAAGTCGCGTGTTATTACGCGCAGAGATGCCGCCAGCAATGTTCGTGTCGAACGTGGTTGTTCAGTACTTCACTCTCGGTGACATCGAACCGGTTCGCCTCTCGGTACTCGATACGTCGCTCGATATCACGGCTCTTCCGCATGCCACGGTCATCGGCCACACCGTCGACCGAGACGGATACTTCTGCACAGACGACGGCGTGTACACCGCACAGGACACTGAGTTGCGCGTTCGCCGCGCGCAACTGGCCTACCGGACCCCAACCGGGCAGTCGGCCCTGACAATTTTCACTGCCACGACTACCGTGTCGGCGGCGGAAACAGTCCAATCAGAGATCAGAGAAATGGAAGACCAGTGGCTGACGACGACAATAAATGGCGACAGCTGAGCACCTACTTCACCGGCAAACTGTCGATGTTCATCACCTACCCGATCCTGACCTTCTGCATCGGAATTCTGCTCGGTTACCTGGCGTCGTCTTGACATACCTCTCGTCCCTCGGCGGTTCGCCGGGGACGTATCGACTCGATGAAGTGGCTTTCATCGAGTTCGACCTGGATGCGATGCCATCGGCAGTATGGCGGCTCTTCCTGATTCAGAGTGCGTCGAGGTGTTGTGCGAGGCCGCCGGAGTGGATGAGTGACCGCAAGATGTAGTGGTTGAGGTTGCGGAAGCCCAACGCGATCCCGCGGAGGTGTTCCAGGCGGCCGTTGATCGCTTCGACGGGTCCGTTGGAGGCGCCGGTGTCGAAGTAGGCCAAGATCTCGGCACGCCGCGCCCATAATGATCGGCCGAGTTGGGCCAACTCTGCCAGCCCGGACGGAACGCCGGTATGAATCCGTTTGAGCAGCTTGTACATCGCGATCTTGCCGTCACGCTTGTTCTCCTGGCCGTAGGCGTTGATCAGCTCTTGGTAGATCGCGTAGGTGACCGAGACGGCCACGTGCTCCTCGTGAGCCTCCAACCCGCTACGTAGCCGGGCCTTCTGCTTGTCTGTCAGCAACGCGATCCGGGTCAGCAGTGGTCGGCGGATACCGTAGAGCGGATCACCCGTGCGGCCGCGGTGCCCACACGTATCGTGTTGCACGCGTTGACGACACACTGTGAGCTTCTCGGCGGCCAGATG
Source organism: Gordonia sp. 135 (assembly GCF_009720185.1). Taxonomy (NCBI): domain Bacteria; kingdom Bacillati; phylum Actinomycetota; class Actinomycetes; order Mycobacteriales; family Gordoniaceae; genus Gordonia; species Gordonia sp. 135. The sequence continues at coordinate 4,720,443 of NZ_CP046257.1, forward strand.
GACCACGTGGAACGGGTCCATCACCGCCCGCGCCTTATCCAATGCCTCGGCGGTCGCGGTGCGATACCCGGTGAATCCGTCCATGGTGACCACCCGGATCCGGTCCCGAAAGGAGTCATCGCGGGCATCGAGCCAGTCCTTCAACGCCGCTTTGGACCGGCCGCCCACCATATCCAGCAAGCGCGCCGACCCGGTCCCATCCACAATCGGTGTGAGGTCGACCAGCACGGTCACGAAACTCGAATCACCATTGCCGCGAACATGTTTCCACTTGTGCTCATCAACACCGAGAACCCTGACACCGTCGAGTCGGCCAGGCGCCGAAGCCACCGTACGCGCCGCCTGCAACGCGAGGGCATTCACGGTGTTCCAGCCCAACCCGACCGACGCGGCGACCGCAGAGACGCTCATCTTGTCCAGAATCATCCGCCGAAGAATCCACGCGATCGTGCGGCGCGTCACCGCCGCGCGCGGCGCGACGATCGCCGAGATGTCGGCGCGAAAGATGCCCTGACCACACGCGCCGTTCTCGCAGGCGTAGCGCGGCACCCTCAGATGCAACCGGGTCGGATGGCCCACGATCGGTAGATCTGCCACCTCACGATCGACATGATCACGCAACCGACCCGCCCGCTCGCACCTCGGGCAGCTACTCTTCGGGGCCAAGACCTCGCAGAACAGGTGTGTGCGATCCTCGCCGTCGAGAGCGGCATCGGTGATCGTCACCCCGAGTTCGATCGTGCGGCAAATCGTGTCGGCAATGGCGCTACGCTGCAACGAGGGTCCTGTCGGTGTGAGTGATGAGGTGTAGGGGCTTTCATCTTCACACCACAGGACCCGCCCGCATCCCCGGCTCGCCGCCGCCGAACCCGACCTACATCTTGTGCCCGGTAGAACCCGTTCTACGCACCGTCAATCAGGAAGAGCCAGTATGGCCGCACGGACAGCGCTTCCAGCGGTTCTTGATCGACTCGCCGTAGTATCCGCGCCCCGAGTTCATACCGGCAGTTACCTGGGTTCAGAGCCACGACAGTCGGCTGAAAGAGATTGGCTGACAGATGAAAGAGCATCGAAGCAGTAGGCATCGAGATCCACATCCCCTGCGCCGCCGGCGACCTGCCTCAGACATCAGATCCGAAGCCATTGCTGGCGCCGGCGACTACCTGAAGATCTGCATGGAGTGTCTGCCTTCGTCAGCCACTCTGTTGCTCGGCTTCTTATGTGGCGTTTCGATATGAGGATGGGCGCGAAATGATCGACAATGATCAAACGAATCGGCCTCGCCACCTACCTATAGTCATATGTGGGTGGGATGGGACGTCTTCGCCGTTCGGCGAACTGGCCGGAAACGTCAAGGATTCGACTGCTGGCATATCGGTAGTGGCGGCCACTGCCGACGAGCACTGGGACGTAGTGCCGGATCGAGCCTAGGCAAGATGGTGAAGGATTGGTTTGACTAGTGCGCAATCGCGAATCGGGAAGACATCGGGACAACGGTCCCGCCAAACTCCGACAATCGTTGGCCGAGAGTTATTCCCACTCGTCTACTGTTGTGAAGACACATTTGATGAACAAACTTGTCGTCGCCCCTTCAGGGGTTACATTCTTCCTCGGTCTTCTTCTAGGGATCAACGCATGGGGTTAGACAGGAAAGATCACTGACCGAAGATGATTGCTGCGCTTGAGTACGCGCTCGTGAAGGTCGGACGTGTCGCGACACTCGTTGCTACGACTCCTGACTAGGATTTCCTCGGTCCACCCGCTTTGTACGACTTGGGCGGCCGAGGTCGCGCATGGCGCTAGCGCGAGCCGGTGCTCTGTCGATCCGAAGGGCCCCGCCCCCGTTCGCTGCAAACATCGCCCTTCAAACTTCAGATTCGGCACCGGCGACGCCATGCTGAGTCCGTGACCTACAGTCTGCAAGTCACCGCTCGGCGACCGCACTGATGCGTACCTCGCTCGCCTTGACCACGAGCACGACGTCGAGCCCGGCGACCAACCCCAGATCGGCAACAGCCGCCCAGGTGACCTCGGCGGACACGACCTGATCGCCGACGTCGGTGTTCACCACCGCATGATCACCGCGGGGCACCACGTCGCGGACGATGGCGCGCAGCGTCGTTCGCGGACTGCCGTGCGGCTCTTCGAGATACACGGCGACGGCACGAGGTGAGAACGTCGCCGCGGCCGGCGTTCCTGCACCTAGACCACCAACGGGCACGTCCTCCCCGACCGACCCGACCACCTGACTACCTGACTCCTCGACGACCGTCGAGTCCTCACCGATCTGCCCCATGAACAGATTCAACCCCGACAGCGATGCGGTGAACCTCGCCCCCGGGTTGGTCAGAACCTGTCTTGTAGAGCCGGATTCGACGACCCTCCCCTGTTCCAGCACGACGATGTCCTCCGCAAGCCCGAGGGCGTCGACCGGGTCATGGGTGACCATGATCGTGGTGCGGCCGTGATCGGCGAGCAGACCGCGCAACAGGGCCCGCAATCGACTCGCCACATCGACATCCAGCGCACGAAACGGCTCATCCAACAGCAGTACCCGTGGTTCGGCGGCCATCGCCCGAGCGATGGCGACCCGCTGTGCCTGACCACCGGACAGCTCGTCGGGCTTCCGGTCCGCCAACTCCTCGACCTCGACGGCCGCCAGCCACCGCGTCACCCTTTCCGCCACCTCGGCACGCGTCAACCGCTGCGCCGACGGCGCGAAAGCCACGTTCTCCGCAACCGTCAGATGAGGAAAGAGCCGCGCATCCTGCGATAGCAGCGCCACACCCCGACGATGCGGCGGCACGAACACCCGATCGTCACGAAACACCTCATCGCCCAGACTGATACGCGATCCCCGGTCCCCCGCATCAGCCCCGCGAAGCTCATCGCGACGGGCCATTCAACGACTGACCGGCAGACTTCAGCTCGACCGGCAGACTTCGATCGAGGTCTGTGTGTCGAGTTGAGGTTCGCCGGTCGCCTGTGGACAGAGATCCGAAGGCCGCGACCTCCCGAACTATGGTGGCGACCGCACATCTATCGTGGTTTGCGACATCAAAGGGGGGGATTTGTGTCGGACTTGGTTGTTGACCCATCAGCGCTCGACACCGCGGCGACGCACGTCTCGAACTGCGCGTCGCGACTGATGACGCTCGAGCTGTCCTCGTATGCGGGCCTGGAGGGGACGTCGTCGACGTTCGCCGAACTGGCCGGCACCTTCAAGGGTGCGACCGCTGACATGTCGGTAGTGGCGGCCACTGCCGACGAGCGCATCGCCACCTCCCTTGCCAACCCGTCCGGTGCAGTGGCTGCGTTCTCGGAACTGGTGGTCGACGCCAAGGAAACCACCGTCGCGACGGACGGTCACAGCGCCGGCCGCATCCGGGACGCAGTACCTTATCCCACTCGTCAAGGGGACCAGAAGAACCATGTCGTCCCGCTCAGTGTCCTGTTGTCGGTGCAGTAGAGACTCATGCCTCCGAGTTATGACGAAGTGGCCTCATGGGAGCCCGAGGTCATGGCACAGATAGCGTTCGGCATCGTTCGCCTGCAGGCCCATCTGGAGGTCGAGGCACCGAAGGCGGGCAATCCGGTCCTGAATCTGACGTCCGGGCAATGGCACGGGGAGGCGCGCGGCGCTGCCGACACCCGGGCCGAGGGCGTCACTCGATGGATCCGGAACACCGCCGACGAATACGGCGACCTCGCAGAGGTCCTGCAGACCGGCGCCGCCAACATTCGCAGCGCGATAACCGCATTGGAAAGCCGGACCGCACTCGCCGACAGCAGAGGCTACATCCTCGACCGCGGAAGCCGTGGGTACGCGATCAACTTCGATCCCGCCCGTGCGCCGGATGGTGCCGAGTACGACGCCCGCGAAGCGTTCGAGCACCAGTCCGCGCTGTCAGGCCTCGCCACTGCTGCTGATGACACGGTGACTGCGACGCGGGACGCGATCAGTCGTGCGCTCGGCGAGATCGGCGGCATCACACCCACTTCCGTTGGCAAGAACCGAGGAGCCGTCGACGCCGCGCTCGCAGAAAGCGATGCCAAAGCGGTACGCGATGGCACGGCCACGCCTGAACAACTCGGCCGATTCACACGAATGATGGATGTCACGCCGGAGCAGTTGGCCGAGTTGAAGAAAGGCAACCATGCCGGCATGGATCCCTCACGGGCCAGGTACATCTTGAACGCGATGGGTTATGGCGACATCGATCTGAAGAGTGCTGCCGCGACGGCGGCGTTCGGCGCGATTGAGCGCCGAGGCCAGGACATCGGGTGGGTCTTCGACCAAAAGCAGCGATACGCTGGGACACGTCATTCTCGCTCAGTGTCCGGATTGACCCCCGAAGAAGTGTCTCGGAATTACAAGCTAGGGCGAGCACTGTTCCGTGGTTCCCAGGTCCTCAGCGTTGCTGTCACCGGATGGGACGAGTTCAGCAAGTACCGAGACGGGGACCAAAGCCTCGGCGACGCCGTGGCAGTCACCGCAGGATCTGCGGCTGGGGGTGCGATCGGCGGCGCTGCCGCAGGGGCAGTCGTCGGAACGTTCTTCGGGCCAGTTGGGACCGCGATCGGGGCGGGCATCGGCGCTGCCATCGGCAGTATGGCCGGCGCTGACAGCGTTCAAGCAATTATGGATTGATAGGACGGGGAAACCAGATGAACAGACGTCGTACTGACAGGCCGAGGCACAGTTCGAACCGCCTTCCCCTCGACAACGGAGTCGCCGTAACCGATTGGCTGAAGAATGCCTTGGTTTGCGCTCCCACAGGGGTTGCATTCATCGCCGGGCTTTTCTTTGGCGATTTCCTCGCCTCGTAGGTGTCGAGAAGTGATCTCTGCGATCGAGTACGCAATCGTCAACTATGGCGCTACGGCCAAGCTGCACGCTGTGACAGCCGAACTCGAATTCATACCTTCAGTTTTCTGGTACGACATGGATCCAGAAGCCGCGCATCAGGCTTCCGCAAGTCGGGTACTACTCCGCGCCGAGGAGCCGACACCCCCTTTCGTCGCGAACGTCGTGCTCCAGTACTTCAGTTTCGGCGAGGTCCCGCCCATTCCCCTCGGAAGCCTTGACACGACACTGGACTTCACGCCTCTCGATGGCGCTGAGATACTTGGGCACCAAGTACTCGACGACGGGTACCGTTGTGTTGACGATGCGGAGTACACGTCTGGCGGAATCGATCTACGGGTCCGGCGGACTCAATTGTCTTACCAGATGGCTGACTTCGGATCTGCGCTGGCCATCTACACGGCAACGACGACTGTCGCAGCGTGGGGCGACGTAGAACGAGAAATCATCGAGATGGAAGAGCAATGGCAAACCAGAACGACCCGAATCAATTGAACGCAGAAGACAATCGGTGGACAAAGCCGAGTACCTACTTCACTGGCGTGGTCTCGATGTTGCTCACCTATCCAGCACTGGCCTTCCTTGCCGGCCTCATGTTGGCGTACTTCACCGCGTAGTCGGTAAGACCTCCTGTCAGCCCGCATCCGGCAGACGTCAACTCGACTTCCAGACTTCGATCGAAGTCGCGTAGTCGAGTTGAGGTTCGGCAGTCACCGCTCGGCAACCGCACTGATGCGTACCTCGCTCGCCTTGACCACGAGCACGACGTCGAGCCCGGCGACCAACCCCAGATCGGCAACAGCCGCCCAGGTGACCTCGGCGGACACGACCTGATCGCCGACGTCGGTGTTCACCACCGCATGATCACCGCGGGGCACCACGTCGCGGACGATGGCGCGCAGCGTTGTTCGCGGGCTACCGTGCGGCTCTTCGAGATACACGGCGACGGCACGAGGTGAGAACGTCGCCGCGGCCGGCGTTCCTGCACCTAGACCACCAACGGGCACGTCCTCCCCGACCGACCCGACCACCTGACTACCTGACTCCTCGACGACCGTCGAGTCCTCACCGATCTGCCCCATGAACAGATTCAGCCCCGACAGCGATGCGGTGAACCTCGCCCCCGGGTTGGTCAGAACCTGTCTTGTAGAGCCGGATTCGACGACCTCCCCCTGTTCCAGCACGACGATGTCCTCCGCAAGCCCGAGGGCGTCGACCGGGTCATGGGTGACCATGATCGTGGTGCGGCCGTGATCGGCGAGCAGACCGCGCAACAGGGCCCGCAATCGACTCGCCACATCGACATCCAGCGCACGAAACGGCTCATCCAACAGCAGTACCCGTGGTTCGGCGGCCATCGCCCGAGCGATGGCGACCCGCTGTGCCTGACCACCGGACAGCTCGTCGGGCTTCCGGTCCGCCAACTCCTCGACCTCGACGGCCGCCAGCCACCGCGTCACCCTCTCCGCCACCGCGGCACGCGTCAACCGCTGCGCCGACGGCGCGAAAGCCACGTTCTCCGCAACCGTCAGATGAGGAAAGAGCCGCGCATCCTGCGATAGCAGCGCCACACCCCGACGATGCGGCGGCACGAACACCCGATCGTCACGAAACACCTCATCGCCCAGACTGATACGCGATCCCCGGTCCCCCCGCAGTAGTCCCGCGATCACCCGCAGCATCGTCGACTTCCCCGCGCCATTCGGTCCGACGACGGCAGTCGTACGGCCTGCGGTGAATCGGTGTTCCACAGTCAGCGGGGGCACCGCCTGGTCGATGGACACCAACAGGTCCTCGCCACTCACAGAACACCTGCCCCGGTCCGGCGTCGTCGTCGGCTGTGCACACCCACCACGACCACCAGCGAGATCGCCACCAGGACAAGCGACAACGGGATCGCGGCCTGCGGGTCGTCGATCGCCGACACGTAGATCGCCAGCGGTGCCGTCTGGGTGACACCGGGAGCGTTGCCCGCGAAGGTGATCGTCGCCCCGAACTCGCCGAGCGCCCGCGCGAACGCCAGGACCACACCGGCGAGCAGCGACGGCGCCACCAGCGGCAGGGTGACCCTCCACAACGTGCGGGTCGGTCCGGCACCCAGAGTCGCCGCGACTTCCTCGTACCGCGTACCCACCACGCGCACAGCACCTTCGACGCTGATCACCAGGAACGGCAGCGCGACGAAGGTCTGCGCCAGCACGACGGCGGTCGTGGTGAACGCGATATCGATACCGGCGTCGTGCAGATGTTCTCCGACGATCCCGAGGCGCCCGAAGGTGTACAACAACGCGAGGCCCCCGACCACCGGGGGGAGCACGAGTGGGAGCAACACCAGTGAGCGCAGCACACGGACGAACGGGCCGTCGTGGCGCGCGAAGATCACCGCCATCGGCACTCCCATGATCAGACACAAGACGGTGCTGAGCGAGGCCGTGATCAGCGAGAGCCGCAGCGCGTCAACCGAAGACGGGGATGTCACCTGCTCGATGAAACCGCCCCACGGCGACCGGAGCAGCAAAGCCAGTGGCGGCACGACGATCAGCGCGACACCGAGTGCGGCGAAACTGTATGTCCACAGCGGCAATCCGGTGGGATCACGAGGGACGCGACCGGGACGGCGCATCGTCACGGCACCCCGAAACCGGCATCACGCAGTATCCGCCGACCGTCCTCGCCGAGCACCAGGTCCCGGAACTGCGAGGCCAGTTCGTGGTCATCGGCGTCGGCGATCACCGCGATCGGATAGTCGTTGACGACCGTCGCGAACGCCGGATCGTTCACGGTGGTCACCTGGTCACCGGCCGCACGGGCGTCGGTCACATACACGACCCCGGCGTCGGCCTGTCCGGTCGCCACCTTGGTGAGCACCGCGCTCACCGACTGCTCCTCCGACACCGCGTCGATCGTGATCCCCGTGCGGCGTACCACGGTGTCGGTGGCGGCGCCGCACGGTTGAGCCACCTGGCAGACGACGGTGGTGATGCCCGGCTTCGTCAGATCGGCCAAGGACCTGACGTTCTTCGGGTTCCCCGGAGCGGTGACGATCACCAGGGTGTTGGTGGCAAAGATCTCGGGATCGACGGCCAGTTCGCCGAGTTTCGACATGTTCCTCTGATCGGCACTCGCGAAGACGTCGGCGGGCGCGCCCTGCCGGATCTGATTGGCGAGCGTCGACGACCCGTCGAAGGACAGGCGGACGTCGACACCGTCGTGCTGTCTCTCGAACTCATCGGCGATCGCGGTGAAGGTCTTCGACAACGACGCCGCGGCGGAGACGTCGAGGACTCGCCCATCCGACCCGTTCGCCGAGCAACCCGCGACGAGCAGCATCCCGACCACCACGAGGGCGACCCCGCGCCTCGTCATCGATCGGCTCGGCTCGTCTCGACCATCACGTTGGTCGACTTCACGATCGCGGTCGCGACCGACCCCGGCTCCAGCGCCAACTCTCGCGCCGACTGCGCACTCATCAGCGAGGTCACCTCGAACGGCCCGCACTGCATCGTCACCTGCGCCATGACCCCGTCCACCTGAACCTCGGTGACCAGTCCGGTGAACCGATTGCGGGCAGAACGCACGACAGGCACCCCATCATCGGGCGCGACAGCACGCTCCCGCGCCAGCTCCGCGAGCCGGGCGCCGTCGACCGTCGCGACCGGGCCGTCGTCGGACTGTGCGAGCACCCCGGATGCGATCCACCTGCGGACGGTGTCGTCGCTGACGCCGAGCAGAGTCGCGGCATCCTTGATCCGTATCGCGGTCACGACGTTCACCCTAACCGCATCTGCGTGATAGCTCCGGCTACCCATCCGCAGATGCGGAACACCACCGCCTCTTGACTTCAAGTGAGCTTCAAGTCTTAGCGTTTACCTCACGCCGACCGTCGGAGTTCGGGCCGTCGGACCGATGAGTTCCGTGGGGGGCCACGGTCTGTCATGTCAAGGAACACCGCAGTTCCGCGACGGCCCCTGAGATGTCCCCCATCTACACCCGGAGACACCGGAAAATCGTTCGCCCTTGTCAGACCCCATCGATACCGTGGAGAGTTATGAGCTCAGTCACAGACCCCGCCGCCGCGCCCGGCGCCCTCGCGACGCCCGACGTCGCGATCGAGGCCATCGACCTGGTGAAACGCTTCGGCGATTTCACCGCGGTCGACGGCGTCAGCTTCACGGTCCCGCGCGGGTCCATACTCGGCCTGCTCGGTCCCAACGGCGCCGGCAAGACCACCACTGTCCGCATGATGACCACCCTGTCACCACCGACGAGCGGGACCGCCCGGATCGCCGGTTACGACGTCCTCGAACAGCCCGGCCTGGTCCGGCAGAACATGGGCCTCACCGGCCAGGCCGCGACCGTCGACGAGATCCTCACCGGTCGCGAGAACCTGCGCATGATCGGCGGCCTCTACGGCATCGGTCGCAAGACCCTGACCCGTCGCTCCGATGAACTCCTGGAGCAGTTCTCCCTCACCGAGGCCGGCAACAAACCGGTCAAGTCGTACTCCGGAGGTATGCGCCGCCGACTCGACCTCGCCGTCAGCCTCCTGGCCGCCCCGCCCGTGCTGTTCCTCGACGAGCCGACCACCGGCCTCGACCCGCGGAGCCGCTCGGAACTGTGGGATGTCCTGCGTGACCTGGTCGCCGACGGGACCACGCTCCTGCTGACGACCCAGTACCTCGAAGAGGCCGACCAGCTCGCCGACGACATCGTCGTCATCGACAAGGGCCGGATCATCGCCCACGGCACGCCGCTGCAGCTCAAGGAACAGGCCGGTTCGGCCAGCCTCGTGCTGACCGTGTCCCGGGGCGAGGATCTCCCGGCGGCCGAGGCGCTGCTGCGCAAGAACGGTGCCGAGGTCTTCGTCGACGTTCCCGCTCGTCGGCTCACCACCGCCTCCGGCGGCCTCGGAGACCTCCCCCGCGTCGCCGCCTGGTTCGACGAAAGCGGTATCGCCGTCGACGATTTCGGACTCGCGCGCCCGAGCCTCGACGACGTCTTCCTGTCCCTGACCGGCCACCGCGCCGAGGACACCACCAACACCACCGACGAGGAGATCGCCTGATGACCACCACTGCTGAGAAAGACGCGGTGGTCGCGAACACATCGCGCATCCATCCGACCACCCTCTGGCAACAGTCCTGGATCATGGTCAAACGCAACATGATCCACACCAGACGTATGCCGGAGATGCTTTCCGACGTCACGATCCAGCCGATCATGTTCGTCGTGTTGTTCGCGTACGTGTTCGGTGCGTCGATCCAGACCGACAGCGCTTCCTACAAGGAATTCCTGCTGCCGGGCATCATGGGCCAGACCATCGTGTTCACCGCGTTCATCGTGGCGTCGGGAATCACGGCCGATCTCGAGAAGGGCATCATCGACCGGTTCCGGTCGCTACCCATCCGGCGATCGTCGGTGCTGATCGGCCGGAGCATCGCGAGTGTCATGCACAGTTCCATCGGCATCGTGGTGATGTCGTTGACCGGTCTCGCGATCGGCTGGCGCGTCCGCGGGTCGTTCGTCGACGCCGTTCTCGCGTACTGCCTGCTACTCCTGTTCGGCTTCGCGATGATCTGGTTCGGCATTCTCATCGGGTCATGGCTGCGAACCGTGGAAGCGGTGAACGGCTTCATGTTCTCGACGCTGTTCCCGATCACCTTCCTGTCGAACGCCTTCGTCCCGACCGACCCGATGCCCACCTGGCTGCGGACGATCGCCGAATGGAATCCGATGTCATCGCTCGTCCAGGCGTTGCGTGTGCTGTGGGGCAACGGTCCGGAGTTCGGTCCGGGTTCGGCGCTGCCGCTACAGCATCCGGTGATCTCGACCATCATCTGGGCGGTCGCGCTGACCCTGGTCTTCGCACCGTTCGCCCTACGCGCCTACAACAAGCGGACCATCGACTGAGCCGCTAGGACATCGAGGGGACTACAGCGGCCCGTTCAGGCAGTCAGAGTGATCGCCTGCAGCGGGTCGCTGTAGATCGCGTCCAGGGAGACCGCGCCGGCCGCCTGCTGCTGCACCGTGGCTCCCGAATGCGACACTCGCACATCACGCTTGGCGACGATCGAGGTCTCCCGAACCGCGCGTGCCACCGTCGGAAGGCTGGTCGGGTAGTCGGTGAACGCCTGACCGCCGAGGATGATGTGGTCCGGGTTGAAGATGTCGGCGATCAGACCGACCGTGCGGCCCAGCACCTCGGCGCGCTCTTCGAAGAGGGCGCGCGTGGTCGCGTCACCCGCACGGGCCAGGCCGTGCAGACCTTCGACGTCGGTCACCGAAAGACCCAGCGCCCGAGCGGCTTCGACGATCCCGGTGTCGCTCACCGCGGGCTCGAGTCGACCCGTGCGGTGCGGATCGAGCAGCGTGGTGGCGCCGGTCGGGAAGTGTCCGATGACCGGAGGTCCCGCGGTCGGGGTGTGGACGGTGCCGCCGACGCTGAAGGCGATGCCCAGCATCTCGCGGGCGTAGAAGTACAGGAAGCTCGACTGCTCGTCGACGGGGTTGAGGACCAGCTCGGCGGCTGCCATCGCCTCGACGTGCGAGGCGACGGACACCGGCAGGCCCACGGCCTCGGCGATCACCCGGCCGACGGGCGCACCTTCCCATCCGAGACGGGGGTGATCGACGATGCCGCCCTCGGCGACACGCCCACCGAGCGCCACGCCGACCCAGAGCACACGCTTCCCGGTCCACCGCTCGGCGAAGCGACGAGCGCTCACGCCGATCGCGGCGAGGGTCTCCTCGGGGGTGTCGGCCTCCGGTGTCGGGATCTGGATGGCACCGACCACGCGGTGGAGCAGATCGTGGGTGGTGATCGAGGTGACCTTGTATCCGATGTGGATACCGAGGGTGAGGAACTCGGCGAGGTTGACCTCGAAGGGCAGACGCGGACGACCGATGGCTCCCGACGGGGCCAGGTCGGCGCGTTCGCGGATCAGACCAGCCTTCAGCAGAGCGCTGACCTGGCGGTTGACCGTCGAGATACTCAGACCGGTGCGCTCGGCGGCATCATCGCGGAAGAGGGGGCCGGCCAAGCGAGCGGCCCGGAGGACGAGCGCGGCCGGCTTGTTCGAGAGCTCGAGGCGCGGCGTCGAGACGTGCACCCGCTGATCCCCCTTCTTCACGCCGCGTCGGTCCGCGGTCGATCCCGGGAGCCGGGGCGACGGCACCGACGAAGGTACGGATGACAACGGTACGGGTTGCCGGTTGACCTGCGGTCCGCGGCGCACCGGCCGCGATGCAGGTCGCCGGGTCAGCGGAGTGGGCGCGGTACGCAGGGTACGGCCGGAGATCTCAGGAAGAATTGCAGTCATGATCGTCCTCGTCGAAAACCCCGCGCTCAGAGGGCGGGGCAGGGTGGCTGAAGTGCTCGGAAAAGAGACTTGGAGCGACACCCCGGACGAGGCGTCGGCTCAGCGCATTCGACGACAACAACAGAGAACGCGAGCGAGCGGCAGACGGCAGCCCAGAGCGGTGGTCACATAGGTGACCTCCGACAGGTTGCGGTCGACACTCGTCATGTCGATCAAGTTAGCAACGCCGACGCCGCGGCGGCAAGCCCGTTCCTCCAGGTGACGGAGTTTTCGATACCCACGCGACTACGCGTTCACCGGCGAGTTCAGGCCCGTCCGCGACGTCGTACCCGGGTTGCACCCTCTGTGGTTCCACACCGACACCCTGCGGCTACCCGACCTGCGGCCCATCGCCGAGCGGACCGAGGTCGGTTGTTCCACCGAGTCGAGTGTGTCGGTGATCGACGGTAAATTGTGAGCATGACCACAACCGCGGGCGAGTCCGTCTCCGACGCCGAGTTCCTCGAGATCGCCGAACCGTTCCGTCGCGAGATCATCGCCCACTGCTACCGCATGATGGGCTCCCACCACGACGCGGAGGACCTCGCCCAGGAGACCTTCCTGCGCGCATGGCGCGGCTATGCCAAGTTCGACCACCGTTCCTCGGCGCGGACCTGGCTGCACAAGATCGCGACCAACACCTGCCTCACCGCGCTGCAGAGTTCTCAGCGTCGCCCACTTCCGTCCGGGCTCGGGGGCGACGCCTTCGATCCCACCGACGACCTGCTCCAGAACCATGAGGTGCCATGGCTGGAGCCGTACGCCGGCACCGTCGACGAGATCACCCCCGGTGACGCCGCCGACCCCGCCTTCGTCGTCGGCGCACGGGAATCGGTCCGGCTGGCGTTCATCGCCGCCCTCCAGCACATACCGGAACGACAACGCGCGGTGCTGATCCTGCGTGACGTGCTGCAGTGGCGGGCGGCCGAGGTCGCCGACACCATCGGCGTCACCACCGCGACCGTCAACAGTCTCCTGCAGCGCGCCCGCGAGCAGCTCAAGACCGCACGACCCCAGGCGGAGTCGGCGAGTGCGGACTCGTCGGTCCTCGACGACGACGCCAAACGGGAGCTGCTCGCCCGGTACGTGTCGGCCTTCGAGCGCTACGACGTCGATGCGATCGCCGAGATGTTCACCGACAAGGCCATCTGGGAGATGCCGCCATTCACCGGTTGGTACCAGGGCCCGGAGGCCATCGGAACCCTCATCCGCAAGAACTGCCCCGCGGAGAAGGCCGGCGACCAGATCCTGCTGCCCACGGTCGCCAACGGACAGCCCGCGTTCGGTCTGTACATGCGCGAACCCGACGGCGTCCATCGGCCGTTCCAGCTCCAGGTCCTCGACATCGATGCGCAGGCGAAGAAGGTCGGTTACGTGGTGGCGTTCTTCAGCGACACCATGGAAGAGGATTTCGCCAGGTTCGGGCTACCCGCCACTCCGTACGACGCACCCGCACGAACTGCGCCGAGCCCCTGGCACTGACGTCGACGCCGGTCAATCCTCGGAGTTCTGCGGCAGTTGAGAGGGGTCCATCCAGACCACCTCCCAGGCGTGACCGTCCGGATCGCAGAAGCTGTGGCAGTACATGAACCCGAAGTCCTCGGGTTCACGAAGCGGTGTGCCCCCGGCGGTCAGTGCCGTGCCGACGAGGCGGTCGGCGTGCTCTCGACTGTCGGCGGAGAACGAGACGAGAGCCTCTCGCCCCCGCGCGGGGTCGGCGATGCTCATGGCCGCGAACCCTTCGAAGCGTCGGCGCTGCATCAGGATCACCATCGCGGTGTCGTTGATCGGCATGCACACCGTGGCCGGATCGCAGAACATCTCGTCGAACCGGAAGCCCAGCGCGCCGAAGAACCGTCGTGACCGCGCGACGTCGGCGACCGGCAGATTGACGAAGAGCATCGGTGCCACAGGCGGCCTCCAGTCGAGATCGGGTCTCTCGGCCCCACCGCCCGAGCGCGTGCGAATCGCCGGCCGGGAGGGGGCCTCACCCAATACAGACCAGCCCCCGCAAACGAATTCATCGCCATCGAATAATGTTCACTCATGGGCGTCATCTATCTTGTGCGGCACGGTCAGGCTAATGCGTTGGCGTACGGCGTATCCGACGCCACCGACGACCTCCGGAACGGACCCGGCGGACTCACCGCCACCGGCGATACCCAGGCCGCGCTCTCCGGGTCGTTCCTTGCCGGCCAGGTGGAGCGGTTCACCGCAGCAGTCAGCGGCGACCTCGTTCGGCAGAGCCAGACACTGAACGGCGTGCTCGGTAGGTTCGAATCCCGCCCCGACGCCAACGTCGACGCGGGTTGGAACGAGTACTCGCTGCCCGCACTGGTGGGGCACGCCTCGCCCGAGATGTACCACGACAACCGTGCCTACCAGCAGCAGCTCGACAAGGGTTTGGCGGGATGGATCGCCGCCGGCGATCACGAGCCGGATCCGGGTCCCGACGGCGGTCCCGCCGAGAGTTACCCCCAGTTCAAGGCACGCGTGCACGACGCCGCGGCGCGGGCAGCCGAGGTGGCGGGTTCCGGCCAGACCGTTCTCGTGGTGTCCTCCGCGGGGACCATCACCCAGTGGATCGCCCAGTTGTGGGGAATCCCCGACGAGAACTGGCCGGCGATGGCGCGCACCATGGTCAATGCGTCGATCACCAAGCTCATCGTGGGCCGCCAGGGCGTCTCCGTCGTGTCGTTCAACGAACACGGACACCTCTCCGACCGCGAGGGCGGGGTCTCGACCGTGCGCTGAGGCCTACGGCCGCGCAACAGTAGACGAACGCAAGCGAGGAGCCGCGTCGAACCACCCCCGTCGCAGGGAGATTCGACGCGGCTCCTCGCCTGTGTTGAAGCTCGTTACGCCCGATGCAGATTCGTGCCCGGACGCGTGAGCACCACGTTCGGGAGCACCGCGTACCGCGACAGCTGCGTGATCGAGTGTGCGACAACAGCAACGTCTGCGGCCGTGATCATCTCGTCGGCCGGGATGCGGTCCTTGAGCCAGTCGGTCATGTCGGTGTTGACGTAGCCCGGCGCGATCGTCGTCGCGCTGACGCCGTTCTCCGACTCCTCGAGGTTGAACGTCTCGCACAGTGAGATCAGCGCAGCCTTGGTCGCACCATAGGCGGAGAGTTCGGGCTCCGGGTAGACACCGGTGATCGATGCCACCGCGATGACTTTCGCAGCACCTGAAGTTTCCGCGGTTGCCCGCAGCGTCGGGAGTGCCGCCTGCAGCAGGATGTACGGTGCCCGCACGTTGACCTCGTAGAGACGGTCGAAACGCTTGACCGGCATCTCCGCCACCGCGCCCTTGGACCCCATGCCCGCGTTGATGATCAACGCGTCGCAGCGCCCGAAGGCGTCGGCGTGCGCGGCACCGAGCGCGGTGATCGCGTCGGTGTCGGTCATGTCGGCCGGGACGACCTCGACCCGACCTGCGCCGTGCTCGCGGAGCTCGGCCGCCTTCTTCTCCAACGTTTCCCGACCTCGGGCACTGATCGTCAGGTCCCAGCCGTCGGCCGCGAACTTCTCGGCGATGGCCGCCCCGATTCCCCGGGATGCGCCGGTGACCAACGCGGCCCGGGTGTTCGACACTTCACTCATGCACTTGTCCCCGTATCTCTGTCTGCCCGGAATCGAGCTCAGCTGATGTGACGCAGACCGTCTGCGATGAAGGCTGCGGTGGCCTCGCCCGCACGCTCGGCACCGTCGCCCGCCGACGCACCCGAGAGCGCGCGGTAGGTGATGCCCTCGGCGATCACACCGAGTTTCAGATTGGCGAGCCCGAGGTAGAAGTCCCAGTCACCGAGGTCGGAACCGGTTGCGGTGGCGTACTTCTGCGCGATCTCGTCCACGGAGGCATAGCGATCGCTGGTCCACGCCGCGGAGAAGCCGAGCACCTGGTCGAAGGCCCCGGTCCGGTAGACACACATCAGCGCCACGTCGGTGAGCGGGTCACCGAGGGTGGACATCTCCCAGTCCACGACGGCGGCGATGCGCGCCGGATCGTTCGCGTCGACGATGGTGTTGTCGACGCGGAAGTCGCCGTGCACCACCGATTCCCGCGCCTGCTCCGGCACCCGCGCCGACAGCGCTTCGACGAGTCGCTCGACATCGGGCAACTCGCGCGTCTTCACGTGACCCCATTGCCGGGCCCACAGCTTCACCTGTCGGGCAGCGAATCCGGCCGGACGACCGAACTCACCGAGGCCGACCGCCTGGTAATCGACGGCATGGAGGTCGGCGAGAGTCCGGACGAGTCCGTCGAGGTTGGCGGCCACGTCGTCATCGGAGTAGGCGGCGAGATCCTCCGCGGTGCGCACCACACGTCCGTCGACGAACTCGACGACGGTGCAGGGCGCCCCGACGATCGAACCGTCGGCGTCGAAGGCGACGGTGCGTGCGACCGGCACCGAGGTCGACTGCAGCGCACTGGTGACCGCCCACTCGCGGTTCATGTCATGGGCAGACGGGGTGAGGCCACCGGTCGGCGGACGACGCGCGACCCATCTGGTCTGGCCGTCGGTGACGGTGTAGGTCAGGTTCGACTTGCCGCCGCTGATGAGGTCGATCGAGAGGTCACCGGCGAGTTCGACGCCGTTGTCGGCGAGGAGCCGACGGAGCTTGTCGGCCTCGAGAGCTGATTCGACACCGGTCATTTCGCACCCGCCGCAGCCTGTGCCTTCTTCGCGCGGCCGACAGCGCGGCGAGCGATGGCCCACCGATGGACCTCGGACGGGCCGTCGTAGACGCGGAACGGGCGGAGTTCCTGCGACAGTCGCGCGATCGGCAGGTCGGCGGAGACACCGAGTCCGCCGCACATCTGGATGCTGCGATCGGCGATCCGCGAATACGCCTCACCGGCAAAAGTCTTGGCGATCGACGTCTCGTCGGAGGCGTGGTTGCCCAGGTCCAGTTCGTGACATGCCTTGAGCAGCAACGCCCGCGAGGCGGCCAGGTCGATCTCGTTGTCGGCGATCATCTGCTGGATCATGCCGAGGTCACCGAGTCGGCCACCGAATCCCTCACGGCGCGAGACGTAGTCGACGGCGACGTCGTGACAGCGCTTGGCGGCGCCGAGCCAGCGCATGACGTGGGTCATGCGGGCCGGGCCGAGGCGGACCTGCGCGTAGCGGTAGCCCTCGTCGACCTCGCCCAGGATGTCCTCGTCGGGGACGAAGACGTCGTCGAACGTGACCTCGCAGTGTCCGCCGATCATCGCCTTGTCGATGGTGTTGATGTGACGGCCGACGGTGATTCCCGCGGTGCCGGCCGGAGCCAGGAACATCGTGGCGCCGCCGCGATCACCCGGCGACCCCGCGGTGCGGGCCATGATGATGAAGAAGCCCGCACCCTCGGCACCGGTGATGAAGTGCTTCTCGCCGTTGATCTTCCAGCCGCCGTCGACGCGGACCGCCTGCGTGCGCAGCGCATTGGGGTCCGAGCCCGCGCCCGGTGCCGGTTCGGTCATCGCGAAGGCCGAACGAACCTCACCCGTGGCGAGCGGGGCCAGGTACTTGTGGCGCTGTTCCTCGCTGGCGATGCGCTCGAGCATGTGGATGTTGCCCTCGTCGGGTGCACCGATGTGCAGCGCGACGGGGCCGAAGGTGGAGTAGCCGGCTGCCTCGAAAACCGGTGCGCGATCGGCCATGTCGAGTCCGTGTCCGCCGAACTCGACCGGTGCGTGCGGCGCGAAGATGCCCTCCGCCTTGGCCTTTGCGTTCATCTCGCGACGGAGGTCGTCGCCGCCGGCCGCGGTGATGTCGCCACCGTTCGCGTCCTCGAGCGGCAACACGTAGTCGCGGACGAAGCGTTCGGTCTTCTCGACCAGCTCGACCACCGCGGGATCGTGGCGCAGGTCTATGGGCATCGTGACTCCTTTGGCTGGACCGACGGGAAACTCACCCCGACGCCGACCGAGCGATCGTTCGGCCGTCCATACCTTGCCAGGCGATGCGATCCCGGTCAAGGCTGACCGGGTGAAATCCGTGCCCTCAGTTGGTGCGGTAACCGACGAGGGCGCGGGCGAGCTGGAGGTTCCGGGAGATCAGCTCGTCCGGCCCCAGCAGACCGTCGAGCTTGAACCAGGTCGAGACCCCGACACACATCGTCGCCACCGCCCGGGCCGCATCCTTCGGATACTCGGTGGTGAAGTCGCCCGCCTCCACGCCGGCGAAGACGATCTCGTCGACCATCCGCTGTTGACGGTCGCGGTGACCGATGTACTTCGGCCGGTAGTCGTCGTCGAGACTCCGAATCTCCGTGGACCCGACGAAGGCCTGTTCGCGGCGGTACATGTGGAACCGCAGCAGGGATTCGACGACCGCGTCGAACTGCTTCACCGGTTCCGGGCCGGCCTCGAGGATCGCCGCCTCCGAACGGGCCAGCAGGTCGGTCATCGTGCGCTCGAGCAGGCCCTGCAACAGGGACTGCTTCGACGGGTAGTGGTGGTACAGCCCGGGCACCGAGAGGTTGGCCCGCGCGGCGATCTCACGCACCGACGTGCCGTGGTAGCCCTGCTCGGCGAACGCCTCGAGGGCTGCGGCCAACGGGATCGGGAGCTCGGGCTCGCCGTAGTCACGCCAGGCGCCGAGAGGTTGCTTCGCCGGTCGTACGTCGGTTTCGCCGGTTCCGCTGCTCATGGGATCGACCATATCTGCCCGTGGAGCACTACTCACCATCGGCGCTGCCGTGGGACAGGCTCTTCTCCAGGATCTCCGCCGGGGACACGAGCAACGCGACGCTGAGGTCGACGACGTCGGACTGGGAGAGCTCGACGTCTCCCTCGAGCCACGCCGCGAGCAGTCGGCTCAGCCCACCGACCTGGTAGTGCGCCACGCCGGTGGCCTGGGCGGGGCCGACATGAACGTCGAGGATCGACGAGGTGCTCTGCAGTGTCAGACCGGCGAAGAGGGCGGTGGACTCCATCCGCTTCGCGGCGATCACCGGGCTCAGCAGTGCCTGTGAGAACAGCAGTCGGCCTTTGCGTCGATCCCGGTCGATGAGGTCGACGATGGCGGCAACCGCTCCCGACACTTTGGAGCGCATGGTCGCGCCCTCGGAGAACGCCGCCAGACCCGAGTGGGTGATCTCCTCGATGACCTCGTCGTACACCACACCGACGAGCTGATCGACCGACTCGAAGCTCTCGTAGAAATACCGTGCGGTCAGCCCGGCCCGCCGGCAGACGCCGCGCACCGTGACTGCCTCCGCGTCATCGGCTCCGAGCAGGTCGAGGGCTGCGTCGATCAGCGATGCGCGGCGTCGCGCGACCCGGGTATCGCCACCCTCGCCGCCGTATGCGCGAAGGGAAGCAGCCGAATCCGACGCAGCCGCATCAGACCCGGTTTCCGGGGTCGAAGGTCCTCTTCCCATGGTTCCTATCTTGACACCCCGGTAAGTTCATGTTTTATAAACGGGAAACAAACGTTTCCTAAATCGACCAGGAGGGGTGTTCGATGGCAACGGAGCCTATCACCAGTGGAAGTTCGGCCCTGTCGCCGCAAACGCCGGGGGACGTGACGCCGGAGATCGCGGACTTCCTCGCGGCGGAGAAGCCAGACACCGAGTTCCTCCCGTCGACCGCACGCATGTCCCGCGCCGAGCTCGACGCGCTGCCCTCCGCGCAGGATCTCGACCCCCTGGGCATCGGCGTCATCGCCGGCGCGGCGAACGTCATCATGCAGCTGAGCCTGCCCGCGGTCGGTTACGGCGTCTACGAGAGCCGCGTCGATTCGGGCAACCTGTTCAAGCATCCACTCAAGCGGGGTCGCACCACGCTGAGCTACCTCGCGGTTGCGGGTCTGGGCAGCGCCAAGGACCGCAAGGCCTACCGCAAGGCGATCGGCAAGGCCCACGCGCAGGTCCGCTCGACCGCCGACAGCCCGGTGAAGTACAACGCCTTCGACCCGAAACTACAGCTCTGGGTCGCGGCCTGCCTGTACCGCGGGACCGAGGACGTCCACCGGATCTTCGGCGGGGTGACCGAGGTGACCGACGAGTTCTACCAGGCCGGCGCCGTGCTGGGTACCACGCTGCAGGTGCCGCGGGAAGCCTGGCCGGCCGACCGCGAGGCCTTCGAGGAGTACTGGAACTCGACCGTCGAGACGCTCGAGATCGACCCGGTCATCCGTGGGTACCTGCTGCAGATCGCCCGTGCCGAGTTCCTGGGTCCGGTCGTCGCCAAGCTGCTGGGCTGGTACTTCGAGATCTTGGCGATCGGCTTCCTGCCGGACAACTTCCGCCGCAAGATGGACGTCCGTCTGTCGCCGTGGCAGGAGCTGTTCTTCGCCAAGCACAACGCCGTTCTGCGCGCGATCATCACCCGCGCACCCAAGCCGGTCCGCAGCTTCCCGTTCAACGTCCTGCTCGCCGACGTCCGCTGGCGGATGCGCACCGGTCGGCCCCTGGTCTGAGCCTTCTGTCCCGGTTGGGGGAAGCCCGTCCCGCTCATCTCGAGCGGGGCGGGCTTTTCGGTTCAGACCCTCCGCAATGCCTCGCGATCGAGAGCGGTGGCATCGGTGTGACCGGCCAGGCCGAGGGTGAGGTCGAGTTCGGCGATGATGTCGGCCACCGCATCCCGGGCGCCGTCGGCACCGGCGAGCGCCAACCCGTACATGTGTGGTCGGCCGATGCATGCGGCGTCGGCGCCCAGCGCCAGTGCCTTGAACACGTCTGAGCCGGTGTAGATCCCGGAGTCGACGAGCACCTTGATCCGACCGTCGACCGCGGGTGCGATCTCGTCGAGGGCGTCGATCGTGCTGATCGCGCCGTCGATCTGACGTCCGCCGTGGTTGGACACGATGATGCCGTCGACCCCGGCGTCGACGGCGCGACGGGCGTCGTCGGGATGCAGCACGCCCTTGAGGACGATCGGCAACGACGTGCGTTCGCGCAGGCCGGCGAGGTCGTCCCAGTTCAGCGACGGGCGCGAGTAGATGTCGAGGAAGGTCTGAACAGCGGCCCGCGGCTGGGGCGACGTGAGGTTCGAGAGGAAGCGTCCGGGTGCGTTGCGCGTGATCGAGATCAGGGTCGCGATGGCGCCGAGCGAGATCTCCGGCCGCTCCTCGGCGGCGGTGCGCAGCCGATCGGCGACGATGTCGACGAAGCGCCGATCGGAGGTGTACTGCGCGATCCCCTCGCCCCGCGCGAACGGCAGCGATCCCAGGTTCAGATCCTGTGGCCGCCAGCCGAGCATCGTGGTGTCGAGGGTGACGACCACCGCGTCGGCGCTGATGGCCGCCGCGCGGGCGAGCAGACTGTCGACCAGGTCATCGTCGGTGGACCAGTACAGCTGGAACCAGCGGGGAGCTCCCGGGGTCACGCCGTCCATCTCGGCCGCCACGGTTTCCATCGGCACGCTCGCCTGGTTCGAAAAGATGTAGGGCACACCGAGCTCCGCGGCGGCATGACCGATCAGACGGTCCGCATCGGGAGCGGCGAGCGAGCCCGCACCCACGGGCGCAAACAGCACGGGCGCCGGGATGCGACGTCCGAACAGCTCCACCTCGAGGTTCCGCGCGGAGACGTCGCGGAGAATACGTGGCACGATCGCCCAGCGGTCCAGGGCCTGCCGGTTGGCCGCCATCGTCCGACCCTCACCGGCGCCTCCGCCGATGTACGCCCACGCGCGAGCCGACATCGACCGCTTGGCACGGCGTTCGAGTTCCGCGAAATCCGTTGGTACGCGGGGCTTTCGCCGATGGACACCAGCGGTGTAGATGTCGTTCTGCCGCGCTCGCCCGTATCCCGTGGTCATGGGAGCCGATCGTAACGTCGGCATCGCAGGCCCCGGGGAGGATTCCCGGGCCGGGTGTCAGCGCGTGGCGACAGCGGTCGCGCCGGCCGCGGCGACCGTCACGACGCCGACCGCCGGCCAGGCGCCGATCTTCTTCGCGAGCGGATGCGAACCGCCGAATGCCGCCAGATATCCGGCCAACAACCCACCGGCCACCGCCGGACCCTGCTTGACCGCCCACTGCCGGGTACACCAGGCACCCGCCGCCGCGAGGACCACCCCGCCGAGCTCTCGTCGACCGCTGTAGCGGGCCGCCGCGAAGCCGCCGACCAGACCCACAGCCACCACGGGCACCGTTGCATCCACTGCCATACGACCCAACCTACCGCCATCTGAGCGCCCCTCACCCATCCGACGGGTGTCACGGCACCGAAGACCGGGTACCCGCAACCCCGCGCCGACCCCGCACCCCGAAGGGCCTCGCCATGACACAGACCGCCGAGATGACCGACTCATCCCTCCCCCACCGGCCTGTCCTCGACACGAACTCCGGTCTCCGCGCGATCGACGACGCGACGACCGACCTCGAACTCGTCGAGGAGGTGCTGACTGCACATTTCCGTCGCCACGCCCTGACGCTGCACAAAGTGGGTGCCGAACTCACTCCGGCGGCGGACGCGATCGCTGCCCGCATCGGCGGCGGCAAACGCCTGCGCGCCGCATTCTGCCTGTGGGGAGCGCGCGGCGCAGCTCGTGGACAGGCGGTCCCCGGTGTCGTCGAGCTGGCGTCCGCGATCGAGCTGTTCCACTTCGCCGCCCTGGTCCACGACGACGTGATGGACGACTCCGACACGCGCCGCGGCCTGCCTACCATCCACCGCCTCTTCGCCGACACCCACCGTGCCCTCGAGCGCCGGGGAGATTCGGACACCTGGGGTACCGCGGTCGCCATCCTCGTCGGCGACATGTGCCTGTCGTGGTCGGACGACCTGGTCGCCGCGGCGGTCGACACCGTCGGCCGCGACACCCGCCAGGCCGTCCGCGAGACCTGGACCGAGATGCGCGACGAGGCATACGCGGGGCAGTTCCTGGACATGCTCAGCCAGACCGAGGATCACACCGACCCCGACCGTACCGAGCGCGTCCTCCGCTACAAGAGCGCCCGCTACAGCATCGGCCAGCCGCTTCGGCTCGGTGGCACTCTCGCCGGAGCCGACGCCGCCCTCCTCGCCGACTACGACCGCATCGGGCTCAGCGCCGGCGAGGCGTTCCAGCTGCGCGACGACATCCTCGGCGTCTTCGGCGACGAGAAGGTCACCGGTAAGCCGGCGATCGACGATATCCGCGAGGGCAAACGCACCATGCTGATGGCGCTGGCCGAGGAATCCGCGACGTGGACCGAACGGCGGATCATCGCCAACTGCCTCGGCAACCCGGACCTCGACGCCGCCGGCGCCGCACAGATGCGTGGCGTCGTGGAATCCACCGGCGCACTCGAACGCGTCGAACAGCGCATCGTCGAACTCGCCGAGGACGCACTCGGTGTCGTCGCGGACGCATCGGTGGACGAGCAGACCCGTCAGGCCCTGACCACCCTCGTCGAACGTTGTGTGTGGCGCCGCTCATGACCTCACGTGCTGTCCCGACGGTCGAGCTGCGCATCTGGGGCGTCGACCGGGTGATGCCCGCGCTCGGCCGGATGGCGTCGGGTCGGCGTGCGTTGCGCGCCACCCCCGGACTCCGGTTCGCCAAACTGCTCGGCACCGGCACCGCACAGACCTTCACGATGGAGAGCGCCGATCTGCGGCACTGGGCGGCGCTCACCGTCTGGCACGACGACGATGCGGCTCGCGCATCGTCGGATTCGCGAGTGCTACGACGCTGGCAGGACTCGAGCACCGAGGAACTTCGCATCACGATGCGCCCGCTCCGATCGAAGGGACAATGGTCGCGGGTCGATCCGTTCGGCCACGAGAGCAAAGGTTCACCGGTTGACCGTGCACGAAACTGGACGGGTCCGGTCGCGGCACTCACCCGAGCCCGGCTCCGGCCGACGACGATGGCGTCGTTCTGGCGGGCGGTTCCGCCGGTGGCGTCGGAACTTGCCGGCGCGCAGGGCAATCGGCTCGCGCTCGGCGTCGGCGAGTTGCCGATCGGCGTCCAGGGAACCTTCTCGCTGTGGGACTCCACGCGTGACCTCACCGACTTCGCCTACCACTCGCCCGCACACAAGTCCGCCATCTCGCGCACCAAACCCGCCCGTTGGTACGCGGAGGAACTGTTCGCCCGGTTCGCCGTCCTCGACGTGACCGGGACCTACCAGGGAAGATCGGCATGAGCACAACCAGACATCTGCCGCCCGGATCACAAGGAGCGCAAGCGGGAGCATCATCGCTGCCTGAGGTGCGAGGAGCGCAAGCGACGAGCCTCGAAGGCCCGCCGCGCAGAGCATCCCACCGCCACCACCTCATCCCGATCGCATGGGTTCTCCTCGCCGCGACCATCGGGGTCCAGATCGCATTTCCGCTGACCGGCGGTGGCACACTCCCGCTCACCGTCGCGAGCGTGGTGTTGCTGGCGTCGGCATCGGCCCTTCATCTCGCCGCCACGCGCGGGTTCGGGGCCGCGGTCGCGCTGGTCGTGATCGCCGGCGGCGGTGGACTTCTCGCCGAGGCGGTCGGCGTCAGCACCGGATTCCCCTTCGGCACATACGCATACACCGACGGCCTGGGGCTCAAGGTGCTCGGCGTCCCGGTTCTGGTGCCGCTGGCCTGGATCATGATGTCGTGGCCGGCGCTCGCCGTGACGCGGCGACTCGTCGGTGCCATGCGCTTGTCCGGCACACGGGCTCGCGTGGTGACCGCTTTCCTGGGGGCGTACGCGCTGACGGCCTGGGACGTCTTCCTCGATCCGCAGATGGTCGACCAGGGTCACTGGGTCTGGCAGTTCCCCGACCCGTCGCTGCCCGGGGTCGACGACATCCCGTTGACGAATTTCGCGGGCTGGCTCCTGGTCTCGTTCCTGATGATCGCCATCCTCGATCGGGTGATCGGTGCCGATGATGCCGACGCCGCCGATGACGCGGTACCTGTCACCGCCTATCTGTGGACCTACTTCTCGTCGGTGATGGCGCATGCGGTGTTCTTCGGTCGCCCGACGGTCGCGCTGACCGGCGCGGTGGTGATGGGCGTCGTCGCGATCCCGCTGCTCGTCCTCGAGGTGCGGGCGCTCCGGTCCAGGAGACACGGTGCGAGCGTCTGACCTCTGGCGCCGCACGGTGGCGGTCGGGACCGGCCTGTCACTGGCGTCGCTCGCTCTCACCGTCGACAACGCGATCCGCGTCCGCCGACCAGGTCTCGCGGACATCCCTCCCGCCGAGACTCTTTCGGTGTTGATCCCCATGCGGAACGAGATCACCCGGGCCGACCGCTGCATCACCGCCGTCCTCGAGGCCGTCGACCGATGGCCAGGGCCTTCTCGTGTGCTCGTCCTCGACGACGGTTCGGTCGACGGCACCGACGCCGTCCTCACACGGCTGGCCGCCCGCGACGACCGGCTCGAGGTGTTCGAGGGTTCCCCGCCACCGCCGGGTTGGCTCGGGAAGTCCTGGGCCTGTCAGCAGTTGGCCGACAACGCTTCCCCCGACGGCACCCTCGCCTTCGTCGACGCCGACGTCGTGGTCGAACCCCAGGCGTTCACGTCGTCGTCCGTGTTGTTGCGCAACGCCGGGCTGGATCTCGTCAGCCCCTACCCGAGGCAGGTCGCGACCAGTGCTGCCGAACGTCTGGTGCAACCCCTGCTGCAGTGGTCGTGGCTCAGCACGCTCCCGCTAGGCCTCGCCGAACGTTCCCCGCGCAAATCCCTGACCGCCGCGAATGGTCAGTTCCTGATGGTCGACGCCGCCACGTACCGCCGTGCCGGAGGGCATGAGGCGGTCCGCGACGTGGTGCTGGAGGACATCGCACTTCTCCGTGCGATCAAGGCTGCCGGCGGGCGGGGCGTGGTGGCCGAGGGAAGCACCGTGGCGACCTGCCACATGTACGACGGTTGGCACGAAGTCCGTGCGGGATACCGCAAGTCACTGTGGTCCGCATTCGGCTCCCCGGCCGGGACGTCGGCGGTGACCGCCGCTCTATGCCTCACGTACGTGATCCCGGCGTTGGCCGCTCTCACCGGTTCGCGCACCGGACTGGTGGGATACCTCGCCGGCGTCGCCTCACGACTCGTGGCCGCGCGCTGCACCGGCGGACGCGCCTTCCCCGACGCCCTCGGGCACCCCGTATCGATCGTCCTGTTCACCTTTCTCGCCGCGGATTCGACGATCGCCCGCCGTCGTGGCGAACTGCAGTGGAAGGGACGCACGATCGAGGTCTCCCGATGAGCCGCGTCATCGTCATCGGCGCCGGCGTCGGCGGACTCGCCACGGCGATGCGCCTGCAGGCGGCCGGTCATGACGTCACCGTGCTCGAGCAATTCGACACCGTCGGCGGCAAACTCGGCGTCATAGAGCACGACGGTTTCGTTTTCGACACCGGCCCGTCTCTGGTGACCATGCCGCACGTCCTCACCGAACTGTTCGACGACACCGGCGCCCCGGTGGACCAGTTCCTTCAACTCGACCGTCTGCCGGTCGCAGCCCGGTATCGATTCCCCGACGGCACGGTCCTCGACCTGCCCGACACCCTCGACGACATCCCCGCCGCGCTCGACACCGCACTCGGACCCGGATCCGGTGACCAGTGGTCGTCGTTTCTCGGTCGCGCCCAGGCGATCTGGGACGTCACCCACGGGCCGTTCCTCGAGTCGCCGATGAGCGTGCGGACGATGATCGGCGGGATCGCCACCCCGTCCGACGTCCGTACCGTGGCGCCCTGGAAAACGTTGCGCGGCCTCGGGTCCGAGTATCTCGACGATTCACGGCTCGCTATGCTTCTCGACCGTTACGCCACCTACACCGGTTCGGATCCGCGGCGCGCCCCGGCGGCTTTGGCGTCAGTTCCGTGGGCCGAGCAGGCCTGGGGTTCCTGGTATGTGCGCGGCGGTCTCGGCCGAATCGCCACCGCGATGCGGGATCGGTTGCTCACCATGGGCGGCCGGATCGAGTTCGGGGTCGAGGTGTCCCGGATCTCGACGGACGAGCACGGCCGCGCCGACGGCGTCGTACTCGCCGACGGCAACCGTCGCCCCGCCGACCTCGTCGTGGCGAATGCCGACGCCCGACAGGTCTTCGACCGACTTGTTCCCCGCCGTTCCGCTCGCATTCCTTCTGCACTGCTTCGTCGTTCGACACCGTCGCTGTCGGGCTTCGTCCTCCTCCTCGCGCTCGACAACCCGCCCGCCGATCAGGCCCACCATCACGTTCTGTTCGCCGAGGACTACGACGAGGAGTTCGACGCGGTCTTCGGTTTCAACGGCCCGCCGCGGCCTGTCGCACGTCCGACCGTGTACATCTCCGCGCCCGACGATCCGGAGATCGTCCCAGGTCCCGACACCGCCGCCTGGTTCGTGCTCGTCAACGCACCGCGGCACGACCCTGAGCACGGAGTCGACTGGGATGCAGC
This sequence comes from Gordonia sp. 135, assembly GCF_009720185.1. Lineage (NCBI taxonomy): Bacteria > Bacillati > Actinomycetota > Actinomycetes > Mycobacteriales > Gordoniaceae > Gordonia > Gordonia sp. 135. The sequence goes on from NZ_CP046257.1 coordinate 4,747,967, forward strand.
AGGACTCGCGGACAAGTACGCAGACCAGATCATGCAGGTGATGGCCGACCGCGGCCTGGACGTCCGCGACCAGGTCCGTCACCGACTGCTGGTCACGCCGGCAGATCTCGAGCGCCGCACCATGACTCCCGGCGGCTCGATCTACGGCTCGTCGTCGAACGGTCCGCGCGCCGCTTTCCTACGGCCGAAGAACACCTCGCCGATCCCGGGCCTGTACCTGGTCGGCGGGTCGTCGCACCCCGGCGGCGGACTCCCGCTGGTGATGATGTCGGCGAAGATCGTGGCGGATCTGATCGCCCGGTCTCCTTCTCCCTGAGGCGACCCCACCCTTGCTGCCTGAGCCTGGATCCGTGGAGGGGTGTGGGGTGTCGGTGATATAAAAATGCCCTCTGAGCTGGGATGATTGGTGGTGTTGAGACACTAAACATCCCAGCTCAGAAGGCACTTTCAGTGAAAGTATCACACAGCTTCTCGGCCACGTCGGCACTCTTTGACGATGACAATCTGGTGTCGCATGCCGGGTTGGTGCCGGTGATGGAATTGGCTCACTCGACCGGGGTGGCCGCATTGCTGGCCGAACGGGTCGATCTGGGCACCACCCGGGTCGCTTCCGCCGGAGCCAACCTGGAAGCGAAACTGCTGACCGTGATCGCCGGGTTATGTTGCGGCGCTGACAGTATCGACGACCTCGACATCGTCCGGGCCGGTGGGCACACCCGCCTGTTCGACCGCGTATACGCCCCGGCCACGATCGGACAAACCCTGCGGGAGTTCACCCCCGGGCACACCCGACAACTCAACGCCGTGATGACGCGCTCGCTGCCGGCGATGTGTGCCCGGGCAGGATTGTTACCCACCGACGGTGCCCGCGTGTTCCTCGATATCGATTCCCTGCTGCGCCCGGTCTATGGCTACCAGAAGACCGGCGCCTCCTACGGACACGCCAAGATCGCCGGACGTGAACTGCTGCGTCGGGGCCTCTCACCGCTGATCGCCACCCTCAGTGCACCCGAGCACCCACCGGTGATCGCCAACGCCTGGCTGCGCGCCGGGCGCGCCGCCTCCGGCGCCGGAGCAGCAACGATGCTCGCCGAAACCATCGCCACCGCCCGCCGCGCCGGAGCCGCCGGTGAGATCACCGTGCGCGCGGATGCCGCCTACGGGTCGGCCGAGGTGATGGCTACCTGCCAACGCCTGGGCGCCACGTTCTCGCTGGTCCTGCGGACCAACACCGCGATCACCCGCGCAATCACCGCCATCGGCGACGACGCCTGGACACCGGTGTCCTATCCCGGGGCGGTCACCGACCCCGACACCGGCGAGTTGATCTCTGATGCCGAAGTCGCCGAAACCACCTACACGGTCAAACCACTCTCACCGCACCCGATCACCGCCCGACTCATCGTGCGGCGAGTCAAAGCCCATCACCCCGCCGACACCGACACCCTGATGCCGGCCTGGCGGTATCACTCGTTTTTCACCAACACCACCGACGACACCGTTACCGCCGACATCAACCACCGCGGCCACGCCGTCATCGAGACCGTGTTCGCCGACCTCATCGACGGACCGCTGGCGCATCTTCCCTCCGGCGTTTTCGGCGCCAACGCCGCCTGGCTGGCCCTGACCGCCATCAGCCACAACCTCATGCGCACCCTCGCCGCGCTCAGCGCGGCCCCCAGACTACGAGCCGCGCGCGGAGCGACGCTGCGCCGCACGCTCATCGCCGTGCCCGCCCGACTGGCCCGACCAGCACGAACACCCATCCTGCACCTGCCCCGACACTGGCCATCCCAACACGCATTCACCACCCTGTGGGCCGCGGTGAACACCACCTGACCCAACACCCCAACACGCCCACCCACGACCAGGAAACCCAGTGAAAAAGCTGACGCAAGATCAGCGAATACCCGACGCCCACAACACGATCAACCACTCACGCACACCCCACCACCACTCACCCACACCCCTCCACGGATCCAGGCTGAGGAGCGAGCGACGCGAACCCACTCTCGCTCCCTGAGCCTGGATCCGTGGAGGGGTGTGGGGTGTCGGTGATATAAAAATGCCCTCTGAGCTGGGATGATTGGTGGTGTTGAGACACTAAACATCCCAGCTCAGAAGGCACTTTCAGTGAAAGTATCACACAGCTTCTCGGCCACGTCGGCACTCTTTGACGATGACAATCTGGTGTCGCATGCCGGGTTGGTGCCGGTGATGGAATTGGCTCACTCGACCGGGGTGGCCGCATTGCTGGCCGAACGGGTCGATCTGGGCACCACCCGGGTCGCTTCCGCCGGAGCCAACCTGGAAGCGAAACTGCTGACCGTGATCGCCGGGTTATGTTGCGGCGCTGACAGTATCGACGACCTCGACATCGTCCGGGCCGGTGGGCACACCCGCCTGTTCGACCGCGTATACGCCCCGGCCACGATCGGACAAACCCTGCGGGAGTTCACCCCCGGGCACACCCGACAACTCAACGCCGTGATGACGCGCTCGCTGCCGGCGATGTGTGCCCGGGCAGGATTGTTACCCACCGACGGTGCCCGCGTGTTCCTCGATATCGATTCCCTGCTGCGCCCGGTCTATGGCTACCAGAAGACCGGCGCCTCCTACGGACACGCCAAGATCGCCGGACGTGAACTGCTGCGTCGGGGCCTCTCACCGCTGATCGCCACCCTCAGTGCACCCGAGCACCCACCGGTGATCGCCAACGCCTGGCTGCGCGCCGGGCGCGCCGCCTCCGGCGCCGGAGCAGCAACGATGCTCGCCGAAACCATCGCCACCGCCCGCCGCGCCGGAGCCGCCGGTGAGATCACCGTGCGCGCGGATGCCGCCTACGGGTCGGCCGAGGTGATGGCTACCTGCCAACGCCTGGGCGCCACGTTCTCGCTGGTCCTGCGGACCAACACCGCGATCACCCGCGCAATCACCGCCATCGGCGACGACGCCTGGACACCGGTGTCCTATCCCGGGGCGGTCACCGACCCCGACACCGGCGAGTTGATCTCTGATGCCGAAGTCGCCGAAACCACCTACACGGTCAAACCACTCTCACCGCACCCGATCACCGCCCGACTCATCGTGCGGCGAGTCAAAGCCCATCACCCCGCCGACACCGACACCCTGATGCCGGCCTGGCGGTATCACTCGTTTTTCACCAACACCACCGACGACACCGTTACCGCCGACATCAACCACCGCGGCCACGCCGTCATCGAGACCGTGTTCGCCGACCTCATCGACGGACCGCTGGCGCATCTTCCCTCCGGCGTTTTCGGCGCCAACGCCGCCTGGCTGGCCCTGACCGCCATCAGCCACAACCTCATGCGCACCCTCGCCGCGCTCAGCGCGGCCCCCAGACTACGAGCCGCGCGCGGAGCGACGCTGCGCCGCACGCTCATCGCCGTGCCCGCCCGACTGGCCCGACCAGCACGAACACCCATCCTGCACCTGCCCCGACACTGGCCATCCCAACACGCATTCACCACCCTGTGGGCCGCGGTGAACACCACCTGACCCAACACCCCAACACGCCCACCCACGACCAGGAAACCCAGTGAAAAAGCTGACGCAAGATCAGCGAATACCCGACGCCCACAACACGATCAACCACTCACGCACACCCCACCACCACTCACCCACACCCCTCCACGGATCCAGGCTGAGGAGCGAGCGACGGCAGGCCACTGTCGCTGCCTGAGGAGCGAGGAGCGATAGCGACGAGCCTCGAAGGCCTGGTGACGTCATCTCATCAGGCCTTCGAGGCTCGCTTCGCTCGCACCTCAGGCAGCGGGAGGGGCCGCTTGCGCTCCTCGCACCTCAGCTCAGGCAGCAGCAGGGGTCAGTGCGTCGGCGTCGGACCGACCGAGCGATCTCCGTTGAGCCGCTTGCGGATCAGTTCCGCGCTGATCAAGCACATCGGCAGGCCGATACCGGGTCGGGTGCTCGATCCCGCGTAGTACAGCCCCTCGACTTTGCGTGAGCGATTCGTCGAGCGCAGGAATGCGCTCTGGCGCAGCGTGTGTGCCGGTCCGAGGGCACCGCCGCACCACGAGTTCACGTTGTCGACGAAGTCCGCGGGACCGACCGTGCGTCGTACGACGATGCGGTCGGCGAGGTCGGGGACTCCGGACCACTGGCCGATCATCGCGATGGCTCGGTCGGCGACCTTCTCGATGTCGGGGTCGCCGGCACCGTTCATTCCGCCGTGTCCGAGGCCTGGATCGGGCGGGACCGGGACGAGGACGAACACGTTCTCGTGACCGTCCGGGGCCACCGAGTCGTCGGTCGCCGACGGCTTGCACACGTAGAGCGATGCCGGATCGGGTACGCGCGTGGGTGATTCGAAGATCGCGTCGAAGTTGGTCTTCCAGTCCTCGGTGAAGTACAGCGAGTGATGGGCCAGTTCGGGCAGCTCACCGCTCACGCCGAGGTAGGCGAGGACCGCACCCGGTCCCGAGGTGGCGCGTTTCCAGTAGCGCTCCGGGAAGGTCTGCAGATCGCCGGGAAGGAGCTTGGTCTCGAGGTGGTGCATATCGGCCGCGCCGACGACGATGTCGGCGGGCAGATCCCGCGTTCCCCCGTCGGCGGTTTGGACGCGAACACCGACCACCTCGGCGCGACGGCGGAGTCGACGACCCGGCCGTTTGCGCGTCAGCACGGAAGTCGCGGCCGTACCGGTGTGGATCACGACGCCGCGTTCGCGCGCGACGCGCTCGAGTGCGTCGACGAGGGTCGTGAAGCCCCCCTGGGGGTATCGGACGCCGTCGGCGAGGTCCATCCAGCTCATCAGGTGATACATCGACGGGGTCCGCTCCGGCGACGAACCGAGGAACACCGCCGGATAGCCGAGCACCTGCTGCAGGCGTCGGTCGCTGAACTTCGACGAGATGAAGGACTGGAGCGAGCGGGTCAGCAGCTTCGCGAGCGTCGGCGCGTTCTTCAGCACCGGCAGGCTCAGGAACGCGCGGGTGGAGTCGAAGCTCGTGTACAGGAACCGTTCGACGGCAAGGTCATATGCCTGGCGAGCCGTCTGGAGGTAGGAGTCGAGAGCCGCTCCGGCACCCGGTTCGATGTTCTCGAACACCTCTCGGTTGCGCTCATAATCGCCGAAAATGTCGAGTGGCGGTTCATCGGAACCGTTCTCCCCGAAGAACACTCGGTAACCGGGATCGAGTCGGACCAGATCGAGCTGTTCCTTCGTCGACGTGCCCAGCATTTCGAAGTAGTGGTCGAACACCTCGGGCATGAGCCACCACGACGGCCCGGTGTCGAACCGGAACCCGTCCTTGCTCCACAGCCCGGCACGTCCGCCGAGGTCGTCGTTCTTCTCGATCACCTCGACGTCGTGGCCGTCGTGGGCGAGTAGCGCGGCGGTGGACAGTCCTGCGACACCGCCGCCGATGACGGCGATGCGTTTGCGTGCGGTCATGCGTCCACTCCCCTTGCTGTGCGCGGCATCCCGCGTCGGGCGACGGCGGCCGCCGCGATCCTGGCCTTGCCGGCGTTGGGAACGCGGACACGGTTCAGTCTGGCTTCGGCGGCCGACGATTCACGCAGGCGTGCAGTGAGTTCCGCGAAGAGATCGTGTGCGGTGCAGACCGCGACGCGGCTGCTCGCCGGCAGGTGCGGGATGGCGGCTGCCGCGGCGGTGAGGTCGAGATCGATGTCATCGAGCCACAGCGACCAGGCGGCGTCGTCCGGGCTGTCCGGGTCCAGGCCGACCAGGTACCGGCGGCCCAATCCGTCACTGTCCTCGCCGAAGTCGCGGAGGAAGTTGATCTTCTGGAAGGCGGCGCCGAGACGACGCGCGCCGGGCGCGAGGTGGTCGTAACGCGCTTCGGCTTTCGCCTCTTCGGCGAGGAACGCGCGCAGGCACATCAGGCCGACGACCTCGGCAGAGCCGTAGATGTAGGACGCCAGGCTCTCGAAGTCGTGCTCGACCTCGGTCAGGTCTGAACGCATCGAGGCGAAGAACGGCGCCACCAGGTCCAGGTCGATGCCGACCCGGCGGGCGGTCCGTGCGAAGGCGTGCACCACCAGGTTGCTGCTCGACCCGGTGATCATCGCGGCCGAGGTCTGATCCTCGAGCTGATCGAGTTCGTTGCTGCGGTCGACGAGGCCTTGCTCGGGACGCGGCGCGTCGACGATCTCGTCGGCCACGCGGACGAGCGCGTAGATGTTGCGGACGTCGCGGCGGATGGCCGGGGCGAGCAGGCGCGAGGCGAGTCCGAAGGAACTCGAGTACGACCTGATCACCAGCGCCGCGCTCGCCTCGGCGACGGCGTCGTACCGCCGATGCGGCGGGACCAGTTCGGTATGACCGGGTAGATGCATCATCCGATGGCTCCTGCGGTGTGACGTTGGGGTTGGTATGTCATGAATTCGATGCCCGGGCAATGATCGGATGGGTCGCATCCGCGGCGTCGACGATTCCGTACGGATCGGGGCCGGGCAGCTGGCGCACCTGGTCGGCGAACCAGGGGCTGACGGCCCAGGGGGTGCGCAACGCGAGATCCCATACATCCGGGACCTCCGCCCAGGCGTACTCGGCGACCTCGTCCGGGCTCGGCTTCAGCGAACCCACGGGCCGCGCGACATACACGGGGCAGATCTCGTTCTCGACGATGCCGCTCGCGTCGACGGCCCGGTACCGGAAGTCGGGCAGGATGCATCGCACGTCGTCGACGTCGATGCCCAGCTCTCGCTGCGCGTACCGGTGCACGGCGTCGACGACGGCCTCGCCCGGACGCGGATGACCGCAGAACGAGTTGGTCCACACGCCGGGCCAGCTGCGCTTGGACAGTGCGCGACGGGTCATGAGGATCCGGTTGTCGGCATCGACCAGGTGGCATGAGAACGCGAAGTGCAGCGGTGTGTCGAGACCGTGCACGCCCTCGCGGTCGGCGGTGCCGCACGGGCGGCCGTCGGCGTCGGCGAGAACCACCGAGTCGTTGGTCATCAGTTCCTCATCAGAGTCGAGATCGTGGGTCGAGCCAGGTTCTCCCATTGTTCGTCACCGGGGGCCGAATCGGATGGGCCGGTCGGTCCCGGACGACGACACGGAGATCGCGCGCCGATTCCCTGGATTCGATGGTAGGCAGTGCGGGCGGATCAGCCCTGATCGCCGAGGCCGGCGGCACGCATCAACGCACACCAGGTGTCCACGTAGGCGTCCAGGTCGACGTCGCCGACGAGCGACTGCTGCACGACGACGCCTTGCATCACCGACACCATCGGAAGGGCCAGTTCTGCCGGTTCACCAGGCAGTTCGTGGCCGGAGTCGCGCCAGCGGACCAGGACGTGCTCGAAGACCTTCCGAAGCCCGAGGATGATCTCGCGAACGATCTCGCGCAGTTCGGGGTTGTTCGCCGCCTCACCCCAGATGGTCATCACCATCCGGAAGTCGTCGGTCAGCGGTGCGATCTCGGCCATCACACGCGCCGCGAGCATCCGGATGGCGTCCTCGGGTGACGCGGGGGCGCCGTCGCCGCCGACGAGGTCGCCGAGGCCGGACTCGTAGGCCAGGAAGACCGACCGCGCGACCGCGGCGATCAGCTGCTCCTTCGACGAGTAGTACGAGTACACCGCCCCGGCGCTCAGGCCGGATTCCCGGATGACGTCGGACATCGACGCCCGGTGGAACCCCTTCTCGGCGAAGCAGCGGCGTGCGGCATCGAGGATCTGCTGACTCCGCTCGAGTTTGCGTTCCGCACTGATCTTCGGCATTCGACAAGTGTAAAACGAATATTCGTTCTTGATTGCCATCAACGCTCGGCGCATACTTCTAAAAACGAGAGTTCGTTCTTTTTGGAGGCAGTGATGACCACGTACACCGAACCGTCCGATCGAAACCTCGCCACCGAGGATCGGCCGCCCGAACCATCCCGTTCACACGGACCGTCGTGGCGCATCGTCGTCGCCCTGGTCTTCGCCATACCGATCGTGGTCAGCACGATCGCGGCCATGTTCGTGTCCCTTGCGGTGGACCCCGAGCCGCACGACGTCCCGCTCGGCCTGGTCGCACCGGCACCCGCAGCGCAGGCCATCGAATCCGTCCTGGCCGATCGCGCCGGTGAGGATGCCTTCGCCGTCGAGCAGTTCGCCGATCCCGCCGCTGCGCGGGAGGCCATCGAGTCCCGGGACATCGTCGGCGCCATCACCGTCGGCCCGCAGGGCGTCACCGCCCTGACCGCCGAAGCCGGGTCCCCGGCGCTCGCCCAGATCGTCACCGGCGTCGGCGCGAGTATCGCCACCGCGCAGTCACTTCCGGTCACCACCGAGTCCGTGGTCGCCCCGCCGGCCACCGATGCACGCGGAACCGGATTCGCGGCGGGCTTGCTGCCGCTGCTCATCGCAGGTATCGCCCTGGGCGCAGCGGCCGCGATCGCCCTCGCCGGCCGGGTGTGGATGCAGGCCACCGTCGTGCTGGTCGGCCCGCTGGTGGCCGGCCTGGGATTTGCGGCGGTCTGGTCGTGGCTCGGGGTCATCGACGGGCGCGTGGTGCCGGTGGCGTTGGCTCTCACCCTCATGATCGGCGCGATCTCCTGGTTCACCGCGGGAGCCGGCTCACTCATCGGCGCACCCGGCGTCGGCATCGCCGCGATCCTGATGATGCTGATCTCCAACCCGCTGTCCGGGCTCGCATCGTCGCCGTACCTGCTCCCGGCTCCATGGGGAGCCCTCGGGCAGTGGCTGCCGACCGGCGCCGGCGGCACCCTGACCCGGTCGGTCGCCTACTTCCCCGACGCTTCGTTCGCCGGCCCGCTGTGGATTCTGTTGGGCTGGATCGCCGTCGGCGCGATCCTGCTCGCCGTCTCCGGCCTCCGGCCGCGCCGGGGCTGAATCGAACGGCGCCGGGCCTGCATCAGGCGCGCAGCCCGCGGGTCTGCCGGAACACCGCGACGAACAACTGGAGAAGGCCGATCGTCGCCAGGGTCGCACCGATCCCGGCGATGATCGCCGCCAGCGTCCGGGCAACGCCGTCGGCGAGCCCGACCTGCCACACGACCGTGGCCACGACCATCGCGATGAAGGCGAGGATCACACGCGACGGCCGCTCCCAGACCGTGACGGTTCCGGGGCCCTTCATCCCGGCGGCCTGGGCCGTTGCCCGCGTGCCTTCGAGGAACAGGGTGAGCACGGCGATCACGACCCCCGACCACGGCGGCGCACCGGCCATCACGACGATGCCCGCCAGGAAGATGTCGGACCATCGATCGGCCATCGTGTCGAGGACCCGGCCCCATTGCGTGGCCGCGCCGGTCTGGGCGGCGATGGCGCCGTCCACCCCGTCGAGGACCGCGGCGAGAAGGATCACGACGGCCGCGACCGCGAACCAGCCGCGCCCGGCGAACGTCACCGCGAAGGCGATCGCGGTGACCGCGGCGCCGCAGACGGTGATCACGTTCGGTGTGATGCCCAGTCGCACGAGGGGTCGCGCACACGCGTTGCTGAGGAGCACCCACCGCTCGACCCAGAACGACCCGCGGGGATCGATTCCCCCGTGCAACTCCGACCATGCGTCGAGCACGGCATGCCGTTGTGTCCGGCGGGCCTGTCGGCGACCGGCCCGATGATCCGGTTCAGTCGACACGGCCGCCTCCGGCGGTCCGGCCCAGCGACTGTCCGACGGCCCAGCCGACGATCACCAGGATGTGCAGCACGTAGAGCCACAGTCCGGCCGCCACCACCCCGCCGATGACCCGGAGGCCTCCGTAGGGGATCCCGACGTCGATCGGCAGCGACAGGAACAGCAGGAACCCTTGCGAGAAGCCCGCGATGAACGACGCGGCGCCCAACGCGGTCACCGCCGAGACGAACAGAGACGGACCACCGGGCGTGACCTTCCAGTAGACCCAGGTCAGCGGGATCGTGAGAGTGAGCCAGACGACGAGGAACTCGATCACCACACGGGCCGCGAGATCCCCGAGGTCGCCGGTCCCCCCGCCGTCGGGGGCGAGCGTGGTGATCGACGATGCCACCGCGACCGCGACCGCCGTCAGCGGCGGCACGAAGACGAACAACACCAGGATCGAGAGCCGGGAGCGCCATCCGGTGAAGCGGTCCTTCTCCGGATGCATCATCAGGCAGGCACGTCGAAGTCCTTCCCCGTAGAACGACGCGGGGAAGAGCAGGACGAGCGCACCCCAGCCGGTCAGGCTGGTGCCGACCGACACCGCCTCGCCGAAGACGTCTCGGCCACCCATCTCCGGCGGAATCAGGACCGCCAGCTCACGCCAGGTCGACTCGGCTGCCGCATCCCCGCGCAGCCACGTCGTCGACCAGATCGCGAGGAGCACCCACGGGACGACGGCGATGGCGGCGTAATAGGTCAGGGTCGCCGCAGCGGCGGCGAGGTCGCCGCGGGCGAGGACCTCTTTGGTGCCGGACGCCAGCCGACGTACGGCGGACAGCACCGTGCCCGGCGCGGAACGCGCCTGCGGGGCGGCAGAACTGAGGATCACGCTGTCCGGTGTACCCGAAAAACATCTCGACTAGGCATGTCCCGGAGGAAGTGACCGACGACGCGCCGTCAGATCGAGGCGAAGAGCGCGACCGCCATCCCGATCATGATGACCGCGACGACGGCGTCGAGGATCTTCCACGCCCGCGGGCTGGCGAAGAGATGCGACAGGCGCCGAGCACCTCCCCCGAGCGCGGTGAACCACAGGATGCTGGCCACGCAGGCCCCGATTGCGAACGCCCACTTGCCGTTTCCGTGACCGTTGGCGATCGCGCCCATGGTCAGGACGGTGTCGAGGTAGACGTGCGGGTTGAGCCAGGTGAGCGCCAGCGCCGTGCCCACCGCGACCCATCGTCCGGCCGATTCCGCCTCCTCGGCGTTGGCGGCGATGGCCTCGTTGCTGCGCAGACAACGCTTGGCGGCGAGTAATCCGAGCACGAGGACATAGAGACCGCCGAGAAGCTTGGCGACGGTGATCACCTGCGGATGCGCCGCGACGATCGCGCCGAGCCCGGCCACTCCCGCGACGATGAGCACGACGTCAGAGATCGCACACACCGCCACGATGGCCCCCGTGTGCCGTCGCGCGACACCCTGCCGGAGGACGAAGACGTTCTGCGGACCGATCGCGACGATCAGGCCCGCGCCGGTGAGCAGACCGGCGATCGCGGGGAGGAGGTAACTGGACACTCGGTGAACGCTATGGAGTGCGCAGAGATCAGTACAGCGAATGTTCCTTGTGAATCATTAGCTGTTCTTCATCTAGTCTGATCGCATGGACATCAGCCAGGAGGGTCTGCGCACGCTGGCCGCGGTCCTGCGCGAAGGAACGTTCGACGCCGCGGCGTCGTCGCTGCACATCACGCCCTCGGCGGTCAGCCAGCGGATCAAGGCGCTGGAATCCGCGGTCGGCCGGGTGGTGCTGCGCCGGACCAAACCGGCGTCGGCGACTCCGGACGGCGAAGTGCTGGTCCGCCTGGCCAGGCAGTGGGAGCTGTTGCTCGCCGAGACGCGCGCCGAGTTCGTCGGCGAACCCGATGACGACGACGCCCCGGTGACCTCCCGGCCCCGTGTGCATCTGCCGATCGCGACCAACGCGGACTCGCTCGCGACCTGGCTGCTCCCGGTGCTCGCCCGGTTCCACCGTGAGCATGCGGTGGCCGTCGAGGTGTTCCGCGACGACGAGACCCGCAGCAGCGCCCTGCTGAAGTCGGGTGACGCGCTCGCCGCGGTGACGTCGGACCCGATCGCCATCCGTGGCTGTGCCCTGCAGTCCCTCGGCAGCATGCGGTATCTGCCGGTCGCGACACCGGAGTTCATCGCCACCTGGCTCTCCGACGGCCTCGACGCCGAGGCTCTGGCGAGGGCCCCGATGGTCCAGTTCGACCGCAACGACCACATCCAGCTGGACATGGTCGCGGCGCTGGCCGGACGCGCCGTCGACCCGCCGGCGGCCTACATCCCGTCCTCCACCGAGTACCACCGCGCGGTGTCGCTCGGAATCGGTTGGGGCGCAGTTCCTGTCGTCCAGATCCGAGAGCCACTCGACGACGGCCGCGTGCGCCTGATCGCCGACCACCACCTCGACGTCCCGCTCTACTGGCAGCACTGGAAGCTCAGTTCCCCTCTGCTGCAACATCTTACTGATCTGGTCGTCACCGGGGCCGCAGAGGTGCTGCGGTGACCGGGCAGGAGGGTCAGTCGTTCACCGACACCAGCGTCGGCGGCGTCTCGTCGACCAGTGGGTTCTCGATCTCGTCGCGCCACATGCGGGCCGCGAAGTAGAAGGCCCACGCGATGGGGACCGGCAGGAGGCCGGCCAAGACGAACGTCGCGGTCAGTCCGATCGCCGACGACACCGGAGCGGCGATCGCCATCGACACCGGCATCAGTGCGACCGACACGAAGAAGTCGAGGCTCGCGATCCGGCCGAGCAGTGCCGGCGGGACACGACGCTGGAGCAGCGTGCCCCACAACACCATCGGGCCGTCGAACATCACGCCCATGCCGACACCGGCCGCGACGAACATCCAGGTCGCGTCGGCGACACCCATCAGGACGAGTGGCACGCTCGAGAACGACCAGATGCCGAACATGACGGTCAGATACCGCCGCGGCATCGGCAGCGACGCGAACACCAGCGAGGTGGCGGCTGCGCCGATGCCGAAGCCGGCGAGCACCCACGCGTGCTGGGAGGCGCCACCGTCGATGCGCTCGCGCAGGGCGAAGGGCACGAGCACCTCGATCGGGCCCATCGTCGCCAGAACCAGGACGCAGGCGAAGAACAGGGTTCCCCACAGCCACGGCGTGCGGATCATGTAGACGAAGCCCTCGACGAGGTCGACGACGACACTGCCGCGTGCGCTCGTGCGTGCGACCTCCGCCTCAGAGGTCTCCGGTTCGCCGAGCCGTCGTGAGGTCACCGGGGTCATCACCAGGTAACAGCCACCCGAGGCGATGGACGCGATGGCGGCCAACACGACCGCCTGACCCGGCGCGGTGGCGCCGATGACCGCACCGGCGACCATCGGACCGACGGCCTGGAACACCACCGGACGGAAGAAGCCCTCGATGCCGTTCGCCGCCTGCAGCTCCGACGCGGAGACCACCCCGGGCAGCAACGCCGAGTACGCCGGGTAGTACATGCCCATCGTGACACCGGCGAGCAGCGACGCCATCACCACCATCCAGAGGTCGAGGACTCCGAACACCGAGGCCGCACCCACGGCACCGAAGGCCGCCATCTTGGTGACCTCGAGACCGATCATGATGTGGCGCTGCGAGATCCGGTCGGCGAGGACACCGCCGACGAGGGTCGACACGAGCATCCCGACCGCGGCCGTCCCGGCCGCCAGGGACACCTGTCCCGGTCCGCCGCTGAGGGCGATGACCTGCCAGATCACCGCGATGGTCCAGATCCCGTCACCGAACATCGCCAGGATCAGACCCGACGCCAGCAGCCGGTACTGCCGTCGCGCCAGGGGCTTCAGGGCGCGGGGCAGACGAATGTCGACGTTGGTGCTCACCCTCCGAGCTTGCCGGACGCCGCCGGTCTCAGGCCAGCGAATTTCCCGCGGAGAGCAGAGTCAGCTGGCCTTACGGGAGGCCTTCTTGGCGGGCGCCTTCTTCGCCGTGCTCTTGCTGCCCGACGATCCAGAGCTGCTCTTCGACGCCGCCTTCTTGGCCGGCGCCTTCTTCGCGGGCGCCTTCTTGGCGGCCTTCTTCGCCGGAGCCTTCGCGGCCGTGTCCTTCTTCTCCGCCTCGCCCTCGTCCTCGTCAGAGGAGGAGCCACGATCCTTCACCGAGGCACGCAGGGCGGCAAGCAGATCGGCGACCTCGGAGTCCTCCTCCTCGGGCTTCTCCTCGTCCGACTCCGGGAACGCCTCGCTGCCCTCGGCCTTCGCCTCGATCAGCTTGGACAGTTCCTCCTGGTACCGGTCCTCGAATTCGGACGGGTCGTAGTCGGAGGCCATCGACTCGATCAGCGAGGCCGCCATCTTCAGTTCCTGATCGCGGATCTCGGTGTCCTCGTCGAGGAAGCCGAAGTCGGGTTTGCGAACCTCGTCCGGCCACAACAGGGTCTGCAGCGTCATCACCCCGTCGACGACCCGCAACGCCGCCACCCGCGTGCGGTTGCGCAGGGTGAACGTCGCGATGGCGAGGCGATCGGTCTCCTCGAGGGCCTTGGCCAGCAACACGTAGGCCTTGGGCGACTTCGACGACGGCTCCAGGTAATACGGCTTGTCGAAGTAGATCGGGTCGACCTGTTCGGCCGGCACGAACTCCAGGATCGAGATCTCCGGGCTCTTCTGCACGGGCAGCGTGGCCAGGTCGTCCTTCGTCAGGATCACCGTCTCGCCCGATTCCGACTCGTAGGCGTTGGCGATGTCGGAGTAGTCGACCTCGGTGTCGGTTCCCTCGCGCACCCGGCGGTAGCGGATGCGGGTCCCGTCGGAGGAGTCGACCTGATACGACTTGCGGTCGTGACTCTCCGTCGCGGAATAGACCTTGACCGGTACGTTCACCAGACCAAAGCTGAGATCGCCCTTCCAGATCGAGCGCATGTCGAACATTGTGCCAGGCATTCGCACGACACGTCGCCAACCGGGCGCAACACGGCGGGGCCGACATCCACGCGTCGATCAACCGGTCTCGGGGCGTCGGGTGTGGACAATGGAGTGATGGCAGGCGGAGAGAACCTGGAGGTCGACGGCCGCCGGATCTCGATCACCAATCTCTCCAAGGTGCTCTATCCGGCGACCGGGACCCGGAAGTACGACGTCATCGACTACTACTCGCGCATCGCCGACGTCATGCTGCCGCATCTGCGGAACCGGATCGTCACCCGCAAACGCTGGCCCAATGGTGTCGAGTCGACGCCGTTCTTCGAGAAGGACATGCCCGACAGTGCACCCGACTGGGTTCGCCGGTACGGAATCCAGCACAGCGAGCGGGTCATCGAGTACGCACTGGCCGAGGATCGCGCCACGCTCGTGTGGCTGGCGCAGATGGCGGCGCTGGAGATCCACGTCCCGCAGTGGCAACTACCGATCGGCCCCGACGGCGAGCGCATGGCCAACCGCATCGTCTTCGATCTCGACCCCGGTCCGCGGGTCCCCCTGCACGAGACCGCGGCCGTGGCGGTGGAGATCCGGAACTGGCTGGGCGGCACCACCACCTATCCGGTGACCAGCGGCGGCAAGGGAATCCACATCTACGCCCGACTGCCCAAGCCGGTGAGCTCCGAGGCCGCACGAAAGGTGGCTCGCGAGGTGGCCAACGAGTTCGCCCGGCAGAACAGCGATTTCATCACCGCCAACATGTCCAAGAAGATCCGCGACGACAAGGTCTTCATCGATTGGAGCCAGAACAACGCCTCCAAGACCACGCTGTCTCCGTACTCGTTGCGCGGGCGCGAGCAACCGTGGGTCGCCGCGCCCCGCACCTGGGACGAGATCGAGGACCCGAAGATCGCCCAGCTGCTCTACACAGAGGTCCTCGACCGCGTCGCCGACGTCGGCGATCTCCTCGGGGGTCTCGACGCGCCGTACGACGACGATCCGGCCACCGACGCCGACAAACATGGCGCCGAGGAGCCCGACGCCGAGGACTCGCAGGCGGGTCAGATCATCAATCTGCGGGAGTACCGTCGTAAACGGGACGAGTCCAAGACACCTGAACCCTTCGGCGACGAGAACCACCGGCAGCGCCTGCGCGAATCCGACGAGGATGCCGACACCGAATCCGAAACCGGCCCGCGCGAACCGATCTTCGTCATCCAAGAACACCACGCGCGGCGCCTCCACTACGACTTCCGTCTCGAACACGACGGGGTGCTGGTCTCATGGGCCGTCCCGAAGAACCTGCCGACCGATCCGGACCAGAACCGGCTCGCGGTCCAGACCGAGGACCATCCGATGGACTACGCCGACTTCGAGGGCGACATCCCGGCCGGTGAGTACGGCGGTGGTCACGTATCGATCTGGGACAAGGGCACTTTCGAGCTGGAGAAGTGGCGGGAGAAAGAGGTCATCGTCCGCCTGCACGGCGAGAAGGTGCAGGGCCGGTACGCACTGATCCGCACCGGGGACAAGAACTGGCTCGCCCACCTGATGACCGACGAGCCGCGCCCCATCGTCCCCGACAGCCTCACCGATCCGCGACCGATGCTCGCGACCGATGATCCGATCGACAAGCTCAACGAACGGGACTGGGCGTTCGAGGGAAAGTGGGATGGTTATCGGCTCCTGGTGCGGTCGATCGGCGGCGAGTTCCGGCTCACGTCCCGGTCGGGAATCGACATGACGAAGGACTTCCCCGAATTCGCGGGCATCGCCGACGATCTCGGACTGATGGACGTCGTCCTCGACGGCGAGGCGGTGGCCATCGACTCGACCGGCCGGACGAACTTCACGCTGTTCACGTCGCGGAAGCACACCGAGGAGCAGTACACGCTCAAACTGCACCTGTTCGACATCCTCTATCTCAACGGGACGTCGTTGCTGCGGAAACCGTGGTCCGTACGACGCGAACTCCTCGAGGAACTCGCGACCGCGTTCCGCCGGTCGCCGTATGTCGATGTGCCGCCGCTGCTTCCGGCGCCCGCGAGCGCGGCGATCGAGTACAGCCGCGAACACAACCTCGAAGGTGTTGTCGCCAAACGACGCGACTCGGTGTATCAGCAGGGCCGACGCTCCACCAAGTGGCTCAAGCACAAGAACTGGAGCGACATCGAGGTGGTGGTCGGCGGTTACCGGCCCGGGCGCGGCAACCGGTCACACACCATCGGGTCGTTGTTGCTCGGACTGCCCGAGGAGACCGGACTGCGCTACGTGGGACGCGTCGGCACCGGGTTCACCGACGCGCAGTTACGGGCGCTAGCCGAAGAACTCGAGCCGCTGGAGATCTCGCGGTCACCGTTCCTCGACAAACTCGACCGGCCCATCGCGTCGAGCGCGGTCTGGGTGCTGCCCAAGATCGTCGGCGAGGTGCGCTTCATGGACTGGACCACCGCGGGCCACCTACGCCACCCGAGCTGGCGCGGCATCCGCCGGGACAAACTCCCCGGAGATCTCTGATGTCGAATCCCGCGCACCCACAGTCGAACAAACTCGACCGATCGGTGATCGTGACCGGTCTCGTGATCGTGTCGGGCATGATCATGGTGGTTCTCGACACCACCATCGTCAATGTCGCCCTGGAGTCGCTGAGCACCGAACTCGACGCCTCGCTGTCGACGACGCAGTGGGTGGTCACCGGATATCTCCTCGCGGTCGCCCTGGTCATTCCGCTCACCGGTTGGGCGATGGACCGGTTCGGACCCAAACCGACCTGGATCACCGCGGTGACGCTGTTCGTCGCGGGGTCGGCGCTCTGCGCGGCGGCGTGGTCGATCGAGACCCTCATCGTGTTCCGCATTCTGCAGGGTCTCGGCGGCGGCATGCTCCTGCCTGCTGGGCAGGCCATCATCACCCGCGCCGCCGGCCCCGACCGCCTCGGACGGGCGATGGCCATCCTCGGCGTCCCTATGCTCCTCGGCCCCGTCCTGGGACCGGTGATCGGCGGTCTGCTCGTCGAGTACACGAGCTGGCACTGGATCTTCCTGGTCAACGTGCCGGTCGGCCTGGTCGCGGTCGCACTCGCAGTGTGGAAACTGCCGTTCGGCGACACGGCGCCCGACCGTGACCGCCTCGACCTGCTCGGTCTCGCCGTACTCTCCGGCAGCCTGGTCTCCCTGCTCTACGGTCTGTCGCGGGCGAGCTCCCAGGGCGGCTTCGGCGAACCCGATGTACTCGGCTGGCTCGTCGGCGGTGCGGTGGGGCTGGGCCTCTACACGTGGCACAGCCTGCGCAAGGGAACCGACTCGATCGTCGACGTCCGGCTCCTCACCAACAGGGTGTTCGCCGCAGGCACCGTCTCGGTGTTCCTGGTCGCGATCGGACTCTTCGGCGGCATGCTGCTCCTTCCGCTCTACTACCAGACGGTTCGGGGCGAGGGAGCCCTGAACGCGGGCCTGTTGCTCG
Source organism: Gordonia sp. 135 (assembly GCF_009720185.1). Taxonomy (NCBI): domain Bacteria; kingdom Bacillati; phylum Actinomycetota; class Actinomycetes; order Mycobacteriales; family Gordoniaceae; genus Gordonia; species Gordonia sp. 135. Next base: position 4,765,961 of record NZ_CP046257.1, read on the forward strand.
CCCCGCAGGGCCTCGGCGCGATCGTGGCGATGGTGATCGGCGGACGGATCACCGACCGCATCGGCGCCGGGTACGTGGTCCCGGTCGGCGTCGTGCTGGCGATGAGCGGCACGTACCCGTTCACCCACGTGGGCGCCGACAGTTCCTACCTGTCGCTGAGTGTCGCCCTGTTCGTCCGCGGCATGGGCCTGGGTTCGGTGATGATGCCGACGATCTCGGCCGCTTACAGCGACCTGAGCAGGGAGGTCGTGACCCGCGCCGCCCCCACGCTCTCGGCGATCCAGCAGGTCGGCGCGTCGTTGGGTAGCGCGTTGCTCGTCACGGCGCTGACTCAGCGACTGACCCACGAGCTGAACGCCCACCGGATCCCGTCCTCGGGTGGCGGCACCGATCAGATCGGTTCCGTCCCACCGGAAGCCATGCCCGTCATCGGTCCACTTCTGGCGGACGCTTTCGGCTACGCATTCTGGGTCGCCTTCGCGCTCACCGCGGTGATCTTCGTTCCCGCGATGTTCCTGCCGCGTCACCGGTCCCGGGACGCGGACGCGACCCCGGCGCCACCAGCCGGGATCTGACGGTTTCGACGAACGCCCCGAACCAGCAGCCCACCAGGAGGAGTCACGAATGACACCCGACGTACACGGAGAGACGATCACGGTCCCCGCGGCCTTCGGCGACACCGAGATGTACGTGGCCCGTCCGGCCGTGTCCGACGGCAGGCCGCTGCCCGGCGTCCTGTTCATCACCGATGTGATCGGACTCCGCCCGCGAATTCGCGCGATGGCCGACCGCATCGCGTCGTGGGGTTACGTGGTCGCGGTGCCTCACCTCTTCTATCGCTACGGGACCGCCGACGAGTGGGCCCCGGTCGACGACCTGCTGTTGCCCGAGACCCTCGGCGCGTTCTTCCGGGCGGTGATGCCCCGGGCATCGACCCTCACCTTCGACGTCGCCCGCGCCGACCTCATCGCCTACCTCGGCGCCCTCCGCTCGGTGCCCGGTGTCTCCGCCGGCCCGATCGGCGTCACCGGGTACTGCATGGGCGGGCGACTGGCCCTGAACCTGGCGGCGGCGCGTCCCGCCGAGGTGGCCGCCGTCGGGATCTTCCACACCGGCAACCTGGTGACCGACGCGCCCGACAGCCCTCACCTGCACCTCGTCGACATCGACGCGTTCGTGCTGGCCATCCACGCCGACAAGGACCGCTCGCTTCCCCGCACCGCGGTCGCGCAATTCGCGCATGCGCTCATCTCGAGCGGCGTCACACATTCGGCAAGCGTCTACCCGGGTGCCGCGCACGGCTACACGATGTCCGACATCCCCGCGTACCACCACGAGGCCGCCGAGCACCACTTCGCCGAGCTCGAGGCGCTGTTCCGGCGAACCCTGACCGCCTGAGCGCCGGCCGGGGCCAGTGCGCCAGAGAACCTACCGATCGGTAGGACGACTGAGCCACACCATTGCGAGCGAAGTGTGTTTCGACTCGCGGCGCCCCCGTGGTGCGCGTACACGCGGTTCCTGGGACTAGCCTCATGGGAGTCAGTGACCGTGACAGGAGCTCTTCGTGTTCGTTGTCGCCCACATCAGCGACCTTCATTTCAACGGGACGCAGTTCAATCGCAGCCGCATCCAGTCGACGCTGAGTTACATCAACGCGCGCGCGGCCGGCATCGACGTCCTGCTGGTCACCGGTGACCTCGCCGACGAGGGGGCGCCGAGCGAATACCGAGAGGCCTACGGCGTTCTCGAGAGTCCACTGCCGATGCTCATCACCGCCGGCAACCACGATGTCCGCGAACCGTTCAGCGCCACCCTGCTCGGCGCCGAGACCTCCGGACCCATCAACCACTCCCGCCGCGTCGGCGACGTGTTGTTCCTGATGTGCGACAGCTCCATACCCGGACGAAACGACGGATACATCGACGACCAGACGCTCGCCTGGATGTCGGCCCGCCTCGAGGCCGAGGACCCGCAGACGCCCGTCTTCGTCGCCTTCCATCACCCGCCGGTCGAACTGCACATGCCGTTCATGGATTCGATCCGGCAGACCGGCGAGGAGCGACTGATCCCGCTCGTCGAACGCCACCCGAACATCGTCGCGTTCCTGTGCGGACATGCCCACACCCCCGCGGTGACCCGATTCGCCGACCGCCCGCTGTGCGTCGCGCCGGGCGTCGCATCGACGCTCAACCTGCCGTTCGAGGGCACCGAGATCGTCAACCGCGGACAGCCGCCCGGGATCGCCTTTCACATCTACGACAAGGGACGCCTCGTCACCCACTACCGTTCGGTGGTGTTCTGACCGAACTCCCGTTCGGTCTAACCCTCGGTACCCGAACCGATGGCCGACGATCCGGCATCGAGCAGCTGCTTCAGGACCTGGCCGCCGAGATCGGTGAGCAGACCCGGCCCGGGATCGGGCAGATTCTGCGGGAGCGCACCGGGCTGATGGGTGGCGGGGATTCGAGCGGCACGCGTGGCCTCGAGCCGGATTCCCCGCGTCTGATCCTTGGTCAGCGGCGTCAGGTACTTGCTGAGATCGGTGGCAGTGGTGAGGGTTCCGACCACTCGCAGCCCGGTCGCACCGAAGTCCGCCGCCCCGCGACGGATGTGGTTGGGCGAGGTGACCAGGATGATGTCGCGAATACCCTTCGCACGCAGGATCTCCGAGGTGTTCTGCGCATTGGCCACGGTCGAACCCGACTTGTCCTCGGTCAGGATGCGGCCGGTGTCGACGCCGTTCTCGACCAGCCAGGTCTTCATCGCGGCGGCCTCGGTGATGCCGTTCTTGGGGGCCCCGCCGGTGACGACGATCGGTGCGGCGGTGGTGATCTCGGATTGTGCTTTACCCGCCGACACCCGATTCACCAACTCCGGGGCCATCTTTCCGTTCGCGTTCAACCCGAAGCCGAGGACGACGATCGCGACCCGACCCGACACGGGTTTGGGCGTGGTGTCGGGCACGATCTGCGCAGCGGTGGCGACTCCCGAGATCACGTTGCGGGCCGTGGTGGCGAGGAGCGGGTTCAGCACCCGCAGACGGCTGAGCGCGGCATTGCTGACCGACGCCTGCTCCATCTGATCGGCCCAGATCGCCTGTAATGCAAGCGCATCGGTATCCGCGGGAGCCAGGGTCAACGCCTTCTGCAACGCCGCCAGGCCGCCGGCGACGTCTCCGTTCGCGAACTTCGACTGGGCCTCGTTGTACAGTCCGGCCGGGTCGACGGCGTCCGCCACTGTCACGACGCCCGCCCCGTCGGCGGGGAGAGATCCGACGGCCACACCGCCGAGCGCGGCGACCGCGATGGTCGCGGCAGCCGCCAGCCGGATACGCTTAACTCTGGTCACACCAGTCACTCGCGTAACAGTACGAGACCACCGCAACGGCCCCGCACCCGTCCGATTCCAGATCGGTAACGGGCACGAGGCCGTCGCGACGCCTTCTCGTGCTGGTCAGCGGCGCAAGCCGGCAACCTTCAACAGTTCCGGACGACGCAGGACCAGGCCGATCCACATCAGGACGCCGAGGTAGACCGCGAACAGAACCGTGCTGAACAGCGGCTCCTCGATCCTCAAGTTCGCGGTGACCGCGCCGCCCAGGTAGGCGGTGATGCCGAGCGCGCCGAGCACCGCGGTACGCGGAATCGCGTACACGACAAGGCAGACGAGCAACACCACACCCATGACGATGGCCTGATCGGGGTCGAAGCCGAGCTTCTCGGTGCCGTCGATCACCGCCTGCGGGCGAGCCAGCTTCCCGACGACGTCGAAGGCGAGGAATGCGCCGACGATGACGCTGATGACGATTCCCACGATGCGGTGCCAGTTGCGGCTGGCGGTGGTCTCGGACGAGTTCCGTGTGGTGATGTCGGTGGCCATGATGTTCTCCCTGGTGGTCGAGCGGTGTGGTGGTCGTGCAGGGATAGACACAGCTCGTCGGAAAAACTCATCGACCGTCGTAACTCGCCCGGGTCAGGCGGACACCAGCTTCACCAGCGGGTACTCGCGGGTCGCCTTCTTCTGATACTTCGCGTACCTGGGTTGCGCACTGACGACGGCATCCCACGCGGCCTCTCGTTCCGGACCGGTCAACACCACCGGCGTGACCGGGACCGGTTGTCCGCCATGCCGTTCCACGGTTACGGAGTCGGGGTGGGCCGCGAGGTTCGCGTACCAGTCCGGATTGCCTTTTCCGCCACCGGAAGCCACGACCAGCCAGCCGTTGTCATGCGCGAACCAGCTGAGCGGCGTCTCTCGCTGCCGACCCGACTTGCGGCCCTTGGTGCGCAGGATGACCATGTCCATGCCCCACATCGTCCCGCTCTTGTTGCGAATCCGTTTGACGGTGCGCTCGTTCACCTTCCGCTGATACCACTGCCAGATCGACATGATCCTCCTTAGATTCGCTCCCCATACGGTCGTCCTCGACGCTATCCGGCACGACCCGGAGGAGCTTCTCGATTCCTGCTCGATGTACGCGCTGCTGACCCGCTCGGCAGGATCGACGCCAGGCGCCTACTCCGCGAGAGCGTCGAGGAGCGGTCGAACCCGGAAGTCCACCATCTCCCTCATCACGAGGGCGGTCGTCGTGCGCTTGACACCCTTGATGTCCAGGATGTCCCCGGCGATGCGATACAGGTCATCCGCATCCTTGGCGGCGACGTGGACCAGGAGGTCGGCAACTCCGGTGAGGCCGTGGACCTGCAGCACCTCCGGTATCGCCTCGAGCGCTGCACCGACCTGATCAAGCTTGCGCTGGGTGACATTGGTGAGCACGTAGGCCTGCAGTGGATATCCGAGGACAGCCGGATCGACGCGGCGTTCGAAGGACCGCAAGGCGCCGGCCGCATCAAGCTTGCTCAGCCTGGCTTGAACGGTGTTGCGGGACAGCCCGGTCCGTTCGGCGACCGCCATCACCGTCGCTCGCGGGTCGTCGGCGAGAGCCGTCAGGATCTTGGCGTCGATCCGGTCGGCCCGATGTTCGCTTGGCACGATGCCAACCTCCGTTCCACACACACCCATCAGGGTTGTGCATATTGCCCAGTCTCGACGTCAAGTATTGCGCAAAGAGAATGGTGTTGTTGGACTGTGTGCACCCCTTCTCGTAGAACCGGCCAGCTTCGACGGAACACGATCCCGTCGGCGACCCGGTTTTCGCCCCGTCGGCCGCGATCGATCCGTCGCCGCCGAGGGGGCGCCATTCAACATTCACATCCGCACGCCGTGCCGCGGTTCGCGTGGATGGTGTTCGAAAGTGAGTTCCCGTGCCCCAGTCCGCGTTCCTCGAGACCGTCACCGCTCCGCCGGCATCGGACGGCGCGGTGACGGCCGAGCTTGCCGCGCTTGAGTCGATCCAGCAACGTGTGCTCTGGTTGTCGACCTCGATGATCCACCACGCCAACCGGGTTCGGCCGAACCCCACCGGGCTGAAGGTCGGCGGCCACCAGGCGTCGTGCGCATCGATGGTCTCGATCATGACCTCGCTGTGGTTCGAGCACTTGCGTCCCGGCGATCGCGTGTCGGTGAAACCGCATGCGTCGCCGGTGCTCCACGGCATCAACTATCTGCTGGGCACGCTGGACGAGAAGTACCTGACCACGCTTCGCGAGTTCGGCGGTCTGCAGTCATATCCCAGCCGTTCCAAGGATCCGGACACCGTCGACTACTCCACCGGTTCGGTCGGCATCGGCGCGACCGCCCCGATCTGGGGCGCGATGGCACGACGCTACGTCGACACCCACGTCGGAGACACCGGCCGCGGCCGGCAGTACTCGCTCGTCGGAGATGCCGAACTCGACGAGGGCGCCGTCTGGGAGGCCATCCTCGATCCGGGGATCGCCGATCTCGGCGAGGTGGTGTGGATCGTCGACCTGAACCGCCAGTCACTGGACCGCGTCGTACCGAACATCGCCGCCCGTCGCCTGGAGAAGATGTTCGAGGCGGCCGGCTGGCAGGTCATCCCCGTACGGTTCGGTCAGCTGCTCGAATCGCTCTTCGCCCGCCCCGGTGGCGACGCACTGCGGACCCGCATCCTGCAGATGCCGAACCCGGAGTACCAGCGACTTCTTCGCTGCACCGCGGACGAGGTCCGGGACCGCCTGCCCGGCACCGGTTCCGAGAGTCGGCAGATATCCGATCTCATTGCCACGCTGGACGACTCGACACTCCTGGCGGCTGTTCGCAACCTCGGCGGACACGATCTGCAGGCACTGTCGCAGGCGTATCGACAAATCGACGACACCCGCCCTACGGTGATCATCGCCTACACCATCAAGGGTTACGGATTGCCCACCCAGGGCCACCCACAGAATCATTCGGCGTTGCTGACCGTCGAGGAGTACCGACAGCTGGCGGCCACCCTCCGGATGGACCCGGACCAGCCGTGGGGTCGCTTCGCCGAGGACGACCCGGCGGGCCGACTGTGTGCCGCTGCGGCACAACGGCTGCAACGGGATCCGGTCCCGCCGCTGCCCGATGTCGACATCCCGTCCGACTTCGGACGCACCCCGAAGGGCACCAGCACCACCCAGGCCGCGCTCGGCCGGTCGCTGCTCGACCTGACCCGCCAGTCGCCGGATGCGGCGAAAAGAGTCGTCACCGTCAGCCCGGATGTCAGCTCGACCACCAATCTCGGTGGCTGGGTGAACAAGGTCGGCGTCTGGTCGCCCACCGAGCGGCACAACTGGTTCGCCGACGACCCCGAGACGATCATGCACTGGAACGAGCGGCCCACCGGGCAGCACATGGAACTCGGTATCGCCGAGACCAATCTGGCTCTTCCTGATTGACGGTGCGTAGAACGGGTTCTACCGGGCACAAGATGTAGGTCGGGTTCGGCGGCGGCGAGCCGGGGATGCGGGCGGGTCCTGTGGTGTGAAGATGAAAGCCCCTACACCTCATCACTCACACCGACAGGACCCTCGTTGCAGCGTAGCGCCATTGCCGACACGATTTGCCGCACGATCGAACTCGGGGTGACGATCACCGATGCCGCTCTCGACGGCGAGGATCGCACACACCTGTTCTGCGAGGTCTTGGCCCCGAAGAGTAGCTGCCCGAGGTGCGAGCGGGCGGGTCGGTTGCGTGATCATGTCGATCGTGAGGTGGCAGATCTACCGATCGTGGGCCATCCGACCCGGTTGCATCTGAGGGTGCCGCGCTACGCCTGCGAGAACGGCGCGTGTGGTCAGGGCATCTTTCGCGCCGACATCTCGGCGATCGTCGCGCCGCGCGCGGCGGTGACGCGCCGCACGATCGCGTGGATTCTTCGGCGGATGATTCTGGACAAGATGAGCGTCTCTGCGGTCGCCGCGTCGGTCGGGTTGGGCTGGAACACCGTGAATGCCCTCGCGTTGCAGGCGGCGCGTACGGTGGCTTCGGCGCCTGGCCGACTCGACGGTGTCAGGGTTCTCGGTGTTGATGAGCACAAGTGGAAACATGTTCGCGGCAATGGTGATTCGAGTTTCGTGACCGTGCTGGTCGACCTCACACCGATTGTGGATGGGACCGGGTCGGCGCGCTTGCTGGATATGGTGGGCGGCCGGTCCAAAGCGGCGTTGAAGGACTGGCTCGATGCCCGCGATGACTCCTTTCGGGACCGGATCCGGGTGGTCACCATGGACGGATTCACCGGGTATCGCACCGCGACCGCCGAGGCATTGGATAAGGCGCGGGCGGTGATGGACCCGTTCCACGTGGTCCATCTGGCCGCCGAGAAGCTCACAGTGTGTCGTCAACGCGTGCAACACGATACGTGTGGGCACCGCGGCCGCACGGGTGATCCGCTCTACGGTATCCGCCGACCACTGCTGACCCGGATCGCGTTGCTGACAGACAAGCAGAAGGCCCGGCTACGTAGCGGGTTGGAGGCTCACGAGGAGCACGTGGCCGTCTCGGTCACCTACGCGATCTACCAAGAGCTGATCAACGCCTACGGCCAGGAGAACAAGCGTGACGGCAAGATCGCGATGTACAAGCTGCTCAAACGGATTCATACCGGCGTTCCGTCCGGGCTGGCAGAGTTGGCCCAACTCGGCCGATCATTATGGGCGCGGCGTGCCGAGATCTTGGCCTACTTCGACACCGGCGCCTCCAACGGACCCGTCGAAGCGATCAACGGCCGCCTGGAACACCTCCGCGGGATCGCGTTGGGCTTCCGCAACCTCAACCACTACATCTTGCGGTCACTCATCCACTCCGGCGGCCTCGCACAACACCTCGACGCACTCTGAATCAGGAAGAGCCACCAATCTGGTGGGTCTGATCGGCGAACTCGGTGCCACGTGGAGCCGCTGGGGACAGCCGTTGCTGCCGATCGGCGTGCTCTACGACCCCTTCGTCGAACGCGCCCTGGAACCCTGGTCGTACGGCATCTACGCCGGCGGCCAGTCGATCCTGGTCGGCACCCCCTCCGGGGTGACGCTGGCGGCCGAGGGCGGCGCCCACCAGTCGATCAAGACGCCATCGATCGGCCTCGAGCAACCGGGTTGTGTCAGTTACGAACCGGCGTTCGGGATCGACGTCGAGTGGACCCTGCTGGCCTCTCTGTCCCGGCTCGGCCGCCCCGACGGCACCTCGGCGTATCTGCGTCTCTCGACCCGTCCGGTCGATCAGTCCCTCGCCGCGGTACCGGCCGACCCCGCTGCGCGTGAGCGTCGACGCCGCCAGGTCGTCGCCGGCGGTTATCCCCTCCGGCGGGGTGGGGACGCACAGGTGACGATCGTGGCGATGGGGGCCCTGGTCCCCGAAGCCCTCAGCGCCGCAGATCGCTTGCAGCAGTCGGGGATCAACGCCGACGTCCTCTGCATCACCAGCCCCGGCCTTCTCTTCGAGGCCTGGCAGGCGCGGCAGGGGCGGGGTACCGGTGAGAGCTGGATCCTCGATCAGCTCTTCCCGGGCGACCGTGCCACCCCGATGGTCACGGTCCTCGACGGACACCCGCACACCCTGGCCTTCCTGGCCGGCATCAACCGGGTGCGCAGCACCAATCTCGGCGTCTCCAGGTTCGGTCAGGTCGGCTCTCTCGACGACGTCTACCGGCATCACGGCATCGACACCGACAGCATCGTCTCCGCCGCCCTCGACATCCTGCCCTGATCAGGCAACAGACCCCCGGGTCCCGCATTCGCGGAATCACCGGGGGTCTGTCGTCGAAACCGTAAGCGACTACAGCGCTTTGAGTTCCTCGATGACGCTGTCGACGCTCTTCTTGGCGTCGCCGAACAGCATCGAGGTGCCGTCGGCGAAGAACAGCGGGTTCTCGATGCCGGCATAACCCGAACTCATCGACCGCTTCAGCACGATCACCGAGCGTGCCTCGTCGACGTTGAGGATCGGCATGCCGTGAATCGGACTGGACGGATCGTTACGGGCCGCCGGGTTGGTGACGTCGTTGGCGCCGATCACGATCGCGACATCGGTACGGCCGAACTCGCCGTTGATGTCGTCCATCTCCTTCATCGCGTCGTACTCGACGTCGGCCTCGGCCAGCAGCACGTTCATGTGCCCCGGCATACGACCGGCCACCGGGTGGATGGCGTACTTGACCTCCACGCCCTTGGCCTCGAGCAGGCTGGCCATCTCCTTGACCGCATGCTGTGCCTGGGCCACGGCCAGACCGTAACCGGGCACCACGATCACCTGATTGGCGTACGCCATCTGGATCGCGGCGTCGGCAGCGGAGGTGGCCTTGACCGTGCCGCCCTCGGCGCCGGGACCACCGGCGACCGCGGCGTCGCCGCCACCGAACGAGCCGAACACGATCGCCGGGATCGACCGGTTCATCGCCTTGGCCATCAGGTTGGTCAGGATCGAACCGGACGCACCGACGATCATGCCGGCCACGATCAGCGCGGTGTTGTCCAGCGCGATACCCGCCGCCGCAGCCGACAGACCGGTCATCGCGTTGAGCAACGAGATGACCACCGGCATGTCCGCACCGCCGATGGGGAACACCACGAACAGACCCATCACACCGGCGGCGAGCAGCAGCCCGACCATCCACCACACACTCGCCCCGCCACCGTCGGTGGCCTGGACGCCGAGGTAGATCGCCAGACCCAACGCAACCAGCAGCAGCACGATGTTGGCGGCCTGGAACAACTTCGCGTTCGCCACGAAGGTCTTCTCCAGACCCTTCGGCATGATCTCCTGCAACTTCGCGAACGCCACCAGCGATCCCCAGAACGAGATCGAACCGATGATCGCCGCGATGAGCGAGCCCACCACCAGCGGCGAGGCCGGTTCGGTGTTGTGGAACACCGAGAACCCGGAGGTCTCGATGAACTCCGCCCACGCGATCAGCGCGACCGTGCCACCACCGACACCGTTGAACAGTGCCACCAGCTGCGGCATCGCCGTCATCTTGGTCTTCAGCGCCGGCGGGATACCCAGCACCACACCGAGAACCAGACCGATCGCGATCAGGACCCAGTTGATCGTCGGCACACCGACGGTCGAATGTCCGTCCTCGCCGACCGCGCCCGCGTTGTAGATGTAGAGCAGCGTCGCCGCCACCGCCAGACCCATACCGGTCGCGGCGATCCAGTTGCCGCGCACCGCGGTCTTGGGGCCGGTCAGGCCCATCAGGCCGTAGATGAACAACGAGAAGGACACGATGTAGAGCGCCATGACCAGGTAGGACAGGCCCTCGCTCGGGGTGTGCGCGCCTGCGGCGAGCACCAATTGCGAGCCGATCACTTGGCGGCCTCCTTCTTACCCTTGAACATGCCCAGCATCCGGTCCGTGACCGCGAAGCCACCGATCACGTTGAGCGTGCCGAACACCAGCGCGACGAATGCGATGATGCGCACACCCCACCCGGCATCGGCAGGGAGCTTGCCCAGCACCACCAGCGCACCGAGCACGACGATGCCGTGAATGGCGTTCGTACCCGACATCAACGGGGTGTGGAGGGTGTTGGGAACCTTCGAGATGACCGCGAAACCGACGAACCCGGCCAACACCAGGATCGCCAGATTCGCCAGAAGTCCGGAATACATCAGGCCTTCACCTCCTGGGGTGTTTCACGCGTGACGCACGAAGCAGCGAGCACCTCGTCGTCGAAGTTCGGTGTGATCGCACCGTTGTCGTCGAGCATCAGCTCGATGAGGGCGAGGAGGTTCTTCGAGTACAGCTCGCTGGCATGCTCGGGCATGGTCGCCGGCAGATTCGGCGGCGCGGTGATCGTCACGTCATGTTTGACGACTGTCTCACCGGGTTCGGTGAGCTCACAGTTGCCGCCGGTCTCACCGGCCAGATCCACCACGACGCTGCCCGGCTTCATACCCTCGACCGCGGCTGCGGTCACCAGGCGCGGGGCCGGACGACCCGGGACCAGCGCGGTGGTGATCACCACGTCGAAGCCCTTGATCGCGTCCTCGAGCGCCTGCTGCTGCTGCGCGCGTTCTTCCTCGGTCAGCTCGCGGGCATAACCGCCCTCGCCGGCGGCGTCGATACCGAGATCGAGCCACTGCGCACCGACCGACCGCACCTGCTCGGCCACCTCGGGGCGCACGTCGTAGCCGGTGGTCCGCCCACCGAGACGCTTGGCCGTGGCCAACGCCTGCAGACCGGCCACACCCACACCGAGCACCAGCACCGTCGCCGGCTTCACCGTGCCCGCCGCAGTGGTCAGCATCGGGAAGAACCGCGTCGACAGATCCGCCGCCACGATCACCGACTTGTAACCGGCGACGTTGGCCTGCGAACTCAACGCATCCATCACCTGCGCACGGGAGATACGCGGGATCGCCTCCACCGCGTACGCCTCCACACCCGCCGCACGCAGGGCGCCGATCTTGTTGTCGGCATTGCGCGGCGCCAGGAAACCGATCAGCTTCTGCCCACTGCGCAGCTTGCCGATCTCGGCATCCGACGGCGGCGACACCCGCAGCACCACATCAGCCGAATACGGATCACCGATCGTGGCCCCGGCCTCGGTGTACGCCTCGTCGGGAATCAGGGCGCCGAGACCGGCCCCCGACTCCACCACGACGGGCACACCCTTGCCCACCAGCGAGGCGGCCACCTTCGGGACAAGCGCCACGCGGCGCTCCCCCGGGGCCGTCTCGCGCACGACACCCACTGTCATAACTCTCACCCTGTCTGGTGGCGACGCTGAGTCAGCGCCGCCTTGTTTTCGGCGCCGTCGTCGGCGCACATGCGTACAACGCCGTGACCTGCGTGCAAATCGTGCAGCTCCGCCATGTGTCGGCGGTGCGGACGACCTGACGCAGGTCACGAAGTGCTCGGGCTCTGACAGCGATGACTGTCACCCGGCTCACATATAGAGGTTGGAGAAACATAACACGGGCTCTCAGCGCAATCTCAGGAGAGTCGGATACCTCACTCAACCCTTGACAACGCCATTTCTCATAATCTTTATCTGACCAGCGTCCGGCCCCGAAATCGCTGGTGAGACGATCAGGCGATGGTGTATCTACGCTCGTCCAGACCGGTCGCGCCATCGGGCGCGGGGGACTGATACCGCTCGACCTGTGGGCGCCCCTGTTTGTCGATCGCACGGCACGTGACCGTGTGGTCGCCTTTGTCCGCTTGCCACACGAACTTCCACTGACGCCAGGTGTCGACGCTGTACTCGGTCGCCAGTTCCGCGAGCTGCCACGGCCCGTCGTCGATCCGGACCTCGACGCGCTCGACGCCGATGTGCTGCGCCCACGCCGTTCCGGCGATGACGACCTCACCCGCAGGATGTGAGGTACCCCGGGCCGGGCGGTCGATCCGTGAGGCCAGCTTGATGGGTCCGAGCGCGGACCATCCGCGATCGGTCCAGTACGCCCTGGCCTCGGAGAACCTGGTGATCTCCCAGTCGACCACCCACTTGGTCGCCGACACGTACCCGTACAGACCGGGAACCACCTGACGGACCGGATACCCGTGTTCGATGGGTAGCGGCCCGCCGTTCATACCGACCGCCAGCAGGGCGTCGCGACCATCGGTGATGTCCGAAATCGGTGTGCCACAGGTCCATCCGTCGACACTGGTGGAGAGCAGCATGTCCGCTCCGGGCCGCACTCCGGCGAGATCGAGGACCATCTGCATCGGCACGCCGAGCCATCGCGCGTTGCCGATCAGGTCTCCCCCGACGTCGTTGGACACGCACGCGAGTGTCACGAGCCGTTCGGTCATCGGCATCGCCAGCAGGTCGTCCCAGGCGAGCGTCACCTCCCTGTCGACTTCGCCGTGTATCCGCAGTCGCCATTCGACGGTGGTGAGCGTCGGCACCTGGAGCGCGGTGTCGATGCGGTAGAAGTCGTCGTTGCCGGTGATGAAAGACGTTGCGCCGGAGAGGTCGATCTCGGTACCCGGCGGGATCGGCGGTGCCGGGTCGACGGGCTTCGGCAGCAGGATCCGCGCACGGTCGGCCAGCGTGCTCGCGGTGTCGGCGAGCATGCGACGGCCGATGACGCCGATCGCGACGGCCGCCACGGCAACGCCACCCGCCGCGAGGACGAACCGGCGCGAGATCGGTTGGTGGACGCGATCTTCCGCATCACCATCCTCGACCGGCGGCGGCTCGTCGTCGAGCTGTGCCAGCAGCAGCCTCAGTACGACGATGCCCACGACCCCGGCGAGGACCGACGGCAGCGCATACGTCCACGTAGCGCCCGGCCGGTTCACCGCCGCCAGCACTCCGACGGCAGCGAAGACCGCGATGATCGCGGAACCGAGCGGTGGACGCCGCCGCTCGAGGTACCCGCAGGCGCCGGCGATCACGGCGATGATGATGCCCATCCCGACGAAGAGGGCGACCTTGTCGGCGATGCCGAAGGTCTGGATGGCCCATTCCCGGACCGCCTCGGGCGAGTGGTCGACCACCGACGAGCCGACCGCGAAGTACGGGGACGCGTCCGGCGACACCGGGACCGCGGCGATCTCCCCGGCCGCCAGTCCGGCACCCACCGCGACGATCCCCGCCAGCCACGGGGCCGCGGTGTGCGCACGAGGGGTCGACGAGAAGGTCACACTTCTTGATACCGGAGTTCGGGCACGTGGCGGCGGGTCGCGGCCGAAGGCCCGCCGTTCATCCGACGATCAATCGGCTGACCTGCTGATTCGGTGCGAACACTAAGGTGTCCCGATGAATGGACGCCAAGACTAGAACAGGTTCTAGTTAGTCCGCTAATCTGGCCGCATGGCTACCAGTACCGAGATCCCGGAGACCGTCGCCCTCGAATCGGTGACCGAATTCTCCGACGAGGTCGACGTCGTCGTGATCGGATTCGGCATCGCGGGCGGATGCGCCGCGGCAGAGGCCGCCGCGAACGGGGCGCGCGTCCTGCTCATCGAACGTGCCGCCGCGGCCGGCGGCACCACCTCACTGTCGGGAGGCTTCTTCTATCTCGGTGGCGGCACCGCCGTCCAGAAGGCGACGGGTCAGGACGACTCGCCCGAGGAGATGGAGAAGTACCTGACCGCGGTGTCCATCGACCCCGAGGCCGACAAGATCCACGCGTACTGCGTCGACAGCGTCGACCACTTCAACTGGCTCGAGGGGCTGGGCTTCACCTTCGAGCGCAGCTTCTACCCGGAGAAAGCCGTCATCCAACCGGGCACCGAAGGGCTGATGTACACCGGCAACGAGAAGGTCTGGCCGTTCAAGGACCAGGCCGTCCCCGCCCCGCGCGGTCACAAGGTGCCGGTTCCCGGCGAGACCGGTGGCGCCTCGCTGGTCATCGATTTGCTGGTCAAGCGTCTCGGCGAGCTCGGCGTCGAAGTACGGTATGAAACCGGCGCCCGGCAGCTCGTCGTCGACTCCGACGGAACGGTCGCCGGAGTGACCTGGAAGAGGCCCGGCGAGGAGGGCGTCATCCGCGCCACCTCGGTGATCATCGCCGCCGGCGGCTTCGTGATGAACCCCGAGATGGTCGCCGAGCACACGCCGCACCTCGCCGAGAAGCCGTTCGTCCTGGGCAACACCTACGACGACGGCCTCGGACTCCGCATGGGCCGCTCGGTCGGCGCCGAACTGAAGTACATGGACAAGGCGTTCATCACCGCCCCGATCTACCCGCCGGCCAGCATGGTCATGGGCGTCATCGTCAACAAGTTCGGCGAGCGATTCGTCACCGAGGACTCGTACCACGCCCGCACCTCGGGATTCATTCTGGAACAACCGGATTCGACGGCATACCTCATCGTCGACGAATCGCACATGAATCAGGAGCACAATTACCTGATCAAGTTCATCGACGGTTACGAATCCATCGCGGAGATGGAAGCCGCACTCGGCATCCCCGAGGGCAATCTGCAGCAAACGATGGCGCGGTACAACGAGAACGCCGCGAAGAAGGAGGATCCCGACTTCCACAAGGCGGCCGAGTTCCTCGAACCCCAGGACAAGGGCCCCTGGGCCGTCTACGACCTCTCACTGGGTAAGGCGGTGTACGCCGGTTTCACCATGGGCGGCATGGCGACCTCGCTCGACGGCGAGGTGCTCGACGAGTCGGGGTCGGTCATCAATGGCCTGTACGCCGCGGGCGCGAGCGCCACCAACATCGCGCAAGACTGCAAGGGGTATTGCAGCGGAACGCAATTGGGCGAGGGATCGTACTTCGGTCGCCGCGCCGGTCGTCACGCCGCGGCGAAGGTGACCTCGCGTGTGAGCTGAAGTACCCACTCACTGAAGACCGCCCCTGAGAGACACCCTGTGGAGCGGGGCCGACGACACTATGTCGCCGGCACCTCTCTGGAGGGTTGCTCTCAGGGGCGGTTCTCAGTTGGGCGTACTTCCGGGGCGGTTCTCAGCGGGTCGGGGAAAACCGGCGCAACCGCAGGCTGTTTCCCACGACGAACACCGAGGAGAGTGCCATCGCAGCCCCGGCGATCATCGGATTCAGCATTCCGGCGGCCGCCAACGGGATCGCGGCGACGTTGTAACCGAAGGCCCAGAACAGGTTTCCCTTGATCGTGCCGAGGGTTCGACGCGCCAGTCTGATGGCGTCGGCGACCACGCGTAGGTCACCGCTCACAACCGTGAGGTCGCTGGCCGCCATCGCAACGTCGGTGCCGGTGCCCATGGCGAGACCGAGGTCCGCCTGCGCCAGTGCCGCGGCGTCGTTGATGCCGTCGCCGACCATCGCCACCACGCGGCCCTGCTCCTGGAGTTCGGCGATCACCTCGAGCTTGCGCTGCGGGCTGACACCCGCGGTCACGTCGTCGATCCCGACCTCGTCGGCCACTGCGCGGGCCGCACCCTCGTTGTCGCCGGTGAGCAGCTTCGGCGTGAGACCCAGACGCCGGAATTCGGCGATGGCCTCTGCCGACGACTCCTTGATCCGGTCGGCCACCGCGATCACGCCGACCGGAACCGGTTCGGACGCATCCTCTTTCGTATCCCCGACAAGCACGACGACCGCTGTCGCGCCACCCGACTCGGCGGTCGACACCGCGGTCGCGAGGTCGGCGGGTATCTGTACGGTCACCTTGCTGGGCGAGAGGACCCGGACTCGCCTGTCTCCCACGGTGCCGGCAACACCGGCACCTTGCGTGGACACGAAATCCCGGGCCTTCTCCGACACGTGCTCACGCCCCGCGTCGACGACGGCGCGTCCGATCGGGTGCTCCGACCCGGCCTCCACTGCCGCCGCCCACGCGAGGACCTGCGACTCGTCCCTACCGGCGGCCGCGGTCACCGTCGACACCGACATGTCGCCGGTGGTGACGGTGCCGGTCTTGTCCAGCACGATGGTGTCGACGCGCCGGGTCGACTCCAGCACCTCGGGCCCCTTCAGCAGGATGCCCAGCTGTGCGCCGCGGCCCGTGCCGACCATCAGAGCGGTCGGAGTGGCGAGCCCGAGCGCACACGGGCAGGCGATGATGAGGACCGCCACCGCCGCGGTGAAGGCGAAGGTCACGTCACCGCCTGCGAAGTCGTCCAACGACGCCGCACCCAGCCAGAAGCCCAGCGTGGCAACGGAGATCGCGATCACCGCGGGCACGAACACCGAGGAGATGCGGTCGGCCAGACGCTGCGCGTCGGCCTTGCCCTCCTGCGCGGCGGCGACCATGCGTGCCATCTGCGAGAGCGCGGTGTCGGAACCCACCGCGGTCGCCCGGACGACGAGCAGTCCGCTGGTGTTGACGGTGGCGCCGATGACCGCATCACCCGCGGTCACCTCGACCGGGATCGATTCCCCGGACACCATCGACGCGTCGATTGCCGAAGCACCCTCGATCACGACGCCGTCGGTCGCGATCTTCTCTCCCGGCCGCACGACGAACTCGTCGCCGACGACCAACTGGCCGATGGGAATTCGGGTCTCGACGCCGCTCTCTGAATCCTGGGCCCGCTCGCTTCGCTCCCGGCGCCCGCGGACCACGACATCCTTGGCCCCGAGGTCCATGAGTGCACGTAGTGCATCACCGGCGCGCCGCTTGGATCGCTTCTCGAAGTAGCGACCCGCCAGCAGGAAGGTCGTGACGCCCGCGGCCGCCTCGAGGTAGATGTGCGATGCCCCATCGGTTCGTTGGGGCAGCAGGTCGAATCCGTGGGTGAGGCCGGGCGTACCGGCCGTGCCGAGGAAGAGGGCGTACAGCGACCAGCCGAACGCGGCGAGCGTGCCGACCGACACGAGCGTGTCCATCGTGGTCGCGCCGTGCCGCAGGTTGATCCAGGCCGCGCGGTGGAACGGGTAGGCGCCCCACACGACCACCGGCGCGGCCAGCGTCAGGGACAGCCACTGCCAGTAGGTGAACTGCCAGGCCGGGATCATCGCCAGCGCGATCACCGGGACCGACAGCACCGCCGACACGATCAGCCGCTGCCGAAGCGCGTCGAGTTCCGGATCTGCGGTCGGTGCGGTGTCGGTCGTGTCCGCTTCCGACCCGGTCGGCGGGTCGGGCAGGATCGGCGCGGCGTCGTAACCGGCGGCCCGGACCACCTCGATGAGGTCGTCGGCGGCGAGACCGGTGGGGACCTCGACGTGGGCGCGTTCGGTCGCGTAGTTCACCGAGGCGGTCACGCCGTCGAGTTTGTTGAGTTTTCGCTCGATGCGGTTCGCACACGACGCGCAGGTCATGCCGGAGATGTCGAGGTCGACCAGTTGCAGGCCAGGACTCGCGGACATCAGTGGTCGCCTCCATTCGTCACGTCGCCGTGATCGGTGTCGGTGTGTGTCGTGTCGCCTCGTGGGCTGGAGTCGGGAACGGTCGTCTCTACGACGCCGTGCGAGGGTGCGTCGTGGGTGACCGGCTCGGGTTGCGGTCCCCATGCCCGGCCGACGCCGAAGGCGATCGCGAAAGCGGCGATCAGCGCGACGACGTAGGCCAGAGGACCCGTGGGGATGCTCATGTCAGATCAGTGAATACCCGGCTTCGGCGACCGCTCCGGCGATCTCCTCGCGCGGGATCTCACGATCGGCGACGACGCGCACGGCTCCGTTCTCGAGGGTGACGTCGACGCTGGTGACGCCGGCGATCTCCTCGATCTCCTCGCGGACGGAGGCGACGCAGTGGCCGCAGGTCATGCCGGTGACGGTGTAGTTGCTGGTGGTGCTCATCCGTACTCCTCTGGTTGAAGTCTCGTGGGTGTGGCCGAACGTCGACGTCAGGACTTCACGAGCCGCGCGATCGCGGCCATGGCCTCGTCGACCTTCTCCTTGCCGGCCGCGTCGCTCTCCTGCGCGGCGCGCACGACGCAGTGGGCCATGTGCTCCTCGAGCAGACCCAGGCTGACCGCCTGCAGTGCCTTGGTCATGGCCGACACCTGGGTGAGGATGTCGATGCAGTACGAGTCCTCTTCGACCATGCGCTGCAACCCACGTGCCTGACCCTCGATGCGGCGGAGTCGCTTGAGGTAGTCGTCCTTGCGGCCGATGTAGCCGTGCTGGTGCTCGTCCATGTCGCTCCTGTTGTGACGGGTACCCCTCAGGGGTATGCCTCACCAGGTATACCAGCGTTCAACCGTCGACGGTACCCCCCTACCGTATGTGATCGCGATCGGCGGCCGTCGAGCGCGAGCGCAACGCGTAACCCCGACACGGGCGCGTCGGGGTTCGGGGATCGCGGGAGCTACGGCCGCAATGCGGCGGCGAGGCGCGCCAGGGCTACGGCGACGTCGTCGAGGGCCGCGCTGATCTCGGCGCGACGTGCGGCTTCGGCTGCGGAAACCGGCTCCGAGGAATGGTCGGCAACCTCTGCCTGCGCATCCGGGACAACCCCGGGCGGGACAGCTGCGCCCGCCGGAGAAGCGGCCTGCGGCACCACCGGGCCGGGTTGCGCCGGGCCGAGTGCCGCAGGGTTGGGTGCTGCAGGGTTGGGTGCTGCGGCGTTCGGTGCCGGAGCGTTCGGTGCCGCCGGGCCGGAAACGTCTCGGCCCGGCGCGACGGACCGGTGGCGTCGGCCGTGGTAGTCCTCGGCGGCGATCGGTTCGGCGTTCGTCGACCGGCGGCCGCCGCGGTATCCCGACTCAGGCGTGGGTTCGGGCTCGGCCCTGTGGGCCGACTCGGGAGCAGGTGCCCCGGCCGGGGGAAGCGGTGCGGGCGGCTGATGCGAGTCCGGCAACCGGTGCGACCCCATCCGCTGCGGATGCGGGGCCGGCGGCTGCGACCCCGTCCGGTCGGGACCGGGAGCAGGGCGTTGATGATGACCGGTTCCGGCACCGGACATCACCGACGGGGCGTGCCCGTTCGAATGCGCATAGAAATGGGGTTCGCCGTGGCCGACGAAGAAGACGCAGCCGACGCCTTCCGGCGATGGGACCGGGCACGGGTTGCGTTCGATGAGGGACTGGGCGCGATCGTCGAAGTCGTTCCACTCGAGCCAGAGGCGGCGGTCGTGCCGCGGGTGGGTGCTCGCATCGGTCGCGTGGTTCCCGCGATGGCCGATCGCGAGACGGCACTGCAACAACCAATCGGAGTCACCCGACAGTCCCAGCGCCGCCCGTTCGGTCGGCCGGCACACCACCGTCGACCAACAGCCTTCGCCGTTCATACGGACTCCCCTTCATACCTGCAGTACTTCACGTCTACGCGCGCCATCCAGCCATGCCACGCCGGTCTTCGCAGTGGTTCTCGAGTGTTCGTGCCGACCTCGGCTCGCCCCCCGGCAAGCGCCACGGCGTCCCCGGCGGCCGCGGTGCTGTGAAGATCCCGGGCGTCAGTCTACGAAGGAGGCCGGTCCGGTGCCACCCTGTTCGCCCCCGCGCGTCCCGGCGACAAACATCACGATCCGGCGATTCACCTCCTCCGGGCGATCGAGGTGGAGGAAGTGTCCGGCGTCCGCGATGACCGCGGCGGCACTGCCGTCGGGCAACACGCCCCGCACGTGGTCGGTGAATCTCGACTGCATGCAGCCGTCGTCGGCGCCGTGCAGATACAGCGTGCGGCAACGGGGTTCACCCAACCAGGCGTCGCGGAGGTCGGCGTACCGCGGATCGGTCCGGGGTCGGAGCATCGCGCGGTAGTAGCCCAGGGCGGCAGCGCGATGTGCGCGTGTCGGCAGGGCGGCCAGGGCACGGTCGACGTCGAGGTCGTAATTCGGCCGCGGGGTTCCGGGGCGTCGGATCCGCCAGCGTCGCCACAGCAGGGGGATCAGCCAGTCGAGACTCCGCTCGGGCAGCCACGGCAATTGGTTGAACCCGATGTACCAGCTCATCGTCGCCTGTCGTGCCAGGAGTCGGACCGCTCCCGGCCCCTCGGCGACCGCGCGCCGGATGGCGGGTATCGGCGGAACAGACATCGCGACCACCGCCGAGTACGGGTTGTCCGAACGGTGCGACAGGGCGTTGACCGTCAACGAACCCCAGTCGTGCCCGATGAGTACCGCGTCGGGACCGGCGCCCACCGCACGGTGGATCTCGCGGGCGTCGTAGGCGAGGGCCGCGACATGAAAGTCCTTGTCCCGCGGGATGTCCGACGGAGCGTACCCACGGGTGAACGGTGCGACGACGCGATATCCGGCGGCGACGAGTTCGGGCGCGAGGAGACGCCACGTCCACGCCGAATCGGGAAAGCCGTGCAGACACACCGCAACCGGGCCGTCGACCGGGCCCCACACCAGCGCGTGGAGGGTGATGTGTCCGAGGTCGATGGTCTCGTGTCGCGGGGTATCGGAGTGGTCGTGGGGTTCGGCGTCGTGCGCGTCTGGTGAGCTCTGGGTCATCGGCGCCAATGTATCGCTCGTATCCGACGACCGCATCTACTTGCGTGTTCGGGTGCGCGGCGCGCGCCTGGTGTTCAGACCGCGATGCCGGCGAATCCCGACTCGCGGATCTCCCCGTCGACGAGGCGGAAGGTGTGGGATTCCCCGACCTCGGCCGTGAGTGGGCAGTCCGTTCGGACGTGAGCGCCGCGCGACTCGGTCCGGGCGGTCGCGGCTGCGACGACCGCGGACGCGGTCAGCGTGAGTGCCGCGTCCTCGACCTCGCGCACCGTTGCGGGGATTCGCCGAGGCGCACTCGCGATCGTCGCCGCCGCGGCTGCCAGTCCGTCGGCGGACCGGCGGAGAGCCACCCGGCGCGACATCGTGTCCTGGAGCAGGTCGCGGTCGAGGATCGGCGCCGGTCCCGGCGTCGTGACGGGAACCGGGCGCGTCGGCCGCAGGTGACGTCGTCCAACGGCGACCGCTGCGGCACGGCGTCCCATGACGAGCCCTTCGAGCAGGCTGTTCGACGCCAGCCGGTTGGCCCCGTGCAGGCCGGTCCGCGCGACCTCCCCGGCTGCCAGGAGACCGTCGACGGCGGTGCGCGCCTCGTCGTCGGTCACCACGCCACCGCAGAGGTAGTGGGCACCCGGCACGACGGGGATGCGGTTGTCGGCAGGGTCGATACCGGCCGCCCGGATTCCGGCGCTCACCGTCGGGAATCGCCGCTCGAAGTCGGGCAACCCACTGATGTCGAGGTAGACGCACGGATGCCCGGTCAGCTCGATGGCGGTCTCCACGGCGTTCGCGACCACATCGCGTGGTGCGAGGTCGCCCATGGGGTGCACGCCGTCGGTCACCGACCGTCCGTGCACGTCGACGAGTCGACCGCCCTCCCCTCGCACGGCCTCGCTGATGAGCGTCCGGCGTCCGCGGGCGCCCGGCGTGTAGAGCATCGTCGGGTGGAACTGGATGAACTCGAGGTCGGCGACGTGCGCACCCGCCCGCAGCGCCAGCGCGATGCCGTCGCAGGTGGCACCGGACGGGTTGGTCGTCGCCGCGTAGAGATGCCCCGCACCGCCCGTGGCGAGCAGGACGGTCGGCGCGTCGACCACACCCCATCGAGCGTTCCGCAGATACGAGACCCCCGCGACCCGGCCGTCGTCGACCCGGATCCCGGTCACGATGGCGTCGTCGAGAAAGCGGATGCACCGCCCGGGGCCGGCTTCCCGCTGCGCGACGGCGTTGTGGAGCGCTCGCTGGATCGCGGCGCCCGTGGCATCGCCGCCGGCGTGGATGATCCGTCGCACCGAATGGCCGCCTTCACGCGTGCGCAGGAGCTCGCCGTCCGCATCGCGATCGAAGTCGGCGCCCCACGCGATCAGCGCGGACACCGACGACCATCCGTCGGCCAGGATCGGGCGCGACGCCACGGGGTCGGTGAGGCCGCCGCCCGCGGCGAGCGTGTCGGCGAGGTGCAGATCGATCGAGTCGACGTCGTCCGGACCGGTCGAGCGGACATCGGGCATGACCACCGCGACGCCGCCCTGGGCGTAGAACGTCGAGGTCGGCTGCTCCCCACGGTCGGGACGCCAGCTCGGGCCCTTGTTGACCACGACGACCGAGAGTCCGCTCTGTGCGGCGCAGAGTGCGGCGGTCAGGCCCGCGATACCGGCCCCCACCACGACGAGATCGGCACGGTCCGCGTCACCCGCGTCCGCCCCCGGTCCGTATGTGGACGTACTCATGTCATCCGCCTTTCGCCGGTCGTACTGTCTCAACTCCGGCGGGATGTTTTCGATTCCCAGTCGAAAACCCTACCCCGCAGCTCCCGGCGGCGAAATGTTTGATCGCGCCTGATCGCGGCAACCCCGACCACCATGAAAACCCTCTGGTTCGACCCGGCGAACGACTCCGATCACGCCGGGCTCCCCGACGTGCGTCCCGAGACCACCCCGTTCGGGACCGTCGACACCTATGACCAGATTGTCGTCGGCGGGGGCATCACCGGCCTGACCACGGGACTTCTGCTGGCGCGGGCCGGACAGAAGGTCGCCGTCCTCGAAGCCCGCCACATCGGCGCCGCCGCGACCGGCCACACCACCGGCAAGCTGTCGCTGCTGCAGGGCACGCGGTTGTCGTCGATCTCGAGTCGGCACGGGAAGCCCGCAGTGCAGGACTACGTCGACGCGAACCTCGAGGGCCAGGCCTGGCTCCGGCACTACCTCACCCACCGGGGTCTGCAGGTCGACGAGCGTGCGGCGCTGACCTTCGCCGCCACCGCGTCGGGTGCGAAGACCGTGGAGAAGGAGTTCGAGGCCTGCCGGGCGCACGACATCCCGGTCGAACACGTCGACGTTCCGGAACTCCCGTTCGACGTCAAGACGGCCATCCGTCTCGACGGGCAAGCGCAGATCGACCCGATGGTGGTGCTGCGCGCCCTCGCCGACGACCTGCGCGGGCACGGCGGCCACCTGTACGAGGGCGTCCGCGTGCAGGGCTTGCGCCACGGCACGCCGCACACCCTCACCACCGATGCCGGCGACGTCCGAGCCGAATCGGTCGTGATCGCGACCGGTGTTCCGTTCCTCGATCGCGCCGGGTTCTTCGCGCGGGTGCATCCGCAGCGCTCGTACGCGGCGGCGTTCACCGTCGACGAGGAGATCCCGCGCGAGATGTATCTCGGCGCCGACAATCCGTCGGTCTCGCTGCGGACCGCGACCCGACCGGGCTACGACGGCGAGCTGCTGATGGTCGGCGGCTTCGGACACGAGGTGGGCCGCACGAAATCCGAACGGCAGCATGCCCTGGACATGATCGCGTGGACCGAGAAGCATTTCCCCACCGCCCGCATGGTGGCGCGATGGTCGGCGCAGGATTACACGACGATCGACGAATTGCCCTACGTCGGACCACTTCTCCCCGGCATGGAGAGCGTTCAGGTCGCCACCGGGTTCGCCAAGTGGGGGCTCACCAACGGCGTCGCGGCGGCGTTGTCGATGACCGGGCGCATCCTCGGTTCGGAACCCCACTGGTCCAAGACCGTTCGCCCCTGGCGCTCCTCCGAGATCACCAAGCCCGGATCACTGGCGTCGGCAGCATCGGCCAACGCGCAGGTGGCCGCCTACATGGTGGGCGGCTACCTCGGCCTGCTGAAACCGGCGAACTCCTCACCCGCCGAGGGCGACGGCAGCGTCGGGCATTCCGGGGCCTCACCGAAGGGCGTGTGCACCGTGGCGGGCCAGACGCAGTCCGTCGCACCGCTGTGCACCCATCTGTACGGCGTGCTGCGCTGGAACGACGCCGAGCAGTCCTGGGACTGTCCGCTGCACGGCTCTCGGTTCAGTCATTCCGGCGAGGTACTCGAAGGTCCTGCGACTCGAAAGCTGTTCTCGCAGGACTCCTCCGACAGCTGATCCGCAGCACGTCACCGCGCGCCGAGAATCCGCCGGAACGCCGGTCCGGTCACCGTCGCGACGGGGCGTTGCAGAGCGCCGGCCAGCAGTCGGACGCCCAGGTCGAGGACCCGTGCGTCGATCCCGACGAGGATTCGGTCGCGGTCACCCAGCACCCCCGCGAGGATCGCGGTCGCCGCGGCGTCGGGGCGGGCACCTGGCAGTCGCCGGTCGAATCCCTTGGTGACGTACTCTCGCACCGCCGGGTCCACGTACCGGGCCCGCCGGGCGATCGCAGTGTGCACGACCCCCGGGCACACGATATGGATACGGGCTCGGGAGTCGTTCGCGCGCAACTGTTTCTGCATGCTCTCCGAGAACCCGCGAGCAGCGAACTTCGACGCCGAGTACGCGGACTGCGCGGGGGACCCCATCAACCCGAATGCGCTCGAGGTGTTCACGATTCGTCCACCAACGGCATCGACATACGGGAGAAACGCTCGCGTACCGTTCACCACGCCACCGAAGTTGACGGCCATGATCCGCCGCGCGTAGTCGTCGTCCTCGTCGAGGACCGACGCGACCATGGTAATGCCGGCGTTGTTGAACACCAGCGCGGGTGCACCGTGCCGTCGCGTCACCTCGTCGGCGTAGGCGGTGACAGCCGCGGCGTCGGCGACATCCACCTCGGTGGCGTCCGGTTCCACCCCATGGCGTGCCACCGATCTCGCGGTCTCGGCAAGGGCCCGCGTGTCCACGTCACTGATCAGCACCGGAATCCCCGCCGCGGCCACCCTGTTCGCCAGCGATCGACCCATGCCCGAGCCGGCGCCGGTGATCACGGCGATCCGCCCCGCACACAACCGGCGGAGGCGTTCGTCGGTGACTCGCGGATGCCACACGTGGCCCAGATTCAGGGAGATCTTCACCGTTTCGGACTACCCGCGCGGTCACGTCCTACACCTTCGCGCCGCGTTTGCCACGCGACCGGACGGGTATCCCTTCCACCCATGGGCCGGACGGCCCGCGTAGCAGCGAAGGGAGTTGGGGCGAGTGTCGGACGCGGTCGTGGTCGGCGCCGGACACAACGGGCTCATCTCCGCCATCAGGCTGGCCGACGCCGGCTGGGACGTCACGGTCCTCGAAGCCGCCCCCGAGGTCGGCGGCGCGATCAAGAGTGCCGAGCTGACCCCCGGTTATGTCACCGATCTGTTCAGCGCTTTCTATCCTCTTGCGGTCGCCTCCCCCGTGTTCACCGACCTCGCACTCGACGAACACGGCCTGAAGTGGAGCCGGGCACCGCTGGCGTTCGGCCACCCGGCCGGCCCCGAGGACGACGACGCCCCGGTCATCCACCCCGACGCCGCCGACACCGCAGCCCACCTTGCCACCTTCGACCGCCGCGACGGCCAGGCCTGGCTCGATCTGGTCGGTCAATGGGAGACGCTCCGACCCGCCATCCTCAACACCCTCTTCGGGCCGTTTCCGCCGGTTCGCGCGGTCCTGTCCCTCCTGCGCTCGATCGGCACCGCGGAAGCACTGCGTCTCGCGCGGTTCCTGGTGCTCCCGGCCGACCAGATGGTGCGAGAGCTCTTCCGCAGCGAGAAGGCCGGATTACTCATCCTGGGCAACGCATTGCATGCCGACATCCCCCTTCACGCACCGGGGAGCGGCGTGATGGGATACCTGCTGACCATGTTGGGTCAGGACACCGGATACCCGGTTCCAGTCGGTGGGGCGAGCGCCCTCTCGGCCGCACTCCGGCGTCGCGCAGAGAGTGCTGGTGCACAGATACATTGCGGCAGCCGAGTCTCCTGGATCGATGTCCGGGGCGGCCGGGCGGTCGGCGTCGTCGACCGCGGCGGACGGCGGTGGAAGGCCGATCGGGCCGTCCTCGCCGACGTCTCGGCATCTGCGCTCTACACAGAACTGCTCTCGCCAGCCGACGTGCCAGCGCGGGTGCTCGACGACCTCCAGCGGTTCGTCTGGGACACCCCGGTCGTGAAGGTGAACTATGCGATCGACGGGAAGATCCCCTGGCGCAGCTCGAATCTGACCGGAGCGGGGACCGTGCATCTCGGGGCGGACGCACGCAACATCGCCTACTCCACCGCCGACATCGAGACCGGCAACATCCCGGAACACCCGTTCCTGCTGTTCGGTCAGATGACGACGGCTGACGCGGGGAGGTCGCCTACCGGCACCGAGAGCGCGTGGTCTTACAGCCATCTCCCCCGTGGCGTCACCGACGACGAGGCCGCTCGACTCCTCGCCGCTCGAATGGACGAGGTCCTCGAGGAACACGCTCCGGGTGTCTCGGACATGATGGTCGGCCGCCACGTGCAGACCCCACACGACCTGCAGACCGCCAACGCAAACCTCGTTCACGGGACGGTGAACGGCGGTACGGCACAACTGTTCCAGCAGTTGGTCTTCCGGCCGACGCCGAACCTCGGTGGCGCCACGACCCCCGTGGACCGCCTATACCTCGCGGGGTCAGCCGCACATCCCGGAGGCGGAGTCCACGGCGCCTGCGGCAGCAACGCCGCCCGCGCCGCCCTCGCCTCTGACGGCCTGCGCGGGCTACCACGACGGACGTTGAGCCGCACCATCAGCAGACACCTCACCAAGTCCCGAGACAAAGACTGAACGGAGAACATTCCATGAATCGCGTCGAACGCCACACATCCGCAACTCCCGCACAGGTCTGGTCGGTGCTGTCCAACGGTTGGCTCTACGCCTCCTGGGTGGTCGGCGCATCACGCATCCGCGACGTCGATGCCAACTGGCCTCAGGCCGGGTCGAGGATCCACCACTCGGTGGGTGTCTGGCCGGCGCTGCTCAACGACGAGACCACATCGTGCGAATCCAAGGCCGGGCTGCTGGAGCTCTCCGCCGCCGGCTGGCCCTTCGGTCGCGCCCGCATCCGGATGACGATCGAGAAGGACGGCAACGGCTCGATCATCGGTATGGAAGAGTTCGTCGAGACCGCACCACTGAAATGGATTCCGCCGGTTGTGCAGCAGACGGCCATGTCTCCCCGGCTGAACGAGTGTCTGACCCGTCTGGCAATGCTCGCCGAGCGCCAACCCAGCTGACCTTCCCCGCCGTTCGCGGGTAACCGTCTACATGGCGTCTGCGCCCTTCGATATCAGGAAGGGCGGCACACGACCTTGATGGTGTCCAGATCGTCGTCTGCGGCATCGGGCAGGTTCATCCCTGCGTTCTTGCCGGTCCGCAGGTACTCGACCACCGCATCGTTCAGCACCTCGCCCGGGACCACCACCGGGATGCCGGGGGGATACGGCGTGATCTGTTCGGCGGCAACATGTCCCGGCGCGTCGTCGAGTGGTACCCGCTCGGTGTCTCCGAAGAACGCATCCCGCGGGAGCATCCTTGTCTCCAGCTGCAGCTCCTCCGGAGTCGGTTGGTGGATCGCCGGAGGGTGATCGAAAGATCCTGCGGCGGAAGCGAGGTCGCTCAGCGCGGTGAGCAACCGATCCGCGGTGTCCTCGTCGTCCGCGTGTGAGATGGTGGCGAGGATACGGCGGTGGTCACTCATTCCGACGTCGACGCAGTGGTGCGATCGGAGCCAGTCCGCACACTGATAGCCGCTGGCCCCGAGATCTCGGACGTCGATCAGGACCTGCATCTCGTCGAGATCGTGACTGGCCTCCTCGTGGAGCAGTTCGTCGTGCATCACGATCAGACCCTCCATCTCGTCGACGCTCCGTCGTATGTGTCGGGCCAACTCCAATCCACCACCGAAGATTTCGCGACCCGATTCGACCATGTTCCGGCGCCAACCGTCGAGCGCGGCGTAAATCGGGACACTCGGGCTCGTGGTCATGAGCAGGTCTGCACACTGGGACAGCCGGGAGCGGTCGATCAGGTCCCCCTGTACGTGGAACACCGACCCCTGTTCGAATCCCGCGCCCATCTTGTGAACGCTGACGACGCACAGGTCGGCTCCGGCATACATTGCCCACGTAGGCAGCTCGTCGTGGAACGGCAGGTGCGCACCCCACGCCTCGTCGACGATCAAGGGCTTGCCGTACTCGTGACACACGTCGGCGATCGCCCGGATGTCCGCGCAGGTGCCGTACGGCGTCGGACTGACGATGAGGAGGCCGGCCGCCTGCGGATCCGTCTCCCACGCCTTGCGTACCTCCTCGGGCGACGGCGGATGCGTCAGGTGGAGATTCTCGTCCCAGCGCGGGCGCACCCACCGTGGACGAAGGCCGGAGAAGATCAACCCGGCGACGATCGACTTGTGCGCGTCCCGGGTGATGAGCAGTTCACCGCCTTCACCGCCGGCCACCGCCATCATCGCTGCCTTCACCGACAACGAACTGCCGCAGGTGGAGAAGAATGCCAGTTCGGCTCCGACGGCATCCGCCATCAGCTCTTCGGCGTCGGACAAGTAGGCGTTGGACATCCGCCTGTCGTCGAGGCCGCCGGACGCGAGGACATCCGATTCGAACGCGGCCGCTCCGATCGTGGTACGGGTGCGCTCGTCGACGCCTCTCCCCTGCCGGTGGCCGGGCGGCGTGTAGCCGTATCGGTTGTTGCGACGGTACTTGTCGAGCGCTTCCAGGAGCGGAGCTCGAGATTGATCCAGAGACGGCATGTCGGACTCCGATCAGTTTGTGGCAGCACGATGCTGCGGGTCAGTGGGATTCGCTCATCTCGCCGCCCTGCGACGACTGCGCTGCGCGGCGTCGCAGGCGTTCTCGATAACCGTACGTCGCCCGGAGCACGTCGTCGTGGCTGTCGGCGCTGGACCCCAGCGCGCCGGCGAAGATCCCCATCGAGGTCGCCAGCCAGGCGAGGTTGAGGTAATTGTTCAGTCCTGCTTGAAATCCGAGCTGTGAGGACAGGAAGGTCTCGTCGATGACGGTCATCGCGGCGACGAGGACCGCGAGGAACAGGCCGACGTAGAGAACCACCGCGCTGAAGACGACGGTGCAGACCGTGGCCGTGTTGTAGAGGCGGGCGCGGGGCCGGTAGGTGTCGGTGGTCCGCTCCCAGAGGCGGTTGTTGACGATCAGCCAGAGTGTCGCCAGCACCATCGACAATACGGAGATGGCGGCCAGGCGCCACGGACTGAGCGCGTTGGCCATCGACCAGATGGTGGAGAAGAAGACACCGAACGACGCCGCCGCGGCCGCCGCTGCTGTCATACCCGTGAGCATCGGGATCAGACGCCACGGCCGGTTGCCGCGGACCATCCCCGCCGTCAGCAGCGCTCGCGAGACAAGACCCTGGGCCACAACGTATTCCGTCTCGCCGTCCCGTTCGACCACCAGTCCGCGAGACAGTTCGAACGGCTCGGTCGAGGAATCCTTGAGCACGGACACGACCATCGTGATCAGTTTTCCCAGCCGTCGGCGGGGCGAGGGCCCCAGCGCCGGCAGCGAGATCACCGCGGCGCCGCGTTCCCGGTCGAGTTCGGCCAGCACGACGCTGTCCCGGGCACGGGTGTCACCACCGAGCCCACTGAACAGACGGGGCATCTCCGTCACGAAGACCACGACCTCGTCCGGAATCCGGTCGGATCCCCAGACGGTCTCGAGATCACCGCGCGGGGTCATCTGAAGTGTTGTGTCACGGGTGACCGTGACCCCGCGGTAGTCCATACCGAACCGTTCGGCTATGCCGCGAATCCGGTCTTCCCCGTTGGTGATCAGCGTCTCCGGCAACCCGTGCTCGGCCACCATGCGCAGACTCGGGATACTCCTGCCCTCCTGGCGCTCGACGGTTGTGGAATCCACCGACGGCCTCCTCGGCGCTGGTCAGTCCGGCGGCTCGGGGTCGCCGGACGCAGGTGCCTCGAGATCGTCCTCGTCGTCGGATGTGGATGTCGGTTCAGCCGACGTCGGCTTCTCATCGGGTTCGTCGACGTGTTCCGCCTCGAGTTCGTCGACCTTGCGGCGCGCGTCGTCGGGTGTCTGGTCCGGTGTGCCGGTCTCGGCCGGCTCCATCGGAAGCTCTTCGGACATGTAGGGCCTTCACCACCAATCCTTTTCGGGTATCCGTCAGATGTCCGGTTTCCCGGTACGGACGTGTTCCAAACGCCGCCCCACGCCCCACGCGCTGGACTCGAAGTGTGGGACCCCGGTGACGCGGGTATGCGACTGACATGTCAGACGAACCACGCGAGTCAATGGACCCAGCACCGGAGGGGACACCCGACCTCGAGGCCGGTGGCGGCGTCGCGCCCGGCGACACCCCTCCCGATACCCCTCAGACGTCAGGCCTTTCGCACGAACAACCCGATCGGACCAAACGCTTCCCGGCCGGCGGGGTCGGCGCATTGCTGGGCGTCGGGCTGCTGGTGATCGCGATGGTGGTGATCATCATCGGGCTCATCACGATGGTTTTCTGAGGTCCGATCGGCCCGTCGGCGATCGGGAAGGATCGTCGAGGACCTGGCGTCGTGCCGAATTCCGTTGCGCCAGGGCACCATCTGTGTCGCGCCCACCCCCTCATGAGTGAAGGGAAGTTCGACGTGTCGCGGCGCATCGGTGCGTTGCTCGACCGGCGCGAGTTCCGTTGACGTCATGCGCGGCCGCCTCCTCGAGGTTGGTGCGGATTGTTCCGCGTACGGATTCCCAGCAACGAGTACATCAAACATCCGGCCCGGCCGCCGGTTGAGCGGACCGGGCCGAGACGAGTCGTCGGGTCAGAGCGTGGCCGTGTCGATGACGAACCGGTAGCGCACGTCCGAGGCGACCACCCGGTCGTACGCCTCGTTGATCCGGTCGGCGGAGATCACCTCGATCTCGGCACCGATACCGTGCTCGGCGCAGAAGTCGAGCATCTCCTGGGTCTGGGCGATCCCACCGATCATCGAACCGGAGAAGCTTCGGCGCTTGCCGATCAGCGCGCCCGCCGGGACCTCGATCGGATGTTCGGGCAGACCGAGTTCGACGAGCGTGCCGTCGAGCGCGAGCATGCCGAGGTATTTCCCGATGTCGAGGTTGGCCGACACGGTGTTGAGGATGAGGTCGAACCGCCCCCGCAACTCGCGGAAGGTCTGCGGATCACTCGTCGCGTAGTAGTGGTCGGCGCCCAGGCGCAGCCCGTCCTCCATCTTCTTCAGCGACTGCGACAGGACCGTCACCTCCGCGCCGAGTGCGTGCGCGATCTTGACGCCGACGTGTCCGAGACCGCCGAGCCCGATGACGGCCACCTTCTTGCCGGGACCCGCCTCCCAGTGTCGCAGCGGCGAATACAGGGTGATCCCGGCGCACAGCAGCGGAGCCGCCACGTCGAGCGCGATGCCCTCCGGGATGCGGCAGACATAGTTCTCGTCGACGACGATGGATGTGCTGTATCCACCGTGGGTGCGTTGCCCGTCACGGCCGGTCGCGTTGTAGGTTCCGGTGTTTCCCCGCTCGCAGTACTGCTCCTCACCGAGGCGGCACGGCTCGCATTCACGACAGGAGTCGACGAAGCAGCCGACGCCGACGCGATCGCCGACGGCGTAGCGGGTGACGCCTGCACCGACGGCCGAGACCGTACCGGCGATCTCGTGCCCCGGCACCACCGGGAACTTGGTGCCGTTCCACTCGTTTCGCGCCGTGTGGATGTCGGAGTGGCAGATGCCGGCGTAGGCGATGGCGATCGCGACGTCGTTCGGCCCGAGGTCGCGTCGCTCGATCGTGGTCGGTTCGAGCGGGCGATCCGCTGCCGTGGCTATGTACGCGTTGACCGTCGTGGGCATACGGGGATCTCCTAGGGGGTGGGGTGCTAGAGGGTGTCGACACTGTTCGCGGTCGAAGGACCGATGCGCGAGGGCGCATGGGTCGGCACGGAACAAGTCTGCCGTCGTCCGTGCGTCTCCGCCACCTCGGCACGTCGGAGCCCGACGCAGCCCGTGGAGACACTGGATCGGACATCGATGATCGTTACAATGGCCGACGGTGACTATCAACAGCTCGGCCGACGACGGCCGGCGCACGCAGTTGCACCCGGTGTCGCCCATCGCCGAGGTCACGCGATTCGGGACGACCACTGCGCACGCGGCTGCGGGCCTCGGACGCTTCGTCCTCCACACGGCAGGCGACGCGCTGCGCGGTCGCGCACCCAGTGCTGCGCGCGCCGCGCATGAACTACGCGCCACCTTCGAACATCTCGGCCCGACGTATGTGAAGCTCGGGCAGCTCATCGCCTCCAGTCCCGGCGTCTTCTCCGACGCCCTCTCCTCCGAGTTCGAGTCGCTGCTCGACCGCGTGAAGCCGGCCGATCCCGACGCGATGCGCGCACAGTTCGTCGCCGAACTCGGCCGCCCGCCCGAAGAGGTGTTCGCACAGTTCGATCCGGTGCCGATCGCCTCGGCGTCGATCGCCCAGGTCCACACCGCGACCCTGCACAGCGGCGACGAGGTGGTCGTCAAGATCCAGCGACCCGGGATCGCCGACCGTCTGGCCCCAGACGTGGCGATCCTCGAGAGGATCGCCGGTCTCGTCGAGATCTCCGAGTACGGCCGGATGCTCAGTGCACGCCACGTCGTCGAGGACTTCGCGGCCGGCCTGGACGCCGAACTCGATTTTCGGATCGAGGCCGACACCATGCGCGAGTGGTTCGAATGCCTACAGCCGGGCCCCTTCGGCGACCGCGTCCGTGTGCCGCGCGTCTACGACGAGTTCACGACGCCGCGCGTGCTGACGATGGAGCGCATCCACGCGGTCCGGATCGACGACGCCGCGGCGGTCCGGGCGGCCGGGCACGACGGCGTCGCGCTGTGCCGCAACCTCTTGTTGTCGCTGCTCGACTCGGCATTCCACGGCGGTCTCTTCCACGGCGACCTGCACGCCGGGAACGTCCTCGTCGACGACGCCGGGAAGATCGTGCTGCTCGACTTCGGCATCGTCGGGCGGTTCACGCCCCGCACCCGTCGCATCCTCCGCCAGCTCGTCGTCGACCTGGTGGTCCGCGCGGACTACGAATCCGCGGGTCGGGCGATCTTCTTGCTCGGCGCCGTGCACAAGCCCGGGTCGACCACCAAGGGCGCCGAGGACATCAAGAAGGTGACGACCCCGTTGTCGACGACCGATCTGGGCTCGATGTCCTACACCGACCTGGGCCGACAGCTCGCCGCGGTGGCCAAGGCCCACGACGCCCGACTCCCCCGCGAGCTGGTTCTGGTCGGCAAACAGCTGCTGTACGTCGAGAAGTACACGAAGCTCCTGGCCCCGAGGTGGAAAGCGATGTCCGACAAAGAGATTTACGGGTACATGGCCGGCATCCTGAAGGAGGCCGAACGCGATCGGCGCGCCGACCGGACCCGCACGAACTGATGCACGATCGCGAATCCCGGCATGTCGGGCCTACTGACGCGTACGGAACGCGAGACGCCCGCTAGGGTGATACCGATTACGCTGCTGATTCACAGGAGTCACACATGAGACGTTTCGTGCCGGCACTGCTGGCCTTTTTCGGTGCCGCGTTCCTCGCGGTCGCCCTTGCCATCCCGCTGTACCTGGTGCCGACGCTGAAGGTGGTGCCCCTCGACCTCGACATCACCTCGGATGCCACGACCGTCGCCGCCGACGGGTCCACCGGTGACCGCTTCCCGGCGGTGATCTTCGACCGTTGCTCGGTGTCGGAGGATCGTGCCCGCACATTCGAGGCGCATCTCACCCAGCAACGCCGCTCGGTGATCGTCGAGCCTTCGGACAGCCGCCAGGCGACTCTGCAGTCCGCGCAGACCGTCCTGATCGACCGCCTGCGCGACGCCGACGGTCAGGAGACCGAGCCCACCGTCGCCGCTGCCGGCGAGACCCGTACCTGTAAGGACGGCCTGCTCACCGCGAGCATCGACCGCGTGTCGGTGAACCGCAAGACGTCGGTCCCCAACGGTGCCGTGAGTTCGCTGCAGCTCGAGGCCGTGCCGCCGGGCGGCAACGTCAACGACGTCTCGGTCGCCCTGGACAACCGCAAGGGCTTCCAGTACAAGTTCGGGTTCGACGTCCAGCAGCGCGACTACCTCTACTACGACCTCAACACCCGCCAGGACTGCACCGCGAAGTTCCAGGACGAGGTCGAGATCAAGGGCATCAAGACCCTTCACTTCGCCTGCGACGTCCCGGAGAAGGACCTGTCGAGCCTGCCGAACGCCCAGGGCGAAGCCGCCCTCGGCACCATGCTGACGATGCCTGCCAAGTGGTGGGGCATCAGCGGTCAGGGCGTCCGCCCGAACGATCCGATCACGATGCACCGCCACGCTGCGGCGGTGCGCCACGTCTACGTCGAGCCGATCACCGGCACCATCGTCGACGGCCGTGAGGATCAGCACCAGTACTTCAAGTCGCCCGACCAGAGCGAGTCCAACCCCGAGGTCGTCCGCAACTTCCGCATGGACGCGCTGAAGGGCACCTTCAAGTGGGCCGACGGGATCGTCACCAAGCAGGCCGACACCGCCAGCGGATACGTGACGCAGCTGAAGCTCCTGGGCTTCTGGCTGCCGATCGTCCTCGGCGTGCTCGGCGTGATCATGCTGGCGCTTGCGGCCTTCATGTTCTTCCGCGGACGTCGCGACGACGCCGCCGTGGCCACCGCAGGCCCGGCTGCCACCGCGCCCGCCGCAGATGACCGCCGGACTTCCATGATCAAGCGGGACGGTCCGGCGGCCGGTACCGCATCGTCGGCCGGCAACCCGTGGGAGCGTCCGACCGAGCAGATCCCGAAGGTCGACGGCGGCGAACCGCCCGCCGACGACTCGTCGACGCGCTCCTTCCGCAAGCAGCCGCCGCCCGAGTAGGGCCAGCTGCCAGAACGACCACCGCGGGTGCATCCGGATCACCGGATGCACCCGCGGTGTTTTCGTATGGGTGCAGATGTAGCGAAAGGTGTCGGTCGGCGATACGTTCCGCTGCATCTGCCCTCGGGCGCTCCCGTCGCGAACCCTCACCAGCCCTTCGAGACGGCCCCTCCGCAAGCTCCGGGACCTCCTCAGGGAGCCGGACGAGAGGCTCCGCAAGCTCCGGGCCGCATGCCACCCGCACAACAACAAGGGCCGGTGACCCGAAGGTCACCGGCCCTTGCCGTTGTCTCTATGAAGTTGCGAGACCGCCTACGCGGCTCAGAAGAACGCCGGGCGGAAGGTCTTGGCCCACGACTCCTTGAAGGTGCTCTGCCAGTAGTCCCACCAGTGCGCACCGTCCGGGGTGATCCGGGTGGTGAGCTTGACGCCCGGAACGAGCGCGACGCGGCCGACGTACAGCTGGCTGCTGGTCGACGCGGCGACCTCCAGCGGGATCATCTGCGCGAACTTGACCGGGTCGAAGTTGCTGCTGGTCGGGTTGACCGACGAGTCGTACTTGCTGCCGACGCCGCTACCGGACGAGATGTAGACGTGCTTGCCGGCCAGGTTGCCCGCGCTCAGGAACGGGTCGTTCTGGAACCAGCTGCCGGCCGGGTAGAAGCCCCACATGTTGGACGGGTTGCCGCCCATCTCGATGACCGAGGCCTGGATGCCCTGGGTGAAGCCCGGCAGGGTGACCGTCGGGTAGCCGCTGTAGGAGGCCACCGCTTGGTAGAAGCCCGGGTGACGCGACGCGAGGTTGAGCGCCGAGGTGCCCGACATCGACAGGCCGGCGATGCCGTTGCGACGGTTGTCGCTGCCATGGCGGGCGGCCATGTAGCGCGGCAGCTCGCGGGTCAGGAAGGTCTCCCACTTGTTGTTGCCGAGCTTGGGGTCGAAGGACTGCCAGTCGGTGTAGAAGCTGCCGCCGCCGCCGAACGGGATGGCGACGTTGGTGCCCTTGCCCGCCATGTAGCGGGCGACATCGGTGTTGATGAGCCAACCGCTGTTGTTGTTGGGGGCACGCAGGCCGTCGAGGAGGTACAGCGTCGGCTTCGGTCCGCCGCCACCAGCCGAGACGATGCACACGGGCACGGTCCGGTTCATGGCGTTCGAGCGGACGTACTCGACGTTGCAACCATTGGCTGCGGACGCCGGCGGAGCTGCGACCAGCGTGGCACCTGACACGGCCACGAGAGCCACGAGTCCGGCGACGAGGCGCTTACGGGCGCGAGTCAGCATTCGTCAGTTTTCCTTTGGATCTCGGCCGGAGCCGGCCGCTTCTGGGTCTTGCCTACCGGGTACTGCGGAAGTCATACGTAGGGGGATTCTATTGATCCCCGTCAGGAGCGGTACCCGTCGTTGTGAAGTGTAACGGCACGATAACGTCGCGGCAAAGGCTGGACGGGCCTTCGTGACACCGATGGGCAGTGGTGCGCGTCACATCTGCCTCATTGTGAACAGCTCATATGACCCATATGCGGCACAAGTGTCGGATTTTGCCCTTTGAACGGACGAAATTGTCGCGACCGCACCGTTATTCGTTTGGGTGGTTAACGGTGATGTGGGGATCAGCTCGATCACCGAGGCAGCCGTATCGGCCATCCAGGCCGCACCCCGACCCCGCACTCATTAGGGTCGGGGCCGTGGACATGGGTGAATACCTCGGCGCCGACGCCACCGCCCTCGCCGGGCTCGTCGCATCGGGTGAGGTCACGGCTGCCGAACTCCTCGACCTGGCGCGGGCCCGTGCCGCCGCGGTGAACCCCGACCTGAATGCGATCGTCATCCCGATCGAGGCCGAGGCCGACCACCGGGCCCGCACAGAGCTGACCGGCCCGTTCGCCGGCGTTCCCTTCCTGATCAAGGACCTCGCGCAGGACTACCGCGGCTATCCGACGACGCGCGGCTCCCGGTCGCTGGCGCGGCACGTCGCCACCGAGCACGCGACGGTCGTCCAGCGCTTCCTCGACGCCGGGCTGGTGGTCTTCGGCAAGACCAACACCCCGGAGTTCGGTTCCAAGGCGATCACCGAATCCGACCTGTGGGGTCCGGCGCGCAACCCCTGGAACCTCGACGTGACCCCCGGCGGCTCATCCGGAGGCAGCGCTGCGGCCGTGGCCGCCGGCGTCGTACCCGCAGCCGGCGCCAACGACGGCGGCGGCTCCATCCGCATCCCGGCGGCCTGTACCGGACTCGTCGGACTGAAGGCGTCGCGCGGCCTGATGCCGTTCGGACCCGCCACCGGCGAGCCGCTCTTCGGGATGGGCGTCGAGGGCGTCGTGACCCGCACGGTGCGCGATGCGGCCGCGCTCTACGACGCGATCATCGGGCCCACCGCGTCGTCGACCTATCCCGCACCCCTCCACACCGAGTCGTTCACGGCGCGGATCGCCACTCCCCCGCGGCTGCTGCGGATCGGGTTCACCACCCGTTCGGCCATCAACCCGGCACCTCATCCCGAGGCGGTCGCGGCCGTCGAGCACGCCGCGCAGCTGCTCACCG
This sequence comes from Gordonia sp. 135, assembly GCF_009720185.1. Taxonomy (NCBI): domain Bacteria; kingdom Bacillati; phylum Actinomycetota; class Actinomycetes; order Mycobacteriales; family Gordoniaceae; genus Gordonia; species Gordonia sp. 135. Next base: position 4,803,773 of record NZ_CP046257.1, read on the forward strand.
AACTCGGCCACCATGTCGAGGAGGTGGACCCGCCGCACGACGACGCGGAGCTGGCACGCGACTTCCTCGAGATCTGGTTCGCCAAGGCGGCCGCCCAGGTCGACGAGGCACGCCTGTCCGGCGCGGGGGACGCCGACTTCGAGGCGGACACGCTCGCCCTCGCCGAGATCGGCCGGGCGGCCGGGGTCGTGCCGCTCTTCCGGGCACTCGACCACGTCAACCACCACGTTCGCGCTCTCGAACGCTTCCACGACACGCACGACCTGCTCCTGACCCCGACCCTCGCCGTTCCGCCGCCGGCCGTCGGGTCGATGACGACCCCGCCGCTCCTGCAGCGGGCGGCCCGGCTCGCGGCCCGCGCCCGCGTGGGGAAGGTGATGTCGCGGGTGGGGATCGTCGACCAGCTCATCGAGGAGAACCTCGGCTGGGTGCCCTACACGCAGCTGGCGAACATGACCGGACGTCCGGCGATCAGTGTGCCGCTGCACTGGACCGGGACCGGGCTTCCGCTCGGGGTCCAGTTCGTCGGCCGGTTGGGCGCCGACGGTGATCTCCTGGCGCTCGCCGCATCCCTCGAAGACGCCGCGCCGTGGTTCCACCGGTACGCCGACATCTCGGTGTGACGCGGCGCTAATGTTCTCTCTGGGGCGCGTGTCCGGGTGGGGACAGGCGGCACATCGACGCGGTGAGGAGTTGTCGTGACGAAGCAGGTGGCCGACGCGGTGGTCGTCGGTGCGGGTCTGGCGGGTCTGGTCGCGACATATGAGCTCACCAAGGCCGGACGACGCGTGGTGGTCGTCGACCAGGAGAACCGCAACAATCTTGGCGGACAGGCATTCTGGTCGCTGGGCGGACTCTTCATGGTCGACACCCCCGAACAGCGCAGGCTCGGCATCTCCGACTCCGCGGACCTCGCCCTGCAGGACTGGATGGGGTCGGCGGGATTCGACCGCGACGACGAGGACTACTGGCCGCGTCAGTGGGCCCGGGCCTATGTCGACTTCGCGGCGACCGAGAAGCGGCAGTATCTGCACGATCTCGGGCTGCGCATCACCCCGATCGTCGGCTGGGCCGAACGCGGTGGCGGCTTCGCCGACGGGCACGGCAATTCCGTGCCACGCTTCCACCTCACCTGGGGCACCGGCCCCGAGGTCGTCCGGATCTTCGCCGAACCGGTCCTCGAGGCCGAGAAGCGAGGGCTCGTCGAGTTCCGGTTCCGCCATCGCGTCGACGAACTCATCATCGAAGACGGCGTCGCCGCAGGCGTGCGGGGCGCCACCCTCGCACCGACCGACCTCGAACGCGGCAAGGCGTCGAACCGCGATGTGGTGGGCGACTTCGAGATTCGCGCCGGAGCGGTCATCGTGACGTCCGGCGGCATCGGCCACAACCATGACCTCATCCGCAAGAACTGGCCGGTGGACCGTCTCGGCCCCGCACCCAAGACGATGATCTCCGGCGTCCCGGCACATGTCGACGGACGCATGCTCGGGATCAGCGAGGACGCCGGTGCGAGCATCGTCAACCGCGACCGCATGTGGCACTACACCGAGGGCATCCACAACTGGGACCCGATCTGGCCGGACCACGCCATCCGGATCATCCCGGGACCGTCGTCGTTGTGGCTCGACGCCAACGGCAACCGCCTCGCGCCGCCGAACTTTCCCGGCTTCGACACGAACTCGACGATGAAGGCGATCCTGGCCGCCGGTCACGACTACTCGTGGTTCATCCTCACCCAGTCCATCGTCGAGAAGGAGTTCATGCTCTCGGGTTCCGAACAGAACCCCGACATCACCTCCAAGGACCTCAAGCTGGCCGCGAAGAGCCGACTCGCCAAGGGTGCCGCCGGACCGGTGGATGCCTTCGTGCGCAACGGCATCGACTTCGTCGTCGCCGACAACCTGCCCGAGCTGGTCAGCGGGATGAACGCGATCGCCCGCGGCCCCGAGCTCGATCTCGCGCACATCGAACGCGTCATCTCCGCCCGCGACGCCGAGGTGGAGAACAAGTTCTCCAAGGACGCCCAGCTGATGGCGATCAACAACGCCCGACAGTTCATCGGCGACAGGATCGTTCGGGTGGCCAAGCCCCACCGGATCCTCGACCCCGCGCACGGCCCGCTGATCGCGGTGCGACTCAACGTCCTCACCCGCAAGACCCTCGGCGGCCTCGAGACCAACCTCGACTCGCAGGTGCTGCGACCCGACGGCAGCGCGTTCGACGGCCTGTTCGCGGCCGGCGAGGTCGCGGGTTTCGGCGGCGGCGGTGTGCACGGCTACAACGCCCTCGAGGGCACCTTCCTGGGCGGGTGCATCTTCTCCGGACGTGCCGCCGGAAGGGCCGTCGCGCGCAGCTGATCTCGACGTCCCGGCACGGCGGTTCGGGACGGCTCCGAAAAGGGTTGCCTGCCCTACTTTTTGACGGCACGGTCGGCGATCCCATTTCGGACATGGGTCGGCTAGGGTATTGGGCGTGCCCGTGCCGCAGACGATCCTGACGCGTAAGACCAAGTCGGCGATCTTTCTCGTCCTCACCATCAACGACGGTGGCGAGGACACGGTTCGTGATGTGCTGAAGGAGATCCCGGGACTGAACAACGCGGTGTCCTCGCGCGCACCGGAGGCAGCGTTGGCCGGCATCGTCTCGATCGGCTCCGATGCCTGGGACCGGTTGTTCGACGGCCCCCGCCCGCGTTCGCTGCGGCCGTTCGTCCCCTACGAGGGCGCGGTCCACACCGCGCCGGCGACCCCCGCGGATCTGCTGGTCCACATCAAGTCGGACCAGATGGACCTGTGCTTCGAGCTCGGCCGCCTCATCACCGACGCCCTCGGCGACGCGGTGACCGTCGTCGACGAAGTGCACGGCTTCCGCTACTTCGACCTGCGCGACCTCATCGGATTCGTCGACGGCACCGAGAACCCCGTGGGACAGGCAGCGATCGACGCGATCACGGTGGGAGACGAGGACCCCGCCTTCGCCGGCGGCAGCTACGTCGCCATCCAGCGCTACGTCCACGACCTCTCGTCGTGGAACGACCTGAGCACGAGTGAGCAGGAAGCCGCGATAGGGCGCACCAAGCTCGACAACGTCGAGATGTCCGACGACGTGAAACCCCCCAACTCCCACATCGCGCTCAACAAGGTCGAGGACGAGAACGGCGAGGAGATCGACGTCGTCCGCGACAACATGCCCTACGGCGACGTCTCCGGGAACGGCGAGAACGGCACCTTCTACATCGCCTACTCCGCCGGCCCCGACGTCACCGAGGAGATGCTGCGCAAGATGTTCATCGGCGATCCGCCGGGTACCTACGACCGCCTCCTCGACTTCACCACCGCTGTCACCGGGTCGCAGTTCTTCACCCCGACCCTCGACTTCCTCGAGGACCTGCCGCCCGCACCCGGCACAGTCGAGCCCACCGTCGCGGCCCCGGCCCGCCGCACCGACGGTTCCCTGGGGATCGGTTCCCTGCACTAGCGCCACCACAGACAGACCATCGCCCGACACCACCGCACCAGGAGGCCACCATGAACAACCTGCACCGCGAGCTCGCTCCCATCTCCGATGCCGCGTGGGCGGAGATCGAGGAGGAGGCGACCCGGTCGTTCAAGCGGAACATCGCCGGCCGCCGGCTCGTCGACGTGAAGGGCCCGATGGGGGCCGACACGGCCGCGGTGACGCTGGGCCATCGCAGCAAGATCGACTCGCCGGCCGACGGCATCCAGGCGTTCATCAGGCGGACGCAGTCGCTGGTCGAGTTGAAGGTGCCGTTCACCGTCTCGCGGGAGGCCATCGACGATGTGGATCGCGGTGCGCAGGACTCCGACTGGGACCCGGTCGTCGAGGCCGCACGCCAACTCGCGCTCGCCGAGGACCGCGCGATCTTCGAGGGTTACGCGGCGGCGTCGATCACCGGCATCCGCTCCGAGGCCACCGCGACCCCGATCCAGCTGCCCGAGGACGTCCGCGACTACCCGGAGGCCGTCAGCCAGGCATTGACCACGCTGCGGCTCGCCTCTGTCGACGGGCCGTACTCCGTCGCCATGTCGGCCGACGTGTACACGCAGGTCAACGAGACGTCGAACCACGGATACCCCATCCGCCAGCACATCCAGCGGCTCCTCGACGGGGACATCGTGTGGGCGCCGGCGATCCGCGGCGCATTCGTCATGAGCACCCGCGGCGGCGACTTCGAACTGACGATCGGGCAAGACGTGTCGATCGGCTACGACTCCCACGACGCCGACGTGGTGAACCTCTACTTCCAGGAATCGTTCACCTACCTCACCCACACCGGGGAGGCGGCCGTCGCGTTGTTCGGCGGCTGATCGACGGGAGACCGACGTTCGCCCTTTAGCGGAGGCAACTAGTCTGGCGCAGGTGATCGTGCCATGTTGACCCGCCTCATCAGTACGTACCTGCAGCGGTACCGCATCAACATCGTCATGGTGGTGTCGCTGCAGCTCGTGGCGACCGCGGCGATGCTGTACCTGCCGAGCCTCAACGCCGACATCATCGACAACGGCGTGGCGACCGGCGACACCGGTTACATCATGCGCATCGGCGGCTGGATGCTGCTGGTGAGCGTCGTGCAGATCGTGGCGACGATCATCGCGCAGTTCTTCGGCGCCCGGGCCGCTCTCGGTGTGGGCCGCGACATCCGCGGCGACCTGCTGCACCGGGTGAACTCGTTCTCGGCCCGTGAGGTCGGCACCTTCGGCGCACCGTCGTTGATCACGCGCACCACCAACGACGTCCAGCAGGTGCAGATGTTGATCGTGATGAGCAGCGCGATCCTCGTGATGGCTCCCATCATGTGCTTCGGCGGGATCATCATGGGTATTCGCGAGGCCCCGGCACTGTGGTGGGTCATCGCGATCGCGGTGCCGATTCTCGGGCTGTCGATGGGTCTCGTCATCGCCCGCATGATTCCCGGGTTCCGGTCGATGCAGGAACGCATCGACGCGGTGAATCGTGTTCTGCGCGAACAGATCACCGGTATCCGCGTGGTACGCGCCTTCGTCCGTGAAGAGTACGAGCGGAAGCGTTTCGGCTCCGCCAACGACCATCTCGCCGACGCCACGCTACGGGTCGGCAAGCTGATGGCGCTGATGTTCCCGCTGGTCTTGGTGATCACGAACGTCACGATCGTCGCGGTCATCTGGTTCGGCGGGCACGCAGTGTCGGACGGCAACGTCGAGATCGGCGCGCTCACCGCGTTGATGAGCTACGTGATGCAGATCCTGATGTCGGTCATGATGGCGTCGTTCCTGGCCATGATGGCGCCGCGCGCCGCGGTGTGCGCCGAGCGCATCACCGAGGTCCTCGACACCGAGACCTCGGTGCATCCGCCGAGCGACCCGATCGGATTCGCCGGCCATCCCGGAACCGTCGAGTTCGACGCCGCCGAGTTCCGCTATCCGGGCGCCGACGATCCGGTGCTGAGCGGCATCTGCTTCCGCGTGACGCCGGGAACCACGACCGCCATCGTCGGTTCGACCGGGTCCGGCAAGACGACGCTCCTAGGACTCGTGCCCCGCCTCATCGACGCCACCGAGGGCAGGGTCAGCGTCGGCGGCACCGACGTGAAGCGACTCGATCCCGACGAACTGCGTTCGGTGATCGGCCTGGTCCCGCAGCGGCCGTACCTGTTCTCCGGGACCATCCGGTCCAACATCCTGCACGGCAAGTCCGACGCCACCGACGACGAGATCTGGGAGGCGCTGCGCATCGCCCAGGCCGACGAGTTCGTCTCGGCGATGCCCGACGGCCTCGACACCCGCGTCGCCCAGGGCGGCACCACCGTCTCCGGCGGACAGCGGCAACGGCTCGCGATCGCGCGTGCACTGGTCCGGCGCCCCGCGATCTACCTGTTCGACGACTCGTTCTCGGCCCTCGACCTCACCACCGACGCCAGATTGCGGGCGGCGCTGCGTCCGGCTACCCGCGACGCGTCGGTGATCGTGGTCGCGCAACGTATCTCGACCATCGTCGACGCCGAGCAGATCGTCGTCCTCGACCGGGGCCGCGTCGTCGGCATCGGCACACACGACGACCTGCTGACCTCGTGTCCCACCTACGCCGAGATCGCCGAATCCCAGCTGGCCATGGAGGAGCGCGCATGACCCGCCCGGGTGGACCGATGGCCGCCGGCGGCCCCGAGTCCAAGCCGCGCTCGTTCTGGCCGTCGATCAAACGGGTTGTCGCCCAGCTCGGTTCGTACCGCGGCCTGATGACGGTCACCCTCACCTCGATCGTCGGCTCGGTGATCCTGCTGGCCATCGCGCCGCGCGTCCTCGGACATGCCACCGACCTCGTCTTCAACGGGGTCATCGGCCGCATGCTGCCGGCCGGCGTGTCGAAGGACCAGGCGGTCGCAGGTCTGCGGGCCCAGGGTGACGACACCTTCGCCGACATGGTCTCGTCGATGGACGTGACACCCGGCGTCGGAGTGGATTTCGGCGACGTCGGCCGAGTCCTGTTCATCACCTTCGCGATGTACGTCGTGGCGTCCGGGATGGCGTGGCTGGCCGCATACCTGCTGAACATCATCGTGGTCGAGACGATCCGGGAGCTGCGCGCCCGAGTCGAGGAGAAGGTCCACCGTCTGCCCCTGCGGTACTACGACACGATGCCGCGCGGTGAGCTGCTCAGCCGGGTCACCAACGACCTCGACAATCTGTCGCAGAGCATGCAGCAGACCGTCGCCCAGTTCGTGAACTCGGTGCTGACCGTGATCGCCCTGCTGGTGATGATGATCTGGATCTCGCCACTGCTCGCACTGATCGCGGTCGCGACCGTCCCGCTGGCGATCGTCGCGACCGCCGTCATCGCGAAGCGTTCCAAGCCGCACTTCTCCGCGCAGTGGGCGTCGACCGGGGCTCTCAACGCCCAGGTCGAGGAGGCGTTCACCGGCCACGAGCTGGTCACCGCCTTCGGCCGTCAGCGCGAGATCGAGGCCACCTTCGACGAACGCAACGAGAAGCTGTACCAGTCGAGTTGGCGTGCACAGTTCATCTCCGGCGTCATCATGCCGACCATCATGTTCCTCGGGAACCTCAACTACGTGGCCGTCGCCGTCGTCGGCGGCCTGCGCGTGGCGTCGGGTTCGCTGAGCCTCGGCGAGGTGCAGGCGTTCATCCAGTACTCCCGCCAGTTCACGCAGCCGCTGACCCAGATCGGGTCGATGATCAATCTCATGCAGAGCGGTGTCGCCTCTGCCGAGCGCATCTTCGACATCCTCGACGCCGACGAGCAGACCCCGGACGTGGCGAACCCCAAGACCCCCGCGGTCGACAACGGGCTCATCGAGTTCGACGACGTCTCGTTCCGCTACGTCGAGGACAAGCCGCTGATCGAGAACCTCACCCTGACAGCGCGTCCCGGACACATGGTCGCGATCGTCGGACCGACCGGCGCCGGCAAGACCACCCTGGTCAACCTGATCATGCGGTTCTACGACGTCGATTCCGGGACCATCCGCGTCGACGGCGTGGACTCGGCCGAGATGACCCGCGATGACCTGCGCGAGCGCACCGGCATGGTGCTGCAGGACTCGTGGCTGTTCGGCGGGACGATCTTCGACAACATCGCCTACGGCGACCCCTCCGCATCCCGCGAGGAGGTGCTCGAAGCCGCCCGGATGAGCCACGTCGACCATTTCGTCCGGACACTCCCGGACGGTTACGACACCGTTCTCGACGACGAGGGCGGCGGCGTCAGTGCCGGTGAGCGTCAGCTCATCACGATCGCCCGGGCGTTCCTCGCCCGGCCCACGATCCTCATCCTCGACGAGGCCACCAGCTCCGTCGACACCCGCACCGAGCTGCTCATCCAGAAGGCGATGGCCAACCTGCGCACCGATCGCACGAGTTTCGTGATCGCACACCGACTCTCGACGGTGCGCGACGCCGACGTGATCGTCGTGATGGAGGACGGTCACATCGTCGAGCAGGGCAACCACGAGGAACTCCTCGCCGCCCGCGGCGCCTACTGCCGCCTCTACGAGAGCCAGTTCACCGGGGCGATCGAGGCGGGCTGACCTCCCGCTCCCCGAGGTGCGAAGACCGTGGGTAGTCACCAGGGGGCAGGTGTCGCCTTTCGTATCGCCCGGCGACACGAAAGGCGACATCTGCCGCGAGCTCAGTCTCCGCGCCCCCGCTCGAGCTCCCCGGCGATCTGGCGCTCGAGGCGTTCGGCGGCCAAGGGCGGCACGTCGATGAGCCCGTCGAGTTCGGCGCGCGCCTTCTTGTACGCGGCCTGGCGTTCCGCGGCGGTGGCACCCGAGTCGGAGGCGACGCTGATCAGCTTGCGGGCGCGGTCGAGCGCTTCCCGTTCGATCGGCGAGAAGCCGGCCTGCTTGCGGCGTCGTGCCTCCCGTTCCGCGGCGTCGAAGGTCGCAGCGTAGTCGCCGACCGCGTCCCGGTAATCAACGAAGTCCGCCGGGGCGAGCGTCGTCTCGGTGTCGCCGGCGTGCGGCGGTTCCGGTCTCAGGTCGTCGGCGTGGACCCGCGCACGATGGAAGGCGAGGGTGAGGGGTTCGCGCATGTCGGTCATGAGCGGGTACTCGATCAGCGTGGCCAGGTCGAGTTCGTAGGCGAACCACTTCTCGTTGAGCCCGTCATGCTGCTTGAGTGTCTTGCGGAGTTGCTCGACGGACGTCGTGGTCAGCTTCAGTTGTTCGGTCTGAGCGGCGGCCTTGATGCGCGCGAGTTCGATCTTGTCCTTGCGCCGCTTCTCGTTGTACTTCGCGATCGACCCGGCCCAGCCGCCGACGACACCACCGATGGGGAAGATCAGCCACCAGTTGTTGCTCGCGAACTCGAGAATGCCGGTCACGTTCTCAACTGTACCGAGGTGGACGGTCCGCGATTAGGGTGAACGCATGGCCGATCCGCGTGCGCCACAGCTCGCCGTCGACACCCTCGACGAGTGGCGAGAGTGGTTGCGCGACAACCACCAGAGCTCGTCCGGTGTGTGGCTCATCTTCTGGCGCAAAGACTCCGGACGCGAGCCGCTCGACTACGACGAAGCGGTCCGGGAGGCGCGCTGCTGGGGCTGGATCGACGGCCACAGCCGTGTCTTCGACGACGCGCGGCGCGGCCTGTGGTTCACGCGGCGTGGCCGCAACAGTCCGTGGGCGGCGTCGAACAAGGCGCGGGTCGCCGACCTGATCGAGTCCGGCCGCATGCAACCGGCCGGCCAGGCGGTCATCGACGACGCCAAAGCACGTGGCCTGTGGACCATCTTCGACGACGCCGAGGCCGGCATCGAGCCCCCCGAACTCGCCGCCGCCCTCGACGCGGACCCGACGGCCCGCGCCAGCTGGGACGCCTTCCCACCCAGCGCCCGGAAGATGGGGCTGGCTCAGATCGCGCTGGCGAAGAGACCCGAGACCAAGACCAAGCGGATCGCGACCATCGTCGAGCAGGCCGCGCAGAACATCCGCCCCTGACTGTCGGCTGAGCCCTCCCCGCTGGTTGAGCCCCGTCGAAACCCCTACAGGTCCGGGATCGGCAGGTCCAGGTTGGGGGCGATGATCCCGCCGTCGACCTCGAGGATCTTGCCGGTCACGTACGCGCCCGCCGGCGATGCGAGGTAGAGCGCGGCGGCGGCGATGTCCTCCGGCTCGCCGAGCCGGTGCATCGGGGTGGCACTCTCCACGGCGGTCCGCATCTCGTCGTTGCCTGCGACGATCTCCAGCGACGAGGTGAGGATCGCGCCCGGCGCGATGCCGTTGACCCGGATCTTCGGGTTCAGGTCCATCGCGGCGATCCGGGTGTAGTGCGCCAGAGCGGCTTTCGCGGTTCCGTAGGCGGCATACGCGCGACCGGGCACCCGGCCGACGGCCGAGGTGATGTTGATGATCGAGCCGTGACCGGTCGTCGCGAGCATCTGCTTGGCGCCGGCCACGACGAGCGCGTGAGCGTTGGCGACGTTGAAGTCGAAGGCGTCGACGAGGTGCTTGGGAGTGGTGTCGAGGAGCGGCCGGGGCATCGCGCCGCCGACGTTGTTGACGATCGTGTCCAGCCGCCCGAACTCCTCCACCGCCGCCTGGGCGAGCGCGGCGGCGGCGTCGGCATTGCTGAGATCGACCGGGACGACGTGGGCGCGCCGCCCGGCGTCGGCGATCTGTCCGGCCACCTGGTCGAGGTCGAACTCGCTGCGCGCCGCGATCACCACGTCGGCACCTGCCTGCGCGAAGGCCACGGCGATGGCCGCACCCAGGCCGCGACCGGCACCGGTGACGACGGCGACATGGTCATCGATACGGAATCTGTCGAGAATCACTCCCCGACCTTGCCACGAACGGGCCGGAAACGAGAACGTGTTCTAGAAACTGGCCTTGCTCAGTAGTCGCGGCCGGGTGTGACCACCGAGATCAGTTCCTCGCCCGCCGCGAATCGGCGCACGTTTTCGGCCAGCCACGGCGCCATCTCGCGTGTCAGGCCCGAGGCCGGGTTCGCGACGTGAGGAGTGATGATGACGTTCGGCAGCGACCACAGCGGGTGGTCCTCGGCCGGCGGTTCGGGATCGGTCACGTCGAGCGCCGCGCCGGCGATCTCACCGTCGACCAGCGCTCGGTACAAGGCCTCCTCGTCGACCAGCGGACCGCGCGCGATGCTCACGACCCACGCGTGACTCGGAAGTGCGGCAAGGGTTTCGGCGTTGATCATGTGCCGCGTCTTCGCCGTCGACGGCGCGGCGAGCACCACATGATCGACCGAGGACCACACCGAGTCCAGTTCGCTGGAGCGTCGCACCTCGTCGGCGCCGGGCACATCGCGGCCCGAACGGTTCACCGCGACGACACGCGCTCCGCACGCCTTCAACCGCGGGCCCAGCGACGCGCCGATGCCGCCGGCGCCGATGATGGCGACCGTCGAACCGTGCAGCGACCGCACCGAGGTGTCGATCCGCTCCTTGTCCCAGTGCCGCGTGACCGCGGTGTTGATCTGGCGGAGACCGGCGAGAAGCAGCGCGAGCGCGTGCTCGGCCACGTTCTCGGCGTAGAAACCGGCCGCGTTGGTCCAGACACGGCGGTTGTCGAGGAGGCCGGCATCCAGGAAGTCCTCGATACCCGCCGTCTTGAGGGCCACCCACTCGACGGCATCCGGCAGCTCGGGGAACTCGGCGGGCGGGCCGATCCAGACCAGTACCCGCGCCTCGTCGAGCCCGACGATCGTGCCGCCGGCGCCCTCGACTGCGGCGACGAGGTGCTCGTCCCGGTTGGGCTCGACGGCGACGGGCAGGCTGCTCACCGGGTGACCGCCCGGGCCGCGGTGGTCGCGAGTTCGTCGGCGATCTCGTTGAAGTGGTCACCGGCGTGACCCTTCACCCAGCGCCACTCGACCTCGTGACGCTTCTCCTCCTCGATGAGGCGGCGCCACAGGTCGGCGTTCTTCACCGGCTTCTTGTCCTTGGTCTTCCAGCCGTTCGCCTGCCAGCCGGCGACCCACTTCATGATGCCGTTCCGCACATAGGTGGAGTCGGTGTAGATGATCACCTTCGACGGCCTGGTCAGCGCGGCGAGACCCTCGATGGCAGCGGTGAGTTCCATCTTGTTGTTCGTGGATTCGGGTTCCGACCCGGAGATCCGCTTCTCGGTGCCCTTGTACCGCAGAACCGCACCCCACCCGCCGGGCCCGGGGTTGCCCAGGCATGCGCCATCGGTGGATATCTCCACGACAGCCGCACCATCGGTGCTGGTCGGGTTCTCGGAAGAAGGGTTCGCGGGATCTGTCACGCAGGGAAGCCTACGGCAGCGCCACGACGACTCCCCAGACCGATCCTGTCGCAGAACCACGCCGGCCGAAGCTCTCGCTCCGTGACACCACCCCCGCCGGACCCCTAGTGTGGACACATGGCTGTCTGGGATCCAGCACGCTATCTGCAATTCGCCGACGACCGGTCGAGACCCTTCCTCGACCTGATCGCGCAGATCCCCACCAATCCCACGACGATCGTCGATCTCGGATGCGGCCCGGGTCATCTCACCAAACATCTGCGCGCCCAGTGGCCGAGCGCCGAGATCCTCGGCATCGACGAGTCCGCGGCCATGATCGACCGTGCCATCAGCGACAACTTCGATCCACGCGCCAACTTCGACGTCGCCGACGTGGTCGACTGGACACCGCACCGCACGTTCGACCTGATGATCTCGAACGCGATGTTCCAGTGGGTCCCCGACCAGCTCGAGGTCATCGACCGTCTGCTGGGCCACCTCTCCGACGGCGGCGCCTTCGCGATCCAGGTCCCCAACGGGCACGACGCCCCGTTCCGCACCGCGCTGGCCGATCTCGCCACGACCGAACCGTTCGCCGAATCGCTGAGCGAGGTCAAGCCGCTCCCACGCCTCGACGCCGAGGACTACCTGCGGTTCTTCGTCGATCGCGGTTTCCGGGTGAACGCGTGGGAGACCACCTACCTGCATGTCCTTGGCGGCAACGATCCGGTGTTCGACTGGATCTTCAGCACCGGCGCCCGGTCGTACCTGCAGGCCTTGCCCACCCATCTGCGCGAGGAGTTCGTCCCCGAGCTCAAGCGTCGGCTCGCCGAGGCCTACCCTCGCCACGACTGGGGCACGCTCATGCCGTTCCGGCGCGCCTTCGCGGTCGCGACGCGCCACTAAGCGGCTCCCGGATCACGCCCCGGTCAAGCTTTGGCCACCTCCACCACTCGGACCTGCCACTTCTGCAACACTGGCATCAGCCGTAGCCACAGGGGGTCCCCATGTCCCGACGCAGCCGTGTACGCCTGCGCCCGTTCTCGCACGCCCTCGTGGTCGGTGGCGTGACCGTCGGCCTGGTCGCGGGCCTCCTCTCCGCGGCGGCCTCCCCCGCCGCCGCGGCGGTCTGCAACGTCACCGGCATCACCGGTGGCGACGTCGGCAGCACGGGCAGCTCCGGGTCCAGCGACCTCGGCTGGGGCAGCATCGACTTCGGTAGTTACCGCGCCGACGGCAAGAAGCCGCAGGGGCCGCTGCCCAAGCTCAAGGGCGCGACCACCGCCGTCTCGTGGGTCACCGGACCGCGGAGCCCTGAACGCACCGACGCCCGCTTCGGGATCACCGCCACCGACGTCGGGGTGCCGTGGGACAACGGTTCGGGTCAGGTCCTCATGGCCTTCGGCGACACCTGGGGTAAATGCGCCGGTCAGATGGTGTGGCGACACAACACGATGCTCCGCAGCGACGCGAACTCGAATCTCGACAAGGCCATCCGCTTCCCGACCGCCATACCCGGGTCGGTCCGCTCCGGCGCATCGGTGACGCCCGCGCATCCCACCTATTCGCAGCCGATGTTCAACGCAATAGGCGTCCGCAACACCGAGGTCGGACGCATCCCGACCGGCGGCATCTCGATCAACGGCACCCAGTTCCTGAGCTTCATGTCGATCCACAAGTGGCTGGGTCCGGGACGATGGGCCACCAACTACTCGGCGATCGCGGTGTCACGCAACAACGGTCAGACCTGGACCGTCGACAACAACACCATCCGTGCGAACCTCGAACTGACCGTGCCCGGCGTACCGCAGATCGCGCAGGGCCACAGCCGATTCCAGATGGGCGCCTTCCTGCGCAGCGGCGACTACATCTACCAGTACGGCACGCCCAACGGCCGGCACGGCTCGGCGTTCGTCGCTCGCTTCCGACCCGCGGACATCCTGAATCTGAGCCGCTACCAATACTTCCGGGGCGGCAACGCATGGTCGCCGAACCCGGCCGACGCCGCGCCGATCGTCGGGCGGCCGGTCAGCGAGATGTCGGTGGCCTACAACAACTACCTCAAGAAGTTCGTCATGCTCACCGAACGTGCCGGCACCGTCATGATGCGCACGTCCCCCACCCCGGTCGGCCCGTGGAGCGGCGAGCGCGTGCTCGTCTCCAACAAGCAGTCGAGCGGCCTGTACACGCCGTACATCCACCCACGTTCGAGCGGAAAGAATCTGTACTTCGTGGTGTCGCGCTGGGACGACTACAACGTGATGCTGGCGCGCACCGACCTGTCCAAGTTGTGAGGCCGCTGCCATCATGAACCGGTGAGCGAATCATCGACGACGCGCATCGTCCTCATCCGAGCGGTCAACGTCGGCGGCGCCAAGCTGCCGATGGCCGAACTACGGGAGATCGCAACCGAACTCGGAGCCACCGATGTCTCGACCTACATCGCGTCCGGCAATCTTCTCTGCTCACCACCGGGTGATCCCGCCGAGTTCGACCGTGCACTCGGGCACGAGATCGAGAAGCGCTACGGGTTCTTCCGCGAGGTCGTCAGTCGCACACCCGCCGAAGTGCGGGCAGCGCTCGACGCGCACCCCTTCGAGGTTGTCGACGACAAGTACTCCTACGTCTACTTCCTCGTCGCCGAACCCGATGCCGACAAGGCTGCCGCCTTCGAGGGGAAGGACTTCGGCGGTGACATCAAACGGGTGATCGGCTCCGATCTCCACATCCGCTACGCCGAGGGCGCCGGCCGGTCGAAACTCACCGCTCCTGCGATCGCGCGAGGGCTGGGTGTGCAGGGCACCGGCCGTAACCTGCGCACTGTGCGAAAGCTGCTGGATCTCACCGAGGGCTGACGAGATCTGCGGGTCAGCCGCGCGACAGGACCCGCGTCACGCGATCCAGGTCGGCGAGCTGATCCGACGTGGGCGCCTCCCACAGTTTCTTGGGCAGGGCCTCGAGCGCCTTGACCGCCGATTCGGCGCTGTCGAGGACCTCGGTGGCCTCGTCGCCACCGGTCTCGGCAGCCGCGATGAGCCGGTCGTCGAGTTCGAAGACCGCGTCGTCCAGCCGGTCGCGCGCCGACACCAGTTCCTCGTCGAGTGGGATGGCCGGATTGGCGTGCACGTCGGCGATCGCGTAACGAATACGCCGATGCAGCAATGCCTCTCGGCTGTTGTCAGTGGTCCAACTCGCCGGTGCGCGTCCTGGCCGGCCGGGGATGAGGTCGGTGGACCGCGCGAAGTTGCGCACCCGTTTGTCGGAGTCCCAGGCGAACCACGCCGCCCCGCCCAGGACGAACAGTGCGACCACCACGGTCGCGACGATGATGATGACCGCGATCATGACCGGATCACCCGATTCGGCACGCTTCGCACACGATCTCGCATGGTGTTCAGCCTACTCAGGCCGAGCCCACTCCCTTGGGCGCCTTGCCCGACATGAAACCGAACAGGTATCCGGCGACGCGTCGCATCTGGATCTCGTCGGCGCCCTCGGTGATGCGGTAACGCCGGTGGTGACGGTAGATGTGCTCGAACGGTTCGTGCCGCGAGTAACCCTTGCCGCCGAACACCTGCATGGCCTGATCGGCGGCGTCGCAGCACAACCGGTTGGCCTGGTAGTTGCACATCGACACCTCCGCCGACGCCGCGAAGTTGCCGTAGGTGTCCATCTTCCAGGCCGTCTCCCGGATGAGCGCGCGGACCATCGCGCAGCGCGTGTGCAGGTCGACGAGCGGGAACTGGATCGCCTGGTTGGTCGAGAGCTTCTTGCCGAACGGCGCCCGCTCGTTGGCGTACTCGACGGCACGGTTCACGCAGTATTGCGCCGCACCGAGACTCGAAGCGGCCTGCCGAATCCGGTTCTCGTTGAAGAAGTGCTGCACCACCTGCAAACCGGCGCCCTCCTCACCGAACACCGCAGACTCCGGCACCCGCACATCGCGCAGGCTGATGTGCGCGTGATCGGTGGGCATGTTGAACGTCCACAGGTACTCCTCGACAGCGAAACCCGGCGCCTGCGGGTCGACGAGAAACGCGGTGATGCCCCGTGCGTCACCGGGTTCGCCGCTCGTGCGGGCGAAGACGATGTCGCGGTGGGCGGCGTGGATGCCGGTGTTCCAGGTCTTCTCGCCGTTGATGATCCAGTCGTCGCCGTCGCGAACCGCGGTCGTCTCCATGTACGTCGCGTCGGAACCGTGCTCGGGCTCGGTGATTCCGAAGGCGAAGAACTTGGTCCCGGCAGCGAGCCCCTCGACCCACTCCTCCTGCTGTTCGGGGGAGCCGTACGCCAGCATCAGCAGCAGTCCGATGTTGTTGCCGACGATGGCGTGCTCGTTCTGCAGATCGCAGTGCAGGCCCAGCCCTTTCGACGCGAGGTGCTCGCGGATGATCGCCATGGAGAGGTTCGATCCGTCGCGGCCACCGAACTCCTTGGGGAACGGGTAGCGGAAATGGCCCGCGGCGTCGGCCCGCCGACGCGCCTCGCCGAGCAGCGCCTCCCATTCCGCATTCGGCAGACCACCGCGCTCCCAGTCCGTGCGCGAGTCCTCACGCCGGTGGTCGAAGAACCGGATGTTGTCGTCGGCCTGCTCGAGCGGCTTGATCTCCGCCTCGATGAAGGCGTCGAGTTCTTCCAGGTAGTCGCTCAGCGACTCGGGCAGTGCGAAGTCCACGGTGAATCCTTCTCGATCGGGTGTCACGCGGTCACGGATGCGGGACCGCGAAGTACTTCGGGTTGGCGACCAGCAACCGCGCCCGGACGTCGGCGGCGATCGCTGCGCGCACCTTCTCGTCGGTGCCGTCGAGTTCGCCGGACCGCAGCGCGTCGCACAGGGCACGCTGATCGGCGACGCCCAGGGCCGCCAGGCGCTGAGCACTCTCCGCGGCGTGGGTCGCGCCGAGCAGCACCTGGCGCCGGACGACGTCCACGACGTTGCCGGCGACCCGGGTGTGGAACCTGACCTGCGGTGACATCTCGGCGGTCACGGAGTCGGAGCGCAGGAAGCCGGCGAGGGCATCGAGCAACTCGAACGACGACGGCGACCCGTGCGGCTCCTCGTCGGGGACAGTGGCTTCGACGCCCAGCGGATCCGGGACAACCTCCGGCGAGACGACTCCCAGATCGAGCAGAGCGTCGAATTCCTGCTCGGCACTTCGTCGTCCGATCGCGGCGAGTTCGACGGACCGTTCGATGCCGTCGAGGTGCCGGTTGGCCTGCACCGCACAGATCAGACCCCACTTCACCGTGGCGTACAACTCCCACCAGCGGAGGGCTTCTTCGGTGGGTCGCCACCCGGCCACCTCGGCATAGGCGTCGAGAAGTGAAGCACGCTCGCCCATTCCGGCGACCGGGGTGGCGCCGCCGAAACGCCAGGCCTTCGCGCACAGCCAGCCGAGATCCTCGACGGGGTCGCCGATGTGGACAAGTTCCCAATCGAGCACCGCGGCAACACCATCGGCATCGACGAGGAGGTTACCGAGCCGGAAATCACCATGGACGACGCAGGAACCGGGAGACGACGGCGGCGGATTGGCCACGAGCCACTGGGTCGCGAGGACCAGGCCGGCCGGCATCGCGTCGAACTCACGCGGGAACAGCGCGTGAAGCGCCTCGACCGGGTCGACGAGTTCGTCGAGTCCCGGCGTCTGCGTGGCGTCGATGCGGTGGACGCGCGCCAGGATCCCGCCGCACTGCTCGACGAACCGGCCGCGTGCGGCGGCATACGTGTCGTCGCGGAGGATCCGCCGCGGGATCGACTCTCCACCGATGAAATTCATTGCCAGGTAGGGGAACCCGAGGACGCTGTCGTCGCCCAGGCCGACGTCGAGGATCTCCGGCACCGGAACCCCGGCGTCGGCGGCGGCCCGCAGGACCTCGGCTTCCGCGCCCAGTCCCCCGTCGTCCTCCGCGGCCGGAACGGCGCGGATGATGATCGGTTCGGGTACGCCGGCGGCGTCGACGAGGGTCGCGGCGTAGGTCGCGCGACTCGCGCCCGCGGGTAGTTGCCTGGCGGATTCGACCGACACCGGGGCGCCTCGCATCGTGCCGAGTCGTTCGGCGACTCGTGCGGCGACTTCGCCGGCCTCAGGCACTCCCACGCAGACCCATCCCTTCACGCGCCGATCGACTGCCGTGCCGGTGTAATCCCCGACACAGCGAAGCTAGCACGGAAGCTGAATCCACTGTCAGAAAAACGGCCGTGGCGGCCCGGCGTCAGCGCGCCGGGGTCTGGAACTCCGGCTGATCGATGATGCGCACCCAGGATCCGTCGGAGCGTCGGGTGACGACCTGTGCGCGAGCACCTGCGCCGTCGCGCGGCGGGGTCGAGGTCAAGGCCACATCGTCGCCGAAGACGAGCGTCGGCAGCGGGGGTTCGGCGACGAAGGTCGGCCGGTGTTCGAGGACCGAGGCCCAGAGGTCCCGGATCGCCGCCCTGCCCCGGGTGACCTGCCCCGGCGGGAAGGCCATGACCGCGTCCTCGTGGTAGATGGTAGAGCGACGCGACGGCGTCGGCATCGCCGGCGTTGGAGAACTCGACGAAGAGTCGGGTGACGTCTTCGGGGGTGCGGGCGGTTTCGCGGTTGGTCATGACTTCCTTTCAGCTGGACTTTCCAGGCTCCTTCACCATGCGTCGCCGGCATGAATAATTCCAAGTGATGGTTGTGATGGTGGGTATCATCCTCAGTTATGGAGATGCGCCAGCTCGAGTACTTCGTCGCCGTGGCCGACGAGGAGAGCTTCACCTCGGCGGCGCAGCGGGTGCACACCACGCAACCCAACATCAGCGCACAGATCCGAGGCCTCGAACGCGAGCTGGGATCAGCGCTCTTCGATCGCTCCGCACGGTCGGTCCGGCTCACCGATGCCGGGCGGGCCGCCCTCCCCGCAGCTCGCGCGGCTCTGGCTGCGGCCCGAGAGGTGACCGATGCGGTGTCAGAGGTTCGCGGCCTGCTCCGCGGGAGTCTGTCGGTGGGAATGGTCGAGGGGTGCACCATCGCACCGCTGTTCGCCGCATTGGGCACCTTCGGTTCCGCCCATCCGAAAGTCGCTCTGAGCCTGCGGGAATCCCCATCGGATCAACTGATCTCCTCGGTCGTCGACGGCAGTCTCGACGTGGCGCTGACCGGCTACGGCGACGAGCTACCGCGCGGCATCGAATCACTCACCGTCATCGCCGAACCCGTCGTCGCGGTGGTCCCGGCCGACGTAGAGCGAAGCACCTCCACCGGGCTTGCGGACCTGCGACAACGGTCTCTCATCTGCCTGCCGCGCGGCGCGGGTATCCGGGCCGTCTTCGACGACGCCGCAGTCGCGCAGGGCGGTCCCATCCGACCCGCGATCGAGGCGTCGTCTCCCGACGCGATCGTCGAATTGGTGTGCGGCGGCATGGGAACCGGCATCCTGAGTGCATCCATCGCCGCGGCGGACGATCGGGTAACCGGCCTGCCGATCGAGGGCGTCGACGTCCGCGCACGACTCGGCTTCCTGTGGAGAAGCGACCCGTCTCCCGCGACGCGACGGTTCGTCGACGTCGCCCACGAGGCCTTCGGCCTCGGTCCGGACTGACGCGGCGAGCTCAGCTCGCCAGCGCGTCCCCGGTCTCTTCGGTCGGCTTCTCCGGAACAGCCGGGTCGATCGGATCATCGGTGGGTGCGCCGGCGATCCAGTCGCCGATGCTCAATCCGCGACGGCCCCAACGATGGTCGAACCTCTGCGCCCGCGCGGTAGCCTTCTCCAGCTTGGCCGGCGAGTAGCGGCGCCGGGCCCACGTCGACTTCGGCCGGGCCAGACGGATGGCACCGGCCCACGCGAAGATCGGGATGAAGACGCCGACGATCGCGGTCGAGTACTTGCCCTTGACGACGCAGAAGATGGCGGCGGCGATGTTGATCGGTGCGGTCAGGGCGAACGCGATGGGGCCGAACTCGACGTCCGCCTCCACGTTGAACGGGTTGAAGCCGAGGATGACCATCCCCAGGGCGGCCACCGTCAGGGCGACGACCTGCACCGAGAGTTGGCCTTCGCGTGACCAATACACGTCCTGGAGACGGAGGATCAGCGCGAACTCGTCGAGCACCAGCGATGCGCCGACCCCGACCAGGACAGCACTGATCGACGCACCCGGTTCGACGCCGTTCACGCCGACGGAGATGAACGCCCCGACGATCATCAGGGCGAGCCCCGGGACCATGTGGTGGACGTGGAGGCCATCGGACACGTTGTTCTTGAACGGTCCCTTGCCGGCGCGGATCAGCCGGGTGATCACCCGTGTCACCACGAAGGTCACCGTGAACGAGGCGAACAACAGGAACAGCGGAAGTCGTTGATGTGTCAGATCATCGAGGAACTCCACCGTCGACTCACTCCCTCATCATGCGGGCACGATGCCCGTGCGCCGCTGCTCGATGATCAGGCAGCGGTCCTCCACGTAGAGCAGTCCGGCGTCCTCGGCGATCTTGCGGGCTTCCTCCGACCGGATTCCGAGCTGCAGCCACAGCGCCGTCGCGCCGGCCTCGACCGCGGCGCGCGCAACGTCGGCGCACTCGGGACCGGGGCGGAACACGTCGACGAGGCCGACCTGTTCGGGGACGTCGGCGAGCGATCGGTGGACCTTCTCGCCGACGATCTCGTCGGCGGTCGGGTTGACCGGGATGATCCGCCACCCGAGGTGCTTCATGTGCGCGGGCACCTCGTTGGCGGGCTTGGCCGTGTTGGCACTGGCACCGACCACGGTGATGGTGTCGTAGGTGGACAGGATCTTCTCGACGATCTCGTCTGTGGTGCGGGGGCCGGCGGAGTCTGGGGTAGCCATTCTGTGAGTGTATGTGCCGACGACGGACGATTCGCCACGTCACCGGCGATCGGAAGGGTCAGCGCATCACACCGTGAAGGACGATGGCCACCAATCGCTCTGCCCAGGTGTCGTCGAATTCCTGGTCCCGCAGCAGAAGCACGTGCAACATCGCCGATCCGCCGACCACCTCGATCAGACGGTCGGGGTCGACGTCGGGGTGCACCTCGCCGCGTTCGACCGCGACCACCAACCTCTCGCGCACACCGCCGAAGACCGCGGCGAAGCCGGCGTGGACACGGGCGGCGAGGGCCGGGTCGGCGGACATGTCGGCGATCAGGCCGGGCAGCGCGACCCGGGTCACCGGTCTCGCGAACAGGTCCCGGGCGGCGTCGACCATCGACCGCAGATCGGCCTCCATCTCTCCGGTCGACGGAGGTAAGCGCGTCATCTGCGCGAACACCACGTCGTGTACGAGCTCGGCCTTACCCGACCATCGCCGGTACAGCGCCGTCTTGGTGGTACCCGCCCGCTCGGCGATCGCGGCCATCGTCAGGCGGTGGTAGCCCACCTCGACGACGAGTCGGGCCGCGGTGTCGAGCACCGCGGAGTCGATCCGCGCATCACGGGGCCGGCCGGCTGCCGCCTCGACGGATTCCGCTCGATCAAGGCCGGCAGCAGCGAGACCAGCACCATCACGTCCAGCGTCCATGGGCCCAACTCTCGTCGCAGTCGCTGTTTTGCCGAAGTCGCTGCGGTCCCGCGACCCGCCTGCTGTCATTACGCTACTCACCGTAGCGAATCTTGGGGGTGCCCGTGGCCACCGAACCCGCCGTCGAACGCATCGACCACCTACAACGATCCAGCAGGGACAACACCTCGGTCCCGGACATCCTCGCGTCTTGGCTCGCCCGACAACCCGACACCCCCGACGCCACTCCGGAGGTGACGGTCGCGGCCGGTGGCGACGCCAACGGCATGTCGTCGGAGACCATCCCGGTCACCGCGACCTGGCCGGGCTCCGACACCCGCGAGTGGGTGATGCGGATGGCGCCCGCGGCCGGTGACATCCCGGTGTTCCGCACCTACCGGATGGACCATCAGTTCGAGGTCATGCGCAAGGTCGCCGCACTGACCGACGTCCCGGTCCCGCGCGTGCATCACCTCGAGCCGACGGGATCGCTACTCGGTGCGCCGTTCTTCCTCATGGACCGTCTGGAGGGTGACGTGCCGCCCGATGTCATGCCGTACACGTTCGGCGACAACTGGTTTGCCGACGCGGACCCGGCCGATCGTCGTCGTGCGCAGGACTCCGCGGTCCACGTCATCGCCGACCTGCACGCCATCCCCGACGCGGCGGAGCACTTCGATTTCCTGCTCGACGACCTGCCCGCGGGGGACTCGATCCTGGCGCGACTGCTCGCCTGGCTGCAGGACTGGTACGACCTGTCGGTCGAGGACATCGGTAGGTCACCCCTCGTCGAACGGGCTCTGGAGTGGCTCACCACGAACTTCCCCGACGACGCCGCCTCCGCCGACCCCGTGCTGTCGTGGGGCGACTCCCGGCTGGGCAACATGATGTTCGTCGACTTCGAACCGACCGCCGTGCTCGACTGGGAGATGGCGAAGATCGGCCCACGCGAGCTCGATGCGGCATGGGTGATATTCGCGCACAGCGTGTTCCAGGAGCTCGCGACGATGGCCGGACTTCCCGGCCTACCCGACCTCCTCCGCGAGGAGGACGTCCGCGCAACCTATCGGGAACGTTCCGGCGCCGAGCTGGGCGACCTGCGCTGGTTCTATGTCTACGCCGCCGTGCAGTGGTGCTGCGTCTTCATGCGTACCGGCGCCCGACGCGTGCACTTCGGCGAACTCGAGCGGCCCGACGACGTCGACGGCACGCTCTTCTACCACCGTCCACTGCTCGAACGTCTCCTCGAGGAAGGCTGATCGCATGTCCGGTCTCGGACCGCTCGACGAGTTCCCGATTCATCAACTGCCACAACCGATCGCGTGGCCCGCGAACTCCGATCGCAACTTCTACGACCGCGCCTATCTCAACGCCCACGATCGCAGCGGCAGCATCTTCTTGATAACCGGGATCGGTTACTACCCCAACCTCGGGATCAAGGATGCCTTCGTCCTGATCCGGCGTCGCCAGGACGACGGTCCGGACACCCAGACCGCGGTGCACCTGTCCGATGCCATCGACGGTGATCGCCTCGACCAGCATGTCGGCGGTTACCGGCTCGCCGTCGACGAGCCCTTGCGCTCACTGCATCTCACTCTCGAGGAGACCGAGGGTATCGCCGTCGACCTGCACTGGGAAGGCCTGTTCGACCCAGTCCTCGAGCAGCCCCACATCATGCGGCAGGGCACCAAGGTCACCCTCGATGCACAGCGCTTCGCCCAGGTGGGCACCTGGCGCGGGTCCATCACCGTCGACGGCGAACACATCGCGGTCGACCCGTCCACATGGATCGGGACCCGCGACCGATCCTGGGGAATCCGGCCGGTAGGCGAGCCGGAACCCGCAGGGCGACCGGCAGATCCGCCCTTCGAAGGCATGTGGTGGCTGTACGTGCCGATGGCCTTCGACGACTTCCAGCTCGTCCTCATCGTCCAGGAGGAGCCCAACGGATTCCGCACCCTCAACGACTGCTCCCGCGTGTGGAAGGACGGCCGCGTCGAACAACTCGGCTGGCCGCGAATCTCGGTGCACTACGCCTCAGGGACCCGGATTCCCACCGGTGCAACCATTTCCGCCACCGCATCGGACGGATCGGCGGTGACGTTCGAGGTGGAGTCACTTCTCCCCGTCCCGATCCACGTCGGGGGCGGTTACGGTGGCGATCCCGACTGGCTCCACGGTGTCTGGCGAGGTGAGGACTTCACCGAGCGGCTCACCTACGACATGACCAGCCCGGAGATCGTGGGGCGCATGCCGTTCGGCGTCATCGACCACGTGGGACGGGCGACCTGCCGGGAAGGCGACGGCACCACCCGCACGGGCTGGGGCCTGTTCGAGCACGGTGCGCTCGGCCGCCACGACCCGTCGGGCTTCGCCGACTGGCTCAGCGTCGCACCCTAGTTCAGACTCGACAGGAATTCGTCGATCCGCGGCCACGTCTGCTCGACGGCCGCCGACCCGGCGATGAGTCCGAGATGGCTGGTCTCGACGGTCGCGAACTCGACGCGAGGTGACCCGGTGAACAGATCGACGCCGTGGTGGGCCGCCGCCCAGCTGACGATGGCGTCGCGGTGGCTGCCGAACAGTTGCACCGGCACCGAGACCTTCGCGAGGTCGACGGTGACGTCGTCGAAGGTGAGGACGCCGCGTGCCAGCTCGCCGCGCATGATGAAGTTTTCCCACATCTGCTCGGACGCCTTGCCCGGATATCCGGGCATCGTCTCCTGGAAACGGTCGATGGCCTTCATCCGAGTCAGCGCCTCGGTGTCGTCGGCGTTGCGGATGATGTAGCCGGGCTTCTTGAGTTCCCGCTGCCAGGCGGTGCCGCGGTAGGCGGTCCGCACGAGCGGGGCCGGGATGCCACCCAGGGCTCGCAGCGCGAGCGACACCGGTTTGGTCCCGATGGGCCGCATCAGGGTCTTCACCAGCGGGTACGGCGGGACCTGGTCGTAGTCCAGGGGGGTTCCGACCGCTGTGATCGACCGCACCGGCAGACCAGGGTCCGCGGCGGCGGTGAGGAACGAGATGGTGCCGCCGAGACTCCAGCTGAGCAGGTCGACGCCCTCGCCGGTCGACCGGCCGCCATCGAAGTCCGCCAGGGTCGCGGCGATCGCGCCGGGCACGATGTCGGCGAAGAAGTCGGCGAACCCGAGGTGGCGGTCGCCGCGGGTCATGTCCCCGAAGTCGAGCACGTACGGCACCCGTCCGGTGGAGAGCAGGTGTTCGACGACGCTCAGTCCCGGGGAGAGGTCGTAGCAGTCGGTCGACACCGCCAGCGGCGGGACGAGCAGCACCGGCCGCGTCGAGGCCCGCCGGGCGGAGTCGAGTTGTTCGACCGTGCCGTACCGCCGCACCTGCCGGTGCGGCGCGGTCACGAGCACGGTGTGCGGGGTTTGGTGCGATTCCCCGATCTCCCCGCCTCGGGCCAGGTGAACCAGCGTCGCGACGCCGTCGAGACCACCCATGACCGCTTCCCCCTTCACTTCGTCCGCCCCCGCGGGCGCGCGTGATCGCAGGCCATTCAACACGGTGCGTCGGCGAGCGACATGGTTGGGGCAGAGCGTGGGCGGGTATGTCCGGATCGAGGCACCACGGCGGGAGGCCGGTGCCGGCGATCAAGACGCGGTCGAACCGATCAGCCCGCACGGCGTTGCACATCCCTGTCCGCCGGTGCGTACGAGGAGGAGACACCATGGCCGAAGAACTCAACAACGTCACCGTCGCATTCCTGGTGGCCACCGAGGGTGCCGAGCAGGTGGAACTCACCGAGCCCTGGAAGTCTGTCGAGGCCTGCGGCGGGAAGCCGGTTCTGGTGTCCACCGATTCCGGCACCATCCAGGCCTTCGATCACCTGGACAAGGCCGACACCTTCCCCGTCGACAAGGTCCTCGAGGATGCCCGCATCGCCGACTTCGACGCCCTGGTTCTCCCCGGTGGCGTCGCCAACCCCGACTTCCTGCGCGCCTCGGCGCCGGCCGTGCGCTTCGTGCGTGGCTTCTTCGAGGCCGGTAAACCGGTCGCCGCGATCTGCCACGCACCGTGGACCCTCATCGAGGCCGACGTCGTACGCGGCCGCACCCTCACCTCGTTCCCCAGCATCAAGACCGACGTCATCAACGCCGGCGGCAACTGGATCGACGAAGAGGTCGTGACCTGTCGAAGCGGCGACAACGTGCTGATCACCAGCCGCAAGCCCGACGACCTCCCGGCGTTCAACGCCGCGATCGTCGCCGAGTTCGCCCACAGCCGGGTTCCCGGCTGAGGTCACACCACCGAGATCGGACCCTGCTCGCGTCCGGTGAGGATCAGCAACGCCTGCTCGCCCTGGCCGGTCAGCTCGGCCGCCTCCACCGCCGTGGCCAGGGCCGAGGCGAGCACCGTCCGCGGCAGCGTCGACGACGATCCGATGGCGCGGGCGATGTCGAGTCCGTGGACGGCCAGTTCGAAGGTTCTCGTCGGCAGATAGTGGGACAACAGGATCGAGCCCCACGGGGTGGCGACCCGCCGGTCGGCGATACCGCTGATCGCCTCGGCCGCGCGGTCCCGGCGTTCGGTCGCCCTTCGGAGCGGGTCTTCGCCGAGGTCGACGCCGGCGGCGACGCCGCGCGCGGTCACCTCCGGCGAGGACGCCAGCCCCTGGATTCGGGCGTAATAGCCTGCCACCGAATCGATGTCGACGACGTCCGGCTCGAGTTGGGCGAGATAGTCGGCGACCGTCGTCAACGAGCGGCTCGTGTGTCCGACCAGTGAACGGACCGACCAGTCCCCCAGTCCCGGCTGGTCCCACTGCTGCGGGCTCACCTCGGCGACCAGTGCCAGATAATGGTCGGCGCCCGCGAGGTAGTCCTCGATCGCCGCGCTCAACGGTTGCTCGACTGCCATGGTGTCTCCCTGGTTCTTCGGAGGAAACCGACTGCACAGCACACGATATTCGGCGTCGTGCCGCCGTGGTGTCCGAGGTCACCTGGGCCCCGGTCTGGATGCGCGCGGAGTGGTCGTCGCTCGTACGGTGTCTGTCATGACCACGCAGCCCGACAGCATCACCGGCGCCGCAGGCGTCGACACCCGCAATCTCGTCCGCTACGGCGGCCAGTTCTCGCCGGAGCTGATCGTCCGGGCATCGGGCAGCTGGGTCCACACCGCGGACGATCGACCCGTTCTCGACTTCACCTCGGGACAGATGTCGGCGATCCTCGGGCATTCGCATCCGGACATCGTCGCGACCGTCACCCGGCAGATCGGCGAACTCGATCACCTGTTCAGCGGGATGATCTCGCCTCCGGTACTGGAACTGTCGGCCCGGCTGTCGGACACGCTGCCCGACGCTCTCGACAAGGTGCTGCTGCTGAGCACCGGCGCGGAGTCCAACGAGGCCGCGATCCGCATGGCCAAGCTCGTCACCGGCAAGCACGAGATCGTGTCCTTCGCGCGGTCGTGGCACGGCATGACGCATGCCGCGGCGGCGTCGACCTACAGCGCCGGCCGCACGGGTACGGTCCGGTCGCGCCCGGCAATTTCGCGTTGCCGACGCCCAACCCCTACCGCCCCGACTTCACCAACCCCGACGGCGCTCTCGACTGGCAGCGCCAGCTCGACTTCGGTTTCGAACTCATCGACGCCCAGTCGACCGGATCGTTGGCGGCGTGCATCGTCGAACCGATCCTCTCCTCGGGCGGTGTGATCGACCCACCGGCCGGTTATTTCGCCGCACTCAAACGCAAGTGCGAGGAGCGCGGGATGCTGCTCATCGTCGACGAGGCGCAGACCGGACTGTGCCGCACCGGTTCCTGGTACGCCTTCGAGCGCGACGGCATCGTGCCCGACATCCTCACCCTGTCGAAGACGCTCGGTGCGGGGCTCCCGCTCGCCGCGGTCATCACCACCGCCGAGATCGAGCAGGCAGCCCACGACCGGGGCTACCTCTTCTTCACCACCCACGTGTCCGACCCGCTGGTGGCGGCCGTCGGCGTGACCGTGCTCGACGTCCTGCAGCGCGACGGCCTCGACACCCGTGCAGCACAAGCAGGTTCGGCCCTACGCGCCGGACTGCTCGAACTACAGGAGCGCCACGAATGCGTGGGCGACGTACGCGGCCGCGGACTCATGCAGGGCATCGAACTCGTCACCGACCGTGCGACCAAGCAGGGCGCCGACCGGCTCGGGTCTGCCGTGACCGCACGGTGTTTCGAGCTCGGACTCCACATGAACGTCGTCCAGCTACCGGGCATGGGCGGGATCTTCCGCATCGCACCCCCGCTGACCGCCTCCGACGAGGAGATCCGCACCGGTCTCGACATCCTCGACACCGCCATCGCCGAATGCGTCTCGGCGGCAGTCTGATCCGCCGAGACTGACCTCTCGGTCTCAGCCCTTGGGGTCGGTCTTGGTGGTGTCACCGGCGTCGAAAGCAGCCGCCTTCTCCGGCACCACACCGCTGGCGGCGGCCAGCTTGGCGATGCGGTCGTAGAGCAGGGCGACGACGCCGGCGAACACGATGACGCCGAGGATCTGCGCCCAGGTCTCGAAGCCGTCGCCGACGATGGCCAGCACGGAGTCGTCGCCGGTCGCGGCGACGATGCCCGCGAAGACCACGCCGAACAGTGCCTCACCGACGATCAGGCCGGTCGCGAGCAGCACTCCCATGCGCTTCTTGTGTTCGACTGCGCCGCCGCTGCGCTCGGCCCAGCGGTTGTAGAAGTGACCGAGGAAGGCGCCCACCGGGATGATCAGGGTGACCGACATCGGCAGGTACATGCCCATGCCGACCGCGAGCGGCGGCAGCCGGAACTTGCCCGCACGACCCAGCAGTTCGTCGATGAGGATGACGATCGCGCCGATGAGGGCTCCGAGTCCGATGAGGGCCCAGTTCAGATCGGCGCCGAGCACACCCTTGGCGAGGGTGGACAGCAGGCCCGCCTGCGGTGCGGCCAGAGCGTCGGGGCCGGCGCCGGGAGCACCCACGAAACCGAAGACGTCGTACATCAGTCCGAGGATCGGCGGGATGATCGCCGAACCGAAGAGCACACCGATCACCAACGCCACCTGCTGCTTCCACGGTGTCGCGCCGACCAGCTGACCGGTCTTGAGGTCCTGCAGGTTGTCATTGGAGATCGTCGCGACGCCGAAGACCACCGCGGCCGTGAACAACGTGTAGGCGATCAGGGCGTCGGTTTGGGCGGAGTCGGCACCACCGAAGGTCGCCTTGATGAGGAGAGCGGCGATGAGGACCACCAGGATGCCGACGCCGGAGATCGGGGAGTTCGACGAGCCGATGAGACCGGCCATGTAGCCGCAGACCGCCGCCACCGCCAGGCCGATGACGAAGACGAAGACGACGCTCACCGCGATGATCCCGGCTGCGCTGCCATCGAGGACCGTGCCGTGCACGAAGTCCCACAGAAGCAGACCGATCGGGATGAGCAGCACGAGGATGCTGCCGCCGACGATGTTGAACGGGATGTCGCGCTCGGTGATGTCTACGGTCACCCCCTCGCGGCGGGACCGCGACGATGCCAATGAGCCCTTGATCCCGCTTGCGATGGGTCCCATCACCTTGATGAGAGTCCAGATCGCAGCGATGGCGATCGCGCCGGCGCCGATCAGCCGGACGTCGTTGGCGAACACCGAGGAGACGACATCGCTGAGCGACTCTCCTGCCTCACCCTGGTTCTGGCTCTCGATGGGCAGCAGGACGCCGTAGGAGATCACCAGACCGACGAGCATCGCGACACCGACGGTGACGCCGACGAGGTGCCCGATGCCGATGAGCGACATCGAGAGTCCGGCACTGAACAGCGTGCCGCCCGCGCCGACCTTGATCGTCGTCGCGATCGAGTCGCTCAAGACCTTCAGCTTCGTCAGCAGAGCGAAACCCGCCGACGCGATCGAACCGATGACGATCGTGCGCAGACCGGCCTTGTTCTCCGCGGCACCGCCGGCCGAGTCGCCGACCTTCAGGACCTCAGCCGCCGCAACACCTTCCGGATAGGGCAAATCGGATCCGGTGACCAGCGCCCGGCGCAGCGGGATCGAATACATCACGCCGAGGATGCCGCCGATCGCACAGACGGCGACCGTGATCCAGTACGGGAATCCCGTCCACCACCCGATGATCACCAGACCGGGGATCACGAAGATGATCGCCGACAGCGTGCCGGCAGCCGACGCGATCGTCTGGACGATGTTGTTCTCCACCACCGAGTGGTTGGCGAAGTACCGCAGGATGCTCATCGAGATCACCGCCGCCGGGATGGCGGTGGCGAACGTGAGCCCGACCTTGAGACCGAGATAGACATTGGCCGCCGTGAAGACGAGGGTGATGACTCCGCCGAGGATGACCCCTCGGAGCGTCAGCTCTCGCAGACTCGTCGTGGCCGTGGGCGTGATCGCCATCAGGTCCCCTCACACAGGTCGTGGACGGCCCGCCGCGTGAGGGCGTGGACCGGATTCACTTGAGTACAGTCGATCCACCTTAGGGCCGGGTGGCCTGACCGACGCAAACCGGTCCGTCCGCGGAGGTCGGCGCGCGCGTCGGGACCCGGATAACAGGTCACAATCCCGGCGCCGCAAGCCTACGACGGTAGGGCATCATCTACCCATGACCGATGGGAAGACGGAGCAGTCTGCCCGTACCCGCCAGGCGCTGATCAGCGCGGCTGAGGAGCTGATCGCGCTGCACGGCGTGTCTGCGGTCTCCAGCAGGCAGATCAGCAAAGCCGCCGGTCAGGGCAACAACTATGCGGTCGGCCATCACTTCGGTTCCAAGGACGACCTGATCCGGGCCACCCTCGACAGACACAACGCCACCATCGATCGAATGCGTCAGAAGGCGCTCGACGCGATCGGACCGGACCCGGAGGTCCGCGACTGGATCCGGTGTCTGGTGTGCCCGGAGATCGAGTATGTCGGCGGGCTCGGCGCCCCGACGTACTTCGCCCGGTTCTTCGCGAATGTCTCCAGCGATCCGGCCACCACCATCCTGCTGTACGAGAAGATGGGCGAGTCGAAACCGCTGCTGGCGATCCTCGAGGGCTTGTACGGTGCGCTGCCGGAGTTCCCCGGTCCCGTTCTCGAGATCCGCAACAACATGACGCGCCACATCATCGTGAACATCCTGGCGGACATCGAGCGCGCCGCCGATTCCGGTGATCGCCCGGTCACGCCCTGGCAGCACCAGTGCTCGATCGTCGTCGACGCCCTCACCGGCATGTGGCTCGCCCCGGTCACCCCGACCACCGCGACCGAGAACCACCCCTGAACAGCGCGCCTGGAAACCGCCCGGTGCAGCGACATCGCCGACATAGTGTCATCGGGCGGCCCCTGGTGGGTGCATTCCATCGGCGGACCTCCTCTCGATCCCTGAGGTGCGAGCGAAGCGAGCCACGAAGGGTCAGATCGTGGCCCCCACGTCCTTGGCGACGATGTGGTCGAGCGCGCGTTCGGCCACCGCGGCGATGGTCATGGACGGGTTGCAGGCTGCGGTGGTGCCCGGCATGAGCGCACCGTCGAGGACGTAGAGACCGGGCTGCCCCTTGACCCGCCCCTCGAGGTCGCAGACCGTGCCCATGTTGGCGCCCCCGAGTGCATGCCACGTCGACGGGAAGAATGCGTTGGTGTCGGTGAGGATCGCGTCGGGCCCGGCGATCCTGCGGACCGCGCCGTCGATGTGTTTGGTCTGGATCTCCGAGTCGCCCTCGTGCGGCCACTTGATGATCGCGTCGCCGGCCCTCGAGTCGTAGGAGATGACTCCGCGTCCGGAACTGACACCGAAGCCCACCAGCATCGTGGTCCCGGCGTAGACCGGCATCGGGGGCAGAGACGCCTGGATGACGGTGAACGCACTCTTCGGGTTGCTCCAATTGGGACTGCCGTACACAACCGGACCGCCTTGCGCCGTGCCGAAATCGATGCTCGGGCTCGTCCACGTGTAGATGCGGTCGGCATTGGTCCCCCAGCCGCGGCCGAGGCCATCGGGCAGGTCGGTGATCGCGCCTGCCTCGCGGGCCCGCACGAGAAGCTTGGTGGTGTTGACACTGCCCGCCGCCATGATGAGCGTCTTGGTGACGATCTCTTTGTGCTCCAGCACCTTTCCGGTCTCATCGGTGCGTTCGACGTCGAGGGACCACTTGCCGTCCTTCCGCCTGCTGACCTGCCGGACGGTGTGCAGTGTCCGCACGGTCACGAGCCCGGTCGCCTCGGCCTGCTTGATGTAGGTGACGTCGACGCTGTGCTTGCCGCCGTTGTTCACGCCGATCGCGCCGTCACCGTTGGTGTAGGACGGCTTCATCTCACCGCGGAGCTCCGCCTCGGCGTATCCCCAGTCGATGGGCATCGGGATTTTCTGCAGCGGGAGTCCCTCGGCGCGAACCCGTTTGGCGAACTGACGCGGGGCCAGATACTGGGGTGACCGCACCACCGAGTCGGGTGCCACCGCGACCTTGAGCATCTCGGCGACCCGCGGATAGTGCACGCGGTTCATCAGCTGCCAGTCGAGAGCGTTGGGGAAGTGCTCGTTGAAGACCGCCTCGCTCGGCTGCAATGTCATGCCCTGATAGACCAGCGATCCGCCACCGAGTCCCGCCGGACACAACGCCGTCATGTTCTCGCCCGCAACCGATTCGAACAGTCCCACATAGGGTTCGACGCTCAGCGGTTTACCGAACAGATTCGGTGTGGACTCGTGCCACAGCATGCGTTTGTCGGGGCTCAACGCCCGCGGGAAGGTCTCCGAGTTCGGCCCGGTCGGCCATCGCTTCCCCCGCTCGAGCATCAGGACAGGCACACCGGCCTGCGCCAGGCGGAGTGCCGAGACACCTCCACCGAATCCGGAGCCGACCACCACCACCCGATGCTCCTCCCGGGTGCGCCGGACACGGCGCGTCGGCGCCGCCGACGCCGGGGTCCCGTTCGCGGACACAGCGATCGCGCCCGCTGCGCCGGCCGCGGTGACCGCCGCAGCCTTGAGGAAGGTTCGTCTCGTCGGTAACGCCCCGGACATGGATCTCCTGTCGTCGGTGCACGAGACGATCCCGCACACGCATGCACTGAGGAAGTCACGGCACTCTCGACCGCGATAGGGAGAAGATGACGTCTGCGAGATGCAGCCGCCCGAAGCAGAATTCGGCATGAACACAGTCCTGTCAAGGGCTACAACGGTTTTCGTCCCTCGTTCTGATCAGCTCGCCGCAAGGCTTGACAGATGCTGAGTCATATGACTGAATCGATGGCCAGCGGGTCAACACGACAGACCCACAGCCGACGATCGACCCGGGGTGGGTCTGTCGAGTAGGGCCGCGGATCCGGCGGGCTCTTCTGATGCGCCCCCTCGGTCATGGTGCGCTGAGGGGTGCACACCCTGACCGGGTCTCGTGTCCAACTTGCTGCCCGCGTTCGCTGTTAGGGTGGCCCGATTATTCGCGGCCGGGGGAGATGCATGTCAGATCACTTGCAGGACAAGACCATCATCATCACGGGAGCCGGTGGCGGATTCGGCAAGGCCATCGCCCAGAGGTGCGCCTCGCGTGGTGCCCATGTCGTCGGCGTGGACATCGACACCGACGGTCTGACCGCCGTTGTCGACGGCATCGTCGCCGCCGGCGGATCGGCGGTCGCGCAGGTCGCCGACGTGACCGACATGGCACAGATGCGGTCGGCCGCAACGCTCGCCGTCGAGAAGTTCGGGGCCATCGACGTCATCGTCAACAACGCCGGCGTCATGCCGTTGGCCTTCTTCGCCGATCACGAACGCGCCTGGGAGAAGTGGCACAAGGCCATCGACATCAACATCAAGGGCGTCGTGAACGGCATCTCCGCCGTCTACGACCAGATGATCGCGCAGGGCCGCCGGCAGGTCGTCAACATCGCGTCGATCTACGGCAACGGCGGCTTCGAGGGATCGGGTGTCTACAGCGCGACGAAGGCGGCGGTCACCATGCTGTCGGACTCGTTGCGGATCGAGGCGAAGGGCAAGATCAAGGTCACCACGGTCAAGCCCACCGGTGTCGCGGGCACCAATCTGGCGAGCTGGATCGTCAATGACCGCGCGATCCGCGGCATCGTCGGCCAGCGCGCGGCGTCGTACCGGGAGCACGTCGTCCAGATGCTCAAGGGCGAACTACCGCCCGAGCTGACCGACGCGGACTCGATCCGGTACTGGCTCATCACTCCCGAGGACCTGGCCGACGCCGTCGTCCACGTCATCGATCAGCCCTGGGGGATCAGCCTCTCTGACGTGACCGTGCGCGCGAGCGGCGAGGACTACCTGTACTGACCTCGCAATCAGCGGCGACGATGCTCCCCGCGGTACTTGCGGTGGTACTCGTCGTACAGATCGGAGTTCTTCTCCCGCTCGAGCCGGTTGATCAGGTCTGGGTTGAGTCCGTGCTGGGCCAGCCGATGACGGCGGTACACGCGGTTCAGCGCGATCGAGAAGAACAGGTAGGCGATGAGGATCGGAAACGTCATGATGACCCGCACACCCCAGTCCGCCGGGACGAACATCATCGGGCTCACGAGGATGATGCAGGGGATGGCCCACCGCACGACCATCCGCCACGAGGCCCCGGGTCCCGCGAGGTCGTTCTCGACCCAGGCGGTCATCGACTTCGGCAGGGGCGCCCAGTAGCAGTACTTGATGTACTCCCAGACGTTCGGGGTGGTGCGTTGTGTCGTGCTCACTCCTCGATCGTGCCCCATCGGGGAGGCCGACTCCAAGCAGGTTGACGCAGGCCACACTCCCGTCGACCGGGCCGCTCCCACGCGATCGCCCATAGACAGACCCCGATAATCGGGCAAATGGGCCATGGCTGCGTGTGCTCGACGGCTGTTCGGTCGGTAGTCTGACCGCGACTCGGCACGGCGTACCGGCGAAAGGACTCCCCGATCATGAGCTCGGACCCGACGGCTGCCGACCCCATCGGCCCCGACGCCATCGGCGGCCTGGAAGCCGAGCTCACCGATTTCTGGCGACGCGGCCGAATCCGGACGCGTCTGCGGGCCCGCGAGATCGACGGCCGTCTCGACCCGTCGTGCTATCCGCTCATCTCCGTGCTCGCCCGTCACAACTCGATGCCGATGTCCGACCTGGTCAGTGCGGTCGGGATGGAGAAGTCGACGGTCACGCGGCAGATCGACGCGGTCGTACGACTCGGGCTCGCCGAGCGGCACCCCGACCCGCGTGACGCACGGGCCCGCATGGTCACGCTGACCGATCATGGGCGCGAACGGGTCGACGCCGTTCTCGCGTCGGCGATCTCCGAGTGGCGAGCCCGTCTGGCCCAGTGGAACCCCGAGGACATCCGCACCCTCACACGCCTGCTCCACCGGCTCGGCGAGGCGACCAACGACCCGGTCGTCGACCCGGAGTCCTGACGCGCCGGGTCGGGCAGGCGGCACAATTCCCCACCGGGTTCCGGGCATCGGGAATAACCCGTTTAGTTGCGCGTTACACCTTTCGCGCCCTATAGTTGCAGCATTCAACTAAACGGGCGGCGGCCTATGCCGGACCCCCGTTTCCGCCAGCTGTTCCCGGCACCTGAGTCCACGAGGTCGACGAGCCCGTTTTTCGTCGATGTTCTGTGGTCGCCGCCATCCGGCTCCGTCCACACGGCGCACGCACGACCCCGGAGGAACCCCCGTATGACAACGTCCCCACCACAAGTGGAACCCGTCGACACACCGATGACCCACAAGCAGCGCATCAACGCGCTGATCGGCCTGCTGCTCGGCATGTTCGTCGCCCTGACCTCGGCCACGATCGTGTCCAACGCATTGCCGACGATCATCACCCAGCTACACGGCACCCAGGATCAGTACACCTGGGTCGTGACGGCGACCCTGCTCGCTTCCACGGCCGCCACCCCGATCTGGGGAAAGCTGTCCGACGTCTTCAGCAAGAAGCTCCTCGTCCAGCTGTCGCTCGGCGTGTTCACGATCGGCTCGATGCTCGCCGGTCTGTCGACCTCGGTCTCGATGCTGATCGGCTTCCGCGTGATCCAGGGCCTCGGCCTCGGCGGCATGCAGTCGCTGGTCATGATCGTCATCGCGTCGATGTTCAGCCCGCGTGAGCGCGGCCGCTACCAGGGCGCCATCGCCGGCGTCATGTCGATCGCAACCGTCGCCGGACCACTGATGGGCGGCGTCATCGTCGACACGAGCTGGCTCGGTTGGCGCTGGACGTTCTACGTGTGTGTCCCGCTGGCCGTCATCGCCATGATCGTCGTGCAGCGCACCCTCAACCTCCCGGTCGTCCGGCGCAAGGTCTACATCGACTACGCCGGAGCCCTGCTCATCTCGGCCGGCGTCAGTGTCATCCTGATCTGGGTCACCCTCGCCGGCAAGAACTTCGACTGGGTCTCGGGCGTGTCGTTCGGTCTCGTCGCACTCGGACTCGCCCTGCTCGCCGTCGCGATCTGGGTGGAGTCCAGGGCCAAGGACCCGATCATCCCGCTGCACCTGTTCAAGGAGCGCACGACCACCCTCGCGACCATCGCCAGCATCGCGGTCGGTGTGGCCCTGTTCGGCGGCGCGGTGTTCCTGGGCCAGTATTTCCAGATCGCCCGCGGCTACTCCCCCACCGCGGCCGGGTTGCTGACCCTCCCGATGGTCTTCGGCTCGGTGGTCTCGGCGACCCTCTCCGGGCGCCTCATCACCAAGTACGGCCGCTGGAAGAACTACCTGGTCGCCGGCTCGATCGTGATGGCGGTCGGCTTCGGCCTCCTCGCGACGATCGACGCCCACACCAACATGGCGGTCCTGAGCGGCTACCTGTTCGCGCTGGGACTCGGTATGGGCATGACGATGCAGAATCTGGTGCTCGCGGTGCAGAACACCGTGGAGCCGAAGAACCTCGGTGCGGCCACCTCGACCGTGACCTTCTTCCGCTCACTCGGTGGTGCAGCCGGCGTCTCGGTGCTCGGAGCGGTGCTGTCGAACCACGTCACCGACCTGATCGGTAAGGGCCTGCGCGCGATCGGCATCACCCAGTCCGGCTCCGGCGGTGCCGGCCTGTCCAACCTCAACGAACTGCCCGCACCCATCGCGGCGATCGTCCGCGGCGCGTACGGCGACGGCACAGCCCGGATCTTCCTGGTCTCGATGGCGATGGCGATCGTCGGCACGATCGCGGTCCTCTTCATCAAGGAGGTCGCTCTCAACACCCTGACCGGTGAGGAGCAGCGGCTCGCCGCGGAGGCGGCCGTGGAGACGGCCGACGAGGAGTTCGCCCAGGTCATCGCCGGCGAGACGTTCGACGGCACAGGGGTCGACGCCGACCTCGACCGGCGGGCGCTCGCCGACCCGGCGGTGAAACCGGTCGACCGCAGCTCATGACCCCCGCCCGCGACGGCGCACAACGCCGATCGTGACGCGGGACTCACAGATGGTCGGGTTGATCCCGATCGCGTTGACGAACCCGACAAGTGCAGGTGATCCTTGGCCGGTGAATTCGGACCAGTCGCCCTCCTCGGACTCAGCCCTGCTGCCGCTGGAGGGGATCACCGTCGTCGCCCTCGAGCAGGCCGTCGCCGCTCCCCTCGCCACCCGGCACCTCGCCGACCTGGGTGCACGGGTCATCAAGGTCGAGCGCGTGGGTGAAGGGGACTTCGCCCGGCAGTACGACTCGGCTGTACGCGGCGGCGCGGGTTCGCATTTCGTGTGGCTGAACCGCGGCAAGGAATCGGTCGAACTCGACCTCAAGAGCGAAGCCGGCCGCGACGCGATCAAGACGCTGATCGCCGGAGCCGACGTCTTCCTGCAGAACCTGGCTCCCGGCGCCGCGGCGCGCCTCGGACTCGGCGCCGACGTCCTGCGCGCCGACCATCCCGAACTGATCGTCGTCGACATGTCCGGCTACGGCGACGCCGGCCCGTTCCGCGACCGCAAGGCCTACGACATGCTCGTCCAGGCCGAGACCGGCCTGATCTCCGTGACCGGGACGCCCGAGGACATGACCAAGACCGGCATCCCGTCCTCCGACATCGCCGCCGGGATGTACGCCCTCACCTCGGTGCTGTCGGCGCTGTTCCGCCGCGCCACCACCGGCATCGGCGCACGGGTGGCCGTGTCGATGTTCGACTCCACGGTCGAGTGGATGGGTCACGCCATGTACATGCGGCTCTACGGCGGCAAACAGATCGCTCGCGTCGGCCTCGGCCACGCGGCGATCGTGCCGTACGACAAGTACCCCACCCAGGACGGCACCATCCTGATCGGGGTCCAGAACGACCGCGGGTGGGACACGCTGACCCGCGTCGTGCTCGATCGCCCGGATCTCGCCGAGGACCCCCGGTACAAGACCAACATCGATCGCGTCTCCCGTCGGGCGGAGGTCGACGCCGTCATCGCGGCGGAGACCAAACGGTTCACCACCGAGGAGCTCGACCGGCGCCTCGCCGACGCAGGTGTGCCGGCCGCCGAGATCCGCGATCTCGAGGCCGTGGTCGAGCATCCGCAGCTCGGCGAACGCGACCGCTGGCGCGACGTCGACACCGAGGTCGGACCGATCAAGGCGGTGCTGCCGCCGATGACGTTCGACGACGTCGAGCTCGCGATGGGACCGGTACCCGCCCTGGGCGAACACACCGACGCGGTGCTCCGCGAGTTCGGCATCGTCGCGGGCGAGCGGCCGTGACGGCGATCGGCTCAGCGTAGGATCGGCTGGGCGGACCTGCAGCCCTCGGGTCGCGCATTTTCTTGCACGGATACGACGACCTCTCGGAGGCGATATGTCCGACGATTCGCTCTACACAACCCGGGATTCGGGCGCGCCGGCCGGGAGTGACGAACACTCTCTGACCGTGGGCGCCGGAGGACCGATCGTCCTGCACGATCACTATCTGATCGAGCAGATGGCCCAGTTCAACCGCGAACGAATTCCCGAACGACAGCCACATGCCAAGGGCAGTGGCGCTTTCGGGACGTTCGAAACCACCGAGGACGTCTCGGCCTACACCAGCGCCGCACTGTTCCAGCCCGGCGTGAAGACCGAGATGGTGGCGCGGTTCTCGACGGTGGCCGGCGAACGCGGCAGCCCCGACACCTGGCGTGACCCACGCGGTTTCGCGCTGAAGTTCTACACGTCCGAGGGCATCTACGACATGGTCGGCAACAACACGCCGATCTTCTTCGTCAAGGACCCGATGAAGTTCCAGCACTTCATCCGCTCCCAGAAACGTCGGCAGGACAACAACCTTCGCGACCACGACATGCAGTGGGACTTCTGGACGCTGTCGCCCGAGTCCGCCCACCAGGTCACCTGGCTGATGGGCGACCGCGGCATCCCGAAGACGTGGCGTCACATGAACGGCTACAGCTCGCACACGTATCTGTGGGTCAACGCCGAAGGCGTGAAGCACTGGGTCAAATACCATTTCAAGTCCGACCAGGGCGTCGAGCACCTGACGCAGCACGAGGCCGATCAGATGGCCGCTGCCGACACCGATTTCCACACCCGGGACCTGTTCGAGAACATCGACGCCGGTAACCATCCGAGCTGGACGCTGAAGGTCCAGCTCATGCCGTTCGACGACGCGGTGGGCTACCGGTTCAACCCATTCGACCTGACCAAGGTGTGGCCGCACGGCGACTACCCGCTGATCGACGTCGGCAAGATGACGCTGCACACCAACCCGGTCGATCATCACACGCAGATCGAGCAGGTCGCCTTCGAGCCGAACAACGTCGTGCCCGGCATCGGCTTCAGCCCCGACCGGATGTTGTTGGGCCGCGTCTTCTCCTACGCCGACGCCCACCGGCACCGTCTCGGCGGCAACTACAAGCAGATCCCGGTCAACGCGCCCAAGAACGAGGTCCACTCGTACTCCAAGGACGGCGCGATGCGTATCCACAACGTCACCGACCCGGTCTACGCACCCAATTCCAAGGGAGGCCCGTCGGCGCTGTATCCCGGTCAGGGCGAACCACAGTGGGCGGCCAACGGCGAGATCCTGCGCAGCGCCTATGTCGATCATCCCGAGGACGACGACTGGGGCCAGGCGGGAACGCTGGTCCGCGAGGTGTTCGACGACGACGCGCGAGAGCGGTTCGTCGACAACGTCGTCGGCCATCTCCTCAACGGTGTCTCCGAACCCGTTCTGCAGCGCGCGTTCGAGTACTGGCACCGCGTCGATCCCGACATCGGTGCCCGCATCAAGTCGGGCGTGACCGAGAAGAAGGACGAGTCCGACCCGAAGTCGGATGACCAGGCCAACCCGGCCCGGTCGTCGATGCAGGAGAAGGCGAAGGCCGAGAAGGCGTAGAGAACCTCACTCCCAGATCTCAACTCGGCCGCCAGACTTCGATCGAAGTCTGGCGGCCGAGTTGAGTTCGTACGGTTCGAACCAGCAGGCACCCTCACCGGAGGAGTCCCCGACTAGGCTCGAACCCGTGACTGTGCGCGCAGGAATCGTGGTGACCGGAACCGAGGTACTGACCGGACGGATCGCCGACCAGAACGGCCCGTGGGTGTCCGAGCAACTACTCGCGGCCGGCGTCGACGTCGCCCACATCACGATCTGCGGGGATCGCCCTGCCGACCTCACCGCGCAGCTGCGATTCCTCGCCGACCAGCAGGTCGATCTCATCGTCACCAGTGGCGGTCTCGGTCCCACGGCCGACGACCTCACGGTGGCGACGGTCGCCGAGTTCTGCGGGCGCGACCTGCAGCTCGACCCGGCTCTCGAGGAGCACATCGCCGGCATCATCCGACGCTGGCGACCCGACACCGTCGACCTCGACGACGGCCCGACCCGCATCGGTATCCACAAGCAGGCCCGCGTTCCCGCCGGTGCCGTGGCGATACCGCCCACCGGCACGGCGCCGGGCGTCGCCATTCCCGCAGTCCCCGGTACGCAACCCTTGCCGGCGATCCTCGTCCTGCCCGGCCCGCCCGGTGAACTTCAGGCGATGTGGCCGGCCGCGATCGCCTCACCCGCCATCGCCGACGTGGTGTCCCGGGCAGACGACCTCACGCAGGAGACCATCCGGGCCTACGGTCTGCATGAGGCCGAGCTCGCCGAGACCCTGCGCCGTGCCGAGGAGACCATTCCCGGCTTCGCTGCCCTCGAGATCACCACCTGCCTGCGACGCGGGGAACTCGACATGGTCACCCGGTTCGCCGCCGCCGACACCGCCACCTACGGACAGCTGTTGGACTTTCTCACCGAACACCATGGGAGACAGATTTTCTCGACCGACGGATCGACGATCGAGGACCAGCTCATCGCGACCCTCGACGGTCGGCTGATCGCCACGGCGGAATCCTGCACCGGCGGGCTCGTCGCAGCTCGACTCACCGACCGTCCCGGCTCCTCCGCCTACGTCACGGGCGGCGTCGTGTCGTACTCCAACGACGCGAAGTCCGATCTCATCGACGTTCCCGCCGAACTCATCGCCTCACGCGGCGCGGTCAGCGAGGAGGTCGCCGCGGCGATGGCCGAGGGAGCCCTCCGCCATCTCAAGTCCGATGTCGCGGTGTCGACCACCGGAATCGCCGGTCCCGACGGCGGCACCGAGGCCAAGCCGGTCGGCACCGTCTGCTTCGGCGTCGCGATCAAGGGCCGCCCGACCCACACGATCACGCGGCGCTTCCCCGGTGACCGGGAACGGGTCCGCTCCCTCACCACCACCGCCGCGCTGCATCTGGTTGTCGCACAGCTGAAGCGAGACCGGGCCGCCGGCTGACCTCCGCTGATCGAGACCTACAGCGGCCCCGTCGGCAACTGCCGGCGGACGAGCTTGCCCGTGGGATTGCGCGGCAACTCGTCGACGAACACCACGTCGCGCGGCACCTTGTACCGGGCGAGATGCGCCTTCACATGCGCCTTGACGTCCTCGGGCGAAGGGTTGGCATGCGGAGCCGCAACGATGAAGGCGCGCAGCCGCTTTCCGAACTCGTCGTCGTCCACGCCGATCACCGCGACGTCGTCGATGTCGGGGTGTTCGCCGAGCAGGTTCTCCACCTCGAGCGGATAGACGTTCTCCCCGCCGGAGACGATCATGTCGTCGTCGCGGCCGTCGATGTGCAGCAGGCCGTGTTCGTCGAACCGCGCCATGTCGCCGGTGGACATGAAGCCGTCGATGACCTCCTTGTTGCGTCCGTCGGTGTACCCCTCGAAAGGAGCACCGTTGCGGACGAAGAGCCTTCCACGGACGTTGGTTCCGGAGATCCGTCGACCTTCGTCGTCGAACAGGGCGAGGCGGCTGGTGACCGGCGGCCGGCCGACCGTGCCCGGCGCGAGACGCAGTTCCTCGGGTTGCGCCACCGAGGCGACCGCCACCTCGGTCGACCCGTAGAGGTTGTAGAGGACGTCGCCGAACGTGTCCTGGACGGCCTCCGAAAGCGTCGGCGACAGAGCCGATCCCGCGATCACGATGATCCGCAGCGCGGACGTGTCGTACTTCTTGATGACGTCGGGTCCGAGAGCCACCATGCGGTGGAGCATGGTCGGTACCGCGACCAGCACCTCCGCTTTGTGTTCGGCCAGCGCGGCCAGCGTCTTCTCCGGATCGAACCGTCGCATCACGACGGCCTTGTTGCCCAGAGCCGCCCCCACACCCCAGAGCGCGAAGCCGGTGGAGTGGAAGATCGGCGAGACGATCACCATGGTCCCGCGTTGCGGGAACGGGATTCGGTCGAGCAGAAGGGCGCTCGAGAACGGGGACAACTTGGAGCGCTGAGCCCCCTTGGGCAGTCCCGTCGTGCCGCTCGTCAGGATCACGAGTCCGGCCCACTCATCCGGTTCCGCGGGTGTTGACGTGTCCCCGCCGGCGACGATGTCGTCGAGGGTGCGAACCCCTTCGGGGACCGGGCGCTCGCCATCGACCCAGGTCACGATCCGGAGAGTCTCGGGAGGTAGGGCGTCGGCGAGATCGCTGAACTCCTCGTCGTAGAGCATCGCGACGATCTTCTCGCGTTCGGCGACCTCGACGAACTGGGTCTTTCCGAATCCCGTGTTCATCATGGCCAGCCGCACACCGGCCTTGCCCGCGGCGCTCATCGTCGTCAGCAGACCTCGATGGTCGCGCGCGATCACGCCGATCACCGAGCCTCGCTCGACGCCGGAGGAGAGCAGATGGTTGGCCAACGCGTTCGCGTTCGCGTTCAGTTCACCGTAGGTCAGTTCACCGCGTTCGTCGGCGACCGCACCCGCTTCCGGGTACTCGTCCGCACCCTGCGCCACCACCGACGCGCAGGGCCCGATGATCTTCGCGCGCTTGACCGTGGTGAGGAGCTCTTTGGGTCGCGTGGGGTCCAGCAGACCCGAACGCTTGAGCACCTTGAAGGCGCCGACGGCGTCCTGCACCTGTTCGACGGCGGTTCCGACTGCGCCGGTCACCGAGACCATGTCCACTCACCTTTCGCGGCCGGAGCCGCTAGTCCGCGCCCACGGGGTCGGCTCGACGATGACGCGACGTTGGTCACGGGCGTCACCAGGGGCCGATGCAGGTGCCAGAGTAGGTCGCGACCTTGCGAGCAATTTCCCGCTTCGACGAAATCGGCCGGGTGCCAACGGTTGTCGTCGATCTTGCCGGACGCCTCGCGGCAGGTGGGGGGTCGGGCGGGCGATCGGGTAACTGATTCGTTGCGGATCCGCGACGACTCTGACAACATCTGTCCTCAGATCGAGGGTGGAGGAACATGTTCAAGATGAGACGGCTGACGACGATCGTCACCGCTGCGGTGGCATGCACGATGACAGCGACGTTGGGTCTGACCGGGGTGGGTTCGGCCGAGGCCGCGCCGTCGAAGAAACACCCCGTGTCCTGGGACTTCCGGTCCGCGATCCCCAACGTGCTCAACCAGACGTTGGACGCGAACTGGTCCCCGCCGGGCGCCAACGACCCGTCGTGCAAGCTGACCGAGGACCGCCCCAACCCGGTGATCCTGCTGAACGCCACCGCCACCACCCAGTGGGCCTACAGTGCCGGCGCCCCGTACCTCGCCAACCGCGGGTACTGCGTCTACACGTTCAACTACGGCAACATCACGCCGCTGCCGAGCTTCCCCATCCAGGGTCTCGCCGACATCGAGCGGTCAGCCCGCGAGGTCTCGCGCAACATCGACCGGATCATGCGCAGCACCGGGGCGAAGAAGGTCGATCTGGTCGGTTGGTCGCAGGGCGGTGGCCTGTTGCCGCACTACTACATCGACTTCCTCGGCGGCGACAAGAAGGTCGACAAGGTCATCGGCATCGCGCCCGGTAACCACGGTTCGACGGGCGACATGCTCACCTACGTACGGTATTTCATCCCGCCGTTCGGACCCGTCGGCTACGACATCTTCAAGGCACTGTTCCCCGCCTTCGCACAGCAGGCACAGTATTCGGACCTCGTTCGCAAGGTCTACGGCAACGGTGACACCAAGCCGGGACCCCACTACACGACGATCGTCACCAAGTACGACGAGATCGCGACCCCGTTCACCAACGGCTTCCTCGAGGGTGACAACGTCACGAACATTCTTCTGCAGCAGGACTGTCCGGTAGATCTCTCCGAGCACCTGTCGATCAACTTCAGCGAGCGCACCTGGCGTCACGTGAAGAATGCGTTGACGCCCGCCGAGGCAACGCGCGTACCCTGTTTCCAGGTCGACCCGTTCTATCCGGGAATGAGCGAAGGCAGATGACAGCAGAACCCGAGGCGTCCATCGACAACTCCGAGATCACTCCCCTCGGACCGGATTCGGTGGCCTGGACGGTCTTCGGCGACCTGACCTTCGTCCTGGGTGCGCCCCGTCGGCTCCTCATCGACGTCGCCCACCCCGTGGTGGCGACCGGCGTGCGCGAGTTCTCGGTCTTCGAGACCGACCCGTACGGACGTGCCGAACGCACACTCGACATGATCATGGGCGTCGTCTACGGCCGCGACGACGCACTCGCCATGGCGCGCCGGCTGCGCGAACGCCACCGCGACATCAAGGGCCGGAATCCCGACGGCTCCCGCTGGAGCTCATTGAATCCCGAAGCGTTCCACTGGGTTCACGCGAGCCTCGTGCACGGGATCTACACCCAGCAGAAGGAACTCGGACGAGGGTGGAAGCCCGGCGAGGTCGAGCAGTTCTACCTCGAGATGCGCCGGGTCGGGCTCATGTACGGCGTGCGCGAGCAGGACATGCCGGAGAACTGGGAGGCATTCTGCGCCTGGTTCGACGAGATGACCCGCACCCGACTCGAGCGTTCCGACATGACCGATCGCGTCTTCGGT
The DNA here is from genome assembly GCF_009720185.1 of Gordonia sp. 135. Classification (NCBI taxonomy): domain Bacteria; kingdom Bacillati; phylum Actinomycetota; class Actinomycetes; order Mycobacteriales; family Gordoniaceae; genus Gordonia; species Gordonia sp. 135. The sequence continues at coordinate 4,848,185 of NZ_CP046257.1, forward strand.
GTGGTGACGTCGCCGAAACCGCCGCCGCACATCCCGGTCCTACGGCACGCGCTCGTCTGGAACACGACGGTCCGTCCCGTGGCCGGTCTCGTCCTGGCCACCGTCACCGCCGGTCTGCTCACACCGGAGCTCCGCGAGCTGCTCGGCATCGACTGGGGTGCCGGACGCCGCCTTCTCTTCCGCCTGATCTCGCTGCAGTCGCGGCTGATCATCCCGCGGTTGCCCAGGGCCATCCGCATGGTGCCGCACGCCCGCGCGGCGTACCGCTAGACGATCGCCTGTGTCCCCGCACGCCGAGACGTGCGGGGACACAGTGGTCTCGGTGATCAGAAGGCGCGCAGGTTCTCCCGGAGGGTCGATCCGGTGTACTCCTCACGGATGAGTCCGCGGCGACGCAGTTCCGGTGCCAGGCCGTCGGAGATCATCGCCATGTTCATGCGCGTGGTGGGCAGATAGAAGAGGAAGCCGTCTCCACCCGCCTCTTCCATGATCTCGCCCATCTTGTCCGCGATGGTCGACGGTGAACCGATGAGTCCCATGTCCTTGACCTGGAAGCTGCTCGCGACGACCTCGCGCAGGGTCTCGTCCTCGCGGCCGCCGAACAGTCCGGCGATCGAGGTGTACTCGCCGTTCTGCTTGGACAGATCGATGTCGCCGACCCTGGTGTCGGGATCGATGGCACCGAAGTCGATACGACCACCCGAGGTGTAGGACATGTTCCACAGGTTGTACTCGATGGCCTTGTCCGTCTTGCGGAACGCTTGCGCCGCTTCGTAGGCGGCCTGGGCCTCGGCGTCGGTGGCCGCGATCGTCGGGGTCGCGATGAAGAGGACCTTGATGTGGTCGGGGTTGCGTCCGGCGGCGGCCGCGCGGGCACGGATGTCCTCGCGGTAGGCCTTGGCGTCTGCGGCGTCCTTGACGATGGCGATCTGGGTGTCGTCGTAGTTGGCGGCGAGCACACGACCCGGCTCCGAGCTACCGGCCGAGCACACCGGCACCTCACGCTGCGGACCCGGGATGGTGTTCAGCGGGCCGCGGCACTTGAAGAACTTGCCCACGAACTCGATCGGGTTGACCTTGGTGTGGTCGGCATAGACGCCGGCGTAGGGATCGGCGATGACGGCGCCCTCCTCCCACGAGTTCTGCAGCGCCTTGACGACGTCGATCCACTCCATCGCCATCTCGTAGCGCTCGTCGTGTTCGAGATGTCGTTCGTAGCCGAAGTTCTGGGCAACCCGGTCGGTGACGCTGGTGACCACGTTCATGCCCACACGACCCTCGGTCAGGTGGTCCAGGGTGGTGAAGGCGCGTGCGGCGAGGAACGGCGGGTACTGGATGGTCGAGACGGTCGGGATGATGCCGATGTGCTTGGTGGCCTGCGTCATCAGCGGGACCAGCGGCAGCGGATCGTTCTTGGGGGCCATGAAGCCACGACGCAGCGAAGTCTCCGCGGAGTTGTTGTAGGAGTCCTCGACCATCGAGGTGTCCTCGATGAGGATGTAGTCGAAGCCGGCACGCTCGAGGCTCTTGGCCATGTCGACGTGGATGTCGGGCTTCATCCAGTCCAGGTGGTTGGTGCCGGTCCACGGACCGTCACCGTTCGTCGGGCTCCAGGGGTGAATGCCGAAGCCGTCTCCGAGGAACCAACCCATGTGGAACATTGCGATCTCCTGTCGTGAGAAATGATTGTGAGATGTGTTGCCACCGACCGGGATGGCCGGCGAGTCGTGGGGTCAGGCCGCCGCTTCCATGGCCTGGTATGCGCCGACCAGCGTCTGCGTGTAGTCGTTCGACGGCGCCTGCAGGATCGACATCGTCTCGCCCGATTCGACGACCTTGCCGCGGTTCATCACGAGCAGGTCGTCGGTGATGAAGGCGGTGGCCGGCAGGCCGTGCGAGATGAAGACCAGCCCGAGCGAGTGCGTCTGCACGTAGTCCTTGAGGAGATTGAGGACCACGGCCTGTGCCGACACGTCGAGTGCACTCACCGCCTCGTCGCAGACCAGGATGTCCGGTCCGACGACGAGAGCACGCGCGATCGAAAGACGTTGCCGCTGGCCGCCGGAAAGCTGGTGCGGATACCGCTCCACGAGTTCGGGTGCGATGCCGAGTTCGGCGACGATGGCGTCCACGGCGGCGTCGGCCGCCTTCTCGTCGAGCCCGCCGAGGATCTGCGCCGGACGTCGGATCGCCTCGCGGATGATCCGCCGCGGATCGAACGTCGTGGTGGTGTCCTGGGCCACGAGCTGCACCTTGCGGCGGTACTCGAGACGGCCGGGACGACGTTCCAGCAGCCGGGACAGGTCGCGGCCGTCGACCAGGACCTGCCCGGAGGTCGGTGCGGTGAGTCCGACGATCATCTTGCCGAGAGTGGACTTTCCCGAACCGCTTTCGCCGACGATTCCGGTGGCGCGGCCGCTCTCCAACTTGGTGGTCACCCCGCCGATGGCGGTCACCTTGCGCCCGTACTGCTTGTGCACGTCGACGACCTCGATGATCGTGCTCATGCTGCGGCCTCCTCTCTCATGACCGTGTCCAGCGTCGGAAGACGTTCCAACTGAGCGGAACTCAGCGTGGGCATGCATTCCAGCAATCCCCGGGTGTACGGGTGGGTCGCGTGGTCCAGGTCCCTGGCGGCGATGGTCTCCACGACGCCGCCGGCCTGCATGACGAGCACCTTGTCGGCGAAACGACGCGCGAGTGCGATGTCGTGGGTGATGAAGACCAGCGATGCCCCGTTCTCGATGGTGAGGCCGGTCATGAGTTCCATGACCGACACCGCCAGGGACGCGTCGAGAGCACTCGTCGGTTCGTCGGCGATGAGCAGTTCCGGCTCGGACGCCAGCGCGATCGCCATCATCACTCGCTGCCGCATGCCGCCGGAGAGCTGACCCGGTACCGACGTCATCACCCGGCGCGGTTCGACGATGCCGACCTGCTCCAGACGGGCCTCGGCGGCCGCGGCACGGCCCTTGCGGGAGCCGTACCTGCTCTTCGGGAGGACCGCCGTGAGCTGACTGCCCACCGACCAGATCGGATCGAGAGAGCTCATCGCGTCCTGGAAGATCATCGAGATCCCCTCACGCCGAGCCGGGATCCTCTGAGCCTTCTCCGCCAGCAACGAACGGCCCGACAGCGACATCCTCGCCGCCGACACCTCGCCAACACCCGGCGGGATGAACCCGCCGAGTGCGTTGGCGATGCTCGACTTCCCCGAGCCAGACTCGCCGACGATCGCGACCCGCTCGCGCCGGCCGATCGTGAACGAGGTCGGGTGGACCTTCTCCACCCCGCCGTAACGGATCGTCAGATCGGTGACCTCGAGGACCGGGGCAGCGGTGCCCGTCACGTCCTCTCCGGCTACCGAGACCTGGTCGGTGAGCGTGGTCATGGCTTGAGCTCCGAGTAGTCGATCACGCTGTCGGTGCGGAAGACGTAGCCCTCGACACCGTTGGCGAATGCGTTGAGCGGCTGCACGTATCCGATGTAGACGGTCGGCATCTGGTCCTGCAGGATGCGTTCGGCTTCGTTCCACTCACCCCATGCGGCCGGGGTCAGCGGCTCGCCGGAGGCGTTGCCGGCCGCGATGGCGTTGTTCAGCGGTGCGTAGTCGAAGTCCGGCCAGTTGATCGGCGATCCCGGGGTGTAGAAGAGGGACAGCACGTACGGCGGGGACTGCACGACCGCGTAGTCACGACCCATCGATGCCTGGAACGTCTTGTTGGCCAGTCCCTCCTGGAAGACCGCCGAGTTCACCTCGTTGAGGGTGACCTCGAATCCCGCTGCGCGGGCCGCGGTCTGGATCTGGACGGCCGACTCCTTGAGATCGGGTACGGCGTTGTTGACGGTCAGCTCGAACTTCACCGGCGTGGTGATCCCCGCGTTGCGCAGGATCTCCAACGACTTCGCCGGGTCGGTGGTGTTGCTCTTCAGGCCGTTGCCGTTGTAGTCCGGGAGCGTGTCGTTGAGGATCGACGAGATCGGACCCAGGCGGCCCTTGTAGACGTCCTTCATGATCGCGTCGTAGGGAACCGCGTACGAGAACGCGCGGCGGACCTCGACGTTGTCGAAGGGCGCCTTGGTGGTGGTCAGCGGGACGTAGACGTAGGCATTGCTGGGCACCGTGAAGATCTGGGCGGCGTTCGCGTCGCGCAGGGCGACCTGGTCGGCCGGACGCAGCTGGGTGGCGACCGATGCGTCACCGCTCTTCACGAGGTTGGAGCGCTGGCCGGCGTCGGCGACGACGCGCTGGACGACACGCTTCACCCCTGGCTCACCGAGGGCGTATCCGGGGTTGGCCTCGTAGACCATCTGCTGGCCGGGGGTGTAGCTGGTCAACTTGTACGCACCGAAGCCGAAGTCCGCGTTGGTCTTCGAGTACTCGACGCCGTACGGGTCGTCCGGGGTGGCGTTCGCGGTGAGCACCTCGGAGTCGTAGATGGCGTACGGGGTGTTCGCCAGCAGCGACAGCAGCGTGAAGCCGTGCGACGGATCGGCGATGGAGATGGTGACGGTGGCGTCGTCGACCTTCTTCACCTGATCGGTCGAGGTGATCACCGGAGCGCTGACGAACGACACGATGCTGGTGTCGACGTCGAACTTGCGCTTGAACGAGAAGATCACGTCGTCGGCGTCGAGGGCGTTGCCCGCTGCACTCTTCGCCTCGGTGTTGAGGTGGAAGGTGTAGGTCTTGCCGTCGGGACTGACCTCATAGCTCTTGGCCAGGACCGGCTCGAACTTGAAGAGCTCCTGGTGCGCCGAGAGGCCGTCGGAACCGGCGACGTACGGGTTGCGGATGAGGGTGGCACCGGTGTTCAGGAAGAACTCCGCGGCCTCGTAGCCGGTTGCGCTGGTCTCGTAGCTGAAGCTCGGGGGCTGGGCCGCGGTCACGATGACCACGCCGCCCTCGGCGGAGTTGTTCGACGACCCGCCACCACACGCGCTGAGTGTCAGTGCGGCGGCGAGGGCGAGCGCGGTTCCGCTCACCAGGGTGGACAGTCGTTTCATGGTTATCGGGGACTCCGTTCTGGGAAGGGTTGAGAGAGCAGCTGTTACACGTCGTGCGGTCAGAAACGTCGGCGACGGGAGATGAAGGTGGTGACTCGGGAGGCCGCCCACACGGAGTAGGCGAGTGCGAGGACCGGGAACAGGGCGGGCCACCAGCGTCCGACCGCTGCGTCCGCCGCTCCGTCGGCGAGCATGTTGCCCCACTCCGCGGTCGGGAGCGGGATGCCGACGCCGAGAAATCCCAGGCCGGCGCAGAAGATGATCCCCATTCCGAAGATCGCCGAGGCGTTCTCGAGGACGGGAGCACACGAGTTCGGGATTACGTGGCGGGTGAGAATGCGGAACTCGGATTCGCCGCTCATCCGCGCCGCGGTCACGAAACCGTCGTTTCGGGTGCGCAGCACCTCGGTGCGCATCAACCTGCCCTGGAAGGGCATGAGTACCAACGCGAGCGCCAGCGCGATGACCACCGAGTTGCGGCCGAAGAAGGAGACGATGACCAGCCCGCCGATCATGACGGGCAGCGCCTGGACCAGATCGATCGTGCGGCCGAGTGTCGCCGCGATCACACCGAGCGGTCCGCCCTTCGAGCCGTACATGCCGGCGATCGATCCGATGGCGATGCCGACGACGGTCGCGAGCAGGGTCACTCCGATCGCGATGGCGATGTCCAACCGGAAGGCGGTGAGAGTCCGGGACAGCACGTCGAATCCGTTGGAGTCGGTGCCGAACCAGTGGGCGCCCGACGGCGCGGTCGAGGGGGTGCCGACCACTTCGGTCGCCGCCTGCGGTGCCAGCATCGGCCCGAAGACCGCGAGGAGTAGCAGGAGGGCGAACGGGATGAGAGCCGCGTAGTCACGAAGCCCGGACGTCTTCCTGGCACTCGTTGGTGCACCGGACATTTCCGTCGTTGTGGAGAGCGGTGCCATGGCCATGTGTCAGACCTCCGGGTTGCGCGAGTCGCGTCGACGGGAATCGAGAAGGCCGGTGGCCACCTCGGTGAGGAAGTAGACGATCAGACACATGCCGGCGATGACGATCAGGAAGGACCGGAGGGCGAACACGTCCGACGAGCGGACCGCGTCGACCGCGTACTGACCCAGGCCACCGAGACCGAAGAGCGATTCCAGGACCACCGCACCGCCGAGGAGGAGGCCGAAGATCATGCCGAGCATCGCTACCGCCGACGGCAGCGCCCGGCGGTAGATGCTCAGGACGACCACTCGTCGTGGAGCACCGGAGGCGATCCGGAACCGCGTTGCCGGGCTGTCGATCTCGGTGTCGAGCGCAAGAACCAGCGACTTCACGAGGATCGCGGAGTGCGACACGGTCATCACCGCGACCGGCAGGATCAGGTGCGCGATGTAGGAGTTGGCAGCGGCGGTGTCGCCGGCGATGAATGCGTCGAGGACCGGGAATCCGGTCACCTCGGTCGGCGGCATGAGGATCGGGTCGAGTCGTCCGGACGGCGCCGGAACCCAGGCCAGCGTCGCGAAGAACACGAACAGGAACAGGATACCGACGACGTACTCGGGGATCGCTCCCGCCGAACTCGCGTACGAGCGAAGCACTTTGGAGAACCGGTTGGTCGGCCGGGTCACGACCAGGTAGGACATCGGCAGGCTGACCAGACAGGCGAAGAACAGGCCGGCGCCGATGAGCTCGAGGGTCGCGGGGACCCGGGTGGCCATGTCCTCGGCGACCGGGCGGCCGGTGGCGATCGAGTTGCCGAGGTCCAGGCTGATCAGCGAGGTCAGATATGTCCAGTACTGGGTCGACAGAGATCCGTTGAGCCCGTATGACTCCCGCGCCTGTTCGAGTGCGGCGCCGGACAGGCGGCCACCCGAGGCGGAGACCAGCGGGTCACCCGGGATCAGCTGGACGAGGAAGAAGGCGACGACGACGAAGATCAGGAGGTTGACGATGCCGCGGCCGGCCGCACGTCCGATCCACGCCCACTCGGAAAGTCGTGACAGGACCACCCTGACGGCGGACCCCTTCGTCCCGGCACCACCGCCACCGGCGGTCGTCGTCGCATGTCGTGCATCGACTGCGCCCGGGCCGGCAATGCCTGGCTCGACACTGATATCGACGGTCACTCGATCCCTCCCATCTAGGACTCGATCTGTTGGGTCTCGATCTGTTGGGTGCTGATCCTCTGGCCGATTTGTTTCGAATCCCGCGTCCTGGCGTGACTGGTCAATTGCGCGGGTTCACATTCGTGACCATTGACGCGTAGCCGCAGGTCAAGGGGCCGTTCGGCATCGGCAAGGTCGTTTTCGCGCCGAATGTGACGCACACAACTTGCCCGCGCCGATGCGTGCAAGAGTCCTTAGACTCACAACCCATCGGCAGTTCAGCCCCCGCTGTTGGAAGAAGATCGGAAGTCATCTCCATGACGACACCACCCCCATTCCACCCGCGTTCGCGCGGCGGTTCCGCGCGTGGGCGCCAGGTGTCGTCCCGCCGCGTCCGCGACCTCATACTCGCCTCGATTCGCAACGGCACCATCGACATCGACGCGCAACTGGTCGAGGAAGACCTCATGATCATGTTCAACTCGAGCCGCGGCTCGGTGCGCGCGGCGCTGAGCGAGTTGAGCGAGACGGGTGTCGTGATCCGGCGCCCACGTGTCGGCACGCGGGTGAACCGCCGGGATCTGGGTGTCGCACTCGACGACATCTCCGCAACCGGCGGCGAACTGGTTCACATCCAGGTGACCGATCAGTGCATCGTGCCGGCCTTCCCACTCATCCGCGAGCGCCTGAAGATCGACGACGACGTCGTGCGTCTCGTCGAGAACTCCTTCATCGCCCACGACGAGATCATCGGGATGCGCAGCGCCTACTTCTCCCCGCGGTTCAATGCCGACCCCAATGTCCTTCGGGACAAGCCGATGTCGATGGCACGGACACTCGCCGAGTTCTTCGGGGTCGCACCGGGCGGCGCCTCGGTCTCCATCGGCGCCGAGCGCGCCGACGAACGGACCGCACGCCTGCTCGACGTCCGGCCCGGCGAGACCCTGTTGTCCCGGGAGATCCTCTACACCACCGCCGACGGCACACCGGTGGAGATCGTCTTCGACCGCTTCCGGGCGGATCGGATCCGGTTCGAATCGCAGATCGACAACTCCGACGTCACTTGGTGCCCGGAGCCCGACCCGGTCTCTTCCGCGGAAGAATCCCTGCGCACCAACGGGATATCGCAGGACCCGCAGCCCGGAGCGATCGGCTCTCCTCGCGCAATCTAGGGGAAATAGTCGGTTGACCAATCGGCAATGTCGCCCGCGCACTCTGCACGAGAACGCATCTCGCGACATTCGAAGGGGAGCATCGTGATCGTTTCCGTTGTGGCAGGCAATCCGAAGCCTGCATCGAGGACACTGACGGCGGCAAGCCTGTTGGCGTCGACCCTGACCGGCAAGGAACCCGACCATGTCGTCGACGTGGTCGACCTGGGTCCAGGCCTGCTCGGCTGGGGAGACACCGCGGTCGCGGAAGCCGTGGAGACCGTTGCGGGCAGCGACCTCGTCGTCTTCGCCTCGCCGACCTTCAAGGCCACCTACACGGGGCTGTTGAAGCTCTTCCTCGATCAGTTCTCGACGAGTGACGGCCTCCAGGACGTCACCGCCATCCCGCTGATGCTGGGTGCCGGACCCGCTCATTACCTGGCGCCCGACCTGCTTCTCAAGCCGGTGCTCGTCGAGCTGGGCGCGACCGTCCCGGCCGCCGGTCTCTACGTCGTCGACAAGCTCTACGACGACACCGAGGCATTCCAGCCCTGGATCGACCGCTGGGGTTCGGTCGTGCTCGCCTCGACGAAGGCAACGGTCCCGGCCGGTGACCGATGACCACGTCCGTCACCCCCACCACCGACCTGGACAGCACCGAACTGCGAAAGGCGTTCGGCGCCTTCCCGACCGGCGTCGTCGCGCTCGCCGGAATGTCCGGTGCCGAACCGGCCGTCATCGTCGCCTCCTCCTTCGCCGTCGGCGTCTCCCAGGAACCACCCCTGGTGATGTTCGCCGTGCAGCAGAGCTCGACCACCTGGCCGATCCTGCGCGAGCTGCCCAGTCTCGGCGTCTCGGTGCTGGGCGAGAGCCACACCGACGTGATCCGCCAGCTGTCCGCCAAGGACAAGACCCAGCGTTTTGCCGGTGTCGAGACAACCGTGTTGTCCAGCGGGGCAATGCTCCTCGACGATGCCCCGGTGCACTTCGAGTGCGCCATCGAGAGTTCGCACACGGCCGGCGACCACGAGATCGTCGTGCTGCGGGTGACCGGGCTGGCCAACGATCACTCGAAACAACCGATCGTCTTCCACCGCTCGGCATTCGCGCGGCTCAGCGCCTGAGTCGACCCGCTCGTCGATTCGTGGCGTCGGACGTCGGCGATCCGTGTGTACCCTGTTGGGGCATTCCTCGACGAAGGACATCACGATGACCAGCCGTGTGACACCTGAAGCAGAGAACGCCATCATCGAGATCGCCGTCCGGTTCGGCCTGTCTCGCGACGCCGTTCTGGCGATGCTTCTGGCGGTGAATGCCGGCGGTGGCACCATGGCCCAGTTCAACATTCCCGAACTCGGCGGCTCCGGTCAGTGGATGCGCGGCGGCATGACGATGGTCGGCGACATGTTCGACAACTCCCTCAAGTCCCGGGTCGATTCGCTGTGCAACGAACTCGCCGACGTCCTGACGACCACGTCGATCTTCCCGGCCGCGCCGGGGCAGCAGCCGGGCGCCGGTTTCGTCACCGCGGGGTCCTGGTGGCCGGCGGACCTCGGTGCGCCCAGCTCCACCGGGGGCCAGAACGACGTCCGGTACGCCGTGTTCCCGGCAACACGTCGCCTCGCCATCCAGGTCGCCGGGGTCACGCGGATCTTCGACACTGCGGATCACCGGATCGGGGGCGTCCAGCAACAGCAGGGCTCCGGATACGGCTCGGTGAGCTTCTCCAGCCAGTACGGCACCTTCGACGTGTCGAGCCTCGTCGAGCTCGGACCGCAACGGGACGCCGGAACCCCGGTGGCGGCACCTGCACCCTCGTCGGACGCACCCGCGCAGCCGCCGGTGCCCGCCGCCACTCCGGAACCGGCGGCACCTGCACAGAATTCGTCCGCCATCGTCGCGGCGATCGAGTCGCTGGCCGACCTCCACCAGCGCGGGATCCTGACCGACGAGGAATTCTCGTCGAAGAAGGCAGAACTGCTCAACCGTCTCTGACCCGAGGACCTGACCGGCGCCGTCCGATCAGCCCACGGTCGTGAGTGTCGTGGTCAGTGCGGATTCCAGTGCCGTGCAGAACCAGTCCACGTCCGGGTCGGAGAAGACGAGCGGCGGGCGGATCTTGAGAACGTTGCCGTGCTCGCCACAAACCGAGATGAGGACGTGGGCGTCCCGCATGGCCTCGACGATCGCGCGGGCGCGCCGCCGGTCGGGAGCACCGTCGTCGGTCACGATCTCCACCCCGATGTACAGGCCGGTGCCCCGGATGTCGTCGACGCCGGCGTGTTCGGCCGCGACGCCGGCGATCTCCCCCCGGAGGCGGCCGCCGATCCGGAGCGCGTGAGCAGGCAGGTCCTCGCTCTCGATGACGTCCAGCACCGCGGCCGCCGCCGCCATCGACACCGGGTTGCCCCCGAAAGTGTTGAAGTAGGGCTGTGTCAACGCGAATCGCTCGAGGACCTCGGACCGAACGGCCATCGCCGACACCGGCAGGCCGTTGCCCATGGGTTTGCCCATCGTGACGATGTCGGGCCGCACTCCGTGCCGATCGAACCCCCACATGGCCTCACCGGTTCGGCCGAAGCCGGGCTGCACCTCGTCGGCGATGAACACCGCACCGTGTTCACGCACGGCCGCGACCGCGGGAGCGAGGACGTCGGGCGCGGCGAAGATGCCGTCCGACGAGAAGATCGTGTCGACGATGAGACAGCTGAGCCCGAAGCCCGCGGCCTGTAGATCGTCGGCGGCTCGGCGCACGTGATCGGCGAACGCCTCTGCCGCCGAACCGGTCCCACGCCGGTCGGGCGGCGGCACCGTGCGGACGTGGGGACCGAGCACCGCCGGCCCTCCGTTCGACGGCGAGATCGCCGTCACCGCCTGGGTATTGCCGTGGTATGCCTCGGTGGTGACGACGACCCCGGTCGTCCCGGTGTGCATCGACGCGACCCGCAGCGCCAGGTCGTTGGCCTCGGAGCCGGTGCACGCGTACATCACCTGGTCGATGCCCGGTCCGAGCGTGCCCAGCAGTCGGTCGGAGTAGTCGACGATCCCGTCGTGGAGATAGCGGGTGTGGGTGTTGACCGAGGTCATCTGCCGCATCACGGCGTCGACGACGTGCGGATGACAGTGTCCGACGCTCGCCACGTTGTTGTAGGCGTCGAGGTAGCGGTCCCCGTCGGCGTCGAAGAGGTGACTCCCCTCGCCGCGCACGAGGTGAACGGGCTTGCGGTAGAACAACCGGTACGCCGGCCCGAGCATCCGTTCACGGGCCTCGATGAGTCCGTCCCCGTGCCGCCCCACCGAACCACCGGTGTAGCTGTTGGAATCCATGATGTTGGAGAAGCTCACGTGGGGTCTTTCTTGGAGTAGTGGTGATCGGGATCGATCCGCCGAACGTTTTGGTCTGCTCGATGGGGACCACATCCGGGTACGCCCAGGCACAGTGGTCCGGGACCGGCTCGGCGTCATCCTCACTTCTACGCCGTATTGCGTTGGTGGGCAACATATCGACGAGCCGTCGGCGCCCGGTTGTTTCCACCGCGTTTCCGCCGACCCGCGATCGCTACGGCCACGTTAAACATCGCCTTTTGGTCTGCTCTCATTCGGATTCCGGGTGACACTGTTCCGGTGCCCGGACTACCCGCAGACCATCACGCCTTCGCGGAGAAGGCGTTGCGCCACTACGGCTTCGCCCCGTCCGCGACGCTCCGCCTGCTGAGTCTGTCGGAGAACGCCACCTACCTCGCCGAAGACCCCGCCCGTCGACTCGTTCTGCGCGTGCACCGTCCCGGGTATCACTCCATCGAGGCGATCCGCTCCGAACTGAGGTGGATGACCGCCCTGGGGGCGGAGAGCCCCGTGTCCACCCCCACACCGGTCGCCGCCGCCGACGGTGCCGAAGTCGTCGATGTGACCGTGGACGGCCGGACCCTTCTGGTGGACGCCGTCACGGTGGTGCCGGGGTGCACCGCCGAAGAATCTCCTGGCGTCGTCGATTTCGCGACGATCGGCGCGATCACCGCGCACCTGCACGAGCACGCCTCCAGGTGGCCGGCGCCCGCGGACTTCGTCCGGTTCACCTGGGACGTCGAGACCATCCTCGGTCCGGACGCGCGGTGGGGGCAGTGGCGAGAGGCGCCCGGGCTGTCCCCCGAAGACCGCGCGGACATCGACCGTGCCGTCCGGGTCATCACCGAACGGCTCACCCAGTTCGGCAGCGGGCCCGATCGGTTCGGACTCGTCCACGCCGACCTGCGGCTGGCCAACCTGATGGTCGATCCGCAAGCGGACCTCCCGGCGATCACCGTCATCGACTTCGACGACTGCGGATGGTCCTGGCACCTCGCCGATCTCGGGTCCGCCGTCTCGTGGGTCGAACACGAGCCCGGGACCGAGGACCTCATCGACGACTGGCTCCGCGGGTACACCGCGGTCCGACCGCTGCCGGACGCTCATCTCGCGATGATCCCGACCTTCGTGCTGCTCCGCCGCATCCACCTGACCGCGTGGGTGGCGTCCCACGCCGACGCCGACGCGGCTCTGGGCATCGCCGACGACTTCGTCTCCGGCACCGCAGCTCTCGCCCGCAGGTACCTCGACGACCCGTCGTGGTTGCGACGGGTCGCCACCCGGACATCCGCGGCCTGACACCTCCGGTCACCGCCCCACCACGCACATCAGAGGAGCACCATGACCATGTTCAGCCAGGCCGGCCGATCGGTGATCGTCACCGGCGGCACCAAGGGAATCGGACGCGGCATCGCCCGGGTGTTCGCGCGGGCCGGTGCCGACGTCGCGATCGCGGCACGGTCGGCCGCCGAGATCGATTCGGCCATAGCCGAACTCGACGGTCTGGGAGAAGGCAAGGTCGTCGGGGTCATCACCGACGTCAGCGACCGGTCGTCGTGCGACGAGATGGCCCGGACCGTGCTGGAGACCGTCGGGTCGATCGACGTCGTCTGCGCGAACGCCGGCATCTTCCCCGAGGCGTCGCTCGCGACGATGACCGACGGGGACCTGAGCCAGGTTCTCGACGTGAACGTGAAGGGCACGGTGTTCACCGTGCAGGCCTGCCTGTCCGCACTCGCCGAATCGGGTAGCGGCCGGGTCATCATCACCTCGTCGATCACCGGCCCGATCACCGGCTTCCCCAACTGGTCGCACTACGGCGCGTCGAAGGCCGCCCAGCTGGGCTTCATGCGCACGGCCGCAATCGAACTCGCCGGCCAGGGGATCACCGTCAACGCGATCATGCCCGGAAACGTCCTGACCGAGGGGCTCGTCGAGATGGGTGAGGACTACATCGCGGGCATGACCCGCGCCATCCCGATGAAAGCCCTGGGAACCCCCGAGGACATCGGCCACCTCGCCGCGTTCCTCGCCACCCGCGAGGCCGGTTACATCACCGGGCAGGCGATCGCGGTCGACGGCGGCCAGGTGCTGCCCGAGTCACCGGACGCGATCCCGGCCTGACGGACGCGACGCCTGGATGGGTGAGACCAGCGGCGGGCCGGTCGCCGAGGATGTCCGCCGGCGCATCCTGGCGATGCTCGCCCAGGGGACCTTGACGCCCGGCGCCCGGCTCGGCACCGAGCGCGATATGGCCGAGGAGTTCTCGGTGTCGAGATCGACCCTGCGCAGTGCACTCCTCCCCCTCAGCCGGGCGGGTGTCCTGGAACGCCGAACCGGCCGCGGCGGAGGAACATTCATCCGAGCCGATGTCGTCGAGCGACACGCCGCCGAATCATCGAGTCTCCCACAGCTGCTGGCGGAGTCCGGACACGCCAGTGCGACGCGGGTGGTCGGTGTGGAACGACGACCGGCGACACTGATCGAGGCGCGCGCCCTCGAGATCACCTCGAGTGCAGAGGTGTTCGCGATCCGGCGCATCCGTCTCGCCGACGGCGCACCACTGTCGGTGGACCTGGCCTGCTTCCCCGTCGAACTGGCACCCGGCCTGCCGGCGCACCCGCTGGACGGATCGCTCTACGAACTACTGCGCACGCACTACGGACTCGCCGCCGCCGAGACCACGGAGACCGTCGAGGTCGGAGCCGCCAGCGGGCGCGAAGCCGACTGGCTCGACATCGGCGTCCGCCGTCCGCTTCTCGCCATCACCCGGGTGTCCCGCGACTGGGCGGGCATCCCGTTCGAGTACTCCTTCGACCTCTTCCGGGCGGATCGCGTCCGACTCGTGTCCACCTCGACGGTGACCCGCGAAGTGAAGGGAAGCTAGTTCGCGCGCGACCCCACCGAGAAGTCGCCGGTCTGACTGGCGTCGAACCCGCCGCCGGACGTGCCGCCCAGCAAGTGCCCGAGTCGCCGGCGCTTGGCGTCGAGGTAGCGGACGTTGGCCGGCATCACGCCCACGATCAGCGGGACACGCTGGGTGACCTCGATCCCGGAGTCGGTGAGTCCGCGGACCTTGTCGGGGTTGTTGGTCATGACGCGCGCCCGGTCGATCCCGAGGTCAGCGAGAATGGCTGCAGCGGCGCCGTATTCACGTCCGTCGACCGGTTCGTCGAGTTCGAGGTTCGCCTCGACGGTGTCGAGTCCCTGGTCCTGCAACCGGTAAGCGGCCAGTTTCTTGAGCAGCCCGATTCCCCGGCCCTCGTGCCCGCGCAGGTAGACCACGACCCCACCGTCGTAGCTGATGCGTTCGATCGCCGCGTCGAGTTGCGGTCCACATTCGCATCGCTGCGACGAGAATGCCTCTCCGGTCAGGCATTCGGAGTGGACCCGCACCAGCGGGGCACGCAGGTCGAGGCGGTCTCCGGACATCCCGGCGCTCACGAGGGCGATGTGTTCAGCGCCGGTCTCGGTGTCGCGGTAACCGATCGCGCGGAGTTCACCGGTCGGGGTCGGCAGGACCGTCTCCGCCCCGCGACGCACCCGGGGTGCCACCGACCAGCGGTCCGCGTCGTGGATACGGCGGTAGTTGACCAGCTCCTCGATGGTGAGCACCGGAAGGCCCATGCGCGAACCCATCGCGGCGACCTGCGGGTAGCGCATCATCGAACCGTCGGCGGCGACGAGTTCGGCGATCACGCCGACCGGGGCGACGTCGGCGAGCGTGCACAGGTCGACGGCGGCCTCGGTGTGTCCGGGACGTTCGAGGACCCCACCCGGCCGGGCACGAAGGGGTAGTACGTGTCCGGGCCGGGTGAAGTCTCGGGGGCCGGATGCGGCCCCGGCCAACATGCGCAGCGTGAGCGCACGATCGGCGGCCGAGATGCCCGTCGTGACTCCCTCCGCTGCGTCGACGGTCACCGTGTAGGCGGTGGCCTTGGGATCTTCGTTGTTGGTGACCATCGACGGCAGTTCGAGCATGTCCGCACGCTCGCCTGTCATCGGGGCGCACAGCAGACCGGAGGTGTTGCGCACGGTCCAGGCGGTCCACTCGGTGCTCACCCGGTCGGCGGCCAGGATGACGTCGCCCTCGTTCTCCCGGTCGGCGGCGTCGGTCACCAGAACCGGGCGGCCCGCACGCAGGGCATCGATGGCGTTCTCGATGGCGTTCATCAGTTCTCCTCGACGTCGACGAAGAATGGTCGTCGTGGTGTCCCCACGACCTGCACGCCATTCGACACCGTCTCCGTGTCGGTATGGAAACCCGCGAGTGGCTGGCGAATTTCGCCGGTCGGCACCCGCGTCCCCGCAGGTCAGCGCGCGCCCGACGCCGAATTCCGCCACTCACAGGCCGCCGATTCGGGCAATACGCCGATCCGGGCGAACGGATGACCGGCCTCGCCGTCGTCTTCGGCATACTGTTCGATGACCGAAGCTCATCGAGCATGTAGCTCACCGAACCGGGAGGTCCCCGTGGCCAGTGGTCTCGTCGCCTTGCTCGACGACATAGCGACACTCACCCGTGCCGCCGCCGCGTCACTCGACGACATCGGCGCTGCGGCCGGCAAAGCGAGCGTGAAAGCTGCGGGTGTCGTCGTCGACGACACCGCGGTGACCCCGCGCTACGTCGACGGGTTCACCCCGGACCGCGAGCTTCCGATCGTCCGCAAGATCGCGATCGGATCGATCCGCAACAAACTCCTGGTCATCCTGCCCGTCGCGATGATCCTCAGTCAGTTCCTCCCCCAGGCGCTGCCGTACCTGTTGATCGCCGGTGGTTTGTTCCTCTGCTACGAGGGCGCGGAGAAGGTCTACGAGGCGATCGCCGGAGGCCATCACGAGGAGGAGTCGGGCTCCCGGAGGGGCGATCCCGAGTTCGAGAAGCACATGGTCAGCGGCGCGATCCGCACCGATCTGATCCTCTCGGCCGAGATCATGGTGATCTCGCTGTCCTCGGTCGAGGAGGAGCCGTTCTGGACTCGCCTGGGCGTTCTGATCGTCGTCGCGTTCCTGATCACCGCACTCGTCTACGGCGTCGTCGCGATCATCGTGAAGATGGACGACGTGGGGCTCGCGCTCGCACAACGGGAGTCGACGTTCAGTCAGAAGATCGGCCGCGGGCTGGTCACCGCGATGCCCAAGATCATGTCGACGCTCACCGTGGTCGGCATCGCGGCGATGCTGTGGGTCGGCGGGCACATCCTCATCGTCAACGTGGGTGAGGCCGGCTTCCACTGGCCCGCCGACCAGTTGCACCACGTCGAGCACTGGTTCGGCGAACTGGTGCACGGCGGCTTCGGCGGCGTGCTGTCCTGGACGGCCGGAACCGTCCTGTCCGCAGTCGTCGGCCTGATCGTGGGCGCGATCCTCGTCGCGATTCTCCATGTCATCCCCAAGCGCAAGAAGAAGGACGCGGCCCCCCGGCTCACTGAGAAGCACCCCTGGGATTCACCCCGGTGACCGACCCACCCGAGACACCGGGCACCCTCAGAAGTCGTGAGCACATGGGAACTGTTGGCCGTCCTGCTGGCCGGTGTGGGTGCGGGCGCGATCAACGCGGTCGTCGGTAGCGGCACCCTGATCACCTTCCCGACGCTCGTCGCGTTCGGGGTCCCGCCGGTCAGTGCGACCATCTCCAACGCCATCGGTCTCGTCGCGGGCGGAGTGTCCAGTACCTGGGGATACCGACGTGAACTCGAGGGCCAGTGGCCGCAGCTGCGATGGCAGATCCCCGCGTCGTTCGTGGGCGCGATCGTCGGCTGCTGGCTGCTGCTCCATCTGCCGGAGACGGTGTTCGAGGCGATCGTGCCGATCCTGCTGGTGGCGGCTCTGATCCTGGTCGTCGTGCAACCGTGGATCCAGAAGTGGGTCGGTCGTCGGTCCACCGCGCCGACGCACCTGGGCACGCCGCGCCTGACCCCCGCCCGCATTGCCGCGATGGTGGCCGGCACGTTCGCGGTCGGCATCTACGGCGGGTACTTCACCGCCGCCCAGGGGATCATGCTGATGGCGATCCTCGGTGTCGTGGTCCCCGACCACCTGCAGCGGATGAACGCCGCGAAGAACCTGCTGTCCCTGGTCGTGAACGTCGTCGCGGCCGTCACCTACACGCTCGTCGCCTTCGACCGGATCAACTGGTCGGCGGCCGCAGTCATCGCCGTCGGCTCACTCCTCGGCGGCGTCATCGGGGCCCGCTACGGTAGACGACTCTCACCCCGCGCATTACGCGGGGTGATCGTCGTCGTCGGCCTGATCGGGTTGTGGCGGTTGCTGGCCTGAGTCAGACCAGGCGGTCGCCGGTGGACGGATCGAAAAGATGAACAGCTGTGTCGGACTGGCGCAGCCGGATGCCTTCGCCACGCTTGGCCGGTGACCGTTCCGCCGACCGCGCGACCATGACCATCGATTCGCCGTCGAGACTCTTCACCGACTGATCGGCGAGGTTGGCGTAGATGTAGGTCTCGCTGCCGAGCTCTTCCAGCAGCGCGACCTCCGCCTCGATGCCGGTGCCACCGTCGGCGAGGGCCAGGTGTTCGGGGCGGATGCCGACGATCACCGAGTCGAGACCGGAACGACGCAGAGCCGCCTCGGATTCGGCGTCGATGTCCACCGTGCCACCGGAGATGGCGACGGTGCCGTCGGTGACGGGTGCGGTGAACAGGTTCATCCCCGGCGAGCCGATGAACCCGGCGACGAAGGCGTTGACCGGCTTGTCGTAGAGATCGGTGGGCGTCGAGAACTGCTGCAGCTGGCCGTTCTTGAGGACCGCAACCCGGTCTCCCATGGTCATGGCTTCGACCTGGTCGTGGGTGACGTAGACCGTGGTGGTGCCGAGACGACGCTGCAGTGCTGCGATCTGGGTGCGGGTCTGGACGCGCAGCTTGGCGTCGAGGTTGGACAGCGGCTCGTCCATGCAGAACACCTGCGGTTCACGGACGATCGCGCGTCCCATCGCCACACGCTGGCGCTGACCGCCGGACAGCTTGGCCGGCTTTCGGTCGAGGAAGTCGGTGAGGTCGAGCAGTTTCGCGGCCTCGGCGACCTTGCGCTTGCGTTCCTCCAGAGGCACACCACGCATCTTCAGCGCGAAACCCATGTTCTCCCCGACGGTCTTGTTCGGGTACAGCGCGTAGTTCTGGAAGACCATCGCGATGTCGCGGTCCTTGGGCGCGACGCCGACCATGTTGTCACCGCCGATGCGGATCTGCCCGGAATCGATCTCCTCCAGGCCGGCCAGCATGCGCAGTGCGGTGGACTTGCCGGAACCCGACGGTCCGACGAGGACGACGAACTCGCCGTCCTTGATGTCGAGGTCGAGGGAGTCGACGGCCAGCTTGTCCGCGCCCGGGTAGACGCAGCAGGCCTTGTCGTAGGTGATGGAAGCCATGATGTTCTCCGGTTCTGTCTCAGAGGTTTTCGAGTCGGTGGGTGCGGGCGGTCATTTGATGGCGCCGAGCTGGGACTGGTGCCGCGGCACGCGACCTCCGCTTCACTTGATCGCGCCGAACGAGAGCCCGCGGACCAGCTTGTTCTGGGCGATCCAACCGCAGATGACGACCGGCAGTGCGGCGAGGACGGACGCTGCCGACAGCTGCGCCCAGTAGAGGCCCTGCCCGGACATGAAGCCGGTCAGGAACACCGGCATCGTCTGCGCGTTGACCGCGGTC
This sequence comes from Gordonia sp. 135, assembly GCF_009720185.1. Lineage (NCBI taxonomy): Bacteria > Bacillati > Actinomycetota > Actinomycetes > Mycobacteriales > Gordoniaceae > Gordonia > Gordonia sp. 135. The sequence continues at coordinate 4,867,433 of NZ_CP046257.1, forward strand.
ATGTTGACGGCGAAGAAGAATTCGTTCCACGAGAAGATCACGCAGATCAGGGCGGTGGCGGCGATCCCGGGCGAGATCAGCGGAAGGATGACCTCCCGCACCGAGGTCCACAGGCTCGCGCCGTCGATGCTGGCGGCCTCGAGCAGTTCGCCGGGGACCTCGAGGAAGAAGGACCTCATCATCCACACGGCGATCGGGAGGTTCATCGCGGTGTAGAGGATCACCAGAGTCCAGATGCTGTCGAGCATGCCGATCTCGCCGACGATCACGTACAGCGGGATGATCGCCGCGACGATCGGCAGCATCTTGGTGCTGATGAAGAAGAACAAGGCGTCCTTGGTCTTTCGCACCGGCCGCAGTGACAGGGCGAATGCGGCGGGTACGCCGAGCAGCAGCACCAGGATGGTGGAGACGATGGTCGCGAACAGCGAATTGAGCAGCGGTGTCGCGATTCCCGCGTCGAAGACGTCGCGGAACTGTTGCAGCGTCGGTTCGAAGAAGAAGGTCGGCGGGTTGGTGGCCGCGTCGCTCTCCTGCTTGAACGCGGTCAGGACCATCCACAGGACGGGGAAGAAGAATCCGATCGCGATGATCCAGGTGACCGCGGTCAACAGACCCCCTCGGGGGTTGCGGCGTCGTCGGATCTCCCTGCCGGGGCGCTGTTCTGCGGGTTCGGTCGCAGTGCGGTCGGGGCGGATGTCGGTGCTCATCAGGCCGGCTCCTCTGTTCCGGAGAATGATTTGAAGATCAGACGCAGCGCCAGCGTGGCGACCACGATCGTGCCGACCACCGTCACGACACCCATCGCGGCGGCCTGACCGATGTCGAAGCCGAGGAAGGCGCGTTGGTAGATGTAGTACGAGAGGTTCGAACTCGAGACTCCCGGGCCACCCGAGGTCATCATGTACACCGCGTCGAAGGTGTTGACCAGGTAGATCGCGCCGAGCACGGCGCCGAGTTCGATGAACCGCCGCAGGTGCGGCAGCGTCAGCTCACGGAACAGCCGGAAGCTCGTCGCACCGTCGACGCGGGCGGCCTCCTGGACGTCGCGGGGCATCGACTGGAGTCCGGCAAGGATGAGCAGCATCATGAACGGCGTCCACTGCCAGACCAATTCGGCCATGACGCTCATCAGGGGGAACTCCGAGAGCCAGTCGACCTTGACGCCGAACGGGCTCAGCATCCAGTTGACCAAGCCGTTGGTGGGCGACAGCAGGCTGGTCTTCCACAGCAGTGCCGCCGCCACCGGTGTCACCAGGAACGGGGTGATCAGCAGGGTCCGAACCACGCCGCGTCCCAAGAATTTCCGGTCGAGAAGCAGCGCGAAGATCAGTCCGAGGATCACCGAGATCAGCACGGTGCCGACGATCAGCAGGATCGTGTTGACCGTGACCCGCCAGAACTGGCTGTCACCGAAGACCGCGACGTAGTTGTCGAGGCCGACGAACGCCCGGGAGTCGGGACGGACGAGGTTCCACGACTGGGTGGAGTAGTACAGGGTGAACACGAACGGGACCTGCGTGACCACGATCATGAAGATCAGGGCCGGCAGCAGGGGTCCGCGTCGCCGCCACCCCTCCGCCCGCGAGATGCGGTCGCGGGATGACGTCAGTGGTGTCCGCTCGGGCGAGGATTCCTCGGGCGAGCGCGTCGAGACTGCGGTGGCCATGATCACTGCTCCCTCTGGTAGGACTTGCCGACGACCTCGGCATACTCCTGGGACTGGGCCAACGCGTCCTTGACGCTGATCTGTCCGGCGATGGCTGCCGAGATCTGTTGGCTGACACGGGTACCGAGATCCTGGAACTCAGGGATCGCGAGGAACTGCACCCCGGTGTAGGGCACCGGCTGCAGAGTGGGCTTCAGCTGGTTCGCGGCCTGCATCGAGGTCAATGTCTGCTCGGCGAACGGCTTCGCGAGTTCCTTGTACGCAGGCAATTCGTACGTCGACAGCCGGCTGCCCGGCGGAACGTGGCTGGGTCCGAGCTTCTCCGACACGTATTCGATGTAGCTCTTGCTCGTCATCCAGCGGATGAACGACCACGCCTCGTCCGGGTGCTTGCTGCTGGTGGGGATGCCGAGCGACCAGGTGTAGAGCCAACCGTTGTCCTGCTTGGCCATGCTCGGTGCGGGGAGGTAGCCGACGTCGCCGGCGATCGACGAGGTCTCCGGACTCTCGAGGACCGAGACCGCCGACGTCGCGTCGTACCACATGGCAACCTGCCCCTGGGACAGGAGATTTCCGCACTCCTGGAAGCCCGACGACGACGCGCCGGCCTCACCGTGGTTACGGACGGTGTCGACGTAGAACTGCACGGCCGCCTCGACTTCCGGGCTGTCGAGCTGTGCGTTCCAATCCTCGTCGTACCAACGGCCGCCGAAGGCGTTGATGACGGTGTTGAGCGGAGCGAGCACCTCACCCCAGCCGGGCTTGCCGCGCAGGCAGATCCCCGCAGTGCGCTCGTTGTCGAGCTTCTTCGCGACCTCCGCCACCTCGGGCCAGGTCGGATTCGCTGGGAGCGTGACCCCGGCCTGCTCGAAGAGCTTCTTGTTGTACATCAGAAACGACGACTCACCGTAGAACGGCGCCGAGTACATCGACCCATCGTGTGACAGAGCGGTTTTCAGCGTCGGGATGAAGTCGTCGGCGTCGTACTCCGGATCAGCGTCCATGTACGGGCTCAAGTTGACCAGCCAGCCGTACTCGCCCCACATCGGGGTCTCGTAGTTGCTGATCATCACGACGTCGAACTCGCCGCCGCCGGTGGCGACCGACGCGGTGATCTTGGCTCGCGCCTCGTTCTCCGAGAGTGTCACGAACTTCACCGAGACGCCGGGGTTCTGCTCTTCGAACTGGTCGGACAGCGCGACCGCGTCCTGCATCTGGGAGTTGGAGACCATCGCGACGGTGATCTCGCGCCCGCCTCCACCGGTGAGGGAACCGGCGCCGGAACAGCCGGTCATCACCAGCGTCAAGGTCGCCACCAGGGCGCCGAACATCCGGGGTCGGGAGAACTTCATTGTTCACCTTTCTCTTGCAACACAAGCCATTCCGCCGTGGGGACGTCGGTGACCAAGATGGTGGCGTAACCACCGCGGAGAGCACCGAGGATGGACTCCCGCCGGTGCTCACCACCGGAGACCAGGATCGAGGTGGGGCAGGCGCGGACCGCGTCGAGGGAGACCGAGACGGTCCGGTCGACGAGGCTCGATGCCACCGCGTTTCCGTCTGCGTCGTAGAACCGGCCGCCGATCTCGCCGACCGCGCCCAGTTCGACGAGTTCGTCGAGCACGATCGCGTCGATGAAAGCGCCTTCGAAGAGGGTGGTCGAGGTCGAGACCGAACCGACGCCGAAGAGCATGACCTGCGCACCGCGGGCGGCCGAGAGCGATTGCGAAAGAATCGAATCGCGGTTGACGGCGGTGACCGTCTCGGGATCGACGTAGAGCGGCGCGACCAGGCGCAGAGGCCGGGCGTGCAGGCGTTCGGAGAAACGCGACAGGGCGTGGTCGACACCCGTGTGGTACTCCACCGACGTCATCGAACCGTCCATCTGCACAACCCGCTGACAGGAGGCTGCGGCTCCCATGGCGTCGGCGACCGCGACCTGCTCGGGCCCCCAGGTGAACCCGAAGGTGTCCGCGGCCTGGATACGTCGGGTCAGAACCGACGCCCCGGCCCGCCCCAGTGCAGCGTTGCCGGTGGTCGATCCGTCGGCGACCTCGTCGATCACCAGGACCTCGTCCAGACCGAACGTCTCCTCGACCGCGCGTTCGAGCTCGGTGTGGATCGACGACGACAGATGCGGCGGCGCCGAGACCGAGACGTGGACGAGTCCCTGCGCGCGGGCGCGGGCAACCAGGCGGCCGGCCGTGGGTCGGGAGACTCCGAGGCGGGCGGCGATCTCCGCCTGGGTCAGGCCTTCGAGGTGGTACATCGTCGCGGCGCGGACCAGCAAGCGCAGATCCTGGCCGGCGTCGGTGCCGCGCGGCCCCGCCGCCCGTCCCGACGAACCCTGTTGGTCGTCGGCGGTGTCGACCGACTGCTTACGAGGTGCCATCGATGGCCTACTCCGGTTCTCTTGTGAGCAGATGCTCACTAGCGGTGAATATGCTCAGTAAGCTAACATCCTGGTGTGACCCACGCAACAACCGATACGAACGTTCCGGGCGCTCCACAGGTGATGCGGGCCGGCGTTCTGCACCCGGACCTCTCAGTCGGCACCGAAACCCGCAGGTCACCGCGGCTCGCCCGCGGAGATGTGCTGGTCGAGGTGCGGACAGTCGGCGTCTGCGGCTCCGACACCCACTACCTGCGCCATGGACGCATCGGGGACCACGTCGTGGACGCACCGCTCGTTCTCGGTCATGAGGCGTCCGGGGTGATCGTGGCGGTCGGCGACGGAGTCAGCCCGAACCGTGTCGGCGAACGCGTGTCCATCGAGCCGCAACGACCCGACCCGACCACCGCCGAGACCAAACGCGGCGACTACCACCTGTGTCCGCACATGGAGTTCTACGCGACGCCGCCGATCGACGGCGCCTTCGCCGAATACGTCACCATCGGAGCCGATTTCGCGCATCCGGTACCGCCGGAGGTCTCCGACGAGGCCGCGGCCCTGTTCGAACCGCTGTGCGTGGGCATCGCCGCACTCCGCAAGGCGGCGGTCGCGGCCGGCGACTCGATCCTCATCGCGGGCGCCGGACCGATCGGGTTGATGATCGCCCAGGTCGCCCGCGCGTCGGGTCTGGCACGCATCGTGATCAGTGAACCCGACGAGCAGCGGCGCCAACGCGCAACCGACTTCGGTGCCTCGCATGCTATCGCGCCCGGCGAGGACACCGACCCGGTCGATGCCTTCGTCGACGCGAGCGGCGTTGCTGCCGCCGTCCGGGACGGAATGACCCGGGTCCGACCCGGCGGTCACGTCGTACTCGTCGGAATGGGTTCGGACACAATGGAACTACCGGTCACGCTGATCCAGAACCGAGAGCTCGTGGTGACCGGCGTCTTCCGGTATTCCAACACCTGGCCGACCGCCCTTGCCCTTGTCCGGACCGGCGCCGTTGACCTCGACGCCATGGTCACTGCACGGTTCGGTCTCGACGAGCTCACCGACGCCCTCAACGCCGACCTCCGGCCCGGGAACATCAAGGCCGTCGTCTATCCCGGCATCTCGGAGTGGCGCGCCGCCGACCAACAGACAGGAGAGGCTCGCCGATGAGCACCCCGCTGAACGCCGAATCGTTGACCCGCATCGACGGGGCCGCCGTTCCCGCGTACGACCGCACCGCCGTCACGCCCGGCATCGTGCACTTCGGAGTCGGCGCGTTCCACCGCGCGCACCAGGCCATGTATCTCGATCGACTGCTCGCAGCGGATCCCGCCGCGAAGGAGTGGGGTATCTGTGGTGTCGGGGTGCGGCCGGCAGATTCCGCGATGCGCGATGCGCTCGTCCCCCAGGACGGCCTGTTCACGCTCACCCTGAAGCATCCGAACGGTGACACCGAGACCGCCGTGATCGGGTCGATCGTCGAATACCTCTTCGCGCCCGACGATCCCGAGGCAGTCCTGGAACGCCTCAGCGATCCGGCCACCCGAATCGTGTCGCTGACCGTTACCGAGGGTGGGTACAACTTCTCCCCCGCGACCGGCGAATTCGACGCCACTAACCCCGACATCGTCGCGGACCTCGAGGGCTCGGCACCGCCGGGCACGGTCTTCGGCCTGGTCACCGAAGCACTCGCCCGACGCCGCGAACGCGGAATTCCGTCGTTCACCGTGATGTCCTGCGACAACATTCAGGGCAACGGACACATGGCCCGGTCGACGTTCCTCGCCTACGCACGGCTCCGCGACGAGGGCCTCGCCGACTGGATCGAGACGAACACCCGCTTCCCCAACTCGATGGTCGATCGCATCACTCCCGCTACGCCTCCCGACCTCGCCGACGAGGTCGCCGCACGCACCGGGATCGCCGACGCGTGGCCGGTGGTCGCCGAACCCTTCACCCAATGGGTGCTCGAAGACGACTTCTCGATGGGCCGCCCGGCCCTCGAAACAGTGGGCGTACAGGTCGTCGACGACGTGATCCCCTACGAGCTGATGAAGCTGCGGTTGCTCAACGCCGGCCATCAGGCCCTGTGCTACTTCGGATATCTGCTCGGCTACCGCTATGTCCACGACGCCGCGTCGGATGCGGACATCCGAACCCTGCTGCGGCGCTACATGATCGAAGAGGGCAGGACGACGCTACAGGCGATGCCCGGCGTTGACGTCGAGTCCTACATCGACACCTTGCTCGAGCGCTTCGCCAACCCGGCGATCGCCGACACGATCGCGCGGCTGTGCCAGGACTCGTCGGACCGCATCCCGAAGTGGTTGCTGCCGGTGATCCGCGAACGTCTGGCATCCGGGCAGCGTAGTGAACTGGCCGCGGCCGTCGTCGCGAGCTGGACCCGATACGCCGAGGGCACCGACGAACAGGGTGACCCCATCGACGTCGTCGATCCCCTGGCCGCGGAGCTCGTGCCGCGGGCCAAGCGCTCGCGCACCGATCCACTGGCGTTCGTCGCCGATCCCGACTTGTTCGGGACCCTCGCCGAAGAGGAGGGATTCACGACGCCGTACCTGGCCACGCTGGATTGCCTGCGTACCAAGGGCGCACGCGCCACACTCACCGAGCTGCTGTCATGACCCTGGTAGCCGGGATCGACTCATCCACCCAGTCGTGCAAGGTCGTCATCTGCGACGCCGAGACCGGGACCGTCGTCCGGTCGGCGAGCGCACCGCACCCGGCCGGTACCGAGATACACCCCGACCGGTGGTGGGATGCCCTGTGCAACGCCATCTCCGGGGCCGGCGGATTCGACGACGTGGCCGCGGTGTCGGTCGCGGGACAGCAACACGGGATGGTGTGTCTCGACATCTCCGGGCAGGTGGTACGAGATGCCTTGTTGTGGAACGATGTTCGTTCGGCGTCGAGCGCCACCGATCTCGTCGACGACCTCGGCGGTCCGGGAGCATGGGCGGAGGCCGTGGGCGTGGTCCCGGTTGCCGCCATCACCGCGGCCAAGCTGCGCTGGCTCGCCGACAACGAACCCCGGGACGCCGATGCCACTGCCGCAGTGTGCCTTCCCCACGACTGGCTCACCTGGCGGCTTCGTGGCAGCGCCGACATCACCGAGCTGACCACCGACCGCAGCGACGCGTCGGGCACCGGTTACTTCGGCGCGGCCTCCGGCGAGTACCGCAAAGATCTGCTGGAACTGGCTTTTCGCGGGCGGAGCCCGCACCTGCCGACCGTCGTCGGAGCAGGCGATCGCGCAGGAACCACCTCGGACGGGACGGTCGTGGGTGCGGGGGCCGGAGACAACGCAGCAGCAGCCCTCGGACTCCATGCCCGACGCGGGGACGCGGTGGTGTCGCTCGGGACGTCGGGCGTGGTGTGTGCCGTCTCGAACACCGCCCCCAACGACCCCGACGGCCTGGTCGCCGGTTTCGCCGACGCGACCGGCCGGCACCTGCCGTTGGTCTGCACCCTCAACGGTGCGCCGGTACTGGCCTCGACGGCGAAGATGCTCGGTGTCGACCTCGACGAGTTCGCACGGCTCGCCATCTCCGCCGAACCGGGCGCCGGAGGGTTGACGATGGTGCCCTGGTTCGCGGGCGAACGCTCCCCCAACCTCCCGAACGCCACCGGGACCCTCACCGGCATCACCGCAGCCAACTTCGGTCCGTCGTCGATCGCCCGCGCCGCGGTCGAGGGGCTCATCTCGTCCGTCGTGTACTGCCGGGAGAAGATCGAGGACCAGGGAGTGCGCGTCGACCGCGTCCTCCTCACCGGGGGCGGTGCGAAATCGGCTGCGGTGCGGGCTATCGCGCCGGCACTCTTCGGCGGCGAGGTCGAGGTCCCCGCGGACGGTGAACACGTGGCACTCGGCGCAGCACGCCAGGCTGCCTGGGCGTTCGCCGGCGAACTGCCGGAGTGGAAGGCGGCTCGCGAAACACTCACCGCAACAGCCACCCCTGAGGTGTACGCACGCTACCGCGAGATCGCGGGCGCAGTCGCCGCCTCCGCTCGCTGATCCGAAAGAGGGCGACACAACCCGGCAGCAGAGGGGCGCCCCGGTTTCAGGCGAACCCGCCCGCACCCGCCTGGAGCGGTGGACCATGGAGGCCGATGCTCCGACGGCGGGAGAAGCGATGGCCGACTGGGATGGTGCACGGTACGCGAAGGTGAGTGGGCTCCAACGCATGGTCGCCGAGGAGTCGATCTCCGGTCTCGCGCTCATCGGGAACGAACGTCTGCTCGACGTCGGCTGCGGGGACGGGTTCATCACGATGCTGCTGGCGGAGCGATTGCCCGAGGGATCGGTGGTCGGCGTCGACGCCTCCCACCGGATGATCGACCGTGCCCTGGCGCGGGTGCCATTCGACACGCTGCGTGTTCAGTTCCACGTCGACGACGTGCTGGCCTTGCCATTCGACCAGGACTTCGACATCGCGGTCTCCTTCAACGCCCTGCACTGGGTGCACGACCAGGGAGAGGCGTTGCGGCAGATTGCGCGAAGCCTCGTCGACGGCGGGCGCGCGGTGCTGCAGATGGTCTGCGCGACCGACCGGCCGAGCATCGAGGACGTCGCCATGCAGGTCGCGACCGATCCGCAGTGGGCCGGAAGTTTCGAGGCATTCGACGCGCCGTACGAACATGTGGAGCCCGCCCGTTTCGGTGAACTCGCCACCGCGGCCGGCTTCACCGTCGACGACCTGACGGTGAAGAACCTGTCCTGGACGTTCGATTCCGTCGAGGACTTCCACGCCTGGTTCACCGTCGGCTCCCCGGACTGGACGAACCGGCTCCCCGACTCGGAGACCGACCGGTTCGTCGCCGAGGTGATCGAGAGATACCAGTTGACGGTCGGCGAACCCGCGCTCTTCCGGTTCAGCCAGTTGCGTGCCTCGCTGACCAGACGAGCCGGCCACTGAGGAGGAGGCAGAAAACGGGCGGGCCACCTGTTCGGGTGGTCCGCCCGCTAGCGCCCCGACAGGTCAGGTCAGGGGATGTAGTTGAACGTGTCCGGATCGGGGCCGATGCGCTCATCGGCGTTGAGGCCCTCGATCGCTGAGACCTCGTCGTCGGACAGCTCGAAGTCGAAGAGCGCGAAGTTCTCCTCGACGCGGGCGCGCGTCACCGACTTGGGGAAAACGATGTCGCCGCGCTGGATGTGCCACCGGAGCGTGACCTGGGCGGCCGAACGTCCCTTGGCCTCCGCGATCTTCGTGATCACCGGGTCGTCGACGACCTTGCCCTGCGCAATGGGTGACCATGCCTCGGTGGCGATACCGTGCTCGAAATTGAAGGCCCGCAGAGGATTCTGCGACAGGTACGGATGGACCTCGATCTGGTTCACGGCCGGAACCACGTCGGTTTCGTCGAACAGGCGCCGCAGGTGCGCCTGCTGGAAGTTCGAGACACCGATGGCACGTGCCTTGCCGTCGGCGTAGGCCTTCTCCAGCGCCTTCCAGGTCTGGACGTAGTCGCCCACCTCGGGCAATGGCCAGTGGATCAGGAACAGGTCGACCTGGTCGACGCCGAGATCGGCATTGGTCCGGTCGAGCGCCTTGAGCGCGTCGTCGAAGTCGTGGAAGCCGTTGTTGAGCTTGCTGGTGATGAAGACTTCGTCGCGGGCGAGGCCTGACTCGCGCAGCGCCTCGCCGACGCCCTTCTCGTTGCCGTACATCTCGGCGGTGTCGATGTGCCGGTAGCCGACCTCGAAAGCGGTCAGCGTCGCGGCCCTGGTGTCCTCCGGCGGAACCTGGAACACGCCAAATCCCAACTGCGGGATGGTGATGCCGTTGTTGAGCGTGATGTTGGGGACTGTCATACGCGATCTGTCCTTTCGTTGCAGCGAGACGAGGGCCTACCTCGACAGGCGGGTCGCCGGTCATCCGACACGCGGGCCCGGACTCGCACGACCATGTTCAGGTTCAAGGCACGCGGAGGCGGGGGATATTCCTGACCACCCCTGACCTGCTCCGATGCGTCAACCCTTACGCGGAAGGCGACGCTGCCGTTCCTCGGCGAGCTGCATCTCCTCGAAGTCGGCGAGTCGGTTCCGCGCCGGCTCCCCGAGCTCTTTCGTCACCAGCGAGACCAGCAGCTCGGCGAGGACGAAGCCGTGCGCCATGGAATCGAAGGGGCCCGGACCGGTGTGACTGGTCGTCAGGACCGACGCGGCCTGCGACGCCAGCGGTGACAGGTAGACGTCGGTGATCAACACGAGTTCCGCGCCGCGCTCGGCAGCGCGCAGTCCCCATTCGATCGTGGTCTGCTGGTACCGCCGGTAGTCGAAGAGGACAGCCACGGTGCGATCGTCGACATCGGTCATCGCGGCCATCCGGTCGCCCGAATTCGGTTGCACCAGAACGACACCCGACCGGAGCATCCGGAGATACTGGTGTAACTCGGCGGCCAGCACCGAGGTGAACCGGCCGCCCAGGAGCATCACGCGCCGATCGGTGTCGGCGAGCGCGGCAACCGCGCCGGCCAGGTCGGCCCGCGACAGATTGTTGATGGTCGCCCGGACACCGTCGGTGTAGAGCGCCAGCGCATCGGCGAGGTCGGCGTCATCCGCCGGCCCGGCCCGGTCGACGCCGGGATCGTCGGTCGGGTACACCGTCACCGGGGAGAACAACCGCGTCTGAACCTCCGCGCGCAGGGACTCCTGAAACGCGCCGTAACCGGGGAAGCCGAGTTTGCTCACCAGGCGCAACGCCGTCGGCGCGGAGACCTGCGCCTCCGCCGCGAGTTGCGCGATGGGAACGAGACCTGCGGTGGGATACCCGTCGGTGAGGGCCGCGACCACCCGAAGTTCACCGGGGGCCAACGATCCGCGTACCTGACGGATGCGTTGCGCGACGGTCCCCTCCAGCGGTGCACCCTGAGCCATGGGCGAAGTCTAGTTGTCGTGGTCGGGTCGGGACGGACCGAGACCGCTGCCCACGCCCACGATCCGCGCATCCTAGACGGGCAAGAGTCCAAATACCCGGAAACAAACGTTTTACACGTTACGTCTACACAATCCCGCGTAACAGATGTAACGTCACTCACATCCCCCGGTTCAGCTCGACCAGGAAGCAGCGATGACCTTGCAGAACAGCCCGTCGCACGCACCCACCACCACGTGGGATGCACCGCAGACGACCGCCCCCCTCGATGGCCGATGGTCCGATCTCATTCAGCACGACCGCGTCCACCGCACGCTTTACGTCGACTCCGCCGTCTTCGACGAGGAGATGGTGAAGGTCTTCGGCGGTCAGTCGTGGGTGTACCTCGCCCACGAGTCCCAGGTACCCGACCCCAACTCGTTCCTGTCGGTCCGCATGGGCCTCCGACCCGTCATCGTCACCCGCGATCGCAAGGGTGGCCTGCACGCGGTCTTCAACCGGTGCGCCCACCGTGCGGCGACGGTGTGCCGCGAGGAGTCGGGCACCGCGAAGAGCTTCCAGTGCCCATACCACGGCTGGACGTTCCGGAACACCGGTGAGCTGGTCGGCGCACCGTGGCCGTCGGGATACGGCGAACTCGACAAGGAGCGGTTCGGCCTCACCGTCGTCCCCCGCGTCGAGAGCTACCGCGGCTTCATCTTCGGCACGATGAACACCGACGCCCCTCCGGTCGACGAGTGGCTCGGACACGCCCGGCCCTGGCTCGACTACTGGATCGACCGCTCCCCCACCAGTGACGTCGTGGTGAAGTCTGCGGCCTACCGGATGGGTTACCGCGGCAACTGGAAGCTGGCGTTCGACAATGCCGGCGACGGTTACCATCCCGCGTTCTCCCACCGATCCCTGCTCGAAATGGCCTCTCGTATGGGCGATTCGAAGGACATGTCGTACTTCGGCAAGACCCCCGACGACGGACCGATGAAGGTGTACTCGCTGGGCAACGGGCACAGCGTCATCGATCAGCGTCCCGTGTACGAGGGCCCGGGCAGCTTCTGGGCCAATCAGCGCCCCCAGCCGGGCCGCGAGCGGTTCGAGGAGAAGGTGCGCGCCGAACACGGTGACGACGCCGACCGGCTCCTCGACCTGGCCATCGGTGCGCAGATCAACCTGAGCATCTTCCCCAACCTGCTGGTCATCGGAAACCAGATCCAGGTCGTCGAGCCGCTCGCGGTCGACCGCACCCAGCTCACCTGGCATGCCACCTCGATCGGCGGTGTCCCCGACGAGATCAACACCATGCGGATGCGCTCCCAAGAGGACTTCCCCGCTTTCGGCGAACCCGACGACCAGGCCAATTTCGAAGAGGCGCAACGCGGTCTGGCCGCGCCGGAAGCCGAGTGGGTCTTCATGAACCGCGGCCTCGAAGCCGACTGGCAGACCGTCGAGCACGACGGCGTGATCCGCAGCGCGGTCACCGATGAGATCCACATGCGCGGCTACTACGAGGAGTGGCAGCGCCGGATGCGAGGAGCACAGCGATGAATCTCGACCGCCTCCCGGACACCTACGCCGACACATCGTCGTTCTCGTACCACGTCGACGCCGACTGGTACGACGAGCTCGACCGATTCCGACAGGTCCTGTCCGACGACTGGCCCATCTCTCAGCCGACCGAATGGCATGGCGCGCAGTCGTTCCTGTTCGCCGAGGCCCGCCTGATCGACAGTGGCCGTTTCAATGACTGGCTCGACCTGTTCACCGGGGACTGCCTGTACTGGGTTCCGGTCACGGCCGGTGGTGGCGACCCCCGTCGCGAGGTCAGTCACGCCTTCGACGACCATCGTCGTCTCACCGACCGCGTCTACTGGTTGCGGACCGGTCTGGCCTACAGCCAGCTGCCGCCGTCACGCACACGACGACTGATCACCAACGTCGAATGTCTCGACCATCCGGACGGGCTCCGGTACGTGCGCTCCAACTTCGTCGTCCACGAGATGCGCGCGGGCACCGCGAAGACCTACACCGGCTGGTACGGGCATGTGCTGCGCGAGACCGACGACGGCTGGCGGATTCGGCTCAAGTCGGTCAACCTCATCGACTCCGAGCAGTATCACGAGAACCTGACCCTGGTGTTCTGACCATGGATATCGAAACCTCGTCCGCCGCAGGGCAAGCCGATCTCGCCCAGGCAGTCGACACGTTGACCGCAGAGCTGGGACTGCTGCGCGCACGGGTGGGACGTATCGAGCGCGAGGTCGCCGCTTCACGGCCTCTCGTGGCCGCGGTGCGCGCCCTCGACATCTGGGACTACACCCCGTACGGGGTGGCCCCCGGTAGCGACTGGGTGGCGATCGACCGGACTGCGGCGACGGAACTCCTCGCCGCCCTCGCCAAGATCGATCACTGGCAACCGTGGTCGACGCCGATCGAGGCGAGGCCACAACCATGAGTACCCGTACGCTCACCGTGATCACCCACGTGAACAATCCGTCGATCGGAGTCCTCGAGGAATCCGCGGTCGCCGGCGGCTGGACGATGTCGGTGGTCGGGCCCTTCCGCGGGGATCCGCTACCCGACGCCGACGTTGTCGAGGCGCTCGTCGTGCTCGGTGGGCCGCAGAGCGCTTATGACGGCGAGAGCCATCCGTACCTCGCCGACGAGGTCGCCTACCTTCGTGACGTCTATGCACGCGAGATCCCGCTTCTCGGCCTGTGTCTCGGTTCGCAATTGCTCGCCGACGCGCTCGGTGGGCGATCGCGTCCCGGGGACAGCGGCCTGGAGTGCGGTTTCATCGATGTCATTGCGACCAACCCGAAGTCGTTGCTCAACGGCACGTTCTTCTCCTTCCACTCCGATTCGGCGGAGCCTCCGCCGGACGCGGAGATCCTGGCCCGCAGTGACCGTTACCTCCAGGCCTGGCGCCTCGGAACGTCCACGGCGATCCAGTTCCATCCCGAACTCGACGGTGCGGGCATCGACGCCCTACTCGCCCTCGAGGGACCCAAACTCCGACAGTTCGGCGTCGACGTCGACGCCATCCGCGAATCCATCCCGACCGGCGGTCCCCAACCGGGGCGCCGCCTCCTCGACACCTGGCTCGACGACGTGCCGGTACGAGATCCCGCCCGCCCCTGACCGATCGACCATCCCGACCAGATCCGCACCACCCGTCACCACTCCAGGAGGTTCTCATGACCGCAGCGAAGTTCGTCGAGAAGTACGACCTGTACCGACCCGAAGACCACCGTGCGGCAGAGCACGCCATCGACACCATCAACCGCGAGGGCATCGAGGTCGTCCGCGTGGTCTGGCCCGACCAGCACGGTCTGCTGCGCGGCAAGGCCCTCACCGTCCCGGCATTCTTGGCCGCGATGAAGGCCGGCAACGAGATCACCATGGCCCCGTTCTTCTTCGACACCGCCAACGCCATCGTGTTCAACCCGTTCAGCCCCGACGGCGGGTTCGACTTCGACGGCCTCGGCGGCAGCCCGAACGTCAAGATGGTCCCCGACCCCGGCACCTTCACCGTGTTGCCGTGGGCCGAGAAGACGGCCCTGGTCTTCTGCGACCTCTACATGTCCGATGGCAAGCCGTTCCCGCTCGCACCGCGCACCATCCTGAAGAACACGCTGGCCGAGATGGCGTCGAACGGCTACAAGCTGGTCGCCGGCATCGAGATGGAGTGGTACCTCACCAAGGTCGTCGACAACGGGCTGGGCACATGTTCGCTGGGCGCACCCGGCTCCCCGGCCGACCCGCCGTCAGTCGCTCCGGTCGCGCGCGGCTACAACTACCTGCTCGTCGACCACCTCGACGAGGTCGACGACATCCTGCGTCCGATCCGGAACGCACTGTCGGACATGGGCTTGCCGATCCGTTCGTTCGACGACGAGTGGGCGCCCAGCCAGATGGAGACCACCTTCGACATCCTCGACGGGCTGGCAGCCGCCGACGCGGCAGCATTGTTCCGCACCACGACCAAGCAGATCGCCAAGCGCAACGGCCATCTCGCATCCTTCATGTGCACACCCGCGATCGCGGGCTTCTACGCCAACGGCTGGCACCTGCACACGTCGGTCGCGGACAAGGAGACCGGCGCGAACCTGATGGTCCCCACCGGCGACACCCCCCTCTCCGAACTCGGTGCCAACTACGTCGGCGGCACCCTCGCCCACGGTGCGGCGGCGTCGGTGTTCACCACCCCGACGATCAACGGTTACCGCCGTCGTCGGCCGTACTCGCTTGCCCCGGACCGCCTCGCCTGGGGGCAGGACAACCGTGCCGCGATGATGCGCGTCATCAGCGCCCCGGGGGACATGGCCTCTCACGTGGAGAACCGCGTCGGGGACTCCGCGGCCAACCCCTATCTCTACATCGCGGCCCAGGCCGCCGCCGGTCTCGACGGCATCCTCAACCGCACCGACCCCGGTCCGGTCAGCGATGACCCGTACAGCGCCGACGTTCCCCAGCTGCCGGGTTCGCTGGCCGAGGCCATCGACGTGCTCGAGCAGGACGGGTTCTACCGCAAGGCTTTCGGGGACGGATTCATCGACTACCTGGTCACGATGAAGCGCAGCGAGGTCAGCCGGTACGACGCGTGGGTCGCCGAGAACCCGGACGAGTCGACCTACGTCAACGGCGTGACCGACTGGGAGCACCGCGAGTACTTCGAACTCTTCTGAGTTCGGACCGACAGATCGCAACAGGTAGGGATAGAGGAGTTGGCGTTGCCCACCATCACGTTCATCAGCCCCGACGGCACCAAGCATCAGCTGGAGGCGAAAGCCGGCGCGTCCGCGATGGAGACGGCTGTCAAGTTCGGCGTACCCGGCATCATCGGCGAATGCGGGGGTGGGTTGTCCTGTGCGACGTGCCACGTGTTCGTCGAGCCCGGCGACATCGACCGCACCGGCACGGCCGAGGACTTCGAGGAGGAGATGCTCGAAGACGCACTCACCCCGGCGACCGAGTGCAGCCGGCTGTCATGCCAGATCCGGATGACCGATGAGCTCGACGGGCTCGTCCTGACGATCGCACCCGAGCAGTGAGCGGGCGCATCCTGATCGTCGGCGGCGGCGAGGCGGGTCTCAGCATCGCGGTGACCCTTCGCGAGTTGGGCCACAGCGACGAGATCTGCCTGGTCGGCGCGGAACCCTTCTCTCCCTACCAGCGGCCTCCGCTGTCCAAGGAATTTCTCGTCGACGGAGATGAGCCGGCGGTGTTGCGTGCGCCGGAGTTCTACGCGGCCAACGACATCCGGCTCATCACCGGCCGTTCCGTGGCGTCGGTCGAGCGTTGTGACGACGACAACGGCGGCGGTGCCGCGACCCTCGACGACGGCACCGTCCTCGCGTTCGACCGAACCGCCCTGGCCACCGGTTCCGTCCCCCGGCGGTTGCCCGTACCCGGCGCCGACGGCGAAGGTGTGGTGGCACTACGCACCATCGACGACGCGCACGTCATCCGCGCGGGTCTCGACACCGCCCGCGACGTGGTCATCGTCGGCGGCGGCTTCGTGGGTCTCGAGGTCGCCGCGGCGGCGCGAGCTCGCGGCGCGACGGTGACGGTCATCGAGGCCGCCGACAGAGTCCTGGGACGTGTTGTGGCCGAGCCCATATCGGCGTTTGTTCGGCACAGTCACGAAACCGCCGGCATCCGGATCGAGACCGGCCGCGGGGTGACCGCCATCGGCGTCACCGGGGGACGCGCCGACTCCGTCATCCTCGACGACGGTCGATCGATCCCTGCTGACCTCGTCGTCGTCGGGATCGGCGCGGTTCCGACCACTGAGCTCGCGACACTCATTGGCGTGCGGTGCTGCCCCGGGATCGTCGTCGACGACCACGCCCGGACCAGTGACCGGTACGTCGTGGCGGCCGGCGACTGCACCCTACAACCGCATCCGCATCGGCCGGGAGAACTCCTCGCCGTGGAGTCGGTGAACAACGCCGTCGAACAGGGCAGGACCGCCGCCCACACCCTGCTCGACCGGGAACCCCCGGCGCGGGGAGTGCCGTGGTTCTGGTCCAACCAGGGCGCGCTGAAGATCCAGATCGCCGGAATCTCGGACGGCCACGACCGGTTTGTCGTGCGCCGAGGCGCCGAGGATCGGCTCACCGTGCTCTACTACCGCGACGACGTGCTCATCGCCGGCGACACCGTCAATGATCCTCGTGAGCACATGGCCATCAAAAGGGCGCTGGCACAGGGGGCCGCGATCGATCCGGACGTGGCGTCGGACACGTCGAAGCCACTCAGGTCGCTCGTCACGCCCCTGACCCCGACCAGCTGAGTGAAGCGCTCCGCGTGATCGGCGGTTGAACGCGCCGAGTCGGCACCCGGAACCCGCCATTGCGCACCTGTTTTGTGGAATTTCGCACTCCCCGTTTCCCAGGACGGGTTTTCTGTGCCACACTTGGCGGGCGGTCATCAGTTTTGGTGGCTGCTGAACTGAAGAAAGAAGTACAGCAGTATGGCACAGGGAACCGTCAAGTGGTTCAACGGCGAAAAGGGCTTCGGCTTCATCGCACCCGACGATCAGGGCGCCGATGTTTTCGTCCACTACTCTTCGATCACCGGTAGCGGCTTCCGCAACCTCGAAGAGAACCAGCGCGTCGAATTCGACGTGGAGCAGGGCCAGAAGGGCCCGCAGGCAACCAACGTCAGCGCGCTTTAAGCACACCTGACTTCACGAAGCGCCTCATCCGGCTCCGGCCAGATGGGGCGCTTCGTCGTTTCCGGGTTCGGCATCGAATCGGTTTCGCACGGCCCTGCAGTTACCGGAGTGCGCGCGGGAGACGTGACACCGGGACGACGACCGTGCCCTCGAGGGTCGCCGAGGACAGGATGCCGACGACCCGGCCCCGGCTGTCCCGGACACCCGCGCCGCTGTCTCCCGACTCCGAACGCAGGCTCGTCTGAATCGAATACGAGTCGTGCCTCGTCAGGAACGGCGGTGCGAGCGAGAAGCCGTGCGACGTCCGCAGCACCTCGGCCGGATCGGTGACCTTGCCCGTTCCGTAACCCGTGGTGATCCCCGACTTCCAGACCAGCTGTCCCCGGTCGAACTTCGCATTCCAATCCACCGGGTCGATACGCGCCGCGGTACGCGGAGCCAATCCGATGACCGCGATGTCGAGCCGTTGCGCAACGCGATTGGCGGTGATCGTCCCGATCCGGTTCCCCTTGCGGTCGAACACGGGGCGGCCCACATCACCGCAGTGCCCCGCGGTCAATGCCTTGGTCCGGGAGATCACCGCGCCGAGCGTGCAGCTGTTGGAGGTGACGACCGTGTCGTCGATGCTGATCGCCATTCCCGATCGCACGGTGAACGCAGCCGCATCCGCCACCACCGCGGGCGTCGCAATCATCGCGGCCGACGCGCCCAGCGCCATCACCGCACGACCTCGAATCCCCATGTTTCCTCCCCAGGCAGTACGGACAGCCTAGCCGTGCGGGCGGGTGCGGGCTCCACAGAGTGCGCCGTCGCCGAAACCGGCCCCGCCTGATGTGTGCCAAGTCACAATGGGCATGCGGGCCGGCGTCTGCCGGGCGGCGATCGCCGCCTGCGGACAACGGACATGGGGAACACCGCGCCGCGGAGAAGCGCGCCACGGTGTCGACGATGAGACGTGAGGGTGATGCAGATGTCCGATCCCGTTCTGGTCCTGACCAAGGCCCGCACCTCGTGTGAGATGCGCGCGGTCAACGACTGGGCCGCGAACGCCTACCCGGACGCCGAGGTGCGGCAGGGCGCCGACGTCGATTTCGACGCCCTCTCGCCGAACACGCTCCTCGTGCCCGTACGGCCGGTCTGGCTACCGGCGGCGCGCCAGGGCGAGCGTCGCGTGACCCTCGGCGACGTGCTGGTGCTGTCGAATCCGCGTCGACCGCTCGGCCTCATGCAGCCGATAATCCGCAGACGCCGGCCCGACGCTCTTCGCGTGGTGGCCGGAGAACCGGCGACCATCGCCGAGCTCCGCGAACGGCATGCGCGCGACCAGGCCGAGGGCGAACCCTTCGACCGGTACGTCCGGATCGCGGCGTCGGTCTCGGCCGAACGTGCCGAACGCCAGATCGTCGGCGACCGGTACAAGGTTCCGCGCCTGGTGGCCGAACAGATCAGCAGCTCGGCCAGATTCCAGAGCGGCGCGGCCAAGCTCGCCGCCGAACTCGGCCGACCCACCGATGCGGTGGTGTCCGAGGCCACCGACAAACTGTCCGGATTCGTCGCCACGCAGAGCAGGTTGATGGACGACATCTTCTCCGCGACGTTCAACCGTCTCCACGAACGCGCCTGGAACGTCGCCGTCGACGTCGACACCCTGAACTCGCTAAGGACGCTGAACAAGTCGACCGGCCTGGTCTTCCTGCCCTCCCACCGTTCCTACGTGGACCCGTTGGTCTTGGCAACGGTTCTGCGCAACAACGACTTTCCGCCGAACCTCGTGCTGGGTGGCAACAATCTGTCGTTCTGGCCGGTGGGTCCGGTCGCCCGGCGCGCGGGGATGATCTTCATCCGGCGCAAGTTCGGGTCGGACCCGGTCTACAAGTTCGCGATGCGTTCCTATCTGGCCTACATCATCGAGAAGCGGTTCAACCTCGAGTGGTACATCGAGGGCGGCCGGAGCCGGACGGGCAAGCTGCGCAAGCCGATGCTCGGACTCCTGAACTACGTCGTCGACGCCGCGGGACAGCTCGACGACGCCGACGTGACGATCGTTCCCACGTCGATCGTCTACGACCAGTTGCAGGAGGTCGGCGCGATCGCCGACGAGGACGCGGGTGGCGTCAAGAAGCCCGAGGGCGTCGGCTGGTTGCTGCGCTACGCCAAGGCCCAACGCAGCTACCTCGGCGAGGCCAGAGTCCGCTTCGGCACCCCGATCTCGCTGCGGGAGACGCTGGAAGAGGTCGGCGAAGGGCCCGCGCAGCTGGAGAAGGTCGCGTTCCGCGTGATGGACGAGATCAACTCTGCCACACCGATCACCGCGACCTCACTCGTCGGCTTCGCAGCGCTCGGTGCACAGGACCGCGCGTACACCCTGCCCGAGATCGAGGCCGTCCTCGCTCCGCTGCTCGACTACATCGACCGCCGTGGCCTACCCGGACCCGATCCCGCGCTCTGCCGCGGCGTCGGACTCGTCCGGACGCTGCGCGTGCTGGCCGGTAACGGCGTGGTCAGCTGTTACGAGGGCGGTTCGGAACAGGTCTGGTCGGTGGTTCCCGAGAACCGGGCCGTCGCAGCGTATTACCGCAACGGCGCGCTGCACCATTTCGTCGACCGCGCGATCGTCGAGATGGGCTTGCTGGCGCTGGCCGAGGGCGAGGTCAAGGCCGGGAGCACCCCCATCCGGAGCAGCCACGTCGGTTCCCCACCGGCACCCGACGAGGCGCTGCTGACCGCCGCACAGCGCGAGGCCCTCCGCATCCGCGACCTCCTCAAGTTCGAGTTCTTCTTCCCACCCAAAACCGAGTTCCTGCATCGGCTCGGCATCGAACTCGACCTCCTCGCTCCTGGCTGGCGGGCGGTCACCCCCACGCAGGAGTGGACCTACGAGGTGTTGCACGGCCACACCGGAGCACTGTTCGCGCGACGCACCCTCCAACCGTTCTTCGACGCCCAGCTGGTGGTCGCGACCAAATTGGTGGAACTGGGCAACACCGCCCAGGAGAAGGATGCGCTGATCGCGGACTGCCTCGGTCTGGGTCGGCAGCTCGCGCTGCAAGCTGTTCTGCGGAGCAAGGATTCGGTGTCCAAGGATCTCTACGACGGCGCCTATCGTCTCGCCGACAACCGCGGCCTGATCCACGGTGAGGACATTGTCGATCTCCGCGTCGCCCGCCAGAACTGGCTCGACGAGGTCGAACTGATGCGGGATCGGCTCGCACGGATCGCGGCCATCGAGGACCTGCAGCCGATCGTCGTCGGGGAGGAGGAGCGGTGAGCGCGTTCACCGACCGGATGCGGGCCATCCGTTCCGCGCCGACGGGCAAGAAGGTGGCCGCGCTCTTCGACTACGACGGCACGCTGATCGAGGGCTTCTCCGCCGCCGCCATCATGCGGGCGCGGTTGCGCAGCATGGAGTTCGGACTCGGCGAGCTCGCCGACTTCCTGGTGATCGGCCTGCGCGGCGTCGTATCGGAGCAGGACTACGCCGAGGTCCTGGCGGCCACGCGGCCCACATTCGCGGGCAAGACCTACGCAGAGCTGATCGCCTTCGGCGAGCACCTGTTCAAGTACGAGACCGCAGCCAAGCTGCGTCCTCAGATGTGGCAGATCCTGCGTGCGCACCGGGAGATGGGGCACACCATCGTGATCGCGTCGTCGGCCACCCGGTTCCAGATCGAGCCGATCGCCCGCGAGATCGGTGCGGACTTCGCGCTCGCCACCGATGTCGAGGTCGTCGACGGCGTCGTCACCGGAAACATCAAAGGCCGACCGCTCTGGGGACCGGGTAAGGCAGCCGCGGTCCGAGAGTTGGCCCGTGCGAACGACATCGACCTCGACGCGTCCTTCGCCTACAGCGACGGCAACGAGGACATCCCCTACTTGGAGTCCGTGGGCAACCCGGCGGCGATCTCGCCCCGCCGAATCCTGCGCGCAGAGGCCGAGTCCCGCGGCTGGCCGATCATCGACCTGAAGAACCCCACCTACAACCGTCTCGGGATGCTGGCCCGGACCGGGGCCTTCTACGGCTCGTTCGTCGCGTCCGCCGCCGTCGGTGCCGCCGCCGGTCTGGTGCGTCGCGACCCGCACGCGCTCGTGGAGGCGCTGCCCACCGGCAACGACGTCGGGTTGTCCCTGGCCGGCGTTCACGTACAGGTGCTCGACGGCGGCGAGTACCTCTTCTCGGACCGGCCGTGCGTCTTCCTGTTCAACCATCAGTCGAAGCTTGACCTCCCGGTCATGATCAGCCTGGTCCGCTCGGATGCGACCGGCGTTGCCAAGAAAGAGGTCCAACGCGTCCCGGTGCTCGGCGAGATCCTGCGTCAGGCGGGGCTCGTCTTCATCGATCGAGCCGACCGTGGCAAGGCCATCGAGCAACTGGCACCGGCGGTGAAAGCGCTGCGCGAAGAAGGGATGTCCCTGGTCGTGTCGCCGGAGGGGACGCGGTCCCCGACGCCGCGGATCGGGAAGTTCAAGAAGGGTCCGTTCCACATCGCCATGCAGGCCGGCGTGCCGATCGTCCCGGTCGTGCTACGAAACACCGGTGAATTGATGTGGCGCGGTGCGCAACTCATTCGCCCGGGTACGGTCGAGGTGATGGTCCTGCCACCCATCGACACCAGCGAGTGGACGGCCGACGAGATCGGCACCCGCGCCGAGGAGGTACGCCAGATGTATGTCACGGCGCTCGCCGACTGGCCGTTGGAGTCATTCGTCGACGATTCGGTGGAATCCCTGCACACACCGTCCGAGGAGAACTGACGATGGCCGACGAGGCTGATCTCACCGAAGGCGTCGACCGTCCCCTGGACTGGGCGAGCGACCCGCACATGAGCTCGGTGGACACCATCATGTGGCGCGGCGACACGGACCGTCGTATGCGCGGCACGATCTGCATGCTGGAGATCTACGACTGCGATCCCGACTGGGACCGCCTGGTCGCCGCCCATGAGTGGGCGAGCCGGATGGCTCCGCGCTTCCGTCAGCGGGTCGTCGATTCCCCCTTCGGGACCGGGACACCCAGCTGGGCAGTCGATCCCGACTTCGACCTGCACTACCACCTGCGCCGGATCCGCCTCGGCGGCGACGGGAGCATACGCGCACTGCTGACCACCTGCGAACAGCTGGCCATGACTGCACTCGACGCGGCACGCCCGCCGTGGGAGGGCTACCTGATCGAAGGGTTGCCCGACGGCAAAGCCGCGTACTTCCTGAAAGCACACCACGCCCTCACCGACGGACTCGGCGCGATCATCGGACTGGCACAACTGCATTCGCCGACCCGGGACCACAATCCGAAGAAGCCACAGCCTCCGAGCCCCGACCCGGTGAACATCACACCGCTCGACCTGATCCAGCGACAGATCGCCGAGGAGGTTCGCCGAATTCCACACCGCCTCGACACCGCGTTCCGCGGGGTCCGCGCGCTGACCAATCCGCGCCAGGCGTTGAGTACCGCTCTGCGCTATGGCCGTTCGGTGCCGCGGGTGGCCGGACTCGTCAGTCCTCCGGGTTCCCCGTTGTTGGCCCACCGCAGTCTGTCGTGGCGGTTCAGCGCGTTCGAGGTGCCGTTCGCCGATCTGAAGGCGGCCGCGACCGCAGCCCGCTCCTCGGTCAACGATGTCTACCTCGCCGGTCTGATCGGCGGATTCCGGCTCTATCACGAGAAGATGGGCTCACCGGTCGAGAGCATCCCGGTCGCGATCCCCATCTCGGTGCGCCGTCCGGAGGATCCCGCCGGCGGCAACCGGATCGCCGTGGGCCGCCTCGCCGGTCCGGTCGGCATCGCCGATCCCTTCGAGCGCGTCCTCACCATCCGCGAGCAGGTCCGACAAGCCCGCCACGAACCGGCGGTCGACATCTTCAACACCCTCGGATCGGTGATGGCCTGGATGCCCGGCACAGTCCTGATGCGGTTCAGCGGCACGACGAGCCAGAACGACCTCCAGGCCAGCAACGTCCCCGGAATCCCCTGGGAGACCTACGTCGCCGGCGCCAAGGTCGAGCGCATGTTCCCCTTCGGCCCGCTCCCCGGTTGCGCCATGATGGCCACGATGATCACCCACAACGGAACCGCCTGCCTCGGAATCAATTCCGACGGAGCCGCGATCACCGACCAGGAGTTGTTCGCCGAGTGCCTGGTCGCCGGGTTCGGTGAGGTGCTGGCACTGGCCGCAGACGACGACGTCACACCCGGCGAATTGAAGCGGGTGGTGTGAGGGCACCACTCACAGACGATGGGGTGCAACGGTGAACACGGTGATGCTGACGCTGGTCCTCGTCGGCGGCGTGGCTGCGACGGTGTGCGCGATCATGTCGGCGTTCACCTATCTGCGTCGCGGACAGGAACCGTTGGTCGCCGACCGTCTCGCCCGCCGATGGCTGATCGCCACCGCGATCTTTGGGATCAGTGCCATCGTGCTGCGGTTCGTGTGGTTGTTGCTGCTCTGAAGGCGCCAAGGCCTTCGGACTGGTTGCACTAGTCAGAATGGGCTTACACTCGGGCATGAAGTACATCAGCAGCACCGAAGCCAAAGCCCGGTTGAACGCCGTCCTGGCCGAAGTCGAACGGACGGGACAGTCGGTCACCATCACGAACCATGGTCGGCCTGTGGCAGTGCTCGCCCCCGCTACGCCGCGGGCGCGCCGGTTCGGACAGTTCCCTGGCATCAGGATTCCCGACAATTTCGATGATCCGCTGCCCGACGACGAGCTCGAGGCCTGGGAACCGAAGCCGTGACCGACATCCTGCTCGACACCAACGCTCTCCTCTGGCTCGTGACCGACCCAGACCGCCTCGCTCCGTCAGCTCTGGACATCCTCGGCGATCCCGCCAACAACCTCTACGTCTCGGCAGCATCGGCCTGGGAAATCGCGATCAAGACCAGGCTGGGCCGCCTGGATGCAGGCCCCCTCTTGTCCTCGTGGAGTGAAACCATTGCGGCGATGGCAGCAATGGATCTACCCATCGACGCGATCGATGGAGTACTTGCCGGACAACTCGCGTGGGACCATCGCGACCCGTTCGACCGCATGATCGTCGCTCAGGCCACTCGCCGGGGGCTGACCATCGCCACCAGCGACAAGGCCATCCGCCGGGGCACACTGGTCCCCGTCATCGACACCCGCCGGTGATCGAGACGACGATGTCCGACGGGTTGCCTACTCTTGGCCCATGGACTTCCACGCGTTCACCGGTTTGTGGGAACGACATCCCGCATGGCGGCTGCTGCGTGCTCACCATTCCCCGCTCATCCTGACGTTCCTCGGGAACTACTTCGTCGAGGGTAACCGGGGTGCGAGTTCGGCCAACGACCTCGCCGCGGCGTTGGACGACCTCCTCTACGACCTGAACACCGCAGCCGCAGCGGAAGACGGACAGGCTCGATTCCCGAAGGAACCTCGTGCGTACCTCGAGGACTGGGCCGCAACGGAGGCGGGCTTTCTCCGTCGCTTCTACCCGCCGGGGGACGACGAAGTCCACTACGAGGTGACGCCGGCCTTCGAGAAGGCATACTCCTGGGTCGTCTCCCTCCAGGGCAGAGCCTTCGTCGGAACCGAGTCGCGGTTGCACACCGTCGTCGAACTGCTCCGGCAGATCGTGCACGGCGTCGAATCCGACCCGGGGGTCCGACTCGCGGAGTTGCGGCGTCGTCGTGCCGAGATCGACGCCGAGATCGACGCCGTCGAGTCCGGCCACATCGCGGTTCTCGACCAGACAGGGGTCCGAGACCGTTACCAGCAGCTGTCGTCGACCGCGCGTGAGCTGCTCTCCGATTTCCGCGAGGTCGAGGACAACTTTCGCCTCCTCGACCGCGCCGCCCGCGAGAAGATCGCCGCCTGGGACGGCCCGAAGGGCGAACTCCTCGCCGAGTTGGTGGGCAGTCGGTCGGAGATCGCCTCGTCCGACCAGGGGCGCAGCTTCCAGTCGTTCTTCGAGTTCCTGCTCTCCGACTCTCGGCAGACCGAACTGTCCGCCCTGCTCGACAAGGTGTCCTCGCTCGACTTCGTGAAAGTCGACCACCGCATCCGCGGCATCCACCACGACTGGTCGGAGGCAGCCGACCGCACCCAGCGCACCGTCCGCCAGATCTCCGAACAACTTCGCCGCTTCCTCGACGACCAGGTGTGGCTCGAGAACCGCCGAGTCTTCGACCTCGTCCGTGCCGTGGAGAGCACCGCGCTCGAGCTCCGCGGCGACACACTGGATTTCGGTCTCGACGTCGACCAGCCCGGGATCGAGATCGCCTTGCCCTTCGAACGGCCGCTCTACCAGCAGCCCGCCTCGGCGACCGTCGAGAGCCACATCGAGCACGCCACCGAGGACCTCGACGCCGAGCTGCTGTTCACCCAAACCTTCGTCGACCAGGCCCGTCTGGCTGCCAACATCCGCGCGATCCTGCCCGAGCGGTCGTCCGCGCTCCTGTCCGATGTGGTCGGCATGTACCCGATCGAGCAGGGCGCAGCCGAGATCGTCGGCTATCTCGCGCTCGACGACGGTGACGTCAGCATCGACATCGACGCCTCCGACGAGACCCTGTTGGAATACCCCGATCCCAACGATCCGGACACCATCCGGCGTGCCCGGCTTCCGAGAGTCACGGTGAGGCGACGATGACCGACGAACGCGCCGTCGCGAGCACCATCATCCGGCTGATGCAGGGCGTGGTCTACCGCGAATCCGACGCGGATGCCTGGGCCACGCTCGAGCGATCCGGGGCCGGCGTACGCGACCATTTCGCCACGATCGGAGTCGACGTCGTCGTCGACGACTCCGAGGGCTACGCCTACCTCCGCTCACGGCCGGAACAAGCAGAACAGGAACCACTTCCGCGGCTGGTCCGACGCCGCGCACTGACCTACAACGTCAGCCTGCTACTGGTACTCCTCCGCAAACGCCTGCTGGAGTTCGAGATCACCGGCGGCGAGGGCCGACTCGTCCTGTCGACCGACCAGATCGTCGAGATGCTGCGCCTGTTCCAGGCCGAGTCGACCAACGAGGCACGCCTCGTCGACCAGGCCGAGAGCACCATCAAGAAGACTGTCGAACTCGGATTCCTGCGCCAACTGCGGGGCCACACCGACCAGTGGGAGGTCCGGCGCATCATCAAGGCCTACATCGACGCGCAGACACTGTCGGATTTCGCGGGCAAGCTCCGCGAGTACGCCGGACGGCCGGCCGATGACGGAGGAAGCCGATGACCGAGGGACTCTTCTCATCGGTCGAACTCGGCGGGCCCGCCCAGGGGGCGGGATTCCGTCTGCAGTACGTCGAGGTCCTCAACTGGGGCACGTTCGATCGACAGGTGTGGCGACTCACCCCTGGCACGGAGACGGCACTGCTCACCGGAGACATCGGATCGGGCAAGTCGACCCTGGTCGACGCGGTCACCACCCTGCTTATGCCCGCCCACAAGATCGCCTACAACAAGGCCGCCGGTGCGGAGGTCAAGGAACGCACACTTCGTTCCTACGTCGAAGGCCACTACAAGTCCGAACGACAGGAATCGACAGGGCGATCCCGCGCGAAAGGCCTCCGGCAGAACCGCAACACCTACTCGGTCATCCTCGGTGTGTTCGGAAACGGCGGCTACGACGAGACCGTGACCCTCGCTCAAGTGTTCCAGCAACGCGACACCGTCGGGCAGCCCTACCGGTTCTATGTGACCGCGACCAAACAACTCACCATCGCCACCGACTTCGCGGACTTCGGTTCCGACCTCCGCGACCTGCGCAAGCGACTCCGGTCCGGCGGTGCCGAGGTGGTCGACGAATTCCCGAAATACTCCACCTCGATGCGACGGCTGCTCGGCATACGGTCCGAGCAAGCGCTCGAACTGCTCCACCAGACGGTGTCGATGAAGTCGGTCGGCAACCTCAACGAGTTCGTGCGCGGACACATGCTCGAACCCAGCGACGCTTCCGAGCGTGTCCGCGACATCATCAGCCACTTCGACGACCTCACCAAGGCGTTCGACGCCGTCAAGCGAGCCCGCGAGCAGCTCGAGGCACTCGAGCCCATCGTCGCCACCAGCCGCAAGTACGACGCCGCACTGGCCGAACGTGATGAGCTGGACCTGCAGCGCGCGGCCGTTCGGCTGTTCATCGCCGAGCACCGTTCCGGATTGCTCGCCGGCGAGATCGTCACGTACACCGCCGAAGGTGAAAGCCTATTACGCCGCCAGGACGAAGCCACCGCACGCCAGCGCGACCTGGCTCGCGAACGCGAGTCGCTCATCGAGGAGCGGGCGCGGGCCGGCGGTGACCGCGTCGGCGAACTCGAACGGCTCGCCGCCGCGGCGCGCGACGATCTGCAGAAACGCCGGCACGGCCGGGCACTGTTCGACGCCACAATCGCCGATGCCGGATTCGATCCGGTGACCTCCGCCGAGCAGTTCAGCGCTCTGCGCGGCCTCATCGACGACGAACGTTCCCGGCTACTGGCGACCAAACGCGCATTGGACACCACGATCGCCGACGCCATCGGACGCGAGAAAGACACGGTCCGACGGGCGGATGCGATCCGCGACGAACTCGACGACCTCCGCAACCGCACCAGCAATCTGCCGCCCGACCAGGTACAACTGCGCGATCAGCTCACCACCGACCTCGGGCTCACCCACACCGATCTTCCTTATGCCGGCGAACTTCTCGATGTCGCCGCGGAGCACGGTGAGTGGCGCGGCGCGGCCGAGCGGGTTCTGCGCGGCTTCGCGCTCTCGCTGTTGGTGCCGCAGCAACACTACGATTCGGTCGCGGAGTGGGTCAACGGCCGACGATTGACCTTTCGAGGCGCCGGCCGGAACGTCGGTGCGCGCCTGGTATATGAGCGCGTGCCGGGGCGACAGATTCCGTTACAGCGCCAGCCTTCCGACGTTCCCGTGCTCGCCGAGTGCCTGGAGATCAAGGACGGGCCCTTCGAGGACTACCTGCGTGCCGAGGTGTTCAAACGAGCCGACCACCGGCGCACGGAGAACATCGCCGAGTTCCGGGCGGCCACGCGCGCCGTCACACGCGAAGGCCAGGTGCGCTCCGGTGGTCGTCATGAGAAGGACGACCGGCACCGCGTCGACGATCCCCGGCGATGGGTCCTCGGCTGGGCCAACGAACGCAAGATCGCCGCGCTGCGTGACGATCTCGATGAGTTCGAGCGTCTGCAGTCGGCCGCCGCCACGGAGATCACCACGATGTCGGAACAGCGAGACGTCGTGCAGAAGCGCAGCGAAGCACTCGCCCGGCTAGAGGGATTCCATTCCTGGACCGAACTCGACGTCGACGAGGCCCGTCATCGCGTCGAGGCGCACGACGCAGAGCGGGCCCGTCTCGAATCGGGTTCCTCACGGCTGCAGGAGATCACGGTGGCGCTGGAACGCAATGCCGAGCACGCCGAGGCCCTCAACGCGACGATCAACGAGCTGACCGGCAAACTGGCAACCACTGCGGCGGCCCGACACCAGGCCGAGCAACTTCGTGCCGGGACCGACGCGTTCATCGCACAGCACGCCGAGGCCGACCTCACGACCGCACGGGCGTCGTATGACGCTCTGGCACAACGCCTCGACGTCATGCCGACCACGGCAGATGACTGCCCCGCGGCGGAATCGACACTCTCGTCCGTGCTGCATCAGCGGATCGAACGACTCACCCGTGAGCTCGGTGGTCACGGCCAGAACCTCGCTCAGTACATGGCCGAGGTCCTGCGACGATGGCCCGACCTGCGCGCCGACATGGACGCCGACGTCGGGTCCCGAGCAGACTTCGTCGCCTTCCGCGAGCGCGTCGCGACCGACGACCTCCCACGTTTCGAGGCCGAGTTCAAGGACCAGCTGAACAAGAACGCCATCCAGGAGCTCGCCGGGTTCAACAACTGGCTCAACCGGCAGGCCGCGTCGATCGACGAGCGCATCGCCCGGATCAACGAGGCGCTGGGCGCGGTGCCGTACAACCCGGGCCGCTGTATCCGGCTGGAGCGAGAAGCCACCACGAATCAGGAAGTGGTGCAGTTCCGATCCGATCTGCGGAACCTGACCAACGACAGCCTTGCGGTCGACGGTGACCAGTACTCGGAGCAGCGGTTCCTGGACGTCAAGCGGATCATCGAACGATTCCGCGGTCGGGACGGGCACGCCGACTCGGACAAGAACTGGACGCGCCGGGTCACCGATGTGCGGAACTGGTTCGTGTTCTCCGCCTCTGAGCGGGACGTGGAGACCGACATCGAGTGGGAGCACTACAGCGATTCCGACGGCAAGTCCGGCGGTCAGAAGGAGAAGCTCGCCTACACGATTCTCGCCGCCTCGCTGGCATATCAGTTCGGTTTGGAATGGGGCGTGCAGAAGTCTCGTGATTTTCGGTTCGCGGTGATCGACGAGGCGTTCGGGCGGGGATCGGACGTGTCCACTCGTTACGCGCTGGACCTGTTCGCCAAGCTCGGGCTGCAGTTGCTGATCGTCACGCCGCTGCAGAAGGTGCATGTGATCGAGCCGTATGTGAAGGCGATCGGCTTCGTGGACAACCCCACCGGCACGTTCTCACGGTTGCAGACGATGACGATCGAGGAGTACCGGTCCCGCCGAGACGGACAGTTGCGGTGAGCGGTCGCTGGACCTCGCCCGACGACATCGTTGCCCGGGTCCGACGCCGGTGGATCGACGGAACCCTGTTGCGCGCGTATGCAAGTGACGGTCTGTTCGAGCCCATCGAGATCCCGCTGCGCGGCCCCACCCCATCGCAGATCGCCGAGGACCTCGGCGCGGCCCGCGAATGGGTGTTCGCACTGGACCGGGGGCGATGCCACGATGGGCACTACACGCTGTGCTGGCAGTCGATCGGTGGACGGCAGGTCGGGCGGAACGAGCTTCCGGTGCGAGCGGTCATCGACTCGTTCGAGCAGGCATGGTCGCTGCTCGGCGTGGCGAGCGACGTCGCACAGTTCGACGATGTAATGCGTCTGTCTGCCGACACGCCGGCGGTGAGCGCCTGGGTCCTCCGGCATCCGCTCCGCGCAGTCGAGCTCAGCTCGGAGTTCCCGCGGTTGATCGCGGCATACGAGTGGCTCGATGCACAACGCGGATCGGGCCGCTACCTACGCGAGATCACCGCCCCCGGCGTCGACACCAAGTTCGCCGAACGCTACCGGTCGGTACTGGCGTCGATGCTCGGTGTGTCCTCGACCGCCGCCGGTTTCCTCGCCGGGCTGGGCTTGCGCGCGAAGCCCGAGTTCGTGCGGTTTCGGCCGTCATCGACGTTGGGATTGCCCGAGCTTCTGACCGAGCTCAGCGTCCGGGCCGACGAACTCGCGCAGGTGGCGTTGAGACCGCGACGTGTCCTCGTCGTCGAGAACGAGATCACCTATCTCAGTGTGGATGTCCCCGAGGACGGCATGGTGTTGTGGGGCAAGGGGTTCGAAGTGGATCGCATCGGCCGGCTCCCATGGCTCACCGATGTTCCGGTCTTGTACTGGGGCGACATCGATACACACGGCTTTGCCATTCTCGACCGACTACGAGCCTGGCTCCCCCAGACCGAGTCGATCCTGATGGATCGCGACACTCTTCTCGCACACCGGGGTCGCTGGGTCACCGAGGATCGTCCGGCGACGTCTGCACTCACCCGGCTCACTCCCGCCGAGCGAGCCCTCTACACCGACCTCGTGGAAGACTCACTCGGCACGCGTGTGCGCCTCGAACAGGAGCGAGTCGCTTGGGAATGGGTTCTCGCACGGTTCTCGTCGACGTCGTTGCGGTGCGCTGAGAGTGCCGGACGAGCCTCGGGCCGGTTCCGCTGATCGAACATGGCGCTGCAGGATCTCACCGGAAGTACGGCTCGTCCTGGACCCAGTTGAATCCCCTGCTCCGCAACGTCATGGCGTCGTGGTCCATCCGGTGCGCGACGATCGTGGTCGGAGTGCCGTCGAGGTCGCCGCTCAACACGAGGGTGTCATCGTCGGGACGATCGATATCGAGGACCGCAGCTGGTTGCTGAAGCCGCAGTGTGCCGTCGGCGATCTCGGCCGGTATCGGAACGAGTGCACCGTTCATCATCTGCAGAGTCGTCGCGCCACCGGTGTCGAACACGAGCCGTTGCCAACGGATTTCGTCGGTCGTGAGTGGCGGCACCGACCTACCGTCGGCGCGAAAGTCCTGGACCGACCAGATGCCGTACAGCTCGGGCTTGGGTGCACCACCGCCGTACTCGTGGTACGCGGTCCAGCTGATCTGGGCCGCTCCGATCGCCACCCAGATGCCCAGGACCACCTGGATTCCCGCCGCCCACCGGTTGAGCTTGTCCTGTGTGAACAGTGCGGGCGGGTTGACGGGATTCGCTGATCGTCCGAATACGAACAGATCCAGGAGGTTTCGCATCTGCGGTGCCAACAGGATGAGCGAGAAGACCACGAGGTGGAACGAGAGGATCTTGACCGGGACGTCGAAGGTCATGTTGAGGATGAACACCTGGACCATCGCGACGAAGCTCACGATCGCGCCGAGCGTGGCTGTGCGCGACCAGAACAGCAGGAGACCGCCGAGTACCTCGACGCTGCCGAGCAGGATCTCGTAGACCGGTGAACTCCCCACCTGCATCCACAGCACCGACGCCGGGCTGAAGTCGCCGTACGGTTCGAGGAGCGTCGCCAGTGGGGGTTGGCCCATCTGCGACGGGATGAGCTTCGCGAATCCGTAGAACAGCATCTGCCCGCCGAGTGCGAGCCGCAGGAACAGCACCGTCCACGACCACAAGCGGATGTATTCTGGCCGTTGACGATCCAGGGCCGACCACAGAGCTGTGGCCACCACCGCGACTACGGCGATCAGGAACAGATAGACCCAGATCGCGGTCTGATCGCCACTCCCCGAGTCCAGATCGAGCACTGCCTCGACCCCGAAGATGTTGCGGCCGAACCACTCCATCACCGGTGCGAGAGCATTCATCTGCCACACGATCATGTTCTCCGGCAGCAGGTTTCCCAGTAGGCCGAAGAACATGAAGGTGATCTGCGCGAAGGTGAGGCAGAACAGTGCCGTGTAGATGAAGGCGAACCGGAACGCCACTTTCCTGGCCGGACCCCAACGACGGATCGGGGTCGAAGGTTCTCTGGTGGGGGCGGCCTCCGCGTCCTGGGCCGTGTCGATCACAGTCATATCGCGAGGCTAAGCCGGCGAAGGTGGCCGCCACATCGGTGAAAGGACCGAGATCACCCCCTACTTCCGGGTGAGTCACCTCCGGGTCATCCGGGGTTGACGACCACATCGATCGAGAGGGTCTGAAGGGTTTCAGGGCTGCTCGGGAACCGGACGGCCGGACTGGCGCGCCCACTGCTCCGGGTCGTCGAGCAGCAGCCGTGCGCGGCCTCTCCGGCGGTACCGCCAGATCTGTATCGCACCGAGTCCCCAGAGCAGGAACTGCGCGGCCATGGCCCAGGTGAATGCCTCGGCCGGATAGCCTTCGACGCCATCCGGGGTGCGCCAGTCCAGGATGAGACCGATCAAGCCGGCGGTGACGAGGGTCGCGAGGAACCCGGCCTGATTGATCAGCCCGGTGGCTGTGCTGGTGCGAGAGGCGGGGTTGGAGGTGCGGCCGAGATCGAAGCCGACCATCGACGCCGGACCACCCATCCCGCAGATGATCACGAGGATGACGAGCAGCCAGAACGGCGCCGGGCCGGGCCACGCCAGCACCACGGCCCAGGCGGTCGCGATACTCGCGATCACCCCGAGAACCAACGTCGAACGGTGCCAAGGTGATCGGGTGATCAGCCAGGCGAATGCCGGGCCGAAGCCCATGATCGCGAGCACCATGATCGTCAACAGAAGACCCGCGGCGCCGGCGCTCAGGCCCTGGCTCTCCACGAAGAAGGGATAGCCCCACAGGAGTCCGAGGACGTTGGCGCTGAAAGGTGTGGAGAAGTGCATCCAGAAACCCAGGCGGGTACCGGGATGTTCCCACGACGCGCTCAGGCTTTGCCGGATACCCGCCCACCCGAGGACCGGACCCGACACCGAGCGCGCCGTCGGCGAATCGCGCACCACCAGCCAGGTGGCCAGCAGCAGAGCGGCGCCCATGGCTGCGGTGGCGAGATACGCGTGCGTCCATCCCAGGGTCGACAGCGCCCACGTCATCGGGATCGCCGCCGCCACCGCACCCAACTGACCCAGCACCCCGGTGAGTTGAGTCATCAACGGGATCCGCTTCGTCGGGAACCAACTGGTGACCAACCGCAGAACGCACACGAACGTCATCGCGTCACCGATGCCGATGAAGAACCGGGACGACAGCGCCCACGGGTAGCTGTCGGCGATAGCGAAACTGACCTGCGCGACGACGAGAATCAGCGTCCCGGTGAGCATCACCCGCCGCGGCCCGAACCGATCGACCAGAAGTCCGACAGGGACCTGCATCAACGCATAGACCAGGATCTGCAGCACGACGAAGGTCGACAGCTGCGACGCGGTGATGTCGAAGCGTTCGGCCGCCAGCAAACCGGCCACGGCCAGCGAGGACCGCTGCAGGACCGCGACGAAGTAGACCGTGAGACCGACCAGCCAGACGACCATGGCCTGGCTCGAGCGCGCGGGTGCGGTCATCGGTCGCCGACGTTCACGCGCGCAGAATTCGTTCGGTCACCTCACCATTGTCGGGGTGCGCGCAACCGGTTTGACCAGGGCCCTGCTCCGCGCGGTACTCCCGGTCCGGAAGCCGCCCGGGTGTACCTGCGGTTGAGGGACGCGCGGACGTTCCTTCCTATGATGATCAGGTATACGCAGGGCATCCGAGCCCGGTACCAGGGCGCGGAAGCAAGGGTTCTCTTGATCCGACCCGTCGAAAAAGAGCAAGGTCATGGATCAACCCAGCACAACATCTGATCGCGAGCTCTCCAAAGAGGTAATCGAGGATCTGAAGTCGAAGGGCTACAACCAAACCCAGATCGCCGAGATGTACGGCGTAACGCGGCAGGCAGTCTCCTGGCATCTGAAGACCTACGGCGGAAAGAAATCGACGCGCCAGCTGATTAACGACTGCTGGCCCTGGGAGACCTCAAAGGGCCACGACAAGGCGATTCCCTACCGGCGACTTCGTGACCACGGGGAGTACATGGCAACCTTCGGTGCCGGTATGAACGCCGACAAACTGGACAGACTTCGCGTGTGGTGGCGAAAACTCGAACGCGAGGCTGTAGTTGTCGAGTTCGACCCGAACATCCCACCCACCAAGGGAATATGCGCTCACGGAGGGTTCGCCTACCGTCAACGCGACGATTCGGACGGCAATCTCCTGATCCGCGTGAACGAATACACGAACCTCACTGATGAGGGAAGGAAAGTCTGGTGCCGGCCCCCGGCTGGTGCACTCGAGACCTCCTGAGAGGGCCGACCTCGCGAAGCCTAACCCCGCGCCATGTCGACGAACCGGCTGAGATGCAGCTGGTGCGCGACGGTGATCGTGGCCGTCGGTCCGTTACGGTGCTTGCCGACGATGATGTCGGCCTCACCCGCGCGCGGGTCGTCGCGCTCGATCGAGTCGGGGCGGTGAAGCAGGATGACCATGTCGGCGTCCTGCTCCAGCGAACCGGACTCACGAAGGTCCGACACCTGCGGCTTCTTGTCGGTACGTTGCTCGGGACCACGGTTCAGCTGGCTGATCGCGATCACCGGCACCTCGAGTTCCTTGGCCAGCAGCTTGAGCTGACGCGAGAACTCCGAGACCTCTTGCTGACGGGACTCGACCTTCTTGCCCGAGGTCATCAACTGCATGTAGTCCACCGCAACGACTTTCAGGTCGTGGCGCTGCTTGAGACGACGCGCTTTGGCGCGGATCTCCATCATCGTGAGGTTCGGCGAGTCGTCGATGAAGAACGGCGCATCCGAGATCTCACCCATTCGGCGGGCCAGACGCGTCCAGTCGTCGTCGCTCATGGTGCCGGCACGCATGTCGGCGAGCTTGACCTTGGCCTCTGCCGAGAGCAGTCGCATGACGATCTCGGTCTTGCTCATTTCGAGCGAGAACATGGCCGCGGTGAGGCCGTGGCCGATCGCCGCCGAGCGCAGAAAGTCCATGGCCAGCGTCGAGTTGTGCGTCGGGACCATCGCCTCGCCGGCGAGGTAGAGGTGCTCGTCGTTGTCGACCTCGACGCAGCGCACCGGCACCGAATCCACCGGACGCACCGCGACGACGCGGCGGACGCCGGCCTTGCGTCGGAGCTCCTTGTGTCGAATTGCCTTGTGGTGGACGGTGAACACGTCCTCGTCGGCGTCGACGCGCAGCCAACCGGTGGCCGAGCGCTTGTAGTTGAAGCCCAGACCGGCGACCAGATCGGCGACGACCGCGGTCATGTGCCGGGTCGCGGCGGGCACCGTGATCCAGCCGTCGT
The DNA here is from genome assembly GCF_009720185.1 of Gordonia sp. 135. Lineage (NCBI taxonomy): Bacteria > Bacillati > Actinomycetota > Actinomycetes > Mycobacteriales > Gordoniaceae > Gordonia > Gordonia sp. 135. Next base: position 4,903,418 of record NZ_CP046257.1, read on the forward strand.
CGTCGACGCTGGCGCGGGCATCGAGCAGACCGGCCAGCAACGACCGACGCTGCGCGATCGAACCGCGCAGGTACTCGTAGGGGATCCGGCCGCCGAGGTCGGCCATCAGCGTCATCACGTCGACGGGCCCCTCGGCGTCGATGCGCATGCTGATCTCGGGATCGTCGAACGCCATCCCCGCCAGCGCCGCGACCGTGTACGGGCCGTAGGCAAAACGCTTGCGCGGCAACTCGAGCGGCGCGGTGTTGCGGATGACCGCACACCCCACGTGCGCACGCAGGCCCGCCGTTGTGACGACCTGGCGCTCACCGTCGATCTCGGCCGCCCACTGGTGCTGCTCGTCGGCGACCAACACCGCGCCGTCGTTGAACTCGACCTCGTAGCAGGGACGTTCGGTCATCACGTCGGTCGCGGCGACCACCTTGGTGGGCCGGCCGTGCGCGTCGAGCAGCTTGTCGCCCACCCCGACCTTGCCCATCGTCGTCCAGCCGGTGGGCGTGGGCAGCGGGGTGTCGAGGGCGAGCGCTTTGCCGACGCCGGGTCGCGCGGCCACGATGATCATCTGGCCCGGGTGGAGACCGTTGGTCAGCTTGTCGAAGTCCGCGAAGCCGGTCGGCACGCCCAACGAGATGCCGCCGCGCGAGGCGATGGAGTCGATCTCGTCCATCGTCGGCTGCAGCAGTTCTTCGAGGGGAAGGTAGTCCTCGGCCTGACGGCGTTCGGTGACCTCGTAGACCTCTGCTTGTGCGCGGTCGACGACCTCGGCCACGTCCTGGCCGTCGTTGCCCGCGTAGCCGTACTGCACGATGCGGGTACCGGCGGTGACCAGACGGCGCAGGATGGCCTTCTCGGCCACGATCTCGGCGTAGTAGCCGGCGTTTGCGGCCGTGGGCACCGTCGAGATCAGCGTGTGCAGATACGGTGCGCCACCGATGCGTTTGAGTTCGCCCGACCGCTCGAGTTCTGCGGCGACGGTGACCGCATCGGCGGGTTCACCCTTGGAGTAGAGGCTAAGGATCGCCTCGAACACCGCCTGGTGAGCGGGCCGATAGAAGTCGGCCGTCCGGATCTTCTCGACGACGTCGGCGACCGCGTCTTTGGACAGCAACATGCCGCCGAGCACGGATTGCTCGGCAGCGAGATCCTGTGGGGGTTGCCTACCGAAGTCCTCGGTGGGCGGTGCATCGTCCGCACCTCGACCCCGACCTCGTTCTTTATCCCGATCGCCGGCGGCAGGACCGTGCCCGCGGTCATCCACAACAGCCACGTGTGTCTAACCTCTCGCATACGCTCGATCCGCTCGCCCTGACGAGTGAATCGACCTCTGTGGTGTCGGCCCCGGCAGGCCACCTCGCGAGTCTCCGGTGTCGACGTACTGCTCTGTCTCTTGCTCTGTCCGTCTCTTCCTATCGGGACGCTCCGACAACGACTGCCGCCGAGCGTGCGAAAACAGGACTGAGACCTGAGCCGTGACACTAAGACCTCCGACACGACGACTCAAACCGGGCTGTTGATGAATCTGGGGAGGACTTGTGGACGACGTGTGAATGAGCGGGGGAGCGATTGTGCACCCGTTGTGGACAACCTGAGGAATTCGGGTGTGAACAACTCTGTTTGCCCAGGTCAGAACACCTATTAATTTCCACAATCAAGAAACTGAAAATCCTTCGACACTCTTCGGCGCGTCGTCAGTTGGGCGTGTTGCGACCGACTGTTCAAGTACGTGTGGCAAACAATTTGGTGAATTTCCCGAGTGATCTACGTAACAGCTAGTCACGACAGTGATCAGTCGTATGACTTATCGCTGGATCGACGACGACGACCCGAATCCGTGTGATGCAATGTCGATCGTGTCGAGGTTGGGGTTGGGAACCGGGGTCATCCGTCGAACGGTCGGGGTGGTGGCCGCGCTGACGGTTGCGACCGGGATCGCGTTGGGTGCGCCGCCGGCGCACGCCGCGCCCGGTCCCACGATGCCCGTCGAATTCGACCTGGCGCGTTACCAGCCGGTCGACCCGACGACCTTCCGCTCGCTCGCCTACGGGGACAACGGGCGTTCGTTCTTCACCACCGGCCGCTGGATGTGCCAGATCGGGCAGGCCTACCGCTACGTGGGCTGTCAGGGCCGTCCCGCGACCGCCCCGCCCACCGCGACGGGCGCCGCCATCACGGCGGACCAGCAGGGCCCGTGGTGGGTCAACAGAGACCAGACGTACCGCTTCGGTTCGAAGACCGGGTTCCGGCCGCCGGTTCTGGGCGTCGGCAAGCGCGTCACCATCGCCGGGGTCACGTGCACCGTGCCGCGGCGCGACGTCGTCGCCTGCCGCACCGGCGAACGGGCGCTGATCTTCACCCCCGCGTGGCACAAGTTCTTCTTCCCGTCCTGGGACACCCTCGGACCGGGCAACAACGCCGTCGCGCACAGCGCAAACCCGGCGCCGCGATACCTGCCTCCACGGCTGCAGTATTGGAATCAGTTGCCCGCCAACCCGCCTGCGCCGAAGTAGGGCGGCCGCACATACGACAAGGCCGGGTGGAATCTCTTCCACCCGGCCTTGTTTCGTGTGATGCGGTGCGTCAGCCTGCGGCGACGACGGCGAGCTGCACGGTTGCCGAGACCTGCGGGTGCAGGGTGACGGTGACCGGGTAGCTACCGGTGGCCTTGATGTGGCCCTTGGGCAGCACGACGGTGCGCTTGTCCACGACGGGGCCGCCGGCGGTCTTGATGGCACCGGCGACGTCAGCCGCGGTGACCGAACCGAACAGCTTGCCCGAGTCGTGGGTCTTGACGTCCAGCGAGACTGCGTCGAGGCCCTCGAGGGCCTGCTTCAGCTCGTTGGCGTGCTCGAGACCGCGAACCTCGCGGGCCTCCTGCGCACGGCGTATGCCCTCGACCTGCTTCTCGGCGCCGCGGGTGGCCTTGATGGCCAGGCCGCGGGGCAGCAGGTAGTTGCGGCCGTAGCCGTCCTTGACCACGACGATGTCGCCGGCTTCGCCGAGGTTCTCCACGGCGGCGGTGAGGATGAGCTTCATGTCAACTGATCCTTTCCGCTTATCGGCTGGTCGAGGTGAAGGGCAGCAGGGCCACCTCACGCGAGTTCTTGACAGCCACAGCGACGTCGCGCTGGTGCTGCACGCAGTTACCGGTCACGCGACGCGAGCGGATCTTGCCACGGTCGGACAGGAAACGGCGCAGAAGCGCGGTGTCCTTGTAGTCGATGTCGGCCTTCTTGTCCTTGCAGAAGCTGCACGCCTTGGTCTTGGTGACCTTTTCGACGCGAGGCTTCCGGCTGGGCTTCGCCTTTGCCATGTGTGTATTGCTCCAGTCAATGCTTCTTCGGGATCACTCACATGTGAGTGTCGTCCCGTGAGATATCAGAAAGGTGGTTCGTCGTCCCCGCCACCGAACGATCCGCCGCTGCTGGCAGGCGCGCTGCCCCAGGGATCGTCGGCGACCTGCTGGTTCGATCCGCCGCCGCGGCTACCGCCGCCGCCACCGGATCCGAATCCGCCGCCACCACCGCCGCCGCCGCCGCGCGAGGCGCGGTTGACCTTGGCGGTGGCATAACGCAGCGAGGGGCCGATCTCGTCGACCTCGAGTTCCACGACCGTGCGTCGTTCGCCTTCTTTGGTTTCGTAGGACCGCTGCTTGAGCCGTCCCTGCACGATCACCCGGGAACCCTTGGTCAGGCTTTCGGTCACGTTCTCCGCGGCGTCGCGCCAGATGTTGCAGCGGAGGAACAGCGCTTCGCCGTCCTTCCACTCATTGGTCTGACGGTCGAACGTGCGCGGGGTGGAAGCCACCGTGAAGTTGGCAACCGCTGCACCGGACGGCGTGAACCGCAGTTCCGGGTCGGCGGTGAGATTGCCGATGACGGTGATGACCGTGTCGCCTGCCATGTGTGTTTCCCCTTGGGTCGTAGGTGGGCACTCGCTGATCGACATGCACCGGGATTTTCTGGGTCAACCCTAGAACCCGGTACCGACGTCTTCAGACGTTCAAGAAACCCTGTGGATTACTTCCGCAGGACCTTGGTGCGCAGAACCGACTCGTTCAGCTTCAGCTGACGGTCGAGCTCGGTGACCGTGGCGGGCTCGGCATTGAGATCGATGACGGCGTAGATGCCCTCGTTGTGCTTCAGGATCTCGTAAGCGAGGCGGCGCTTGCCCCAGATGTCGACACCATCCACCGAACCGCCATCCTTGCGGACAACATTGAGGAAAGTATCGAGTGAGGGTGCGACGGTGCGCTCGTCCAGATTCGGATCGAGGATGACCATCAATTCGTAGTGACGCATAAGACCACATCACCTCCTATGGGCTAGGTCGGCCACGGACTGTCCGTGGCAGGAGGGTCGCCTGCGTCGGCAACCGGTCCAAGATACATGACCAGGACGTTCTCCCGGAAATCCGAGGTCGTGAGCACCGGTTCAGCGGCTGGTGACGACCTCGATGCGGTAGTTCAGCTCGAGGGTCGCGACGCCGTAGCCGTGGATGTGCGCCTGGGTCTGCAGCCACCGGCCCTCGCCACCACGGGGATCGTCGACCACGGTCGTCTCCGCCCAGGTGGGCCCGATCCCGATCGCCGCCGGCCCGGGGTTGCTCACGTACTGCCGCACGCCGAGCTCGGTGTGGATCGCCTGCGGGTCGCGGCGGTGATCGAGGCTGTCGGGGAGGAAGAACGAGATCGACGTGACGTCGGTGAGGCGGATCATCCCGCGGAACTCCCGGTTGTGATCGAGAGAGACGACGCCCTGGTAGCGCCACACCCGCACCGGCAGTTCGCGTCCCGCGGTGCCGTCGTGCCCGATTCCGGTCGCCAGGGTCGCCTCGACGCTGTAGCGCGGCCCCGGGACGATGCCTGCGACGGTCAGCACGTTCATCGACCCAGGGTAAGTCGGAGAGACACCGGTGGCCGTTGATCGACGATCGGGTCGGTTCGGCGTTCGCGGCTCGTCACACCTCAGGGAACACGATCCAGACGCGACGACCTACTCTGTTGGCCATGTCGGAGCCGCGGATCAGTACGCCTCGGCGGATCCCGTGGTTGTCCGGACGCGGTGAGACCGCGGTCATCGTGCTGGTCTCGCTACTGGCCACCGCGGCGACGATGTTCTGGAGCTTCCAGGCGAAGGCCCGCTGCGGCGGGGCGCCGTTCGACGCCGAGGGCCGCAGCGCCAACTGGCCCTCCGGCGATCCCGGCGGCCTCATCCCCTGCTACTCGGACCTGATGTACCTGTGGCTCGGCCGCGACATCAACAACCACGTGTTCCCCTACATTCACGGTGGGATCGCCGGGGACGGCACCCTGTTCGGCGGCGTGGTCGAGTACCCGGTGTTGTCCGGCCTGCTCATGTACGTCGGGGCCATCGGCGCCGACACCGACACCGCGTTCTTCACCCAGTCCGCATTGTTGTTGGCGCCGTTCGGTTTCGCGATCACCGTGATGCTGGCGCTGATGGTCCGCTGGTGGGCGCTGTTGTGGGCGGCCACTCCCCCGCTGGTCCTGTACTCCTTCCACAATTGGGAGTTGCCGGTGGTCGCGACCGCGGTCGCCGCGATCGCCGTGATGGCGTGGGGCGGTTCGATCGATCCCGCCACCGACCGACGGAGACTCCCGCTGCGCGCCTGTGCCGTGGTGGCGGCCGTCCTGCTGGCCATCGGCTTCTGCCTCAAGCTCTATCCCGGGATCTTCGTGCTGCCGCTGGCCGCCTATGTCCTGACCGGGGACGCCGCTCGTCTGGGACAAGCGGGGCGTCGCGGCCTCGACTGGGTCGGTGCCGCATGGGTGGCCGGCGCCGCGGTGGTGACCGTCGTCGCGATCCAGTTGCCGTTCATGGTCCTCGGATTCGACGGCTGGAAGGCGGCATTGACCTTCCAGGGGCGGCGGCGAGCCGACGTCGACACCAACTCCATCTGGTACTGGGGTCTGCGCTATCTCACCGGAACGACAGACACCTACCACTCCGTCGTCGGAGTGGCGTCGCCGGTGCTGATCCTCGTCAGCTTCGCCGTGGCCATGTACCTGGGGTGGCGCCGCTACGAGCGGATCGGGGTCTTCCCCTGGATCGGCGTGAGCGGGGCGATGCTCGCCGGGTTCATGCTGTTCCACAAAGTGCACTCACCGCAGTACACGCTCTGGATTCTCCCGTTCTTCGTGCTCATGCGAGTCCGCTGGCAGGTGATCGCCGTCTACCTGCTCACCGACATCGCCCTCGACCTCACGATCTTCCGCCTGTTCCCCATCCGCGACGCCGGCGATCCCCTGCCCTGGTGGGTGCTCACCGGAGTCGCCGGCTCGGTGTGGGTGCACGCGGTGTTGCTCGTCTACCTGATCGGTACGCTCGCCCGCACACCGCTGCGGGAACCGCTCGCGTCGAAGACGATCCGCGACACGGGACCGCGTGATCTCCCCGGAAATCCCGCGACTCGACCCGCTGCACCGGCCGCGGATCGAGCCTGACGTGAGTTCCTGGTTGGGCACTGGCCCGCTCGTCGGCGAGCGGGTCACCCTGCGGCCGTTGACCGTCCACGACGCTCCGGCGCTCGCCCGCGTGGTCGGGGATCCGGCCCGGTTCCGCTGGTCTCCTGGTGTACCGGTCGACCTCACCTCCGCCCAACGTTTCATCGATGCCGCCAACGTCGGCCCAGACGCACGCGTTGCGTTCGCGGTCGTCGACAACGTAGACGGCGAGATCGTCGGGTCGACGAGCTTCTACGAGATCGACCACACCCACCGGAGTGCCTGCATCGGGTACACGTTCTACGCCGAACGCGTGCAGGGGACGACGGTCAACCCAACCGCGAAGTACCTGTTGCTGCGGCACGCCTTCGAGGACTGCGGCGCTGTACGAGTCACCTGGCACACCCACGAGCACAATGCGCAGTCCCGCGCCGCCATCGAGAAGCTCGGCGCCCGATTCGAGGGTTTGCTCCGCAAACACCGGCGGTTCGGCGGCGGCTGGCGCACGACCGCGCTCTACTCGATGACCGATGATGACTGGCCGGTCGCCAAAGACATACTGCTACAGCGGATGTCCACCTGATCCGGGTTCTCTGCCCTCAGGCTCCTTGGTGTGGTCGGGGTGACCGTGCGTCCGTCGGTCCTCTTTCATCCGCGCCTCGTGGAGGTGTGCGATTCCGTCCGTCAGCTCGGTCCGTGCCCGATCGACGTGGTCGCGCAGCGGTTGCCAGTAGGTGGAGTCGAACTCCTCGACGACCTGGAATGTCCAGCGGCCGTTGACGACATTGCGTCCGACCATCTCGGTGGCGAGGGCGTCAGCGATGTCGGTGTGCCCGTCCTCGCGCAGTGCGTCCACGGCCTCGCCGAGCAGCAGGTCTGCATGCCCGATGAGCTGATGGAAACTGTAGAGGTGGCCACGGGCGCGCTCGACGTACTCGAGCGCCTCCCCCACCTTGCCGACCGCCTCCGCGGTGCTGTCCGGGATGTTCTCGCCACGCTCAGCCATGTCCAGGCCATACCCACGGCAAGCACGCCTCAACCCTCAGAATCGTCGACCGAGATAGCTGCCGTAGACGTGGTCCTCGTCGAATCCGTTGTTGATCTCACTGACCTCGCCATTGAGCGCCTGGCTGATCTTGCGACCGAGGTCCCTGAATTCGTGTTGCGCCTCAGCGGATCTCGGCGCCAATGCGGACAGAGTGCACAACCAGCGGTGGACGACGCGCAGATCGTCGGTGGACAGCGGGCCGCGCACCCAGTTCGCCTTCTCCCACGTCTGACGCTCCCAGGCCTGCCATGGGTGGTCCCATCCGGTCGGGGGCGAGATCGCGAACAGGCCGCGCACGATGACGTCGTTGCGATCGACCCCGGCTTCCGTGCGCCAGCGATCCACGATCCGCGAGTAGGCGACGTAGTCGGCGGCGGTCCAGACGCCGTCGCGCAGACCCTTCCACCCGGCACGTCGCAGCGACCGGCCGACCTTTGCCTCGAGCACCGGACTCGGGTGTTTCGGGTCGCCGGCACCCGCGAAGTACAGAAACCAGGTGAACCCGCCCGGGCCAAGCCGATCGATGGTGTTGCCGCCCTTGTCCGGTCGCAGCATCGCGTACGCCGCGCCCGGGTCGTCTCGACTGGCCAGGGCGGCCTCCTGGAGCAACCTTCCGAGGCGTTTGCGGTCCGCGGCCACGGCGGCGATCCGCTTCTTGCCGTCGGAGTTCTGCCGGCCCAGGCAGAACGCGACGACATTCCACAGCAGCGCGATCGCATCTTCCGGGGATTCGCCGGCGACCGCACCGAGAGCGAACAACTCCTGTCGGCCGATTCGACTGCCGTGCAACGTGTTCGGCATCTTGAACTCGGCCAGCGTGTCGATCCACCACTGTTGGTCGACCAGCACGGAATCGGACAGGAGCTCGGCCGTACGGTCGCCCTCGGCGAGCCAGTCGGTGAGGTCGTCGGGGAGTGCGAGTTGCGAGGGATTCATGATGGATTGGACGCGCCGGCGCAGCGTTCGGTTCCCTCGGATACGCGTCGGACCGCGGCGCAGCCGCTGTCCGCTCACCGACACCCGGCCGAAACCGGCTCGGCCACTTCGTCTTCGGTACGTCGCCGCACACGCCTCGACGGCAGGCGCAGCCGGATGTGGTCCGGTGCGCCGTCGAGCACCCCACCGGCCGGGTCGTCGTACCAGCGGCCGTCGTTCCCGGCCCGGACGAGGTCGTCCTTCGGATGCCAGATCTGCCAGATCACAACCGCACACAGCACGATGACGATCAATCCCCGGAGCACCACCGCGGTGGTGAACCACTGGTCGGGGAGCCAACGACGTTCCTGGTCGAGGAACAGGCCCATCCGCGGAATCCAGATCAGCGCGTCGATCGTCATCCACGTCAGCAGCAGCCGGGTGTGCGGGATCGCCAGGACCGCCAGCGGCACCAGCCACAGCGAGTACTGCGGGCTCCACACCTTGTTGACGAGGAGGAAGCCGGCCACCGCGAGGAACGCCAGTTGCGCGACCCGGGGACGGAACGGCGCGCACAGACCGATGAGGGCGACCGCCACCAGGACGAGGACGGTCAACCCCACCGACAGCGCGTTCAGATGGTTGATGTTCCATGTGAAACCAAGCGTGTCGGCGAGGATGCGGTAGATGGTGTCGGCGTCGGCGGAGCGGTCGCCGTTGAACCGGAAGAACTCCCACCACCCGGTCGGATACGGGATGAGGATCGGCAGGTTGACCAGCAGCCAGGCGGTGAGCGCGGCCGCAGCCGTGGCCCCGAACTCCCGAACCCGGCCGGACCGCAGACACAACGCTCCCAGCACCACCAGGAGCAACGCCGGATAGAGCTTCGCGGCGGCGCCGACCCCGATAGCCACGCCCGCGATCCACGGCCGGTCCCGCGACCAGGCGAGGAGGGCGACCGCGACGGCTGCCGTCGCGATGGTGTCGAAGTTGGTGAAGGCGTGGACGAACACCAGCGGCGACAGCGCCGCCAGCCAGACCGCCCACATCCGGGTGCGTGCGGTCAGAGCCGTGGCCCAGATCGTGACCAGCCAGAACAGCGCCAGTCCGAGCGCGACGATGGTGAAGAACAGCACGACGTCGAGCGCACCGGGGACACCCCAGTTCTCCTCGGCCCACACCCAACCGCGCGTCAGCTGCGCGGCGCCGTACATGAACATCCCGGTGAGGACCGGGTACTCCATGTAGCGCTTGATGGTCTGACCCCGGGCATCCTCCTGGAACCAGAAATCGCGGTAGGGCAGTGCCCCGATGTTCAGTCGTTCCGCGCCGTACAAGCTGATGACGTCGCTGTAGCAGAGATTGGTGAACTGCCGCTGGTCGTCCCAGTCGAGTCGCATCTCGGCACCCGGCCGGCTCGCCGAACCGTCGTCGGCCGGAGCCTGCTGCAGACAGCTCGCCTTGCCGAACCAGCCGAGGGCCAGACCGCACAGAGCCAGTGCGAACAGCACGCGCAGCGGTGTCAGGTGGCGGCTGCGGCCGATGACGGCATGCGCGCCCGCCGGGCCGCCGATGAGTGAACTCGCCTCGCGCACGAGGTTGTCGGGGAGTATTCGTTCTGCGTCGACGCGTTCGTCACGCGCCAACGGTGCAGGGCTGTCCCAGGCAGGGTCGGCTGCGTCGTCGGTGTCAGCCGAGGTGTCCTGGTCAGCCGACAGGCGGTTCAGGGACGCCTCCGCCGTCCTCACCACCGGGCTGGTTGCCTCCGCCGCCCGGGGTGTTCCCGCCGCCGGTGCCTCCGCCACCGGGCGAGTTCCCGCCGCCGGAATTGCCGCCACCGGAGTTGCCGCCGCCGCGCGGGGCTCCCGGGATCGGGATGGTCACGCCCGGTGCGAGGGTCAGGTTGCCGTCGTTGCCCTGATCGGGGATCTCGAAGGTGGGAGCAGAGGGTCCGCGCGAGCGCGTCGACGGGGCGTATGTCGTCGCCGGCGCCTCGTACGGGATGCCGACCTGTCCGCCGATCGCCTCTTCGGGTTCGGGGAACTCCTTGATCTCCTTGCCCTCCAGGGCGGAGTTCATGGCCGCCTTCCAGATCTGCGAGGGCAGGCCGCTGCCGTAGATCGACGCGCCGCTGTAGTTGGTGAGCGCCGTGCCGTCGTTGGTGCCGACCCAGACCGCGGTGGACAGCTGCGGCGTGTAGCCGACCATCCAGGCATCCTTGTTCTTTCCGGTGTCGCCGAGCTGCACGGTGCCGGTCTTGGCAGCCGACGGACGCGCGCCCAGCGACGAATCGTAGAGCGAGTTGCCGTTGGAGTACGCGGCGATCGGTTCGAGTGCCGCGGTCACGGTGTCGGCGACCTTGGCGGGGAAGACCCGCTTGCCCTCGTTCTTGCGCTCGAAGAGCACCTGGCCCTCGGAGTCGGTGACCTTCTGCACGAAGTACGGCTCGTGGTAGACGCCGGACGCCGCGAGCGTCGCATATGCCGAGGCCATGTCGATGACGCGGGACTGGTACTGGCCCAGCACCACGCCGCCCTCGGGGGAGCCGTTCGCCTCCTCCAGGGTCTTCTCGATGTTGCCGAAGGACTCGGCGACACCGGCCCGGTGCGCCGCGTCGGCGACGTCCTGGGCGCCTCGCTTGAGGTCCATCATGAGGCGGTAGTAGACGGTGTTCAGCGACATCTTCATCGCGGTCGCGAGGTTGCACGAGCCGCAGCTCTCACCGTCGGAGTTCTCGACCGTCAGTCCACCGCTGGCCTCGAAGGGCGCCGAGCTGTAGGTCTTCGACAGCGGGATGTCCTGTTCGAGGGCTGCGATGAGCGCGAAGACCTTGAACGACGAGCCGGTCTGGAGACCCGCCTGCGCGAGGTCCCATCCCCCGGCGTTGTCGCCACCGTAGTAGCCGCGCACGGCTCCGGACTGCGGGTCGATGGACACCACGGACGCCAGGAGGTCGTCGGGTTCACCGTTCAGCTGACCGTTCGGACACTTGTAGATCTTGTTCTTGCGGCAAGCCGCCTGGACGACACCGTTCTGCACCTGGGGGTCGATGGTGGTGCTGATCTTGAGGCCGCCGGTCTGCAGCTGCTTCTCGGTGATGCCGACGCTGGTGAGCTCTTCGAGCACCCGACGCTTGATCAGACCGTTGGGGCCGGGCGTCTCGTCGCTTCCGCTGACACGCGCCTTGACGGTCTTGGGGAAGACCGCGTTGTCGGCCTGCTGCTTGGTGATGGCTCCGGTCGCGACCATGCCGCTCAGCACATACCGCCAGCGGGCCTCGGTCGCCTCGAGGTTGTTCTCCGGGTCGTAGTACGACGGCGCGCGGATGACGCCCGCGAGCAGAGCGGCTTCCTCGAAGGTCAGCGGGTTCTTCTTCGCCCGCGCCTTGTCGGTGATGGACTTGTTGAAGTACTTCTGCGTGGCGACGGCGACGCCGTAGGCTCCGCGGCCGAAGTAGATGGTGTTGAGGTAGGCCTCGAGGATCTTCTCTTTCGACCAGCCGTGCCGCTCGTTCATCTTGGCGGCGATCGCGAGTTCCTTGAACTTGCGGTCGAAGCTGCGTTCGTCGCCGACGATCGCGTTCTTGACGTACTGCTGCGTGATCGTCGAACCACCGCCGGCGGACTGGTTGCCGGTGATCTGACCGATCATGGCGCGGGACAGGCCGCGCGGCGAGAAGCCGTTGTTGGTCCAGAACTCGCGGTCCTCGGCAGCGACGATCGCCTGGATCATCGTCTCGGGGATCTCGTCGAACGGGACGACGGTGCGGTTGCCGTCGGGCTGGGTGATGTCGGCGAGGGTGCGGCCGGAGGTGTCGACGATCGTCGCCTTCTGGCTGACCTCGGGTTCGGGGATCTCCGCGGTGAAGTAGGTGAATGCGAACGCGATGATCAGCACCAGCACGATGGCCGGGACGATCGCACCCACTGCGCCGAGCGCCCACGCGAAGCGTTTCTGCCGCGCCTCCGTGGCCTGCCTGCTGGCTCGTCCGTTGTTACCGCCACCGTTGCGACCGGGACGGGGTCCGGTACCGCGCGGTGTGGGCGAAGAACCGTACGCCTCGCTCATCGTCCACCTTTCCTACCGGGCCGTGCGGCACGTACACGCACCGCTGACCTCGGGCTCATTCTCTAGCCTCGTGCCACTCCACTTTGACAGCACGCATGAGGCCTCGGCAAAAAACCGCAGGCCAGCGCACTACTTGGCCACACGTCGGGTGCGACGCGTGGTCCGCGGCGGCAGCCCGGCAACGTATGACTGCACCAAATGGTTCCAGCTGCACGTCCGGCACACCTCGACGACATGCACCGAGAACTCCTCGGCGGTGGTCGCCAGCCGGGCGATCTCGTCCGTACTCCGCGCTGAGCCGCTCACCTGGCCGAGCCGTTCACCGAACACCCAGGACACAAGTGTGACCTGCTCTTTTCGGCAGATCGGGCACATCGTCTCGCTGGGCCGACCATGGAATTTCGCCGCGCGCAGAAGGTACGGACTCGCATCGCACACGTCGGCCACGGCGGTCCGGCCCGCGTGGACCGAGGACAGCCGAGCGCGCCGCTGCAGGGCGTAGTCGACGATCTGGCGTTGCACGGTTCCAAGCGTACGTGGTCACACCTTTGTCGTCGGCGCGACGGGTCCGCGCGCTCCACGGAACCGGGTGGCTGCCGAGACCGCCCAACGCACGACGTATCTTCCTCGATCGACCTCGTCGTGGACACCGGTTATATCGGTGCGATACATTGGCAAACACATCGGAGCGAGGTGTTGCGCTGTCAGCACCTTTCGACACATCGACGGACCGGAGGGGGTGACGAAGTGCTCGAGCTCGCGATTCTGGGGTTGCTTCTCGAAGCCCCCATGCACGGTTACGAGCTGCGCAAGCGGCTGACCGGGCTCCTCGGGGCCTTCCGTGCCTTCTCCTACGGCTCGCTGTATCCGACCCTGCGTCGGATGCAGGCCGACGGTCTCATCGATGAAGCCGACGCACCCTCGGGCATGAAGGTTCGCCGTGGGCGTCGGGTGTACCAACTCACCGATGCCGGCCGCACTCGGTTCGCCGAGCTCGTGGCCGACACCGGTCCGCAGAACTACACCGACGACGGTTTCGGTGTGCATCTGGCGTTCTTCAGCCGGACTCCCGCAGTTGCGCGCATGCGCATCCTCGAGGGTCGTCGTCGGCAGGTGGAGGAGCGCCGCGAAGGGTTGCGGGAGATCGTCGGACGGTCCAACCGGGCGGTCGATCGCTACACCCGTCAGCTGCATCAGCTCAGCCTCGAGTCCAGCGAACGGGAGGTCCGCTGGCTCAACGAGCTGATCGCCGCCGAGAGCTCCCAGCAGCGAGACGGGACTCCAAGTCCGTTCGATTCCGACACATTTGATCCCGACGACACCGCTCGGGACGACGCCGGAACCGAACAGTCACCTGTCGATCCGGGGCCGGACGCCGGCACCGGACGAGCCGATGACGAATTGCCAGAACCGGACTCGCCGCAGAGCCGGGACGAACAGCTCGGGCACCCGAGCAAGTGAAAACACCGGTGGCGCAGCGAAGGTCTGCGACGCCGCAACAAGAAGGAGAGCCCGACCATGGGTGAGCCCAATAAGGTGCGCGTTGCCATCGTGGGCGTAGGAAACTGCGCTTCATCCTTGGTGCAAGGCGTGCAGTACTACAAGGACGCCGACGAGAACGCCAGCGTTCCCGGCCTGATGCATGTGAAGTTCGGCCCGTACCACGTCCGCGACGTCGAGTTCGTCGCCGCGTTCGACGTGGACGCCAAGAAGGTCGGCTTCGACCTGTCCGACGCGATCTTCGCGAGCGAGAACAACACCATCAAAATCGCCGACGTGCCGCCGACCGGTGTCACCGTTCAGCGTGGCCACACCCTCGACGGTCTCGGCAAGTACTACCTCGAGACCATCACCGAGGCCGACGGCTCGGGTGTCGACGTCGTCGCGGCCCTCAAGGACGCCGAGGTCGACGTCCTCGTCAGCTACCTGCCGGTCGGCTCGGAGCAGGCCGACAAGTTCTACGCACAGTGCTGCATCGACGCGGGTGTCGCCTTCGTCAACGCACTCCCGGTATTCATCGCCTCGGACCCCGAGTGGGCGAAGAAGTTCACCGACGCCGGCGTCCCGATCGTCGGCGACGACATCAAGAGCCAGGTCGGCGCCACCATCACCCACCGCGTGATGGCGAAGCTGTTCGAGGATCGCGGCGTCACCCTCGACCGCACCTACCAGCTCAACGTCGGCGGCAACATGGACTTCAAGAACATGCTCGAGCGCGAGCGCCTGGAGTCCAAGAAGGTCTCGAAGACCCAGGCCGTGACCTCCAACCTGACCGGCGCGCTCGCCGGCAAGGTCGAGGACAAGAACGTCCACATCGGCCCGTCGGACCACGTCGCCTGGCTCGACGACCGCAAGTGGGCCTACGTCCGCCTCGAGGGTCGTGCCTTCGGTGACGTGCCACTGAACCTGGAGTACAAGCTCGAGGTCTGGGACTCCCCCAACTCGGCCGGCATCATCATCGACGCCGTGCGCGCCGCGAAGATCGCCAAGGACCGCGGCATCGGCGGACCGATCCTCCCGGCATCGGCCTACCTGATGAAGTCCCCGCCGAAGCAGCTCGCCGACGACGTCGCGCGTCAGCAGCTCGAGGCGTTCATCGTCGAGGCCTGATCCTCTTCGGAACACCACGTACGCAGCCCCCGCCAGGGTCGAGAGTTCACTCCGATCCGGCGGGGGCTTCGTCGTGTCCCCCATATGGGCGCCGGGATCGGCGGTTTGGCGTCCGCGGCCCGTCCGGGTGTCCGAGAATGTTCGCGTGCCGGAACCCGACCGGAAGGCGGATCTCATGCGACGGAACATCATCAGGACCTGCGTGACCGCTGCGGTCGCCGCGGTGGTCGCGATCGTGGGCGCCACCGGCCTCGGGACCGCCGCTGCCGCTCCGGCGCCCGCCCCCGCAGTGACGGTCGTGGGCGGTTGCGACGGCGCGAAACTTGTTCAGCCCCGCACTCTCTCGTCGATCTTCTGCGCCGATGTGGGAGTCATCGTCTCCGACATCACCTGGCTCGCATGGACCGACGCCTTCGCGGTCGGCTTCGGCACCGAAAACCGCAAGCTCTGTGACCCGAACTGCGCTGCCGGGAAGATCGCGAAGTACCCGGTCGGTATCTGGCTGTTCGCGCCGAAGAAGGGCGCGTTCACTCAGGTCTCGCTCTACTCGTCGATCACCGGTCCGCCGGAGACCTACCAGCTCACGGGGTACGTCCGCTGACGCTCAGCTGATCTCGCCGCTGTCCTGCAGCACGGTCTCCTCGGCTCGATGTTCGTCGGGGTGTTCCTCGGCGGCGAGCCGCGGGATCAGGCCACCGGCCAGGACATCTGAGACCTGACGCTTCGAGAGTCGGTGCCGGACTTCGAACCTGCGATCCTTGGTCAGGTTGTGAACGGTGAGGACGTCATCGGCACCCAGGGCGTCCCGCAGGTTCTCCAACCGCAGGGTGTCGTCCTGCTCGACGGCGTCGTAGTCGGCGGGGTCGACGAATTCCACCGCCAACACACCGAAGTTCGCGAGATTCTGCCAGTGGATGCGCGCAAACGACTTGGCGATCACCACCCGCAGGCCGAGATGGCGCGGCGCGATGGCGGCATGCTCGCGCGACGAGCCCTGTCCGTAGTTGTCACCGCCGATGATGATGTGGCCGGTGTCCGTGGATCGGGCACGCTCCGTGTACGTGTCGTCGATGCGGGTGAAGCAGAACTCGGCGAGCTTCGGGATGTTCGACCGATACGGCAGCGCTTTCGCACCAGCCGGCGAGATGTCGTCGGTGGAGATGTTGTCGCCGACCTTCAGCAGCACCGGCGCCTCGACGACGTCGGGTAGCGCATCGAGGTCCGGCAGGTCGGAGATGTTGGGCCCCTTCACCGGCTCGATCTGCGTTGCCTCCTCCGCCGGGAGCGGCGGCACCAGCATCGCGGTGTTGACCGAATGCTCTTGCGGCAGCTCCAGATCGGGATATGGGACGTCGTTTCCGGCCGCCCAGTCGCGGGGATCGGTGATCACGCCGGTCAGCGCGGACGCGGCCGCCGTCTCCGGTGAACACAGCCACACCTTGTCGTCCTTGGTGCCCGACCGCCCGGGGAAGTTGCGGGGCATCGTGCGCAGGGAGTTCTGGCCGGTCGCAGGCGCCTGTCCCATGCCGATGCAGCCCATGCAACCGGCCTGGTGGATGCGTGCGCCGCTGATCACCAGGTTGGTCGTGGCACCCATCTTGGTGAGATCGGTGAGGATCTCGCGCGAGGTCGGGTTGATGTCGAAGCTGACACTCGACGACGTCTGCCGCCCCGCCACCATCGCCGCGGCGATCGCGAAGTCGCGGAGACCCGGATTGGCACTCGACCCGATGACAACCTGCGAGATCTCCTCGCCGGCGACCTCGCTGACGGGCACGACGTCCCCCGGTGAGGAGGGCTTCGCGATCAGCGGGACGATCCCGGTGAGGTCGATGGTCTCCTCGGCGTCGTAGGTCGCGCCGTCGTCGGCGACGAGCTCGGTCCAGTCGTCCTCGCGACCCTCGGCGCGGAGGAACTCACGCACCGCGTCGTCGCTCGGGAACACCGTCGTCGTCGCACCCAGTTCCGCACCCATGTTCGCGATCACGTGTCGGTCCATCGCTGTCAGACTCCCGAGCCCGGGCCCGTGATACTCGATGATGCGGTTCACGGCACCCTTCACGTCGTGCCGTCGAAGCATCTCGAGGATCACGTCCTTTGCCGAACACCACGGCGGCAGTTCACCTTCCAGCTTGATGCCCCAGATCTCGGGCATCCGGATGTTCAACGGGCGACCGGTGATGGCCAGTGCCACCTCCAGACCGCCGACGCCGATCGCGAGCATCCCGAGGGATCCGGCGGCGGGCGTGTGCGAGTCGGACCCGACCATCGTCTTGCCGGGAATGCCGAACCGCTGCATGTGGGTGGGATGGGAGACGCCGTTGCCGGGCTTGGAGAACCAGAGCCCGAACCGTTCACAGGCGGTGCGCAGGTACTCGTGGTCCTCGGCATTCTTCTCATCGGTCTGCAACAGATTGTGATCGACGTACTGGACGCTCACCTCCGTGCGGGCGCGGTCGAGACCCAGCGACTCGAGTTCCTGCATGACCAGCGTCCCGGTGGCGTCTTGGGTGAGGGTCTGGTCGATGCGGATCGCGATCTCGTCGCCGGGCGTCATCTCCCCGGCCTCGAGGTGGGCTTCGATGAGCTTGCGGGCAACGTTCTGGGCGGGCATCGCACACTCCTGATCGGCTCACGCCCGAGCCACACTGGCTCGGGACTGAACCGACGTCAGAAACCGTCCGCCGATGTCGACACCGCGACACGCCTGGCGCTCACGCTCGGACTGACCTCCATGGTCGCAGTGATGCCCATCACATGCCAGCGTCCCCTCCTGGATGCGCACATGTGTCCCGGCCCGAGGTGTCGTGGATCCGGGAACCCGCAGGTCATCTATCCGACCCAGTGACCCCGACACCCCCTTCACATAGAGTGTTGTCGGTTGCTCCGATCGGCTGCACCCCGGACGAATCGGACATCACCAGACCACGTACCAACAGAAAGGCACAATCTCATGGGCGTGAGCCTGAGCAAGGGCGGAAATGTCTCGCTGACCAAGGAGGCCCCCGGACTGACCGCGGTGTCGGTCGGGCTGGGCTGGGACATCCGCACCACCACCGGCACCGACTTCGACCTCGACGCCAGCGCGATCGCGCTCGGTACCGACAAGAAGGTCGTCTCGGATCAGCATTTCGTCTTCTTCAACAACCTCCGTTCGCCCGACGGCTCGATCGAGCACACCGGCGACAACCTGACCGGTGAGGGTGAGGGCGACGACGAGGTCATCAAGGTCGATCTCGCCGCTGTTCCCCCGAACATCGACTCCATCGTCTTCCCCGTCTCGATCTACGACGCCGACGCTCGTTCACAGTCGTTCGGCCAGGTGCGCAACGCGTTCATTCGCGTCGTGAACCAGGCGGGCGGCTCGGAGATCGCACGTTACGACCTCAGCGAGGACGCCTCGACCGAGACCGCGATGGTCTTCGGTGAGCTGTACCGCCACGGCTCGGAGTGGAAGTTCCGCGCCGTCGGTCAGGGCTACGCATCGGGGCTCGCGGGCATCGCCCGCGACTTCGGCGTCAACGTCTGAGTCCGGTCTTCGCCTGCTGTTCCCGCAGCAGATTCCGCGAGGATGCCGCACCTCTCCTAGAGTGGGTGCGGCATCCTCGTGTCTTCACCCTCCGGCGTCGCCGTCGGCAGCGGTCCCTTGAACACCTCAGAAAGGCCACCAGCTAGTGGTAGTACGAATATTCGGCCTCTCGGTCGTCGTGACGGTCGTGTCGCTGATCATCGCGTTCCTCTATGGCGGTGTCGAAGCGCTGATCCTGACGGCCATCCTGGGCGTCTTCGAGATCTCACTGTCCTTCGACAACGCGGTCATCAACGCCACGATCCTTCGCAGAATGAGCGAGTTCTGGCAGAAGATCTTCCTCACCATCGGCATCCTGATCGCCGTCTTCGGCATGCGTCTGGTGTTCCCCCTGGTCATCGTGTGGCTCGCGTCGGGACTCAACCCGGTCGACGCACTCGACCTCGCGTTGAACCCGCCGCCCAACGACGCGGCCTACTTCGCCAACGGTGACCCGAGCTACGAGACGATCATCACCGACGCCCACCCGCAGATCGCGGCGTTCGGCGGCATGTTCCTCCTGATGCTGTTCCTGGGCTTCGTGTTCGAACAGAAGGAGATCACCTGGCTGTCGTGGATCGAGCGTCCGCTCGAGAAGATCGGCAAGCTGGAGATGCTCGAGGTCGTCATCGCGATCACTCTCCTCGTGCTCACCGCGACGTTCATCGCGCCGGCCGACGAGCGGTCGACGGTCATGATCGCCGGCGCGCTCGGCATGGTCACCTACATCCTGGTCAACGGCCTCGGTGAGTACTTCAACGTCGAGGTCGAAGAGCACGACGAGTCGGCAGAACCGGGTACCGACTCGGCCGAGAAGGCCGCGGCCGAAGGGGACAACGGGCGTTCCGGTCCGTCGAACCTGGCGAAGGCCACCGGCAAGGCAGGCTTCTTCCTGTTCCTCTACCTCGAGGTGCTCGACGCGTCGTTCTCGTTCGACGGCGTCATCGGCGCGTTCGCCATCACCGCGGACCCGATCATCATCGCCTTGGGCCTCGGCCTCATCGGAGCGATGTTCGTCCGTTCGCTCACCGTGTACCTGGTCCGCAAGGGCACGCTCTCGGAGTACGTGTACCTCGAGCATGGCGCGCACTGGGCCATCGGCGCGCTGGCGTTCATCCTGCTGTACTCGATCGGCACCCACGTGCCGGAGATCATCACCGGCCTGATCGGTGTCGCACTGATCATCGCGGCCCTGATCTCCAGTGTGGTTCGCCGAAACCGCCTCGCTGCGAAGGGCGAGCAGGAAAAGGTCGAGGTGTAGCGCACCGCACACAGCACACACAACTGCGCCGCAGATCCTTTCCGGATCTGCGGCGCAGTTCTCGTTTCCGCGGGTGTCAGCCCTGGTGCTGTGTGAGCTGCTGACTGATCTGCTGGTTGATCTGCTGCAGGCCCGGCACCGAGAGACCCGGCAGCTGGCCCTGGATGGTGCGCAGGACCGACGAGTCGTCGCGCACCTTCTCACTGGACTGCACCAGAACCGTTCCGGCGCCGGTGAAGTCGAACTGCCGCTCCTCGCCGGAACTGATACCGAACCGTTGGCCGGCGGCGGCGATGAAG
Organism: Gordonia sp. 135; assembly: GCF_009720185.1. Lineage (NCBI taxonomy): Bacteria > Bacillati > Actinomycetota > Actinomycetes > Mycobacteriales > Gordoniaceae > Gordonia > Gordonia sp. 135. The sequence goes on from NZ_CP046257.1 coordinate 4,923,650, forward strand.
CTGTTCACCCAGGCCTGGTCATAGTGATGGCTCGGGGACGGGCAATCCGACCAGCCGACAAGCGCTTCGGGGTCCACGCGCACGGGCGGCTCGACGAACATCACCGGACCGTTCGACGACGCCAGGAACTTGCCGGTGCCGATCAGGGTGAGGAAGCCGGGCACGATCGACTGATTCAGCGACAGATTCGGCTGGAACGCCAGTAGATTCGACGCACGGATGGTGAGATTGCCGTCCTCCAGGTCGTAGGCGTTGATGTCGTAGCCGCGGTCGCCGATGATCAGCTTGCCCTGCCCCTCGGCCACCACGTAGTCGCCGAGGTACAGCGGGGCGGAGAACTGTTGCGCCACCATCTGCAGCAGCTGGCCCTGCAAGCCCTGCTGCAGTGAGGTGAACTGCATCTGACCGTAGTAGGCGATCATCGCGCCCTTGGACATGAACCAGGGCTGGTTCAGGTCGATGCAGAACGAGTAGTTGTTGTCCGGAACGTTGTCGTCCGACGGCAGAGTCATCGGATTCCACACGGTGTTGAGTTGGCTCACAGCTTCTCCTCCGATGCCTGCACGTAGACGATGCCCTGCCCGGAACACTCCAATTGCATTGCCTCGCCGCCGGTCCGGCCGACGTTGCGCCAGCTGACCGTCGAGCGGAGGTTGGTGTTGACCTGTCCCGCGGAGCCGACGAAGGCCTGCGGGTCGACGGTCACCGGCGGCTTGTTCGGCGTCACCTCGAGCTCGAAGACCCCGCCGTGGCCGAGGATCACCGCGGAGCCCGGACCGGAGAGCTGCGTCGTGAACATGCCCTGGCCGGTGACGGCGCCGGCCGCCGCCGACCGCAGGGCACCGAACAGACCCCCGCCTCCGCCACCTCCGCCACTCCCTCCCTGGGAAGCCACCGATACGACCGACGCCTGCAGGTTCGCGCCGTATGCGAGTAGTCGGGAGGCCTCGACTCGGATGGTTCCGCCGACCGCGCCGAGATCCACGACGTGTACCTCGATGCCGAGGAATCCGTAGTGCACCTCGCCCTGCCCCTGTGCGATCATCGTCGACTCGTGCTCGCCGGCGAGCATGCGGCCGGCCATGCCGCCCATCGCACCCAATCCCGGCATGCCGCCGCCCATTCCGGCACCGGCGATCTGATGCGGCTGGAAGAAGACGTTGCCCTTGTAGAAGATCATCGCCCCCTTGCGGGCGATGACCGGTCCGCTGCGGCCGATGTCGACCGAGACGATCTTGCTGTTGACCTTGGTGAACATTCGCTACCTCACCCTCACCGCTCGGCCGGTTGGATCGACACGACTCCGCTGCCGTCCCACCGCAGCGAGAAGGCCTCGCCGCCACCCTGCCCCAGGGCGGAGCGCCAGGAGACGTCGGTGACGAAGGACTGGCTCAATTGCCCACGGGCACACACGAATGCATCCGGATCGACGACCAGTGGGTACTGGGGTGACACCTCCAGATGGATCAGCGGGCCACCGTTGGACAGCAGGGCTATCTGGCCGTGTCCACTGACCGTCGTCGTGAACAGTCCCTGTCCCGACGACGCGCCGCGCAGACCCGCGAACGTCACGTTGGTCTGGAGGTTCCCGTTCAGCACCATGAGTTGCTGGGACTCGACCTGCAGCGTCTCGTTGTTGAGTTCGATGATCGTCGTCTCGGCCGCGTTGTGGGCGAAGTACACGATGCCGTTGCCCGAGGCCTCCATGAAGGACAACGCCTCACCGGTCGCCCGCTGCTTGAGACCGGCGAGCACGTCGTCACCACCGCCGAAGCCGGCCGACTTGAACGCGACCTGCCCCTCGTAAGCCACCATCGAACCGCTGATCGCGCGGACCGCGGTGTTGTTCAGCCTGGCCTCGACCACGCGTTTGGATCGTTGTACCAACTGCATTCGACGTGCCTCTCTCGCGCCGCCGGGAGGCCGCCGCTCGGCCCCCCTCGTGTGTTCCCCGACGCCGTCCCCGAATCACGGCACCGCCGCCGATCGGCATCCATCTGCGCCATGAGGTGGCTGATGAGCTCAGCTGTGAGTCGATCGGTCCGGCCTCATACCGAGTTGAAATTAGCCGATAGCATCGTGTCGTGCCCGGAAACTTCGTACGTCGTTGGTTCGGCAACGATTCACGCACGAGTTCCGCCTCACCTGCATCATCGGAACAAATGACAGCGACCTTCCTGGAGTCCGAGACGGTCCTCGCCGAAATCGATCCGGCGGTCGCGGTGGTCGCCGCCACCGACCCGCGCTCGCAGCTGCGCGAGGCGTGGTCGGCGATCCGGGATCAGCACGCCCAGGTGACCGCCGACTACCTCCAACTCGTCTCCCCGCCCGAGGGCACGCGCGTCCGGCAACAGGACTACGACCGCACCACCGAGGCCCTCCGGGCGGTCACGGCGTCGATGCGCGGCTTCGCCGAGGCGAACGCCGGCGCACTCCGACGCGCCCGTTCCGCGGTGCAGACCGCGAACGCCCAGGACCACGAGGCGCGCGTCGCCTCGCATCGGGCGATGACGGCCCTGGAGAACGCCGGTCCGGCGATCGGCCGGCTGCAGTCGGTGACCCGGGCCACCGACGAACTCGACCGGGCGTTGAGAGTTTTCGAGCAGAGTTCAGCCCTCCGTGAGCGGCAGCCGGCGGCTGCGACGGTCATCACGTCGGCACAGCGGCTCGAGAGCCTCCTCCGTGAGGCGCCCGCGTTCGCCGACCGCGCCCGTCGGGTCATCCGGTCGGTGGAAACCCGACGCAGCGCCATCGCGACCCGCAGCGCACAGGTTCCCGACACGCTCTCGACGTTGCGCCGGGAGTTCAGCGCGGACTGTTCCACCGACCTGGAGCGCACCGAGACCATCGTCGACGAGCGTCTGGCCCATGCGGATACGGCGATCTCGACGGCGCGCGGAATGCTCGCCGACGCACCCGACCAGGCAATCGAACAGGCCGACGCCGCCCGCGATGATCTGTCCGTCGCGGAGGCCGCGGTCGACGCCGCCCTGGATCGGCTGAGGCTCCTGCGCGAGGTGCGCGCCGATCCGCAGGACGCCGAACGAGGCGTCCGCTTCCGACTCCGCGACGCCCAACGCTTCGCGGTCAACCATTCTCTGGTTGACGAATGGGGCTCGGTACTCGATGCTCAGGCCGACCGGATCGAGCGTGCGAAGGGGGAGCTCGATCGCGTCCACCCCGACTACTGGGGATATCTGACCCAGTTGCGGGCCGTGGACGACCGGATCAGCGAGATAGTTTCCCGGATGAGAGGACAGGTGGCCGCACGATGACCACCACGGCACGCCACGACGATCCCGGGCTCGAACCCGGAACAATCCGGCATTTCGGTCAATTGGGACTTGCTACGCGCGAACAACTGTTCTTCCGGCAACCGGAGTCGATCGATCGGACCTGGCCCGCACAGAGATTGGCGATCGCGCTCGGCGCCACCCTCTACGTGCCCGCCACCCGTCCTGATCTCGCCGACGTCATCCGCAAGCGGCGGGCCGAGGGCGTGATCTCGATGGTCATCGACCTCGAGGACGCGGTCGCCGACCACGAGGAGGCCGATGCCATCGATCACGCGGTCGCCGCCCTGCGCGACATCGGGGAGAATCCCGGCGAGCCGATGCTCCTGTTCGTCCGGCCGCGATCGGCCGACCGCGTTCTGCGCATCGCCACCGCCCTCGCCGGCCCGTCGGCCGCAGGTGCACCGTCTGCGAGCACCCCATCAGCGCTCACCGGTTTCGTCATCCCGAAGTTCAACTCCGCCAACGCCGAAGAGGCGCTTGGCGCCGTCGCCGAGGCGAGTGAACTTCTGGGACAACATCTGTGGGTGATGCCGGTCCTGGAGTCCGCCTCGGTGGTCCACCGGGAGACACGCGACGAGGAACTGACCACCCTGGCCGCGCATCTCAGCGCACACCGCGCCAGCGTGCTCGCCGTTCGTATCGGGGCCACCGACATCTGCGGTTACTTCGGAATCCGCCGGGACCGCGACCTCACGATCTACGACGTCCGGGTCGCCGCCGACGTCATCGCCGGCATCGTCAACCACCTCGGACGCACCGACGAATCCGGCTTCATCGTGACCGGACCGGTGTGGGAATACTTCGCCGACCACGAGCGTATGTTCCAGCCGATGTTGCGGCACACACCTTTTCGCGAGAGTGACGCCGTCTATTTCCGGCAGCAGCTGGTCAGCCGGGACATGGACGGCTTGCTGCGCGAGATCTCGCTCGACCGCGCCAACGGCCTCCACGGCAAGACGGTGATCCATCCGGCACACGTCGCCGCCGTGCATGCGCTGTCCGCGGTGACCCACGAGGAGTATCACGATGCGCTCGACATCCTCTCCGGAGAAGCCGGCGGCGTCCGGGCGTCGTCGTACCGGAACAAGATGAACGAGCTCAAACCACATCGCAATTGGGCGCTACGCGTGATCGACCGAGCCGCCGCCTTCGGCGTGACCCGGCAAGGCGTCAGCTTCGTCGATCTCCTGACCGCCCTCGCCGCCCCGGGACCCACCGCCCGGTGAACGCAGTGAGCCACGATCCCTCAGACCGCGAACCGGACTGGGTCACCACCCGCTTCGGCGTGGAGGTGACGTCCGACGGCACCGGTCATGCCGAGCACGAAGTGCGTGACCTCGTCGTCCTCGGTCTGCGCCACAACAAGCGGCGGGCCCACCTCCTGGTCTCGACCGTTCTCGGCAAGCACATCCCCACGCCTCCCCACGTGGTTCGCCGTGCTGCCGACGACCTCGGTGCGGCGATCATCGAGCAGATCGGCGCCGACGCCGCGCGCGACTCCATCGTGTTCGGCTTCGCCGAGACCGCCACCGGACTCGGACACTGTGTCGCCCAACGGATCTCCGCGTCCCGCTACTTACACTCGACGCGTCGTCGGCTTCCCGGCGTAGTCGTGTCGGGAACCTTCGAAGAGGGGCATTCGCACGCCACCACCCACCTGCTGCAACCCAGCGATCCGCGCTTTCTCGACGCGACCACCCCGGACGAGACGCTGATCCTCGTCGACGACGAGATCTCCACCGGCACCACGGCGCTCGGCGCGATCGAGACGATCGTCGCGACACGCCCGCGCGCACGGTTCGTCGTCGCCTCACTCGTCGACATGCGTAGCGCCGATCAGCGGGCCATCTGCGCCAAGGCCGCCGCCGACCTCGGCGTGGAGGTCTCCTACGTCGCACTGGCACACGGCTCGGTCACGTTGCCGCCCACTCTGCTCGACGACGTGTGGGAACTCACCTCGGACACGCTCAACCCCGTTGTGCCGGAAAGAGCGGGCGTCACCACACTCGACCTCGACTGGCCGAAGGGGACGCCGGACGGCGGCCGCCACGGGTTCGCGCGATCCGATGCGGGGCCGTTCCGCGACGCGACCGAGGCCGCCGCCGCGACCATCGCGAAACATCTCGATCCGCAGCGTCCCGTCGTGGTGGTCGGACACGAGGAGCTGATGTACGCGCCGCTGTGCATCGCCGAAGGCCTCGAGCAACGAGGCTTCGTGACCGGCTATCAGACGACCACTCGGTCGCCCGCGCAGGTCCACAACGTGCCCGGCTACCCGCTGCGTCGAGGATTCCGTTTCCTCGCACCCGAATCCGATCCGGAGACACCGCGCTACATCTACAACGTCTCGTCGGACGCCCTGCCCGATCCCCAGGTGGTGGTCGTGATCGACACCCCAGCCGACACCCCTGAACTCCGCTCCCCCGGCGGCCTTCTCGACGTCCTCACCACCGCAGGCCATCCCGTCACACTGGCAATCCTCCCGGCAACCGACCAGACGCAACTCCGCGCATCACGACAGGCGGTCAACCCGTGACGTCCACACCCCCGCTCCGCGGTCCCGACTTCGGTTCCTACGCACCCGACGAGGTGACGTGGCTGCTCAAGGATCTCTCCGACATCGCGCTCGAGGGCGACCTGCACGAGCGGGAACGTCGAATCCAGTCGGGTAAGGCGCATTACGCCGAGTCCCTGCCGATCGAGTACCAGCCGGGACGCGAATACCAGGACCTCTTCCAGGCAACGCTGCAGTCTTCAGCACAGCGACTCGCCGAGGCGGTCGGGGTCGTCTCCGAACTGATTCTCACCGAACGGCATTCGTCGCCGACACTTGTGTCACTCGCGCGAGCCGGGACACCCGTCGGCATCCTGATCCGCCGGTGGATGCAGGCGGTTCACGGGATCGAGCCCCAGCACTACACGATCTCGATCGTGCGTGGTCGCGGGATCGACACGGTCGCCCTGGACCACATCGTCGAACGCCATCCCGCTGAGTCGATCGTCTTCGTCGACGGCTGGACCGGAAAGGGTGCGATCCAGCGCGAACTCACCGCGGCGCTGGCCGAGTACGCGCAGCTTCCCGGCCGCCCGGCACTGCACGACGAGCTGGCGGTGCTCGCCGATCCCGGCTCCTGCACCACCCTGTTCGGTACTCGCGACGACTTCCTCATCGCGTCGGCATGCCTGAACTCCACCGTGTCGGGGCTGGTGTCGCGCACGGTCCTCAACGCCGACCACATCGGTCCGGGAGAGTTCCACGGCGCCAAGTTCTATCGGGATCTGGCCGAGTTCGACGTCTCCGGTCGGCTTCTCGATGCGGTGAGCGCCGAGTTCCCCACCGTCGCCGACCGCGTCGCCGCCACGCTGGCCGCCATGACAGCGGAGCATCGGACGCCGACCTGGTCGGGATGGCGATCGGTCGAACGGATTCAGCTCGACTACGGATTGTCGTCGATCAACCTGGTCAAGCCGGGCGTGGGCGAGACGACCCGCGTGCTGCTGCGTCGCGTTCCGTGGCGGGTCCTCGTCCGCGCCGACGACCTGCCCGAGCACCGCCACATCCGACTCCTCGCCACCGAACGCGGAGTGCCGGTGGACGTCTCGCCCGATCTCGCCTACTCGTGTGTCGGGTTGATCAAGGAGGACGCGTGAGCGTGCTGGTCGCCACCGACCTCGACCGGACGATGATCTATTCGCAACCGGCGATGGGCGAGGCACAGTTCGCCGCCCTCGACACCGTCTGCGTCGAGATCTACCGCGACGCCCCGCTGTCGTACATGACGACCACCGCCGTCCAGCTCCTCGCCCACCTCGCCGACGAGGTGCCGGTGATCCCGACGACGACTCGGACGCCGGACCAGTACGAGCGAATCGCTCTGCCCGGCGGACCGTTTCGGTACGCCGTGGCGAGCAACGGCGGACGAATCCTCGTCGACGGAGCCGATGACCCGGCCTGGCGTCACCAGATCGAACGCGTGGTGTCCGCCTCAGGCGCAGGCCTCGACGAGGTACTCACCGAACTGCGCACCCGCATCGACGATTCCTGGGTGAAGTCGCTGCGGATCGCCGACGACCTGTTCTGCTACCTCGTCGTCGAACCCGCGGCCCAGCCGCATGAGTTTCTGCCCGCGTGGCAGGACTGGTGCGCGGCGCACGGGTGGACGGCCTCGCAGCAGGGTCGCAAGATCTACGCGACGCCCCGGTCGGTCACCAAGTCCGCGGCGATCGCCGAGGTGCGTCGGCGCCTCGTCGACGACGGCACGATCGGGACGGACGCGCAGCTGTACGCGGCCGGTGACGGGTGGTTGGACGCCGACCTTCTCGAGATCGCCGACCACGCGATCCGCCCACGCCACGGCGAGCTCGAGCTCCTCGGCTGGACGACGCCAGGTCTCACCGTCACCGCCGAGACCGGCGCTCTCGCCGGGGTGGAGATCCTCGAATGGCTCCACGCCCGGTGTTCGGTCAGGCCGGCATCGGACCCAGCACGTCCGAGTGCCCGTGCCGTCGGCACCAGCTGATCAGGTACCGCGCGTGCAGACCGCACCAGCGGTAGACGGCGGCCTGCGACATCGGGGACGAAGTCGGTGCCTCACCACGCTCGGAGATGATCGGGCCGAGGTAGTGACTCGTCACCTTGTTGGCCGTGTTGGGTGACACCTTGGCCGCGCGCGCCAGACTCGCACCGTCGGACGCGTTGCCCGAGGCGATCGCGCCCGCCAGGCGTCCCGCGGTATGACCCCGCTGGCCCGTGAACAACTCATACAGAGGCCTCCGACGCGGAGGCCCCGGCTTCTCCCCCAGCACCTGACCGAGCGCCACCGCGCGCACCGCGCGCATGAGTGTCGCGAACCCGTCGGACTTCGAGATGACGCCCGCGACCTCGTCGCGCAGTCGCGCCTCATCGAGATGATCGGATTCGAGCCCATGGCCCTGGGTCGCGAGGATGACCGGCGCCTGACGGTCGTGTTTGTTCAGGGCGTCGATGGCGTCGAGCCCGTCGAAGCGCCACTCCAGGTCAGGGCGGTTCCAGATGAGGTCGGCGATCACGACGTCGAAGCGGACGTGGCCGGCAACCGAGCGGGTGAACTCGTCCTCGCTGGTCGCCACGGTGACGACAGCGTGTTCGAGCGCGCCTTGGAGAGGGCCCGCCACGACGTGGCCGAGCGGGGAGGCGACGAGCACGCGAAGACGATTCGGCACGTGCATGATTTTGCCTGATGCGGGCCATCCGTGCGTGATCACGCATTTACTGGAGTCATTCGAGCCAATTATGGCTCGATTACTTATCAATCGGGCCGGAAAGGCAGTGACTTATCGAGCAATGTTCGTAACCCTAGAGAAGTAGACGTTGAGAGCAGTTCATCTCTCCGCCTGCCAAACCGATCGCGAGCAAGGTCGATCACGGCTCCCATCATGCCGCCGGGTCGAGAGAATTGGCGGCACGCGGGGCCGGCAGCAGGATTCTGTCGACAGGAGGACGGTACCGATGTCAGCCCCTCTGGATGAACTTCACCGCCAGCACGAGACAAACCCGCAGCCCAACGTGTCCCGACTCAATTCGGTCGGCCGGACCGTCCCGCAATCCGCCGGGTCGCAGCCCCACTCCCATCTGAGACGCCTCGCCGTCGTGGTCGCCGAAGGCGATCTGTTCGACGCCGCACTGGTGGCCCTCATCGAGGGGGCCGGCTACGGCGCCACCCTGGTCGAGCCTGGGCAGATTCCCTCCCTGCGCAATCCCGCCGTCCTCCTGGTCAGGTCGCCCGGCTCGCTCGCTAAGGTCCGGCGTGCGTCGATGCTGCGCAATGTGCGCGTCGTCTTCCTCGGCGACGGGATCGCCTCCCGCGACCACATCCGCATCTCACCCCGTTCGCCGGGCGCCGAATCCGCATTGCGTCAGGCCCTTGCCGCGATCGTCGGCCCGCCCGATCAGCAGTCGACCCCGCACGCGCCCGCCGACCGCGTGCGGGTGACCGAACGCGAGCGAGAGATCCTGCAGACCTACACCCTCGGCGCCACACTCCGCGAGACTTCGCAGGCACACCAGATCGCGGAGAGCACGGTCCGCGAGCACTACCGCCGCGTCGTGCGTCGTTACGAAGAAGCCGGGCGACCCATCGGCAACAAGGCCCAGCTCCTCCTCGAGTTCATGGCCGACGGTTGGGTTCGCCCCTGAGAACGTCCTGGTCAGGGACCTAGTACCCTCGACGCCGACTCGCCGGGCGCGCAGACTGGAGGTATGAGGTCAACACCGGGCCTCCGCCGCCCGCTCACCATCGCTGCCGGATACCGACGTACCTGGGCCGCTGCGCTGCTGGCTGTCGTCGAGTTGCTCGTCGCGTATCAGGCGATCGACGGTGGTCTGGCGCTCGCCGACGACCGGTGGAAGATGCCTCGGGAGTGGCTGCAACACACGCCGTTCGACAACTGGACCGGCCCCGGCCTCGTACTCATCGCAGCGATCGGCGTGCCACATGCGCTCGCGGCACTGGCCGTCGTCGTCCTGCCTGTCGACGCCCGGCTCGGCATTCTCGGGGGTCTGCTGAGCGGCGCGTCGTTGGTGGCATGGATCGGCATCCAGATCGCGCTGCTCCAGATCTTCTTCTTCCTGCAACCGGTCATCGTCGTACTCGGGATCATCGAGATCTGCCTGGCGATCCTATGGCGGCGCACGCTGTCGCGCCGCCCGGTACCGCGGCCCGACGACCCGTATCCGACTCGCCCCCTGTCCGCCGCGTCGAACCGGGACCCGGAATGAGGAGCGGCCCGATCATCGCAGGTCTGCTGGCTTCGACCGCGTGTTCCGCCGCTGCGTACTGCGCCTAGGTCCGGCCGTGGGTGATGACCTGGGGCGCAACGGACGAGGAGGTGGCCGCAGCACTCCCGGGCGACGAGTTCCTGCCCGACGCCGACGGTGTGGCCACGCGCGCGATCACGATCGACGCACCACCGGACGCGATCTACCCGTGGCTGGCTCAGATGGGACCGTCGCCGCGGGGCGGCGCTTACACCTACGACTGGATCGAGAACCTGCTCGGGCTCGACATGCACAGCACCGACCGGGTGCTCGAGGAGTTCCAGCATCCGGTCGTCGGCGAGACGATCGGTGTCGGACCCGAGGCCTCCCGCATCGAGATCGCCGACCCCGGCCGCGCATTCGTCACCCGGACCACCGACGGTGACTGGGTGTGGTCGTTCACCCTGGTCCCCGACGGCGACTCGACGCGGCTGATCAGCCGGAACCGCTTTCGGCTGCCCGGGCTGGGCAAGAAGCTGGCGATGATCCCGATGGAGCCCGGGTCGCTGATCATGGAACGCAAGATGCTCCACGGGATCAAGGAGCGGGCCGAGGCTCTCGCGCACGCCGGGTGACCTCGCAGGTCGCGCCGGGTCCACGGGACGGCGCGCCGGTCGTGGCACAGTGAGAGGGTGCTCCTGCCGACGTTGACCCCCACTGCCCCGGACGATCCCGAAGTGATCCGGATAGGTGAAAATCGACTGTCACGGGAAGACCTGGTCGGTGCGGCCACCGCTGTCGCGGAACGGATTGCCGGTGCGCGCACCGTCGCGGTTCTGGCGCAGCCGACGGTCGAGACCGTTCTCGCGGTGGTCGGCGGTCTGATCGCCGGTGTGCCGGTGGTCCCGGTGCCGCCCGACTCCGGTCCGCGCGAATTCGCCCACATCCTGGCCGATTCCGGCGCACAGGCCTGGCTGGGACAGGGGCCGGCCGACGCCACACTGCCGGTGGTCCCGGTCCGTCGCTACGCGAAGTCGTGGCATCGGCATCCCGAACCCCACGCCGATTCGACGGCACTGATCCTCTACACCTCCGGCACCACGGGGCTCCCCAAGGGCGTGCCGATCACCCGTCAGGCCATCGCGGAGGGACTCGACGCACTCGCGGATGCCTGGCTGTGGACCGCCGATGACACACTCGCGCATGGCCTTCCGCTCTTTCACGTTCACGGGCTCATCCTCGGCGTTCTCGGGCCGCTCCGCCGAGGCGGCCGGTTGATCCACACCGAGAAGCCGACCGCGGCGGGGTATGCCGCCGCCGCCGAAGCCGGTGCGTCGATGTTCTTCGGGGTCCCGACCGTGTGGAGTCGCGTCGGCGCCGATCCCGAAGCCGCCCGAACGCTTTCCAGCGCACGCATTCTCGTGTCCGGCAGTGCCCCACTGCCGGTTCCCGTCTTCGACCGTGTCCGCGAACTCACCGGTCACGAGATCGTCGAACGTTACGGCATGACCGAAACCCTGATCACCGTCAGCACCCGGGTCGACGGCGAGCGTCGCCCGGGCTGGGTCGGACTTCCCCTCGCGGGAGTCGAGACTCGCCTTCGCGAGGGCGACGCCGACGTGCCCCACGACGGCGAATCCGTCGGCGACCTCCACGTCCGCGGACCGATGATGGCGTCGGGTTACCTCAACCGACCCGACGCGACCGCCGAATCCTGGCTCGACGACGGCTTCTTCGCCACCGGCGACGTCGCGGTCATCGACCCGGACGGCATGCACCGCATCGTCGGACGCCGGTCCACCGACCTCATCAAGTCCGGCGGCTTCCGCATCGGCGCCGGGGAGATCGAGACCGTGCTCCTCGCGCACCCGGCCGTACGTGAAACCGCGGTGATCGGCGTCCCCGACGACTATCTCGGCCAGCGGATCGTCGCGTATGTGGTGGCCGACGAGGTCGACGACACCGAGCTCATCGAGTTCGTCGCCGGCGAACTGTCGAACCACAAACGCCCCCGCGAGATCCGGTTCGTCGACTCCCTCCCCCGCAACGCCATGGGCAAGGTGCAGAAGAAGCTGCTCGGCTGAGGGCTTGCGGGTCATGCCCGGCGGCCCGCACCGAAAAGCGCCCCTGGAAAGCACCCTCGGTGGCGGTGCCGGCGGCGACATAGTGTCGTCGGGCGGGCTGTGGAGGGTGGAGATCAGGGGTCGATTTCAGGGGCGGTTTCCGGCGGCGGCGCGGTTGCGGTGGTACCCCTTCCGGACCGCGGCCGCGATGTCGGCGTACGTGGCCTCCCAGTGGCTGAACACCTGCGCGTAGGTGAGTCGCATCGGTAGATAGCCCAGCGGGATGAGCTTGCGGGACCTGACGCGGTCGCTTTCGTAGTCCTCCTCGCCGGTGTGGTGGGCCCGGCTGTCGAGTTCGATCGCGAGCCGCTCACCGACGAGCAGGTCGATCCAACCCACCCCGGGCACGTGATGCTGCACCTCGACGCGTAGCCCGGCACTCCTCAGCCTCAGGCGTGCCGCCGTCTCGGTTCCCGACGCCGCGAGCCGGTTGCACCTCTCGATTGCGTTCTTGATCGCGAGTGGGGCGAGTCGGAACTCGGAACGGAGATCGTCGTGGGTCAGCTTGCCGTGATGTAGTGCGGAGTCACACAGGATGACGAAGCCCTCCTCGTCGAAGCACCGTGCGGCGTACTGCAGTGCGGTCGCGACATCGTCGACGGCGGCCAGAGCCGGAGTCGGGCGGCCGTGGCGTCGGCAACGGTCGGGGGACCGACGTCGTTCGTACCGCGTCACGCGCGCATGGGACTCGACGGGATGGTCGGGAATCCACAATCCGTGGCGGAGCAGCGCACTCGCGCACGACACGACGGCGTGGTCGGCCACCGCCGCAACCACGTCGGGGTCGGCATCGGAAACCCGAAACCATCCGTGCCGAATCCGTTGGATCGCACCGGTTTCGACGGCACGTCGAATATCCGGCGTGGTCTCTCCGGATTCGAGCAGCTGGCGGGTCGACACCACACCCCCGAAGCGCTCGATGAGCTGGTCGTAGTCCATCGGTTCAGTGTCAGGTGCTGGGGACTCGATCGAGCGTGGCGTCCCGGGGGCTGTGGATAACTCCGCTGGAAACCGCCCCTGGAATAGACCTTCCACAACCGACTCGATGACACTATGTCGCCGGCGGCGCTACGGAGGGCGCATTCCGGGGGCGGATCTCAGGGGCGCATTTCAGGGCGGATCTCAGAGAACCCGGTGATCAGTTGGCCCAACCCCGCTCACCCATCCAGCCCGTGATGATGCCGACCGCCTCCTTGAGGTGCGGGATCTGTTCGCGCCCCGAATAGTAGTGCGTCGCACCGGTAATGGTGTGCAGCGTCTTGTCGGGGTGTCCGACGGCGTCGAACAGTCGGTGGGTGTGACTGGGCGTGCACGCGTTGTCGGCCGAGTTGCCGATGACGAGGGTCGGGACCTCGAGATCGGCGGCGCAGCGCGGACCGTCGCCGTGGGCGTCGTCATAACTCCACTGCGACAACCAGCTTCGCAGCGTCGTGAAGCGCGCCAGGCCGACCGGACCCATGTTGACGATGCGCGGATCACCCAGGTAGCAGCCCAGTTTGCGGCCGCTCGGGTCGACGGACAGGTCCAGCCACCGGGGGTCGGCCATGGTGCCGTGGACGATGAAACCGCGTTCCATCAGCGGCTCGCCACGGCCGCGAAGGTCGGCGAGTTGTTCCTTCACCCACGCGGTGATCCGGCGGTTGCGGTCGATCTGCGCTGCCCGGTACCGCTCCAGGAACTCCGCGGTGTACGGCGGCTGGTTCGGGTTGGCCGGGTTGTAGAGATCGAGCTCGGGATCGCGCTTCTCCGGGTCGGTTTCGTCGAGGATCGAGGGGTCCATCCACTCGGTCAGCGTCCCGTGCCGCGACACGTGGGCGGCGAGGAGCATCATGCCGTCCGCGGCCGGGAGGTCGAGCCGGGTGAGGTCTGGCGGTTCGCCCGCCGGGGTCTCGGTGACCGTCGCATGCTGGGCCTGCTGCTGGTAGTACAGCGACAGCGCACCGCCACCACTCCAGCCGGCCAGGATCACCTTCTCGTAGCCGAGGCGCTCCTTGGCGTCCTTCACGCAGGCGCCGAGATCCTGGACGACCTTCTCCATGATCAGCGCACTGTCGACGCCGCGATACCGGCTGTTGCAGTAGATGACGTGATGCCCGGCGCGGGCCAGCGCGTTGGTCATCGGCAGGTAGGCACCACCGCCGATCGGGTGCATGAAGATGATGACGTTCTTCGACGCCACGCCGACCGGCTTGAGGAGGTAGCTCTCCAGGACGACGCTCTCGGTGACACCGCCATAGGTGTCCTTGTACGCCGACGTGTCGTCGAAGACGACGAGGTAGGGAATGCGCTCGTATTCGTGGCGCGGCAACGTGTTCGGTGACGTCATACCTGTGCCTCTTCCTGGACCTCGGCCTGCGTCGACTCGGTCATGACGGGGGTCGCGATGAGACGACGACGCGTGTCGATCGCGATGACCTTCCACTCCACGCGGTCGAACTCGTCGAACTTGCGGCGCGACCGCTCGCGGGCGCGTTCGGGGATGCCGTGGTGGATGCCCTGCGGCGCATGCGAGATGAATCCCGGCGGCATGCCGGCGCCGAACAGGCTGCCGCCGTGGAAGAACGCGATCTCGTCGAAATCGGTGTTGCGGTGATACCAGGGCAGGCGCTCGGCACCCTTGCGGGCCTCGGCCGGGCGCGGCAAGAAGTTCATCACATACACCCCGGTGGCCTGCATGAACAGGTGCACGGTCGGCGGCAGGTGCACCGACTCCGAGGTGATGACGTCATAGTCGGAGATGTTGAACGTGAACGGGAACAGATCTCCGCGCCAGCCCTCGACGTCGAGCGGGTGGAAGGGATAGAACAGCGTCGTCTGTCCCTCGCGCTGACGGAAGCGGACCTCGTACTCGTCGCGTCCGTCGCCCTCGAAGACCTCGGCTTCCGGGACGCCGACCAGTGACGAATCGAACGGGAAGAACCGTCCGAGGACGCCCGGTTCCGGCACCCGGTACTCGTCGACCGCCTCGATGATCAGCAGCAGGGACTGGTCGTCGGGGATCTGCCGATACGTGCACCCCTTGGGGATGTAGATGTAGTCGCCCGGCCGGTAGGGCAGCCGACCGAACTCGGTCTCGAAGTAACCGCTGCCCTCATGGACGAAGATCAGCTCGTCGCCGTCGACCGGGCGGAACCAGAACGGCGCGGCCTGGCCTCGACGACTCAGCGAGATGCGGCAGTCGTCGTTGTAGAACATCAGCAGCGGCTCACCCGACGGGTCGATCTGGTCGGTCGGGGTCAGCTCGGTGACGAACCGGTCGACGCCCGTGTGCGTCCCGACCGCGCGGAACTGCGTCGGATCGTTGCGGCGGTAGAGGTGCGCAGTGCGTCCGGTGAACCCGTAACGACCGAGCTCGTCGTCTTTGAGGCCCTCGAGGTCGCGGTGGACCTGTCGCGGTGTGCGACCTTTCCGGTGCTGGATGAACGATTCCACTGGCTGACTCCTGTGTGAGTATCGGGAGAGCGACGGGCAGGCGCGATCACCTGCACGGGAACACTCCCCGACGGTTCCCGTGCAGCTTTTCTGATGCTAGATTCAGGTTCAGAATATGACAAGGACCACACCGTTCATCCGGACCTTCTCCGACCAACGTGAATGCGTGGTTCGATGAACTGATCAGTCCCCGGAAGGAGTACTCGGTGCCGCCGACGAACAAGGGACGTCAGACCGAGGCCGCGTTTCTCGACGCGGCGCGGCGTTGCTTCGCCGACAAGGGCTATCTGAACACCAAGATCTCCGACATCGCGGAGGCCGCGGGACGCTCCACCGGCTCGTTCTACAACTACTACGACAACAAGGATCAGCTCCTCGAGGCACTGCTGGATCAGTTCAGCGACGAGGTGGTCGAGGGTTCCCTAGCGACACGACACAGCGATCCCGAAGCCGGCGTGCGTGCCGCGGTCACCGCCTATTGGACGACCTACAAGAAATACCTGCCCGAGATCATCGGCCTGTTCCAGATGTCCATGCTCGACGACGAGTTCCGGGATCGCTGGCACGCCAACCGGGCGTCGGGGATCAAACAGGTGCTGGCGGGTCTGCACAGCGCGGAACGCGCCGGATACGACGTCGGCCTCCCCCTCGAGCCACTCGCGTCGGCATTGGTGAACACGCTCGAGTCCTCCTGCTGGTCCTGGCTCGCCGTCCGCGGAGGCGTGGTCGGGTCGATCCCCGATGACGACACCGCGATCGACATCCTCACCACCATCTGGTTCCGTACGGTCTACCGGTCCGCTCCGCGCATCCGACGCTGATCGCGGACAGGTTCTGGCCCTTGCGCCACGTCGGCGACGGTTGTGATGCTGGGACGCATGACGATCGACGTCCGGCCCGCGACGGTCTTCGCCGACATGGCGACGATCCTCGGCCCCAAGAAGCCGACCTCCAACGTGTGCTGGTGTCTCAGCTACCGCATTCCGAGCAAGGAGAATCAGGCGCTGGTCCGCCAACAGCGCGGCGAGTACGTGAAGGAACTGTGCGACAGCGGCATTCCACTCGGCGTCCTCGCCTACGAGTCGACGGACGACGGCGAGGACGTGGTCGGCTGGGCGGCGGTCTCACCGCGAGCGGACACGACCTTTGCGACCAGCCGCACGATCCCGCACGTCGACGACCTCCCGGTGTGGTCGGTCTGGTGCATCCGCGTCCGACCGGGCCACCGCAAGCGGGGGATCGCACATGCGCTCCTCGACGGCGCGGTCGAGTTCGCCCGGTCGAACGGGGCGCCGGCCATCGAGGGGTATCCCGTCGACAACCACGGCGAGAAGGTCGATCTCACCATGGCGTACGTCGGCACCCGGGGACTGTTCGACAAGGCAGGCTTCACCAAGGCCGCCGACACCGGCTCGGTACTGAACGGATTCCCACGCGTGCTGATGCGGAAGTCGTTGGGGTGAGGGTGTCCAGCTCACCGTCCGGGACGTGAATCCACCCCTCGCGCAACGCAACCGGCCGGTCGTCCGGGGAGGGAAGCGTCGTGGAGCCCAACTCCGCAGCGCGGGCGATCAACGCGGTGATGACGGCGTCGAATGCGTCGTCGTCGCTCCGCATCTGACCGATTCGCTCGCCGAGCTCCAGCCACGGTGCTGCAGTCCGGAGTGCATCGACGAGTTCGGTCAGCACGGTTCGATCGGCTGCGCGCTTGTAACCACGAGAGGTCAGTCCCCAGCGTTTGAGTGCGCCGGCGGGATACGCCTCGACGGCCCAGCCCTCGACACGATCCTCGACGCCCAGGTCGGCGAGGAGTCCCGCGCAGCGGAAGGCGACGTGGGCGATCTGATCTGCCGACACACTCAGAGGTCGGCCGAGGCCGGATTCGGCGATCCACCGGTCGGTACGACGCAGCGCGAGCGGGCGTCGATTGGCGATGTCGTCGAGTTTGCGGCCGGGAACCAAACCGCCGCGGTGATGTGCGACAACGAATTCCACGAAGTCATCGGGCCAGCCGAACGGCGAGTCGATCCCGATGCGCGTGGCGCCGTCGACGAGGCGTCGGATCTCGGCGTCATCGGCTCCGACGACCAGGTCCACCAGCTCGGTCCGGTCGTCGAACCAGTCGAGGACCGCGACCGCGGTCTTGGCCGGCGATGCGGACAGGTCGACACCGACCGTCCGCATCGCCGCGGTCATGCTCAGATGTTGCCGTCGAGGAACTCGGCGTAGGCGGGCAGATCGAGCTGGCCGTGACCGGACAGGCCGATGACCACGACCTCTTCCTTGTCACTGTCGGCGACGTGGGCCGCACAGGCCGCGATCGCGTGGGTGGACTCCGGGGCCGGGACAATGCCCTGCGCCCGGGCGAACTGCACGCCCGCGGCGAACGCGTCGTGCTGTGTGATGGCGACGCCCTCGACCAGTCCGAGCTCGACGGTGTGGCTCAGCGCCGGCGCCATGCCGTGGTAGCGCAGGCCACCGGCGTGGATCGGGTCCGGGACGAAATCCATTCCGAGCGTATGCATCTTGAGCAGCGGGGTGAGACCGGCGACGTCGCCGTGGTCGTAGCGGTACTCGCCCTGCGTGATCGACGGGCACGCGGCCGGCTCGGCGGCGACCACGCGCGGGTTCGACCGTCCGTGCAGCTTCTCCCGCAGGAACGGGAACGAGAGTCCGGCGAGATTCGAACCGCCTCCGGCACAACCGAAGACGACATCCGCACCGCCGGCTTCGACGGCGTTCAGCTGCTCGACAGCCTCTTGACCGATGACGCTCTGATGCAGCACGACGTGGTTGAGCACGCTACCCAGGGCGTAGCGGGTGTCGGCGTTCGCAGCGGCCACCTCGACCGCCTCGCTGACGGCCATGCCGAGGCTTCCGCTGGTGTTCGGGTCCTTGGCGAGCATCGCCCGGCCCGACTCGGTCAGGTCCGAGGGGCTCGGGTGGATCGTGCCGCCGTAGGTGCGGATCAGGAAGCCGCGGTACGGCTTCGAGCTGTACGAGGCGCGGACCTGCCAGACCTCGACGTCGATGCCGAACTGCGCGCCGGCGAAGGCGAGTGCGCTGCCCCACTGGCCGGCGCCGGTCTCGGTCGTCAGCTTGGTGACGCCGTCGAGGCTGTTGTAGTAAGCCTGTGCGACAGCGGAATTGGTCTTGTGGCTGCCGACCGGGCTGACGCCCTCGTACTTGACGTAGATGCGCGCCTTGGTGTTGAGCGCCTCCTCGAAGCGGCGGGCGCGGATCAGCGGCGAGGGACGCCACATCTTGTAGATCTCGCGGACGGGCTCGGGGATCTCGATGTAGGTCTCGCTGGAGACCTCCTGCGCGATGAGCCCGGCGGGGAACAGTGCGGCGAGGTCCTCGGGGCCCACCGGCTCCTTGGTGCCGGGGTGCAGGTGCGGGGGAATCGGTGTCTCGAGCTCGGCGGCGAGGTTGTACCAGTGCGTCGGCACACCGACCGTCACCAGATCGGGATTGGTGGCGTCTACTTGCGTCGTCATGGGTTGACACTCTAGTGCGCGAGGTCGGCGGCGTACCCCGCCCGCGGCATTATCAGGTCACGATTTGGGGCGCCGGTATTCCTGACGGGGTCGGCCGGTGGTTCCGTACTGCAGCGACATCCGCAGGCGGCCCGCGGCGACGAGATTGGCCAGGTGTCGCCGGGCAGTCGGAGCGGCGATCCCGACCTCGCGTGACACGTCGTCGGCGAACAGTGCGGTGTCGGGGTCGACGAAGAGGTCGAGGATGCGTTGCTCGGTCGGCGACCCGGCTTCCGACCGTTCCGCCGCGCGGGTGCCGAAGCGCAGCGCGGACAGCGCGGCGTCGACCGCGTGCTGGTCGACGTTCTCGCCGCTGAGGACGCGACGGTACTGCGCGTAGCCGGCGAGGCGGCGGGCGAGGTCGGCGTCGTCGAAGGGTTTGATCAGGTAGGCCAGCGCACCGGCGCGCATCGCGGTGCGGACAGCGCTCGCGTCGTTCTCGGCGCCGACGATGAAGCAGTCACAGTCGAGTTCGGCGACCAGGTCGATGCCGGAACCGTCGGGGAGGTAGACGTCGAGGAGTGCGAGGTCGATGTCGGGATGATCGACGAGGGCTCGTCGTGCTTCGGCCACGCTGCCGACCCGCGCACGGACGCTGAAGCCGCGCACAGCGTCGACGATCGTCGAATGCAGTGCGGCGACCCGGAAGTCGTCGTCGACGATCAGGACGCCCAGATCCCCTGTCATCACCTTTGCACTTCCTCGTCGGGCTCGGGCGCGATGATGCCCGGGAGCCGGGCGACGAACAGTGCGCCAGGCGGATCATGCTCCGGTGCCGGGGACCGTTCGCCGCCGGGGTCCGCGACCCACAGGTCTCCCCCGATCCGGCGTGCGACCTGCCGCGCGAGGGACAGGCCCATCCCCCGACCACCGGGCACGTGGTCGCCGGGTTTGGTGGTCGCTCCCTCGGCGAAGACCTCGTCGGGATCGTCGAAGGAGATTCCCGGACCGGAATCGCCGACCGATACGAACAGGGTGTCGCCGTCGGCGATCAGCTCGACCTCGACGATCCCGTCGGCCTGCCCGCTTGCTGCCTCAAGTGCATTGTCGATGAGGTTGCCGACGACGGTGGTGGCGACGACGGGTTCGGTGAGTGTGCCCTGCAGCCAGGTCTGGTCGCCGAGGCGGAGCGTGACGCGACGCTCCCGCGCGTGGGCGGCTTTCGCGTCGAGGAAGGCGTGGAGGTGGGGTTCGCGGACGTTGCCCAGTCCGGCGAGCAGCGCGCCGCCGGGGCCGCTCCCGAACAGCTCTTCGAGGTAGTCGAGCGCTTCGTCGGCATGGCCGTGGCGTAGGAGGCCGGCAAGGACATGCATTCGGTTGGCGGTCTCGTGACGCTGAGCGCGGAGGGCGGCGCCCATCGACCGGATGGAGTCGACCTCGCGACTGAGCGCTTCGACGTCGGTGCGGTCGATGACCGAGAGGACCATGCCGAGGTCGCGACCGTCGGCGTGCACCCGATGGGAGCTGACCAGGACGACGCGGTCGCCGACGGTGGCGGCGAGCGGCTCGTCGGTGGGCGTGGCCAGAACGGCCGCGATGCGGGGGGTGAGTCCGAGGTCGGCGGCCTTCGTCCCCACCGGAGCGTCGATGTCGAGAAGCGCGCGGGCCTTGTCGTTGACGACCCGGACGATGCCGTCGGCGTCGACGGCCAGCACTCCGTCGGCCATCGCGTGCAGTACCGCGCCCTGTTCACGAACGAGTTCGGCGAGTTCGTCGGACTCGAGGCCGAGGGTGAGCTTGCGCCAGCGCCGGGCCAGCATGACCGATCCGAGTGCGCCGATGCCCAGTGCGGTCAGCGCGAGGAGCGTCGTGGCGATGATGTCGCTGCGCGTTTCCTTCGCGATCCGTTCCGTCGAGACGCCGACGCTGACGAAGCCGACGATGCGACCGCCGGGGTCGAAGATCGGGACCTTCGCCCGGACGGACTCGCCGAGGGTGCCCCGGTCGGTCGCGACGTCGTCGGAGCCGGCCAGCGCCTTCGACGGGTCGGTCGACACCGGTTTCGCCAGTTCCGCGACCTCAGGGTGGGCGAGTCGGATGCCCTGGTCGTTGCCGATGACGACGAACAATGCGCCGGTCCGTTCCCGAACCGCGGCCGCCTGGCGTTGCAGCGGGCCGTCGACGAGCTCGTCCGCTTCCACGGCTCGACCCTGTTGAGCCGCCACCGCCACGCGGACCCCGGTGTCGGCGGCCACCGAACGAGCTATCGCCAGGGCTCGCTGGGCGTACTCGTCGCGGACACGATCGTCGGCCCCGGCGATGACGAGACCGAACCCGACCGCGAGGCTGACCGCGAGGACAGCGAGCTGCAGCAGCAGCACCTGCGTCCGTAAACGCATGACGTCAGCCTAGTGGCGGCGCTGAATGCAGCGCCGCCACCGACATCGATTCGCTCAGAACGGGATGGCTCCGACGAGCACACCCGCACCGAGCATGACCAGGGAGACCACCGTCGCCCGCCACAGGACCTTCTTGTGATGGTCGGCGAGGGTGACGCCGGCCAGCGCGACGAGCAGCAGGATCGCCGGGACCAGCGGACTTTGCATGTGGACCGTCTGACCGGTGATGGACGCGCGAGCCATCTCGGTTGGGTCGATGCCATAGCGCGTCGCGGTCTCGGACAGGACGGGCAGCACACCGTAGTAGAAGGCGTCGTTGCTCATCAGGAAGGTGAACGGGATCGACAGGACGCCGATGACGACGGCCATGTGCGGACCCATCCAGTCGGGGATGCCGTCGGCGAGCCAGTGTGCGATGGCGTCGACCATGCCGGTGCCGTTGAACACTCCGGTCAGCACCGCGGCGGCGAGGACCATGGCGACCACCGACACGATGCTCGAGCTGTGCCGGGTGATGGCCGCCTGCTGCTGTTTGACGTGCGGGAAGTTGACGGCGAGGGCGATGCCGGCGAAGACCATGAACAGCACGGGGATGGCGAGGATGTCGGCGCCGAGGATCGCCAGCAGGGCGACGGTGAGGCCGGCGTTGAGCCACAAGAGCTTGGGCCGGAGCGTTTCCCGGTTCGGGTCGAGGACGCCGGAGAACGACTGGTCACGACCCGGGGTCTCGTCGGCTTCGGAACCCGTTGCCGTCGAATCGATTTCCGACGATCCGCCGGTGCTGCGTCGGGGCGGGGTCGGCGGAAGGGTCGTGCCGGTGCCGGCGGCGACCAGGACCTCTTCACGCGGAGCCAGCAGCGACTCCTTCATCTCGAGGGTGCCGATGCGGCGACGTTCGAGGACTCCCAGGTGGTAGGCGAAGAGGAGTACGACGACCAGCGCGGCGCCGAGCGCAGGGATCATCGGGACGAAGACGTCGTTGGTGTCGATGTTGAGCGCACTCGCGGCGCGGGCGGTGGGACCACCCCACGGGAGGATGTTCATGGTGCCGTTGGCGAGACCGGCGACGACGGTCAGGACCACCGGGCTGACACCGAGTTTCACGTACAGCGGCAGCAGCGCTGCGGTGGTGATGATGAAGGTCGTCGACCCGTCACCGTCGAGCGAGACGACCATCGCCAGAACCGCGGTGCCGACGACGAGCCGGGCCGGGTCGTCGTGCACCGCGCGGATGACGAGGCGGACCACCGGGTCGAAGAGCCCGACATCGATCATGATCCCGAAGAAGATGATCGCGAAGAACAGCATCGCCGCGGTGGGTGCGAGGTCCTTGATGCCGTCGGTGATCATGTCGCTGATGTCGAGGCCGGCTCCCGCGAACAGGCCGAACGCAACCGGGACGAGGATCAGCGCCACCACGGGCGTGGCCCGTTTGGTGATGATCAGGACCATGAAGGTGGCCACCATTCCGAGGCCGAGTGCTACCAACATTGTCTAGCTCGATTCTGATGTGGATGTGAGGACGACCACATTTCGGTGGCCACATCAGAAGTGTTGGGGCAGACGTCGACACAGTCACGCTTGAGCGCATAAGTATCGTTTCGCGCGTTTTGCTCACCTCCGCGATCGGTAGAAAGCGTGGGGACATGGCGCGCATGTTCTCTACGAGATTCCTAATCGGGGAGCATCGGTGCGTCGTCGCCGTGATGACGGCCGATGAGTACGGCCCGGGTGACGGAGTCCCGGCCGAAGCGATCCCGCAACAAGTCCATCGTGGCGTCGAGCTGTTCGGCATGATCAGTGTCGAAGGGCAGCGTCAGCTGGATGTTGTCGTGGTCGTCGAGATTGGTCAGCGACAACCCGACGAGGGTGCAGCCGCGCTCATGGATGATCGGCATCGCGTCGGCGAGGAGGCCGCGCGCCGACGCCATGATGAGGTCGGTGCGGTCCGTGGCCTCGACCAGGGTGCGCGACCTGGTCGCGCGGGTGAAGTCGTCGAAGCGGAGCCGGAGAATGACTGTGCGACAGACCCTTTCGGCGGACCTGAGTCGCCTGCCGAGACGTTCGACGATCGCGGTGATGGTCGCCTCGAGGTCGGCTTCGGACTTCGGGCGGCGACCCAGCGCACGCTGTGAACCGATCGACGAACGGCGCTTTCCGGTTTCTACGCGACGCGGGTCCTGCGCCAACGAGAGCGCGAAGAGGTGGCGACCCGCTCCTGATCCGACGATCGCACTCAGTGACCGCTCACCCATCTCGGCGAGTTGACCCACCGTCTCGACCCCGGCGTCGTGCAGCTTGGCCTCGGTCACCGGCCCGACGCCCCACAACCGACGCACCGGAAGAGGATGAAGGAAGGCGAGTTCGGTGCCGGGCGCGACGATCAGCAGACCGTCGGGCTTGCCGACGGCGCTGGCCACCTTGGCCAGGAACTTGCTGCGCGCGCCGCCCACGGTGATCGGCAACCCGACCTCGTCCCGTACGCGTTCGCGGATCGTCGTGGCGATGTCGTGCGGGGTGCCGCTGATCCGGCCCAAACCGCCGACGTCGAGGAACGCCTCGTCGACCGAGATTCCCTCGACGACCGGAGTGGTGTCGTGGAAGATGTCGAAGACCTCGCGGCTGGCCTCCATGTAGGCATCGAACCGGGGACGCACCACCACGGCGTCCGGACAGAGGGCGCGCGCCTCGTGCCCGGGCATCGGCGACCGCACCCCCTTGGCCTTGGCCTCGTAGCTCGCGGCCAGCACGACTCCCCCGCCGACCAGCACCGGACGTCCGCGCAAGGACGGATCGTCGCGCTGTTCGACCGATGCGTAGAAGGAGTCGAGATCGGCATGCAGGATCGTCGCCTCCTGGCGCTCCCGGCGCTCGATCCACATAGAACATATGTTCGCATACGGGTCCGACAACTCGGCCCTGCGGCGATGACACTCGGCCGGGCCACCTCAGGTCGGTTCGGACTCGTCGATCTCGTCGAGCACGCAGTCGCGGATCGCCTTCAGATCCATCTCGTACCTCACTCCGCCGGCGTTCTCGTACTCGACGAGTCGCGTGGCGGCCCGATCGTGGAGGCGGCGGGCACCGACAGCATTTCCGCGTCGATGATGCGTCAGCGCCACGCAGAGCTGGGCAAGCCCCTGCCACAGGGGACGTTCCTCGACCGGACAGGACTTCCATCGCGTCTCGAACACCTCGTGCGCGGAGAACGGCCGGCCGTCCTCGAGCAGCCGCCGCGCGAATGCGATCGTCTCGTGCGGTGGCAACGGCTCCTCGGGCACCGGCTCGACGCCCGCCGCACCGTACGGCAGCGGGCGACCCAGTTCGTCACGCGGCCGAGCCTGTCGGGCGCGACCGCCGGGATCCCGATCTCGGTCTTTTCCCATGGCCACATCTCCATCGCGTCGATCTCCGATTCGTGCTGTCCTTCGACTCTGACAGACGCCCTGGGCAGGTGCCGGACGCGGCAGGGGTGCTTGCATCACAACCCCCCTCGACCGTCATCCTGATGTGGTGATGACCCCCACTTCGAACACCGTCGACGGAGTGCTGCGCCGCACTGCCGCGAGATTCCCCGACCGCGCCGCCCTGCATTTCGGCGACGACTCCCTCACCTACCGCGAGCTCGACGACGCCGTGACCCGCGCCGCCGCGCACCTTCTCTCCCTCGGTCTGGCCAAGGGCGATCGCGTGGCCGGTTACGGCACCAACTCGCACGCCTACGTGATCGGCTACCTCGCCGCAGCGCGTGCCGGGCTCGTCCACGTGCCGATCAACTACGCCTTGCGCGCCGGCGAACTGAGCTACCTGCTCGAGCAGTCCGGCGCCCGGGCCGTGCTCGTCGACCCCGCTCTGACCGACAATCTCGACGCCGTCATCGACGTCGTGCCGGCCGAGTTCGTGCTCCCCCTGCGCGACGCCGACGACTCGCTGTTCACCATCGCGACCGCGGGAGGGGTTCCCCCACTCGACGTCTCGGTGGAGGACACCGACCTGGTGCAGTTCCTCTACACGTCGGGCACGACGTCGAAGCCCAAGGGCGCCATGATGACCCACCGCGCGCTGATCCACGAGTACACCTCGTCGATCATCGCGCTCGACCTCGACGCCGACGACAACCCGCTCATCTGCATGCCGCTCTACCACTCGGCGGGCATGCATGTGTTCATGCTTCCGTACCTCGCGGTCGGCGCCACGATCCGGCTGATGCCGGCACCCGACATCCCCGAGATCCTGCGGCTCGTCGAGGAACACCGGATCGGCTCGCTGTTCCTGGCACCGACGGTGTGGGTGCCGCTGGCCGCGCACCCCGACCTCGCGACCCGCGACCTGTCGTCGCTGCGCAAGGCGCAGTACGGCGCGTCGATCATGCCGGTCACCGTCCTGCAGCGCCTCCGCGAGCGCTACCCTGACCTCGGCTTCTACAACTGCTTCGGTCAGTCCGAGATCGGCCCGCTGGCAACGGTTCTCCGCCCCGAGGAGCACAACGCCCGCCCCGCCTCGTGCGGCCGTCCGGTCTTCTTCGTCGAAACCCGCGTCGTCGACGCCGACGGCAACGACGTCCCCGTCGGCGAGCCCGGCGAGATCCTGTACCGCTCACCGCAGCTGTGCCAGGGCTACTGGGACAACCCGACCGCCACCGAGGAGGCCTTCCGCGACGGTTGGTTCCACTCCGGCGACCTGGTCACCCGCGACGAGGAGGGTTACGTCACCGTCGTCGACCGCATCAAGGACGTCATCAACACCGGCGGCATCCTCGTCGCCTCGCGCGAGGTCGAGGACGCGATCTACACCCACGACGCCGTGGCCGAGGTCGCCGTCATCGGCACCCCGGACGAGAAGTGGATCGAGGCGATCACCGCGGTCGTCGTGCTGCGCGCCGAGGCCGTGGTCACCGAGGCCGAGCTGATCGACCACGTCAAGCAGCAGCTCGCGCCGTTCAAGGTCCCGAAGCTGGTGAAGTTCGTCGAGGAACTGCCGCGCAACCAGAGCGGCAAGCTCCTCAAGCGGGAGCTGCGCGCCTGAAATCGTCCGCTGTTCACCGAGATCAGGTTGCGTTTCGCCCCGCTCGCCGAGGGCAAACGCAACCTGATCTCGTCCGGGGACCACTACCGTGGACCACATGACCGAGCGCACGAGCACAGGCCACGAAGTCGACATCAAACCTCGCAGTCGCGACGTCACCGACGGCCTGGAGAAGACCGCCGCCCGCGGCATGCTCCGCGCGGTGGGCATGGGCGACGACGACTGGGCGAAACCCCAGATCGGTGTCGGGTCGTCGTGGAACGAGATCACGCCGTGCAATCTCTCGCTCGACCGCCTGGCCAAGGCCGTCAAGGACGGCGTGCACGAAGGCGGCGGATATCCGCTCGAGTTCGGCACCATCTCGGTCTCCGACGGCATCTCGATGGGCCACGAGGGCATGCACTTTTCGCTGGTCTCCCGCGAGGTGATCGCCGACAGCGTCGAGACCGTGATGAGCGCGGAACGGCTCGACGGCTCGGTCCTGCTCGCCGGCTGCGACAAGTCCCTGCCCGGCATGCTCATGGCCGCCGCCCGCCTCGATCTCGCCTCGGTGTTCCTCTATGCCGGGTCGACGCTGCCCGGCTACGCGACGCTGTCCGACGGCAAGGAACGCCAGGTCACCATCATCGACGCGTTCGAGGCGGTGGGTGCTTGCTCCCGCGGGCTGATGAGCCGCGAGGACGTCGACACCATCGAGCGCGCCATCTGCCCGGGTGAAGGCGCCTGCGGCGGGATGTACACCGCCAACACGATGGCGAGCGCCGCCGAGGCGCTCGGGATGTCGCTCCCGGGCAGCGCCGCTCCCCCGGCCCCCGACAAGCGTCGCGACCAGTTCGCCCGGCAGAGCGGGGCGGCCGTCGTCGAGTTGCTGCGCCGCGGGATCACCGCGCGCGACATCATGACCCGCGAGGCCTTCGAGAACGCGATCGCGGTGGTGATGGCCTTCGGTGGGTCCACCAATGCGGTCCTCCACCTCCTCGCGATCGCCAACGAGGCCGAGGTCGAGCTCTCGCTCGACGACTTCATCCGCGTCGGCGCACGCGTCCCCCACCTCGCCGACGTCAAGCCGTTCGGCCGGCACGTGATGACCGACGTCGACCGCATCGGCGGTGTGCCGGTGGTGATGAAGGCCCTGCTCGACGCCGACCTGCTGCACGGCGACTGCCTGACGGTGACCGGCAAGACCGTCGCGGAGAACCTCGCGCACATCGCGCCGCCGGATCCCGACGGGCAGGTCCTGCGCGCCACCAAGTCACCCATCCACCCGACCGGCGGCATCACCATCCTCAAGGGATCGCTCGCCCCGGAAGGGGCCGTGGTGAAGTCGGCCGGTTTCGACTCCGACGTGTTCGAGGGCACCGCAAGGGTTTTCGACCGGGAGCGCGCCGCGATGGACGCACTCGAGGACGGCACGATCACCGCAGGCGACGTCGTCGTCATCCGCTACGAAGGACCCAAGGGCGGTCCGGGCATGCGCGAGATGCTGGCCATCACCGGCGCCATCAAGGGCGCGGGACTCGGCAAGGACGTGCTGCTGATGACCGACGGCCGGTTCTCGGGTGGCACCACCGGACTGTGCGTCGGCCACGTGGCGCCGGAGGCGGTCGACGGTGGTCCGATCGCCCTCGTCCGCGACGGTGACCGAATCCGGCTCGACGTCGGGCGCGGCCTTCTGGACCTATTGGTCGACGACGCCGAACTCGAAACCCGCGCCAAGGAGTTCACTCCTCTGCCGCCGCGGTACACCCGTGGGGTCCTGGCGAAGTACTCGAAGCTGGTCACATCGGCGTCGCAGGGTGCCGTCTGCCGCTGACGGCACCCCCGGCGAGCCGCATTCCCAGGGAAACCGGTCAGTCGTCGACGACGATGACGTTGACGTCGATGTTGCCGGGGGTGGCGTTGGAGTAGGGGCAGACCTGGTGGGCGCGGTCGGCGAGGGCCTGCGCCTGGTCCTGAGGGAGGTCGGGGATGACGACCTCGAGCGTGACAGCGAGCTGGAAGCCGCCCTGCTCGTCGGCGCCGATACCGACCTTGGCCCCGACGCTCGAATCGCCGAGCTTGGCCTTGGCCTCGCGAGCCACCGCCTGCAGGGCGGAGTGGAAGCAGGCGGCGTATCCGGCAGCGAAGAGCAACTCGGGATTGGCGGCACCGCCGGCACCACCCATCTCGCGCGGAATGGCGAGGTCGGTGTCGACGAAGCCGTCGGTTGTGCGGACGTGCCCGTTGCGCCCCGCGCCGGTGGCCAGGGCTTCTGCGGTGTAGAGGGTGTTCATGATCGTCTCCTTCGACGGTTGGTGATGACGGACTCTTGATCAGTTACGCGGCTGTCTGCCGCGCGCCTGATCGGTGACCTTGTGCGCCAGCGCATGCAGCGTCGACGCCTCGTCGTACGTGAGGTCCAGGTTGTCCACCAGGCATCCTTGGATCCGGCCACCCTGGCTACGCAGCGCATCCCCTTTCGGGGTCAGGTGGACATGGACCACGCGGGCATCCTCGACCGAGTGTTCGCGGGTGATGTGCCCGGCCCGCTCGAGACGCCGTAGAAGCGGCGACAACGTGCCGCTGTCGAGCTGGAGCCGCTCGCCCAGATCCCGCACGGTGAGCCCGTCGTGTTCCCAGAGGGCGAGCAGAACGAGGTACTGGGGGAACGTGAGACCGAACTCGGACAGCACTTCCCGGTAGAGGCCGGTGACAGCCCGGGTAGCGGCATACAGCGAGAAACAGAGCTGTCGGTCGAGCGGCTCCGGATTGGTGGGCACCCCCAAAACAGTAGTGCACAACTTAATTGTGCACAACCTAAGTTCCTTGTCGGCGGCGGCAGCGCCATGCGTCTCCGGGTCGCAGTTTGATCGACGGCCTTCCGGGACATGACCAAGATGTGCATACTTCGTTCATGACAACAAGCGATGTCACGGACCTCCGCCTCGCTGCCGAGGGCGGAGGAGCGGCACTCGACCAGGTGTTCCTGATGTCCGCAGCAGCCGGAGTGGTGTCCATCGGACTGCTCTGGATTGGCTACCTGCATCGCACGCACAAGATCACGTGGCTGACCACCCTCGCCGAGTGGGCCGCGCGCCGCGTCAACCGGCCACCGTGGGCGGCCCTGCCGATCTTCCTGTTCACCAGCACCATCATCTGCGCCCTGTTCGGCTTCCTCTGGGACGTCAGCCTGCACATCGGTGACGGCCGCGACGAGGGACCGCTCGCCAACCCGGCGCACTACTTCATCCTGGTCGGCCTGTTCCTGCTGTTCATCTCCGGCATGCTGTCGGTCTTCCTGCCCTTCGAGAAGCCCGGACGCTCCGCGATCAGGATCACCCGCAACTGGTACGCACCGGTCGGCGGAATCCTGTTGGCAGGCTGCGGCTTCTACGCCCTGCTGGGCTTCCCGCTGGACGACGTCTGGCATCGCATCTTCGGTCAGGACGTCACGCTCTGGGGTCCGACCCACCTGATGCTGATCGGCGGTGCAGGACTGTCCCTCATCGCGGTCGTCATCCTCGACCGCGAGGGCAGGGCCGCGATGGGCGCCGACCTCCCGCCGGACGGACGAGGACAGTGGATTGTCCGCTGCCTCGCCTTCGGCGGCCTTGTGATCGGCATGTCGGTCTTCCAAATCGAGTACGACTTCGGCGTCGAGCAGTTCCGGCTCGTGCTGCAGCCGATGATGATCGCCGGTGCCGGCGCATTCGCGCTCGTCGCCGCGCGGATCAGCCTCGGACCGGGCAGTGCGCTCGTCGCCGCGGTGTTCGCGATCCTGCTGCGCGGTGTGGTCGCGGTCGTCGTCGGGCCCGCGCTCGGTGCGCCGATCAACGTGTTCCCGCTGTACCTCGGCGCGGCCGTGGTCATCGAACTGCTCGCGCTGACGCCGCTGTTCAAGCGGCGCGTGCTCTTCGGCGCGGTGGCGGGCCTGGGCGTCGCGACCGTCGGACTCTGGATCGAATCCTGGTGGATCGCGGCCGCTTACCCGTTCCCGTGGGTGACCGGCATGTGGGGAGAGGCCCTGGCCATGGCCATCCCGGTGGGCGTGGCCGCGGGTCTGTGCGGTGCCCTGCTCGGCATCGTCTCGGTCGGTGAGCGCCTGCCCCGACGCTGGATCAGCATCACCGCCGTCGTGCTCTCGGTGGTGGTGATCGGCGGTGCCGTCGCGAACGGTCTGCGCGTCTCCGTGCCGGCGGACATGACCGCACGAGTCGTCCTGACCCCGGCCGGAGCGAACGACGCGGCCGAGCAGAACGTCACGGCCGAGGTCTTTCTCGACCCGTCGGACGCGATCAGCGGCGACCCGGAGTGGGTGACGCTGATGTCCTGGCAGGGCGGCATCGACAACGATCGCGGCATCGTCATCGACCGGCTCGAACGCGTGGGCCCCAACCAGTTCCGGTCCACCGAACCGATGCCGGTGTCGGGATCGTGGAAGACGATCCTCCGTGTGCAGGACGGCACCACCATGGCCGGTGTACCGGTGTATCTGCCGGCCGACCCCGCGATCGGCGCGGAGGGGGAACCGGCGCAGCAGACATCGACGAAGCCGTTCGTCGCGGAGATCTCGATCCTGCAGCGTGAGCGCACCTTCGACTATCCGTCGTGGCTGTTCGGTGCCGCGTCGCTGGTGGTGCTGGTGTGCTCGCTGCTGCTCATCACCGCGTTGTCGTGGGGAGCCGGTCGGGTCAACTCCCGCGAGACCACCACGGGCGCACGGGAACCCGAATTGCAGCCGCAACGATGATCACCGCCGCACCGGAGATGATGGTCCATCACCTCGCCACGCATCCCTTGATCCTGGCGCTGCCCGCGGTGATCCCGGCGTTCATCCTGGTGGGCGTCATCGTCGCGATCGCGATCCACGACCGTCGTCGTGGCGACGACGAGGACGCTCCGGACTCCGACGAGCCCACCCACTCCGACGCGGATACCGGCTCCACCGTCCCACCGACCCGGAACGAGGCCGATGACCCCGACCGTGAGGCCGACGTCTGACACCCTGCTCGCCCACGGTCTGGGCGGTTCGGAGTACCTGCCGGTCCCGCTGACCGCGGTGCTGATCGGCGGCGCCTGGGCTCTGACGATCTCCTTCGCGGTGATCGCATTCGCCTGGCGCACACCGCGATACGGTCGATCTGACGCCGGGCGCGAACTGCCGTCGTGGGTTACGGCCACCGTCGACAATTCCTGGGTTCGCGGCCTGATCGCCGGTGCCGCCCTGGTACTTACCCTGTGGCTGGTGCTTGCCGCGTTCGGCCCGGACACCGACGAGAACCCGCTTCCCGGAGCGTTCTACGTGCTGTTGTGGGTCGGGATGACGGTGCTGTCGGCGCTCATCGGTCCGGTCTGGCGGCTCCTGTCGCCGATCCGAACGGTGTTGCGCGTCGCGGGCGCCGCCCTCGGCCCGCGGGCTGTCGGCCGGAAGGTCTATCCCCGTCGTCTGGGCTGGTGGCCGGCCGCGTTCGGCCTGTTCGCCTTCGTCTGGCTGGAACTGGCCTCGCCGGAGCCGGGTTCGGTCTCGGCCGTGCGACTCTGGTTGCTGTGCTATCTCGTGATCACCCTCGCCGGCGGCATCGTCTGTGGACTGCGGTGGACCGACAACGCCGACCCGTTCGCCGTGTACAGCACCGTCGCGTCCCGCCTCGCCCCGTTCGCGAAGAACGCCGACGGCAAGGTGATCGTGCGGAGTCCGATGAACTCGCTGACCACCCTGCCGGTTCTTCCCGGAACCGTCACCGTCCTGGCGATCCTGCTCGGCTCCACCGCATTCGACAGCTTCTCGGCAATCCCGCTGTGGCAGGAGTTCGTCGACGAGCGGTCCGACGGTAGCCAGGTGAGCGCGACCCTGCTCTCGACCGCCGGTCTGCTGGTGTTTTTCGGCGTGGTCGCGGTGACCTTCTGGTCGGCCGCGCGCGCCGTCGGCGGGGTGGGACCCGACCGGCGACGCCGCCTACCCGGTCTGATGGCGCACTCACTCATCCCGATCGTGATCGGCTACATCCTCGCCCACTACCTGCAATCACTCGTCGAACAGGGACAGGAAGCGCTTCTGGCCCTGGGCGATCCGCTGGGACTGGGATGGAACCTGTTGTGGCTGAGCGACGCCCACCCGGTGTACATCATGTCGGATCACCCGACCGTCACCGTGACACTCAAGGTGCTCTTCGTGGTCGGCGGCCACATGATGGGCGTCGCGGCGGCCCACGACGCCTCATTGCGGCTTCTCCCCCGCCGACACCAGCTGACGGGCCAGCTCACGATGATGGTGACGATGGTCTGCTACACCTTCCTCGGGCTGTACCTGCTGTTCGGCGGGTAGATCCGGCCCCGGCTGGCGAACAGCTATAGACCGAGAGTGCCGAGGTCGAGCGACCCGAAGTCCAGCGAACCGTTCGAGCTGCGACACCCGTCGACGACCAGTTTCTGCGGTGTCGGTAGACGATCAGCGGTCTGAGGTCCGGTCTTGATCCGGAACCAGATCGTCTTCGTTCCGTCCGACGAGGGTTCGGGCGCGCCGGTCACCGTCTTGAGGTCGATCGTCCGCTCGGTGACGAAACCGTCGGGTTGGGCGTTCCGATTGTACGGATTGCCATTCCCCCAACTCGGAACTCCCGGACCGAGACCCGAGGTCAACGCCGGTGAATCTCCGACCCACCGCGCAATCGGCCATGGGATACCCGACACCTCACGCCACGGGGCGGACATCTCGGCCGGAATGCTCGTCGCGTTCACCATGGCCGGGTCGTTCTCCTGCTCGAACCACCAGTCCGGCTGGAAATAAGTGGAATTCGTGTAGTTGGTGATCTTGATGGTAGCCGTACAGTCTCCGTTGGAGACCCCTTGCAGTGTCAGTCCGCCCGGAGCGGCGGATGCTGTTCCGGCACCGGTAATTCCACCGGCCGCCACGCCAGTCGCCAGCACAGCCGCGCACAGAGCGCGCATCGATGATTTCCTCATGAGCCCTCCCGAAAGGCGCAGGCACGTTTGTCGGTTTTGATCCCCCTGCGCCGACGTCACCGTAAGTCGAAAGGGAAGCGACACGTGCGGTGTTCAGCGATTACGTCTGATCAAGGGACAATGTCCGAGTCGCTTGATGTCGAGGACATCTCGGTTCCCTCACGAAGCAGTCACCGCGAGTTCACTCGAGTACACAGGCGGACACTCTCGACCCATGCGTCTACATCGTCGAGCAACAACACTAGCCCTGGCGTTGGCCTCCGCTGCCGGACTGATAGCGGGGGCAACCGCGGTTGCGGTCGCCGACGATCCGACCGAGTACGTGGCGCTCGGGGCGTCGTTCTCGGCAGGCGTCGGTATTCCCTCTTCGGTTCCGGGATCGCCGAGCGGCTGTGGACGGTCCACCAACAACTTCCCGCGTCTGGTCGCCGAGGAGGAGGGCTACCGACTCAGGGACATGAGTTGTGGTGGCGCCCAGACCCGACACCTCACGACGAGCCAAACCGCCGGCCAACCGCCACAGTTCGACGGCCTGAGCTCGACGACCGATGTCGTCACCATGCAGATCGGTTACAACGACGGCAACGTCTACTCGGGCAGCATCGCCGACTGCTCGCAGACTGCTTCGGGCGGCTCACAACTCGCGCCCTGTGAAGCCCGCACCCTCGGTCGGTACTCGGCCGAGATCCAACTGTCGGCCGCGAAGATCGCCACCGCCATCGCAGGGATCAAAGACCGAGCCCCGGCCGCGCGGATCCTGGTCGTCGGCTATCCGGCGGTCTACCCGCAACAGGGCAACTGCCCCGGACGAAACCCGTTCTCCGCCGAGGACACCGCCTTCCTCGACCGTCTCGAAGTCGAGCTGAACACCATGCTGAAGACTCAGGCCCAGCTGGCCGGCGTCGCGTTCGTCGACACGTACGGCCCCAGCGTCGGGCACGATTCCTGCAAGTCCCAGTCCACGAGGTGGGTCGAACCGTACACGAATCCCGTTGGCGCACTGCGGCTACATCCGAACGCCAAGGGGCATCAGCAGGTTGCGAAAGCGGTACTCGCCGCCCTCGACTGACCCGCGCGCCCGCTACCGGCCGGCTCGTCGAGCCCGGAACACCATGTCGTGCGTGTGATGACCGCGGCCTGCGGCTTTGCCCCGCTCACGCGTCTCGTCGGTGACGATCTCCCAACCGTCGCCGAGGAGTTCGGCGAAACCGCCCGGCTGCACGTAATCGTCCGGCTCGAACCCGTGCGCTCGCACGCCCTCCGGTGCATGCGCGACGACGAGCAGCGAACCTCCCGGGCCGACAGCGTCGACGAGCTTCCGCGCGACCTCGAGCTCCTCGACGAGGATCGGGAAGTAGTGCAGCGCGACGAGACCGTAATCGGCACCGGGGACTGGATCGACGACGAGATCGGCGCGTGTCCACGTGATCGGCAGTTCGCCACTGATCTCGCGTGCCCGGTCGAGCGCCACCTGTGAGATGTCGACAGCGGTCACCTCCCAGCCGCGTTTCGCCAGCCAGCGGGCGTCGGCGCCCTCCCCCGACCCGACGTCGAGCGCGGTGGTCGGCGTCAGGTCGTTCGCCTCGATGATCAGCGCGGGGTTGACGTCCGCGGTCCACAGCCGCTCGGCATTGCCGTATCGCTCATCCCATTCTGCGGCCCGCTCGTTGTCCATTCGGAGATTCATAGCAGTTGGCCGCGGCAGCAGGCGCGGTTTCGCCGCTATCAGTCGGGCGGGTTGTCGACGACGCGCGCGATCCGTCGGATCGCCTCGGTCAGCACCTCCGGCGAACACGCGACGTTCAACCGCGCGAAGCCGTTGCCCTGCGAACCGAACGCGGGCCCGTAGTGCAGCGCGACGCGGCCGTGTTCGAGGATCGGGAGGCCCGGGTTATCGCCGAGCCCGGCGTCGCGGAAGTCGAGCCACGACAGGTACGACGCACTCGGTCGGGTATAGCCGACACCCGGAAGATGCTTTGCCAGAAGGTGATCCAGCAGATCGAGACTCTCGCCGATTACCTCGAGGATGGCGTCGAGCCACTCGTCGCCGTGAGCGAAGGCGGCCTCGGTCGCGGCGCGGCCGAGGATGGGGGTGCGGTACTGCACCTCGTCGGGCTGACGTGCGACGATCGCCCGGGTCGCATCGGAGGTGGCGACCATCAGCGCACACTTGGCGCCGGCGAGGTTGAACGCCTTGCTGGCCGAATGCGCAGCGATGCCCACCTCGCGCGCGGCGTCGCTCACCGCGGGGAACGGGACGAATCCCACCCCGGGATGGACCAGCGGCGCGTGGATCTCGTCGCTCACGACCGTCGCACCGTACGACGCCGCGAGCTCGGCCAGCCGCGCGAGATCGGATGCGTCGTGGACCAGACCCACCGGATTGTGCGGGTGACACAACAAGACTGCCCGCGCACCCGCCTTCAGCGCTGTCTCGATGCCGTGGAGATCCATCCGCCACCCCGGGTCGTCGAGCAGCGGCACCTCCACGACGGTTCCGCCGGCCTCCGGGATGAGCTCGAAGAACGGTGGATACACCGGCGGCATCAGGATGACACCGTCGCCCGGACGTATCGCCGTCCGCAACGACTCGACGATCACGACGCTCACGTCGGTGGTCAGCGTGACGTCGTCGGCGCTCAGCTGCCAGTCCCACCGCCACTCGGCGAAACCTGCGAAAGCCGTTCCCACACCGCCCGAGTCGCCGGCGTAACCGACATCGGACGCCCGGATGCGGTCGATCATCGCCTCCGCGACCACCGGTGCGAGCTGGTAGTCCATCTCCGCGATGAACAGTGGCAGGACGTCGTCGGGGTGGGTCGACCACTTCGAGCTGGTGCGGCGTCGGAGTTCATCGAGGGACGGAGCGGCGGGCCTGGGTGTCACAGGCTCTTTGGTACCACCCTTCGAGACGGCCCTCCGCAAGCTCCGGGCCTCCTCAGGGAGCAGAGGACACGTCAGCCCCCAAGCTCCGGGCCTCCTCAGGGAGCGCGGGACCATAAGACGTCGACGCCGACGCCGTAACCAGGCAGACTGGTCGCCATGGCCTTTCCTCTTCGTATCGGTGTCCAGATCCAGCCCCAGCACGCCCCCGAGTACGGCCTGATCCGGGACGCGGTCCGTCGCGCCGAGGATGCGGGCGTCGACGTCGCCTTCAACTGGGATCACTTCTACCCCCTCTACGGTGCTCCGGAGGGTGAACATTTCGAGTGCTGGACGATGCTCGGTGCGTGGGCGGAACAGACGTCGCGGGTGGAGATCGGCGCGCTGGTGACCTGCAACTCCTACCGCAATCCGGAGTTGCTCGCCGACATGGCCCGCACCGTCGACCACATCAGCGGCGGCCGTCTGATCCTCGGTGTCGGCGCCGGCTGGTTCCAGAAGGACTACGACGAGTACGGCTATGAGTTCGGCACCGTCGGCTCGCGCCTCAACGACTTCGGGGCGGCACTGCCGCGCATCAAGTCGCGTCTGGGCAAGCTGAATCCCGCACCCACCCGTGACATCCCGATCCTCGTCGGCGGCAGCGGCGAGAAGAAGACGTTGCGCTACATCGCCGAGCATGCCGACGCCTGG
The DNA here is from genome assembly GCF_009720185.1 of Gordonia sp. 135. Classification (NCBI taxonomy): domain Bacteria; kingdom Bacillati; phylum Actinomycetota; class Actinomycetes; order Mycobacteriales; family Gordoniaceae; genus Gordonia; species Gordonia sp. 135. The sequence continues at coordinate 4,960,658 of NZ_CP046257.1, forward strand.
CACGGCTTCAACGACGTCGAGCAGTACCGCCACAAGTCGAAGGTCCTCGCCGAGCACTGCGCCGCGGTGGGACGCGATCCGGAGACCATCGAACGGTCGTCGGCGGTGCAGTTCGACGGCGACGTCGACGCCATGCTCCGCGGTGCCGACTCGCTGGCCGATGAGGGCATCAGTCTGCTCACCGTCGGCGTGACGGGCCCCGACTACGACCTCACCGCCGTCGAGGCCCTGTGCCGGTGGCGCGACGCTCGACGCTGAGCACGTGCCGGTACCGATCGAGGTCAAGGACGGACATACACTCACCCGAATGCGGCGGCTGGTTAGATTTGTGATCATGCATCGGGAACCTGCGTTTCGTGGTGGGTGGGGGCATGTCGTGACACGCCGCGTCTCGGCAGCTCTCGGAGCCGTCGGTCTCGCGCTCGGCATGACCCTGCTGCTGAGCGTCGGAGCCGGCACGGCCGCCGCCGAGCCGCCCACGCGCCTGCCCACCTATGTCGTCGACTCGGCCGAGGTGATCACCCCGGAGCAGCGGACCGAGCTCGAGAACGCCCTCGACGAGCTGTACAACGAGCACGACATACAGATGTGGATCGTGTACGTTCGCAGCTTCGACGGCCTCACCAGCGAACAGTGGGCCGACCAGACCGCCATCGCCAGCGAACTCGGCGACCGCGACGCGCTGCTGGCCGTCGCGACCGAGGACCGCGCCTACCGCATGTTCGCTCCGGACAGCATCGGCGGACTCGACCAGTCGACCCTCGATGACGTCGCCACCAACGACGTCGTCCCGCAGCTTCGCGAGGGCAACTGGGCGCAGGCCGGGCTGGGCGCCATCAACGGGCTCTCGAATGCCCTCGACCCCAGCTACACCGGGGTCATCACCGCCGGTGTCGTCGGCGGAGCCGTGGTGATCGGCGGTGGCGGCGCGTACCTCTATTCGCGACGGCGCAAGCAGCGTCGGATCGACGGCAGCGTGGAAGCGCTTCGCGAGCAGGAACTGACCGTCGACCAACTCGCGGAGCAGCCACTCGACGTACTGGATCCGTGGTCCCGCGAGGTCCTCACCGATCTCGACAACGCCATCCGCACCAGCGAAGAGGAACTGCGGCTGGCCGTCGACGAGTTCGGGCCGGCCGAGACCGCACCGTTCACGAAGGCGCTCGAGCGGGCGAGACGCGGTCTCGCGCAGTCCTTCACCACCCGGCAGCGGCTCGACGACAACGTCCCGGAGACCGACGACGAACGCCGCGGGATGCTCGTCGAGATCATCACCGCGTGCACCGAGGCCGACGCCGCGCTCGACGACCAGGTCGAGGCCTTCGATGCGATGCGCAACCTGCTGATCAACGCGGACACCCGCTTCGACGCGATCACCCAGCAGCTGATCGGCTTGCGCGCACGCCTCGACCCGGCCACGCAGCAGCTCACCGAGTTGACCGAGAAGCACGGCGAGCAGACGCTCGCATCGATCCTGCCGAACGTCGAACTCGCCCGGCAGCAGATCGATTTCGCCGAGGCGACCGCCGATCAGGGTCGTGCTGCGAGTGCCGCACCGGTCGGGCAGCAGGGTCCCGCGGTCGCGGCGATCCGATCGGCCGAGGGGTCCATCGAGCAGGCCACCGTGCTCCTCGACGCGATCGACCACGCCGACGCGAACATCGCGGCCGCACAGTCCCGTATGCCCGCGCTGATCGAGGAGGTGGAGGGCGAGCTCGCCGAGGCCGCCTCACTGACCGCCGATGGCGGACCCGCGCTGGCGACTGCCGCGGCGGCCGCGCGAACCGCGCTCGACGCGGCCCGCACCGGCTTCGACGCCGACCCGCTGGGAACGTTCACCGCACTGGCCGACGCGGACGCCGATCTCGACGACGCGCTCGACGCCGCGCGGGATTCCGCGGCCGAACGCACCCGTCGCGCACAGGTGTTGACCGCGGCCCTCGAGTCGGCGACCGCGAAGGTGACCTCGGCGTCGGACTTCATCGGCACCCGACGCGGCGCCGTCCAGTCCACCGCCCGGACACGTCTTGCCGAGGCCCAGCGACTTCTCCGGTCCGCCCAGGAGGCCGCCGGAGCCGACCCGGTCGCCGCCACCTCGACGGCACGCCGGTCCGGCGCTCTCGCCGACCAGGCGCTGATGGCCGCCCAGGGTGACGTCGTGAACTGGCAGCAGTCGCAGCAGCCGCGTTCGGGCGGCTCCTCGACCGCCGGAGCCGTCCTCGGCGGCATCCTCGTCGACAGCTTCCTGCGCGGCACCATCAGCGGCGGGCGAGGTGGATACCGAGGCGGATACCCCGGCGGGTTCGGTGGCGGGTTCAGCAGCGGCGGACGCAGCCCCGGCTCGTTCGGCGGCTCCGGGTCGTCGGGCCGCATCGGTACGGGCGGACGGTTCTAGCTGTACTGCCCAGGGACGTTGGTCAAGCGGCTGAAGGGAACGTTCCGGCCGATGGCGGAGTGTTGCCGGTGGTGATTGTAGGTGTGCAACCATCCTGGCAACGCTGCGCGTCGGGCTTGTTCGGACCGGTAGTGCCGGGCGAAAGCCCATTCGGCGGCCATGGTCCGGTGGAACCGTTCGATCTTGCCGTTGGTTTGCGGCCGGTAGGGGCGTGTGTACTTCGCCGTGACTCCGAGCTCGGTGCAGGTGCGCTTCCACAACGCTGAGCGGTAGCAGCCACCGTTGTCGGACAAGACTCGTTCGACAGTGACGCCGCGGGCCGCGAACCAGCCCACGGCTCGCTGAAGGACTCCGGCTGCGGTGACAGCGGTTTCGTCGTCATGGATCTCGGCATAGGCGACGCGAGAGTGATCGTCGATGACGGTGTGCACGAAGGCATGTCCGAGTAGTTCGTTGTGGTGCTTGCTCCGGCGGGTTCCCGGCGTGGCCTGCCGATTCTTGCGTCCTTTGGCGCGTCCGACGAACCGCCAGCCGCCACCGACGGGGATGTTGCCGAGTTTCTTGACGTCGACGTGGATCATCGAGCCCGGATGAGGGTGCTCGTAGCGGCGGATCACTTCCCCAGTGCGGATGTCGATGTGGGAGAGCCGGTTGAGCCGGCATCGGACCAGCACCGCGTGCACGGTCGAGGCCGGCATCGACAGTCGGGAGCCGATCGCCTGGGGTGAGAGGCGCTGACGCCACCGCAGGGCCACGATCTTGCGTTTGATCGGCTCGGGGGTGCGGTTCGGACTGCGATGAGGACGACTCGAGCGGTCGTACATGCCCTCTGGGCCCATCTCGACATAGCGAGTGGCCCAGCGTTTGGCGGTCGGCCACGAAACGTTGAAGTGTTCGGCTGCCCTGACGATGGGCCAGCCGTCATCGACGATGCGACGGGCCAGCAGTAGTCGGCCCTTGGGGGTCAAAGGTGCGTTAGCGTGAACCACGAAGGTCTCCCGGTTGTGAAGTGTGTGTCGTAGCAGCTCCACTTCACGACGGGAGACCTTCGCTGTTCAACGACCCACTACCGCGTGTCGTCGCAATCCCTCAACCAACCTGCCTGGGCAGTACACCTAGCGGCTTCGACAGAGCTCGGCCGGCGGACGGCCACCGCACGTTGGGTTCCCGTTCACATCCGGGTCTCCACCGGTTCGCTCGCGCCGCCTAGCGTCCTGCGAGTGCGAATCCAGTTGCCGCTGTTCACCTCCACCGGTCACGACGCCGGCCGTTCCTCTCGCGCCCAGGTGACGTGTCGCTACAAATGCGGCGATGCCTGCCGTCACGATCCCGGAAACCGCAGCGACAACGCGTACTTCCGCGACGTCGTGCGTACCGCGGTCTCGCGGCGGAGCGTCCTCAAGACGTCGGCGGGTACGGCCGTCGCGGGCGGAGCGGCATCGGTGCTCGCGGCCTGCGGCGAGAGCGGCTCGGGAAACGGCACCTCGACGACCGGATCTGCCACCGGAGATGCGCTGCCGGGCATGAAGTTCGCGGCCGTCCCGGCCAACACCGAAGACGCGGTGGTGATCCCCGACGGATATCGGCAGGAGGTGGTCATCCGCTGGGGCGACCCCGTCCTGCCCGGCGCCCCGGAGTTCGACTTCGCCAATCAGACCCCCGAGGCCCAGGCCGGGCAGTTCGGCTTCAACAACGACTTCGCCGGGCTCATCCCGGTCGACGGCGTGCCCGACCACTTCTACCTCGTCGCCAATCTGGAGTACCCCACCGAACCGTTCATGTTCACGGGATACCAGGACGGGCAACCCACCGAACAGCAGGCCCGCATCGCGATGGCCTCCGTCGGCATCGCCGTGGTCGAGGTGGCCGCCCAGCCCGGTTCCGGCGCGCTCACAACCGTTGTCGGACCGCGTAACCAGCGCCTCACCGCGTCGAGTCCGTTCCGCCTGACCGGTCCCGCCGCAGGCACCGAGTTCGTGAAGACGAGCGCCGATCCCGCCGGCACCACCGTCCTGGGTACGATCGCCAACTGCTCCGGCGGGCTCACCCCGTGGGGCACCATGCTCTCGGGCGAAGAGAACTTCAACGGTTACTTCGGCAACGCGAGCACGGTGACCGACCCGAAGACGGCCGGACGTCTCGCGCGCTACACCTTCGAGGACGACGCCGACGAACACCACTGGGGTCGCTTCGACAAACGCTTCGACCTGGCCGTCGAGCCCAACGAGGCCAACCGCTTCGGCTACATCGTCGAAGTCGATCCACACGATCCGAAAGCCGTTCCCGTCAAACACAGTTCAATGGGGCGGTTCAAGCACGAGTCGGCCAACATCTACGTCGTCGGCAGTGGTCCCGGCGAGGGCACCGTGGTCGCCTACAGCGGTGACGACGAGAAGTTCGAGTACATCTACAAGTTCGTGTCGAGTCGAAGGATCAAGAGCGGACTGTCGAGGACCGCGCGCGAACACAACATGCGCATTCTCGACGAGGGGACCCTGTACGTCGCGACGTTCACCGGCGAACCCGTCGACGGTTCCGGCGCACTGCCTGCGGCAGGCAAGTTCGCGGGCAAGGGGTCGTGGAAGCCCCTGCTCACCGTCAATGCCGACGGCACGGCCCGTTCGTACATCACCGGCATGTCACCGGCCGAGGTCGCGGTGTTCACCCGCGAGGCGGCCGACGCCGCCGGTGCCACCAAGATGGACCGTCCCGAGGACATCGAACCGAACCCGAAGACCGGCAAGGTGTACTGCGCCCTCACCAACAACAGCGACCGCGGCACCGACGGCAAGGCCGCCGCCGATCTCGTCAACCCCCGCAACGAGAACAAGAACGGTCAGATCCTCGAGATCACCGACGACCACACCGGCACGGAGTTCACCTGGGAACTGCTGCTCGTCTGCGGCGACCCCGCCGCCGCCGACACCTACTACGGCGGTTTCGACAAGACCCGGGTCAGCCCGATCTCCTGCCCCGACAACGTCGCCTTCGACCCGCACGGCAACCTGTGGATCTCCACCGACGGCAACGCCCTCGACTCCAACGACGGCCTGTTCGCGGTCGCGCTCGACGGGGACCGTCGGGGCGAGACCAAGCAGTTCCTGACCGTCCCCAAGGGCGCCGAGACGTGCGGTCCGGTCATCGACAGCAGCCGCATCCTGATCGCGGTGCAGCATCCCGGAGAACTCGACGACCATTCCGCGGACAATCCGGCATCGCACTGGCCCGACGGCGGGAACTCCCAACCGCGGCCGTCGGTGGTCGCGGTCTGGCGCGACGGTGGGAGCCCGATCGGCGTCTGACGCGCGTGTCAGCAGCGTCACACCCTGACGAGATGTTACTTCGAAACTCTAAGTATTAGAGTTTCTAAACGTGTCCGCTTCCGATCCCGCGCAGCTCGCCCTGACGCTGCGTCCGACGATCACCAGGCTCTACCTGGCGCTTCGCCGACGCGCACCAAGGGTCGAGCTCACCGCGGCGCAGACCTCGGCCCTCAACGTCCTCGCCGACGACGGGTGGATGCGGATGGGTGAACTCGCCGATCGCGAGTCCATCCGTATGCCGACAGCGACGTCGGTGATCGACGGCCTCACCAGACACGAGCTCGTCGAACGCAGACCCGACCCGGAGGATCGACGCGCGGTCCTGGTCGGGTTGACCGACCACGGCCGCGCCCTCGTGTCGCAGATCCGCGAGGAGCGCGACGTCGTCCTCACCAGTGCGCTCGCCGCACTGAACGACGAAGACCGGGCCGCTCTCGCCGCCGCCGGCCCGGCTCTCCAGGCACTGCGCGACCGACTCGACGAGACCCCGACGCAACCGACGAACGCGACCTGACGTCCGCGGGCCGGACACGTCATCAGCCAGCGATCGAGAAGGACCCCATGACAGTCACCGAGAACACCCCGACCACCGGGACCGCCACATCGGAGAAGTCACTGCTCACCACGTTCCGCGAGCAACCCCGTACCGTGTGGATCACCGCCTTCGCCGCCACGATCGCCTTCATGGGCATCGGCCTCGTGGACCCGATCCTGCACAGCATCGCCGAAGCGCTCGAGGCGCCGGCCGAAAAGGTCACCCTGCTGTTCGGCGTGTATGTGGGTGTGCAGTGCCTGGCGATGCTCCTGACTGGGTGGGCCGCATACCGTTTCGGCCCCAAGCGCACGCTCACGGTGGGACTCTCGCTAATCGTCGTCGCCGCCGGTCTGTCCGCCTTCGCCGGTGACATCGACCAACTGATCGCCCTCCGTGTGCTCTGGGGTCTCGGCAACGCACTGTTCCTCGCGACCGCACTGGCATTCATCGTCTCGTCCGCCGTGGGCGGCCGACAGGGCGCGATCATGATGTACGAGGCCGCACTCGGCCTCGGTCTGGCGGTCGGACCGTTGCTCGGGGCGACACTCGGCGAATGGACCTGGCGCGCGCCGTTCGGCGGAACCGCACTGCTCATGCTCTTCGGTGCCATCCTGTGCGCGGTCATGCTCCCCGCCGACTCACCTCGCATCACCCGTGACCGGGTGCGGATCGTCGATCCGCTGAAGGCCCTCCGCAATCGCGCCCTGACGATCTCGGGCATCGGTTCCGCCTTCTACACCGGTGCACTGTTCACCGTCATCGCGTGGGCGCCGATCGCGATGGGGCTCCGCCCGATCCACGCCGGTCTCATCTTCTTCGGGTGGGGTCTGCTCACCGCGCTTGCGGGTGTCTTCGTGGCACCCGCGCTGGCGAAAGCCCTGGGTGAGAAGGCCGGTGTGCTGGTGGCGATCTTCGCCTACGGTTCGATCATGGTGCTGGCCGGCATCGGCACGGTCAGCGATCAGGTGTGGCTCATCGGGCTCGCCGTCGTCCTCTCCGGCCTGCCGTCCGGTGTACTGAACACGCTCTTCACCGACCTTGCCATGTCCTCCGGCGGGACGGACACCCCGCGCTCGGTGTCCAGCGCGGGCTTCAGCTTCCTCCGCTGGATGGGGGCCGCGATCGCCGCGGTGCTCGTGGCGTACCTCGCCAAGTGGTTCGGTTCCGACGCCGCGCCCTGGTGGTTCGCGACCGCCTACTGCGTCGCCGCGCTGGGCGCCGTCGCCCTCATCAAGGCAACCGACGACGACGAGATCGACGACACCGCCGCGCTGGTCGGCGTCGAGGAGTTCTGACCCGAACACCGGTTCGTCCCGGTACCGTCCGCCTGATGACGTATTCGAAGGTGATCGTGGCGGTGCGCGACGGCGGGCTGACGCGCGACGGTGCCGACGGTCTGGTCACACGATGTGCAGCAGCCGGTGCCGTGCGCGTCCAGCTCAACATCGCCGACGACCGGGTCTCCGGCGCGATGCGGATCGACGAGCTCGATCCGCCGATCGACGCGGTGGTGACGTACTGGGCCGAGGATGTCGACGCCGTCCTTCCCGCGGTGATCCAGAGCGTCGAGGGGCGCCCGGCGGCGTGGGAGGTCACCGCCCGCGCTCCCCTCGACCCGGAGCTCCCTGCCGACGGAACGCGCATCAACGCGCTGTCGAACATCGCTTTCCTACGACGCCCCGTCGAACTGGACCGCGACGAATGGTTGCGACGCTGGCTCGAGGACCACACCCGGGTCGCGATCGACACCCAGGCCACGTTCGGCTACGTCCAGAACATCGTCGAGCGTCCACTCACCGACGACCCGCCGCCCGTCGACGCGATCGTCGAGGAGCTGTTCCCCATGGCGGCTGTCTCCGACATCCACGCCTTCTACGGCAGCAACGGCGACCAGGCCGAACTGGAACGTCGAATGACCCGGATGCTCACCAGCGTCGCACGTTTCGGTGCGGACCGACACCTCGACGTGGTCCCGACCTCCCGCTACGACTTCGATCTCCTACGTTTCGATCTCTCCGCCGGGGTGGCCTCAGACGGCTGAATCCGGGAACGCGATGACGGACAGGAAGCGCACGGGCAGTTCGACGAGTTCGACCGGCCCGTGCGCGCCTTCTCCGTCGAGCTGCAACGCGTCGCCGGGATGCATCCGGTACACCGAACGGCTGTGCGCGTAGTCCATCACGCCCTCGAGGACATACAGGAATTCGGTACCAGCGTGCTGGAACAGCGGCTGGGTCACCGACTTCTCGGTCAGCGTCACGAGCAAACACTCGAGCCGTTTGTGTTCTCCGCGAAGCGATCCGAGCAACTCGTACTCGTGGCCCTCACGCGAACCCTCACGGACGATCTCGTTGCCCTCCCCCGACTTCACGAAGACGGCCGACCGCTCCATCTCCGCACCGCGGAACAACGACGTGACCGAGACGTCGAAGCCGTTGGCCAGGCGGGCCAGAGTGCTGAGACTGCAGGAGGTCTGCGCGTTCTCGATCTTCGACAGCATCGCCTTGGAGATCCCGACGCGGGTCGCCATGTCGCCCACCGACAATCCCTGCTGACGACGCAGCCGACGCACGTTGTGCGCGATCGCGGTCTCGAGCTCGAGTTCCTCGACCGACTGGTCGACGGGGCGTTCCCGTGCGATGCCAGACTGGTTCCGGATCAAAGGGTCGTCGGTCACCTCGCCAGCATAGTGAGCCAGCTCGTTCACTGTCAGTTGACACATGTTCTCGCGTCCTCTCGTCGGGTTGCCCCCGCCCACCGCTCCGGAACGCTCAGCGCATCTCCCCTGCTCCCACGTAGGGGAACCTCGTCTTCAGCGGGTCTCCCTCCGCGAACCGGGAGAAACGGAAGTCCGACTCGGGGATCCGGGGGTCCGAACTGCGTCCGTCGACCACCAGATCGGCGACGAGCCGCCCCACCGCCGGCGAGATCTTGAACCCGTGACCACTGAAACCGACCGCCAGCACCAGGCCGTCGAACGGTCCTCGCGAGATGATCGGATTCCAGTCCGGTGTCACGTCGTAGCAACCGGCGTAGCTGCTGGTGATCGCCGGTTCGGTGAAGCCGGGGAACCGGGTGCCGACCTTGTCGACGGTCAGGTCGACGAAGTCGCTGTCGACCCGGTTGCTGTAGCTGTCCGGATCGGCGATCTGCAGCTCTTTGAGATCGCTGTTGCCGAACAGGATTTCGCCACGCACGTCCGGTCGGACGTACTGCAGGGACACGAGGTCGGAGAACACCGGCACCGCGCCGAGATCCTCGCCGGGATGGATCATCACGATCTGTTCACGATGGACCGAGATCGGGACATCGATGCCGTGCGGCGCGAGGAACGGCTTGGACCACACACCGGTCGCGACGACGACGGTGTCGGCGGAGATCGTCGACCCGTCGCCCAGGCGGACGCCGGTGACCCGGTCCCCGTCCACGATGAGCTCGGTGACCGTCGTGCCCTGCCGGATCCTGATGCCGGTGGCACGTGCGGCGGCGGCGAAGGCCTGAGCGGTCTGGTAGGCGTCGCCGTAACCGCCGCGCTCCTCCCAGCCGAACGCCGCAAACGGCTCGAGATCGGCCGTCGGCCACATCCGGGCGACCTCGGCGACGTCGATCTCCTCGGTCTGCACGCCCACCTCACGCTGCGCCGCAAGGCTTTTGCGCAGGTTCTCGAGGTTCGCCTCGCCGACGCCGACGACATATCCGGTCTGCCGGAAACCGATGTCGGTCCCGAAGATCTCCTCGGCCTTCTCGAAGACCTCGAGTCCCACCGCGGCCATCGCGGCGAGCGAACTGACGCCGTAGTGGCAGCGGACGATGCCCGACGACTTGCCGGTCATCCCGCCGCCGACGGTGTCGCGTTCGCAGACCACCACATCGGTGATGCCGCGCTGACCGAGTGCCCATGCGGTTGCGGCGCCTTCGAGTCCGCCGCCGATGATGACGACCGATGCGGTCGAATCCTGCTCGCTCACAGCCCACTCCCCGGAATCCAGTTGGTGCCGGCCATCGGGACCCGCGCCATCGCCGCGGCCTCGATCGTGATGGCGACGAGGTCCTCGGGCTCGAGATGCTGGAGATGCGCCTTTCCGCAGGCACGGGCGATGGTCTGGGCCTCCATCGTCATGACCCGCAGGAAGTTGGCGAGACGCTTGCCCCCGAGCACCGGGTCGAAGCGCGCTGCGAGCTCCGGATCCTGCGTGCTGATGCCGGCCGGGTCACGACCGTCCTGGAAGTCGTCGTAGTAACCGGCCGCCGAACCCAACGCCTCGTACTCTTCGGCGTAGCGGGGATCGTTGTCGCCCAACGCGATCAGAGCGGCGGTGCCGATGGCTACCGCGTCGGCGCCGAGGGCCATCGCCTTGGCGACATCGGCACCGTTGCGGATGCCGCCGGACACGATCAGCTGTACTGCGTCACGGCCCGCCCCTACTCCCGCCCGGCGGTGGACACCCAACTCCTGCAGTGCCTGAACCGCCTGCGGGATCGCGGCGAGGGTGGGGATGCCGACGTGCTCGATGAACACTTCCTGAGTGGCGGCGGTACCGCCCTGCATGCCGTCGACCACGACGACGTCGGCGCCGGAGTGAACGGCCAGCTTCACGTCGTAGTAGGTTCGGCTGGCGCCGACCTTGACGTAGATCGGCTTCTCCCAGTCGGTGATCTCGCGCAGCTCGTTGATCTTGATGGCGAGGTCATCGGGACCGGTCCAGTCCGGATGCCGGCAGGCGCTGCGCTGGTCGATGCCCTGGGGGAGCGTGCGCATACCCGCTACGCGCTCGGAGATCTTCTGCCCCAGCAGCATTCCGCCGCCGCCCGGCTTGGCGCCCTGACCGAGGACCACCTCGATGGCGTCGGCCTTGCGCAGATCGTCGGGGTTCATGCCATAGCGCGAGGGCAGGTACTGGTAGACCAGGTGCTTGGACTGACCGCGTTCCTCCGGAGTCATGCCGCCGTCGCCTGTGGTGGTCGACGTGCCGACCTCCGACGCCCCTCGACCCAGTGCCTCCTTGGCGCCGGCCGACAGCGCGCCGAAACTCATGCCCGCGATCGTGACCGGGGTCGACAGATGCAGCGGGTACTTCGCGTTGCGGCCACCCAGGACGACGTCGGTGTCGCAGCGTTCGCGGTAACCCTCGAGCGGGTAACGCGACATCGAGGCACCCAGGAAGAGCAGGTCGTCGAAGTGCGGCAGCTTGCGCTTGGCGCCCCAGCCGCGGATGTCGTAGATACCGGTCTCGGCCGCCCGCTGGATGGCGGCGATGGTGGTGCGGTCGTAGGTGGCGGATTCACGGAGTCCGCGCTGCTCGACGCTGAGATTCTCGGTCATGGTGATGTCTCTTTCGGTGGTGTGGCGCGAAGGGACGGCTCAGTACGCGGAGGCGTTGTCCACCTTGAAGTGGTAGAGCTCGCGGGCCGATCCGTAGCGGGTGTAGGCGGTCAGGTCGTCGTCGCCGTAGCCGGCGGCCTTGAGCAGGCCGGTGAGCTCCTCGAGGTGCTCCTCGCGCATCGGCTTGGCGATGCAGTCGGCACCGAGGGAGGCGACCTCGCCGCGGACGTAGATGCGGGTCTCGTAGATGGAGTCGCCGAGTCCGTCGCCGGCGTTGCCGCGGATGACCAGGCGGCCGGCCTGCGCCATGAACGCGCTGTTGTGTCCGACGTTGCCGCCGATCACGATGTCGACGCCCTTCATCGAGATCCCGCAGCGCGCGGCCGCGTCGCCCTCGACGACGAGGAGCCCGCCGTGCGCGGTGGCACCCGCCGACTGCGAGGCGTTGCCCTTGACGATCACGCTGCCGCTCATCATGTTCTCGGCGACACCGGTGCCGGCGTTGCCGTTGATGGTGACCTCGGCCTGCTGGTTCATACCGGCGGCGTAGTAGCCGACGTGTCCGTCGACGGTGATCTTGACCGGGGCGTTGACGCCGGCCGCGACGCTGTGCGCGCCGGCCGGGTTGTCGATGACGATCTCCCCGGAGATGTCCCCGTGAAGGGCCGAGTTTATTTCTCGCAGTGGGGTGTTCGCGAGGTCGAAGTGGTGATTGGGGCTCATCGTCTCCGCTTTCGCTGTGCCGGTGGGGGAGTAGGTGGAGTGGCCGAGGGCCTCGGGTTGTCCGAGTGTCCCCGGTTGTTCGAGAGTCACCGCGTCCATGCGTAGACCACCTCCGGCTCGGGCTCCCAGATGCGGGCGTTCTCGACGCCGGGCAGCTTGGCGAGGGCGCGGTACTCACTGGCGATCGCGACCCAGTCGTCGGTCTCGGCGATCACGGCGGGCTTGCAGGCGATGGCATCACGGACGACGGCGAAGGAGTCCCGGTTGGAGACCACCAGGGTGTAGAAGCCGTCGAAGGTGGCGCACACCTCTTTGAGCGCGGTCTCGACGTCCCTGCCGGCGGCGAGCTGGTGGGCGACGAAGCGTGCGCCGACCTCGGTGTCGTTCTCGCTGTCGAATTCCACTCCCTCGGCGCGTAATTCGCGCCGGATGGTGGCGTGGTTGGCGAAGGAGCCGTTGTGCACGAGACACTGCTCCGGGCCGACGGCGTACGGATGTGCGCCCGACGGGGTCACGGCCGACTCCGTGGCCATACGGGTGTGGCCGACGCCCTGCCAGCCGGAAGCGTTTGCCAGCCCCCAGGATTCGGTGAGGTCACGCGGCGCGCCGACACCCTTGAGGACGGTGAGATCCGAGCCGAAGCCGGCGACGAGCGCGTCCGGGTAGGCGGCACGGGCCGCGCCGAGAAGTTCTTCGGCACCGACCGGGGCCGACGCGACCAGAGTGGCGTCGACGAGCTGGGCGGCGACGGATACGCCGAGTGCTGCACCGAGGGTCGACGAGACCTCGTCGGGCAGGACGTCGAGTTCAAGCAGCGAGACGCAGCCGTGGCCGGGCGGCGCCCACTCGGGGTTGCCGTAGACCGCGATACCGGCCGAATCCGCACCTCGATCCTGCATCTCGCCGAGCATCTCGGCGAGCATGGCGCCGAGTCGGGGATGAAGATCGGGATTACGCAGATGCAATCCGACGATTCCGCACATTGTCGAATCCTTTACGTCGAAGGGGAGTTGGGGTTGTGGTTCGGTCCGCGCGGCCGGGTCGGCCGCGTCAGAAGGCGGTGAGGTACTGGTCGACTTCCCATGGGGAGACCGCGGCGTGCCAGTTGAAGAACTCCTCGCGCTTGAGGCCGGAGAAGTAGGTCGACACCTTGCCCTGGTCTTCGGGCCAGTCCTGGGGGAGTGCGGCGTCGAGCGCGCCCGCGACGACGGCGTCGGCCTCGAAGGCCTCGACCGCGTGCAGCAGGGTGAGGGGCAGTTCGGCGATGTGGCTGGGCGCTCCGCCGACGGCGCCGGGGTCGAGGCTTCGCTTGATGCCGTCGAGGCCGGCACCGAGCAGCGCGGCCGTGGCCAGATACGGGTTAGCCGATCCGTCACCGCCGCGGAGTTCCACGCGCTGGTCGTCGGGAACGCGGATGTAGTGGGTCCGGTCGTTGCCGCCGTAGGTGGCCTTGCGCGGCGCCCAGGACGCTCCCGAACGGGTGGCGGTCGCGCCGGTTCGCTTGTAGGAGTTGACAGTCGGTGCGATGACGGCCTGCAGCGCCGGCGCATGCTCGAGGATGCCGCCGATGAACCCATAGGCGGTGTCGGAGAGGCCGAGTCCGCGATCGTCTTCGCTGACCTGCGGGAACACCGGCTCGCCGCCCTTGGTGAGCGAGAGGTGGAAGTGGAGTCCGGAGCCGGTGCGGTCGGCGAACGGCTTCGGCATGAAGGTGGCGATCATGCCCTTCTCCGCGGCCATGGCCGAGAGGAGGTAGCGGAGAGTGACGACCCGGTCCGCGGTGGTGAGCGCGTCGGCGTACTTGAAGTTCTGCTCGAACTGTCCGTTGCCGTCCTCGTGGTCGTTGGCGTAGTTGCTCCAGCCCAACTGGTTCATGGCAGTGGACACCGCGGTGAGGTGTTCGTACATCCGGGTGAGGCCACGGACGTCGTAGCAGGGCTGGTCGGAGTCGTCTGCGGAATCGGCGGTGACGAGCGAACCGTCGTCGGCACGCTTGAGCAGGAAGTACTCGACCTCGGCCCCCACCCAGGGCTCGAAGCCGGCGTCGGCGGTCTGTGCGATGAGGGTCTTGAGGATGTTGCGCGGGGCGAACGGCCACGGCTTGCCCTCGACGTGCGGATCGCACTGGACGACGGCGAGGCCTTCCTTGATGAACGGGATCGGGAGGAAGGAGCTGACGTCGGGGATCGCGATGAGGTCGGGGTCCTTTGGCTCCTGGCCGATGGCACCGACCGCGTAGCCGGCGAAACCTACTCCCTCCGTGGCGAGTTCGTCGACCGCCTCGACCGGAACCAGCTTGGCGCACGGCTTTCCGCGAAGGTCGACGAACATGGCGAGGATGAACTTGGTTTCGGTCGCCGCACACAGCTCGGCGAGGGTACTGGTGTCGGGGGCTGCGTTGGTGGTGGTCATGATGCGCTCCGGGGTCGACTGTAGGTGTTGCTTGTCGGGTTGTCCACTCGCGTGAATCAATGTCTACCGTTAGTAGACCGATCGATTGTTTCGCCGCTGTTTCCGCCCGATGAGCGGTCGGTGTCGTTTCGGCGCCTCGTGTGACGGGACGAAAAAGGCCCGGGGCACACCGTTCTCACGGTGGGCCCCGGGCCGTTGTTCACTGTCCCCGCGCGGTCAGACCTGTGCGGGTGGAGTCGAGGCGGGCATCGACCTCTCCACCGATTCGGCAGCTGCCGCCGGCGAGAGGGAGGCGAGGCCGCCACCCGGGTGACCCACACTCGCGCTGGGGATCTCGTAAGCGGTCTCGGCGTGCAGGACGGTGTCGAGGCCGACCATCTCGGTCTCCTCGTCGACGCGCAGCCCGATCAGCTTGTCGAGGCCCTTCGCGATGAGCCAGGTCATCACGAACGAGTAGGTGCAGGTGATCGCGATACCGGCGAGTTCACGCCAGATGATGTCGACCGGACCACCGAACAGGACGCCCTGGACGCCAGCGGGCGCCGCCTCGGTCGCGAACAGGACGATGCAGAGGGTGCCGACGATGCCGCCGATACCGTGAACGGCGAAGGCGTCGAGCGTCTCGTCGATCTTCAGCCTGCTCTTGAAGCTCAGCAGGAAGGCGACGACCGCGGCGGCGAAGATGCCGACGAGGAGTGCACCGAGCGGGGCCATACTGCTGGCTGCCGGGGTGATGCCGACCAGACCTGCGACCACACCGGTGATGATGCCCAGCGAGGTGACATGGCCTTCACGCCACTTCTCGATGATCGCGAAGCCGATCATGCCCGCGGACCCGGCGAGCAGCGTGTTGAGGATGACCGACTGGGCCAGGAAGTTCGCGCCGAGCGCGCAGCTGCCGTTGAAGCCGAACCAGCCGAAGAACAGGATGCCGCCGCCCAGCATGGTCATCGGGACGTTGTGCGGTCGCTCCATGCGACGCTTCCGGGCACCGAGCACGACGGCCAGCGCGAGCGCTGCGACACCGGAGTTCATGTGGACCGCGGTTCCGCCGGCGTAGTCGACGATCTCGACCTTGTTGAGCAGGAAGCCGCCCTTGTAGTTGTCGTCGACATCGGCCGAGAACACCCAGTGGGCCACGGGGAAGTACACCACGAGCAGCCAGATCGGTGCGAAGACGAGCCACCCGGAGAACTTCATGCGGCCGGCGGCACCACTGGCCACGATGGCGATGGTGATGGCCGCGAACAGGATGAACCACGCCGCGAAGTACAGCGTCTGGGTCGCACCGGAGGCGTCGTCCGTCAGCCAGTTGGTCAGGCCGATGAAGTCGGTCGGGTTGCCGATGAGGCCCCACCCGCCCACCGACGGCCCGGACACGAGTCCGTAGCCGATGACGACGTAGAGCACGGCGGTGATGCCGAGGGTCGAGATGACCATCGACATGATGTTCAGGACGTTCTTAGAGCCGACCATGCCGCCGTAGAAGAAGGCGAGGCCGGGGAACATCAACAGGACGAAGACGAAGGCCGCCAGCATCCAGGCCAGGTCGGCGTTAGCCGCGAGTATCGGTTCCATGGGCGATCTTTCGGTTCGGAGACTTGAGGTCCGGGTTACTTACACCAGCAGCTCACGGGCGTCATTGACCGCGTAGATATGCGACGACACTGTCGCGATAGTCGAGGAATCCCTTGTAGGCGGCGATGTCCTCACCGAGTGTCTCGATGACGGTCGCCAACTGACTGGCCCACTCGGGTATTCGTTTCACGTCCTCCAGCGAGGCCATGAATGTCCGGATATTGAACGTCACGGCACCCGACATCGGCAACCGGACGAAGTGTTCCAGCTCGATTCGCAGGCGTGCCCTGGCGAAATCGCCGTCGGCGACCATGCCCGGGACGTCAGCGGCCCAGGCCGGCAGCTCCTCGAGACTGACGTCGAGCTTGTGCGAATCCGACGCCGACAGAGTCCAGTTCACCCTGCGGTACACCTGATCTGCCGGTAGCCTGCGCAGGAACTGCTCGGCGCGGGCGACGATGCCCTCGCGGAGCATGCGCGGGACCGGGGCATGGATCTCGTACATGTCCATGCCCACATCGAAGGACACCGACCACGCCGCCGCAAAGGTCACCACACCGGCGTCGAAGTACAGGTGCCCGTCGCGTTCGGTGACGAGAAGGAGGTCGTCGGGTACCTCCCGCGCCAGGAACTCCATCGGCCCGTAGGGCAGGGACTCGGGGTCGCCGAGCACGAATCCCTGGTCGGTGCCGAGGATCTCGTTGCGCCAGTGAAACCGACCGTCGCCGTGTTCGTCGAGGTGCATGAGGCCGGGGTAGGAGATGCTGAGATCGCGCAGGTAGTAGAGCAGCAGATCCCAGCACGCGATCTCCATGCCGGCACGGACCCGCACCCGTGAGGGGTCGTTGTCGAGAATCCGACGGCGTTCGGCCATCATCTCCGGGTACTCCGCGCCACCGAGATCGACCAGATGCCTACCCCATTCACCACCACGGGTGCGTCGGGGGATGCGGGCGGGTTCGACGTTGACGCTGTAGGAGAACTCCTCGAGGTCGTCCGGGAACGGCCACGGCAGATTACCGAGATGATCCACCGGCTGGTTGAGGAACAGCTCTGCGGATTCGGTCGGGATCGCTTCTGTGGTCACAGGTCCACCTCGATGTTCTGCCCCCGGGATACACAGCACAGCATCGCATCACCGAGAGCCTTCTCCTCGTCGGACAGGACGAGGTCGCGATGCTCGATGATGCCTCCGCGCACAGGGATTCGGCATTCGCCGCACACGCCCTGGCGGCACAGGTTGGGCACCTCGACACCACTGTCGAGTAGTCGTTGGAGTAGGGACACCCCGGCCGGGACGTCGATCCGGTCCCCGGTCGAGGACAGCGTCACGGTGAACGGGTCACCGGGCTCCTGCTCCGGCGCGGCGAATCTCTCGAGATGGACTCGCGCCGTGGGCCATCCGGTCTGAGCAGCGAGTTCTTGATAGGTGTCGAGCAGGGCTGCCGGTCCGCACGCGTAGGCGTGGGTCCCCAGCGGCTGCGACCGGAACCTGTCGGCGATCAGTTCCGCCGTGGCCTCGACTCCGGACACCTCGTGCAGGGTGATGTTCGGCTGCTCGGCGAGCGCACGGAGATCGTCGAGGTGCGCTCCGCTGCCGGGTCGGAAGGAGTAGACGATGTCTGCGCGAAGCCCCTCGCGTGCCAGTGCCCGTGCGTGCGACAGGACCGGTGTGACGCCGATACCGCCGGCCACCAGCAGTGCTCCCCGCTGGTCGAGGACGGGTGCGAACATCGACCGGGGCCCCTCCACCTCGACGACGGCGTCCTCGGAGAGGTTGTCGTGCAACCAGTCCGACCCCCCGCCGGCACCGCGTCGTAGAACCGAGATGCCGTAGGTGTTGGGGTACATGCCGTCGTCGACGAGCGAGTAGGCGTTGCGGTGCTCACCGGCGGTGATGATGAGATGGCTGCCCGGCTGGTAGGGCGTCAGGACCTGCGGGGTGTCGGCGAGCGGCGCGAACCGGAAGTGCGTGATGTCCGCGGTCAGCTGCCGGACGGCGACGACGCGCATGGGCCGTGTCGACGTCGCATAGCCCGGGTGCAGGTGTGCGGGGATGGCTGCCGCCGTCATGCATCACCTCCCGCAGCCGATGCCAGGAAGCTGCCCATCGTCGGTGAATGGTGTTCGTGGATCTCCAGATCGCGGGCGCAACCGGGACAGGTGGCTGTCCCGCCGGCACGACCCTCGACGCGGAAGGTGTTGCGGCAGTGCGCACAGTAGAGCGGCAGGTCGCGGAGGTGGACGACATGGGAGGACAGTTCGGCGGGTACGGCCCCGGCCTCGCGCGCGATGGCCAGCGCGGTCATCACGTCGTACTGGCCGCCGGTGATGAGAATGCGCGTGCCGGTGAGCGCTTCGTCGAGGGCGTCGTGCAGGGACGCACGATCCTGCTCGTCGGTGAGCGTGTCGAGCACGAGCAGCCGGGTGGCTCCGACGGCCTCGGCCGCCGCGACCCAGTTGCGTGACACGTGTGCGGTCTCGGCGTGATCGCCGACGGCGACCACGAGGAAGGCCGCCCCGGTGGTGTCGACCGCCGGGGGAGTGGCCGGCCAGACCGGCAGGCCCGGGCCGGTCGGCGCCGGCGGAGTGGGCGCGGCGTCGCGCAACCACTGGGCGGCGCGGTCCCGGTACTTGATGATGCCCTTGTAATCGGCCATGTCCTCGGGCAATTCGGCCAGGACCTCGGCGGCACGACGCCGCCACGGATCGACGGTGGCCAGCTGCTCCAGAGGCAGCATGTAGGTGCGGATCAGGAACATGACCGCTCCCGAATCCGGGAGCCGGATGAGATGTTGCACCTCCACGCGTAGGTGGACGCGGCGTCCGAACTCGGCGTCGTCGACGAGCTGGATACTCTCGCGGTCGGGGCCCCACTCGGGGTAGATCTCGGTCGAGACATCGAGGCGGCGGTCGATGGTGAGTGTCCAGTTGGTCCGCCGGTAGGGCTGGTGCGGCTGAAGACGCTTGAGGAACTCGTGCGCCCGGGTGATGACGCCTTCCTTGCGCACCCGCGGGACGGGCCCGTGGATCTCGAGGAAGCTCATCCCGACGTCGAAGCCGAAGCTCCAGTCGGCGGCGAAGGTGACCACCCCGGCGTCGACGAAGAGCTGGTCGTTGCGCTGGTCGAGGAGCGCGATGTCCTCCTGGACCTGAGAGGTGATGTAGCGCAGTGGTTCGTCGGGCAGGGTGGTGGCGTCGCCGTAGCGGAAGTGCTGTTCGATGCCGAGGATGTCGTTGCGCCACAACCATTCGTCGGGTCCGGTCGAGCGGAGCTGCATCTGCTCCGGGTACGCGGCGTCGAGTTCGCGCATGAGGGTGAACATCGCATCCCACGCGGCGGGCACCATGTGGGGGAGTACGGCGTGGCGGGTCGGATCGGCGGCGAGGGTCACCGCACGCTGGTCGAGTTCGGCGCGGTACTCGGAGTCGATGTCGACGACCGCGGTGCCCCACTGACCCGCGGGCGTCGTGACGGGTTGCTCGGCCGGTTCGACGTTGGTGCTGTAGCGGTACCGGTCCTCGAGGAACGGGAACGGGAAGCCGGCGACCAGGTCGGCCGCGGTCTCGGCGGTTGTGTTGTCGAGTGTGCTTGTCACAGGGGAACCTCCAGGGTGCAGCCGCCGGCGGCGCGCGAGACGCACGGCATGATGGCGTCACCGGCGGACTTCTCCTCGGCGCTGAGGTAGAGATCGCGGTGGATGGGTGATCCGCCGGACAGGGGGATGCGACATTCGCCGCACACGCCCTGACGGCACAGATTCGGGACCTCGACGCCCGCCTCTTCCAGGGCCGCGAGCATGCTCGTCCCCGACGGGACATCGATGCTCCGGCCGGATTCGGTGAGCTCGACGCGGAACGGGTCACCGGCGTCGAGTGCATCGATGCCGAAGCGTTCGAAGTGGATTCGGGAGTCGGGCCATCCGGCTGCTGCGGCGGCCGCCACGACGGAATCGATCATGGACGACGGTCCGCAGACGTACAGGTGGGTGCCGACCGGCTGGGTACGAAGCGCTTCGTCGAGGCGCCCGGTGAACGAGACACGGTCGGTGAACAGTTCGGCGCGAGCCCGGGCGAGCGCCGTGACGTCGGCCAGGTGGGCCGCGGCTTCCTCACGGAAGACATAGAGCAACTGCACGTCCCGGCCCCAGCGCACGGCTGCGCGCAGGTGGGACACCATGGGAGTGATCCCGATCCCGCCGGCGACCAGCAGGTGTTTGCGGGCGCGGGCGATCGGCGCGAAGGCGCTTCGGGGGAGTCCGACGGTCAGCGTGTCGCCGACAGCGAGTTCGTTGTGCAGCCAGCGGGACCCGCCGTTGCCGTCGTCGACCTCGAGGACCGAGATCGAGTAGTTCGTGGGATGGGTGCCGTCGCCGGTCAAGCTGTAGGCGTTGGTGTTCGAGCCGGCGTGGACCACCAGGTGACTGCCGGGGACGAAGCCGGGGAGGGCCCGACCGTCGGGGTCGGCGAGCGTGATGCTGCGGATGCCGGTGACGGTGGAGTCGATCGCGGTCACGACGAGCTGCATCGTGGGCATCCGGTCGACGCGGCTCGTCGACTCGGCGGCGGCGCCGGCCGAATCGGGTTCTGCTGCGACGGTGATGCTCACAGTTGGACCTCCTCACCGGTGGACAGGGGTTGGGCGGTCTCGGCGTCGACCATGAAGCCCAGGTACTGCCCCGTTCGACGGGACACGTGGTGGTACACCAGCAGGTCGCGACGACATCCGGCGCACGGGATGACGTCATCGATCACCGCTCGGACGCGGGTGACCGACCGGCAGTGCGAACAGAACACGTCGGCCTCGGCCTGGCCGTCGGAATCGGTTGTCATGACTTCGATCTCGTCGTCCTCGAGTCCGGCGTTCACGGCGACGGCGCGCAACCGCAGTGCCGCACCGGCGTCGGCGACGATCCAGACCCGGACCCCGACGGTGGCCTCGGCGAGCGCTCCGGCGAGCAGGTCGGCGGCGGTGTCGGCGTCGCCGTGGATTCGAGTGGTGACCAGCGGAGGGAGGTCGGCTTCCCAGCGGCCCAGTGCGTCGGCGACGTCCCCGACACCGACCAGCAGGTAGGAACTACCGGTCGGCGTGGGGGTCGTCGTCTCGACCAGGTCACCAGGTCGTGCCCACGCCGGCACGCTGGAGTACGTGATCTGCGACATCGTCAGCGATCAGAGGAGAGTGGCGTCGCGCAGACCGGTGTAGAAGGCGAGCGCATAGTCCGGTGTGCTGAAGTAGATCTTCGATCCCTTCGGGAAGAAGATCGCGTCCTTGGCCTTGGCGACCGTCTTCTGCCCGGTTTCCTTGTTCTCCAAGAGGAACTCGCCCTCGAGAACGACCTTCATCTCGTCGTACTCGTATTCGTAGTAGAGCGGCTCGTCGGTGTGGCGGAGTTCGAAGTACCCGCTGCACATCGGGCTGCCGTCCGGGTTCTCGTAGACGTCACCGATGAATCCCTCGGTGCCCGGGTACTCCGCCTCCGGCATCTTCGGAAGATTCTTGAAACCATCGCTGGTCACGCGGAACTCCAACGCCTTGGCACTCTCGATCGTCACGATGCTCCTCCATGTCTCACTCGGGCGCGAATGCGCTCGTCGGGTACGTGGTCGGCGTCCTCGTGCCACCCGGGGGTTCGTGGTGACTCTTCGTAGTGGACGCCGTCCCCTGTTATGAAACAAGTGGTGTGTTTCCGGAGTGTGACGGCTCTGTAATGGTGTGCTACGGGGCGTACGTCAAGCGGTGCGGAGCCTCGTCGGAGGTTCGGCGTGAGATCGGCTCACGTAATCCGTTCCCGCTCAAACGTATCGGGTGAGCGGGAACGGAGGGGGTGAGCGAGAGTCGCAGCGCCTACTGACGGCGATAGTCGAGCAGCCCGACCCAGAACTCGTCGGGGATCACGTCGCCGGCGCGCAACACGCGCGCGAGTCCGGCGGCCATGAACGCACCGAGCAGTCCGAGCCACAGTCCCGCCAGCGAGATCACGGTCCAGGCGACGGCGACCGCGATCGGCCAGGGGTCGAGGATCAGCAGGATCGGCGCGAAGAAGAAGCCCGCCCCGATGAACCACGACGAAAGCGCACGGTCGCATCGCGCCACGGCCACCAGCCACCGCGGCGTCGAGGCGGTAGGCATCGCACCCAGTGGGGGTCGCCGGTTCCGGTGAGTGGTCTTCTCCGTGGTCATCGGACACCTCCTGAGACGGATTGCGATGACTCCAGACTCCGCCCCCGAACGCGCGGAAGCCACTACCTCCCAGGTAGTCGGAACGACACTCTCAGTCGAGCCAGTCCAGCACCGACGCCGCGGTCCAGCTCTGCTGCATGCTGCCGAGAGGCTCGCCGGTGAAGGGCTCGTAGTACTCCGCGAACGAGCCGTCGGTGGCCTGACGCAGACCCTCCTCGCGGAGCCGCGCCGAACGCTCGGTCCAGCCCCGACGCGCGAACGCCCAACTGAACAGCCAGGTCATGACCGGCCACACCGGACCACGCCAGTACTCGCGGGGTCGGAAGTCAGCCGAGATCGGCGACGTCGACGGTGGGACGGCGTACCGAAGGTCGGGATGTCCGCAGAAGCGCGGGCCCTCGAACAGCCGGAGCAGCGCGCGTTCCCGCTCACGGGGGAGCCCGCCGCAGATGAGCGGAGCGAACGCGGCGATGGTCTCGGTGGTGATCCAGGAGTTCGCCCGCAGATCGAAATCCCTTGCGGCACCGTTACGGTCGTTGGCCGCGGCGACCACGCCGGAACGGAACCGGTCGGCCCAGGCGCGCAGATCGCGAACGTCGGCCAGCGGCTTGGAATAGTCCTCGCCGATCGTCGCGAGCACGTCGCAGGCGACGGCGAAGATCGCGCTGACGAAGACGTCCTCGACGGCGAAACTCATGACCTTCGGCAACAACTCGTCGTCGTAGTTCGCACGCTTCATCTGCTCGACGAGCCAGATGTACCGGTCGTACTCGAGGTCGGTGGGCCGCATCGACAGGTCGGTGACGTGATCGAGATCGGCACGCTGGTACGGCGGAAGGTCTAGTCCGGGAACGACATTCGCATACGCAGAGTCCCAGCGCGGCGAGTTGTCCATGCCGGATTCCCAGCCGTGGAAGATGGTGATCCGGCCGCGTCCCATCGGATCCCGGGCGTGGGCCAGCCAGCGATGCCACCGCACCAGCGAACTCCAGCGGCGGTCGATGAACTCATTGGCCACCGCCCGCGTCGTACGACCGTGACGTCGGGAGTGGTCGAGAATGCGCTGCACCGCGATCGCGTGGACCGGCGGCTGAGTGATGCCCGAGGTGTCCGGGAAGTCGGGGGCGCACTCGGCCAGTCGTGCGCACTCCCAGCGGGACGGGCCGGGGAAGTATCCGTCACGGCCGTTGGCGAACACGATGTGCGGGATCATGCCGTTGCGCCACTGGGCCGACAGCAGGGTGTCCATCTCGATCACCGCACGCTCGACGGACAGCGGCGCGAGACCGACGGTGACGAACGCGGCGTCCCAGCTCCACATGTGCGGGTACAGCTTGGGTGCCGCACTGGTCATGGTGCCCAGGTCGTTGCCGCGCAGCAGATAAGCGGCACGTGCCGACAGCTGCGTTGGGGTGAATCCGTACCTGGCCACGCCGACGATTGTGCCCCCCGGCGCGCACGTCTGCTCATCGAGGCGGCCTCGATACGCGGCGTCCTCACTCGCCTCGGTCGTCGTCACCGGGCCGACGGAGGGTGGGCATGACGATTTCGGCATCCGGGTCGCCGCAGTAGGGTTGGCAGAGTGCCCACCGCATTGATCACCGGGGCCAGTCGCGGCCTCGGCGCACAGATCGCCCGACAGCTGGCCCCCACGCATGACCTGTTGCTGGGCGGCCGTCCCTCACCCGAACTCGACCACCTCGCCACCGAACTCGACGGCGCGAGCACCTTCGCCGTCGAACTGACCGACTACGACGAGGTTGCCGCCGCGGTGGAGACCATCAACGAACTCGACGTGCTGGTCCACAATGCCGGCGTCGGCAGCAGTCTCGAACACGTCTCGGACACCCCCGTCGAGGAATGGCATCACGTACTCGAGGTGAACCTCGTGGCGGTCGCCGAACTGACGCGGCTCCTCCTGCCGGCGCTGCGGCAGGCAGAAGGGCACGTCGTCTTCGTGAACTCCGGAGCCGGCCGGTCGGCCAAGCCGCGCTGGGCGCCCTATGCGGCAAGCAAGTTCGGCCTGCGCGCACTCGCCGACTCCCTACGCGCCGAAGAGCCGACGCTCCGGGTCACATCCGTCTACCCCGGACGCATCGACACCGACATGCAGCGCGAGCTGGTCGCCATCGAGGGTCGCGACTACGACGCCTCGCAGTTCCTGCGCCCGGAATCGGTCGCGGCCGCCGTCGTGCACGCCGTCGAGACCCCGGCCGACGCCCATCCACAGGACATCGTGCTGCGGCCGACGGGGCGTGGGTAGCAGCTCAGAGCGGAGTCAGAGCTGCGTCAGATCCTCCGGCCGCCAGACCGCGCGCATCGACGACACCTTGCCGTCGGCGTTGAAGACCATGATGTCGACCGGGGTGATCTCGAAGGCGAGACCCGCGGTCTTGGTGACGAGGGTGAACTCGAAGACCGCGGTGTCGCCGGCGACTTTCTTCCACTTGAGGGTGGCGGTGCGCTCGTCCATGCCGGTGATCACCGAGTAGAACTCGACGAGCTGTTCGCGGGTGTTGCGGATGTCGGCGCCGATCGGGTCCTCGACCGTCGCGTCGGGCGCGTAGAGGTCGGCGATCTGTTCGGCGGTCCCGGTGTTCAGCAGCTCGACGTAGGCGTCGACCGCCGCGTCGATCTTGTCGGCGAGGTCGGCTTGCTCCACGGTCATGAATCCTCCAGAAATTGGAACGTGTTCTAGTTCCGCACCGTAGCACGCGCGTCCGTCGACCGGTGGATGTTTCCGGTGCCTGCACAGGGTTCTTTGATACGTTCGCCGCAAGAGTCTCCTCGGGCGTCTAGTCCGTGAAACGACGAGTCCCAGCAGCACGGAAAGGCCGGTATCCGTGACCCCGATCCTGGCTGCTCCTCTGGACCCCGGCAACGAGCAGGCCCGACGCTGGGCCGAGGACGAGCTGTCGAAGGACGTCTACCAGCCGCCGGAACCGTCGTGGTGGGACGAGTTCAGCGACGGCGTGTGGGAATGGATCGCCGACAACGTCCTCGACCTGTTCGGTGGTTCGGACACGATCCGGGCGATCGTCATCGTGCTCGCGATCCTTCTGGTCGTGGGCCTCGCCGTGCTCGTGACCCGCCGGGTTCGACGCATCCCGCGGGCCCCGACAACGGCCGACACCACCGCGGCCAAAGTGGTGCTGCCCGGTACGCGCTCGGCGAAGGAACTCCGGGCCGTGGCCGAGGACCGATACACCGCAGGCGACTACGACGGCAGCGTGATCCACGCCGTCCGTGCCCTCGCCCGCCGCGCCATCGAACGGGGTCTGCTCGCCGACGAGCCGTCTCTCACCGCGCACGAGGTGGCCGCCGAACTGGCACTCCGGTTCGCCGACCACGGCGTCGAACTGCGCCGCGCCGCTGATCTGTTCGACGCGATCGCCTATGGCGACCGACATGCGGCCGCCGGGTCGGCGCGTGCGGTGCTCGATCTGGAGCGTGCGGTGTCGTCCGCCCAACCGGCCGCGGCGGACACCTCAGGTCCGCGTCGACTGGCGGTGCCCCGATGACCACGACTACCCGTGCCCCGTCGATCGCGCTGTCCCCGCCGAAGCGCGGCACACCGCGGTGGATCTGGGTGCTCGTGGTGGTTCTGGTCGTCGTCGTGGTCGGCGCGATCGGCCTGCTCGGGGTATCCGCGCTGACCGTGTTCGGGGCGGAGCCCGGGCCGGGTGTGAGTTACGACCCCGACAACCCCCGACCCCAGGGCGCCCGCGCCTTGGCTCAGATCGTCGACGAGCATAGCGGCGACCTCCGACAGGCTCGCGGCCTGGACGAGTTCACCGACGCACCGCGCCCCGGCAGCAACACGACGGTCGTCGTGTCGTCGGTGGGTGCGTTCAACCCGGGTACGGCGCAACAGTTCCTCGACCGGGTCTCCGAGGCGCACCGGGTGATCCTGATCGCGCCGCAGGACTACGCGCTGTCGCTTCTCGGACTGCCCGTTCGGCTCGAGTTCGGCGGCGCCCCGACCGGGGTGCCCGCCCGCTGCACGACCGGCGAGATCGCCCCCGACGACACCATCACGGGCGGCACGCTCGGTTACAGCACCTCCGCACCGGGTACGACGTCGTGCTTCACCACCGGCGCCGCGTCGAATGTGCTGTACCTTCCGGCCGCCGCCGGCCGTCCGGAGATCGTGGTCGTGAGCGGCGACATGCTGCTCAACGAGAACCTCGCGCTCCGCGACAACGCCGGCGTGACGACCCGGCTCTTCGCCAATGCCGACGACATCCTCTGGTACGTACCGTTCGTCACCGACGAGGTGCCGTCCGAGAACGAGGAATCCGACGTCCCGGCGGCGATCGGGCCGCTGATCGTGCTGGCCGCGTTCGCGGTTCTGGCCCTCATGCTGTGGCGGGGTCGCCGGTTCGGCGCGCTGGTCACCGAGCCGCTGCCGGCGGTCGTCAAGGCGATCGAGACCACCCAGGCACGGGGTCGGATGTACCACAAGGCCCGCGCGGATGCCCGGTCCGCCGCCGCTCTGCGCATCCACACGCTGGCCTCACTCGCGTCGTATCTCGGCCTGCCGTACGACGCCGGGAAGGCCACCGACGAACTGGCCATACCCGGATGGGAATCGATGGTGGCGCATGAGGAAACCGCCGACCCCGCGGTGCACGCCATCATCACCACAGTCGTGTCCGTCACCGGCCGGGACCTAGCCCGGGTGCGGGCCCTGCTCGCCGGACCGCTCCCCACCACCGACACCGGCCTCGTCCTCTTCACCAGCGAACTGACCGCCCTCGACAAGGAAGTCCGACAAACGCCATGACCGTCGATCCATCCCGCACCTTCGGCCCCGGTCCGTTCGAGATCGCAGCACCGCCGCAGAATCCGCACGGCGGCCCCGCCCCGTCGTCGAACACTGCGCGCGACGCACTCGGTGCGGTACGTGCCGAGGTCGCCAAAGCGGTTGTCGGACAGGATCAGGCGGTCGCAGGCATCCTCATCGCACTGCTGTGCCGCGGGCACGTCCTGCTCGAAGGCGTACCCGGTGTCGCGAAGACACTCCTCGTCAGATCGGTCGCGGCCGCGCTCGACGTCGAGACCAAACGCGTCCAGTTCACCCCCGACCTGATGCCCGGCGACGTGACCGGTTCACTCGTGTTCGACGCCGCCAGTTCCCAATTCACCTTCCGCGAAGGCCCGGTCTTCACCAATCTCCTGCTGGCCGACGAGATCAACCGCACCCCGCCGAAGACGCAGGCGTCGTTGCTCGAGGCGATGGAAGAACGGCAGGTGACCGTCGACGGCGTCGGCCGTCCGCTGCCCAGCCCCTTCCTGGTGGCGGCGACGCAGAACCCCGTCGAATACGAGGGGACCTACCCGCTGCCGGAGGCCCAGCTCGATCGCTTCCTGCTCAAGGTGACGCTGCCGCTGCCGCCCCGCGAGGACGAGATCACCGTTCTCACCCGGCATGCCGCCGGGTTCGATCCGCGCAATCTCGCCGCGGCGGGGCTCCGACCGGTCGCCTCAGCCGCCGACGTCGAGGCCGGCATCGAGCAGGTCCGTTGCGTCGGCGTCGCCCCGCAGGTGGCCGCCTACATCGTCGACATCGCCCGCGCGACACGGTTCTCACCGTCCCTGGCCCTCGGCGTCAGCCCGCGCGGCGCGACGGCATTGCTCGGGACCAGCCGGGCCTGGGCATGGCTCAACGGACGTGACTTCGTGACCCCGGATGACGTGCAGGCGCTGGCACAGTCGACGCTGGCGCACCGGTTGTCGCTGCGTCCGGAGGCCGAACTCGAAGGCGTGTCCGTGAGCTCGGTCCTCGACGCCGCCGTCAACTCGGTTCCCGTCCCGCGCTGATGTTCCTCACCGGCCGGTTCCTGATCCTGGTGCTGCTCGGCGCAGTGCCGATCCTGGTATGGCCGAACTATGCCGTCCCGGTGCTGTGGGTCCTGTTCTGCGTGCTCCTGATGTGCCTCGACCTCGCGCTCGCCGGGTCGACGAAGACCGTGACCCTGGCACGGTCGGCGCCCGGTCCGGTCCGGCTCGGCGAGACCACCTCGTGTTCGGTCGCGGTCACCAACAACGGAAGCAGCACGTTCCGCGGCGTCCTGCGCGACTGCTGGCAGCCGTCGGCCGGTGCCACCGACGACGAGCATCGGCTCACCGTGCCCCCCGGCGAAGCACGCACTGTGACCACCACTCTCACCCCGACGCGCCGTGGCGACCGGCTCGCGGTGCGGATGACGGTTCGTCGGCTCGGCCCCCTCGGACTCGCCGGACGGCAACGCGGTGTGCCGCTACCCGGTCGGGTCCGGGCGCTCCCGCCGTTCGGTTCACGGCGACTGCTGCCCTCCCGGCTCGCCCACCTGCGTCAGCTCGACGGCCGGTCCGCGGTCCGGATACGCGGACAGGGAACCGAATTCGACTCGCTGAGGGACTACGTCGAAGGAGACGACGTCCGCAGCATCGACTGGCGGGCGACAGCACGACGCCGTTCGACCGTCGTGCGTACCTGGCAGCCGGAGAAGGATCGTCACATCGTCATCGTGCTCGACACGTCGCGCACCTCGGCCGGTCGCGTCGGCGACGTCCCACGCCTCGACGCGGCGATGGACGCTGCTCTACTGCTCGCCGCGCTGGCGTCGCATGCGGGCGACCGCGTCGACCTCATCGCAGGTGACCGACGCGTTCACCGACGAGTGGTCGGGGTGGGCCGGACGACGCTGCTCAACAGCCTGGTCTCTGCGATGGCGAACCTCGAACCGGCTCTGCTGGAGGCCGATTGGCCGATGCTCGGGGCGGAGGTCGCGAAGATCGGCCGTCAGCGCGCCCTGCTGGTGTTGCTGACCCCGCTGGAGCCGGCCGCCGTCGAGGAGTCACTGCTGCCGCCGCTGTCGGTTCTCGCGCAGCACTACAAGGTGGTCATCGGATCCGTTGCGGATCCCGCACTGGAAGAGATGATCTCGGCCCGGGAGGATCCGGCGACCGTCTACGACGCGGCGGCCGCGGCCCGGACCGTCACCCTGCGGAATCGGACGGCCACCGCCGTCGGCCGACTCGGCGTCGACGTGGTGGACGCACCGCCGGACAAGCTCCCCGCGCGGCTCGCCGATCACTATCTGCTGCTCAAGTCGCGCGGGTTGCTCTAGGCGGTCAGCTCTTGGCCTGCACCGCGCGGTAGCCGAGGAAGCCCAGGTAGCCGGCGAGTCCGGCCAGGCCGAGCCGGCGGGTACGGGGAGACACCAGCGCGACGCCGATCGCGGTCTCGCACGCCCCGTTCCGGTAGGTCCAGGTGGTGGTGTCCTCGGGGAACACCGGCGCGGTGATCGGGGCGAACAGCTCCGGCTTGACGAAGTGCGTCAGACCGACCGCGGCGAGACCTCCGCCGATCAGCGAGACCGCGTCCAGGGACTTGTCGTTCTTGGCCATTCGGGTGTTCCTCTCGGGTGGATGCACTCCGTCCATTCCTACACGGTGGGCGCGGTGAGGCCTCGATCCAGCTCGGCGAGGTCGCCGGTTTCACCGGACTCGTGCGCACGACGTCCCGCGACGAAGACATAGGCCATGAACAGCAGCCAGGCGGTCACACCGATCCCGACACGCGCCCAGGTCGGAAGGGGAGAGGGGGTCACGAAGGCCTCGATGACGCCGCAGATCAGCAACACGACGACGAGTCCCAGGGCCACGCCGATCGCGGCCCGCCCCTCCTCACCGAGAGCGGCTGCGCGCGTTCGGTTCCCGGGTGACACCCACGACCAGAAGATCCGCAGGCCGACCCCCGCGGCGACGAACAGGCAGGTGAGCTCGAGCATGCCGTGTGGGAGGAGTAGCCCGAAGAACAGGTCGCCGCGGCCGTGCCGGATCATGATCGAGGCGATGACCACCAGGTTCAGGATGTTGGTGTAGAGCATCCAGATCACCGGCAGGCCGAAGATGCCGACGACGATGCACATCGCGGCGAGCCAGAAGTTGTTGGTCCACACACGCGCCGCGAACGAGGTCGCCTCGTATTCGCTGTAGTAGCTCTCGAAGTCGTTGGTGACGAGACGCTCGATCTCCTGCGGAGAGGCGAAGGAACTCTCGATGCGCGGGTGCTCCAGAACCCACCAGGTCATGACGGCGGCTGCGAGCAGGCAGACACCCATCACGGTCAGCCACCACCACCGCATCCGGTACAGCGCGGCGGGGAAGGAGATGGCGAAGAAGTCGATGAACGTCGACCAGGTACTCACCCGAGTGCCCGACGCCCGACCGCGGGCCCGCGCCAACAACGCCGACAGATACGCGACGAGCGAGGCGTCGGGGGCCGAGGAGCGGATCACCGAAAGGTGGGTGGCCACGCGCTGATAGGTGTCGATGATCTCGTCGGCCTCGGCTCCGGTCAGCCGACGTCGGCGCGACAGCGTGTCGAGTCGTTCCCACGTCGCGCGATGCGCGGACACATAGGCGTCGAGATCCACTCCGCCAGCGTAACCGGCATCCGAGCCGGTGCAGAGCGTGTCATTCGACGGGCGTCGTGGCGTGTGCTCACACCGCGCGGACCGCAGTCGGCGTCGTATGGTGAGGCGGTGCCGCCCGGATCGTTGCCACCACGACCTCCGGTGATGGCGGGTGCGCCGGTCCCGGTCGGGCCGCCGCCGACCGTCTGGGGTGGCGGTGTGTCGGCCACCGTCGGCGTCGGCCGCAACGACCTCGTCTCCGGTGAGGCGGTCGCGCTCGCACTACCGCCGGGCGGTCTTGGCTACCGGATTCTCTCGGGGATGCTCGACGTCGCGCTGGGGATCGCTCTGTGGCTGCTCCTCTGGTGGCTGTCCTACACGGTGACCGGTGACCTGAACGACGCGTGGCGGGGCACCGTCAGCACGTTGCTGCCCATCGTCAGCGTGATCGCCCTACCGACCGTCACCGAGACACTCACCCGCGGCAAGACCGTCGGCCATCTGGTGGTCGGGCTACGCACCGTGCGAGACGACGCCGGGCCCACCGGTTTTCGGCAGTCGCTGACCCGAGCGCTCGTCGGGTTCGTCGAGATGTACGCCTGCCTGGGTCTACCCGCGGTCATCAGCGCGGCCATCTCTCGAAAGAACAAGCGTCTCGGTGATCTCCTCGCCGGGACCTATGTGATCCGCGACCGCCACCGCATCGAGGAGCAGCATCCCATCGAGATGCCCGCCGGACTCGCCACGTGGGCGGTGTCTGCGGATATCGCGGCCATTCCCGACGAGCTCGCCGTCGTCATCCGCCAGTTCCTCAACGGTCGACATGGCATGAAACCCGAGCCCCGCGCGGTCGCCGCGCGCCGACTGGTCTTCGCCGTCGCTCCGTTCGTGGCACCTGCTCCGCCGCGGGATGCACCGTTCGAAGACGTGCTGTGCGCGATCATGGCCGAACGTCGACGTCGGGATACCGAACGCCTGGAACGCGAGGCACGGCTACGGGAACGGTTGTTGCGCTGAGCCGAGCGGGCCGGTTGCCTCAGCCTCTCGTCACCGAGACGGCTAGCGGCCCAACCAGGTACGAGCCGCGACGACCAGCGCCCGTACTCCCGTACCCAGCGTCGGATCGATCACCGGAGCGTAATGCGGAGAGTGGTTCGACGGCACTTTCAGCAGCGCCGGGTCCGTCAGGTCGCCGGTGGTGAACAGAGAAGGATCGGCTCCGCCCAGCAGCCAGTACGAAAGAGGTGCACCACAACTCGTGGCCAGGATGCCTACGTCCTCACTTCCCGCACCTGCCCCCGGGTCGAGGATGTTGGACGCACCCAACCAGTCCGTGAAGGCATCCAGGGTCGTGCGCAGCGCGTCCGGGTCGTTGGTGACCACGGGAAAGCGTTCGATCTCGGTGATCGTCGGCTCGTCCGGCGCGCCCGACGCCGCCGCCTCGCCACGCACGATGCGCTCGACGCTGTCGAGGATCTTGCCGCGCACGGTCTCGTTGTAGCTGCGGATGTTCAGCTGGATCTCGGCCTCACCCGGAATCACATTCGCGGCGTCACCCGCGTGGATCGATCCGACGGTGAGCACCGCGGTTGCGGTACTCGGGATCTCCCGCGAGATGATGGTCTGCAGCCTCAGCACCGTGGCCGCGGCCAGCACGATGGGATCCACCGAGGCCTCGGGCATCGAGCCGTGTGCACCCCGGCCCACCAGCTTCACCCGCAGTGAATCCGACCCGGCGTACGAAGCTCCCGGGTGTCCGGCGATCTTGCCGGCCGGCAGCGGTGAGACATGCTGACCGAGCACGACGTCGGGCTTGGGAAAACGGTCCCACAAGCCGTCGTCGACCATCGCCTGCGCGCCGGCACCCAGCTCCTCGGCGGGCTGGAACACCAGGACAACCGTGCCCGACCATTCCGACGTAGCGGAGGCGAGGATGTCCGCCGCGCCCAGCAGGCATGTCGTGTGCAGATCGTGGCCGCAGGCGTGTGCGACCGGAACCGTCTTACCCGTGTCGTCGGTGGCCGTGACGGTGCTGGCGTAGTCGAGCCCGGTGTCCTCGCGGACGGGTAGGGCATCCATGTCCGCGCGCATCGCGATCGTCGGACCGTCACCATTACGCAGGACACCGACCACACCGGTCCTGCCGACACCGGTGGTCACGTCGAACCCCGACGCTCGGAGCCGATCGCCCACCAGACCGGCGGTGCGGTGCTCCTGAAAGCCGAGCTCCGGGTGTCGGTGAAGGTCTTTGTAGAGGTCCTCCAACGAGGGATCGATGCGAATGCCTGCAGGTGCGGTCATGTCAGGACCTTCCGACGGGAGTCGTCCGGACCGAATGCCGGCCCAGCCTCCATCGTCACACGCAGTTGTTCTCGTCCGTGCCGCTTTGGGAACCCGAGCGTCGTAGGACTGCCCAACACCTCACTTCAGGTCGGTGCTGGACTTTCCCAGAACGCGGCGGGCGATGATCAGCTGCTGGATCTGCTGAGTGCCCTCGAAGATGTCGAGGATCTTCGAGTCACGTGCCCACTTCTCGAGGAGGGAGGTCTCCGAGAAGCCTGCTGTCGCACCGATTTCCACGGCCTTGTTGGTGATCTCGGTGACCGTGCGCCCCGCCTTGGCCTTCGACATCGAGGCCTCGGTGGAGTTCGGCTGGGCGTTGTCGGCCATCCAGGCGGCCCGCAGCGTGTGCAGCCACGAGGCCTCCCACTCCGATTCGAGGCGGATGAATTCGGCGACGGTCGCATGCTGGGCGGCTGCCGGCCGGTCGTAGTCGATCTCGTGGCCGGCCTCGTCGAGCATCCGGCGGAGCTCCTCGAGGGCGGCGCGGCCCAGGCCGATCGCCATGGCCGCGACGACGGGACGGGTGTTGTCGAAGGTCTGCATGACCCCGCCGAAGGCCTTCTTGGTGTCGATCTCCGGCGAACCGAGCAGATTCTCGGCGGGGACGCGGGCGTTCTCGAAACGGATCACGGCCGTGTCGGAGGCCTTGATGCCGAGCTTGTGCTCGAGGCGGGCGACCGTCACGCCCTCGGTGGTCATCGGGACGACGAAACTCTTGATGGCCGCGCGGCCCACACTCTTGTCGATGGTCGCCCACACGACGACGTGATCAGCACGCGAACCGGCGGTCACGAAGATCTTCTCGCCGTTGATGAGGTAGTCGTCGCCGTCGCGGGTTGCCGTCGTCGACACCGCCGCGGAGTCCGACCCGAAACTGGGCTCGGTGATGGCCATCGCCGCCCAGACGTCGGAGAACTTCTCGAGCTGTTCGGGGTTGGCGACGGCCGCGATGGCGGCGTTGCCGAGTCCCTGGCCCGGGATCGAGAGCAGCAGGCCCACGTCGCCCCAGCTCATCTCGAGTGCGGAGATCAGGCCGCGCATGTTGGCGCCGTTGACCGACGGTCCGTCGTCGCTGCTCGACGAGTCGGCCGCCTTCTCCGACCCGCGTCCCTGCTTGGCGAGCTTCGCCAGGTCGTCGAGTTCCGTGGGGTATTCGTGCTCGGCCTTGTCGTACTTGCGTGAGATCGGCCGGAAGATGTGCTCGGCAGCCAGATGGGTGCGCTCGACCGTCGAATCGAACTTCTTCGGGAGCTCCAGGTTGATCGCCATGGCATGACCTTACTGCTCGGTAAGTTAGTTGCCAAGTCTTTCCCCGTCACACCCGCCGAATAGCCTGGAGACGTGGCTTACGACGAGGAACTCGCCTTCCGCATCCGCGCGCTGCTCGCGGCGGAGGTCGGCGTGGACGAGGTCCCGATGTTCGGCGGCCTGGCCTTCCTGATCAACGGCAACATGGCCGTCACCGTGAGCGGCAAGGGCGGGATCATGGTCCGCGTGCCGCCCGAGGAGACCAGCACCCTGCTCGAATACCCGCACACCGCGCCGATGCACATGTCGGCGCGCGAGACACTCGGCTGGCTGCGCGTCTTCGAGGATGGGATCGCGTCCGATCGGCAGCTGACGCGCTGGGTGACCATCGGTGCCGACTACGCCAGGAGGCTCCCGCCGAAGTGAGACGGGAGCTCGGCGGCGACGGGCGTCAGCCGGGCATTGACGAACCCCCACGTTCCGGGCACCCGGTGCGAGATACTCGTGATTGCGATTCGAACGTGATGGCGTCGGGAACCGAACATCGATCTGAGCCGCGCAGCCCGCGGGCCTGCCGGTGGAGGAGTCCCGATGTCTGCCGATTTCTCCGACCAGACCGACTTCGACAATGCCACCCGCGGTCTGATCGGGGTACTCGACCCGGCCGTCGTTCACGGCGGCGACGGCCGAGTGGTCTACGACGCCGCGGGTTTCGCGGAGGCGACCGTCGGCGACTGCCCCGACACCGTCAACCCCAGTCTGTGGCGGCAGGCCCAGCTGACGTCAGTGCACGGGTTGTTCGAGGTGACCGCCGGTATCTATCAGATCCGTGGGTACGACCTGTCGAACATGACGATGGTCGAAGGGGACACCGGTGTGGTGGTGATCGACCCCCTGGTCTCGTCGGAATGTGCAGCGGCCGGCCTCGCCCTCTACCGCGAGCATCGTGGTGACCGTCCGGTGAGCGCGGTCATCTACACCCACTCTCACGTCGATCACTTCGGCGGCGTTCTCGGTGTCGTCGACGCCGACACGACGGTGCCGATCGTCGCGCCCGAACACTTTCTCCAGCATGCCGTCTCCGAGAACGTCTACGCCGGCACCGCGATGCTACGGCGCAGCATGTACCACACGGGGATCGTCCTGCCCGTCGGTGCAACCGGAACCCTCGGTGCTGGCCTCGGGCCCAGTACATCCACCGGCACAGTGGGTTTGATCGCGCCGACGCTCGACATCACTCACACCGGACAAGAGGAGACCTTCGACAATGTCCGGATGGTCTTCCAGGTCACGCCGGGAACGGAAGCCCCGTCGGAGATGAACTTCTGGTTCCCCGATCACCGAGCACTGTGTCTGGCAGAGAACGCAACTCACAATCTCCACAACCTCCTGACACTCCGTGGGGCACAGGTCCGCGACGCCCGTGTCTGGTCCCGGTATCTCAGCGAGGCGATCGAGATGTTCGCCTACGACTCCGATGTCGCGTTCGCTTCGCACCATTGGCCGACCTGGGGGACCGACGAGCTGCTCGTCTATCTGACCCAGCAGCGCGATCTGTATGCATACCTTCACGATCAGACGCTACGGCGACTCAATCAGGGCCACCTCGGCAGCGAGATCTCCGAAGACTTCCCGATGCCGCCGGCTCTCGATGCCGCCTGGCACGCCCGTGGGTACTACGGCTCGGTCAGCCACAACGTCAAGGCCATCTATCAGCGCTACCTCGGCTGGTACGACGGCAATCCGGCGCACCTGTGGCAGCATCCACCGGAAGCCGCCGCCGCACGTTACGTGCAAGCGCTCGGCGGCGTCGAGGCGACGGTCGCCAAGGCGAAACAGTTCGCCGACGACGGGGATCTGCGATTCGCCGCAGAACTCGCCGGTCATGCGGTCTTCGCCGAGCCGGACCATGCCGGCGCGAAAGAGTTGCTCGCGCAGGTCTTCACGACGCTGGGTTACGGCGCCGAGTGCGCCACCTGGCGCAACAACTTCCTCGTCGGAGCCGACGAACTCGGTGGGCAGGTCCATGCCGCCCCGATCAACGCATCCGGGGTTTCCTCAGCGCTCACCGTCACACAACTCTTCGACAGTCTCGCCATCCGCCTCGACGGTCCACGGGCCTGGGACCTGTCGTCCTCGATCCGTTGGCATTTCACCGATCTCGACGAGACCTACCGGATGGAACTGTCGAACGGAGTCCTGATCCACCATCCGACGCGGCGGCAGGATCCCGCCGACCTCGTCGTGACACTCACCAAACGCGATCTGCTCGGACTTCTCACCGGCGCGTCGGCCGACGGTGTCGGTCTCGAGGGCGACACGTCGGTGATCGGGACCATCATCGGACTGATCGACAACCCCGACCCAGGGTTCGCGATCGTGACGCCGTGAGCGTAACCGTTGGATCGAGAGGCGTCAGGGGACGATGTTGACCATGCGGCCCGGGACCACGATCACCTTGCGCGGCTCGGCACCGTCGAGGAGAGCGGCGATCTTCTCGTCGGCGAGGGCGGTGGTACGCAGGGTTTCCTCACCGGCGTCGGCGGCGACCGTGATGCGACTGCGAACCTTGCCCTTGACCTGAACCGGGATCTCGATGGTGTCCTCGACCAGCCAGGCCTCGTCGGCCACCGGGAACGGCGCACGGACGACGAGGGTGTCGTGGCCCAGGCGGTGCCACAGTTCCTCGGCGATGTGCGGTGCCAGCGGCGCGAGCATGATCACCAGAGCTTCGACGGCATCCCGTGGGGCACCGGTCTTCTCGAAGTTCTTGGTGAGGTGGTTGGTCAGCACGGTCAGCTTGGCGACGGCGGTGTTGTTGCGCAGCGCGTCGTAGTCCTCGCGGACACCGGCGATCGTCTTGTGCAGCAACCGCTTGGTGTCGTCGTCGGACTCGGCGTCGGCGACCCGCGACGCGCCGGACTCCTCGTCGACGACGAGACGCCAGATGCGCTGCAGGAAGCGCTGCGAGCCGACGACGTCCTTGGTCGCCCAGGGGCGGGACTGGTCGAGCGGGCCCATGAACATCTCGTAGACGCGCAGGGTGTCGGCACCGTAGTCGCGGCAGATGTCGTCGGGGGTCACCGAGTTCTTCAGTGACTTGCCCATCTTGCCGTACTCCTGGTTGACCTCTTCACCGTTGTAGAAGAACGTGCCGTTCTCCTCGGTGACCTCCTCGGCCGGCACGTAGATGCCGCGCGAGTCGGTGTAGGCGTACGCCTGGATCATGCCCTGGTTGAACAACTTTCGGTACGGCTCGCGGCTGGTGACGTAACCGAGGTCGAACAGGACCTTGTGCCAGAACCGCGAGTACAACAGGTGGAGCACCGCGTGCTCGACACCACCGATGTAGAGATCGAGGCCACCCGGGTCGTTCGGACCGTGCAGCTCCGGACGCGGCCCCATCCAGTAGGCCTCGTTGTCCTTGTCGCACAGGGTGTCCTGATTGGTGGGGTCGATGTAGCGCAGCTGGTACCACGAGCTGCCCGCCCACTGCGGCATGACGTTGGCGTCGCGGGTGTACGTCTTCGGACCGTCACCGAGATCGAGTTCGACGGTCATCCAGTCGGCGGCTTTGGCCAGCGGCGGCGACGGCTCGCTGTCGGCGTCGTCGGGGTCGAAGGAGACCGGCGCGTAGTCCTCGACCTCCGGGAGTTCCACCGGCAGCATCGATTCCGGCAGGGCGTGCGGCTGACCGTCGGCGTCGTAGACGATGGGGAACGGCTCGCCCCAGTACCGCTGACGGGCGAACAGCCAGTCCCGCAGCTTGTACTGGATCTTGCCGGTACCGACGCCGTCGGCCTCGAGACGCTCGACGATGGCGGCCTTGGCGTCCTCGACGTTCAGACCGTTCAGGAAGTCGGAGTTCACCAGCGGACCGTCGCCGACGTAGGCCTCGGCCTGCACATCGGTGTCGGAGCCGATGACCTCGATGATCGGCAGGCCGAAGACGGTCGCGAACTCGTGGTCGCGGGAGTCGTGCGCCGGGACCGCCATGATGGCGCCGGTGCCGTAGCCCATGAGGACGTAGTCGGCGATGAAGACCGGAACCTGGTGTCCGTTCACCGGATTGATCGCGAAGGAGCCGGTGAAGACACCGGTCTTCTCCTTGTTCTCCTGGCGCTCGAGATCGGACTTCGCCGCGATCGACGCACGGTAGGCGGCGATCGCCGACGCCGGATCATCCGCGCCGCTCCCAGCGCCGCCGGTCCAGCGGTCGTCGGTGCCCTCCGGCCACGCGTCGGCGGTCAGCGCATCGACCAGCGGGTGCTCGGGTGACAGCACCATGTAGGTGGCGCCGAACAGGGTGTCGGGGCGGGTGGTGAAGACCTCGATGTCGCCGACCCCGGGCGCACTGAACCGGACCTGGGCGCCGCGCGAACGGCCGATCCAGTTGCGCTGCATGGTCTTGACCTTCTCCGGCCAGTCCAGCAGGTCCAGGTCGTCGAGGAGACGGTCGGAGTAGGCGGTGATCCGCATCATCCACTGCCGCAGATGCTTCCGGAAGACCGGGAAGTTGCCGCGGTCGCTGCGGCCGTCGGCGGTGACCTCCTCGTTGGCCAGCACGGTGCCCAGACCGGGGCACCAGTTGACCAGCGAGTCACTCAGGTACACGAGACGGTGGTCGTCGATCACCGCGGTGCGCTCGGCCGGGGAGAGGTCCGCCCAGGACTTGCCTGCGTGCTCGCCGGTGAGTTCGCGGGTGCCGGCGACGAACTCGTCGACCAGCTCGGAGATGCGTCGGGCCTTGCCCTGATCGGCGTCGAACCAGGCGTTGTAGATCTGCAGGAAGATCCACTGCGTCCAGCGGTAGAAGTCGACGTCTGTGGTCGCGACACGACGACGCTCGTCGTGGCCGAGGCCGAGGCGTCGGATCTGACCCAGGTAGCGCTCGATGTTCTGCTCGGTCGTGGTCCGCGGGTGTGTGCCCGTCTGGACGGCGTACTGCTCGGCGGGCAGACCGAAGGAGTCGAAGCCCATCGTGTGCAGAACGTTCTTGCCCGTCATCCGCTGGTAGCGCGCGAAGACGTCGCTGGCGATGAAGCCCAGCGGGTGGCCGACGTGCAGACCCGCGCCCGAGGGGTAGGGGAACATGTCCTGGACGAACAGCTTGTCGGGGGCGTCGGCGCCGCCGCCGCCGAACGCGCTCAGGTCACCGGCCAGCGGTCCGACGGGGTTGGGTGCCTCGTAGGCATGCTCGTCGGACCAGGTCTGCTGCCAGCGCTGCTCGAGCTCGCCCGCAACCTCCGCGGTGTAGCGATGAGCGGTGGTGCCGGCGGAGCCGTTGGTGCTGGTGGTGTCGACTGAAGTCACCCGACCAGGGTAAATCCTGGGCCCGACCAGCCTGAAATCCGGTCAGCCCGCCACCCGCGACCGGGCGCGTGCCTCTATGAGGTGCAGCTCACCGACCATCCTCGATTCGGTTGCGCGGTGGACGCGGTCGTATGCTGTGGGTCGTGAATGCCCTGTCCGTCGCCGTTGCCGTGCTGCTCTTCGCGTTGGCCGGGCTCTGGGCCACGGTCGGGGTCCGCGGGCTCCGCGGCTCACTCCCGCGCAATCGCCGCTTCGGCGTTCGTACCGACGAGACCATGCGCTCCGACGAAGCCTTCCGCGTCGCCAATCGCGTGGCCGCACCGGGCACCCTCGGCGCCGGCGTGATCCTCGTCCTCGGCGCCGTCGCCACCCTCGCCGTCGACGGCGGCTGGTCGATCCTGTTCGGTGTGGTCGCCCTGGTCGCCGCGCTGGTCATCATCGGCTTGGTCAGCGCCATCGGGGTCCGCGCCGCCGCCACCGTGCCGGCCGAGGACGCGGGTTGCTCCTGCTGCTCGGGTCACGACGACGGCCACAGCCATGCCGAGCCGGCCGGGGAGCAGGGCACCTCCGAGCCCGCCGCCGACTGCGGCACCAGCAGCTGCGGTGCATGCTCGCTGCGCGGCGTCTGCTCGAGCGACACCGC
This sequence comes from Gordonia sp. 135, assembly GCF_009720185.1. Lineage (NCBI taxonomy): Bacteria > Bacillati > Actinomycetota > Actinomycetes > Mycobacteriales > Gordoniaceae > Gordonia > Gordonia sp. 135. The sequence goes on from NZ_CP046257.1 coordinate 5,001,083, forward strand.
GCAGGCCTGACCAGGCCTGCCGCCGGCAGCTCGGACGTATGCGCACGCTCAAGAACCTTCTCGACCGCTCGCCGATCGACGGATTCATCCTCGCGATCGTCGCCGCGGTCGTCGTCGCCGCTTTCCTCCCCGTCCGCGGGGCCGCCGGGGAAGTCCTCGACTGGGTCGTGATCATCGCGATCGGCGCCCTGTTCTTCCTCTACGGCACGCGGCTGCACCCCCGAGAGGCCCTCGAGGGTCTGAAGCACTGGCGCCTGCACGTGACGATCCTCGCGTTCACGTTCGTGGCGTTCCCGATCATCGGTCTGGCCCTGAAGCCGGTCGTCGAGCCGCTGATCGGCTCCGACCTCTACGCCGGACTGCTGTTCCTGTGCCTGGTGCCCTCGACCGTGCAGTCGTCGATCGCGTTCACCTCCATCGCGAAGGGCAACATCGCCGGCGCGATCGTCAGCGCCTCCGCGTCGAACATCCTGGGCGTGTTCCTCACCCCGCTGCTGGTGGTCGCACTGATGCACAACACCGGCGACGCGAGCATCGACGCGACGTCGATCCTGAAGATCGTCGCGCAGATCCTGGTGCCGTTCGTGGTCGGTCAGCTGGCTCGGCCGTGGGTCGGGCCGTTCTTCGCCCGACACGCCAAGATCACCAAACTCGCCGACCGCAGCACCATCGTCCTCGTGGTCTACGTCGCCTTCAGCGAGGGCGTCGTCAACGGCATCTGGTCGTCGGTCGACGCCGCACAGGTGATCGCCGTCGCGGTGATCTCGCTACTACTGGTGCTGATCATGCTCGTCATCACCGGCTGGGTGCCGAAGAAGCTCGGCTTCGACCGCGCCGACACCATCGCCATCCAGTTCTGCGGCACCAAGAAGAGCCTCGCCACCGGACTGCCGATGGCCACCGTCCTCTTCGCCGGCTCGACCGTCGGCCTCATCGTCCTACCGCTGATGATCTTCCATCAGATCCAGCTCATCATCTGCTCATGGCTGGCGACGCGGTACGGACGTGAGGCGGAAGCGATCGAGGCCGGCTAGCTGACGCAGGCACGCTACTTTGACGAAACTTTGGGGCAAATGACACTTTGTCACTAGCCCCAAAGTAGGATCAAAGTCATGTCCGGTATCGATACTGCTCTGTCTAAAGTTCGCTCAGGTACCTCTGCTGACTCGGTTGAGTCTTCGACCCTGGACTTCAAGACCGAGAAGCAGGGTGGGTTCAAAGAGACCGCGGTGGATCTTGCGGAAGCATGCGTGTGCTTCGCGAACTCGACCGGCGGAATAGTTGTACTCGGGATCAAGGACAAGCCGGGAGGGGCCGATGCATTCGTCGGAACGTCAATCAACGCCGACAAACTGCGATCCGCGATCTATGACCGCACCGAACCCCACCTGACAGTGAGTATCGAAGAAGTTCACTACGAGGGTTCGCGGCTACTGCAGATCACAGTGCCAGAGGGCCTCGAAGTGTACTCAACGTCCCAAGGCGAGTACTGCCAGCGCTGGATGTCTGAGTGCCGTCCTATGGATCCGGGCGCGGTCGCGCGATTGAGTGACGAACGGCGCGGAAACGACTGGTCTGCAGAATCATCGGGCACTCCGATCGACGCAGTCGACACAACCGCAATAGAGAAAGTCCGTGAGCTCCTGCGTCTGACCGACGACGACGCCAGGGTTCACTTGTCACGCTCTAGCCCAGCGGAAATCGTGCGTCGACTCGGGTTAGCAGCGGACGACGGATGCCTCACAAGGGCAGGCGAGATCCTCCTTGTCGAGAAGTCGTCAAGTGGCCCACAAGAGCTACTCGTTTATCAACACCGCCGCACCCCCAGCGGCGAAGCCGACTTCAGTCGCCGATGGGGCACGCCGCTGGTGACAACCTTCGCCGAGGTCCTTGAGGTGATCTCAGCCCGTCTCTCTGTCACACCCATAACCGTTCGCTCGGGCCAGCAACTCGCAATCGAGGACTTCTCGTCGATCGCCATCCGCGAAGCGCTCGCCAACGCCCTGATCCACCGCGACCTACGCGAAAACCAGCCAGTCCAAGTACGCCACTCGCCGGCAACGCTGAACATCAATTCCCCTGGCCCGCTAGTAGCTGGCGTCACTCCAGACAACATCCTCACGCGTGGAACGAAACCGAGATACCCATCGCTCGCCAAGGCCTTCAACACCCTCGGTTGGGGGGAATACCTCGGCCAAGGAGTAAATCGGATGTTTCGCGAAATGGCGCGAAGCGGACGGCCTCTGCCCGAAATCCAGAGTTACCCCGACCGCGTAGAGGTGCTGTTCAGGGGTGCCCCACCAAATATCCATGTCGCTCGACTGGTTGCAGAGCTGCCCGAGGACTTGAAGAACGACACCGACACTCTGTTGATACTGATGCGATTGTGCGCCAAGAAGAGTGTGACCGCGCAGCAAATAGCGCCGATCATCCAACGTTCGGTCGAAGATGCGGAGTCTGCTCTTCGCCACGCAAGCCAATCCGAGGTCGAGCTTGTCGAGCCCACAGCAGGGACGCGAAATCGCAAGTATCCCAATTACAGATTCCGTGGCGATGTACTCGCTCGCCTTGGCCCTGCGGTCGCCTATCACTCTCGTACAAGCGGCGAAGTCGACCGGAAGATCATCGACCATGTCCGGGAATACAACTCAATAAACAACGCGACAGTTCAGCGTCTATTCGACATCGACGTTTACGGTGCGCGCGACATTCTCAAGAATCTTGTCGGGCGTGAAGTCCTAACCCGGGTATCCACTCAGACCCGTGGCAAGGCCGTGAAGTACGGACCGGGACCGAGATTCCCCCGCGAAGAAGACAAGACGGAAGCAAACCTCCAAGGGTGAATCGCTCACACTGTTCTCGGACGGCTCGGAGTAGCTGCTTCGATCACGACGGTGGGAGTGAATCAACATCGTCGGGCCCGTTCTGCGAGTACGCCAAAGCGTCAGCCGATAGGCGTCGAGACCGGCAGATTCACGAAGCTCGGACGACTCGGGTCGAGCTGGATGTGCTGCGGCTTCAGCCCGGACTCGTTGAGCAACGGCCGCAACGGAAGACCGCGTGGGAAGTTCATAGCGAACACATCGACGCGCAGGCGGTGACCAGGCTTCACGATCGCCTCGGTGGGCAGCAGGCCGATGTCGATGCTGACCGGCCGTCCCGGCGCCACCCGCTGCCGGGTGGACAGCGTGAGGTTGTAGAACGGGTCGATCACATCGCCGTTGGGTGCGAATTGTGATGCCGCACGGTCGTACCCGCGGAGCGACGCGACCACCTGACCGGAGCTGATGACCTTCGACGTGCCGTCGGGTGCGACGTCGTTGAGGGTGGCCGTCCAGTAGCCGTCCGTGGCGTCGAGCACGGTGTTCAGCCGGACGTTCGAGTAGCCGGACACGCTGCGGGTCGTCGTCAGCGGGGGAGTGGTGAACGTCAGCGCGGCGCGTTCGGAGATCCGGGCGTCGTCGGAGCAGCCCGGGAAGATCGCCAGCGCACCGGCCATCTGCTGCGCGGCGTCGCGCGAACACACGGGTGCGAGGCCGGGGGCGATTGTCATGCGCGCCCGCGACTGCGGCGCCGTCGGGGTCAGGCTGCCGTCGCGGACCGCGTACGGGGCGGTACCGCTACGACGGTCGCTCAGATAGAGGCGCTGGCGTTCCATCCCGGCGCGCGGGAATTGCCGCGCGGTGATCCAGGAGTCGCCGACCTGCTTGAGGTTGACCGGACCGTAGGAGTCGATGCCGTTGTCGATTCCCTTGAGCCACTTGTCGAACCAGGCCTTCTGCAGCACGTCCAGGCGCGGCGGCGTGCCGGCGCGTCCCTGCTGGCCGCCACCGATGGTGAGGTGGTAACCGTCGCCCATGATCAGCTGCTTCTTGCCGGGGGGCAGCGGGATCTTGTTGTACATACGGACTTCGGAGTTGGTGAACAGGTCGAACCAACCGCCGTAGATGAACGTCGGCGTGGTGATGTTCTCGGCGCGATCGAGCCAGGCCGTGCGCGGCTCGGAGTCGGTCTCCAGCAACTCCTTCAGCTCCGGCGGCACCGACGCGATGTCGGGGGTGAAGAGGCCGGCGAGGAGCTGCGGGTAGAAGGTGAGGGGATCGGCGATCCGGTCGGCCAGCCACTTCCAGTCGAAGGTGCCGTTCAGCATCGACGCCACGTTCGGGATCATCTTGGTGGTGTTGACCAGCGTCAGCCAGAGCGGCAGGAAGCCGACGCCGAGTGCGCCGCCGGGCGCGACGATGTCGCGGATGAGGTCGCCGCCCGGTTCGACCGGGAAGATCGCCTTGAGCGCCTTCGGGTTCTTGTTGGCGGCCTGGATCTGGTTGATCGCCGAGTAGGAGACCCCCGACATACCGACCTTGCCGTTGGACCACCGCTGCTTCGACGCCCAGTCGATGACCTCGACGGTGTCGCGCTGCTCGCGGTCCTGGAAGACATCCCACTTGCCCTGGGAGAAGCCGGTTCCGCGTACGTCGACGACGACCTGCGTGTAACCGCTGCGGACGAGGTCGAAGTCGACGAGGAAGGTCTTGGCGCCGCCGTCACGGATGGTGTGCGCGATGTCGTTGATGCCGTCGATCGGGGTGCCCGACAGATTGATCGACCGGGCGAGCTGCAGGAGGAACGGTTCGAGCACCGGATGCTGGGTGACCGCGGAACCGATCGAGCTGACCAGCTTGGTGTACGGGGTCATGTTGACGATGACCGGCGTCTTCGTCGACGTCGGACGTTCACGGGCGTCGGCGGGCCGGTACACGTTCGCACGCAGGACGGTGCCGTCGCTCATCCGGATCGGCACGTCCCAGCTGACGTTCACGCCGGCATGAGGTTGCGGACCGTCGTGGCTCGCGGCCCAACGTGCTGCCGCCGACCCTCCCGTCGGACCACTCGGTGCGGCACCCGAGACCGCGGTCGGCGCGACCAACACCGCGACGAGTGCGATCACCCCCGCCAGCAGACGAACACTCTTCGACGACCTGCCCATACACACCCCCGCGTGTGATGCGCCGCGCCGACGGCTGAGCGTCGTCGCGGCGATACCTGATCAAGATCACAACTTAGCATTAGGAGTGATGCGGGTCACCGGTGGTCAGTTGAGGCTGAGGTCGATCGGGTGCGTCGCGAGAAGCGGCATCGGCCACGGTTGCCGGCGCAGGATGTCGAACCAGACGTCGGCGCCGGGCGGGGCGAGCAGGTCGCGGGGGAGTGCCGAGGCGAGCATCCAGCTGAACTGGTCGAGCTCGTCGTCGAGCTGACCGATTCCCCATCCGCTGTAGCCGGCGAAGATGCGCACACCTTCGAGCACCTCGGACAGCGGTTCCGGGTCGGCGTCGAGGTCGACGAGGACTACGCGGCCGTCGACGGGACGAAGAGCGGGATGGTCGTCGACGTCGTAGCCGTGCTTCATCACGCCGAGGCACAGTGCCGCGTCCTGCTTGACCGGGCCGCCGACGTAGAGCGCGCGAGGCGACGCCGCGATGTCCGTCCACTGCGGCAGCAGGTTGTGCACCGCTGTCTGGCTCATGCGGTTGAGGACGACGCCGAGACTGCCTGCCTCGTTGTGCTCGATGACATAGATGACCGTGCGCGCGAATGTCGGTTCGATGAGATCGGTCGACGCGATCAGCGCGGTGCCGGGACGGACGCGATGGGTGGGATCGGCGTCCCAGGGGACACCGGGCATGCGACCACTGTCACCGCTGCCCGCCGAAGGATCCCCGGAGCGGAATTCCGGTGTGGGATCGTCTGCGTCGTCACCGCCGGCCACTCAGCCATCATCGCACGTCCGTCGAGTCCCGGGGTCGGCGCAGCCGACGGACCCCACCGGCGTCGGTGAGTACGCTTGAACGGGTGAACAGCACCGAGGTGAGCCAAAGCCGCGGGTGGTCGGTGTTCATCCATTCGCTCCGTCACTCACCGGGTCTGGGACGGTTGCTGTTCGTCCGTCTCTCGAGTCAGGTCACGGACGGGATCTTCCAGGCAGCGCTCGTCGGGAGCATCCTCTTCAACCCCGAACGTCACGCGGATCCGCTGGCCGTCGCGGGCGGTCTCGCAGTGCTGTTGTTGCCCTATTCGCTCATCGGTCCGTTCGCCGGAGCGCTGCTCGATCACTGGGATCGACGCAATGTGCTGCTGTACGCGAACCTGTTGCGCGGCGCGATCATCGGACTCGTCGCGATCGCGGTCGCATCCGGCGCACCGGACCTGGTGGTGCTGATCTCCGCACTCGCCGCAACGGGTGCGAGCCGGTTCGTCGCCGCGGGTCTGTCCGCCGGACTCCCGCACGTGGCCAGACGCGAGGTGATCGTGGCGACCAACGCGTTGTTCACGACGCTCGGCGGCGCGATGCTCAGCGTCGGACTCGGGATCACGCTGGGTCTGCGCGCCATCTTCGGCGACGACAACTCGGGCAGTGCGCTCACCATGCTCGCCGGCATCGTGTTGGCTGTCGTATCCGGCGGTCTGGCGCATGGATTCCGACCGCTGCAACTGGGTCCCGACGAACCCGACGATCCGGGCAGGTCGGCGTTCCATGCGGTCTCGGTCGGCCTGTGGCACGGCGCCCGGGCGGTCGCGACCCACAAGACGGTGGCGGCCGCACTGTCGGCCATCGGCGCCCACCGACTCGTGTTCGGCATGAACACGTTGATGATCCTCGTGCTGACCCGGCAGATGGGACCGGGCGACGGGCTCGACCGCGTCAGCCTCGTCATCGGTTTCACCGGAGCAGGTGCCCTCCTCGCCGCGGTGATCACCCCGATCGCGGTGGCACGCGTCGGGCGGTACGCCGCGCTGATGTGTGCACTGGGCGTCGGAGCCGTCGCCGAGGTGACCGTCCTGGGATTCCACTTCGCGGTCATCTGCGGATCGGCGTTCGTGCTGGGTCTGATCGGCCAGGTCGCCAAACTGTGCGGTGACGTCGCGATGCAGGTCGACGTCGGTGACGCGGTACGCGGTCAGGTGTTCTCCGTGCAGGATGCCGTGTTCAACATCGCCTACGTCGGCGCGGTCACCATCGCGGCACTGGCGATCCCCGTCGACGGCCACGCCACCGTGCTCGTCGTCCTGGGTGTGGTGCTCTACCTGCTCGGCATGGTGGCGGTGCGCGCCCTCTACAACCGTGCGGAAGAAGCCGGTGAACCCGCGGCCGGTCCACGGGCGGTCAGCGACCCCGCCGCGTGAACCGCGGGTCCCGCTTGTCGTAGGCCGCGTCGGCGACCCCGTCTCCGTTCAGGTCCACCAGCACCGTGTCCGTCACACCGTCCCCGTCGGCGTCGACATACAGGCGCTCGGCCGTCAGCCGACCTCCCTTCTCGGCCCCCACCAGTTCGAGGTCGGTGGATCCGTCCGCGTCCAGGTCGAGGCGCAAGTCTCTCGGCCCGTCGGGTTCCCCTGACCCGTCGGCCTCGGGGGAGCGCGCCTCCGGCGAGCCGGATTCGCCAACCACCCCGACGCGGTCGACGGCACGGTCCCACAACCCCGCGCCGGAGTCGCGGTAGAAGGCGTCCGGCTCCCCGTCCTCGTCGGTGTCGAGAGCTGCCACATCGGCTTTGCCGTCGCCGTCGGTGTCCCACATCGCGTCGTCCCGACGGCCGTCACCGTCGAAGTCGAGGCGGACCGCGTCGGGCCCGGAATCGCCGAGAGCGGTGTCGGCAGGAGTGGACCAGCGGGTCGTCGAACCATCGCCGGGCCCGAAGAAATACTCGATCACCGGGTCCATGCGTTCTTGGACGCATGCACCACCCCGGCCGGTTCCATCGATCCCACGCCACATCACCCCCGGCGTGTGACCGAGCCCGTTCGTACCCGGTAGGTTGAGGCCCTATGTACGTCAGCGACCTCGGCGAGCAATGGCATGCAGCGCGGCTGAAACCCGCCCTCGCGCATCTCGACTCCGCATCCGCCGGGCGATCGTCGTACGGCGTGATCGGCGCGATGACCGCTCACCTGTGGCGTGAGACCGAACGTGGCTCCTACGTCGCCGCCGACGACCGCGCCGAGGAAATCGCCCGCGACACACGCAATCTGGCCGCCCTGATCGGGCACACGCCCGACGAGATCATCTTCCGCGAGAGCGCCCGTGCAGCCCTGCGCGCCCTGCTCACCAACTGGAGTCTCCCCGTCACCTCGACGGTGTGGGTGGCGAAGAACGAGTTCGGTCCCAACCTCGAGGAGTTCGAGCGTCGCGGCTATGCCGTCCGCACGATGCCCGACGCCGACGTCTACGGCCACGTCGACACCGATGCGCTCGAGAACATGCTGCAGTTCGAGCAACCCGACTTCATCCACATCTGCCACATCGGGTCGATGTCCGGCGCGGTGCAGCCGGTCGCGCGGATCGTCGAGCTGGCCCACCGCGTCGGCGTGCCGGTGGTGGTCGACATGGCCCAATCCGTCGGGCACGTCCCCACCGTCACCGGCGCCGATGTCGTCTACGGCACCAGCCGCAAGTGGCTGGCCGGCCCGCGCGGTGTCGGTTTCGTCGCGGTGCGCCGAGACTCCCTGCGACCGGTCGAGATCGACGGATCCGACGCATTCATCGCCGGCCGCCTCGGACTCGGCATCGCGGTTCGCGAACTGCTCGACGTCGGACAGCAGCGGGTCTTCCGCGAGCTGGCGATGATCGGCAGGGTCACCCGCGAGCGACTGCACGGCATCGCGAGCTGGGAGGTCGTCGAACCGCTCGACGAGCCGTCGGCGATCGTGACCCTCGCGCCGCCGCCCGGGTGGCAGTTCGAGGACGTCGCCACCGCACGGGAGAAGCTGCTCTCGCTCGGCATCCTGGTCACCGCGGCGGGCACCTGGCGCGCACCCCTGGCGGCCGAGACGCCGGTCCTACGCCTCAGCCCGCATCTCGACGCGCAGCGCGAAGACCTCGACCGTCTCGCAGATGCGTTGCGCACCATGGGGTATTGAGCGCGGAGCGCTCAGCCCAAGACCCGACCCACGATCTTCTCGATCTCCGGTCGTGCCAGATCGGCGTCGCGCCGGACCAGGCCGATCCGTGTCCGCCGGTGCAGGACATCGTCGACGCCGACCGCGCCTTCGTGCGTGACCGCGAACTCGATCTCGGCGCGGGTGACGTCGATGCCGGGGGCGATCGGATCCAGCGGTCGGTCCACCGTGGCCGTCTCGACGACCGTCGGGGCCTCCCCGCCGAAGCGCGCCACCAGCGACGCCGGGAGTCCCTTCTCGCGCGGGTCGCGCAGGGCTCCGACCAGCGCGGTCGTGGTGGTGACACACTCACCCGCGGTCAGATCGGTGGTGGTCAGGGCGGCGTCGACCGCGTCCTCCGCCATCCGGCGGTAGGTCGTGAGCTTGCCGCCGAGCACGGTCACCAGTCCGTCGCCGCGAACCCGGACGTGGTGCCGGCGCGAGACATCGGCGAGGCCGTCTGATTCGGCGCCGGGGGTCCCGCGTTCGTCGATGAGCGGCCGCAGACCGGCGTAGACGCCGATGATGTCGGAGCGGTCGAGGGTCCGGGTCAGGGCGGGGTTGATCGCATCGAGCAGGAAGTCGATCTCGGAGTCGTCCGGTGTCGGCACATCGGGAATCGCGCCCGGCGCCGCGACGTCGGTGAGGCCGATGTAGACCCGACCCAACTGTGCGGGTAGTGCGAAGACGTACCGGGACAACGACTTTCCGACCGGGACGGTCAGTGCGGCGGTCGGGTTCCCCAGGGCCGTCGCGTCGACGACGAGATGGGTTCCGCGGCTGGGTTGGACGGCGATCGAGTCGTCGACCGCGCCGGACCAGACGCCGGTGGCGTTCACGACCATCCGCGCGCCGACGTCGAAGCTCTCACCAGTGAACACATCGCTGAGCGTGGCACCGCGCCCGTCGACCCGGTCGGCGCGCGTGTACGTGCAGATCAGCGCACCGTAGGCGGCCGCGGTGCGCGCCACGGCGACGACGAGCCGGGCGTCGTCGATCAGCTGCCCGTCGGTGGTCGAGATCCCGCTGCGGAGTCCGGCCGGCGACAGGGTCGGGCAACGGCCGAGGGTCTCCATGACCGACAGTCGCGACGGCGGCGGCAACAGCGCGCTCGGTGTTCCGGCGTTGCGGCGCAACAGATCTGCCGCACGCATCCCGAATCGCAGCACCGAGCTCTGCCGTTCACCGCGGTCGGGGAGGATCTGTCTGAGCGGAGAGATCAGATGTGGCGCAATGGATGTCATCAGGTGATGGCGTTCGACGGCACTCTCCCGGGCGATCCGGAGATCACCTTTCGCGAGATACCGCAGACCACCGTGTACGAGTTTGCTGCTCCAGCGTGACGTACCGGTGGCCAGGTCGCCCTGCTCGACGAGGGCGACCCGTAGGCCGCGGGTGGCCGCGTCGAGAGCGACACCCGCGCCGGTGATCCCGCCACCGATCACCAGCAGATCGAGGGGCCCAACACTCGATGCCATCGACTCCAGAGCGCGACCGCGGGTCCGCGCGGACAACGTGGCCATCAGAAGGACGTCCTCATGGCGCGGGCCTCAGATAGCCGGCGATGACGCCGTGGAGTTCGGTGCTCCAGCCCTCGGCGAGGATGTCCGACACCAGCGCCCCGGATTGCAGGAAGCTCTGCGCGATCAGCAGCACCATCGACGCCATCCGCTTGGCGTCACCGGCACGCACCTGCTTGCGTCCCTGCCCTTGGGCCAGCATGTCCGCCAGCAATGCGAGCACACCCTGCTGACTGGTGCCGAGGCGTTCGAAGACGTACGGCGCCATGAAGTCCCGCTGTTCACGCCACAGGGACGAGATGAGGTCGCTGTCGCGCAGCGCCCCGACCACCGTCACCACCTGGTCGGCGAGTGCGTCGAGGTCCTGCGGCTCGCCGCGCTCACCGATCACGTGGTCGACGATGGTGAGAACCTCACGGGTGAGCAGATCGCGGATGATCTCGGTTATGTCGGGCCAGCGCCGATAGACGGTGGGTCGGCTCACCCCTGCTTGGCGGGCGACCTCGGAGACGGTCACCTTGCGGCCGCCACTACGCAGCAGGCAGACCCTGGCCGCGTCCAGAACGAGATCCCCGATCTCCTCGTTACGGATTGACATGATGTGTAACACTGTAACGGATCACACAATCGGCGGGGGGCCGACCACATGACCATCCGACACGTCACCATCGTGGCCAGTCCGTATGCGCGGCACGGAGCCGGGCTACACGTGGCGCAGGACGCCGCCGGCCTCCTGAAAGCACAGAACGTCGCGGTCGACATCATCGTCGGGGAGGACATGGCCGATGCCGCCGACCTCGCCGGAAAGGCCGCTCGGGGAGACACGGACGTGTTGGCCATCGCCGGCGGTGACGGCACCATCCGCCTCGCGGTCGAGGCCAGCATCGGTTCGGGCAAGCCACTCGCCGTCATCCCCGCCGGCAGCGGCAACGACTCCGCCCGCAACCTGCACATCCCGCTCGACACCGCCGAAGCCGTCCAGGTGATCCTCGACGGCCACCGACGACCCGTCGACCTGGGCCGCGTCAGCTTCCCCGACGGCCGCACCGCCCTGTTCGCCACGGTCGCGGCCACCGGCTTCGACGCCGCGGTGACCGCGCGCGCCATCGACATGCGCCGGCCCCGGGGACAGTCGCGGTACACGATCGCCGCATTGTTCGAGCTCATCGCCCTGCGGTCACGGCACTACCAGGTCCGCGTCGACGACGACACCGTCGAGGCCGACCTCATCTTCGCCGCGATCGGGAACACCACCTCCTACGGCGGCGGCATGAAGATCACCCCGAAGGCATCGGTGTCCGACGGGCAGCTCGACGTCACGCTCGCGAAGATTCCGCCGCGGTTCGCCCGGCCGACGCTTGCCCGCGTCTTCCCGAAGGTGTTCGCCGGCACGCACGTCGACCATCCGCTGGTGCAGACTATGCGCGGGGCCGAGGTCGAGCTCTACTGCGACCCGCCCGCGCTGGTGTCCGTCGACGGTGATCTCGTCGGTGAACTGCCCGCGGTGTTCGAGGCTGTCCCGCACGCGATCGAGGTGTTCACGCCGCCGACGCCGGCACCGACGCCGAGCTGACGGGTACTGCTCCTCCCCGCGCCTACTTCTCCCCTCGCGCTGCCCACCACTCCCCGAGCGCCTGTTCGGCCTCCTCGTGGCTGAGCGGTCCGCGGTCCAGCCGGAGTTCTTTCAGATACCGCCAGGCCTGGCCGACAATCGGTCCGGGCGGGACACCGAGCATCTCCATGATCGCGTTGCCGTCGAGGTCGGGGCGGACCTTCTCGAGGTCCTCGGCTTCCCTGAGGGCTGCGATCCGCTGTTCGAGGTTGTCGTAGTTCTGCTGTAGCCGGCGGGCGCGTCGCTTGTTCCGCGTCGTGCAGTCGGCACGCACCAGCGTGTTGAGACGGTCGAGCAGGGGACCGGCGTCGTTGACGTAGCGCCGTACGGCCGAGTCGGTCCAGGCACCGTCGCCGTACCCGTGGAACCGCAGGTGTAGGAACACCAGGTCCGCGACGTCGGAGACGACGGCCTTCGGATACTTCAGCGCCCGCATCCGCTTGCGCACCATCTTGGCACCGACCACCTCGTGGTGGTGGAAGCTGACCCCGCCGCCGGGTTCGTGGCGCCGGGTCGCGGGCTTGCCGATGTCGTGCAGCAGTGCCGCCCAGCGCAGGACGAGGTCGGGATCGCCCTCCTCGAGGTCGATCGCCTGCTTCAGCACGGTGAGTGAGTGCTGGTAGACGTCCTTGTGCTGGTGGTGCTCGTCGATGGTGAGCTTCATCCCGGGGATCTCGGGCATCACCCGTTCGGCCAGACCGGTTTCGACCATCGCGTCGATCGCGTCCAGGGGGAACTCCCCGCAGATGAGCTTGTCCAGCTCGGCGCGGACCCGTTCGGCGGTGATGCGGTCGATCTCACCGTTCATCTCGGTGATGGCCTGCCACACGCGTGGCGCGAGCCCGAATCCGAGCTGCGAGATGAAACGGACGGCACGCAGCATGCGCAACGGATCGTCGCCGAAGGACTGTTCCGGTGTGGCCGGGGTGTCGATCATCCCGGCCAGCAACGCGGACATACCGTCGAGCGGATCACAGAAGTCCTCGGCGCCCTTCGCACCGATACGTACGGCCATCGCGTTGACGGTGAAGTCACGGCGGATCAGGTCGACGTCGAGGGTCTCGCCGAAGGTGACCTCGGGATTCCGGCTGACCTGGTCGTAGCTGTCGGCACGGAAGGTGGTGATCTCGATCTGGTGCTCACCCTTGCGGATGCCGACCGTGCCGAACTCGATGCCGACATCCCAGAAGGCGTCGGCCCATCCCTTGAGGAGGCGGGACACCTGCTCGGGACGAGCGTCGGTGGTGAAATCCAGGTCGTTTCCCAGCCGGCCCAGCACGGCGTCTCGCACCGAGCCACCGACCAGGTACAACTCATGACCAGCCGCCGCGAACAACTCCCCGAGGGGAGCCAGGACGTCGTCGAGCTCCCGGAGCGCTATCGCCGCTGCAGCCAGCAGCCGCGTCTTGCGGTCCGGATCCGACACCGACGGCCGTACATCCGACGGAGAAGAGTCATTCACGGCTTGCCACCCTACCGTCGTCGCCCGCGGCTTCGACGCCGTGGAGGAGGCCGGACCACGGGCCGAGTCGTGGCCACCTGTCGATATCCGTCGTACACCGTGTCCGCCCGTTCCGTGGCCGGTGTCGACATCCTCCCCGCACTACGAGGCGTCCGGGCAAACTGCAGGTGACCAGCCGCTAGCATCGTGGAGTGTCCACCGATTCCTCGACCAACCCTTCAGACGTCAGCGACGTCTCGTCGGGTTCGCATGGGGACGGTGGCGGACATGCAGGTCAGAATCCCGCCGGCCAGGGGCGTCGCACCCGGCGCGGTCGCCGGCGTCGAGGCCGCCGCAAGGGCGAGGGTCGCGGAACGACCGCGGCGCACAACAACGGTGGTCACGCCGCCGCCGGTCACAAACAGTCCGGTTCCAAGCAGAACGGCCCCAAACAGAACGGCCACAAACCGGGCTCCCACAAGCAGCACAACCCGGCCACGTCGCCGGCGCCGTCGACCGGCCGGCCCACCCCGAACGACCTCGTCCGCGCCCGCACCGCCGATCCCGCCTGCCCCGACCCCGTCGAGGCCGAGTCGGTGGAGAAGCTCCCCGTCGACCCCGACCGAGCCCGCCCGAAGGTCACGCCGCCGAAGCCTTCCGACATGGCCACGGTCACGGCGACCATCACCACCAAGGGCCTGACCCAGACGACGACGGGCAAGGCCGGTAAGGGCCGCCGCCGCTCCTCACGGGCGGATCGCACCGCCGACCGGTCCGACGATCGCACCAACACCGAGAAGCTCCGGACCGTGCGGGAGACGTCGGCCGGCGGACTCGTCGTCTCCGACCTCGGTCTGCCGATCGACGAGCTGTCCGCCGCGCTGATCGGCCGGGTGGATCGTCGCGGCCGGATGATGTGGTCGCTGCCCAAGGGCCACATCGAAACCGGCGAGACCGCCGAGCAGACCGCGATCCGTGAGGTCGAGGAGGAGACCGGGATCCTGGGCACGGTCGTCGCGCCGCTGGGCAAGATCGACTACTGGTTCGTGAGCGAGGGTCGTCGCATCCACAAGACCGTGCACCACTACCTCCTGCGTTGTGTCGGCGGCGAATTGTCCGACGCCGACTACGAAGTCAGCGAGGTGGCCTGGGTGCCGTTGCACGAGTTGCCGCGTCGCCTCACGTACTCTGACGAGCGGCGACTCGCCCGGATGGCCCGCGGCGTGATCGCCGATCTCGCCGCCGACCCGACCCGACTCGCCCAGTCCGAGGCCGACAGCATTCGCACCGAACCCAACGCCTATGAGAAAGCCGCCGCAGCGCGCAATCAGCGCCGCAACGAGCCCCCGCCCCCGGCTCGTCCGCGCCGGCGACGACGCCGTCCCCGACGGCCCGCGGCCGGCGATGGCTGAGCCGCGGCTGTTGCCTGTCCGGTCCGGTCCGTTCTCTCGTCCTTCTCTCCGCCGATCCGAGCGACGCCATGATCGTCGCGGCGGGATCGATCCGCGGCGGGTGCAGGTCGTGATCGCGTTGGCCGCGGTGCTGGGGGTCGTCGCACTGCTGTTGCTGCCGGGTGTCGCCGCACCGGCCTCCGCCGTTCCCGAGACGAGTGCCACCGGGGCGAGTCCCGCCCAGCAGTCGTCGCCGCGGTTCGCACGCATCGTCATCGACTCGATGTCGCCGTCGATCGTCACCACCACCAGCCGGCCGGTGGTGACGGTGAGCGGTCGTGTCGACAACATCGGCGACCGCTCGATCAGCAACCTGTCGATCCGCCTCGAACGCGGTGATGCCGTCGGGTCGGCCTCGGGACTCCGCACCCAGCTCGCCGACGACGATCCCGCGGTGGCCGTCGCCGGTCCGTTCGAGGCGCTCAGCGAGTCCCTCGCGCCGGGGGAGAGCGTCGGCTTCCGGATGTCGATGGCGCTGTCCGCCGGTTCCGGACCCGACGGCCAGGGACTCGGGATCTCCGCGACCGGCGTCTATCCGATGCAGGTCAACGTCAACGGCACCCCCGACTACGGCAACCCGGCCCAGGTCGCCGGTTCGCGCATGCTGCTACCCGTGCTGTCGCTGCCGCCCGACGAGATCCGTGCCCGCGACTACGTCGACCCGACCGCCGACGAGACGGGTTCCCCGTCGGTGCCCGGGCTCGGGCCCGACGGTTCGGTCTCGGCTGATCTGGCCAGCCCGGCCCGGATGACGATGCTGTGGCCGATGGCCGCGCCACCGCAGCTCGCACCCGGCGTCCTCGGCGGCAGCACCGAGCCCGTCCGGCTCATCAACGAGGACATGGCACGGTCGCTCGACACCGGCGGCCGGTTGAACGAACTGCTCAAGGCCTTGCAGAAGGTGGTCGGGGCACCGCCGCGCGAGCAGTCCGGACCACCGTCCTCCGAGCCCCCGGCAGAGAGCCCGGCCGAACCGGCCCCGGTCGCGGTGCCCGGCTCCGAGAAGCTCGCCGAGAGCATGTGCCTGGCCATCGACCCCGACCTCGTCGTGACCGTCCGCGCGATGTCCCTCGGCTACGAGGTGTCGACGAACCCGGCCGATCCCACCTCGGCCGCCCGGCCCGGCAACGGATCCGAGATCGCCGGCCGCTGGCTCGACGACCTGCGGTGGACCGCGAGCCGGATGTGCGTGGTGGCGTTGCCGTTCGCGCAGGCCGACCTGACGTCGCTCGCCCGGATCGGCAACACCGGACTCACCGAGGCGGCACTCCGCAAGCCCGCCGACATCGTCGACGCGATCCTGGGCGTGCGCAGCGTGCGAGGCCTGTCCGTGCCCGCGCTCGGCGCCATCGACGACGCCGGTGCGGACGCCCTGGCCGAGGCCGCCGTGACCTCGACCGCGCTCGCGTCGAACTCGGTCGTCCCCACCGGCCGTCGCGACGACACCGGCCGCTACCGCGTCGGACGCCTCACCGCCCAGACCTTCGACGCACCCATCACGGCGTCACTCGCGGCGATCGGCACCGCACCGAGCACCCCGGCCCTCACCCCGGAATCGCAGCAGGTCGACCTCACCGACGAATCGACGGGGAGTCGACGCCAGAGTGCGATCGCCGCGCTGGCCTACCCGGCGATCGCCGCGCCGCAACCGGATCCGGCCGACGGCTCGAACCCCCGGATCCCGGTGGCGGGTCGCTCGGCGTTCGTCGTGCCCCCGACCTACTGGTCCCCGACGGTCGCGGATTCGGATGCACTCTTCGCGACCGCGCGCCTGCTGCTCGAGTCGGGTGCCGCGACGCCGACACGCCTCCCGTCCCTGGTGCAGGAACTGAACAGCGCCGGCGCCACCGGCCGCCTGACCAACCCGCCGGGGGTGGGACCCGTCGGTCGCGTCGGATCCGTCCTCACGTCGCAGGCGACCGCCGCCATCCGTCGAAACGTCGAGGACAGCTGGCAGTTCGAGGGCGCGCTGGTCCGGTCGGCCGATGTCGCGGCCACCCCGGAGCGGTACATGTCGCCGCTGCGCGAGGACCAGCTGCGTGCCATCAGGTCCCCTGATGTGGAGGGATCCGCGGTCTACACGCATCTGCGACGGCTGCAGGAGGAGCGCATCGACGCCGTGGCGTCGACCCTGCACCGCCTCGGTCAGTCCGTGACGATCCTCGACCCCGGCGGCCGGTACACCCTGGCCTCCGAACGCAGCCCGGTCCTGCTCGCGGTCCGCAACGACCTCGCCCTGCCGGTGCGGGCCCGCCTGACCACCTCCGCGCCCGAGGGCATCGAGATCGGCGATCTCGGGGTGATCGAGATCCCCGCCCGCGGAACCCGGCAGATCCAGCTCCCCACACGCGGTGAGACCTCCGAGGCCATCACCATCGACATCCGGCTGGCCACGGTCACCGGTGTACCCCTCGGTCAGCCGATCACCCTGCAGGTACACACCAACGCCTACGGCAAGCCGCTGTTCTACATCACCATCGTCGCCGGCGTGGCGCTCGTGCTGCTGACCGCACGCAGGCTGTGGCACCGGTTCCGCGGTCAGCCCGACCCCGCCGACGCCGACCGTCCCGAACCCGACGAACTCGAGCGGATGCTGGCGGGAAGCGGGTATCAGGAGCGACGCCGTACCCTGCAAGGCGAAGGTCGGCCACCCGGAGATGAGCCGGAAGACCACCCGCACGACCCCTGATCGAGCACTGAACGAGGATGGCGAAACACCACGTGAACTGGAACGATGTGCCGCGCGAACCGCGGCCGGGGACACCCGGTGCGGTGCCTCCCCAGCGTCCGGATCGCGCTGCACCCCGCCGGATCCCGCCCGGCTCCGGCCCCGTGCCGCCACCACCGCGGCCCGGCCGGCCGGTCCCGCCGCCTCCTGCTCCCGGCGCCCGGCATGCCCAGGGACCCGTCGCCGGCGGTCTCCGAGTCGACGCCCCGCCGGCCCGGCCCGGCCGTCTGGACGCGGCCGGCTACCACGAACGACACAGCGGTGAGACCGACGCCGTCAACACCGGGTCGTCGAAGACGGTGACCGCCGGCGACGACTCGTCGTCGACCGGTCTGGCGCGCGACTCCGACTCGAGCATCCTGCGGACCAGTGGCTCGATCGCCATCGCGACCCTCTTCAGTCGCATCACCGGCTTCCTGCGCACCGTTCTGATCCTGGCGATGCTCGGTTCGGGCATCGCCTCGGCGTTCCAGGCCGCCGACGTGCTGCCGAACATGATCGCCGAGGTCGTGCTGGGCGCCGTGCTCACGGCCATCGTCATCCCGCTCCTCGCGCGCGCGGAGGCCGAAGACGAAGACGGTGGTCAGGGGTTCCTCAACCGCATCTTCACGATCACCGTGGTGGTGCTCGGCTCGGCGACGGTCCTGGCCGTCATCGCGGCGCCACTGCTGACCTACCTGAATCTCGGTGACGGACAGGTCAACCGGGACCTGTCCACCCACCTCGCGTACCTGTTGCTGCCGGAGATCCTGTTCTACGGGCTCTCCGCACTATTCATCGCCGTGCTCAACCTGCGCGGCCTGTTCAAACCGGGCGCTTGGGCTCCGGTGCTGAACAACGTCGTCCAGATCACGACCCTCGTGCTGTACGCCCTGGTGCCCGGCGAGATCACTCTCAACCCGGTCCGGATGAGCGATCCGAAGCTGCTCGTCCTGGGTATCGGCTGCACTCTCGGCGTGGTGCTGCAGGCCATGGTCCTGGTGCCGTTCCTGCGTAAGGCCGGGGTGCATCTGAAGCTGGAATGGGGCATCGACGCCCGGCTGCGCCAGTTCGGCAACATGGCGCTGGCGATCGTCGCCTACGTCGCCCTGCTGCAGGTCGGTCTCATCGCGACGTACCGGATCGCCGCCTCCGCCGAGGAGTCCGGCGTCAGCATCTACTTCACCCACTGGCAGTTGCTGCAGCTGCCCTACGGCGTGCTCGGCGTGACCATCCTGACCGCGATCATGCCGCGACTGTCGCGCAACGCGGCCGCCGACGACACGAAAGCCGTGGTCGACGATCTGTCGCTGGCCACCCGACTGACGATGGTCGCGCTGGTTCCCGTCGTGGCGTTCATGACCTTCTTCGGGCCGGCCATCGCCATCGCGGTGTTCAACTTCGGCCGGTTCGACGCCGCCGACGCCTCCCAGCTGGGTTCGGTGCTCGCCTGGGGTGCGTTCACGCTGATCCCGTACTCGATGACACTCGTCCAGCTACGCGTCTTCTACGCCCGTGAGGACGCCTGGACCCCGACCTTCATCGCGCTCGGCATCACCGTGGTCAAGGTGACGTCGTCGTACATGGGCCCCGTCCTGTTCGACGACCCGTCGAACGTCGTGCGGTGGCTCGCCCTGTCCAATGGGCTGGGCTACCTGGTCGGCGCCATCGTCGGCCACTATCTGCTCCGCAGCCGCCTGCGCGGCGCACGACTGACGAACGTCGCCCGCACCACGCTGGTGACCTTCGCGGTCTCCCTCAGCGTCTCGGCGGTCGTGTGGGCAGTCGCCAAGATGTCCGGCCTCGATCACATGATCGGCTGGCTCGGCAAGGTCGGCTCGGTGCTCTACCTCGTCCTCACTGCGGTCGTCGTGCTGTCGGTGACCTACGCGGGTCTGGCCGCCGCGCGGGTGCCGGACGTGGTCGCGATCGGCAACTCGGTGCGTCGTCTCCTCGGCCGGTTCGTCCCGGCCCTCGCGCCGCCCGCAGAGCCCGAACGCGAACAGTCCCCGGCGATCACAGTTCAGTTTCCGCGCGTCTCTGCCGACGAATCGCTCCCGTACTCTGGTCAGGTACAAGTGCTGCGCCGCTTCGACAGGGGTACCGCGACGTGGCAGTCCTACTCTGTGCACTCCGGCGGCGCGATCGGCGCCGGCCGGGATGTACGTCCCATCCCAGAGCGTGCACCGGTTCCGCGCGACATCAGATACCGGAGGAAAGGAGTCCGTCGCGTGAGTGACAGCGAGATCGACACGACTGCGCCCACCGGGTCGCCCGTCGAATCCGGCCCCGGCGAATCCCATTCCGCCGAACCCCATTCCGCCGGACCCCAGACTCCCTCCACACCCGCTCACGCCCCGACCCCGGATGCGGCGGCCGCTGCCCCCGCTCCGGAGGTCGCCCGTCGACGCGGCCCGCGCCTGATCCCGGGCGCGGCGGTCGCCGGCGGCCGATACCGACTCCTCGAACAGCACGGCGGCACCCGCGGTCTGCAGTTCTGGCGCGCCCAGGACATCAACCTCGACCGCGAGGTGGCACTGACCTTCGTCGACGCGGACCAGCTCGCCCCGCCGCTCGAGCGCGGACAGGCGATCAAGGCGACCGACCAGGGACCCCAGGCGGTCCTCTCGCGGACCCTGCGCCTCGGACAGATCACCTCCGACGGCGTGGCCCGGGTGCTCGACGTCGTGCGCGGCTCCTCCGGCGGCATCGTGGTCGCCGAGTGGGTGCCCGGCTCGTCGCTCGCCGACGTCGCCCGGTCCGAGCCGTCCCCGATCGGTGCCGCTCGTGCCGTGCGCTCGCTGGCCGCGGCCGCCGAGATCGCCCACCGTTCGGGCGGCGCACTGTCGATCGACCATCCCGACCGCATCCGGATCAGCCACGACGGCAACGCGGTTCTCGCCTTCCCGGGCACACTCGCCGGAGACGACAAGGCCTCCGACGTGCGCGGACTCGGCGCGGTGCTCTACGCCCTCCTGCTCAACCGGTGGACCCTCGATCCCGAGAACGGCTCGCGACTCGTCACCACCGAGGACGTCACCGAACCGATCGGCGGAATCCCGGTGGCCGCACCGGGTGAGAACGGTCAGCCGCTTGAACCGAGGGCGGCCAAGCCCGACATCCCGTTCGAGATCTCGGCCGTCGCAGCGCGTGCGCTCGACGGCACCCGCGGGATCCGGACCGCGGCGACGGTCCAGCATGTCCTCGACCAGGCAACGGTCGTTGACCTCAACACCGACATGCTGCCCGCCATCACCGACGCCGACGCGCCGCCGCCGGTCTCGGTGGCGCCGCGGGTCGGCAGCGCCGAGCACAAGCCGGGACGCAAGAACCTGGCACTGCTGATCGGCGCAGGCCTGCTCGCGATCTTCGTGGTCATCGCGCTGATCGTCGGAGCCACCAACGTCTTCGGGAGCGGTGACGGCTCGAGTGACATCGACTCGATCCTGACCACCACCGAGCCGGCACCGCCGGGCGAACCGGCCCCCGGGGCGAATGCACCCACCGAGGCCCCGCCGGCGCAGGACATCGCGCTCCGGTCGGTGACCGTGGCCGACTTCTCGTCGCAGCCGCCGGACAACTCGGCCAATGTCGGCAATGTGATCACCGGTGCCGCGCCGCCGTGGCAGACCGACAACTATCGGGGCCGTCCCGAGTTCGGCGGTCTGAAGCCGGGCCTGGGACTGATGTTCGACCTCGGCAGTGATCGCGCCGTGAAGTCGGTGACCATCGAGACCCCGACCCCGGGCTTCGACGTCGAGATCCGCACCTCGCCGAACGCGAAGCCCGCCTTCGCCCGGACCACCCCGGTGGCCGCGGGTCGTGTCGATCAGAACACCACGACCATCCGGATCGCGTCTCCGCAGGCCAGCCGCTACGTGATGGTGTGGATCACGACGCTTCCGCCCGCGGCGGGCGGTTACCAGGCCGAGGTCGGCCGCGTCACGATGGCGGGCTGACCGACTCGTTCTCGACGCCTGACGCCACCGGTTCGGCAGCGGGCTCGCCCGTCTTCGGCGTCCACCCGGGCGGTCCGAAGATGTAGCCCAGACGAGCCCGCCAGTTCGACGTCGATCTCACATCGCGGGCGATCGCCACGTACTCGTGCGTCTCGAGTCGCCAGATGTTGTACGTGTCAACCGGTTTGGTGAGACCGTAGCGCGGGCGTCGTACCTCCGGCGTGAACGATCCGAACATCCGGTCCCAGATGATGAAGACGCCACCGTAGTTCCGATCGAGATACTCGGGATCGCGCCCGTGATGGACGCGATGGTGCGACGGGGTGTTGAACACGTACTCGAACGGTCGCCACATCCTGTCGATGTGCTCGGTGTGAATCCAGAACTGGTAGATGAGGTTCAGCGAGTACGCGAAGAAGACGAGAGCCGGCGGCACGCCGAGCAGGGGGAGCGGTAGCCACATCACGATCGCCGCACTGATGTTCCACTTCTGGCGCAGCGCGGTCGCGAAGTTGAAGTACTCGCTGGAGTGATGGGCCTGGTGCGTCGCCCACACGATGCGCACGCGGTGCGACACCCGATGCACCCAGTAGTAGATGAAGTCCACCGCCACGAAGGCGATGACCCACGAGTACCACTGGTCCATCGGCAGATGCCACGGAGCGACATACGTGAACAGGGCGGTGTAGGCCAGCAGCCCGAGAAGTTTCCAGAAGGCGCTGGTGCCGATGGAGACGAGCCCCATGAGGACACTCGCGCGCGCGTCCCGCGTCTCATACGCGCCCGGCAGCGGTCCGCCCTCGCCGTCGAGGCCGTCCTCGAGGTCGTGTTCGAGCTTGGCCGCGGCGAACCATTCGATCGCCAGCATCGTCACGAAGAACGGGATCGCGAGAACCGTCGGCTCGCGCATCGGTTCCGGTAAGAACTCCAACACGGTGTACCCCTTCGCCCACCATCTGACACGTCAGCATGTCAGTTGCTTCTGACAAGGTAACGTGTCAGAAGCGAGGCTGTAAAGGGCCTGGTGGTGAAGAAGGAGGAGAGCGGTGTCGGTCTCGTCATCGACGGCCGGTCGCCGCTACGGCGGGGCCGATCCCGAGGAGCGCCGCGCCCGACGCCGCGCCGCACTGATCGAGGCCGGCCTGGAGATCTTCGGAACCGACGGCTACGCAACGGCATCGGTCAAGAACATCTGTGCTCTTGCCGGCCTGACCCAGCGCTACTTCTACGAGTCCTTCGGCGACCGCGCCGAGCTGCTCGAAGCGGTCTACCTCGACTGCGTCGACTTCGTCCGCTCTGCGACCGTAGCCGCCGCGGCGGAGTTTCTCACCTCGGGACCGGAAGACCGAACCACCGCCATCCGATCGGACCCCAATCGTTCCGACAGCGAGCACGGGACATCTTCTCCGGAGATGAAAGGCATTGCCGCCGAGCATGTTCCGTCGGCGGCGCGGGCCACCCTGGGTGCCTTCATGTCGTGCTTGGCGCAGGACCGTCGGCGTGCCCGCGTGATGCTCGTCGAAGTGGTCGGGGTCTCCGGCAAGCTCGAGCGCGTCCGCATGCACGCCATCCACGGATGGGCTGAGCTGATATTGAACTTGGCCCGCGGGACCATGACGCCTTCACGCGGGCAGCGTTTGACCTCCGTCGCCCTGGTTGGTGCCGTCACGCAGCTGCTCGTCGACTGGTACATCGCGGGGGAGGCGCCCGGGGATGAACCGACGCCGCCGTCCCACGACCCGCCCGACCGTGACCTCAACAGCGGTGACCTCAACAGCGGCAACGACATCGACGACATCCTCGACGTCTCCGTCGACCTGCTCATCGCGTCGCATGCCCGGCTGGTGACCTGACCCCCGACCGCTGCGTTGCCTACCGCGACGGCCACTCCGGCAGAGTCCGCACCCAGCCCCAAAAAGCACTTTTCGGACAATTCGCGGGAATGCCGATATCTGGCATTCTAGACGTTGATCGTCGAATTCTCCGGTTCCCGGTATTCATTACATCAATGTATTTCAAGAATTACAGGTAATCGACTTTCTGATCGGGCACGAATCGAGCCCGATCCAGAGTGTCGAAGAGTACATTCAGCAACGTTCGCTGTTGCCGATCAGGCCCCCCGGAGGTGCCAAGTGAGCACTGCCAAGGAACGTGCGGAACAACTGCATCTTGTTGCGCGACTTCACTCTTCGTATCCAGAGTTGATTGATGCCCCGTACCCGGACATGCTCGACCACGCCCGGATCGCCGCATATTGGAAACCCGTTCACGACGTCGGTGGCGAGCCAGACGCACCGATGTTCCTCGAGGGCAAAGAGTACGAGACATGGGAGCACATGACCTACGTCATGTGTGAGGTCCTCGCCTGGCGAGGAATCTGGTTGTCGGAGGAACGGCGACGTATCGGCAATGTCGATGTCGGGCGAGCCCAGTATCTCGGACTCCCGTATTACGGTCGGTGGATAATCGCCGTTGCGCGGGTCCTCATCGAGAAGCACCACATCAAGCTGGGCGAGCTCACCGAGCGCATGGTCGAGATCCAGGAGCGCTACGCGAACGGAACAGGTGGCAAGGCCCCCGAGGCCAAACCACGCGGTGAAGGCGACGGTTCCGGGGTCGCCCGCAACGAACATCACAAGCGGGCCGTCGGCAAAGGTGACCCCCAGGTATATGCCGGTCAGGCGGGCGAGCCGCGATTCGCGTTGGGTGACGAGGTCCTCGTCCGGGAGATGCCGGTCATCTTCTACACGCGCACACCCGCATACTGCCGTGGCGCCACCGGAAAGATCGTCGAGATCGCCTATGAGAGCCCGGCGGCAGAAGACGAGACCTTCGCGATGGACGACGCGAAGACCGAATGGTTCTACGTCGTGCAGTTCCCGATGGCCGACCTGTGGCACGGCTACGGCGGGCCGACAGGCGACACCTTGCAGACCGAGATCCCCGAACGTTGGCTGGCACCAGCCGGCGGCTAGGACACGCAATCATGAGCAACGACGCACACGACCACGACCACGACCACGACCACGACCACGAGCGGACCGTCGCGCCGATGGTCGACGAGATCACCGACTTCGAGGTCCTCGAGATCGCCCTGCGCGAACTGTGCATCGAGAAGGGGATCTTCACCGCGGACGAACATCGACGATTCACCGAGTTCGCCGAACAGATCGGCCCCACACCCGCGGCGACGCTCGTCGCACGGGCCTGGCTCGAACCGGACTTCAAAGAGCTCGTGATGAAGGAGCCGATGACCGCGAGCAAGGAGGTCGGGGTGGACTGGCTGGAACCCACGGGTTTCGGAACACCCAGTGACTTCACGGCGTTCGAGATTTTGGCGGACACCCCCACCGTGCACAACGTGATCGTGTGCGCGCTGTGTTCGTGTTACCCGCGTCCGATCCTGGGCAATTCACCCGAGTGGTACCGGACACCGAACTACCGCCGTCGGATGGTCCGCTGGCCGCGCCAGGTCCTCGCCGAGTTCGGCCTCGAACTGCCCGAAGGCGTCAGCATCAACGTGCAGGACTCCAACCAGAAGCACCGCTTCATGGTGATGCCGCAGCGTCCGGCCGGGACCGAGGACTGGAACCACGACCAGCTCGCCGAGATCATCACCCGCGACTGTGTCATCGGGGTCGCGCTGCCCAAACCCGGGGTCACAACCAACCGTGTCACGTCGATCCGTCCCGCAATCCACCCGATGGAGGGCTGACACGATGTCGACTCCGCACCGTCTCCGCGTCTATCCGCCTCTCGTCGACATCGTCGGACGCGGCCAGGTATGGCCCCGGATGGCGGCGAAATACGGTGTGGAGAACGCGATTCCGCCCTGGAAGTCCAGCCTGGACGGGATCTGTGACGCACTCGATCAGGCCTCCGGCACCACCTGTGCCCCGGGCCCGGTCGAACGACGCGACGAAGAGGACCGGCTGGCGGCGACCACCTATGCCGACCTTCCCTATCCGGAGAATCAGCTCGTCGCCCTCGCCCACACACTGCTCGACCGCGGGGTGATCGACGAACGCGAACTCGCCGCACGGATGGCCGCGGTCCGGTCGCGGCTGGAGGCCTGAGGGCGCGGGCACCGCAGCTGTCCACAGTCGACGCAACCCTGTAGACAACCGCCTCATCGCAGCGTCGTGAGTTGACTTCTCCATTACTCTCAGCGCATGGCCGGGGGGAACGACGCAGTTGACCTGCGCACCGATGAGCAGTTGCTGGGCGCTCACGTCGCCGGCGACCCGGGCGCGTTCTCCGTTCTCGTCAACCGTCACCTCGACTACCTGTGGTCGGTCGCCATCCGGACCAGCCATAGCCCCGAGGATGCTGCCGACGGGTTGCAGGACGCACTGCTGGCCGCGCATCGAACCGCGGCGGATTTCCGCTCCGACGCGAGGGTCACCAGCTGGCTGCACCGGATCGTGGTCAACGCGTGCCTGGACCGGATTCGCCGCAACAACGCCCGCAAGACCGTCCCCCTGCCCGAATGGGACGTGATGTCGATTGCGGACACGACCGACGACATCTCCGCGGTGGACCTGTCGGTGTCGATCGGTCGGGCGCTGCACACGCTGCCCGAAGGGCAACGACAGGCCATCGTCGCAGTCGACCTAGAGGGTTATTCGGTCGCCGAAGCGGCGTCATTGCTCGGCGTCGCCGAGGGGACGATCAAGAGCCGATGCGCACGGGGGCGCCTCAAACTCGCTCAGGTCCTCGGCCATCTCCGGACTGCCGATGATGCGTAAGCCACTGCCTGCCAATGAGTTTCCGTCGGATTCGGTCGGGGCGGAACCGGAACCGCGCGTTGTGCGTCCAAGTATTCGACGACCAACGGACGACGACCAGCGAGATGCAACCACCGAGACACCGACGCCCGACCTTCGGAATGGAAGACTGACACCATGACCCCGCGGGGACCTGACGACACCGAGTCCGGCGATCTGCCCGAGCCGCCGTATTCGGCGGAGACGCTGGCCGATCTCCACGCCGGAGTGCTGTCCGAACGCGCTGCCGCCCACGTCCGCGCACGGGTCGCCGATGACGCTGCCGCGCAGGAGATCCTGACAGCCCTGGTCCGGACGACGAGTCAGCTCCGCACGTCGGCCCCCGCCCCGCATGCGGTTCCGGATCATGTCCGCGCCGACGTTCAGGCCACACTGACCGCTCTCGCCGGATCGTCCGCGATCGATGGTGCGGCAACTCCCGGTCCTGTGCGGCCCGGTCCCGGCCAGGACGCCCCGGTGGATCTCGCCGCACGGCGC
This sequence comes from Gordonia sp. 135, assembly GCF_009720185.1. Lineage (NCBI taxonomy): Bacteria > Bacillati > Actinomycetota > Actinomycetes > Mycobacteriales > Gordoniaceae > Gordonia > Gordonia sp. 135. Next base: position 5,027,974 of record NZ_CP046257.1, read on the forward strand.
GAACGATCCCGCCGGTGGAGGATCCTCCCGGTGGTGCTGGCCGCGGCGGCGATCGTGGTGGTCGCTCTCGGCTCGATCGGCGTGCAGCGCCTGATGTCCTCGTCGTCCGACGACACCCCGTCGCCGATTCAGGCTCAACCCGGATCGACCCAGACCCTGGACCCGTCGGGTTCCGCGTCGGCCATCGCAGTCCTCGGCCGTACCGACGGTGCGCCGTTCGGGTCGGTCGCCGCGCTCCGGCGCTGTACCGCGGCTCATCTCGTCCCCGCGACGGTCGTCATCGTGGGCTCCGGGCGGATCATCTTCCACGGCGACCCCGCTGCCGCCATCCTGCTGTCGACGGGGATCGCCGGCCGGTTCGACGCCCTGATCGTCGGTCTCGAGTGCGACACCGGCAATCCCGCGCTCCTGGCCAGGGGGACCATCGGCGCCTGATCCCCTCTACAGAGCCGAGACCTGCGTCACCACGCCGGACGCATGGACTTGACCGGGAACATCTGCGCTTACCCTTGTGTTGAAGCAGCCGTGATCCCGACGAGAACTCCGGGATCTCGCATACCCCACAGCACGGAGGACGGATGAGCCAGCCAGAGACCCAGCAGATCCACGACGTGATCATCATCGGATCTGGTCCTGCCGGGTACACCGCGGCGATCTACGCCGCGCGCGCCGAGCTAGCGCCGATCGTCTTCGAGGGCACCCAGTTCGGTGGCGCGCTGATGACGACCACCGAGGTCGAGAACTTCCCCGGCTTCCAGACCGGCATCCAGGGCCCTGCCCTGATGGACGAGATGCGCGAGCAGGCGATCCGATTCGGCGCCGACCTGCGCATGGAGGACGTCGACACGGTTCGCCTCGCGGGCGACATCAAGGAGGTCGAGGTCGGCGGTGAGGTGTTCCGCGCACGCGCGGTCATCCTCGCGATGGGCGCAGCAGCTCGGTACCTCGGCGTCGAGGGAGAGCAGGAGCTCCTCGGTCGCGGTGTCTCCGCATGCGCGACCTGCGACGGCTTCTTCTTCAAGGACCAGGACATCGCCGTCATCGGCGGCGGCGACTCCGCGATGGAGGAAGCGACCTTCCTCACGAAGTTCGCCCGCACCGTCACGCTGGTCCATCGCCGCGACGAGTTCCGCGCCTCGAAGATCATGCTCGAGCGCGCCCGCGACAACGACAAGATCCGGTTCGTCACCAACGCCGCCGTTCGGTCGGTCATCGGCGACGGCTCGGTGAGTGGCCTCGAGATCGAGGACACCCGCAACGGAGAGGTGAGCAACCTCGACGTCACCGGCATGTTCGTCGCGATCGGCCACGACCCGCGCAGCGAACTGGTCCGCGGACAGGTCGACCTCGACGACGAGGGCTACGTCCTCGTTCAGGGTCGCACCACCTACACCTCGTTGCCCGGTGTCTTCGCCTGTGGCGACCTGGTCGACCACACCTACCGTCAGGCCATCACGGCAGCCGGTAGTGGCTGTTCGGCTGCCATCGACGCAGAGCGCTGGCTCGCCGAACAGGGTGAAGCGCCCGCGCACACCGTCGACGCCGAGTCCGTTGCCGACGTCGAAGCTGTTCAGGCACCCGCCTGACCTGAACTATTCCTTTCCAACTTCATTCTCTGAGTCCATCTGAGGAGGACATCACCATGGGTGCAAACACGGTCGTCGTCAACGACACCACTTTCAAGGACACCGTCCTCGGTGCCGACAAGCCGGTTCTGGTCGACTTCTGGGCGACCTGGTGCGGCCCGTGCCGCATGGTCGCCCCGGTTCTCGAGGAGATCGCGCGCGACCACGGCGACAAGCTCACCATCGCCAAGCTGGACGTCGATGAGAGCCCGGCCACCGCGCGCGACTTCCAGATCATGTCGATCCCGACGATGATCCTGTTCGACAAGGGTCAGCCGGTGAAGACAATCGTGGGGGCCAAGGGCAAGGCGGCACTGCTCCGCGAGCTCGATTCGGTGGTCGGCCAGTCGGCCTGACCTGCATTTTCTTCTGATCCGCGGCGAGAGTCCGACGGGTGAACGACGTTGTCGTGGGCCCGCGGGCTCTCGTCGTTGGTAGTCTCGGCCCGGGTCCCCGACCATGAGGGACACGAGCCGACAACGACGCCGCTGGACCTGTTCCAGTTTGGTGTAGTGAACTTCAGCTGAGAGAATGCAGGCTGATGCTGACCGGTGCCGCAGTGATGTGGTCCGCCAGATCTCGCCGGCAGGGCGTCACCCTGCCGCGATTCGTACGAGGGGTGACGACATGCCATTGTTCCGACTTGGGGATCACGGCTCGGCGGTGGCCGAGATCCGCGCCATCCTGGTCGGGCTCGGTCTGTTGCCCGAGGGTGGGGAGCCTGTTTTCGACGAAGCCTGTGACCGGGCACTTCGGGCGTTCCAGCAGCAGCGCGGTCTGATCGTCGACGGAATCGTCGGACCCGCGACCTACCGGGTTCTTCGCGAGGCCTCGTATCGTCTCGGTGCCCGTGTGCTCTCGTACCAGCTGTCGGCACCCATGGTCGGCGACGACGTCGCGACCCTGCAGCATCGACTCCAGAACCTCGGCTACTACACCTCGCTCGTCGACGGAATCTTCGGGCTCAACACCCACAACGCAGTCTGTCTGTACCAGAGTGAATACGGTCTGGCGTCTGACGGGATCTGTGGTCCGGCGACTCTGCGGTCTCTCGAGCGTCTCGGCACGCGTGTGACCGGTGGTTCGCCGTATGCGATCCGTCAGGAGGAGCAGGTTCGACGCTCCGGTCCGCAGCTGTCGGGCAAGCGGATCCTCATCGATCCGGGTTCCGGCGGGCTGCATCCGCTGTCGACCGGTGACCTCGCCGAACGCGAATCCGATCTTCTCTGGGATCTGGGAGCGCGTCTCGAGGGCCGCATGGCCGCCGCCGGGATGCAGACCTTCCTGTCTCACGATGGTCGGGGCCGGCCGGGTGACAACGAACGCGCCCGAGTCGCGAACCTCATGGACGCCGACCTGATGATCTCGCTGCGTTGCGGTCATTACCGCAACGTGCAGGCCAACGGCGTCGCGTCGTTCTACTTCGGCAACAACCAGAACTCTTTCTCGACGATCGGTCGCAATCTCGCCGGGTTCATCCAGCGCGAGATCGCCGCTCGCACACCGCTTGCCGATTGTCGGACGCACGAGCGCACGTGGGATGTCCTGCGGCTCACCAGAATGCCGGTCGCCCTCATCGACGTCGGCTACATCACCAACCCGGATGATGCCGCGGTCCTTGCCGATTCGGATTGGCGCAATGTCATCGCGGATGCCATCCTGGTGGCCGTGAAGCGGTTGTACCTGCTCGATCAGGACGATCGTCCTACGGGCACTTACACTTTCGCGGACCTTCTGGCTGCGGAGAACGCTTCGCGCTGACGCGCCCCCGACCGGATCCCACCGGGACAGCTGTGCGCTGCCGTCCGATGAGATCGATCTCGGCCATCACCACAAGCTTCTCCAGGGCGCTCTCCACCTCGAACTTCCAGCCGAGTCCTTGGTCGAGCTCCAGACGGAACCGCGGAAAGCGGTGATGCGATGAGACGACGTCGAATCCGGAGTTCTTGAGGAACGACGCGTCGATCATGCACGTGGTGCACAAGTCCGCCTGTGAGTCCTCGAGAATCTCCCGCGCGACTTCGATGATCTCTTCGTCCGTCCAGAAATCGAGATCGGCGAGACCTCCACCGGCGACGGCCCCACCCGTCTCCGAAGATCCGGATGGTGTGGCACCGAGCGTCGAGCCGAACTCGGCCCCGCCGGCACCGTTGCGAACCAGTCCGAAGGATTCGACCGCGCGGACACCGCGGCGAATCAGATCACCGAGGACTGCGTCGAGCAGAATCGTCGCGACTTCCTCGTGGCCCGGCTCGGTTCGGATGCTTGTGAGTAGTACGGCATCGTGACTGACCGGGGAAGTGGGGAAGTGCTGCGAGCGAGGCACCCTGGCCGGCGGTGCGTAGAACGCCGTACCGATGACGGAGTTGGTCGTTGATTCGATCGCGACCTGTCCGCACGCGCCCCACTCGAGCAGCAGCCCGGAGATCCAGGCCTCCTTGTCGAACTCGCTCTCGTAGGACTCACCGTTGGTGGTCGGTTCGACTTCCCAGAAGACACATCGCCGGGTGTGGTGGGGGAGCGACTCGAAAGATCCGAGTTCCAGCCGCACAATCGACACGCTCATGTCACCTAGCTCCGAACCGAAGACCTGAATCTACGAAACATATTGGGCTGCAGACCATTTCGAAATCCAGGTCGCCGCTTGATCCATCAATCGTCACTGTGACATTACTTCCGCATCCGCTGGTACCGAGAATACCGCGGTGGAATTCACTTGTTCGGATCGATGAACTGAACGATGCGTTCCAAGTCATCAACCGATCCGAACTCCACGACAATCTTCCCTTTCCGCTTCCCTAGACTGACTGTAACCCTGGTGTCCAGGCTGTCGGACAGTCTCTCGGCGAGGTCCTGGAGTCCAGGCATCTGCATCGGCTTGCGCTTGGGTGCGGCCGGCTTCGCCTCAGGTCCGTCCCCGCGGTTGGCGAGAGTGACAGCTTCCTCGGTCGCGCGAACCGACAGGCCCTCGGCAACGATTCGCGCGGCGAGAGCCTCCTGTGCGTCGCTTCCTGTCTCGAGGGCGAGGAGGGCGCGAGCATGCCCAGCGGACAGAACGCCCGCCGCGACTCGTCGCTGGACCGGGATGGGCAGCTTCAGCAAGCGGATCATATTGCTGATGAGCGGGCGTGAGCGGCCGAGCTTGGCTGCGAGCTGTTCGTGGGTGACACCGAACTCTTCGAGAAGCTGTTGGTAGGCGGCCGCCTCTTCCAACGGATTCAGCTGAGCGCGGTGGATGTTCTCGAGCAGTGCGTCGCGCAGCATGTCGCCATCAGCTGTCTCGCGGACGATGGCCGGGATGGCCTCGAGACCGACCTCCTGGCTCGCCCGCCACCGGCGCTCACCCATGACGATCTGGTAGGCGACACCGTCAGCCGTCGGCTCTTTCAGGCGCCGTACGACGATGGGCTGCATCAAACCGAACTCGCGGATCGAGTGGACCAGCTCGGACATCTGCTCGTCGTCGAAGACCGTCCGGGGCTGGTTCGGGTTCGGCTGAATCTGTTTGGGCGGGATCTCCCGGTAGACGGCGCCGGCCTCTTCGCGGCTCAATACGTCGACCGCTGAGGCGCCGGCAGGGGAGGAATGGCCGTCGACGGCAGGCGACGGGCCCTTCCCGATGACGACGTCGGCAGCGGCGTTGCCCAGTCTGGGAGCGCTCGACTGGTCCTCGGTGGGACCGGTCGGAATGAGTGCGGCCAGTCCACGACCGAGTCCGCCTCGTCGCTGCGCGGTGTCCCGTTGACTCATGCCTCTACCTCCACTCGGAACCGGATCTGTGTCGTCATGCCTGAGCGCTTTCCGCTGCGCCGCGGAGAGCCAGTTCGCGCGCCGCATCCAGGTAACTCATCGCGCCACGTGAACCGGGATCGTATTCGATGATCGTCATCCCGTAACCGGGTGCCTCGGACACCTTCACACTGCGGGGGATGATCGTGCCGAGCACCTTGTCGCCGAAGTGGCGACGGACTTCTTCGGCCACCTGGTCGGCCAGCTTGGTCCGACCGTCGTACATCGTGAGGACGATCGTCGACACGTGCAACTCGCGGTTGAGGTGCGCCTGTACGAGCTCGATGTTCCGGAGAAGCTGTCCCACGCCCTCGAGTGCGTAGTACTCGCACTGGATCGGGATGAGGACCTCACGGGCGGCGACCATCGCGTTGACGGTCAGCAGGCCGAGTGACGGCGGGCAGTCGATGAAGACGTAGTCGAGCTGATACTCGGCAAGCACTTCGTCGGAGAGGGCGTTTCGGAGCCTGTTCTCGCGCGCCACCAGGGACACGAGTTCAATCTCGGCACCGGCCAGATCGAGTGTCGCGGGGACGCAGAAGAGACCCTGTTGGCTCGGCGACTCCTGGATGGCCTCCTGGAGCGTCACCTCTCCGAGGAGGAGTTCATAGACGGAGGCGATGTCCTCGGCGCGATGGTCGATACCCAGGGCCGTGCTCGCGTTGCCCTGCGGGTCGAGATCAACGACGAGCACGCGAAGTCCACGCAGAGCCAGACCGGCAGCCAGGTTCACCGCAGTGGTCGTCTTGCCGACGCCACCCTTCTGGTTCGCGACCGTCATGATGCGGGTGTGCTGCGGGCGGGGGAGTTGGCCGGCACCGCCAGGTGTCAGGACCTGACTCGCGCGCTCCGCAGCCATGGCGATCGGGGTGTCGGCGTATGGTTCGCCCGCGACGTGCGGGGCTCCAGCGGGTGGCGTTTCACGTGAAACGTTCGGGTCTTGCTCGACCACGCGGGCACTCCTTTGACCTACTTGGTAGGCGTTCGAGTTGTCGGGTCCAGGGGACGTCGCCCCGGTTCCAACTGATGCAGAATCGTCAACGGCAGCGCGCTGAGTCGCACTGCCAGGACGCTTTCTATTCTGCGCCTTACGCGGACTCCATACCAATTCAGAACTCCCTCTGTGTGACACCGTCGGCACAATCGGCCGCACTACCGCGGATGATCCAGGCGATGCTCATCGCCGTCGCTGCTTTCTCGCGGCCCGCTCTGCCTTCGTCCCCACCACGACAGTCGTCGGGGTCTCGAGTATGGCCCCGCACGTGATTACCCGGAGGTCACTGATTCCGGTCCTCCCGACGACCGCGCGATCCCGCTCGATCTCCTCGGCCGCAGACGATCCCTTGATCGCGATCATCCGTCCGCCCCCACGAACAAGGGGAGCGGACCATTTGGCGAGCCGCTCAAGCGGTGCGACAGCCCTGGACGTCACCACGTCCGCAAGACCTACGCCCGCGCGGACCGCCTTCTCCTCCGCACGGCCGCGGACGACTGCCACGTTCTCGAGGCCGAGGGTCTGGACTGCTCGCTCAAGGAAGGTACTACGACGAAGCAGCGGCTCGATCAGAGTGATGGACACATCCGGCCGTGCGATGGCGAGCGGTAAACCGGGTAGGCCCGCACCGCTCCCGACGTCGAACACGATCTCGTTCTTCTCGATCAGTTCGCCGATGACTGCACAGTTGAGGATGTGCCGATCCCACAGACGAGGAACCTCTCGGGGTCCCATCAGGCCGTGGTCGATGCCATCGGTGGCCAGTATTCGCCAGTAACCCTCCGCCAGTTCCTTACGTTCACCGAACACCGCGTCCGCCGACGCCGGCGGGGTCTGCAGTGCATCAAGGTCGGGATGGTCATCGGGTTGAGCGTCTGACGACACTGCGCCTCCGTTTCTAGTTGGTCCTATGACAGTGTTTCACGTGGAACCTGGCGGGACTCACGGTCGGTGCACATGGAGCCCGGAGGCACATGTTTCACGTGAAACCACATTGGTGATATTCGCCGGACCGCTGAACTCGTAGTCGCATGACCGGAGCAGAGTTACCGATCCACGGCCCGGCGGACGAGTCGTTGGTCAATGGCGCCGAATCCGACTGACCAGATCTAGCTCAATCTTTTGTCGTGCCGCAGCGGGATCGGGTCGACAAGAGAGGAGCCCGGGGAAGCGCGGTCGGATGCTCACCGCTACGCGTCATCACGGCACGGCGGCTATTGGGGGAGGGGAGCAGTCAACTCGCGATGCGGGCCTGCGCACCGACTCAACCCCGTCTGCTCTCAACCCCATTTGCTTCGTACCTCTCTAGTGTCCCTCACGAGTGGGCGACACTCGCGGCTCGGACGCCGACGAGATCTCAACCGGTCGCGAAAGGGTTGGATGAATCGGGGCCGGCAGAACGGGGCATTCATTACGGTGGCGAGGCCTAGGCACGCTTCTCGACTTCGGGCCGAGCGACGCCGCGTACACCGCGCTGGTTCCCGTGGACCTCAGCACCGCCCCGTTTCACGTGAAACCCAGATCGGCAACAGATGACGCGAGTCATGTCGCTGCCCGCCACGAAGGGTGACATCTACCATCATGCGAGCCTGCCAAGCACTCACCGGCCCGCAACCAGACCGGCGCACTCACTAGAACCTCGGCTTCCTATGAAGGGACCGGTGAGAGTCTCTGTGGGGGGGACACTCCACAATCAGCATCGCACTTCGATTGCATCGACCCGCGAACGGATGGCCGCCAAGGGATGCAGACGGATTCGCGGAGGCCCACCGGGCAGCAATGAGGCAATCCAAATGAAACGACACGTGACAAATCAACCCGGATACCTGAGGTCGCGGAGATCCGGTGCCGTAGTTGGCCGGAGGGCGTCGAATCGACGGCTCCTCGCCGCGCACGAGAACCCACAACGTCCCCTCACGCGAAAACTGACAAGGCCACAAAGACCGACGTTTCACGTGAAACAACACCCCTGTAATTTCTCGCAGCCATTCGAGCGTCGGGAACCTTGAAGGGGAGGGGAGCCCGGAAACGACTCAGGCCCCGACCGACGGTCGGGGCCTGAGTGCAACTCGTAGTCCGGCGAGTACTACTCGGGGAGGACCACCACGCGACGCTTGGGCTCGGCGCCCTCGCTCTCGCTGACGACACCGTCGACGGCGGCGACCGCATCGTGGACGATCTTGCGCTCGAACGGAGTCATCGGATCCAGCGCCTCGCGCTCGCCCGACTTGAGGACACGCTCGGCGACCTCGCGGCCGAGACGGGCCAGGCGGTCACGACGGTCGGCACGCCACCGGGCGATGTCGAGCATCAGCCGGCTGCGCTCACCGGTCGCCTGCTGGACCGCGAGACGGGTCAGTTCCTGCAGGGCGTCGAGAACCTCACCCTTACGGCCGACGAGCTTCGTCAGGTCGTCACCGCCGTCGATGCTGACGACGGCACGATCACCGTCGACATCGAGGTCGATGTCTCCGTCGAAGTCGAGGACGTCGAGCAGCTGCTCGAGGTAGTCGCCCGCGATCTCGCCCTCTTCGACGAGGCGATCTTCGTCGTCCTCGTCCTCGTCATCGTCCTCGTCATCGTCGAAGTCCTCGGCGGACTCGTCGGTGACGTCGGTGTCGGCAGCGGTGTCCGCACCGGTGGACTCGGCGGTGGACTCGGTCTGGTCTTCGGTCGTGGCCTTGGCGTCGTCCTGCGCCTCGGTCTCGGTTCCGGTTTGAGTTGCAGTCTCTGCTGTCATCTCATTCACCTAACTGTGTGCTTCTTCGAACAAGTCTTGTGCGGTCATCGCTTGCCGCGTTTCTTACCGCTCTTGGCGGTGGACTTCCCGCCCCGGTTGGGGGGTTGGTTCTTGGAACCCGGACCGGCGCCGGCGTTCGAGCGCGTCGGTTTCTGTCCCGGCTTCGGCTTCGCGCCCGGCCCGGAGTCCGTGGCGCCGCTGGGGGAGGAGTCGCTCGTCGCATCCGCGTCGTCGGTCGCACCCGCCTTGGTCATGGACACCGCTGTCGTCTCCGAGTTGCCGGATTCGTCTGCGGCTGCATTGCGTTTCTTCTGGCGGTCCGGACGCACACCCGGCTTGGGGGCATTCGCCTTCAGCTTCTCCTGCTTGAGGAGCTTGGCCTCTTCCTCTTCCTTGGCGATCTTGCCGAAGACCAGGTGCTGCTGGCCGTAGGTCCAGATGTTGTTGCTCATCCAGTAGAGGAGGATCGCGACGGGGAAGAACGGACCGGTGACCAGGATGCCGATGGGGAAGATGTAGAGCGCGAGGTTGTTCATCATCCGCGTCTGCGGATTCTCCAGTGCAGCCTCGGGCTGACGCTGCACCGAGGCGCGCGAGTTCATGTGGGTGGCGATCGAAGCGACGATCATCATCGGCACCACGACGTAAGCAATCTGCGGGCGGGTGAAGTCGATCGGGGCACCCGGCTCGACGAAGGCCTGGAACTCGGTCGACGGTTCGACGAGATACGACGACAACGGGACGCCGAACAGGCGCGCGTCGAGGAAGTTCTGCACCTGCTCCGCGCTGAATACGTAGTTGCCCTGCGACCGGGTCTCGGCGGCGCTCATGCCGAGCTGCCCCATGCCGGTGCCCATACGGTTGAACGAACGCAGCACGTGGAACAGACCGATGAACACCGGGATCTGCAGCAGCATCGGCAGACAGCCGAGCATGGGGTTGAACCCGTGCTCCTTTTGGAGCTTCTGCATCTCTTCGGTCATCTTGACCCGGTCCTTGGCGTACTTCTTCCGAATCGCCTGGAGCTGCGGGTTGATTTCCTGCATCTTCTTCGTGGTGCGAATCTGCTTCACGAAGGGCTTGTAGAGAATTGCGCGCAGGGTGAAGACGAGGAACACCACGGACAATGCCCAGGCGATGCCGTCGCCACCGGGACTGGCGGGCGTGACGTAGCTGAAGAGCCAATGCCACACCCACATGATCCCGGACACCGGGTAGTAGATGAAGTCGAGCACGGGTCAGGTACCCCTTACTTGTTGTTCTCTAGGTGGAATCGTTCCGCCGGGACGGTGGCTGATGGGTCCGGCCATCGTGGGCCGGCTGCGGCCCGCCGGAGAGTTCACGGATCCGGCCGCAGAGATCGCTCCACAGTTCGCGGGGACCTTTGTCGGGAACCGGGTCGTATCCGGGCTTGTGCCACGGACCGCACTTGAGGAGCCGGACCGTCGCCAGCAGAGAGCCGTACAAGAAGCCGTGACGTTCGAGGGCTTCCACTGCATAACCCGAGCAGGTCGGTTCGAACCGGCACGTGGGCAGCCGCAGCGGCGATACCCAGGTCCGGTAGAGCTCAATGAGAAAGATGACCGTGCGGCGGGGGAGCAGATGGGCTACCCGGCGCATCCGGGCGATGACGGTGAGCTGATCGTCCGCGTCCGCGGGCGAGTCGGTCCGAGTGTTCGGAGTCGACGATGACGGGGTGGGGGAGGGGGCCGATCCACGGTCATTCAGCTCGGCGTCGATCATCGTCCGACACCCGCCCCGGTCGGTGTGCCTGCGGTGGGCGCCATCTCGACGACCCGCCGGCTGGTCAAAGCCGATCGCAGTTGATCCGCCAGTTCTTCACTGGTCCTGTCCGCGGCGCCGCGTCGAGCGCGGATCACCACGTATGTCTCGACGGCCGGACAGAGATGCCGCGTAGCCCCGAACGCGGCCCGCAGCCGTCGTGCGACGGCATGGCGGACCACGGCGTTGCCCACCGACTTACTCACGACAAGGCCGAGCCAGGGTCCACCTGTCATGGCGACGTCGCGGCGTAACCCTGTTGGATCCGGCCACTGTGGGCCGACAGGTGCCAGGTGTACGACGAAGTCACGAGCATTCACCCGCGCACCGGACTTCAGGGTGCGTGAGAAGTCGGATCCACGAGAGATCCGATGAGAAGACGCAGTCATCATCAGCTGACCGGACCCGGAGGATCCGGTGGGTAGCCGACGATCAGGCGGTGAGCTTCGCGCGGCCCTTGTTACGGCGGCTGCTGACGATCGCACGGCCGGCGCGGGTCCGCATACGCAGACGGAAGCCGTGCACGCGCGAACGACGACGGTTGTTCGGCTGGAAAGTACGCTTGCCCTTGGCCACGGTGACTCCTTGTGCTCCCTGTGAGCACGCCGGTTACCCGCACGTGACCCACATGTTGTCGTTGGTCGTTGATCCAGGACGGTGCCGAACTCTTGTCGGTGATGAACTCGGCGAACATGACAAAACGCCGCGCAAATCCGCAACCTGGATGACCAGTCGAGACTACTGACAGCGCGCGCTCAAATCAAACGCGGTCGTCGGGGCAGCAGAACAGTCTCTCACCAGGTGTGTTCTGGAGCACGCGGATCACGACAATCAGTCTGAACGAGTCAATTGTCCCGATCGCTTTGTAGCCCGCCGACACCTCTGTTAGGTTCTGTCAGAGCGTCGGCCACGAACCCCCGCCGG
>NZ_CP046258.1:0-164963 GCF_009720185.1 Gordonia sp. 135
TTACAGGGTTTAGCGCCTATAACGGCTGAACCGCAGGGTGTTACAAGGTTTGAACGCTACAAAGGTGCAACGTTGCAACCGAACGACTGCTGGCAGATCGCGCCAGCGTTATGCCGCTACAACGTTTCAATAGTGGAGGGCCACAATGGCAAAGATCGTCGTGCATCACTCTCGAAAGGGAGGGGTGGGCAAGAGTACGGGTGCGTACGAGCTGGCCTACCTGCTGGACGCTGTCCTGGTCGACTTCGAGCACGACGGTGGGGGAGTGACTGGAAAGTGGGGGTATCGGCCGCTGGAACGGCTGCGGATCCCGATCCTGGATGCATTTGAGAGCGGTAGAACACCTCGCCCGTTGAAGGGGCACGGCAAGCCTCGGCTGGTGCCCGGACATCCTGACCTTTACGACCAGATGCCCCAACACGAGGTCGTGGCCAATGCGCTTGAGCGATGGGCGAAGGATTGGGACACCGAATGGGTTGTTGTCGACACACACCCCGGGATCTCTTCCGCAGCGTTCGGTGCACTCAGCGTTGCTCACGCGGTGATCGTGCCGACGCCACTGCGCAACCTCGATCTGACCGCCACCGAAGAGCTCATCAATGACATGCCGGACTACCCACTTATCATCTCGCCGACGATGATCCCGCCTGTTCCACCGGAGGCAGAGCTCAGAAGGCTAGCTAAGGCGGTTGAGGGCACCCCCGTTCAGGTGGGTCCGCCGGTCCCAAGAGCGGTTGCCGTCGAGCGCCGCACCAAACGCATCGCGATTACATCCGAGAACCCGCCGGCGAAGGCACTGCAACCTGTCGCCGAGGCATATGAAGAAACCGCGAAGTTCGTCCAGGAGTATGTCCGATGAGTGCAATGAGCGGCCTTGACGCCATGACCAAACAACGTGAGAAGCGGGCCAAAGCCCGGCCTATGCCACCGCCGCGCCACACGGCGCCGCCGGTATCCACGACCGAAACCGCTAGCGGACCCGGCGAAGTGTCGGGGGAGTCCAACCAGCCACCGTCTGCGACGACCAACACCGAGCCAGCCAGAACCACGGCAACGGTCGAAGCGGCGCCGGCCGCGCCCACTCCACCAGAACCAACTAAGCCCTCGGTAACGGTGGCCGCGAAACCTCGCCCCACAACACCGAAGCCGAAGAAGAACCCCGCGCCAGCGCCATCCACTGACGCCGCTGGCGGTTCGACTGGTCGCACCGTGGGCCCGAGCACGATCTACTTCGATGAAGAGACTGACGACTTCCTTGAGGAAGTGAGCATCGCTGGCCGCCGAACCAAGCCCAGGATCGACTCGCGAAGCGCGATCGCGAGGTTCGCGATGCGCAGACTGATGAACGAGATGTCACCTGAGGAAGTAATCGCCGCCATTCGGGCGGAGATAGAAGCCGCCGGACCGAGCCATAACAAGCCAGGCCGCCCGCGACGTTACTGAAGTTAGACCGTTGTAGCGGTACAACGTTACAACTGCGTGCGCGCCGTCGAATCCGTGCGAGGGCGGCAGGACAGATGCGAGAAGCAATGTGGCGGTCCTGGTGGCGATTGCGGCGCCACCAGGACCATCGACCAACAGATCGGAGCTGTTGATCTATGTCTGACCCTACTTCCCGGCCCGACCACGCCAACAAGAGCTCGACAAGCGCCGCCAGCATGGCCAGCGCCGTCGTCCTGAGCCTGATTGTGGTGGCCGCCTCATTCACGTTGAGCTTCAACGCTCTTGCCGATCTGGCACGGATGTCCGGGGCCATTCCGGACTCCCTGACGCCACTGCTGCCGGTCGTCATCGACGTGTTCATCCTGCAAGCGACCTGGTGCGTCTACGTCGCCACCAGACGAGGTGACGACGCCGGCAAGCGCTACCACTTCGCCATGCTCGCGATCTTCTCCACCGTGAGCGTGGCAGGCAACGCCACGCACGCCTTCCTCGCCTCGGGACAGGGCACTGTGCACGGGCTGCTGGCGGTCGCGATCGCCGTGGTCGCACCGCTGGCCCTACTGGCGAGCATCCACGGTCTCGTCATGCACGTCTGGACAGACACCGAACCCGCCGCCGAGCACAGGACGCCTGCAGCCACTGAGGTCGCCGAACTCGTCACGGACTCAGAATCCGATCAGGATCGCAGTGCATCCCATGCACAGGCGCAGGTCACCACGTCGGACACAGCAACGACGCGACTGGTTTCGTCGGAATCGCCGATGAGCGTCAGTTTCTCTGAGATCGACGCCCAGATCACCGACGACGAGCGCGAACTGGCCACCTACATGTGCGGGCAGTACCGCATCATGAGCGGACCCGGCGCTGTCGCGCGCGCTCTCGCCTGCGAGCGTCTGCACGTACAGCGTGAACAGATGGCGCTCTTCGTCGGCGTGCACAGAACCACGATCGGGCGATGGATGGACATCGCGCAGGAGTGCATGGACGAGCGGCATGCTTCGCCAGGTGCCGTTCCCTCACACACCGGGCGTGCACAGCTCAGTGACCGCGCACTCGTCGACGCGCACTGACAGCCTCACTCGGAACGCGCACGACGTATCTCGGGGTAGGGGAGTGGTGACTACCTAAGCGGCGCACGTCTCGGGCTCAGCGTCCGAGAACTGGAACGCGAGCAAGCTGATCTCCGCTTCGCTGCGCTGCCGCCCTTCCTGCCGGTCGGTTGCCATCAATGCCATGTGGTCGCTCCTAAGAGTGCGTGCGTAGAAGAGATCGTGGGATGGAGGGAACTTTCCTGGGTGCTGGGTGCAACAGATGTATGCACGGGCCGCTCGACGGCCAATCACTGCGAATGGAGAGATTTCATGGGTAAGAACGCTTCTCGAGTTTTGGCCGGCGCGTTGTTGGCCGCCAGCCTCACCGGCTTCGGTGCCGGTATCGCGTCCGCACACGGCGGTGCCACCGAGAGTTCGGAACCGGCGCCCGGCCACGGCCTTTCCTTGAGGTACGTCGACCCTGACGACGATGATTTCCGGCGAGGTGGTCACGGCGATCCGATCGGCGATGCCGGGCAGCTGAAGATCCTCGAGTTTTGATCCTGAGCCGGTGATCTGGCGGTGTCGGGCCGGGCCACAAGGGGCGTTCGGCCCGACACTGTCGGAGGGGGGAGCAGGGAGCAGGAAAGGCGGGGAGAAACGGTGAGGGCATTCGTGCGCAAGCGTCTGTACTCTGATGTGCTGAGCTGGCCGATGCTGGCGGTGTTCGGGTTCTGTTTCGCTCTCGGCGCGTACTCGCTGATCCGTGGGATCAGCCTGCTCCAGGACCCGGCGGAATGTAGTGGGCAGGCGATGGCCGCTGTTGACCTCTGCTACCACTATGGCCGCGGATCAGAGGAACTGATCGTGAACGGTGCCACGATGTTCGGGGCGTCAGGGAAAAGCCTGTCCGAGCAAAGCTCGTTGAACACCTGGTTTGTCGGCCCACTGTATGTGCTGTGCGGGGGTGTGTTCCTGGCGGTGAGCTCGTATCTGCTGTTCTTCCAGATGGTGGCACTGGTGGATCGCTGGCGGGACCGCGCTGCCGACAGCGACGTCAATCAGTGAGAGCGATTCTCAAAAGCCGGGGGTAGATCGGCCAGGCGTGGTTCATCAGGATTACGGCGGAATCGTTCTGAGAAGCGGGGATTGGTGGCGACGAGGTGTTGGCGCAGCTCGCGAACCTCGGTGGAGACCAGTCCGATGCGTTGCTCGATGCCGTGGCGTTGTTTGTACTCGCGGGCGGTCAGGTCGTGAGTTTCCAGATGGGTGCGGGTCAGGGCGCGGAAGCGTTCGCCGCATTCGTGACAGGCGATGGTCTCGCCGTCGTCGTCGAGGTGCCCCCACCAGCCATGTCCTGAACGGCGCGGAGTCGCGGTGGTGGAGGCGCCTGGGCAGGATGGGTCGGACAGCACCCGTTCACGTCGGCGTTGCATGGCGTGCGCGCTGCATCGGTTTTGTTCCACCGCCCACCAGTCGCAGTCGGGGACGACACATTTCCGTGCCGCCCCGTTGCGTTCAAACAGTCGGGTCAGGGCGGCAGCAGGGTCGGCGGCGGTGCGCCCGGCGATGGCGTCGAGAGCGACCGACAGCGCGGTCGCCACGACGTGGTGTGCCCGGTCGGCGGTGAATCGTCGCTGCCAGAGACCGCCCCAGATGGTGGCCGCCAACAGGTCCTCGGCGACACCCGCTTTGCGGAAGACGCGGTCGAGGATGGTGCGAACATCGCACACCACCGGACGCAGGCGGGCACCACAGGCGGCGATTGCCGCCACGATGGACTCCCGATCGGCGCGATCGGCAGCGACAACAGCGACGCCGGCGAAGTAGCCGGCGAGATCATCGACAAGGTGCCCCCGGTTGTCCTGGCCGAGGTCGCGGATCGCCGCGGACGGGGTGAACACGGGCAGCCCGTCAAGGATCACCACATCATCCCACGACAACGCCGAGGCCCGATACAGATACCGGGTGGTAGTGGTGGTGCGGCCACCGGTGGTGCGGGGCCGGGTGATCGCGAGCTGCGGCAGTCCCTCGCCGGGCCAACCGAGACCGTGCACAGCCAACGCGGTTGTGCCGGTGACCACGCAATCAGGGTGAGGAGCCGAAAGACGCTGGGCGGGCGTGAGATCGCGCACCGCCGACACCCAAGCCAACTGGGCGGCAGCCAGGACACCTTCGCCAGCCCGCTCCGTCTCGCGCATCACCCCGTTGGCGACCGGGATCAACAGCCCGGCGTTGCGCAGTCGCAGCTGATCGCTGCGGGTCACCCCGTGCTGCTGGAACTGGGCGCTGGTGATCAGCCCCCACTGCGTCGTCCGCAGAGCTGCAGTGTCGGCCCACTTGCGCGCCAACATCGGGGGGAGGGGCGACGACGGAACAGAGTTCATGTCCGACCGGTCATCGGGCGTTCTGGTCGGCGGTGGTGAGGATCAGGTACTGCGCTGAGACGGCCTGCTGGGCAGACTTCAGGGTCTGGCCTTCGACCTGGGCGTAGTAGCGGCCCAGCGTCATCATGCACACGAACTGGTTGGACTTGGTGTCGTCTTTCAGGCAGGTCGCCGTCGGAAACGCTGGGGGACTGTCGACGGGGGTGTAGGTGCCGTCGTTCACCATGTCGTTGGTAAAGGAGTCGAAGACTTTGCGTGCCCCTTGCGGGTTGTCGGCACGCACGACCGCCGAACCCTGGATTGCGGTCTGCGACGTGGTCTCGTCCAGGACAGTGAAGATGTCCTGCGGGTCGTCTTGTCGGTGCGCCATGCCCCGCGGGCCCCACACCGCTCCGGGTGCGTTCCCTGCGGGCAGGGCATAGATCAGCAGGGACTGGGGGTCGAGCAGCGGCGCTTGTTCGCCTGGTGTGGGCGTGAATTCGTCGAGCAGCGTCTTCTGCCGGCTGATGAGGTCCCGCACGGTGGCGTCCATCGCTGGGATCTGGGCGATCGGGGCGCGGTAGCGCTCGATGAGAACGTAGTCCTTGTACGCGGTGACATAGGTGCGGTCGCTGGATTGCGGGGGTCTGACGCCTTGGTAGTACTGCACGATGGTGCCAGGGCTGCTCTCTAGGGGAACGACCACCATGTTGGGTTCTTTCTTTGCCGCTACGCCCTGATAGATGCGGTAGATCGAGTCCTGTGCGGCGGTTGCGTCCTGCGGTGATCGGTAGCGCAGCACCATGTTGTGCAGGATTTCGCGGTTGTTGGTTCGAGCGGTGGACTCGAGGTTGCCGAACGAGCTCACGAACCCACCGAGTAGCGCGTCGTTTGCTGCGATCGTGGGGCTGATGCGGGTCACGTCGGTAAACGCTGACCGGTCCTGCTGATTGGTGCCGAAACCGCCGCTGGGCTTTTCGTAGGTGACGAGGTCGGGGTTTGCCTCGAAGGGCACGACGACGTAGTCGCCCATGCGTAAGGCCTCATGGAGCTGATGATCGGTGGCTCGGCCGAATGGGGCACTTGCTCGGGTAGGGAAGTCTCCAGTGTCGAGGGCTGCGGTGTCGACCTTCGGATCGGTCAACGTCGCCGCGACCGGTTGCCCGTCGGTTGCGCATCCAGCCACCACCGCGGCTATCGATAGCGCGACCACCACACCCCGAGCAAGTGCGCCCAGTTTCATCGACCCATCACTCCTGTGTTCGCTTCTGGCGCAACCTAGTTGGCGTTCTGGTCGGCCTTGGTCAGGATCAGGTACTGCGCCGAGGCCTGCTGGTAGACATCGCCCTTGTTGTTCGAGTGCACATCGGCGACGTAGCGGCCGACCCGAACGATGCACTGGTAGGAGGTCGACGACGCAGACGGGATGCTGGTGCAGTGCGCCTGCTCCTCGGTCAGGCCCGGCGGCGGGGCAATCGCGACTGGATCTTCCTCGCTCTTGGCATACGCATCGGCGAGTTCCTTGGCCTTCTCGTCGCTCTCGGCGCGATAGACGAAGGACCGTTCCACCGCGTTGGCCGTCGAGCCGGCGTTTTTCAGGACTGTGAAGGTGTTTTCGCTGTCGGTGGTGAAGTGCGCCATGCCGCGCGGACCGTAGACCGCTCGCAGTGCGTGATTGACGAACACCTTGCCGCCGGCACTGGGATCAGAGCTGTCGAGGTCTTCATCGCTGTGCGGCAGGGCGTAGATCAGGACCTTGTTCTGATCTTCCACCGGGAACTCGAGGTTCTGCGGGTCCAGGCCTCGAGCGCGACGCTCCTTGGCGGTCAAGGTGCGCGGGAACTGATCGATCAGCTTCTCCTGCAACGGGATGGCCTTGCGGGTCATGGCTTCGGCCTGCTGCGCCGACGGTGCGGTGGCCCAGGTGAAGATCACGTACACCCCGTGCGGGGTGAAGGTGTGCAGGAAGTTGCTGCCGCCGGTGCTGGTGGCCACGGTCTGGGCGCCGTTGACCCCAGACAGGGTGCCCACCACCGGGTTGGCACCCTTCTGCCGTGCGTAGTCGGCGAACCCTTCGGTGAGCTGGCCGGCCGCGGCCTGCGCGGTTTCGGGGGTGAAGTAGCGCAGCACCATGATCTGCAGCGAGCGCATGTTCTTCGGGTCGTCATCGGAGGCGGCCTTGGTGGAGAAGCCGGCGACGAGTTCGTTGTTGGCCTTGATCTTCGAGGCGCCGTCGTAGAGGAGGCCATCGAGGCTGGGCGGTCCGGGCACCGGTGCGGTCAGCGTGAGTGCGGAATCGACCAGTCCGGGATCGACTTCCACCGGCAGCACCGTGAACTGCGCCATCCGCTGCCCTTCGACCCGGGCGAAGTGGTTCCAGTCCTTGTCGTCGGCGACACCGAACTCCGGTCGTGGCTCGGTGGGGTAGGAGCCGGGATCGAGAGCGGCCAGGTCCACGGCCGGCTCAGCACTCGACGAGGAGCCGGCGGCCGTTTGGGTCGGTTCTCCTTCGGTGGAACAGGAAACCAGTGTCGTGCCGACGATGACTGCGGCTGTCATCGACACCATCGATTGCCAACGCTTCATTGCATGTGTCCTCTCCTGCAGCCCCCTGCCACACGGAGAAACACCTCCATAGGCCCGCGACTGCGCATCTCACCAGCGATTCCCTAGTGAGTTGCGGTGCGAGCCCCGATCGGTTCCCCCGAGACCGAATCTGCACGATTCTGTTGATCGGCTGCAGAATAGACCGGGCTCAACCAGTCGATGCAACACCGGCTTGTTGGAGCAACAATAGCTGCTCGTTGAAGGCCTCAGCGGGAGTCATCCATCCGAGCGACTTCCGAGGGCGCGTGTTCAGCGCGAATGCGACGGCTTCGATGTCTTCGGCGCTCCAGCGGGACAGGTCGGTGCCCTTCGGGAAGTACTGACGCAGCAGCCCGTTGGTGTTCTCGTTCGTGCCGCGCTGCCAGGGCGACTGCGGATCGGCGAAGAACACCGGGATGCCGGTTTCGACGCGGAACTGCGCGTGAGCGGACATCTCCTTGCCGCGGTCCCAGGTCAACGAGCGCGCCAGCTGCGCCGGCAGCGCCGACATCGTGTTGGCGAGAGCATTCTTCATCGTGATCGCGCCATAGCCGGCCAACGCCGGCCCGTTCTTCGGCGTCTCCTTGTGCCGATAGCCCTCTTCCCGCGGGAGATGGACGAGCAGCGTGTAACGGGTCTTGCGCTCGACGACCGTGCCGACCGCCGAGCGCTCCAACCCGATCAGCAGATCGCCTTCCCAGTGCCCGGGGACGGCGCGACCGTCGGCTTCCGCCGGTCGCTCGCTGATCAGCGTCTCCGGCGTGACATGCGCCCAGGTCTTGCGCCGCGACCGCTCTCGGGGGACGCGTAGCGCCCTGCCCGTGCGGAGGTTCCAGACGAGTTCGCGCTTGAGCGCGCCGCGGCCCTCGATGTAGAGCGACTGGTAGATCGCCTCTGGGCTGATGCGCATGGACTCATCATCCGGGAAGTCGATCTTCAACCGGTGTGAGATCTGCTCCGGACTCCAAGCCCAGGACCAGGCCCTGTCCTTCCGATGCGGCTTGCCTCTCCCGGTGAACCGCGGCGGCTGGGGACCGGTGACGATCGTGCCATCGGGGCTTGTGATCTTCCCCGACAGGCGCGCTCCTCGACATACGCGCGCAGCCGCGGGTTCGCGACGAGTTTCGCGACCTTGGGTCGCTTCGCGGTCATGTCTGCTTTCCACTGCGCGACCGACGCCCGATACTCCGGCTTCCCGCCCCGCGTGGCCGCGTTCCGCCGCAGCTCACGAGAGATCGTCCCGGCATCGCGGCCCATGGCGCGAGCGATCTCGCGAACGCCCTTGCCCTTCTCCTTGAGAATCGCGATCTCCTCGCGCTCAGCGAACGAGAGGTAGCGGCCCGATGGCTGCTGGGCGATGTCGAATGGCGCCATGCCGCCAGCGTGTCGGAACCATCTTGCGCCGACCGCGGGCGCCACGCCGACAACCCCCGCGGCTTCCTCCGCGAGCAGCCCTTTCGCGATCTCGCCCCAGAACGCCGCCTCGACGGGTTTCTGAAACTTCGGATGCCCCGGCGAGCGGAGCTTCGGACGAACCCGCCCTGTCCGCGGCCTGCTGACGACGAACCATCGAACACCTCCTGATAGAGGTGTTGCGACGACCAGTTGAATTCACCTAGTGTGCCCCGGCACAGTATGCACAGCGGGGTCCGCCCTAGCCCGCAAGTTCCGTTACCCATTCGAACAACCGAATCCCCGGTCCGCGCCACCGATTCCGGCGGCGCGGACGGTTACGGTCACGGCATCTGTTTCGGGGATCAGAGGAGAATCGTATGCGCATCACCGGCGTTGCACGCACGGCACTGATTGGGGTGGCGACGCTGGCGGCAGGTGCGGGACTGGTGTCCGCGCCGGCACCGGCCGAGGCTGCCCCCCAACACATCTACGGGGCGATCGCGATCAGCATGCGCACCGGCAACACCGCCTATGCCATCAACTACTCCACCGCCGCAGCGGCCCATCGTGCCGCCGAAGCCAAGTGCGCCGCCTACGACTGCAAATGGGTGGTCCAGATGGATCGCTCCTGCGGTGCTGTCACCCAGCAACCCCGCACCCGCCGCTGGGGATGGGCCTATGGCCCCACTCGCCGCAGCGCCGAAGTGACCGCCGCCAACCACTCCGGGCCGGGCTCGCGCACCATCATCTGGGCGTGCACCGACCGCTGAAAACCGGGGGCCGTTTTGCGCCGCCAGCCTCCGTCGATCAGCATGAAGCCCATGATCGGGTCGGGGGACAGCGGCGACGCTGAGCGATGGAGGGCGCAGTGAACGCCCCCGTTGTCCCCACATCGGGGGACGCCGCCACGGTCGTCGCTGATGCGGTGAAGGTGCTGCGCGCCTACAAGAAAAACGCCGTCGCCGACCTGGCCGAGGCGAAACTGCACCGCGACCCGCAGCGCATTGTCGTCGTCGCCGGCGAAGTGCAGCGCGGTAAGAGCTCCCTGGTCAACGCCCTCGTCGGCCGCCGCGACCTCTGCCCGGTCGGGGTCGATGTCACCTCCTCGGTCGCGGTGTCGGTCACCACCACCGACTACCTCGACGCCGGGCAGACCGCGGAACTGTTCTTTGCCACCGAACCCCGCCCGATCCCAGTCGACGAGCTGGCCGACTGGGTGACCACCGACGGCCGCATGGTGTGCGATCGCACCGTCGAGCAACTCCCCACCTCGGCAGCAATCGGGGTCCGCGAGTCCCGGCTACCGGATGTGACCCTCATCGACACCCCCGGTGTCGGGGGCCTGGACCCCGGGCTGGCGCAACTGGCCAGCGAGTCCACCCAGCAGGCGTGCGTGCTGGTCCTGGTCTGTGACGCTTCGGCACCCATCACCGCCCCGGAGATGGAGTTCGTGCGCGAAGCCTCCGCCACCGTCGACGCCCTGGTGCTGGCGGTGACCAAGACCGACAAACATCTGGGCCGGTGGCGACAGATCGTCGACGAGAACGCCCGCCTGATCTCGCACCACCTCGGCCGCCAGGTGCCGGTCATCGGGGTGTCGAGCCTGCTCGCGGTCATCGCCGCCGACACCACTGACCCGCAACTGCAACACCGCCTCGAGGTCGACTCCGGCATCACCGCGTTGCGGGAGGCGATCACCACCCGCCTCGAAGCCACCGCCGCCGCCCCACACGTCGATGCGGTGCGCACCTGCATCGAAGCCCTACGGGTGGTGCGCGGCGGCATCGCCGACGAACTCGCCGCCCTCCAGGCCGGCGAAGAGGCGTTGCCGGACCTGACCGCCGAACGCGATCGGCTCACCGAGCTGCAAGCCCAGTCCCGCCAGTGGGAGCAATACCTCGCCCGCGACCTGACCCTGCTGCGCCAAGGGGCGGTCGATGACCTCGAACGCCGCCTCGATGAGATCCGCGACAAGTGGACGGCCTACATCAACAAAAACGGCATGGAGGTCTTGCGGCGCCGGGAGCAGAAATTCACCGCCGACATGCAGGCCGATCTGCAGATGGCGATGGCCGAAACCCTGTCCGGGTTCCTCCAACAGCTCCACGACACCGTCATCGCGCCGCGGTTCGCCGACGACCCGTCGGTGTGGACCGAGGTGAGCAACCGCATCGTGGAATCGATGCAGGACAAGAAGATCGAAACCCACCAGGTCGCCAGCAAAACCCAAGGCCTGCTCGACCCCACCCTGCTGACGATGGGTGTCGTCGGATCATCCACCCTTGGAGGCATTCTCGGCCTGTCGGCCCTACTCGGGGTGGGTGTGGTCGTCGGCACCGTGTGGGTCGGGGTGAACCTCGGCTTCCGGGCGATCCGCGCCGGCAAGACCAACCTGTTGTCCTGGCTGCGAGAAACCCTGGCCGCCACCAAATCCGCCACCGGCCGGCTACTCGACAGTGCCGTCGCCCAGGCCCGACCCGAAATCGTCATCCGCTACCGCGACCACCTCCGGGCCAGCATCGACCACCTGCAGACCACCATCACCCAGGTGCAAGAGTCCGCTGCCGCCGACGCCGCCGCCCGCGAGAAGAACGTCGCCCGCCTGACCACCAACCTCAGCATCGTCGACAAACGCATCACCGCCGCCGAAACCCTGCTGACCGGGCCCACCGCATGAACGCCCCGATGAGCGATCCCATCCATGCCGCCCTCGACGGCGGGTTGCGCCAGCTCGCCGGCCTGGGCGGCGACTGTGTCGACCACGCCAATGCGATCGGCACCATCTTGTGGTCACCGCCGCGGGTGATCGTCGTCGGCCGCCTCAAAGCCGGTAAATCGACCCTGGTCAACGCCCTGATCGGGGCGCCGGTCGCCGAAACCGCCGCACTGGAAGCCACCAACGTCGTCACCGTCTACCAAGACGGGGCACCCTCACGGGCCGAAGTCGTCGGCCTCGATGGCACCCGGCACCCGGCACACCTGCAGCGCGGCACCACCATCGAGCTACCGCTGCCGACCACCGACATCGCCTACGTCGACCGCTGGCTGCCCTCGGCCGCGCTGCGCGAGCTGACCCTCATCGACACCCCCGGCCTGTCGACGCTGACCGTCGACAACGACTCAGCCACCCGCCGGGTCACCATCGACGGGTTCGAACAAACCCGCAACGCCTCCATCGACGCCGACGCCGCAGTGTTCCTGTTCGACGCCGCACCCCGCGTCGACGAAATAGAGTTCCTGTCCCGGCTGCCATTCACCCCACTGACCATGCTCGGCGTGCTCTCCCGCGCCGACTCCTTCGGCGAAGGTGCCTGGGGTCGCAGAGATCCCCTCGACCACGCCGCCCAGCACGCCGGTCGCCTCGCCGACCGACTGGCCGATGTGGTGCACGCGGTGACCCCGGTATCGGGGTTGATGGCCCAAACCAGCCACACCGGCATGCTCACCGAACGCCACGCCGCACTGCTGGCCCGCCTGCACCACCTCGCACCCCTAGATGTGTTGCGCATCTTCGACTCCGACGACCCCACCGTCGGGCCGATCACCCCACCCGAACGGGCCGAACTACTCGGTGTGTTGGGGGAGTACGGCATCCTCAACGGCCGCGGCCTGGCCGCAACCGGCGGGGCCGCCGCCCTTAACACCTGGCTGGCCGAACGGTCCGGCATCGCCGCGCTGCGCCACGCCCTGCACGCCTCCACCGCCCGCTACGCCGTCCTGCACCGGGCGCACCGCATCCTCGCCCGCCTCGACCAACTGGCCTTCACCCACCCAGCCCGCGAACAGATCCGCTCCATCACCGCCAGCTTGCGCGGCAATCCCGCGCTGCTGCTGGTGACTGTGCTCGAGGACTACCAGCGCATGCTCGACACCGACCCGCACGCGGTGGTCACCGAAGACCTGCACACCCTCCTCACCGCCACCAGCCCTGCCGAACGGGTCGGGCTCGACGCAGGAGCACCCCCGCTGCAGGTTGCTGCCGAGGCCCAGCGGCGGCTGGTCGCTGCCCAACAACGCACCCTGGCCACCCGATCGGCGGCCGAGGACGCCGCCCTGGTCACCCTGATCCGCACCTACACCGCTCTGGCCGCCGGCCACTGAGCTCACCACTTCACAGAAAACACCCGAACACCATGACCTCTGCATCCCACACCTGGACCCTGGCCATCGACTTCGGCACCTCGAACTCTGCTGCTGCGCACTCCGGTGCCACCAGCGGCAGCATCGAAGCCCTGTCGCTGAGCCACACCAGCCACCTGATGCCCTCGGCGGTGTTCGTCGACAATCCGAACAACATCCTCGTCGGCGCTGCCGCCGTGAACGCCGCGGCCCAGAACCCGGCCGGATTCATTGCCTCACCGAAACGTCTCATCGGCCACCAAGACGGGGTGTCGGCCAACGGGCACACCGTGCCCACCTATGCCCTGGTCTCTGCGGTGATGCGCACCATCATCGGCCGCGGTCTGGCCGCCCACGCCGGCGTCATGCCAGAGCGGGTCGTGCTTACCCACCCCGAAGCCTGGGCGCCGCAACAGATCCAGGTCCTCGTCGACGCAGCGATGGCCGCCGGCATCCCGCGCGAGCGGATCACCACCATCTCCGAACCCCGCGCCGCCGCCGGGCACTACTCACGCTCACACGCCCTGCAACACGGCGCACGGATCGCCGTGTTCGACTTCGGTGGCGGCACCCTCGACATCGCCGTCCTCGAGGTCACCACCACCAACACCTTCCAGGTGATCGCCGCCCGCGGCGACAACGGCCTCGGCGGCAAGAACTTCGACGCCCTGCTGCAACGCTGGGTCGAAGACCGCATCGCCGACCGCGACCCCGACCACGCCACCTGGCTACGCCGCACCGCACCCATTGACGCCATCCAAAGCCTGCAGAACTCGATCCAGCAGGCCAAAGAGCTGCTGTCCGAAGCGCCATCGGCCACCATCACCGTGCCCGGCCCCGGCGACCGCACCACCCTGCAGATCACCCGCGACGAGTTCGACGAACTCATCGCCCCCGCCGTCGACTCCGCAGTCCAACTCACCCGCGCCACCCTCATCGACGCCGGACTGACCAGCCCCGACCAGCTACTGGCCCTGTACCTGACCGGCGGTTCCTCCCGCATCCCACTCATCCAGCAACGCCTCGGTGAACTCGGCCCGGTCGCCACCCTCGACGACCCCAAAACTGTTGTCGCCCAAGGTGCGCTACTACAGGTGCTGGCCGATTCGGCACCCACCCAGCCGCGGCCGGTGCCCGCCGCCGCCGACCTCATGCCGTCCTGGAACACCCAGCCCCGCACCCTGGTCAACCCGCAAGCCCAAACAGCGACCCCGCAGCGCTGGTGGAAGCGGCTCGCGGCAGCGGCCGTCGCCGCGGCCGCGGTGCTCGCGGTCGTCGTCACCGTCATCGCCACCAGGGGCGGAGACGACACCCCAGACGGACCGCAAGCGTCGAACGCCACCGAAACCCTCGCCCGCAACACTGATGCCAAGGAAGCCTGGCCCACCGGCGAGGACGGCGGCTCGATCCTCACCGACGAAGAACAGGCCCGCGCCCAACTCCCCACCGCTCTGCAGAACCAACTCGTCGGCGACTGCCGCCGGATGATGGGCACCTCCAACGGTGCCGGCAAATGGAACTGCGACATCAACCCCGACGGAAGTCTCGCCGAGTTCGCCCGCAAACCCAACGACTTCTACATCAGCTTCAACGTCGACATCAACGAAGCCAACCGAGAAATCCTGAACTACCGCAACGGGTTCTGGGCCAAAAGCTACCCCGAAGGGCAGACCGCCCTCGTCGAAGACTCGGCCCGTACCGCCGCCGCCGAAATCATCCCCGAAGTCCGCGACGACCCCCAGTACGGCTACACCATTTACTACGCCAACCCCAAGAGTGGTGTGGTCATGACGGTGAATCGCGTCAAAGACATCGACTCAGCCCGCACCTTCCTCAACCGATCCGGCCTCATCGACTAATCCGACGGGCTCCGATGCAACTCCGCGCGTGAAGACATGTGCGATCGCCTAAGTCAGCAGCGGAAAACAGCTCGACCAGCTGGCGTCGGGCCTGGTCAGGTCTTGCAGCGTTCGCGAATCGCGGGGCTGTCGAACCACCAGTCGATGCTGCCGTCGCGCACTGTAGTAGTGGGGAGGGTTCCGTTGGTGGTCGCGAACTCGACGCCCCAATATTGCGTTCTGTAGCGCTTGGAAAGGGAGATTGTGTCGCCGGGGCTGACCCATCGGGGGTTGTTCGACTCGTTGCTGCTGGGAGGCTCAGGCACTACTGAATGGAACCAGTCGCCAAACATCTTGCCCCCTTTAGAATCTGCGGGCTGACCGGTCTCGTCTGTCCATCGGCTGATGATGTTGAGGTTGCGTATCCAGATCTTGTGGCTCGACCTATTACGCAGGGTGACGGTGACCTCAGCAAGGAGATAGACGTGGTCGAACGCGGCGTAGTCGAGCGGGCCGTTTTCCCGTTCTGCGGGGGTTGGTTCGCGCCAGTTCGCGACCACTTCCACAACCTCAGGGGCCAGACATGTGGTGTCCACGGCGGGAGCCGAAGATGAACTCGCGGAGTCGGCAGGCGCAGAGCTGCTGCGCATGTTCTCTGCGACAATGACCAGCGCAAACAGAACCAGTACCCCCACCACGGACAGCGAGGTGAGAACGATTCTGTTAAGACGGCGGTTAGGTGGTGCTGCCTTCACGGGTGAAAGGTCAGGTGGGACAACCTGAATCAGTAAGGGACCCCGGTTGCCATCCTCACGTCGTCGGCCACGACCTGCGAGACGAATCGTTGTGCCATAGCTGATGTTCGAAGGCATTCGGAACTGGACGGACCGTTCCTCTGTCACTGTCCGCTGCCCGTGGCAGCGAGTACACGTGTGCAGATCTGAACCTGTGCACTCGGGGCAAACGTCCGCGAGCTCGACCGACACCGACTGAACAGACCCCGCCGCAGCAATTTGCTCGGCCGAGAAGGGCACCGCAACGACCTCGTCATTACCGCCGTCCGCACTGGCCACGTGCGTCGCTCCTACCCTCGTCCGCTGTCCTTACAGTTCGTTGAAGTCTAGGACGCGTACCAAGCCGATCTGGGAGCTGGAGAAGGGTTTACTGCTGGGTAGAAAGAGCGATACGCCACTACACTCCGGGCTGTGAGCTTGGGGGATGGTCTGTGGGGGTCGATGGGATACAGGCCGTTGGCGCCGGTCGACTCGATGGTGGCTCCGACACCACGGGCGGTCGCGCAACGTGCTGCTGACATTGTCGCCACAGTGGCTGATTCGGCCGATGCGGTGAGCGAGGCCGCCGGCTGCTTGCCGGGCTACATCGAACCCGGTACCGCCTGGGACCTGATTGCGGTTGTGGAATGGATGACTGATCGGATCGCCCGAAGCCGGCACCCACTGCTGGCTGACCTCCTCGGCCAGGGGCCGGTGCCCTGGGAATGCTGGCAGCGGGAGCTGCTTGAACCGTGGCCCATCCTTGCTGATGCAGCAGCCAAGCTCGGCAGCTCTCTACCCGCCCGTCGTACCGCCACAACATCGCTCATCCCTGTCAGGCCCGCGACAGATCGAGGGCAAAGATCGCCAGGTAGAGCAGGTTGATGGTGCGTAGCGCTTCGCTACGCACGGTCTCGTCCTGGTCGTTGAGGTAGGGCTCGACTCTCTCTATGAGATGGGTGGGAGTCGGTTGAACCCGGCGGAGCAACTGCATGCAGGCGATTCGTACGGAGGGATCTGCCAGCTGATCGACCACGACGTCGAGGCCGTCAGATCCGCCGTGGTCAATCAACCATGCCAGCAGCGGCGTGCGTTGGGCGCCGAGCGTTGTGCTTCGGGCCAGGACGACGATGTGGTCGTGGTCATCGTCGTCGGCGACGGTGCGTAGCGTGCTGGCCGCCGCGTGCAGAACGCCGGGGTTCGGGAGTGGGTCGCGCTGGAGCTGGGCGAAGAGAGTATCGGTGGACGGGTGGTGCGGGCTTGGCTCGTTGTTCATCGGAATCCTGTGTCAGTGACAGTCCGGCCCGGACTGATCAGTGCAGTCAGGCGGTGCGCCTAGGGGAGTGGCCTCCGGCCGCTCCGGGTGCCGCTGGGCCGGAGCGACCGGGGAAGCTTCCCGAGGGTTGGGGGTCAGAGGTAGACGACCTTGCCGTAGACGGCGGACCCGTCGTTGGCCTTCGGGGTGCTGGTCTTGAGGATCGCGTAGGAGCGCACCGCGACCGGACCGGCGCAGCCGTCGATGTTGATGTGGCCTTCACGGGTGGTGGTCGAAGCCTTGCCTGCGCCCACCGTCTTCTTGTCGAAGGTGACAGTGGTGATCTTGCCCGGCGACATCGTGATCGACAGGCCCGGCTGGATCAGCGCTTGCGGGCTGATCGACAGGGAACCGCTGGGGCCGGCCCCACTGACACCACCGCCGCCGCTGCCGCCGATGCCCAGGCTCGCTCCGACGCTTCCGGTGACCGCTTCGAGCTGCACCGCGCAGCCCATCATGTAGCCGGCCTCGACTTCACCCTTGATCGGTGCGTTGGTCTGCCCTGCGGGCGGGGTCAGCGTCGAGGTGGCCTTCATCGACATGAACGCCTCCCTCGAGGTCGGCACCGACGACAGCGGGGCGACCTTGCGAACCTTCTCGGTGGTGGAGGCGATGGTGGCCTTCCATCCGTCGTCGGTGACGAAGGTGCGCTGGTGACCCGGCTGTGCGTCGGCGACTCCGGCCGCGAGCCCACCGGCCAGCGATCCCAGCGACACAGCAGCAACGGCAACGGTCATGGCGGTCTTGGTCATCATCAGAAAGAATCCCTTTCACATCGCGGCGAGCGCCGCGGGCCGGTGGTAGTCCCGGCGGCCTTCGGCCTGCCGGTGAAATCTGTGCTCTGCGTGAGCAACTGAAGATTGGTTGCCACCACAACCGTGAAAGGTTCCCGATCCGAGCAAACTATTCTTCGGCCCATCTAGAGTCGGGGTGCTCAGGGTCGCAGACGCAGTGATGCCCGACCCCTACGAGGAGGGTCGGGCATCACAAAGAAGAGGCCAGGCCAGGCGCGGCTGCAGACGAGATCGCCCTGTTGAGGGATCGGTTAGACGACGACGTCGCTGCTGTCGTAGCCGCCGGTGTTGGTGACGTCGGGAGAGGTTGAGGGGTCGTCGCCGTAGGTGTTGGTGCCGTCGCTGTAGATGTCGACGGTGCCGTCGCCGTCGATGTCCTGGCCGTACACGTCGGGGGTGCCGTCGAAATCGGTGTCGACAGCAGCGGTGTCGAGCTTGCCGTCGCCGTTGGTGTCGATCGCGACGGCGTCGATCTTGCCGTCACCGTTGGTGTCGACCGACAGGGTGTCGGGGCGGCCGTCGCGGTCGGTGTCGGAAACGATGGTGTCGGCGTGGCCATCACCATCGGTGTCGTGAATCTGGGCGACGAGCTTGCCGTCTTCGTAGGCGTCGACCTGGGTAATCTTTCCGTCGGCGTTGAAGTGGGTCACCTCATCGACGGTGCCGTTCTTGTCGATGTCCTGGGCGACCACCGATCCGCCGTCGGCGGTCGGGGCGGCAGCGGCATCGACGCGGCCGTCGCCGTCGGTGTCGGCTTCGACCAGGATCACATTGCCGTCCTCGTCGTAGTGGACGTCGATCGAGTTGCCGGCGCTGTCGGTGGTGTGCACGACCCCGTCGCGACCAGCCGGTTCCGGTGCCGGAGCCGGGGTGCTCGAGTCCGAGGTGTGGGAGGGCTCGGTGTACAGCTCGTCAGGGCTGATGTTCGGGGTGTCATTGCTGGGGTTGCCGGACATGCTGGTGGCCTTTCAACTCGATCAGTGGAGCGTGTCGAAGGTCTGTTGCCACCAGGAGGGAGAAAAGTTCCCCGCATCCTTGGATAAGCGCGACATCCCCCGCAAACGCGCTGCTCTCAGGTCAGGAGTACACCACACGCCCGCCATCGCCGGCTGAGCGACAGCCCATCAACGAACACCGGCTCAGGGGAGCTGGCGTACTTGCGGGCCGTGGCCGACTTCGCCGGGGCCGGGTACGAGGGTGACCATCGTCGGCGGTGGTACCACCATCGGCCCGGTGAGGTCACCGGTCTGCGACGTCATCAACATCGGGCTGGCCGGTTGCCTCGGACTGTCGGGATCGTCAGTGACAGCAGCGCCGAACATCGCCGCGACAGCACCGAATGCCAGCACAGCCGCTACTCGCCGACACCGGGGTGCCCGTCGGGTCATCTGCTGTCCCACAGCGGACGTGGGCCACCCTGGAGGTGTCCTTGCCCGAGGGTTCTGGTCGGAGGTGGAAGGGTTCGTGGCGTGATCAGGTGGGGTGGTCATCTGCTCAGTACTGCCTCACAGTGTCCATGCCGGTGACCAGCGGTACCGGCACCCAGGTCGGGTCGATCTGCACCCACGTCAGTGGCTGCTGCACACCGGGGCGGGGGTTTTCTTTCAGCGGCACTGGTCGGATCTCGGGGCCGGGAGTCAGCCCGTGGGCCTTGGGGTCTTCGATGACGGCGGCGGTCAGGATCGGACGGTCACCCAACGGTTCTTTCAGTTCCCGGCGGACCAACCGTGGACGGACAGCGGTGTCTTTGTCGTTGCAGTGGTATCGGTAGACGCCTTCGCTGTCGCTTTCTTCCCAACGAGTCACCGAGATGACGATGGCGTTGCTGTGTTCGTACACGCCGGTCACCGTTGAGCATCCACCCAGGATTGTGGCCGTTCGCGCGCCTGGAACGGCCAGTCGCAGAGTCAGTTCGCTGGGGTGGTCGTAGCCGATGATCGTGCCCGGACCGACCTCCCGCCGCTGGTACTTCGGCTCATAGGGTGGGGGGCGTTTCGTTGACGACGATGCCGCGGACGACGACGTCGATGCCGAGGGCTTTGATGCGGTGTCGTTGGCCAAGTTAGTCAGGATCAAACCGCCGCCGATGAGAATCACCAGGCCGAATATGGCGCCGGCCTGAGCTACGCCGTGGGCCTCGTCGCTGGGTTCGTTGGCCTCGGGATTGCGGTACTTCCAGGCCTGCGTCGCCTCCCACATGCCACGCGGATTGAAGATCTGCCACAACAGCAGCGGCACCGCGATGCACCCGATGATCACCCAGTACGCGACCACGTCTCACCCCTTTCGTCAGCGACCCGCAAGGCCGACAGACGGTGCGGCCGGGTCATACGTGTGTTGCATCAGGGGCGGGGGTTTGTTCCCTGCGCGCATGGAGTCCCCGACGAACCGGGGTGTCAGAATTTCTGTCGGTGGGCAGAAGGGGGAGTCGTGTCACGAACACCAGACGAGATCGTCGAGCAGTGGCGTCAAGCCCGTGCGGAGGGCTGGACCACCAAAGCCATCGCCCAGCACTGGGGTGCGGCCGAGGACACCGTCCGGCGACGCCTGGGCAAGACCGGCCGCCGGCGGATCAAAGACGACGACGTCGCCCAGTGGCGACAGAAGATGCTCGACGGCTGGACCCTCAACGACATTGCCGCCGAATGGAATGTGTCGGTGAGCACCATCCACCGCTACCTCGGAGCACTCGGACTACGCACCCGCAACTACCACCCGCTGACCATCGACGAAGCCGTCGCCGCCTACCAGCAGTACGGCACCCACAAAGCTGCCGCCGCAGCCCTCGGTGCTGGGGTGTCGGTGCTGCGCATGCGGCTCTATGAATCTGGCCTCGGCCTCTCGGCCTACCCCGGCGGCGGACCGCACATCAAGGAACCCGGGGTGCCCAACCCGCCACGCGGTGTGCGCAGAAACGAAGCCGACCAGACCTAGGGGAACAAACCCCGCCGCTGCCTGCATCCGATGTGGGACTCAACCGCAACCCGAGCGGTCGGGCATCACCGAAAGGAATACGGATTTAAGCCGAGCGACTCATCGCCACCGCTGCACTCGCACTGGGAATAGCCGCCGGCGGCGGCGCCGTCGCCGCCGGGGCGGCGCTGGCCAGTGACGTTCCAATGTGTGAGCGGTGCGGTGCCCCGATGGATCAGGGCTTCCACAACGACTGGGAGGACGACCAGTTCTTCCACATGCCCTACGGGCCGGGCAACCAACTGGAAGGCCGAAGTCGGCGACTGAGAAGGTCGCGACCTGGGCGGGCGGCCTCAGCGCCGGATGTGCCGCCCGCTCTCAGGCCGAGGCCCCGAAAGGTCTTACCTCGCGAGATCGCCGAAGCCGCCGGTTACGATCACAGGCGGTGACGGCCTGGTCTTACTGCTGGGCTTCGGCACACACGATTGGAGAACCGAGCATGCCTGACGACGAGTCGCCCATCCTGGCGGCGCTCGGCCTCGACACCGCGGATCTACCCGCACCGCCGGACGACCTCTGGGATGCGGCCCTAGCTGCGGCATTCGATCCCGCGGCCACCTCCGACCCAGACACCGTGCCCGACATGGACGACACCGTCCCCGCCGACGACGATCTGCAACTCGTCGTTGATGACCCCGACGACACCACCACCTCCGCCCTGCACGCCGACGGGCCGACCCCGACCACTGGCGGCGAGGATTTCGGCGACGCCTCTGTCGACCCCAATGTCGTCGACGACGGAGGCCATAGCGGCGACGACCAGCCCTATCTCGACCCAGGACACGACGACCCCCACACCGACGGAAGCCACGATCTGTGATGGGCGGGGTCACACCGAAGACAGACGACGCCGCCTTGCTGCTGGCTGCCCGCAACGGCGACCAGCACGCCTTCGCCCAGCTCGTCGGCGCACACCGCACCCACGTCTGGGCGGTGTGCCTCTCTATCTGCACCAACCAGCACGACGCCGAAGACGCCCTGCAGAACACGCTGGTTGCCGCCTGGCAGAACCTGCACAAGTTCCGCGGCGAATCGCGTTTCTCCACCTGGTTGCATCGCGTCGCCGCCAACAACGCCCTGATGGTGGTGCGCAAGCGCAAAGCCAACACCACCATCACCGACTTCTCCGATCCCGACCAGCCAGTCCAGCTCGTCGACGACGACGGCGGCGGACAGTCCTTCGACGACACGATCGCCCTGCGCGATGCCGTGCGCCAAGCGCTGGCCCAATTGTCCGAGGACCAACGAGAAGCTGTTGTCCTTCGGGAGTTCGGCGACCTCACCTACGCCGACATCGCCGCCCACCAAGGCGTCGGCGTTCAAACGGTCAAATCGCGCCTCAACCGCGCTCGCACCCAGTTAGCCGAACTCCTTCGGGACCACGCCGCCACCTAGACTGCGATTCGCACATACATTCGAGTGCGCGCTATGCTCGTGATGGATGGGGTGAGTGAGCGTCGGGAAGCGTCTCGCTTACCCCATCCATTTACCGCGAGAGAAGTCACCTCACTAGTGGGGTGGAGGCTGAGTGCCGAGGTCGAGCATGTTCGAGACGTGGCCTGATCACCGGACACTGCGTGTGTTCGACCCAGCCCGGCCCGTCGTGGTCGACATGGTGCGTGCCGATCCGTCCTGCGGACGGCCCTACTCGTCGGCACCCGGGGGAGTGTCCCTACGAGTGCGAGCATCGGGGGCGAAGATCGAGCCGACCATGCCGGCACGACAACTCGCCTGGCTCCAACTGTCTTCTCTGCACTAGTCAAGTTCTAGGTTGCCCCGAGAGTAGGTGAGACAGCGGGGCGGAACGCATCATCAAGTTGCGGACTGAGTCGATTCCGATCGAGCCGCGCGAGGCATCCGGCTGCGAGAACTCGGTTCGCACATCATCGACCCGAAAGCCGGGTGAACCGCTTTGATGGAGACATCTCTCTTTCCGCTCGTGTGCGTCGTCGGCGTCACTTCAGCTCCAGCTTCAAGCCGAGCGCCCGCGCGACTTTGGCTATGGTCGCGGTCGTCACGTCATAGTTGGCCTCGACGCGCGCGATCGTGGGCCGTGATACCCCTGCCTTCTCACCAAGCTCTCCCTGTGACCAGCCCTGCTTCTTCCGGGCCTCACGGATGACGCCACCGAAATCATGCTGCTTGGTCTCACCCATGCTCACGCGCCTTCGATCTGGGATCCGATCCCGGGGTCTGCGTCCGGCCGGTGCTGCGCGTGTAGCGCGTCCGCGGCGATGTCCGCGATCTGGCCGATGAACGCGGGGTCCGTCATGTACGACTGGATCTCCTTCGACTCGTTCACCGTCTTCAGCACCGCCAGCCCGACGGCTCCGCTGAATCCCTCGGAAGCCTTGAGCTGGGCCACCGTGTTGTTCTTCGCCATCGCCACAGCCTCCTCGTTGGCGTCGAGGAAGCCCCAGAAGGTAGTGATGAAGCCAGAGACGCTCTCGGGGCTCACCTCCACGCCCTCGGCCTTGAACATCTCGTTGACTCTGTCGATAGCTTCGTCGAGAGGGCCGCGCTTTGGGGTAGAGCTGCCGCCGTGCTCCCCGTCGAAGATGGGGAGCTTGATCCCCTCAGCCTTACCCTCGCTGAGCGAGTGATCTTCCTCGATCGCGGACGGGACGAGCTTGACGCCGGAGAGTTGCACGCCTTCGAGGAAGCTGTCGTCGCGGTCGTCACCGTCGGCGTGGAGGTTGCGGCCGAGCAGTGTCGCGAGGATGGCACGGCGGTGCAGCTCAGGGTCTTGATAGTCGACGATCTGGCTGAGGAACTGCCAGGCGTTGCGATACCCGAGCACGTCGGCGCGGAATGACTCGAGCCCCTCCTTCCGCTTTTTGTCCTTCGACAGCACGGCCTCCCGCCACTGGCCGTTCCAGCGGTTCTTTATCGGCGACAGTGCCTTAGCGATTACCTCACCGCCGAGGACTGAGAGGAATGCGTCCGCGACCGCGTTCATCTCCTCATGCGTGTAGAGCCCGGACGTGTCGAGCCGCTCGCCGACTGTGATCAGGGCGTTGGGGTCGACGTCGCCGTCGACGTGCGCGTCGGAGTAGTAGAGCTTGAAGTCGGCCTGGACGCTGGCCGGGGTGTTGCGGAAGTCTACGACCATCGGCGCGGTTTTACCCGGGTAGATCCGGTTGAGGCGCGAGAGCGTTTGGACCGTGGCGACGCCGGAGAGCTTCTTGTCGACGTACATCGCCATCAGACGCGGTTCGTCGAAGCCAGTTTGGAACTTGTTCGCGACGATGAGTACCCGGTAGAGGCCGTCCTCCCGGAAGGCTCGGCTGACGTCGCTCACGCCGTTGACCGACACCTCGGTAACGCTCTCGCCATCCTCGTCGATGAGCGAGCCCGAGAACGCCGCGAGCGTGTGCAGGTCATAGCCCTTTTCGGCGATGTAGGCGTCCATTTTCCGCGACCAACTCAACGCCTCCATCCGCGAGCTCGTCACGACCATGGCGCGGGCCTGGCCGCCAAGTAGCGGCTGCACGTTGCGGCGAAAGTGCTCGACGACGACCCGGACCTTCTGCGCGATCGCGGTCGGATGGAGCCGGGCGTATCGGACGATGCTCGAGACCGCCTCGCCAGTGTCGACCTGGACTTCGCTCGCCGACTCCTCGCCGTCGAGGGTGCTCTTCACCCGGAGGAACATGTCGTAGGTCGAGTAGTTGGTGAGGACGTCAAGGATGAAGCCCTCCTCGATCGCCTGCGCCATTGTGTAAGTGTCGAAGGCCTCCCAACGGTCCCCGACCTGGGTGCCGAACAGGCGCAGGGTCTTCCCCTTCGGGGTCGCAGTGAGTGCGACGAAGGTGATGTTGGCTGACGCCGCGATGGCAGAGTCTTTGGCGGCCATGAGGTCGGCGGCGCTGATCTCTTCGTCGGGATCGACCTCGACGTCGACGAGCAACTCCTTGAGCTGCTTGGCCGCCGAGCCCGACTGAGATGAGTGAGCTTCGTCGGCGACGACGGCCCAGCGGCGGCCGCGCAGCTCCTTGGTGTCCTCGATGAGCTTCATGACCTCGGGGAAGGTCTGCAGGGTGCAAGTGATGATGTGGTCGCCCTCGATGAGCGCCTTCTTCAATTGAGGAGACTTCGCTCCCGACTTCTCGCCCACAGCTACGACAAGGCCCTTGCTCGATTGCACGAGGTTCATATCGTCGCGGATGTTCTCGTCGAGGACCGTTCGGTCGGTGACCACGATGACCGAGTCGAACGTAGATTTCGAGTCGGTGTTCATGTGGCGGATCAGCCGGTGGCTGAGCCACGCAATGGTCTTGGTCTTTCCGGAGCCGGCGGAGTGCCAGATCAAATAGCGCTTGCCGGGGCCGTTCGCCTCGACGTCGGCGACGACTCGCTCGACGGCCCGCAGCTGGTGGAAACGTGGGAAGACTAGTCGGCCATCGTCCTTCTTTCCGGACTTGCCGGGCTCGAACAACGCGAAGTCCTTGAGGATACGCATGAAGGTCGGGCGCGCCAGAATCTCGCGCCACAGGTAGTTCGTCGAGGAGCCGGTGCTCGACGGAGGATTGCCCTCGTGGCCGTCGTTGCCCTGATTGAAGGGCAGGAAGATGGTGTCCCCGCCCTGCAGTTTCGTCGTCATGTAGACGAGGTCATTGGAGACGGCGAAGTGGACAAGTGCGCGACCGGGTGCGAGGAGAGGGCGGCTCCTGCTGGGCTTGCGGTCCTCTTTGTACTGGCGGATCGCGTGGTTGACGGTCTGCGTGTTGTCGGTCTTGAGCTCCAGAGTGACGACGGGCAGGCCGTTGGCGAGAAGCACCACGTCGATGCTTTCGTTGGTCTTCGTGTCAAAGCGCACCTGCCGCAGAATCCGCAGCCGCACCGACGCTGCTGCCTCGACTACCTCGGTCAGGTTCGGGTTCGCCGGGGGGAAGGCCATCATCGGCCCGAATCTCGCGGCAGGACGGCCGATCTGGGCGTAGGAGAAGCCCTTACGCAGCACACCGAGCAGGCCGCCGACGGGGTGCCCGGTCGTCGGGTCCATTCGGGTCGCCTTGGCAAGCTCCTTGGTGACGTGCTCGAGGAGCTTCCGCTCGGCCTCTGATTTCTGCTCGCCGGCCAGGTCGCCGGGAACGGCCTTCTCGTACTCGTCCGGGTACTGCGCGGCCAGCCAGTGCAAGGCGTCGTCCGGCACCATCGCGAGGCCAACGTCCCAGCCGGTTGGCTTGCCACCGTCCTCGTACAACCAACCGCGGTCGGCCAGCTCGGAGCAGAGGTTCTCCTCAAACTCGCGCTCCATCAGCTGCGCGTGGCTCATACGATGTCCTTCCGCCCGGTGACGACGTCGAGAAGGAACGCCGAGGACCGCTCCACGAGGAGATCACGAAGGCTGGCGATCTTCGTCAGCATTCCGTCTATGCGACCGGTGACTTCGTCGAGGTGGTCCGCGATGCGAATCTGCTCCTCCATGGGGGGCAACGGTAGAGGCATCCTGTCGAGCGAGGTCTTCGTTACTCGCTGGGCGTTCGGGCGGACGCCGGTGCCGATGGCTCCGAAGTAGTCGACGTAGCGGGGGCTTCGGAGCAGATGGTGCACATAGCGCGGGTGAAAGCGCGGCGAGATCCAGAACGCTTTGTAGTCGGGGCTGATGTAGCCAGTCAGCGACGACACTCCGAGACCGCCGTGATTGAGCCACATCATGTTGGCGGCAAGCTGGTTAGGCCTCACGACCCGGTACTTCGCCACGTCGAGCGACGCCTGCTGGCCATCCTTACGTGTGTTCAGCTCGACTCCCCGGTACTCGGAGATCGATAGGAGGGGCCCTGGCGGGTCGTCACCGTTCCGCTCAGTGCTCTCAGTGAAGTCGTAGCCGAACTTCGTGCGGTCCCAGTGCTCAGGTATCCCCGACAGCGGGGACTGCGCGTCTTCGCCTCGGTGCGAGTCGTCCTCCGAGAGACCGAACAGCGCAGCAGTGTCGATCGCCCGTGCCCGCAGCGCGCCGGTGAGCTCATCGAGCTTCGCGATCATGGCGTCGACTTCGTCGAGCCGAGTAGCGAGCCTGCGCTGGACGTCCAGCGGGGGAAGGGGAACTCGGATGCGTGACATCCGCGTGAAGTTTGTCGACCACAGGTCGTCGACGATGCCCGTGCCCCAGCGGAAGAACTCGTCCTGGAATGCGATGCTTCGGAACAGGTGGTGACCGTACTCCGGGACCAGGAGGTCTGGCCGTGGCGTCATGACGGAATAGACGACCGAGACGCTCCCGTCCTGACGCGCGAGCCCAGACGCCCCTCGCCTGTCTGACCGCGAGTTGATGACCAGGTCACCAGCTCGAACGAGCTTCCGATCGCCTTCGGTTTGTGACTTGGCCACGCCTGTGAGCTGTGGCGTCACCCCCGACTTGCCGACTGACAGAGCAGGGAACTCCGTCTCACCGACCTTCTCGTTCCGCTCGACGACGATCGATCCGACCGGAGCCATGAGGAAAGTGGAGCTCTCAAGCAGCGATTGGTGGACCGTCTGGTCGGTCACTGATCGCTCACCAGCTTGAACATGTCGGCGAGCTCGCCCATGAGCACCTGCACCTCGGAGTCAATCTCCTCGAGTGGTCGCGGTGCCCGGGGGGTGTAGAAGATCCTCGTGAACGGTATTTCATTCCCGCTCTTCGCCTTGGTTTCGTCCCACTGAGCATCGGGGGAGTACGGGACCACCTCGCGGGCCATGTGCTCGGCCAAATCCTCGCTGAGAGGCACGCGTTCTGTAATCTTCCATCCGCTCGCCGTGACCGCGTTGCCCTTCCGGTCGACGGCTGGCGGCGCCGAGTCGTCAGGCGCGGCCATCGCCTTCATAACGGCATCCACCAGGCCGACTGGCGCCTTCAGCCCGGCTGCCTTCGTCGCCTGCGGGAACGACTTAGGCAGTTCGTTCCAGCTCGTGCCATCGAGTGATTTGAGCACGGCTACATGCGCGTCCATGAAGTCCTTACGCTCGCGCAGCGCCTCGACGGCGTCGTCACTGCAGCGTGCAGCCAGGCGCGCCTGTTTGTAGACCGGAATGTCGCGGAATCTGAAGTCGTCTGGAGTCATCACGCGCGAGATCCCGGAGTCCGCGCGGTCAAACGCCTTGTACGCCTCAAGCACAGGGTTCCGATCCTCCCGACTCATCTGCCGACGCTTCTCACCCATCGGCCTACGCAGTAGAGTCCACTGGTCCGAGCCATCGATCAGCTGGATCTTTCCCGAGCGCTCTGGGGCCTTGTTCGTGTCTAGGATCCAGATGTAGGTCGGGATGCCGGTTCCGTAGAACATGCTCGGCGGCAGGGCGATGATGGCATCGATGAGGTCCTCATCGAGGAGCCAATCGCGGATGGCCGTGGGTCCCCTGTCGCCGTTGAAGAGCGGGGCCGCGTTAGAGACCACCGCTGCGCGCCCGCCTTGGCCGTTTTTGCCAGCCGGACTGAGCTTCGACGCGCAGTGTGCCAGGAACAGCATCTGTCCGTCGTTGATGCCCGGCAGTCCGTGGCTGAAACGGGATCCCGGCGTCTTCGCCTGGTCCCGCACCGCCTTCTCCTCGACCTCCCAGTCGATGCCGAACGGAGGATTCGAAAGTACATAGTCGAAGGTCTGTCCGGCGTAGAGGTCATCGACGAGCGTGTTGCCCTGCTTGATGGCGTCCGGGCGGCCGCCCTGGATGAGCAGGTCTGCCTTTCCGAGGGCGAATGCGGACGGCATGAGCTCTTGGCCGTAGAGCGTGACGTCGATCGTTTCGTTCATGCGCCGCAACGCCTCCTGGGCGATGAGCAGCATGCCGCCGGAGCCGGCTGTCGGGTCGTAGATCGAGCGAGCCGTGCTGTCCCCAGCTAGGGTGTCATCGTCGTTCGCGATTAGGACGTCGACCATGAGTTTGATGGCGTCGCGCGGAGTGTAGAAGTTACCGGCGGCCTTCCCCTTCTTGTTGAACGCCCGGTACATAACGTCCTCAAAGACGTCGCCCATGCCCGTGTTGCTGAGGCTTGTCGGGCTGAGGTCCAGCGTCGAGAAATGCTTAACGACTGCGTGTAGGCGGTTCGCGTCGGCGAGTATCTTTGCGCGCCGGTCGAAGTCAAACGAGACCCAGATGTCAGCGATGTTGTTCGAGAACCCGTCGATGTAGCTCTTGAGGGACTTGTCCACGTTGTCGTCGACCGACGCGATGGTGGCGAGGTCGAGCCGAGAGACGTTGTAGAAGCTCAGGCCGAACTTGTCTTTGACCGCGATGTCGATGAGGTGCTGGGGCATGCCGGCGAAAGCGTCAACGTACTTGATGACGTCGTCCTTGCTGTCGGCCAGCATGCACTCGAGACGGCGGAGAACCGTGAACGGCAGGATGTAGTCCCCGTAGTCCTCCTCATCGACTATGTTGCGCAGGTACTTGTCTGCCGTGTCCCAGACGATCCGAGCTGTTGTCTTCCTCAATGCCTCTGCCGACTCGGCCATGCTCACCTGTTCCTGCTCGATCCGCCCTTGTATCAGGGACTTTACATGGGTTCGTGTATCAGAAATGTGACATCCGATCTCTAGTCGGAGCGAGTGGAGGCTAACGGCGTGATACCTGCGGCTGCCTCGCGCGAGTCCGCCGGGTGCCAGGTGGCAGTGCCGCAATCCGCCACCATGTTCACCCCTGGGTAGTCGAGACCACGGTCACGGCCGGCAGCCCCAGGTCGGTTTGCCGTTGGAGTCGCCGTTGCACCTCGGTTCTCTTGCTGCGCAGAAAGGAGAGGGTGAGGTCGATTCCTTCGATTTCGCCGAGCCAGTTCTCGGTGCGGGCGCGGTCTCGTCGCTCGATCAGATTGATTTCGATGTCGTCGAGGCGCGGCAGCATCTTGGGGTCGACGTGGAGCATGGGGCAGCGGATGCAGGCGTGTTCGTGGCTGCATGGGGTGGCGTAGGGGCGGCCGCAGCCGCCGAGTTCAACTTTGCGTTTGTCGAAGTGCGCTTCGAACTCTGCCCATTCGGTGGCGGTGACAGGTGCGTATTCCTCCGGTGGGCGTAGTGCGCGCCGGCGTTGTAGGTGGGCTTGGTAGTGGCGGGTGACGTCTTCGTTGAAGACGGCGACGTAGCCGCGGGTGGTTTCGAGG
This sequence comes from Gordonia sp. 135, assembly GCF_009720185.1. Taxonomy (NCBI): domain Bacteria; kingdom Bacillati; phylum Actinomycetota; class Actinomycetes; order Mycobacteriales; family Gordoniaceae; genus Gordonia; species Gordonia sp. 135. The sequence goes on from NZ_CP046258.1 coordinate 29,710, forward strand.
TCGAGGTGGCCGAGGAGGGCGGCGCCGATGTGGATGGGTAGGCCGTTGTTGACCAGTTCGGTGGCGAAGAGTCGGCGAAAGTCGTGCGGCCGGAAATGGATGCCGTCAAAGCGTGGGTCGGTGGTGGCTATGTCGGCACACACGTTGCGCAGGTGCGTGCCGATGGCGCCGGTGGTCATCACTTCGACGCGCTGGCCGATGCGGCGTTGGAACAGGAATGGCTGAGGGTCGCTGGTGATGCGTTCGTAGTCGTCGTATCGGGTGGCCAGTGGCACCGTGGCTCGCCCGTCGGTGAGGCGTCGGATGATGCACGCGATGACGTGGAACAGTTCCGCAGACATAGGGATGACTCGTTCGCGGTCAGTCTTGGACGGTGCCACCACTAGTAGCGCGATCACTTCGCCGTTGGGTCGTCGGTATTGTCGGACGCTGAGCTGGGACAGCTCGGTGAGTTCTTCGATGCGTAGTCCGCTGTGCCGCAGAGTTTGGGCCTGGTGCACGGATAGGTGACAGGGTTAGTCACGCGGCCTGAGGGGCCTCGTGGTTGATGATGGTCTCGAATTCAATGGGGGTCAATCTGCCGAGGCGGTCCTGTCGTCTGCGGCGGTGGTAGGTCCGTTCGATCCAGTGCACGATGGCGGCCCGGAGCTCGTCTCTGGTGGCCCAGGATCGACGGTCGAGGACGTTGTTCTGTAGCAGCGAGAAGAAGCTCTCCATCGCCGCGTTGTCACCACACGCACCGACCCTGCCCATCGACCCGAGCATGCCGTGCCGGGTGATGGCCTTCTGCATCTTCTTCGAACGAAATTGAGACCCTCTATCGCTGTGCAGAACGCAGCCGGCCACGTCCCCTCGCCTGGCGACAGCGCTGTTCAGGGCGGCCACGGCCAGGCGGGACTTCATTCTCGAGTCGATCGAGTACCCGACGATCCGGCCCGAGTAGACGTCCTTGATCGCGCACAGGTACAGCTTGCCCTCGGCCGTCCAGTGCTCGGTGATGTCGGTCAGCCACAGCTCGTTGGGGCCGGGCGCGGTGAAGTCTCTCTTGACGAGATCGTCGTGTACAGGCGGGCCGGCCTTGCGGTGCTTGCCGCGGCCTCTCTTGCTGATGGTGCTGGTCCAGCCGCCGGCGGAGCAGATCCGCCACGCCGTCCGCCGGCACATCTTCTCGCCTGCGGCTTCGGCCTCGTCGGCGAGGTAGCGGTAGCCGAACTCCGGGTCTTCGCGGTGGGCGTCGAACAGGGCGTTGGCCCGGTACGCCTCGGCGAGCTCGGCGTCGGTGATCGGGTTCTTGCGCCACCGGTAGTAGGGCTGGCGAGCGATCTTGAGTACCCGACACGCCACCGTGACGGGGATGCCGTCAGCGGCCAGCTCACTCACGAGCGGGTACCACCTTTTCCCGGCAGATTCGCTTGGGACAGGTACGCCGCCGCCCGGCGTAAGACCTCGTTCTCCTGTTCAAGCAGGCGCACACGCCGCTTGGCCTCGCGCAGCTCACGCGATTCGGCCGACGTGGTGCCGGGCTTGATCCCGGCCTCCACGTCGGCCTTGCGGATCCACTTGTTCAGGGTCATCGGGTGGATACCGAAGTCGGCAGCGATCTGTTCGAGAGTCACACCGTCTTCACGGTTCTGGGCGACGCGGACAACGTCGTCGCGGAACTCCTGGGGATAGGGCTTGGGCACAGCTGGCATCCTTCCAGGCCGCCCGGCAGGGCAAGCCAGATCAGATGTCACCTACTCGTGCACCAGCCCCTTTCTACGATGGCCCATCCCCAGAACGCGGCGTCTTCCTGCCGGTTGACGTCGATGCCTTTGCCGGCCTGGTGATCGTGCACCCGGACTCGTGGCGCACCGCCTTGGGCGACTAGGCGGCGGTCTTCGCGGGAGTAGATGCGCGTGTAGGTTCGGTCGCCGACGGTGAACTGTTGCTGATCGTCGATATCGGTGGCGGCGTCGAGGAGGGTGCGCCACTTCTCGTACCGCGTTGCGAAGGCGTCGATGAGGGCGGGTAGCAGCGGTTGCAGGGTGCGGATAGTGGCGTGGGTTCGTTCGCGGACGCGGTGTCTGTGGTTCATCAGCATGCGGATGTCGCTGCGCGGGACGGGGCAAGGAGCTGCCCAGTGCGCCCACTTCTCGGGTTCGTGAGTGGCCCACAGGTTGATGTCGAAGTACATGGTGCGCACCGCGCCGAGCACCGTTGCCTGGTCGGTGCGTGGGCTGCCGTCGTCGCAGACGGTGATCAGTTCGCGCCACCGCGCGTAGAGCTCCTGGGAGATGCGGAGGTCTGTTTGTTCGGGGTTGAGCTGTTCGATCGCCAGCCAGAACAGCTTCGTGAGGAGGTGTGCCTGGCGAGCGAGGGAGGCGTAGTCGATTTCGGCGCCGCGACGGTCGAGGTAGTCGATGAGGAGCTGCCGTACCGGCTGGGTGCGCACCGGATATTGGTCGACCATCTGCGTGGTCGTCAGCTGCGGTGCCCGGAGGGCGCCCCGCAGGGTCGGTGGTGCTGAGGCGCGGAAGTGCCCGCATCCGTGCATGACCTGCCAGGCCAGGTGGCCGACGTACTTGCCGAGGTGTTCGCCGTTGCGCCCTGTGGTTTCGCGCGTGCGGACTGCGTAGTCCATGAATGCTTCGGGCGTAAGATCGGCAAACGGTATGCCCTGGTAGGTCAGCGCGGTGCACACGTCGAACACCGCCCACCGTTTGAACTTGTCGCCGGCATCGGTCTCGTCGACGGCTTCGATGAACCTGTCCAACGCTGGGTCAGCTTCGGCTTGGGCGAACTCGTGGGAGTAGCGCATCAGTTTGTTGGCCCGAAACGCTTGTAATGTCGGGCGGATCACGCGCAGCGCGAACAGCGCTTCGAGGCCCTGTGCGAACTCGGCGCGGGCAGTCGTAGTGCCTATGGGGGAGGCGTCACCGGCGGGCAACAGTCGAGTGTTGAGGCCGCATGCCTCCCAGCGTTGTTGCCACGTATCGCCGGGATAGCCACGCAGGTAGTCACCGATCTTGTCCAGTCCGCGGTTCCGGCTGCGCCGCCGATGGACTGGCTCGGGCCACAAGTTCGTAGCGAGCGCAACGATCGTTGCCATGGGGGCCGCGGACAGGTCGCCGTAGCGGTGCACCGCCCGCGGATCAGCGGGTTGAGCGATGATCGTGGGTCTGGAGTAGCGGGTTGGTGGCGCTGGGTCGTCGGGCTGGCGGGGTATCCGGGCACGTTCGCTGCCTCTATTCACCGAACACCGTCGCGATGTCGTCGGCGTGGTAACCGGCGCTGTAAGTGGGTTCGGGGCGGGAACGGGTGAAGAAGTGTTCCTGGAGTTTGTCGTGGAGTTCTTCGACCCGTGGTTGCAGGTACTGCTCGGTCGCTGACAGGTGCCGGTGGCGCAGGATGGTCTGCACCTCGGGGAGCGTCAGATCGGGGTCGTTGACCATTCGGGTGGCGGCGGTGTGCCGCAGGTCGTGCAGAGTCCAGTTCGTGCCCAATACGATGTTGGCGCGCTGCATGATTCGCCGCATCGCCCAGTACGTCAGCGGCCGGGGATCACCAAGCAGGGTCCGCCACACCGGCTCGGCCAATCGTGGTGTTCCGCACTGGTCGAAATACTGGGCCAGGTAGACGAACGCCTCAGGGGAGCCCGGTACTGCGGCCACTTCGCGGCTGCCCTTAGACACCACCCACAGCTTCTTGTTCGCCCAGTCCACGTCTGCTCCAGTGACACCCAAGAGTTCGCTGGCCCGGGCGCCTGAGGACACGTAGAAAGCAAGCAACGCGCGGTCACGGTCGTGAGACATCGTCGCGAACAGCTCATCCCACAGTCCATCCGGGATCGATCGGGGAACCCGGCGTGGGCTTCGTTGACGCAGCGGTCCTCGCCGTTGCGGCACAACAGGTTCGAGCGGACTGTGGTGGCGGGTCATCCGGCGGCGCGCGGCAGCCGCTGGAACCGGGTTAAGAAGCGGCCCGCGTCCGTAGAGGAGGTGGAACTCGTAGAACCCGGAGACGACGGTCAGTGCATGGTTAATCGTCGACGGCGCATATCCTCTGGCCAGCAGCGGCTTTCCGGTGCGGATGTTCACCGATCCGGGTTGTGGTGCCGATTGGTTACTACGTCGGCGTTGCGGATTCGGCGTGGTCCTCAGCCAACCCACCAGAAGTTCGACCTCGGAGGTCGTGGCGCGATCCCAGGCGACGTTGACCACCGCCAGGACCCTCCACCAGCGAAGCAGGTCGTGGGCATACGATCGCACCGTCAAGGGGCTCATATCTGACAGCGTCAGACTCGTCAGGTAGTTGACGATCGGGGCGACCTCTTCTCCGTTGACCGCCACCACGTACGGCGGAATCGCTGGAGGTAGACGCCGGGAAACCTCGCCGACCGCGGGCACTTCGACCTGCCCGTCGAGCACGCTGCGCCTCAGATCGTCCATCAACTGCCTCCCCACAGGTTCGGTACACGTGTTGGTGCAGTTAACAGGACCAACGGACTGTGGCGTGGGATCTGCGAACTCGAAGTCCGCAGCGCCAACCACACCTCGTCGATGACGATCACCCTCTGGGTGCCACCCGAAGCCATCCAGGTCCAGGAGAACCAATGAGCGACAACGACAGCGGTGGTCTGACGAACCGCCTCGCACCCCAACGGGGGCGCGTCACTGAGGGGGACCCATTCGATGGTCCAGTCGCTATGCGGCTTGGGGTTGGTGGGTCGTGGTCCACTGTAGGGCGAACTCGGCGGGGGTGAGTCCGTGGTGGGCCGAATGGGGTCGGTTGGCGTTGTAGTCGATCCTCCAGTCTTCGATGATGACCCGGGCTTCGCGCAGGGAGTCAAAGCGCCAGGAGTTGAGCAGCTCGTCGCGCAGGCGGCCGTTGAACGATTCGATCCAGGCGTTCTGCCACGGGGAGCCGGGGTCGATGAATAGTGATCCGGTGCCGTTGAATCGGCACCAGTCGTTGACGGCGTGAGCGACGAATTCCGGTCCGTTGTCGAACCGCACGTAGCACGGTGGACCATGTATCAGGGCCAGGCGGTCGAGAACGTCAACCACGCCATCGGCGTTGATGACGCGGTCGACGTGGATCGCCAGGGCTTCGCGGGTGAACTCGTCGATCACGTTGAGCATTTTGATGGTTCGGCCGTCGGCGGTGGTGTCGAATTGGAAGTCCATCGCCCAGATCACGTTCGGCCGGATTGGGCACATCGCCCCAACCGCGGTCCCGATTCCGGTGAGCCGTTTCTTCCTGCGGCGCTGGGGAACTCGCAGCCCCTCCTCGCGCCACAGGCGGCGGATGCGTTTGTTGTTGACCGTGAAGCCCGCTTTGCGCGCGGCGATCGCGGCGCGTCGCCAGCCCCAGCGGGGCCGGTCGGTGGAAAACCCACGTAGCCAGGACCGCAGCTCGGCTTCCTCCGCGGTGATCGGCGCTGGGTGCAGTCGCATCGTGGAGCGGTGGATGCCCACCACAGCACATGCTCGCCGCTCAGATACCCCGAACCGCTCACGCAGCATCGTCACGGCGCTGCGCTTGCGGTTCGGGGTCAGAAGTTTCCCGACGAAATCTCCTTGAGCATGTCGATATCGAGGGCCTGGTTGGCGACCAACTTCTTGAGCCGAGCGTTCTCAGCTTCGAGTTCTTTGAGGCGTTTGACGTCATTGGCCTTCATGCCCCCGTACTGGGCCACCCAGCGATGCCAGGTCGACTCTGTGACCTCCAGATGCCGGCACACCTCAGCCAACTCCTGCCCGGTCCCGAGGAGCTTGTTGCCCTCGGCCAGCTTGCGGATGATCTGATCCGGCGTATGCCGCCGGCGCTTGCTACCTGCCATGTCGTCGTCGATTCTTCCTGCCCAAACACTCGGGCAACAGAGTCGCACAACAACTGGACCACTACGAAGGGCCCACCTCATCACCCTCGATGACCTGACGTTGATCGTGCGCCCACCCGGCCGGCCCGCCGACATCCAGACCTTCACCGACGATGAGATCGCCGCAGCCACGGCCTACGCGACAGCGAATAACGCGGAGGTCGAGCAGCTTCCGTAGCCTCTACCATCGTCCGATGTGACTGGGGATAGCCGATTCGACGAGGGAATCGCCCACCTTCACCGTTACGTCGCCGTCCACGGCACCAGCAACGCTCGTGCCGTCGACCGGATCGACGGATATCCGCTCGGGCAGTGGGTGACCAATCGCCGCACCGACTACCGCGTCGGGCGGCTCTCGGCCGAGCGGATCGCGCTGTTCGAGAACGAGTTCCCGGACTGGCAGTGGAGAAAACAGGACGCGACATTCGCCGCCGCGTTCGAGACCGGGCTGGCGCATCTGCGCCGCTACGTCGCCGCCCACGGGACGAGCAACGCCCGCCGGCGAGACGTGTTCGACGGATTCCCGATCGGCACCTGGGTCGCTTCCCGTCGCGCCGACTACCGCAAAGGCCGACTGACCGCTGAGCGGATCCGTCGCCTCGAAACGGAGTTCCCCGACTGGCAGTGGAAGATGGACGCCCGAACGACCTTCGACGCCGGCATCGCCCACCTGCACCGCTACGTCGAGCTGCATGGCACCAGCCACGCCCCACGCACCGCAACCATCGACGGGTTTCCGATCGGGCAATGGGTCGCTAAGCGCCGCACCGAATACCGATCTCGCCGACTCTCGGCCGAGCGAGTGCAACGGATCAAAACAGAGTTCCCCGACTGGGAGTGGGATATCCGCGGGAGTCACCGTCGGACTGAGTCCTCGTGAGGAGATGCCGATGAGAATGGATACGACGGCTCCCGATGGCACACGGCGCTCCCGCTGTAGGCACGTCATCAGCGTTCGATCACAGACGCGATCGCTTCCATGATCGCGTCATGATCAGGGTGGTCAGCAGCGGCTTCGGCGATGGTACGGAGGTAGCCGATGAGGTCGTCGACGAGATGTCGGCCCTCGCTTCCAAGCACCTTGATGGCTGAAGCGGGGGTGGCGACGGGAAGACCGTCGAGAACGGTCACATCGTCGTGCCAGGACAACGGCTGGGAGACGCCGATAGGTTGGGCTGTGGCCGTCCGTCGGTGCCCGGAGCTGGTTCTGATCACGGCCAGCTGTGGGAGATGACAGCATGTTTCGCTCAGTCCGTGGAGCTCAAGAGCTGTCATCGCGGTCACGACGTAGTCAGGCCATCGGGCCGCCAGCCGTTCACTGGGAAACAGGTCTTTGCCGGCGGCAACCCAGGCCAGGCGTGCCGTGTCGACAACTCTGTCACCCAGATGGTCTGGTTGGCACATCACTCCGTGCGCGACCGGCACAAGATACCCATTCTGCCGCAACCGTTTCTGGTCGGTGCGAGTCAGTTCAAGTCGCGCACACTGACCGCTGGTGATGAATCCCCACTGTTCTGCAAGAAGGTCCGCGATGTCTAGCCATCGCAGCGTCAGCTGAGTGTTCAGACGAGGTGGGGGAGTAGAGGTCACGCACACCATTCTCTCTGGATGGCTGTCGCCATGGGCGAGTCCATCGAGCTAGAAACTATTGCGACAACGATGATAGAAGTATTGACAAAGTATCCACTAACTATCTATCATCGAGGCATGACAAACATCGAAAACACCATCGCCGTCTTCACCGCCAAGAACCTCGACTCAATCCTCGCGGAGGGCGGTTCGGGCGTCTGGAAGCTCGATCCGGCCCGCGCCAGGAAGTGCACCTACGTTGTGTGCACCCAGAACGCCCACAACGCGGAGGCTTACGCCGACGCCACAGAACCGCACGGCAGCGCCTTCCTAGTCGGGAAGATCTCCCGCATCATCCCGGTCGACGACCGCTGGCGGATCGAGTTCAGCGAATACGCTGCGATCAACCAGCCCGAGGTCTGGGGAGGTCACCGCAACCCCGTTCGCTACACCAACCTCGACGATCTCGGCGTCGAGCTCGATGGTGTGAAGTGGCTGCCGGCCCCGCAGAAACAGGCCGCCGCAACACCTCTGCAGGCGACAACTGCACCACACGCACTCACCATCCAGGAGGCGAAAAATGGTCTCGCGCAAACCTACGGAGTCGACGTCGAGGCCATCGAAATTGTGATCCGCGGCTAGACGAAACAGGGCCGGAGCCACGCGGACCCGGCCTCTGGTCACCGTGGCAGGTCGCCGCTAAGAGCAACGTAACGAGGGCCGAACCCAGGGCGAATCCACTGCAATCTCTATCGGTAGAGTGCGGGGGCACATCGTAATGCTGCACATACGGTTCGGGGGAGAAGTAATGGCCAACCGCCAGCGGTTTGTGATGTCGCTCGTGGCGGCATCGTGTGTAGGTCTGATGGCAGTGGGATGTTCGGACTCCGACACGCCTCAAGGTGATCAGTCTCGTCCGAAGCTGTCGAAGATCGAGATTCCTGATGCTGAGCTCAGCGCCACCGTCGAGGGACAACCGCTGCCCGACGTCGACCTGACCAAGTTCCAGTGCCACAACGAGAGCGATTTGATCAGTCTTCACGGGCAGGACCCCACCGCCGGTCAGCCCGGGCTCGCCGTGAATCTGCAACCAGGAAATCCGCCGAAAGTCGAGAGCGTGTCGTTCGCCATCGATGGGGTCAACTACGCCGCGAAATTCGGCAAAGGCTCGGCCGAGGTAACCCAGGACGGTTCCCGGATCACGATCAGGGGCACCGCGGAAAGCTACGACCTCGCCGAACCGCTCACCAAGCGATTTGAGATCTCGGCGACCTGCAACTGACACCGACCCAATGCAGGTGGCCTGCTCCGTCGTTTGCTGGGGAGTAGTCGCGACGCGGACTCGCACTGGAAGGGTTTTGAATCCGTTGCCTCAACCCGGCGGTCTTCTGTCCGGTCAGGAGCGGCCTCGTACGGTCCATTGCCAGTCGGGGAACTCCGTTTCGAGGCGACGGATCCGCTCAGCGGTCAGTCGGCCTTTGCGGTAGTCGGCGCGACGGGAAGCGACCCAGGTGCCGATCGGGAATCCGTCGAACACGTCTCGCCGGCGGGCGTTGCTCGTCCCGTGGGCGGCGACGTAGCGGCGCAGATGCGCCAGCCCGGTCTCGAACGCGGCGGCGAATGTCGCGTCCTGTTTTCTCCACTGCCAGTCCGGGAACTCGTTCTCGAACAGCGCGATCCGCTCGGCCGAGAGCCGCCCGACGCGGTAGTCGGTGCGGCGATTGGTCACCCACTGCCCGAGCGGGAATCCGTCGAAGACCTCATGTTGACGTATATGGCTGGTTCCGTGCACGGCGACGTAGCGGCGGAAGTGCGCCAGCCCGGTCTCGAACATGGCGTCACGCACGTTCCACCGCCAGTCCGGGAACTCGGACTCGAGTCGCGCGACCCGCTCGGCGGACAGGCGGCCCAGCCGGTAGTCGGTACGCCGACTGTCGACCCAGGCCCCGAGCAGGAAACCGTTGATCGTCACGCCGCGGGGCGGCGAGCTCGAACCATGTTCGGCAACGTACCGGTGTAGGTGCTCGATCCCGGCCTCGAAGAGTCGATCGTAGGCACCACCACGTTTGGTCGAACCTGACTCGTCCTCGCTTGGCATTGCCTCACAGTCTGTTTCGGTCCGGTCTACGAGCGCGTCCACTCGAGTCCGAGGAGCGTCAGGGCGCGGGCCAGTTGTGGATCCGCGGCGTCGATAGGGGAGTGGTCGAGAATGTCGATGTGTGGGCTGATGTCGGGGTCGGCGGCGCGTTCATAGAGCGCCCACATGCGCAGCTGGTCGCCGTGGCGGGAGTCGAACTCGATCCCGTCGACCGCTGGGTGCCCGTGGTCGGTGAGGGCGTAGATCCAGCGGGAGATGGCCTGGGTGAGCCCGCGGGGCCGTCCGTCCCGCAGGGCCGCCGTGTCGAGGTCATCGAGTCCGTAGCGGATGGCCAGCGGCCGAAAGACCGTTCGCAGGGTGGCGAGGCTGTCTGGGTCGGCGGGCATCGCGAACCGTCCGGCCAAGGTGCCGTGGCCGAGTATCCGTGCCTCGCAACACGATCGCGGGACGCGCCCGGGCGGCAGCGTGGGGTAGTCCTGCTCGTCCTCCTCGTCGACGACGATGTCGTCGAGCTCGGCGATCAGCTGCGGGCTGGGTCGGGCGAAGGCGAGGACTTCGAGGTAGCAGGCCAGGGGAGAGTCGGCGCAGTACAGGGTGCGCCACACGCCGTCGGGGTCGTCCCAGCGGCCGGCGAAGCGGCCGTCTGTGGAGTACTCCCACGGTGTCCACTCCCACGGACTGGGCGCGTACCCGACTCGATAGATCGGCGTGGAGGCATGGACGGCGGCGGCGATCGGGCCGTGCGGGGTGCCGATCGGCAAAGTGCGGGGTTGGTTCATCCCACCGCAGCGAACTGGCGGGCAGCATTGAGCACCTGGGGGCCGACGTCGACGAGCTCGCCGTCGCGCAACAGCAACGCCGGCGCCCGGTCGTCGAGGACCGGGTTGAGGCCCTGGAACCAGGCTTGGGCGACGGCCGGGGTGTCGCGTTCGGTGATCAGCCGGGCGGCCCGGTAGGCGATCCGGAGCCGTTCGACGTCCTCGGGGTTGGCGATGGTGCGGGTGCCTTCGGCCCATTGCCGAACCGCCCGTGTCTCGCTCACCCGACCCAGGTAGGCGACCAGCCGCGCGCCGAGCAGATCTCGCAACGCAGCCACCAGTTCGGGCTGCGACATACGAGCCGCCTCGGCGTAGGCAGCCAGATCCGGCCGGGGATGTGCTGCTGTCATGGTGATCACCTCTCGATCCCAGTATAGATCCCACGCTATATGACCGCTAGACCCGAGCGACATGACACCCCATCCACAACGTAGGGGAGCGCGTCGGCAGGCGCACTGTGACCGTGACCAGCTCATTCGATGCGGTGTCGTGCACGGCCCCGATAGTCCGCGCCGACGTGACGTCCTCAATGGAGTCAGCAACGACGTGCCGCCAGTAGTACTCAAGGATCAGTTGTACGCCAGCCACTTCGGCGACATTTCGCGAGTTCGTCTGAACGTAAGTTCGATGCGGGCGGGCCGCGATCATGTTGAGATGTCAGTGATCCTGGATAAGGTTGAGGCTCGAGGCGCTGTTCCGGCTGTGAACGGAGGACCGTGTGATGCGCGGCTATCCACGTGACGATGCCGTGTCTCAGCCTGCGGGCACTGAAGCCGAACGCGCCCTCTACGCCGAGCTGCACGCCGCGCGCGCCCGAATCGTTTCACTCGAGTCCACGCTGGAGACGCTGAACCGCTCGCTCGGCCAGCTGGCCACCTCCACCGATCGAGTCACCGACATCGCCGATCGTCTTGCTCGTGACAACGACGACCTCCGCGCACGAGCTGCACGTCGCACGTTGGTCGAGTGGTTCAACGCCGCCATCACCGACCTGGCGACACGCCAGCAGTTGGCGTTCCAGGACAGTGTCATTCGGAGAGACGATCGCGCTGCCGCCTATCACCGCGGCCAGGGAACCGCCATTTCCGAGCGGATACGGTCGCTGGTTGCCGGCGCCGAGACATGCCGCCGAAACCTTGGTGATCTCGATGAGTGGATTCAGTCCGAGCAGTCGGACTGGAAGCAACGCCTCGTCGACCCTCCTGTTGCGGGTCCGGTCGATCCTGCGCAACTGCACACACGGGACGGTTGGATCGCCGAAGTGGGCACCCACCTACAGTGTCTCGAGGAGCTGGTTGCCCTGACGAAGGGCACGCCGAGCTTACCTCGACCGATCGCCTAAACTTCGGAGGGTCAGCAGTCGCCGCCCTCCTAGCCCCCCGAGAATCAGCCGACGGGCGGAGCGAGCAACAGCGGGCCGCAAAGCCGAGCTAGCCGGGTCGTCGATCAGCGGCTCAGCCACGCGGCGAGCTGGGCGAGTGAATCGAGTTGCAGGTCAGCGATATTCGATTCCGGCTGAGCGGAATGGACGAAGCCCCAGGGGCCGCGGCGAATGAACGCGGTTCGCAAGCCGATCGCATGTGCCGGAACGACGTCGTTGTCGACACGATCACCCACGTACATGATCTGGTGCGGCTCGAGCCCGAGCACGTCGACCAGTTTCGTGAAGTACTCCTCGGACGGCTTGGAGATTCCCCATTCAGCGGACGACGCGACGACGTCGGCTGTGAAGTCGAGTGCGAGTAGCTGTTCGGCGGTACCCGACGGTTGGTTGCCGGCTATCCCGACGATCAAACCTGCGGCCTTCGCCGTGCGCAGACAGTCCAGGGCATCCGGATACAGGTCGTCGGCGCTGATCGCCGGTGTTGCCGTGGGGGCATCGACGCTGAGGATGTCCCAGGCAAGACGGTGATCCTCGCCGCGCTCGATGAGCGCGCCGATGACGCCCATCAACGCGAAAGGCGTTATGCCCGCGGCACGTGCTCGTTCCGCCCACATCCGTGATTCGTCGACCAGCGTCTCGCCGACATCGAAGACAGTGGCGCGGATTCCGTTCCGTATCTCTCGATCACTCACCAGACGATGGTCTCACCACTCCGAACCGGAACTTCTTGTTCACCAGGACATCCCAACAAAGTCTCGGTGCCTGTCACTGAGCCTCAACTAGGGTGTCAAAGTCTCAAGTAGCTTGTCATCCGACAGCGGACGTCACACTCTATCCTTCCAGCGCTCGTTGGCCGACTGCCGTGTCATCCCGGCTGCGGCCCCGATATCGGCCCACGAGCGGCCCAGACGGCGAGCCTTGGCCACCGCGGCATCGAGTCGCGCGTCGGCGTCCCTGCGGGCATCTGCGGCGGACCGGATCTCGTCGTCAATGTCGAGAGGGTCGAGATGCTCCTGCCGCCACACCGCTTGAGCGGCTTCCGCAACCTCTGGCCGCTCGTTGGCATGGACGTCGGTGTCGGGGGCGAACACGCGATGCCGGGACAGGTCCTCCAGGGCCGCTGAGGGCACCCGCGCCCACCGCACCGGATCGGTCCAGGATGAGCCATCGGAACTGTTCCAGCGGCCGCAATCGCAGCGCAAAAGCCAGCCGACTATCTCGGCCGACGGACGCAAGCGATCCTCGCTTGGAGGTCGGCCCCTTTCGACGATCTCGTAGTGCACGCCGTCGACCATGGTCGATCCGTGGCTTTCGTCACCGTCCTCGAACACCGCCACCAACGCTGCCTCGTGCAAGTGCGTGTCGTTCTCGTGTATCCAACCCATACAGACAGGGTAGACTCATGATGTCAGGGTGACCAGACATTCATTCGAGTCGCGTCAGGACAACCTGACATAAGGTAAATTATCGGCACGCGAAACCATTTGTGCATCAGATGAATTCGAGCGTTGCTGTCATAATCATTCGTCACTGTGACGCAAACGTGACGTGGTCGTGGAAGATGGTCACGCGACCTTTGCTCGGCACCCGCCCATGCCGTAGGCACGCCGGCGCGGCTACGTCGAGGACCAGAAGGCGGGTTGCGTTGACGTCGGGGATACGCAGGAGCTGTTCGGTGGGTGCTCCTGGCGCAGTAGCAACGAGTTGAAGTGCTGCTGAGCTGGTTTCAGGCAACCATGACGGGTTGATCGCCAGTGCCGAGCCTGCGGCCTGCCTAGTTGCGCGTGCGCTCGGATGGTGAATAAGATCTGTCGCTTTCGGTTGCTAACGTGGCTTGATGACTACGTGGGATGAGGTCGAGGTAGGTAACCACCAGTTCCAGATCGGCGGGCTCGAATCTGACCCCACCACCAACGCAGCGGAAACCGATGTCTTCACCGTGTCCGGGTCCGGATTGCTGATGGTACATACCGGTATCTCCGCGGGCCCCGTCAAGGTTGGTGTCGAGCTACATGACAGCGCCCCGCAGACCGATCTCGGCGCCTGGGACAACGTCGCAGAGACAACGGTGTCAACCACCCAAGATCTGCACGTGATGACAGTCGACGGAGACGTCTCTGAGACCCTGGGCCCCATCCCCGCTCCCGCATCTTGCGTAATGACCCTCCGGGTATCCACGCGCGGGCGTGCGGCGAACTGGGACCGCATCGTCGACGACCCGTGCGAGGACTACCTGATCCAGGCATGGCCGACCGACACAAACACCCCCACCCGGCAGCTCAAATCGGCCGACGGGATGTGGGCTGACCACGACCCCGGCGCGGACACTTTCCGAGACGATCCCGCAATCGCTGGCACCGAGGATGCGAACGTTCGGCTCGGTGGGCCCGTCATAACTCGCACGCCTGACGACGACCTCTGATCGTTTGTCGGCTGGTCTCGCTAGTCTTTGGAGAGCTTGTTTCGTGACGCCAGTTGTTTAGGCACTTCCAGCTCGCAGCATTCACAGATGACCCTGGTCTGTGTTTCGATGCATCACGATGCCACTTCGCCCCGACAAACGGCGGAAGGTACGCGGCCGGCGATCTGGAACCCGCCGCCTATTGGTGCAGCAGCTTCATCTGCTCCCAGTTGCCGTGTGAGTGCTCCACATCGGTCTCACTGAGAAGCACGTAGTGCCACTGGTCGTCGCCCACCTTGCCCGAATTGGTGATGGTATTCGCCCAAGTTTCCGCCGCCGCCTTCTTGGCGATGACCTCCCCGCTGGTGATGTCCTTATTCATCTTGGTCTCGACCAACCAGCAGTGCCGTGTGCCATCCACGTCTTCGATGACCACGAAGTCAGGGTTGTACTGCCGCCCCGCCGTGGTCCATGTGATCGGAATGTCCTTGATGTGCAGCCGTGCCCAGACCGCTACACTTTCAGCGGCGTCGATAGCCTTGGCGGCGGTGTATTCCGTCGAGCTGTCGAACGACGCGTACTCGTACAACGCCCTGGACCAGCCGTTGTAGGCGAGCCCCTTCTGGAAGGTCTCGACCTTCTCCTTCTGATGTTGCTTGGCGCAGCGGCGCGCTTTGTTGAGAGGCTTCAGCTCCACCTCGTCGGAGTAGGTGATGCCCGTCGTCTGAACGGATTCCAAGAGTGCCGACACCTTCTGCATGAGTCGGCTCTTGGCGGTGTCGAGATAGGCGCTCAGGTGCAGCGCCGCGTCGGCTCCCATAGCGCTGATGATGGTGTCGACGATCTTCTTGGCGGCGTTCTCCTCGCTAATGCGGCGCGTAACGCCAGGTGCGGTCAGTACCGCATCCACCAGAGCGGCGCGCGAGGTTTCCAGTGGGATGTCCAGCTTTCCCGCCTTCACGGCGTCCTGCGCGGCCACACCCGTGATCGTGCCGCCGTTGGCTTCGAGGAGGGTGCGCTTGAGCACTTCGTCGGCTTCCACCGACAACCCCTTCGCCAAATCGGTAAACACCTTCTCGTGGTCAGTGATCTTGTTCAATGTCACGACCACAGGATTCTCGATGTGGTTGACGTAGGGCAGAACGATTTGCTCGCGTCCGCTGATCGGCAAGTGTTCGTGCGGTGTGACCTTTGCCTTCTCCGCCTCCGCTGCGGCTTTCCGCGCCAACTCGGCGTAGTCCTGGATCGGGTCGGGACTTGGTGTCACGTCCCCGTCGCGCTTCGCGCCCGGCCCTTCGCCCACCGCTTCGCCGTCACCCGTTGCAGGGAACACCGGATTCGGTACGGGGTCTCCAACCTTCCTCTCCGCAACGGTCTCCCCGTACTCGGTGACACGGGTTTGCATCCACACGCCGTAGTCGATGAATTGTTCGTTGAGAGATTCGCGCTTCTTCAGCAATTCCTCGTAGCGTTCGTGCGCCAGGATTTCCACCGTGTCCAACATCTGCACACCCGTGTACTTCCCGAACGGCAACCTCATGCCGCGTCCCAGCGTCTGCTCTGTCAGCACGTCGGATACCGACGCACGCATCGAGGCGATGATGTAGACGTTCTTTACATCCCATCCCTCTTTGAGCATTCCGACGCTGATGATGATTCGGACTGTACTGTCGGGGTCTTCCACGGCGTCCAGCTCTGCGAGTGCTTTTTCCTTGTCGTCACCTGTGAGGTTCGAGTGAACCAGCAGCGTCTTCCCGACCCACGCACCGCCGTCGAAGTCCTCGGAGTCGAGGACTTCCTGAAATGCGTCAGCCTGCGCGGTGTCCTGGGCGATCACCAGCATGACGGGGTTGGCCTTCGGGAGCTCGTTCTCGTCGCAGTAGCTGTGCAGCACCTGCTCCTTGTAACGCAACAACGTGACGCCATCGAGGAGTTTGGTGTAGTCGTCCTTCCGATCATCTTTGCGAGCGACCAGGACAGGAGTTTTCACGTATTTGTCACGGATGGCGTGCGCCAGCGGGTAGCGGTACACCACATCGTCGCTGTCGCGCTTGTCGGGCGTCGCGGTGACACCGATGACAACTTCAGGGTTCAGCTCGGTGATGGTTTTCGAGAACGCGGGTGATCTGTAGCAGTGGTGCTCGTCCGCCAGGATCACCAGGTCGTCCTGCGACGACAACCATTGATACAGCGAGCCGCCGAGGTTCTCCTGGAACTCGTGAGTCGCTCTGCCGTCACCAGTGCTGGTCGTGAGTGCCTGCACCGTGAACACAAACAGCTTGGTCTTGCTGGTGTCTGCCATGTTCGCCTGTACGGCAGCGGATTTAAAGTTGTCAGCGGTGATGGCCACGGGGCGGCTTTTCATCGCAGCGGTAGTCGACTTCTTGTGTCCTGGTGTGAAGTTCTTGATGGACTTATCGCGGATCGTGGAGCCGGGTGCCAGCAACAGGAAATTGCGGGCAGGCGGCGTTCGTCCCGCAAAGTATTCGATCAACCCCGCCATGACGTAGGTTTTACCGACGCCCGTCGCGGAATCCACGATGCACGTGAACGGTCCCTCCTTGCCCTCCACGTCGAAGAATTGCGAAACGGATTGAGCTACCGCCGATACCGCGTCGCGGTTCGGGTCGCGTAGGTCCAGGCGGTGACTGATCTCGACCAGTAGTTCCTGATCGACGTTCAAGTCAGGCATCAGCGGGCTCTCCGTTCTTCGCGGTGGGCTTGAAGGGTGACTGCTTGGCAACCTTTCGGCGGTACGAATCCAGCACCGAAGCGGGAATGGATGCGAGTTTCGATCCTGGTCGCGCTTTTCGCAACGCCTCGGCAGCAGCGGGATTCACCTGTGTTGCCCAGACCTCAACGATCTCGTTCTCGGGCAGTTGGTCAAGAATTGCGTCCACGGTCGAGGGGGTGACCATCCCGTCGAGGATCACGTACCGGACCTTGCCCTTGTTCCCAGCGAACAGCCCGTCAGGTCGGTGCCGGACACCCAGCTGCGCGCACATCGCTTTGGTGAGCGCGCCGTTGACAGCCCAGTCCGCCAGGTAGACACGCCCTTCCAGCTCCTCGAACATCGACTCGCCCACTCGCATATGGGTAAACCCCCCGCCGCCTGCCCAGTTGACGGTTGTCTCGTCGCGGGTTTTGGCTGCCGCCCGCAGCGCTTTGACCGCTTCGGGCATGAGGTCCACAACCAGTCCCTCGTCCTCGGACTTGCTGACCTTGTTCAGTAGACGAACCAAAGTCTTCACCTCCTCGCCGTCGAGAGGCGACGTGCCGTTCTTCAACTGTGCGCGAACCGCTTTCGCGGTCTCCTTCGCCACATCCACGGGCATGTCCAGTTCATCACCGAACTTCTTCGCCAGCGTGGTGAAAGACTGTGCTTGAGTGGGCGTTACACCGTCAGGGAGGCTGTCCTCATCCGTTGCGACTCGTTCTGTGGTGGTGCTGATTCCACCGCTGTCTTCACCGTTGATGACCTTGAGCAGGCGGGGCTTCGTGTAGGTCTCGACGTTGGATTCCGACAATTCTGAGGTCACCCAGTGGCGACCCATTTTCTGTGCGACCGCCGCTGTCGTACCCGAGCCTGCAAAACAATCAAGGATGATGTCGCCGGGATTGGTAGTGATATTAATGATGCGCTGTAGCAGTCGTTCTGGCTTCGGTGTTGGGAATGGTTTGCTATCGGGGAACATGTCCTTGACTTCAGCCTTACCCACGGGATTACCGCCGACATCTTCTACTGTCCAGATGGTGACGGGGGGTACCGGCTTCTTTCCCGAAGACTGATAGGTCTTGACATACGGCTGCAACCGACCGTCACGCTCCACCCACTCGATGCGGTGCATGTTCTCCTTGAGTTTCGTCTCCGACCACCTCCAGTACCCCTCCTTCCCATCAGGACGGATCGGGTACTCCTCGGAACCATCGGGCCGAGAGATCGGATACCACATGGTTGGTCGGTCCTCGCGTAGGGAGTTTCTGCCCCACTTACGAAGTTCCCGACGTGAGTACCGTTCGCCTTCGGCGTCGACCATAGGAAAATCGGTGTCCTTGCCCATCACCTGGTGTCTGTTTGGCTGCCACCTTGGTGAGGATCGGTAGCAGAGCAAGGAGTCATAACTCTTTGAGAAAAGTTTAGCGTCCATCCGAGGGCTGTCCGTCTTCTCCCACGCAACCTGGGCAACGAAGTTCTCCGCTCCCATTACCTCATCGAGAACTACACGGCAGCGATGTACTTCAACGTCGTCCAAATGCACCCACACAGAGCCGTCGTCGGACAGCAGCGGCTTGATCTGAGACAACCTGTCGCGAAGCATCGTCAGCCAGATCGAGTGCTCGATGTTGTCCTCATACTGCTCGAACGCCTGACCAGTGTTGAACGGCGGGTCGATATAGCAGAGCTTGACCTTGCCGAGGTACTTGTCGGCATATTCGGGGATAGTCCGCAGCGCATCGAGCGCGTGCATGGCGTCGCCCGTGATGAGCAGGTTGTCCGTTGTTGGCTCGAACGGCGGCTCGAATCCTTCGGGAACTGCAGCGTCATGGTGAGACACTTCGTGCAGCAACCGCACCTCGGAGACGCGGTAGTCGGACGGGTCAACGAAGGTGTAGTCGTAGCGACCATCACCCGTGGACAGTAGTGCCTTGTCCTTGTCAGTCCAGGTCAGCTCCAGCCGCCCGCTGTGTTTAGCCACACCCCGCCCTCTCGTCGCGTCCTACCGTTTAAAGACACTAGCGACCCCCTCGCGCCTTACGAACCATCGACCAGGCTGGCACCCTTAGCGCAAGAAGCGCCGGAAGGTCCCGGCACCAGCGATGCTGTCGGCGGTACCTTGGGTGCACAAACGTTGCCGACTCCCCCACCGGATCACGCCACTCCCGTACCTCGACACGATGCACCGACGGAGGCCGCCGCTCGCCTCCACGAGTCCCTGCCGTGCCGTCTGATCGTTCAGGCTCCGGGCGTGAGGCGTCGCATTCGATTGATGAGGCGGCCCGCAGACTGCACTCGGCGCTGACGGATCTATCGGTAACCGACAATCCGCTGATCGGCACCGATCTCGATGCACTCGATAGCGAACAGATCCGAATGGCAGCACCCGATCGCGAGCTGCGCGTCCGGCCCGGTCGTCGAGTGGTTCGCGCTAGTCTCGGCCCACCCGGGTCAGCGTCGGCCGGATCTCACACCCGGTTTCGACGTCCTGCGCATCGACGAGGCCTTAGAGGTGCGAACGCGCTCGCTGGAGGCCTGGCAACTACAGCCCGGTGGTTATCCCGGCACCGCCGGAGCCAGCGCCTATACGTTTATTCCCGAGTACCTTCTCATCGCCGAACGCGATGCCGCCACCATGCTCGTTGTCGACCTGCGCACCGGCAATCGATGTGGACTCATCCGCCAGTTCGACAAAGTCGACAACGACGACGTGACACCCACCTGGAAGGACACCAGCACCCTGCTCGACGAACTCATCGATGCCCTCGCCACCGCGCCACCTTCATGGGCTGGCAACCCTCCACCCAGAACGGACGACTGACCGGAAACCTGCCCGCTAACACCATCGGTGATGCCCAGGTTCGGAACGCATTAGCATCTTGAAAGCAACGCTAGAAGGCCCAGCAGAAGATGGACATCCACGGGCCGTGAGCTACCGAAACGTCATAACGTACATTATCGGCACTTTAAAACCAGCTGGGGGACAGGCACTTTTGCTAGAAAGTGACATAACTTGGACTGAGGTCGGGCACGAACTGGGGCTGTTCCACACCTGCTCCAACGACCTGATGGCAGATAATGACGGGGCCCGCGGAACGTCCTACACACCCACCGGCCTCACCCGCGGCCTGTACCGCAACAAGTGGGGACTCTGATGACCCACCACCGAGCAACACGACCGGCGGCCCTCACGCTCGGCATCGCCGGCATCTTCGCCGCTGCCACCCTGACCGCGTGCGGCGAACAAACCGTCGATGAGGGCATCCCACCCCTCGAATCGGCCACGGCCACCTCAACCGCCCATGCGGACTCATTCACTGACACCTCTGACTTACGTAATCTGGTGGCGATCTCCACACACGTCTTCACCGGCCGTGTCGAATCAGCTGCTGGCACCAAGGCACTCGGGCCGCTCCCCGAAACTCAGTACAGCGTGCTCACCAAAACAGCGATCAAGGGCGAAGTCCCCGAGAGCGTAGTAGTCAACCAGCAAGGCGGAGTCAAGGACGGTGTCTACATTTCCGTCGACGGCGACACACCCCTCAAGGTCGGCCAGTGGTACCTGTTCGCCACCCGCTACCTCGAGTCCGAGAAGTGGTACACCCTCATCCCTGTCGACGGCCGCAAACCGGTGACCGAACAACAAGCCCGCGACAGAGCCTCAGCGCCCCTAGCCGCGGCTGAGGCCGCGTTGCGAGCCAACCCCCAAAACCGGCTCGCACCACCGGACCCACCGAGCCCGTCGATGACCTTCCCGATACCCCAACCCGGCGACCGCAACCCACCTCCACCCTCACCGGCGCCGCCCGGCTGAATCATTAAGTAGCCAGTGGTGGCATATGGAAATCGTTGGGGGAGATAGCTTGCCAGGCTCGATCGAGTTGATGACATAAGGCTGTCGGTCACGAACCGAGGTGTTCCGATGGTTCGAGATTACTCGGGGACGTCATCCTTCGCTGAGCCGGATGCGCGCGAGCACCCCGTGATGGTCGGAGCCCGGCAGATCGATCCGCCGGAACGATGTCGGTGTCGGGCCATTGCGTGTCAGCACCCGGTCGAGCGCAAGCAGCGACGGGTAGGGCCGGCCGGCAGGATAGGTCGCGACGACGCCCGATCCGAGATGCTCGGCGGCGTCGGTCAGTTGGGGCGAATTCGAGGGTCCAGACAGTAGCTGCCGGAAGGAGCGGTGGTCGTAGGTCGAGTTCGCATCGGCGCCGATGATCAGTGGATCTGTGTCGGCGAAGAGGATCGAGCGCAACTCGCGGAGCTCGGCATCCCAGCGCCACGACGGTTCGGGATACGGCGGCAACGGGTGCAGTGCATAGATCGAGATGGGCGAGCGGTTCGGAAGCAGCAGTCGCGCGCGAAGGTTCGACAGTTCGAATCCCCGCAGGAGTTGCCCGTCGGTCAGCGGGGCCCGCGCATAGATGCCAGCTCCACCTCCACCGTCTCGGGGACGGAGAAACGCGAACGGCAAGGCTTGGCGCAACCCGGCGCGCTCGAGGGCTCCCACCGCCTCAGGCGTCAGCTCGACTATCGTGAGGACGTCAACGCCTGAGTCGCGCACCCGCGACACTAGCGCGTCCGGATCAGCTTGCCCGAGATAGATATTGGCCTGCATCACGGTAAGGTCCGAGTCCGAGACCTGTTCGTCGACCCCCCGATACAGTGGGGCCTGCGCCGTCACGCCTACGGCGATGACGAGCACAGCTCCCGCCGCGGAAAGCCAGGCGCGCGCGGCGAGCAGCAGCATCAGACCGAGGACACCGACGATGATCAGCACCGGCGTGAACGCCGCTACCCGGGAAGCGAAATTGCTGACCAGGCCAGAATAGTGGGCAGCAACACCGGCAGCAGCGGCGAGGACCGCACCCCACCCGAGTGCTCGTAGCAGTCCACGCATGCGGCCGATCATGCCACGATCACCGTCACGCTCTCTGGCGGGTGATCGTCGAGTGGAGGCTGTCGGCGACAGGGGCTGTCAGCCAAGCCACCAGTCGGTTCGATCTATGGTGACCGTTACGAGAGCCGGACGGCTTCGTTGCCGACGCAGCAGCCCAGGCGAGAACTCGTGCACGCATGACGCCAACCCGTCGTCGGCCACGACGATATTGCTGGTCAACCGGGCGCACCACCGGAGCTGCGCAGCGCGTACGGGGTGATCCTGGGGCCAACGCGGAGAAACTAACCTGGATAGTAGTAACCTGGCTGTGGCTCGTTCGATATCGAACTGTTTCCATCCGGACTGACGCTTTGGACTGAAGGACTCCCCTTGGCACGGCATCGCAAAGCTGATCCCAGCCCACCCTCCGCTGGCATCCCTGCGTTCCGGCGCGACGCATCGGCGAGCCTCACCCCCGGACTCCCGGGGCTCGAGCATTCACGCATCGTGCATGCGGCCGGGCGACACCGAATGCCTGTCCCACCCGAGGTGTCGGCCGGGTTCACGCGGCGGCCCATCTTCTCGGGCGCCCCAGTGCCCTCCTACTCGCCGCGTGCGCGATCGACGACGGCGCCCGAGGCGTCGCCGTCATACCCACCACGCAGTGGCCGTCCATACACTGCGCGCTCGCGTACTGCCTTGCCCCGCCAAGCCGGGCCTGGCCATCGAGTTTTCGGGCCGCCTCGCTCACAGCGCCCGCTCGACCTCGGCAGGCATCCTTCGGCAGCGCCTACCGCACCGTGGGAGCGGGCGTTGTGTGTCGTTGAACCTCAGTCCAGCGAGCAAGCTCAGTCAGGCTTTCTCGAGGTGCTTGACGGCGAGGAGGTCTCGGGCACCTCAACTCGGTCGGCGGCTGCGGCCGGGTTGGGTGGATCACTCCTGGCCGCGGTGGTTCTATGCGCTGCCGGCGGGACTGCGGCCACTGCGCTCGCCGATCGACACGACCTGACGGTCACTCCCCTGACTCAGGCTGGCGTGCCCGTCGACGTCCAGTCCGCAGCAGCCCCACGATCTGTAACCGTCGGATCGGTGGCCGAACAGCGAAGCCGCACGTCGGCACGGGCATCGTCACGCGATGAGCTGACCTCGGTTATGCGAGAACTGGCACAGCCAGATCGCGCGCGGCCGTCTGAACCCCCGGTGCCACAACGGCCGCGGTCGGCGGCACCGACCTACGGCACCGTGACCTCAAGTTACGGAGCGCGATGGAGTACCACGCATTATGGCCTCGATATCGCCAACTCGATTGGCACACCGGTGGTCTCGACCAGCGACGGGCAGATCATCGAATCCGGTCCGGCTGATGGCTTCGGGCTGTGGATACGAGTGCTGCAAGACGACGGCACGATCGGCGTGTACGGGCACATCAACGAGACACTGGTGAGCGTCGGGCAGCGAGTCTTGGCCGGCGAGCAGATCGCAACGGTAGGAAACCGCGGCTACTCCACCGGCCCGCACCTGCACTACGAGGTCTGGCAGCAAGACGGACCCAAACTCGATCCTGCACAGTGGCTGAGAACCCGGGGGGTCTACGTCGTTGGATGACCCGCCGTATCGGCGCGGGAGGTGTGACGACGAGTGGTCCCGCACAGGTGTCGCGAGCTAGAGGCGGGACTGGGTACGCCCAATTCCTCGGGCGCAGTAGTCGGTTCGGCGGCCACACAGTTGGGCGCCTACCCCCGATCGATTGAGAGGAACGGCGTGCGGGTGGTTGTGGTTCATCGAGGGTGATCTGCGTTGGTTTCACCGATCCGGCAGACTGCACTGCATGTTCGGCAGGACAGTCGGGCTTGGCTGATTATGTTTTCTGGTCTGGTACCAACTCATGTCGCGTCCGGTCTGGCGAGTCCCTTTTTGGCCGCTCGGCGGGAGTCCATTGCCTCGGCCCGGTGATTGATACGACTTCGTAGGGGTTTGAGGACGATCATCGAGACTGGACTACTGAGAATCACGGCGAGCACGACGGCTACGAAGAACGGGACGTCCACGTCAATCAGGTAGGCGACCAATAGGATCAGTCCACATAGCACCGCAGCGAGCGCTAGGCGCGCGATGTTGTACAGCAGCGCGATGGCGATGAGAGATCTGGCCGAAGAGGCCGGCGTGGTGGTGGCGCCGTGAGAAGTGTTTCTGCGCATGGTCTATGGGCCTCCGTGTGGCGTGAATGCGATCGGGATGGATTGTGACGTGACAGTTGGTTCGGTGCCGCGTCCTGCAGCGGGGGCGGTTCATGAGATGAGATCTGTACGGATGTGAGATCTCATGGCTGATGTGCGCCGTGGTCGGCGTTTTGTCGGCCCTGGCTGGGTCAGCCATCGCCGCGCCTGCTGGTCGAAGTCTTCGCCCCACCCGGCCTGATCGGTGCGGGCCAGACCTGCGATTGTTACTGCGGTGCGTCGTTGGCCGTCGACTCCGACGGGCACTAGCCGCACCCAGATTCGGCGACGCCGGACAAGTAGAGATACAAGTAACCCAGCCAGCATCACGGTCGCCGACAACAGAACCCAGTTCTGTGCCGGCCCGTGTGATACCTGCATGGACACGAAGCGTTCATACCCGTCAAAGCGCACCACGGTGCCATCGGCGATGGTGTGAGTCTGTCCCGGGCTGAGATTGACCTGTGCCCGCTGCTGGAGCCGACCCTGCTCGATGAGCGCCCGGTTCAAGGAGTACGCATTCTGCGGGCGACCGGTATCCAGTCCGGTGTCGCCTTGGTAGATCCTGATCGCCACATACGGATCATTCGGCACGGGAAACGATGAGGTGAGCAGGGTTCCTTGGAATGCTGCGGTGGGCGCGAATAGGCCCTCGATCGCGATCTGTCGATTGCGACGTTCGTCTGCGTCGGGGTAGAGGCCGGCTGGGGTATCGAAACGGGCCGCGCCGGAGGACAGCATCGTCTGCAAGTTGTCGGGAATGAACAGCACTGTCTGAGTGCGTTGCTCACCGTTGGGGAACGTCACAGTGAACGTCGGTGCGAAGCCGTTGCCGAGGACATAGACGCGGTCGCCAGCTACTCGCAGCGGTTCGTTCACTCGGACGCGTGCAGTGCTCCACGTATCGGGATCGGACTGTCGCACGTCCCCGGTGTAGGTGACGTCGGCTTCGTACATGTCGGGCTGACCGCTCGGCAGGAACCGGGCATCGAAGCCCTCGACGCGGACACAGAATGGTGAGAGATCGGTGCCATCGACGAGGCTGCCTGCGCGGAATGAGTCATAAACCGCGGTCGAGGTGTTGCACAACCCTTGTGTGCCATCGGCGACGAGACTACGGGTGCCTTCGTAGCCGTAGAGTTTGTCGGCCGCGATCGATATCAGCAAGGCGATTAGAGCGAAGTGGAACACGAGGTTGCCCCACTCGCGGAGGTAACCCTTTTCTGCCGAGATCTCTACGGCTGCGGTGGGTCGGTGCGTAGTCGCTGGTCGTGTGGTGGTGGCTCGGCGCCAGCCCCGGAGGTTGGCGTTGATGAGGGCAGCAACCTCTTCGGGTGTTCCTTCTACGGTGTCCTCGAAATGCCGCGGCAGGCGGGTGAGGTTGCGCGGCGCGGGAACTGGACGGGCTCGCACCGCGCGCAGATGCTCGAGGATGCGGGGAGTGAGGCATCCCACAAGCGACACGAACAGCAGGACATAGATCGCGGTGAACCACGAGCTGGCGAAGACGTCGAAGAGCTGCAGTCTGTCCATCCACGTGCCGAGGGCGCCGCGGTCGGCAATGTACTGGGTTGTTTTCTGTTCGTTGAGTGGGCGCTGCGGCAGCAGAGCGCCCGGGATTGCCGCCGCGGCCAACAGGAACAGCAGCATGAGTGCTGTTTTCATCGACGTCAGCGAACGCCACAATCTGAGTAGGGGGCTAAGCCGGCGGCGTGGTCGTCGCGGCGTCGGCGCTTCGATGCTGCCGGTGTGCATCATCGTCGTCGTATGGGTAACGCCGCACCCTGGAAGTCGTCATCACTCGCGAGAGAACGAAGTGCGCGGTCGGCGACGTGATCCGCAGCTGTCTGCCAGTCGACTCCCAGCACCATCGGCCGCCGGGATTTCCTCGCCCGCATCGCCATCCGGGTCTCACCTGCTCTTCCTGCCCACACCGAAATACTACGTAGCGTAGTATTTCGGTACGCAGATGACAAGCGGTGATGCGCCCCGCTGCGGCGCGCTCGCACTTACGAGCCGTCGACACCACCCAAGTTCCTCGGGTCTCGTCATGTGCCGCCCCATCAACTACGGTGTATCGAATAGTTTTATTCGGTAGACCGAAATTTGCTATTGAGGGGCGGTAATGCGAGAGGTCATGGCTTCGGCTCGTCCGCGGCTCGCGCGAGCTCGGTCGGGGTCGCTACTGCTTGGTCCGGCCTTCGTCGCGGCCATCGCCTACGTTGATCCCGGCAATGTCGCGTCCAATATCAGCGCCGGCGCCCAGTTCGGCTACCTCCTCGTGTGGGTGATCGTGGTTGCGAACGTGATGGCGGGGTTGGTGCAGTTCCTTTCTGCCAAGCTGGGGGTGGTCACGGGCAGGTCATTGCCGGAGACGGTGCGTCTGCGCGCGTCGCGGACCGCCAGGCTCTCCTACTGGGTGCAGGCTGAGATTGTCGCTATGGCAACCGATCTCGCCGAAGTGGTGGGCGGAGCTATCGCGCTGAATCTGCTCTTCGACCTGCCGTTGCTCATCGGTGGCGTCATCACAGGTTCGGTGTCGATGGTCTTACTTCTTGTCCAAGACCGCAGAGGGCAGCAACCGTTCGAGCGGGTGATCATTGGCTTGCTGGCTGTTATTGCCATCGGTTTTCTGACAAGCACCGTCGTGGCACCACCTCCCCCCGGGGCTGTCGTGGGGGGCCTCTTGCCGCGGTTCGATGGCACGGAAAGCGTGCTGATCGCGGCCGCCATGTTGGGTGCGACGGTGATGCCTCACGCGGTGTATCTGCATTCAGGTTTGGTGCGGGATCGACACGGCCATCAACCGGAGGGGCCGGTCCGGTCGCGGCTGTTGCGTGTGACGAAGATCGATGTCGGTCTGGCGATGCTGCTGGCGGGCGCGGTCAACCTGTCCATGCTGCTGGTGGCAGCAACCACTTTGCGTGGCCGTGAAGGGGTCGATTCGATAGACGGAGCGCATGCGGCGGTCGCCGACACCTTGGGGCAAGTGGTGGCGTTGCTGTTCGCGCTGGGGCTTCTTGCCTCGGGGCTGGCATCAACCTCGGTCGGGGCGTACGCCGGCGCGATGATCATGGACGGGCTGTTGCAGCGCAGGATCCCGCTCATACTCCGACGCCTGATCACCCTGATACCTGCCATCACAGTGTTGGCCATCGGAATTGATCCCAGCCGAGCTCTGATCGTCTCGCAGGTCGTTCTGTCCTTCGGCATTCCCTTCGCACTGGTTCCGTTAGTGCGTTTCACCAGCGACAGGATGCTGATGGGCGAGGATGTGAACAATCGACTCACCACTTCGCTGGCCTGGCTTACTGCAGCGGTCATCATCGTGCTCAACGTCGCCTTGATTTACCTGACGGTCACCGGTTAAGCGAGTTCGCGCGACGGTTCGATCCCCTAGGCGTCGCGCGAAGCTGACCATTCTTGCCGCAACACATCTAGCACGATCAGGACGACGCCGATGGTGATGAATGTGTCCGCGAGGTTGAACGTGGGGAACCAGCCGGTATGGAAGTAGTCGGTGACGACACCGTCGGCGGCGCGGTCGATCAGGTTGGTGAGTGCGCCGCCGAGGACCGCGGCAAATCCGATCCGACCGGCGACCCCCGCGTCGGGTGCGACGTGCACTGCGTAGCCGGCCAGTGCGAGGGTGATGAACCCGGCCACGGCGAGTATGGCCCAGCTGGGCAGCTGATCACCGAGGCTGAATGCAACACCGGGGTTGAACGCTAACCGCAACTGGAGCACTCCCAGATCGGCCGCACTGCCCTCGGTGAGTCGGCTGACAACGAAGGAGTTGACTGCCAGCCCGACGAACGTCACCACGACAACCAGGGCCATGAGAACGCCTCGGGGGTGGAGTGTTTTCGTCACTGCCGGCGGCGCGTCGGTCACGTCAAGGCTCCAGCCGGGGTAGAACTCGCTGACGCTGCGGCGGCGTCGCCGGCATAGTTCGGGCACAGCGCTACCGCGCTACCGGTGGCCGCCAGCAGGGTCTCCGCCGAGGCCAGCAGGTCCATCAACTCGGGCCGAGTGAGGCGGTAGAACACCTGCCTACCCTGTGGGCGTCCCTCAACTAGCCCGCAGTCGCGAAGGCATGCCACATGCGCCGACACTGTCGACTGCGCCAAACCCAACTCCCCTACCAGGTCGGCGACCCTGACCTCCCCACCGGCAAGACGACGCACAATCGCCAATCGGGTGCTATCGGACAGGCTGTGAAACAACGCCACCGCCGCGTCCACATTCGTTCCGGCTCTCGACGTGCGACACCCATCCATGCTATTGATCGTCACCAGACGATAATAAGCGGTCTCCGCCGATGATGAGGGAGGGTGGTCAACAATGTTGATGAACCGCATGGAGACTGTCCTGGTGAACTCGCCGCCCCGGCGGTGGCTGCAGCGCTACGAGGCGCGTGTCTTGACTGCGTTGGGCGGACGGACCCCGGGAGCGCGCGTTGCTGAGCTGGGGTGCGGGTCGGGTTACGGCACCCGGCTGATCCTCGACGAGTTCGGCGCCGCGCGCGTCGACGCGGTAGACCTCGATCCGGCGATGATTTCTCGCGCTCGCCACCGCCTACGCCGACACACCGGCAGGGCACACCTCGCCCGAGGTAGCGCAACGGACCTGCGTTCAGCATTTCACGACGTCGGCGGTGGGCAGAACGGTACTTATGACGCAGTCTTCGACTTCGCGATCATTCACCACATCCCGAACTGGCGGGAAGCCTTGGACGAGGTGGCCCGCGTACTCAAACCGGGTGGGCGGTTCTTCTTTGACGAGGTCACCGCGACCGCCCTTGCTCGGCCGACCTACCAAGTGCTGTTTGACCATCCGAGCGAGGATCGGTTCACTGCCGGTGAGTTCCTGCACGAGTTGTCCCGCCACGGTCTCGACGTCGGCGAGCGGTGGCGAACACGCATCGGCGGCGACTACCTGTTGGGTGTCGCCACACGGCAATAGTGAGGTCGATGTGGTGGCTCGGCGGTCGCCCACCACGAGACGTTTCGAACCTTCTCTCACGCGGTGCAGTGGGTAAAGGAGCGCACAGCCTTCAACTACTATCGTGGTTAGTAAACCTAGTCCAGCGCCGAGTGGGAGGGTTCGACAATCGATGGGCCGCGTAAGAGGGACTCGAGCTACCGAAGAGCTATGTGATCGCCGATCGACTCACGGTGGGCAGCCGCAGTGCTCGGGCTCTCGTGAATGTCGCGGGTCGGTCCGAGTCGGTATTCCGCGACTGCTGATGCTCGCAACGCTGACGGCGGTGGTGATGGTGTTGACCTCGTGCAGCTCGACCGGAGGTGCCGCCTTCAGCAATGAGATTCAGGCCGTTGACAGCTTCGCCGACATCACACAACCTTCCATCGCTGTGGCCACTGAAGGTGGCGGGCGACTTGCGCCCAACGCGGTTGTCGAACCTGGGCTTCCTATTGTTGTCACGGCCAGTCGCGGCGCGTTGACTAACGTCCGTATTCCCACAGCCAGCGGCCGTCCCTTGGCGGGCTCCCTGAGCGAGGACGGCTCAACGTGGACAAGCACCCAGCCCCTGGGGTATTCGAAGCGATACGTGGTTCAAGCCGAGGCCGTGGGCGTGGGCGGTCGATCGGTCGTCTCGCAGCGTTTCACCACGACCTCGCCGGAATCGTTGACCAGCGCGGCCATCCTCGGCGAGAAAACCGTCGGGATCGCCCACACGATCGGCGTGCGGTTCGCCGATCCCATCCCCGACCGAAAGAAGGCACAGGCGGCGATCACCGTGTCGTCTGACCCCCAGATGCAGGGTGCGTTCTATTGGATCAGCGACTCCGAGGTCCGGTGGAGGCCCGAACGCTTCTGGACACCGGGCACCAAAGTCAGTGTCGCCGTCAACATTTACGGAGTCAACCTCGGCGACGGGCTCTACGGCGACGAGAACTTGTCCTATGACTTCACCATTGGCAGAGCTCAGGAAATCGTCGCCGACGACAACACCAAAACAATCGTCGTCAAACGAGACGGCAAGGTCATCCGCACCATGCCGACCTCGTTCGGCAAAGACAGCACTCCGACGCCCCGCGGCATCTACATGATCGGAGATCGCGTCGAGCACATCATCATGGACTCGTCGACCTACGGAGTGCCTGTCGAGTCCGCAGCGGGATACCGCACACCCGTTCAATGGGCGGTGCAGATGTCCTACAGCGGCATCTACATGCACGGCGCACCGTGGTCGATGTCGGCCCAAGGCAACAGCAACGTCAGCAACGGTTGCCCAAACCTGAGTCCCGCAGACGCGGAATGGCTCGTGAAGAACACCCTGCGCGGTGACCCCGTCACGGTCAAGAACACCAACGCCGACACACTGTCGGGAGTCGATGGACTCGGCGACTGGAACATCCCGTGGTCACAGTGGAAGAAGGGCAACACCGACACCTAAGCGCCCCGCCCCCTGGCTCGAGAGCGTGTCGACTCCTCTCGACATATCGACGGGTGTTGAGATATCCGTACCGGCATGCCTAACATAGTTCATATCAATGAACGTAAGGATGTTGATATGACTCAGGAGTCGGTGGACACGTGCGATCTGCTGTGTCTCGATCTGCCGCACGCAGAAGATATCCGGACTGCGTTACCCGATGTGACCGCAATCGACCGTGCCGCCACCGGAGCTCGTGCACTCGGTGATCCGACCCGGCTGCGAGTGGCAACGGCGTTGCTGTCGGCGGACGAACTCTGTGTCTGCGACCTCGCGTGGGTGGTAGGCCTGGCGCAGAACCTCGTCTCGCACCATCTGCGCCTACTCAAGGGTGCCGGACTGGTGACCGGGCGCCGCCACGGACGGTTGGTGATGTATGCGTTGACCCCCTCCGGCCACGCTCTCGTGACAGCGGTCCTAGCGATTGCAGGACTCTCCACCGCAGCCACGACGACACCGTCGGCGGCCACAGTGCAGGGACATGCTCATGGCTGACGCATGCTGCGGACCCTCCGATTCCGCCGACCTCGAGGCTGAGGTCGATCAGGGCCCGGTTCGGTTGTGGCAGGTGCGCGAGCTGCGTTTCGCCGCCGCAGCAGCAGTGTTCCTCGCGCTCGGCTGGATCATCGGAGGCTCTCTATCAGAGACCGCGGGCATCGTCGTGGAACTGATCGCGGTTGTCGTTGCGGCCTCAACGTTCGTGCCATCGACGCTGCGGTCGCTGCGCCACGGGCGTATCGGTGTCGGAACGCTGATGACGATCGCCGCGATCGGGGCTGTGGCGCTGGGTCAAATACCCGAGGCCGCGCTACTCGGAATCTTGTTCTCGGTCGCTGAAGGACTCGAGCATTACGCGGTCACCAAAACTCGGCGAGGGCTGCGGTCGCTGCTCGCGCTGGTTCCGCCCACTGCTTCGGTGATTCGTGAGGGACGTGAGATCACCGTGTCACCGGATGAGTTGATCATCGGCGATGTGATGGTGGTGCGTCCCGGTGAGCGCGCGGCCACCGACGGAACGATCACAGCGGGCACAACCAGCGTGGACGTGTCGGCGATCACCGGCGAATCTGTTCCGGTGGAGGCGGGTCCGGGTGACTCGCTCTACGCCGGCGCGATCAACGGTGGCGGTGCGATCGAAGTCCGCGTGACCGCCCGCGCCGCGGATAGTTCCCTGGCCCGCATCGTTCACATCGTCGAGCAAGCGCAGGAACGCAAAGGCGCCGGCCAACGTCTCGCCGACCGTATCGCCCGCCCCCTGGTCCCGGCCATCATGGTGCTCGCGGCGCTCGTGGCAGGTATCGGTGCGCTACTCGGTGATCCCCTGGTGTGGCTCGAACGCGGCCTGGTGGTCCTCGTTGCTGCGTCCCCGTGTGCGTTGGCGATCGCGGTGCCGCTGACGGTGGTCGCCGCGATCGGCGCCGCCAGCCGCCATGGTGCATTGGTCAAAGGCGGTGCTGCCCTGGAGGAGTTGGGACGGGTTCGCGTCGTCGCGCTGGACAAGACCGGCACCTTGACCCGCGGCACTCCGGAGGTCATCGCCGTGGTGGCCACACCCGAGATCACCCGCGAGGACGCGTTGTCCTATGCCGCCGCGCTCGAGGCACGCAGCGAGCACCCGTTGGCGAGTGCGATTCTCGCGGCCGCACCTGCTCTGGGCTCACCTGCCGAGGACGTCACCGCGATCGCCGGTCACGGACTCACCGGCCAGATTCGCGGACAGCAATTGCGACTGGGCAAACCCGGGTGGCTTGATCCTGGGGCGCTCGCCGCAGACGTCACCCGGTTGCAGAGCGACGGTGCCACCGTCGTGCTGATCGAACGCGATGGCACGGTCGTCGCCGCGATCGCGGTCCGCGATGAGCTTCGCCCCGAGGCCGCCGAAACGGTCGCTCAGCTGACGGCGCTGGGTGTCGACTCGGTCATGCTGACCGGGGACAACGACCGCACCGCACATGCCTTGGCCACTGCGGCCGGAATCAGCACCGTCCATTCCGAACTGCTCCCCGAAGACAAAGCCGACTTGCTGCCCACGCTGGCGCGCGGGCGGGCGATCGCCATGGTCGGCGACGGCGTCAACGACGCCCCAGCGTTGGCCACCGCCGATGTCGGAATCGCGATGGGAGCGATGGGTACCGACGTCGCTATCGAAACCGCCGATGTGGCGTTGATGGGCGAAGATCTCCGCCATCTCCCGCAAGTGCTGTCCCACGCTCGGCGCGCACGCCGAATCATGCTGCAGAACATAGGATTCTCTCTGGCCATCATCGGTGTTCTGATTCCGCTGGCCGCCACGGGCGTCCTCGGTCTGGCCACAGTGGTCTTCGTCCACGAACTCGCAGAAGTACTGGTGATCGCCAACGCGATTCGTGCCGCCCGGACGAAAGCACTGCCAGGCACCGCTGCCGTGCCCCGGGTAACCCCCGGCAGGCTCAACATCTCGGTGGCGGCCTACCACGACACAGGCGACGCCTGCTGCGCCCCGGTATCGGCCACCACCGATCAACCACGGCCGGTGCCCGAGGTGCCCCTGCTGCCGACTCCCCGATCACGAGGCGCAGCGACCAGCAACAGCTGTTCTGCCACAACAGAACCAGGGTGCAGCTGCTGTTCGAGCCCGCCGGATGACGCCGATGACACATCGAGTAGCTCGCCAACGCCACATCGCGAACGCCACTGAGCACAACCACGCCGCGTCAGGTGCGTTGGCGTGATCTCCACGTGCGGACAACCAGTGCCGCCAGGACCGCGGCAGCACAAATCACTTCTCCTGCTGCTCCGATCCGCGTCGCCAGAGTCGTCGTTGTCCTCAGCGGCACCCGCGCGATGAGGACATCGGGGGTGAACAGCGCTGTGCGTTGTGCAACGGTCCCATCAGGTTCGATGACCGCGCTCACCCCACTGGTTGCTGCGATGACCACCGCCCGATCGTGCTCGACTGCCCGCACCCGCGACATCGCGAGTTGCTGGTAGGTCATCTCGGTGCGCCCGAACGTCGCGTTGTTGGTCGGCACGGCGATCAGTTGCGCACCGGCGCGCACCGATTCGGTCACCAGATCGTCGAACGCGACTTCGTAGCAGGTCGCCACCGCCACCGGTACACCTGCAAGATCGACAACGCCATTGCCTGCGCCTGGAACGAAGTTCCCGGCCCGGCTGGCGTAGGAGGACAGCTGTGTCATCAGTTGCCGCAACGGCAAGTACTCCCCGAACGGCACCAGCTGACGTTTGTTGTGCTCCTGACCAGGCCCGGTAACCGGATCCCACACCACCGACGTGTTGCGGGACGTGCCGTTGCTCCCGGCGATCACCGCTCCCACCAGGATCGGCACCCCGATCGCCCGCGCGGCACGATCAATCTGCGCCGCAGCATCGCGGTTCCCGAACGGGTCGATATCGGATGAGTTCTCCGGCCACACCACCACATCGGGACGCACGACCCGCCCAGAGCGGATCTCCTCGGCCAGATCGAGGGTGCGCTGGACATGATTGTCGAGCACTGCGCGTCGCTGAGCATTGAAATCCAACCCCAGCCGCGGCACATTGCCCTGCACCACCGCCACCGTCACCGACCGCTCCCCCGCGTCATCGCCTCCCCCCGCGGGCGTCATCATCCACACCAGCAGTCCAATCACAGCAACCGTGGCCGCAGGCCCGGCCAACGTCTGAGGCTGCCGGCGGACCACAGCCCCCGCCGCCGCGGCCAGGGCCGCGCCGAGCAGCACCACAACGAACGACAACCCCGGCGCGCCGGCCAGCGCCGCCAACGGCAGTAGAAGCCCCTCCGGTTGGCCGAATGCGATTCGGCCCCAGGGGAAACCGCCAAACGGTATCCGGGAACGAACAGCTTCGACTGCCACCCAGGCGCCTGCCAACCACACCGGCGCGCCGCGCCATCTGCCCAGTGCCGCTGCCAACGCCCCGAAGATCCCGAACGCCACCGCCTGGACTGCTGCCAAGACCAGCCACGGCACCGCACCCACATAGATACCGACCCACGGCAGCAACGGCACGAAAAACCCCAGCCCAGCCAGATAGCCATAGCCGGATGCCGCCCACAACGACCGCCCCCGCAGCGTCACCACCAGAACCGCGATAGCCAACGGGGCGAGGAACCACAGCTGACGCGGAGGGAAACTCACGTACAGCATGCCGCCGGCGCCGACGGCAGCTGCGCCGCGCAACACAGGCTGACGCATCGGCAGAAACGACGCGCCGGCACGTCGACTATCCGAAAAACCCACCACCGCGCACCGCACCCCTCACCGAAGTTTGTCGAGCGCACCGATCCGCCCGCGGTCGCCCGGCCGGGGCCGCGCGCCTGTAAACTACTAGCTAACGTAGTAGTAGTTCGACGGGAGTGAACATCGTGGCAGGTCAAGCGCTAAAGGTTCGACTCGAGTCAAGGGTGCCCCGGTGAGCCGCACCGTCAAGATCTCACTCGCCGTGGTGTTCGTGTTCTGCCTGGCGCTGACAGTGGTGTTCGTGGTGTCCCGGGCCGGTGACAGCGAACAGGCTGCCGCCCAGGCGAGCATGACGGTACGGGATGATTCCCCACGTCTATCGACTCCGACCGAGTCCAAGGCAACATTCGTGGAATTCCTGGACTTCGAATGTGAAGGGTGCGGGGCGGCATACCCGGCGGTGGAGCAGCTTCGCCAAACATACGGCGATCAGGTCACTTTCGTGGTCCGCTACTTCCCGCTCCCCGGACATTTCAACGCTGACCGCGCAGCACGCGCCGTTGCCGCCGCGGCCGAGCAAGGTCAGTTCGAACCGATGTACCGCAAGATGTTCGACACCCAACGCAGCTGGGGTGAGCAGCGGGTACCGCTGGACGATCTGTTCTTCTCCTATGCCCAGGAGCTCGGTCTGGACATGGATCGATTCGCCGCCGACTACAACTCGCAGGCCACCCGCGAACTCATCGACCGCGATGTCGCTGACGGCAAAGCGCTGGGTGTCACCGGTACACCCACCTTCTTCATCAACGACGAACTCATCAAACCCGAGAGCTATGACGATCTGAGCTCGGCGCTCGAATCCGCACTACGCCAGTGACCGTCCCACCACCACCCCGCCAGGCCTCGCCATCCTCACCCTCGGCGGCAGCTACACGATTCCCAGTGTCTCCGCGACTGCTCGGGTGGATCCTTGCGGTCTGCGGAGGTATCGGGCTCATCGCTGCGTTCACGCTGACGGTTGAAAAGTTCGAACTGGCAACCGATCCGGCGTACACACCGACCTGCAGTATCAACCCGATCGTCAATTGCGGATCGGTGATGGATACCCCCCAGGCTGTCGTCTTCGGGTTTCCCAACTCACTGATCGGAATTGCCGGCTTCTCCGCGCTGATTGCTGTCGCGGTCCTGATGGGGAGCCGGCCGCCCACCTGGGTCATGATCGGGCTGCAGAGTGGGTTGACGGGTGCGGTGGTGTTCGTCCATTGGCTGATCTTCCAGAGCCTGTACCGAATCAACGCGCTCTGTCCGTACTGCATGGCCGTGTGGGTGGTTGTCGTGGTTGCCTTTTGGTATGTGAGCCTGCGCAATGCCGACCATTTCTGCCCACCCGGGGCAGCGCGCCGAGCCCTCGATGCGATCCTCACGGTGCACACCGTGGTACCGCTGGTGTGGATGCTGACAGTGATCGCCCTGATCGCCCACCGTTTCTGGTGGTACTGGTCGACGCTGATGTGACACCTCCGCGGTAGCGCCCGGCCCGAGACGGCAGACTCGTGTAGCAGAGATCTGCACTCGCCCAGACCGCAGGTGTGGTGTTGCCGATGTGATCCTTCACGGGTGATGGGTGGCTAACGCTTCCTCGTGGTGGCGCTGGGCGCTGGTCTCGAGCTGGAAGGTGGAATGCTCGAAGGAGATGGCGAAGTGAGTCGCCACGCAGGTCCGGATGTCATCCAAGATGGTGGGGGCGTGGCCGTCCTGGAAGCAGTCGTCATCGACCACAATGTGAGCGCTGATGATCGGTAGGCCCGTGGCCACCGTCGATGCGTGAAGGTCGTGCACGTCGTGCACACGGTCCATCTCGAGGATGTGGGCCCTGACGTCGTCGAGATCGATCCCTTTCGGGGTGAATTCCATCAGCACCCGCGTCGTCTCGGCCATGAGTTTGACGGCGCGGGGTGCGATGAGCGCGGCGATGAACAACCCGGCCAGCGCGTCAGCTTGTTGGAAACCGGTGGTAGCGATGACGATTGCGGCGACGATCACACCCAGCGATCCCAGTGCGTCGTTGAGGACCTCCAGAAACGCCGCTCGCATGTTGAAGTTGGCGCCGCGTCCCGAGGCGAGCACGAGCATGGCGACGATGTTCGCCACGAGTCCGATGACTCCGAAAAGCAGGAGTTCGGTCGAGGGCACCTCGGGTGGCGAGAACAGTCGTCGTACGCCTTCGACAGCAGCGTAGAGGCCCACAGCGAGCAGCAGCGAGGCCTGCCCCAGAGCGGCGATGACCTCGATGCGCCGCAGTCCCCAGGTGCGGGTTTTGCTGACCGGGCGGTACATCACGGTTGCTGCGACGAGCGCGACCGCTAAACCGATCGCATCTGTCGCGGCGTGTGCGGTGTCGGTCAGCAGCGCAAGACTTCCCGTGATCACCGACCCGACAAGCTGGGCCACGACGATGATCCCCGTCAGAGCAAACGCGATCGCCAGCCGGACACGCAGCGACGAGTCGCTGGATGCGGGGTCGGTTGGTCCGTGATTGTGTCCGGCTCCCATGCGTCGTACTCCCTCTCATCCACACCCAGATAGCTACGCTGTCCACATATATCAATACATGCGCATGTGACTATATGACAGACCGGGGCGGAACGGAACCGGCGGATCACGTCACGACTGAATCGGGATGTGCTGAGATGGCCCGACGTCGGCGGCGTGATGCCGGTGGTGGTGGGTCTGGTAACGGTGCGGTGACCGGAAACCTGTGGCCGCTGTGACCGTCGAACCGACGCCACCACTACGGGCCTCAGATGGGTAGTTGGGTATCGGTGATGAACGCGTCGCGGACCCACACGATGAATTGGTCCCACAGGCCGGTGATCAAGGCGATGCCCACCGCGATCATCATGGCGCCGCCGACGATCTGGATCATGCGGGCGTGGGTCCGCAACCAGCCCAGGCTGCGCAACGCCCATGCCGAGGAAAACGCAAGCACGACAAAAGGAATACCAAGGCCGGCGCAGTACGCCACGATCAACGCGACACCCTTGGCTGCAGTGGCGCCCTCGGTGCCGCTGGCCGTAGCAATGACCGCCGCGAGCGTGGGCCCCAGGCATGGGGTCCACCCGAGTGCAAAGACCCCGCCGAGTAGCGGAGCGCCGGCGATGTTGGAGACGCGGCGGGGGGCGAACCGTCGTTCCTGTTGCAGTGCCGGCACCAGCCCGATGAACACCAGGCCCATGATGATGGTGACCACGCCGCCGATGCGCTGGAGGACTTCACGATTCACCACGAAAGTGGTGGTGACTCCGAGTACGGTGGCGGTCGCTGCCACGAAGACCACGGTGAAACCGAGGACGAACAGGCCTGCGGCGAGCGCCACGCGCGAGCGACCCCGCTTGTTCGACTCCCCCACCGACACCGCGGGCGCCTCGGCGCCGACCACGCCAGCCAGATACGACAGATACCCCGGAACGAGGGGGACCACGCACGGTGAGGCGAACGACACCAGCCCGGCGATCACGCACGCGAGCAGCGCCAGCAGGAGCGGACCGCTGGCGACGAGGTCGGCAAACGTCTCGCCGACCGCAGCCTGCACTTCGACCGACTGTGGGGTCATTGGGGTTGTGCCACAGGCTCAGCGAGAACTCGCTGAACTGTTGACCCGAGTTCGTCGGCGGTGATGGCCTTGAGGAACACCGCGGCCGGACGGTGGTCGCGGTCGAGCACGATGGTGGTCGGCACCACCGACGTTGGGGTGGTCAGCGCAGCCAGGGTCAGACCGGCAAAGTCGTAGATCGAGGGAAAGGCGACCTTTCTGTCGATAATGAAGTCCTTCGCCGCTTGCCGGTTGTCGCGCAGATTGATACCGAGGAACTCGACTCCCGAGGCCTTGTTCTGGGCGTAGACATGTTCGAGGTCGTCGGCTTCTCCCCGGCAGGGTCCACACCATGAACCCCAGACGTTGATGACGACGACTTTGCCTGCGAAGTCGTCGAGTCCGATGGTCTCGTCGGTCACCACGTCAGGGCCGGAGACGTCAGCGATCCTCTGACGGTTCGCGGGCGGGTCGTAGGTGATGACCGTCTGCCCGCCGGGCGAGACGAACTGAAAGGTTCCCCCCTGCGCAACGGCGTCGTCGCCAGCGCTACCACAACCCGACGCTACCCACGGCACCACGCACATCAGCGCCAGGACCGCCGCCCGCACCGCGGATACCCGCCTTCTCTCCTGCTGCACCAGCGCTCCTCGCCGTTGATCTACTACGCAGCGTGGTAGATCACCATTCGAAATGTCAACATGACCATAGTTTTTGTGGCCGATCCCTGACCGGAGCCCCACTTCTCCTGGCGTAGATGTGTGACGTTCACCCAGCGCACTAGACCCTCTCACCTGCTACTACCTTCTAATCCTGGCGAGTGTCCGGCTCGGCAGTCAATGACCATCCACAACTATTAGTCCTAGTAGTAAATGCGCGCGATTGCTACAGGTGCTCAATCAGATCGTGTTACTGCTGTGACCTGTGGGGCCTATGGTTCGAACGGAGGGCTGCCGATCGTGGCCTTATGTGCACCTGGCGTGTGCTGCTGAATGTCAGTGCGTCGCGCCCGTCTCCGGAAGGTCTCGCTGGCATGCCTATGTCGTCCCTCATTCGCCGCTGCGGCGTTGCACGGCCCTGTCTGAGGCTGGGGGCCGTGGGAATTGTTGCTGCGGTTCTGCTGAGCCTCTCGCTTGACGCTCGAGCGCGCGCCGACGCAGATGACACCCATGTGGCCCAGCAGTTCGCCCAACTGGTCGCCGAGACGATCTCGGCATCCTTGGGGGGGCCGGCGATGGGGGAACTAGCCGACGAGATCCGGACCGTCAGCACATGTCTGGCCGATCGTGCGCGCCCAGTCGAGCCGTCGGAGCCAACGGATGACCCCATCACTGCGGTGGGTTGCTTTGCCGCCGTTCTCAGTGCGGGACGAGCAGCCGCCGAACTGGTTGTCGACGCGCTACCGATCGGGCGGTTGCTGGCGCTGCTGGCATTTGAGATGCGTCCCCACGATCCTGCGACCCCGCATCCCGCACCGAACGGTCCACCCGTCTATTCGTCGCCGTCGCCGGGGTCCGTAGTCGCTCCGACGAATGGTCGAATCACCTCCACCTTCGGTGACGGTCGAGGTCATCAGGGCATGGACATCGGCAACGACCTCGGCGCGCCGATTTTCGCGGTCACCGACGGCGAAGTGATCAACTCCGGCCCTGCCCAAGGCTTCGGATTGTGGGTACGTATCCGACATGCCGATGGAACAGTCACCACCTACGGCCATAACGACGACAACCTCATCGAGGTAGCGGCTCCGGTCACGGTCGGCCAACCCATTGCCACGGTTGGCAACCGAGGTAACTCAACCGGCCCCCACTTGCATTTCGAGGTGGCCGATGCATCCGGTGCTGCCCTCGACCCGGTGAGCTGGCTCGCCGAACGCGGCGTCCGTCTGCCCGCCGACGGCGAACCTACTATCCCTCCCAACGAACCGCCGAGCAGCGGAAGTGCAGACCTCTGGCGGTAGGGAGCAGCGCCGCGTAACCGCGATGACCCTCCGCGCCTGATATTGGTGAGGGAGCCGACTTTTCGTTGCCGCCATGTCGGTACTCGCCCGAGATTCGGGATTCCGGGCCCAACTATGCTACCTAGTAGTTAATCGACTACAGTCCGTAGTTACGGCCCGGGAAGTCGCACGCAGGATGCGCGTGTTGC
This sequence comes from Gordonia sp. 135, assembly GCF_009720185.1. NCBI lineage: Bacteria > Bacillati > Actinomycetota > Actinomycetes > Mycobacteriales > Gordoniaceae > Gordonia > Gordonia sp. 135. Next base: position 70,038 of record NZ_CP046258.1, read on the forward strand.
TCGATCAGGGCCACCGTTTGTCCGACTCAGATGGAGGCCTGATGACCGCGGTGTCCCCGCGCCCACCCGAGGTGGTCGCTACGCGGCCCTACCCCGAGCGGCGCAAGTCCAGAGGGTCATTCATCTACAAGCTGCTGACCACGACCGATCACAAGTTGATCGGCATGATGTACATCGTCGTGTGCTTCGCGTTCTTCCTCATCGGCGGCCTGATGGCGCTGCTGATGCGCGGCGAGCTCACGACGCCGGGCATGCAGTTCCTCTCGACCGAGCAGTACAACCAGCTGTTCACCATGCACGGCACGATCATGCTGCTGATGTATGCCACCCCCATCGTGATCGGCTTCGCCAACTTCGTACTGCCCCTGCAGATCGGCGCTCCCGACGTCGCCTTCCCGCGGCTCAACGCCCTCGGCTTCTGGCTGTTCGTCTTCGGCTCGACCATCGCGATCGCCGGCTTCATCACCCCCGGTGGTGCCGCCGACTTCGGCTGGACCGCCTACACCCCGCTCAGCGATGCCATTCACTCACCCGGCGTCGGCTCGGACATGTGGTTTCTCGGACTGACAGTGTCCGGCTTGGGCACCATCCTGGGCGCGGTCAATATGGTCACCACGGTCATCTGTCTGCGCGCACCGGGAATGACGATGTTTCGCATGCCGATCTTCACGTGGAACATCCTGGTCACCAGTGTCCTGATCTTGCTGGTGTTCCCGCTGCTCACCGCGGCACTGCTCGGCGCCGAAGTCGACCGTCAATTCGGCGCGAATCTGTTCGATCCGTCCAACGGCGGCGCCATTCTCTGGCAGCACATGTTCTGGTTCTTCGGCCACCCCGAGGTCTACATCATCGCGCTGCCGTTCTTCGGCATCGTCTCCGAGATTTTCCCGGTCTTCAGCCGTAAACCGTTGTTCGGGTACTCAGGACTGGTCTACGCCACCCTCGCCATCGCCGCCCTATCGGTCGCGGTGTGGGCACACCATATGTATGTCACCGGCGCCGTGCTGTTGCCGTTCTTCTCCTTCATGACGTTCCTGATCGCGGTGCCGACGGGCGTAAAGTTTTTCAACTGGATCGGCACAATGTGGCGGGGCCACATGACGTTCGAGACACCGATGTTGTTCTCGGTCGGCTTCATGGTCACCTTCCTCTTCGGCGGACTCACCGGTGTGCTCCTGGCCAGCCCACCCATCGACTTTCAACTCTCCGACAGCTACTTTGTGGTGGCCCACTTCCACTACGTCCTCTTCGGCACCATCGTGTTCGCCACCTACGCCGGCATCTACTTCTGGTTCCCGAAGATGACCGGACGTCTGCTCGACGAACGCCTGGGCAAGATCCATTTCTGGCTGACGTTCATCGGCTTCCACCTCACCTTCTTGGTGCAACACTGGCTCGGAGCAGAAGGCATGCCCCGCCGGTACGCCGACTACCTGCCCTCAGACGGCTTCACCACGCTCAACATCATCTCCACCGCCGGCGCGTTCGTCCTCGGCATCTCGACCTTGCCGTTCCTGTGGAACGTCTTCCGCAGCTACCGCTACGGCGAGGTCGTCACCGTCGACGATCCATGGGGCTTCGGCAACTCCCTGGAATGGGCCACCAGTTGCCCACCGCCGCGCCACAACTTCACCGAACTCCCCCGCATCCGGTCGGAGCGTCCAGCGTTTGAACTGCACTACCCGCACATGGTGGAGCGGATGCGCGCCGAAGCTCACGTCGGCACACGGCACGGTGAACCCAGCGAGACCGCAGAAGAAGTCCGCCGTGCGCCGCTGACCACCGGAGACCATGAAGCATCTACAGATCCCGACCCGGAGAGCCGACCGTGAACAACTCCCCCTTCCCTGCCCTCGACCAGGCCGCCGTCCCGCGATCGCGCCGCCCGCTGACCGTTCCTCGATGGTTCGCCATCCTCGCAGTCGGCTACACCGCGTTGATGACCTTTGCGTTGACCCTGCTCGCGGGTTCTGTCCTCGCTCAGGGCACTCCCCTGCTGCTGTGGCTGATCGCGGCGACCGCGGCAGCCTGCGCGGCCCGCGGAGCAGCCGCGATCGCGGCCCGCACAGCACAACCAGCGCGCGGCCGTGCGCTGCGGCGGTAGCCGGTCGCGTCATCCATCGGCCCAACTCTGCGTGATCAGAGCCTTGCCTGCGGGGCGTGGTGCTGCACAGCGCCACGTGGGCCATGTCGAGACTGCACGCCCCGATGCATAGCTGACGCGATCCCGGTATGACCCTGGTGACGTGGATTATGCATCCTGTTGCGACAGTCTCTCGGCTGGCGGGTCCGATGGCGAAGATGCACTCTGGGCCTCGCGGGGGCGGCGCGCGCGGGGCGTGCGCGCAACACCATGAGACACGCGCCGGTGAAGGTCGTCGTTACCGGTGGCGCAGATGAACGAAACGTCACCGGGTTTGCGACACTAACTGCTGAAGAGTGAACGTGGCGGTGCGGGGACTCACGCGGTGAGCCCATGCGCAACAACTGAGAGCACCGGAAGTGCTGCAACGGTACACAATGCGGCACCCAGAAGTGGCAGTACACTCGCCGCTGCGTACTTCGATTTGGTCGGCTCGATCACGCCATTGTCGAGCATGCGCAGCCGGTAGCGCGTGGAGTGCTGCATGGGGGTCCCGGGGCCTACGCCCTGACCGGTGACATGGGCCAGTGCGCTGCGTACCGCAGCCGTGCTGGTGACCCGGGCTGCCGACATGTCGGCATCCACTTCGATCAGGGCCGCGACCGCCGCTGGCGCCCGCCGAAACAGCGGTACGAAGGGCAGAGCACGTGCCATGACGTCGCAGACCGCCAGGACCCGGTCGTGACGAGACCTTAGATGGGCGAACTCGTGTGCCAGTACTGCTGCCCGCGCCTCGGCCGGCACGCGTGTGCGCAGCGCGCTGGTGGCTACCACGAAACCGCTGCGTCCGCCGACGCAGTAGGCCATGGGGTGGGGATGATCGATCCAGAGTACGTCGGGGGTATCGGGTTCGGTGCTGCCTACCACCGCAACGACGTCGCGATGAAGGCGTTGCACACGTTGCACATCGCGCGTGTGACGAGCGCACGACATCGCGGTGCGAGCGACCACGGCGAACAGCACGACGGCGACGGTGATGCCATACACCTGGCTGAAATCGTCGCGCACCGCATGCAGGACAGCGCCAGCGCACCGAGCCAACGTGTCGACGAAACGCTCCGCAGGCGGCGCATCGGGCCATAAGGCCGACAGCGCCGACAGGAGAAGCAGTCCCACCGCAGTGGCAATGCTGCTGACCCATGCGGTGATCACTACCCGCGGTGACCATCGCTGTGGCAATCGGTCGAGAACGTAAGGACCCAACACACCCAGCACGGCCGCGCCCACCAGGTGGGCCAAAGCAACGCTCACACTCTCAGCGCCTTCTCGGACGATCCGTCCGCGTCCGGGACAAGTGTTCGCTAAGGACCTCGCGCTCCTCGGGGGTAACCATCCGCGCGAAATGCATCAGGACCGCCGTGGAATCGCCGCTGGCATCGAGCACCCGTCGCAGTGTCTGCGACGTCGCCTCCTCCCGCGACTGCAACGGGAAGTACCTGTAGGCGCGGCTGATCTTCTCGCGTCCGGCGAAGCCCTTCTTGTGCAGATTGGTTACCACGGTCAACACCGTCGTGTACGCCAGATCGCGATCGGCCAACGCATCGACAATGTCGTGCACACTCATCGCCGCAGAAGCGCCCCACAGCACGTCCATCACTGCGCGTTCCAACGAACCCAATTGAGTCACCGTCGCCTGCCTGATCGCCTTGTCTTTGCTGCCAGTCTAGAACAAACTACCCTGCTTAGTAGCCGAAGGTGGCTTCGCCAGGTTGGCCGCCACCATCTGACACACTTTTCGCATTTCCTGCGGTGCCATGACTCACCTCACCGCCTACTGAAAGCGCCACTCGTGACCGACCTCGTTGACGACACGTACTCGACCCGCCGCATCCAACTCGATGTAGGTGGCATGACCTGCGGTGCGTGCGCAGCCCGAGTGGAACGCAAACTCAACAAGATTGACGGCGTACGCGCCTCGGTGAACTACGCTACTCGGCGGGCCACCGTGGAACTCGATAGCCACGCAGGCGTGGCCGATGCGATCGACGCTGTTCACACGGCAGGCTATTCGGCTACGGAACTGACCGAGCAGGCTCCTCCTGTCAACGAGGATGCGTCGACGGCGAAGGCGCTGTTCACCCGACTGATCGTCGCGCTGGCCCTGTTCGTGCCGCTGGCCAACCTCTCCGTAGTGCTCGCCGTCATCCCGGACCTGCGTTTTCCCGGGTGGCAAGCGGTGTTGGTGGCGCTTGCCGCACCAGTCGTGACCTATTGTGCGTGGCCGTTCTACCGCACCGCGGTGCGTACGTTGCGGACCGGTGTGGCCACGATGGACACGCTCGTCTCCCTGGGAGTGCTGGCCGCGACCGCCCTGTCGATGTATTCGATGTTCTCGGCCGATGCGATGTCTGCCGCGGGTCAGGGGGTGTGGTCAGCGATCTTCTCCAGTGACTCGATCTACCTCGAAGTTGCCGCCGGCGTGACGGTCTTCGTGCTGGCGGGACGCTACTACGAAGCGCGTGCCCGCACACAAGCTGTCCAGGCATTGAGCGCGCTGGCCGCGCTACGCGCAACCGAGGCCCGCGTCGAGTGTGCAGGGGGTACGAGCATGCTCATACCCCTGGCGGAACTCAAAGTCGGTCAACGACTCATCGTGCTGCCGGGTGAGACCATTCCCTCGGACGGGCATGTGATCGAGGGCACAGCCAGTGTGGACCTCAGTGCGATGACCGGAGAGACGACGCCGGTGCAAGTATCAGCCAACCACCGCTCCACCGCAGTCGGGGGCACTACCTGCCTCGACGGGCGATTACGGGTGGAAGTCACTGCAGTCGGTGACGACACACGCCTTGCGGAGATGATCGCGCTGGTCGATAGCGCACAGATGGCCAAGGCCCGCGCTCAACGGGTCGCTGACCGTATCGCCGCGATCTTCGTACCATGCGTCATCGCCCTGGCTGTGAGCACTGTCGTGGGCTGGTCACTAACCGGAGCGTCCTGGGAGCACGCCGTGAGCGCCGCGGTGGCCGTGCTGGTCATCGCCTGCCCGTGCGCGCTGGGCCTGGCCATGCCGATGGCCCTGGTGATCGCCACCGGGCGCGGCGCCCAACTGGGAATCTTCCTCAAAGGGCATTCCGCATTGGAACTGTCCGGGACGATCGATGTGGTGGTCTTCGACAAGACCGGCACTCTCACCAATGGGCGACCTCAGGTCAGCGGCGTGTACACCGTCGACAACAACAGCACGGAGTTGATCCTTGGCTGGGCCGCGACACTCGAGCAGCACACCAGCCACCCCATCGCTACCGCTATCGCCGCAGCGGCCGGTCCGCAGTCCCTTCCTGCACCGGTCGAGGTGGTCACCGACGTCGGCAGTGGCGTGCGTGGAGTGATCGACGGCCTGAGGGTGCAGGTGGGCTCGCCGACGTGGATTGCCCGTACCGCTGCGGTGCCTGCCGCGCTCGACGCGCAGCGCGCTGACGTCGAACGCTCTGGTGGCACCGCGGTGTACGTCGCGGTCGACGATGCAGTTCGGGGCCTCATCGACATTCGCGATAGCGCCAAACCCTCTGCTCGCCAGGCAGTCGATGAGTTGCACCGCATGGGACTTCGCACGTTGTTGGTCACCGGCGACAACGCCGGCGCAGCGCAGCGCGTAGCAGCGCAGGTCGGCATCGATGACGTGACCGCCGGGGTGCTCCCGGCTGAGAAAGTGGCCATCATCGACGACGCGCGCAGGAGCGGTGCCTGTGTGGCGATGGTCGGTGACGGCATTAACGACGGGCCCGCTCTGGCTTCGGCGGATCTGGGCATTGCTATCGGTGGCGGTACCGATGTCGCTATCGGCGCCGCCGACATCGTGTTGGTGCGCGACGATCTCACCACCGTCGCGTTGGCCCTGCACCTCGCCTCGGCCACCCGACGGACGATGCGCACCAATCTGGCATGGGCGTTCGGTTACAACATCGCCGCACTGCCGCTTGCTGCCGCTGGACTGCTCAACCCCCTGATCGCCGGGGCGGCAATGGCCTTGTCATCGTTTTTCGTCGTCTCCAACAGCCTGCGTCTGCAGAACTTCGCGCGTGTAGACCACTGAGGGTGACAGTTGCTGGGTCGGTGCCAGCTGAGACACCATCGCTGCGACGGTTCGAGAGTCGCTGCCATCAATGGCGACGGACTCGGGCAGATCGGGCCGGCGTTCGGCACGCACCCACTGCACCAACAGCACCAGGCAGACCACCACCATCGGAATCTCGCTGATCACTGCGGCCACCACACCGCCCGCCCACTGCGTGCGCGCGAGGTCGGGACCCCACGGCAGTTGCAACTGGCTGTAGAAGGATTCACCGATCACCGTCGTGGAGGTCATCAGTGCGATACCAAAAATGGCGTGAAAAGGCATGACGGCGAACAGCAGACCTAGGCGCGCCAGAATCGGCAACTGCTTGGGGCCCGGGTCGATCCCCACAGAGACCCAAAAGAACAGGTACCCAAGGGTGATAAACAGCACGCTCATCAAGACGTGCCCCCAGTGGTAGCGGACGAGTACGTCGAACACCGGTGTGAAGTACACCAGAAACGACGAGCCCACAAACAACGCGAACGCGACAACTGGATTGAGCAGTAGGTGCACGCCTCCAGAGCCGAGCAGAGTCAGCAGTCCCCGCCGGCACGCCGCTCCACCAGTGTTACCTGCCGTTGGCAGCACCCTCAACAGCAACGTGATCGGTGCGCCACCCACCAGCAGAATAGGTGCGATCATGGTCAAAGCCGTGTGTTCGGCCATGTGCACGCTGAACAGAGCATTGCCGTAGGCCTTCAATCCGGAGCTGGTGGATACCACCACCACAGCGCAGCCCGTGACCCATGACGCGGTCCGCCGTATCGGCCAGCGATGTCCACCGCCCCGCTCCCGCCTGGCGGCTACGACATATCCCACGGCGCTCACCACCGCTGCCACACCCACCACAAGATCAACACGCCACAACGACACCAGCGACCCGACACCGGGCGGGCCAGGAAGCGAATAACCCAGGTACACGTCCCACGCAGTGAATGGGTGGGCAATCAACCCGGGTGCGACCCGGGTGTCCATCACCGCCCAACACGCCACCGCTGCCAGCGCAGCCCCCGCGGCAAGGGAAGAAGCAGTTGCCGACATCGGCACACCCCGGCGCAGGCGCACAACATCGGCGATCACAAGCACCGCCAGTACACCCACCAACAGCCCCGCAGCGCGACCGAAAGCCGACGACCACACGCCCGGAGTCCGCAGCAGCACCACCACACACACCGCGCCCACCAGAGCTGTCACATCGGCGCCCAAGACGACATAGCTGACACGTCGGTCGGCCGCCCTGTCGATGGTCGCCGACCCCAAACCACGAGCCCTAAACCGGTCGGCCCACCGCAGCCCCACCGACACCGCCAAGCTCGCCGCGAACACAATCACCGCGCCGGTCGTGTAATCGTGGTCAGGCCCCTGCGCGGCATTACCGACCACAGGCAGCGCGAGCACCCCGACCGTCGCGGGAACCACCAGCGCCACCTGGACCGACCACCGCAGCGACACCGAACCGACCAGCACCACGACACCCGCTGCCGCCACAACCAGCCACGCCAGCGCCGGCAAACTCACACTGAACGCGTAACCAACCTTGCCGCTGGACACCATCGCGCCCACGGACACACCAGTGGTGTCCGCGGCCGACGTAACCGCCATCAGCACCGCAACAACCACACCAAACCCTGCAGCGCGGCGGACGCGGCGAAACACCGGATACACCGCAGCGTCAATGAACCCCTGCGAGTCGGGAGACGCGGTGAGCACCACCGAAACTAACCCTCCGAGGACCGCCGCAGCCAACGCAAAGCCAGCAAAATTGCCGACCACATCGGCCACAGCCGTACCCATCCCCGGGTAAGGATCCGCACTCTCGACATAGCGAGTGGCCCCGGACGCCCAGGCGTACACCGCCAACACCAGCATCAGCCCACCGACCAGCAACGGCGCCACCACCCGAAGAGGAACTGCGCGCAGCAGTCGCGACTGGATTGACGAGGTGTCAGCCTCCGGCAACGCCTTTGATTCGCCCACCAACCGTATGCTACTACTGCGCATAGTAGTTAACTCACATGGATCGAGGGCCGCGGTGATCGACGACCTACTCCTGCGGTGGATCGTCACCGCCATGTTCGCGATCGGAGCGATCGACAGCATTCGCACCCTAGCCGCCCACCGCAGCGACCTGCGGCTCTCAGTCGTGCACTGCCTCATGCTCCTGATGTCGCTGGCGATGATCGTCATGGCGTGGCCACAAGGCAATCAGCTCCCACTGCTGCCTCTGATGCTGCTCTTCGCTCTCGCCACAGCAATCGCGGTCGTCTTCGCGGTGCCGAAGACGACCGCGCGGCGGCTTTACGTCTCTACCGCAGTGATGATGGCCTCGATGGTGTGGATGTATGCGGTGATGAGCCGGCACAATTCCACATCCGCCGTTCCCGCTGCCACCGCCCCCGCACACCACGGAGGCCCGTCGGGGGCCGACGCCATCAACGAGATGACACCGCTGCACGGCCCGTCATCAGATCCCATGTGGATGGGGTCGGTCACCTTGCTACTCGTGCTCGGCTTCCTCGCGCTCACCCTCTACTGCGCAGCCCGGTCAATTCAGCTGCCACGCACCGCGGCCCCAGCGCCACCACTGTCAAACGCTGTAGCGACGCTTCGCCGCCCGCATCTAGAGTTCTCGTGGATATGCCACACGTTAACCGCCGGTGGGACAGGAATCATGTTCGCCGCTCTACTCTGACAGGCCACCCGAGCCTCAGAGTGAGCGGTCATTCCCGATATCGCTACGGCCGCCGCGCAGCGCATGCTCATCACTGTCGCGTCTGCGGCTGTTCATGACCGTAACGCAGAAGCGATATCGCCGGGAACCGGCATCGGGCGCATCAGACCGGCGGCAACACGTCCGGTGTTGCCCTCGGGGTAGCGTCCGCTCAGCGATCCGGGAGCGGAAACGATGATGCGCACCACCTGGCCGAGCGCTTCGCGCCGATCATGTTGGTGCACAGCGAATCTGAACATCGAAATGTGGTTCTGAGTATGCAACCACGGGTCCGGCTGGGACACGATGTGGGCGCGTTCAAGATGGTGCCAGCGCTGCTCTGCCACCTCGGCGGCGGCGGCCGCTGCCATCTCTGCCCGGTAGAGGTCACGGGCTGCCTCACTAATGCGAGCCATCGCCAGCCTCCTCGGCGCAGCACGGATCATCCAACGCAAGTACCAGCCCGAGTAGATCGTCGAGTGCATGACCAATCCGGCTATTAGCCAGTTCATACCGACTCCGTCGACCCTCAGGTACCGCGACCACCAAACCGCATCCCCGTAGGCAGGCCAGGTGATTCGACAACGTTTGCCGCGACACCCCAATCGCCTCAGCCAAGTCCGCCGGATAGGCTCCACCATGGCGCAACCGAACCAACACCTGCGTTCGCGTCGAATCGGATAGTGCGTATCCAAACCTCGTCAACGCGTCATGCTGCGCTTCTACCACCGTGCTCACGCCAAAATGATACATGACTCGATGTATTCACGCACATCTGAACAGTAAAGGTCAGGACTTCCGTCCGGCTCGATTAAGGCATAATCCTTTGCCTGTGCCTGACATAGCATCTAATTATCGGCATTGGAACTGATTGGCGTACAGCCGATTAAGCTGCTCAGTTAGCGTAACCCGCACCTGCTTGAGCGCTACGGCTTAACCGGCTCTGTTGACATCAGGTCTGACCGATGACCGGGCAGCTCGCCTCTAGTTCGTCGGCACTGGGCAGGTCGCCACGGCAACACCGCGTTGGGCCTTGGTGGACTTGTAGGGCTCCTGCGCAGCGTCGTAGGCTGCTGCGTTTCCGGCGACTCCGGACGACTTGCCGTTGATCTGTATACGGCACGTAGCGACGGCGGTACGTCCATTGGCAGTGATCGTGATCGCCGGTGACTGGCCCTCACCCAGTGGATACCGAGCTGACGTCCAACCGATAAAGCCGTGTTGGGAGTCGATCATGGCCCCTGACTCTGTGGTCAGCTTGACGCGAGTATCGTCGGTGGACGTCGGAGGCAGGGTCTCGGACACTGTTCCGCTATCCGTTGTGAACTCGACGGTCACTGAGTCAGCACCGACCACCTCAGCTTGGTACTCAACCACTTTCGGGTCACCAGATGGTGCTGACCCGCGGCCGCTGCCGGGTGCTGCGTCGGTGTCTGCTGATCCGCAGCCGGCGAGGAAGATGGTCGCTGCGGCAATGAAACACGAAGCTTTGGTAAATGTCGTCACGCCCGTAGGACTCCTCATTGATGCGATCTACCCGCGACTCCTGCGCAGCGGAGCCGTCGGCGGGAAGTGAATAGGTGGCTAGTCAAACGAAGTGACACCCCAGGCGGTGGCGAGTCGTGTCAGACTCGACTTGGTCATCAACGATCCGCTCACGTGTCGAGCGTCCTTCATCTACGTCCGTCCGACATTCGAATCGGACATCCCGAACCTACACGGCCGGGGTACCTAACCCCGACGTACCCTTGTCGCCCGATCAGAGGAATTCGACGTCCGAGTAGCCCTTCGCGCTGTTCAGCTCAGTTGTTGCCGCGCGGTTCAGTCGGCGCTGATGCGGTGTCTTTCGATGGATGTCTCCGTCGGCGGTCGACGCTATCCAGGGTAGTAGGGGCGCCGGGCGCTAGAAGGCCCGTGGCAAGGAGCCTCGGCGGCCAGCGTTGGGATCGATCTGAGGACAGCGCGCAGGCGTGATCCATCCGCCTGCGCGCCGCCCGGTCTCCTACTACCGGATTCGATAGAGGATTCCTTGACCCTTAGCCTTGAAGAAGACGCTGCCACCGCGGTGTGTGAACTCAGCTGTCCATCCGCTACAGGTCCCGCCCGTATCTTGAACCTTCCGGCCGTCGATACTGAGGCGGTTTCCCTGGATCGATGCCTTCCGGATTGTCCACGTGCAGAAACCCGGGGTTCCATCGTCGCCCTGTGTACGGACGAAGGACAGTGTCCCGCCAATGGAGTTGCCCTGCTGATGTAGGTCCGCGATCGCTCCGTACAGATTTAGTCCGCCACCGCCCATCTGTTGGGTCACGTCACCAACCCACGTTCCGACGAACTGGCTGCCGGGGCCTGGCTTTGCCGGAGGCAAAATCTTGTCGGCGAGCTGCAACCGCCACCACTCGGGAACGTAGCTCGTGTGACTACCGAGAGTCAGCGCAGGTAGGAACGAAGCGCCGGGATTGTAGCTGCATACCGGATCTTGAATCTGACAGTAGGTGATGAATTTCGAGCCGACACCGTTTGGGAGTCGTTTTGAAGACGCGTGCGAAGCTGACGGGATTGATTGCGCTGCACCCTGGCCGGCAATTGCTCCCGCGACTGGTATGGCAGCCGTGCCGGCCCCTATGACACTGTCGTACGTCAGACGGTCTGGATCAGCTAGTAGCAGTCCGCCCGCGAGCCGTGGAACATTGGTTTGTTGGAGCACGCGGTGAACCACTCCAGCACCCTGGGAGTACCCAGCCAGAACAATCTTCGAGGATGGGCACTGATCTGAAACGGCGCCTATTAGGCGCTTAAGCTTCGATACGCCCTCATTCGCACTCGCGCGGAAGTCGGCCCACTGCGTCAGTGACTCGCCTACTGGTACCTTCCGGGCTCGGTAGTCGAGACTGCGGTGTGTCACCGTGAAGCCACGGGATTGCGACTCAGCCTTGAAGTCCAGATACGAACGATTGATGTAGCCGCCCATGCCGTTGTCCCGGAACTTCGCGGCTCCGTCGCGCTCACCCGAACCGGCAACTCCGATCCAAACGTAGTCCCCGCACGCAGGCGACGCCTGAGCGACCGGCTGCTGAACTACAGGACCCGACAATCCGAGACCGACCGCTATAGCGGCAACCGTCGTCAGCGACCTTACCCACCATTTGCCCACTCGCCCACCCCTTTTCCAGTTTAGCGTCGACCGAACAGTACATTCGATGCTGCGAGTCGACAACGGGCAGTTACGGATTGACCCGAACAGTTGACGCCGTCTCCTGTCGGAACCTACGGATGTGACTCCCGCGGGCCCATTGCCGACCGCCCAGAACCGAGCACCTAAGTGTCGCGAAGGCCCGGCCTGGCAGGTCGCGCATTTCGAGAGATCGACCTCTTCGTCTGCAGTGTCCTACGAACCTGCGATCCCCGGGTCAAACTAGGCTGCTACACACGCGTTCAGACCAGAGTTCGGCTTGCCGTCGTAGTCGTCAGTCTCGCCCGGAGGGTTCCCATACAGGATCAGCGTCTTGGGCTCGGCTCGTCCTCCGCCGGGGATGATCATGTAGTCCCGGTAGCTCGCGCGGACCTGCTCCGCCATCGCGGACGGAATGGTCTCGATGCGCGTGCCTCCCCCAGGTGCATCCTCACGCCCGTCGCCGATGATCAAGATTGAGTCGTCGAGCACCCCGTCAATGGCATTGGGGTCGCGGTCTTCCCAATTCGGACTTGAGTGGAGCCGGAGCATGCCCGTTTGATAGATGTCCTTGCGGTTGGTGCAGTTCGCACCGGAGATGGTCGTACCAGTAAAGCTCGCAGTCGATCCTCCCACACTACGCGTACCGGTGTTGCTATCTGCGCTGCCGCATGCGGACGCGACCACAATAGCGGCACCGAACAGAATGCTCACAGCGGTGCGCCGGAGTGCGACGTAGGGCTTCGTCATTGAGGAACCGTCTCTCCGAGATAAGGACAACAGGCGTACCGGACGGACTCTACGTAGGTACAGATCCCGCGAGACAGGCTTGTGAGCCACACCTCCCACGATTCACCCGAACGTACTAACGGCAGGCGCCGCCCGCACGCGGCTTCTAAATGCACTTCCTCGGCTGCGCTGCCCGCACTGCACCCGCCGACTAGCAAAGGCCCCGAAGGATAGGAGAATTAGTACGAAGAGGACAATCCTATATATCGATCAGAACCAGGGACCCTCGTATCCGTCTGGCGAGTAGACAAGCGTTCCGGCCTCGTCGCACCCGTAGCTGTCGGCAAGCGAGTACATACCCCACATCACGCTCGGGGTATTAGTTCGGCCCGTAAAGCACTGTGCATCGTCAGCCTTCTCTGGGCCTCCGAGGACGAGTGTCCACTTGCTACCGACTAAGTTTCCGGGACGCTGCGCCCATCCCGACGAAACCTGCTGTCCCGTAGTGACATCGATTACGGGCGAATCGTCATCGTTCTCGACGTAGAGGTACTTACCTGCGGCATACCAGTTGTCGACTCCAAGGCCGTTCCATTCCTCCGCTGTCCTCGACACGAGCACGCGGCCCGTTTTTAGTTCGATGACCTTCAAACCTTGGTTGGCGAGGAACGCGTAGTCCCCCCAGATTTTCACGTCCGTAGTGGGATTGCTGGCGTCGTTTGGGTTGAGATCGTATCTACGCTTGTTGCGCGTGTCGATGAACGCACGGCCATAATCACCTATGTTGTAGACAAATCCATCGGAGTATCTGTAGCCGATCGAACGCGCGGTCAGCTCCTCTAGATTGCCACCGTAGGTCACTGGTGCACCGCTAACTCCGTCGTACAGGGTTACGGGCGGATCGGTAGCATAACGGCGCTCTTTGTTCCGATCAACAAGGGCAAACGCGTTTTCATCAACATACTCGACGTCACGTCGAGACACCGGGTATGACGCTATTTCTGTGCCATCCGGTTTCATCAGTATGACCTTCGAATCATCTCCCGCACCGAAGAGTAGGTTGCCCCCTGTGCCAGCCATAATCGAGTAAATCGTCTCTTGGTTGGTAGGAAGATCAAGCGTCGCGGTAACAGGCTCTACGGCCGGATTTGTCGAGTAAGTGAAAATCTTGGTCTCAAACTTCTCTGGTTCGAGCCCTTGCGCAGGAGTACGCAACGCAAGTCGGTACGTCACAGTCGGTTTATCAGCGGTGCCGCTTGGCAGACACCCCACGCGTATCAGCTGCATTCCCGCAGGCAACTTCGGTTGCGGAACCTTGACGAACTTGCCAGTCATAGGTTCAAACAGGGAGGGTGACGGCATCGCAGGGCTCTCGTCCGCGACATCGGTTCCAACTTGCGACGGGCAATTTACCACCAGCGAACCTGAGCTGTAGCGCGCGGTCTTGTCGATTGAGACAGGTGCCGGCGGATTTGTACTGGGCGGCGCGGAACTGAGGGGAACGTCTTGCGACGCCCCTGCAGTCGGATTCGGTGAGGGTGTATCCACCTGGGCCCCTGCCCCGCACGCTGCTACGGCCGCGAGAGCGACGACACCGACCAACCCACAGACAACTCGACGCATCCGCGCCCCCTCCCAAGTGCGTACTGGCACATTATCTTCGCACGTCTTTCGCCAAGATGAGCTAGCCACGACAGTGCGGGCGTGCAAGGTAGTTCTGAGCGGACCACGTGGACATGTCGAGCAGGAGCGAAACTCTTTTATGCCCTCCCCACAGACAAGCCGGTTCTCACTGAGGAACCGGCTAATCGCCCGCTCAGCGTAGTCCCACGCCGGCGAAGACTGGAAGGATGCAGCTGCCCCCGTTCGTTGGGGCGCCAACGGCTACCACAGATAGTTGGCCCGCGCTCTTCCACGGGCCAGTCGCGGTGAACAGGGTCGCATAGAGCGGCGGCGTGATACACGCTGCCTCGACGCGATGCTCGCCAGCACCTTGACTGCAGTATGACGCGGCGACGACAAGCGCCGACCCCGAGACGCAGCCGGTGGGCTCGGCTGAGGCCGGCGAGGCAGTCAATGACGACAAGGCGGCAGCTGCGGCGCATACTCCGGCTGCGGCAACGGTTTTTGACACGATGGAGAGAGTGGTCATGACCAGGATGCTAGCGAGACGGTGCGGCGACGCCCAGGTAATCGGTGAAGAACAACCCGTTCAGTCGATAGAGACCTTAGGGTCGTCGAGCTAGCGTCGGTGGTGCAGGACACGACGTTGTCGGTGAGGCGCGGGTGTGATCCGTGCAACTTCGCAACCGTGGTCAAAGAGCGTCGGTCATGATTGCGTCATGGTGGTGCGGGATGAGTGCGCGCGGATTGGAGTCGTCGATGATCACCCGTCGATCGTCGCTGGGCTGCGGGCGATACTCGGCGAACAGCCAGATCTGATATTCACTGCGGGCGCGGCGACAGTGTCTGAGTTGTTGACGGTGACCCGAGATCTCGATCTAGTCGTCCTCGATCTTCGGTTGGAAGACGGTAGCTCCCCGCAAATGAACCTCGACTGTCTCGGTGAACTCGGCATACCAGTTGTTGCCTACACCTCAGGGGACGAGCCCTATCTGGTCCGTTTGGCGGCCAGTGCGGGAGTGAAAGCAGTATTGCGGAAAAACGTTGACGACGAAGTCCTCCTCGCCGCGCTTCGCGCTGTGCTGGCTGGCGAGGAGACTCCTACGGTGGACTGGGCGGCTGCGATCGATGCCGACGATGACTTCGTTGATCTTCCGCCGCAGCTCCGACGTGTCCTCGAGCTGTATGCCGCGGGTGAATCCACGGCGGGAGTTGCCAAATCGATGAAGTTGTCCCCAGACACGGTTAGTGACTATGTCGGTCGGATCCGAACGAAGTACGCGGCCGTGGGGCGACCCGCGCCAACTCGTCAGCACTTGATGTTTCGAGCGATAGAGGACGGATGGCTACCGATTCCGCGGCGGTTGCGACGGCGCTGATAGCGTCTGATCAGGATGCCGCACTCGACGAGTCCGCAGGCCAGCGTATCTTGCGGCAGTTCGCTGTCTTCATCGCTTGCGGCTACTTGGTGTACCTGGGGCTCACTGTCCCGGCTATCGCGGCGTCACTGGCAGTGATGCACATGTGGTGGACGGTCCCCGCGCTGGCTGTCGTGTTCGGTCCCGGACTCGCGCTGGGGCCGCTCGCGTGGCGAGGGTCCGTCAAGAGTTTGCGGGTATGTGCAGGGGTTGCTGCCAGCGGATATCTGATGGCGGTGGCCACCTGGGGTTTCGGCTGGAACGGCGCGCACCTTTCCGGAACCACCGGCATATGGTTCTTCTCCTTTTGTGGATTGGCTGCGATCGCCGCCGCGTTGGCCATGCGTCCGACCTACGCCTTTGTCGTGCTCGTGGTGGTGGTGGTGTCGACCATCACCATCAACTATGTGGTCCGCGACGTCGCGCCCAGCGGCCTGTTCGTTCCGGACATGGCGTGGGCATTCGCCTTCTCGCTGGTGTACTTCGCCGCCGCCGTGATGGGGATGCGTACCGCAGCCGTTCTCGATGACACTCGGGCGCAGGCCTACCGAACGGCGGCGGCCGCCGCGGCATCGCAGGCTCGCGCCAACGAGCGGCAACGGTTCAATCAACTCACCCACGACGGCGTCATGGCGACCTTGCTGGTCGCTGCTCGCCGAGGGAACTCCACGCAGTTGGCAGCTCAAGCCCAGGCCACTTTGCACGCGCTCGACCGGATCCGCGGCGACACCGACACCGACGGCACTATGACTCCTGAGGCTGTTCTGACGCATCTCAGCGAGGTGACGGCCACGGTGGACCCGACCCGACGTTTCGAGGTTCGCCGCACAATCGACAGCTCAGACGCCGGCTATCCCGCCATGGTGGTCCGTACAGTCGCGGCAGCGGTAGGGGAGGCCGTGCGCAACAGCGGCCGTCACGCGCGGGCGTCGACGACAATTGTCTCGGTGGAGATCACAGACGACCGGCTGCAGATAGAAGTAGCCGACGACGGGCAAGGTTTCGACCCGTCAACGGTGCCAGCCGACCGGCTCGGAATCGCCATCAGCATCCGTGAACGGATGTCGCAGATCGGTGGCTCCGCCACCATCAAGTCGGCGCCGACGCGCGGTACTCGTGTGTTCTTGGAGTGGGCACGGTGATGCCGACCCCGACCGGTGGGCGCGAGGACATTCGCGACCTGCTCGGAATGCGAACGCGCGGTGCATGGCTCATCATCGGCAGCTACCTCGCCGCAATGGTCATCGTGACCGTGGCCACGGTCAACAGTTACACCACTCCCTGGGTGGCGGCACTGGGACCGGTCATCCTGATAGCCGCTACGCTCACGCTCGTCCTCGTCCCCGGCGATCCACTCCCATTCGGGACAACTCTGGCGCTCACCGCCTCGGGGCCTGTGGCCTGCGCACTTGTGTTGTCGGCGACCCCCGCGGTTCTCAGTTCACCTCTGCAGACCTGGATACACGGCGGCGGAACCGCCATCTACTGCTTCATGAACGTTCGCGGCCGGCGGATCGCGCCGTGGATCGGCTTGCTCGGAATGGTGCTTGTGTTCGCCGTGTGGGCCGCCGCTACCGGTCGGGGCGCTGCGTATGGCATCAGTTTTGTTGCCATCGACGCAGCACCCCTGGCCATGGCAACCCTGCTGTCGTTCACCCTGCGGCCTACAGCGAAAGCCGTGTTCTCGCTGCGGGCTCAAACAACCGAACGCGTCGCCGAATTGGCGGCGCAAACCGCCGGCGCGGATGAGCGCGCGAAGCAAGCGCGCCACCTAGACCGCCTCGCCCGACCCATGATCGAGAAAATCGCGACAGGCGAACCCCTCACCACAGCAGTGCGAGCCGAGTGTGCACTGCTCGAGGCCCACCTACGCGATCGGCTCAGAGCGCCGATCCTGTCCACCCTTGAACTCGACGACGCTGCATACAGCGCACGGCAGCGGGGCGTTGAGGTCATCTTCCTCGACGACTCCGGAACGCCAGAACACGACCCTGCGGTCATAGCCTCAGTCCGTGAGGCCGCCACACACGCCCTACAGGAAGCGGCCAGCGGGCGAGTGTGTGTACGCATGTGGCCACCCGGACGGGACACAGTGGCATCCGTACTCGTGACCGACGCCGCCGGCACACGACGCACCGAAATTCCCGCTGACCACGTCTAGGGGCTTCGTCCAGAATCTAGGACGCCGGTGCACGCTCAGAATGTTCGCGCAGCTAACTATGCCCCCCATAGCGGTGGCACCATCGCGGGTGCCCCCACTAGATCGGTCTGTCACCCCCTCTGTGGCGGCCACTAACGTCACTCGTGCCGGCGAAAACCAGGAACCCGCGGGAGTGCGACGATGGCGATTGAAGCTCGTAACATGGCAGGACGGCCAGCCTTGAGCAAGCGAGAAATCGAGGTGCTGATCCTGTGGCTCGCATGCGATTCGAAGCAGCAAGCCGCACGACGACTCTTCGTCAGTGAATCCACCGTGCACACGCACGTCACACGGATACGCGACAAGTATCGAGTCGTCGGCCGACCCGCGCCAACAAAGATCGCTCTCCTCATCAGGGCGATCGAAGACGGAATCTGCACGCTCGAAGAGATTGCCGACCATGGCGGGGATCTCTTGCACCATCCATCGGCGACGACGTACTCGCCTGTCGTAGGTCGTAAAAGCGCCTAAGACCGACCGCCCACTCAGCTACACATGCGCAGTCGACCGATGCGGGGGTCGTCTCGTCGGACCACTTGCCACGGGGAACGTTCACCTCAACGGACCACATCTGGGACGCCGCAGATCGTCCAACCAACCGATACTCTCTCTCGGAGGCCAATTTCGGCATCCCGGAAGGCAACCATGACGAAGTCGTCGTTCAAAAAGATTACCTTTACTAAGCGCGTCGTGGCCTCGTCGGGAATCGCCGCCGCACTGCTCATGGCTGCCCCGGTCGCCGCTGCAGCCGCCGACGACTCGACCGAGAGCTCCGGCGCCTCCAGTTCGAGCGAGCGAACCGAAGACGCAGAGCCCACCAGCGACGCCGAACCGGCCTCTGCCAGCCCGGCGGACGCCGAAGCATCAGAACCCGGACAAGATGACTTCGAGACCTCCGACCCTGAGACTTCCGAGCCCGGGACTTCAGACGCCGGCACTCCCGAGCCCGGAATTTCGGACGCCGGGACTCCCGAGCCCGGGACTTCTGAGCCGGAGGCGCAGACCGAGACAAGCGAAGTCGACGAGACACCTGAAACAGATGCACCGTCGGGCCCCTCCTCGCCCACCTGGACACCGCCCGCTACGAGCACACCCGCCGTCAACCCCCACGACCCTGCAACGTCGACGGACCCGACGAGTGACTCCGATTCCGACGACGGAACCACCGAATCCTCCCCCGCTGTCAAACCCGTAAGCGGACAACCGAATCTGCCAGCGTTCACCCTCACAGTCAACCCCGACGTCGCCACTGACGGGCCCATCCTTACCCCAGGCGGGACTGCCGTAGTGGCCCAGTCCGTCGAACCCGATTCAGTGTTCTACCAACTCCGACACGGTGGTGGCGTCGAAGGTCTCATCCTGTTCAATCAGGGCGCCCTGCTGGGTGTCCTCAACCGTCGCAGCCGCGGCGAAGGCGACGAGTATCTCGAACTCATCTCACCCGGTGACAACCGCTTCATACCGATGCGCACGGTAACCGAAGGCTCACTCGGAAAACATGATTGGAACTCAGCAGCCGACGAACTCAACCTCGACGACGCCACCATCCAATCATTCTTCGACAAGTCTCTCGTGACACTGCCTACCCTCGCCGAGGAGGGCGTCGAAGCGCCGGTGGCCCGGGCGATGATGTTGGAGGTCTCGCAGGCCGCCGATGCATTCGGCCGGTCGTACTTCGGGCTGAGCCCGGCCGACCTTCTAGCTATGACACCGGAGGAGATCGACGACTACCACGCGTGGCTACAGTCGCTGGCCAACGCGGAGCAGGCCGCCGATCCCGACAATCGTTTCGTCAACTACGGCGACGAGGACTGGGGTGCGGTGTTCACCGGACACAAGCCTCCGGCCGGAATCACCTACAGCATCCCGTCCGACGACTCGGGCTCGTTCACGTTGCACAACAACAGCGGTACCGACATCGCGGTCACCAACGTCTTCTACCCCACCTACTCCGACCAGGGCTTGGTCGTCATCGGGGCTGGCGAGAGCCACACATTCGCGCGCCCGACCCAGACAGCACCGATAGGACTCGTCTCCTACACGGTGCAAACACCGCGGGTGGACGGCGAGCCCACTTCGATCGGCCAAATCATAGTGACGCCGTCGGATGTGCTGGGCGATACGGTCGCGTTCTGGAGCGCCACCGAGTCGCCAGCCGACTACATCCCTCTCGCTGGCTCGACTCCCATCGACTTCACTGGGATCGATCCGGACGACCGTTTCCACGACGCGGGCGATACCACGCCACCGACCAACGTGGTCTACGCCAACCCGGCGACCGCCGGCGTCAGCTACTCGGTGGCAGACGACAATTACGTCACGATCTACAACGACGGCACCGACGACATCGCAGTCACCCAGGCTGCGCCCGGTGGACAGACGTTGACCTTCGACATCCTCGCTCCCGGCCAATCGAATACATACGCAAAGATTCCCGGTAGCTGGCAGTTTGTCTCAGTGCAGGCACCGACAGCCGCGGACGGCTCGTTTGTGTTGTTGGGCAGTGTCTACAACCTCCCTGACGGACCCACCTCACCGTCGGTGTCAGAGGACGTGCCCGGAATCCCGCTGCGTGACGCGCCGCCTATCACAAATCACGCACCCACCGGATCGCTCATCGAGACAGGACGTTCCCAGGACGGCCGCTCAATCACGTTCCGACCCCAGGCCAGCGACCCCGACGGCGACACCATCACCTACTCGGTGCTGGTACAGCCCTTCAGGGGAACAGTGGTACACAATAACGACGGCACCTTTACCTACACAGTCACCGACCCGGGCTACCTTCACTGGGGAGAGGTCACGGATCTGTTTGTCGTTGGCGCGTCCGACGGCATCAACACCCCGACAGGACTTGCCGGCCAGATCGACATCGAATTCACCCAGGCCAACAACGCCCCCGAAGTGACGGTCACCCAGGCCGAACATCCGAACGCCGGGATCGGCTACCGTACCTACTTGGTCGATGTGGATGACGCCGACTGGGGCCAGTTCCCCGGCTGGATCGGCTTCGATCAGATGCACTACAGCACCACAACTCCGTCCATCGGCCATCTATCCATCGTCCGGCCTGCCGAGGGCCCGGTAGAGGTCCGCTACACGCCTGACCTGGGCCGCGCACATGAGAGCGCCTACGACACGACCTTTGACATCATCGTCGACGACGGCCATGACGGCGGAACAGTCACCATCCCCGTCACCATTCACGTGCCGTTCTACAACGAGAATCCCACCGCCACAATCACTCCCGGGACCGGGTCCAACGGATTGTTCGTGACCAATGGCGAATTCATGCTGACACTGGACGATCCCGACGACGACGAGGTTCAGGTGGTGTCGCTCACCGCCACTAGCGGGGCCACCGTCCACCTGCGCGATAACGTGATCGTGTACACGCCAACCGGTTCTATCGACCGTTACGGCTACGAGAACCTGTTCTACTCAGAAAAGATTACGGTAGTTGTTGACGATGGTCATGGCGGCGTCACCACGGAGACCTACAACGTGGTGGTAGCCAACACCGAAGCCCTCACGTGGTTGGAACCAGAGCAGCGCCGTACTCTCATCTTCAGCCAAGGTCAGGCAGAGGTGGCGTCCAAGTTCGGTGGCCTGTTCACCGGGAGCAAGTCGATCCGCTCGGCCGACTATCAAGCGTTGGTGGCGGACCTCGAGTCAACGTTCGCGCCGGAGCTGGACGGGTACAGTGACGCCTTCCAACGCCACCTCGTACGCAACTACGCGTGGAGTGTCATCACTGATGCGCTGATCGTTGTTGCCAGGTCGATAGCACGCATCGAGTCGGTAGTACAGACTGTCGACGACGCACTGGCGGCCAGAGGATTCAACTCATCAATCTCCACACGCGTCGTGCTCAGCTTCCTGACGACCCTGGAGCGCAACATCTATGGCCAGATCGTCGAAGTCGCGGAACCGCCGCAGTATCCGCCTCGACAGCCAACCGACGAACCCAGCGAGGTGGCGCCAGCAGTCGCCCCTGCCTCTACTTCCAAGCTCTTCGAAACGCTCTGGTCCAAAACCTCCCCTGAAAAGCCCTTCTATGTCGAACACGTCGAAAGCACCGCCGACGGTGTCACACGCGTGATCGTGTACGTGGGCGGCACCGACTTCTGGAATCCTGCGGCCGGCCAATCGGGAATTGAGAACGCATGGGCCATCAACTCATACCCCGATCGTGACCTCATGCTGGCGATCGAAGATGCGATCCACGACACGGCGTACGACGATTCCGGCGCACTGAAAGAAGTCCTACTCGTCGGCTATAGCCAGGGCGGCATCGACGCCATCAACATGGCAAACCTCGACGCGTTCAACGTGGTGGGTGTCGTCACCTTCGGATCTCCGCTGCAGACCGCCGTGGTTGACTATCCTGCGATCCACATCCGCGATACGCGCGACGAGGTGGTCAACTGGGTCTCGGGCGGCGACGGCGAAGAACTTCAGCGCCAGGAGGGAAACATCTTCAGCGGCCGGGCCAGCACCACCAAGGATTGGTGGAATCCAAGCGACAACATCCACGGCGACTACAACACCTACGTCGAAGTCGGCAAACAGTTCGACAACAAGATCGGCAACGACTTGCGTAGCCATGACGATATTCGGCGAGTGTTGCAGAACTTCAACGGAGAGGTCATCGGTACAGACAGCCACGGCGTGAACGACTGGCTGTACACCTGGCTGTAAGCGTGCCGTCGATCAGAGTGAACGGACCAGACATGCGCTATAACCCTCCCCCGAATTGGCCACCGGCGCCACCGGGATGGACACCGCCACCAGACTGGACACCGCCAGGCGATTGGCCGGCACCACCGCCGGGATGGCAATTCTGGATCAACGAGAGCGCCCTGCAGAAAGATCGAACGAACCTCGGGCGTTGGGTGGTGCTGTCTATCGCAGCCCTCGTGGCTATCGCGTTCGCCATTGCTGTGATCACCGTACCCAAGAGCAGTGAACGAACGGCCAGTAATTCACGCACTGAACCAGTTGCGGCGGCCGCGATTCCGGCAACCTTCACACCGGACCAGGCGGCGTTCGCGCGCAAGTACGCAGACATCATCGATCCATCAACTTGCCGAGCCTCTAGTGACCCCACTGCAAAGATAGTGATGTTGGACCAATGTAATCCGGTGGAGTCTATTTCAGAAGTCGAACCACAATGCTCGTCTCGATTAGCAAAACCAGCAGCTATCTCGATACAAACATGGGATAACGAGAATAGTCTACGGACAGACGTAGATATAGACCTCGACTACCGCGCTACGAATCAAGTTCGAACCACTCTCGCAGGGCCGGGACGAATTGATAACGGCCAGGCGTACGGTATCCAGCTACTCGACAGAGATAATATGGAGGGGTACGTCGCGATATTCGATGCGCCGGAACGAACCCAGCTCACTGTCAGATGGGTGTGCGACCCTAAGCTTGAAAACTGGATCAAATCCAGCAAATATTGGATAGCGAACTAGAGCGATTAGGGTTTAAACATGGCATCAAATAGTGAAGTTGAAAAACAGCTTTGGACGGTTGGAATCTGTTTTGTGGCCGTGGTCGCGGTAGCTGTGGCATTCCTCCTTTGGAGAGAAACTGACATCTTCGACAGAGAGCAGAAAGAGGAAGTCAGCACCGAGGTAGGACAGGATGGATTCTCGCTTAACTGGACGGACTCAGACGGAGTGGAGATCGTACTGAAAGGTGGCGCGGGTGTCGCTCCTGCCGGAACCAAGGTAGACGCATCATTCAGTTCCAACGGAGACTCCGCGATCGACAACTCCACCCTCCACGCCATGTTCGATCCGGTAGGCGGTTCATTCACAGCGGTGTTAGAGGGAGGCGATATTCAGCCTCAATCCCCGGTCACCATCTCCTACCGCATACCCGCCGAAGACGGTGTTTCCACGGGAGAGGTGAAGCCAGGCAACCTACAGGGCTTCATCCAGTCTGCCGACGGATCAATACAGGCCGCGCCGGTGGAGGCCACAATAGAACGAACCGCCAACGAAGAGCATCTCGTCTACACCTTTCAGACAACACACTTCAGCGGGTTCAGTTTGCAACAGTTCAACGTGGCAGGCTTCTTCAACACAGCCTGGGACGGAGTCAAGGAGTGGTTCAATGTGGGAGGCGACAAGCCTGACTGCGTGGGCAAGCCCGCCACTGTCGGCGGCACCACATACAGGATCGGAACTCCCCGCGCGGTGAAAGACAACGAGGTCACCGACGAAGAAGACAATTCAGCCTATCCCTGTGTCAGTGCGAAGGGCAATCAGCTCGGCGTCCAACTAACGGCCGCCGACTCTGTCTCATGGAAGGTGAGATCACGTCCCGCACCGAACAGTTCCGGAATCGGTGAAATGTCGCTGGAGAGCCAGATCGGCAGTTCTCTCGCTTCTGCGCTGAGCAACAACGATATGTTTCTCCTCCCCGGTGGAGAACTGAACATGACTTACAGCGCTGCATCTGTTCCCGGATACGTTGGAATGAGGATTGATCCAGGGCCGATGCTGGTGATGTCAGCGGCCTACGGTCTGCAGCAGTACTTCGGCATGATCGGGCAGAATGCTCTCGATTTCGCAGAGCTGTTTTCGGATTCATACAACATCCTCAGCTGTGTGACCAATGAGGCAGACGCATTCGCCGGCGGAAACGGCGTCGATTACATTAAAGCTCACTGGGGCTGCATCTCAGGAATCATGGGCGATTGGATCGACAGCAAGAACAACCCGCTGCTTGCGACGGGAACCGCACTCATAGGAGTGGTGAGCGGAGGTATCCAGCTGGCCTGGGGTCAACTTACTGGCGTTTTCAAGGAGTTGTTCGGCAACAAACTGCTCTACATGGAGATCACTCAGGAGGGTGGCTCCGCCAGTTCTTCTCCCCTATTCTCCTCGCCCGCTCAGACCGTTCTGTGTGAGATCGGCAGTTTGGGAGCGGGGACGTGGGGCGGCCGGCAGGGCGTGACTCCCAACGTGGGATGCGTGGTGGACAAGACATCCTATTTAGGGCCGAGGAAAGACTTCACCTGCAACGTCGCGGGCGTCACGCCCACCTACGGCGCTGCCTCTCTCCGCAAGGGAGACGAGCCCTCTCAGGGAGTATGCACCGGGGGTATCCCGTTCAACGTGGGTGGTGGTGATCCCCTCCCGCAATTCAGCCGCCTCGCCGAAGGCACGTCCGTCAAACGGGATGGCTTTACCTGCACATCCGAGGGAGAGACCATGCTGTGCCTGGAGGACTCCTCAGGCAAGGGATTTCGCATCTCGATCGGAGGAGTGGAGCTGATCGGGGGAGACTCCACCGAAGTGCTGGCTACCGATCGCGGAATCGAGGACGGCCCAGCAACGACGTGGGAGCGAAAGGGCGCCAAACTGAACTTAGTCCCCGACTACACCGGCACCCTCTACTTCAACAGCGGCGCAGCCAACGAGAGAGAGTGGAAGGTGACCTGGAAGGAGAGCGGCAACAGAGTCACCATCACCGTCGGCGATCCGATCCGATCTCAAGGGGATATGGAACAGCAGCTGCGGCCGGGAGATCAGATCACCGGCACGTTCAGCAACGGCCGGATGAAATTGACCGACATTCCGTCCACCTACGGAAACTATGAGGTGGAAATTTGCAATCCGACAGCCTTGAGTATGGATCCGGAGTGCAGCCCTTCCTAGCCGGGGTTTGGACCGCGGCGCCGTCGGGAAGTAACGCATCCATCAGGTCAATCAACACATGGGGTGAACCCCGCGAGCCCGACGAGAGGACCCGTGCATGGTCTCCGATCACCGCACGTCCCCGCTCGGCGCACGCAGCATTACGATGTCAGCGCTCGATGACGCACCCCACGCCTTGTTGTCGACCGCGTAGTGAGTCCGTGACCTCCGAGCGCAGAAGCAACCACGCTGGCGCGCACCGCGTTGACGGACAACTGTTGCGTGAGCTGCTGGTCCTGGTGGCCGACGGTGACCGGGCGGCTTTCACCCGCCTCTACGATCTGACGAGCTCCCGCATCTACGGTCTCGCGGTGCGGATCGTGCGTGACCGCCACTATGCCGAGGAAATCGTGCAGGGCGTATATGCAGTACTGGCAGAACGCTAATGACTTCGACCCTGCCCGAGGGTCGGCTATCACCTGGATGATGACCATCGCGCATCGCCGCGCTGTCGACCGGGTCCGCACCGAAGACCTGCAGGCCGAGCGGAACTCTATCTACGGCGCGACCTCGACTGAGCCCGACAGTCCGCGCAACATCCCGTTGGAAGAGGCGATCGCCGCCGACGAGGCGCGCACGCTGCACGCCAGTCTTGGGCATCTCACTGACCTGCAGCGCGAGTGCATCGAGATGTCGTACTTCGGCGGCCTGTCCTATGCCGAAGTCGCGCAACGACTCCGAACACCGTTGCCCACCACCAAATCGCGCATCCGCGACGGACTGCGACGGTACGCACTATGCTGCTCACAGCAGGCGAGGCGTGACACGCATCGGAACCTGCAGTTGTAACTCGATCGGCACGGAGATCCTGACCAGTCAGGGTGTTTCCACGAACGATGTTCGTGCTGATGAGGAACTCTGCTGCTCGGTGCAAGTCGCCGTCTGGTGGACATGGAACACCATGTGTTCGGTAGAAGCTCAGCATTTCGGCGAGCATGATCGCCTTCGCGTCCTCGTGGTTGTCCACAAGCAGTTCTACACCGTAGATCGAGGCCACGGCGAAGGTGATTCCTGCGGCCAGGTTTCGACCGGGTACCTCTTCTCGATTGCGTTGAGCTTGCGACGCAAGATCGCCACGAGGAAGTTGCCGTCTCCGGCCGCCGGCTCTAGGAAGGTCTTGTCTACGAAGTCGGGGCCGGTCTCTAACTCCGGACCGACCAGGTCGAGCATCCGATCTACCAAATGACGGGGGGTGAAGACCTCTCCGTACGCCTTGACGCGTTGTCGAGACTTCACGGTCCTCTCCTCGACGATCGGTCGTGTCCCGGCGGTCTCCCATCCCCCCAGGTGAGGGATGTGATCAATGGCATCAGGTTGCACCGCCAACTTGTCCAGCAATCCGGTGGACCGGCCATAGAGCGAAGGCGGCACGTGTACTCCATTCTGAAAGCCGAGGCTACGGCTCACACGCTAGCAACACCGGAGCGCTTCATCCTTGCAGCCGGCCGTCCTTGCCCAAGTAACTTAGCTACCCGCCGCCTGGGCATGCGGCTTCCCCCCTCAAGACTTTCTCCCCTCGCCACGCCAACGACCCGGACGCCTCGTGGTCGGGCGCTACCGTTCCCACCATGTCGACGGTGCCTGGAATCAGGCACCCGGCACCTGATCATCGGCAAGGACCGCAAGCACTACACCGTCGATCCCGCCACCATCCGTTGGTCCGACCTCACCGACAACTTCTAAACGTCAACTAAACCGCGTCCACCGCCTTCGCCGCTGCCCTGCCGCAGTGGGCGAGGGATCTAAGGCGCCGGCGGCAGACAGTCCGCAAAGCGCCGAGGCCGATTTTCTAGAACGGGAGATTCGGTGAGTTCTCGAACTGAGTGGACGGCTTTTGAATCCGTAGCTACCAGCGCCAACCGAGTGGTCAGGATCGTCGGCTCGTCCTGTGCGATGATCGCGGTAGACAATAGCGCCAGGTTGCTGGTGGATCTAAGGAAGTGATTGTGCACGGATCAGGGGCGCAGCCTCCGTATCACGACCCGCATTCGTCGGGCTTCCCGCCTCAGTCTCAGTTTCAGCCGCTAGGTGTCCCATTCCAGGGAGCTCCGCCCAGGCAGCAACCTCCACCCCGCCGGCATCTCTGGATCGTTCTGTCTGTCGTCGCTGGCCTGGTGGTCGCTTCACTCTGTGTGGTGCTCGTAATCGTCTCTGTCGCCGACGGCGACGATCCGCAGCAGCAGTACCCACGGAACGAAGCGAAGTACCTCAGCTACGTACGCAATGCAAGCGTCGACAATATGGGCACAAACGGCGTGGCGGTCGATGGGACCGACGAAGATCTGCTGGCCGCCGGTGACGAAGTCTGCGACAGGCTACGTGACGTCGATAACTCTGAATCGCTGGCAGCGGGAGTGATCGCGGGCAAGTACATCATTAGCCTTGAGCAGGGGCGCCGAATCGTGAATTCGGCTACGGGTTACCTCTGTGTAGACGTCCGAACTGTCGAGTGATCCGAAGCGAAGTGCGCCGCGACTGCAAAGCGTGACCTAGCGGGGGGATGGGGTGTCCGACGGCCGGCAGCGTACTGGTAGCCCTGCAAATCTATACTCCGCCGACGAACCCAACGAGGCCCAGGCGTCTGCCGCTCAAAACAGGGGGTGACGTGCGTCGAAAGACTCACGTGCCATTGGGGTGGCTACACGGCCACCCCTAGCCGGAGGCGCGCATAGCACTGCGGCGCAGTACAGCGATCGTCGCAGGACTGGCCGTCACTGAACTCGTTTCAAAGTGAGGCCCCTCTGCTTGAAGTAGGGCCTGGTGCACGGATAGGTGACAGGGTTAGTCACGCGGCCTGAGGGGCCTCGTGGTTGATGATGGTCTCGAATTCAATGGGGGTCAATCTGCCGAGGCGGTCCTGTCGTCTGCGGCGGTGGTAGGTCCGTTCGATCCAGTGCACGATGGCGGCCCGGAGCTCGTCTCTGGTGGCCCAGGATCGACGGTCGAGGACGTTGTTCTGTAGCAGCGAGAAGAAGCTCTCCATCGCCGCGTTGTCACCACACGCACCGACCCTGCCCATCGACCCGAGCATGCCGTGCCGGGTGATGGCCTTCTGCATCTTCTTCGAACGAAATTGAGACCCTCTATCGCTGTGCAGAACGCAGCCGGCCACGTCCCCTCGCCTGGCGACAGCGCTGTTCAGGGCGGCCACGGCCAGGCGGGACTTCATTCTCGAGTCGATCGAGTACCCGACGATCCGGCCCGAGTAGACGTCCTTGATCGCGCACAGGTACAGCTTGCCCTCGGCCGTCCAGTGCTCGGTGATGTCGGTCAGCCACAGCTCGTTGGGGCCGGGCGCGGTGAAGTCTCTCTTGACGAGATCGTCGTGTACAGGCGGGCCGGCCTTGCGGTGCTTGCCGCGGCCTCTCTTGCTGATGGTGCTGGTCCAGCCGCCGGCGGAGCAGATCCGCCACGCCGTCCGCCGGCACATCTTCTCGCCTGCGGCTTCGGCCTCGTCGGCGAGGTAGCGGTAGCCGAACTCCGGGTCTTCGCGGTGGGCGTCGAACAGGGCGTTGGCCCGGTACGCCTCGGCGAGCTCGGCGTCGGTGATCGGGTTCTTGCGCCACCGGTAGTAGGGCTGGCGAGCGATCTTGAGTACCCGACACGCCACCGTGACGGGGATGCCGTCAGCGGCCAGCTCACTCACGAGCGGGTACCACCTTTTCCCGGCAGATTCGCTTGGGACAGGTACGCCGCCGCCCGGCGTAAGACCTCGTTCTCCTGTTCAAGCAGGCGCACACGCCGCTTGGCCTCGCGCAGCTCACGCGATTCGGCCGACGTGGTGCCGGGCTTGATCCCGGCCTCCACGTCGGCCTTGCGGATCCACTTGTTCAGGGTCATCGGGTGGATACCGAAGTCGGCAGCGATCTGTTCGAGAGTCACACCGTCTTCACGGTTCTGGGCGACGCGGACAACGTCGTCGCGGAACTCCTGGGGATAGGGCTTGGGCACAGCTGGCATCCTTCCAGGCCGCCCGGCAGGGCAAGCCAGATCAGATGTCACCTACTCGTGCACCAGCCCCGTACTTCACAGAAGGGGCGATCGTTAGGTAACCCGTGACGCCAGTGACGTCGTTTTCGAGCACGTCGGAGCAGTTGGCATCAGGGCACGTCGCCCAGTAGCCGCTTCTGCCGTCGTTCGCGGTGTAGCTGTACTCGCCAGGCACAACATCGGTACCCACCTTGTACAGGCCATCAGTAGTCAGCGGGTCAGCCTTGACCGGTGCCCTCTTGATTGTTGATGTGCGCTCGACGGATCGAGCGGCATCGGCGATGTAGACATCTTCGTCCGGCTGCGAATCGTTCACAGCTATTGCCCCGACAACCGCGATCACACCGACGACGAGCAACACGGCGACTGTTCGCCAGTCACGGAGGCTGACAACAGTTCTCGGAGCACCCGCAGCACCCCGTGTATCAGACTGCAGCGGGGCTAGCTTCCCACTACCCAAGTCGGGCGCTGGCGGGGCGGGTGCCACCTGTGCCCTCCATTTATTGCCGTCCCAGTACCGTGATCCTGAACCTCCCGATGGATCTGGATACCACCCAGGTGGGGGAGGCGGTGGAGTGGTCATAGGGGTGCCCTCTCTTGACGAAACTCGACAAGACTAGCCGCTCTCGTTCGTCCTCCGTCCCTGACCCTCCGCCAGGGTCACCCGCGGGCTGCAAAGGGATATGGGGCGTC
Source organism: Gordonia sp. 135 (assembly GCF_009720185.1). Taxonomy (NCBI): domain Bacteria; kingdom Bacillati; phylum Actinomycetota; class Actinomycetes; order Mycobacteriales; family Gordoniaceae; genus Gordonia; species Gordonia sp. 135. The sequence goes on from NZ_CP046258.1 coordinate 100,494, forward strand.
CCAGTGGCGGGCACGGACTCGGATGGCCAGTAGGCTCAGCACGGGCCGGCCACCTTCCGGGCATGAAGCTGAGGGGTGTGAACATGGCAACGGACACCGGAGTCACGTACGAGACGAAAACGATCCGTGCGGTCCGCGGCATGGAGTCGCGGACTATAAAGAAATGGGAGGCCGACGGCTGGGAGTTTGTCTCGCAGTCGCCAGGCAAGGTGCAGGTTGAAATCACCTTCCGTCGCCCCCGGCCCAAGTCTGGACGGCTGCTTTGGATCATCGGTGGCGGCGTGGTTGTGCTCGTGCTGGCAATCATTGTCACTATCGGGCTAGTCAGCGAGAAGAACACTGCCCCGGCGAAATCCGCGAATCCCACATCGAGTGAAGCGACAGCTTCGACGAGCGGGCAGCCGTCCGCTGAAACGACAGCCTCAGCAGCGTCACGGTCATCGACCCGCGATGGCGAGGTGCTCACGCCTGAGAACAGTCCTGAGTTCGCGACTGTCCTCGCGTTGACCGACTCCTGCTCGCCGGACATCGCAGCGTTTGCTGCGGCTCATCGTGGTCGAACGATCGAGTTTTCCGGCAGCATCGCCGCGATGGCACCGCACGGGAACGCAAAGACGAGGTACGACATCCTCATCAACGCGGGAGACGCTGCGTCAGCGCCTGGACCGGCTTTCCAGTTCCGTGATGAGAACACCCTCAACGACCTTCACTGGGTCGGCCCAGTACCGGACACGATCGGCGTGGGGACGAACCTGGGCATAACGGCCGAAGTCGACCGCTACGAGGATCGGTCTTGCCTGCTACTTCTTGAGCCGGTCGCCACTGCCGTCCGCTAGATCGTTGTAACAGATCGCGACGCGCAGAAGCGCTCAGCAACCAGGACGCCGTACGCCGTAGCGCCGCGGCTCACTTAGTGGTGCCACAGGCCGACCGACGGTGGTTTGGCCAGCCTTGGTCTCGGTTGTGGCCGGCCGGTGCCGTCCCGGGCAGGCTGTGGGGGTACGCGCACGGTTACGACCGGTCCTGTGGCTTCTGAGCCGGCGTGGATGTCCGCGTCGATTCCGTCACGCAGGGTCAGGGTCTGGCCGGTGTCGAGGTCGCGGACCTGAACGGTGCGTGGGGTGGTGTCGGGGAGCAAGGTCGCTTCCACGGACGGATGGACGAGGTGGAGGAACCATCGACCGCTGTTTGCTCGTGAGATGAGGTGGCTGACGGCTTGGTCGTAGGTGTCCGCGATTGCGTAGCCGAACCCGAAGTAGTTCGGGTGCGGTCCCTCCGGGCCGATCGCGAATCGCCGAGGCGGGTAGGTCAGGCGCCGTACGTGCAGTCCGAGAGGGCTCGCCAGCTTGTTGAGTTCGTCGACTTCGCGATCGTCGCGTTCGGACCGGTGGTCGCCAGTCTGCTCGTGAGAACTCACAGGGCAACCTTCCCACATGATGGCTGGCTGTCGGTCGATTGCGCTCGTGGCGGTTCATCGGATGCACCAATGATTCACCAGATGCATCATCGGCACAGAACCGCAGGTCAGCTCGCTGGTCCGTGATGCCATCTCGCGACCGCCACCCGCAGGTGGTGGCCAGTGATTTCAGGCACGAAATCTGCTGACGCACAGTGTGATTCGACCCCTTAAGAGTGCCGGATGACAACACACCTGGGACTTTGACACCCTAGGTGAGACTCGTCAACAACAGCATGCGGGGTTATGCAAGGACCTCGCCCCAACGTGAAAAACCGCGTCGGAACTCCCGCATCGCCCATCAATCCAACCAACATCGGTAGCGTCATGTCGTATGACATCGGGGCCAGGTTGGTTCGAAGATCCTGAGGACCCGCGCCGGGTCCGTTGGTGGGACGGAACGCAATGGACCACGAGCACCAACCCGGCGCTGCCTGCAGGCCATGAATCTCAGCCGCCGGCGAAGATTTTGAAGGGGAAGTATCGGTGGGTTTTGGTGACAATCCTCGCCCTACTCGCACCGATCGTGGTTCTTGTGGCACTCGTCGAGTATCTGACCCCGACTAAGGGCCTTGAAGAACCGCGGCCAGACAGGACACCCCAGTCCATGGCGGAGCCATCCCCGTCGTACGCTGCTACCCGGTCCTTGCCGCCGAAAGTAAGCCCACCTGAGCAGTCGCGGACAGACACGCCACAGCGGCCCGCACCTCAAACTCCCCAGCCACCACCCGGAGCGGCCCCCGCATTAGAGCCAGGGACGAGGATGTGCCAGCTCGGCGCGAGCACCGGGACGGTGTACTACCTCTATCTCATCAGCAAAAATGTCCTCGACTTCTCTGCATGCAACAACTCGCCCACCATTGACGCAGACGGCTACTCGATCATGGGAAAGGTCAAGCCCCGAGTAGTGGTGTAACTCGTTTCTGATCCTTCGGGGGGGTCAGGCGGGTAGTTGCATCAGTGGATCGGTGGTCGCCTCCGTTGGTGTTGGGGTGTCGGTGGTCAGGGTAAGTCGGCAGCGGCTGAGGACTTCGAGTCCGAGGTAGCGGCGGCCTTCGGCCCATTCGTCGGTCTGTTCGGCCAGGACGGCGCCGATGAGGCGGATGATGGCGTCGCGGTTGGGGAAGATGCCCACAACGTCGGTGCGGCGGCGGATCTCGCGGTTGAGCCGTTCGGTGGGGTTGTTAGACCAGATCTGGCGCCACACGTCGTCGGGGAACTCGGTGAAGGCGAGCAGGTCCTCGCGGGCGTCGCCGAGGTGGTCGGCGACCTCGGGCAATCGGCCGTCGGTGTATTCGAGGAGCCGGTCGAACTGCTCGTGCACCGCGGTGGCGGTGGGCTGGTCATACACGCTGTGCAGCATCGCTTTTACCGCCGGCCACATGGACTTGGGGCATACTGCCATGAGGTTGGCGGCGTAGTGGGTGCGGCAGCGCTGCCATACCGCGCCGGGCAGGTTCGCTGCGATCGCCTCGATGAGCCCGGCATGAGCATCGGAGGTCACCAAGCGCACCCCGCCCAGGCCGCGGGCCACCAGGTCGGCGAAGAAGGTGTTCCACGATGCCTTGGTCTCACTGGTGGCCACCTGCATGCCCAACACCTCGCGGTGGCCGTCGCCATTGACGCCGGTCGCCAGCAGCACGACGGCCTTGACGACCTGTTTGTTCTCACGAACTTTGATCGTCAACGCATCGGCGGTGACGAAGGTGAACGGTCCGGTTTCGTCGAGGCGGCGGTGCCGGAATGCGGCGACCTGCTCGTCGAGGTCTTCGGCCATGCGTGAGACCTGCGACTTCGACAGTGAGTCGATGCCGAGTGTCTTGACCAGTTTGTCCATCCGGCGGGTCGATACACCGGCCAGGTAGCAGTCGGCCACGACGGTGATCAGCGCTGACTCGGCCCGCTTGCGACGTTCGAGGAGCCACTCGGGAAAGTAGCTGCCCGAGCGTAGCTTCGGAATGGCGACGTCGACGGTGCCGACCCGGGTGTCGAGGGGGCGGTGACGGTAGCCGTTGCGGCGGTTGGTGCGTTCGGCAGATCGTGCGTTCCATTCGGCACCGCACACGGCGTCGGCATCCGCCGAGAGCAGGGCGTTGATCATAGTCTGTAGCAGTTCGCGCATCAGATCCGGTGACGCGTCTGCGAGGGCTTGGCCGAGTAGGCCGGCAGGGTCGACAATATGGGGTGCGGTCATCGCGATGACTCCTCGAGGATTCTGTGGAAGGTTGACTCGAAGGATCACGCGGTGGCCGCTTTGCATCGGTCAACAACACAGCGTCAGACACGATCTCGGCCACCGAGTTACACCACTCTATGGGGCACTACTCATGGGAAACCCCGCCTTCGGACCGAACGTCGATGTACGTTGCTACATCGATCCCGGCGGCTACATGAATAGTGCACTCGGTGCGGTCTACTCGTCATCGGAACCCACCAACCTCAAAGAGGCCCTTGAGTTCTGCCGCAACGTAGGTGGCTACGCCCCCTGAACATGGGCCCGCCGAGCGGTTCGTTTCCAATCTGTCCGAGATCCGAGTTTCGCGGGCTGGTGGTCGTATTGTCATCCGAGAGAATGTCGGATGACGCTAGAGGTGAGACTAGTGACGGGTAGCTGGGACGAGACCCAGTAGCGCCGCGCGGTTTCAGGTCCAGTTCATAGGACCGGTGGACATAACGAGACACTATCGGCACTTGAATGATGATGGGGGAGAACGACTCGCAGCGGTTAGTGATGTATGGCCGTTCCGTCACGAACTGAGGAAGCTCCGGTGTCGGTGACGGTGCAGGGCTACACGGATTGCGCGGCCTGCTCCGAGTTCTTTGGCGATCGACATCTCGCCGACCATCAGCAATACCAGCCAGCCGAGGATGGCCAGTGCCCAACTTGCCCCGACAAGGACCCCTGGCGGCCACGCGCCGGCGGCGATCCGCCAGGCCGCGCAAAAGGCGGCGGCAAGCACGCCGACAGAGAGAGGGGACTGCTGCACGAATAGGTGACAGTTACGGTGTCACGCCGCGGCAGCGGCGGTGTTGATCATTGCTTCGAACTCGACGGGCGTCAACCGGCCGAGGCGGACTTGCCGGCGTCGTCGGTGGTAGGTCCGTTCGATCCAGGTGACGATCGCGATTCGAAGCTGTTCACGGGTGTCCCAGCGTTGGCGGTCGAGGACGTTGCGTTGCAGGAGTGCGAAGAAGCTCTCCATCGCGGCGTTGTCTCCGCACGCTCCGACTTTGCCCATCGACCCCGTTAGCTCATGAGTGTTCAAGGCGTGCTGGAACTTTCGGGACCGAAATTGCGATCCTCGATCGGAGTGAACGATGCACCCGGCCACCTCACCACGACGGGAGACCGCACTGTGCAGCGCAGCCACGGCCAGCCGGGACTTCATCCGCGAGTCGATGCTGTAGCCGACGATCCGCCCGGAGTAGACGTCCTTGATTGCGCACAGATAGAGTTTGCCCTCGCCGGTGTGGTGTTCGGTGATATCGGTCAGCCACAAACGATTTGGCTCCTCGGCGGTGAAGTTGCGCTGGACCAGATCGTCATGGACTGGTGGTCCCGGTCGTCGGCCGTTGCGGCCTCGTTTCTTGCCGAACACCGACCACCAGGCGTTGTCACGGCAGATCCGCCACGCGGTCCGCTCGGCCATCGACTCACCCACGGTGGCGGCTTCCCCGGTGAGGAATCGGTACCCGAATTCCGGATCCTCGCGGTGGGCATCGAACAGGGCATTCGCCCGATACGCCGCGGTCAGCTCCGCATCGATAACGGGAGCAGCCAGCCACCGGTAGTAGGGCTGGCGGGAGAGCTTGAGAACCCGGCACGACACCGCCACGGCAATCCCGTCGGCGGCGAGCTCCTTCACGAGCGGGTAGAGCCTTTTCCCGGCAGATTCGCCTGCGACAGATACGCCGCCGCGCGACGCAGTACCTCGTTCTCCTGCTCGAGTAACCGGATCCGCTTGCGGGCCTCGCGCGTTCAGCGGACTCGGTCGAGGTCACGCCAGGACTGCGGCCCTCATCGATGTCAGCACGTCGCATCCACTTGTGCAGCGTCATCGGGTGCACACCGAAGTCTTTGGCGACCTGCTCGATCGTGACGCCTTCTCCACGATCACGGGCCACCCGGACCACATCATCACGGAACTCCTGCGGGTACGGCTTGGGCACAGCTACATCCTTCCCGACCGCCCGAAGGCAAGCCAGATCAGATGTCACCTATTCGTGCAGCAGTCCCCTCACCCGCGCAGACGCGGTGGCTGGGATGTCGCCGCTCGCCCATGCCGGCCCGACTGTTATCAAACTGCATGGGGACTACACCGAACTCGACTCCCGCAACACTGTGGACGAGTTAAGCGACTACCCGCCAGCATGGACTGATCTGCTCACTCGGATTTTCAGCGAGTACGGTCTACTGATCTCGGGGTGGTCAGCCGAGTGGGATCGAAGCCTTGTCGCCACGTTGCAGGCATCACCGCGCCGGTATCCTCTGTACTGGGACAGTCGTTCATCGAACAAGCAGCCCGCGCGGCAACTTCTGTCTTCGTCTGGCGGCCACATCATCGAGGCATCGTCAGCCGATGACCTGTTCAAGGATTTACTGGCCAGTGTCGAGGCACTCGATCGGCTCGCCGAGCCGCCGCTAACCACGGCGATGGCGATTGCGCAAATGAAGCGCTTCTTGCCGGACCCAGTCCGGCGCATTGATCTACACGACCTAGTTATGGGACGTCTTGACCCCGTCCGAGATGCGGTCGAGCGGCGCGGGAGTGCACCGATCTCAGGCGAGGGTGCCGACGGTTACGACGCAGCCTTGAACGAGTACTTGCGCGCCTCGACGCCGCTGCTTGAGCTACTCATCACCGGTGTTCGATACGACGATGGCACACATCGTGATCTCTGGGGCGAGGTGCTTGACCGGCTCCTAGCGTTGCACCGCCAGCCCAAGCCAGGTCAGGTCTACAACGACACTATGCTCGACGCCCAGCTCTACCCAGCTCTGCTCGCGTTCTACGCAATGAGTGCTGCTTCGGTGGCTGTCCGTAGGGATGAACTCATGATCTCCCAGTAGTGCCCCATAGAGTGGTGTAACTCGGTGGCCGAGTTCGTTATCGACGTCGTGTCGTTAACGGATGCAGAGCGGCCACCGCGTGATCCTTCGAGTCAACCTTCCACAGAATCCTCGAGGAGTCATCGCGATGACCGCACCCCACATTGTCGACCCTGCAGGCCTTCTTGGCCAAGCCCTGGCCGAGGCGTCACCAGATCTGATGCGTGAGCTGCTGCAAACCATGATCAACGCGCTGCTGTCGGCCGATGCCGACGCGGTCTGCGGAGCCGAATGGAACCAACGCACACCAGAGCGCACCAACCGCCGCAACGGCTACCGCCACCGGCCACTGGATACCCGCGTCGGCACCGTCGACGTCGCCATTCCCAAGCTACGTTCGGGCAGCTACTTTCCCGAGTGGCTCCTCGAACGCCGCAAGCGGGCCGAGTCAGCACTGATCACCGTCGTGGCCGACTGCTACCTCGCTGGAGTCTCGACCCGCCGGATGGACAAGCTGGTCAAAACTCTCGGCATCGACTCGCTGTCGAAGTCACAGGTCTCACGCATGGCCACCGACCTCGACGAACAGGTCACAGCGTTCCGCCATCGTCGCCTCGACGAGGTCGGGCCGTTCACCTTCGTCACCGCCGATGCGTTGACGATCAAAGTCCGCGAGAACAAGCAGGTCGTCAAAGCCGTTGTCCTGCTGGCGACCGGTGTCAACGGCGATGGCCACCGCGAGGTGTTGGGCATGCAAGTAGCGACCAGCGAAACCAAAGCCTCCTGGAACACCTTCTTCGCCGATCTGGTCGCCCGCGGGCTGGGCGGGGTGCGTCTGGTGACCTCTGATGCCCACGCCGGACTGGTCGAGGCGATCGCGGCGAACCTGCCCGGCGCCGTGTGGCAACGGTGCCGTACCCACTACGCGGCCAACCTGATGGCGGTGTGCCCCAAGTCCATGTGGCCGGCGGTCAAAGCGATGCTGCACAGCGTTTATGACCAGCCCACCGCCACTGCCGTGCACGAGCAGTTCGACCGACTCCTGGAATACACCGAAGGCAGACTCCCCAAGGTTGCTGACCATCTCGGTGACGCTCGAGAGGACCTGTTGGCCTTCACAGGCTTCCCCGATGACGTGTGGCGACAGATCTGGTCCAACAACCCCACCGAACGACTCAACCGCGAAATTCGCCGCCGCACTGACGTTGTGGGTATCTTCCCCAACCGTGACGCCATCATCCGACTCATCGGCGCGGTCCTGGCCGAGCAGACCGACGAGTGGGCCGAAGGCCGCCGATACCTCGGCCTCGAGGTCCTCACCCGATGCCGACTGACCCTGACCACCGACACCACCACAACAACGGAGGCCACTACCGACCCGCTGATCGAACTGCCTGCCTGAAAGCGACGAAGGATCAGAAACGAGTTACACCACTACCTGGGACTTGACCGATCTCCCTCGCCCGCGATCACGCCTACGACACTTCACTGAATCCGAAGCAACCCGTGCCAGTTGCATTCGTGTTGAGGCCCGATTCGGTCTTGGACTATGACGCGATCAACCGATTTAGCAGGTGGAACGGCACGAAGTGGCAAGTCCCGCCGAGCCACCTAATTCGAGAGCATCTGAGCGCACTCTTTGAGGAACTGTTCGCCCAGCCGCCGCGGGAATTGTTCGACGATGTCGAGTTCCGACACGCCTTGTTGATCGCAACCGTTACCCCCCCTGAGAGCTACTATCAGCGACCTCTCTGGGGTGAGTTTCTCGGTGACCGATATTGGAGCCGGAGTTTGGATGAAACGTTGCAGCGGCTTGCAGAAAGGTTTGGGGCGAATTCGCTGCGGGCGGGCAGCGATTGGCCATGGTGGACCCTCATAGGTGCAGGCGAGTCCGCTCGTGACCGTGCCACCGAACTGCTCAAACCCCTCTACGACAGAGACAGGTAGGGCTGCCATCTGCGTCGGGTCAGAACGATCGTAAATCTTGTCCGGCGCCAGACACCTGTTGCTATTATTGCTGCATGAGCGATGCTGGCCGGTGGGGCGCGATCCGCGAGCTGGCGGATCGCCAGTTCGGGCTGTTCACCACCGCCCAGGCCCGCCACCTCGGCGTCGCGCCGTACGTCCTGGCTCGCCTCGCTGGCCGTGAGGCCATCGTTCGGGTCCACCACGGCGTCTACGAGCTCCCCGAGTCCTCGGCCTGGACGACTTTCGGTGACTGGGCGGCACAGTGGTTGGCGCTGCACCCCACCGCCGACATCGAGGAACGCCGCACGCGCCCCGACAGCGTCGTGAGCCACGCCGCCGCCGCCCAGGTCCTGCGGCTGGGCACGATCACCGCATTCGGTCTCGAGCTGAGCAGCCCGCACCGCATCAACGTCCGCGACCCGTCGGTGCGCACCTGGCGCCGGCCGATCGGTGACGGCGGCCGCGACTGGGACCTCGTCGACGGGCTGCCGGTGACCACCCCCGCGCGCACCGTGGCCGACCTGCTCCTCACCCACGGCGACGGCGGACACCTCGGGACCGCGCTACACACCTGCCTGAGCGAGTCGCTGGTCGACGCCGACGAGCTGATCGCGGCATGTGATCGGGCTGCGCCGCGCTGGAACTACGCCTCGGGTGCTGACCTGTTCGCTTCGCTGCTCGATCAGGCGCAGATGCCGGCCGAACCGGTGCTGGTCGGCTGATGGCGTATGCGTCCGAAGAGGCGTTCCGTGCCGGGCTGAAAGCCCGCCTGTCCGCCGAGGCTCGGACGAGCAGGTTCAGTCGTGACGAGCTCGCTCAGACCGTGACCCTGCAGTTGTTTCTGGCCCGGCTGTTCCGCTCCCCCGACGCCGACCAGTGGATCCTCACCGGTGGCACCGCCCTGCAATTCCGGGCACCGACCCAGGCGCGGCCCACCGCCGACGCCGACCTGGCCACCCGCCTCGACGCCGAACACATGCAGCACTCGCTGCGCCAGGCCGCCCACCCCGGACCCGGCGACTTCGGCGAGTTCGACATCACGATTGCTCCCACGCGCAGTCCCGGATTGTTCGCCGGACGTATCCGCTACAACATTGCTGGACAACGGTTCTCCGATGCGACGCTCGACCTCGCCACCCACCGGGAGATGCTGCTACCGCCCGAGACGATCAGCCCGCGCCCGGTGCTTGCGCTCGACGAACTCGACCCCATGCCCGTGATCCGGATGCAGGCCGCCGCCGAAGCGGTCGCCGACAAGGTCGCTGCCCTCTACGAGCTGCACGGCACCCACGGCGACAGCCCCTCCACGCGCGCTCACGATTTGGTCGATCTCGTCATCCTCGCCCGCACACAATCGTTCGATGCCGAGCAGCTGCGCGCCGCGATCCGCCACCAAGAACAGCGCCGTGGACTGACGATCCCGGTGCCGTTGGTCCTGCCCAACCCAACTTGGGAGCGCGACTACCCTGAGCGAGCCGCGCACAGCGGCTTGCCGGCGCACCTGCACCAGGCCGACGCCGCGCTCACGGCCGCCAACAGCCTCATCGAACCGATCTTGACGGGCGCGGCCGGGCACAGCCGGTGGGACCCCGACGACGGTGCGTGGACCTCGGAGAGAACGCGCTCGATCGGAGAACTGCTCGCCGACACCCGCGCTCCACACGCAGCACCCCGCACACCGACACCTGAGACCTCCCCGCGGCCATCAGCTCGTAGCACAGAACGCCCCCGCGACCACGGACCCGAACTCTAGATTGTGACCAACGCGCCCGGGCACAGCGGCACAGCGCAGTGAAGGCAGGAGAACGCGATGCATGAGGTGTTCGGTGAGTGGTACCCCGCCGATAGCGCTGGTGAGCGCCGCGGTTTCGTCACCTCCGCCAGAATCGCTGTGGATGCCAACGTCCTGCTGGGCCTGTACCGGATATCGAAGGAGTCCCGCGAGAAGATCCTAGTCCAGCTCGAACGGGACGATATCCGTCCCCGCCTCTTCCTTCCCTACCGCGCAGGCCTCGAATACCACCGTCAACGACTGGCTGTCGCACCCGATCACGCCAAGCAATACACCAGAGCGACGAACATCATCTCGGGAGTCAAGGGCAGAGGCGTCACTAGTCAGCTCCTGCAGGAACTTCGCGCGGCTATCAGGGAAGTCAAGGACGCCGGAGTGCAGAAACGACTACTCGACGCGGCGGACACGGCATTCAAGGAAGCCGCGACTACCGTCGGCGAAGCGATACGGGCAGAGCGAGAGTCGAACATCCTCCACCCCAAACAAATTCAGACAGATGACCCAATCCGGGATCGTATCGAGAAGCTGTTCACCGATGCCGGTCAGATCGGTCGTCGGCGGATATCGACCGACCTCCGGGCATGGGAGGACCAAGCGCGTGCTCGGCTCGCCGCTGCCATGCCCCCCGGGACCGGAGTCGATGAGTCCAAGCGGGACGGCGGGATCGGTGACCCGCTCATCTGGATGGAGATGATGGACCTGGCCCGAGCTGTCGAGCAGGACGTGCTGTTTGTGAGCGACGACATGAAGGCAGACTGGCGTCAGATCGTTGACGACAAGGACTTCGGACCTCTACCTGACCTTCTGCGCGAGTTCGCTGACGAAACCGGCCAGCGATACCACCACGTGAACTCGGACACCTTCCTCGAAGACCTCAACACCTATCTCGATGCCGATGTGGACGACGACGTGATCGACGAGGTCAAAAACGCACGCATTTCTCTCTCCGATTCTGGTTCGAGGATCTTCCTGCCCGAAGAGACGAAGGAGCGCCTGAGGGAATGGGTTCGCACCAACGAGGCGTTTAGCACGAGGCTGAATTCTGAGGCGTTCCATACCTTGTTGAGTGCTGGCAAGCCAGCATCGATGAACTTCGAGAACACCATGTTCGGGCCGGGTAATCCCGCGTCTGCGGCACTCGCGGAGTTCTTGCGCAGCGCAGTGAGCCAGACGCCCTCGTTTAGCGATTCCGGCGAGCGATCAGGGGTCGTGAAAGACGAGGACGATCGGGACGACGGCCAAGATGACGAGGACAAGCCAGCAGCACCCGCATAGACCAGGTGTTTTCAAGTCGCTGGCGTACCGCGAACGCCGCCCGTCTTGTCTGTAGCCTCGCGGTAGATCGGGCAGCCGCACGAGGTGTTGCAGGCGAAGCTCCAGGTGGGGTGGGCGGCGTGGGTGTGTACTCCCCAGGGGTGTCCGCATTCGCAGTCGGGGAAGTGCTGGCGGTCCCAGCGGTCGCAGAGGTCCTCGACGGTCAGCGTTGCTGACGGGTAGCCCACGGCGCCTCGGAAGCCGACGCACTGGTATTTCGACCAGGTGGGGTCGACCTCGACCGGGCATCCGAGGTAGCCCAGGTCGTGGTTGATGACCAGCCCGTAGTCGAAGGTGTTCTCTCCGCAGCGGCCACACCAGTCCTCACCAGTCGGTACGGGCAGGCCGTCGGGTCGCCCAGCGCGGCGTTGTTCCCACAGCTGGCGCAGGGTGGCGACTTCGGTCTCGAGGCGGCGCTGCTCTTCGATGCGCTCTGCGGTGCCGTCGAGCAGATCGAGCAGGTCGATGTCGTCGTGATCGGATGGTGTGTGGCGGCGTGCCATTGCACAGCTCCCCTCGTCGAGGTCTCAGGTGGTTAGTCGGCGGCGTAGATCGGCGTGCAGGTCAGGAACAGGCATTCCCGGTTCTCGTCATCCGCCAGGACGACCCCGATACCGGTGGTGAGGATTTCGGCGAGACCGAGTGCCCACCTCGACCAAGTCAGATCGACCATGGCGTGCACGTGCTCGATGGGCACCAGCTCGGCGTGGCCGGTCTGAAGCACGCTGGTGGCGCGGATGATCTCACGTGCGCTCGGACTGGCGACGATGTTGCTGTAGCTCCACGACATGCGATGCCCCTCTGCTGAATGCTGATGCGACCGTGCGACTTCCGGCGATACGCCCCCCGAAAGCATGTACCTCATAGGGTTCACAATATGCACCCTATAGGGTACCGTCAAGTCATGACCACAACCACCCTCCCGACGACAGCGATCGCGGTGCCCTCGCCCGGCCAGCAGCTCGACATGTTCGCCGAAGCGGCCCGCGATGAACGCGAGACCGCCGAACGCACGACCGGCGTGCCCAGGCTGTATACGTTGCGGTGCAACACGATTGCCGACTACCAACACGCGATGACGCAGTGGAGCCAGGCGTGGCCGGACCTTGCCTGCCTGCGCGACTCGCACGGCTGGCACGTCGCGATCGGTGAATACGCGAGCAGCCGGGAGCCGACCAGCGCGTGCATCCCGATCACCCTGCAAACCGACCTCCGATGCAACCGGACCTCGCACCGCGGCTGCCTGTGCGTGGGTGATCTGGTCTCGCGCAGCTTCTGCCGAGGATGCGGCTGGCACTCCGAGGTCGTCGACGACGACACCGACGCGGCGCTGCTGGGCCTGGACCACTGCTTCCCTGGATGGCGCGACGACCCGATCGTGCCCTCGGCGCCCTACGACGACGGACCGAAGCGCCGCACCCGCATCAACTGGGAAACCACCGTCACCGAACTGCACGGCACCGACCGTCCCCAGGGCTATCCGATGATCACCCGCCGCGGACCGCACGGGTGGCGAGCCGTGCCGGGCCGGTCACTGTGGGGAGGCTACGACGTCGCCGCTGAAACCCTCGGCCGATGACCGACACCACCGATGGTGCCGTGCCCGGCCTGTCTGCCCGGGCACGGCACGCACTCGCCCTCCCCGGCTCTGGCAAGCTCAACACCACACGATCACCGACCGCCCCCGAGAGGCCCGAATCCATGTCGAGCGACCCGTCCGCCGTCAGCGTTGACGAGACCGCCGTCATGGCCGCCGTCGGTGCGGCGATCGTCGCCCGCCGCACCGAACTCAAGATCAGCCAGCAAGCCCTGGCGCGCACCGTCGGCACCAGCCGGACCTTCCTGCGCGGCATCGAGGCGGGCGAGCGTGCGCCGACCGTGGTCACGCTCACCCGGATAGCCCGCGCCCTGCACACCACCCCCAGCGAGCTCATCACCACCATCCGCTGACGCCGGCTCCACTACATCCGGCCGCGCTGATGCCCGCCCTACGAGGGCCGCAGCCCTCTTGCCTACCGGCATAGTCACACAACCCCCCGTCATTCCCTCGCGTATTTCGGCGCGATTTCTGTGGTGCTTTCAGAATGAATAAAAGAATCCTCGACGAGAGGAGTGGGTGGGTATTCGAATGACCCTAACAGCAGGTCGAAGTACATTAACCTGATTCGTGAAATACGTTGCAGCCCTTGCATATACAGTCCTTTAGGTATAGAATAGAAAAAAGCAAACAGCCACTGAGGGAAGGTTTTAAAGAAATGACCATCACCGTGTACACAAAGCCCGCTTGCGTCCAGTGCCACGCCACTTACAAAGCGTTGGACAAGCAGGGCCTGGCCTATCAGGTGGTCGACATCAGCGCCGACGACGACGCCCGCGACTACGTGATGAGCCTGGGTCACCAGCAGGCCCCGGTCGTGGTGATCGACGACGGCCAGCAGTCATGGAGCGGATTCCGCCCCGACCGAGTGAAGGCGCTCGCCACCGCCGCCTGACCCGCCAGCCCCCGCAACCGGGTGTCGCGCTTGCCGTCGACGACACCCACCCCGAAGTACACCGACCAAGGAGAACCAGGATGAGCCGTCCATCCGCCTACCGCGCCATCAACCACACCGGCCCGTGGACCTTCGGTGGCCTCGCGATCGCCGCCGATAATGCTGCACTGTGGGCCAGCCCCGCCGCAGCGGATCCCGCCGACACCTCCGCACCCCAGGTGCAGGCCACTCTGGCCAACGTCGACGACGATCTCGTCATCACCATCGACGTCCCCGCCGGCCACATTCACGCCGTCACCGTCACCGAGGCGGGACTTCAGGTCACCGTTGCCGACATCGGCCCGGACTGCTGCCGCATGTGCGGAGAGCACTTCAGCAACCCGCACACCCCTGGATGCATGGTTGGAGCCGCCGACGAGGCCGCGCTCGCCGCCCAGGACGACACTGCAATGCTCGCCGCCCTCAGCGCCAACGCCGAACGGCTGCCCCGGTGAGCGACACCCTCGACGCCGCTCTCGCCGACATCGCGCGCACCACTGGACTGGTGTTCACGCACACCACCTTCGGCGCGCAGCGCAGCGGTCACTTCGCCCGCACCCGAACGCGCGACGTCGTGGTGATGATCGACAACGACTGGCAGGCACTCACCGACAACGGCGCCGGCCTCTTCGCGCCGAGCAACCCGCGATGGACGCCCGTCCACCCGATCGTCATCGCCGTCTACGAAGGCGGTGACCTTACCCGCCTCCCGCTCACGGAGGTGTCCACTCGCCGCGCCGACATTGCTGTGCTTCCCCACCTGCTCGATCAAGCCCTCGAACTGGCCGAGCGCGCCCGCCGGGAGTGCAGCCACTTCCTCGGCTACGACTACGACGGACGCGGCGACACCACCCGACGCCACCAGGTGATCTGAACCATGCCCGCCGAGACCCCACCCGACCCGTCGGTGAGCGCCGCCGCTCACGCGGACGCGGCGCTCGCTGATGGCCACGGGTGGGCCAGCGACACCGGCCACGCCGAGGTCCTGTTGCTCTCGGCGCTGCTGTGGGCCACACCAGCCCACCACGACGACCTCGCTGACATCGTCGGCATGGTCCGCGCCGAGGACTTCTACGTGCCCGCCCACGGCGAACTGTTCACGATCATCGCCGACCTCATCGCCGACGGGACCCGCCGCGCACACGACGCCACCACCGTCGCCCACGAACTACGCCGCCAAGGACGCGCGGCCACCCTCGGCGCCGAGCGCCTCACCCGTGCGCTCGTCGCGGCGACGTCCGCCGGCGCCGACGGCATCCAGGCACGCCACTACGCGGCGATGGTCGTCGCCGATGCCTACCGCCGCCGCTACCGCGCCGCCGGAGACGGCATCACCCACGCCGCCGACCACCTCCCCGAAGCCGAACTGTGGGACTACATGTGCGCCCACGGCATCGCCCTGCGCGAACACCGCACCCGCCTGTCCGCCCTACGCCCGAACTGAGAGATCGAAAGGAACACCGCCATGCCCACCACCGACATTCGATACCCGGCCGCCGACCTCGCCAAGCTCCACGCCGACGCCTACACCCTGCGCCACGTCGACAACCTCACCTGGGACCAAGTCGCTACCGCCCTCGATGAACCCGTCGCCGTCGTCAAGGACTGGGCGCAGACCTACATCGACCGCACCGACGCCGCCGCCGCCGAACAGCAGATGTCGCTGTTCGACTGACTCTTCGGCCACCAACTTTCACCAGCAGACGGCCGCACCCACACCAGAAGGCTCCTCCGCGTCATCGCCGCGGAGACCGTGTCCGGCGTCGGTCCCCTATGCCAGGCTTGCGGGTATGTCCCACACCGCCGAGCAGCTGCACACCCTCGTCGTGGCGTGCGAACAGTTTCGCGGCGCCACCGCGCCGGGCGGTTACCCCGACGGCCTTGCCCTCTGCGTGATCGACAGCGTGCAGTCCACGGGCGTCACATACAGCAGCGTGGAGAACGTGATCGCCCGCTACCGTGCCTACCGCCGCGACCAAGGTGGCGATCCGAACCGCGACGGTGTTCGTGACTTGCTAGCCACCTTCGACGAACTCGAAGGACCGCAGGGATGGGCGGCGACGATCGGCAACAACAACCGGACGTCCACTCGCGGCCGCGCGGTGTTGAAGTCCGAAGCGATCCGAGACGCGGCTCAAGTGCTGGACACCGCGGGGATCGTTGACACCGCCGGCTTTCGTAAGGCCGCCATGGACGAGGTGCAGCTGGCGCAAATCAGAGTGGGCTGGTGCGCGATAGTGGGTCAACGCAGCGGGATCACGTGGCACTACGTGCAGATGCTCGCTGGCATCCCAGGCGTCAAGCCTGACCGGATGATTTGTCGATTCGTCGCCGACTCGTTGAAGGTCGCTCGTCGTAGTGTCACGCCGCCCTTCGCCTCGGACATCTTGACGGCCGCAGCCAACCAGATGGGCATCTCGCCCACCGACCTCGATTACGCGGTGTGGCAGTTTCAGCGGAGCCGCCGCTAGCGATCCGAGGTGACTCGAACTAGCCAGCTGCACCGACGTCGTCGAGGTGCTGACGAACGATCTCGAGATCCCGCGCCCGGTCGCGCACGATCCGCCGGGATTTCACCTTGAACACAACCTTCTCGATGACCACCAGGCGCAACCCATGCTCGGGGATCAACATGCGCTTGCGTTCGTCGTAGAGTCGGCGCTGCTGGCCGCGACCGACCCCGGATACGGTGTGCCGGCGGTCGAAGAACGCAGACGGCTGCGAGTGCTGTTCCTCCTGGAACTCGACGGCGAGGTTCAGTTCTCGCCAGAACCCGTCGACCGGGAGCATCGCCCCACGGGGTAGTCGAGGCGAGGGGTCGCCGCGCAGCCAGTCGAACCGTGCCTGACGGATTCCAGGAACCCCGAGGATCTCGTCGCACAGGTCGAGGACGTAGTGCTCGTCTGAGGCTCTGCGATCAACCATGACGCGAATTCTGCACTGAACCGGACTAACACAAGGCGGGTCTCGGGTTCAGAACAGGCCGAGCTGGTCGGCGGCCGCGGACGGTACGGGTTGGAACAGCCGATGCGCGTGGTCCGGGTCGCCGCCGTCACGCAAGTACGTGCGCAGCATGATCGAGCGCGCGGCGCGGTTGATGGCGGTGGTTGGTCGTGATCCGCGGTGGCGGCCGAGGCCGACAGCGTAGGTGAGGTTGTTGGTCTGGGTGCCGATGCGCACGTGTGCGGAATCGACGCGCACGCACAGCGGTTCGTTGCAGTAGTGCTCGCCGATGTCGGCGGCGTCGGCGCCGAGGTCGGGGTGCACCAGCAGCAGCGCGAAACGGTGCGCACTGATCGCTCGCTGACGGTTGTTTCGGCGGAAGGTGAATCGGCCGTACCCGTCTGGCGAGCTGATCGCGCCGATCCAGTACCAGCAACCACGGGGTGTGAGTACGACGTGCTGCCAGAAGTGTTGCTCGGCGCGAGCATCGGGCATCAGCGTCGGGTCAGTGACCACGCCCGGCGACGGTGTTGGGGTGCCGACCGCCAGGTGGGTGGCCGGCACCGCGAACAGGCCGAGTTGATCGTGGTCAGGGTCGACGCTCATGGCCGAACCCTAGAGCCCTAGGCCGACATCACCGCGGGATCGGATGGCTCGGTGCGGGTCTCGTCGGTCGCCGCGTCCGGAGTGGCCGGGGTCGGTGTTGGCTCCTGGCTCGAGGTGGCCTTCTTCGTCGCGACGGACAGGCCCGCCTCGCGCAGCAGTGTCTTGGCTTTCGCGGCACTGATCTCCACGAGATCGGCGGCGCCACTAACACTTCCTATTCGCTCGGCGATCGCGGCGAGCGCGGTGGCTTTCGCCTTCGCTGACCGCTCGGTGATCACTCGCAGTTCTGCTTCGGCAGCGGCGAGTTCGGAGTCGGCTTGCAGGAACTCGGCGATGTTGGCCTCGTTGGCTTCCATCACCCGCAACTCGGCTTCGAGTCTGCGTTCGAGTTTCGCGCGTTCCTCGGCTCGACGCGTCTCCAACGCCCCGAGGGTTCGTTTGCGCGCAGCGGCGCGCGCCTGACTGGCAGTGAGTTTTGAATTGTTCGACGGCATACCAGCCACGATAACGCCGGCCAACGCCCCCTCGCCACCGCCACACGCCCACTCTCGGTGCAGTTTTCACCCTCACTTCCCTCACCCTGACACCGTTTCCGCGTTCTCGCTTCCACCCCTCAGCCTTCTCACCTGCACCAACACCCCGAACCGCCCCCGCACCACACCTCACCCCATGACCCTGATGTCTTTTCAACTCCCACACACCTCTTGCATTCTGGATTCGTCCGACGAAATTAATGTGCCAGAATGCAGCCATGGCCGGTGCCGGGGCGTGCGATCACTGCGGTGGTGTGCTGCCCGGAGGCGGCGCACCGCGCCGCGGTCGGCCGCGGCGCTGGTGCTCGGATGAGTGCCGCCGCGCAGCGTGGGTCCGCCGACACGACCGGCCCGCCGGGGCCGGGGTCACCGCTCAGGACGCGGTGGCCCAGGTGCTGGCCTCCCCCACCGCCACCGCGGAACTTCTCGGGACACTGGCTGAGCAGATCGAGGGCGGCGACGAGGTCGCCAGCGGAGTCATTGCCGAGCTGGTCCGGGCGCACCGCGCGAGCGTCCATGCGGTGATCCGGACCAACGAGTTGCGCCCGTTCCGACGGTGATTCGGCCGTGACCGCCACCATCCACAAGCTCACCGCCGGCGACGGTTATGAGTACCTGACCAAATCCGTTGCGGCGATGGATGCCACCGACAAGGGGCGGGTGACGCTGGCCGACTACTACAGCGCCAAAGGCGATTCCCCGGGCCAGTGGATCGGGTCCGGGTTGGCCGGATTGAGCGATGTCGGGGCCGGGCTGGAGGTGTCGGAGCAGCTGATCGAGCAGCGCACCGTCGAGGCCGGGTCGATGGTGTCGGCGGCGCAGATGAAGGCCCTCTTCGGTGAGGGTCGCCACCCCAACGCCACCGCGATCGAACAGCACGCCGTGGCGTCTTCGGACTGCCGAACGGCCCAAGCGTTGGCGGCGACGAAACTGGGCAACGCCTACGCCGTCTACAACGAATATCCGGAGTTCCTACAGGAACTCGCAGTAGTGTTCCGCGACCACAACCTCGCCCGCGGCGAACGGTGGGATGCGGTCATCGACGACGACACCCGGGCGGCGTTGCGCACCGAGTTGGGCCGCGAGCGGTTCACCGCCACCTACCGTCGCCCGCCGCGTGATTCGCGCGAGCTCTCAGGGTTCATCGCCCAGCAAAGCCGCCAGCGTCAGTCGGCGGTGGCCGGCTACGACATGACGTTCAGTCCGGTGAAATCGGTGTCGGCGTTGTGGGCGGTCGCGCCGCTGCCGATGGCCGAGAAGATCGAGGCCGCCCACCGCCAGGCGGTCGCCGATGCACTGGCGTTCATCGAGCGCGAAGCGTGCCTGTCGCGGTTGGGAACCGACGGCATCGCCCAGGTCGACACCGACGGTCTGATCGCCGCGGCGTTCACCCACCGCGACTCCCGCGCCGGGGACCCAGACCTACACACCCACGTCGCCATCTCCAACAAGGTGCGGGTGCGTGACGCCGCCGGGATCACCCGGTGGATGGCCCTGGACGGCACCCCGTTGTTCAAGGCCACCGTGTCCGCGTCGGAGGTGTACAACTCGCGCATCGAGCTCTACCTCCAGCGCGATCTCGGGGTCTCGTTCAGCGAACGACAGCAGACCGATGCACGCAAACGACCGGTCCGCGAAATCGACGGTGTGTCCACCGAACTGATGGCGCAGTGGTCGTCGCGGCGCGCGATGATCGAGCACCGTCTCGGTGAGTTGTCGCAGCAGTTTCACGCCGATCACGGCCGCGAACCCACCACCGGTGAGGCATTCGATCTGGCCCAGCGGGCCACCCTGGAAACCCGCGAAGCCAAACACGAACCCCGCTCCTACGCCGAGCAACGCCAGGCGTGGCGCAACCAAGCGCGCCGCGTCCTGGGCGGCGATCGCGCGATCAGCGACCTCGTGCACGAGGCCACCCACCCGCGCCCCCGCACCCGTGAGCATCCAGAGTTCACCGACGAGTTGTGCACCGACCTTGCCGGTGCGTGCATCGAGAACCTCTCGGCCACCCGCGCCCGCTGGCAGCGTCCGCATCTGCGCGCCGAAGCCGAACGCCAACTGCGTGCCCGCGACTTCGCCGGCATCACCGACACCGACGACCTCGCCGCCGCCATCGAGCGCATCGTCGACACCGCACTGTCCGCTGACACCAGCGTCGCGGTGTCGTCTGACGCCCTCGACGGCGACCTCGGCGAGCCCGAGGTGCTGCGCCGCGCGAACGGCGAATCAGTGTTCGTGCGCCACGACGTCGCCCTGCACACCAGCACAGAGATCCTTGCCGCCGAACACCGGATCGTGGCCGCCGCCAGACGCGCCGACGGCCGCCGCCTCGACGAGGCCACCGTCGACATCGCGTTGCTCGAGCAAGCCGCCAACGGCCGCGAACTCAACGCCGGCCAAGCCGCCATGGTGCGCGAACTGGCCACCTCCGGACGTCGCGTTCAACTCGTCCTCGCGCCCGCCGGTACCGGTAAGACCACCGCCATGCGCACCCTCGCCCGGGCGTGGACCGACAGCGGCGGAACCCTCATCGGACTGGCCCCCACCGCCGCCGCAGCCGCGGTGCTGCGCGAAGAACTCGACACCACCACCGACACCGCCGCCAAGCTCGTCCAACTTGCCCAAGCCAGCCGCGACCGCGCCCTGGCCGCGACGCCGCCCTGGCGCATAGAGGGCAATCCCGAACTTGCGGCGAAGGTGGCTGCGGCGCAAGAGAAACTGGTTGATCCCGCCTATCACGCACCCAAGGAACCGGACTGGTTCACCCGCATTGGACCTGACACCCTCGTCGTCGTCGACGAGGCCGGGATGGCCTCGACCGCCGACCTCGATGAGGTGATCCGGTGCGTGGCCGCCCGCGGTGGCAGTGTGCGGCTGGTCGGCGACGACCAGCAACTCGCGTCCATCTCGGCCGGCGGTGTGCTGCGCGACGTCGCGCACGAAACCGGCGCTCTGACCCTGAGCCAGGTGGTCCGCTTCTCCGACGCCGCCGAGGGTGCGGCGTCGCTGGCGCTGCGCGACGGCGACCCCGCCGCGCTCGGTTTCTACGCCGACCACGCACGCATCCACGTCGAGTCCGACGCCGTGGCCACCGATGACGCCTACCTGGCCTGGTTGGGCGACCGCGCCGCCGGCCGTGACACCGTCATGCTCGCCGCCACCCGCGACACCGTCAACGCCCTCAACGAACGCGCCCGCGCGGACCGTCTCGCCGGTATCGACCCCCGCCTCCGCGGCCCCGAGGTCGCGTTGTCCGATGGTCTGGCCGCCAGCGTCGGCGACATCATCAGCACCCGCAGTAACCGCCGCGATCTACGCCTGTCGGCCACCGACTGGGTGCGCAACGGCGACCGATGGCGGGTCACCCACATCGGCGCCGACGGCACCCTGACCGCCCAGCACCTCGACCTCAACCGGCACGTGCAGCTACCGGCCGACTACGTCGCCGAGCACACCACCCTCGGTTACGCCTCCACCATTCACGCCGCCCAGGGCATGACCGCCGACACCTGCCACGTCATCGGCTCCGACGCCCTGGACCGCCAGCTGCTCTACGTCGCGATGACCCGCGGCCGCCACGGCAACCACATCTACCTGCCCACCACCGAAACCGACCCGCACAACGCCACCACCCCCAAGGCCCGCCACCCCCAGACCGGGCTGGAAACCCTGGCCGCGATCCTCGGCCGCGACGGCACCCAACAGTCGGCGACCACCGCCCAACGCGACGCCCTCGACCCGTTCCTGCGTCTGTCCCGGGCCGCGGCCGCCTACGACCACGCACTGGGGTCGGCCGCCGAACACACCCTCGGCGCCAAGGCGCTGCGCGACCTCGAACACGACGCCGACACCCTCTACAGCACCCACACCGGCACCCCCGCCGGCACGCTCACCGCGTGCGCAGCCTGGCCCACCCTGCGCACCCACCTCGCCACGCTGGCCCTCGGTGGCGACGACCCGATCACACGGCTACAGGCCGCGATCACCCACCGCGAACTGGCCACCGCCGCCGACCCGGCCGCCGTGCTCGACTGGCGCCTGGACCCCACCCAGCACCACTCCGCAGGCGGCGGACCCCTGCCCTGGCTGCCGCGGGTCCCCGCCGGGTTCGACGACCCCCAGTGGGCGCCCTACCTCACCCGCCGCGGCGCCCTCGTCACCGACCTCGCCGCCGCCGTCACCGAACGCGCCAACGCCTGGGACGCCACGACCGCCCCCGTGTGGGCGCGTCCGCTGCTCCTGGCTGACGCCGAACGCGGCGGCGAGCTCGTCGCCGAACTCGCCGTGTTCCGCGCCGCCCGCGGCGTCGACGACACCGACCGGCGTCCCGCCGGACCGCGACCAGATTCCATCGCCTTGGCGCGGCGTCACGCCGCGCTGACCGAGCGCGCCGACGCGCTCATCACCACCACCGCCGAGGCCGCCCGCTACGCCGACCTCGCCCGCGACCTCGACCCCCACCTGCTGGCCGACCCGTACTGGCCCGAACTCGCCGACCACCTGTCGCTGGCCGCCCGCGCCGGCCTCGACGTGCACGCCCTGGCCCGCG
The DNA here is from genome assembly GCF_009720185.1 of Gordonia sp. 135. Classification (NCBI taxonomy): domain Bacteria; kingdom Bacillati; phylum Actinomycetota; class Actinomycetes; order Mycobacteriales; family Gordoniaceae; genus Gordonia; species Gordonia sp. 135. Next base: position 123,236 of record NZ_CP046258.1, read on the forward strand.
ACGCCCTCGCCGACAACCCGCTGCCCACCGAAATGCCCGCCGCCGCACTGTGGTGGCGGCTGTCCGGTGAGTTGGCTCCCGCCGCGGCCGAAGCCACCAACACCGGCCTGCGCCCCGACTGGGCCGACGCTCTCGTCGGGATCGTCGGGGACCGGGCCGCCGAAGCGATCCTCACCGACCGGGCCTGGCCCGCCCTCGTCGCCGCGGTCAGCGCCGCCGACCCCGCCCAGTGGAACCCCCACGACCTGCTCGACCTCGCCGACACCCTGCTCCACAGCGGCACCGACGACGACCACACCGTCCGCCTCGACGAATACGCCCGGCTGCTCACCTGGCGAGTCGAACTGCTCGTCACCCACAGCAGCCACGCCACCGACACCACCCCACTACCGCCGGCACCGCCCACCCCTGAAGACGAAGCCGCCGCGGAAGCCGCCGCCGAAGCCGCCGGACTGGCCGACCCCTGGGCCGACACCCTCACCAGCGAGCCCGGCAACGACCTCGACGAGAACGTCGGCGTTGACGAGGACTACCTCGCCGCGCTCACCGCCACCGAACCGCCGCCGGAAACTGGTGTCGACGTCCTCGACCCGGACGACCTCGACCGCTACGAGGACCTGGACTTCGACGAGTTCGCCGCTGACGTCGTTGCTGCTGCACCTGATCGCTTCGCCGCGCCGACCGACCTCGCCGAATGCATCGCGCTGCGTTACGAACTCACCGCCCAGCTCGCCGAACTCGGCACCGACATGGCGCAGCTACGCGAGGCGATTAACGCCGGCACGAGCGCCCACCAGCAGGCCATGGCCCCGCATGTCCTGGCGTTGCGTGCTGCTGCCGACCACCAGTTCGCCGCGGCCGCCGACACCGCCGGGCATCACCACGACCTGATGATGGCCGAACAACTTATCGAAGACCTCACCAACCAGGCAACCGCCCTGCGCCGCACTGCCGCCCAGCTCCGCGCCGCCGACACCACCGACCTCGACCCCCTCAGCGATGACGAAGCACCCGACCTCGCCGCGCTACGTGCCGAGGCCGATGCCACCGCCCTGGACTGGCGCATCACCGCCGCGACCGCCGACCGCGACGCCCTCGCCGCGGTCTACGACGACGCGAACGCCCGCCTCGAGACGGCGATCGCCGAATCCGGCGGTGTCCGCGTCACCGACACCGACGTCGAACTCATGCGCCTGCAAGCCATCGAACTCGACGAACTCAACCTCGCCGACCTGCGCGCCCGCCGCGCCGACCTCACCACCCGCATCTACCGAATCGACAACCGCCTCAACCACGTCCACGCCCTCACCCACACCGCTCACCACCACCGCGACACCTACCTCATGCCCACCACGGCCACCGCGCCCGTCGCTACCCCCGACGCGGCCACGCCGTCGGCGACTCAACCCGCCGCCGAAGCCACCACCACCGCGGTCGCCGAACCGGCTGCTGACGCCGAGCTGCGCGACTGGCTCCACCAGGACCCGCTCCGCGTGATGAGCGACGACCAGCTCACCGCGCACCTACGCACCCTCGCCCGCCGCCACACCCTCGCCGTCGACGACCTGAAAACCAGCCGACCAGCGCCCGAACGGACGCCGCGGGTGCGCGCCGACCACGCCGAACTCGCGGACACCGTCGACCGCATCACCACCTCACGCACCGCCGGCCACGCCCTCGCCGACGCCGCAGCCCGCATCACAGAGGCGCGCGCCGCCCTGGCGGGACTGCCACCGGCCGGGCGCGGACGCAAAGCACGCGCCGAGCACGACCACCACCACCAGCGCCTCGCCGAGGCGGTCGCCGCGGCCGAGCGCCAGCACCAGCACCTCGCCGCCGCCCACGAACAGACCCGCCGAGCCGTCGGCGTCCCCGAACACCAATGGGACGAACTGACCACCCGCGCCACCGACACCGCTACGCTTGCAGGCGAACTAAATGCGGCCGAACATGCCGACGCCCGCGCCCGCCAGCTCCACCAGAAAGCCATCGACGACCGCGACGCCGCAGCCGCCGCCATCGCTCATGCCCGAGCCGAAGTAGCCCGCCGCCACGACCTTCCCGGCGAGGCCCGAGCCGTAGAAGACTTCATCCGCGAGGCACACGGCAACACCGGAGATCAAGCCGAACCTGCGCCCGTCACCTCGGGGTCGGTCGCGCTGCCACCCCGCCCCAACGACCTACCGCCGGACACTGCGCAACGCCGGGACTCCGGATACGACATCTGAGCAAACCCGTTGAGCGCGCTGATGTAGGGGTCAACAGTGGCTCCGCACGTGTGCGGTGGCACGCGTGGTCGCGTGTCTTCGATGGGGTGAGGTGGCTTGTCCCCTGATGAGACGGTTATGCGGTTGCCCACTGCGATCGCGCTCCGGCCCTGCTAGATTCACTCCAGTTCGAGCCAGGAGGGCTTCGTGAAACGTGCAATTCAGACTCTCGCCTTGGCATCAGCTCTTGTCTTTTCATTGGTAGCCTGCGGCGGATCATCCGGCGACGGTGTAAGTCCGTCAGGGGTCGTGCAAGGGGGTCAGAAGGATGCCGAGGCCAGGGAAACTTGCGCGGATGCACGGTTGGAGCAGAACCTAAGCCTGACCGAGTACCGAGCGGCACGTTTCGACTACCACCTATCTCAGGTCCTTCATTACAAGATTGGCCCCGAGTCCGAGGCCCACATCTCTGCACAGCAGCTTCTCGAAGGTGAATTACCCCTTGAGGAGTTCGTCGACCTCACACCTCCTGGCGGACAGGGAAAATACGCCCGCGCAACCTGTCTCCATCTGCATATGAAGGATCAGTTCATACGAATGGAGATTCCGACCTCGCTGATTTCGCTCGGTTACCTGGATTGTTCAGTCATGAAGGTCGGCGTTGAGCAGTCGTCATCGGACGATAGCTATTCGACATTGCCGCCGGAGGCTGTCGAGGCAATAGAAACAATGGAATCACTAAAAGAACAGGCCGACAGTCTCTTTGGTGGAGCACGGCTCCGCGCTCAGGAGTTCCTATGCCCTCAACTGCCGGCGTAGCTGTATCGATCGCGCCCTCCTGGCGAGGACGGGAACTGCTGCGTCGTTGGGCGGCGGTCGGTGTCTGTGCCTTGGCACTTGTGTCAACGAGCTGTAGCGATCCGAACGGTGGTAGGTCAGGCGAGTCGCTGTCGCGCTCCGAGGGCGAGGTCATCGTCACTGAACGTGGCTTCGAAACGTCGGTCGAGGGAGTCACGGTCGCGGGCCGGGCTGGCGTTGCCCCGGTAGGAACACTGGTAGACGTGTCAGCGGCGGCGGGAACTCTCCCTGCTGGATGGGAAGAGTTTGCGACCCTCGCGGGCACCGGGGTTCGTGTCTCACTTGGCAAAGACAGGCAGCCGCAGGCACCGATCGAGCTGTCGTTCGAGAATGTAGAGGCCGGCGAAGATGTGTTCGTCTTGAGCAGATCGTCCGACGGCGCAACGGAACTACTGGATCGCCCCACGAGCGGGTCCCTGGTGGCTACCACCGATCACTTATCCGAGTTCTGGCCGATAGTGTTAAAGGTCAACGACTTCATCGACTCAATGTTCAGTTCGGCGAGCGCAGCGATCGAGTTGTCGACCCCTGAACCGGAGTGTTTCGTGCGGGACGGCAACTACGTCGAGTTGTCGGCCCGAGTCAGCCCAGTGGCCGGCGACGCGGTGTGGCCGTGCCTCGAGCGAGCGGGGAACGCCGGAGTCGCGCTCAAGATCGCCTCCAACAGCGCAACCGCCTGGACCGTTCAAGCTTCGTCGACGACATGGGCGGCGTCCCAGGCAACGGCGTTCAGCGCAGCAAACCTGTTAGCGCAGGCTATCTGGTCATCGCTGGAAGACGACGGCGACCAGACTGTACTCCTTCTACCTGGCGAATCTGCACGCTTTTCAACTCCTGAGCTGGCTCCGACCACGGTCACAATGACTGTGGATGCTGCAATGTCGCAGGTCCGCACCATAGCGCTTGCCCTCGACATCCTCCTCCCTCAGGAAATAGTGGAGGTTGTCGGCAGAGCTGAGTGCATCCCCGATCTGATTCGGTCAGGAGTCGTCGACGAGGAACCTAACGCGGCGGCGATCGGTGCGATCATTCGTTGTTTCGGCGATGTCGCTGGCGGAGCCGCAGGTGCCTTTCTGGGGTTGGTGGCGGCCCCCGGTGCATTATTTGCGCAATTCGAAGGACTCCTACGCACAATAATCGGAACCGACGAACTCACATTCTCCGTGACCCCCGCCGGCAGCACCTACGTATCGACCTACGGCGGGGTATCCGTGGTCGACCCGACGACTGGCGAAGCTACCGAGATGAGCTCGGTGAACGTGTCACTCACGGACATCGCCTTCGTCGGGGATCAGTTGTACGGCATCTCCTTCACAACGCTGTACAAGCTCGACCCGGCGAGCGGGAAGACGGAGCCGATCGCGGAGCTAGAAGCCGGCGGCGCCAACTCGTTGATCTCGGACGGGAAGATCCTGTACGCGGCCACGCTGCACGGAGACCTGCTGACCATAGATCCCGAAAAGGGGGTCACAAAGTCAACGAGCATGGGAAGCGAGGTCACGTCGTCGGGCGACCTTGTCATTACAGAAGGAACGAGTGCGCTGATGACAGCAACAGGCGATGACGGAGACGTCCTGATGTCTGTGGACCTTGCCAGTGGACAGGCGCGCGTCATCGGGCCGTTGGGGGTGTCCCAGGTATACGGACTCGGGATCGTCGACGGAGAACTGTTGGCCATCACCGAGGGTGGCGACATCCTCACGGTTGACGCCGAGACCGGAACTAGTAGGCCGACGGGGCAAACGGTGGATGCGCGCGTGAGTGGGCTCGCCGTTGCACCGTGATACTGCGGACCTGATAGAAGCTCGGGCATGCGTCCGCATCACTATAAGGAAAACTATGAGACCGCCTCTTCCCTCGGCTGCCATCGCGGCCTGTCTCCTTCTCGCCGCGTGTAGCGCAGACGGTCCAGAATCCTGGTTCGAGAACCTGGACTCCAACGGAGCAGTCACCGTTGAATCTCAACCATCAAAAGCGTTTGAGCAAAATGGCGGCGACGGCGATTTCTGCGGCACCATGCTTTATTACATACCAGACCTTCCAGCGGACGAACAGAACGATAAGTATCTCTGGGACCTCGGAGATGGTTCGTCGGATGGACCAGACTGCACGCCGGCCATCGATTTCATGCGGACCGCGTTGGAGTCAGTGCATGAAGAATATTCAAAATGGGTTAATGGCGGCACCGTTCGCTTCCGGAATTACGATACAGATTGTTCTCTCAACCGCGGATTAGCGTTGACCAGCAATTCGGCTTTAACCGATTCGATTGTATGCAATACCCATGGGAGCTTTCTAACCGGGCATCAATTCCGAGCAATAGTCAGAGATCCGTCTTCCGTCTGACCTCTATCGCACTGATCTGGAGCTCTACTTGCCATGAACGACAACCCGCACAATATCAACGGCCCACGGCCGCCCTCACAGTTTCCCCCAGCGGGACCGCCCCGCAAGAACTTCTGGACCGCGAAGAACCTCATCATCGTCTCGGTCGCCGCAGTCGTCGTGCTCGTCGGCGGCTACTTCGCGATGCTCCAAGTCGCCGGTCTGATCGGAGCGGGGGCAGGAAAGATTGTCGCCGAGGACCTTCTGGAGGAGGAGCATGGGGAAGGGGCTACATCGGATGATCCAGACGGGGGTGGAAGTCTCACGACGACTCGAGCCGTTGGCCCCGGGCAGTACCGGGAGAGCCTTAACGAGTCTCTCGCGTATCTGTTCGAACATCGGGATCAATCATCTGTAAAAGTAGATGAGACACTCGATGGATTGTACGGAACAGTACTGCCTGACGAGGATGATATCAGCGATCCCAATCTGTCACGTGCGCAAGCGATAGTTAATGCCCAAATTATCGACCTTTACACGGTCACTACCGCAACCGATAAGTCGGAGGCGCGTAATGCTGTCTCGGGTATTGTGTACCCGGGTAGCGCGGCTGAGAAAAAGCTATTAGCGGAGATCGATGAAGGGCTTCCGATCATCGAATCGTGGGTCATTGTTGCTGCGAGTGGAGTGTTCACTTCTGGCAGCTTCAGCGATACTTTCAAGATAGACGGTGGCGCAATGCAGCTTGTGCAACTCAAAACCGCTAAAGGTGACATGTATCAGCGGGTCTTCCTAGAGTTCGAGAGCGCTGACGGCGAGTATGTGAGCAATATTATTATGGGCACCTTCGAGCCCGAGGATGACGACTACGTTGGCGACGTCACTAACTGGAAGCCGGAAGCGAACTGAGTTGTCGGTTCAAGTCGCGGGCCGAGCGACACATCATTGCGGGCGCCTCGACCCGAAACGCCACACCCGGCAAGGTTGCCGGTGCTGGTCGCCGACCAACTCACCGCGCACCTGGACACCCTCACCCGCCGCCACACCATCGCCGTCGACGATCGGGACGGCGCAGCCGCCGCCCTCACCCGTGCGCGGGCCGAAGTAGCTCGCCGTCAGGCCCTCCCAGCGTTCCGAGCCATCGAAGACTTGCTCCGCGCGGCGGCATGGCGTCACGGAAGCCCGGCCCGAATCTGCGCCCGTCACTTCCGCGTCGACCGCGTTGTCGCCCCGCACCAACGATTCACAGCCGGACACGGCGCCACATAGAGGCTCCGGATACGACGTCTGAGCGCAGGTGCGAGCGGTCTAAGTCGTGATCCGGGCGACGGTCTCGCGGCCTGTGCCGGAGGACTGGCCAGCACCGCCCGCCCGACAAAGCCGGTCCGCCCGATCGCACCGAACGACAAAGGGTCGCACAGGCAATTGCTGCGCGACCCTTTGTGTGGTCAGCGTCAGCGGACTCTACGTAGGTAGACGTCGCCGGTGGGGACGCCGCCGGCGAGCAAAACACCTTTGTAGCCGTGTGGTGTTTTGCGTAGTTCGATGCGGGAGTACCAGTGCGCGACTGGGTCGCCAGCGATCGAGATGATGCCGCCGTTGCGGGTCTGGGTGATGTGGCTGTTGGTGGCATTCCACGGCCCGACGCCGTAGATGTCTTGGAAGAGTCGGTTGCCGATCACTCGCGCGTTGGATTCCGGGTAGGGGATGACGCCGTACATGACCAGCTGGAACTTGTATCGGCCGTCGTCGATCTTCGCTTGCGCTTGCCCACTACCGGGGCCGAGACCAGTGGCGAGGCCGGCGGTGATGAGAAGTCCGGCGACGATGGTCTTGACGGCGGTGGAGAGTCGAGCCGTTTGCAAAGGCATGAAGTCACGTCCTGTTTCGGTGTCGGTTGCTGGTGATGGGTGCGCGGGTTTGGCGGTTCGCTTCTATCACGAACCCGGGACAGGCGTGGCCGGCGACGCTGGTCGTGCGTGGCGAGCCACGCCTGTCCGGTGGGTCACCGCCGCGGGGTGGGCTTGTGCTGGGGGCCAGGTGATCTTGCCATCGCCTCCGTCTGAGCGCGGTGAACGTCACTGCTGCACTCACAGGTCCAGGTCCGGGTCGCGTTGGGGCTGTGGCCCGTTATCGAGTGGGTCGGGTGGCGAGGGCTGCGATCCGGTGTTCTCTGTGCGTTCTGCTTCTGGTGGGGGTCGGGTGTCGGCGAGCAGTGTTCCGATTCCCGGTTCTGCTGTGGTGGTGTCTTTTTCTGCCTGGTAGAGCTCCGCTTGGTGTTGGTGGGAGCGTTTCATCACGGCGATGTAGTCGGCGGCATGGTCGAGTCCGGCTTCTTCGACCATGACCGGTGTCGGGTTGAGTTCCAGACTCCAGCCGGGTTCACGACCGGCACTACGCATCCGTTCTTCGGCAGCTTGGCGGGCGGCGACGGCTTCCTCGGATTGTTGGGCCCGTTCGATCTCCATCCTCAGTTGTCGCAGCCGGACCTGTTTGGTCTGCAACTCATCCGCTCGGGTGAACGGTGCGTCGATACGCGGGGCGTTGACCTCGACTTCGCGGCGGTAGCTGGCGATGTCGGCGACCAGTTGAGCGCGGGTGTCGTCGAGGCCGGTGTACAGGTTCTCCAGACGGGTGGCGAGCCCGGACGCCGTGGCGGTGCGCCGCTCGGTGGAGGTGAACACTTGGGAGGCGTCGAGAGTAAACCCGGGTCGCCCCGGGCAGTCGAGCCACACGTGGATCTTGTCCTGGGCGAACTCGCGCGAGGCGTGCGCCGCAAGCCCTGACGGTATCGACGCGATCGGCATGGACTGCTTCATGCCGGCACCTTTGAGCTCGTGGTAGACCGCGGTCACCCGCGACAGCAGCGTCTCGGACCGCTCCGGACGCTTCGATAGAGGACGGGCCCCGGTGACGACGAACTGCTTACCAGCGTCGATCCACTCCTGATGACCGGCCAGCAGAACGTCGAGTTTGTCGATGCTGCCCTCCAGCCGTGGGATGGCCCGGTCTGCGGCGGCCACGACCCGGCGGGCGTGGGAGCGGGAGTCCGCGTGGGCGCTGGCCAGTGCGGACAGGCTTTTCACCTCGTCTTCCAGGGTGGCCATTTCAAGGAACCGTTCATCACCGGTCGCGGCGGCTTTGGTCGCCGCAGCAGCCTCAGACAGTGAGTCATCGGCGATGTCGTCGACCTCGGCGACGTCGTCGAGCTGCCCGCGTTTGGCCTGCTCGATGAACGCAGCCTTGGATTCGACTTTCGACCACATGACGGTGTCGGTGGTGCCTGCGGTGACGTAGTTCAGAATCTCGATCCGCGGATTCTGGTTGCCCTGGCGGATGATCCGGCCTTCTCGTTGCTCAAGATCAGCCGGCCGCCACGGCACGTCCATGTGGTGCAGACCGATCAGGCGCCCCTGGACGTTCATGCCGGTACCCATCTTCGAGGTCGACCCGACCAGCACCGCGATCCGACCGGCTCGACAGTCGGCCTGCAACGCCAGTTTCTGCGACGGCGATTTCGCGTCGTGGATGAACGCGATCTTCTCCGCGGGCACGTTGTACTGCTCCACGAGAAGGTCTTTGAGGTTGGAGTACACCGACGGACCGTCGGGTCGCGGGGTGCCGCGGTCGCAGAACACCAGCTGCAATGCCCCGCGGATCGGGGACCGCTCCCCTTCCTCGGTGAGGTACTCGTTGTCGGCGGTGGCGTGGTAGATGCGGGCGACCTGTTCGGCCACCGCATCGGCGCGGGTGTTTCCCGGATCCGGTTCGAGGTTGGCCAGCACCGGGTCGAGAGCGACGTTGCGGCCGTCGTTGAGGATCTTCAGCACGTTGTCAATGTCAGCGCGGCGTGGGTCGAGATGGTCGGCCCGATAGTCCAGATCGGCGATGAAGTCCTGTCGTTCCTGACCGGGTGTGCTGGTGACGATCTGCCGCCCGTCATGGATCGGTAGATTGGCCGGGACTTGTTCACGGACAACGACGTCGGTGTACTGAGCGGCCATGGCGAACATTTCCTTGGGGTTGGCGAACGCCGACACCTTCGACACGACACGCAGTTTGGTGCCGGTGGCGTTGGGGATCGTCTCCGAGCGGGTCGCGGTGAACGACGCCGCCCAGTCGGTGATCGAGCGGACCCCAGCCACCTCCAGCACATCGGGGCGCAGATACTGCTGCATCACCCACGACTCGGCCAGTGAGTTGGCGATCGGGGTGCCGGTGGCGAACGTCGCGACCCGCTCAGCGCCCGGGGCGATGACCCGCCCGGCCGCGGCCGCCTGATGCTGGCGACGTTCACGCAGGTAGTCCAGTTTCATCGACAGGTCCTCGGCCTTGTTCGACCCGGTCAGCGACAGCGAGTCGATGGCGCACTGGCGGCCCTTGTTCTTGTACTCGTGGGCCTCGTCGACGAACAGATAGTCCCCGCCGGTGTCTTCGAACAACACCCCGTGGTCCTTCTTGGCCTGATCGGTCGCGGCGTCGAGACGCTTCTGGAGCTGTTTCTTCGCCCGTTCGATCTTCTTGACCGTCGCGTGGGTCATTTCGCCTGCCCCTGCGGACAGTTCGGCGTCGAGGTCGGCGAGCTGGCCGGCGATGTAGTCGACGCGACGTTGGGGGTGTACCCGGATCGCCTCGAACACCGACGCCGGGATGATGACCATGTCCCAGTCGCTGGTCGCGGTCTGCGCAGCGAACACGCGGCGGTCCTCGGCCGACATGCCTTTGCGTCCCACGAGAACGTTGGCCGCGGGGTACCACATCTTCACTTCGCGGCCGAACTGCTCGATGAGGTGGGTGGGTACCACAATCCACGGCTGATTGACCAGGCCGCGGCGTTTGAGTTCCATCGCCGACATGAACATCGTGCCGGTCTTGCCGGCGCCGACGACGTGATCGAGCAGCACCGTCGGCTCGGCGAGAATGCGTGCCACCGCATCACGTTGGTAGGGGTGCGGCTCAAACACCGGGGACAACCCGGGCAGCACCAGCCGGGACCCGTCGTGTTCGGGCCGGACCCAGGTGTTGAAGCGGCGATTCCACTCGGCGACCAGCCGGTCGCGGCGCTCATCATCCGACCACAGCCACGACCGGAACTCGGTGGTGATCTTCTCCGCTTGGACCTGGGCGAGGATGGTGGCTTGGGCATCAACTTCCGGTGCACCGTCGTCCTGCGCCCGCCCCGAATTCTTGACCACGATCGAGCGCTGGTTGAGCAGCATCTCGGTGAGGTCAACCGCATCGAGCGCTTTGTCGAGGTCGGCATTGTCGGCGCCGTACTCGGTGCGCATCACCGTGCTGTTGCGTTCGAATGGTGGCACTTCGACCCCCCAACTACCCGCAGCGCGTGACACCCGCACGCTGGCGGCGCCAAAGGTCTCGCGCACGAACGCCTCGTAGTCACGCGGCTCGATCCAGGTCGGCCCGAGTTTGACCGACCCGATCTGGGAGGGCTGCTTATCGGCCGGGATCACCTGCGCCAGTGCTTGTGTTAGTTCCGTCCAATCCCGGTTCCCGGGGTCGTTGCGGGCGGCTTCGGCGGCGCGAGCGTGTTTGGCGCGCACGTTGCCCGACAGCGCGGTGGCCGCGGGCACCAGGTCCTCGGGCATGTCCGGGTCGGCGTAGACCAGACCGCGGATCGACTCGCGTGCCTGCTCGGCGGGCTGGCCGAGGAGTTCGGCGACGCGGTCGAGATCGACCCGGCCGCGTTCCCCGAGACTGATCGCGACCGCTTCGGCGGGGGTGTCGGCGCGCGAGACCGGGACCGGCGCCATGACGACGTCGCGGGAGAACACCGCGGTCTTGCTCACGGTGCCGGTCTCCTCGTCATAGCGCTCCAACGCCAGCACACCAGCCATTCCCGGATCGGCACGGACCGCCTCGAGATGGGTCTGGCGTCGCGAGGGTGCGCTGACCTGCCACGCCTTCTCATCGAGGTCGGCGGCCACATCGTCAGGCAGCGGCCCGGGATAGGCGGCGCCGTCGGCATCGCGGTGCGCGGCCCGCCACTTGGCTTCGAGTTCAGCGAACTTCTTGGCGGCCTGCTCGGCGGTGCGTTCCTTGCCGCCCACCAGCTTCGCCCGGTTCACCGGCCCGTAGGTGTTCAGGTAGGCGTCGTAGACCTCGTTGAGGTCCGCGCGCAGCGCATCCCGCTCGGCGCGGCTGCTCTGGGTGCGTTGGGCAGCGATCGTGGCCGCGAACAGATCCCGCAGCCGCAACAGGTGCCGGGTCTCGGTGGCACGGGTGGCGGGCACCTTGATCGGTTCCTCGCCGCCGATCCCGCGCCGCGAGAACACCCCGGAGATCTCGTCATAGCTGACGTGCCCGATCGGAATGTCCTCGCCATAGAGGGCGTCGGTGTCGAGGGCGCCGGCGGTGAACTCTATTCCGGCCGTGGCGGTGTCGTCGGCGAGGAACAGCCCGTCGCCGCGTTGCAGGGCGGCGTCGACGATGCCGGTCAGCCGGTCGTCGAGGTCGGCGGCGACATCGCCGCCGGGTTCGGCGGCCACGACGAGCATCCCGTCGCGGTAGAGGCCGCGATCGACACGCATCGTGCCCAGCACGTGTTCCGTATGGGTGGTGAAGTAGCGGTTCACGCCGATCTCGGTGGTCTCGCCGGTCCGGTCGGCGAGAGCAACGAGGTCGGAATGCAGCCAGTCGGCATCCGCAGGCGCGGCGGCGTCGGGTTCGCGGCGACGGAACACCAGGACGTCGGTGACGACCTGGGTGCCGGCGACCCGTTCGAACGCCGTCGACGGCAACCGCACCGCGCCGACGAGGTCGGCGACGGCGTGCATGTCGCGGCGGGCTTTGTCCGAGGCCGCATCCAAAGTCCCGGCGCTGGTGATCGCCATGACGTATCCGCCGGGGGCGGTGAGGTTGAGCGACTTGAGGAGGAAGTGGTTGTGGATGCGGTGGCGGGCGGGGTTGTGGATCGGGTCGTGCACCGTGAACCCACCGAAGGGCACATTGCCGATCACCGCGGCGAACGATCCGTCCGGGACGCGGGTGGTCTCGAAGCCCTCCAACCGCACTTGGGCGTCGGGGTAGAGCAGATGGGCGATCTGAGCGGTCGTCGGGTCGAGCTCCACACCCACCATCTGCGCACCGGGCGGCGCCAATCCGATGAACGTGCCGCTGCCGCAACCAGGTTCGAGCACCAGCCCGTCGTCGAAACCGGCGCGTGTCATCGCCGACCACATCGCTTGGGCGATCGCGGGATCGGTGTAGTGAGCATTGAGCGTGGAGGCCTTCGCTTGGCGCCACTGCTCGGAATCCAGCAGGGCGCGCAGCTGCTCGCGTTCGGTCGTCCACTCCGACTTGGACTCGTCGAAGATGTCGGCCGCGGCACCCCACCCCGACCACCGCGCCAAGACCTCGTGCTCGGCCGCGGTCGCCGGGCGTCCGGTGCGGGCGGTGTCGGTGAGGACCTCGAGTGCGGCGATGTTGGCCTGGGCGCGGGCTTTCGCCCCGGACGGCACCAGCACCGTCCCCGGATGGGTGAACCGGGTCGCAGGCCCCACCTCGATCGCCGCCGGGGTGGTGTCGTCGTCGACGACCGCAACGCCCGCGGCAGGTTCCTCCTGCGGTGCGGGTTCGATCGCGTTGTCGGGTTCGGACGAGGTGTCGGGTTCGAGGCCGGCCACCACATGGTCGGCCTTGATATAGACCACCGAGCCGTCCGGGCGTCGTGCCGGGGCGACACGGGTGCTCGCCCACGCCGTCAGTGGCAGCCCGGTCTCGGACTGCGGGACCTGCGGCAGCGCGTCGCCGGCCTTCGGTGGCAGCGGCGTGCCGCCCGGGTCGACGACGGCCGGGTCAGTCGGGATCCGCAAATCGTCCAGCGACTCGAACAGCAGTCCCTGGCCGTCGTCGACTACCTCTGCGCGCGCTCGGCGTCGGCGCGAGCCTGATCGGCCAGCGCTGCGTCCACCATCGCGGTCAGTTCCGGAACCAGCGGATGTTCCGGCCCGTCGGGCACCGGGAGTCGGTCGGTCAGGCGTGCTTGCAGCAGTTGCTCGGCCCACACCTGAAACCGCGGTGTCTGATTCGGCCACACCTGCTCGGTCAGTTGTTCGGTTTCGCGGGTCGCTTCGATCGCCCACGGTGTCAGCCACCGCTGCATCCCGGTCATCGTGTCCGGGTTCGGCTCGTCGTCCAGCGGATCGTCGTCGTCCTCGGGACTGCTCATTCCCTCCCAGAGTGTCGCCAGCACCGTCTCCTCCGCCGCGTACCGGGCCTGCTGATATAGCCGCTGCGTCGTCAGCACGTCCGGGTCGTTGCCCCCGTGCTCGTTCTTCCACGCCGCGATCGCCGCCAGCTCCGTCTGTGACTGCGTCTGAGCGATCTCGGCTTCCAGCCGGGTCGCTTCGGCGGTCAGGAAGTCCTCGAACTCCGTGCGGTCCATCTGCGTCAGTTCCTGGGCGTACCGCTCGGTCAGTGCCGTGCGCAGATCGTGAAACATCGGTGTCCTCCTCGGTGTGGGTATCCATAGTGCTCTGCGGTGCCGACATCCGCTGCCTCGATGGGTCGGTGTCGGCGAGCAGATCGAACAGATTGGGGGTGTTGTCGTCAGGGGTGGCGTTACGCGCCATGCGTCGAGCTCCTACCAAAGTGAGGTCCGCCCGGCCCGGCCAACGCCGGTCCTCGCGGGGGTGGTTATCGTTTCTCACTGGTCAGAGGCTCGATCTCTGGCCGATCAGTGCCCTGGCAGGTGTGTCCAGCACCTGTCAGGGCCTGAGTCTTCTCACGGCGGGTCCTCGCCGTCGCCTGGTTCAGGCATGAGGGCACTCGACCAGCGGTGCGGGATTCGTGGTGATTCGTACGTGGGTGGTGTGGTTGGCGACCGGGCTGCTCGGCGGAAACGGCGCGAGAGAAATGGCGATCACGACTGGCCTCCTTCGGGGGCATTGATGTGTGGGCGTCGGTTAGTCGTCATGGTGTGTTCCGTCCTGGTCAGGTCCGTGGTGGTGCGAGGAGGGCGGGCGGCGTTGGCGCAGTGTGGCTTTGGTGACGACGATGGCCCCGGTGATGGTCAGGACCACCAGCAGCACGAAGCACCCGGCGAGCGCTATATGGATCAGTGGTGGCATGACATGGCTCTCTCAGGCGTTATGCGGCGGTGGTGTGGTCGATGGGTGGGTCGAACCATCCCGGCGGTGGTGGGGTGCAGGTGTCGGTGAGTGTCGCGGTGTTGGTGTGCTTGTCGGGTGTGCACAGATAGAGCGGCCCGTTGCCCGCGGTGAGTGCTCGCCAGTGGACGTCGAGGTGGGCGGTCCACCACGACGACAGGGCGGCGGGGTCCTCGCTCAGGCGGGCAGTCTCCCAGGCCTTCCACAGCTCCTCGAGGCGGATGACGACTTCGTCGTGGCGCCACCACTGCGTACACCAGCGGGTGTCGCGGTCGAAACGTCCGGCCTTGATGTGGCTGAGCCAGTTGGTGAACCAGTCGGCGCCGGAAGTGAACCGCCAGTGCGCGCGGGGGTCGTCGTTGGGGGTGTCGGTGTCGGGGGTGGTCATCGGGAGGTCCTTTCGCGGGTGGCGGCGGGTTGAGGTGTGGCGGCTAGGGCTGCTTGCTGGGCTGCGCGTTCGGTCCCGCAGGCCTTCTTGGAGGCGTCGATCAGTTCGGCGTAGGGGCCGAGCCAGTAGGAGTTCTTGGTGGTGACGACGGTGCGGTTACCGGAGGTGGCCAGCACAGCGCGTTCGGCGGGTAGTGCTTTGAGGTCGTCGATGCCGAGAATGGGTTCGCTGGACCATGATTCGCTGGTGCTGGTCGATCCCAGGCCGGAGCTGGAGTGCGAGCGGCTGCGGCGGCGGACGTCGCGTTGGCCGATCATGCGGCTCAGGCCGGACAGGTAGGACTCGTTGTTCGATGATCCGGCGTAGATGTAGACGTTCGAGGAGTCGACGAGCATGTCGAGTTTGTCTTTGGACCACACTTTCGCGGCCTGGGCCAGCGATTGCAGCATGGTGACGATGACGATGCCCTGGCTGCCGAAGTGGGAGTACCAGTCGGGCAGTTCGGGCAGTTTGCACACGTTGGCGGCCTCGTCGAGCACCGCCACGACCGGCACCGGCAGCCGTCCGCCGTTGCGTCGTGCTTGGGCGACGGCGGCTTTGAAGATGGTGTCGGCCAGGGCGGTGGTCAGTGCGGTGGCCGCGCCGGCGCCTTCCATCGACAGGGCGTACATGGTGTCGGTGGAGGTGACGAACGCTTCCGGATCGAACTTGGGCAGGTTGTGGCGGATGTCGTTGTCGCCGACGGTGTTGTCGCCGTCGAACCGCACCCGTTGGGGCGGCAGGACTGATCGGGCGTAGGCGGGCACGGTCATGACGTTGATGAATCGGCGCGCCATGTCGTAGAGGCCGTCTTGCTGGCGAGGATTGAGGTTGGCGGCGGTGTCGATCTTGGCTGCGGCGTCGTGGTGGCCGTGGCGAGTCAAGACCTGGCGGGCGACTTTGAGTGTGGGATCGGTGAGCCAGCCGTCGACGTGTTTGAGGTCTCCCCCACCGACCGATGCAGCCAGGATGTGCAGGGCTAGCAGTTCTTTGGCGCCACCGTCGAAGTAGGCGTCCAGGCGTGATCCTTCGGCGGTTTCGGCTCCGGCGAAGATCGCGGCGAGCTCGCGGGCGTCGGAGAGTTCGTGCACGCACCACAGCGGGTCCCACCACCATTGTTGGCCTTGGGTGCCGGCGATGTGCTGGAGGTCTGAGAGCCAGATGGTGCCGCGGGTGCGTGGGGGTTCGTGCCGCTGGGTGCGATACGCCCACACCGCGCGCAGCCCTTGTCGGGTGGTGTCGGCCTTGGCGGCGTGGGTGGTGAGGTCGTTGCGGTCGCGCACCCAGCGGGTGGCGTCGTAGATGTCGGGTTTGTTGGAGGTGGCGAACACGGCTCCGGGTGCCTGGCAGATCATGGGTATGGCGTAGCCGGTGGTCTTGCCTGATCGGGGTCCGCCGATGATGAGTCCGACCCATTCCCAGCTCATGTAGAGCGCGGACTTTCCTGATCCGATCAGCGATCCGAGCGAGAGTCCGTAGTCGAGGTGCCCGGTGATGGCGTCGCGGCCACGCAGGCGCTGCGCGGAGTGCTTGGCGTCGCGGGCGGTGATGGCGTGCAGTTCTCGGGGCCGGGGAAGGAACTGTGCCACCTGGTCGAACTCGCGTAGCACGGCGGTGGCGGCGCGGTGACGTCCCACGATGACGGTCACTACGGCGGCGGCGATGACCGCGACCACGAGGAGCACGGTGGAGGCCACCGGCCACTGGAATGTGCCGTCGACGGCGGCGGTGGCCGGGTTGATCAGCACTGGGCCGGGCTGACCGGTGAGCCAGCACCCTGCCCGCCAGCACGCGTAGACGATCGCCAGCAGCGCGAACAGGACTGCGGCGAGGTAGTAGCCGACCATGGATTCGTGTTGGCCGCGGTCGCGGCGATGGGTGGTGCTCACGGCTGGGCTCCGGTGGCGAGGGAGACGCTGGCGCCGACGTCGGCGGCCGGGGTGATCTGCCAGTCGCTGTCGCCGGCGGCGATCAACGCGGCTTCGGGGGCGGGTTCGGTGTCGGCGATGAGTTCACTCGTCGACCGGTGCCCGCCCGCTGACGCGGCGTCGTCGACGTCGATGGCATAGTTCGCGGCTGCGGTCGACACTTCCTCGAGTAGGTCGGTGTCGGCGACCTGGCCGAGTTCCTGGTCGCGGTCGCGACCGGAGATGGTGTCGGGGTCGACGCCGGCCTCACGTAGCCGCTCATCCCAGGCTTGCGCCCATTGCTCGGCGCGCTGCACGGTGGCTTTGGTCTGGGCTTCCCGGGCGGTGTCACTGCCGCGGGCGGCCTCGGCGGCGGCTTCGTGGGCCAGGTCGGCTGCGGCGTGCGCTCCGGCCCAGCGCGCCATCAGATCCGGTGTCAGCGGGTGGCGTTCGGCACTGGTGTCGGTGTAGCGGGGCGGGCGGGCGTCGGTGGCGCGCGCGGAGTTCAGCCGTTGCTGGGCGCGGGTCTGCCGGGCACGTCGCTTGTGCTGCTGGTTGCGGACCTCACGCAGGGCTTCGTCGGCGCGGCGGCGGGAGTGACGCATGATCGTGCGGATTTCGTCGAAGATGTCGTCGACTTCGCGGCTGTTGTCCTGGGTGACGTTGTGGGGGTCGAGCATGGTGCGTGCCTTCCTTCGAGGGGCGGTGTTGGGAGGTCGGTGGGTCAGGTGTCGGCGCGGGGGTAGGTGGCCACTTTCCAGTGGCCGTCGATGCGGACGAGTTCGGCGGTGACGGTGAACTTTCGGTAGGAGGTCACCGTGGCGTCGATGCCGAGCACGGTTTGGGTGACGGTGCCGTGCGCACTGGCCTTCTGCGGTGAGATCAGCACTGCCGAGGCGTTGTCGACGCGGGCGGTGATGACGTCGAGGGATTGCTTCCAGGCGCCCCACTGGGCGCTGGGCCGCACTGTGGCGGGGCTGTCCGCGGATGCCAGTGCCTGGCCGGTGAGGGTGGCGCGGGTGCGGCGCAGCGCGTCGGTGGGTGAGGTGTCGGTGGCGGGTTGCCAACTGAACATGGTGGTGACCGTGGTGGTGAACACCCCGATCGGTTCGGCGCGATCGGGCAGGCCGGGCGGGCTGCTGTAGTGCTCGCCGTGGTCATCGTGGCCGTGTGCGTGTTCGGTGGTGTCGTCGGTGCCGGAGCATCCGGCCAGTGCGGCGATCAGCACGATCGCGATGACGGCCAGGAGGTGGTGGTGGCGACGGTGGTGGTTCATCGGTTTTTCTCCGGAAGTCCTTGATCGGCGAACTGTTTGGCGTAGGCGATGACTTTCTGGCCGTACGGGCGGGTTTGGGTGTCGTAGTCGCCGCCGGTGGGTGTTCCGCCGGCATTGAGTACCGCGCCGACTCCGGCGTTGTAGGCGTAGGCGTAGAGAATTTCGCGGCCTTCGGCGGGTTCTTTCACTCGCCCGGCGGCGATCGCGGCGTCGATCTGTTTGGCGTTGGCGCACGAGAATCGACCGGCGGCCATGACGGCGTCACCGATGTCGGTGGCCGAGGCGCGGCCGTTGCCGTCGTCGTCTTTGGCCCAGGACGGGTAGGTGTAGTCCATGAATTGCATCGGCCCCTTCGCGCCTGCCGGGGACACCAGGGAGGCGTTGAATCCGGTCTCTTGCTTGCCGATTCCGCCGAGGAACGCTGAGCTGATCTGCGGGCAGAGCAGTCCGGCTTTGCGGAACCACGGCTCGTAGGCTGGTGGGACCCGCCCGGCGGCGAGGTTGTCGACTCCCCCGCCGTGCTGGCCGTCGACCGGGCCGCAGTCGGCGCTCTCGTCGGCGCCGATCCCGCCGGTGACCCCGGGTGCGGTGTAGACCTCCCCGCCGCGGGGCATGCCGTGGCCTTCGACGGTGGCGTGGACGTGGTCGAAGTGGTTCTGGGTGGGGTCGCCGCGGTCGTTCATGATGTTGGACTTGCCGACGGCCGGGTAGTAGGTCTGGCGCCAGATCGTGTACTCGAGCTTGAAGTGTTTCTTGTTGTCGAGGATGTATTTGTTGACGGCGTTGCCGAGCGCGATCCCTTGTGCGGAGGTGTAGTTGGGGATCATGACGTCGACGGCGCGGCCGGACGGGTGGTCGTTGTAGCCGCCGCCGTCGGCGCGCCAGCCGCCGATGGTCTGGATTTGGGGGAACTTGGCGGCGATCGCGCGGGCGAGGCGGATGGTGTCGACCTGGAAGTGCGCTTCGGAGCCCTTGGACTTCGGCAGCGGCGGCAGCGGGCCCGACGGCCCGGATGGTGCGGGCGGGCCGCTGGGGGCGCCCGCGGGCGGTGGCACTGCGGCGGCGTTGAGGAAGGTGCCTGCGGGTGCGGGTTTCTTGCCGGTGACCCCGGCGGTCTTGGAGGTGGTCGGCCAGGCGCCCCAGCCTTGGGAACCCAGGACGCGGTTGGCGACTTCCATTTGCTGTTCGCGGGTGGCTTTGTCGGCGGTCGGGGCGTACTGCGCGCCGCCGGCGCCGGTCCAGGTCGACGCTGCGAACTGCAGCCCGCCGTAGTAGCCGTTGCCGGTGTTGATCTTCCAGTTGCCGCCGGATTCGTGCTTGGCCACGGCGTCCCAGTCGGCGGCGGTGACCACGTCGGCGGCGGGCAGGACTCGGGGTGCGGTGAGTACCCGCGGGCCGCCTGGTTGGGCGGGCGCTCGTCCGGCGGGGGCGGCGCCGGGTTCGGGGCTGGTGGAGACCCATCCGGCTGGGTCGACTGAGTGGCCGCCGGTGAAGTCGCGGTGCCCGCCATCCCAGACCTCGAAATGCAGGTGCGGGCCGGTGGATTGGCCGTCGTTGCCGAGTTTGGCGATGTGTTGTCCGGCGGTGACTTTCTGGCCGGCTTTGACCAGCACGCCGTCGGCGAACATGTGCCCGTAGACCGTGGACCACACGTGTCCGTTGATGTTGTGGGTGAGTACGATCCAGTGCCCGAACCCGGAGGCGGTCCCGGCGGCGGTGACGGTGCCGTCGGCGGCGGCATAGATCGGTGCGCCGAGTGCCCCGGCCAGGTCGATGCCTTCGTGCATCGCCCCGTCGCGTGGGCCGTAGCCGGAGGTGATCTGAAAGTCCTTGACTTTCATCGGCTTGACCTTGGCGCCGGGTGAGAGGGTGGCGTCGGCGGGTTGGTCGATGCCGCTGGTCAGCGGCAAGCAGGAGTCGTCGTCGCCGGCCACGGAGATGATGACCGTGCACGAGGCGAAGAACCCCATGACCAGTGCCAGCAGCGGCACCAGCAGTTTGGAGGCGTTGCCCTCACCCACGAGGCAGACCCCGATAGTCGGCGGTGGTGGTGTCGAGGTCGCGGACGTGCTCGGTGAGGGCCTTGTTCATCGAGCGCATGACGTCGAGGCGGGTGGCCCATTCGCGGTCGCGGGCGGTGACGTCGCGGCCGACCCCGGCTGCCCGGCACCACCGCATGACGCTGTTGGTGCCGGCGCCGATGTTGGCGGCGACGTCGGCGGCCGCGGCGGTCAGCGACAGCGATGTGCGAGCCAGCAGCTCAGCCACGGCGCGCACGGCCAGTCGCCGGACTTCCTCGGAGTGGGCGGTGCGGCGAGGGTTGGGTTCGACCACCCAGTCCTGCACCTGTTCCCAGGCACTGGGTTGCGGGTCGATCGGGGTGGCCACCCCCGGGTCGCTGTCGGTGCTCATGCCGCGGATCCGGATTTGGCGCCGCGGCCGCGGTTGAAGCGCTTGTTGGTGTTGTGCATCTCGGTGGCGCGCTCGGTGGCGGTCAACCGCATCTGCACCGGGATGCCGGGCTGCTCACCCTCTTTGATCAGGAACTTGCCCATACCTGGCGGTACGGTGTTGGTTTCGGTGCCGGTCGCGCGGACCCCGTCGGCCCAGTCGGTTTCGCTGATCTCGGAGACGACCGGGTCGTCGATGCCGCGGGGGGTGGTGGCCCACTCGGCGAGGGTGGCGGCTTCTTTCTCGTTGAGGTTGACCTTGCCCTCCATCAGCGAGGCTTCGTCCTCGGGCAGCGGGAAGCACACCTTGACCCGGGCGCGGTCGAGAAAGCCCATGGCGCGCTGGCGATCTTCCATCGAGTCGAACGCCTGGAGGTCCTTGACGGTGTGGGTGGTGAACAGGCTGCCGGTGCCCTGTTCGCGCTGGACGCGGGTGACTTCGTCGACGCGCCACACGATGCCGTTGCCGACACCGAGTACCAGCGAGAACTCGTCGCACACCAGGTCGTAGTTGCGGGGCTCTTGCAGGCCGTGATCGGAGAGCAGGTGCGAGGCTTCGACGGCGGAGAATCCGTCCGACCAGCACGCCAGGAGTACTGCGGCGCGCAGCTTGCGGGCGTTGGCCGGGAGCCGGGACATGTCCACGCACACCCCGAGGGCGTCGATGTCGATGGGCTCTTTGGTGGGGGCGTTGAAGATCTCGCCGAACTGCCCCGACACCAGCTGGTCGAGCGACTGGCGCAGGTTCTCGGTCAGCAGCAGGTAGCGGTCGACGGCGATCGCGTCATGGGGTCGACGCCCCAGGGCGCCGGAGGCATCGAGGAGGTCCTGGTGGGCGCGGCGCAGTTCGGGATTGGTGTCGGCGTCGCGGGCGGTGGCGTCGATGAGGGTTTGCGGGACCTGACGCAGCAGGGTGAGCACATCGCCGGGCAGGGGCGCATTGGTCAGGGTGAACTCGTTGGCCGTGCCGTAGAGCACCCGCAACGCGGTGGTCAGCAGGGTCTCCTCGTGCGGAGCGATCGGGCGGCCGGAGCTGATCTCGAGCAGGCCGGTGGCGGCGGTGACCTGGCGGGCCCGCATTTCGCGTTCGGCGAGTTGGCGTGCGGCGGTGGGCAATCGGGCGATGAGGTTGCCGAAGGTGCCCACCGCCAGCGGATTCATCGGCGAGTCGAATCCGACGCTGGTGACCTGTGGGGTGACCGGGGTGATGCCGTCCTCGCGGTACTGCACCCGGCCGTTGTCGTCGTGGAGGACCATCTGGCGCATCATGTTGACGAAGTCGGGGCGGTGATCGCCCATGATGAACGGCCGGACCCCGGTCGCCAGGTCGTGGCAGACGATGCGCCGGTTGAGGGTGCTTTTGCCGAACCCGTTGAGGCCGAACACCATCGCTGACGGTGCGGTGATCTGTCCGGCTTCGAACCAGCCGATCTGGTCGAACCCGACGGGTTGTCCGGTGTCGAGGTGTGAGCCGACGGGCGCGCCGTCCAGGGGGGCTGAGGCGCCGATGGGGAACGGATAGAACCCGGGCACGTGCGCGGTGGTGCCGCGCAGTTCGTTGGGGCGGCGCACGTGGGCGACGCGGCCGCCGCCACGCCCGTCGTAGCCCCGGTTGGTGCGGATCAGAGTGGGCACGTCGAACTGGATTGGCCGGGCGATGGCGGCTTCGTGGCGTTCCCGGCGGCGGGCGTCGTTGTCGAGTTTCTGGCGGGCGAGGTAGCCGTTGACTCCACCGCTGCGGGCGGTGTCGAGCAGGTCCTCGCGGGTGTCGTCGTCGTAGAACGTGGTCGGCTTGGTCGAGCGTTCTTTGGTGCTCGGCCGGGTGGCCGAGGCCGCACCGGCATTGAGGTGCAACGTCGACGGCGTGGTGTCGCCATCGGTGGTGGCGGTGGTGGCTGTACGGAGGTCGGTGACGGTCATGGTGGGCGTCTCGCAATCGGTTAGCGGTGGCGGTGGCGCAGGGCTTCGTCGGTGATGTCGCCGTGTTCGGGCAGCAGCACCCCCAGCCCGATTCCGGCGGCGAACAGTTCGGCGTGGCGGTCGTAGCCGTTGCGCACGCCGAGGCGGGCGAACAGCGGCAACCGGGTTCGTAGAGCGTCGACCGACGGCGTGCGGGGACGCGGCTCGGTGATCGTCAGCGTGGCGCCGAAGCGCTGCAGAGCGGGCTCGAAGGTGAGGCGGATCGGGTCATCGGGGTGAATGGTGTCGGCGATCCGGGTCGCTCGCCAGGTGATCGCCAGCCGGGTGCGCGGGGTGGTCGGGTCACGCTCGAGCAGCTGGGCCAGTACCGAACCCATCGCGTGGGGCGGTTCGAGCACGTGTGGGGCGATCACCCATGTCGCCGACAGTAGGTCGTTGTGGCAGAACACATCGCGCACCCGGTGTGGTGTCGAGTCCGGTGCGATGTCGGCGAATGCGGGCGAGGTGTCCTCGACCAGGCCGCCGCGGTAGGCCCGCACCCCGACCGCGGCGACCTGCGCTGCGGTCAGCGGCGTGGTGTCCAGCCCGGCGGCGTGCAGGGACCCGATCAGCGTGTGCAGGCGCCGGCCCACCTCCACGGCCATCTCGTCGGGAGTGGTCTTCATTGCCGAGGTGGCCGCGACGAAGGTCACCGCGAGATAGGTGTCGGTGGCGAGGTCAGCGACGTCGAGGTGGTGATGGCCCTCGGGGACCATCCATTGCCGGTGGGCGGTGTCGGTGCGGGGGAAGTGGTCGGCGACTGCGGTGACCGCGACGACATCCCAGGCGTCGGCGCCGAAGTCGATGTGGGTGTAGTCGCACAGTTGTTGCCAGTCGCGCAGTGTCGCGCCGGTCGCGGCGAGGATCACCGTGTAGTGGCCGGTGGCGTGTGCCCGGATCAGGCCGTAGTCGTGGCCACCGGCCGAGCGGTGTTCGGTGATCGACAGGACGGTGTTGATTTGGGGCAGGGATGCCGCCGAGGTGGACAGGCGGGCGCGTGAGCGTTGGAGCAGCGAGGTCAGGGCCGGGAGCGTCGGCATTGGCGGGGTGGTCCTTTCTGTCTCGGGTTAGGCGGCGAGCTTGTCGGAGACGGTGCTCTCTTCGGAGAGCACGACACCGAAACCCAGTCCGGCGCAGAAGGTGACGAGTTGTTCGTCGCGGGCCGGTTCGAGTGGGGTGGCCGCAGAGAGGCCCAGATCGGTGACGAGGGTGTCGATCTTCTGGGTGTCAGCGCCGATGGGGCAGGTGGCGGTGACGATCATCGACACCCGGGTCACGCCTGCGCCGCGGGCCTGTTCCTGGCGGGCACCTTCGGCGCTGTCCAGGCGCACCAGCGCGCGTTCGGGCAGCTTGCCGACGTGGGTGCGCACGGCCTGGCGGGCATCGTTGTGGTCCTTGTTGACGATGGTGGTGGCTTGGGCCGGGGTGTACGGCTGGTAGATGAAGGTGACTCGTTTGCGCGGTACGTCGCTGTTCGGGGACAGCAGATCAGCGAGCACGTTGGAGTCGAACGGCGCCTCGGGTTCGTTGCGCATCGTCCACGACATCGACTGCGCCGCATCGTGAAGCAGGCGGCCGTGTTGGTCTGAGGCCGAGGTGGGTCCGCAGTCTTCCCACCGCAGGCGCATCGGTTCACCGCTCATCAGACCGATCTCGAGGTCGAGTTCGTCGGCCGGGGAGAAACTGCGGCGGGCGATCGCGCAGATTTCGCGTTCGAGCATCGGCCGTACCCGCAGGCCGGCGGCGTGGCAGTAGTCCCGAATCCGTCCGAGACGTCGCGCCACCTCGTTGCCCATGTCGGTGGCGTCGCGTTTGCGGTGCATGGTGTCTGCGCGCCAGGTCAATCCGATCCGCGCTTCCAGGCGCACTTCGGCGGTCGGTACCGCTTCGGTGGCTTCGATGATGATCTTGCGGGCCAGCGCCGGTGCTGTGTCCTTAAGTCGCGACCGCACGATGCTGGAGGCCCGCATCCCCGACTCGGGCAGGGTTTCCATGGTGACCGTGGCGGCCACGAAGTCCGGTGATTGGCCGAGGAAGGTGAGCATGTCGCCGAGGCGGGCGACCCAGCGGTCCCGCACGGGCTGGTCATTCCACTCCCCGCCCTGGGGCCAGGTCCGCAACACGAGGGTGTAGAAGTTCTTCGACGACAACTTGATCAGGCCGAATGGTGCCGATCCATCGCCGGGTGAGAAGTTGAACGTCTCGGCGGTGGCCAGCGGTCCCGGTGGTGGGGTGCCGTCGGGGATCTTCGTGAACGGCCCGGACCGCACCAGGGTCTCACCGGCACGGCGGGCCTTCGACACCGAGCGTGCACCCATGCCCAGCTCCCAGGCTGAGCGGCCGCGTAGCGACACGACCAGCGGCACGAACAGCACTGCCAGGGTGAACGGCAGCCCGAAGAACTTGATGATCCCGGGTAGCGGCAGCATCAGGCCGACGACGGCGATGAACAGGAACCCGAGCAGCACCATCGTCGAGAACATGGTGAACCCGAACGCGCCGGAGGACCGGAACGCCGCGGCCGGGCGGTACAGCAGTCGGCGGGTGCCGGCTTTGTCGGTCATGACAACCTCTTTCGACAGTCAGAGAAGATGGGTCGGTGGGCTAGTGCGCCATGGCGTGTTCGTTCCAGCCCGAGCGCATCGGCGGTGGGCTGCTCAGTGACGGGTCGGAGCTGGTGGATTCGACTTCGGATTCGACGCTGTCGCTGACGGTTTGCATGGCTGCCCCGGCGAGTCCGCCGGCCGAACCCATCGCGTCGCCGAGCCCGGAGGTGGGACCGCCGCCGCCTCCTCCCCCGCCGCCGGAGCTGGCCTGTCCGCCCTGGCCGCCGGAGAGGGCGGGTTGGGCGCCGGGTCCGCCGCCACCTGATGGCGGTGGTGGTGAGGGTGCCGATGCCGTGGAGATACCGCCGGAGGGGCCGCCGCCGCCGCGACCGGCGATCGAGGACATGCCGCCCGCGCTCGCGCCGCCGCTGGCCCCGGCGGTCGCCCCGCCCGAGGCGGCCGCGGCCGCGACCTTGCCCGCCGCGACGCCTGCACCGATGGCCGCGCCGGCCGCTGCGGCACCTGATCCGCCGCCGCCCATGCTTGCCACTGCGGGGGCGATCAGGCGCATGAGCGCGGGTAACACGAACGCGCACAGCATCATCAGCACCATGCCCAGGACCACCTGTTGGGCGTTGTCTTTGGAGGCTCCGGCGCGAAACGCCACGAAGTAGGTCAGCGCGCCAACGGGTTTGAACAGCAGGAATGCCACCGACCAGGCGACGAGCCGCTGGTAGCTCTGTGACCCGGGGCCGGTGCCGGAGAATGCGGCGGCCACCGGGAGTGCGGCGACGACCAGCAGCAGCATCGCCTCGCGCACCACCAGCAACGCCAACTGCAGGAAGGCGCCGAGGAATCCGACGAGGGCGAAGATGCCGATGGCGGTGGTACCCAGCGCGGAGTTGGTCAGCAGGTTGAGTTTGAGGAAGTTCTTGATGACGTCGCCGTTGCCGCCGCCGGCGGTCACTGATTCGCTGACCAGCCAGTTGGAGATGCCGTCGGCGATGCGGCCGCCCACGGTCAGTGCCAGCGGGATCGCGGCGGTGGCCATCGCCGAGCGGAAGATCAGTTTGAAGCCCTCTTCGGCGTCATCGGCCAGGGAGCGTTTGCGGTCGATCATCATCCGCAGGCCGAAGAACATCAGCGAGAACGTCAGGCCCACGATCTGGATTTGCAGGGTGTGGTCGTGCACTTCCTGCATGAGGGAGGATTTGTTGTCCAACTGTGGGTTTGGCAGTTTGATCCACCACGCCATCGCCCACGTGAGGACGGTCTGGTAGCCCTCGAGCAACGAGTTGACGATCTTTTCGAACGTCCCGCCGACCACGCTGCCGGCCACATTGCTGGCGGCGTTGCCTGCGGCGCCGCAGACGGTGCGGGTCAACGGTCCCAGGGCGTCGCACAGCGGGTTCGCTGCGGCCCTGCCGGCACCGGCCCACGAGGACACCGTCGCGGCGATCAGCGCCACCACGACCGCGGCGTGGGTGCGTCGGCCAGTCAGGTGAGCGCGCAGATGCCGCAGTCGGCGGGACCGCGATTCTCGGAGGCGAGAGTCGTTGTGGTGGTTCACCATGGGGTCCACCCATCTCCGGTGGTCGAGGTGAGCAGGCGGCTCGGTTCGTTGCCGGGTTCGGGGACCACCCATTTCCATTGACCGTCGCGCCAGACCATGTCGACGCCGACCGAGATGGCGGTGAAGCCGTCGTCGCGGCTGAGAGGTTGGGCGAATTCGACGTGGGCGAAGTCGGTGGAGTAGGTGGTGACGCGGACCGCGACCGGTACATCCCGCATCTGCGCGGGCAACTCAGGGTTACCGGCATAGATTTGCGCGCCGTTGGTGCGGAGGTTGTCGGCCTCGGGACGGGCGGCCTCGGAGACCACGGCCGCGCGATCGAGCAGGGCGACGTTCTGGTCATCGGGTGCCCAGGTGGCGCGCTGGCCGATCTGCCAGGCGGCCAGTGCCGCGCCCTGCGGGGTGTGGGCAAAGCCGGTGGGTACCCCGTCTGTCCTGATCGCGGTCGGGCCGTCGGAGGTGGAGAACGGGATCGTCGCGCCGTACACGCGCTGCCACATCAACCCCCGTGGCGGTGGGAGCACAGCCTCAGGCTCATCGGTGTCGGAGGGATCGGTGGTCTGGGGGAGGACCTGGCCGAGCGGGTTGGTCGGGGTTTCCACCCGCCGGCCGCGGGTGTCGGTGGTGGGCACCCCGAACGCGTCGTTGGGCAGCCGGGTGACCGGGGTTTGCGGCGTACCCGACGTCGGTGTGTCCGTGGCGGTGACCTGTGGCGGCGGTGTCGACGAATCGTCACCGTCGCCGCGGATGGCGACCAGCACGGCCATGCCGATGACGATGGTCAACACCAGCAGCGACAGCACCAGAGTGGTGCCTTTGTAGCCGCCGGACTGACGCAGTGAGTGCAGCGCCGCGAGTCGGCCGAGGTCGTCGTCGCGAGGATCGGGGGTGCTCATGGGGTTACGCTCCTGTCAGTGCGACCATGTCGGTCGGCGTGGCCGAGATCGCGTCCACCGGTGAGGCACCCGCCGCCGCGTCGGGCAGCAGCAGTCGCCAGTCACCGAACGCCGGTACCCACACGACCGTGGTGTGGTTGACCGTCATCGACCCGTCCGGCATCCGGGTGTAGATGTCGACGGACGCCTTGTCGGGGGTGAATGCGGTCAATTTCCAGCCCTGCACCTGCGGGGCTTGACCCGCCGGCACACCGGACGTGGTCGACAGCTGAATGCGGTTGGTGATGAAGTCATCTCGCGCTTGTCCCGGCGCGAGGAGTTCACGGACGACCTGGGGCCACTGATCGTCGAGCGCGACCGACAGACGCACGATGGCATTGACCGCGGCCAACCCAGCTCCCGGTGGGGTGCGGTCGAACCCTCCCGGGGCGATGACATCGGATATCTCGTGGGGGCCTTCGGCGGCTTGGGGAAGGCTCATCCCGTTGAACTCCACCCACCGCAGATCGGTGGGCGACGCGGTCAGCGGAATCTGTTGCGGCGTCGACGGTGTGACGGTGTCGGGCTCTGATCCGCACCCAGTCAGCAGGGTGATCACTGTGCACACGATGCCCAGGAGGGTGATCAGTTCGGCGATCAGCCGAAAACCAGCACCGCCGCCGCGATGTTGCCGGCGATCGCGACCACCCACACCCCGAAGATGATCTTGGTGAACCACTCCCCCGCGGGGATCTGGGAGAAAGGATGCTCGCGCACCTTGTCGAATGCGATCGAGGCGCCGAGGAACACCAGGTGTAGCAGTGCGAGCATGTTGGCTACGAACACGAACCAGCCGCCGATCAGCGTGATGTTGCTCATCACCTCGGGGGGTAGTTTCGCGTAGGCCACTGTCATGGTGGTGTTCATCGCTGTAGCTTTCGGTCCGCACGGCTCACTGCCCGCCCGCGGCCTGCAGGATCGTCGCGCCCGTCGCGATCACCATCGTCCCGACAATCGCGCCGATGGCGATCTTCACGCCCTTGCTGTCACCGCGATCGGTGATCTTGTCCCATGCGATGAAGCCGCCACCGACGACGATCGCCACCGCACAGGCGAAGTAGGCCAGGAAGGTGGCCCACCCGCCGAACGTGTTGAGCCGATCTGAGAGACCGGGAATCGGGACGGGGTTGAACGCCACGTAGGTGCTGGTGGCTTTGGCCGAGGCCAGAGTGGACTGGAGCATGATCTCTTCCTTCTCGTGAGGTGGAGGGTTGTGGAGTTGTGCCGCTATGGGGTTGGGCCTGAGTCGCCCGACATCACCGCGACCGCGGCGTCGCGCAGGCCCTGACCCACGGCGGCGATGTCCGGGGCGACGAAGGTGCGCGGATCGGCCCGCCGCGCCGGCGGCGCCGGGTCGGGGCCGGTCGAAGGCAACTCGTTGAGCGGGGTATCGACGAGGAAGTCGTGCCAGGAGATGTTCCACACGTTCGCGAAAAGCCCCGACCCGACAAGCAATTCACGATCGCGCCGAAGCCGGGCGGTCGGCTTTCCCTTCCGCCCGGCTACCAGCACCAAACCCAGCAACTGCACATGAGCTGGCGCATTGTTCGTCGCGTACTGGCGCGCGGCCAGCGACGCTGAGGCCAGGCCGTGCGCGGATTCCCGCGCAACGAGTACCGCGAACGGTGGCTCGTCGGCCCGCCCGGGCCACAACTGGCCGGAATCGCCGACATGCTCGAGCTGGGCCGCGAGCGTGGACACACCAGCACCGCCGTGACAGCCCACGGCCGCCACCAGATGCGCCGGTAACCGGGTCGTGCGCCGCCCCAACATCTCCGACGCGCTCGGCGGCAGAATCGACGCACCCCGAATCGATCCGGCGTTCTGCGCCGCCGACACAGTCTCCACACTCGCGGCCATCGTTGTTATGCCCCCTTCGGCGTGAGCTGCGGGAAGGTGACCTTGAGACCCGGGACGGCCTTCTCGGCTTGCCGGGAGAGGTCGACCGCTGCGTCGGTGACGGTCTCTTTCACTTGATCGGCGGCACCGCCAAGTGCCTTGTAGGGAGCTTCGGCCTGCTCCGCGGTCCAGTTCGCGGTGTAGGTCTGTCCACCAATCGTGGTTTCGGCGTTGACATCTCCACCGACATTGACCTGGTAGTGCACCGCCGGCAGGCCAGCCTTGGTTGCCTGATCGGCGGGCAGATGCACCTCGAACTGGTTGGCGCTGGGGTTGGGCAGCGGTTGGGGCTGTGGCTGGGGAGCGCGCCGGGGCAGGTCCCGCTGCCCGGGCAGCCCGGGTTGACGTGGGTTCGCACCCGGGTCACCGGCACCCAGGGCGTGCGCTAGCAGCCCACCGGCGGCTCCGCCGGCCACACCGCCGACGATCGCCGCGGGGATACCCAGGGCCGCGGCACCGAGCGCCGCACCTGCGGCAGCACCAATCGCCGCGCCCGGTACGGTGTTCGCGCCGGGGAAGGGAACCGCCATCGTCGAGCCGATAGCCGCTCCCACCCCGGTACCGATCAGCGCACCACCCACACCGCCGGTCACCGCAGCGGGCACGCCAAGGGTGACCGCACCCGCGGTGCCACCGAGCGCCACACCGATAATGGTGGCCGCCGCCTGGCGCGACGCTTCGTCCTCAGGCACACCGACACTGATCAGACCTTGAGCGATCTTCGCCTCACCGAACGCGGCCCACTCGTTGATCGAGACCCGCTGCCGGTCGGTCAGCCACGGTGCATCCCGCTTGAGTTGGTCTTCCTCAACGAGGATGTTGCCCACGCGCAACGTCTTCGGCGGCGGGGCGATCGGTCGAACTGGGGCTGTCGGGCGGGGCAGGGTGTAGGCCCGCGGCGGCGCTGGGTTGTAGGCCCGCTCATAGGTCGGCGCGTTGTAGCTCGGCGCGACGTAGGGCTGATACGGAGCTTCCCGCGGTGGCGCCGGGACGGCGCCGGGGCCAGGGTTGTAGCTCGGTGGGGTCTGCGGCGGGGGCGTGACCGACGGTGCCGTGTCCTCGCCGCCACCCCCGACGCCGCCTTGCTCGAACCCGTTGTCGGACTCGCCCTGATCCACACCGCCCTGTTCGTAGGCTATGGCCGGGTTGTCGACGAGCAGTGTCGCACCCAATGATCCGCCCACCATGAGGGTGGCCAGGAGCGTGCTGACGAACCGCGGAGCGGTCGGTGCTCCACTGCCTCGTCGCTCGGCACGCGAGCGTTGTGGTGGGGTGTCGAAGCACAGACGCTCGGCGCCTGCGGTGCTGGTGTGGGTGTACATGAGGGGTGGGTGACCTTTCTATTTCTTGTTTCGTGTGACGGAAGCGATGTAGATGCGTTCGCCGATCGGGGTGGTGGTGATGTTCTGAACGTCGGGGTCGGGGTCGGGGGTACCGTCGGGCAGGATCAACGTGACCTCGACGCGGTAGCTGTTGGCGCCGGTCTCGTCGATGGAGAGGCAGTAGCGCGCTTGGGGATTGAGCGTGTCGATGCTCGACTGCAAATCGACGGCGCTGCCGATGCCCTGCACGTTGGAGGAAGTCATCGCTCGTGCGGCCGGGCCCGAACGCCAATGGAAGTAGGCGTAGTTGAATGCCTTGATCACGTTCGGACCCGAGGTCAGGTCGCCCGGATCGCGGCCGGTGGTGGTGGACCCTTCACTGGTCGAGGGGCATTCCACTGCGTCGGAGAACGGGTCCGGGGTGTCCATCGCCGCCACCGGATCAGGGATGCCCTCGCCTCCCCCACCGCCAACGAGTGCCTTCACCGAGAACGCGATCACGAGCACCGCTACGACGACCACGCCCACCGAGGCGCCCACGATCAGCAACCACCGACGTTGCCCTCGTGCCGGAGGCGTCGGAGGCGGCGTGCTGCGCGTGACTGCCACTGTGGGATAGACGTTTCCGCCGGAGGGGTCATCCTCGATATCCTCAAACTCGATGACCTGGGTCTCTTCGTGAGGGGCGTAGCTGTAGTTGTCGTCGTCGAGATGGTCGACGTCCTCGATGGGTGCGGTGATGTCCTGCTCAGCAGGAGTCGACTTCCACTCGCCGGGCTGGTCCGGGTGAGGTTCGGCGGTGTACAGCCACGACTGCACACTCGGATCGTTCTGCCAACCAGTACTCATCCGAACTCCACCTCGTCCCCGTGGCGGTATGCGCGGGTCCAGCGATCGCATGCGGCGAGGTGCCAGTGCAAGGGGTGTTCATCGCCGAACACACCGCGGCGCACCGCGGTCAGGGAGAACGGGTCGATGGTGTGCAGCGTGTTGTCGAACACGTCACGGTAGGTTGCGCCGACCAGAAGCTCCTCCGGCAATGAGCCGTTCGAAACAGCCACCAGCACAACGCTGTTTGCGTCGAGACGGTAGCCGCGGTCACCGGGCAGTACGCACCGCGCCCGTTCGTCGTAAGCCTCTTTGAGCCGCGCGATGCTGTGACCGTTGCCCATCCCCCATCGACTCGGCGCGCAGCCGTTCTCATCGGTCAGGATCACCGATGTGGCCGGGTCGGTGACTGCAGTGACCAGATCGACGGGACTCAACCACGCCGGCTCACCTGCATGCGGGCTGATGGGACGGTCCGGATGGTAGGGGTGGTGAGAGGCATGTCCCCCGAACGGGGACCGGATTGCACTGTCACTGAACATGTACTCGCTCCTTCCGGAGTGATTCGCTGAGTGCGATATTTGGAAGAGGGGAAGGGTCTAGCAGGTGGTGGTGGTTCGACCACCACCACGAGCGCGGCACAACCCGCGCCCGCACACGCGGGAAGGGTTGGCCTAGAGGACGATCAGACTCATTGCGAGGCCCCACTGAGGAACGGCGGCAGGCTGGACCCGCCGCCAGGAGGTGTGGATTGCGGGACGGGTGAGGACCCCATGGGAACTGTCTCGGACGGAGCCGATGGTGACGAGGTGTCAAGCTCCCACGGATACGCCGGTTCCGACGTCGCAGCGCTCGGTGGCAACGTCGACGAACCAGCAGACCCCTCGCCGAACAGCCACGAGAAGTCATCGCCGCCGCTGCCGCTATCGGACGAGCTCGACGACCCGCCGTCCTTGCCGGCGATGTCGCGTGCGGCCGCCACGATCCAGTCCCCGATCAGCTTCGTGGGGGGCTGGCCTGTCGGCGTCGCCGATACCTCCGAGTACGAGGTGTGCTGTTTGGCCGCATCCCAGTACTTCAACAGCGACGACACCTTGAACAGGTCGGAGTTCGCCTGGAACTCGGACTTGAACGCGGTAAACGCCTCAGAGACAAGACGTTCCTGGGTTGCCGGTGGAACCAGCGTGACCGCTGCCTGGCCCAGCTTCGCCCCCAGAATGCCGACAATGGCCAGCGGATTCGCAGCACCCGCAGTAGCGATCGCAGCGATGGTGCCGGGGGTGGCCACCGTCTGCACAACGGTCTTCACCGCGTTGAACCCGATCGTGCCCACCTTGATCACCGCCGACAGCGCGTCCTGCACACTCGGCAACGGCGTACGAGGGTCCGAGGCCACCGCCAACCGCTCCGACAGAGTCTGTCGCGGTTGGTAACTCAGGGACTCGAGGTTGTTCTCCGACGCCTGGACATCTTCATTGACCACCGGCACCGCGGTCTTCACTGCGGTCAGTGCCAGCGCTTCGGCGATCGTCGACAACGACCCGATCGGATCATCCGGGTTGAGTTCCGACTGGCCAGCGATATTGGTGACCAGCCGCGCCAGCGGAGCATTCGCCGGGGCATCGCAGGCGAGATCGCCGGGCGTGCACGCGGACAGGTAGCGCCCTGCGATGGCCTGGTATGACGTGTCCTCGACGTCGCCGACCGGGGCGATACCGCCGCCCAGGGCGTTGGTCGTTGACACCGCCACGACCTTGGACACGTTTGCGCCGCTGGTTCCCGGCACGGGGTCGGGAGAGGTCTGCCCCGGCTTACCGGGGAACAGCGGAGCGCCCTCGGGCCGACCGGGATCGCCGAGGTTTGCCAGCAGAGCGAGTTTGTCGGTGCTGATCGCTGCATTGCCACTGACGATGTCGTTCAACACGATCCGGGTGACGTGGGCGCCCTGGGAGTAGCCGACCAAACCGAACTTTGTGGCCGGGCACGCAGCAGCTTTGTCCTTGATCCAGGACAGTGTCTTAGCGACTGCGCTCCTAACGGACTGCTCGTAGGGAACCTTTCCGCCCGGTACCGCGCCACCGAAGCCGGCGTCGTACGGCACATATGCACGATCCATGTCCCCGCGTGCGGCCGTGATCGCCGGGTGGAGTACCTGGGACAGGAAGCCGGCGTCCTTTGACGGATCGGCGTCTGGCGAGGACTGGCCGGTGCCCTGCACCGCGTACACCATCAGGCCCGGGCAGCCTCCCGGTTGCGCGGGCGCCGCTGACACGTTTCCGACCCCGGCACTGGCCAGGGCGATAACGGCCGTCGCCACTGCGGCCAGGGTCGCCGCCCAGATCGAGTGTCGCGCGTCCTGTCGACCCCTCTGGACGGGATTGATCACGTCTACACTGGTCACCGGGACAGTCCCCCATCGACAGATTGGGAACTGCCTCCTCTGGCGACCACGCGCGAGCCGTTCGACGGCAAATCAATCGTGTTCGCGCGCAGGTGCCAATCACCGCTCCGGAGAGGGACTGTTCGACGGCAATCTGACCGTCCCTCTCCGGAGTCTGTGCTAAGAGGCGATGGCCCACCAGCAGATAGCCTCCCCCAGCGCCCTGCCGGCACCTGACTCGTAAAGCCAGCCACCGTTAATGTTGCTGTTGTGTCTGCTTTGTAGTTCACAGCGCACCGCCAGGAGCGACCGCACGCCACGCCTTTCGCCACACGTCCAACGGGCCGGGCGGGTGCGCGGCGAGCATCACATGCCCTACCGAGCTGTCCATGGCCATGAGAAAGTCCCCACTGGTGGCCAGGTCGAGGTCCCCGCTGGTGGCCAGATAAAAGTCCCCACCCTGTGTTCGTCGTGTCGACCCGGAACTGAGGGCCCAGGCGATGACGGTGAAGGTGCCAACCGATCACCATCACCGCCTGGGAGTTCCATTGAAGTCTGCGAAGGACCGTATGGACATCATTTCTGCTTACCGAGAACTCGGAAGCTATCGCGCCGCAGCCGAGGTGTGCGGCACCACCCACAAGACCGTCAAACGTGTGGTCGACCGGTTCGAGGCCGACGATCAACCACCCGATCGCAAGGAACGGGCCCGCAACTACGACACCGTCGCCGAGCTGGTCGCCGAGAGAGTCGAGCGGTCACACGGCCGGATCACCGCCAAACGTCTGCTACCAGTAGCGCGAGCGGCGGGCTATGCAGGCTCGGCCCGCAACTTCCGTCGTCTCGTCGCCCAGGAGAAAACACAGTGGCGCCGTGATCACCATCGTGGGCGTCGCCCGGCAGTGTGGGCTCCGGGTGACTACCTGGTCATCGATTGGGCCGTGATCGGCGGCCTGCACATGTTCTGCGCGGTGTTGGCGTTCTCACGCTGGCGGTTCGTTCGGTTCGCCACCAATGAAACATCCACCACCACACTCGGATTCATCGCTGAAGCCTTTGAGGAGATCGGTGGAGTACCCAACAAGGTACTCGCTGATCGGATGGGCTGCCTCAAAGGTGGAGTCGTCGCCAACGTCGTCGTACCCACCCCCTCGTATGTGCGGTTTGCCACCCACTACGGGTTCGCCCCGGATTTCTGTCACGGCGCCGATCCGGAATCGAAAGGGATCGTGGAGAACCTCTGCGGGTACGCGCAGTCAGATCTGGCGCAACCGTTGTGGACCGAAGCCAAGATCGCCGCTGGTCGTGACGACGTGCAGCTGGATGTGCACGCAGCGAACCGGGCCGCGCGGGACTGGTGTGTCGAGGTCAACACCCGCCGCCACAGCGACACACTGTGCGTGCCTGCTGAGCAACTCGATGTGGAACGAGAAGTGCTGTCGACGTTGCCATCTCTGCGGGCCCAAGTCGGCCCACCGCCGGTCACCCGAAAGGTCGATCGCCTCTCATGTATCCGGTACGCCTCGGCCCGCTACTCGGTACCCAACCGGCTCATCGGCACCACCGTGACCCTCATCCAGGACGGTGAACGGCTCCTGATCGCCGAACCCGCCTCAGGCGAGGTGATCGCCGAACATCTGCTGGCCGCACCCGGAGAGGTCGTCCTCAACGATGACCACTACGGCGGGCCACGCACACCGCCCAGTCGTGCACCACGACCCAAAACCGCAGCAGAGAAGCAGTTCTGCGCTCTCGGTGAGGTTGCTGAGCAGTTCCTGGTCGGTGCCGCCGCGATCGGTAACACCCGCCTAAGCGGTGAACTCGACGACATCCTCGGGCTCGTCACCTCCCACGGCCACGAACAGGTGCTCACCGCCCTGACCAGGGCGGTGGCATTCCGACGGTTCAAGGCCGCCGATGTGCGTTCGATCCTCGATGCCGGAGCCGGCACCCCCAACCCGCGACCGGCCGGCACAGCACTGCTCGGGCACCTGCCTACCGCGCCCACCCGCTCGCTGGATGCCTACAAGCTCGGCGCCGGCGACAAGGAGGTGTCATGACCACCACAACATCGACATCAGTTGCACCAACAGTGCCGCCACTACCGGCCGACCTCGACCAAGCGCTACGCCGATTGAAGCTCGCCTCGATCCGCCGCACCGCACCCGAGGTACTGCTCACCGCGAAAACCCAGCGATGGACACCCGAAGAAGTGCTGCGGACCCTGGTCGAAGCCGAGATCGCCGCTCGTGATGCCTCCAACATCCGCAACCGACTCAAAGCTGCCGGGTTCCCGGTCACCAAAACCCTGGAATCGTTCGACGTGGCCGCATCCTCCATCCCGGCCAACACCTTCGAATACCTATCCTCACTGGAATGGGTTCGAGCCCAACACAATCTGGCCTTGATCGGCCCAGCCGGGACTGGCAAGAGTCACACCCTGATCGGGCTGGGGATCGCCGCAGTACACGCCGGACACAAAGTGCGGTACTTCACCGCCGCCGACCTCGTGGAGACCCTGTATCGCGGACTGGCCGACAACACCGTCGGCAAAACCATCGACACCCTGCTACGCCAAGATCTGCTCATCCTCGACGAGATCGGATTCGCACCACTCGACGACACCGGCACCCAACTACTGTTCCGGCTCGTCGCCGGCGCCTACGAACGCCGCTCTCTCGCGATCGCCAGCCACTGGCCCTTCGAACAATGGGGACGATTCCTGCCCGAACACACCACCGCCGCCAGCATCCTCGACCGGCTCCTACACCACGCCACCATCGTCATCACCGACGGCGACTCCTACCGCATGACACACCGAACGGAGGTACCACCCACCTAGAACATCCCGCACAGGGTGGGGACTTTTACCTGGCCACCAGCGGGGACATCAAACTGGCCGTTGACACCGAGCACCGGTTCGCTGCACCAAATGCGGACGGCGGGAGGGATTCCGACCCCACCAGGCACACGAAGCCCGGCTGGCGGCATGCACACCTGAAAGACATCGACACATAGCTGCGCTGGAATGTATTTGTGCGGCTGTGGATTGCGGTGAGTGTGCTAGCGGTCGGGGCCATCGAAGTCTGTCGACGATCGGTGTTCAAGCCATTCACGGGTCCTCGCTTCGAGTCGATCAATTCGAAGCGGCATGCCTCAATTCCGCGCGCGTAAGCTGCGAGATGCCTGGCTGCCGCTCTGAGTCGGGCTGTTCACATGCACTCGTGGGCCGAGTCCGAGGTGAAGACGGGAATCTGGTCCTTGGCTCGGTCCACGAGTTGCTCGATTGGTTCGGTCGTTGCTCTTCGCCGTGCTCCTTACTCGTGAGGGCATGGGTAAGTACGTGAGGGCCGCGACATACCCGAAGGGCGATATTCGCCTTACTATCGGTATAGTGTCGTGCAAACGCTGGTTCTGCATGCGGTGTTCGTGCTCGCAGAACCGAAGATACACCGAAAGTAGGGCGAATGGAAGGTGTGCGTGCCGGGCGATCACCCAGTCGGCGGCAGCGAACACCTAAAGTGCGACGGGTGGCCGATACATCGCGCTTTGGGCGCTTGGTTCAGAGGCGCCGCCAGGAGCTCGGGATGTCGCAAGCTGACGTCCGCCTTGCTGGCGGTCCCAGCGACCTCACGCTGCGCAAGATTGAGCGTGGTACGACGACGCGGCCCGATTACGTCACGCTGGCAAAGCTCGACGATGCGCTGCGGTGGTTGCCCGGTAGCGCAGGCCGGGCGTTCGAAGGCGGTGAGCCAACGCCTATCCCCGACCCACACCAGCGAGAGACCAGTGCAGTTGCGTTGGTTGAGGGACGGCCAGCCCGGGCCATCACTGCCACAGAGCACGGTGTATTCGTCCGCACTGATGCGCTCGCTGACCTGACACGGAAGGGTCGCGCGCTTGACGATCTACCGATTCAGTCGGAGGAGCAGGCCAAGGGTGTGACAGAACTGAGGCACGCCATTGATCGACTCACGCGCGCGTGGATCGTGCATCAGGCGGAGATCGCGCGGCGCAACGACTCTCTGAACGACCTCATCCTGGTGTTGGATGATCACCTCCGAGCACCGGCCTCGAAGGCCGGTACCGAGCAGGATCAGGATGACCTTCGGTATCTTCGGTGGCTAGCGGGGTATGAGACACCGAACCCAGACGACGCGGAACGCTACGAGAACCGCTTCTCGAAGGCCGTCGGAGGAGATTCATGAACACGCCACCATTGCACGACAGGTTGAACCGTCTGGTTTCGTTTGCTCATCCCCGAAATCAACCGCCTCTGACCAACCGAGAGATCGCTGACAAGGCCTCGACCCTGCTTGACGCGCCTGTCGACGAGGACCTCATTGTCGCGTTGCGGGATGGGTCAGTAACGGTGCTGACGGACGACCTCCGGGAGGTACTGGGACAGATCTTCGGCCTCACGGATCTCGGGTACCTGAAAACCCCGCGGTGTGTAGCTGAAAACAACCAAATCCTTCTCATGCACGACCGACTGGCCCTCATCTCCGAAGCTCGGGACCTTGGAGTTCAGCACATCGAATGGGTCCCCCTCAAGAGAACCACTTTCCGGCCATACTTGCTCTCGATCCAGCTGCAGAACTCATCTACGGTCCACGGTGGAATGACCGGAATATCTGCCAGCACCTGCTCTACGAGTCCTGGCTGGGAATCTCGTCGAGCCTTCCAAGAGTCAAACACTCGCATTGTGTATCTCACCACCCGCATCGACCTCCAGCCTGCGGTCTGACAACCTGGGGTGCAACATACCCGCCCAGCCGGAGAATGCCAGCAGAGGAATCCCCATCGTGCAAACATTCAGTTCGGGCACGCTGACGTTGCAGTACACCGAGCTGGGCCCGAAGGATGGCGAGACCGCTGTTCTCCTCCACGGATTCCCTCAGGACTCGACCTCCTGGGCGCCGGTGGGATCGATCCTTGCCGAGGCCGGCTACCACGTGCTTATCCCCGACCTGCGGGGTTACTCGCCGCAGGCTCAACCTAC
This sequence comes from Gordonia sp. 135, assembly GCF_009720185.1. NCBI lineage: Bacteria > Bacillati > Actinomycetota > Actinomycetes > Mycobacteriales > Gordoniaceae > Gordonia > Gordonia sp. 135. The sequence goes on from NZ_CP046258.1 coordinate 162,258, forward strand.
AAAGCTGGTCGACTACTCCGTTGCTGCTCTCGTGGGTGACGTGGTCGCTTTGCTCGATGCGCACGGCGTGGAGTCTGCACATGTGATCGGACATGACTGGGGCGGATCGTTGGTCTGGACCATGCGAAAGAGCCACCCACACAGGATGGCAACTGCCACGGTGGTGTCCACACCCCATCCCGCCGCGCTGTCCTGGGCTTGGACACACACGGGCCAGCTCGCGCGTAGCTGGTACATGGGCGCAATCGCATTGCCCGTCCTGCCCGAGATCGTCATCAAACGTCGACTCGCCAGCCTGCTCGAAGCCTCAGATCTGCCAGCTGACCGCGCCGCCTACTACCAAGACCTGATGAATCGGCCGGGCGTAGCCACTGGAGCTCTGAACTGGTACCGACAGATGTTGCGTGATCTCGTAAAGCCGACCGTCGCAGCCAAGGCTGCCAACCCCTCCCCTCCCCCACCCAGTCTGTATCTGTGGGGCACGAACGACGCCTTTTTCAACGGCGCGGTTGCGCGGAAAACACCCCAGGTGGTGCGTGATCTGGTGTTCGAAGCGATCGATGGTGGGAGCCACTGGCTTCCCGAAACGCATGCTGAAGAACTTGCAGACCGCATCGCTCAGCACATGAAACGCGGCTAAACAGCAGAAACCCCAGGTAACTGACTGTATTCGGCGCACACTACCGAAGTGGCGCCGAATACAGTCGTGTTATGTTCGGATAGTCTGCGGATTCGGCGTGTCGTTCCCAAGTTTGTCCCCACTTGTGACGCAAAGTGGACGGCGACGGGGAACCGTCCGAATGAAGGAGGCCGCGATGCCTGACCCCCGATTCAAGACCCATACCGAGCACATGAACATGCGTCAGACTGCCGAGATCAAGGCGCTCGCCAAGAGCGAGGTCAAGAAGCTCAAGGAGCAGTACGGCGTGGCGATCTCCATGTCGGAGTGGGTTGCTGCCGCGATCGCGGAGAAGGCAGGGCGACCCGACTTGATCCCCGCAAAGCTTCGCCAGGAGGTGATCCAGCTCCAGCTTGGCGCCTAACTGAATGACGAACGCCCCCGGCTGCAACCGAGGGCGTTCGTGAAGTTTGAGGGACGAGGCTGCAATCTCGTTCCCTGATTCCCCGAAGGGACTGTCTTGGCGGACAGGTCTCAGGGTAGCGCGCACCCTTTGGTGCCCGCAATCCCTGCCAAATCCAGCGTGTCGAATCGTGATCTTCGATCCGCGCATGCGCTCGCGCGCGCCTGCGGAACGCGGCTCTATCACGGCTCCTCCCCGGCTCGACGCCGGCGAGGCGTCATCCGCACCACGGCACCCGTGCGTATCCGTATCGGCCAGGGCGTAGATGGTGTCGTCCACATCGAACCGCCCACTCGCGTCCGGCTTGACCTCCCACGTCTGGCCCATGCTGGTGTTGCCGCTTGGTACAGCGACATCGACTACCTCATGCAGATCCAGATCGCCTACGATCTCCACTACCCCACCCTGCGACCCGCCCTGGCGGACAAGCACGGCCGCGGCGGAGTTAGCAAACGGGCCGTCGTCAAAGTCGCCGCAGCGCGCGCATCTGCCGCCGACTGGGAAACCGGCCGGAACTCCCGACTCTCGGTCGCAACCATCATGGCCCGCACAGGACTTGGCGAACGCACTGTCCAGCGAGCCTCTGCGTTCCTCCGCCTCATTGGGGCGGCCACCGAGGTTCTTCGTGGCCGGCAACGCACTCTCCGCGAACGCATGGCGTCCTGGCGCAAGGGAGATAAGGGTCGTGGCTGGGCGAGTGTCTACGCCCTGCATCCGCCAAACAATGCACAGGTCAGGCGCATCAAACTCGCTACCGACCCTCTCGCGACACCCCACCCCCGACAGGGGTCCTTTAGGACCCCTTCTCCCCTTGGTCAAAACTCACTATCAGCAACCGGCAAAGCCGGAGAGAACCAAGGCCGCGCTTCGCGCGACTCCAGGACCACAGGAGGTGGCCGGCCGGCGCTCAAAACTCGCCCACGGCATAATCAGAAGGGCCTGCTGCTGGGTCACAAATGGCGCCACAGCGCTACAGCACCGCCGTGGGCAGCAAAATGCTCCCCTGGTCGGCTCGCAGCAGTTCTCGCGAAACCTGCTGAATTCGGGTGGACTCCGGCGGACCTCGACCAGCTCTTACGTGACCACGTCAGCCTCGGAGGTTGGATCGCCACCGACCCCAGCGACCCGGTACGACTCCTCGGAGGGCTGCTCAAGAAGCACGGCGACATGGAAGACCGTCCCGCGGCCGCCGAAGAAGCTCGCGAGGCCGAGTTCCGCCGAGCAGCCGCAGCTCGCCGACGAGCAATCGCCAACTGCTCCCTATGCGGCGAGGACGGCTACCGAGACCTGGGCGATGTCGTCGCGCGATGTGACCACATCACTGGATGACCGTCACCAGCCGCTGAGTGGTGTTGTAACGCTACAACGTTGGCCAGTTACAACGTTTTGCGGTTGAGGGGTTGTGCGCGGACAACGTTGTAGGGTTGCCAAATTACATAGTTGTAAGCTTAGATAGCTACAACACTCAAACGTTGCAGTGTTCGGCCATCGCAACGTTGTAACTGGGCGACGTTCAAAAGTTTCAAGATGACAACACTAGAACGTTGAAAGGTTCTGCACTTTCAGCGTTGTGTCGTTCCAACGTTTGAGGGTTCCACCGTTATACGGTTCCGGGGTTACACGG